>OZ219749.1:0-291720 GCA_964291335.2 Dehalococcoidia bacterium | reverse complement strand
ACAACAGCGATGAAAGTCCGCCGATGGAAAAGGAATTCATCGACCGCTACGGATCCTGCTGGAACTGCCAGGCGCCATGGCACAACCTGACGCAGGACGGCGAGGACGATTACGGCAATCGCATTCATACCTGCGCCCAGTGCCTGCAGACTAACCGGATCCGGAAGACAGCCAAAGTCTCCCTGACCTGAAACAGGAGGACGCCATGACCACCGTCCGGAGCCAACCCAGAACCGCTTTAGACCCATTGCAAAGAGCGGCGGTGGAGTCACCGCCCGGCCCCACCGTGATTCTGGGCGGGCCGGGCACCGGCAAAACCCATACCCTGATCGCCCGCATCGCGCGGCTGATTCAATCCGGCGTGTCCCCCTACCACATAACTTATTTAAGCTTCAGCAGCCGGAACGCCGAAGACACCCGGCGCATCATCGAAAAACGCACCGATACCGCCGAACACGCTCCCCATATCTTCGTAGGCACTTTTCACATGTACTGCAGTCAGTTTCTGCGCCGCGCCGGCGCCAGAGAAATCAACCTGGCCTCCCACTTCACTCTGTGGGACCGCATCCAGTCGGTCGAAGTTCTCCAGGAAATGCTGGACGCCATGACCCGGGAAATGGAAGAAAAGAACGCCAACCCCCGGGAGCGGAAGTCCGGCGGAATCCGGAAAATCGGCGCGGACCAGATCGACCAGATCCTGAACTGGCACAGCAATAATCTGGGACGACGCCGCAACGACCGGATCCCCGCCCGATACCCCAGCTGGGACAGCATCATCGACCTCTACGAAGCCGAAAAACACCGTCAGAACGCCATGGACCTGGACGATCTAATTCCCGGCGCCATCCGCGCCATGCAGCTTAACCCTGCCCTGCAATCCACCTGGAAGAACTCCCGGTCCCGACACCTTTTCATCGACGAATATCAGGACATCACCCCGGTTCAGTACGAGCTGATCAAACTGATCTCCGGCGCCAAGCAATATGTAACCATCGCCGCCGACCCCAACCAGTCAATCTACGCCTTCCGCAACGCCGACCCTCAGCTGATCCGCCAGTTCGTCCTGGACCACGAGAAGGTAACCCAGCACCTGCTGCAGGTGAACCACCGCAGCAGCGCCACGCTGACCCGGATGATTACCACCCTGACTACCAGCCCGCAACTTAAAGGACTGCAGCACGACCATCAGCGGGCCATCCGGCCCGAAGGCCCCAAACCGGAGCTTTATCATTTCGACCAATCCCCCAGAGCAATGGATACCCACCTGGTTTACCACGCCCTCAACCTGATTGAAGAGGGCTACGCCTGGGAGGATATGGCCTGCATCTACCGGCAGAAAACGACCAACGACCGGCTGGAATACGCTCTCACCAACATGGACATTCCTTTCCACACTCTGGGCGACGACCGCCGGGAAAAACAGAGCTATGCCCGGGCCATCACCAGCCTGATGGCCTCTATTCTCAACCCGACCGATGTCAAGAGCTTTGCCCAGGCCGCCTGCTATACCCAGTCGGGGCAGCCCCGCTCACTGAACATCGAGACGGTCCGGAATATCCGTAACTACGCGATCAACCACCAGGTGAACGCCGTGGAATCGGCCCAGGCTCTGCTGGAAGAATACCGACCGGAAACTCCCATTCACAACAATCTGATCAACGGCATCAACACCTGGCTGGAAATCAGCGAAATGCTGAACCGGGAAGATATACTGCTCTACGATCTCTGCCATCGGGCAGCAACCATCTACCAGCAAACCCAGCACAATCCCCACATCATCGACAACCCGGAAGTCGCCCGCCTGCTGGCATTGGCCCAAAGCACCCCCAGACTGGAAAGAGAACCCAACCGGGAATACCTGGCCCGATTCCTGGAACTGATCGCCACCGCGCCCTATCACCAGTATCGCAGCCTGGAAAATGACGACCCCTTCGACCCCAGGCACGGCATTACCCTTTCCACCATTCACGGCGCCAAAGGGCTGCAATGGAAAATCGTCTGGCTGGTCGACGCCGCCGACCATATCATGCCCGGAGAACGAAGCGCCAAAGAAAGCAACAACGATTCAGCCCTGCACCAGGAACAGCGAATCTTCTATGTAGCTTCCACCAGAGCTACCAACCGGCTGTTCTACTATTACTCGACCCGCAGCGGCAGCGACCGGCAGGCGGTACCCTGCCGCTTTATCGATGCCCTGGGCGATACCATCAACCAGTATTCGGTAACTGCGCCGCCCCAAGCCAAGGAAATATGAGCCGCCAGCCCCGGACAAAAGTCAGAATCGGCCGGATCATCGACGGCGATACCATCGAGGTAAATACCGGAGGCTTCCTGCGCTCCGGCAGCATCCAGCGCCTTAGGCTGTACGGCATCGACGCTCCCGAACAAAGCCAGAAAAACGGCTCCCAGTCCACCAAACACCTGCAAAAGCTCGTCGGCGGCCGTTCCAGTATCTGGATCGAACTGATCGACACCGACCAGTACGGCCGATCCGTCGCCATCCTCTATCCGGACAAAAACGCTGCCGATTCCTTCAACTACCGGATGGTCGCCGACGGCCAAGCCCACTGCTACCTGCTCAAACCGGCCGACCGGGCAAAGTACGAACTGGCCCAGGCCAAAGCGCAAAGCCAGCGCAAGGGAATATGGAAACAGAGAAAGCTGGAACATCCAACCGACTATCGGCGCCGGCAACGGGCCAGGAAAAACCGAAAACTGTCCCCAATCCTGACCGTTATCATTATCGGGCTGATCATTCTGTCCCTGGTGATTTACGGCCAACTCGTTAACTGAACAACCGAACAGCCAAACAGCCATTGAAACCAACACAGCAAACACCCCTGCCCCTCCGGGACTACCAGATCAGGATTATTCAACAGACCAACGACATCCTGAAAGAGCAGGATTCCCTCCTGATTACCGCGCCCACCGGCGCCGGCAAAACCATTATGCTGGCGGAACTGGCTGCCCGTATCCTGGAACGGGGCGGCTCCGCAGCCTTGCTGGTACACCGCCAGGAACTGATCAAACAGTCGGAACAGGCAATCCTCAGACAGACCGGACAACACCCCGGCATCGTCTGGAAACAGAACCGGGACTGGAGCAAACCTTTTACCATTATTGCCCAGGACACCATCGCCGGCGAGGAACTCCCCCCTCATAAAGCCTACGACACATTCATTGTAGACGAAGCCCACCACGCCGTCGCTCCCAGCTGGCTGAACACCATCAGCCGGCTCCAGTTCCACAAGCTGATCGGATTCTCCGCTACTCCCTTCCGGCAGGACCGGGAACCCCTGTCCCCGACGCCCTTTGAGCAGATCATCCGGCCGATAACCCCCCGGTTCCTGATTGAACAGGGTTACCTGTGTCCGGCCCGGATTCTGTCCCCGGTCCTGCAGGACCGCAGCGGGATGCCCCAGCCGATCAACCAGGCGGAAAACCCGGAGCAGATCTACCGGCAGGCAATACGCTACGCGATTGCCGGCAACCGCCGGCGAATATTGCTCTACGTCACCCAGACGGCCACCAAACCGCCCAGGCAGGTCATGCAGAACACGAACCGCCTGCTGCGGAAGGACGGTATCCAGACCGACACGATCAACCAGTCCATCCCCGACCGGCAAAGGGAGGCGGCCCTGACCCACTTCAAGGCAGCCAGCGGCCCCACCGTCCTGATCAACTATCTCTCCCTTACCGAAGGAACCGACCTGCCCTACGTGGACTGCATCATCATCGGACGCAGCACGGCGTCCGAAAGCACCATCATTCAGATGATCGGCAGGGGGCTACGGAACTTCCCCGGCAAAAAGGACTGCCTGGTAATCGACTATACCCAGCGTTCCGACATGGACGACATCATCCACTACTGGCGGCTGGACACGCCCCAGTACCCCGGGGCCCATACTCCCAAAGAACGAAGTCCGAAAGCGCCGCCGGAAGAACTCCGGCGGCTCGCCACCGGATTCCCCCAGAAAATATCCCGCCTGGGCCAACTGAAAATCGACTACTGCTGGTTTCAACCCTACCCGGGCAAACCCCTGATCGCATTGCCCCTCAGCCCGGGCGAGAACCGGGCCGACCGGTTCATCACCGTTGAACCGACTCCGGACTACCGCTACCGCGTTACCCGCATTACCCTCAACCGAAGCGGCATCAGCCCGATCACAAAAAACCAGAGTCTGGCCGCATCCGAAAATGAAGCCATCAACCTGGTCAGAGCGGCTATGGGCCAGCAGGCGCCCAGACTGGAACGCCGAGCAGCCTGGCGTCAAAAGCCGGCCACTCCCAAACAGCGCGATCAGTGGCTGACCTTACACCCGGACGAACCGATGGTTCCCCCCAACCTGACTGCCGGCGAAGCCTCCGAATCGATCGCCCAGGCGCGCTTCCGCCGCCGACTTCCCAAGTCAATTCTCTGACCAAACGGCTTGAATCTCTCCGTGAAATCAGGAATCCGCATCAGCAACCCCTTCCGACGGAAAGAAAACGCTGCGCAGCCAGGCAGCGGGAAACGGCGGCGCCTTCTGAAAACGGCCGCCGCCGTCATTATCCTGCTCTTGATCCTGGGGTTAATCCGTGCCATAACCTACCAGTCCCCCGAAGTACCGAACATTACCGATCTGACCGCCGCACCCCTGCAGGGCAAAGCGGAACATACGCTTACCGCAGAACAGATCAACCAGCGGGTAATGAAATACCAGACCCAACTGATCTGGCTGCTGACCGCTGATACTATTGCCCAGGACGAACCGGAACGGTTTCACCGGATCCTCTACCTTCAGCATCCCACCGAATGCATCCGGTTCTACCACCAGATGATTGCCAACGAAGGAGTTGTGCAAACCAAGGAACAGCTAGTAGAATGCGCCAGGAAAAGAATGCCGGACACTGACTGGGAACGCTGGCAGCAGGAAACGCCAACGGAAAAGGAAGCCCGGCTGAACTACGGCCTCCTCACGATGTATAACACGCTCAGTCCAGCCGAGCGGATCTCCCGCCAGATCGCGTGGAACCGGGGGCTGGACGCCACCGTGGAAAACAACGAAGGGCTGAGGGATTTCGCCAGCGACTACCTCAAATGCCAGGACCGGGCCGACCTGACCCGCTTGCAGGAAAGCGGGTCCGCCCGGATAATGGCCCAGCACTGGCTGGAAACCCAGGAACACATAATTGAGTGCATCCACAGCACTACCCACACCAAACTGGAACTGACCGGAGAGGAATAGAAAAATGCCTGAAACCGACCAATATCAGGAAATACCCGTCGGCTACCTCGAAACCCACAGCCTGAACGGCCTGACCTGGAAAACCTCCAGAGCGGCCCGGGAACACGCCACCGAAAAGGAAATGCACGACCTGGTAATGACCTTCAACGCGGAACGGAAAAAGTACCGCTACGAGCATCCCCCCGTCAGCGTCAGGGAAAGCATCTTCATCCGCCGCTACCCGCTAAGGGGGAAACAAATGGAGATCACCCAGGCATCCTTCACCCCTTACCCGACAATCACCGTCTAAACGGACCCATTCCCCGGCACAGCCATAGCCCCCGTTACCGCCCTGACCGAAGGACCGATACCCCCGACAACCATTAAGGAGAAAGATCATGCTCAAGTACGGCTTGCTGGCCGCCGGCATTGCCAGCATCGGGCTGATTTTATGGCCTCTGCTGTCAAGCCTGGGCAATCAGCCCAACGCCGCCGCCAACCTGGTAAACGCCACCGAGAAGACCAACAATCAGGCAGACGCGCTGAACGATTCCTTTACCGACGTGATCCCCCCGGCGCCGGCCGGACCGGGCCCCGGCAATGCCAGCGGCATACCGCTGCACCCCCAGGATGACGGGTCAACCAGCGCCGACTTCGGCGAGGAAGACCCCAATGCAGAACCTACCCCGGACCCTTACGCCGCTTACGCCCATCCCAGCGAACACGCGGTCCGGGACGCCATGGAATACCTGAACACTCTGCAAACCGAGCTGAATCCCCAACCCACCGAATATATCCGGGCCGTAGAGCAACTGCAGCGAGCCTGGGAACCGCGTTACGAACAGGCAGTGCAGGAATACAAGCGCTTCGCCTATAGGATTGACCACGCCGACGCCATGGCCAACGAATACTTCACCATCCAGAACAACCTGACCAGCCACATCACCGACACGCAGGAAAGAGAAAGATGGGAACGGATTGACATCGCGGAACGGGGAATCTATATGGACTGGCGGGAACAGGCCTTTCAGACCCTGGGACAAGCCAGACTGATTATGGACAAACTGCACAACATGAACATCGTCATAACCAAGCAGCGGCTCAGCGCGAATTTCGCCGCAGTCTATGACGAATTCCAGACCATCCCGCCGGCCATTACCCAACTGCATCAGGAACTGGAGCGATTCCAGGCCGAATCGGACCACATCCAGCGCACCTTCGGGCCGTCGGTAAACTAGCCCGACCCGACCCGAAAGGAGAAGCTATAAAATGACCCGCCAATTCCCACCGATTACCCGGACCGTCAGCGTCATAACCCGGATCCGGGAAAACATCAAAAAGCGCACCGGCCAGTCGGAAATCAAGAATCGGCTGAACCGGCTGCCCAACCTGCCCTACCGGCTGATCGCCATTCTGATCTCACTCCTCTCCCTGTCCCTACTACCCTGGCTGCACCTGAACGGAAACACCGGCCCGTCCACTGCGGCGCAAATCATGGCCGCCGCAATTACCGACCCTGCCCGGACGGTACTGTTTCAGGAAAACCTGCTGGCAAGCATCGCCGCATTTACCATCCCGGTAATGATTACCCTGGCAGCCGTATTCACCTTTCTCAAAGCCATCCGGAACCGCCCCAGTGTGGGCGCCCACCTGCTGGCCGGACTGCTGCCATCGGTCATGCTCTATACCACCGCCGGCATCACGGCCAACAGCGGACTGAAACTCCCCGGCTCTGCGCCGATTGAAGCCGGACCGGTACTGTTCACCGGGATCCACCTGGTTATCGCCGGCTATTCCTTTCTGCAGGAGGAATAACCGGCAGGCAAAAAGCAAGGCCCCTTCCCCGGAAATCGGGGAAAGGGCCTCTCTTTCGGCCTTTATTTGCCCATTACACTGATCAGTTAATCCGACTCATCGTCCACATCGTCGTCCGACTCATCGGAATCGTCGGCATCCCCATCCACATCCTCCACCTCATCCTCTACCGGAGATTCCACCGGCGCCTGGGCCATTTCTTCAACTACCGCCATACCTCACCTCAGAAAAGAATTGGCGCCGGGGCGGAAGCTCCCGGCCCACAGAAATATTCTACCATAATACCCACCCGACGATTTACCCCTTAATGCTTACCACTCCCAATCGGTTCCGCCCCAGAGCAGTATGGTCCAGGGAGCCGAAGGATCTCCCAATACCCCCGAAGGGCTGATGACCCTTACCTCAAAAGTTACGTACAGCGGCAGCGGCTGCCCACCGGAAAAACGCTTGGCCTCATTCCAGACATAGCCGGGACTGCCCGGCAATACTGCCCGGAATTTACCTCCGGCAACCGAAACATTCTGCCAGCGATCCACATACTCCCCCGGAACAACATTCCCATCGGCATCAACCGCCCGGGCATAGTCGCCAGCCCCGAATCCGTCAAAAGGCCACCAGCGATACTGCACCTGTCCGGCAGAAATGTTCGCAACGCTAACCTCCACCTCATCCAGCGCCAACTGCACCTGGTTAATTCCCGTAATCCGCGGCCGCGCCGGACGAACAATGCCCTCTACCACCGGCAGGAACGTAGCGGTGGGAACATCCTTCATCGCAAAGAGCCTACCTCCGGCAAGGCCAAAAGCCTCCATCCCGACGGCCTGAAACCCTACGTTGGAACCGCCGCTGTACTTGCCATCGCCGTTGACGGCCCGGGACTGGAATGCGTAAATGCCGACTTCGTCGGGAAACATAAACTCCGGGCTGGACCAGCGATAGGGAACATCCTCCTCCGAAGGCACAAAACCGTTATGCAGCCAATGCCGGTACTGAAGAACCCGCCCCTCCGGATCCACCGCCCGAACCCGGACATGACGATCCCCGATCAGTTCCACCGCATCGATACGCGGCCCCTCCGGATCCCCGGTGAACGCTACCAGTTCCGAACCGGATTCCGTCGACCGCCAAACTCTGACGACCAGATCCTTCAGCAGGTCAAAATTCTCCACAGCCTTGCGGTTAACTATCGGTCCCGGCGTTATCGGAACCTGCGTCCCATTCCGGTTCAATGTCCAGCTTTTCATCACCGGAACCCCGACGTCCCCGGCTTCCTGAATATCATATTCCCCGGCGCCGTCAATACTGCAAAATGACCGGGGAACTGCCCCGGGCCGCAACTGGCCGTAAGAAAGAATCGTATCCGGCCCGCCAACCGTCCAGCTGTCGGTCCGCTCTCCATCCGGCTCCTCGAAATAGAGCCACTCCCACTCAATGCAGGGAGACTTCTCATAAGTATGTCTCGTATGATCCCGATGCCGCCGGCAGCTGCGCTCTCCTTCACTGTTAGTACTGCAATGCCGGTGGCGGCCATGATCCCGATGCCTGGCATTAGTACAGTCAAGACACTTGGGGTAATAGCAGAAAGCACTGCAATCCGTACTCCAGTCCGCGCAATTCCTGGAGTAATCAGTTATCAACTCAGGACATTCGTCCGGATCCGCGCAAACCTCCTGGACTCCCATCCCGCCCAGGAAGGCCACAAAACCGAACAGCAGCGCCAGCGCGCCTTTTGCCAGCATTACCGCACCTCAAACTCCCAGTCCAGAACCAGGTAATTCCGGTCGTCCAGAAACTCGACCCGATACCGACCCGGCCGGGACCATACCTGACCGAACTCATCCCCAACTCCCGCCAGAAAGAAAAACTGCTCCCGGGAAATCAATACCGGAGTCTGATGCATTACCAGCTGCTGAAACCCGGGAGTAATATCCACCCAACGGACTACTCCGGGAAACTCAAAATCAGGCGGAGCCTCCCCGACATCAAATATAACCACCCAGTAAACGTGATGCGTGCCGCTGAGAACGAAATCGTAACTCCCCGGCATATCGTCCCAGTTCCGCTCCAGGATAAAAGTAGGCTGGATGTCCTCCTGCACCGGAAACAGACTCTGCCGGACAAACTTCACCCCACCCCGGTAAAGCATCCCGTAAGGAGTCGGGGTGGGAACGAGATCCGCCTCAACTTCCACCGCAACATCCGGCCCTGCCATTGCAGCGTCAGGATTCGCATTTCCATTTACGCCAACATCCGGCGGGCCGACTGTGCCAATACCCCAATAAACATCGGCCTCAGCCGGCGCCGGCTCCGCAAATACCGGGGCCGCATCAACCGCCGCCGCTGTGGCAGTCGCCGCCGCATCGACCGCAACTGCGGGGACCGCCGTTGACGTAGCAGCAGGAACCGGCGTAAAAGTAGGCCAGGGCGTCGCCGTCGGCGGTCGGATCACCGTAACCACCGGCGTATGCTCCGGTGAATTAAGTTCGGCCAGAGAAAGCGGCGCTTCTGCGGAAGTCGGATTACCCGACCCGCAGCCGGCAGCCGGAACTGACAGGACTGCCAGCGCCGCCAGCAGCCAGCCGACCCGGAAATACCGCCATTGCCTATCCACCATAGGGATAAACCTCCCACTCGGACCGACCGGAACGCAGCACCCAGCACACGTCTCCGCCCGCCGGCGGATACTCCGCATGCCAGTTCACCACAAGAGAACCGTCAGCCGTTATCCCCGTATCTGATTGAACGCCACAGAGCTTACTGCCGGACTTCACCGGAAAGAGATTCCACAAGGAATCAGAACAAACTCCATAGCCGTCAAACCTGGTCCGGTCAATCGCCCGGGCAATACCGGCCGCGCCGCCGCCAGCATATTCCCGGCGCTCCGCCAACAAATCCCGCAGCAAGCCATTACACGCCGGAAACTGCGGAAGATCAACTCCATTTCCCTCACCATACACTACCCAGGCCCACTGCTGGCTGCTTGCCTGGTAATACCAGCAGCCGAGTCCATCAGCCAATGACATCCGCGCAAAATGCACCAGGATATTCCCCGATTCATCCCGGCCGGTGCCCCGAGCTTCCTCCCGGGGCACTTCTCCTACCGTCCTTACCAGCCCGGAAGACAGGGTTATCCCGGCAACCTCATAGCCGAGACACACCCGGTTGAAACTGAACTCCGGAGCCCAGCCGGCGGCAGCGCAATCATCCCGAATCGCCACCAGCCGGTCGGAAATGCTATACGCTACTGAAGGGCCGAAAGACTCCCGGCCCTGATAGTCGATCAGCATCCTGCGGTAATAGTCCGTGCAACCCAACTGCCCCGGATCCAGTTCCGCCGCGCGAACAGCGGCAATGTCCAGAACCGGACGAACCGCCACCGGCGTTGCAGTTGCCAACGGAACAAAAGCCTCAGTCGGCCAAGGGGTAGGAGTAGGCGTCGGCGTCAGCGTGGGGAAATCAGGACGAACCCGGGTGGCATACAGCACCAGAACCCGGGTCGGCGCCGGAGTCGCGGTAGGAACCCGAACCACTGCCCACTGCCGCCGCCCATCCAGGTTCAGATTCCCGGCAAACCAGGTCAGATAAACCCACAGACCGCCAGCACTTAAAGCGGCAGCAGCCACTACAACCAGAACCGCTCGCAGAATCACCGGGCTACCCGCTCCCTGGTAATTTCAACATGCCGATGTAGCATCGTAGCCAGTTCCCGATCCCGGACACCATCCTCCGCCTCAGTTTCCGGCATCGGCAGCAGTTCACCGTCCTGCCGCCAGCTTTCATCCGTAATCAGTTCCCGCTCCTGATCGGTGGAAATAACATCAATCGGATAACAGGTTCCACTCTCCCCGACCAGTACGCCCTGACCCCGCAGAGCGCCGGCCAGAAACATGCTCACATCCTCACTCAGCCCTAGCGCCTCTACCACCTGGGGCAAAGCCGCCGGATCCTGACTGAAAGCCAACTTGGTAGCCGAATTCTGCAAAAGAGAACGCCCGGCATGATGCCCCATCAAACTGGCTCCCTGATTCTCCGCCAGGAAATCCTGCACGTCCTGAGTAATCGTCATCAGCCCCAACTGGTATTTCCGGGCCCGCTTCACTATGTTGATCAAAGACTCAGCCCCGGACGGCGTAGCCAGAACCGTCCAGCACTCGTCAACCACCAGCAGCCGGGGCCGGGGCCGGCTGACCGCCAGCGCCCACACCACTTCCGAACAGACTGACGTCGCCACCGGTTTCATCGGCCCGCTCAAGTGCTTCAGGTTAAAGGAAGTAACCGGCGCCTCATACTCCAGCAGGCTGCGGGCATCCCCCCGCATCAGAAACCGGGAAGACCCGGTGGCAAACCGGGAAAGCAGATGGCTCAGCCGCCCGCCGCCCAGGTCTTTGGCGTCCGGCGATTCCAGGAAAGAATGGAAAGCCTGCATCCCGCCCTGGCTCAGAATCCGGGGGCCGTCCTGATCCCACCCGGAAACCGACACCAGTTCCCGGGCATAAAAAGCGGTAAGGCATTCATCAATGCTGGCTTTAAGACTCTGATCCAGTTCCCCCTCCAGCATTACGCCAACCAGCGAACCCAGGCCCTGAATCCGGTTGGTCAGGTCATTCTCATCGGTATAACCCACCAGAAAGGGATTGAGCCCATGCCCGCTGGCGCCGGGAACAAATACATCGCCCCCCAGAGAACGGGTGATTACCCCGTACTCACCCTCCGGGTCAATCAGGTAAATGGGAATGCCCCGCAGCGACTCCCTGAGCACCCTGAGCTTGGTAAAGAAGGATTTGCCGGCCCCCGACCGGGCCATAACTACCATATGCCCGTTCATCGCCTTCGGACTGAAGGGATCGAACATAACGGGAGTACGGGAACGGAGATCCAACCCCAGCAGGGTTCCTTCACCGTCATTCAAATCCTGCGGGCCAAAGGGGAACAGCCTGAGCATAGTGCCGCTGTCGGTCAGATCCATGGAACCCAGACCCCGGCGCACTGCCGGCATCATGCTGTGATACCCTTTGCCCTGCCGGAAGCGCATCAACCGCGCCCCGGCAAGCGAAGACCGGAAATGCCCGGTAACCTTTTCCCCCACCCGGCGGAGATCCTGCTCAGTCCGCCCATAGATCGCCACCGTCAGAGTCCGTCGGAAGAGCCGACTGACACCGCGCTCCACCTCTTCGGAAATCCGCACAATATCAGAAATCGCCAGTTCCACTTCCGGCGATATCAGCTTGCCTTTCTGCAATGAAGCCAGCCGGGAACCCTCGAACCTGGCCCGCTGCGTCTGCAGCCGCGTGTGAGACTCCCGGGCGCTTACCGGCCAGATCCACATGGACAGATCCATCTCCTCACCGCTCCGGAGCAGATGCTCCAGGAACATCAGGGAAATCCGCCGGGGCCACTTGTGAACTTCGTACACCGCCATGCAGCGTTCATTGAGCGTCAGGCTCTTACTGTATTCCTGCACCTGGTAGATCGGCTGACTGTGCCCTTCTCCCATCCCGCTGAGGCACCCACTCAGAAACCGCTGCAACCGCGCCGTACCCAGCCGCTCCGCAGTAAAACCGGCCTGGGCCATTACCGAACTGAGCTCCAACACTTTGGACTCACCAGCGACCACGTACCACCAGCGTTCCACCACCCGGCCACCCTGCTCAAAGGACCGGAACATATCCAGCGCCGAATCGGCTACCTCACCCACCCGTCCGGCAAACATCTTCTCCGGACGGGACTCCACAAACTTCTGCCGGATAGGTTCAGTGTCCGGGGCATGCTGCCGGATCAGTATCTGAATCGGAAACTCCAGGGAATTCAACATTGTCAGCCAGCCGTTGATTACCTGGTCGCTGGTGGAATCCAGGCCGGCAACGGACCAGACCGCATAGCGGTTCCCGCTGGTATCTTCGATGCATTGATCCACTACCCGACGGATCTGCGTGAGCATGCTCAGGGACGGAATGACTTTTGCGGCCTTTTTCGCCGCATTTCTTTCCTTACGGTTCAGGCGCGGGGAATCGCCCTTATCCGGTAGGGACTCCGCCGGAACGTCGGTGGATTCCTCAAGGGAAGGGATTGCTTCAGCAGCAGCGTCTTCAGCCTGATTTACAGCATCAGGGCGGCGTCCAAAGAGCCTGCCCAGGCGCGTCTCCGGAGTTCCGGCAATGGACATTGATGCACCTCCTGCTTACTTGCCGGCGGAATGGAGAGAAAGAACCCGGGCTGCGACAAGGGCTGGTAGAATAATCACAGCAGATAGAGCAGAGCGAAAAGCGCGGCGACCGGAATCATCAGCCAGGTAATCAGACTGAATCCCGTACGGAACAGGGAAACCCCGAAGACAACTACGGCAACGCCAAACAACCCGATCCACAGCAGGTCCAAAACGGGAAGAACTTCTCCATTCAGCGGATAAAATCTATCCACAGAATAAGGGAAAGCGGCGCGTGGAAATTTACGCCATCGAAGACGGGCCAACGGGGGGGGGGGGGGTTGAAAAAGAGCTCCGGAAATGGAATAATTTTCGAACGCCCATCCCCGTAGGACGACTCAATAGACTTAGCTTTAACTAACCCCCCTCCTCACCGATCCGAAAAACAAGAAAGCAACCAATGATACCGGTAACAATCGGACGAGAACCATGGTACTTGATTATATTCCTGATCCAATACGCAGTCGGCCTGAGCATACTAACCGGCATGGGCTGGAGCAATTGGTTCGGGGGAATTGAGAAAGTTGACGTAATGCGGCTCGCAGCGCCGCTGATCATCATGGCAACCGCTAACACAATTCTGATAGTGGAAGGTGTACCGATGCTGGCAGAAAGATACTTGAAAAGACGCTACCAGGAAGGCCGGCAGGAAAACCAGAAAGAATGGGAAGATTGGAACGAACGCCGCCTGCAGGCGGAACGTGAAAACCGACCATTCACCGACCCGCCGCCCAAACTGGAGTCCGCAGAAAGAAAATAACCCCTGGAAGTGCGCCTATGCTGGCAGAGAGGTACTTGAAAAGACGCTACCAGGAAGGCCGGCGGGAAGGCCAACAAGAAAACCAGAAAGAATGGGAAGATTGGAACGAACGCCGCCTGCAGGCGGAACGTGAAAACCGACCATTTACTGAGCCGCCGCCTCAACCGAAAGGATCAAAACGGAAATGACCCTCCATCCCGTTGTCCGGAAATTCGCCACCGGCCTGGACGACAAACGGCCAACCAGCGAAGTAATCGATACCGCAGGCCGCATCACGGCGGCTGCCCTGCAATGCACCAGCGCCCCGGAGTTTTCCCTGGATGATGACGGGTCCCTGTCCATAGACCTCAGGCTGTCCAACGGACTACGGATGCTGGCTGAACTGCCCATTGACGGGACTCTGGATGTAGGCGTTTACGACGACAGAAACCCGTACCAACAGGCAATTGAAACAGCATACCTCTCAAGCGCAACAGCAGAAGATCTGATAAACCTGCTGTAACTAAAACTCATGCAAGTGCCACCGGACGATTACCTCCAAAGGATAAGCTCCACTATGCCAGGTAATGAGAGACAAATCCCAGACAAGTCGGGCAGGAAACCTCAGACCGCTACGGACATCTACCGGCACATACTGGACCGGTACAGCCACAAACTAGTCCGTCTGGACAGCGTAGCCACGGTACAACAAGGTATTACCACCTGCGCCAACGCCTTCTTTTACCTGACTTCGGATAGAATCGCCGAGTTCCGCATCGAGCCGGAATACTGCCAACCGGTGATGACCACGCCGGCGGAATCCGGCAGCATAGCTGTGAAACCGACCCACCTGCCCAAGCGCTTGTTCGTGTGCAACGAAGATAAGGAGTTGGCCGGGCCAGGAGCCCTGGCATACATTCGGTGGGGTGAAACGCGGAAATACGACACCCAGTCTGGTACCAGAGACCGGCAGCGGTGGTATGACCTAGGGAAACTGGAACCAACCCAACTGGCTATGAATAAACGTGTTGATACCACTGCACGTACTTTCCTCGCCACAGACGGCGCATTATTCAGCGACCACTTCCAAGTCATATCCATTACCAGCACTATATCGCCAACCAGGCTATGCGCGGCAATGAACTCAACATTGTTTCAGTTGATGTTGAATGCCGAAAACGAGATAAACTCCCGCAGGAAAGTACTGATAATTCAGGCCAACGAAGCCGCAAACCTGCAAATCGTAAACCCGGAATTATTACCGGAACCAAAGGCTTCGATATTCAACGCCACCGACTGGGACGCACTGAATCCCTCAGCAGCCCGGCGTCATATTGACGAAGCGATGTTCGACATACTGAACCTGACCACCGACGAGCAGGACGCCGTTTATGAAGGCGTATGGAATTTGGTACAGAACCGGATCCCGAAAGAACCGGGCAGCACCGCCGGCACAGACAAATCTCCCTTCGAAGCAGTCCCTCTCATAGATGGCTTCGCCCCTGGTGTCAACTCGGACAATCTCAAGGAAATCCTTTACGAGATGGACATCTCAGACTACCTGGAGAAGGAACGCACTATCAGGGAACAACACGAATGATTGTGCCGGACATCAATCTGCTGGTGTTCGCCCACAACCGAAGCGCGCCGAGCCATGACGAAGCACTGCGCTGGTGGAACGATCTGGTCAACGGCGAAGAAATTATAGGAATGCCGTGGGTGGTATCCACCAGATTCATCAGGCTGATAGCGAATCCCACAGTAGCTACCCCACATCTGTCCACTACGGCAGCGACCGCCGAGGTCAGGCGATGGCTTGAGCGTAAGCACATTATCCCGATAAATCCCGGGGATCGTCATCTAGAGTATTTGGAGCGCAACCTTGCCATAAACGGAGTCACCGGAAAACTGACGACGGATGCCCACATCGCCGCGCTGGCCATGGAAAACGGAGCAGAAATTCATACCCACAACGTCAGGGATTTCCAAAGGTTTCCAGAGTTGATGTGGCGCAACCCGATTCAGCAGCGCTGACCCCGTTTCAACCCCGGCTTATGCCGGACATATCCAAACACTTCGCAGCTCTCGCCACCGGATCTACCACCAGGCACAAAACACCATGAGCCAGTGACACTTGCCCATAGCGTGAACATCCATGTGAATGGCATAATGGACATGCTGCCGACTCACGGCGGCGCCGACCGCTACCGACAAACGGGGCGGTCGGCCCATATTCCGGGAGATTACAGAACGCTCGCAACTATATCAGGTTGACCAACCTGAGCATACGGATGTCATAACTGAAAGCAAGCATAAGCCCACAGGGAAATACCGGAGAAGAAGCTATCCACCGGTATCCTTGACACACCGGCAAAAGACGTAGTATATATTGTCATTACTGACAAGACAGGATAAAATGACTGTGGCAGGAGGAAGGTAGCGGAGTCGAACCGCAGTGCCAGGTTGTGCTGGCGACTCTGGTGGTCGCAACACCAGTCTTATCCGATAAGCAATACCTTCCTCGCATGGGACACCCTGAAGTTAATCTTCAGGGTGTTCTGCTTCTACCCTACCACCAAATAGCAAAGAACCTGAAGGTCGAACCAGCGCCAAAAAGCAATGATTGCCGAACAATACCTGAAACGCGGTTACCTGGCCGGTTACTATACCGGGCCGGAACTCGGCAGGCGCTGCCAGCGCCCGCTGTGAGCCGACTGGAACCGGCGCAAAATAGCAGCAGAACGACAAAACCAACCATTCACCGACCCGGAGCCGGAATTCGAACAGCCAGCCCAAACACCCGGACTTCCCTGGAACCCCGAATGCTGATGCCACCCCTGCTCCGGAATACCCCGGAGTCGCGCTGAGACGCACATTAAGCCCTGTAACCACCCCTGCAGGCATACCCCCTTGACAGAACGCCAGCATCCGGTAGAATGACTATGCAGCCCCCTGTTGATTCGTTGGCAGGGTAGGGGCCGCCCCTTTCAAGGGGGCGGCCCCTTAATTAAAAACCCATCGTATAACACCCCCCCGATCAATTCGTTGGCCGGGTCGAGACCGCTCTGATGGGAGCGGTCTCTGTTTTTTTATCCCTGTCCGACATTCCGAAATCAATCCCCCCAGCCCCCGGAATATAATACTCGGCATCAACCACTCCCCCAACTTCACAATACGGAATTGCCCATGTCAGATACCACTTCCCCCATCGACGACCTCAGTCCCCAGCCCGGGGCCGAAGAATCGGATCCCCGCAAGATCAACCAGAATCCCACCGAGCTGTACCTCAAGGAAATCAGCCGGATCAAACTGCTTACCGCCAAACAGGAACAACAACTGTCCCGACAGATCGAACTCCGGCAGCGCCTCCTGACCGCCGCCGGAGAACTCCTGGGTCTGCAAAAAGCGGACCCCCAAACTCTCGCCGCCATCAATCAGCAGAATCTCAACCTCCGCCTCGCCCACCTGATCCTGCGCCGTCTGACCCGCTCCATTCCCTTGACCCAAGCCCTGACCGGACACCTGAAACTGCCCGCCAACCCCACGCTGTCCCAACTGACCAATGCCCCGGAAATCGCCCAGGCCATCGACTGCAAAATTGCCGGACCCATCCAGGAATCTCTGGCCCGCAGACTGTCCATGGAACCGGAATCCGTCCGCAGCCGGCTGATCGACCTGTCCATCAACCGGCAGCTGATTCCCCCGGCCATCACCGCCGAACTGGAAGATGCCACCCTCTATCAACTGGACGCCGCGCTGCACGAAACCGAATATCTGCCCCAACTGCCCCACTGTGAAACCGACTGCCGGAATCACTTCAGCCGGATCAACGCCGAAGGCGACCAGGCCAGGCTCCGGCTTGCAGAGGCCAACCTACGGCTGGTGGTCAGCATCGCCCGGCGGCATCAGGACCGCGGGCTGAGCCTCATGGACCTGATCCAGGAAGGCAACATCGGCCTGCTCCGGGCAGTGGAAAAGTTCGACCACCGCCTGGGGTACAAGTTCAGCACCTTCGCCACCTACTGGATCCGGCAGGCTATTACCCGGTCCCTCGCAGATCGTGGGCGCCCCATCCGAATCCCGGTACACCTGGTCGACCTGATTAACAAGCTGATGCAGCAACGCAGACGCCTGCTGCAGGAATATGGCCGGGAACCGACCAGGGAGGAAGTCAGCCGGGCCGCCGGCATCAGCGCGGCCAGAGCCGAAGAACTGCTGAAAATAGCCCAGGAACCCCTCTCCCTGGATCAGCCGGTGGGGGAAGACGGCTACACCAGCATAATGGAATTTACCAAAGACCCCCATGTCGAAGCAGCGCTGGAACACATAATGCACAAAACACTGAACAACCACATCACCGAAGCGCTGGAGAGACTCGACCAAAGAGAACGGGAAATAATCCGGTTAAGGTTCGGACTGAACAACCGGAAAAAACTTACGCTGGAACAATTAGGAAAAAAGTACCAGATTACCCGGGAAAGAGTCCGGCAGATCGAAAACCGCGCGCTGGAGAAACTGAGAAAACCATCCCTGGCAGAAAAACTGCTGGATTTCATGGAGTAGAGGGCCATATGCTGACTGAACAATACTACATTCCCCAAACTTCCGTGGACGACCGCATTGACCGGTTAATACTGGCAGAGCCGAACCAGCCTGATCTACTGGCCCACCGCCGCTGCCAGGCCGCCTGGCTGAAGAGAATTATGACCGCCTGCTGGCCGCTGCCCAGGCTCCCCGGCCCTTCATCGGATTCGACCTGGAGGACGGATACTTCATTGCATCCTGGCAGTCCGATACCGAGTGTCATACGCTGACCATCGACGCCGGAAAACGCCTTGGATGGTTCGAGCCCTGGCCTGAAGGTCCGGAAGGAAATCCGTTGCCCGGCGCAATCCGCCTGGACAAGCCCGAGGCGTGGGAACGACTGGCAGTGGCGCTTGAGCAGCAGGGAGAAAGACCATGAAGACCTTGCACCTGATCCTTGAAGGAACCCTGGAAAAGAGAGACGACCGGTGGGCAGCAATCTGCCGCAAGCCCGGGATTATTGCCTATGGCGCAACGCCGGACGAAGCGCTGCGGGGAATGGACGAAGCTGCAACCGCGCTGATTCACAGCTTCGGCGATAACGCGGCAGAAATCGGGAACTACCTGACCGGAAAACGGGTGCGGTACGAACTGACCAGCCCCACAGAGCGACCGCCGGGAGCTTTCACCCGTTCATTGATCCTGGAACTGTGGAGAGCAGGACAGTGGGCAGATTCCAACTGAACCAACCCGGAAGCATACGCCCTGCTTATGCACTGAAACAAAAAAGAGCCGGAAAGAAACTTCCCGCCTTGAAATCATCTCTGAACGAATGTACCCTTTAATCCCCCGCAAACCGGAACCATCCACACCGACCGAAAACGGGTGCGGTACGAACTGACCAACCAAGGGGAACAGACAAGGAGAAAACCGACCACCCCTACAAACCGGAAAAACAATTCAGCCATTTCCCCTGCCAAGCAGCGCCAATTCCTCAATATGCCGACATTGAGACATCAACTGCCCATAATTACGTGTCCTGGTGCTGACATAAGGAAATACTCGAGAATACTCAGGTATTTCATCCCATCCGCTCACATCACTATGCATCGCCCAACGTATCAGGGCAATGCCCGAATCATCAGTCAAACAATCTACCCCGTCAGCATTGGCAACTTTATCGCCAAGCAGCATGGCAAAGACATACAAATCCTTAGGTCGACCACGGAATTGATCAACCGGAACCAACGCCCAGGAATCGCGTTCAACTTGCTGAACCGTTCTGACCTGACTTCCCCACGTCGTAAAAATGTGAAAACTCTTCACATCACCTGATTGAACCGTCCCATCAGGCAACTTCAACTCAAAATCAAACCGATCCGGCCTTCCTGCTGATTCAGGAGCAACTCGCAAATCAAGCTGCAACTCATCCACCAGAAACCGATGAACAATACTTTCCGCCACCTTGCCAACATAGGCATGAAAAGCCCGGACACCCCTACCGCCACGAATCCCGTATCCCATCCGGTTATACATCCCGTCAACATTAGCCTCAGCAAACCGCAACGCTCTCCGTGAATCCGCCGGCAACATCGGCAGCCACATACCATCACTCCCTGCGGAAAGTCAGACAGTAGTGATGAACATTATTGGTCGCATAAGCAAAGGGATAACCATAGATACCCAAACGCCCTTCATCCTTACACCAGATACGTTCCCCCTTCATATCCCATAAACCCGTATCGACCATCGCCATGCCGAACTGCCAGGCAATCGGCATCAGACTGCCTCCATAATTCAGGTTCTGCATAACGACCGTAACATAACCCCGCGGCTTCAGAACGCGATATACCCCACTAAACAAAACAACCAGCCGCCGGATATACTCCCCGACATCCTCAATATTCCCCAAATCCTCACAACGATCGCTGTAGAAAAGACTTTCACCACGCTCCCGACGCTTCTTATGCCTGGTATCCTTATTCCCCCCTCTACTCTGACGCAAGCAATTCCAGTACGGAGGAGAAGTAAAAACATAATCCGCCATCCCGTCAGGAAAGAGAGAATCACAGTTGATCTTCTGAAGAGAATCACCGACAACAACTGGGCAGGAAGTGCGCGACCGGGCAAACTCCGCAAAGCGCGGTTCCAACTCAATGCCAACAGCATCCCGACCCAGCCGCTCCGCAACCTCCAGCGTAGTCCCGACGCCGACAAACGGATCCAACACCCGATCTCCCGGACGGGTAAAGAACTGAACATAACTGTCAACCAACGAATCCGGGAAAGTAGCCGGATGCGCAGCTACCTTTTCCCGATCAACCCCACCCCTGGGCAAGGTAAACCACGACTTGGAAAACTTGATCCACTCCCTGGCCGTCAACTCGTTCAACTTCTGAGCACGCTGAATCCCCATTGCCCTCCCTGATCCGTACAGCTGCCTCCGCTACATCCCAAACACCAAGCCATTATAGCCACCGGAAAAGCAATGTCTACCGAACAAATATTTCAATAAAGGAAAGAACCGACTGCTGCAATCCCTACAACGGATAATTCCACCGGAAAAACGAAGCCCCTAATCCAGCGTGAACTGCTGGTTCCGGTCAAAGCTCCAGCGGAACAAATCCCCGAAGACCATATCTCCGAAAGCCTGCCAGATTACATAGGCCAATCCCACAATCAGCAACCCCAGAGCCACCCTGAGGATGATCACTCGCGACCGGGCAAAATCCACCCCGGACACTCCGTTCTGCATCATCACCACCCCACCCCAGGCAAAGCTGATCGCAGCAAACCCCCCGGCCAGCGCCACCGCGAAAATCCACATCCGGCGCATATTCTCCCGCAGGTACGCATTGGAACAGTGAGCGTTGTACGTGTCGTTCTCCACTTCTTTCAGGTCAGGATCAGAATCAGGAGGAGTAGGAGTAGGATTACCCGATACCCAGGAACCATCAGGCATTCTCACAGGACTATGACCATTTCCATTATCATCCGCCGCCACCACATCCCCACCAGCATTAGTCTCCATTCTCACAGGGACAAACCTGAAGCGCGAAACCTCACCGCAGATGCACTCCTCACTATGCGGATCAGCAGCACAGTCGCCTTCCTCAAAAGCCGGACGATCCACCCCGCTCTGCGCCAAAGCGGCCCCCGGCAGCAGCCCCGGAACCACTGCCCCCAGTACCAGAACCGGGCCGATAATCCTGCGCCAGGCCATCATCCGCCCTTTACCACCGTCTTGACCGCATCCCGTACCCATTGCTCCGCCGCAATCGACCCCTCTACTACGCCCTTATCAATCTCAGCCCGCACTTCCCCGCCATGCTCCGCCTGAACCGCCTGCGCCTGCTTCCGGCGCCGCCCGATTATGCCCATGAACCGGCCCTGCCGGGCATTCTTCCGCGCCAGCTTCGCCGCACGCTTGCTCTCCAGCTGCTGCCACACCTCATTCCCGATAAAAACGTCAGCCTCCGGATCCTCATAGCTCGGCTTCCGGAACGTCCGCATAACCGCCACTGCCAGAAAGATCGGAATGTGCATCCCCGACAGCCGGACAAACATCAGAGTCAACGTTACCCCGGTCAACGGCGCAACAAACATCAACCTGGTCATCATCGGACGATCAAAAGTCAGGCTGATCAGAAACCAGAAAAAGGCGACCGCCATGGACAGAACGAACTCAGGCAGGGACAAGCCCAGGAAGAGCTTGTCCTTCTGACTGAGAAAAGTCGGTGAATCGTAAGAACCGGTGGGCATCAGACACATCCCCCTTTATGGCGTATTCCCGGACCGCTGCTCCAGAGCTTCCGCAAGCCGGTCGAACACCCGAATCTGCTGCGCCCGATCCGCACGACTCTCCTCATACTGCCGGGCAGTATCATCGGATCTCGAACTGTGCCGGTAGAAAGAATTCCCGGTCATCAAATCATGGGCCCTAACGTTAAACCCGGTACCCCGCCGCCAGCCGGCCTGGGCGCCGCTGCGCACCGCACTCCAGAACCCCGGACGGCTGGCTTCGGGAATTGAACTCCGCCCGGCGCCGGCGCCGCCCGGCCCACTGGTCGTAACCCCGGCGCCAGCCGCGCCGGACGACGGCGCACCGCCGGAAGGAGTTCCCGAAACTCCGGGAACCGGAGACCCGGCAACGCCGGCAGCGCCGGAACCAACCCCCGGCGCCACAATGCCGGCAGGAGTAACTCCCCAACCCGCCGGCGTACCAGCCCTGCCGGCAGCCCCGGTTCCACTGAACGAAGACTGATTCAGTCCGGCAAAGGGAGTAACTCCGCCCACTCCGCCACCGGCCCCGCCGATTCCGCCGGCAGTACCGGCGGCAGCAGCGCCGCCGCCCCCACCGGCGCCGGCCGCAGCCCCGCCGGCTCCGGCAACGCCAGCAGCGCCCCCGCCCAGGGAGGTAAGCACGCCACTGCCGCCCCGCAAAGCGCCCAGTCCGCCAGCCGCCGCGCCTAATCCCGCCGAACCAATCGCAATCGCCGCCGCGCCGCTCATCATCGCAATCTGTCCGAAGGAATCGAACAAACCCTTGCCGCCCGGATTCACGATTGACGGAACCTTCAGCGCCATTACCAGCACCAGACCCATCGCTACCAGTCCCATAATCAGGTTCACAAAAGGCGCCGGCCCCTCCCAGTCGATATACCCCTCAATCACCATAAACCCCAGGTACAATACCAGCAGCACCACTACCTGCTGGAAAGTCGCTCCGAGAAACATGCTGACCCAGCGCTTGGTCCAGTGGGCGGTAGAATCGGACGCATAAAACGCAAAAGCCAATGGAGAAACCGCGATCAGCACCGCCAGCAGCAGCAGCCTGAGCAGCATCGCGAAGCCCACCATCCCCAACAGAATGGCAATGAGAATATAGGCAATCAGGATGAGAGAAACCCAGACTCCGGTTGAAAGGAGGCCCGTAACAAAAGTTGACAACCCGGATATGCCGCCATTGGTCAGGCCGCCAAAGGTATCACCCCAGAACGCCTGGAAAAGGGACCAGATAGAGCCGGTTACCTTGCCGACCACGCCCCACATAGTAATGCCGGTAGTCTGGGAAACAAAGCAGGTCAGGTCCGAGGCCAGCATCAGCACATACTGACAGATGTAGAGGCTGGCCGCGGCCAGGAACAGCGCCAGCGCGAACCGGGGGATCAGTTCCCGGAACCCTACCGCCGGCTGGGGATCCAGCCAGACGTCATAGGTCATTTTCAACCCCTGCCAGACCAGGAGGACGAACAGAACTGCGCCGGCGATGAACCAGACCAACCCCCAGGCGCCGCGGACGCCGGAGTTATCCCAGGTAAGAGCGGGAGGTGTAGCGGTGAAGAGGCCGATGCAGAGATTGGACCCGGCAAGGGCGAGCAGGCCCGACTGGGCATAACCGGAGCTGGGAATATCCTCCGAGGAGCTCAGCCCGTCGCATTCGTAGAAGGCCCGCAGCGCCGGATCCAGATTTTCAGCATCGCATGCAGCCTGGTTGCCGTTGACGATAAAGGATGCCGACTGATTGCCGTAAACCAGAGTATCAACACCGGGGGTACCGGCATAAGCCCGCACTTCAAACTGATGCACATACCCCGGTGCTACCGGAAGACCGCCAATGAACCTTGAGAATTCATTGAACCCTTTAGGAGCATTCTCAATAAAATAATTAAGCTCAGTGGGCAAAAGACGATAGCGACATTGACCACTTAACTGAGTGGATAACGTCCCCCCATTAACAAAGGAATAGTCCACATGTTGAGCCAGACCAAGAGTCCCAAAGTAAATGCCGGTTACCTTCTGATTGCTTAATTCTCCGACAGAACAACTCGAAAGGTCACCTACATCATTCAAACCAACGTACTTCGGAAGCGCAAACCGCTCGTAACTTCCCGCCGGATAATCTCGGTAAACCTTGGGATCCGGATAAACCACCACTTCGTACCCGTCAATCGCCCGCTGGGACTCAAGTGACAGATCATCCCACAGAAAGTCAAACTCCAGCGCCACTTCCGTCAATCCGGCGTTATATGAAGTGATTGATTCTCCTTCGTTAAACTCCTGAAAATGCCGTACTACCTCCGGGGGACGACGAACATCCGGGATCACTATTTCCCCACTATCCGGATTCACCCACTCCGCTTTCCCAAGAACCAACTTAATCGAAGGCACTTCCGCGCACCGGTCATCCAGATAGAAGTTCAAATCCTCATTACACAGGTCAGGAGCCGGGTCTACGACCCTGCCGCAGATCCCCTTCCCGACTTCCCTGGACTTCAACGCCGCATTGGACTGCAATATGCCATTCTCATCCACATAAGTGGAAGCAACAGTCGGGACTGCATCCCCCTGAGCGAAAAAATCGAACCGCGCATACCCACCGCAAACGACCTGCGTGGTTTTTACAAAGGCGTTCCTCATCCCACCGCTGATTCCGCCCATGACGGATCGGGCCAGATTCTTCAGCCACTCAAAATCGAAACTGAGCTTTTCCTTGATTGCTCCGACGCTTCTTTCGAAGAAATTCTCCCGTTCCGCCGGCTCAAAGCCGTTGGGATAAACCATCATCCGGCAGACTACCCGCCGCACCTTCCGCTTCGGCAATTCAAACTTGCCGACGGATTCCCATGATGCAACCGGGTTCTCAATGTCGAACCCTCTGTCTCCGTAATGGTCAACGTTATAGAATGTTACTACCAGCAGATAAGGACGATTGGGGTCAATCTCATTGTCAATCTCATTATCATTATCATTAGGCCAAGGACCTACTGACTGCTCAATATTCGCATGAACAGCATCCTTTATCTGATCCGGAGAACTCAGATCCGGGTCAACAGACTCCACATTTTTAGAAAATCCATACCTACGTCGGGCATCCGCCCCTTCCTGTACCACGTTCAGACTGCTGCCAGCCTGTCCCTCCTGAATATCAAAGGAAAAAACGTTGAGCTTCCGCGCTCCGATCCGTTCATCCGCATCCAGCGCCCGAGCCACTCCCCGCCGCACCAGCTGCGTATCACTCAACTCACCTTCGGAATCGCTCGCATCGAAAGGAAGTATCGCTTTTTCATCCCCTATAACCCAGTAACTTTCATAACCGCCATCAAAATCCCTAACCTCAAATCCCTTATTGGGATAATCCGTATCTCCAACCTTGCAGGCAATCAGGCCCTTAAGAACCGGAGCATCGCTATCTTCAGTAGGATCCGCATCATCGCCGGGCGAACCCTTGATATGACATTCAGGCAACCCCCCATCAACAAAAGCATTTTCCGCCCAGAAACTCTGCACCAGCCGCTCCCCGGCATACGGATACAACCAGAAAAGCCATTCGGATTTGGATCCCGTTTCATATCCGGCTCCAGGCAACTCGTACAGATACCAGTTCATATCCTCGAAATGCACCGGCCACCGGATGTCCGCCATTTCGCCGTTCCTGGAACCGAAAGAGCCGTTTCCATCCAGATGAACGCTCTCCAAACGAGGCGTTCGATAACCGGTGTGTTGACGCAAAGATTCTTCAGGATCAGTAGGAAGACACTCATCACCGGAAGAAGTACTACAGAGACCATCCTCCATACGTCCACGAGCGGGGATAAAATCATCACGCTCGCGCTCACTTCCAGGTTCGTGCGGAAAACGATTACGGGCATCCATCGTCCAGCCGGAATCCCCGAATCCGAACCGCTGCAGCGATTCATCATCCGTCAACCCGCCGAAGTCATACTCCAGGTCTTTCCGCTCCTTGTCAGGCATCACTATGTGAACGGAAATCACATCATCCGACCGGTCAACGGTTTTCCGGTCAAGAAAGCTGCCGGAGCCATACTGATTCCGTTCATTAAGATAATTCTCCGGGATTTCCCCCGGTGAAACCGGAATCTCCCGGGGCTCACTGCAAACAAATCCGTCAATCAAAGTCTCCCCCGGATTCAAAACAGGGGTCGGAGTTTCCGGATCTACCGGCTCGCAATCCCGTACCATCCTGGTACCCGGCGCCAGTTCATTCCCGAACTGCTCTCCGTTGTTCTGGTCGATTGACCGATGTTGCGTAGTTATCGTAGTCGGATTCTGGTTCAGAGTCCCCTGACCGGTGCAGACAGTGCCGGACCCGCCAGGGCAGTTGGTCGAATACTGGTAACTGGTCTCATAAGCTACCTGCTCAGTAGTCCCGGTAATAACCCGATTGCCGCCGCCGGCGGAACTCCGGGTAGCAACAGTCAGATCGGCCTGCGCGCTTCTGGCCTCCTGCAGCCGGGCCACCGAATCATCTCCAGCGCCGCCGCCGGGACGGACGGGATCAGCCCACCGGGCCGAGAAGGTCTGCACCACTTCCTCATCGGCCAAAGCCATCTGCCGGCGATTATTAAAAAGCTCAGCTACATTACCTGCCGGAACCCATTTTGAATCGTAGCCTTCCCATGAACTCACACTTCCGGGATGAAACTTGTGCCCGTAAGCTTTCAGCAAATAATCCGAAGAGTTATAATCTGCAATATCAGGATTCCCATGATCCACATAGAAAGTAAGGTCCACCAGTTCCCGCACACTGGAGAACAGGGCCGGCTCCCCCAACCCATTCACTTCACCCTTTACCGCATAATCCCCAAAGTCTTCCAGCCGAAACCCCAGATCCCTGAAATCCACCGCATAGTAATTCTCGCCGCCAAAACCAAAGTCGGCCCCAACAGAAGTAACGCAGGCGAATCTGTCATCCGCATAAGCCACATCATCAGGGGCCATGAAAAGGAGAAACACTCCCAGAAGTACCGCGAAGATAACTGCCCGCAACCTGAATCTATTCAGCACACTCATAGTCAAGAGGATAAAACAAGATGTTGACACAAGTTTTATAATTGGCAAGGCAGAAAAATGCCGGGGCGCCCTCCGAAAATAATTTCGGGCTGCCCCGGCAGACCCAGAGTTAAATCATAAATGATCAGTTAAAAGGAACAACCAGTGAAGAAGACCATCACCCGAATATTCGGCGCTGTCGCGCTTTCAATACTGGCCCTGAGTACGGCCTGCGCCGCTCCGGAGGAACCTGCCCCAATCGGAGAGACCCCAGCCACCGGAACTCAGCCAACCGCCACAACCCCACCGGCTGCCGCCCCGAACCAACCCCAAGAGCAGCCGGCGCAAACCACCGTCATACTGGAAAACCGGCCGACCCTGTTCCCGACCCGGGAACGCCCCCAGCGGCTGGATCTGACCGACGCCATGGCCGCCGTCAGCCCTACCAATACTCCCGAACCGACCCCTACCGAAACCATGCTTAATACCCCCACGGCCATACCGGAAGAAGTGGCTGAGCCGCACATGACCGAAATGATGCCCACCGGCCCGGCTGATGAAGCAAGCGGCATCCCGGCAGTGCCGGAAAACCCCCAGCTGGATGATTCAGTCAGGGTGCAGGACATCTATCAGCATATGGACCTGAGCCAGTACGCGCTGGACCCGCAAAACCTTCATGGCCGGTCAAAAGAGCCGGGAAAAGGCAAACATCCATACACTTTTATTACAAACACATGGAAATCTCCTGTCATATACTTTATCCACCACCCTTGGTTCGAAGCAGCATATCATCCCAAACGTGCTGCAGGCACAGAAAATAATAGGTTACCACCACGTAATCATTTCCGATACAGACACTACAACCCTCAGTGGATCCAAAGAAATGAGTCCAACTACCTAAAACTGCCTATGTCAGGAGGCGTAGGCCCCCGCTGGTTTGGGGATAACTCCCTCAAAGGAGTAATCCTGCAATCGGTCGCCAACACCCTGGAACAGGCAGTAAAACCGGGCACTGAGAAAAAAACTATTAAATGGGGCCAGAGACAGAACGAGAAATCAGGGAAGTTAGAACAAGTAGAGCTAAACCTGTCAATAGAAGAATACCTCTCAGTAACAGCCAGTATAGACAAAATAAGCAGATCCGAAGCAGAAGCATATGACTACGGAGCATTTAACCGTCCTAAAATGAACTGGGAGTTCGTCCATCCGGAACTCCCAATCATCCGTATCATCGCCGAATACAACACCGCTCTGCCCCTAACCAACCCAGAGGATGAACGAACACGCCCAGCAAATGTCGAGTTCAGAACCTCTACAGTCGTTGCCTTCCAGAACCGATGGAATTCATTTACCGATACCAATCGATGGTTAATCAGGTTCCAACCATATTACGAGTTTCGGGACTACGCCGAGAAGAACGGAGTCCACCCTATCAGTACCCGTCCTGACAACGGAAGGTATCAAAGCTGGATCGAATTATACAGACGGACCGACCCGGAACACTGGGACCTGTTCCCCTTCTACTGGCATGCCACCGACTACATGCCTCACAGCATCATCGGCCCGGTGGTAACCGAAGTCATCGAGTCCGACGTCCTGGAACCGGGGATATACAGCCATACCCCGCGCCTCACCCAGTGGACTGCGCCAGGCCCCATCCTGACCACCGAACAGCTGAGCGATTACTGGGCCAACATCCAGATAACAAATACCACTCTGGAAGGCAAAGAAACCTATGGGACCAACGAATGGGGAGCACGGATAATCCTCTGGGAGAATATTGTCTTCAACACGGAGCATGACTTCCTGGCGCCGCGCACGGGGCCGTCCCCCTACGGGCCGAACCCGAACTTCCCGTTCCCGGGGCATCTGTCGGCGACGGAGTATCACCTGCCGGGGTCGGAGGGGTGGAACTACTTTGACCTGGACAGCGTAGACTGGGACTGGTAGCCGGGAAGGGGGGAGTCAACGGAAAAGAGCCGGGCCGGCGGAAGTCGGCCCGGCGTCAGCATTTCAGGGCAGAGCATTGATTTTACCCCATCCATACTCCCAACTTGCAACGGTAATACCCCAATACATTTTCCTATGATAAAATTACGTTATATGTCTTACTATGCCAAAATGCCCAAGTTCCTGGCCGTGGATTTCTACTGCGGCGCGGGAGGCACCACCCGTGGGCTGATTGATGCCGGAGGTTACGTCATCGCCGGTATCGACAAGGACCCGGCTTGCTGCGACACTTACCGACTCAACAACCCCAACCGTTCCTTGGACCGGGCCAAACCGACGTTCATCCGGAAGGATATGTTCCCGGTATCGCCCGAATACCCGGACGGGCAACAAGAAGAGATCCTGGATGAATTAGATGGGCTGGTCGCACATTATAAAGCAAAAGCCAAAGATACACCTTTACTATTTACCGTTTGCGCGCCATGCCAATCTTTCACCAAGTTCGTCCAGCGCAGTATGACGGTCTCAAGAACCGCCGGTAGAGAACGGGACCGTAACTTACTGGCGCAAGTGATTACGTTCATCGAACGTTTCCAACCTGAAATGGTATTATCGGAGAACGTTGCAGCAATCGAGCGCGGAGCGCACAGTGTGATCTGGAAAGATTTCAAAACCGGGTTACGCGAAAAAGGATACCGCGTAGGTTCCGGAGTAGCAGACGCATCTTGCTTTGACGTTCCACAACACCGGCGCCGCTCTATCATCATAGCAGTCAAGGCCGCCTGCCCGGAACGAGTCAACCTCGACCTGTCCATACCGTCCGGTTCAGAAGACGAACCTCCAAAGGTACGCGACGCCATCGAAAACCTGCCGGCCTTACAGTCCGGCGAAAAGGATAAGAATATTCCCAACCATCAGTGTCGTAACCTGTCGGACATCAACCGTCGCCGTCTGATGACTATTGCGCCGGGGGAAACCAACTTCGGATTTTCGGAAGAACTGGCGTTACCCTGCCACCGACGCCTCAAGGAAAAGGGCAAGCGTGGGTTCGGAGACGTTTACACCCGCATCCATCCGGATCGTCCGGCGCCTACCATTACGACACGCTTTCATAGCATATCCAACGGCAGGTTCGGCCATTACGACGGAAAGCAGGTACGCGGTCTCTCCCTTCACGAAGGAGCCTTACTACAGTCCTTCCCACCGGACTACGAATTCTACGCCGACGGAATGGATGCCGTTGCCAAGATGATCGGCAACGCAGTGCCTCCCAACCTTGCCAAGCATATGGCAAAGCATCTTTACGAAACCTACAACAAGGAGCGTTCCCTAGCCGGAGACGAATTCCGAGGTGAAGATCTCCGGGAAGCAATAGTAGTCGATAGGTAGCAAATCACCGCTAGCCCTACGCTCGTTAATCAAAGGTCCATTACCACACACGGACCTTACCGCGAGCCTGTGCGACGGTACGACTAAAGACACTCTGCAAAATTCACGTTGACCGACTTCCTGACCATAGAAAGCCGATCCTCTCTAATGTCCCGAGTCCGCAGCCGAGGCACTGCGGCAGAACTCTATGTGCGCCGGAAAGTCTGGCATGCCGGCTTCCGTTACCGGCTGAACGTCCGCGACCTGCCCGGCACCCCTGACCTGACACTGCCACGCTATCGCGTCGTCATTCTGGTACAGGGTTGCTTCTGGCACGGGCACAATTGCCGGAAAGGGCAACGACGACCGGCATCCAACACCGACTTTTGGAATCGTAAGCTGGACGGCAATCTTGCCCGCGATGCCGCTAACCAGGTAAAGCTGTCCGAACTAGGATGGACGGTGTTTATCATCTGGGAATGCTCCCTGGAAGAAGGAAGCAAAACCCTGCTATCACACTTGCACCAGCTACGAGACTCCCCGAAGTGTCTATAGAAATATGAACATAACTCATCAATGAATCTGTAGCTATCGAAACGGAACCCCGCACTGACGTTAGCCATAGTAAGCAGTCCCGCATTGGTTGACAGAGGATAGCGCTGACCGCTAATCTCAAACTGTCGGTTCCCATCCGACTTGGGCCTTTAGAAATCCTAACCGGAATGGCACTTAATCTGCCAAACGGACAAGCGCCATGTTGAAAACACAAACGACCTCCGGCAATCCTCCAATGCCCACCGATCACGAGTCCATACCTTTCCGAATCCACCCGAGAGTGTTTACCGCTCTTGGCGCGGACCTGGTCACCAATGACATCGTAGCGGTGATTGAGTTAGTCAAAAATTCCTATGACGCATTCGCTCACAACGTAGACGTTACATTCGGACAAAATCCCGACGGCGTCCGATACCTGGAGATCAAGGATGACGGCGTAGGTATGACCAAGGATGTCCTGGAAAACTCCTGGTGCATGGTGGCGACTCCGCACAAAAAAAACCATCAGATTGCCCAGAGAGGGCCCCGAACTCGCCGTGTGGTAGGAAACAAAGGTTTGGGGCGCTTCTCGGCAGCGCGGCTTGGCGACCGACTGGTAATGCTGACACAAGCTCCGCAGTCGCCCTGCTGGGAAGTCTCCGTCAACTGGGCGGAGATCTCTGGAGGGAACGACATATCACTAAGTGCGGCTGTGTTCCGCGAGTGGCCGGAAGTCTCGCCGTTCACTACATCCGGAACTCGCCTCCGCATCCTTGAATTGAGAGAGCAGTGGAACGAAAGCCGGATAGGTGAGCTGAAAGAAAACTTGGGTCGTTTGATCTCCCCCTTCGCTAATCAGGATGAATTTAACATCACCTTGACAAGTGATCACAGCACCGATTCAACCAACATCGAAGTACCGGCATTCCTGTCCGAACCCAAGTACCGCATCAAGGGAAAGGTTGACGCTACCGGCAACATATCGGGAACCTACAGGTTCGCTCCGATCGGAGCGAACAATGCTCCCAGAACTACCGAAATGAGCCAAACCTGGCCGCAGATTCACAATGCCGCCAAAAACGCCTGGAAGTTCCCACACGCCCCAGATTCCACGCATTGCGGGCCATTCGATTTTGACATACGGGCTTGGGACATCAACCCCGAGGGTACCGGAGAAATCTCCGATAAGTACGGAGTGCAGAGAAGCACAATCCGCAAAACAATCCGCGCCTACAAAGGCATATCGGTGTACCGGGACGGAGTGTTGACGTTGCCTAAATCCGAAGGCGCCCGCGACTGGCTGGGCCTTGACCTACGTCGTGTCAGCCAAGTCGGCCGGCGGCTCAGCACCAGCCAGATAGTAGGCTACGTCTCCATATCCGCCGATAACAACCTGAAGATTGAAGACACCAGCGACCGGGAACGTCTGTCAATGTGTGCGGAGGTTGAGGAATTCGAGGAGATAATCCGGTCGATCGTAGGGCTTTTGGCGAGCGGCCGGAATCAGGACCGCGCAGAACCAGGGCGGGAACAGCCGCTGACGGAGCTGTTCGCAAATCTGTCCGCCGACAAACTCGTAGACAGAACCACCGATCTGGCCAAATCAGGGGCAGACGCATCCGAGATCATCAAGTTGATACGCGATTTCAGTGAATCGCTCAACCGCGATCGCCAAGCAATTGAAACTAGATTCGTGTACTACAGCAGACTGGCGACGGTTGGGTCCATAGCCCAGATGCTAATCCACGAAATCCGAAACAGGACTACTGCAATAGGCAGCACGCTGAACTTCTTCAGGAAGAACTTCGGTCAGCGAGGAAACCAAAAAGCTGATGAGCATATCAGGAGAGCCAAGGAATCCGTGTCTGCCTTAGAAGCCTTGGCGGACAAATTCGCCCCGCTCGCAAGCCGCAACTTCCGTCTCGGACGTCGGCACTCCGTATTGGAGAACTGCATCCGAGAATCCCTGGATATGTACAAAATGCAACTTGCCGGCAGCGGTATCAAGTGCGTTGTTCCAAAGTCGAAGACAACCGTGGCAGTGGACCCGGGCTTACTGAGCACGGTTATAGTCAACCTGACAACCAACGCTCTCTATTGGCTGGAAAATACCCCCAGAGAAGAACGAAAACTGGAATTTGAAACCGAGAAGAACACGGACGGAACCCGTGTAACGGTATTCGTTCACGACACCGGTCCCGGTCTCCAGGACGGAGACGAAGAGAAGATCCTTCTGGCGGGTGTGACCCGAAAGCCCGATGGGGTCGGAATGGGCCTTACAGTGGCCTCGGAAACCGTCGCCGCCCATGGCGGAGACATGGTAGTCATCCATCCCGGCGTCAGAGGCGGAGCGTCGTTCAAATTTGACCTGCCATGCGTCAACGCAGAAAGAGGCAAACGATGATCCGGGTATTGTTAGTTGAGGACGATCCCGATAGCGTGGCATCAGTGCTAGATTCCATCAAAGCCAATATACAGGATGCCGTCACCAAATTTGTGAACTTCGACTTAGCTGAACTAACGATTGGGTCATTCCTACCTGACATCGTGGTGTTGGACATAGCCCGCGGCAATCCCGCCGAAGGGGACGCGGCAGGTGTGCAGACCTACGAGTTCATTTGGAGAAAACGCTTCTGCCCCATAGTCGTGTACTCCGCTATGCCGGAGCTGCTCGAAAAGGACGACCATGCATTCGTCAAAAAAGTTCAGAAAGGAGACGGCAGCGAGGCAAGAGTCCTAACGGCAATCCAAGAATTCGAACCGCACGTCCGAGCCTTGCAGATGACCGAGGAGGAAATAAGGAGACGCCTGTCGGAGGCGATGCGCGAAGTCGCGCCGTATGCGTTCGAGGTCTTTACCGAAGACGAAGAACGTAAAGAAGCCGTCCGCAGAGCGGGACGCCGGCGAGTAGCCGCTATGATGGACGAACCGTCGGACGACGGAACGCGCCTCGCTCCTTGGGAATGTTATCTGTATCCACCGGTATCAAGGGATACCTTGTTAGGCGACGTCCTTATGAAATACAGTGGCAATGCAGAAGAACCAGGTTCATTCCGAGTAGTATTGACCCCGTCCTGCGACCTCACACGCGAACCGAAGGTACGGAAGGTATTAGTGGCGCGCTGTTATCAGATGAGTACGGCCCTAAAAAAGGTCGGGCTGGAATCAAGTACTGCGACAAGGAGGATAAAGGAGCGCATCCTAAGTGCTGGGTACAACCAGTCGGTGATTCCGTTGCCGCCGCTTCGAGGCGTGATTCCAGCCATGGCGGCAGACCTGAGAGATTTGGATCTCATTCCCCTAACCAAAATAGGCAACGACAAACTCTACCAAAGGAAGGCATCCTTAGACAGCCCGTTTCGAGAATTGATAGCGTGGGCCTATATGCAAACAGCGTGCCGCCCGGGATTGCCGGACAGAGATTTGGAATCATGGGAGAAAGAAATCATAGACACACTATAACCCAAGCCGATAGGGCCGGATGCCATTACTCGGCAAAGAAAGCCTGATTGCATTCATCCTGACTCCCTCTCTATATCCGTTGCCCCATTACACAACATGCCCGTCTCCTCCAGAATAGCAACACCTAACGAAGTTCTCGTCTCAGACAGAGTATGTTCCCTAACCGAACAATCCTCTCTGCAGATCAGTCATGGAGCCTGCAATGAGCTGTGGTAAAAACAAGGTTAACCAGCCATCGGATGCACCGCTGACCGAAGCGGAATTCAATGCCTGGTGGCCGTTCAGCGATGATGACCTGGACGACTACGAAAAAGAGATTGAGGCGTCCCTCTCCGATTACGAACCGGTTTTACCGCTTCACCTGGAAGCGGAACGCCAGGAATCCCGGGCAAAGGTCCGGCGCCTCCTGTCCGAAAAGTATCCGAATGACATCCCCGGGCAGCAAAACCCCTGACTGATACCCTGCTATCCCCCGCAAAACGGCGATAACCGATACCAAAATGCGCAATCGCGAAACCTTCAGCAAAATCCCTCTTTCGGGACTGATTTCCTACCTGGAATCCCGAGGTTGGAAACGTACCGGCAACTGGCAGAATCGAATCATTATCCGGACCGCCACCAGGGAGAACGAATCAGCAGAGTTATTAACCCCGGTACACGAACATTCATCCCGCTACGCCGACCGGATCAGCGAAGCCATCTCAGATTTGGCAGCCTGGGAAAACCGATCTGCTGCCGAAATACTCCGGGACCTGACCCCGGACTGAACCCGGCCTTGACGACAGCCATCCCACCGCGCCAACCCTCTTTAACCCCAGCCCCGGAACCGCTACAATCAAGGCAAGGTGAACAATATAACGCAACAGAACATCCATACCGTGCCGGACATACTGGACGCACTGGAAAAGCCCCACGCCGGAAAAGCAAGGATGAACCAATGACTGCTCCGATGACCGCCAAGTTCAAAAAGGATTTGCGTACGGCTGACTCAGCACAGCGCTGCTCGCTGGCAGAAAGGCGAGCGCTCTGCGATCCCAGAGCACTCAGGCTAGCCGGCGCACTACGCGAAATCGCCGGAGCAAAAGCAGCTATCCTGTTCGGCTCCAGGGCCCGCGGCGACCACCGGCGCGACTCGGACATCGATATCCTCCTGCTCAGCGAAAATCAGCCCCCGGAGAAAGCCCTCCGCCAGCTTGAAGCAATAGCTTCAATCGCCCAAAAGATGACCATACCGGAAGCCGGCGGAGTGGACATCGGGTGCATGACCCCTGAAGAATTCCTGAAGAAACGCCCAATGCTGAACAGCCTGCCCCACAAGATCGCAAAGGACGGAGTGCCGGCCATGCCGGGAGAAAACACCGGCCCAGGAAACGAATACCTCTACGACGACGAAGAAGAAGAAAGTTGCATCGACTGGCAGGATGTCCAGGACCGTCTCAAAGAAGCTATGGAAAGTGTAAACGACCTGCAGCGCCAAATGGATGACAACGGAATGGTCCATATCAGCGACCGGAACTTCGGATACATGGCGCAAAGGTCGCTGGAATGTTCCTACAAAGCAGTATTGGGATCCCACGGAATTGAGTACCCGGCCAGCGGCAACGACGGACATAACCTCCGCAAACTGGTTGAGCTAATACGGGATCAATTCGGCTCGCCCGTACCAGGCGAACAATACGCCTACCTGACTGAATTTGGTGGAGCCGCATGGTACACCCACGAACATCGCGCCCTGGACAAGCCGGCGCTGGTCCGGGAAGTACCGGAATCGGTAAGACGGATCATAGCCTTGAAGGCAGAACCCCCTGAAGCGTACTAACAAGCCACAGGACGGAATGAAACTGCCAACAGGAACCCAACCCATCAACGGTCTCACATCTCCGGCCGCCGGGGCCCCACCGCCAGCAGAGAACCACCTTCGCAGCGAAGAGAACGCTGCAACATAATACCCACGCCCCGGACCCCCCACTGCGTTGCTCACAGCCCCCGGACCGCGCCAAACCCCTTTCGCCGCAACCCGGAAACCGCTACAATCAGAGTAGGTGAACAATATGACGCAGCAGAACATCCACACCATGCAGGACATACTGGACGCGCTGGAAAAGAACCCGGACCTGCAGCGGGAATTCCACAAACACCTGGTCTCCGCGGTCCGGAGCGACAGCGAACTGCGTGAGGAACTTCGGAAAGAAATACTTACCGAGGAACTGCTGCAGCTTCCGGCGCGGTTCACACGTCTGGAAGAAACCGTAGAGGAAATCAAGCAGGATGTAACCGAACTCAAGCAGGACATGGTAGAAGTCAAGGATCGGCTTACTACCCTGGAAGAAAAACTCGACCGGATGGAAACCAGGCAAAACCGGATGTCCGGAAAACTCGACGACCTGATCGGCAGCAACTACGAGAGCAAAGCAATCGAAGCATCCCGCCGGATGATCCGAACGGAACTCAACATGCGCAAAGCAACCGTTCTCTACACCGGCAGTGAGCGAATATGGAAGGAATTCGAGCACGACATCCTGACGCCGGCACTGGATGAATACCGAATCGAACCCGACCAGTTCGATGACCTGAAAGCTTCGGATTGCATCATCCAGTGTGAAAACCCTGACGGACAGATCATCTACGCCGTAGTGGAAACGTCCATCACCGTTCAGAAACACGACCGGGAAAGAGCGGTTCGCCGCGCCGGGATAATGGAACAGGCCACCGGGATACCAACCATTCCCTACGTCGCAGGAACCAAACAGGATCCGCCCGAATCCGGCGAAAGCCCGGTAAGGTTCCTGGAATACCAGTGGGATCAGGAGAACCGACAGGATTGATCCGGCCCACTCTGCACAGCCTAAGGAACCGGCATGCCGAATATGTTCAAGAGAAAGAAACCGTTCCGGGGACCGGACATCAAACCATCCATCTCTCCATCGGCGGAAATACCGATGCCTCCGCCGAAATCAGGGCACTGGAGACTCAGGCAGCAGTCAACGCCGCCCGGCGCCGACCCGCCGATGAATAAAGCCGGGGAACAAGGAAACCAACCGCTGCGTGCTGAACGCCCCCGACCCTGATCTATCCCCTGGATGAAACGCAAAATGTAGTACCGCGAACCCCTGCCGCCGGATTGCCCTCCGCTCATCGCGCAGGACATCACAGAGCGGAGGGTGCGTTATCGACTGTTGGAGAACGCTACTCCCAAACCGGAAGACTTCGACTCCTACGTGAAGAGGAACGGACGGGTAAACCGGCGACCCCGCAGGACCCCCTGTGAGCAAAACGGAGTCTCACTGTTGGCATCACCAGAGGCCGCCCTGCGCATGATGAATAGCGGCCTTAACAAAAACCGCCGCTGGCAGGCTGTTGGCGAATTGACCATACTTGCCGGAGCCGGCAAATGCAACCCAATTGAACCTGACGAACATCAAACCTGGTGGCCGTCAAAAAGGTTTGACCCGGTAACAAACTGCAAGGTGATGCTATGAAAGTCGCATTCAGCAAATCTATACTTTATTACGACTGCGAGTTGCTTTTCGAAGCCGTGGACGAAAATGGTCGAGGTTACATCGCAGTCCATGACAGCTGCCAAACGGATTGCAAATACATCGTCGCCCCGGCGACCCGCGCAAATCTGACGGCGTTCAAGGCTGGCCGGATCGGACTGCGCGACCTGCTCCTCGCGGCGCCGGACGGAGAGTGGTATATCACGGAACCGGGAGGGGATGCTGAGGCAATACCCTTGATCCGCCAGCCTACCCCCATCACGGAACAGGCAGATTTGCTGGAAACGGATTATTACGTAATGACCGCTGATACCGCCCAAACCCAACCGGAAGGCGCAGAAAAGCATCTGCATTTGGCAGACACGGCACCGCACGACACCAAGTCCTCGAAGCCCTGATGTTTAAGAGGTACAGTAATCCGGATGATTATCGAAAACCCCGACCAACTGCAGCCAAAACCGGGTGAACGGACATGAACCGGCAGGACCAAATACAGAAAAACCTGGATCGGGTTGAGCGAGCCCTATACCAGCAAAAGGCAATCCCACAAACCGAAAGGCTCATCAGAAGAGATCTGGACATGGAGTGGGGAAAGGTAAAACTGATCCACTCGACTCTGGAATGGACCGCCCAGGAAATCGATCACAAAATCCTGGTGCCTGCCATTATCAACGGACTGATCAGCCGGGACCAAGCCGACAAACTGGAAGACACCGACTGCATTGTTCAGTGGGAAAAGGATGACGGCCAAATCGGCTACGCACTGGCCGAAGTCGCGATACTTATCCAGGAAAAGAACCGGATCCGGGCCATACAATGCGCCGGACTGTTCCAGCTGGCTGCGGGGAAACCCACGCTCCCCTACGTGATCGGCATCAAAGAGGAATCGTCCGAACCGGGAGCAAAATCCGCCGGAGCGAAATTCATCCACTTCCGACCGAAGCGGTACTACGACCACATATTCCCCGACGAACCCTGAACCGGCGCCTTCACTGAATCAGGTTCAACCCCATACCTGATCCGCCAGTTGGGGCAGGCATCCCCCTGCCCCGGTAAATACCCTTGGCAAGCAGCCAGTTTCTCCTCCTGTTCCCTGATCCGTTCTTCAAAACCGGCCCGAACAATTACATCGCCGGAACCACAGCTTGCGATCAACTGACGCAGAGCGGCGCAATCCGCTAAAAGAAATCGATAATCGCGCACGTCCATAGTCCCTCCCCTTTTACCCCCAACCATCTATAGAAATAATGCCGGTTTTTGCCGGCATTATTTATTTGATACCCCAACCGGAACCCAAATAACCAGAGCAGAGAAAACCTACCTTGTCGACACTCAACGTTCCCAACCGCACCCTCGCCATCACGGGCAATCTGACTTTCCTGCGCAGTATCAACAATGAATGCATTGACCTGATCGCCATCGATCCTCCCTTTGCCGCCAACGAAACCTTTATCAGGAAACCCAAACCGCCCATCAGCAATGCCGAGTTCAATGAAGAAGTAGCTCTTGCCAAAAAACATGGCGTTTCCCACAACGAAGGCCGGGGCGAAACCAGAGTCAAAGACCAATAGACCTGGGACAAGCATGTGCACCCTGACTGGCAGTACCGCATTCAGGACGATTACCCCAGCATCTTCGCAGTTGTCCGCGCCGTGGAAGAATGCGCCACAGAGAACGAAGCGGCCTACATAGCCTTTATGGCCGTCAGGCTTATTGAGTGCCACCGGATACTGAAGCCCACCGGCAGCATCTACCTGCACTGCGACGACCACGCCAACAGCTACCTCCGGATGCTGCTGGACGCCGTATTCGGGGCCAAGAATTTCCGGAATGCAATAGCATGGTGCTACACTGGCCCAAGCAACACCATGCGATGGTTTCCACGAAAACACGACACCGTCCTGTTCTACGCTAGGTCTGATGAAACCCGATTTAACAGGGATCCAATACGTATCCCATACAAACAGCTAAATACCCAACATTTAGAACCAAGAGGCGGAGGTATTGGCGGCAACCTTACTCCTAACTCTGTTGAAGAATACCGGGACAAGGGTAAAATCCCAGAAGACTATTGGCTTGAAGACAGAGACGGTATGACACCAGTAGGTAGATCAGCTAGAGAGCGCACTGGATACGCCACCCAGAAGCCCTTAGCCCTCTATGAGCGCATCATCAAGGCATCATCCAACCCCAGTGATGTAGTCTTAGACATCTTCGCCGGCTGCGCCACTACCGCCGTCGCTGCCGAAAACCTGGGCCGCCAGTGGATCGCCTGCGACATGGCCTACCGCGCCTGGACCATGCTCAAACGCCGCTTCTACCGCAATGGCTACGGACTCTACGACATGACCGACGCAACCCGGCAAGCTCTGGGCGAACATCAAACCAACCTCCAGCAAGCCGAATCGACCACCATCGGCCCAAATGAACTGCCGAAACGAACCGACCAGGACCCGTCCCCATTCCACCACCTGAACCAAAGAAAGCCCGGACAAACCAGAACAACCCAATCCGCCAGCTGGTCAGGACGCATTCCCAAAGAGGAAGCCAAAAAGATGCTCATTGAAAAGTTCGGACCAGTATGCTGGGGCTGTGGCTACAAACCACTCCGCCCTAATGGTTCATTGGACGACACCCTGCTGGAAGTTGACCATATCAGAGCAAGAAAAGCCAACGAAGGCAGAAAGGGCAACGACGAATTCTACAACCTCGCCCTGCTGCATCGAACCTGCAACGGGATCAAACGCAATAAGCTTACCCTCGAAGAACTGAGACAATACAATGCCGATAACGGATACCTGTACGTCGGGAAAACAAGTGAACTCGTTGACCTGTATCACGCCCAGGAATATGCTCAGGAAAAGATCGCCCAACACGTAGCGCGAACCGGATACCAGCCCACAATGCCCATTGAGTAACCGCCGATATACAGGCAACAAACTCCGATAATCGCCCCCTGGAACTTCACCCCGTCCGGCAGGATAACCCCACGGGACCCACGCCTCAGCCCAACAACCCCCACCCGATCAGAAACCCCACCGACACTACGCAGAAAACTGCCACAACAATAATTGAATCACTGATTAACCGACCGGACATCCTCACCCCCCCGTCAGAAAAAAACCGCGCCAGACAGATGAACCAATCCTAACACGGGGAAGGGACCGGGAAACTCCGACAACTCCGCACAAAAAACGGATGCCGGAAACCGGCAATACAACTGCAAGGCTACAGCGGCAACCGAAGCGGTACGCCGCCAGCAAGATTCCCTCCATCCAGCGCAGGCAATGCTGCTACGCCCGGAATATCGCCCGGGACGCCTACGCCGTTGCCACTGGCAGACCACCGGGGATCCGTCTATTCTGCGGAGAAAACGGCTTTAATGACTGTAACGAATGCGCCCACAGCGCCTGGTATCCCGGTCATGCCCGAACCGGGAAAGCCTGGTAGAAACTACGCCCCCGGTGAACACGGGGATCAATATACAAGGAGAGGGAAAAACCGGTGGCAACCAGACACCGGTACCCCGGGTACCAGCCAGGCACTACAAAACATCGGGAAATACACCCGTAACCACATAGCAAATCCGTCCGGCGCCTACTGCTCTGGCAAAAACATTGAGCCGGACTTTCTGATTAAGTATCGAGTTAATGTCAACCGCATCAGCAACCGAAGTCGGCACCCGCGCGGTAATAATCTTCCCGACTTCATCCCGCAGCAAATCGGAATCCACCGAATCAATCCGAAGCTGAGCCCTGGGACGATGGGGGAAAAATCCCATGAATTCGCCCTCAATCGTCCCTTCACCTTTACGAATATTCTCCTTACCAAGCCTGGTCTCACTGCATACAAGCTGAGCAAGGTCGCGGAACCGGAATTCCCGTCCCTGAAACCCCAGGGCGCATACTGCGCCTCTAGTGCTTACCGTCCTGAGAAATGCGCTTACCTGACCCAGCGCACGCGGATCAACCTCGCCAACCGCATCTGCCAGGCGCTCATCATCTGCTACGGAAGCTTCCAGGATCGAATTAAACTCAGCAATTGCCGATTCAACCCAGGTCGGATCGCCCGGTAAAACCATCTGACCTGACATCTGCTCTACACGAATGCCAAAAGAACCATGCACAAATCCGGTAACCAACAGCCGGTAATCCTCACTGAAAGGAACAACCCCGGTTGACGGCAACGGAGTCTGACGATGCCCAGCCCCAACATAGTGCACTGCCTTTACAAACTCCCCAACCGCATCACTGAAAAAGTCGGCAGACATACCGCGATTCCCAACTACCGGCTCACCGCTGAAAGTCAGGCAGAGGTCGCTCAAAACCGATGAATACCCCTGGTAAGCAGCGAGTTTCTCCTCATTTCCCCTGAGCCGTTCCTCAAAACCGGCCCGCATAATGACATCATCGGAATCACAATCTGCAATCAACTGACGCAGGGCAGCCGAATCCGCCAGAAGGAAACGATAATCACGTACATTCACAGTTCATCCCCTTTACCGGCCATCGATAAAAGAAGTGCCCCAGCCGCCTCATCATCACAATCATCTAAATCAACCCGTAAATAACCTTTCCACAAACCATCACGAGTATGAGAAAAAAGGCTTTGCCAGTACGCAACAGAATCAATAATAAGCTTAATTGAAGTCTCATTGAGCAGGACAAAAAACGAGTGTAATCCATATTTCTCTTTAACGTATTTTCCAGCAAAGAGTTCGGAATAATCATCAAAAAGGCTTTTTCGGCTACTCCCATCCGGCACACAAAAAAAAGTTACTAAATCAATATCATTAGGAGATCGTTTTTCTCTCTCCTCAACATTCTCCACAAAACTACCATCAATCCACTGAAAACCCTCAACAATCCCTACAGTACGTAGTTCAGCACGGAAAGCCAGAAGACCACATAGCAAACCCCGTCGCATTTCAGTATGCCCAAGTCGCTCAACGAGATCGATCAGTGAAACTGCATAAGGTGATCGAACAATTCCAATCGGGTCTTCAACAATGTTAGGTGGTATAACCCTATTCAAATCCCAATCAGGGAAACCACTGTTTCCAATAGTCATAGTCTATCCAACCACTGCGGAAAGATAAGTATAGAACCAGGCAAACAAGTTCACAACAGTACTCCATAATAGCAGATCAACACTGGGAATCCCCCCCTCTGAACGTCCCACCAGAACAAGCAATAAAATTGCCGGACGCAGCAGAAAATCAAGTAAACAACCTACAATACAACCGGCTAGATTCAGACGAAACCCCAGACCTAGAAATAAAGACCGGACGTATGTTAGAAAAAGCGGAACAAGTCCACCAGCATTTCTCAAGCGATAACTAACCCCATACCCCACCAGGAGCAGAACATGACAACGCCGACGCCCGAAAATCAAATCGGGGAAGCGCAGCTGTCCGCCATCCAGGTCGAATGGCTCATGACCGCAATATCCACCGAGCTTAAAGCCGGATACCCCGCCCGACTGGCCCAGCGACCAACCCCGCGAGGCAGCCGCTGGCTGGCCGAAATGCCCTGCGCCAACGGCTGTGGAGCCTGGGTCGAATCCCTGCTGTCCGACCCGACCAACCCGGGCGCCGGACTGATCCCCGGCATCTGCAAAGGATGCTGATCCGATGGCCGACATAACCGCCAGAACCGCCAACGGGAAAGTTACGAAAGTCCAGAGCAGGAAAATCAGTAAATGGTTTGCCCTCCACAGCGACGACCAGGGAAACTGCTTCTACTGCAACTGCCCGATTAAGCAGCACCACGCTCTGTCATCACTCGGACGACTATCAAAAAACGCCGCCAGAAGGTATAAAATCTATCACACCATCTATTGCCCCAACTGCGCCAAAAGCCTGAGGACCAGTCAGGCAATCTGCATGACCATCGCCGGAACGGACGAATGAACCGGAAGCCGAACCGCTTGCAGAGGACAAGGAAAGAGAAATGCCGGAACAGTTAACCCCCACCAACCCAATGGACCGGAACATATATCGGCACTACCACGCCACGTACACAGACAACGGATTCTCTCTCGGCATTAAGAACCCCAAGCCAGCCAAATCCTATGCCCGGAGAACCTGGGCTGACGCGGTAATCATCTGCAATTCGCCGGATTGTATTATGATGGCCGATGACAAACCCCTTGCCGACAGCATAATGATCCGGCGGAATTGCCCCTGCGGGGCATGTGAAATCTGCCAGCATTAAGCCGACCCCGCAACAAGGAACGACGCGGACCGGGCAGCGGAACTGCTGGCCCGAACGCACCGCGTTGACGGGCGCAACCACCCGACGGAAAAAGCCGGCAAGCCCGCCAGGACAACACCCCCGAAGAACCAACCGACCCGGGACTTCCCGGACCAATTCCCCACAGTCCGGGGAAAACTCAAACACCCCCAACAACCTTACAGCGCCGACCCACTATCGGACACTTCACCCTCATCTCCGGCGCCGCGGCAAAGCTTGCGGATCTTCATCACCACTGCGCAAAACGCAAAGACTACTCCCGCCGATAGAAATATCCCCGAAACAACAGTCATAATAACCGCCAGCAATAACATGAACGACTCCTCAAGCCGGAGAAAAAACACTCCGACTCCGCGCTGTAAGCCAATTTCGGAACCCTGAAATGCCTTCCGGGTCTGAACCCCTGAAGACAAAAAATGCCGGAAATTGCCGAGAGGTAACTGCAATGGTAAACCGAAATACTGCTCCAACCTGGTCCGAAGCCCTGGAAAAAGTCGGCTCCGACTGGATCCCGGACCGCCTATCCTCCCCGGGCATTACCCGGATCCGAATAGACCGGGACGGAAACGAAAACAGCCTGATACTGTACTACGACCTGACCAACGGACGGTTGCTCACCGGGATACTGACCACCGATGGGCATGTCTATTTCTACCGCCGGACGCCGGATGGCGGGATGACTTCGGAAGAACTGAGACATATTGATTCGCCGACGGACCGGACGGATACCCGGACCATCCCCGACGCCAACGCCGACTGGAGCTCAGTCTGCTTCGACTGCGGCGCAGAAGCCGGAGATCCCCACTCTTACAAATGCCCGGAAGCCGCCGCCGACATCAAGGACAGGACTGATGCATGACTGCGTTGGGGTCAGGCAAAAGACCACAGCGACGCCTGCTGCCACTTCAACCGGCATGGGAACCATGCCTGCTGACACATTTGCCGGCCAACCGGCCTGGCAATCAGCCGACGGAAGGTTGGCTTGGTACTGCGGCGACGCATTTGAGTTAATGGCCGCTATCCCGGATAACAGCATTGATTGCATTTGGACCGACCCGCCCTACCACTTGTCCAATGACGGGGTTACCTGTGTTGGGGGGAAGCGGGTCAGCGTTAACAAAGGCGAGTGGGACAAGAGCGGTGGCATCGAAAGCGACCATGCGTTTAACCGGTCCTGGCTGCAGGAGTGTTACCGCATTCTGAAGCCGGCCGGTACAATTTGGGTTACCGGAACATTGCACATCTACCTCAGCGTGGGCATGGCGATGCTACAACTGGGCTTTCGCATTCTGAACGATATTACGTGGGAAAAGACTAACCCGCCGCCCAACCTGGGCTGCCGCTGCTTTACCCATTCCACTGAAAAATTGCTGTGGGCTGCCAAAGCGCCCAAGGACAGCCGGTACAAGCACACCTTTAAAGACGGCGAGCAGATGAAAACTGTCTGGCAGTTTCCTGCTGCCGGTCGGGACGAAAAGCAATTCGGCAAGCACCCCACCCAAAAGCCGGTGGCGCTCATAGAACGCTGCCTGCGGGCCAGCACTGACCCGGGCGATTTGGTGCTTGACCCTTTCGCCGGCACTGCCGCAACCGGGGTTGCAGCCAGAAGGTGCGGCCGGCGCTTTATGGGTGTAGAACGGGATGAAGGCTATATGAACATTTGCAGGGCAAATCTTATACTCCACACTTCCCCCGCGTGGGACATACAACACTGAATCCGATTGAAAACAGTCAAACCCGACGGGGTATCAAACTGCCTCATCGGCATAAGCCGGCCACGGCCTGAACAATCGGGAAAATCCCGCGACATTGTGGTAAAAGCAGGAACCTGAAGGCGCCCACTGCCACCGGGCAAACCGCCCCCCACCGCACACCGAACCACCGACGACCGCCGGAAAGCGCCCGGAAACCTTCTGAGAGCCATTTTCCGGCAGGTTTTTGCGCCATCAGGAGTGGTATCCATCCCGGGCAGAATCGCCCGGAAAACGGCTCCCAGGCCGAAAACGCCCGCCGGGAAAAACGCGACACGGACAGCCACTCTCCGGCGGCAACTCACTGTGAACTCCCCCGGGGAGAACCCTTGACCGGCGGGAACGCCGGAGAACCACCGCCCCGGGACCACCCTGCCGGCAAAAAATAGCGATTTCCCCTTACGTGAGGGAAAAACAGGGGGTATAAAATTTTGCATTAGATCCCGCTATTTCGTTAAATCGTTAAATGTTCTAATTTCAGACGATGAATTTATATCTGAAAAAGGGGGAAATTAGAACGGAATGCATTTAACGAGAAAAATCGGTTCGTTAAATGGTTAAATATCCCCATGTCTGCCGCGAGCCTGTAGTGAATTCGTAGATACTCAAATCTATCCCATGTAAGGGAAAAGGCCGGATTTCGCCCGGAAAGTGGGCCGGTTTCGTAATTTACAACACCCGCAAAAGGGCTGAAATGGACAAAATGACCGCCGATCGCAAGCATCAATGCCCCCAGAACTGTGGATCATGAGGGCCTCCAGTGCCCTTCCGTGGAAAAGGGAGAGCAGGCCGGGAAAAGAACCAACCGGGCAGGGAAGAAAACCGACTCAGCAGAGAAACCGGGGGAGAAGCGTCCCCCCAGTGAAAACGGGGGTAAACCCCGGAAACAACAACCGCCATTTCCGGAAATCATTTCCGTTTCATTTCACTTTTTTTTGTATCTGAATCACCCCCGGAAACGCCATTTCGTTTCCATTTCATTTCCGGGACCGAAAACCCGACAGGGCCGGACGCCGGCTGACCTGGCAACAATCTACGGGGCAATTGATTCCAACCCCATAACAGACAACCGGAAAAACCGGGATTGCCAGGATCCCATAACCCTCAGGATCAATATCCACCAATGGAAAACAACCCCGGTCAACCACCCAATTCGGAAGCTACCCCATTTGGCGCCCGGGCATCCGGAATACCGCCAAATCCGGCTTTTACCCAATCCCCGTCAGCCTGCTTCAATACCGCACGGCGCGCTAGGCTCAACCCGAACTCCTCAACTTCGGCAAAACTCAAGCCCGCCAACTGCTCCGCCGGACAGTCAACGGAATCGATAACTCCGGGACCGGTACGCCCCTGAAACCGGCGCAGCCACCGCCGAATCTCCTCCAGCCCCGGCGCCGGCAGTTCCAGATGAACCTGAAAACGACGCCAAACCGCCCGGTCAAGCAACTCCGGATGGTTGCTGGCCGCCACTGCCACAACATAGCTGGGCAGCGCATCAATCTGCAGCAGCAGCGAGCTCATCACCCGCTTCATTTCCCCCGTTTCATTGACATCCCCCCGCTCCTTGGCCACCGCATCAAACTCATCAAAGAAGAGAACGCAACTCAGGGAACGCGCGTAATCGAAAACCCGGGAAATCCGCTGCGCCGTCTCACCCAGGTAACTCCCGATCACCGATTCATAACGAACTACCAGAAAAGGGACGGCCAGCGCATCCGCCAGCGCTTCCGCCAACGAAGTCTTGCCATTCCCCGGCGCTCCCGTCAGGAGAACCCGATGCCTGGGCTCAAGACTGTAAGAAAGCAATAAATCAGCCCGCAGCTGCTCTTCAATCAACCCGGACACATCCTCCCCAACCGCCTCCGGCAGTATCAGGTCGTCCAGCCGGAACGCCGGAGTCTTTTCGAAGACCAACTCCCCCGACTCCCGATCTCTGCCGGGTGCGGAGAAAACGGCGGATTCCCGCTTCCCATTGCCATCAGGCGGGATGCTGCCGATTATGCGATCCGCCAGCGCCGTATGCCCTTTGGCCCGTTCCTCCGCAGCCAGAGCCGCAACAACTTTGCGGAACCGAACCCGATCCCCGGAGGAACCCGACTTCACCAGGTCCAGAATCAACTCAGCGCGTGCCATATCGGAACCTCACGGGAAAAGCCGGTTCGCCATATCGGACCATTATCGCACAGCAGGAAATATCCCCGTCCCGGCACCGGAGAACATCTCCATCCCGATGGAGAAAATTCGGTCACTCAACTACGTTTCAACGGAAATCGAAATTGACCACGTAGTGCGAAAGGTAATAAACTGAATCATCCGTAGCAGAAACACATGTTGCTCAATGTGGAGAAGTTAGTATGGTAGAACCCAGCACTTACAACTGAACATAATGATCCGCATACCTAACACCCCGGAACACCGTGAGCGAGAGTATCAGCGGGCCAGACCGGGGGGGAATTAACCGTGGATGGACGAGCAAAAACCCGAGCCAGGGTCAGAAGGCTCCAAAGTCGCCAGACCAGAACCCGGGGCTACCACGCCTGACAACATACAGATTACAGATCCAAGCCAAACCACAAAAATCCGTAAGCGAACATGATGTCCGGGCTAGCCAGAATCACCGGATAACCCCCATCCCTTGAACCCGAGGCGCCCGGGCTGAACAGCATGAACAGCGGCCTAAACACCAAGACTGCATTCAACATCCTGGCAGTGGACGGAGGCGGCGCCAGAGGCATTTACCCGGCCCAACTCTTAGCCCAACTGGAAGAAGCTACAGGCATCCAAGCCAGGGAATGTTTCGACCTGTTGGCAGGTACAAGCACCGGTTCAATCATCACCAGCGCCGTGGCAACCGGAATCTCGATGAAGGAGGTCGTAAGCCTGTTTGAGGAGGAAGCACCCAGGATCTTCAAGAAAAGGCCAATACCCGCAGTCATACTGCAACTTCTTCATAGCAAATATGACAGAAAGCCATTACAAGACGTTGTAGAAAGATACCTGCCCGACGTAACCCTTGGACAGGTACAGACACCCCTGATGATTCCAAGCGCCGACATCGGGACCGGAAGCGTCCACGTATTCAAGTCCGGATATCTCCGGGAGCTGGGGGAAAGCTACAACCGCGACGGCAGAGTATTGCTCAGGGATGCTATCATGGCATCCTGCGCTGCACCAACCTTTTTCAACCCCAAAGAAGTTGGGACGTACCTCCTGGCCGATGGCGGAATATGGGCGAACAATCCGTCAATCCTCGCTTTAATCGAGGCGCTCTCCAAATTCAATAAGAGAATTGAAGAAGTCCGGATCCTGTCAATCGGAACCGGACACGCAGCAACGATGTACGGAAAGCGGCGTTGGTGGGGCTTTTTAACCGGCTGGAAAAGAGCAAAGTTAGTTTCATACATTCTGGCCCTTCAATCCCAGGCCTCAACCAATATGGCCGGACTGCTCCTTCAGGACCAATATCTCCGGTTAGACCCGGAAATTGAAGATTGGCAACTGGACGATACCAAGCACCTGCGGAACCTGAAGGCCCTGGCAGATAAGGACTTCACTTACCGAGGTAGAACCATTCTCCGATTTATAGGAGGTTCCCGCGTTGAAAAGAGTTGAAGACTTTGAACGGTTTCTCGTCGATCACGTCAATATCAACCGGTCGAGGCTTGATAGCCTGAACCAGCACGTCTCAGCAGTGACCACTCACCTGAGCAAGGTTTTGGCATCCTTCGAAAAAGTGGAAAGACAGGGTTCCTACGCGCTGAGAACCATCATAAAGCCGGAGGGAAACAAAGAGTATGACGCTGACATACTGCTCTTCATGAAATACGAGAAGGGCAAAAAGCCGTCCGACTACATTGAAGAAGTTTACCGGCGCTTGCAGGAACACGGCACCTACAAGAGCATGTCCCATAGAAAGACCAGGTGCGTAATGATCGATTACGCAGGGGACTTCCACCTGGACATAGTGCCCTGCGTGCAAATTGACGGGCAGCGGTACATCTGCAACAAGGAAACCGACAGGTTCGAGATTACCGACGGTACCGGTTACCGGGAGTGGTTTAACGGCAAGACACAGATCACCAACGGCAATCTCAAAAGAGTGACCAGACTCCTGAAATTCCTGCGGGATCACAAAGGCAACTTAACCGCTCCCTCAATCCTGCTGACAACTCTGATTGGGAACAGCGTCTATGACGGAGAAGGGGACTCCAACTTCAAGAATGTACCGGATACCCTGAAAACCGTGTGCGACAGAATTAACACGTTCCTTCAAGCGAACCCGTCCATGCCGGAAGTCAGAAACCCCGTACTACCACAGGAGACGTTTACCAGACACTGGGACCAGAACAAATACCGCAACTTCCGGGAAAAATTCAATATCTACACCAATCAGGTTAACGACGCATACAGCGAACCCGATGCCGAGAAGAGCCTCCGGAAATGGAGGAAACTCTTCGGAGAGGAATTCGGCAAGTCCTCTTCAAGCAACAATAGTAGACCGGCCACCACCGCAGCATCCCCGGTGGCAATTACCCCAAGGAAACCTTATGCCCAATGAAATTAAGCCAGAGCGATCTGAATTGGCTCAGTTCAAACTATCCGGAGTTGGTTTTCCTGCCAAGCGAAGGCAGGATTGAAGGAGAGCTGCGCTTCTGCGCGGCCTTCAAGCGGGAAACTAACAAATTGATGATCGGCGACGAGGAGGAACACCGCGAAGCAAGAACGTTCCTTTGCGACTCTTTTCAAGTAAGAATTGAATTGGCAACCACTATCCCAACATACCTTTGGCCGCCAGTTTATGAAGAGAGTGAACGCCGTTATGAGATTGCCAGGCAGAACAATTGCCAGGTAATCGACCTGCACTTTTACGAGGATGGATCCTGCTGCCTGGCCTTTGGAACTTCTCCAAAAAGTTATGGGACGATTGACCGGTTCGTTTCCGAACTGGTGGTCCCATTCTTCTACCGACTCTCATACACTGACCGGTACGGTCTGCAGGCAGCCAGAAGCGACCTATGGGGCGAATATTCGCATGGGGCCAGGGGAGAGATGGAATACATTAGGGAAATCCTGGCTATCGCAGAGACAAACCCCAGCAGAAGAAGGTCATGTCCGTGCGGCAGCGGTTCAAAATACAAACGCTGCCACCTGCCGGAAGTTCAAACTGTAACGGCATTCCTGAAAGGCAAAGGACTTCTTCCAAAGTAAGGGCTGAAAACCCAAGCCCATGAATTTTTCATGCCTGCCAGCCGGGAAAGCGGTGAGAATGACCGATGGAGGAACGCTGGCAGACTATCGGGAGCAAAGAAATGATGCCAAAGCAATCACCCGAAACACCCCTGCCCCAGCCCGGCAGAAATGACCAGGCAGCCCACCGGACAATGAGCAAACGATTCCAGGAACATACCCCAATCGAAATCGCCAACCGCGACCGCCTCCAGGCGTCAGAGAAGATCTGGGCATCCGTGGCCCACGCGCTGAAAGCCGTCGGCGCCCAGCGGGGTTGGAACCACCGGAAACACGGCGACCTCATTGACATCGCCCGCCACGTCGCCACCGTAATGGCAGACCAGTCATCCGCTTCGCGAAGAACCAGACAGAACCGCATCAACCGATTCATGGACCGCTTTAACGCTGTGGAGACAATGCACGCCAACTTCTATGAGAACCAGCGGGACTGGGATGAGATAGAACAAGCCCAAACCGCCGCCGAATACCTGCTGACCCAACTGGAGACATTTCAGGATAACCCTCCTGCAACCTTCACCCTACGCAGCGACAGTGAACAGCGCCGGCTGGCGCGGCTGCTGGGCATAACACAAGAAGAGCGCGAGCTGGACCGCCTGCTCCCCCGGGACAGACAACTGCCCATAGACAGATCCATCAACGACCCGGACGCTGACAACTGGACAAAACCCTGAACCATCACAGCGCGCTGCTGACAAACTACCATCGCACGGCCGACACACAGCGGAAAGACCTGAATCGTGAAATCAACCTCCGCAGCCAGTCGGCATCCCTCCGCGAGGGAACACAGTAACAGCACGCCGCAGAATCGGGGGACGGCAAATCCCATACCTCCCAACCGGCAAGCCAACACCAACAGCTACCACGCCCTGGAACTCCACCGCATCCCGGAACGGAAAAAACATGCTCCCCACCGGACCAAACCCGGACCCCCGGGCCCTGGCCGTAGCCCGGACCATCCAACAGAGCCAGCAGCCGCACCTGACCATTCTGTTCGGCTCCCGGGCCAGAGGCGACTACCGGGAACCCTACTCGGACATCGACATAATGCTGGTTTACCCCGACCTCCCGAACACGGAAGACCGGGAAACTGCCGAAGGCGCCGCGCGCCGGGCTGCCGCCGACCAATACCCTAGCCCGGTGGAAACCCGGCTGATCCGGCGGACACTGGAAAAATTCCGCTGCAACCGCCGTTACCGGAACAGAGACTGGAAACCAAAGCCGTCCACGACGGAATAATCATCTCCCCCAATGCCGAAAAACACGGCGCCTGCTGCTGCGCCGACCAGCCCACCGAGTACAAGTACGACTGGGCAATATACGAACTCCGGCTGCTCCACGCCCGAATTCACCTGACCGGATTTCAGAACCTGGCAGCGCTGGAACGGCACGACCTGCTGCAGGGACAGCAGGCGCAGAACGCCCTGGAACAAGCCATGCAGGCGCTCCTGGAAAGCCTGGAAAGCCTGCAAAGGCCTTGCTGCCACAAGCACGGCCTGGAACGGCTGCTGGAGACAATCCGGCATTATGACCCGGCAATGGGGGCTTCACCCTATCCATACCGGCGGAAGTCTATTCCGCCTACGCCGGCAATGACGCCTGCCCGGGGAAAAACCGGCCAATGCTGACCGAAATCCCGGACTACGCCGCCACCGTCAACGATGTCCAAAGAATCATTGACCGGGCCAGGGAAGTCCGGGCCGGCAGGGGATAACCCCGCCAGAACGCCGCCAGAGCGAAAAACAGCCTACTTTTCCCGGGGAACAGGGAAAAGGACACGGAGCGACCCCAACCCCCCCCGGAAAACGCCGATCAGCGCGAAATAAGGGCAATTCCCGGGCCGGGCCGAAACCGGCCCGGCTCAAAGGCCGGCTGCTCCACTGCTCCCGTCCGGCAATGCCGGCATCAACCCAAAACACCGCCGGGACTGCGTTACCCCAACCAAACCCCAACCAACTGAAAATCCGAAAGGGCAGGAAAGGAGAATAGAGACGGCATCGGCGCTGACCAGACAGCGCCAGGGCGTTAACGACCCGGAACTGCTGGATCTGATTTTCGACCTGAGGAAAGCCCGGGAAGTAATCCGGCAGAAAGTCGGCTGACCACAGCGGCCGCCGCCGGAAACTTCACCGGAAGGCTCACGACCGGAAAGTGAATTACCCCAGGCCGGGACGCCGGGCGAAAAAGAATCCGCCGGCGCCTGGTCAACAGACCCCGGCAAAACGCCGGAAGAACGGGCGACCGCCCTGGCGAGACCACGCCGCCGGCGCCAACCTCCGAAACCACGCCGGCGACCCCTGCCGGCAAAAAATAGCGATTTCCCCTTACGTGAGGGAAAAACAGGGGGTATAAAATTTTGCATTAGATCCCGCTATTTCGTTAAATCGTTAAATGTTCTAATTTCAGACGATGAATTTATATCTGAAAAAGGGGGAAATTAGAACGGAATTCATTTAACGAGAAAAATCGCTTCGTTAAATGGTTAAATATCCCTATATCTGCCGCGACCCTGTAGTGAATTCGTAGATACTCAAATCTTTCCCATGTAAGGGAAAAGGCCGGATTTTGCCCGGAAGGTGGGCCGGTTTCGTAATTTTCAGCGCCCCAAAAAGGGCTGAAATGGACAAAATGCCTGCCGATCGCAAGCATAAATGCCCCCAAAACTGTGGATCCGGCAGGCATCCGGCGGCCATCCGGCGGCGGCCGCCAAAGGCCGGAAATTACCCCCCCGGACCCGGGGAGCGACAGCTTCCCCAAAGCGACCGACCGGACTGCACGGACTGCCCGAATCGGTGAACCCCCGCAGACTGATTCCCCGGAGTGAAACACACATCAGCGAAAAAGGGACCGACCTCAACCACCCCAGGTGAGCAGCCACCAACGGACCAAAAGGACCAAAAACGCCGAAGGCCCATGACTACCTGGCTCCTCGGGGAATAACCTCCCCGGCAAAAGAGACCGACAACCCAGCCCCGGCAGAGCCGACCGGGAAAATAAACCGCGAAAAACAGCCCCGGGCGGGCAGAACATCCCAAGCAAAGCGACCAGCTTGAATCCCTGACCCGGCAACCCTCCGGCAACTCACCGGCAAGACCCTGTCCAGCAGGGAAATCACCCCGCAAAACGGGAAACCAATCGAATCAGGAAAAGCCCCTGAACCCTTCTGATCAGCAATTTAAGGGCATCCTTACCCTCTCACCGGCATCCGGGCCCCTGACGCAGAAAAAAACCGACTGGAAACCGACAGCGCGCCGGCCGGCGCCTCTATCCCAGGCAGAACCGCCGAAACGCGCCGCTGCCGCAACCCGGCCGCCGGAAGGCTCAAGACCGGCGCACTCCGGCAGGAACCGGCAACTGCCCGGAACAACTCCACCCCCGGCGCCATGCGCCCGGAGAACAACCATCCCCCAACAAAACACAGCCAGCCGCCGGCAGTCCCGGGAAACCACGCCGGCGACCCCCCTGCCGGCAAAAAATAGCGATTTCCCCTTACGTGAGGGAAAAACAGGGGGTATAAAATTTTGCATTAGATCCCGCTATTTCGTTAAATCGTTAAATGTTCTAATTTCAGACGATGAATTTATATCTGAAAAAGAGGGAAATTAGAACGGAATTCATTTAACGAGAAAAATCGGTTCGTTAAATGGTTAAATATCCCCATGTATGCCGCGACCCTGTAGGGAATTCGTAGACACTTACATCTTTCCCATGTAAGGGAAAAGGCTAAATTTTGCCCGGAAAGTGGGCCGGTTTCGTAATTTCCAGTGCCCCCAAAAGGGCTGAAATGGACAAAATGACCGCTGATCGCAGGCATACATGCCGCCTAACTGTGGCGCCGGAGGCCTGAAATCCGCCCCTGGGAGACTCCCCCGGACAATCCCTGGAAAACCAAAAAAAACCGGGCGGCCAAAACCCCTAAAATCAATCCCTGAAATCAAAAACCGAGCCGACTGCGCCAGGAGCCGAAACATGCCGTTCCGCCAAGGCCTCATTCTCCCCATCGCCGCCACCGCCGCCCTGATCCTCCTGGGCTGCTCCATCATCGACTCCGACCCCGGCGCCGCCACGAACCCCGGCAGTACCGGAAACGGGCCAGCCAGCCAGGTGGCAGACGGAAACGGCCCAGTCAGCCAGGTAGAAACCGGAAACGGAACCGATAATGAGACCGTCCGCGCCCGGCCCGACCGGCCCGATCCCCCCGACGACCGCAGCGACATCTGCAACCGCACCCCCGAAATCCAGACCGCCATGCTCAGTGAACTCAAATCCACTTCCTGCCAGCAGACCCAGGCGCCCGAACTCTACCGGATCCGCCAACTGGACGTCAGAACCGAGTACATCAACAACCGGGACCTCTCCGGACTCCACAACCTGCAGCACCTGCAACTGACCCTGGTCGATCCGCCCCCGGACAAAGCATTTCAGGATCTGCACAGCCTGGAAACCCTGACCGTCAACTTCAACAGCGACGAACACGAAAAGCCGATCCCCTGGCCCATCGGCAAAAATACGCTGCAGGGCCTGCCATCCCTGGAATCCCTGACCATCACCGACCTCAGCATGAACCGCCGCCAAACCGAACAGCCGGTGGTCCGCCTGGAAAAAAACGCCTTCAAGCCGTCCGAAAACCTCAGAATGCTGCGAATGCTGGCCGGCAACATCCATGCCGACCCGGAATCCCTGCACGGGCTGACCCGACTGACCGACCTGGAAATGCAGGCCGAAGGACGAACCGGGCCGTTCAACGAAACCGGAACCCCGACGCGCATCCCGCCGGCGCGCCTGCACCTCGGCGCAGACGCTTTCAAAACCCTGAGCGCCTCCGGCGGCTGGAACTGGGCGCCGGCGGTTATTTCCCGGGACCCCTCAACCTGGCCGGCAGCCCGGAACTCCGCATACTGCTCCTGCAAGGATTCACCAAGGCAATAACCATTGACCTGGCTTCGTACGAAGTGGTCTGCACCATCGGGAATATCGAAAGCGGGCAGTTACTGCCGGACCTGGGAATCTACGAAAAACACCGGCTGACGGTGGGCAACATTCCGGCGGAGGTAATCAGCCAGCCCTACACCCAAGAGCCCTGCCGCATCGGAACCGGAGAAAAAATCAACGGAGAATATGAGCGGGAAACCGCGGCTCTGCCGCTGCCCACGGACTAAGAAGGCCCCGCCAACTGCCGTGAACAGGAACGGAAAAATGAAAGCGGAACCCCTGCAAACTTTCTGCTACGGCCAATGCCAGGCCGACTGGCTGGCCGGCAATCCCCATCCCTGCGATCCCGCCGCCGACTGGCAGAACGTCGGCAACTGCGTCTGCCCGAACCGGCCCCATCAGGAAGACGTCAGTTCCTGGTACGCCCGGCTGAACGGCGACTGCCTTCGGCCCGCCGAAATCGGGCCGATCCCGGAATGCCGGCCCGTCGACCGGCAGCTGTGCTGTGTCGACTGCGGCTTTATCGGCGAAACCCGGCTGCATCCTCATAATCCCCGATTCGCCGGAAAATCCCACCATCCGGCAGACCCTGCTCCAAAAGGAGATAACGAACATGCGTGATCGCACCCTGCAGAACTGGATCAACCCTCCACCGCCAGTACATCCCGACTGCCCGACCTGTGGCCGACCCGCCGACTACTACCCCTCCTGGGTCAGACCTGCGGCATGCCGGTATTGCGACGACCCGGCATCCCACGACCCCGTATTCTGCGACCGGGACAACTTCCCCCGGGAGATGCACGAATCAAACATCCCCTGGGAAACCCGGGTTCTGCTGGCCCACCGGGCGGCAATTATGGATCTGCACCGGATTATCCGCGACCTGAGCCGGATATCCGGCATCTCCGGAATCATGGAACAGGAGGGAAACACCCTTCATGGGACAGGTCATAAGCGACCCGAAAACAGCAGGGAATCAACCACCCCGGCAGCAACAACCGATTCGTCCAGAGAAAGAACCTGTCCGGTCTGCGCCGTCTGCCAACTCCGGCATCGCTGACCTGGACCCGGAAAACGACCCGGCAGACGACTCCGGAACCCCGGCCCAGGCCTTCTGAGAGCGATTTCAAGGCCGATCAAAAAGGGAAAAGGCATCTGGTATCCGCCGACCCGGAAAATGCGCCACAGCGCTTTCCGACCGCCGGCAATCATCCATCCACCCACCAAAGGAAACCGAGCAATGACTCAAAAACCCGGGAAAATACTGATCCCCTACACCCGGTCAAAAACTACCGGCGAACCGATACACATCAACGACGCCAAAAGCGGGCTGAACTCCAATGCCTACAGCTGCACCAACCCTGACTGCCAGGCAGCAATGGTTGCCGTCAAAGGCAAGGTCAGACAACACCACTTCCGCCATGACCGGGGAACCGGCTTTGAATCCTGTAACGAAAGCAACCTCCACTACTCCGCCAAACATATTCTCGCCCGAATCATCAACTCCGGAAACGGAATCCAATGCCGTTACCCCTGTGGCTGCAACAACCGGCAAGCGAAATTCCGGTCATACTTTGACTCAATGCCAATACCCGGCACCAACCACGAAACGACCCTCGGCCCATATGCCTCCGCCACAATAGAATGCCCGGCAGAATGGCCGGGAATGAACCGGAGACCCGACATAACGGCTTTCAATGCCAACCGACCCGCCACGTACTTTGAGATAGAAGTTACCAATCCGCCCGAATACAACATCCAAGACGAACGGATTGACGCCCCGGTAATAATCGTCCGGATCAACGGGCAGGAAGAACTGGATGCACTCGCCAACGGGATAATTATCAACGGAGAACATCCCTGTGGGCCATGTCAATCGGACTGCGCCGTTCCCATTCCAAAAGCATTAAAAGAAAAATGGCAGAGGGAAAAAGACAAACCGTTCAGAACAGAGGCCTGGAAAGACCTGGAGAGAATGCGACAGGTAAACCAGCCCGACAAACCGTTGATTCCCTGGAACATTGATTCTTTCAAACGCGACGGACAACCCCGAGAGCGACGCCTAAAGAGCGCAACAAAAAGAGATCTCCACCGGCGCGCCAGCATATTGCTGCAGCGCGGATTCCAGCAACACCTAAAAAAACTCGGTTTATTCATCTACGAGACCGGGAAAGCAACACTGTACGCCAGCCTGCGCAGCACTGACGTAATGGACATCTGGGACTGTCCCGAACCGGCACTCTTCATATTTCCAAAACGCAATATTCCAAAAGACGAATCCACCGGCAAATACGCGACCGCCCTGATGCGCTACGCGGAACACATCCTGAGCCAAACGGAAGCCGAATGCAGAGTTCATTTCTACGATGAATGGAAAATGAACAGAGACACGCCACTGATCAACTGGTGGTCGGAAACAGGAGATGACTACTGGCAATCGGAAAACGACGAATAACCCCTACCCGCGCCCCGCCGCGTGCCACCCACCAAATCGCTGGAAATATCAAAGACAACGCCTTGACCGCCAACGCTGCAGCGCCGAGCGGTCAACTGCTCCAATATTTACTATACAAACTCCCTGATATGCGCTAAAATCCGGCATATTTCACGCTTTACGGACACAAAATGCCCGAATTGTTCAAAGCACGCTGGCATTTCGCACCTACCGGCGGCGGCGCCGAATACGGCAACAGCGCCGGCCTCTATTATTTCGTCAACGACGCAATAACCAATACAGTACGTGAAGTACTCCAGAACTCAATGGATCATCCGTCGCAAGGTATAGACTGCGTTGAATTAACATGTCGGCTGATGGAGATTTCGCCGGACGAAATCGGCATACCCCAACTCAAAAGACACATCGAATCATCCCTGCATGAAGTAAAACGAGACAACGACAAAGAAGCGATCAAACGCTATGAGCAAATGCTCCAGGCGGTAAGCAAACCCACAATTCCCTGCCTCGCAATGATCGACAGCGGCACCACCGGCCTGCAAGGAGATAACTGGCGGAACCTGATTTTCCGGGAGGGAACGCCAACCAACAGCGAAACACAGACCAAAGGTGGATCCTACGGCTTCGGCAAAAACGCTCCGTTCAACCTGTCCGACTGCAATACTGTCCTCTACAGCACGCGCTATGTGAGCGCAGCGAAGAAAGGACGCGTGGAACATCTGGCAGGACGTTCCCTGTTGGTCTCACATAATGATCCCCATCAGCCGGAGATAAAACTACAGCAGACCGGTTTCTGGGCGGTACATTCCCCCAAACTCAACCAGCCGTTGGAAGGACCGAACATCCCACAATCCCTCAGGCTCAAAGAGAGTGGAACGGGAATATTCATCATCGGGTTCAACACCGGAAATTACCCGCGCTGGGATGATGAAACGGCAAAAGCAGCGGTTACCCACTTCTTCTACGCCATCCATACCAAAAAGCTGGTCGTCATTATCGACAAGGGCGACGGCACCGCTCCACGAATAATTAACCGGGATACTCTCCCTATAGAACTGGAGAACCTGCCATCAAATGACCCGACGCATCATTACTGGCAGGCCATTGCAGATAACAACCCGGAAATAACCGAACCGTCAGGCAGACTGGGCCAGATGGGCCAGTTGCAACTTTGGATCAACACCGGGAAAGGCGCGCCTCGCCGAACCGCGCACATCAACCGCCGTGGCATGTTCATCACCGATTCCAGACAGCGAGGCGATAATCCCTTTTACCCCAGAGATGGAACAAAATGGCCCGAATGGTGCGCCGTAACCATGGCCCAGGACGAAATGGCCGAAACATTCATCCGGCAGATGGAACCGCCGGCACACGATGCCATCCATGTCAAACAACTCCGTGAAACCAATCAGCAGCAGACCGCCGATCTGGAAGTAAGACATCAAAGAGAACAGATCACGAAAATCATCAGAGACAGAATTGACCAAACCTTACTGGAAGCCGGCAGCAACATCAGCGAATTGGCCCGGATGTTCCCTGATCTGCCGGACCTGAGCCAGGGAGTCCATTCAATCAAATGGCGCGAAGTGCAGCACATGGAACGCTCCAATGAAGACACAGAGCAGATTGAAGAATCCGAAGAAAACGAAACGGATGAAGACCCCAGTGGCGAACCGGACATCGAAGTAACGCCAGATCCGGAACCAAACCCTGATCCAAAGCCGTACCCCCCCCCCCCCCCCCGAATCGGATCCAGATCCGGAAGATGAAGACTTCAACGACACGGAAACGCGCCGGGGCAAGACCCAGCCAGCTGAATATGCAATACGCAACGTCAGGATAATACGCACTGCACCCAACGAGTTAGCAATAACATTCACCACCCCACAGAAGGAAACAGACCCCCTCAGGATCGGTATCAAAGCTGCCGGAGAGCAGTACCAGCAGAAAGAAAACCGCATCCGGGTCAAAAGCATTAAACAGCCCGACTACCTGCTGGTACAGACAGCGTTGGACAATAACATCATAGAAGTAAAAGCCCCAGCCAATACACCGATAACCCTGAAGGTTATCCTGCCCGACGAGACAGCCCCCTACCTCAGCTATTCACTGACCCGGATAAAACAGAGAAATAAGAACGAATGACAACATTCAACCGCAGGAACCTGCCGCACCCAACCATCAAACCAGGCCGCAACGACTATAAAGACCACATCTACTTCCGCGCAGATCTGCCGGCTATCCGGCGCTCCGCCCGGAACGAAGAAATCAGCATAGCATTGCAATACCGGCTGAACAGCCCCGTACTGAGAAACCTGATCCAAACAGGACAGGCACACTACCATACCCTGACCGAATGCGTCGCCACCAAACTCAGAGAATCCCACCGGTCCAATACCGATTCCCATACGATACAACTGGACGGAAGACAGTACTATGGGGAGATAATAATCCGCCCCTTCATAATCGCTTCCCAAGCTATTGAGAATATTCCACCTGATGATTGGGACTCCGGCATAACACAACTGCTGCCCGAAGGAACTTCCGTACCCAAAAGCGCCATTCTGGCCATCGGAAGCGAAAAAATCGCAGACCCGGAAACAACAAGCAACCTGGAAAGCTATGTGGAAATCATCCCGGCACAAACAGTCGAACGCGGCAGATTCGACATCGACCTGGAAGGCCAACGGATTGTCATCCGGATCAATCCCGGGGACAAACCGGACATTGACCGAATGCGACGGGATGAGAACTTACGCTTGCCCCTGTTTCCATCCATGTACCTGCGAGCCATCGAACAAGCAGTCAGGTGCCATCTCAAGGATGAATATACCGACAAAAAATGGGCAAACAGAATCGCCAACAAACTGGGCGAGCACGACCTGCCCACGGACGACCCCGAGATTCTGGAAGATCGTTCGTTGGAATACGCCCAGCAAATCATGGAAAACCCCCTCAGCCTGATTATCAACCGGATACCCTCCTACCAGGAGAGAGAAAGCTGAATGCCTAATCCCACAAAAATCATGCGGCTGACGACCGAAGCCATGGACGCACTACGGCTACAGGCCGAACAAAATCCGGAGCTATGGCAGGACCCGAATACCGACTTCGGAAAATTACTTGAATCACTCAACGTTACCAATTATCTGGTAGAGACCGGCCTCATGACCCTGGACACCATCACAATGCCATCAGCAGCACAATACAGCAGAACCGCCAAGGCAAGAGGAGACCGGCACGCACTGCAATTCCTGGAAAACATCTCGAACATTACCCCAAGACACATGGCCGACCCACAGATACTGGCATGGCTCAGCTGCTTTCACCTGCTGGAGTTCGGCATCTCCAGGTGGCCTACCCCCACCAAAGAACAGTACGCAACCAGACATGTTCTGCAGCACTACCTGCCGGAACGCGGCCGGCCAGTTACTGATGCAAGTGTCGCCGGCAGAACACTCTGGGTCGCAGAAACCGCAAAACGCGCCGCCGCCAACGGAAAATCCTTCACCGCGGATCAGGTGCTGGAACACTTCTCCAACAACCCGGAAGACTACCACAACTGCACCCAATACTATGTCATGCGGTCGGCAACCGTACTGGCCGAGTACCTGCGGGCGCTGATGACCGACGCGCAGGGAATCAGCCGGGAAGGTTCAAGAGAACTTGCCAGAGAATTGAACCGCGCCGCCGGAGCCCGCCTGCTGGATTCCCTCTCCCGCAAGGAAATCCGCGAAATCATCACTCCCGCAGTAGACCAGCTGATGCACAACGTCAAATATGTCACCGACCGGACGAAACTACGCGGGCGCCGCAACCTGCAGGTATTGAGCCTGGGCGCCGGCGTTCAATCAACAGTGATGGCCCTTATGGCCGACCAAGAGTATGAAGGATTCACCAAGCCTGACTTCGCCATCTTTGCCGATACCGGCTGGGAACCGAAAGCGGTTTATGAACACCTCGATTGGCTGGAACGGCAACTGAGCTACAAAGTTATCAGAGTAAGCAACGGCAACATCAAAGAAGACATCCTCAGGGGTATTAACCCCGAAGGCCGACAATTCATCGATATGCCGGTCTTCGTAGTGAAAGAAGACGGAAAGAACTACGTGGGAACCCGGCAATGCACCAAGCAATACAAGCTGAAGCCGATCCACCAGTACCTCAGAGAGTATCTGGGCATGGCAAACCGGCAGCCAACCCCCAAAAACCAACAGGTGGATATGTGGCTGGGCCTCAGCCGGGACGAGGTGGCCCGGGTGAAACCCAGCAAGCAGAACTGGATTACGCTGGTATATCCCCTCATAGAGCGGGACATGTCGCGAGCTCAGCTGTACCAGTGGTTCAAAGAACGTTATCCCGACCGGAACCTGCCGAAAAGCGCCTGCATCGGATGTCCCTACCACACAGACCGGATGTGGGCCAACATGAAAGCAAACGACCCGGAGTCCTTTCAGGACGCAGTTAACGTCGAATGGGCAATGCAGAATGTCCCGCAAAGTCGGGGATCCCTGACCGGAACTGCATACCTGCACCGATCCCGTGTGCCGCTGAATTGGGTCGAGTTCAACGTCGATGGACCTCAGGAAGAAGGTATGCAGGAGGAATGCGAAGGCCTCTGCGGGATTTAATATAAAACCCGGCAGTAAGCCCGTTGCCATCGCCGACCGAACAGCAAGCAACCTGTCCACAGCTATCATACCCCGCACCAGGCTGCATACTCAGCCGATACACCCCCACGAACCCCATACTCGAATGCTTGACAATCAGAAAAAACCCAGCCCCCCTACGCCCCCCAATCACGAAAAACGGAAAATCATTTCACAACGAGGAAATACCGATGGACATCAGAATTACCCCCACCCGGCAGGGAGCGAAAAACCGGGAACCCGCCCTCAAAGCGCTGGAACAGGCCTGGACCGAATGCCGCGACGCCCAGGATCTCATGTCCAGCGTCCTCCGCACTCAGTCGATCCTTGCCACCAGAGAAACCCCGAAAATGGACGAACTCCTCACCGACCGGGAAATCGACGCTCCGGAGACCGCAGTATCCAACCTGCGCACCGCCAAACACAGCCTGGCCGCCTCCCGCCGAACCATCAAAATCGCAAGGCAGATGCAGAACCGGTCCAACCCGGGGCCGGCATCCCTGAACCCGGAAGCGCCCGACCGAACCGACTGATGCTGCGTAAATTGCCGCCCCGCAAGCTCAATCCAACCAGCCACGGAACCCGTTACAATAACCAGGGAGAAATCCTCTATGAGCAACATTGAAGAAGACCTGACTTACACCTGGAAAATATACCGGGAAGCTATGAACGACAAGTTCACCGCAAAAGTCCGCGAGGACTTCGATCACGAAATAGACTTATTAGCCTACACCTATGAACTCCGGCCGTACATCGAATACCGGGCAATCAGGAAATGGCAGGAAAGAACCGGCCGCCTCAATGCTGAACCACTGAAACGAAAACCGGCACCCTGGGACAGGAAATCTGCAACCAGGGCCGGGCTATCCCTCGAAGACGCCTGGGACACCCACGAACAAAGAATGATCGACATGTACGCCGCCGGCGTCCGTGAGGACCACAATGAGGTAGAAACCCTGAGAGGCCGATTGGACCGGATCGAGCAAGTTATCGAAATTCTGGCAGTCAAGGAATACCTGGAACAACAACAACCACCCCCGCGCTGAATCCCGCAAAACCCGAACCCTGCAATCCTACCCCCAAATGCAGGAAATAACCGCAATGCTCCCACACACATCCGCCACCGCCGTCAAATACACTGAAACCCTCCCAACCCCGGGGAAACCCCTGCTCTGCATAATCTGCGCCGCCTATGCCGACCGCATACCCGCTGACCGCGCCAAACCCTTGGCCACGATCCACCAATACCTGGGGCAGCCCGACTGCATCACCGGCTGGCAGTGCGCCCACTGCTGCCACGCCGGCAACGCCGACGTTATCGCCGAAGCCGAAGGCGCCTGCACCCCGGACTGCCAACCCCAAAAAGCTCTGGTAACCTTCCGACCCCAGCCGGCGCTGACTTGGACCATCCATCATCTGCCCGAAGCCTGGCAGCCTCCACTCCTGACCCGGAAACAGCCGAATGACCCCGACTGGGATAAAGCCCCCACCGCCGACACTGACGACATCCGGAGAACTGTCGGACGCATCCTCACCACCGACCCCAACGGCAGAGCCCCGGTGAAACAGGTCTGGCGGGTAATCACCGGCGAACTCGGCGCAAAGGTTCACCAAACCATACTCAACCGGATAATCACCGAGACTTACCCCGACGCGGTATCCATAATCAAAAGAAGCCAGGGAAAACGGAAAACAATCTGGGAAGGCATACGCATAGTCAAAAACCACCAGCCGGAAGCCGTTGTCCACCGCCCACCGGACAATGGATAATGTCCTTGCCACACCCCTCACGAATTAACCGGTGGAACAGATAACACAAATCCGCAAGAAGCCAAACCGGGAGACAATAATGGAATCCGCCAATGCCAGCGGCAAAGCGCCCAATGACCTTGAGCCGGAGTGGGTAACCCGGATCAAGAACGAAGAACGCCGCCTTCGGGCAATCCGGGAAACCGGCGGAGACGAAGCTTTCGCCCGGGAAATTGCCCGGCTAAAGCCCAACTGGAACCACCCCGCCGCTAACCCGCCTGCAGCCTTGCGCAAAAAGCCTGAGGAGTAAGCGTCGGCGCCCGGCCCGGCAATACCTTCGGCATACCAACCTGAAACATACCCCCCTGTGAACCCGGAGAGCCAAAGCCCGGCGGCGCCTGGTGTGAAACCCGGAAACCGGCGCCGGATTACCGGCAGCCCATACCCGGCAATCAAAAGGTGAAAGTGAATGACCGGACAACAAATCCTCGCAGCCCTGTACCAGGGGCAGGAAATGCCTTACACCGGGGCAATCGCCAAAACGCTGGCCAGATGTATTGAGACCACCATAGACAGAATGACTGCCGAAGGCGCCAACCGGGAAGATATCGAACTAATGATATTAAACAGGGAATACTATAAGCAGACATTGCGGGATATTCTGGATTCCGCTGCAGCCGAGATTGAGATGATATGGGATGAATTCAGGAAACAAACGGACATGGCGGATGGGGTAATCCGGCAGTGATAACACACCGGGACAGCCGCCGAAACGCTGGCCGGATCTATTGAAACCGCCATAGACGGAATGACTGCCGAAAGCGCCACCCGCAAAGACATCGAACTGACGATATTGGGCAGAGAATACTATGAGCAGCCATCCTCCTATCCATTACCCGCTTCCTTCAGCCGGATTACTACTGCCATCCCCAGCATCCCCAGCAACCCCAATCCCAACGGCGCCAAATCCAATACCCCCAATATCCACAGTGTTGCCACTACCACCACAAACGGTTCCATTACCACTTACTTTACCTTTTCCCTTTCTACCTCCGGACACTCCTCCTTTCAGTTCTATCCCGACTATGCACCGGAGCTTATCCCTCAAGGAAAATCCGGCCGCCCGAAGCTCCAACCCCCTACCAGTATCACCGGCTCCGGCAACTGACCCGCGCCCGGCGCCGCCAGCGCATTGTCTGCGGACACAAGGAGAATCCCGGACCTTCGAGCCGGGCAGTCGGGGGTACTTTACCCCATCCTGGGAATTGCCCTTATTTCGCCTCTCAGAGCGACAGAACTACCCACAGACCAACTGAATCACCCCATTTCCGCCACTTAAGCCCATATCCCCGACATGTCCCACCGGCATATCAGCAATGCCCGGAATCCCCGCGCCGACACCCCCACGCCACCGCAACCACTTCTGTGTGGGCAAAGCCGTTCCGTTACCGCTTACTCTGACAACAGTGCGCCTGACCCGCCCTGCCAGGATTCCTGCCAACCAAAGGAGGTCAACCGATGATCAAACTGACACTGTTAACCATCACTGCCCTGATCGGCCTGCTGGCATTGCTGGGCGCCACCGGCTGCGGCATCCGGCCGGCGGGAGCGCCGTCGGTGGAACAAACCGACCCCGGCAGATTGGTCATAACAGATCCCCCGGAAGGAGCTGGCAACGTATTGTCCGGCGATTTAAGACAACCCTTCAACCCGTCGGGCAACGAACCGCCCGGGGAACAGGAAATGCCACCGGAACTGTGGGACGAACAACCGGAATTGGAATGGCAGATCCTCCCGGTGCCGGACGAAGACCCCTCGCCTTCCGGATCACGCCGCATGAATATCTGCAACCGGACGCCGACCGTTCAGCAAACCCTTATCCGGTGGTTCTATCCCAACGGCGGCGGATTCTGCCGGATGATAACGGACGAAGACCTGGTGCGAATTCAGGAACTGGAAATCGCCGCTGCCCAAATCCGCCCCGAAGACCTGGCAGGACTTACCGAGCTTACCAGGTTAAGCCTGACACTGAACGAAGCCCCACCGCCGGGAGCCTTTGCCGACCTGTCCAGGCTGGAGACCCTGGAAGTAACAACCGGCAAACCCTGGCACATCGGAACAGGTTCGCTGGACGGCCCTGCCTCGCTCAGAAACCTGCGCGCACACGGATCTGAAGAAATAACCATCGGAAAGTCCGGACTGCCGCCGACCCTGGAAACCCTGGAGCTTTACGCCCACCAGCTGACAATGGCCGACCCGATACATCTGCCAAAGCTTGATTCCCTGACCGTCGGGGCTGCCGAATGGACCGGACCGTTAAACCTGGCCGGCGCCCCCGACATTGGGGAAGTCCGCGCCGACGGGAATCCCTCGGTTATCTTCGCCAACTACGAAGCGCTCTGCCGTGCCGGCCCAGGCGGGCAAATCTCCCAATTCCTGGTAAACGGAGAAAATGCTGCACTGATCAAAACCGACTGGGACCATTGCATTATCGGGATTGGCCCCCCAACCCCGGACCCGGAAAACTGGTCGCCAGACACCTACCGGGAAGAAATCGCCGTGATCCGGTAACCCGCCAGCTGCGCTGCGCCGACTGCGGGTACATCGCCAACCGCAGCATAAAACTCTGAAGCAACGGCTGCCGGAACCTTTCCCTGGAACCCCGGTTCCGGCAGCTTTATCTGAAGGAGTTAAACGATATGCCTGCACTCCACTGGCCTCACCCGGCCCTTTGGTTAATCCCACTTGCCATGCTCGCCGCCTTTATCCCGCTGCAACTCTATATCCTGAAAAATAACAAGAAGAGGGGCATCGCCGAACCAACCGTTAAAATCCCCGACTGGCTGAAAAAGACCACGCAGGTAACAAGGGAACATTGGCTGGTGCCCATTCTGCTCGGCATAGTGATTGCCCCCTTCTACCAAGCCATATTAGCACTGGCAATGACGGCTTTACTCATTGCCGGTATCAGCATCACCCTGTACATACTGTGGAACTTCTTCTTCGGCTGCACCCGCACCCATTTACACTGACGAAGGAGAATGGAAATGAAAACACCGACTGCACCGCCAGCGGCCGGACAGACACGCTGCCACCGGCGATACGCGCCGTCATTGCCGCCTGTGAATACCTGGCAAAGAAACCCTGACCCGGCCGGGACTCAGCCCCCAAACTACAAAACTATGCCCTGGAACTTCCCCAGGGCATTGCCACGCCTTCCGTCAGCCGTTTTCAGACCGATTTTCAGCCCTTCAGGTAGTTGATTATCCCTGCTCCCCCATGCGCGGCCTGAGGCCACGGCCACATCGCCGAAGGTCAGTCCATATACCGACACCCACTGACCTGACTGGGCCAGTCCCGACTACGACTGCAACATCAATTCCCGCACCGGCCTCTACGACGACCAACAAATCGTTTTCAGGGTTCCCTACTTCGCCGCTTCCACAGCAGATTACTCGCGCCATTGCTGACCCGGTGGTATTCTGATAGTGGCAGCAGTTTCCCCGCAGGCGCGGGGGTAGACCGGCAATCGCTGACTTTTCCGGACAGGCTGGCCGGAGTTTCCCCGCAGGCGCGGGGGCAGACCGACCCCGGGGGGCTGCCACCCCGGGGTTAGGAAACCCTGAACCGAAACGGGCAAATCAGCGGTTGACGGCAGCAGCAGTTCCAATTTCACACACACGAAGAAATGTTCCAGAGTAATTTCTATGCGCCGAACTGCCAACACCGGATTCGCCAAGATCATTTCTATCCGTATCGACCTAGCCGACTGGGCCGACCTGGAAAAACAGGCGGCAGCCCAAGGCATTTCTAAACCGGAAGCCATCCGCCGCGCTATCGGGCATTGACTGGACAACCTGCCAGACCCGACACCATAAACCGCGCAACCCGAATCTTTCACCCCCAGGGGGGGCCATATATGACCGGACAGGACTTGCTGGCAGCCATATACCAGGATGAACCATTGCCTTACTACGGCCATTGGGCCGGAGTAATGGCAGAAGCGGCCTGCGTTATGCTGGACAGCATTTCCGGTTCCACCCCGGAAACCCGGAGAAACGCCCAAATCCTGCTGTCCACCAGACCCAAATATCACCAAATGCTCCGGGAACTCCTGGCGGAAACCGCAGACCTTGTACAGGGACAATGGAACGAAATAATGGACAACTCAGATCCCCCAGACGGCGCCTTCTAACCCCCCCACCGGGAAACCCCGGCCACTGCCGACAACCCCTGACCGGAGACCGGAACCCCCGGAAAACCGGGAAGTCATTTTGAGCCGCCTATCACGCTGTATTCCGGTTCATTCTCTTATACAAGGACCCCCCTACGACCCCCCTGAAAATGCCGATTGGTCAACTTCAGCCGCCGATTGCCGTGTAAGCGCAATACGCCGGAACAACTTTTACTGCCCTCAGGCAAAATGACGAATTAAGCCGCCCTTTGCATACAATTTTCGTACCCCCATGTAACCCCACCTGGTAAAAAGGCCGTTTTTTGTTCATCTCAAGCCGCCCATCGAATAGGGATTTCGCACCCCCATGTACCCCCCCTGGTGGACACCGCCGACATCGGAATCCCGACATCGGCAACTCTGAAGGCGCGTGAAAAGAGGAATCCGGAGAGCGCCGGATTTGCCCGGCCTGCTGGCCAGCGGGATACCAACCCCACCGGCCACTTCCACCAGGAACCCGGCCAGCGCCGGGCATTTTTCCGCGCCGACGCCTGCGCCAGAGGCAAAATAAGGCCGGTAAAAATCGGAAAAGGTATCAGGCCGGTCGGGAAATCGCACCACAGCCTGCGCCAGCTTATGCGCCTGCACCAACCAGCGCACCTCGGCGCACAGCCGACACTCCAGGCAAGCCACCGCTGCACACCGGCAAGTCCGCGCTGCACCCTCGGAACATATGAAGTCCATAACTACCCCCGCTGATAGAACCGCGCCCAAAACCAACGCTCCAACAGATGACTGAACACCAGCCCCACCGGGAATACCACAATCAGCACCGCCACGCCCCCAGCTAACGCCGTCAGAACCTGCTGCCGCTTCGTAATGTCCAACTCCCTCCTAACCGGTGAAGTTATACCAATACGGTTACAATCATTGTGAAACCGGCCATAACTCCGCTGACTGCCGCAAGCGTCCCGTAGCAAGCTCCTTTACGTAAGCCGATCGTCTCGATCAACACGGATGAACCACTATCGGAAAACTACAGCCACGCGGCAAAAAGCGAAGTCAGAACCACGACCACAATCAGGTCCAACCCCAGGAAATGCACATCCCGGAAATCCCGTATGACCTGCACCCTGCCAGCCATCAAATACCCTCGCCCGAAAAAACCGACAGGAGAAACCGAATGACCGGAATTACCCTCACCACCGCAATCAAAGGCAGTTTCGGAGACCTCGAATACTACCTGACCACGATGAAAGCCGGGCAGGCAGTGAAAACCCTCAGACCCCTGGGCGAACTCCAGCCGGAACCCGACCGGGAACGGATCGAATCAATGGTCCAATATCTCCGGCAGGACGAGCGATTCCTGAGTCCCCTGATTGTGGCCGTCGCCGGGGAAAACCCGGGATTCATTTCCCTGGAAATAGATGAACCGGACCAGATATTCCCCCCCCCCCCCCAATACCATGGATATGGGTATACTCCGCTTCAACCCAACCACCGAACTGTTCCTGCTCACCGGACATAACCAAATGGAATCGGTGCGACAAACCATCGAATCCGGCAGCGGGGACCTGAAAAACGACGACCTGATCCTGGTACTGGTACGGCATGATAAATCCCCGGAGGGACAGGAAAGAACAAAGCGATTATTCGACGACCTGAACCAGGCAAATCACTAATCCACGCGTTCCACCACGACCGGGCCAATCCACGGCCCGGGCAGCAGATACTCAATCTCCTCACCGCCGGGGTAACGGTCTCCCAGCGAAACCACTTGCAGTTCCATCACTCCGGCAATCACATAAACCTGCAGTTCTCCGCCGGAACTTCGGCGGATACGGCTCCACAGGTTAATCACCGGCCCCGGAGCATCCCGCAATTCCCAGCCCAGCCTTCCGGTCAATTCCTCAATCATCTCCGGCGCCGGATCGCCCAGCAGGGGCAATACCCGGGCGCCGGCAAAAGCCAGTTCCCGGCTGAGCTGGGGGTAAATGCTCTCATCGGCAAAATGAGGCACCCCGTCAGGGTAATCCTCATAGTAGAATAATCCCCGGTGAGTGTGATTCCGCCGTACGGAACGCTCGGTCCAGTCCCCGCCGCTGGCCCGGAAAAAATCAATTCCGGCGTCGGGATCAAACCAGTTCTCCCCTACTGCGTCCGGCAAGGGGATGCCGTCAGGATGCGCCAGCACCCGGGCCACGACGGCATCCGCCCTGGCATCCACTTCCGCCACTTCCGCCGAGCCTTCAACCACCACTCCGTCATCCGGAGAATCGACCGATTCGGGAACCCTAGTGGGAATGGAATCAATCAGCGCGGCGTGCTCCGCCCTGAGCCGCTGCAACTCCTCCCGCTCGGCCAGCGCCAGCACCGAATTGCCTCCGGAACCGGGGCCGAATTCGTCCACCAGAGAAAATACGGGAGTTTCCGGCGGAACCGTAACCGCCGGCCGCCGGGGAGCCGGCCCAGGCGGCGCATTGGAACCCAGGTTAAAATAGTCCAGCACAGCGCCGCAGCCGGCGGCCGAAAACAGCAGCAGGGAAACCCCCGGCCATAAAAGAAAAGCCGCCCTGAAGCGGCCTCCGGCAAGAATCATCTTCACCCCCCCGGATTTACCAATCAAAACGGGTATCGATCGGATTGCCCTGCCGCCGGGACTCCACCGACAACCGTTCCACTGCGGCATCCAGCTTCCGGACTTCCGGCAGCAGATCCTCCAGCCGGAAGACGACTTCCTGCTCCAGCCCAGACTCATCCCGTTCCCGGCTGTTCATCCCGTCAAGCAGCGCCAGAACAAGCCCAATGCGCCGTATCCGGTCATAGACCGTTCCCACCTGCCGCCAGGAATCACTGAGCAAATCCGATACCGGAACGCCCGGACATCCCAGGGTAATTCCCTCGTTCATTGCCGCGTCCAGTTCAACGTCGCAGACCCACTCCCCGGGAATCAGCGCCCATTGCCGGTACCTGACCAGGGGATACCGCTCCGAAAAACCGGCCAGCGGGTAAAGGGCCCGCTCCCCTACTCCGGGCCGCCAAGGGTCGAAATCGACCTGGGCCAGAACGTCCAGGGAATAACTCAATGCGGAAAGAGCGTAGTTCAATTCCCGACTCTGCTTGTCAGCCCAGCGAACCCGGGTGAAACCGACATCCGGCTGAACCGCGGTCCGCTCCGTCTGATCCGGCCACCATAGCCCCAACCCCTGGGGGCCGGGCCGCCACATTACGTCCCGGAACCCGGACCATTCGGCGTACTCAGGGCTGTCAAAAGCCATTTCCACCGGCGTCATTTCCCGGATTTGGGAAGTTCCTTTTACTTCGATAACGGGCAGTCCGCCGGCGCCCATTCCCATCGGCCGGCCGAACCGGCTGGCCCGGACATACTCCACCGCGGTCAGATTCCGACCCGGCACCAACTCCAGGGGAACATCCGCCCCCGCAACCGGAACTTCCGGGGTCGAACCCGGCAACCAGCGTCCGGCAAAGGAACCGTCCAGCGCGAGGTAAATCCCGATACCGACAAAGAGGCCGAGCGCGACAAAAAGGCCCCGGCGACCCCGGAACCAGCTGACCGGCCAGTACCAGCGGAACCGGTTGCGGGCCGCCCGACGCCTGCGTTCATCATCCAGAATATCCTTTGCCGGCCGAACCGGTTCACCCTGCCAGACCCGGCGCATCATGGCGCCCGACTCCGGAAGAGTTCCCCGCAGATGGAACAGCCGTAGCTCGCCATTATTCCCTCATAAACCCGGGTATGCTCAATAATCTGCCGGGAAGCCCGGTCCAGGTCGTTAATCATCAGTTCCCGCACCTGCAGCGGATCGACGACCACCCCTTCCTCATCCCCGCCAAGTTCCCGACGGGCCTCCTCATACCTGGTTTCCAACTCCGCCAGCAGGGCCATGGCATCCCTAAGTTCGGCAAACCCCTGCTCCACCTGATCCAGGTACTCCTGAACCACCGGATCAACATCTCCGTAATTGCCGGAGCGGGAACCGGCCCGCTCCCGGAAGGCGACCATAATCGCCAGCCGATTGCTGACCAGATCCTCCGACCAATCCAAAGTAGAGACAGCAGCGATTTCCTCCAGTTCCAGCCAGATCCGGATATAGGTCCACATCCGGGGGCCAGCCTCCTCCAGCGCTTCCAGGTCCGCCGGAGCCAGGTAGGGGTTTCGATTACCGTACTCCTCCTCCAGTGGATTCCGCTCAAAAACCAGCGGCTGACTGCGCTGGGCCTCATCCCGCTCGGAAATTAAAGTAGCCGGAATATCGGGAGTAGGAACGTCAGTGGGCGTAGGCTGCAGGGCGGTCAGCGTCGCTTCCACCCGCTGCGCCACTTCAGCCTGGGGATCAACCGGGGGCGCCCCGGCCAGATCAGAACCGTCCCCCGGGCCGCCCCGGAGAAAAAGAAACCAGATCACCCCGATAACAACACCGACCAGGAGCAATCCGGCAGCGCCGCTGAGGACCCGCCGCTTAAACCCGACACCTTTGAGCAGGTTTTTCATCGCAAGCTCATCTGCCCAACCACCGACTCCAGGGACGAACCGACCGCATCGGAGGCGGACTGGGCTTCATTAAGATAGAGACGGGATTCCCGCCTGAGCCGTTCAAACCGCTCCAGTTCCGCCCCCTGCAGGTTGCGCATGGAACGCCCCGAAGGACCAATCAATATAGCCGCCGACAGGATACGGTCCGAACCGACGCTGCTCAGCTGGATTACCTGCAGCAGATCGATAAAAGTATTGTCATACTCGGACCGGAGATTTTCCGGGAGCCGGAAAGCGGCAACCCGCCGGTAAAGGGTTTCCGCATCCTGGGTAACTTCGTGGACTTCAATAACCCATTCCAGACCGTAATCGTCGCCCTCTCCCGAGCCGACCAGGTTAACCAGATCCCGGTTCATCCGGTCCACCGACTCATACAGCAGCTGCAATTCGTAGATTGTGCTGACAAACTGCATTACGTCGGGGTTCATACTCAAGGCCAGCCCGACGACTTCCTCCGGAACCGGCGTAGGCGGATCCGGTTCGAACTCAATCAACCCGATCTCTCCATTGCCGCCTCCCAGCCCGATCGAACTGCAGCCGACGGCACCGAACAGGAAAAGACAAAACAACAACAGCGATACCAGGGATTTCTTGAACATCCAGCGGCCTCCTGCCGTTAAAACCCTAACAAAGTTTCCAACACAATCTTTTATACCTTGACCCCAAAGGAAAAATTACCTGCTAATATCTTTGATACCCTGACCAAAAGGAGGAGAACCAATAATGATTCGATTAAGCCGGATCAAGGACAACGACATGGACCAGCTGATCCGCGCCGAGCTTTACAAGATCGACCAGCAGCGTCAGGCGCTGACCCGGCTGATTATCGACCGGAACCGGAACGAATACGCCTGGCTCAGGCCGACGCTGAACGACCTCAAGAAACTGCTCATCCTGGACCGCCGGAACAACCCCCAAGCGATCAACATCAGCCAGCGGAGCCTGGCAGATCTCCAGCGGCAACTAACACTGGACCAAGCCAGAACGGCCGAAAACCGCCCGACGGAACTCCAGGATCGGATCATCTGCCATCTGGAGACAATGCAATGCTCGATCACCCTGATCCTCAACTTGGCGCAGACCACCGCCTATCCCCACGAAGATCAGGAAGAACACCTGCAGCGCATCAGCGGCAACGCAGGGGAACCGGATCCCGGAAGTTTCCGGATGCTGGTAACGGACCGCAGCCCGAAAGCACAGTTCAAGCATCTCCGGGAATTCATGCTGGAAATGCGGCAAAACCCGACACTGAGAGACATGACCCTGGCGGAAATCTACGCGATCGACGAGGACTCGGAGATCATTCAGCGGGACGCGCGGGAGAAATACTGCGCCGTCCGGGATCTGAATCACTATATCTTCATCGGGGTATTCCCCCCTTACGAAGACATTCCCGACTGGATCAAGGAATCAACCCCCTGGGCCATGCGCCCTGTGAAGCTGCCCAGCAACGCCGAGCGGGAACTGACCATGAACGAGAAACTGGAAAACCTGGAAACGTTCCTGAAAGAGTTGCAAAAGACGCCCAAGGTCAGGGAAATGTCCATCGACGAAATCTACCGGACCGACCCAAGACCCCGGCGGACCGGGGAGGAAACGCTGATCCAGAAAAAGCGCCGGGAGATGATGGTCCTGATGGACATGAATCAGATTCCCAAGCTTGACGAGTTGATTCCCAAGGTAAGACGCACCCGGATCGAAGACATCCAGTTCTGAACATTGAAACAGCCCAGCAGAATCCGCCGGCTCCTGCCGACCGCATTAACCGCCCTACTGCTCGGAATAACGCTCAGCTGCGGCAGCGGCACGCCGCCGCCGGATCCCGCCGCTGCGCTCAACACTCCCACGCCCGACCCCACAATGGAAGCCGACATCCAGGCCCGCGTGGAACAGGAAGTCCAGGCTCAGCTGGAACTGATGGAACAACTGGCCGAACCGGATCCGTCGGAAGATACCGGCGCCAATGCAATGCCTACCGAAGAACCGACGGCAACGCCAATCCCGGATACGCCGACGCCGGAACCGACGGCGACGGCTACGCCCTTTCCGACTCCGCCCATTCCACCGGGACAGGAAACCCGGATCCAAACCTGGGCCTGCAAAGCGCTGGAACCGGAAGACGCCAAATCGCCCCTGGCCTGCCAATCTATCAGCTACCCGGACCTGGCCCGCATCCGGCAGCTGAGCGTCCGCCGCAGCTTCCTGGCAAGCCATCATTTTGACGGCATGCTGAATCTGGAATACCTCTCGGTGCATGCCCTGCAGCAGCCGATCCAGCCGGGCAGTCTGGTCAACCTGCCCAACCTGACCCGACTGGACCTGAAAACCAACCTGACCCGGGAACCCACCTATGACCGGCAGGAATATCTGCTGATTCCGACCGGATCCTTTCTGGGACTGGACAAACTCCAAACCCTCAGGGTTACCGCGCAGGACAACTGGTCCGGCCTGATTGTGGAAAATAACACCCTGGAAGGCCTGCCGGCATTGGAAACCCTGCAGTTGAACTACCTGCAGCAGATCGACCCGAAAGCGCTGGAGCGGACTCCCCGAATAAAAAACGTTTACCTGTTCCGAAAGAGCGAACCCGATCAGCCGGACCCGGAAATACCAACCCACCTCTTCGCCCAGCTGCCGGAACTGGAATCAGTCCAACTCCGGGGCTACCGCTGGCCGTTGATTCTGACCCTGAACAACCACGGGAACGCCTGCAACGCCCGCAGCTGGAAGGCGGAAAGCATGGGCAACCCCGACCTGCCGCCCCAGCCGCCCTTCCGGGTAAAACTGATTGGGCAGGAAGACGCCACCATCGACCTGGAAACCATCGACAACTGCCCGGAGCCGGCCGATACGGAAGACAACACTTCCTGACCGGCGGAACAGGGTCTGATACCGCGCCCCCCCCCCCCCCAATTAACTCCCGATCCCGAACCGGCCAACGGAGAGATTGCAATGACCATGTTGATGTATTCCCTCAGTTTAATCCCGATCATCATAATTGCCCTGACAGTCCATGAACTGGGACATCTACTTACCGCGAAGTTCTACCGGGTAAAAACCTCCGGTTTTCAGGTCGGCATCGGTCCTACCCTCCTACGGCGTTACACTGGCCGAACCGTCTGCTCAATCAACCGGGAAACGGTCCGGTTAAACCGGCGCACTCCGCCACCCCAGCCGGGCGACATCATTTCCGTCTATATCGAACCGGCCACCGAATCCGACGCGCAATACCATGCACGAGCAATTATTCCCTGTAGCAACAAAATACCGCTGCCCAAAGAAGAATGGGCCGAAGTCAGGGGGTTCAATGAATCCCACATGCAGCTTACCGGCAAGATCACCCGGATTACGGAGGACCGGATGCAGCTGGCCGACATGGCCTGGAAATTGAAGCTGATTCCGTTAATGGCCGGCGTCATCGCGCCGGAAGACCCCCAGGGGAAAATTGACAATGCGATCAACAACGCCCCCTGGCTGACCAAGATGGCGATTTACCTCGCAGGGATAACGGCGAACATAGTGCTGTTCATCCTGGCGCTGCTGGCAGTCGCCTTCTTCCCGGTCCAAACTCCGGAACACCTGCTGACGGTAACGGACATAAATCCGGGCAGTCCGGCAGACCGGGCCAACATCCCGGTCGGTTCCCAGATCATCCAGGCTAACTACAAAATGTTTCCGACTCAAATGGAACTGCGGGAAATAACCAACCAGGCACTCAACAACGGCAATCCGGTATATCTGACCCTGGTAGAAGAAACCGGGGAACGGCAGCGAGCAGCCGTAATTCCCGACGCCGCGACCGGTCTGATCGGCATCACCCTGACGCCGACCCCGTCGAACTACGGACGACAAACCTCCGGAAACATACTGGCCCGGATCAAAAGCCTGAGCGTGAGCTACGTCAAAACCACGGCCAGAATCTTCACCGAAGAGCGCCGGAACGAACCGCAGCAGGAACCGATCTTCAGCGGGCCGGTACTGGCCTCCTACCAGACCGGCCAATACGTGCAGCAGATGGGACTGAGCGTATGGCTGCTGATTCTGGCAACGATCAACCTGAGCGCAGCAGTGGTCAACGCGATACCATTCCCCCCACTGGACGGATACCGGATGGTGAAAGACACCATTCAATCGATACGGGGCGGAAAGATGCTGAGCCGCCGGGTGGAAAACGGAATTGAACTGGCTGGCATGATGACGCTGGGAATAACGGCCATTTACCTGATTTTCCGGGACATAAGCCTGCTGACGCCGTAGCGAAAAGGAAAATGACTGCAAACCGGATAACCTTCACCATCACCCCGGAGATTCTCCGCCGGAGCCGGCAGGAACGGAGCAACCCCCTGGCGGCGGCGCTAACCCACTACGGACTGCTGAATCAGCCGGAAGTAACGGGAGTCAAAACTACCGGGATCCGGGGAGAAAAGGGCAAAAGGCTTACCTATCAGCATGCGCCGCCGTTGTCCCGCTGGCTGCAGGCGTGGCAGAAGCGGGACGGAGCGGAGCCGATACAACTGACCCTGAACTACCAGCTGCGCCGGATCACGACGACGACGGCTGAACCGGAATGTATTGACAGCGCCTACAGCGCGAACATACGGTAAACGGAACATTCACTAAAACTCCAACCCGGATATGTCAGGAGACGCTGCTATGACCACTGAGAGAATTGAGGAACCAACCAACGAAGAGCCACAGACTGAGCCGGAAAGCAATAGGGAACAATCGGTTAACCCGGTTCAGATCATCCTGATCGAGATCAAGAACGAGCTGTCCCGGATAAACGACAAAATCGACCACAATACGGCTCTGCTCCACCACAAGATTGACGCCAACACAGCCCAACTTGACCAGAAAATTGACAACAGTGTATCCGAACTCCACCGGAAAATTGACGCCAACACAGCTCATCTTGACCAGAAGATTAACAGCCAAACTGAGCTATTTGAAGCCAGGTTCGATGCCGTTAACAAGCGGATAGACGACATTCAGCCCAAACTGCTGAACACAGAAAACCAGCAGCATCAACTCAACCGGATATTGATCGGCGGCTTCATTGCCCTGATTATCGCCATCATCGGCGCGCAATTCCTGCCCGCGCTGTGAAAACAGCCGGCGAAAACTCCGAACCGGGAGGCAACACTCCCATGACCGACCAGAACGCTGAATCGCCCCGGCCCCAGGACGAAACATCCAGCCAGGAAACCGTCGTTCAGAAAACCCTGGCCGCCGCCCTGGCCGAACTGGCCCAGGCCAGAAAGGACATCCACAACCTCAAACTGGAAAACACTACCCTTGTCGGCCGCCTCGACCGGCTGGAACTGGCGCTCAAATCCCAGAACGAACGGACCCGGGAGAACTTTAACCAAATGACCCAAATGATCAGCCGTACCCGGGATCACCTGCGCGAGTCCATTTACCAACACAGAAACCACATCAACGACCGGATTGACTCACTCCGCGACCAGCTTTACGGCAGATAAACCGGAACCTCACCCGACGGACAATTCAAAAGTGAACCTGAACAAGCTGATCATCATCATCATCGGAGTCATTATTGGCTACACAATTTTAGTAATCGGCGGATTCGTAGCCGGCGGCATTGTCGGCTTGTTTCCCAGCCAGTCAGGGCAGGCCGGCAGCAGTAAGGAATACGTGGAAGGCATCGGCGAAAAGCAGGATATTATGCCTACCCGAAACCGCGTTCCCGAGGGGAATAACGTCAACTACAACACCATTCCGCCTACCTCCGGCGACCATTGGGACTGGTGGGCCAGATGCGGCTTCTACGCCGATGGATTGCCCGACGAGCGCATAGTCCATAACCTGGAACACGGCAACATTGTAATCAGCTATAACCTGGCCTCCGGCGCCGAACTGGACCGCCTAGAGCAGTTCCTGGACGACTTTGATCTGGCGCCGGCCTGGGCGATTACCCGGTATTATGACAAGATACCCGAAGGAACCGTCGCCCTTTCCGCCTGGGGCGTCCTTGATACCATGCAAGGGGTAGATGAGGAGCGGATTGAGCGGTTTTTCCGCGCTTATGCCGGCACTATGGGGCCTGAATTCCCCAACGGCGCTCCCTGTACCAGATCAGGAACAATGGAATGATCGGGAATCAACCTTTACATAATCCCTAATCCGGCTCCCGATCAACCAGCCACTGCGCAATCCGCAGCAGCCGCTCATCCGCCAAGCCCACCAGCCGCACCTCCATCAGCCCCGTAAGCAGTTCCTCATAACTGACAAACTCGCGCCAGTAACTTCCCTGCAGTTTCTCCCCCACCCCGGCAGCCAGCACCGCCAGCCGGAAATCCAAAGGCGCAACCGAAAACTCGGACGCAATATCCGACCCCTTCAACTTGGCAGTAACCACCCGACTCTCCCCACTGCCGACTTCCCGGTAACCCACACTGGCCCAGACCAAAGTCCCCACCGGACTGCGCGCCAGATGAACCTCATAAATCGCCGTAACCGAATGACCATAGCCGGCAAAATCCATCGCCAAAGGCTCATCCACGACCTCCCCCCGGTCATTAAACCGACTCTCAAAGCCGACCAGCCGGTAGCTGCGCACCGCGCCGGCAACAAACTCCACGCTGACGGAGACATCCTCCGCAAGAGTCCGGGAAGTCCAGGAAACCTGCTCCTCAAAAGACCGCCGCATTCCCCGTACCGAACCCACCCGATACCAGTAGCCGGAACCGCTGCTTACCAAAGCCGCCAGCCGTCGGTCATGCGTCCGGGGATCCCCCAGAGTAACCCCGGAAAAGACTATTCCATCCCGCGCTTCACTGCCGGACACCAACTCCGCCGACCGGGCTGAGCCCAGCGGGCCCAGATTGCCGACTCCATCGGAGAAAAGGACCACCCGCACATCCCGACCCGGCATCGCCTCCCCTTCAGCCAGCGCATAAGCCAGTTCCAAACCATCCTCCGCATACCCGCTGCCGCTGCCAATCAGCGACCCCAGCAGCTGCCTGATACTCTCCGCATCAAAGGAATCCCCCGGATAAACCACCACCCGGGGCAATTCTCCATAGAACACCAGCCCCAGCCGATCCTCGGGATTGAGCAGTTCCACCAGCTCATCAATGCTCCGGGACAACAGATCAATACTGCCGCCGGAAACCATAGAACCGGACCCGTCCACCACCAGAATCAGACTCAGTGGCGCATGCCCGGGTACTGGCAACCTGTCCCCCTGAATCCCGACCCGAACCAGGTAAGCGCCGTCAAAAAAGGCCGGCGCGGGGCTGGCGTGAATATGCACGGCAAAGGCCGGCTCCCCGGCCGCCCCGGTCCGCCGCATCGGCCCGGAATACCGGTAGTCCACTCCGTTGATGATCTCCTCGGCCCGGATTTCCCCCGGATCCGTGATAACACCCTCGCTAATCCACCGCAATACCAGATCGTAAGAGCGGGTATCAACGTCAAAACCGAACCGGGAAATTCGGTCCGACTCGACCGAGACCGGCGGATTAACCCCATAATGGGACCAGAAGGCGAAATCGAAGGCATCAGTGTCAACATGACCACCGCCCGGCGCCCCCGGCCAAAGCCTGGGCGCGGCTACCTCCGGCAAAGCCGTGGGAAAGGAATCCGGCAAATCGGAAACGGAAAAGCCGGAGTCATCCAATGGAGTAATAAAAATCCCGGCATTATCCGGCGCAGCCGTCGGAACCTGGGTGGAAACGACCGGCGTCAGCGTCGGTTCAAGGACGGGAACCGGCTCCGCCGTAGCCATTGCCGTCGGCGCGGGAACCGGCTCCGCCGGCAATACTGCCGTCGACACATCATCAAAGGAAATCAACTCAAGCTCCGGTTCCGGCTCCCCATCAGGCAGCGTGTCGCCGCCTCCACCAAGGCAACCGGGCAGAGACAACAGCAATACCAGCAAAAGCAACGCTGGGATAATACGACCATACATAGCAAAGAACCTCTACCACCGCTGAACTTGCCCCTTCAGCCTAACAAGTGAAAAGGGTATAAACTCAACACTTGAAGCGAAAAATAATTCAGACCCGATGCCGGTATATTTAACCGACCGAGCAAAGGAGCGATAATTGCGATGAGCAGCGAAGAGCAATCACCCCTGGAATGCCAGTGCAACCTGCCGGAGCGAATGCCGCAAGCCGGCCCGGCCAACCTGCTGTGCCACCACAGCGATTCCACCGAAATCGCCCGGATCAAAGAAGATCTGATCTACCTGGCTAATGCCTTTCCTTACGAATTCAACTTCGAGAACATTCTCCATACTCCGATCAACGAACTGAACGAGAATTACAAACACTTCCTGATGGGCAGCGACTACGAGTTCATGACCAGGGAAGAACATGCTATGATTACCGTGGCCTTCCTGCGGCAGGCCAACATCATCATCCAGGCAACGATGACCACCATACTCCAGCGGTTGGCCGAAGGCCGGGAGGAATCCGCCCGGAACTCAACCTGAAAAAAGAGGAATCAACCGATGGAACCCATGAACGAAAACGAAGACGAATCGGAAGACATCTACTCAACCCCCGGCAGCCTGATCTATTTCCGGGACGAAGAGGGACGGATTTTCTTCGACCCGGACAGCCCGCTCTTCCGGGAATTAAACCCGGACGACCCCCTGGTTATCAACGGCTGGACCGTTGAAGACAATTACGCCACTGCCCAACTGGGCAGTTACCGGATAACCGTTTACCCGGGCACCAGACAGGACTTTGAGCAGTCCCGCAACCAGGTATTCTTCCCGGAAAGGGACTACGTAGAACCCTACCCGGGGGAAACTCCGGACAGTCCGGGCTTTATCATTCATGCGGTAAACGCCGACCGGCACGGCTACATCCAGTTTTCGGTGCCGCTGGGTCGCCCGGACGCGGACACCCCGGAGAAACTGGACCTGACGATGTTCCTGATCCAGCGCCATCCCACCAGAATTCTGGAGAACCGGTCCGACCTCCAGGAACCGATGATCACCAAAGACCAACCGGACATCCCGGGATTTACCTGGATCAACGCGGGAGACCACTACTACGCCGAATGGCACAACGTATCAGAACCGGGTTATCCCGGAGTATGGCTCAGACAGATTTCCCGGGACGATTACTTCCGGAAAATTGAGGCGATGCCGCCGGAATGCCGAAGGGAATCGATACCGATCCCGCCCGACTGCCAGTCCAACCCGAACGATGAGATGACGGTTATGGAAATGACGGACAACGATGAACTCTTCGCGCTGATTCCCGGCCCGACGCCGGACCTGGACAGACATCCGCTGGAGAACCTGAGAGCGATGGCGGAGCAGGAACGTCCGATCAACTACTATAACCAACTGATGGAAAAGCGGAAGCCGCCGACCATTGAATACGAACTGGACCTGTACTGAACGATGAAAAAGATCCCGATTACGATCTTGGCAATGCTCCTGCTCATCCTGGCAATGGCCTGCTCTAACCGGCAGGCCATATCAACAACGGGAAACATGGAACCCGCCGTTACGGCGCGCAGCAACGTGGAACCGGCCCAGGCAGGAACCGGAAATACCGAACCACCCCTGCTCATTGAGTTCGGCGACTTTCAATGTCCTCACTGCGCCAACTTTGCCGAGTCGGCGCTGCCCCGGATCAAACGGGACTTCATCGATACCGGCCTGATTAAATATGAATACCGGCATTTCCCGGTATTGGGACCAAACTCCTACGGAGCCGCCCTGGCATCGGAATGCGCCCGGGAAAAGGGGAAGTTCGACCTATATCACGACCTGCTGTTTGAGCGGACCAGGGACCGACAACCGCTGAACATCCCGACCCTGAATGGGGCAGCTGCAGCGACAGGACTGGAACCGACCGGTTTCAGCCAATGCCTGAGCACGGAGCAATATCGGGGAAAAGTGCTTGAGGATTACGGGCTGGGAGAGAAACTGGGAGTCCAGGGAACGCCGACGCTGGTAATCAACAACCGGGTCATCAACTGGCGGAACTACGATGACCTGGCGGATCAGCTTAAAGCCCAGGCGCGATAGCCACCGCAGCGCGGAGGAAAGGAACTGCTACCGATGAAAGTATTAACAACGGAAATCGCCCGTTACGAATCGATGCGCGCCGATCTGGAGAGAAACCACGACGGGGAATGGGTTGTAATTTACAAAGACGAATTCGTCGGAACCTTCGAGTCTTTCGAATCTGCCGGGGATGAAGCAGCCAGACGTTTCGGAAGAGGCCCGTATCTGATCCGGAAAATCGGAGCGCCGCCGCAAATGCTGCCGGCGCAAATACTGAACCCAAAGCAACAATAACCGAACTTGCCCCAAACAGGATATACTCAGAAACAAAAAAGGGGACACCCATGCTGCAAACCCTCGCGCTCGCCGGACTAGCCGCAACATCCATCTCCCTGATCTTCGTGGGAGTCTATACAGTTACCAACAACGGCACAAACACGAAAAAGAATCGAATAGAAAGGGCAACCTGGACGGCCGGATTTTTCGCCGCGATCCTGTTGCCAATACCGATTATCTACCGCCTAAAGCATTTCGCTGAACTGATCCAGTGGAATCCTCAATACCTGACAATCATTGCTCTGGTCCCCATCGCCACAGGGGTTATCATTCCCTTACTGGTCATCAGGCATATCAGGAAATCCTCCTGACCGGACATACACTGCCGAACCTCGACCCGGGAAAGACGGAAAAACGCCGATGGACATGTTCATCTACCTGGGACTGGGCGCGGCCTTCATCGCGCTGATGTTCTGGGGAACCTACAACTTCAGCAAGGGAGACAATACGAGCAGGAAGGAAAGACTACAGCAGGCGGCCTGGGTAGCCGCCTTTTTCCTGGTATTGATTGCAATTCTGCCGGCGGTACTGGCCGGAATATATCTGGCGGAACTGCTCCGGAGCAGCCCGTAACAAATGAAAACAGCCGCAACCGCCGCCGCGTGAATCACACTTCCGCTGTGGGTAATATGGCGGATCCGAAAATCGGCCTGAAAGAGAAAAGCCGGAGAACTTTATCCCCAGAACCGGTTAGTCAAAATAGCGAGGATCAAAAAGGCGCAAGCGCCGATTATCAGAACGCCCAAAAAGATATTGACGATCCTGGACAACTTCTTACCCCTCCTTAACGAATGACCAAGCAAGATGCTGGCCGGCCGGGATGCCCGGGAGGACGGCAGAACAGCCGAGGCCGGCCAGCAGGACGAAATACTCAGTAATTCTCCGACCAGGAGTTCAGCCGGGAGACGTAGAGCCAGCATTTGGCATTGTCGGAAGGACGACCATCAGCAGGATCCCAATAGACAATGATGTTATTGTCCGAATCTCTGCCGGATGCAGCCCTGACTGCCCCTGCAGCAACATTACCCTCTCGCAAACCCCGGGGAACTACCGACTCCCCGACCTCAAAAGTAGCACGCCTATCTCTAACATAGCCACGAACTGCCCTATACCCAAAACAAGTATCAGGCTTAGCAGCAGGAGAACTATCAGGAATGTCAGTAACCGAAGGATTCCAGACATCGCTGACGCACTCAGACCGCTGCGCCTGAATCTGGCTGATCACCGTATTCATCTTGTCCGCAGTAGAAGCGCCCCGCTGAAATACAAACTGACTCCGAAGCACGTCATCGCAATTCAGACCTACGTCCGACTCAATGCTCACCCCGCCGGCCGGCTCAATGACCTGATCCGAAATAAGCCCGGGGATGAAAGGACCGACTCCGATAATAATCAGCCCGACCAGCACGCCGATAAGCGAACTGCGGGCCTGCGCAATTTTCTGAGGCTCGCCCTGAGCCGTAATCCACATAATCCCGCCATAACAGAGGGAGGCGACGGAGATCGCTCCGCCGACGATCATGACCAAGCGACCCACATTGGAACCGAGCACCGTAATAATGTCCATACCTGCCTCCCTGACTTCTCAGACACAAAGAGGGGCGTTAACCGCCCCTCAGATGAGAGCTAATAATTCTCCGCCCAAGTGTTCAACCGGGAGATGTAGAGCCAGCATTTGGCATTGTCCGAAGGACGGTTTGCAACCGTATTCCAATAAACAATGACGTTATTGTCCGAATCTCTGCCGGATGCAGCCCTAACTTCCCCTGCAGCAGCATTACCCGATCTCAAACCCCGGGGGACTACCGACTGCCCAACCGCAGTATCGGCATCCGTATTATCAACATAACCGCCCGACTCGTTTTCACCAAAACAAGCTACAGCGTTACCTGTAGTGGCATCTACAACCTCAGGATCCCAAACATCGCTGACACATTCCGACCTTTGAGCCTGCACTTGGGAAATTACAACATTCATCTTGTCCGCAGTAGAAGCGCCCCGCTGAAAGACAAACTGACTCCGAAGCACGTCATCGCAATTCAGGCCTACGTCCGACTCAATGCTCACCCCGCCGGCCGGCTCAATAACCTGATCCGAAATAAGCCCGGGGATGAAAGGCCCAACCCCGATAATAATCAGACCGACCAGAACGCCGATGAGCGAACTGCGGGCCTGCGCAATTTTCTGGGGCTCGCCCTGAGCCGTAATCCACATAATGCCGCCGTAGCAGAGAGAAGCGACGGAGATCGCCCCGCCGACAATCATGACCAGACGGCCCACATTGGCGCCGAGCACCGTAATAATGTCCATAACCACCTCACCAGTTTTTCAAGAATCAGGGACCGGAAAACCAGCCAATGCCATCGACATACAGCCAGCAATGGCTGCCGTCCGAAGGCGGAGTGGGCGTAGCAGACGACCCGCCCTTATTAAAGTAGACCAGGATGTTGTTATCAGCCCGCGTACTATTCCGACTAACAGCACCAGCGGTTTTCAACCCGTCAGAAACTTTGAACCCGCCAATCTCAGCATTACTCCCAGAACCATCAGGACAGCCGGTAACACCATTAACCCCACTCACAACCTTCGGATTCCACCATTCAGGCCCGCAGGCATCCTGACGGTTCTGCACTGCTTCCACCAGACGGTTCATCTTTCCTGCATTGTTAGCCTGAAGATTAACCACCAGCGCATCCCTGAGCATCCGATCGCAGTCCACCCCGGGACTCGTCGCCACCGGCACGCCCCCCGCCGGCTCGATAATCACATCGGAAATCACCCGGGGGATCAGCATCGCCACTCCCACCAGCACAATTCCCACCCCTACCGCAATCAGCCCGCCACGCGCCTGCGCCACCCGGTTCGGATCGCCGGATGACGACATCCACTGAATCCCCGACCAGACCACGAAAATGGAGCTTAACGCGCCCCCGAAAATCGCCAGCGCCAGCGCAATCGCGTTAACCAGTGAAACTGCCGTATCCACAACCAAGACACCAAATTCAGGCTGACCGGAAACCCTGCTGGTATCAATTATAGAACGCTATTTAACCCAAAACTTTACGGAATAAATCCAGGAAAATATAACGAAAAACGCAACAATAAGGAGAAAATCCCCGGAAATATCCGTAAAGGAAACTTCAACATCAACCGATAAATCCAGGTCACCAAAAAAAACACCGGAGCGATCAATGCCATTGCCAAAACCCGACTGGCAGTTCATACCCAATACCGCCAACTGCATCATCGGCCCCCGGGACAAGGGAATCGAACACTACACCAACCAACCCATACCATCCCTGATCCGGGAAACTATCCAGAACAGCCTGGACGCCCAGACCCAACCCGGCGCCACCGTCCGGGTAACCGTCCGGATCGAAAACCTGAACCCCGACTCCATCAACGGAGCCCAACTGACCCAACACCTCCAGGCAGCCATGGCTGCCTGGAGCAAAAACGACAATCAGTATTGGACAATGTTCCGGAAAGCAAAAAAGATGCTCTCCGAAAAGAGCATCTCTACTCTGGTAATATCCGATACCAATACCAAAGGCGCCGAAGACGACGGCTCGGAAAACTCACCCTGGAGAAACCTTACCCGGGGCTCCGGAGCAAGCCGGAAAGAATCAGCCCACGCCGTCGGCTCCTTCGGCCTGGGCAAGGCCGCCGCCTTCGCCGTAACCAGCCTCAGAACCGTGCTTTACAGCACCGCCGTCCATACTGACGGACAACTGGAAACCCGGTTTATCGGCCGCGCCATACTGTGCGGACACCTTGACCCCAAAGGCCAAAAGGTAACCAGCGAAGGATTCTTCGGAAATCCTGAATTTCAGGACCTGAAAAACGGGGAAATACCCCCGGCGTTCCAACTGACCGAACCGGGAACCCGGATCTTCATACCCGGATTCATTCCCGAACCCCGCTGGCAGGAAGAATTCGCCCGACTGGCAATCGTCAACTTCGGCCCGGCCATTGCCTGGGGAAAACTGGAAATTCGTATCGAAAACCGCAGCATCACGGCCCTGACCCTGCAGCAGCAGGCCGACCAACTACTGGACAATACCAAAGACCGATACCTGATCCGGACCGTCCTGACCGAACCGGTGAACAGCGCCGAAATCCCCGGCATCGGCACAGTGAACCTGTACCTGCAAATCCACGAAGATGAACCGAAATCCATTCACGAAATCGCCTTGGCCCGCGACGCCGGCATGATCATTACCCGAATACGACAGAACATGGGCCCGATCCAGAACCACATACGCACATCCCCCCACTGGAAAGACTTCACTGCAATTGTCCACGTCAAATCCGACCCGCCGGAACATACCTTCATCCGCGACTGTGAATCCCCCAGCCATAACGAACTCTCCGTCAAACACATCATGGATCCGGAAAGAGAGAAACAGGCCGGCGCCGCCCTGCGCCGACTGGGGCTGCACATCAGGGAACAAATCGAAAAGCATGCGGAACCCCCCACCGGCAACGAAGCCATCAACGCAGGAGAAGCCGCCGGATTGTTGCCCTTTAACCCGGACAACCCCGCGGCAAACACCTACCGGGCCGGCGGCCTGGAAGTCAGCCAGCCGGTTCAGAGACCCACTGCCATCAGAAACGTCAACCCGCCAAAACCGGCACCGCCCGATCCGGAAGGAAAAAAACCCAAGCCCAATTCACCGCACGAAAAACTCCCGCCCAAGCCAGCCCTGCCGGTCAAACAGCCGGTATTAAGCCAGGCCAAATACCGGCCCGGAGACAAACACCCTACCCATAGCCTGACCATCGAAATCCCGGCCGGACATGAGACCTATAACAATGTCCAACTGAAAGCCCTGGGCGAACAGGGCTCGGTAGAAGTCAGAATTACCGACGCCTGGCTTAACGGGAAAACCACCGGCATCCGAAAAGGGAAAATAACCAGACTTCCCCTGAACAGCGAAAAACCTAGCACCCTGGAAATAAAAATGCCCGAACCCGCCGCCGGAAAAAGGTATTACCTCCAGCCAGCACAGAGTAAAGGAAACAAATAATGCGATGTCTGCCCCAACTGGGATTCACCCACCCCGTCCTGACCCCGGAATCCGACCATTACCCCAACGGAGAATTCAATACTTACCTGGAAATCATAAACACCCAGCAGGACGAACTCCGTTTCAAACTCACCTTCGACATCAGGGAAACAACCCTGGAAAAACTGCTGGCCGAAAACAAAGCCCGGTGCATTGCCATGCTCTACTGCCCGGACACCCTCTATCAGGAAAACCTGAAAGCGGAAAAGGGAACCACCATAATCAACGGCGTCATCCGGAACGGAAACATCAGGAACAACATCGAGCTCCACCCAAACCTGATCGCGGCGGAACAAATCATCCTGGACCCGGTATCCGCCCACCCCTTTTACCGGAACACAAAACCGATTCTGAACGAGGGAGAACCCCTGGCACAGGACGTTACCCACCGGTTCCACGTCAACGCCAAACCGCTGAACATCGGCAGCATCTTTGAATATCGACCAAGATCGAAAGAAGAGCCGGTAATCTGCGAAGCCGACCCTGAAAACCCGTTGATCAAAATACACATCAACGACCGGGAATACCGGGAAATGCAAGCATCAATCAGAAACAAACTGACGATCCCCACAGTAATCAACACCGCGCTGCTCACTGCAATATACAAAATCAGGGAAGAAAAAATAGAATCCGCCGAAATATCCCCCGGTTGGGTCGATACAATCATCAAACTCGCAGAGCGCCACTCCATCGACCTGCAGGAATCCGAACCCGAAAAGACCTCCCAGATCTTGCTGAACAATCCATTCAATGACCTGAACCGGTATCAACTCCGGAACCGGGAGGGCGACCCGGAATGAATCGAACCATACCAAAAGTCAGCCCCAAAGGATTCAGTGAACTACAGACGCTGGCTTTCGAACAGCCCGAAACTTTCTACCTGACCCCCTCAGCAACGGATCTGAAAACAATCCTGGAAACCCGATATGCCGACAAGGGAATACCCATAGAAGAACTCTACGAAGGAACAATTACGCTACAGGCGGACCTGACGCCGCTTAACAGCGGAGAAAACCAGACCGACCAGACCGACGCTGAAAACGCCGTCCGGCTCCGGGAAGCCATCCCCGGCATTACCCCCGCCGACGCCGCCGATCACTGCCTCTGGGCATCTATCAACTGCTTCAGCCTGCTCCAATACACCACCAGGCGGTGGAACCATACCAACAGCAACAAAGCCCCCTGCAGCACCAGAGACAAACGGAAAATCGGCGAATGGATCCGGGAACACTACCTGGGATACGGCTCCGAAATGCGGCAATACAATGCCGCTGCCCGCCTGTGGTGGCTGACCGAATTAGCCGACCGAGCCGCCCAATACTCCATCGCCGACCCCCGGTCCATCCTGAGCGAAATGGCTGATAATGTGGAACTCTATCATCAGCTGTTAGCCCGACCCTATATCGCCAGCAATCCGCGCATAACAGCCGAAATTTACGACCTGGCCCGCATACCGGGAAACGAGTATCTCTACAAGCGTCCCTACCCCAACCGGATGATGCGCAATCTGAACCTCAAAGCCGCTACCACCTCCCTGGGAGCCCTCTCCGACGAAACTCTCGCCCGAGTCGTTGAGGAGGCCAAGCCCCCAAAAGGACCGGCGGATACCTGAATAACCAAACCGGCCGGCAGCCAGCCCTCAGAATTCTCAGCTTGGGCGGCGGCGTCCAAAGCACCGTAATGTGCCTGATGGCCGAAGCCGGACGATTCACCCATCGTCCCGACTACGCCATCTTCGCCGATACCCACTGGGAACCGGCCGGGGTCTATCAAACCCTGCAATGGCTGAAGGAACAGGTATCCTTTCCAATCCTGAAAGTAGATAACGGCCGCAGTCTCAGGGAAGACGTAACCAACGGCCTCAACGCGCAGGGCAAGCCCTGGCTGACCATCCCCGCCTACCTGGCGGAGCAGGACGGAACTCCCGCCGGCATCAACTGGCGGCAGTGCACCAAGAATTACAAACTGGACCCGATCATCCGGAAATCCCGGGAACTGCTCGGCGCCGAACCCCGGGAAAACCTGCCCGACGGCGCCTGGGTCGAAATGTGGCTGGGGATTACCACCGACGAGATCGCCCGGGTCAAAAGCAGCCGCAACTGGTGGATCGGCCACCGCTACCCCCTGGTGGATAATGTCCCCATGTCCCGGCAGGATTGCCTTCGGTGGTTTGAGCAGAACTACCCTGACCGGACCCTGTCCCGCAGCGCGTGCATTGCATGCCCGTTCCGCAGCTCAAAGAGCTGGCTGGACGTGAAAGAATCGGACCCCAAGCTATTCGAAGAAGCAGTGGAGCTTGACCGGCAGCTCCGAACGGAAAAGCACAACGCCGGAAGAATGTTCCGCAAGAAAGCTTACCTGCACCACCGCCGAATACCTCTGCTGGAAGCGCTGGAAAAAGACCGGAACTCAGTGGAAGCCAACGGCTTCATCAACGAGTGCGAAGGCCACTGCGGGATCTGAATTGCCCTCAAATCCGGGGACCTTACTGAGGAGAACACAGACAGAAAAGCACACACTTTACCCTAGTAAAGTCGACTTTTCAGAGGGATACGCCAATGATTTTCTGCCATTCCTTTTGCCATTCCTCTGGATAAACACCGCACTGCGCAATATACACTTCCCTGACTTTAATCCCGAACTGAGGTTCTCTTTTATATCTACATGAACGCCGTTTACACTATAGACAATGTAAGACATTTAACCTGGAGGATACCTGCTTTATGTGTCCCTCGCACGGCTGGCGGTTTGAATACTTTACCGGCAACTGCATCAATGGCCCTTCCGCCCAGATGTACTCTTTCCAGGTAACCGCCCGCAATGGACACCTCTACGCCGAGCTTCCTGATAAATAGAACGGCATGGCCGGGCTGGTTGTTCGGGATGGCAATTTCCCTGAAGCGTTAAGGCGCGGGAAGCGGCGCTGCCGGTCAACTTCCTGGCTGACTGCGAGGCTCGGCCGGGCCTATTGGGGCGTGGGCAGCCTCACTTTCGGCGTGTTGCTGCCCCTTAACCAGCGGCAGGAGTCCGGCGGGGGCTGGACATTGCCTGCGTTGCCGCGTCAAAACCCACTGCCGGGTATATATTGCCGGTATTCCAGGCCACCAGGCGCGGGTCAATCAGAACGGCATTTAAGGCATGGCGTCGGGGCCTTCCAGAACCGGAAAGGTCAGGTGTGCGATGGGGCTAACCCAGCCGCCCTGCCAGACGCCGGCGTGGTTTTGCCGGGTTCAGCCCGGGCCCTGGGTCATCCGCAACGCCCGGTCGCGCACACCGTCAGCGACGCCGGGGCAGCGGTCAGGGCCGTGTTGCAGTTCAACCATATAGAGAGCATATTCCCTCCCGAGCCGGGCGCCCCGGCTTGGGGACTGGGGGTGTTCCGTTTCAGGCGGCCCGGAACTTGCCAACCCGGTGAAAGCCGGCCGCCGGGAACAGCATAGGTCAGCGCACCAGTTCAGCCGGTTGCTCCGTTTTAAGAAACCCGACAGACGGAACCTTGCCGGGCCGCTGCTATATGCTACAGTTGGGCCTTTCGGAAAATGCCGGGCGGGGCCAGTCCGGCGCACCGTTCCGGGTACAAAACCTCGGCCAGGCCTTCCAGCACATCCAGCACCCGGGGGCCGTGGCGGCTGGGAATCAATCCATCGAAAAGATACACTTCGCCTTGCTGCACTGCCTTAAGCTCCGGCCAGACCGGGTGGGAATAGAGGTGTTCCCGGGCCTCTTGATCAGCACGAGCCAGGTCAAAGGCGCAGGGCATCACCATCAGGTAGTCGGGCTGGTATGCCAGCGCCTCGTCCCAGCCGATTTCGCGGGACTTGCCCCATTTTTCCGCCAGCCCTTCCTCGCCGCCGGCCAAAGCCACCAATTCAGGGGTCCACTGGCCGGTGTTGCGCAGGGGGGACAGCCAGTCAAGGCAGAGTACCCTGGGCCGTCGGGCAGGCCCGGGAATGGCGGCGGCCACCCGTTGGGCCCTTTCCCGCAGTTGCTGCACCAAAGCCTGTCCCCGTTCCGGCACGGCGGCGGCGGTAGCAATATTTAGAATGTTGCGGTAGATCGCTTCAAGCCCTACCGGGCGGGTTACGATAATCTGCGGCTGATAGTCCAGGCGCCGGGCCACGGTGGCATAGACCGATCCCTGGTCGATGGCGCATACCTCGCAGATTTCCTGGGTTATGATTAAATCGGGGCGCAGTTCCCGCAGCCGGTCGGCGTCAATCCAGTGTACCGGGTTGTTGTTTTCCCGAGCCTGACGGATGATGCGGTCAATCTCATGGCTGCCCAGGTGGGACACGCTGCGGACGCTGCGGCTGACCACCGGCTTGGTGCGGGCCTCTTTCGGGTAATCGCAGGCGTGGGATACGCCTACCAGTTGGTCGCCCAGCCCCAGGGCATAGACAATCTCGGTGGCGCTGGGCAGCAGGGAACAGATACGCACGGCTTGTCTCTTCCGGTTAATCTGGCTCTGGCCGGGTGAGTATAGGCTGCCCGGCCCATTAGGGCAACCGGCGGCCGGCAGTTCGCAGGGGCCGCCGCCGTTGCCAGCCCCTTGTTTGACTGCCGGCAATAGCAAGGGCCCCGGGAAGTTGTCCCCGGGGCCCTTGCCGGCAATGCCGTATCCGGCGGGTAAACCGTTGCCTTTCGCGCGCCGGGACTATTCGTCGCGGATGCGGGAAATCATGGCGGACACCTCTTCCGGCGGCAGGACGTGGGACAGGACGAAACGAGCTATGTCCCGGCGCATGGTGCCTTCCAGGTCGCAGTCCTTCAGGAAGTTAAAGTCGGGGTAGTGTTCCTCCATCAGGTGCCGAACCCTGGAGGGGCCATGGTGTGCGGCCACCACGTACTCGACGCTGCTGCCGTCCCGGCCCAGGGCAATCTGCTCTGCCTGAGCCTTGGTCAGCTCCTCTTCATGGTCCACCTGGTCCACTTCCGACATGTACTCGAAAGCGGCGTGCCGCTGGGAGTCGATGTCTTTGAACTGCTTGTAAAGGGCGGCCACCAGGTTGTAAATCTCGTTCAGCATCTGGGGCACATTTTCCTGGCGGTGGCAAGCATTGCTCATGCGCTGCTCCGCCTGCTCCAGGGCGTTTCTGCGGCTTCGGTCCCAGGTCTGCTGGCGTTGGGCGCGGGCCAGTTCCATTCGGAGCGTGGGGGCCTCCGCAGCCAGCGAGTTCAGCCGCTGCACCGTGGTTTCCGCTTGCTCGGCCTGCTTCAGCCGTATCTGAAGGTCGGGGTCTATGCGTGTGATCATTATCAGCCTTACTCCTTAATTCCAAAGATGGGTTTTTGCGCCGCATCCCATTCACTTATTCCGACTGATGGGAAAGTGTACGGTCACTCCAGGGCGTTTTGCGCCCCGGAGAGTTGCAGTTTATCCCTGGCGCATTTCCGCAGCCCTGCCGTGGCGTCTGGAAGAAGGAGCCGGGGTGGCTTTCCGGTGGCGGTCGGCCCGTTAAAATCGGGCCATAGCCTTGAAATGGATGTAATATTCCTGATGAACAAAAACCGGCAGCCAGGCCACTCTCTCGGGCAACGGGAAGTCCTGCTGGAAAAGCCGCTGGGGGTCTGCTGGTGCGGCAATTGACCGCAATGCAACCTGCTATTACGCACCCTCGTTAGTAAGGGCCGTGACCTCCCACAGGGTCAATACCATTCTCTTGCTACCCACCTCCACTCACGAATTCCCCGTAGCGCCCCCCAAGGGCGATTCCCCACTGCCCAGCCGCACCTGCCTGCTACGTTGCAGTCATTAAATCCCACTGGCAGCTTTGCGTGCAAGGTATTTACCGGCCCAAAAAAGAGTATTTTCCCCGGGCTTAACGTATAATGCCGGGGCGGCGAAGCCCGGCATTGCCGCTTTGGGAATGCTGTCAGAGGCCGCCGACGTCGGGCAACCGGCGCCGGTTGGGTTGCGGGTTCCACTTCCCTTAAGCGTTCCATTTATGGAACGGCGCCGGGAACGCTCGGCGAGTTCCGCAATAACCAAAGGAGGCTATTATGCCAATAGAACAGTTGACGACCGGGTTGACGGAAGTTATTGACCTGAACGCTGAAATTCGCGAGTTGGGCAGCGGGTACGGTGGGGACAATGGCCCGGCAGAAGGCCCGCTGTGGTGGCGGGAGGGCAATTACCTGTTGTTCAGCGACATTCATAACGACCGAAGGATGAAGTGGGCTGAAAATGAAGGGGTAACCCTTTACTCGGCGCCCACCAACCGGGCCAACGGTCTGACCCGCGACTGGCAGGGGCGTCTGCTGGCTTGTGAGCACCAGACCCGTCGGGTTACCCGGCGAGAACCAGATGGAAGCATAACCGTGGTGGCCGGCAGCTATCGGGGCCGCCGGTTGAACCGCCCCAACGACGTAATCGTCAAATCCGATGGCAGCATTTACTTCACCGACCCGGGTTTTCCGGCGCCGGGGCTGGATCTGGATGTTAACGGGGTTTACCACGTTACACCGGACCTGGGAACCATTACCCTGGTTGTCTGGGACTTCACCCGACCCAACGGCCTGGCCTTCTCGCCCGACGAAAGCGTCCTCTACGTTAACGATACCCGGCGGCGCCAGATCCGCGCCTTTGACCTGGAAGCTAATGGTATGCCCCTGCTGGCTACTGACCGGGTGTTTTGCGACTTGAACGGGGAGCGGCCCGGCAGCCCGGACGGGATGAAAGTGGACCGTGAAGGCAACGTTTACTGCGGCGGCTCCGGCGGCATCTGGGTCATTGCCCCTTCGGGCGTTCACCTGGGCGTTATCAACCACGGGGCCCCGGCCACCACCAACGTGGCCTTCGGCGGAGCCGACTGGAAGACCCTGTTCTTTACCACTCGCCACACTCTGGGTTGTGTGCCGGTCAACGTTCCCGGTTTGCCGACGCCGTCGGTTCAGTAGGGGCGGCAGCGTGGCTGCCCGGGCAAAAACCGGGGCGGGGAAAGCCTGGCCCTTGCCGGCTAACCGGAATTTTCGATGTAGGCGATATTTACCCGTCGCTCCATAGTTTCCCCGGTGGAGGCAGTGGCCAGCACAATAATCACGTTATCGCCCCGATGCAAAGTAACAGTGGTGGCGAAGATGCCCAGCTCGTCCACCGAAATAGATACGCCGTTGACCGTAACGACGGCGTCGGGGGAAGTTCGCCCCCATAGTCGGATTTCGGGATCCAACACTACCCGGTCGCCGGGTTCGGCAACGTTAAGGAAGAAGGGTTCCGGAGGCAAATAGGTTATGGTCATAGGTTGGGTGCTTCGGTTGCCTTCAGCGTCGATGGCTATCACATTGAGATTATTGACCCCGGGCGATACCGGTACGGTTATCTGAAAACGCCCCTGTTCACCGACGGCCACGGCGCGGCCCTGTACGCTTACCGACGCCCCGACATCGGTGGTGCCGGTTATAGTTACCGAATCCTCTCGGACGATACTTCGGTCCAGGGGCGACTCTACTACCAGGTCCGGCAGTTTTACCGCCATTGGCGTGGGGGTGGCCGCTGGGGTGGGAGTGGCCGTTGGCGTGGGCGCCGGTGTGATGGTCGGCGTGGGCGTAGGGTTGGGGGTAGCTGTGGCTGTCGGCGTTGGCGTGGCCGTCGGCCGGGCCGTGGGGCTGGGTATGGGGGTTGGCAGGCTAACGGGAACAGCCGTCGCCGTTGGTGTCAGTGTGGACGCGGCAGTAGGCGTAGGGGACGCTGCCGGGGGCAGGGCAATGGAAACCGTTGAGCCTGGCCGCTCGATTGGCTGAAAGCAGCCGGACAGGGCAATCAGGACAAGCGCCGCCAACAGGATTAAGCAGATTGCCGGAAATTGCTTTGCCCCAAGAGCCGGTGGGGAGGGTTTCATCCAGGGTTCTCCGCCGGATGCGCCGGTTTGGGGCTGCTTAACGGCAGGGTAACCAGGAAGGCGGTATGGTGGTATGGGTCTGGCGCCGCGATGCTGGTAACCGTCAGGTTGCCGCCGTAGCGGGTTGCCAGGGTTCGGGCGATGAACAGGCCCAGCCCGGAGCTGGTGCGCTCCTCTCGGCGGGCCACCTCCGGCGTCCAGCCCCGGTCGAAAAGGTAAGGCAAATACCGGCTGGCGATGCCCGGCCCGTCGTCCCACACCCGAATGTAGAAGTTTTCCTCGTCTCTGGTCAAGCTGATTTCCGCCGCGCTCTCGGCATAGCGCACCGTGTTGTCCACCAGGTTGGCGACTATATGCTCAATGGCCGAACTGTCGCAATATACAATGCCGAAATCCGCCGGCTCCGACCACCAGACAATCTGCTTGTGGGCATCGGCGGCCACCAGGCTGTAGCGGTCTATGATACGGCGCACCACTTCGGCCGGTTCTACTGCGTGCAGGGATTCGCCGGTATTGGGCGTTTCCAGTTCAATCAATACCTGAATATTAGACATCATCAGCCGGAAGCTGGGGGTCTGCTCTTCAATTTCATCCAGCAGTTCGCGCACTGCCGGCGGAATTTCCCGGTTGCCGGCCTGCAGCAGTTCCCGAATTTCCCGTTCCTTGCCCAGAATGCGGCGCAGCGGACGGCCCAGGTCATGGTTGAACAGCTCAAAATACTGCTGGGTGATCTGCGTCCACTGCTCGGCGATATTCCGGTTGGTTTCCATTTCCGCTTCCCGGCGCTGCGCCATTTCCGCCACCATGTACGAGACGGTGGTTACCATCAACGCCAGGATGAGCAGGGCGCCGCCGATGTAAGAGAGGGGTTCGATTCCCCAAAGTTGGTCGAACAGGACAGACCCTGCCAGCGGCGCCAGGGCCAGGGAAACCACGCCCAGGGCCAACAGCGGGAAGGCCAGCAAGCGGGACAACTTCGCCAGGCTGCCGAGGAAAGCCCAGGCATTGGCCGGCGCCCAGGAACGGTTGGGTTTCAGGTTGGGCAGCAGCACTGGGTTATACCTGCGGCGGAATCAGCCGATAGCCCCGGTCGCGCACATTGATTATCAGGTCGTTGGCCCCCAGCTTTGTGCCCAGGGCCCGGCCGATGGACACCTTGATTTCCCGGATGCGCACCCGCAGGGAGGCCCGGGCCTCTTCCCCGTCCGAATAGCGTTCCAGGCGGCTGAAGGGGACCAGTTCCCCGGGGCTGCGATACCAGGCGGCAGCCAATTCGCGGAAAACGTCGAACTTCATTCCCTGAATATCCGGCACCGGCATCAAGGGCCCATCCCGTTCCCGCCGGGCCGAAACTACCTGGCCGTCCACGTCCACCAGCAGATATGCGCCGATGGGAATCAGCTCCGGGCTGGAACCAATCAGGCGCCGCAGCCGGAGCACCACCTCCTCGGGGCTGGCCAGCTTGTCGATAAAATCCACCGGGGCATTCCAGCGCAATGCGCTCCGCACCGCCGTATCTCTGGATGGACCCTGAGCGTACTGGGTAAACATCAGCACTGGCAGCGCCGGATAATGTTCTACAACATACCGCAGAATTTCCAGGCCCTTGAACTGGTCGTCCCGGTGTTCGCCCAGACGCACGTCCAGCAGCACGCCGTCGGGGCCTTCCTCTTCAATGGCGTAAATGGCCGCCGCCGCAAACTCGTCGCCCATCGACCAATGGGACTGGGGATCGACGATGATGGTCTGCCAACCTTCCTCAGTCAAGCGTCGCTGCACTGCTTTTACAATGGCCGATTCCCATTCATCATCGATAATCAGAATCTTGTTGTCCGGCATAAGCACTCTCCGGGCTACTGGACAAATGGAGGCCGTTTCACCGGCAATGATACTACGCCCCAAGCCGGGTGGTTGGCGCGGGGTAAACTGAAAGGTTGAAACGCAGCCCAAAGGCCGGCCGGGCAACTCTTACGGGGAAATCAGGTTTCCTTGTTCAGGTTAGCCAGGAACTCCTGGTTGTTGGGGTACTTGGACAGCCGCTCCAGCACTCGTTCAGTGGCATTGGTAGAGCCGTCGTTGGAAATCAGGGAAATCATCCGGCGCAGAAGCCAAATCTGCTTCATCGTGTTTTCGTCATAGAGCAGTTCCTCGCGGCGGGTGCCACTGCGGACAATGTCCACCGCCGGGAAGAAACGCCGGTCAGCGAGCTTCCGGTCCAGGTGCAGTTCCATGTTGCCGGTTCCCTTAAACTCCTCGTAGATTACCTCATCCATCCGGCTGCCGGTGTCCACCAGGCAGGTGCCGATGATTGTCAGGCTGCCCCCTTCCTCAATATTGCGGGCGGCGCCAAAGAACTTCTTGGGCGGGTAAAGGGCTGCCGGGTCTATGCCGCCGGACAGGGTTCGCCCGCTGGTGGGAACGGCCAGGTTATAGGCCCGGGTCAGGCGGGTTACGCTGTCCAGCAGGATAATTACATCAAACCGGTTCTCCACCAGCCGCTTGGCCCGCTCGAGGGCCAGTTCAGCTACCCGGCACTGCTCCTCTACCGACTCATCGAAGGTAGAGGCGAATACATCGCCATCTACCGCGCGGCGCATATCGGTTACCTCTTCAGGGCGCTCCCCGATGAGCACTACCATCAGCACCGCCTCGGGCATATTCTGGGAAACGCTGTGGGCAATCTGCTTGAGAATGGTGGTTTTGCCTGCCTTGGGTGGTGAAACAATCAGGCCCCGCTGGCCCAGCCCGATGGGCGCGAACAGGTCCACCATACGGGTGGAGAGGTTTGCGCTGTCGGTTTCCAGCACCACGTGCTTTTGCGGGAAGATGGGGGTAAGGTACTCGAACTGAGGCCGGAAACGGGTATGAACCTGGTCGGTTTCCACGCCGTTAATCTTCTCCACGCGCACCAGGCCAAAGTAGCGCTCCCCCTCTTTGGGTGGGCGGACCTGGCCGGTTACCGTGTCTCCGGTACGCAGGCCGAAGCGGCGGATTTGAGACTGGGAGATATAGACGTCCCCGGTAGCCGGCAGGTAGGCAATCTGGCGCAGAAAGCCATAACCCTCGTCCATAATTTCCAGAATGCCCGAAGAAATCAGCGCTTGCTGGGCGGAAAAGGCGTGGAGCATCCGGTTCAGCAAATCTTCGCGGCGCAGCGAGTCCAGGGATACTCCCTCATCAAACCCATACGCATGCGCCAGATTCAGCAGGTCGTCCTTATTCTTGGCTCCCAGCTCGGCTACATCCATCAGTGGCGGCTTGGCAATAGTAGTCATCATCACCTCAGTGTTTCTTGCGGAAGGCCGTTTGGCCCTGCCGTGAAATTGCCGGACAATTCGGAAAACGGCGAACCGCACCGGGTTCTTCGCCCGCTCTCCCGGTATTTTGCGTGGAATGCCCCTTCTCCGCCGACTGGTGGCGAGGCCCGCCAGCAGCGCTGCTGGCCGGGAGGATGAAAGATGACCGGCCTGGCAAAGGAAGGCTGGTTGGCGAAGTTTCCGGCAATCGATGCGTTTGAGCAGCGGTAGCTGCGTCTCAAAAAACCTCGGTCGTTTTTAATTCGGCAAACTTGGCCGGCCCGGCAGGGTGGGCGCCCCCATTTCGGGTTAAGCGCTGCCGGCTTGTTCCCAGTCCTGCAAGAAACGGGCCAGCCCGGCGTCGGTCAAGGGGTGCTGCGCCATCTGTTTCAGCACTCCGAAAGGTACGGTTGCAATATCGGCCCCGGCCCGGGCAGCCAGGGTGCAATGGAGGGTATGGCGTATGCTGGCAGCCATAACCAGAGTCTCAAGGCCCTGCTGCCGGTAGATGCCGACTATTTCTTCTACCAGGTTCATACCCTCCTGGCCGACATCGTCCAGCCGGCCCACAAAAGGGCTTACCACGGTGGAACCGGCCTGGGCGCCCAGAAGCGCCTGGTTGACGGAGAAACAAAGGGTCTGGTTTACCTTTATGCCGTCCCGGGCTAAAACGGATATAGCCTTAAACCCCTCGACGGTGCTGGGTATCTTCACCCAGGGGTTGGGGATCCACTCGGCGATGTCGCGGCCTTCAGCCACCATGCCGGCGGCGTCCAGGCTGACCACTTCCACTGATATGGGGCCGGCGACAATATCGGCGATTTCCTGGATGGCGGCCCGGTAACCGGCCTGTCCGCCGATGCCTTCCCTGGCCGCCAGAGAAGGGTTAGTGGTTATGCCGGTTACTACGCCCAGTTCGGCGCCGGCGCGTATTTCGTCAATGTTGGCGGTATCGAGAAACAATCTCACAGTAACGCTGCTTCCTGCAAGGGTTCAAGGTTCCCGGTCTGGCGGTTAGTCAGCCGGCATCCAGGGGAAGGGGCTGCTGGGCGCCCTCCCGATAGGTCTGCCTGGCTTGAGCGATAAACTCGCTGAAAAGAGGATGGGGCCGGTTGGGGCGCGATTGAAACTCGGGGTGAAACTGCACCCCGACCATAAAGGGGTGGTCTGCGACCTCGGCGATTTCCACCAGGTTGCCGTCGGGGGAGAGGCCGCTGATAATCATCCCGGACTGCTCCAGGCATTCACGGTAGCGGTTGTTTACCTCAAAGCGATGTCGGTGCCGCTCCAGAACCTCGGTATTCCGATAGGCCTGCATGGTTCGGCTGTTCTTTTGCGGGCGACAAGGGTAGCCGCCCAGGCGCATGGTGCCGCCCAGGTCGGTTACCGCCTGCTGTTCCGGCATAATATGAATCACCGGATGAGGTGTTTCCGGGTTCAGTTCCGCCGAATTGGCCTCGGCCAGCCCCAGCACATCGCGGGCCCAGTCAATTACCATTACCTGCATACCCAGACACAGGCCCAGGTAAGGTATATTACGCCGGCGCGCATACCGCACCGCATCAATCATACCCTCGACGCCTCGGGGGCCGAAACCGCCGGGAACCACAATGCCCTGCGCATTGTTCAGGTACATATCCGGCCCGTGCCGTTCAATATCCTCCGAGTGAACCCACTGGATTTCCACATCCCGGTCATTTACCACGCCGGCATGGCGCAGCGCCTCGCGCACCGACAGGTACGAATCAGGGTATTCAACGTACTTGCCCACCACCGCAATGGGCAATTTAGCGGTCAATTGTCCCATCCGCGCTACCATCTCCGCCCAGTCGGTCAGGTCTTGCGGCTGACTCTCCAGGGAAAGCAGATCCACTATGAACCTTCCCAGGCCGGCCTCCTCCAGAATCAGGGGAACCGCATAGATATTATCCACTGTAGCCAGGGGAATTACCGCCTCGCCGTCCACATCGCAGAACAGGGAGAGCTTCTCCCGTATAGAGTCGGAAACCGGCAGATCGCTGCGGCAGATAAGCGCGTCGGGTTGGATGCCGATACTGCGCAGTTCCTTGACGCTGTGCTGGGTGGGTTTGGTCTTCAATTCCTCGGCGGCGGCGATATAAGGAAGCAGGGTCAAATGCACGTAGCAGACATTGCTGCGGCCCACGTCCTTGCGCATTTGCCGGATGGCTTCCAGGAAGGGCAGCCCTTCGATGTCGCCGACGGTGCCGCCCACTTCTACCACCAGCACGTCCACCCTGGCCTCTTCGGCCAGCGCCTTCAGCCGGGACTTAATCTCGTTGGTAACGTGAGGCACTGTTTGGATTGTGCCGCCCAGAAAGTCGCCCCGGCGCTCCCGGGCAATCAGGCTCAGGTAAACCTGGCCGGCGGTAATATTAGAGGAGCGGGTCAGCTCCACGTCAATAAACCGCTCGTAATGGCCCAAATCCAGGTCGGTCTCGCCGCCGTCCCGGGTAACGAACACCTCGCCGTGTTGGTAGGGCGACATAGTGCCCGGGTCCACGTTCAGGTAAGGGTCCAGCTTGACAACGGAGACGGACAAGCCCCGGCTTTTGAGGATGCGGCCGATAGAGGCAACGCTGATCCCCTTGCCAATTGAACTAACCACTCCACCGGTAACGAATATATACTTGGTGGGCATGATGCAAGCAAAAATCCAAGGTTGGCAAGCGGTTGGCTTCAGGTGTAGCAGGAACGGTACAAACGGCCGAAACCGACAAACGAGGAAACCCAATCCAGAGGTTAAGGCAGCGGCTTGACCGCTGATTCTGATTATATTCACCGGCTTGCGGCGGTGTCAAGGGTTATATAAGTGGGTCCCGCCTTGTTGCCCGGAATCCGGCTGCTGGCGGCCATGCTGCCTTCAGCGTACAGCGCTGCCGTCCGGGCCTTGAGCTGCTCCGGCTGATGGGGACGCCCGGTTCCCGGGACGAAGTGGCAGTGGCATTGGCCGCAGCGACAGGTCTGCTTGCCGCAGGAGCGGCCGTATTTGGGGAGCCGGTTGGAACGGCGTCAGGGGCATGGCATCCCGTCCCGGCAAACTCCGGGCTGGGCCTGGCCCTACCTCCCGGCAGGCTGATTCCCCTGCTGTCCCTGATTCTACAGATGTAAATGCATGTTGGCAATACCAGAAGCCTGCCCCCCCTTTTAATCTATGTTAAGCTGTAATCCGTATTTCTTGAGACGGCGGCCACGGCTTCCTTGCCGCAACGCAAAGTTGAGGTTGATTTGCCCGACCGGATAGAAATTCACACTGACGGGGCCTGCCTGGGCAACCCGGGCCCCGGCGGTTACGGTGTTCTGATTCGCTGCGGCGAACATTGCCGGGAGTTGAGCGGCGGTTACCGGCTTACTACCAACAACCGGATGGAGCTGATGGCAGTCATTAAGGCCCTGGAAGCCCTGAAGCGCCCTTGTCAGGTTACCTTGTACAGCGATTCCCGGTACGTGGTGGATGCGTTGAGGAAGGGCTGGGCCAAAAAATGGCAGGCCAATAACTGGCTCCGGAACCGACGGGAAAGGGCCAATAACCCTGATTTGTGGCAGGTTCTGCTGGAACTGGGCGGCCGCCACCAGGTGGAATTCCGTTGGGTTCGGGGCCACGCCGGCAACCCGGACAATGAACGCTGCGACCGGTTGGCCTCGCAGGCTGCCCGTCAGCCCGGTCTGCCCGAGGATCCGGGCTATAACCCGGCCGGCGCCGCGGGCCGGCACGTTCCAGGCTTGATGGCTCCCGACAAGCGGAAATAGCGGCAATGGTGGTTGTCAGCAGCCCGGCAGGTTGTATCTCCTCGTGCTGCGGACTGGTCGGCCGGGGCTGAAGCCCTGTTGTTTTGCCATTAGAATCAACGGAAGCAGCTTATGGCTCGGTATGTGGCGAGAAGCGTTCCCCGGCGGAGCGGTAAATTTAAGGCAATGGAACACCGCAGCCGACTTTTTTGTGCGACCAGACCCAGGGGCTATTGAGGGAGGCCGACTATGGAGTTAAAAGAGTTTATCGAGTCGTCCCTGGACGTAGAGCAGCGGCTCCTGCTGGAGGCGGCGCACGACCTGACGCCCGAGGAGCTGGCCTGGCAGCCCGGCGCGGAGGCCAACCCTATTGGCTGGATGTTGTGGCATACCATGCGGGTGGAAGATATGTGGATTCAGTTCTTCATCCAGGGGCAGCCGGAGTTGTGGGAGCGGGATGGCTGGCACGCCAGGTTCGGTTTGCCGGCCCGGGATAATGGCTTCGGCCATACGCCGGAACAGGTGGCGAATTTCCAGGCCCCTGACCTGGCGCTGCTGTTGAGTTACGGTGAATCGGTGCGCGCCGGCACTCTGGAGTACCTGCGCAGCTTGACGCCGGAGGATTTTGACCTGGTTCCCCGCCAGCGGCGGCCTAATCTGACGGTGGGCGTCGTTTTTCGGCAGCTGATTGCTGAGTTCTTTCAGCATCAGGGTCAAATTGCCTATCTGAAAGGACTGAAGCGGGGCGCCGGCGCCATTCCGCCGGACTACAGCACGCCGGGTTGAGACCCCGGCGTCCCGTCTGCCTCTGCCGCCCCCGGCGGGACGTTTCGGCCGGCTGAAGCGCGCCATTGCCCCGCGCCTCCCGGCCTTGTGGCAGCGCAGACGCTTTGGCTGTGGGGCAATGAGGCCATTAAAAACCGGGGAGTAGAGTTGCCGGAAATCCGGCAACTCTACTCCCCTTGAATCAGTCCAGAGGGTTGTTATTTTCGGGATCAGCGTTCCAGCCACACATCGGCCCAGTAGTGGTATTCCGACAGAGCCATATTGGGGTAAAAGTCCTTAACGTCCCAGTTGAATACCCACCGATAAGACCCGGTTACCGGGCTGAACATATACCCCTGTTTCAGGACATGGCGTTGCAGGTCAAGCAACTGTTCCCGGCGCTGCGCCGGGTTCAATTCCCTGGCCTGCTGTTCAATCAGCTGGTCCAGTTTGGGGTCGGCATGGCCGATAATATTCCTGGGTCCCTGGCTGTGCAGCAGGGCGTACAGGTATCCGTTAGTGGTGGGATGAGGCGGAACCGGCCCCAGGGAAATCTGGAAATCCCGCTCCTGCCCGGCCAAATGTCGCTTCCAGTAGTTAGGAGATACCGGGCGCAGCCTGGGGGCAAAGCCCACCTTCTCCAGGTCTTCAGCTGCCTGCCGGCCCAGAGCCAGGTAGTGGGGGCCCAGGTTGGGCACCGCCAGTTCCACCGGCAGCGGGGAGTGGATACCGGCCTGTTCCAGAATGTCCCGGGCTTCACTGGGGGAAGCCAGGTAATCGTCATGGATTTCATCGCGGCTTAGCTGCCAGTCCGGGCCAATGCTTGGCATACCCAGACCTACATTGCCCTGCCCTGCCCAGTCAATATCCACGTACTCCCAGGGATCCATGGCCTTGAAGATGGCCTGGCGCAGCGGCAACTGGTTTAAGGGGTATTCCCGGGTATTGAGGTACATTACTACGCCGATTTCCGGGCGCTGCGACAAGCGGGCGTTAAACTCTCCACTGGTCTCGCGCAGCCGTTCCCAATCGGTGGGCGGCACCACGGTGGCGTCAATCTGGCCGCCTTGCAGCAGCGCTACCCGATCCGGCTGAGACAGGTAGGAATCGTTCGGTACACTTACGGATTTGACCGATATTCCATCCATATAGGGCTGTCCCTTCAGGAAATAGTCCGGGTTGCGGCTGAAGTCCATACCAACCTGGCGGTGGGTTCGTTCCCAGACCCAGGGGCCGGTGCCGATTATCGGGGCCCTTTTCAAGTCGCCGAATCGCTCTACCACTTCCTGGGCCACAATCTTGCTGTGGCCGTCGGCCAGGGCCAGAAGGGCATCGCTGTCCACGAACTCCAATTCTACCCGCAGCGTATGGTCGTCAACGGCGATAATTTCGCCGATGCCCCGGTTGGCGAACCGGTCGGCGCCGGGCCAGCCGGGTTGCCGCATCCGCCCATAGCTGTAGGCCAGGTCTTCAGCAACCAACGGCCGGCCACTCACCGGCGCAATCTGGTGCCAGGTAACGTCGGGCCGCAGCTTGAACTCGTAGGCCATGTCCGGCTGCAATTCCCAGCTCCGGCAAAGGTCGCACTCCAGCGCCAGGCTGGGCATAATGCCTTCCTCGCCGGAGCTGATTCGCAGCAAGCGGCTGTAAGCCAAACCGGGCCCCATAACGGCCAGCGATTCCTGGTCTTCCTGGTGAATGTCCAAATGGGTGAAACCGGCGGAACTGCCTACCGTAATATAGCCGCCCCGTCGCTCATCAACACCTTCAGCGGCCAGGTCCGTCAATGCCGGGGGCTCGGCAGCCTCCGGCATTGCCGTGGCCGCAACCTCAACTTTGGCCGGGGCCGGAACCTCGGCCGGAGCTTCCGGGGCTGCAACCTCGGCGGCGGCCGGCGCTGCCGGCGGCTCCTCCGCTCGCGAGCAGGCTGTCAACACCAGCAGCGTTAACAACCCGGCGATCAGTATTTTAATCAGATTAGAACGATGCGTCATACCACCCCTCCTCACACCAGCCAACACCGACGCAGGCCCGGCCGGCGCAAATTAACCGATGAACTTTCCGATTAACTTTATGCTCTGTTCGGCAAAATGCGCTAGCAGAATGGTTGACGCAATTGAAGCAGTTTTCGCAAAGCAGCCCCTCCGAAGGCGCGTCTGAAGATGCCCAGGCGTTTCCGGTCAGTTACAGGGAGACGCCGATTCCCCAGAAGAGCGAAGGCTGCTGCGCCTGACCGGGCAAGCCCGGCAACATTTCTGTTTTCAGGAATGCAGCGATATCAGACCCTGCAATGTGATTGTCGGGCGGAGCCGCCCTTATATTTATGCCAACCGGCAATCATCTGTGGTAAGCTGAAACTTGGCGGTTAATTGCGCCGGCCAGCCGGCTAATTCAGGTCAGACCCAGCAGCATATGGCCCAGTTTTCTGATGTTACTTTTGACGGCCTGTACGGGGCCGCGATTATGGACCATTTTCGCAACCCCCGGCATCGGGCCCCCTTGAGCCGGGCCGATGTGGAGGCGCACGAGTTCAACCCTTTTTGCGGCGATGAGGTTACCTTGCGCATCAAGTTGGGGGATGACGGCCGGGTTGCCCGGGTGTTCTCGCAAGCCCGGGGTTGCTCCATCATCCAGGCCTCGGCGTCCATGCTGGCGGTGGGGATGGAGGGTAAAACTCCGGCGGAGCTGGGGAAGTTGGCCGGTTTGTTTCGCGAGCTGATGCAGGGCCGGGTTCTATCGGAAGGCCCGCTGGAGCAATTGCGCGACCTGGCGGCTTTGCAGGTGGTGCGTCAATACCCGGTGCGCATTAAGTGCGCCCTGCTGCCTTTTACGGCCCTGGAAGAAGGGATGACCAAACTGCGGCGCCCCTGAACCGGCCTCGCTTTCCGCGCCGCGCCGTCCCCGTCGAGGCGGTAAAGCAGCCATTTCCCCCGGCCAACACCGGCCTCAATTCCATGCTGGCGCAGCCTTTGCCGATTGAAGAACCGGACAGCGGCTAATCATACCATTCAGCGTGGGGCGGGCGGCCCATAAGCTCGGCGATGGCCTCTCCGGGGGGCAAACCCTCAAACAGAACCCGATAAGTTGCCCGGGCAATGGGCATTTCCACCCCCAACCCTTCCGCCATGTCCAGGGCTGCGCCGGTGGTGTTGACACCCTCTACCACGTTCTGCATCGAATCCCGAATTTGCCGCCAGGTACGGCCTCGGGCCAACTGTTCGCCAGTGTAGCGATTGCGGCTAAGCGGGCTGTTGCAGGTGGCTACCAGGTCGCCCAACCCGGCAAGGCCGGCAAAGGTTTGGTATTGGGCGCCGGCTGCGGCGCCCAGGCGGGCTATTTCCGCCAGCCCCCGGGTAATCAGCGTAGATTTGCTGTTTGCGCCCAGTTCCAGACCGTCAGCCAGGCCGGCGCCCAGGGCAATGATGTTCTTCAGGGCGCCGCCCAACTCCACTCCCACAACGTCATCGCTGGTATAAACCCGGAAAGTGGCGGACATCAGCATATCCTGCACCGCTGCCGCCCGGCTCGGCTTTCTGGCAGCCACCACCGTTGCCGCCGGCTTCTCCTGGGCGATTTCCCGGGCCAGGTTGGGGCCGGATAAAACGCAAATGCCGGAATGGAGGGCCGCGGGCAGCTCTTCTTCCAGAACCTGGCTCATGCGCCGGCCGCCGGGCAACTCCAGCCCCTTGGAGGCGCTGACGACAATGGCGTCAGCCGGCAGACAGCCGACTACCCGCCGAATGTTCTGACGGAAACGCTCCGAGGGCACCGCCAGAATGACCAGGCCGACCCCGGCCAATGCTCGCTGCGGGTCGCTTGCCACCTTCAGTTCCCCGGGAAAGGGAATGCCCGGCAAAAAGCGGCGGTTCTCCCGATGCGCGTTCAGGACAGCCGCCTCCGCCTCCGTTCTCGCCAGCAGGGTAACCGGTGTCCGGCGCCGGGCCAGCAGCAGGCCCAGCGTAGTGCCCCAGGTGGTAGTTCCGACTATTGCGGCCCTGGCATTCAAGGAAATACCCCAGTACCCGTTTGGCCGGCCACGGTTCCTTTGCGGCGCCGGTCAGGGACAATTTACCATAGTATCGCCGGCGGCGCAGGCCGGGCATACCTTTTCAACGACCAAAAGTTGACCTTAAGGCTGGCGGCTGGGCCGGCGCCGTGTATTCCGATGGCACCAGCAGCCTTTCCACGACCAAAAGTTGACCTTAAGGCTGGCGGCACCTTAATAACGCAGGCTTGGACAAGGCCAAGCGAGCTTTCCACGACCAAAAGTTGACCTTAAGGCTGGCGGCAGGTAGGATTGTGCCACAGCCAGGCTTTGTGAGGAGGCCGTAAAAATATGCCGGTGAACTACGCGGAAGAGATGGTAGAGGTAGGGGGCGCGCAGATACAATTGCTGAAGGCGGGCTCCGGAGACCCGCTGCTGGTGCTGCACGGAGCCGGCGGCAGCGGTGGCTGGCTGCGCTACCTGGATGCCCTGGCGGAGCGCTTTACCGTGTACCTGCCTTCCCACCCCGGCTTTGAAGCCTCGGAACGGCCTGAATGGCTGGAAACGATGCACGATCTGGCCTGCTTTTACAACTGGCTGGTAGAGCGGCTGGGCATTGCCGGCTGTCGCGCCATGGGCTTTTCCATGGGCGGTTGGCTGGCCGCGGAAATGGTCGCGGCTGCCGGGCCGGTTTTCAGCAAGCTGCTGCTGGTAGGCCCGGTGGGCATTAAACCCAATGATGGGGAAATTGCCGACGTTTTCATTATTACGCCGGCCCAGGTCATTGACCTGCTGTTTCACGACCCGGCGCAGGCCCCGGAGTATGACCAGGTTTTCGGTCAGGCGCCCACTCCGGAGCAGTTGGCCATACTGGAGCGCAACCGGGAAATGGCAGTGCGTATCTGCTGGAAGCCTTATATGCACAGCCCCAGTCTGGCTCCCCGTTTGGCGCGGGTAAACATACCTGCCCGCATCCTCTGGGGCCGGGAAGACCGGATAGCGCCGGTGGAATGCGGCTACTTGTTCCAGCAGGCCATACCGGGTTCGGAGCTGGTGGTAATTGACCGCTGCGGCCACTTGCCCCAGATGGAGCAGACCGAAAAGTTCCTGCAAGCGGCCCGGTCCTTCCTGTAGGCTGCCGCTTTGGGCCGATAAGTCGGCGTTGGATTAAAGGGGGTATCGTGCTGCCGCGATTCCGCGTTAACCTGGATGAAGCTGTTCCTGTTTCGGGCGACGACCTTAAATCGGTAGTTGCCGCCATCTTCGAGAAAGTTGGCGTCCCGCCCGAGGATGCTCTGCTGGGGGCCGACGTGCTGGTGCTGGCTGACCTGCGGGGCGTGGACAGCCACGGGGTTTCCAATATGCTGCGCAGTTATCTGGGCGGCTACCAGCGCGGCGAAATTAACCCCAGGCCCAACATCAGCATCGTCCGGGAAACGGCCAGCACCGCCAGCGTTGACTCGGATCGGGGCCTGGGTACAATTGTAACTCCCAGGGCTATGGACATTGCTATTGGCAAGGCCCGGGAATCCGGCGTCGGTATGGTAACCATCGGCAACTCCCGTCACTTGGGCATGGCCTCGTACCACGCCATGTTGGCCCTGGAACACGACATGATTGGCATCTGCATGACCAGCGCCCCGCCGCGAATGGTGCCGACCTTTGGTGCCGAACCCCGGCTGGGTACTAACCCGATAGCGGTGGCAGTGCCGGCGCGCCATGAACCCCCCTTCGTGTTCGATGCCGCCACCAGTTCGGTGGCTCAGAACAAGATTGAAATTGCCCGCCGTCTGGGCGCCGACCTGGAGCCTGGTTGGCTGGCTGCTGCCGATGGCACGCCGATTATGGAGGAAATGCCGGTTCCGGAAACCTATCATCTGCTCCCGGTGGGCGCAACCCGGGAACTGGGTTCCCACAAGGGCTACGGCCTGGCCTGCGTAGTGGATATTTTTGCCGGAGTGCTTACCGGTTTCGGCTATGGGGCCGTACCGGGCCGCCCTAACTTCGGCCATTACGTGGCGGCCTATAACATTGCCGGCTTTGATGACCCGGAGCATTTCAAAGATGAGATGGATGGCTGGCTGCGGATGATGAAGAGCACCAGGCCGGCTCCCGGCCACGACCGGGTGCTGGTGGCCGGCCAGCCCGAGGCGGAAATGGAAGCAGTACGACGGCAGGAGGGCATTCCCCTGCACCCGGAGGTAGTGCAATGGCTGCGCGATACCTGCGCTGAACTGTCAGTAAAATGCCTGTTTTAGCGGGAAGCCCTTAATAAGAAGTAAGCCAGGGGGTATAACGAATGAATTCAGGAAATGACATGGAACAGCTTGCTGGGGCAGAGGCCATTAAGGATCCCTTGTTTCGCCTGGCTAATATAATGAAACACCCTGTGATCTCTTTGAGTGCCTATATTGATGATAGGAGTTTCATAGAAACCCGACGCGTCTTGGACAACATTGGCGAGCAAAAAAGCTTATCATTGATAGTGAATTCGTTAGGAGGTTCTATTGAATGTGCGTTTCTCATTGCCAAAGGGTTGAGAGAAAAATGCAGTCATCTGAATGTGATAGTTCCTGATCAAGCCAAAAGTGCCGCAACGCTAATCGCGCTTGCCGCTGACCGGATATTCTTAGGCAAGTTTGGCGAATTAGGCCCCCTGGACCCTCAAGTGCCCGACCTTACCAGCGGCTCTGGCCGACGCTCTCCGCTGGAAATAGTGAAGGGGATGGAGTTCTTACGAACTTATTGCGTAGAAACCTTTGATTTAATGATGCTGTACCTGCTTCCGCGTACCGGCATGGATGTTGCCCATACCTTCGATCACGTAAGGGAGTTGCTTTATCCCATTGCGAATCCGTTGTATCAGTCAGTAAACTATAGAGAACTGGGTGAAGCGTCCCGTCATTTGGAAGTTAGCCAGAATTATGCCAGAGAGACGATGCGCCGGTGGAGTCCACTCCCGGAAGGAGATACCGAAGACATTGTAGATCAGTTGGTCTGGGGATACCCGGATCATGGTTATATAATAGATATTGATGAGGCCAAGCGCATTGGTTTAAGCATAGCGGAACCAATACCTCTGCGATTGGAAGAGCTTTGCCACAGAGTAATCCGAGAGCAAGAGTCTCCCGTCATATTTGCTGCGCCCGAGAATGACGGCCAAAATGCAAATAATGCTCAGGACATTGTGGCTGAAGGAGGAGAGAATGAAGACTATCACGAGACGTTCAATGATTAGAGACGCAGGCAGCGACGCTCTTGCAAACTCCAAATTCAACAAGCCCCGGCGCGTTACTAAAGAAATGGTAACTGCCGCACGCAAGGCAGCTCAGAAGGCTAACGAGGAAGCGCTGCAAGCCCGGATAAAAGGCCGGCGGGTCCGTCCATAATTCCTTCCGCCCCTTCTGACGGCGTCCAGAAAGTCGAGCTCCGGAGGGCAGGTTTCAGAACCGCCTTGGAGCTCTGGCAGCCAAACTTATCAGCAACCCTTCTTAATCACGGTCCAGCCTCTGGGTTCCTTCTACTTTGCTCTCTCTACCACCCGGTAGCGCTGCCTACCATTACTGCCACAAAGAGCAGGCCCAGGTACAGCAGGGAGTACAGGTATAATTTACGGGCGTTCCGGCGGTTTTCCTGCTGCTTTAGCCGCCAGGCCAGGTAGATGAAGTAGCTGCCCAGGGCCACCGCCATTGCGGTATAAACCCAACCTACCGCGCCCGTTGCGACAAACATTACGGTCAGCCCCACCAGCGCCAGCGAGTAAAGGAAGATGCTGGTAACGGTAAAAGCGCTGGTAGATACTACCGGCAGATGGAAGCAGTACGACATCAGGAGGGCATTCCCCTGCACCCGGAGGTAGTGCAATGGCTGCGCGATACCTGCGCTGAACTGTCAGTAAGATGCCTGTTTTAGCGGGAAGCAGACCAGCGTAGTTAACGTTAAGACTGGCAGTAAATATTCAGAGTAGAACCGAGCTAATCAGGTTCTGATCAATACGGAACCTTTCGTCTGCTTCGTTCCAGAGGTCATTATGGGCGCTGGCCCCGTGGAATAGCTTGACCAATACCCCTTCAGACTTTGCCGCTGCGATTGCCGGAATGAAGTCGCTGTCCCCTGCCACCAGAATTGCGTCCTGAATGTTCTGTTTGGCAGCCAGTTGCACTAGATCCACCCCCAAGAGAATATCCACCCGTTTTTGCTCAAATCTGCGTTGACCGTTGCGATCATAGCGGACAGCCAAGCGGCCCAGCCGCACTGCATATCTAGGCAGCTTTTCCAGGGAGGCAAAGAAAGCTCTTTGTGAAGAATATCTTGCGCTTTCTTCAGCAGTCGGCGGATTCCCTTGATAGGCAGGGCAATGGTAGTAATAGGTGCGGAGAATGTCTGAATCGCCAGCTATTCGTTCTGAAAAAGCCTGATAGTTGATGCGGGTATTCTCAAACTCATCCCGCAACACCCGGTCCATATAGGCGCCGTCGATGAAAATCGCTGTCCGGTTTGCCAAAAACCTACCTCAACAAAGGAGAAAGCGGCATGGAACCCACACCGCTTTTACAAAGAGATACCAACCTGGAGTGCGCCGAAGCGGACGCCAGGAAATATGACAATGTTCAATGTAGCATCAATCTCTGGACTATGTCAAGCATTCTAGCAGACACACCACTGTAACCGTAACCCCTCTACCACCCGGTAGCGCTGCCTACCATTACCGCCACAAAGAGCAGGCCCAGGTACAGCAGGGAGTACAGATATAATTTACGGGCGTTCCGGCGGCTTTCCTGCTGCTTTAGCCGCCAGGCCAGGTAGATGAAGTAGCTGCCCAGAGCCGCCGCCGTTGCGGTATAAACCCAACCTACCGCGCCCGTTGCGACAAACATCACGGTCAGCCCCACCAGCGCCAGCGAGTAAAGGAAGATGCTGGTAACGGTAAAAGCGCTGGTGGATACTACCGGCAGCATGGGTACACCAGCCTGTTCATAATCCTTCTGAATCAGCAGGGACAAGGCCCAGAAGTGGGGGGGCGTCCAGAAAAAGATGATGGCAAACAGGTACACCGCCGGCAGGCCCACGTCGCCGGTTACGGCGGCCCAACCTACCAGGGGCGGGATGGAGCCGGCAGCCCCCCCGATGACGATGTTATGGGGTGTGCTGCGCTTTAACCACATAGTATAAATCAGCACGTAGAACAGGCTGGCCGCCAGAGTCAGCCCGGCCGCCAGCCAGTTAACCCAGGCCGCCAGCACTGCCACCGCCAGCACATTCAGGGCAATGCCGAAGATTAAAGCCCTGGTGGGGGAAATCCGCTTGCTGGCCACCGGACGCTTGCGGGTGCGCTGCATCAGGACGTCTATATCCCGGTCGTAATGGTGGTTCAGGGCGTTGGCTCCGCCTGAAGCCAACGCTCCCCCCAGCCAGACCAGGGCCAGCAGGGACATTGAGGGGAGGCCTCCGCCGGCCTGGGCCTGGGCCAGGAACATTCCCCCGGCCGCGGTTACCAGCAGCAGCATGATTATCGGGGGCTTGGTCAGCGTTATATAGTCGTTAATTACCGCCAACCACGGCAAAGCCGGTCGAGGCGCCGGAACCTCAGCTGCCGGTTCAGTTGAACTGTGCGGTTCAGTCATAGTCATCGTTAAAGCGCCTCTCCCGGGGTTTATCGGGCCGGCTCCTCGCTCGGTTGCCGCCAGGCCTTTCGGTGGGGCAAACCGGGGATGAGCGCCGACCAGTCCGGCCGCCGCCGCAGCCTATTGGGGGTGGGCCGACGGTTGCAGCGACCGGGGCCGGATTGCCAAAGCCAAGCCTGCCGTAACCCCCCAGACCGCTGTCGCCAGGGCAATGTGCAAGGCCCGGATGAAAACGGGGAACCCGCTCCAGATGGCAATTGCGCCCACCAGAATCTGCGTTATCAGCAGGGCGGCCCCCATTGCCGAAAGTATTATGACAGCAGATCTGCCGGACGAGAAGGCAGTATTCACCCCCTGTAACCAGGCCCGGTAGAAGACGTACAAGGCCAGCAGGCCCACGACGGCGGCCACTACCCGGTGCAGCATATGGATTATTTCCAGGTTGGTGGCAGGAAGGTTCAACCCCTGGCATAAAGGCCACTGAGGGCAGACGGCCAGGGCGCCGGGGGTGGCAGTAACATAGGCGCCGGACAGCAGGAGCAGGTAGGTCGAAAAGGCGGTAATCAGAACCAGGCGGGGCATGCCGTCCGGTTTTCCAGGCCCTGGCTGGCTGCTGCCGAGCCGGTCGGCAGCGGCGGGCCGGTTTAACGCCAGGTCGGCATAAGTGTTCCGGTAGGCCGCTGCCAGCACCATAATCAGGCAGCCCAGCAAAGCCTGGGCCAGGGCCAGGTGCGCCGCCACAATGTGGCCGGGCAGTTCGGTAAGCACCGTAATACCCCCCAGCCCGCCCTGGGCCAGTACCAGCAGCACGGCGACGCTGGCCGGAATCACTACCGCCCGCGCCTGCCGGAAACGAAACCAGGCCCAGGCGCAGGTGGCCACAATCAGCGGGCCTACCAGCGCCGAGGCCATCAGTCGGTGGCTGTATTCGATGATGTCCGCAGCGGTCATTGCTGGCAGCAGCCGGCCGTCGCACAGAGGCCAATCGCCGCCGCAGCCCAACCCGGAGCCGGTAACTCTTACCACTCCGCCCAGCACAATCAAGGCAAAGGTGGAAATTAACGAAGCCCAGGCCAGAAACCGCAACCCCCCCGAACCGGCAGCCAGCTGAGCCGCTGCCGGGCCAGCGCTGCCGACCCCTTCGTTGCCCGTTGGCTTGCCCCGCAGTAGCTCCGTCAGCATACTTGAACCGTTCCTGTTGGCGGTGATTGACCAGCCCCGGCGCCGGGATTCCGGGTTGCTTTGATTGAGATTGTGATATAATTCTCAATGTTATCATGACTGACGCAATTCGGGTAGAAGGTCTGATTAAGCGGTTTGGTTCTTTTACGGCGGTGGACAACGTTTCCTTTGACGTGGTCGCCGGCGAGATTTTCGGTATCCTGGGACCCAACGGCGCCGGCAAGACCACTACCCTGGAGATAATCGAAGGGCTGCTGAAACCCTCGGCGGGCCAGGTAAGCGTTCTGGGGCTGGATTCGCAGCAGGAAACCAGCCGGATTAAGGCTCGCATCGGCGTGCAGCTTCAGTCTTCCGCCTACTTCAACTTTCTCTCCCTGCACGAAATTCTAAAGCTGCTTGGCAGCTTTTACCCCCGGCGGCTGTCCCCCGGTCAGCTGCTGGAACGGGTGGGCCTGGCCGACAAGGCCGGCAGTCGGGTAAACCGGCTCTCCCTGGGGCAGCAGCAGCGTTTCACCGTGGCGGCCAGCCTGGTCAACGACCCGGAGTTGATTATTCTGGATGAGCCTACTACCGGCCTGGACCCCCAGGCCCGCCATAACCTGTGGCAGCTGATTCGGGAAATTCACCAACGGAATATTACTGTGGTGTTGACCACCCACTATATGGAAGAGGCTCAGGAGCTGTGCGACCGACTGGCTATTATGGATCGGGGTAGCATTGTTGCCATTGATTCCCCGAAAAACCTGATTGGCCGCATTAAAACCACTTATACTATCAAGCTGGTTACCGACACCCCGCTGACCGATGGACAGGCTGCCGCCCTGAGCCGGGAGGCCAGCCTGCACCCGGCAGCGCCGGACGATGCGGCGCCGGCTGCCGGCGATTACCTGAATGTGCTGCGGCTGGAAAATGACCCGGAGTCCCTGAATGGCGTGCTGGAAACCATCGTGCGGGGAGGCATCGGCCTCAAGCACCTGGAAGTTTTGCCGGCCACCCTGGAAGATGTTTTCCTGGAACTGACCGGCAACGAACTGACTGACTGAACGGGGCTTTTATGGTGGCCTTGACTATAGCTAACCTGAAGATGCTGGCCCGCAATCGGCAGACTACCTTTTGGGCCCTGTTCTTCCCTCTGATTCTGGTAGCAGTCTTTGGTCTCTTCGACTTGACCGGTTTCGGCTCTTCCTCGCTGGCGGTTATTGACCAGGCGCAGACCGACGCTTCGCGGGCTTTGCAGGCTGACTTGGCAGAGGTTTCCGTCCTGGAGTTGCGGGAGGCGCCGGCAGACCTGGCCGCCGCCCGTCAGTTGGTGGATGAGGGAAGCCTCGATTACCTGGTAGTGATCCCGGCCGGCTTTGCCCGGCCCGGCGCCGCCGATTCTGCCGGGCTGCCCTCCTCGGCAGCGCCAGTCAGGCTGGTGCTGCGAACCGGCGATGAGGAACGCAACAGCATCGTTCAGGGCATGGTGCAGCGGATGGCTGTCGGCGCGCTGCTGCCGGAACCGCCAACGCCGCTTCCGCTGGTCATGGAAACGGAACGGCTGGCGGGACGGCAGGTTTCCTACTTTGACCGGGTGCTGGTGGGCCTGGTGGGTATGGGCATAATGACGCACGCTATCATCGGAATTGCGGCCCGTATCAGCACTTACCGCAACCTGTCCATTCTGAAACGGATGCTGGTAACGCCCCTGGCGGTGTGGAAGTTCTTTGCCGCCGAGGTGGCGGCCCAACTGGTTCTGGCCCTGCTTCAGGCCGTCATCATTCTGGCAGTAGGAATGTTCGTCTTCAGGGCGCAGCTGCCCGGCAACCTGCTGCTGCTGCTGCCGGCGGTAATTCTGGGCGGCCTGGTCTTCCTGAACATTGGCTTCATCATTTCGGCGTGGGCCAATTCCCCGGCGGCGGCCTCCAGCATGGGCAACGTAGTTACCTTCCCGATGATGTTCTTCGCCGGAACCTTCTTCTCCACCTCGGCCCTGCCCTGGCTGCTGCCCTATGTGGCCGATGTTCTGCCCCTGGCGCCCATGCTCACCGCCATGCGGGACATTGCGCTGCACCAGGCGACTTTGGGCCAGGTTTGGCCCGAGTTAGCTATCCTTGCCGGGTGGGTGGTGGCTACGTCCCTGGTGGCGATCCGGGTGTTCCGGTTCAGCTGACCGGTCAGTTTCAGGGTCTTTGGCGCAGCTGCTGCCGGCGGGAATCGGGGTGAAGCCGGCAAGCCGCCGGGCCTCGCTGCCCGGTTTACATAAAGCGTCCAGCCGGCGGAACAACCGGCCTCAATCGACACAGCCGGCTCTGCCGAATCAGGAAGGCGCCATCGGGGTCGTGGCAGCCAGGCTTCCATTCATCGCAACTGTGGCGCTGGCGGTTCTGGGGCTGGCATTGCTGGCTGCCTGCACCGAGGCGGGCCGCCGGCAGCAAGTACGGGGGCAAGTGCTGGAGGTGGTGGCCCGCAACTTTTCGGAACTGGAAACCCTGCGCCTGCGCGATGCGACCGGCCAGGAGTATCTCTTTACCACCGAGGGGTTTGTCGGTTTTACCCCCGCTCACGTTAAGGAACACCAGATTTTGGGTCAATCGCTGCTGGTAACCTATGAAAAACGGGGAAACACCCTGGTTGCGGTGTCTCTGGCCGATTGAACGGCTGCCTGCCGGTGGCGGTTATTGCCGGCGCATCACGGCAGCGCCGGTCGGTCAGCATTTGCTGACTGCTGACCCCTGGCAGGTCAGAGGCGCGACGCCGGTTACAGGACTTTTTGCAGGGCTGCCTCCAGCTCGGTTTCAGGAGTAAACTGCTCGAACTTGGCGCTGATGCGGCCCTGTCGGTCCACCAGGAAAGTCCAGGGCTCGCTTGGCAGGCCCCATTCCGCCACTGCCGGCGCTTGCCTGGCCGAAAGGCGGTTGCCCTGAATCAGGTGCGGGTCGGCGAAAACTTCCACGTGAATAAAATTGGCTTGTTCCCCGTACCTGTCCTTAAGCCGGCCCAAAATCTCCAGTTGAGGGCCGCAGGTTGCGCTGACGCAAAAGGCCGGAGTGGAAAACAGCAGCATTAAGGGTTTTCCGGACTTCAGGGCCTCGTGAACCGAAAGGCGGTAAAGCTCCGGGTCGGGTTCCGGAGCGCTGGAAATGGTGGACAGGTCAGCTGCTGCCCCTGCGGTGGGGGTTACGCTGGCCGGAGCCGGGTCGCCGATGGCTGGCGTAGTGGCAGTCCGGGCCACCCGCAGCGTGGCGCTGGTTGCTATGGCAACGCCTTCACTGCCGGCGGCGGTAATATCCAGTTCCCACAAGCCTGGGTTATCGGCCGTAGCCTCCCCGGGCGGCTCAAGCTCCAGGTTGGCGACGAATACCCCGCGATTGCTGCCTTCCGGCGGCCAGGGAAGGAACCGGGCGCTGACCGGAGGCCGGCCTTGGGCTTCTGCCGCTCCGGGCGGCGTGTATTTGGGGACAACCCGGGCCTCCTGGGCTGCGACCGGGGCGCCATCCCGGGTAACCAGGGCAAAAACCAGGCGGTTGGCGCCGGCGGCCAGGTCGGAACTGACGACCAGCGCGCTGTATTCCGGGCCGCCCACCGCCGGGGTTGTACCGGAACCCGGCGGCGAGAAAAGACACGCAGCGGCCGTCAGCAGCAGCCCGCCGGCCAGCATAAAGAGGCCGGCAGCCCAACTCCGGGGACGGGCCACCGGTTACCCCTTAACGCAAAGGGAGAGCAGCAAGTCAATGCGCTGCTCGGCTTCCAGGTTGGTAACCACCTGAGCGATGCTCTCCAACTTTGGCGTGGGCCAGGGCAGCTCATCGAACAGAGGCCGCAGCCGCCGGTCAACGGCCGGCAAATCCCATTCCAGCTCGTTGCCCTTGTACTCGCCCATATACTCAGTGCCTCCCCGCATGGCGATGGTTATACGGGGGGCAAAGGCGGGCCGGTTCTGGTGGCCTACTACCTCCACCTTTTTCATCAGGTCCAGCACCGATGCCTCCCGCTCCGGGGGGCCATCGCCGGGGTCGATGCGGGCTTTAAGGGGAGGGTAAGTTCCGTTGACACAGGTATAAGCGGCGAAGTAGTGGGTGCTGCCCACTGCCGGGGCATCGGCGCCCCGGGAGGGGTTGGGAAAAGCCGGCGACGGATAGAGCGTCTCCAGCCAGTTCAAGTCCACCGTAATCTTCTCAATCTCCGCTATGGGCAAGGCGTGTATCGCGCGGATGTCCGTCATCAGCTCAATTACCGGGCAGTTATAGCCGGCGGTGGGGTAAAGCTTCGGGGTTACGTGCAGCAGTTCCCAGCGGCTGCCCAGTTCATCCACTATGCCGGCGAAGTCCACCTGTTTGGGGCCGGAAAAGACGTAAGACAGGTTGCCCAGGTTGTTGCCAGTGAAGGCATTGTAAAAACCGGCGGGCCCTTCCAGGGAAGTTTCCGAACCGCGCACGTCGCTCTTGGACAGCAAGGCGGCCAGCATGCCGTTGCGGGCAGCATTGGGTTCGTGAAACATAGCCTCGCGCCCGCCGACCCGGGCTCCCTCGGTGGTGCCGCCGGCGAAGGTGCAGGCCAAAGCCAGGGTGTTTACCAGGTGGTCTTCATTGGGATGCAGCAGCTTGGCGGTGGTTACCGCTGCGCCCAGGACGCCAAACACCGGGCTGGAGCGAAACCCGCGGGCCTGAGTGGAAGGGATAAAGTCCCCGGCGATGCGCGCCTCCACCTCGTAGCCGGCGGCCAGGGCGGTAATCAGCGCCCGTCCGGTGCTTCGTTCCAGCTCCGCCGTAGCCAGGGCAGCCGGTATCAGGCAGGGCCCGGGGTGAATCAACATTCGATAGGAATCCGACTGGTTAGTGGCGTGCATCAACTTGCTGTTGGCAAAGGCTGCCCCAAAACGAGTCGCTTTGGTTCCGTCCACCAGAATGGTTGCCCCATTGGGCTTGCTCTCCTCTTCCTTTACCAGTTCAATGGCCTGACGGCCCCAGGGGGTCTCGGCCCCCAAAAAGGACACTGTCAGGGCGTGCAGCAGGGACGCCTTAATCTTGTCGGCTACCCGGGCCGGCAGTTGGTTATAGGTAAGCTCATTGACAAAGCGGGCAAAGGTTCGGCTCAGGGACTCGGTCATAGATAACCTCGTTTTTGTGTTCCGGCAGTCAGGCCTGGCAGCCCAACGGCGCGCCGGTAAAGGTCGGGAGCCTTTCCGGTTCTGACAGCGGTCTAACCTGCCGGCTCAGAAATCCCCTGTTCAGCAAAAACAGAGCGGGCGATGCGCATGGCGGTGCGGGTATGGAAATACCCTCCGTAGAGGGTCAGCTGAATGAACACCTCCATAATCTCCGATGGCGTAATGCCCACGCGCAGCGCACCGGCGATGCGACGACGCAGTTGCCGGTCATAATGGCCCATCACCGTCATGGCCGACAGGGCGCACAAAGAGCGCTCCTTGGCGTCCAGGTGCGGCCGGGTATATATGGCGCCCCAGTTATATTCGTTAATCAGCCGTTCCAGCTGCATCTCCACCGAATCCGGGTCTTCGGTATAGTAAATCGTAATATCGCCCATGTGCTCCTCGTGGACAGCTACGCCTTCCTGGTGGAGCGCTTCGGGAGACTTGCCGGCGTCGTAAACCCGGGTCGGGGTGAACTGGATGCCCTGCTCGTCGAAAATCTCCTTGGCGATACTCATGGCTGTCTCAACCGCTGGTACGCCGACGTAAAAAGTCAACTGAATGAAGACCTCAATTACCTGGGCCGGAGTCAGGCCCACATTGATAGACCGCTCGATATGGCGTTTCAGGAGGGCCAGGTGGCCCATGGCCATCAGGGCGGAAATGGTACAAATACACCGCTGGCGGACATCCAGCCCGCTTCTGGGCCAAATGGAGCCAAACAGGGCCTCGTCCACAATGCGCTTCAGGTCCGGGGCAAGTTGATCGATGCCGGGCAAGGTAAAGTGCCGGAGGTCTCCGGCCGCCATGAAGGTGCGCATTTCCTGGGCCCGTTCGAACCTCTCATCCAGTGTAGGCATGCTAACTCCTCATGTTCGAAATCCCGGAGCGGTATCGTCCCGGTAAGCCAACCGCCCAATCCATTATATTTATAATAAGAGCAGGTTGATAGTCCCTTGCCCGGTTTGCCCCGGAATTACGCCCCTTCTCGTTCTCGGTCAAGGGTGGCTTGAGGGCGCCCTGCCGGCCGGCGGCAAGCCGTCAGGGTCAAACCGGCCGGGCGACCAGGCCCGCCCTTTCGGCCGGCGGCCTTCTTCCCTGAAGAATACAGCAGGCGGTAAACTGCTTGTCCGCCGGGGCGCAAACGGCGTCAAGGCCCGCAAAGGGTATCTGCGAGCCTTGCCCTTTGCCGGGCCAATTTAACCGGCAAGGGTTGGTTGGTATGCTTGACGGCCAATTTACGGGCCAGCCCGGCCGGTCAATCGCTGGAGCTAACCTCGAAGTGCTTGACCCAGTACTCGCCCCGGTAAAGGTGTTCCATTTCCCGGGCCACATTCTGACGAAACTCCCCCGTCTCATAATTGCGCAGGTCGTCCAGCGTTTCCCAAATGCTGACGCTGATGCCCTCGTCCGGGTCTTCGGTGCTGCGGAGCAATTGGCGCTCCTTAAGGCCGGCTATCGGGTTGCCTGAGCCGGCCAGCCGCTCGTGATAGAGCCGCTCGTATTCTTCCCAACCGCCGGGGCGCAGCTTGCCCCAAACCATTCTTATATACATGTAAACATCTCCTGTGGGCCTGAATTGGTGGGCAAAAGCATTCGCCCGTCTGCCATTATGATAACACTTTCGGATACCCGGCTTCCCGGAAACCTCCCCGGCCGACGCCGGTTTCCGCCGTAAGGTTTTGGCAGTTTCCGGCGCATCCAAGGTCTGTTGAGGTTAGCCAACCGTCGGCAAGCGGCCAGGGGAATACACCGGGAACGGGTTGACGGGCCGTCCTCAAGCCAGTACCCGGTAACGGTAGCGAGAGGAAATCAGGTCGCCTTCCGCAAAGCGACTTAAGCGGAAGGGCGTCAGGTTGACCGAGGCAGCCCGTCCTTCCAGTATCAGTTCCGCCATGGCCTTTCCGACGGCCGGGGCAAGTTTGAATCCGTGGCCGCTGAACCCCACGGCGCAGAACAAGCCAGCTACCCCCGGAACCCGATCCAGAACTGGGTGCCAATCCGGCGTGGCAGTGAACAACCCCGACCAGCCTCCCCGATAGTAGGATTCACTCATGCCCGGCATCCGGCGAATGAGCCGCGCCATGGCGCTGGCAGCATCCCCGGGGCTGATTCCCTCATCGTAATTATCCAACTCGACCTCATCCTCGCCGAAGCCGACCATAGTCAGGGTGGGGCTTTCCGGGCGAAAGGAGAAGGACTGGGCAATGTCCCCGACCATGGGGTGAGCATGGCTCGGGCCGGCGGGCCGGGTAGCCAGGGCTACCTGGTGGCGCACCGGAACCAGAGGAAAAGCGACCCCGGTCCCTTCCATCAGGCGGTTGGCCCAGGGGCCGGCGGCCACGACGGCCGCTGACGTTGCCACCCGGCCCCGGTCAGTAAGGACGGCCTGCACCCGTCCCCCGGCGATTTCCACGCCGGCTGCGGCAGTGCGCAGGGCAATCTCTGCTCCCAGTTCCCGGGCTCGGTCTGCGTACGCTCTGGTAACCAGGTAAGGGTTGGCGTAACCCGAATCAGGTTCCCAGGCCAGCCCTTCGCCCTGGCCGGCGTTAATCATAGGGGCCAGGTCGCGCAATTCGGTGGCTGTTACCTGCCGGGTGGTTATGCCCAACTCCTGCTGCATGGCAACGTTCAGGTTCATGCTGGGCCGGTCAATTTCCTCAACTACTGCCAGGTAGCCGGTTTTAACGAAACCGGCATCCCCGCCCACCCTTTCGCCAAAATCCGCGTAAACCTGAAGGCTTTCCCAGGCCATAGCTGCGGTTACCGGGTTGGAATAGTGGGTGCGGCAGATGGCCTGGGAACGGCCGGTAGAGCCAATCCCCAGCACGCCTCTTTCCAGCAGCAGGGTATTGGCGACGCCGCGCAGCGCCAGTTGATAGAGCAGACTGCAACCCATTACGCCACCGCCGATTATGACGATGTCGGCAGACTGTCGCATCAGCCTGATACCTCCCCGGCGCTGGCAGGATTCTGCCAGCAATGCCGTCATTTTATCCTGATACGATAACAAGCGCCCCCCGGCGGTTTACCGGGGGGCAACCCTGATATTTCGAACCATGCCTTGTCGTTTCCAGAGCCGGCAGAAGGGAACTGTCGAAGGAAACTCCGGGCGACCCTTGAACCGGCCAAGCTATTCCTGCGGCGACCATTGCCATTCCCTTGAAGGGAACAACTGACGCAAGGCTACCTGGAATTCCCGCCGCCCGGGTTTCTGCTTTGCCGGAACAACGGAACCGTCGTTCCGGCCCGGATCCCCTGGGATACCCTTGACCGGCGGTTTGGGTCAGCCGCCCGGAGGATACGATGCCGACTAGCGGTAGTTGCTTTGCCGCATGGAGCTGAAGCAATCGCTGCAATAAACCGGGCGATCGCCCCTGGGGCGGAAAGGCACGGTGGTCTCAATACCGCATTGGGCGCAAATCGCCTCGTGCATTTCCCGGGGGCCGCCGCCGTCGAAGGACCGCTGGTTCTTGCGGGCCTGGCGGCACTCGGGGCAGCGCCTGGGTTCGTTAGTAAACCCCCGGGATGCGAAAAACTCCTGCTCGCCAATGGTAAAAACAAATTCTGCTGCGCAATCTGCGCAGACCAAAGTCTTATCTGACAGCGCCAACTGCCGACCTCCCTGATAAAGAAAATTTGGCCTGGTCCAGGTCATTCGGCGTCAGCGCAAACAGAAGCAACGACCCACAGAAAACAACCTTAACACATACCATAATGCATTATAACAGATTGTTCGCCGGTTAACCAGAGGGTATGTTGCCGGGTATTCCCAACGCCTTTTGGGAATACCCGTTGCCGGAAATCCCGGATTGGTGTTAGCATTGGCACATGGGAACCATTGTATCCATTTCGTTGCAAACGGCGCTCTTGTCCCTGGGCCTGACCCTGATCGTGGTGGCGGCCTTTATCGTTTATTTCGTCGTCGGGGTAACCATTATCGACCAGCGGAACATTATGCTGATTGAACGGGATGAAGTTGAGTTCAGTTTTCTTCTGCTATCCGGTATGTCGCTCTTCTGGCTGCCGGCTTCGGTTCCCCTCAGTCTGGCCCTGACGCTGCTCCACCGCCGCTCCCGCCTGGTTGCCTATATTTGCGGCGCGCCTTTGGTATTGGTTTCGGCCCTTGGCTTCGCCGTTAGCACCTTTGCGGCTTCACTGATGGTCATTCTGGCGACGGCGGCCTTTTCCCTGCCGGCGTGGCTTGCCTTGCTGGTGGTAAAACTGAGGGCGAGCCGGTAGGGTTCCGGGCCGCAGCCGGGCGCCGGATGCTGCCCGGCAGGGAGCGCTGCCCTCTCGCTAACGTTGAACTCGGCGCTGCAATGAACTCGCCCTGCTTCCCCGGTCTTTTCCTTGACCGCCCCGGGGCCGGTATCTATAATCAGCCCTAATCCACCGGGACCTCCCGCAGCCTGGCCCTGGCTTGTTAGGATAGAGCGTGACTCGGTATTTGGTTGCCATGGGTCGGCAAACGCTAAACGCCGCGCGCGATCTGGCGCCGATTATCGCAGTTATTGGCTTCTTCCAGCTTGCAGTAGTGCAGCAGCCTTTTCCCAACCTGGGCGGCATACTAATCGGCCTGCTCTGTGTCGTGGTTGGCCTTACCCTCTTTCTTCAGGGGCTGGAAAGCGGCCTGTTTCCCCTGGGCGAAGCTCTGGCGCAGGGTTTTGCCCGCAAAGGCAACCTGGCGGCATTGCTGGCCTTCGCCTTTTGTCTGGGCTTTTCCACTACGGTGGCCGAGCCGGCCCTGATTGCCGTGGCCGGCGAAGCGGCGGTTGTCGCCGCCGAAGCCGGGGCGATTGCCGATAACCCGGATTCCCGTTCCGCTTACGCTTTTCGGCTGCGTTTAGTCGTTGCCTTTGCCGTCGGGTTGGCCATTCTGGTGGGCGTCTTGCGCATCCTGAAAGGGTGGCCCATTCACCGCCTGATTATCGGCGGTTATGTTCTGGTAACCGTTATGACTTTCGCCGCTCCCGCAGAGATTGTGGGGGTTGCCTATGATTCCGGAGGCGTTACCACCAGCACTATCACCGTGCCTTTGGTAACGGCCCTGGGTGTTGGTCTGGCTACGGCTATACGCGGGCGCAACCCCATGGTTGACGGCTTTGGTCTGATTGCTTTCGCCAGCCTTACGCCCATGATTTTCGTCCTGGCCTATGGCATGGCGCTCTGATGCCGGAACTGCTGGCCCTGGTGATTGATACGGTGTGGGCTACCTCCCTGGATGTGGCCCCCCTGATACTGGTGCTGGTTCTGTTTCAGGTGGCGGTGCTGCGCCGCCGGCTGCCCGACCTGCGGCGAATCAGCATCGGCGCAGTTCTGGTGCTGCTGGGTTTAACCCTGTTTATTATCGGATTGGAAGAAGCCTTGTTCCCCATCGGCAAAACCATGGCCAGCCAGCTGGCGACTGCCAGCGCCTCCGGGGCAGCCGGCCCGGTAGATTGGCGCGACTATACGCCGGTATATCTCTTCGGGGCCGCCATTGGTTTCGCTACCACCGTGGCGGAACCTTCCCTGATTGCCGTGGCCATGAAAGCCGAGGAAGAGTCGGGCGGCGCGATGCGCGCCTGGTGGCTGCGGATTGCGGTAGCAGTGGGGGTAGCCCTGGGGGTGGCTCTGGGCTGCTTCCGAATCGTTACCGGCACTCCATTGCCCTGGTACATCATAATTGCCTACGGGGTTGTAATGATGCAAACCTTCAGGTCCAGCCGCTCGATTATTCCCCTGGCTTACGACAGCGGCGGGGTTACTACCTCTACCGTTACGGTGCCGGTAGTGGCCGCCCTGGGTCTGGGTCTGGCGTCCAGCGTGCCCGGACGCAGCCCACTGATTGACGGTTTCGGTCTCATTGCCTTCGCCAGCGTATTCCCCATAATGACGGTGCTGGGGTACGGTTTAATTTCGTCCTGGGCGCGCCGCTGGCAAAAAAAACGCTTTCCCCGGGGGGATTGAATTGAAAGGAGTGAATTTTGAGAATGAAGCTGATTGTCGCCATGGTCGGCGATGAAAATACCGACAAGGTAATTGAAGCGGGGCGGGCCGGCGGCGCCACGGGCGCTACGGTAATCACCAGTGTCAGGGGCGAGGGCCTGCACCCGGAACGCACCTTCCTGGGCCTGGACCTGGCCGCGCAACGGGACTTGATTCTCTTTCTGGTGGTTGAAAGCCGGGCCCGGAACATTCTGGAAGGCATTCGGGATGTTTGTCGTATGGACAGCGCCCGGGGTACTGGAATTGCCTTTCAACTGGCGGTGGAAGATTCAGTGGGCCTCGGCTCCCAGCATTCCACCATCCTGCATGAACTGGAGGAGTTCATATGACCCGGCCAGACGATACCCGGGTAATGGATTTGATGTCTGCCACTGTACCTAGTATCGACGGGCTGGCCACGGTGGCCGAAGCTATGGCTTTGATGCGCCGCTATGGTGTGCAGGCTCTGGTGGTCGGTCGCCGGGATGCTGGCGACGAGGTGGGGCTGGTATCGGTTACCGACATTGCCCGGGACGTAGTGTGCCATAACCGGGCCCCGGACCGGGTGAACGTTTACGAGATAATGTCCAAGCCGATAATTACCCTGCCGCCGGAAATGCTGATTCGTTATGCCGTCCGTCTGCTGGTTCGCTTCGGCATCTCCCGCGCCGTAGTGGTGGATAGCAACCGCAGCCCGGTGGGAATGGTATCGCTCCAGGAAATGGTGCTGGGATACAGAATGCCCGGTTCAGCCGATGCCCCAGCCCGCCGGGCTGAAAAGGAAACCCCTTATTAGCCGCCGCTTACGCTCCTTTGACTGAACCCGAAAAGACTGAATCTTCCGGCGCAATTCAGTATCCTGAATAGTGGAATAACCCACTTCACCGCCCGCTGCCGGACCGCAGGAAAAGGAGGCGCTATGACCGCAGGGAACCATAGAGAGATGGAGAGGTTAGCCCCGGAGGAGCTGCTGGCTCGAGCCGAAGCCCTGACGCCGACCCTGGCCCAACGGGCGGCGCATACTGAACAGTTGCGGCGGGTGCCGGAAGAAACGGTGGCGGAGCTGCTGGCCGCCGGCCTGCACCTGATTGGGCCGCCGGTTCGTTTTGGCGGGCTGAACCTGGACTATGGTCTGATGCTGGAGGTGGCCGCCGAGCTGGGCCGTGGCTGTGCGGCTACTGCCTGGTGCTATTGCCTGTGGACGGCCCACGCCTGGCTGGTGGGCTACTGGCCCCTGGCAGCGCAAGAGGAGGTGTTTGCCGGCGGCCCCGATGTCCTTTGCGCCAGTTCCCTCAGCGCCGGCCGCTCGGACTGCCGCCCGGTGGACGGCGGTTACCGCCTGTCGGGCCGGTGGGAGTTTTCCAGCGGCTGCGACGCCGCCAGTTGGGCCCTGCTGGGCGTGGCCGGCAGCGGCGGCAGAAACTGGGTTCTGGTTCCCCGGTCGGACTGGGAGATTGTGGATACCTGGTACGTTTCCGGCCTTCGGGGCACCGGCAGCAAGGACGTAACCGTTCAGGACGCTTTCATACCGGCGTACCGGGCGCTGGAGGTTGCCACTGCCGGAGACAGCGACCTGAGCGCCTGGAAATTGCACCGGCAGGCCCGGTATCGCGTCCCGGTTCCCGTATTGCTGGGCTGGGATTTGGTGGCGCCAATGCTGGGCATTGCCCGGGGAATGATCGACGAGTTTGTTCGGCGGCTGGCCGGCACCTCCGGCCCCGGACGCACCGCCGATTCCCCGGCCATTCACCGGCGGCTGTCCCAGGCCAGCGCCGAACTGGATGCAGCCCGGGCGCTGCTGGCCCGGGATGTGCAGGAGACGCTGCGCAAGGGCGCCAGTGGGGAAGCCTTTACCACCCTGGAGCGGGCCCGTTTTCGTCGGGATAAGGCTTTTGTTGCCCAACTTTGCTTGCAGGCGGTCAACCGGTTGTTCGACTTGAGCGGAGGCCATGCCCTGTTTGATTCGGAACCGCTGCAACGCTTCCACCGGGATGTCCACGCCGCAGCCCACCGCGACGGTTTGGTGATGGACCTGGGGGGACAGCAATACGGTCGAGTGGCTCTGGGCCTGGAGCCGGACGGTTCCATCTGAGACCAGGCCGGGCCGGGGCCGCAGCTTCCCTGCCGGCGGAAAGCCCTCCTTCCCGGCGCGGCAAATATTGCTTCTGCCAGGCAGTCAGCCGCTGAAGTGGCCCGGTCAGAGCCGGGGCGCCGGGCGGAACGTTAGAAGCGGTTCCGAGGCGTAACGCAGTGATAGTCAGAGCCAGGGGCGTTCCGCCCGGCGCCCCCGGCCCCTTGAACCGGAAGGGGGCAATTCTCCAGTCCTGGACCAAACCCGGGTTTGGTCGTCATCTTCCAGGTCGCCGGGGAAATATATCCGGCGATACTGGGCGCAGATTTCAGCCCCCAGGGTGAGAATCATCGCCGACAGGTACACCCAGAAAAGAAAGATAATGGCCGAGGCAATGGAACCGTAAAGCTGCTGCGTGTTGTTGTATCCCGGAACGTAGATGACGAATACTATCTTGGAAAGTTCGAACAAGGTAGTGGCCGCCAGCGCTCCCGGCCACACGTGCCGCCAGTAAACCCGGCAATTAGGCAGGTAACGGTAAATCAGCAGAAAGGCCACCCCCGATATAAGCCACCGGGTTAGCTCCAGCAGCAGCTCAATCGTGAGGGGCGCCAGAAAAAACGAGTGGCCCGGAAACCCCAGATCCTGCTCGCCGAGCAGCCTGATGAGTGTGGAAAGGGTTACTGAACTGATAAACAGGGCGGTGAAAATCAGCAGGGCCAGCAGGTGTCTTAAGCGGGAAATGTAAAAAGACTGAATGCGGTAAATAGTCCAGGCCCGGTTTACCACTCGGTTAATTGCGCTGAACACCGAGGCGGAAGACCAGAACACGGCGATAATCGACAGTATCAGCAGGGCGCTTTGCTGTCCTGCCAGGTTGATTACGTTTTCGGTAACAAAGGGCGCAGAACCCGGAATGTTGCCGCTTATGAACTGGAGGAACTCCGCGCGCGCCCGGTCGCCATTTTCGAGATACCCCAGAATTACCAGCGCCCCCAGAACAAAGGGCAGCAGGCTGAAAATGGCGAAATAGGCCAGGCCGCCGGCCATGTGGGTAGCATCCCGGGTCAGCATCTCCCCGATTACCCGGCCCAGCAAAACTACCCAGCGGCGGCGCAGGAAAGGATGTCGGCGTAGCCGGGCCCTGATTTTCCGGCGCCGGGTGTTTAAGGCCTTTGCAATCATTCCGGTCTGAAGCTTGCTGAGGCATCCGGTACGACGTCTGGCATGCCCACTCCTGCGATCAGCTGCGCCGCCGCTGTCGGTTCCGGCGCTCCCTTGCCGACGAACTGGCGGGCTAAACCGGGCCGGGAGTTCCGGCCTGGTCAGCGCTGCGGCCGGTTAAAGCGCCGCTTGTTGGTCCCACTGGCAGTTTTCGGTTGACGCTTCAGCCGGGCCGGAGGCCACACCTGGCGCGCCGGCGTAATTCAGCCGGTCAAGCCGCCGCGTCATTTCGCCCGGGGCCAGACCTTAATCGGCCAATAACTGAACCAGATTCCCCCGATTATCAGGCTTTCCGGCACCGGCCCGAAATGGCGGCTGTCCTCGCTGTCGGTCCGATTGTCTCCCAACAGAAAATACTCATCATCCCCGGTAAACCACTGCCGGGCCCCCCTTTGCCGGCTCGGCGTTCCCGGCAGCAGGTAGGGTTCGGACAGCGGAGATCCGTTAATAATAACCAGGCCGCCTTCCAGCAGGATGTGTTCCCGGGGCAAACCGACGATGCGTTTCAGGTAAACCCTGGCCGGCGATACGGGATGCCGGAAAGCTACGATGCTGCCCCGGAGCGCCGGCCAATCAACCGGCCGGCCTGAAACAGGGAGCGTTTGTACATGCTGGCGCGGCCTCAAGGTTGGCTCCATGCTGCGCCCGGCTACCACAAAATGGCGCGACCTTGCCAAGGCTGCCGCCCCATTGACCAGCCTCCCGGTCATACTGTCAAGCTGCCCCGGTATCATCCCTGAATTAACTGCCTGCCGCCCGACTTTTCAGCAAGGCTTAAGAATATTCAACCCGGTTTTCACCGTCCGGCTGCGCTGCGCCCCGGAAACGCAAGGTGAACCGGCCGGCAACTTTGCAGCGGGTTGCCGCATTGCCGGCAAAGGTTAGCCAATTTTCCCTTTGCTCAATTTTCCCTTTGCTATAGTATATTCGGCCGGGCCATAGCCGGGCAATTCCGCCGGGGCGCGCCGGCAGCGCCCGCCGGGCCTTTCTGGACTATGCTTTCGGGCTGGCCTATAATCGGGGCCGACGCAGCAGCCCTGGCTGACCGTTTAAGAGGAGGTTTTCCGTGGCGAATGACATAATTCGATTGGGCCTTATCGGGGCGGGCCGCAACACCCGCGACCGGCACATTCCGGGGTTTCGGCAGGTGGCGGGGGTAGAGCTGGCCGCCGTAGCCAACCGCAGCCGGGAATCGGGCCAGCGGGTAGCCGATTCCTGCGATATTCCTGCCGTTTATGATAACTGGCGCGACCTGCTCGATGACCCTTCCATTGATGCCGTCTGCATCGGCACCTGGCCTTATATGCACCGGACCCTGACCCTGGCCGCCCTGGAGCAAGGCAAGCACGTATTGACCGAGGCCCGTATGGCCGCTAACGCACCGGAAGCGCGGGAGATGCTGGAAGCCTCGCGAAACCACCCGGAGCTGGTAACCCAGATTGTGCCGGGGCCTTCCACTTTCAAGGTGGATAACCTGTTGCAGCGGCTGGTGGCCGAAGGCTACCTGGGCGAACTGCTGGCGGTGGAAGTCCAGGCGCTGACCGGGGCATTTGTCGATGCCGGAGCGGCCCTGCACTGGCGCCATAATCGTACTTTCAGCGGTTATAACATTATGAACATGGGCATTTGGTACGAGTGCATGCTTCGCTGGACCGGTCCGGCGGTCCGGGTAATGGCCATGGGCAAGGTTAATGTGCCAGGCCGTATGGATGAAGACGGCGCCCTGCAAGCGGTTACCATTCCCGACCACGTGGACATTCTGCTGGAGTTTGCCAACGGCGCCCAGGGGCATATGCGGGTAAGCGCGGTAACCGGCCTGGCTCCCGGCGCTGAAGCCTGGCTTTACGGCAGCCAGGGAACCATCCATCTGGATGCGAACCTCAATGTCTGGGGCGGACAGCGGGGCGACGCCCGGCTGTCCGAAATACCCAACCCCCCTGAAGGTCAGTATGCCTGGCGGGTGGAAGAGGAGTTCATCAGCGCTATACGGGGGTTGGAACCGGTTACTCGCACCCCCTTCGACGTGGGCCTGCACTACATGGAGTTCACCGAGGCGGTAACCCGCAGCGCTCAAACCGGCCAGGCGGTGCCCCTGCCGCTGTAAAAGGCGGCCAGAGGTTGCGCCAGGACAATCGTATGCGCCGGCTGGACAGACTACCCCGAACCGCCTGACCGGTTGCCCGGAACCCCGGGCGCGACTGCTTTGGGCGTCGGCGCTCCCCTAAACAGTCCGCCGCTGGTCCCGGTAATTGGGCGCGCTGATGGGCTGCCAGTCCACCATGCTTCCATCTAACAGGCGGGAGCCGATGCGGGGCTTCATTTTATCCAGTTCCGCCACGTCGAATACCGAGGTAATGACTGTGGGCAAGCCGGCGTCGTAGCGGTAAACCACAATCTGGTACAGCTTCTCATCGGCCCAGGGGGTGCTGCTCTCCGTCCCCAGGTCGTCAATAATCAGCATGGGCGACGTTTTGACCTGCTCAAACAACTCGTCGTATCCGATCGGGCTGTCCGGGCTGAAGGTGGCCCGCAAATGGTCCATCAGGGAAGGGACAAAGGCATAAAAGGTTGGGCGCCCCTGGGCTTCACTTTCCCCGGCAATGGCTACCGCCAGGTGCGTCTTGCCGCAGCCTCGGGGGCCGGTCAGCAGCAGCCAGCCCTGGGGGGCGGCGGCGAAATCTTCGGCGGCCTTTTTGGCCCGCCCCAGCGACTCGCGCTCGCTGCTGCCAGCCTTGGGGCTGCCCCAACTATCAAAAGCGGCAAAGGTCATCCCTTGCTTCATGGCCTCCGGCACACTGCCAATCCGCCGGGCCAGCCGGGTATTGTGTTCCCCCAGCCGCAGGATTCGCGAGAAGCCGTCAAAGGACTCCATGCGGGTGCGCAGGGCCTCATCCAGCCGATTCAGCGGCCCGCGCACGGTAATGATGGTGGGCAGGGCGGAGTTAAAGCGGTGGCTGATGATTTGGAACAGCTTCTCCCGGGCCCAGGGCGTAGTGGCCTGGGCAGTCAAGTCGTCCAGCGCCAGCACCGGCACATTGCGCACCTGCTCGAAAAGCTGGTCGTAAGACAACTCGTTATCCGGGGCATAGGTGGCCCGCAAATGATCCAGCAGGTCAGCGGCCACGATGAAGTAGGTAGTAAAACCCAGCTCGATGCAGCGGTTGGCGGTGGCGACCGCCAAATGGGTTTTACCGCTGCCGCTGGGTCCGGTCAGCACCAGCCAGCCGGCCGGGTTTTCGGCGAAGGCGGCTACTGCGTCCAGCGCTTCGCCGAACATTCGCCGGCTGACCGGGTCGGGCAAAGGGCCGGCGGGCAGAGTATTGTCCAGGGTAATTCGGCTTAAGGCGCCCAGGTTGCTGTAGCGGCGCAGGGCGTCCGACTTGCTGGCCGGGTCTTTCAGCCGCTGGCAGCGGCAAGGGAAGGCCTGCCCAAAGTCAGGGTGCCCCACCGGGGCCCGTTTGCTGACCCAGCCGGCGCCGTGGCACACCGGGCAATCGGGGGCTTCCGGTTCCCCGGCTGCCCGGCCGTCCAGAGTCAGCTCATCGGCGCAAGTAGTCCTCCGGGAATTGCCGGCGGTTATCCGTCGGAGTATGTCTCCCAGGCTTTCCATCTTCTTCCCGTCTCCTTTCCTCCGGCCAAAGGACAGCGCCGGCCTTTACTCCCACGCCCGGATGCGTTGTTGGCCGGTCGTCGAAAGCGTTGCCCGATTCGTGACGCCCCTCGGCGGCCCACCGCCGCAGAATGGCGCAGATGTAACGCCAACTCCGCTTGTTTTCTACAATGGCAATGCGGAAAGCTGCGGTAATCCAGGGCCACGGGTAACTCTCCTCGGCGTCCCGCAGCTCTTCGGCCAGCACCACGCCGATGGAGCCGATATTATCCTCGTACAAGGTATATATATTGGGCCGCTCCCCGGCCGGCGGTTCCATTGCTTCGTCAGACACTACCGGGTATAGTCCCCGGCCGTTCTGACCGGCCTGGGGCGCTGCCCCGTCCCGGCGGCGGGCCAATTCCCGGCGGTTGGCCGCGGTATTAAGCCGGTAGCAGGCGGGTTCGGATTTATTCGCCGGTTCCGCGCGCAGCAAGGTCTGCCGGGCGACTGCCTGGGCCAGGGCCCGGCTTATACGCTCCCGAGGGTTGCCCCCCAGCGACTTCAGGGCCAGGCGCAGCGTTGGGTCATGGCAGAGTTCGGCTTCGGTCAAGGACTGGAAGGCGCCCCGCTTTTGCGCCAGCAGCCAAACTGCCCGCAGCGTAACCTTCAGCTCGCCCAGGTCCTCGATTTCCGCCAGCAGGTTATTGAACAAAGGGTCGGGCGTGGGAGTATGCCGCACGTTTTGGGGAAAGCCGGTGAAGGGCATAGTCTAATACTCCTGGTCCCAGCTCAGCGAATCGAAGCGCACCAGGTTGCTCCGGAAGCGCAGCTTTACGCTGCCGGTAGGTCCGTGGCGGTGTTTGGCCACGATAATTTCGGCAACGTTGCGCGGGTAAGGCCGGTCGGGAAAATGCTGTTCCCATTCCTCCTCAGTGTAATACACATCCTCCCGGTAGATGAACATTACAATATCGGCGTCCTGCTCAATGCTGCCACTGTCCCGCAGGTCGGACAGCAGGGGCCGATGGCCGGGTCGGCCTTCCACCACCCGGCTCAACTGAGAGCAGGTGATGACCGGAATGCGCAAATCCCGGGCCATGCCCTTGATGGAGCGGGAAATTTCGCTGATTTCCTGCACCCGGTTCTCGCCGCCCCGGGCTCGCTGCTGTCCCTGGACCAGTTGCAGGTAATCTACTACCAGCAAGTCCAGCCCGTCGGGGCTTAAGGCGAGGCGGCGGGCCTTGCTGCGCATCTCGATGATGCCCTGAAAGGGGGTATCGTCAATATACACCGGCAGTTCCGACAGGTTGCCGATGGAGTCGATGATGCGCTGCTCCTCGGCGGCAGTGTTAAGGCCCAGGCGCAGGCGGTGGGCGTCCACTTCGGCATCGCCGGCCAGAATGCGCAGGGCCAGCTGCTCCCGGCTCATCTCCAGGCTGAAGATGCCCACGGTGGCGCCGTTCCGGGCGGCGGTTAAGGACACGTTTACCGCCAGGGCGCTCTTGCCCAGGCCGGGACGGGCCCCCAGAATCAGCATATCGGAACGCTGCATACCGCCCAACAGCTCATCCAGGTCATTGAACCCGGTCATTACCGGGGCGGTATCTTCCAGCGGAGCGTCAATGGCGGCCCGCTCTTCCAGAAACTGGTCATAAATCTGCCGCAAGGAGATAAAACCCTGCTCAGACCGGTCGCTGCGTACCCGGTAAAGCACATCCTCGGCCTGGCGCAAGGTGGTTTCCACATCGGCCGTGTCGGCGTAGCCCAAAGAGGATATCTGGTTTGCAGCGTTAATCAGCCGGCGCATTACCGACGTTCGGGAAATCAGCCGGGCGTAGTATTCGGCGTGGGTTGAGGTGGGCGTAACTGAAACCAGGTGGCTCAGGTAAGCCATACCGCCTACGCTGTCCAGCCGCTCGGTACGGTGCAACTCTCTGGCCAGGGTAACCTGGTCAATGGCCTCGTTGCGCTGGAACAGGTCGGCGCAGGCGACAAAACACAGCCGATTGCTTTCCCGGTAGAAGTCGTCGGCCTTGATGAGGTGGGAGACGTGCAGAAAGGAGTCGCTGTCAATCAGAAGCGCTCCGATAACCGCCTCCTCCGCCTCGATGTCGTGGGGAAGCAGTTGTTCTGCGTACATTTGTTACACTTCAGGCTCGGCTACTATGTTGACGGTGGCCTGAATGTCCGCCGAAAGGCGCAGCACGGCTTCATATTCGCCCGGCTCTCGAATGGGTTCAATGGTTGAAACCAGGCGGCGGTCAATTTCCCGCCCCAGACTGGCAGACAACTCTTCGGCGATGCGGGCGTCGGTGATGGCGCCATAGTAACGGCCGGTGGGGGTAACCCGTGCGGCCACGGTGACTGTAGTATTATCCAGCAGCTGGGCCAGTTCCTCCATAACTTCCGTTTCCCGCGCCCGCTGCCGGTCGCCGGCAACCTTAATCTTGTGGGCCCGCTTGAGGATTTCCGGGGTAACCACTTCGGCCAACCCCTTGGGAATCAGGTAATTCCTGGCATAGCCATCGGCCACCGGTTTAATCTCTCCGGCGTGGGCCTGGTTCGGTACGTCCTGCAGAAAAATGACCTGCATAGTTGTTGCTTTCCTTTCCCTTAATCAATTACCGGTGTATTGTTTGTCATTATACCTTAAGGGAGCGCCAACCCGAAAGGCGAAACGGTCAGGGCTTTAAGACTTGCTGAAGCGGTTGACCCGGCGCAAGGCTGGCTCAATGTAAGGAGCGTTTTCTGAGCCGGGCCGCAGTTTGGCAAAGGCCGGCGAAGCCATAACTTGTCGGACGGCCGGGCCGGATGACGGCGAGCTGAAGGGCGCAGGAGTAAGCAAACGGGATGTCGTTGTACCGGGATTATCTGCTGGTCGGAACTGGGCTGCTGACCCTGGCCGCCTTTGCTTCAGCCTGGCTGTTCCCGGTATGGCCCGGCGATGCGGCGCTGCTGCTGGCGGTACAGGAACGGCAAAGCCCGGCGCTGACAGCCATGTTTCGGTGGGTAACTTACCTGGGCTGGATGCCGGCCGCGGTGGCTCTGACGTTGGCTGCGGTGGTCGGGTTGCTGCTGACCGGGCGGCGGTACGACGCCCTGTTTCTGGGCCTGGGCGTTTTGCCGTCCGCTCTGACGCCGGCGCTGAAGCTGCTGGTGGGCCGCCCCCGTCCGGAGTACGCCCTGGTTGACCCGGCTCCGCAAACCATGGCCTTCCCCAGCGGCCACGCCGCCTTTGCCATGCTGCTGGCCGGCATACTGATTTACCTGGTCTGGCTGCGGGTGGGCAACCCCTGGCTGCGGGGCGGGTTGTGCGCTGTCCTGGCCCTGCTGATTGCCCTGGTGGGGGCCTCCAGGGTGTATCTGGGCGTCCATTGGCCCAGCGACGTTATCGGCGGCTACCTCTATGCCGGTTTTGCGCTGCTGGCCGCCAGCAGGATTAGGGCACGGCTGGCCGGCTGCGGCAACTGACCGGCGGCGCCGATACTGCGCTGGCCTCGGCCTACTCTACCCGTTCAAGGTAAATCCGCCGGACTACCCCTTCCAGTTCATGCTCAATGAAATCCGCATCGGGCTTTACCGACATAGTCCAGTTCAGGTTGGGGTTGGTCGGGTGAGAAAAAAGCAGAACAAAGGTGGCGAACTCGTCGCTGCCGTCATAGGGGGTTACCGACGTCTCATCCACGTCAACGGCCAGTTCTTCATCCAGTTCGGGAAGAAATTGCTCTACCCGGGCGCAGGCTCGCTGATACCACTGAAATATATTCATTACTTCACTCATCCCGGTTTTGCGTCAACTGCCTCCCGGTCAGGCCGGTTCCAGGGTTTGCTGCGTCCGGCTGCGGGCGATTATTCCCGCCCAGCCATATTCCATAGGCGCCAAATCAATTCGCCGCCACAGTTCCGACTGGTCGTGGTAGTGGGGACTGCCCGGGTGTCCCGATGCCCCCAGGGGGACGGCCCACCGGGAATTGTCCCAGTCGGCCAGGTCAAAAACATAGCGAACCACTGACAGGCCGCCGACGGTCGCCGGGTCCGCCGGGGAATAAGAGCCGGCCAGGGGTGTATCGCCGTCGCCGGACATGGGAATGGGCGGCGGGTCCAGCAAATCGGCCATTTCGGGAAAGGCGGCGGACAGGGTATGCCGGGGACGGGCCCGGTGCAGCCTTCCCCAACGCCACTGCTCAAGGTCATCGCCCAGCCGCTTCCGCAGGTCAGCCACACCATCGGACAGGGCGGATGACATAAGCGAGGGCCAGGTTTCCCCTTCCGGCAGCAGGGTGCGGTCGTCCTGCTGAAAAAGGGCAATCAACCGGGTTTTAACCCGAACCTGGAACATCCCGGTTCCCCGATTAGCCGGATCCCACGCTACTTTAAGCAGTTCATCTCCCAGGTGGCAGCGCAGGATGCGGTAAAGCAGGGCGTCGCGGAAGGCGCTGTAAAGCGTCGGCTCCACCCGGTCGGCGTCCATACTCCCCGACCAGCGCAGCAGCCGTTCCAGAGCCTGTCTGGTGGCCGCATCGGGCAGGGAAAGCTCCGATTGATGGGCCTTCAGGTATTGAACATAAGCCAGGGCCGGTATGGAGATTCGTTCCCGGTGCACCTGGGCCATATCCGCCGCGGCCGGTTTATCCAGAGCCAGCAGGGCGGCGGTAACCCGCTCGGCGCGAAACCCGGGTGTAAACTCGGAAGAGATATAGTAGGGGTAGTCATCGCCTACCGGCTTGTTGTTGGCGGTAACCAGATACCCTTCGGGCGGGTTGATTGAGCGGGGCAGCTCCTCGAAGGGTATGTTGCCCTGCCACTCATGCTCGCCGGTCCAGCCGGGCGCCGGCAGGTGAGCATTCTGGACGGAGCGAATCGGTATTTCGCCCCGGCATAGATACCCGATGTTGCCTGCCACATCAGCAAAAAGGAAATTATTGCAAGGGTCAACCCAGCCCCGCATAGCCTCGACCAACTGATGGCTGTCCCTGGCCGACAGCATCGCGGCAATAGTATCGGGCCAGGCCTTGCCCCCGTCGGTTGCGGTGTACCGAAGCGCCAGGCCATAGGCGGCCGGCGGTCCGCCGGCGATGACCGGCCCGTGCTCGGTTGCCCAGGTAGTAATGACGCAAGCGTCGGCCTTCCGAACCTTTATTACCTCCTCACGGGCATCGGCTGGCTGCCAGTTTATGCCGGCATCGCCCGAAAGCCGGTTGGCCGGGGCGCGGTAATTCCCTGGATTGGCCCGGTCAAACTCCTCGATATACAAATCCTGGTAGTCGGCGCTGGTATGGGTAATGCACCAGGCCACCCGTTGGTTGTGGCCGAAATGGGGAAAGCCGGGCACGCCGGGAATAGCCAGCCCGACCACGTCGAAATCCGGGCTGGCTACGTGAATCTGGTAATAGACGTTGGGCGTATCCAGCGCCCGGTGGGAATCCCCGGCCAGCAGCGGCTTGCCGGCAGCCGTGCGGCGGCCGTCCAGCGCCCAGCTGTTGCTGCCGACGTCGGTCTCGGCCAGGCAGTTGAGGGCTGCCGCACCCCGGCTCAACTCGGCCAGGCCATCGTCCAAAGGGCCGGCGTAGCGGGAGCCGGGCGGCAGAATTTGCAGCTGACCCGGCGGGTAGCCGGGCGCCAGGGCCGCCACCTTCTCCGGCCCCACGGCCCGCGCCAGTTGCGCCTTCCAGACCTTGGACTCGAAGACACCCATGAAGATGTGCCGCACCTTGAAAACTACCAGCCCATCCCAGGGCAGCCAGGGTTCCGGCGTCAGGCCGGTAATGGCGTACTCGATTGGCAGAGTACCCTCGGCAGTGGCCGTATCAATCCAGGCATTAACTCCGGCGGCGTAAGAGTCCAGTAGCTGCCGGGTGGCCTCGTTGACTGCCTGGTAGTCAGCCCGGGCGCTGTCGGTCAGGCGGAAGCGGCGCATCAGCCGGTCCTGCGCCAAAGCCGTAACTCCGACTGCTTCGGCCCAGCGGCCGCTGCCCCGCCGCCGGTCGTATTCCATCTGCCACAACCGATCCTGAGCGGTAACGAAGCCCTGAGCGAAAAAGGCGTCCTGCCGGCTGCCGGCCCGCAAATGGGGAATGCCGTAAGCGTCCCGGTAAACCGACACGGCGGCAGCCAGGCCTGAAAGGGCCACCTTGCCGTTAGTGCGGGGCAAAGAGCGGGTTAAATCGATTTGGGTGAGCATGATTATTCCTCTATGCCGTCTTGTGGCGGTGTCAGATGTTTATAACCTGAAGGCCCATTGCGGATAACTTAAGCCTTATTCTGGTCGGCGACTCCGGGTGTTTCCCCCTTATTGCTTCCGAAAAAGATAGAATGTTGCCGTCTCCGATGGCTTGAACCTTGCCTGGCTGGGTGGGCGGGTCAAATCAGACTCGACCATTTTGAGGGTCAGCGGCGTTCCCGGTTTAGTCTTGAAGCAGAAGGCGAGTTCGGATTCCGTAGTTTTCATGCAAAGGTCTTCGCCAGTGAACGCTCCGCTCAAAAGGTAATCCGGATCAACAAATGCGCGCCGGGCATCGTAATGCTCATCATTGACCAGCAGCAGCCCCCCGGAGGCAAGGAAGCCCTTGCCGGCTTGAGAAATCAACCCGGCGTTGAGGGAAATGAGCAAGTCGAAGGATTCTGCCGGCTCGGCAGCGAAGGCGCGGTAGTCCTGCTGATAACACCGGATTTCAGCGGCTTCCGGGTAGTCTTTGTGGTCTGCTATATATCCTGTCAGGTCGGGGGAGGCCAATGCCCGGGCAATTCCCTCTAATGAATCAATATAGCAAACATCCGGGAAAAACAAAGAGGGCGTGATGTGCAGGTAACTGCCGGGATACAATACCCGCCGCACCTGGAACGCAGCCCGCACCTGCCGAAACACAGACCGGATGGCGCGGTCATTGTTTGACCGGTCGAGATAACTGGCCCGGTAAGTTTCCAGAGGGTTATTCAGCGTCATTCCCGGCCCCTCCCTGGTCGCCCCAGGCCACAGATTCCCGGCCATACATTGCCAGACTTGCGGCCAGGCCCGGTGGCGAGCATTCATCAGGATTATATACCTGATGGCCCGTTAGTCCACCGCGAGGTTTGTCGATTGCCCTCCCCCCTTTACCCGTTCCTGGAGCATCCGGTTCACCCGGCGAATCTGCGTTGGCATAGCCGACAATTCACCGGTTAGAGAAATGCCGAAAACGCCGGCAACCCCCTAATCCTTGACGCTCCCCCTGGCCGGTGCCACAATCGGGGCAAACCCGGTTCAGGGCGCCGGAGGTTTTATGATTTGGCGCCGTTTTCAGCGGGGCGGTTCCATCAGCTACGGCCGGGCGGTGGATGATAAGGTAATTGAGGTAAACGGCAGCCCAGTAAATCACCCGGCGGAAACGGGAGCTGCCTATGCTCTGGGCGAAGTACGCCTGCTGGCGCCGCTCATACCGCGCATGCTCTACGCTGCCAGCCCCAACTGCCGGGGCCACGTGGAGGGCATGGCCGCCCGCCGCGGTTCCGCTCTCAGCTACCCCTGGAGCCTGGAATCCAACTTCCGTTCCGTCCCCGCCGGCATCGGCCCGGAGGCTGACATCGTGGCGCCGGCCGACAGTTCCGGCGCAGTGCAGCCCGAAGGTCAGCCGGCCGTGGCGCTGGGCAAGCGCGCCCGCAAGGTAACCGCTGCGTGCGGCCCTGGACTGTGTCTCTGGCTATACCATTGGCAACGACATCAGCGAGCGGGTGGCAACGACATCAGCGAGCGGGTGTGGCAGATTGGCGACCGGACTATGTTCCGCAGCAAGAACTATGACTCCTTCAAGCCTCTAGGCCCCTGGACTGTTACCGGCCTGGAACACGAAGGTTTCCGTAGCATCGTCCGGCATAATGGCGAGGTTTGGGAAGACTTTACTGCGGCGATACCAGCGAGGTGGAAATCAGCGGCAGCGGGCGGCTTCGCAACTACATAGCGGCCGAGTAAAGGCCAGGGGCGGCGGTTACGGATATTCCGGCCCGGTTTCCGAATTGGCGGTTCAATCGCAGAGGAAAGCGCAATGCAGATTACCCGGCACGTTTACAGCACCCACATTCTGGAAGACCAGGACGACTTCGGGGCCATGCATCCCGGCGGCACCCAGATTTACTTTGTCGGCAGCCCCGCTGCGGCGATGGTACTGGTGGATTCAGGGGAACCCTACCGGGCCTGGACCCGGCAGATATTGCATTACCACGCGGAACTGGGCTGCCCCCGTATGTCGGCCATTCTGGTAACCCACGGCCACGGCGACCATATCGGCGGGCTGGACCGGCTCCAGGAAGCCTTCTCCTGCCCCGTGCGCTGCCACCCCAGGCTGGCCCCGGCTCTGCGGCAGCGGTTGGGCGCCGACTGGGTGGTTCCCCTGCGTTCCCGGGAACTGCTGTGGACCAACCCGGATAGCGGCCAGCCGGAGGCAGCGGACGGCGCCGGGGGTAAAGGCGTAAGCCTGCGGGCCCTGTTCACTCCGGGCCACGAAGTTGACCATGTCTGCTACTACCTGCGGGCCGACCGGGTTCTGTTCAGCGGCGACAACCTGCTGGGCAACTCATCCTCCAGCGTTCGCGACCTGAAGCAGTATATGGCCTCGCTGGAACTGATGGCCCGGCAGCGTCCCCGGATAGTCTGCCCCGGGCATGGCGAGGTAATCCAAAACGGCGAGGCTCGCCTGCGCTGGCAACTGCGCCACCGTCAGCAGCGGGAAGCCCAGGTTTTGGCGGCCCTGGCGCAAGGCCCGGCCACGGTAGAGGAAACGGTACGGGCGGTCTATCCCCGTAATTTGCGCCGCAACCTGCGGGCCGCCGCCGCCCGCAATGTAGCGACCCATCTGGACAAACTCAGAGCGGAAAACCGCGTTGCCGAAGCTCCCGCCCGTTACCGTCTGCTCCAGCAGTAGCCCGCCCGGCAGCGGACACCCCGGTTTCGACAGAGAGGCGCCCTTCAGTTGAAACGCCGGCCCCCAGCCAGCAAGGCTCCTGGCCTGGCAGCCGCTTTTCCGGCACGGGGCGGCACAGCTGACAGGGAGCAGGGTGAAGCATCGTTAATTACATAACCCGCCGGAGGCTGGAACCGGTCGTCCCGGAACATCTTAATTGGAAAGGAAAGAACTATGCGCGCAACCCAAACCCTGGCTCAGTTTATCGCAGACACCGACTACGCTTCTTTGCCAGCTCCGGTAGTGGAGGCGGCAAAAATTGCCATCCTGGACGGCGTAGCCAATATCGTCGCCGGTTCAGGTCAGGAATTGGCTGACATCATCGGCCGGTACGTCCGGCATCTGGGGGGCGCTCCGCATGCTTCGGTGGTGGGGTGGGGCTTTCGCACCAATGCGCCGTCCGCCGCCTTCGCCAACGGCGTCTTTGGCCACTGCCTGGACTACGAAATTCAGGGCTTCCCGCCCACCCACGGCACCTCATCCTGTCTGCCGGCTGCCCTGGCCCTGGGCGAACAGCACCGGGTATCGGGGCAGCGGGTCATTGCGGCCTATGCCCTGGGTTGGGAGGTTCAGGGTCGTCTGCGGGCCGCTTCGGCGCCGGCGACCAGTCCTGCCTACCATCCGCCGGGGTTGGTAGGCCCCCTGGGGGGCGCAGCGGCGGCGGCCAAAACCCTGAACCTGGACGCTGCGCAGACCCGGATGGCCCTGGGCATAGCCGCTTCCCGCACTGGCGGCCTGACCGCCAATACCGGCACCATGGTAAAGTCCACCCATCCGGGCAACGCCGCCCGCATGGGCGCCGAGGCGGCCATCCTGGCCGGTATGGGCTACACCGCCAGCGACGTTGTTCTGGAGTCGCCGGTGGGCTATGCCGCAGCCCTCTTTGCCGATAAGTTCGACTGGGATACCGCTATCGGCGGTCTGGGTGATTCGTGGCGGCTGGTGGCGCCGGGGTTTGACATCAAGCGTTTTCCGGCTCAGGTTTATATGCAGAATGTCATTGAAGCCTCGCTCAACCTGCGGGAACAGCACCGCCTGACCCCCGATATGGTAGAGCTGTTAACCGTGCAACGGCAGGGCCGGGGTCATTCCGGGCCAAGGCCTCGCAGCGGCCTGGACGGAAAATTCAGCGTGGAATACTGCGCCGCCGCCGCCTTGCTGGACGGGCAGGTGGGTATCGATACTTTTACCGATGCGCGACGCTTTGCCGCGGATATGGAAGCCATGCTGGAACGGGTTAGAGTGGAACCGGAAAGCCCGGAGTCGGGGGCAACCCGGGCCAGCGCGCAGCTTAAGGATGGCCGGACAGTAAGCGCCGAATGCCGGGCCTTCCGCGGTTCGGCGGCCAACCCCATGAGCCGCGCAGAACGGCTGGTGAAAGTGGGCGACTGCTTCCGCCGTTCCCTCTCCGAAGCTGATACCCAACGCGTGGTGGCGCTGCTGGAAAACCTTGAAGCAGTGGCTGACGTGGGGGAACTGATGCGGATGCTGGGGTAGAACGCGCCTGCTTCAGTCCTTCCCTACACCTGACACCTGACACTCCCCCCCCCTTGATTTACCGGAAGGAATAGCCCGATAGTATTTCTGAAGGTAGTCAGCGCTATCGGAGACAGATAAGGAGGAACAGCAATCTTGGCCGGAAATTCTACTGGACAGGGTTGGGGCGGTGATTGGACCGTTCAGAAACTGGGCATACTGGAAGAATACCTGAATGCATATACCACGGCGTTGAAGAAAAAACCCTTCAAACTCCTGTATACTGATGCCTTCGCTGGTACAGGTTCGGTGGAATTTGCGCCTTCCGACGATGATGCAAGAACTTTCATTCGGGGGTCAGCCTCAAGGGCCCTTAATATTCGGGACAAACCTTTTGACCGGCTGATTTTCATTGAGCAAGACCCGGACAAATGCCGCGAATTAGCTGACCGGTTAGGAGCAGCCGAGCCGCGAGTTGAAGTTGTAAACGATGACGCCAACTCCTGCTTGTCGGAAAAACTACAGGTGGAACGGAGGCAATGGCGAGGCGTCCTTTTCCTGGATCCTTTCGCCACAGAGGTAAAATGGGCAACCATTGAACGGATATGCCGCTTCCAGGCTTTGGACACCTGGATTCTGTTTCCGGTTAGCGCTGTAGCCAGAATGCTGCCCACTTCCAAAAGGCCGGAAGACATTTCCAGGGCATTAGCAGCGAGTTTGACGACCATCTTCGGGGATGAGTCATGGCGAAAGCTCTATTCCCCGGATCCCCAATTGAATTTCCTGGGGGACGAGAGATTTTTCCGGGATTCAGGGATCGATGGCATAGTCCGGCTTTACAAAGATAGACTACGCGCTTTGTTTGGCAGCCGGCTGCTGGAACAATCGGCAACCTTGAAAAACTCCAGGAATTCTCCGCTTTTTGAGTTTTTATTCTGTGCCGGCCACCCCAAGGGAGCTGACCTCGCCCACCGAATTGCAAGGCATTTAATAGCTTTACAGGAGTAGTGTTGTGGCAGCATACTCCAAAATTGAATGGACGGAAACGACCTGGAACCCGGTTACCGGCTGCACGAAAATCAGCCAGGGCTGCAAGCTTTGCTACGCTGAACGGCTGGCGAAGCGCCTTCAGGCAATGGGCGTCAACAAGTACCGCCAGGGTTTCAATGTAACCCTGCACCCTTCGGTTCTTGAACAGCCGGCGACCTGGAAAAAGCCCAGGCTGGTCTTCGTTAACTCGATGAGCGACCTTTTCCACAAGGCCGTGCCTACCGACTTTATTCAATCGGTATTCGCAGTTATGAACCAGTTTCCCCAGCATAACTTCCAGGTATTGACCAAGCGGCCGGGCCGCGCCAGTCAGCTTAACCGGAAACTTCAGTGGACTCCTAATATCTGGCTGGGCGTCAGCATTGAGTTGGCCAGGTGGGATAATCGCCTGGAACAGCTGACGCAAACCGACGCACAGGTTAAGTTCCTGTCGTTGGAACCTCTTTTAGGCCCCTTGTCCGGGTTGGACCTTACTGATATTGACTGGGTGATTGCCGGCGGCGAGTCTGGCCCCAAAGCGCGGCCAATGGCCGTTGAATGGGTGCGGGAAATTCGCGACAATTGCTTGAGCAGCGACGTCCCCTTTTTCTTCAAGCAGTGGGGAGGAGTGTTCAAGAAGCGTGCCGGACGTGTTCTGGACGGGCGCACCTGGGATGAAATGCCGGTCTTATCTGGCAATCGTCTTTCATCGGGCTGACCCTCACTTATCTATAAAACTTCGCTGGCAGTGAAGGCATCCACATTTTTAACCAGTACGCCCCCCCCCCCCCCCCCCCCCCCCCCCCCCCCGGCCAGGCTCCGATTCCGCCCCTTTAACGCCGCAATTTCCCTGCCGCAGCCCGGCCCGGCGTCTTGCCTTGTAATGGATTTCACATTAAGATAAGCAACTGTCCCCGGCCGGCATACCAGGCCGATGGCCGGATGGGTTTGTTCCTGTATGCGGCAATCGGTGGGCGCCGGAATCTTCAGCATAACCTTAATTTGGCGGAGGGTGCGGTATGCGAGCAGCCAGAATAGCAGCCCCCAAGCAGTTTGAGTTCATTGACCTGGATCTGCCCCAGGCCGGCGACGGCCAGTGTCTGATTAAGCTGGAACGGGTTTCCGTATGCGGCAGCGACATCCGCCACGGCTACGGCCCCATCGAACCGGAAGAAAACTACCCTATGCCAATTGGTCGTCCGTGCCATGAATTGGCCGGCGTTATCGTCGAGAGCCGCACCGACGCTTACCATGAGGGGCAGCGGGTAATTGTTATACCGGAGCGGGGCACCGGAGGCTTGATGGAGTATCTGGTATCTCACCCGGGCCGCATGGTTCTGCTGCCCGATGAAGGAGGCCTGGATGAGTGGGTTATGTGTCAGCCGCCGGGCACGGTCCTTTATTCCTGCAAGCGGATGGATACTCTGCTGCAAAAGACGGTGCTGGTTCTGGGACAGGGCAGCATCGGTCTCAGCTTTACCATGCTTACCTCCCGTATGGGGGCCCGCAGCGTAATTGCCGTTGACCCCCTGGACTACCGGCTGGAAAAGGCGGTTCACATGGGCGCCACCCACACCGTCAACCCGGACCAGGATGACTTGACCGGAGCCGTGCAGGAAATTACCCGGGGCGCCGGGCCGGATATTGTAGTCGAGGCTGCCGGCTACCCGGATACCTTCAACATCGCTTTCCAGCAGGTGCGACAGTTCGGCACGGTTATCCTGTTCGGCATCCAAAGCGATCGGCATGTGCCGTTAGAGCATAACCTGCTGATGGAAAAGCAGCCCACCATTATCCCTACCACCGGCGCCCGCAGCGGCGACCCCATCAGTCAAATTCAGGACCTGGTGGACTTGCGGCAGCGGGGTTGGTGCGAGCCGGCCGACCTGATTACCCACCGCCTGCCCTTCTCGGAGGTGCAGAAGGCTTATGATATGTACGAACAGCGCCAGGACAATATCATCAAGGTGGTAATGGATATTAACCAGTAAAACCGGGCCATTGTTCGTTAACCTTCCGAACACGGTCGGGGAAGCAGGGGCTGGCCCGGGCTTAACGGAGGAAACCAGGAACGGAACGGGCGATTAGTATGGCGCCAAAGTGGGAGGTGAGACTGTGGGGCCAGCCTCATCCAATATTAATATGGTCAGGGAAAACCTGGCGTTGTCCATCGCTTTATGGGCGGCAGCGCAGCGCGGGGCAATAACTGCTGCTTACGTTCCAGGCAAAACGGAGTTCAAAGCCTTGAACGCTGAAACAGTAACCGTGGATACGCCGCTGCAACTGCGGGATAACCGGGAACTGGTGCGCTGCGTCAGCAACCAGATTCGCGGCGCCTTCGCCTTTTCGGCCATTCAGACCCACCGTTCTCTGGAATCCACTTATCACGGCAGCCCCTTGCAGGAACAAAACCCGGACTTGAAGGCAGCTCGCTGCGCCTTCTATCTGTTGAACAATACCATGAGCCGGGACCTCCTCTTCCCGGTGTGGACTTGCCCCCCTGACTACCGCCAGTGCTTCAAGGTTCGCGACGTGCCCTTTACCCTGGATGCATCTTCCCTGGACGGCAAGGAGGTGCTCTGGGATGATTTCGGCGGCTTGCAGCGTTACATTGCCCTGCTTCAGTATTGCAGCGATCAGGTAGAAAAGAAAGACCAGGAGGCCGGGGCGGAAATCAGCGCGTCGCCGGCTGCCGCCGAAGTCATTTCCAAGTCCGGCCCGGTTTCGCCTAACGCGGGCCGCAAGGTGGCGGTGGGCGACTTCGTAACTGCCCGCTGTCGGGTAGGCGGCAGCGCTATGGTGATTGCCAAAGAACTTTACGACGCTTATTTGGCCTGGTGCCGGGAAACCGGGCAGGCCCCCCTGCCGCAGCGTTCCTTTGGCATGCAGTTGACCGAACAGGGCTTTCAGCGGCGGCGGCGGGGTAAGGGTCGCCACTGGTGGACCGGCGTCGGGCTTCTGGCGTCTTAAAGCGCAACCATCAAGGCGGTGTCCCGGTATCGGGTGCCGTGGTCGCAAACGATTACCGCCCCGCTGACCCTGCATTTGGCAGACTGGCAGCCAGCATCGGCCACCGTAAGTCCCTCGCGCAGCTGTCGGCCGGTTTTGCGTCCCTCCCTTTCTGCCCGCCCCAGGCATCTTTCACGCCTTCATTAGTGCTGGTGTATCAGTCCTGGAATAAAAGGACGCTAGCCCCGCCGGGGCTGGCGTCAAAAACCATTTAACCCATAGGCGTAATTCGTACCATATAGCAATAAAATCTGATATATCAGTTGCATAACTATAATTTGCCATAATGAACATAGTGAAATGAAGCACAATGTTGACTAATATCTGAAACTGTGAATAAATGAAATCTGGCAATTAAACGTGCCGGCCAGTTGCTCAATACCGCTCTTTGGGAGGGTGTTATGGTAACGCAGCTAAAGCCCCGGGCTCTGGTTGTCGGCAACTATCGGGGGCGTACCGGGATAATCAGCGCCTTGCAGGGCAGCGCCTTTGAAATCATTGAGGCTACCGAAGCCTGCCGGGGAATCAAGCACATCCTGGAGGATAGCCCTAACGTTATTCTCATCAGCGCTGACGTTGCCGGGTCAAATGCCATCCGCCTGCTCCGCGCCTTGCGCTGCCTCACTTCAGCGCCGATTCTCCTGATTGGCTGCGGCCGGGAGACCGACATTACCCTGGCTCTGTGTCAGGGCGCCGATGCCTTTGTCCCCCAATCCCGCCGTCTGGAAATTACCTCCGTTTATGTTTCCGCTCTCTTAAGTCGCAATTAGCCCCCTTTAACCGAACCGGGCAACCCCTGGTTGCAGGCTGGCCCCCTGCCGCGGCTTCAACTCTTGTCCACCCTTGCCAACCTGGGCAGAGACATCCTTAATTCAGCGGAGGTTTGTTATGGAGATTGTAATCAAAGGGCGCAAAGTAGAGGTAAACGAGCGGCTGCGCCACCATGTTTGGCGGAAGCTGAGTCAACTGGAACGGCGTCTGCCGGCAGCCACTGAAGCCGTTGTGGAGATTTCCGCTGAGCCTACCCAAGTTCAGCAGCAGAAAATCCTGGCCCAGGTCGCCTTGTACGTCAACGGCGAAGTCTTGCGCGCCGAGCGGCGGGGGGCGACGGCCCTGATGGCGGTCAGCGCCGCCGCGGACACCATGGCCCAGGAAGCAGCTCGTTACAAAGGCCATGCCTGCCGCAGTCAGCGCTCCCGCGGCTGCGTGTCCATCGGTCAGCAGCAGGCGGCGGATCTGCTGGAGCTGGACCGGGAGCTGGCGCGGGAACTCGCGGCCGATAATCGGTAGCCGCGGTGTTTTCGGAGTAACCGCAGGAACCGGTTAACGGCCAGGGTCGGGTCAGTTTGCCCGGCTTTCTTATCCCACCGGGTTCGGCCTGACGCTGGAAAGCAGGGGAGGGTTTATGTACCGGAAAGTGTTGATTCCCCTGGACGGCTCCAAAGAGTCTGAGGATGTGTTTCCGCATATAGAGAACGAAATATCCGAAGACTGTGAAGTGATTTTGCTTCAGGTAATTCCGCCGGCCAGAACCCAGGTGGTGGGCGGTCATATCGTATTGGGAAGCCAGCAGGAAGAGGCAGACCGGCACGAGGCCCTGGCTTATCTGCGCTCCATAGTGCGTCAGCAGACCTGGGATGCCGGCCGGTGGCGTTTTGCAGTAGAAGTAGCCCCCTCGGTAGCCGAAGGCATTGTCCGGCTGGCGGAACGGGAAAGGGTGGAACTGATTGCCATGTACACCCATGACCGGAACCTGTTGGCCCGGCATATCAAGCGCAGCATTGCCCGGGAGGTACAGCGTCGGGCTGCCGCCGTGGTGAAGGTATTCGGGGTTCAGGAACTGACGCGTCGGGCTGCTGAAGCCGATAGTGCGGACGATGTGCCGGAGGTGGATAACCGTATATACCGCCAGATAGACGCCTTCAGCGACCTTTCCCCACCGCAGATTGAACGGGTGGTGGCCCTGGGCGAGCGCCGGAAAATTGCCGCCGGGGAGCGCATGGGCGTTGGCGGCCAATTGGTCGAGCAGCTGTTTGTCATCCTGGAGGGTGAGGCCCACCTGACCACCCGCTCGGAAGTAGGGGAAATCTCGGTGCGGATTGCCTGCCCCGGCGAAGCCTTCCCCCTGGCAACCCTGCTGGGTTCAGGTACTCTGATAACCTCCGGCGAGGCCCTGACTGATATGGAAGTGCTGGCTATTCCCCGGTCCGAGCTGCTGATGCTCTGCACCCGGGAGCCTGAGATTGGGATGAGAATCTATGCATCGGTAGGCCGGCTTTTCTCTAACCGTTACGCTGAAACGTTGACCCACCTGGCCATCGGCGCCGAGCGGGAGCTGCGGCAGGGCGATTCCTGATGTTGGCCTTCGGGTTGTAGTGGGCAACTTTCCGGGATGTGCCGGACGGCATGGCTGATGCGCCAGGCAGCCGGGTTTGCCGGGGCGTTGGGTAGTACGAAAGGACGCTTCTTCGTGTAAAATCGCTGTCAGCAAATCCTGCATTAGAAGGTGAAACGATGAGCGTCCACGCTTATATTCTGCTGAACCTGGAACCGGCCAAGACCCGGACAGCCGTCCAGCGTGTTGGTCAATTACCCGGCGTCCACCTCCAGGAAGTCCTGGGCCCCTACGATGCTGTAATTGAAGTCCAGGCAGATACCCAGGAAGACATTACCGCCCTGCTGCGGAATCGTATCCGGCCGATCGACGGAGTAACCAACACTGTTACCTGCCTCTGGCTGTAGCCAAGCCGCCCGGCCCGATGCAGAGACCGGAGCCGGGAATATTCGGGTATCCCGGCTTTTCACCGGGCCGAAACCGGGCAGGCGAGGCGCAAATCGCTTAAGCCGCATGCCGGATCAATGCCGCCGGCAACCAGTCGGCGGCATTGGTTTTTACTGAACCGGAAGGAGCCGGTTTTCCCGGCCGGCGCTGCCGGCCCTTAAGTCGGCCTGCCGGGCGGGTCTGCTTTAACGCCAATATGCATTGGGAACACCGCATTCCGGAAGAACCAGGCGACCTGCTATTGGCCGCTTCCGGAGCGCCCGTTAAACATCCAGGTTCTTTACGGTACGGGCGTGGGACTGGATAAAGCTCTTGCGGGGGCCGACGGCCTCGCTCATCAGCGTAGTAAAGACGTCGTCCACCTCAATCACGTCTTCAATATCCACGCGGAGCATTTGCCGACTTTCCGGGTTCATGGTGGTTTCCCACAGCTGATCCGGGTTCATCTCCCCCAGGCCCTTGTAGCGCTGGATATTGATATTGCGCCGCCCTTCCAGCTTCTGCAAGGCGCTGTCCTTTTCTTCTTCGGTGTAAACATACTGGGGCTTGCCGCGACCTGATTGAATCCGGTATAGCGGCGGCTGGGCAATGTACAGATAGCCGTTATCAATGAGGCTTTGCATTCGGCGGTAGAAGAAGGTTAGAACCAGGGTGCGAATATGAGAGCCGTCCACATCGGCGTCGGTCATAATGATTATCTTCTGGTAACGCACCTTGGCCGGGTCGAACTCGTCGCCCTCGCCGGCGCCCACGGCGGCGATGATGGAGCGGATTTCCTCGTGCCCCAGAATCTTGTCCGGCTGCTGCAATACGCGTTCCACGTTAAGAATCTTGCCCTTGAGCGGCAGAATCGCCTGAAAACTGCGGTCCCGGCCCATCTTGGCGGAACCGCCGGCCGATTCGCCCTCCACAATATACAACTCTGATTTAGCCGGGTCCCGTTCAGCGCAGTCGGCCAGCTTGCCAGGGAGCGATGAACCGTCCAGGGCGTTCTTGCGCATAACCAGGTCCCGCGCCCTTCGGGCCGCCTCCCGCGCCTTCTGGGAAGTCAGGCATTTTTCCACCACCTGCCGGCCTTCCAACGGGTGTTCTTGCAGGTAGAGGCTCAACCCCTCGCTAACCACCGAGTCCACCACGCTGCGAACTTCAGCATTGCCCAGTTTGGTCTTGGTCTGCCCCTCAAACTGGGGGTTGGTCAGCTTAACGCTGATTACCGCAGCCAGGCCTTCCCGCACGTCTTCGCCGGCCAGGTTAGGCTGGTCTTCCTTGATGAACCCGGCGCGCCGGGCATAGTCGTTAATCGCCCGGGTTAAAGCAGTGCGGAACCCCGTGAGGTGGCTGCCGCCTTCCTGGGTGTTGATACAGTTGGCAAAGGAGATTACCTGTTCGCTGAAACTGTCATTATATTGGATTGCTACCTCCACCGAGGTTTCGGCAACGGCCTTCTCGAAGTAGAACGGCATCGGCTGAATCACCCGACGGTTCTTGTTGACATTCCGAACCAGGTTGGCGATGCCCCCATCGAAGTAATAGGAGCGTTCAATGTCGCCCTTGCGCTGCTCGCGGTGCCACCCGCTGACGAAACGAATTTCCAGGCCCTTGTTCAAATAGGCGATTTCCTTAAAATGACCAATCAAGGTATCAAAGTCGTAGTCAATCTCGGGGAATATCGCTGAATCGGGACGGAAAGAGATGGTGGTGCCATGTCCGGACTTCCGTTTACCCGGAATGACTTCGCCTTGCGGAATACCCTGGGAGTATTCCTGATAATGGGTAATGCCATCGCGGGCAACCTCGGCCTTCAAGTAAGACGACAGCCCGTTGACCACCGAGGCGCCCACCCCGTGAAGACCGCCGGTAACCTTGTAGGCGCCGCTGCCGAACTTGCCGCCGGCGTGAAGGGTGGTCATTACCGTTTCCAGAGCCGATTTGCCGCTGGTAGGGTGAATATCCACCGGAATGCCGCGGCCATTATCGGCAACGGTAATCAGCCCGTCCGCCGCCAGGTTCAGATCCACCCGGGTGCAATAACCGGCCATCGCTTCATCTACTGCATTGTCCAGAATCTCGTAAACCAGGTGGTGAATACCCCGCTGGTCGGTGCTGCCAATGTACATGCCGGGCCGCACGCGCACTGCTTCCAACCCTTCCAGAACCTGAATGTCCTCGGCGGTGTATTCCCCCTTTCCCGGCGCCGGGACAGCGGCCCCATTGGGAACCGCCGAAGCGGTTGCATTGCCCTTTTCGGAGCCGTCGGCGGGCAATTCCCGAGAAGCGGATTCCGAGTCGGTAATCAGACGTGGCTGCATTAAGTTTACCCCATCACATTTACGGCTAAACTCCGGCCCTTTTACGCCGGAACCTGCCCTGTTTGATCCGCGCCGCTAGCCACGGGCGGAACTTCTTCAGGCGCGGGAAGCGGCCCGGAAGGCCGCTGGCCATTCGCTATAACTTCCTTTACTGATTATAACAGACTTGTAGCTGTTCTGCCGGAATAAGCATCTGCTCCCGGTTGCCGGCCGGCCTGAAAATCAGCCCGGAAAACCGCCCAGGCAAGCACCGGGCAAGGCGCATTGTCTGGAATAACCTCAGGCCTACGGATAATAGCGTTTACCGTGGCGAAGGCTATCCAGGGCATAGCTCACAGCGATGAACAGAGGTTGGGGCAGGGCATCGAAGGGGAACCAACCACATCGGGAAAAGGCGTCAGGCTCAGCCAGATGCGGCTCCTGGTCGCCAATATCCCCCAGGAACTCCACATCCACATAATGCCGGCCATAGGCGATAATATTGCTGAGACACAGGAAGCGCAGGTCGCCTACTGCAAGCCCCAGCTCCTCGCGCGCCTCCCGGCGCGCGCATTCCTCCAGGGACTCGCCCCATTCCAGATGTCCACCGGCCGAAGCCCAGGTGTTTTTGCCATGCGTCCCTTGACGCTGGGCCAGGAACACCCGGCCATCCCGCACAAACACCACGCCCACACCTACCAGGGGCCTTGCCTCTTTCGGAGCCATGCTGGCAATCTAACAAAACCGGGCGTCCGACTTAAAGGCGCAGCGGCCTTCATTTCTTTCGGGTATTTCCGACATGCGCTGGTATAAGTTTATAGTCAGGTTTGCCGTGAAATCAGACCGCCGGGAGGCAGCAACATGGCCCAACCTGGAGCATGCCGGGACGGGATGCAATGCAATGCCCCCGCTGCGGCTCCAACCGGCTCCCCCAATACGGCCGCTTCCTCGGCCAGCAGACCTACCGCTACGGCCAATGCCACTACCACTTCGCCCCGGGAACCGGGCGTCCCCACCAGCCGGAGCAGCTCAAGGCCCGGGCGGCAGCGTTGTACGCTGAAGGCAGCAGCAAGGCCGCCAGCAGCCGGCTCCTGGGCATCCCGGAAGTAAGGAATGAACCATCTATTCCTGGGTTAAAAAAGTCGGTTAAGCCCGGAAGTTGCTGAAGTTGCTGCGGGAGCGGCGGCAGGAGCGACGGGAGGCTGCCGGAGGGGGGAGAATACCGGACGGACGCTTACCGGGTACATAATGGCTGCCGGCGAACCGGCGCCAGGTGGGCAAAAGGGGCGCGGTGAACCGGAATGAAGGTTTGCACTCGCAATTGCGGGAGCATATGAACCGGCTGCATCGGAGACGAAGCGGTACAGCAAGAGCTTGCGGCTGCCGGAGGATTCCGTTGCGTTGGTCTGCCGGTGGGTGGGCTGATTTAACGCCAACACGCACTGAGAATACCGTTCCGGGGGGTATTCATGGCTAAACTTCCGGCGCTGTGCTATAATGCGGGAAATTCTGCGTTAGCAGTTATTAAGGACCGGTTTTAATGGTACAGTCTGTAGAACGTCCTGCTGACCGGGCGCCCGTCGCTCCTGTTCCCCAGCGCGAACCCCTTACCATGAAGTCCCTGCTGGAAGCCGGCGTCCATTTTGGGCACCAGACCCGACGCTGGAACCCCCGCATGAAGCGGTATATTTTCACGCAGCGCAATGGCATCCACATTATCGATTTGCAGCAGACGCTGGGCTTGATGAACGAAGCCTACCGGGCTATGGTGCAAGTGGCGGCCAACGGCGGCAAGGTGCTGTTCGTCGGCACGAAAAAGCAGGCCCAGGAGGTAATGCAGTCCGAGGCGGAGCGCTGCGGAATGTGGTATATCAACCAGCGGTGGCTGGGCGGCACCCTGACCAACTTTCAGACCATCCGCAGCCGGATCAATTACATGATTGAGTTGCAGCAGAAACGCGACCAGGGTTACTTCCGTCTGCTGCCCAAGAAGGAAGGGCTGAAGCTGGCCGAGACCCTGGCCAAGCTGGAGAAGTACTTCCTCGGCATTCGCGATATGACCCGCCTGCCGGATGCTATGTTCATTATTGACATCTGCAAGGAAGACATCTGTGTTGCTGAAGCGCAGCGGGTGAAGATCCCCATTTTCGCGATTGTCGATACCGATACCAACCCGGATCTGGTATCGCACCCGATCCCCGGCAACGACGATGCGGTTCGCTCAATCCGGTTGGTAACCGGCCGTCTGGCCAACGCTATTCTGGAAGGCCAGGCTGAGCGGGAAGCCCTGCTGGCGGAACAGCAGGCGCAGGCCGAGGCGGCAGCGCAGGCGGCGGCGGCAGCGCTGGAAGGTGAGCCTGGTGAAGGCTTGTCGGATGAGGAAGTCGAGCATATGGCCCTGGCCTCCATGTCCCTGGATGACCTGGCTCAATTGATGGAAAGCGGCAGCCGGGCCGAATCTGGAGAGCAGGGTTAAACCCGGCCCGACCGGCAACCGGCGCCATTGACTTTGCCGGCGAACCTTCAGTTGGTTTAACGGAGCAGGGCGCCTTATGCCAACCGCCTTTAAGGTTAATACCGGCTGCCGTCCTTGCCGGTTGGAGGCTTGTTTGTCTGGCGTAGTCTTGGCGGCTGGAAGAGCGTTAGAGTCGGTAATACTGCCCCGGATTGGCCGGGGCTATTTCCAAGTAATGGAGGAAACTCTTGGCAGCTAGTGTCGAGCAAATTCGGGCTTTGCGAGAGCAAACCGGGGCCGGGATAATGGAATGCAAACAGGCCCTGGAAGACAACGATAATGACATGGTCAAAGCGGCGGAGGCCCTGCGCCTTAAGGGGTTCGCTCAAGCGGCCAAGCGCGCTGGCCGGGAAACTACCGAGGGTGTAATCGAGGCCTATATTCACACCGGAGGCCGGGTAGGGGCTATGGTGGAGCTGGGGTGCGAAACCGACTTTGTGGCGCGCACCCCCGAATTCAGGCAACTGGCCCACGACATTGCCATGCAGGTAGCGGCCATGGGGCCGGTATATCTCAGCGGCGATGATATTGCGGAGGGTGATAATCGGCCGGCTAACCAGGTGAGCTTGCTGCAGCAAACCTATATCAAGGACAGCTCCCGGGTAGTTGCCGATATTGTGCAGGAATTGGCCGCCAAGGTCGGCGAAAACGTCAGAGTCGTCCGCTTCAGCCGGCTGGCCCTGGAAGAATAACCCTGCGGAGCCGATGCTGACACGGAAGTACCAACGGGTAATGCTCAAGCTCAGCGGCGAGTCGCTTAAGGGAGCCGCTCCTTCCGGTATTGACCCGGAAGCGGTGAGTTACCTGGCCCGGGAAATAGCTGCGGCGCATCAAATGGGTATTGAGCTGGCTGTGGTAATTGGCGGCGGCAATATCTGGCGCGGCGGGCAGGCCGAGTTGCGGGGCATGGACCGGGCTACTGCCGACTATGCCGGTATGTTGGCAACTATTATCAATGCCCTGGCCCTGCAAGATTCGCTGGAAAAACAGGGCATAATCACCCGTACCCAAAGCGCCTTGCAGATTCAGGCAGTGGCTGAGTCATACATTCGCCGCCGGGCTATTCGGCACCTGGAAAAAGGGCGCGTGGTTATTTTTTCGGCCGGCACCGGCAACCCTTTTATGACCACTGACACTGCCTCGGCGCTGCGAGCTTTGGAAATTGGCGCCGAAGTGCTGTTGATGGCCAAGAATAATGTGGATGGAGTTTACGACTCTAACCCCCATGTCAACCCGGAGGCCAGGCGGTTCAGCCGCCTGGGTTACCTGGATGCGCTGAACCGGCGGCTGGAGGTTATGGATTCTACTGCCGTTACCCTGTGTATGGAAAACAAGCTGCCCATTGTGGTATTCAATATCTTCGAGCAGGGCAGCATGGGAAGCATACTCGCCGGCGACCGGGTAGGCACCACCATCGCCGGGTTTGATTAGGGTTTGCCCCCTGATTGAACGTTGAAATCGGTTGGCAGTGGCCGGAATACGGTCCCTGCCCGTCAGCAGCCAGCCCCGCAAAAATACCAGCAATGGGAGGGATAACCATGCCAGTACCGGATAATGCCGAAACCCGGTTGACGCCGGAGGCTATCCTGGATGACGTGGAGCGCCGGATGCACCGGGCCATTGAAGCGCTGCAACGGGAATTGACCACCCTGCGCACTGGGCGGGCCACTCCCTCCCTGGTCGAAGACCTTCTGGTGGACTATTACGGTACGCCTACCCCGCTCAAGCAGATTGCCTCGGTCTCGGCGCCGGACGCCCGGGCTATTATGGTGCAGCCCTGGGATAAACAGGCCCTGCGGGATATTGAACGCAGCTTGCTGCGGTCGGAGTTGGGGTTTAACCCCTCGAACGACGGGAATGTAATTACAGTGCCTGTTCCGGCCCTGAATCAGGAGCGGCGGCAGGAGCTGGTGCGGCTGCTCAAGCGCAAGATTGAGGACGGAAAGGTCTCGGTGCGCAATGTCCGCCGCGATGGGTTGGAGTCTTTGCGCAAGCTGGAACGGGATAAGGCTATTTCCCAGGACCAGAATCGCCGCAGTCAGGAGCAACTACAAAAGACGACCGACGCCTGCATCAAGAATATTGACCAGGTCTCTACTGCCAAAGAAGCAGAGATTATGCAGGTTTAGGGGCTGGCGGGTGATGGATGCGCCGACCGGGCCGGATTTTTCCGCCGCGCCTTCCCGGGCTGACGGTACAGCGTCGGCTGCCGGTGTGGACCATGCTTGCGCCGGGCAAGCCGCAGTGCCGTGTCATGTAGCCCTAACCATGGATGGCAATGGTCGTTGGGCCCGGCAGCGCGGCTTGCCCCGCCTTTTGGGACACCGGGCCGGCGTGGAGCGCGTTCCGGCAACCCTGGATTTACTGGCTTCCCGTGGTGTCCACTATGTTACTCTCTTCGCCTTTTCCACCGAGAACTGGGAGCGCCCCACTGACGAGGTTGAAGGCCTTATCAGCCTGTTGCATGAAACCCTGCTTCGGGAGACTGACCTGTTGCGCGAAAAGAACATCCGGGTTTTTCATATAGGTTGGTCAGACCGCCTCTCGTCCGATACCCGCGAAGTAGTGCAGCAAATTCAGCAGTCCACCAGTGAAAATACCGGCCTGGTGGTTAATGTCGCCTTTGACTACGGCGGGCGCCAGGAGATTCTGTCGGCAGTGCGGCAGCTAATGCGGGAAGGGGTAGCCCCGGAAGCAGTGGATGAGCAGCTGTTCGAAAGCTACCTCTTTACCGCCCACTGCCCCGATCCGGACCTGATAATCCGCACCGGAGGCGAATTGCGCATCAGCAACTTTTTGCTTTGGCAATCGGCCTACAGCGAGTTTTACTATACGACTACCCTTTGGCCGGACCTGGATTGCGCCGAGTTGGAGCGGGCCCTGACTGCCTATCGAAACCGGCAGCGACGTTTCGGAAAGATTTCCCCGGAGGCATAATCCGGGTGCGGCTGAGGACCCTGACCGCATTGGCGGGGCTGGCTGTTCTGGCCGGGGCGCTCTGGCTGGGGCAGCCGTGGGTCGCTTTGCTGGTTTTTCTGGCAGCGACGCTGGCGCTGCGCGAGTTTTACCTCCTTTATCCACCATACAGCCGTCCTTCCAGCCCAACGCCGGCCACGCCGCCCAGCCGCTCGCGGGAAACCTGCCGCGACCGGGCGCTTGATTCTACAAAAGAGCCGCCGCCAGCCGCTCCAGATGACGTTGTTGAAGGAGGGCAGGCGTTAGTTTCCAGCGCGGAACCGGCGGAAACCGCTGGCGCCCCTTCTTCGGAAATCAGCGCGCCAGGACCGGTAGAGGCGGAGGCAAGGGCAAGGCCGCTGCCCTTTTGGTTGGGAGCGGCCTGGGCGATCGCTCTGGTTGCCGGAGGCCTGATAGCCGATGGGCTGCTCCAGTTCTGGGTTATTTCCCTGGGCATATCGTTTTTGGGCGGCGTTGCGGCCTTGTCCTGGCTGGCTGCCTTTTATCGCAGCGCTCGCTGGCCGGTGGCCGGAGCTTATCTGGTTGCCGGCCCTCTTTACGTCGGCTTCTTGCTGGCGCACGTCGGCCTGCTGGCTCAGGCCGGGGGATATGATGGCTATGCCCTGGGGCGCAACTGGCTGATTTTCGCTCTGCTGGTTACTTTTGCCACCGACACCGGCGCTTATCTGGTAGGCCGGGCCGCTGGCCGTCACCCCCTGGTTCCGTCAGTCAGCCCCAACAAAACCTGGGAGGGGGCTATCGGCGGTTTCGTCGGGGCAGTCATTGCCGCAACGCTGCTGGGCCGGTTCCTGGATTTGGGGCCGGGAATCAGCGTCGGGCTGGCAGCCTGGAACTGGCAGACTCCTTTCATTGGTGCTACAGTGGGGGTGGCGGCCCAACTCGGGGATCTGCTGGAGTCCAAACTTAAACGTCTGTCCCAAGTGAAAGATTCGGGCCGGCTGATGCCCGGGCATGGCGGCATACTGGACCGGCTGGATAGCCTGTTGGTAACCTTGCCGGTGGTTTACTATCTTGCGGTAGTGTTGGTGGGACTATGAAGCGCATTGTCGTTCTGGGCAGCACCGGCTCTATCGGGCGGCAGACCCTGGATATAGTACGCGCTTTCCCAAAGGAATTAGAGGTGGTGGGTTTGGCTGCCGGCGCTAATCACGCCTTGTTCCGGCGGCAGATTGCCGAATTTCACCCCCGTTATATCTACTGCGTGGCGCCGCCGGACAACCTGACCGACCGGAGGAACGGCGGGCCAGTCTTCACTTCCATGAAGGACATGGCCGGCCTGGAAGAGGCAGACCTGGTAATGGTTGCCACCACCGGGGCCGCCGGGTTGCTGCCAACCCTCAATGCCTTGCGGCATCAGAAGGCGGTGGCATTGTCTAACAAGGAACCCATAGTTATGGCCGGGCCGCTGGTCAAGGAATATGAAGCCCGCTACGGCGGCCAAATTCGGCCGGTGGATAGTGAACCCAGCGCCGTCTGGCAGTGCATTCAGGGCGAGGACGAGGAAATACGGCGGCTGATTATCACCGCCTCCGGCGGCCCCTTCCGCACTTTGCCCCTGGAGCAGCTGGCGGCGGTAACCCCGAAACAGGCTTTGCAGCACCCCACCTGGCAGATGGGCCCCAAGATTACCATTGATTCGGCCACTTTGATGAACAAGGCCTTCGAAGTTATTGAGTCGCATTGGCTGTTTGGCGTGCCGTGGGAGAGCATTGATGTGGTTTTGCACCCGCAGAGTACCATTCACTCTATGGTCGAGTTCGTCGACGGGTCGGTTAAGGCCCAATTAGGCCCGCCCAGTATGCGGCTGCCGATTCAGTATGCGCTTTTCTACCCGGAGCGTCGGCATAACCCCGACGCCTCACTGATTCCACGCCTGGATACTTCCCTGGCTCAGGCCCTGGACTTTTACCCGATGGAACCGGCGCGGTATCCCTGTTTTAGCCTGGCTCTGGCGGCCGCCCGGCGAGGTATGACCTATCCCGCGTCGTTGAGCGCTGCCGATGAGGTGGCAGTAAAGGCTTTCCTGTGCGGACAAATTGCCTTTACCGACATCTACCGGGTAGTGGAATCAGTAATTGACCTCCATCAGCCGGCTCCCGGCCAATCCCTGGAAGAGATTCAGGAGGCCGATACCTGGGCGACGGCGGAGGCATGGAAGGCGGTGAAGGCCAGAGCAGCCTAGCCTTTGGCAGCGTTCCGTAACAGTCTTCAACTACCGGAAAACGACGTCTGGCATTGGCCGCCAGGGTAGGGTATTGTTTCCTGTGCTATCATAAACCTATGGAAACATTCGCTATTGCCGTTCTTACCTTCGTCCCCATGCTGGTTATGCTGGTTGTCATCCACGAATGGGGACACTTCTTCTCCGCCCGGGCCTTTGGGGTCAAGGTGCTGGAGTTCGGCATCGGCTACCCGCCCCGCGCCTTTGGCCTCTACCGGGGCAGCACCCGGGTGCTGCTGGATGAAGAAACCAGTTACATAAACTTCGCCAGCGCTGCCAGCCTGCTGCCGGGGCAGGTAATCCGCATTAGTTCCACCGCCGACGCTCAGGGTAATCTGGTAGCTCGGCTGGTGGAGGCCCCCTCGTCCGGCAGCTGGCGGCCCAGGTCGGCCTTGCAGGAAATGGGCGGCGGCGAGTTGTTGCAGCATGAAGGGCGGCTGCGGGAGGCAACCCCGGACGCCCTGGTGGTAGCTGATATGATTTACTCCGTCAACTGGCTGCCTCTGGGCGGCTTTGTGCGTCTGGCCGGAGAAAACAGCCCGACAGTTCCCGGCAGCCTGGCCGGCCGAAGCCCCGGCGTGCGCGCGGTGATTCTGGCCGCCGGCTCCCTGATGAACGCCTTTTTCCCTATAGTCGCCTTTGCCTTGATGGCCATGATTCCCCAAACGGTTGCCCTGGGCAATGTATCGGTAGTGGGCGTGGCCGATAACTCCCCGGCGCAGGCCGCCGGCGTTCGTCCCGGCGACCTGGTTCTGGAGGCGGGCGGAAAGCCGGTGGAACAGCAATCGGATTTGATTCGGGCAGTAATGCTGGGCGCCGGTTCCGAAATGGATTGGCTGATTGAGCGGGAAGGCCGCCGCGAGCTGGTGCGGCTAACGCCACGGGTTGACCCGCCCGAAGGACAGGGAGCTACCGGTATCAGCATTGACCTGGTAAACCAGCGAACTGAAACGCATTTTGAACCGCCGTGGTCTGCCGTGTCCCAGGGTTTTGTCAATACCTGGGAAATAGTGGTTCTGCTTCGCCAGGAAATTTCTTCCTGGATTACCGGAACCCGCACTCCGCAGCTGTCCGGGCCAGTGGGCATTGCCCAGGTAACCGGCGAGGTAACCCAGCAGGGCGGTTGGCAAGGCTGGGTAGTCCTGTCCATTTTATTCAGTATCAATCTGGCAATTCTTAACTTGCTGCCCATACCCATGCTGGACGGAGGCCGGCTGGTATTTGTCGCCCTGGAGTGGGTGCGAGGCGGTAAACGTATTCCACCGGAACGCGAAGGGGTAGTTCACCTGGTTGGCTTCCTGGCCCTCATTGGCCTGATATTGTTCATAACGTATAACGATATTGTTCGCATTATCCAGAACGGAAGCGGCAGCGGCTGAAAGCTGACCATCGGGCGAAAAGCTGTTGAAGGGCGAAATAGCCCGGAAAGGTTCTGACCCAGGGCTGTTCTCTACGCCACCGCCGGGTTGTCGATCTGATTGAGAAGACCGGCTCCCGGGGAATTTCCCGGGGCCAGCCTGACCAGCGCAACGGTGCTTGAGCTGCGGACAGAGGTGGTGCGGTCCGGGCATACAAAGGCTTACAGGCAGCGCTCCGCCTCGGACTGAATGTAGTCCCGTAACTCTTGCGGCAGGGATGCGGCGGCCCGGGCGTTTTCGGAGATACGTTCCGGGCGCGACGTGGTGGGGATGGCCGAACTTACCCGTGGGTCGGAAACCACCCAGGACAGCAGGGCTTGAGCCCAGGTATTGATGCCGTACCCGGCCAGCGGCGACAAGTCGGGCTGGGCGATGAGTTCGTTGACATAACGGCCCTTTTGCAGCGGCTCCATCACCAGAACGCCAATGCTCAACTCTTCAGCCAGGGGCAGCAACTCGCTCGCCACGCTCCGGTTAATGACGTTGTAGGGAATCTGGACTGCGTCCACGCGCCCAGCCCGCATCAGATCCATGATGGTTGGGTAGGCTTCGGTCACCATGGCGGTAACTCCCACCATGCCGACCCTGCCTTCAGCCTTTAGCGCCTCCAGCGTCGGCAGTTGAGTTTGCCAGTCCACCAGGTTGTGCACCTGAAACAGGTCGATGTAGTCGGTTTTGAGCAGGGAGAAGGACCGGGCTATTTGGGCTTCTCCGGCCTCCTTGCCCTGGGTGCGCACCTTGGTAGCCAGGTAAAAGCGGTCCCGTACATTCTCGGTAACCACGCCGACGACCTGTTCAGCGTGGCCGTACCAGGCTGCTGTGTCAATCAGGTTGACGTTGTTGCTCAGGCAATTGTTCACAATTTCGCGGCGGACGGCTATTTCGACGTCTTCGGTTACGTCAAAGGTTCGTAGAGTTCCCAACCCAATGGCAGATACTTCCAGGTTTCCCAGCTTGCGATACTCCATTTAATACACCTCCAGGTTCTTGTTGTTCTTTCAGCCGGGGTAAGCCAGGCTATTATCGGGATAAAGACCCGGCGCTGACCGGCGCCCTCCCCGGTCAGCGCCGGTTGCGCAAACCCCGCTGCGTTAGCAATAGCGGCCTTGAAGCATTGCAGCTGCCAGCAGGTAGTACCAGGTTACGGCGCCGGCGACAATGGAGAGGGCGACGAAAAGGCTGATTAAGCCGGCGCCGACCTGACTCAATTGAATGATGCGCTTGCGTTCCATTCGGTCGGCAAAAGCGCCCCTGAACAGGGCTAATAACAACATGGGCAGGGCAACCCGGCAGATACTATTCCCAGCAATGCGGCCGAGCCGGTCAAATTATAGGTCAGGCAGCCCCGGGCAATCATCTGCATCTGCATTGTCCCCATTAGCAGAAGCATGCTTAACCACAGGGTGCGGAAGTGGCAACCGAAGAGAGAACTGAAGGTGCTGCGCCACCTGTCCTCCTCCCCGCGGAGCGGCGGTCTCTGGCAACCGGGTTCGGGTGGCGGCCGACTGCGGGGCAGCCGTGGTGGTGGCCGTTGCTGCCTCAGGGCGGTCACCGGCCAGGGGTTCCGCGCTTTCCCGAGATAGAGTTTCCGGCTGAAAATCGGGCTGGCTGATTTCGCCTCCAGAGGGTTGCGTAAAACTGGCCGACCGGTCAGGCGGCCGTTGCGCAATCTTGATTTATTCCGGAAAGTCCGGCGGCCGGTTCTACCCGGTTCTTTCCCGAAAGCCGGAAGACCAGCGGCAGGGTGAAAAAGCGAGGCAGGCTAACCTAAACCGTAGTTTCCTGTTCTAATGGTTCATCTACCCGGTTGAGCCCGTTGGCGGTGTTCAGAATGGGGGCTGCCAGAGGCAGCGTAACGATCATTTCGGTAAACTGGCCCGGTTCGGAATTAACCCGAATGGAACCGCCATGCTCCCGGACAATGTCGTTGGATATGGCCAGGCCCAGGCCGGTGCCCTGACCGGTGGGTTTGGTAGTGAAGAAGGGGTTGAAAATCCTTTCGATTACTTCCGGAGGCATTCCGTTGCCGTTATCCCGAATCCTGACCTCTACACCATCCTCGCTGCGTTTGGTAGCGACCAGCAGTGTCGGGAAGTAATTTTCCCCCGGCGAAGCGGTCTGGCGTTTCTCGTTGGTTGCATAGCAGGCATTGCTGACCATATTCAGGAAGACTCGCCCCAGATCCTGGGGGATGACCGGCAGCTCGCCAGCGTTCGGGTCCAAATCCCATTGCAAATCCAGCTGAAAGTCGGTATCCAGGGCGCGGGCGCTGTGGAAAGCCAGGCGGGCGTGTTCGTTAACCAGCATATTAATGTCCGCGGACTGGAACTCGCCCGCGCCACGGCTCATCAGCAGCATATCGTTCACGATGCGGTTAGCCCGCTCGCCGTGGCTGCGAATGCGGTCGAAGTTTTCGCTGAGGTCGCTGGATATATCCTCAATCAGCCCTCGCTGTTCCTCATTCAATTGGTCGCCAGATTCCTCCAGCGCTTCCTTCAATTCTACCAGCAGTTCTTCAGAGGCTTCGGAAAAGTTCTTTACAAAGTTCAGCGGGTTTCTGATTTCATGGGCCACGCCGGCGGTCAATTCGCCCAGGTCGGCCAATTTTTGCTGGGCCACCATTTGGTCCTGAACCTGACGCAAGTCGGTCATGGCGGTTTCCAGTTCATTGTTCTTGCCTTCCAGGTCTGCCTGGGTTTGGCGCAGGTTGGTCATGATAGTTTCGAGTTCGTCGTTCTTGCCCTGCAGGTCCTGAGCCAGCTTTTCCACCAGGTTCAGCCGCTGAACCTCCAGCGCATGGCGGCGGAATATTTCCAAAGCGGCCCCCATTTCCGCCACTTCGTCGTTGCCATCCACTTCCACCTGGGCTTCCAGGTCCCCCTGGGCCATTTGGCGCATGCGGTTAGCCAACGCCTCGATGCGGCGTATCAGGTGTCGGCCAACCCACAGCCAGGCAATCAGAAAGGCGCCGATTAAGCTGGCGGCGGTAATCACCATCAAGAGGATTCTGCCGGTGATAATAACCTGGGATGACCGCCGGGTTGACGAATCGGCATTGGCGCGGGCGGCAACCACCAGCCCGTCCACCTCGTGAACCTGGTTTACTGCCTGCTCCTGACTTTGCAGCAACAGGTCCCGTTGCTGCTCAGCCAGGCGAAGCTCACGGTAAATAAGATTAAATCCGCTGTTCCGGGCCGAACCCAACGCCTCCAAAGCCTGGAAAGCGGGCGCTATCTGGTCGTGAATTTCCGTGCCCTCCAGGGCCGCCAGGTTTCGTTCAATACGGCTGCTGGCAGCTTCAAAACGCTCCCGCAGGGGTTCCACGTTGGCGGCCTGGGAAAGGGTGAAGGAATTGCCCAGCAGTTCCGTAGCGGTGTTGGCATCGACCTTCAATTCAGCCAGAATCCGGTAACGGTCCACCTGTTCCGGCGAAAAATGCCGCTCAAAGGGGGCCGCCTCGCCGCCCAGGAACTCGTACCCGGTAACGGTATAGAAAAGCTGGTTATCAATAGCGGGAATCAGCACGCTGTCCAACTGGCTGCGCAGGTCGGCTAAACTTTGGCTTAATTCCGCTTTTCCTTTAGCCAGTTCGATTAACTGCGCCCGCTGCTCTTTGATTACCTCGATATTCCTGGTTAGCGCCATGGCGCTGTCCCGCAGCTCCTGAAATTGCCCGTTTCGCTCGCGGTCGATATTTTCCAGCAGCGCCAGTTGTTCTGCTATATTCTCATTGGTAACTACGATACTTCCGTAGATTTCCGCCAGCTCTTCGGGTGTTTCTGCGGTGGATAGCCGGGGAGCGGCAGCTGCCAGGGAACTGCTGTATTCGGCCAGGCCAAAGGCCACTACCAGTTCCGGTATGCTTTGGTTGTTCACCTGGTTCTGGGCGTTGTCCACAGCATTCAGCGAAAACCAGCCCACAATACTGGCCAGCATGGTAAGGCTCACTGCCCCGCCAATGCCGAAGTATAGCCGGGTGGAGATTTGATAGTGGCTTCCGAGCAATTGGCGCAGTTTTTCAATCATCTTGTTCACTTGATTTGCCGCAAGGTAAAGATGGGTTCATATTCGCCGTCTTCACCGATAACGGTAAGGAACACTTTGTCGGAGCCCTGGTTATCGCCCGGCCCAAAGAAGAACTTAAACCCGCTCAGGTCAATACCCTCCGTGTCAGAGAAACGCCCCAGGAAGCACTCTCGCGTTACCTCCTGGCCGCAGCTTTCCACCGCGGCAGCGGCCAAACGTCCGGCCAGATAGCCTTCCAGGGAAACAAAGCCGGGGGCTGCCGCCGGGTTATAGGCGGCCAGGGCTTCGTGATAATCCTGTATTACCGGCAGGGTGTCATCGTTGGGGAAGGGCACTACCTGCGTTACGAAAACGCCCTGGCCGGCCGGCCCCAGCTCTTCAGCCAGAGCGTTGCTTCCCACGAAGGAAATAGCGATGAAGACGGCATTCAACCCGGTATATTTGGCCCAGTGAATCAGGGCCGCTACCGGCTCATAAGCCCCTACCAGAATTACGGCCTCCGGGTTGCCGCGGCGCAAGTCGAGCAGCGCCGTCTTCACCGCAACGGTATTGCGTGAATAAACCCCTACCGAAACCGGCTCCATATCGTAACTGGCCAGGGCTTTTTTAGCGCCCTGATAACCGGCCCGGCCAAAGGAATCGTCCTGGTAAAGCACCCCAATGCGGGTAATATTCAGGTCTTCCCGAAGCCGAACAACCATTTCCTGGGTTTCCTGAATGTAAGAGGCCCGCAGGTTTACCACGTTGGCTAACTCCGGGTTGCGCAGAAAGGCGGCGCCGGTAAAAGGGGCAATGTAGGGAACGCCGGCTTCGGCTGCTACCGGCGTGGCCGAACGGGACGTAGGCGTACCCACGGCGCCAATCAGGGCAAAAACCTGTTCTTGCTCCATCAAATACTGGGTATTGGCAATGGCCGCTTCCGGTTCGTAAGCATCATCCAGGGAAACTAATTCCAGGGTGCGCCCATTAACTCCGCCGGCTTCGTTAATCTGCTGAAAGGCAGCCAGAATGCCCAGGCGCATATTGCTGCCCAGTTCACGAGCGGGGCCGGTGAAAGCAGCGGATTGGCCGAAAAGAACCTGGCTGCTGGTAACTCCGGGAACGCCGGTTCCGGCAGCCGGAGCGTTGCCCCGGGAGAGCGCTGACCGGGTGGCAGCGCCCGGTTGTGTTTCTGAAGGGGAACCGTTGGAGCAGGACACGGCGCAAAAAGCGGCGGCTAAAGCTAATGTAAAGCCACTGAGGAAACGTTTGGCGCGCGCGCGGCGATTAACCGAGGATACTGAGCGCTTCATTCCGATTTGCGGATCACCATTTTGGAGTGATTCAGGGAGTTTTCCCGGTGATACTGAAGACTTTCGGTTAACTCTTTGACCAGGTGAATGCCCAACCCACCCAGGGGGCGGTCTTCAGCAAGGCCGTCAAGAACCGGCGAGGGCGCATCCTGCAAAGGGTTGAAAGGCCGGCCGGCGTCAGTGATTTCAATGGTTAAAGTACCGGGGTCGGAAGTCAGGGTAATATCGAATTCCTGCAAACCGTCCGATGGCCCAAAGCCGTATTTAATGACGTTCAGCCCCATTTCTTCCAGAATCAGGTTCACCTTGAAAGTCAGGGCCGGCGGCCAGTCTTCCTGTTCCGCCAGGCCTTCCACCGAAGTGAAAATCCGGTCCAGTTCCTCAACTTCATTCTTTACTTTAAGCGAGATTACGGTGGTCATTCATTTTCCTTCATTCGGCATAGAGTAAGACAGGTGATGTCATCTGATTGGGCCGTATTGCCGGCGAACAACCTCACGTCCTCGAAAATCGCCTGGTTCACCGCTTCAGGGGAGGCGAAGTTGTAGGGAGCTAACACCGCTTTCAGCCGCTCAATTCCATATTCTTCCGAGGCCTCGTTCAGCGCCTCGGAAATGCCGTCGGTATAGAAAATGACGCTTTCCCCGGGTTTGACGGTAATGGAGTGCTGCTCATACTCAAAGTTCTCCCAGACCCCCAGAGCTACTCCGCTGGTGGTAGGGAGCAACTCGGAACTGCCATCGGCATGGACCAGCAAAGGGCTGTTATGCCCGCCGTTGGCGTAGGTGAGGTTGCCATTGTCCGGGTCGTATATCCCGTAAAACAGGGTAACGAACATCATGGTGTCGTTGTTTTCGCAAAGCAACTGGTTTACTTCCTGAAGCACTGAGCCGGGGGCGTAAGCGCCAATGGCAGCCCCTTTCAGCAGCGTTCGGCTGGACATCATAAACAAAGCAGCTGGCACTCCCTTGTCGGAAACATCGGCAATAGCCAGAGCAATACGGCCCTGGTCCAGGTTTATGACGTCGTAGAAGTCTCCCCCCACATTGCGGGCCGGTCGCATATTCGCATGGGTGCTGTAGTCTTCACCTTTGGGAAACCGGGTAGGCAATATGGATTGCTGAATGGTGCGCGCCACACTCAATTCATTTTGCAGACTGACCAGCTTGTCCCTGGAATTAAGAGCATCGCGCCATTCGGAAAGGTGCGCCAGGGTTCGGTCAATGGTTATCTGCAGGTCGTCAAAATCCAGGGGCTTGGTAACGAAGTCGAAGGCTCCCCGGTTCATGGCAGTTCGGATGTTCTTCATATCGCCATAGGCGGAAATTATCACCGAGCGCACGTTAGGGTCCACCTTGGGGATTTGCTCCAGCAAGGTAAGGCCGTCCATCTGAGGCATATTGATGTCGGACAGGACCATATCGATGTCTTCTTCCTGCTGCAACACTTCCAACGCTTCCACGCCATTGCCGGCGAAAACAAAAGAATAACGGCCGGCCCGGATATGACGCCGCATCCTTTGCAGCATCAAAGGTTCCAGATCCGGCTCATCATCAACGACCAGGATTTTAAAGGACTTTTCCTCCATAGGATGCTACCTCTACCGCCTGCTGCTATTCTTCCCCTGATCCCTCGGGAAAACCGGGAACGACGGCGCCAACGTGGAACCGGGGAGCATTTCTGCCAGGTGAATGGTCAGCTTCTAAAGGAACTTATAGCCGCCTGGTGGTCATCGTACACCGGTATAATCTTATCGAAGCCGCTGATTACGAACACTTCCCTGACCGACTCGGTCATGGAACAGGCGGCGAAGCTCACGCCCTTCTGCTGCAAAGTTTTGGCTACAACCAGAATGGCTCGCAAGCCGGCGCTGCTGATGTAAGACAGCTTCTCAAAATCGAAGACCACGGTTTGGTCGGTATCCTGGATCGCCGTTTGTATGGCTTCCTGGAAATTGCTGGCGTTAGTGCCGTCAACCCGTCCCTCGGCGCTTAGCACCAGATCACCTTCTACCCTCTGGAATTCTACATTCATCAGAAACATCCTCCCTGACATTCAGCTTGGGGCCCTGGCGGGCCGACGCGGTTGGCTGGCGAAAAGTTCCCCGGCGGAATACCGGTTTCCTGCCGGCATCGGGTTGAAACCGGGCCAGTCAGGCGCCGATCCAGCCGGAGCCGGAAACGTCGATAACCTGTTCGTCGGGCCCGCGATATTTAACCTCATAGTAACTTTGACCGGCCGGGTTGCGCAGGCCGGCCATTTCAATACGCTGGTTCATCGGACGCGCGCCGGCCTCGGCCAGTTTCTGCGCAATCTCATCCATATCCTCCACCACGAAACCGAGGTGGTCAATGCCGGCATAACCGGCTACGTCGCGCGGGCTTTCCTCGCTGCCCTGGTCGATGGACTTGAGGATAGCCAGGTTGATATAGCCGTCGGACAGGTACAACCCAGAGCCGGCTTTACCGACCTCTTCCAGGCCAAAGACATTGATGTAGAAAGCGGCGGTTTTTTCCGGGTCCGGGGTGCGAATCGCAATATGTTTGATTCTGGGCATATTACCTCTCCCGCCCCTGTATTGTGGCAATGGTTCAGATTAGGCGGATTGATTATAGGCAGACTCAAGGCTCAATTTCAAGCCAACCGGCATTGCCCGCCCCCCTCGCTTGCCGGCTGCGTCCGGTTTTAACGGTGCCAGCCCATACCCTGGTAAAAGCCCCGCAGGTAGGCTATCTGTCCTCCGTGGGCGATATTATCCCAAACCAGTTGACCTAAAGCGGTGGCAATGGTGTGTTCCCTGGTTTCCGCTTCCGGGGGAAAGGTTACCGGACGTTCCAGGTCGGCTGCGGTCAGGAAATTGATGTAGTCGCGGGCGGCTTGCCGTACCACTTCCTGATACTGAAGCAGCAGCTCCAGGTTCGGGGTTTTCCATTGGGCCAGGTCTTCGGGGCTCCAGCCCATGCCGCGTATGTTTTCCGCCATTCCGAATTTCCGGTTCCAGCCCTGGCTAATCCAAAAGGGCGGCAAGCCCTGGAGACGCTGGTTGATGAAGGTGTCGATGACCCGGTTCATGTGCCAGAGAATCCAGGCGATGGAATTGCATTCGGGCGCCGGCTGCCGGGCCAGGTTCTCATCTGCCAGCCCCTTGACGGCTGCGTCCACCATGTTCCAGTTGCGTTCCAGCGCCCACATAATCGCATCGGCGGCGCTCATTGCTCCTCCTTGAAGGGCATTAGTCCCCGAATAGAATTGTCGTTTCTAGCCTCGGCCAATTATAATATACCTGTAGGGAAATATAAGTTTCGGTTACCGTCCCACAGTTAAAGGCATCGGACTGCCGGAGGGGAATATGGACCTGGTTGAGGAGCAACTCCGCAACAGCAAAACCATTGCCGTAGTCGGCCTTTCAGACAACCCGGAGCGCGCCAGTTACGGGGTATCCCGTTATATGCAGGCCCAAGGTTATCGCATTATACCGGTCAACCCAATGATTGAAGCAGCTTTGGGGGAAAAGAGCTACCCGGACTTGAAGTCGACGCCGGGGCCTATAGATATGGTGAACATTTTCCGCCGCTCCGAGTTGGCCAGCCCGGTGGTGGATGAGGCTATTCAGGTGGGTGTCAGGTACATTTGGATGCAGGATGGGGTTATCAATGAGGAAGCGGCAGCCAGGGCGGCGGCCGCCGGCATTCCAGTAGTAATGAACGATTGAACCCGGCGCCAGCATCGCCGTCGGTTCGGCGGCAGCTAGTGTGCCGGTTCTGGAAAACGGTTTCGCAACTCGGTTCACCGAACTTCTCAACCAATTTCGGCGAACCACGTTATTTCCGGCCTCATTTGGTCGTTATAGAAAAGGCCATTGCCGTAAAGCCCCTGGCGGTGGCGGCCGGCCGGCGCCTACGGCCCTGTGCTATAATAGCGGAAATTATGCGGCGCCGGCGCGTTTCCGTCGGTCGGAGCATTCAGATTGACGACCCAGGAAGAACTGGTGGCGAGACTGAAGCCGTTGGGGTTGCGCCTTACACCGCAGCGGCTGGCTATAGCCGAAGTGGTGGTAAACTCAGCGGATCACCCGGCGGTGCGCGACATCTACGAGCGGGTAAGGAACTTTTTCCCTTATGTAACCATTGCTACGGTCTATTCTACCCTGGAAGTGCTGGAACGGGCTGGCGTGGTTCGTCAATTACCTTTTCAGCGCTTTTCCCGTTATGACGCTAATCTCTCACCGCACGCCAACCTGGTGTGCGTCAAATGCAGTACGGTAGTGGACGCCGACGTGGGCCAGGATTCCGTCGCCCGGCTGCTGGAATTGATCAGGCAGGAGTCGGACTTTGATGTGTCGTCGCAGCGGGTTGACTTTTACGGGTGGTGTTCCGGCTGCCGTCCTTCCTGCGCTGAATAGCTGCGCCGTAAGAACCGGCCAGGTTCCGGCTGAAAGCTGCCAGATCCCCGTTTATCCACCCCTGAGGCCGGCACGGCAAACCCCATATTTGCCGGCGCCGGCGTAGCCGGCGCAAGCCACTTAACCTTCGTTAAACGTCTGCCCGGTCCTGGCTTCAGCTGCCGACCAGTTCGGCGCATTCCGGCTCCTCGCCCCATTGGTTTCAGAGAGTTCACCTCCGGGGATGCCTGCTGCCAACTGGTACAATATTACCGGACGTCTATGCATGAATTTCCGAGGTAAATGGGCCGGTGGCTTATCTGTCGCGCTTGACGCTGAATAACTTTCGCAGCTTCAGTGAAATTGACCTCAAACTGCCGTCCGGGGTGGTGGCCTTGTACGGCCCCAACGCTCAGGGCAAGACTACGCTGCTGGAGGCCGTTTATCTTATGGCCATTGCCCGCTCCTTTCGGGCCGAAAATGAGCGGGAATTGGTGAACTTTCAGGCTGCTATAAGGGGGGAGCAGGCTCTGGTTGGCGGCATTCTGGAGCAAAACGGAGAGCGGATTGCGGTTTACATTGGCTACCAACCCTTCGCCGCTGACCGGCCCGACCACGAGTCGGCTTCTGCCGGCACTGCTCTGTCCTATTCGGTACAGAAGCGGATACACCTGAACCGGCTGCGCCGCACCGCCGCAGACCTGGTGGGCGTGGTTGGGGTAGTGCTGTTCAGCGCCGAGGATATTGAACTGATACAAGGCCCTCCGTCGGCCCGGCGGCGTTACCTGGACATCCTCATTTCCCTGGCCAACCCGATGTATCTGCAAACTCTCCAGCGCTACCAAAAAGTTCTGCGACAACGCAACCAGCTATTGCGGTTATTGAAGGATGGCCGGGCTCAGCTGGCAGAGCTGGAGTATTGGGATCTGGCCCTTAGTCAGGACGGCGCCTGGCTGACCTGGCAGCGGGGCGAAGCGATGAAGCCGCTGGCTGCGCTTTGTGCGGAACACCACCAAAGCCTGGGCAGCGCCGGTCAGCGGCTGGAAATTCAGTACCAACCCAGCGTTGCGCCGGGAGACAGCATAGAGACAACGCAGCCGGCCTTCCGCTACAGACTGGAACAGTTACAGGCCCGGGAATTGGCCACTGGTCAAACGGCCGCCGGCCCGCACCGCGATGACTTCAAACTCTTTGTCAATGGCGTGGACATGGGGTCTTTTGCTTCGCGGGGCGATGCCCGTACGTTGGCGCTTACCCTGCGTCTGGCTGAGGCTTCCTATCTGGCGGCGGTCCGCGACGATGAGCCAATAGTGCTGCTGGACGATGTTCTTTCCGAAATGGATTCGGAACGGCGGAGGCGGGTGTTGAAAAAGATAGCCGGTTACCGTCAATCGCTGATTACTACCACCGACGTTGAGCCGCTGCAGGAGTTCTTTGGCGCCGACGCCGCCTACTTTCGCGTTGCCGGGGGTAAGGTAATCGCTGACCGTCCGAACTCTTTGGGCGAGGGCGGTGAACCGGGAAAGGTTTGATGGCGGTCGTCCCGGTAGATTTTCATTGCCGGTCAATGGGGGCCGGTTTGCGGTGCGGCCTTGCAATCGGCCGCAATGGTATAATTGCCGCTTCAAGGTCGGCATGCTGGACGTCAGCTCCCCGGGGGAGCCGAAGGAGCTTTTCCCTTGATTGAAGCCTTTTTAGCCAGCCGGGGCATAGAGGGGCAAGCCTGGTTGTTCGTAACCGCGGCAGCTATATTTACTGCCGGCGTCGTTGTTGCCGGGATCGTTGACCGGGTAATCTTTCCGATAGTCCTGCGGTTTACCAACTGGACGCATACCGACCTGGACGCCCGGCTGACCCGTTCTCTGCGCAAGCCGGTTTCCTTTGGCGTATTGCTGCTGGGCGCCTACCTGGCCATAATACTGCCCTTTCAACTGCCCCCGCACCTGCACGTGGTCGTGGAGCGCGTTGGCAGGGCGCTTGCCATCGTTCTGGGCGTAGTAGCCCTGGCGTTGGCCGTCTCTAACGTATTCCAATGGTATGCGGCTGAAATTTCGCACCGAACCGAAGGCAGCCTGGACGACCGGCTGGTACCACTGCTGAGCCGCATTGCCATTGCGCTGGTTTACGGGCTGGGCGCTCTGCTGGTACTGGATCAGTTAGAGGTAAATATCAGCCCGTTGATTGCCGGTCTGGGCCTTGGAGGCCTGGCCGTGGCATTGGCCTTGCAGCCCACCTTGTCTAACCTGTTTGCCGGCACCTATGTAATGACCGAAGGGGTAGTGAACCCAGGCGACTACATTGTCCTGGAAAATAATATGGCTGGCTATGTGATTGACGTAAGCTGGCGCAGTACCCGTCTTCGCACCTGGACCAACAACCTGGTGGTGGTGCCCAACTCCAGGTTTGCCGAAACCATCATAACCAATTACGCGGGGCCGGCGCCCCCGGTTAATATCTACCTGACCTGTGGCGTTAGTTTTGCCAGCGACTTGCAATGGGTAGAGCAGGTTTGCCGGGAGGTGATGGGCCGACTGCTGGAAAAGGATGACCGGGCAGTGAAGGAGTTCGGGGCTTATTTTGCGTTCGATTCCTTTGACGATTCCAACGTGTCCTTCTGGCTGTTCATTCAGGCCAGGGATCGCCTGGCCAGCTTCGATTTGCAGTCAGAGCTAATCAAGGAGCTGCATCAACGGTTCAAGCAGGAGCGAATTGTCATCAACTACCCCATGCGCACTTTCAATTACCCGGCGCCGGGGCAGGATGTGCCGTTCAAGCCGAGGGCAGCTGACGGGTCCCAATTCCCGGCTGCCCCGCCGTTGGCGGCGACCCAGGAGGGGCATGGTACTGAAAGGACGCAGAACGCTGCCATGCACCCGGATGTTCCCGACTTTAGCCTTCCTGATGCGCCTGGCCTCTAGCGCTTTAACTGGCGCAGACGCTCAAGAATGCCTTTTCTGACGTTCAAGGGGGTCAGTCTTGTTGAGCTGGACATTATGCGCCGGCGCAGCGGTCAAAAACCGAAGGGCGTCCAGGGCTGACGGCTGACGGCAAACAGCCGGTCGGCGCGCTGCAATGTTCCGTGCTTGTGCTCATCCACCAACCCCGCCTGGTGCAAAGTAGTAAAAGCAACGCCGCCTAGGTAGGTAGAGGCCAATGCCGCCGCGGTAAGGGTCAGGTCCGGGTTATTTTCCGTCGCTTCGCAGTTGGCTTTACCGGCGCCGGCTTCCAGGCGGTAACGGCGTTGATTCCAGGGGCAGAAACTGTCTTTCACTTCCAGCGTCAGGCAGTCTTCGCCCATATATCCCCTTAAAGGAAGGGCTTTCTTCACGTCCACCAACCTTAACCACAATCCATCCCGGGTTGAGCGACGCAAGCGGCGTGGGTCGGCCAGCATCCAGGGCAGAGGGTCATCTACCGGGCGGCGTTCCGCTTCGGCGCGGGAAACCAGGTCTGTATCAAAGCAGAAGCGCCATAAAGCCGCTGCCGCCTCACTCTTCTCGGCTATCAACTCGTGCACCACCACCGTATCGCCGGCGGTACGGTACTTGGCGTAGCCTTCCAGCCCTCCTTCACGCTCATAGGCAATGTAGAACAGGCCGCCCCGTCCGCCTTCCCATAGCTCCTGGGCCGCAGCTTCCCGCTGCCACAAGTGCATACTCTTGCGGAAGACGCCAGGACGGTCGGTCACGCTGCGGTCGGCCACCGGTGGCAATAGTCTGGTTATATCTTCCGGGGATAAGAAGTGAAATTGTCCCGCCGCCTTGAAGGGCTGGACATAGGAGTTGTGCTGGCGTTCAATGACCCATTCTTCCCGCAGCGAGGCCACGCCATACCCGAAGCGGCCGTAGATGAGGCTTTCCGAAGCGAAAAGGCCGGCCAGGGGTTCGCCCCGCTGGTAAACATCCCGTAGCTGGTGCTCCATCATTTGGGTCATTATGCCCTGACGTCGGTGGGTAGGCTGCACCGCAATATTGGCGACGCCGGCGATAACCGAACTGGCCTCTGGCACAGAAATTTCCTGGCGGTGGGAATGAGCGCCGCCTACAATGTTAGTTCCGTCGAATACGGCAATGGAGCGGGTCAGGTCGAAATGGGGTCGCAGCGCCTCGGGATCCATGTTCAGCCGGTTGCCATAGGCGCGCGCTTCCACCCTTACCCACTCCGCGAACTCGGCATCGGTTACGGTCCGCAATTCCAGCATGGGGGCAAATCTCCTGGTGGTTCCGGCAGTAACACCCAATATATTAAATTATGCGGCTTGGCGCCATAGCTGCGGGGCCGCCGGGCCGGGCAATCGCATTGAAAGTATGGCCCGGCGCATTCCAGCCAATTGACGGGCAGCAAACTTCCGGGGCTCGTTCAGGGGTAAGCTGGCTGGTGGATGGGAGGCCTGGAACAAGGGGGCGGGTTTTAACCCGCCCCGGTCTGATTGCCAGGCTAGGTCAGCGCTTTTTTTGGCGTAGGCCGACCCGGATATGCCGGAGGTGGAGTTCTCAGTCTGAAGAGGGCAGTTCTTTGGGCTGTTGAAGTTCCATGACCTCGCCATTGTAACGCAGGTCGCAACGGCCGGCCCTGGTTACCAGAACCGATACCGAGCCGTCGGGGGTAGCGAACCGCTTGCCCAGGGCCAGGTCAATGGCGTCTGGGGAAGGTTCAACACCGGCAAAAGCGGCCTCTGACCCCTTCAGCTGCAACGGGGTCTCTCCGTCGGTAAAATCCCCGTCGCCGCCCTTGGTAACCACCATCTCGGCCCCGCCGGGGCTGACATAACGTTGTCCGGTTTTAACCATAGCTGCTGCCAACCCTTTCCATAGATTCAGGCAGATTATAGCCGTCCGGTTTCGGTTGAGTCAACGCGAGGCAACGCCTTTTAAGCAGCGGTAGAATCGGCCAGGGTGCGCTTGACTCCCGCTAAAACGGCCTGGTTGCTGGTTATCACTGGCCGGCCGGCGGCCTGTTCCAGTTCGTCCAGCACATCCACCGACCGCAGGTTGGCGCAGGAGAAGAAAAGGCAGTCTGCTGCCACGCCTTCCAGCTGTTCCCGGGCATAGGCCACAATCTCCTTTGGGGTAACCGCCGCAATGTTAAAAGCCCCTTTAACATCCATACCGTTGATATAAGGCACGGTAAACCCTGAAGATTCCAGGGATTCCCTGATGGTATCGTTGATTTCCCGGGAATAAGGCGTAAGAACGGCAACGCTGGCGGCCGCCTGGCGGCGCAGTTCCGCCACCACTGCGCCCATAATGGTAATGGTAGGGGCGCGGGTAGTCGCGGAAAGTTCCTCGGCCAGGTTTTGCTCATAGGCCGGCCCGCGCAGGGCCCCGGCCGAGGTGCAGCCGAAAACCACCACGTTGGGTTGCAAGGTGCCGATTTGTCGGGCGCATTGGGGCAGGTAAACGTCCAGCATCAGCTCTTCAGCCTCGATGGTAACGCTGCCTTCCAGCAGCATCCGGGCGGTGTGCAGGGTAACGCCCTGGGGCAGGTGGCGGTACAGGTCCGGTTCCATAACGGTGTTGGTTGAGGGTACGATGAGGCCGACCCGTTGACTGGGCAGGTTGGCGGCTCCGGTTGCAGCCGGTTGCGGCAATGTCATTTTATTCACCTTGTTCTGGCGGTTTTTTTGCCGGCCAATTATACCAGCCCAGGCATTTGCCGAGGGCTGGTTGGGTTGCTGATAGAAGGACCGAAGGGCCGCCGCCGGCAAGGGCGGAAAATCATCCGCCGAACTACGTTCACTGGGAGGCTATGTTACCATCCACCATTGAAATATCTCGTAAACCGGTAATATCCGTCATGTTAGCTGGCAGAATAACCAGCTTCGAATTAGAGGAGTTGCCAAGACTCCTGAGAGCCTGGATTTGCTCGTATTTCAGAACGACGTCCACTTCGTCGCCGAGCTCCAGAATCGCTCTATAGAGGGCATTAGTCCCCTGCGCTTTCAGGATTTCCGCCTCCTTATCTCCTTCCGCTTTCGCAATGGCGGCATACTTTTCGGCTTCGGCCATAGCGATGATGGATTGCTTATCTGCCTCGGCTTTCGCTAGCGCGGTCTGGTTATCTATTTCTCCTCCCTGCCGGCGGGCCTCGGCAGCGACGACCAGATTCAACCGGTCAGCCTCGGCTTTTTCCTCGGCAGCTTTGCGGTCATTCATGGCTTTCTCAACTGCCTCATCGGGTTTAACGTCGGTAAGTTCCACGCTGATGACGTTTATACCCCACCTTTCAGCCTGTTCGGATATGCGCGCTCGCATTTGTTCCACGATAAACTCGCGGCCAGTAATTACTTCGGTTAAGGACATACCCCCTACCACTGCGAAAAGAACCCCGTGAATTGCATTGGCCAGAGCCATTCCGTGGTCATTGATATTGAGGACGAGCTTTTCGGGGTCTGTTATGCGGTAGGTAAAGGCGGGCGATATAGAAACAACGACATCATCGCCGGTAATACAGTGGACCGGTACAATGGGGGTTGTTTCCTCTCTGAGGTCAAACCTGCTTTCCGGATTCTCAACATCGGCGTTTTTCACCACCAGGCCGTCGCTTCCCCGAACCTGCTCACCGACCCAGAACCGGAAAATAGACGGCCAAATGAACACTCTGCCGGGGCCTCTAATTCCGACAAACTCGCCGGTGCCCTTGAAGACGGCTATCCGCTCATATTCCACGAGATCAAACCGTTGGCCCTTCAGAAACAGATACGCGCCGAGCCCTCCCGCAAAGAGAACTATTACGCCCACCCCCCAGAGAAGCACGTCTTGCATTTCGCCCTTCCATTAACAATCGCCCCCGGCATTTGCCGGGGGCGGTGGGAGTTGTTCAACTGATTATTGGTAGCGGGGGTAGGATTCGAACCTACGACCTTCGGGTTATGAGCCCGACGAGCTGCCACTGCTCCACCCCGCGATGAGCTGATTAGTGATGGCTGAAGAACAAGAAACCTTGAGAAATTGCCCTGAAGCTGGCGACTGCCAGATGGTTTGAAGCTCATAGCGTGGGTCAAATCGCTCGACCGGTTAGTATCGGTAGGCTGAAGCTGTTGCCAGCCTTACACCTCCGACCTATCAAGCAGATAGTCTCTCTGCAGTCTTACTCCCGAAATCAATCGGGAAGGGAGGCCTCATCTTGGGGGATGCTTCGCGCTTAGATGCCTTCAGCGCTTATCGCTGCCAGACATGGCTACCCAGCGCTGCTCCTGGCGGAACAACTGGAACACCATAGGTCTGTCCCTCCCGGTCCTCTCGTACTAAGGAGAGGTTCCCTCAAGCCTCCTGCGCCCATGGCGGATAGAGACCGAACTGTCTCACGACGTTCTGAACCCAACTCACGTACCCCTTTAACCGGCGAACAGCCGGACCCTTGGGACCGCCTTCAGCCCCAGGATGGGACGAGCCGACATCGAGGTGCCAAACCTCGCCGTCGATGTGAACTCTTGGGCGAGATAAGCCTGTTATCCCCGGGGTAGCTTTTATCCGATAAGCCACGGCCCTTCCACACGGTGCCGTAGGATCACTTTGCCCGACTTTCGTCCCTGCTCGACTTGTAGGTCTCGCAGTCAAGCCCCCTTATGCCAATGCGTTCTGTGGACGATTTCCATCCGTCCTGAGGGGACCTTTGGGCGCCTCCGTTACTTTTTGGGAGGCAACCGCCCCAGTTAAACTGCCCACCAGGCACTGTTCCTCAGTTTTGCTAAGGTTAGAACCAAAAACAGCCAAGGGTGGTATTTCAACGATGGCTCCACCCCGACTGGCGTCGGGGCTTCTCAGCCTCCCACCTATCCTACACATGACAGTTCCCAGCCCAATACCAGGCTACAGTAAAGCTCCACGGGGTCTTTTTGTCCTGCCACGGGTCGCCCGCGTCTTCACGGGCACCGCAATTTCACCGAGCCCTCCGCCGAGACAATGGCCAAGTCGTTCAACCATTCATGCGGGTCGGAACTTACCCGACAAGGGACTTCGCTACCTTAGGACCGTTAGAGTTACGGCCGCCGTTCACCGGGGCTTCAGTTCGGAGCTTGCACCCCTCCCCTTAACCTTCCGGCACTGGGCAGGCGTCAGCCTGTATACGTAGGGTTTCCCCTTAGCACAGACCTGTGTTTTTGTTAAACAGTCGCCCGGCCTTCTTATCTGCGCCCCCAGAGCGCTCCACCGGCCAGCGGTTTCACCCCCCAGGGGGCCCTTTCTCCCAAAGTTACAGGGCTCTTTTGTCTAGTTCCTTAGCGGAGGTTAGCTCGAACACCTAGGGACTTTTATCCCAGCCCACCAGTGGCGGTTTGCGGTACGGTCGCCGCTGCTTCTCCAAACGAAGCTTTTCTCGTCGGTTTGGGTTCAGCCGAGTTTCGTTAGCCCTTGGGCTACGATTCCCTCAACCCTCAGCTTAACGCCGGAGTGGATTTGCCTGCCCCGGCTCGCCTACGGAGGAGGACGCCAATCCAGTAAGGCGCCCGACCTACCCTTCCGCACCCCTCCGAGTATCATCAAAACAACGGCGGTGCAGGAATATTAACCTGCTGTCCATCGCCTTCGGCTTTTGCCTACGGCTTAGGACCGACTAACCCTACGCCGATAAACGTTGCGTAGGAAACCTTGGGCTTTCGGTGTCAGGGATTCTCACCCTGATTTACGCTACTCATTCCGGGATTCTCACTTCCCCGCGCTCCAGCAAGCCTCGCGACTCACCTTCATCGCCCGAGGAACGCTCCCCTACCACGCCCAGGCATAGACCAGGGCTTTCAGCTCATTTCCTTCCCGGCCGGCCGCCAGCTTCCCTTCCCGAAGGAAGTTCCCCTTTTGGCCGACCCTTCCGGGCCTGAACTGTCCACCTTGTACCTGAGCATCCACGGCTTCGGCGGCAGGCTTAAGCCCCGTTACATTTTCGGCGCGGGACCCCTCGACCAGTGAGCTATTACGCACTCTTTAAAGGAATGGCTGCTTCTAAGCCAACCTCCTGGTTGTTTTGGGAACCCCACCTCCTTTCCCACTTAGCCTGCGCTTAGGGGCCTTAGCCGGTGGTCTGGGCTGTTTCCCTTTTGACAATCGCACTTATCTGTGACTGTCTCACTCCCGGGTATCGGCAGAACGGCATTGGTGGTTTGATTGAGTTTGGTAAGCTCACGCCCCCTAGCCCATTCAGTGCCCTACCTCCGTCCTCCTGTGCCCGAGGCTGCACCTAAATGCATTTCGGGGAGAACTAGCTATTTCCGGGTTCGATTGGCATTTCACCTCTACCCACAGCTCATCCCAAGCTTTTGTACTAGCCACGAGTTCGATCCTTCAGTCCGCGTTAACGAACCTTCAATCTGGCCATGGGTAGCTCACCCGGTTTCGAGTCTACTGCATGGAACTGAACGCCCTGTTCAGACTCGCTTTCGCTGCGGCTCCGGAACTCCAGTTCCTTAACCTTGCTCCATACAGTAAGTCCCCGGATCATTCTTCAATAGGCACGCCGTCACCCCGGCAAAGCCAGGGCTGCGACCTTCTGTAGGCTTACGGTTTCAGGTCTATTTCACTCCCCGCTAGGGGTTCTTTTCACCTTTCCCTCACGGTACTGGTGCGCTATCGGTGACCAAGAGTATTTAGCCTTGGAGGGTGGTCCCCCCAACTTCCCACAAGGTTTCCCGTGCCCCGTGGTACTCAGGTAAACGCCGGAAGTCCGCTCTCTTTCGCCTACGGGGCTGTCACCCGCTATGGCGGCCCTTCCCAGGGTCCTTCGGCTAGAGACCGGATTGGTAACTTCCCGGGGTGCAGGGAGGCGACCCCAGGCGTTCCCTATAACCCCGCTATGACTCAGGCCCTCCCGCCGTTTGGTCATAACGGTTTAGGCTCTTCCCCTTTCGTTCGCCACTACTCAGGGAATCTCGGTTGATTTCCTTTCCTCGGGGTACTTAGATGTTTCAGTTCCCCCGCTTACCCTCCCGCTGCTGCGGGATGAACCGGCTCAACACCGGAACAGGTTGCCCCATTCGGGAATCCCCGACTATGCCTGTCAGACGGCTCATCGAGGCTTATCGCAGCCTTACCACGCCCTTCATCGGCTCTTGGTCCCAAGGCATCCACCGTAAGCCCTTAATAATTTGACCCACGCTAAGAACTCCAAACTTTGCAGTTCCGAGTTTCAGGACAATTTCTCAAGGTTCCTTATTCTCTTTTTAATGTGCATAGAAAAGGGCGGTTGGGTTACCCCAAACCGCCGTTCGGGTTCGCCCAGTCTGCCGGTGCGCTTTCAGGTAACTATCATACCTACTTGCGTGGCTCCGCCGATTTCTGTAAAAACTGATTATAGAGATAGTTGCGCCCAGCGTCAAGGGGGTTATGGGGTCAATTTCCAAATTGCTTTTGACCCGAACCATAACAATGGCAATTCAGCTTGATTAACCATATAATCCCCCGGATTTTACCTTACTCCGCTGGCAGGTTGCCCCTGCCGCGCGGGGCAACAGGAGGAAGTCGATGCAGGAAGGAAGCGTAGTGCACCTACACATTGCCCGGGTTAAGGGCAACCCTTCAGAGCCGGTAGAAGAGGCCACGGCCATTTCGGCCCACGGTCTGGAGGGCGACCGCAGTTGCAACGTAAGAAACGCCCGCCAGGTTCTGGTGATGGACAAAGAGACCCTGGATTACTTCGAGCTGGCGCCGGGCCAGATTAAGGAGAACATTACCACCGCTGGCCTGGACCTGGCTCAAGCTCAGCCGGGGCAGGTCTTCTTCGTGGGCGACCAGGTTACCCTGGAAATAGTCGGCGAGTGTGAACCTTGCGGGAAGATGGATGCCATCCGCATGGGCCTGCGGGAGGCATTACGGCGCCGTCGGGGGATTCTGGCGATGGTTATCAACGGCGGGCCGATTAAGGTGGGGGATGCTATCAGAATAGAACCTTGATTATATGCGAAATGCTCTGCCGGGAAGCCCGCAGCCAGCAGCGAAGCCGAAACCACGCTGGCAGCTTACCGGGTTTCCCGGCAGAGGCATAAGTTGTTCAGGGCTTTAGTTCACCGGATAATGCCCCGTGTTTTCCGGGCTTCCCGCGGCGGCGCTTCAGCCGGCCGAAAGCCCGGACTGACCCGACAGGGCGAACTACCGGCTGCCCTGCCGGGCGGCGGCAACCAGAGTGTTCCGGATGGTTTCGCCGATTTCAGTTACCTCGCCAATGTCGGACCAGATTCGGGTTGTTTCGGCCACCCGGTCTTCGTTAAGAACCAGCCCGACGTTTGCTTCGAACTTGTCCTTAATGCTGGCAAACCCCCAGGGGTTTTTGGCGCCGCCCAGAATCATGTCCCGGTCGGTAACGTGCTCAAAGGTTCGGCCATCCTTCAGGGTAATCCGCACGGGAAGGCCCCCGGAAACATCCCCGGAGCTTTCCTCCCATTTGGAAAGAACCCTGGTACTAACCTTGCCCATGGCTTCCTGTATCGCCGGGTCGGCGATTTTCGCGTCGTTGAAAGTGTCAATATTGACTGCGCCATCCACCAGAGCGGCGGCCACGTTATACCTGGCGCTGAACTTCCCCTTAAGCGGGTCATCCGGCTCCGGGTACAGCATTACTATGGACAGATAGGATTGGTCCACTTCGGCGCTGGCTACATCCTCCCAGGTAAAATGGTGTTCCCGCATTAAGCTGAACAGGCTGTCCAGCATGGCATGGTTGCCGCCGCAGCAGGGGTATTTCTTGATAATCAAAGCGTCCTGGATTCGGAACGGGTTGCCCAGATTCGCGGCCATCTGCTCCAGGTCGTATATGCCCTCGCCGAGAACGGCAGCAGTGAACCCCAGGGGGTGCTCAAATATCCGGTGGCCTGCCGTAAAGCCTCGTTGAGCCAATTGAACTGCCATTACCGCATCGCGGCAGGTAATTCCGGCGTGGAGCGGCTTTACCATGGTCCCGAAGTTGTGAATTACGCCGCTGGCCATGGAGCCGGCAATGCCCAGGGCAATAACCGTTTGCTCCTGGTTCAGCCTCAAAAGCCTGGCGCAGGCTGCGGTGGCAGCCATCCGGCCAATTACGGCGGTACTATGAAACCCCCGTTCCATTTGGGCGTATTTGGTAGTGTGCTGCAGCGCAAGGCCCAGTTCGCATCCGATTACATAAGCCTCCAGCAGGTCTCTGCCGGTGGAGTTCAGGCTTTCGCCCAGGGCCAGCAGGGCCGGGAAGATAGCCACCGTGGGGTGTCCGAAGCCGCCAAAGTCATCATAGTCCAGGGCGTGGCCCATGGTTCCGTTGGCCAGGGCAGCGTTGGCCAATGAAGTTTGCCGGCCCGAAGCTAAAACAGTGGCCTGGGACGCGCCACCGCTATCAGCTACATACTGCTTTATGATTTCCCCGACCGGCTGAACTGAGCCAGCCAGAATTACACCCAGCAAATCGAAGCAGGATTCGTTGGCTACCCGGATGGCTTCGGGAGGGATGTCTTCGTAACCGGTGTTGACCACCCAATTGGCAATAGTTTCCGTTGCGCCCATCTGATATTCCTCCACGTTAAACTGCTGCGCCGGCGGGCCGGCGGCAAAATGACCCCCGGAGAGGCGAGCGGCCGTTTAGTCGGATTATATACGTCCTTTCAGACAAGGCAAGTCAGACAAGGCAAGCTCCCGGCTGCTTTCTGAATAGGCCGGCCGCCTGACCGAAACAGCCGAACATTCCCGGGGGACGCCGGGATGCTGTTTCCGTCCGCCAGGTTATACAGCGCCTTGCGGGATTTGTTTCGGCAAAACAGGAACGACAAAACCGGCGATTTGATTGTAGTGATTCCGCCCCCGGCGGCCTTCGTTCCTTGATGGCGCGGAACACCAGCATTCACCCTGCGGGCACTTATAGCCGCTATGCTTCATTCCTTAATGGCGCGGAACACCAGGCTGGGCCAGGCAAAACTGAAGTCGCCTCCCTGCTCCTGAATCAGGAAGGCGGCCCTGGCGGCGGATGAAGCGTTGCGGAAATCCTGGCGCAGCGAGACTACCGCATCCTTCGGGGTGGCAGTACGTCTTACCCAGTCATTAAAAGTCATGCGGGTTTGCTCGTTGACCCGGACCTGCACCGGCAAACGGCGGTCTTTCAGCATCTGCAAAAGGGTAGTAACTTTCCGGTTTGCTACGTGGCTGAAATCCCGGCGCAGCTCAATGTCGTTCATCCACCCGGCCAGGTCGTCGTCTTCCGGCGCAACTGAGTCGGCCATCACTAAAGCCCCGCCGGGCCGGAGTACCCGATGTATCTCGTCAAAGGCGGCGCCCAGGTCGGAAAAGTGGTGGCCGGCCGCGCGGCAGGTAACCAGGTCCATAGATTCGCCGGCCAAAGGCAGGTCTTCCGCCCGGTTCTGGCAGAGCAGCACGTTGGTCAACTGCCGCTCCTGACCGATACGGCGGGTTTCCTGGAGCATGGGCCGGGTAATGTCGGAAGCCAGCACCCGGCTGGCATATTTTGCGGCAGAGAAGGCAGTGAAGCCGGCCCCGGCGCCCAGGTCCAGGGCCCACCTTGGGGTTGGAATCTCGGCCATCAGCTGCTGCAAGACGGTTAATCGACTGTCGCTGATGTGCACCTGGCTGGCGGCGTATAAGGGCGCCTGAGCGCCGAACATTCGTTGGGCGGCATTCTCCCGGAGGTGCGGGTGAGGCTCGTTTCCGGTTGGCTGGGTCATTTTCGTTTCCTGAAATGTAAAGATTTGGTCAATGCCCGCTGTGCGCGCTTCCCCGAAACCGGAGTCAGCCGGCAGGATGAACTACCAGACTGGCTGACCGGCTCTTTGCGAAGGTCGGCGCCGCCGCAATACACCCCGGTTTCCGGGTTAACCAGCCCCTGGCAGCGCATTTTATTGCCGGGCGAGGTGGTGTGTAAAGCAATGCCCGGGTAAACCTATGATTTCATGAGCGGGGTTTTCAGAGTTTCCAGCCACCAGGTCAGCTGCCCCGGAAGTGTTTTAAGTTGACTATGCCGGCGGGCGGCAACCGGCCGTCAAGTAAAAGCAATGACACCCCTGGTCAGGACTGACCGGCTGTTGCAATAATCCGGTCGGGCGTTTGTTAGTATTGCAAAAAGGAATATAAAAACTGTTAACGCATAGTATTGACAAATAAAAACGCAAGGTTTACCTTTACGCTCAAGACTTGATCCAAGGGAGGAGAAGGTATGCTGAAAATCGGCCATGAGGTCGTACGACCTGGCAAGAATGCCGGCGATGCTCCGGTGACCATCCCTGTACCTGAAGAGCTGGCTACGGTTCCCGGCATCCCCAAAATCCAGCGGGAAGTTGACTGGTACGCCCGGGAGTATCCCGTGGAGACCATGAATATTACCGAGCGGGCTTCCCGGGACTGGGCCAATGCTATCCGCGACCAGCACGTTGAAATGCGGGAAATCCGCAAGGAGCATGACAAGCTCAATCGCTCCCTGATTATGGGCGCCCGCCTCACCGGCAACCTGGAGCCTACCGCCGAACCGACCGGCGAGGACGTCAGTGAGTTGATTAAGGCCAAGGCTCGCGAACTGGGTTATGTCGAAGTGGGCATCACCGCTTATGACACCCACTATACCTACCAGAGCAAGAAGGACTGGGTAAAGTTCCCCCACGTCGTTTGCCTGGCTTACGAGCAGGACTTCGAGCCGACCCAGACCATCCCCAGCGTGGACGCCGAAATCGTTCACTCCAGCACCTACCGGACGGAAGGCGCCGCCGGTTTGGAGTTGGGCAACTACATCCGCAGCCTCGGCTATCGGGCCCAGGTGCACAGCCCCAACGACAATACCGGCCCGTACATCCCCATGTTCGTGGCGGCCGGCCTCGGCCAGTTGGGCGCCTGCGGTTACCTGCTTACGCCCCACGTCGGCTCCCGCTGCCGCTTGATGATGATTACCACCGACGCCAATGTTACCTATGACCAGCCGGTGGACTATGGTATCCACGCCTTCTGTCAGGTTTGCCAGGTCTGCGTGAACCGCTGCCCCGGCCGCGCCCTGATGCGCGACAAAATCTGGTGGCGGGGAATTGAGAAGAACAAGCTCTACTTCAAGCGCTGCCGGCCGGTAATGGCCCGCTACTTGGGTTGCGGCATCTGCATGAAGGTATGCCCCATTCAGAAGTACGGCCTGAAGAACGTGATGGATCACTATGCCGAGACCGGTCAGGTGCTGGGCAAGGGAACCCACGACCTGGAAGGGTACACCCTGGAAGGCAAGGGCTATTTCGGCCCCGGTGAAATGCCGGTCTTCGACGCCGGCTTCTTCAGCATGCCGCAAGGCGATACTGAAGAGTGGGCCTTCATTCAGCTGAAGAACCGGGCGATGGCTAATGGCGGCAACCTCACCGACGATATGGTTGAAGAGTTCCGGGCTGAGATTGCCCGCGGCCTGTCCCAGAGCCGGGACAATATGGGTATGATGGAAGAAGAAGACTACATTTAGTCTTCAATTCCCCCGCGTATCACGGCGACGGGGCCGGCGGTTCAACCGCCGGCCCCGTCTCTTCGTCCTTTCTTCCTAATAGATATAATGGCTGACAAATCATCGCCATCCTCACATTGGTTCAGCCCTTCCTTGTTGCTTGCTCCTTGTTTCGGGCTTCCCGAAAGCCGTAGTCAGGGTAGCGGCAAAGGAGCGATAAAGGCGTCCGGACAAGGGCAATCACAGTTGCATACTGCCGCCGCTTCGTACTGGCGCTCCGGCGCTGGCCGGGTGGGTCTCCTTCAAGGCAGCGGCAAGGTCGGCCACCGCCTGCTGGTAGGCGTCCGGGTTGGCGACCGGCTCGGGCAGGTCAAAAACCCGGTGTTCGGCGCTCAAGCCCCTGGCGTAACGATCCCGGGGCGAGTTCATGAACCCGTCCTGAGCCACCAGGAACAGCACCCATTCATCCCGGCTCGCCTGTAAATCTCTGGCGGCGACAATATCGTTTCGGAGGGTTTCGCTGCCGAATGCCTGGGCAGTGCATAGCACAATCAGCTTGTCGTAGTGGCGAATCCACCGCTCAATTTCCTCCTCTTCCGACGTGCTGCGGCGGTCCACCAAAGCGCTGCCGCGGGCATTCTCCGGGAAGATCCAGCAGCGGGCCCCGTTGGCGCGCAAGTCATTCTGCAACTGAACCGCTGTTGGCGTGTCCGCGGCGGCGCAGGCAATGAAATAATCTCCGGAAAGGGCCGGGCCGTTAACCAGCGACTTCTGGAACTCGGCTAAAGAACCTGGCGTACCGGCTCCGGTCAGAAAGGAGTCGGGTATGGCGCCGCCGGAACGGAAGAGGGTATCAACGCCGACGGTGCTGGGGGCATCGTGCCGTACGGCATCCAGCCCGGCGGCCACGCTGAGATTGCAGTTCTGAAATACGGTATAGCCCATGGTGCTGCCGGTAAAGTCGGCGCCAGCCACCACAGCAGTGTTTAGCGCCGTTTCGTAAAAGTCGCTTTCCACCAGAACGGCATTGGTCAGGTTGGTGCGGGTCAGGGCGGCCCCGTTCAGGATTGCCCCGGTCAGGTCGGCGTTGCTGAGGTCTGCCCGGTCCAGGTTGGCCCGGGACAGGTTGGCTCCCCGCAAATTGGCTCCGGATAGATTGGCGTCGGACAGAATTACCCGGTCCATATCCGTGTTCGAGAAATCGGCCTGCCGACAATCGGCTCCCCGCAAATTGGCTCCGTTCAGCAACGAGGCGGTAAATTTCGCCTCCCGCAGGTCGGCCCGGTAAAGATGCACTGGATTAAGGCGGCAATCGGACAGGTCGGCCCGCCGCAGCATGGCCCCCATCAAGTCGGCATTGCGCAGGTCAGCGCCGCTCAAATTCACCAGCGGGATTCTGGTATGGCTCATATAGCAAGCGTTCAGGTCAAGGAATTCGCCGGGGTGGTCTTCGCGCCACCGGGCCACCGCGTCCCGTCCCTGTCGGACAATCTGCACCTGTTCCATATTGGCCATAGTTCTACCTCTGCGCTGCCATACTGAATTACCGGCTGGGGCGGCTCCCAAAGCCATCGCTATGGTAGCCAGTTAAGAAAAGGGCTGTCAACCTGGTGACTGCGGCTTCCGGTCATGGATCGTTTGCGTGAATCGTCCAGCATGTTCCGGCCAGCCTGGTTGGAGTATAATTGGCCCATGCTGCTGACCATTGATATTGGCAACACGGTGGTTACCCTGGGCGTTTTCGACGGGGACGAACTGGTTGCTACCTTCCGTCTTTCCACCAACTCCCGCCGTCTGGCCGATGAGTATGGTTTGCAGTTGGTGAGCCTGCTTAACCTGCGGCAGATCGAGCTGTCCCGCATCACTGCGGCCTGCATTTGCAGCGGCGTACCGCCCCTCACCGCAGTCTTTACCGAGCTTTGTCATACCTTTTTCAAGCTGGCCCCCCTTACCGTTTCGGCCGGCGTACGTACCGGCTTGCGCATTCTCTACGATAACCCCCGGGATGTGGGGGCCGACCGTATCGCCGATGCGGTAGCGGCCATCCAGCTTTACGCTCCTCCGTTGATTATAGTTGACCTGGGCACGGCCACGGTCTTCGATGTGATAAACCGGCAGGGCGAATACCTGGGCGGCGCCATAGCGCCCGGTATCAGCCTGGCTGCTGACGCCTTGTTCTTCAACGCTTCCCAGTTAAGACGGGTGGAACTGGCAGCCCCCAGGTCGGTAGTGGGCCGGAACACGGTTAACGCCCTTCAGTCGGGCCTGGTGTACGGTTACGCTGCCCTGGTAACCGGCATGGTCGGGCAGATAAAGGGTGAAATTGGTCAGGACGCTCAGGTTATCGGCACCGGCGGCCTGGCGCCGGTTATTGTTGACCATACCCCGGTCTTTGACGATATTAATCAGAACCTGACCCTTGAGGGCCTTCGGTTAATCTACGGCCTGAACCAGGACAGAATGCCGAAATAACCTTATCGGGAACCACTAACCCGGAACGCACCCCGTAATCGGTTATCCAAGCTGGCATACATCAAGGAGGAAAAATGGGCGGCCCGTTGACCGGAAAACAGGTTGTGCTGGGGGTTACCGGCAGCGTTGCGGCCTATAAGGCTGTGGACCTGGCCAGCAAGCTGGTGCAGGCGGGCGCCGGGGTGGATGTGATAATGAGCTATGGGGCCACCAGGTTCGTTACCCCCCTGTCCTTCCGCAGTATTACCCACCGGGAAGTGGTTACCGATGCTTATGATGTTGGCGCAGAATTTGCCAACGAGCATGTGGCCCTGGCCCGCCGGGCTGACATCATCGTGGTGGCGCCGGCCACGGTTCACTGCATCGCCAAGCTGGCCCTGGGTTTGGCTGACGACCCGCTGACAACTACGGTTATCGCCAGCGCCGCCCCCCTGCTGGTGGCCCCGGCTATGGATGCTGCTATGTTTGACCACCCGGCGACCCGGGAAAACCTGGAACGGTTGCGTCGGCGCGGGACGGCCATTGCCGGCCCGGGGACCGGGCGGCTGGCTTCGGGGCTGATGGGTATGGGCCGCCTGCTGGAGCCGGTTGAGTTGCTGGGGCATATTGCCGCTGCCCTGGGACGCCAGGGAGACCTGGCCGGGCGGAAGGTTGTCGTCAGCGCCGGCGGCACGCAGGAGCCGATCGACCCGGTGCGGGTAATCACCAACCTTTCCTCCGGCAAGATGGGCTATGCCCTGGCCGAGGCGGCGCGGGATCGGGGGGCCAGGGCAGTGCTGGTTACTGCTCCTACCGGCCTGCCGGCCCCGCCCCTGGTGGAAGTAATCGGGGTGCAAACGGCCCAGCAGATGGCCGATGCGGTCTTCCGTGAAGTGGCCGGGGCCGATGCGCTGATTATGGCGGCGGCGGTAGCCGATTACCGTCCGGCAGCGGCGGCAGAGCAGAAAATCAAGAAAGCTGACGCTGAACTGGCGCTGGAGTTGGTGAAGACTACCGATATTCTGGCAATGGCTGAAGGCGACTTTGTGCGGGTAGGGTTTGCCGCAGAAAGCGAAAACCTGACGCTGAATGCGGCGGATAAAGTGCGGCGCAAATCCCTGGATCTGATTGTGGCTAACGACATTACTGACGCCAACAGCGGTTTTGGCGCCGATACCAATAAGGTGGCGCTGATTGACCGTGATTTGCGGGTGGAGGAGTTGCCTCTGTTAACCAAATACGAGGTGAGCCACCGCATCCTGGACCGCATTCGGGACTTGCTGTAGGTCGCCGGTTTGTGGTACAGCTGGTTGCTTGCTTGCCGGCAGCACAGGCGCTTTATATGCCCACGTTCAGCGCTCTGGCGCAGAAGAATTTCCGGGACTAATCAGAGCAACCACTCCTGCACAGCCCAAATGATAATCCAGGGGATGAAGCCGATAACGCCGGATACCAGAACCACCAGAACCGCCCGGCGAGTGTTCTGAAAGTCCAGCGCCTGGCGGATACCTATAGTCGCAGCCGTCAGCGTCCAGACAAAACCGATAATGGAAAACAGCCCGCCGATGAACGGAACCCAGGATAGTATGGACAAAATGCCCGGCGTGTAGGCAAAACCCAGCACTCGGCCCATTTCTGACCAACTGGTTCGGGTGCCGCTGGTACGCAGCAGATTTCCCCCGACCAGCAGCAGAACCGTAACCCATAGCGCCCAGCGGACGATGCCGAAGAACAACCCGCCCACGACGCCGGTCAGTATTCCAAAGATGGATACTTCGCCGGAAAGAAAATCCCCGAGCAGGCCCCCGATGATGCCGCAAACGGTAACCAGCAGCACCACGCTGATGGCTTGACCCATAGCGTTCTCGTCGCGCTCGATATCCTCGTAAGTGTGGACGTTGAAGAACGCAGCACCCATCATTCTTTGCAACATATTGGCCTGGTTGCCTCCTTTGTCTGCCTCAAAACGGCATCACTGGGTAGTTTACCGGAGCGGCGGGAAAACCTGCCAAGGGTCTTCTTTACCGATTCTACCCAGAACAGCGCCTTGGGTCATTGTCAACTGCCAGGAAAGGGTTCTACTCCCAGCCATTCGAGGATGAACTCCGGCTCGTCTCCGCTGGGCCAGCCGGCCGGCAAGGAAAGGTGCTGTTCGGTCAAGCGGGGCTCCGGCAATAATTCCACCAGATTCACTGCTTCCGGGCAGTGTTCCAGTCCCCACAAGACTGGCTGACCCACCCGTTTGCCTTGAACCAATACCTTGAACCCGCCCAGCCCTCCCGGTCTGACCAGGGCGGAGATGCCGGACAATTCAGCCGAGGCGCTTTTTCCGGCAGTGAGTTGAGGACGGCCGGCGCTTGGCCGGCGGCGTAACCGGTGAATGCCCAGGTTTTCCAGGAAACGCCGCTGCAAGGTGTAACCCAAAGGCTCCAGACCAGCCTTTCGGCCAGCATTGACTAACGAAGTAAAGTCCACCTGGGCGGTGATGTCCTGTTGGCCGATACGAAGCAGGGGCGCATCGGTCTGGACGTGCCGGTAGAAAGTAGTCAGGGCGCCGCGAGGTCGCAGTTCCGCCGAATATAGCTCCTCTGCGGTTTGCCCGTAATCGATGGTCAGAACGAAACCGGCGGTTAAACACTCTGCCACTGCTGCCGACCACTCCTCCAGGCCCAGGTTGATTTCCGCCGTTTGCCCCTCGGCCAGGCTGATACCCACCCGGGAAAGACGCGCCGCCAGTTCCGGAGTGCTGGGTTCGTCCAGCTGGGTAACCAGGGGAAGCGGTCGTTCTTGCCCCTTTACCCGGGTTGGGCCGGTTGCGTTGGAAACGCCGGCGCGAAGGGGAGGAGCCTGGGCTACAGCAACGAACACTTCCCGCAATCGGCCCCTTTCCTGGCGGACCTGGTGCACCGGAAAAGCATCCAGCAACTCATTGGACAGGACGCAGCCGTACACCCCGCGCAAGGGCAACCCTCTGGATACGATACGTTCAGCATTGAGTAAACCCCGCTCCAGCGGCTCTCCCGGACGCCACAAATCAACGCACAGGTAGCGAAGATTGCGGATGAATCCCTCGGGCAAATGCTGGGCGGCAGTCAGAATATCGCGGCAAAGCAACCCGTTGCCGGCGCCCGGCTCAACCACGTAAAAGGGATTGGGACAACCGAGCAATTGCCAGCACTGGTAGAGTTGGACGGACAGCAGGGCGCCAAAGGCCGGGTGGGTCAGCGGTGAGGTATAGTAATCGCCGGCAGGCCCCCAGGGCCCTTCTTCCAACTGGGGGCTGGCGTAGTAGCCGCCGCCGGCCCCATACAAAGCGAGGTCCATGAACTCGGCCCAGGTAATCGGGCCATGCCGGGCAATTCGACGGCGGATGTCCTCTTCAGCGGTCATGAACCAATTTACCGGGAAATGAGCATCACTGGCCTCGCTGAACGCAAGGGCGGGTTGGTTAACCCGCCCTGCTCGCTCCAATTAACCTTCCCTGGCGCCCCTTGCGCGCTCTCGAATCAGGCGCGCTGTTCTATTGGCACGTACTCCAAATCCATATCGCCGGTATATTCCAATAGCGGACGAATCAGGATATTGTCCTCAAATTGCTCCACACATTGCAAAGTCCAGCCGGGAATGCGCCCCAGAGCAAAGATGGAGATGAACAGGTCGTCGGTAATGCCCAGCAGGTAATAGATACAACCGGCGAAAAAGTCCACATTGACGAAGATGCCGCGGGAACGATAGGGCACCATGGCTTCTTCTTCCACGTAAGTTAATATCTGGAACCAATGAGGCTGGCCCATTTTTTCGCTGAGCGCTCTGGCTCGTTCCCGCAAATGGCGCGCCCGGGGGTCTTCGGCCCGGTAAACCCGGTGGCCGAAGCCCATAATCCGCCCGCCATTGTCCAGAATGTTGCGGCAATACTCTGCGGCATTCTCCGGCTGACCAATGTCCAGAGCCATCTTCATCACTTCTTCAGCGGCGCCGCCGTGGGCCGGGCCCTTCAGCGTACCCACGCCGGTAACCACTGCGGAATGCAGGTCAGAGATGGTGGAGGCGGTAACCCGGGCGCCGAAGGCAGAAGCGTTGGCGCCATGTTCGGCATGGAGGATAAAGTCCACATCCAGCAAACGGGTGGTTTCCTCTTCGGGTATTTCATTAAACAACATATAGAGAAAATTGCCCGCGTGGTTAAGGTCCGGATTAGGGGCCACCGGCTCCAGGCCCTGCCGCAGGCGATGATGCGCGGCCACGATGGTGGGGCCCATGGCCGTCATCCGAATACCCTTGCGGATAGTAGCCGCTACAGAGTTATCGGCAACCTCCGGGTCAAAAGCGGAAAGGGCCGAAATGCCGGTGCGCAAGGCGTCCATCGGGTGGCTTTCTTTAACCAGCTCCAGCACCTGGATAACCTCGTCCGGAATGCGTCGGTTGGCCCGCAGCTGGGCATCGAAGTCGGCCAGTTCCTGCTTGCCGGGCAACCGGCCAAAGAGCAGCAAATAAATAACTTCTTCGAAAGTGGATTTTTCCGCCAGGTCGTGGATGTTGTAGCCGCGATAGAGGAGTTTGCCGGCCTCGCCATCAATAAAGCTGGATACCGTAGTATCCAGGTAAACATCCTTGAGTCCTTTCCGTATCTCCGGGGCCATCGGCCAACCTCCTACACAGGTATTGCTTGCTTTTTCATCGGGGTTCAGAGGTCTCTTGACCCGGAAAAGCGCGGTATTTCAGAGCTTGCGGCGCAGCATGGGCTGCGAAAAATGGCATAGAAAAGCGCAGGCTATTTTGCCCGGATTGTAGCATTGGCCTATGGGGGTGTCAAGGGAACCCGGCCGGGGGTATTCCCAACGGGTGTTGGGAATGCCTAAAGCGCCCCCGGATGACAGGCAGGCCCGGGCCATTGTAGAATGAACGATGTTCGTACCGGGTTTAGTATCAAAATGCGCCTGGAGGGTTCATGGCAGATATTCCGGTGGTTTACACTCTTACCGTTTGACCGGCCTCGGATCGGCTGCGCGACGCGTGGCGTCGGCAAGGTATTGCTTACGAAGAGAGGCGGGTTGACCAAAGTCAGGATACCCTGGACGAAGCCCTGCTTTACGGCGACTCGGTGCCGATTATCGTGTACCCTGACGGGCAGGTGGAAATCGGCTTTGAGGGACACCATGGTTGAGAGATTGGCTGACGGCCGGCGGCCGTTGCGTTGGTTCCCTGGCGTTGCACGGTTGGCGAGGTTGGATTATCTGAACAGGCGGGAGGCGAAAAATGGCCAGTGAAACCAGTGTGGTAACTCCGCAAAGGTTTAGCGAAGGATTTACTTACCCGGACTATATGGCCCAGGTAAACGTTAATAAGGAGCGGATGGATGGCTATTACCGCGGTTTTCAGGTGACGGCGGAAAATGCCGCATCTCTCCGAAACCTGGCGGCTGACCCGAACGGGCCGGCCAGGATGCTGGTGCTGGGCGAGGATTGGTGCGGCGATGTGGTGCGCGGCCTGCCAGTGCTGGCGCGCATGGCCGAGGCGGCCGGCTGGGAAATGCGGGTTTTCCCCCGGGATCAGCACCATGACATAATGAACGAGTTTCTGAAGGATGGGCAGTGGATGTCGATTCCTACTGCCGTTTTTTACACCGCTGACCACCGCTACATTGGTCATTGGATTGAGCGGCCGGCAGTGGCGGAACAGGAGATTGCGGAAATAGAGCGGGCTATCCGGGCCGAAAATCCGGAAATCAGCGACCAGGAATTTGGCCGGGAACGGCGAACTCGCACCGCGGACCGGGCCGAAGCCTGGCAGCAAGCCTCGGTAGAGGAAATCATCGAGTTGCTGCAAAGCCGAACCCGGGGGCAGTAACCCGAATAAAGTTGTTGCCAGTGTATAACCCTCCGTTTCTCCAGTCAGCCGAACCGGCAGAAACAGAAGGCAGGGACGGGTTCAATACCCGTCCCTGCCTTCTGTTTGCCAGGATTTTCCCGGAGGGCGCTTTGCCAGCCGGGTTAACCGGCTGCCAGACCCCGTATCTCTTTGGCCTTATCGGGCAACGGGTAACTGGTCCAGGTAGCCCCGTCGTCTAAAGAGCCAAACACCTGGCCGTCCCTGGCGGCGCAGAACACGTGCGACGGCTCCCGAGGGTTAACCCGAACCGCCATCATTGTGCTGTCAGCCGCCACGCCGCTGCCCACCGGCTCAAAGGTCTTGAACAGATCCCGGCTGCGGTAGAGAGCTCCCTGGCTGCTCCGAGCGGCCGCTCCGATGGAAACATAAAGCATGTTGGGGTCGTGGGGCGCCGCATGTAAATCCCTGGTATAGGTAATCTCCGAAAACCGGCCGAAATCTACCGGAATCCACTCGCTGCCCCGCTCCGGCCCGATGAACGGGCCTACCCGGGTAGTGATAAACACGGTGTGCGGCGATGCGGCGGTGCACTGAACGCCGTGCAAGTCCAGGGTATCCTCGCTGGGAGCCAGGCTGCCGGTAATTTCTTCCCAACTGTCGCCGCCGTCGGCGGAACGCGCAACTCCGGCTACCTCCAGAGCGGCATACAGTTCATCGGGATGGTTGGGGTCGGCGGTCAGGCCAATTACCCGCGTCGGGAAAGCCATAGTTACTTCGTTGGAACCCAACGGAAAGTTCAACCGGCTCCAGGAATCGCCGCCGTTGATGCTGCGATAAAGCTCGCCCGGCGCAGTGCCGGCGTACATAACCCCGGGGTCGCGCGGGCGGAACAGAAAAGTCCACACTGGCGGGGCCAGGCGGGGGTAGTCCAGCCTTTCCCAATGCTCGCCCCGGTCAGCGCTACGGTAGGGGCCGTCCTGAGTGCCGGCGTAGATTATTTCCGGGTTGCTGGGGTGGATGGCCAGACCGGGGACCACCGGATTTTCCGGCAGGCCGTTGGTCAGCTCTTCCCAGGTATCCGAGCCGGGAACCAGCCGGTACAGGCCGCTGCTTTCAGCGCCAACGTAAACATAAGTACTATGGTTACTGGAAGGCATGGTATTACCTCCTTATCGCCTCATTCTCGTAGTTACCGAAGTTGCATGTGTTCCGAAAACCGGATTGCGCCGGTCACCCGGCGCGCCCGGATGCCCCCCGTGCCAACCCGGGGCGAAAGGCCAGGGCCTTGGTAAACCCGCCGTCAGCGCGATCGAAGAATGCCCCAGCCGCTCCTGCACCACTTTCAAATGCACCCCACGCTGCAACAAAAGACTGGCATGCAAATGCCGCAAATCATGCAGCCTCACCCCTGGATAACCAGACCGACGGGCCGCCCTTCCACTTCAGCGATCATCTCCCGCAGCCGACGCTGGGCATCCCCACGGCTGCCCCGGACCGTCTCGGACCGATACTTTTTCTTCCCGTCAACCGGGCTGACTCCCAGATATACCTGCACGGTAAAACGATCCCGCTGCCCCGACCGCTGACGAATAGTCCCAGTCGCCATTCAGCCCTCCGGCTGATCCGTAAATTTTGCCCCGAAAACCTATTGCACAATTGTTCTGACAATCTTACCATCTAGTGATAAACCCGGAGAAGTCCAACGACGGAGACCAGAACATGATTACCAAATCAATGAGAACTGGAACTGACCCATAACCAACCCATCAGGGAAATAGTCATTGCGACCATCAAGAAATACCGACAGGAATCCCATCCCATCGCCAAGGCCGCCGCCGAACTTGATATTGCCCAAGGATCCCTCTACCGCTGGTGCGAAATACTCGACATCGACTACCCGAACCTGATCAGAACCAAAACCGCCAACCGGTCCGAGTAATACGGGATGCCAAAATCAGTGCATCGGAGTACCAGACCATAATACCCGATTCTCTCACCGCCTTCTTCGCCCGCCATTTCGGAGACGAAAAAGCAGCGCTGATCAAGGATTCAACTTCCGATACCGGCATCCGCCCCTGGAACAGGAAGGACACCCAGAACATTATCGGCTGGATTGCCAAAGACAACATTTCCCGGTCGGAAATCCAGATTGTCAACCGGAGAGTGGCCTACGACATCAAGGAAACTGCCAGGATCGTCGGCGTAAATGTCCAGACAGTCCGTGCCTGGCTCTACTGGAGTGCAAACCCCTTGCCTCATTTCCGGGAAAACCGACGTGTCATCATTCCGCGCCACACCCTGCTCGACTGGCTCAGCGACGAAACCATGCGCTACACGGAACAGTCGGACAACCTTCGGGACGGCGCTTCTGAAGTAACCCGGATCGATCAGAACCTGGAGCTGATCCGATACCCTGACGAGGCCAACCGCCCACCGGAACGGACAACACTCCAACCGGGAGAAACGTATATCCCCGAAATCCGCCGGCTGAACTGGCACAGTCAGGAAGAAGCTTATTTCGATATGCAACGACTATTCGATCTATACCATCCGGCAGGCGTCCCGCCGTTAAGGCAACCTCAGCTCCAACGACCAGCGCTACTGGAATACCCGGTAAATACAGGATACAATCAGGACATCAGGATCAGGAAGAGCGATCATGTACCCGAAACAATACCAGGATTTCCTGGACTTCATTGACCGGAACCCGGAGTACCGTCAAGACCTGAAGCGTCGACTGCTCACGCAGGAACTTATGGATCTGCCGGAGCAGTTCGCCCGGCTGGTAAAAACGGTACAGGAGCTCAGAGACGCCTTTTACGCCTTCGCAGAAAAAGTGGACCAACGGCTGAATGTGCTGGAGAACGACGTATCAGGTCTCAAACAGGACGTATCAGTACTGAAACAGGATATGATCGAAGTCAAGGCCGACGTATCAGTACTGAAACAGGATATGATCGAAGTCAAGGCCGACGTATCAGTACTGAAACAGGATATGATCGAAGTCAAGGCCGACGTATCAGTACTGAAACAGGATATGATCGAAGTCAAGGCCGACGTATCAGTACTGAAACAGGATATGACCGAAGTCAAGGCCGATGTAGCAGTGCTGAAGGACGACGTAGCAGCCCTCAAGGGCGACAACACGGAACGCCGCGCCAGGGAAAGCATCCTCAACATTGCCAAAGACCACCTGAACCTGGTAAGAGGCCGCGTGCTGCTTGCCGGAACCAGGGATACCAACGAGAATTTCCGTGAAACCCTGGAAAAGGCGGAAACGGAAGGACTGATCACCCCGACGCAGGTCAACGAAGTCATGGCAGCGGATATCATCATCCAGGCCAGAAAAACGGAAGACCTGACGACCTCCTATGCCGTGTTCGAAGTATCCCGGACCATCCGCTTCAACGACCTGGAACGAGCCCGGAAACGGGCTGACACAGTAGCCCAGGCAACCGGGCAGGAAACCATCGCCGCCGTGGTCGGCGGAAGAATCCGGCCGCCCCAGCAAATCCAGGCCGAAAACCTGAACGTGCAGGTAGTCATCCCGGCAATGTTCCGGCAATCCGAAGAACCCGAATAGCAACCACCGGCCGTCTCTGGAACTCTCAAGCCCGGCGTATTGCCGGGCTTCCTCATTTTCCGGCCCCACGCCGGGACAACCCTGCCGCAAAATCCAGGGCCGGACCACGGCTGAAAATAGTTGCAAAACAACACCCTTCAGGAAATACCCTATGTCCAACTCTACCGGCAAGAAAAAGCGAACTCAAAAACGGAGATCCCAAATCAGGCAGACCAGAACCGTCAACGGCCGGGACATTACGCGAGAGATGACGCCGGCGCCGGCGCCCGTCCCGATTCCGAAGTCCCGGCGGAAAACCGCCGACTTGCCCACACCGCCCGGAGCTGAAAACTATCCGGTCCAACCGACCCGATCCGGGCTGGTCATAAATGTAAAAACACCGCCGGCGGCACCGGCGCGCCGCACCTGCGTTCAGTGCGGCGCGGACTTCGCCAGCGATTCTCCATCCCAGAGATACTGCGCCGTAGCCTGCTGTATTGACAGCCGGCAAAGGCGGTAAAACAAGGAGTCTCATTCCCATGAACAGTCATAAAAACGCTGAAGAAACGGCCCGGAGCATCCGGCGTCGGTACAGAGAAAACGGGTCTGCAATGGCAAACGAAAGCCGCAAAAGAGTGCAGGACTTCCTCCGGCAGCGCCGGAGACACTCGAAGCGCTGCTGAGAAAAACCCTCAAGAGGATCAACCAATGCCAGCAAACCCGGGAAGCAACGATCACCTGACGCCGGAGATCCACTGGGCGCTGCCCGCCACCGTCAATGTGCCGCCGGATCTCCTTTCGACCCGAATCGATATTTACCAGGAATCAATCCTGATTCACAACTATAACTACGGCAATATGCACCGGGAATCCGAAGAACGGCCCGTGGTGAAAACCCGGATGGTATCCGCCGACGACCTGACCCGGATCATCGGTCGGCACAACCGGTTTCACACCGGACTGCTGGCGCCCGGCACGCTGTGGAAAACCATGACCGCCAACGGAATATTTACCGGGGTAGAAGCAGCCCAGTTGCCCGGCCTGGCAGGCCAAACCGGCGAAAAGGCAGAGCAGAGCCAGGCCCCCCAAAAAGCCGGCGCCAACGCCGGAGAGTCCGGCCCCAACGCCGGAACCCCCCATACCGGAACGGAACCAGCCCCAGAGCCTGACCCTGTTCTGACCGGAACCTACCCCGGCGGGAAATCCCATACTGCAAACGAGCGGTTTCATTCAATGAAAAGAAACAGACATTACTACCAAAGCTACCTGGACGAACTGGCGGAACGCGGCGTTCTGCCAGCCCCCCTGATGCTGCTGGAGCCAAAATCCCGCAGGGCAATGATCCCGGTCAGAATAGCCACCATCAGCATGGACCTGCCGCATCAGAACATATCGCAGACCAGCATCGTTCCCGACAGCAATCCCTACGAAATCACTATTTTCTCGATCATATCCCCGGACCAAGCCAAGCTGGCCGGACAACTGCTGGAAAGGCACGAAAAGAAAACAACCTCCGGGGACATGGAAATGACCGTTGAGGAAACGGCGGAAGTAGCCGCGCGCATCTGCGAACTGTGCTCTGAAGAGCCGGTAGTAATTTACAAAATCGGCTACTTCCTGCCCAACTTTCACCGGCTGGAAAAGCTGCAAAACCTGGCCCAGTCGATCACCGACCGGATCTGCGAAATAATCGACCCGAAGGAGTAACCCAACCATGTCCGACCGGGAAATTACCCGCCTGCTGCAGCAGACCGGCGCAGTTCAGCAGGGAACCTTCCGGCTCCGCAATGGCGGCTATTCCAATTACTTCATCGACTCCCGCCGGTTGACCCTGAACCCAAAGGGCGCCCGATGCCAGGCGGAGGCCATGCTGCGGATAATCTCCGCTGACTACCCAGTGGCAAACACCATTGTTGGCGTGGCCCACGGCGCCGTACCCATCGTGGCCCAACTCTGCCTGCTAAGCGAACTCAGGGGACAACCCCTGAACGCCTGCTTCATTGCCCCCAAAGGCGAAAAGGCCTGGCAGATCATCCCGCCCCTCCCAAAGGATAAATCCATCCTGGCCGTGATAATTGAAGATGTGGTTGCCACCGGCAAAAGCGCGCTGGACATCGCCGCCGCCCTGCTTCGAAATCATCCGGCGGCGGAGATTATGGCGATTGTCGCACTGGCAGACCGGAACGAAGGCGGACGGGAAAATATCATCAACGTCGGCTGCCAGTTCCAGGCAGTCATACCGGACATGAAGGACTTGCTCAAGAAACGAAGATAATCTGAGCAAGCCCGGATAGACAACACCGAGGAATCAAAGTATGTTCCGTAGGTGTTCCTTGACCAATCACACTGACAGGCTTACACTTTGGAATTACCAATGGAAAGATTTACAGATAACAACCAACGTAAGCAATTCAATAATAAACGGCGCATACGCCGATCCAGCAAACTGGAAAATCTGACGGACCTGGCCAAGAGGGTTTCATACACCGGCAATCCAGTCCACAAAAGAAACCCGGGCGACTTCGGTCTTACCCCGCCATCTACACCTCGGAATGACAAGACGCTATGCGATGACGTAGGAATAGTTTCCAAAACTACCGCTACGCGTCTGTTGCGCACTGGAATCAAAAGAGGCTTGATCAGCGAGCAAACCAGAGGTGAATTTCCACAAAACGTATGGGCAGTGGATAAAAACGGAAATCCACTTGAAGCCCAACTGGAAAACCGCAGCCAGGGTACTTACCATGGTTACCCAATACCTCCGAATGATCCGTTCCGGGATCAAGTCCTGAATTTTTGGACCAACAATGACTGAATCATTCAGAATTGAGCAAAAACAGCTCGAAGACCGTACGAAAGAAACAGATGACCGGATGCAATCAGCGATCTCCATCTGGTTAAACGGGATTTGCTTAACGGAGTTAGAAGACCGAACCAGTGAAATCAAACTAACTCGTAGATTCATGCGCGTATCAGCACTCCAGCTGGCTGATTGGTTCGCCGGCAACTGGTGGCGGCTCCGCTGGGAACCGAAAGAGGAACCGACAAGCACCGATTGGCAAATGAGCCACAACCTGGCCGCTGCCGGTAGCGGCTATTTATGGCCTAACCTGATCTTGAGCAGTGACGGAGAAACCATCCAAGCTATCGCTAAATCAGACGATCCTAATAGTACCGAGCCAGTCCGGTATTTACAGAATTACGAAGGCATCATTTCCGCAATTGATTTCGAGAAAGCCATCGACAATTTCGTGAACGCCGTCATAAACGATATGCCCCCACAAGTAAAAACGAACACGGAACTGACTAACTTGTGGGCTGAAGTGTCCTGGGAACGCGCCAATGAATATCTCAAAGATATACGCAAACTGGAAGCCAGACTGGGATACGACCCAGGAAAAGCCCCAAACACCTTGATGTCACAACTCTTGGAACAGCGCCGGGTATACGGAGCCGACGCAATACAGGAAATCGCAGTTGCATCCAAAGAAAGATCCTTGGATCACCTGGAATTTCTGGAAGCCGAAGTAAGAAACCGAGACGAAACAGTCCAACTACCTAACTGCAACGAGATATTGGCGGAATATCAAGCTCAAACAAATGCGCTGGACACGCCTTGGCGGCGCGGTGAAAAAGCAGCCGGAATCGCCCGCCTAGTTTGGGGAATAGCATCCGACCGAGTTGAAACCAGAACACTGAATGATCTATTCGGCGTAAATCTTAACCGGCAGCATCAATCCGACCTGCCTCTATCTGCCGGTTTACGTGACTGCGACAACAGCAACCTGCGCATCGCATTACACCAGCGATCCTTAACCGGCCGGCGTTTCACATTAGCGCGGGTAGTCGCAGATCAAATAACAACCCCAACAGACGAACGCTTGCTGCCTGCAACTAACTCCCGAACCAGCCGCCAGAAATTCCAGCGAGCCTTCGCACGCGAACTACTATGCCCCACCAATGATTTGCTGAAATTCATCGGAAACAAAACACCTGGAGACGATCAAATCGACGACGCTGCCGAGCATTTTCAAGTCTCCGATCGGCTTATTAGATTCACGCTCATTAACAAAGGCATCATCGAAAACAAAATCCCTGAAGAATAGGTTATACCAATAATGAAATTATCAGCCCTCCTGATCAGCAGCCTGCTGCTGCTGACTGCCGCACTGGCCTGCAACGGAGACCCGCCAATCATCATCGAAGTGGACAAGGAAGAAACGGATCGGAAAATCGCCGAATTGGAGCAGCAGCTGGAAGACCTGCTGCAAGCTCAGGAGACTCCGACCAGGGAGCAGGAAACCCGACCAGGCCCAACGCCGACCCCAATGGCGATGAACTCAACCCGGGAGCCGGCAACTCCGGAGCAACCGACAGCGACGCACACACCTGAACCGCCAACGCCGACCAGAAAATGCGAAATCAATGACAAACGTTTAAAGTTCTATTACGAAGCAGAAAACAGGGAAAAGGAACTGAACGTCCCAACATGCGGCGGCGTCATACACCCCAATGCACTCCGTGATCAGACCGCTCCGGAATCCCTGACCATCAGACTGCAGGAAAACCCCCGAACCGGGGACGGAACAACGATCGATCTGGAACCGGGCGCGCTGAACCTGCCGGAAGGCGTGAAATCCCTTACCATCCAGGCCGACTTTATTAACTACACGGACCCGTTTACCGAATCTCAACCGGACCTGATCCTGCTGAAAATCGAAACGAGCGGAGAATTCGAGCAAGTGCCGCCGCCCCGGGTCTTCCCCACGTACTACAGGGGAATAAGACCAAAGGAACCCGAACCCAAACCGACACCGGTCTGCGCCATCCGGAAAGAACTGACCCAGGATTTACCGGCCCTGCAGCACCTGGAAATTGAATGCGGAAAAATCGAACTGAACCAGGACAGCTTCCCGCATAACCCGCCGATCCGGAAGCTGACGCTGACCGGAGAAATCAGCCCGGAACTGGCAACCGCGCTGGCCGGTCTGCAGCGCCTGCAATGGCTGGAAATCAATGCAGTGGACGCTGAGGGCAATCAGGTCATCCCGGAAGTGCTGCTGCACCCTGAATCGAATCTGTACGAACAGGGATTCTCCGTAAGAAAGCCAACCGAAGCTGACCTGATCCCCCAATAAAAAAACCAAATCAGACCAATCAGACCCGGAACTCACGCAACGGACCAATACACCCCTGAACCCACAAATCTACCAACCGGAAACAAATATCAAGGAGCAGCTATTGGGAACCGAAGCCACCTATCACCTTTCCTGGGACACCCCCGAACCCGACCAGCAAACCATCCTCAAACTGATCGCCCCGGCATACTTCGGATACGAAAACCCAACCGAAGCGGACATCGAAGAACTCCGCGAGGTTATCGAAGGCAATGAACCCTGCAAGTGGTATGACATAGGTTACGACCTGGCCGGCATATCCCGACGCTTTCCGGAAACCGTCTTCACCCTCGACTGCCAGCAGGAATGGGAATCTCCCTACGTCATATTTATTCACCAGGGCAAGTGCCTGGTCAAAAACTACACCCCGCCAACCTGCTCGCCGGAGGAATTCGCGGAAAAATCCTTTGAACCAAAAAGCCTGTACCGGATATTCGATTCCATCGCCACCGGACAGGAAAAAACAATGGATTGCCAGCCACCCGGATGACTACCGGACTCGCCGGCCCCGGTCGCCGCCGAACCGAATGATGAACTGAAACCGGATGGAGAAATAATGCATTTCCGATAAGCCGACCGAATCCTGCTCAGCGATGCCTTGTAGAGCATGGCGGGAAGCATTGACCGGGTGCGGGAGATACACGAAGAAAGGAAGTACGCCCCCGTGCACTATCCCCCGGACCTGCGCCGAGAGATAAGCGAACTGCTGCAGACCCTGGAAGAAAAATACAAAGCGTTGGAAAACATCCGGGAGAAGGTAGTCCCCGGAAGGCCATTTGAAGATGATGATCTGGGCCGCGCGGTGTAACACAATTTTGAGAAACCTCCGCAGAAAGCAGAGCGCCGGACACCTGATCCGAATGCCACAGCCTTAATTCCCACACCGCCAACAACCGCCTTTCCACAACAGTAGTGATATAATCGGAACATACGGAAAAGGATTGACACGATGTACGCTCAAGAGTTTCAGGATCTGCTGAATTACATTGACCAGCACCCTGAGTATAAAAAGGAATTAAGGCTCAGGCTGCTGGACGAAGAACTGATCGCCCTGCCGGAAAAGTTCGCGGAGCTGGTAACGGCGTTCCACGCCTTCGCCGCCGCGGTGGAACGCCGACTGACCAAACTGGAAGAGGACGTCAGCACTCTCAAGGAGGACGTCAGAGTTCTCAAGCAGGATATGACCGAAGTCAAGGAGGACGTCAGAGTTCTCAAGCAGGACATGACCGAAGTCAAAGAGGACGTCAGAGTTCTCAAGCAGGATATGACCGAAGTCAAGGAGGACGTCAGAGTTCTCAAGCAGGACATGACCGAAGTCAAGGAGGACGTCAGAGTTCTCAAGCAGGATATGACCGAAGTCAAGGAGGACGTCAGAGTTCTCAAGCAGGACATGACCGAAGTCAAGGAGGACGTCAGAGTTCTCAAGCAGGACATGACCGAAGTCAAGGAGGATGTAACCAGTCTTCAGGCAGGACAACGCTCCCTGGAAAACAAGGTCGCTCAGCTCATCGGCGACAGCACTGAGACCAAAGTACGAAGGAACATCCTGAACATTGCCCGGGATCATCTCAACATGGTAAAAGGAATAATCATGCACGCTCAGGGACGAAACGCGGAACAAGCCTTCACCCGCCTGATCGACCAGGCTGAAACCGACCAAATCATCAGCGAAGACGAATCCGAAGACCTGTCCGCAACCGACCTGATCATCCGCGGCCGACGCCGGGGAGATACAACGCCGGTTTACGCCGTATTCGAAATATCCCGGACTATCCATCTGAATGATATTCAGCGCGCCCACAGTCGGGCTGAAACGTTAACCAAAGCAACCGGGTACGAAACCATCCCCGCAGTAATCGGCGCGGCCATCGACCCCAGACAACAGCGCCAGGCCGAAGAGTCCGGCGTAACCGTAATCATCCCCCTCCTGTTTCAACCGGACCAGCATCAGGACTAACCGAAAACGCCTTCAGGAATAAAGCCGGCCATGCCGCCAGAACGCCGCCAGGAGAAACCTGACAACGACCCCGCCGGCTGCCCCTGTCTCAGTTGCAGCATCCACGCCACCACCTGAAAAAACCTGGAAAACCGGCATTACTGCACAATTCCCGCCAGAAAAACCCCGAACTGAAAATGAGCGACTATTTCATCAAACCGAACCGGCAGAACTGCCCCAAATGCGTCGGCATCATCTCCGTACGCCAGGATCACTACGGAAAATACCTGGTATGCTACATCTGCGGCAAAAATATTCACCCCAGGGACCTCCCCATAACACCCATCAGCAACTACTGGAGACCAGACCGGCCCATGTCTCAACTGCCTCAACCTCAGAAAACTCAGGAACCTGATTATCCCATCGTAAACCCTGACATCCCCGCGGACGCCGTCCGCCAGTTCATGAATCTCAAACTGCAAAAACCCCTTCAGCAGATATTCAACCAGCCTCTCACCATAACGACCGAACCCAATGGCTCCCTCACCATCACCGCCAGGAACGGGAAAACCCCCGTCCTGCGGATTCAGCCCGAGGAAAGCGCCATCCGAATTCAGGGAAACAACGACGACCGGTCGGAATTTGACCCCGGCTCCCTGATCATCGCCCGGGATCCAATCCCCATGCCCCCGCTGAAACGCTATATCGAAAAATCCATCCGGAAAGCCACCATCAAAGAAGCCAGGAAACTTACGCTGCAGCAATGGCAGCTGCTGAGCAGACCCAATGCCCGGATCCCCCACCCCGACGCCATCCGGAAGGCCGTGGGCGAATACCGGAGTACCCTGCCCCCTTCCATGCAGTTCTACTCCCAACCTGAACCCGTTATCCGGCAGATCCACGAAGCCCTCCGGAAACTGATTGACCCGGAAATCCTGAAACTGGCGGAAACCTTCCGCCTCTACCCACAGCGCGGACTATCCGCCCATACAGGAAGATTCCTTGAAACGTCCATTATGTTTAGCATGGGAATCATCCCACTCGCGCCAGGAGATTCCCTGTACCACCAACATGCCGAATCCCCCCACCAGCGCCGGGAGATTCCTCTTTTACTACCAACAGGAAAATCCCACTTTAAAACCCCCACTCGTGCAGGGGAATTCTGTCGTCCCCTGGTGGCTCAAAAGAGCAGCACAGGGAACCACACCAGCGCCGAAAAGGATTCCAAAATCAGGTATTCTCTCCCATCCGGCACCGGGAAATACCCCGGCTGCATCTAACACAACGGAACTACCCACAAAATATCCTGACCTGATATAATGAGGCCAATGAACGAACAACTATTCATACCGACCATCGCCGACCTGGAACGGATTCTCGACGAGCATCCGGAAATCAGGGAAAGCCTGCGCCGAAAACTGCTGACCGACGATGAAAGGCAACTGCCCAAAGTCGTCGAACGACTGGCCGACAATCTGGCGCAACTGACCCGGACCGTCGCCGACGGATTTGCCGAAGCATCCGCCGACCGGGCTGCTATCCGAAAGGAAATGGCCGACGGATTTGCCGAAGCATCCGCCGACCGGGCTGCTATCCGAAAGGAAATGGCCGACGGATTTGCCGAAGCATCCGCCGACCGGGCTGCTATCCGAAAGGAAATGGCCGATGGATTTGCCGAAGCATCCGCCGACCGGGCTGCTATCCGAAAGGAAATGGCCGACGGATTTGCCGAAGCATCCGCCGACCGGGCTGCTATCCGAAAGGAAATGGCCGACGGATTTGCCGAAGCATCCGCCGACCGGGTTGCTATCCGAAAGGAAATGGCCGATGGATTTGCCGAAGCATCCGCCGACCGGGTTGCTATCCGAAAGGAAATGGCCGATGGATTTGCTGCGGCTGCCGCCGACCGGGTTGCTATCCGAAAGGAAATGGCCGATGGGTTTGCCGAAGCATCCGCCGACCGGGATACTATAAAAGCCGGTCAGCAACGACTTGAAGGCCAGTTCAACCAGTTCAGAGGAGAAATGTACGAAGCCAGAGTTCAGCCCAGGGCCGTATCCTGGACCATTATCAGCATGGGCTTCACCAACCCGGTAATCAGCCGGCCGGTCAACGCTGGCAATACCCCGGAATTCAACAGCATCCTGCAGCAAGCCCTCAGCAGCAACCGGATCACCCGGGAAGAAGCCATGGATCTATGCAGCGCAGATCTGATCATCAGCGGAGACAGCAATCAGCATATCATTGCGGAAATCTCCATCACCGCCGACGATTCGGACCTGGAACGGGCCGTACGGAGAGCCGGCATTATGCAGCAGGCAACCAACGGCTCCTGCACTCCGGCAATCATCGCCCAGAACATCCCTGAACCCCTGAGCGGCGCCGCGAGCGATCAGGGAGCGGCAACCGTAATCTTCACCTGAAAAGAAGACCTCCGGGCCAACCGCCATTGCAAAAACCCCGGACCCAACACCCGGTAAATGCCCCACCAGCAAAGATCCCCATTAAAAAACCTGAAAAAGGAGACCTTTACAGTATGAACAATACCCGAATATCCGAATACACCAGCGCCATGGCTGCCGCCGCCGAACAGGTCGCTCAAAGCAGGAATCAGCTGCAGGCCGCCGTTAATTCCATAACCCCCTTTCAGGAGGAGATGACCCCATCGGAGTATAACCACCTCAAGGAAATGCGCGCCGAACTCGACAACCTGGAAACCCTCCTGACCAAAACACGGTGCGCCCACTACGTCGTTAACGACCGCAACCTCCGATAACGGCCACCCCGCCGAACCTCCCGCGCAAGTCCTGCGGATCCGCAAAGGACTATCAGCTCAAACCAATGACTACCCGATGCCTGAAATGCAATAAATACCTCTTCAGACAAACGGAACACTGCCCCTACTGCCATGCCCTCCGCAACATCCCCAAAGAAGAGGAAAACGAGCGGCGCACTCTGCTGACGCTGCTCAGCAAAGTAACTATCACCACCATCATCATGATCATCGGAACCGCCAGCTACATTGCCGATCCTTTGCCGGAAAAAGAAGAAGATCTATACACAATCATCGCCACCGCCACCCTCGCCATCGGCATAACCATCGCATCCGTCCTGGTCCGACACGAATCCACGATCATCATCAACCATTCCGGCTATACCCGGCAGGAGAAGAACGCCGCGCTGAAGCACGCCATCATCAGCAGCATGACCGCGTGGGCCCTCATCCTGCTCATTTTCCTGGTCAGCGCCGTTCAAAAGATCCTCAGTTCATTTCAGAGCTCCTGAATCAAATCCCCCGGCGGCTTTCCCAGAGACCACGCCGCCGGGGTCGGACCCGCTCCGAAACCGGCGGAAAGTTCAATTTATTCGCTGGAGGAGCTGAGCAAATGACCATTTACTGTCATACCATAGACCTGACCCCATCCGCTTCCGAGGAACATGCCCGGAACCTGGACCGCTCCGTCAAGGCTGAGGACCACGCCGAAGCCGCCCTGATCCGTCAGAGCATCAACAGTTATACCGAATCCATCATCGCCCGATTCCGTTAGGAAAACCTGACCCCGGCAGCAGCCTGCACCTACGCCAAAGCCCAACTCTCCGAAGCCGATTTCGAGGATTATCACCAGCACGCCGCCAATGCGCCGGCGCCGGACAGATCTACAACCCGTTAACCTGCCCAATACCCCATCAGAAAAGGAGTATCTTCACCCATGTACGGCATCTCACAATTAACAACCCCCGCGCCACCCGCTGCCGCGTCATTCAAGCCGGCTCCCTGACCCAGGCCCTGGAAAGGGCCAGCCGGTGGATTCAACCCGACTTTACCGGATTCACCTCCGGCCGGTGGAAGCGGACACGTTCAGCGGTTAATCTGACGGGAATCCCAATCCCACCGGACTCCGACGCTACTCAAAGCGACCGATACCCACTATAATCACTAAAGGGGTATCCGTATGCCCATCAACACCGATTTCCTGACCCGTTCCATCAACACTCTGGAAGCGGCATTCCGGCAATTGCAGCAGCAGGAGCAGTCAGACCCGCTCTATGACATCTTCCGCTCGGCATCAGTCAAAGAGTTTGAGATAATCCTGGAACAGTCCGGCAGACTGCTAAAACTCTGTTTGAGACCTTACTTCGCAACCAACCGGCAGGCAGACCGGCTCACCTTCAGAAACATCTTCCGGCATGCCGCCAGACATCAGCTTATATCCACCGAAGCATGCCAGCGCTGGCTGGAATACCGGGATAACCGAAACAATACCGCCCACAACTACGGCCAGCAATTCGCTGAGACCACCCTGAAGCTGCTGCCCCAATTCATCCAGGACGCCGGAGACCTGGTTAAGGTCATTGAGGCCGAAAACCTTGAATAACCAACTCAACCTGCCAGCCCAGTACCTGGAACTCCTGCATACATTGTTCCGGCAATATCTGCCGGACACGCCGATATGGGCCTACGGCAGCCGGGTCAAGGGAACCAATCACCCGGCCAGCGATCTGGACCTGGTGGCGCATAACCCGATACCCTCAGAGCAAGCCATCGCCGACCTGAAAACCGCGATCCACGACTCCACCCTGCCCATTCTGGTCGACCTTCACCACTGGGATTCACTTCCCCCGGCTTTTCAGCAGGAGATAATCCGTAACTACACCCCGCTGCGCTGACCGGAATAAAGACCCCCGGGAATTGAAAAACGCCCCCTAACGGATATCATGGAGCCGTCAGGAACAATGCCCGCCCGGAATGGCGGACGAGATGTGAAAGAGAATCCGGCGCCAAAGAGCATCCCCGAACCCTGAACTTGAACGACCCGGATAACCGGCAGTGAATTGCCGGGGAAATCCGCCGGCTGACCACGGAAACCTGACCACATCCGGCAGCAATGCCCCTTACGATATAACATAATCCGTAAACCAGTGGTACAATCCCAATAGCGCCCCGTTCAGCAGCGGGGAATCATCAAATACAAGGAGTAGCCCTATGACCACCGCAGCCCAAATCTACTGCTTCAAGTGCAAGACCCATACCGAAACCAGAGAACTTGAAGCAGTGGTGATGAAGAACGGCCGCCCCGCTACCAGGGGCCTCTGCGTCAACTGCGGCTCCAAAAAGAACAAGATCGGCAAACCCCAGGCCGCGCCCGTCAGTTAAACCAACGACCCCGGGAGACTCCCGGAAAAATGGATAACCACCCGGGAAGTCTCCCCCAGAACGAGGCAGGATTACCCCAATGTCCTACTTGTTTGCACGCATCGCCATCATTCTGCTCACAGTAATCAGCCGGCAGAAAAAATCCTCCGGCTGCAACTGAACAAAATGACCGCTAATCTGGATCCCTGGGCCGACGACCCGACTCCCCCACTCCGGCCTTCACTCGCTTACCTGCAGACCAGCCTGACCAAAGCCCAGCAGCACCACGCCCTGACCATAAGACTGCTGGACTACCTGCTGGACCTGGCAGCCGGACAATCCCCCGGCCTGACTTCAGCAGTGGAACCGGCAATACTCCAGGCTCAAATGACTGACGATTACCTGAATAAACCCCGCAACTTTTCTTTCCCAGGGGAATACCTTTGGGACTGCTGCAAGACTGTCAGAAGAGATTACGACGTGGTAGTAGCCGCCGGGCTGATTGCCATGCAGCGCCGGTTCGGAAACAACGCCCGCATTTCCTCCGACGGAAATACGGCACAGGACGAAGAATGGCGGAACGCTGTGAAACTATATCAGAGCGTCTTCCCGGAACGGGAACTGCCGGCAATGCCCAGGATTCTAACCGCCGGCATTACACTCCGGTGATTGCCGGAAAACAACTTCTCATTTCAGGATGGGAAAACTGACACAATCCCTGATTATTGTGTTATAGTACCGATTCAAGGCAAAGACCTGAGCTTACCCCCAGCCACTACTAAATTAAGAACCTGAAGGAAAACACCATGAACCGGAATAATCAGGAAATGGTGTATCTGTTCCATATGTCTATGGAGCCGGACGGAAGACAATTCCCCGACTACTTCGTAAACCTGACTCTGGAATTTGTCCAGGAAGAAGGAATATGGTGCGGACATTGCGTCGAACTCGGCACTCCCGCCTTCGCCTCTACTCGGGAACAAACCCGCCAGGAGTTGCTTGATGCGACAATACTTCAGCTTTCCGGAACAGAACACCTGAATGAACTGGAGGGTTATCTGAAACGAAACAATGTACCGCTCTACCATCTGCCAGCCGTCACCGGCGACGATAAACCCCACCAGCGTAAGACCAGCTTCACCGAAGCAATTCCGACATAAGATATGCCCGCAGTAACCGGTAAACAGCTAATCCGGTTGCTCGAATTAGATGGTTGGGTCAACGGAGGCCGACGCAATCATGGCGTTCTCCTGTGGAAAAAGCACCCCGAAGAAAACCACACTCGCTCAACCGTTGTTCCCGACAAGTCGGATACTCTGCCAAGCAGAACATTAGGACAAATTCTAAGCATTAAACAGACCGGGTTAGGTTCCGAAGGGCTCCGCAATCTGATAGATCGTTTCGGATAAGTTCAAACTAATACCATCACCAACCAAAAGAACCCCCCGGAAAACTACCCAAAACCAATATGCAGCAGTATTTTCTCCCCACCAGGGAAAACACAGCATGCAACCCAATAACTCCGTCGCAGGGAAACATGCGAGAATCTCCGGCGACCGGCGCTTCAATCACCTGACCCCAATACACCCACTCCATGCCAACCTGACCAATGACTGCCTGAACGCCGCCGCGGCCATGGCAACGACCCGCGACATCCGCCAACAGTTCGGCGAACTCCCCGAAAACCCCGGAATGTCCCGGTTCTCACCCATCGGCTGAACCGACAACTCAATCACTCCTCCGTACTGCCTTGGTCCGGCGCTTCTGAAAAAAAGCAAAGCGCCGGACCAAAAAAGACCGGCAGAGGAGTTGAGGAAATGACCAGCAGCCCCGGTTCCCCCCGCTACGCCGAAACCCTGCTCAACGCCCGGTTCAACGACTCCATCCCCCGCATCGTCCGGGACGCCAACCTGGAAAAACTCCGGGACTGGGCCAACAGCCCCCACCTCTCCTGGAACCATCCCACCGCCAGCCAACTGCTGGACTGCGCATGCGCCCGCATGGAGGAATACCTTGAACAACGGCAATCCCCCAACGGATCCATCCGGACAACCCACCGGATCGCCGTTACCCTCCTCCAATGCATCGACGCCGCCCGCAACGGCGGCCTCGAAACCGCCGCGCCCTGGATCAGCCTGGCGCTCAACACCATTCCCCAACCAGCCGAATCCTGAACCTTCCCAACAAAGGGGGATGCCCCCAAAGCCGCGCATCCCCCACCAGCGCAAGGCGAAAACTCCCCAAGTCCTCCCTGCCCTATCCTGAGACCACATCCGGAAAATCCGGACAACCTGCCGGAGCAGCAGCAGTCGAACCAACCCCACAACAGGGGGACAACAACGCACCGTCATGCGCCCGGAACCGGCCGGATACCTCGCCTCCATCGGCATCCTGATACTCTGCTTCACCCTCTTGTCCGGAATGCTGCTGATCAGCCTCGTGAAAACCTCCATTGACCGGCAGCACCGGGGACTTCTGGCAGCCTCATCCCTGCCGCAAGCCCCGGACAATGGCAGCTGGAAATCACCAATCGCCATTTCGCGCCAGTCTGGCTGGTATCCGCCCGGACCGAATGCCGGCAGGACGACCAATCGGTCGAAACCTTCACCGCCATCCAACTGCTGAACCTGCCCGGCAGCCGGAGCAAAACCATTCTGCTGCCGGCACAGGACGGGAAATGCTGCATCACCGAACTTACTCCGGCAAGAGAGAACAATCCTCACCGCCTAAGCATCGCCATCAGCCTGCCCCGGCAGCCCAACGGCGCCCCCCGGATCATCAATCCCCACAACCTGAAAGTGCTCACTTTCTACCAGAAACTGGAATGTCCCCAGCCCCCCGAAATCCGGGAAATTATTAATATCCATTACCCCACCGAAGACGGCATACTGACCGCCAGCATCTACCTGGAACCCTACCATCAGGGCCAGTCCGACCGGGAATGTCAATCCTCTTCATCCGACCCCTGACCCTGAAACCCGGCTGAAAAACCCGGCAAAAATCGGCAAAGGAGCAGCCACCCCGATGTCCGGAAATCTCTCCACCCGAGACATGAACCCCAACAGGGAAGAACAGCTCGCCAACGCACACCATTTCCGGCGGAGAATGGAATACTTCCACCGGAATGAGACCGCCCAATGGCAGACCTTCAGATTCCGGGAACAGCCACGGCCAACCCTGGAACTGTTCATTGACGCAAAAGGCAAACCGGCCCTCACCCTGACCCGCGACCGGAACCGGACCATCACCGCCCGGGGGCTGTCAAAGGCAACCGCCGATGCCAACCCCGAACAATGGCTCGACTACCTGCTGGACCAGCTGACCAACGCCGCCATGGCGCAGGCCTACCAACGCTGCCGCCGGGAAAACCGGAAAACCTTCGACCGGATGCTGTCCGACTACACCGCCCGGCAAACGGCCGACCTCAACCGGGAAAGGAAACACTGCCGGCAAATCACCCGGGACTCCATCGGAAAGACGAAAACCCGCTGGCATCTGGAACGCGCCGCCGTCAACCGCATCATCCGGAACAAACTGCTTGACCGGACTATCACCGAACATCAACTGGACCTGATCCCCTGGCAGTTCCGGTTCAGCCGCCATCCCTGGATTTACTGCTACAACTATTTCGCCCGCAACCGGAAAACCTGGAACCGAATGGGCAGACAAGCCGGCAAGACAATCCAATACTACCTTACCGTCCTGAACGGCCGGGGCCAGGAAAATCCGGCCAGCGTCAGCCCCGAATACATCACCCGCCGGGTGAAAAACGACCTGCAGATCGCCGGCGCCCAATGGCGTTGGTTCTGCGTCATCGGCGGCGCCGACCCCGAAACTATCCGCCAGCATACCCGATTCCTGACCGACCTTAACCTGCCATGCGTTAATTCCCGGGACGCCAGGGAAATCTTCGGCGCCCTGCGCAACTGCCTGGAAAACGAAAAAGACCCGGAAATCCACTGGGACCATGGCGACCCATGTCAAGCCATGTTCCACCTGACCCGCGCCGTAATCCGGCATCATCATGAAAACAACCACCTGCCGGAACGGGACCGGCGATCATATATTCTCCGGCATCTGGCCGACGCCCTGGAATGGCACATCCGGTACAATCAGCCATGGCCCCCTACCGACTACCACGCCTACCAGCGCCGCGCCGACCGCTGGACCGCCGAACTGAACCGCGCCGGCGAAGAAAGACGAAAGGAAAACCTCCAGAGCCGGACCTGGCAGAGCCTGCTCCCGGAGCAGACCATCAACGATGTAACGGTAAAACCGATTACCAACGGCTGGGCTCTGACCCTCGCCGGCCGGGCCATTCGGAACTGCCTGAACAGCTATATAGACCACTGCCGGACTGGAAAATCCCGCATCTTCACCCTGCAGCAGGCAGAACAGCCCATCGCCGCAATGGAACTGCGGCAGGAATGGAACCAATGGAAACTGCGCCAGCTGGAAGGATCCGAAAGACGGATGCCCACGGACGAACAGAAAGAAACGGCGCGGATCATCGCCCGGCAGTACCAGGAGGCGTGGGAAAGGAATCAGCAGCAGCCAGCGGCCGCCTGAACCGGGAGAACCGTTGGAACGGATCATCGCAGGAAACATGCCCCCGGCAGTCGCCGGCTGCCGCCCGAACCCGCTATACAAACCCCGACCAGCCCGATACACTTGACAGACAGCCTCCGGAAAGGAGCGGAAAATGACCGTCGTCAACACTTGGGAAGACCTGCGCCGACTGCTTCGGGATAACCCCGAGATGTACCAGGCGGCCAGCGATTACATCCACCAACTGGAAGAGCAGCGAATCCAAGCGGAAGAAGCAGCCGAAGCGGAAGCCGCAAAAGCCGAAAAGGAAGCCGACCGTGACTGAAATCAGAAACACCACCGACCTGCTGCAGCAGCTGCAGGAAGCCCCCGAGTTTCTGGACGCAACCCGGAAACTGATCCTGACAGAGGACCTGCTGCGCGCACCCGGAGAAATCAGGGAACTGAAAAGGGGATTCAAGGAACTGAACCAGCGCCTGGGCCGCGTGGAAGACAAGGTCGACCGGCTGGAAGACAAGGTAGGCAACCTGGACCAGCGCGTGGAAACTCTGGAAGACATAACCAAAGACATCCAGCGAACAGTCAAAAGACTGGAAGTATCCGTGGGCGAAATGAAAGGCAATATCGGCCGGTACGCCGTCGAAAACAAGATGTTCGCCATCGCAGAGACCTTCAACCTGGAAGTCCGCAACTGGCTGCGGCAGCGGGAACTGCTCGAAATTGTCCCAAAACCCCGAAAGATCAACCTGGAACTCAACGACTGGCAAAGCTTCCTGCGCGCCGACTGCGTGATCCAGGGCGAAGACCCGGACGAACAGACCCATTACATCGTGATCGAGGCGTCTTATACCGCAGACGAACGGGACAGCTATCGCGCTGTCCGGAACGCCCGGATCATCCGGGAGCAGACGGGCAATCCCGCGTACCCTCTGGTCGCCGGAGTCCATCAAGACCACCACATCCGGGAACAAGTCGGCAGGGGCGAAATCCTCTGGTTTCAACTGGAACCGGAAGACTTCAACCCGGAATAACCCCGGAAACCCGATCCCCGGCTTCAGCCGGGGATTAATTTATTGCGCGCCTCAGCTCTCCGACTCGCCGACAACCGACCACTCCCACTGCCACCGCCGAGCCTCGGACAATGCTCCGTGAAAAACTGCGTGAGAGCCATTCCCGGAGACATTTCAGGGCAAAGACGACTGATCCCCGATTAAACCGGGTTTCAGCCCCGGAAAAAGCCTGAAACGCCCAAAATCACCCCTGCGATTTCCGTAACTATCATTCCGATTAAGACCAGTTTCGCCCCAGTCCGGCCGGTTAACCCGAAACATTCCGTCAATAACGCCCTGACTCCAACCGGAGCCCGGCACACTCCGCTACAATAACCGGACCATCCCGCGTGCAACAGGAGAATCCCCCATGACCGGATGCCTCATCACCATCGAAGGAATCGACGGCGCCGGGAAAACTACCCAGGCCAGCCTCCTCCACCAGTATTTCCAACAGCGGAACCGCCCCGTCTCCCTGCTCCGTGAACCCGGCGACACCACAACCGGCAATGCCCTCCGCGAAATGCTCAATCAGAGAAAGAGCATCTCTCCCAACCAGCAACTGCTGCTCTTCTCCATCGCCCGGGCCGAACTCTATTCAACCGCCGTCCACCCCGCCCTCCAACAGGCCGAATCGTCATTCTCGACCGCTCCATTGATTCCACCATCGCCCACCAGGGCTACGGCGCCGGACTGAACCTCCGGGAAATTCACCAAGCCAACCGCCTGACCACCGGCGGACGGACCCCCGACCTGACCTTCATCCTGGAAATCAACCCCGCAACCGCCGCCGGCAGAACCGCCAACCCCGACCTCCAATCGGAACAACCCCCCCATGACTACCGGGAAAAGGTCAGAGAGGGATTCCTCGCCCAGGCCCGGGACAACCCGGGACGATGCGTCATTGTGACAGCAGACCGGGAAATCGAAACGCTCCATCGGGAAATCGCCAGCATTGCCGAAAGCAGAATGAAAAACAGTCGGTTCCCCCGGAACAATGAACAATCAAGGAGTTGAACCATGCACCCGGAAAGCGAAATAACCGCCGCGGTAATCAACCTGATACAGGCAGAGCGCCGGCTTCGCTTCCTGCTGCGCCGGTCAGGCCACGACCCGGAACTGTCGGAACTGACCCGGCAGGTACGGGAAACCGGAACACAGCTATGGGAACGGGTAATCAACAAAGCGGACTGAGATGCAAACCGGCCCCCAGCACTCCACTGTGACAGAATGCTACGACCAGCCCAACCCGCCAGCCGGTGGGCAGAACCACTGAACTCAACAGAAGGGAACTATCCCGGCCCGTTTTCACCCGAAACACCGACCTTTCCATCGGTTAAGAAAGAACAGCCCCAGGCTCCGCCAGCCAGCCCACTCAGGGCAGCCATTTCAACCACAAAAGAACCCCGTATGCAGCGGTCATCCCCGACCCAACTATAACCCATTGCCAAACCGGCAAAACGATACTGCATCACCTTTCACCCGATAATCTGAACCGCAACTCCCCCGGGCCCGGGTCAAACGCCTGCCGTCGCTCAAACCCACGCCAGGCGCAAGGAGAAAATCATGACCACCATCCTGGCTCTGGACCTCTGCGACCCCGATACCCCCTACTTCCTCACCCACAACGGCCGCAGCCAACCCGCCTGCCGCAACTGCGCCAGCGCCATCGACCCTGACCTGGTCGACTACGAAGATTACATCGCCATCTATGAGGGCGGCGACTGCCCCTGCCGCGACTGCATCCGATACCGGTACCCAAACCGCCATGTTCTACATCATCCACCCAACCTGCGGCGTCGAAACGGCAGCGGAACCGCTGCAACCCCTGTGCCGGGATGCCCGCTAAAAAGCGAACACTTGGACCAACCAGCTGCCAACCAACTGCCAGGAGAGAAAAATGCCTGAAAATGACCATGCCATACGGACAGGAACTGCCAACATCTGCCGGGACACCACCGACACAACCCGGATGAAACAGCACTATCACGTAGAACGCTGGCAGGCCGGCGAATGGCGCCGAACCCCATGGGTCTATTCAGAGCGGCAGCACGCATGGAACCAAGCCGGGAGCCGGGCCGAAAGCGGCGCACGCTTGGTAATATGCTCCCAAAACTGCGCCCCAAGCAACCGCCGACTAGCCCGGCGGTAACCAATGTCCAAGCTGCTGATAATTCTGATAGCACTGATCACCTTGTCCACCGGATGTGACAACCCAACAACCAAAGCACTCAACCCTACCTCAGCCGTAGCCATTGTCCAGGTCAAATCCACTCCAACCAAAACGCCGACCCCCACTCCAGAACCGCCAAAAAATATCTGCCACCGCTCACCCGAAATTCAGGAGATAATCATCCAACGATTTTATCCTTATCCCGATAGGAAGAGATCATGCCAGAACATAACCGGCCCCGCCCTGGTGCGGATCAACCACCTGCGGATCACCGCCGAACGGCTGAACCCCGGCGACCTGGATAACTTCACCCAGCTGGCGACACTATCACTGACCTTACAGCAACCACCCCCCGACTGGCTCTTCACTGACCTAATACAGCTGGAAAAACTCCAGCTACGGATCAAGACGGACCGCGACTACACACAGCTCAACTACCCCATTAAAACACCGCCACACCCGCCAAACGCCGTCTGGCATATCAGCCGGGGATCATTCACCGGCCTGAAAAAACTGGAAACCCTGGAAATACATACCCATGATGGCATACATCTGGCGGAAAACGCCTTGACCCCACTGGGCAACCTAGACCATCTGACCCTGAAGTCCGAACGAATATGGCTGGACCGCAACGCTCTAGTCGGACTGGACAACTTACGAGATCTGACAATGGGATCAGGTGGATATTCCACTTGGAAACCGCCAACCGCAATAACCATGCCCCCGGCACTTTCCTGCCCCTGTCAGGGCTGAAAGAGCTATACATCAACCAGCAGAAGGCAATAAAAGAGCTGGACCTCTCCAACACCCCCCTACTACGCCGAATCGAAACTTCCTCAGATCTGATCTATATAAACCTAGCCGACCCCGCCATTTACTGCCGTTTCGTCCATGACAGGAAGTACTCGGTCTACACGGCATACCACTACCAAGGAGAGCAGCTTACTATCCTGAATACCGATGGATTTATGAACGACCCGTATTATTACTACCCCGGGCCCATATGCAGATTCGGCGTCGGCAACCCTAGACCAGAACGTCTATGGGACGCCCAGCGTGGACTCCGGGACGACGTAGGGGTGCACGGCTACTACTGGTCCTACGACTGGGTGATCGAGATCCACCCAGATGAACGCTACAATTCGGCAAACTGCCGGCTAATCAGGATGAACCCCAAACCAGTGTGTCAACAGGAAACGGAGAACTAATCCCCGCCGACCGCCGCCAAACAAAACCCCTGTCCGGTATAAAACCCTGGACAGGGGTTCGACCAAAGGAGCGGAACCGACCTGCTAGACTATCCAATAGAGTCAATCAAACAGGATTACCAAATAAGCCAGCGCTCCACCACACCAACCAAAGTCCAAGAAAAATCCCGGCACAACCCCAACCCCCAACAATCTCTCACCACCCCAAACGCTATAATGCCGGCAGTACCCGGAATTCCGCCGGTGCCTACTGCCACACCAGGAGGCAATCACCTTGGCTGGCAAACCAGGACGGTCAGGACGACCCAAAACCGACCCCATCCCCCCCGAAAGCTCCGCCTCTCCATTTTCATCAACCAACAGGAGCAGGACCAGCTCCAACCCTACGCTAACGCCGCCAGACTCACCATCGCCCATTACATCCGGCATAAAGCCCTGTCCGATACCAAACCAGCTGACTGCCCGGCAGAAATTCCAGCAGCAACCACGCCAGAATCAGCGCCAGCAGAGCAGCCGAAAACAACCCCGCGCCGACCGCCGCAGCAATGACTGTGCCCACATTAGAACATCGGCAATCCCCACTGTTGTCGCACTGCTGTGGACTGCCACCCCAGGCAAAAGAAAGGCCCAGCGCCGACGCCGACATCGGCAACCGAGACAAACCCCGCTCCTGCGGGGAAACCAAAACCTTTGCCCGGACAGGCACACCCCCCGAATGAGATTCCCCCCACCGGAAAACACCACCCGTCGACGCCAGGACCGGCAAAACGGCTGCACCAGACGAAAAAAGGAGCAGGTTAAATTACGAATAAGGTATTCTGCTGATACTCCCGGGCTGGGAAATCACTTCTCCGTCAGGCGACCAACCACCATCCCACGGGCAAGTGAGGAAAACGCCATACTGACCACTGCCCTTACTCCCGGAACATCGCCCACCGGCGCACCCCATAACCCAGTCCAGCGGCGACTGCCAAAAAGCCCCTAATCCACTCCACAATGCCTGTGGAAAAATGAGCCGCCAATTCCGATTGATTCAGGTTTATTTTCCTATACAAGTACCCCCTAGAAGCCCCCCCAAAAAGGAGCAAAAGTCATTTTAAGCCGCCCATCGCCATAGCGCTCTGCTACGGGAATCCAACTTTTACAAATTGTGCAACTCCAGTCATTTTCAGCCACTGATTGAATACGATTTTCACACCCCCGTGGTACCCCCCCTGGCAGAAAAGGCCGATTTTCAGTCATGTTGAGCCGCCTATCAGATATGATTTTCACATCCCCATGGTACCCCCCCTCACAGAAAATTCAGCCGATGCAGAACCAGGTCAAGCTGGGATTTCGATCTCCTCCCGCAAAAACGGCATTGCCCATAAATCCCTCCAAATAATCCGGCGGTAAAATAAAAACAAAAGAACGAAAAAGGAGAAAACCAACCTGATGCCAGCCACCAGAAGAAAGCCTCCCACCGCCCAGATGTCCCTGTTCGGGCAGAACAACAATACCCGGAGACAGAATAATCGGTGGGTTGCCAGCGCCACTACCACCGTCCGCGAACTGCTCGACGCAACCGAATTGACCCCGGAAGAATTTTACGGACAGGAGACCGACCTCCAGCGCCCGCTGGACCGCAGCCACTGTGAAGCGCTGGCCCGGTACTACCAGGAAAGCAGCAACTGGGTCATTGCCCCATTCGTATTCACCAGCGAAGTGGCGCCGGAGATCAACGAAGGGAAAATGCAGCTGCCCGACCAGTCCCAGATTCTCGACGGGCAGCACCGCGTGCAGGTGTTGCACCTGACCCGGAATCGACTGGAATCATCCGAGAACTAGGATGACCGGGCAAAGCTCGACAGACTGTTGGAATCATCCGTTGCCCTGGAATATATCTCCAATTCCGGAGCCGCCGATGCCCGGCAGATGTTTGTCGACCTGAACAAAACCAGGAAAATATCCACCGCGGAACTGAACTACCTGGACAGCCGGGATCCGGTGGTAAACGCCATCCGCGAAACGCTCGGAAACAACCACTGGCTTGACGCCCTTACTGACAAAACTCGCAGTACGCCCACCGGCGCATATATCTTCTCAATAAACTCACTGAAGACCGTCGTAAAAGCCATCGAAGTAGGCCTGAACAAGTCCATCACCAAAGCCAGACGGGAATATATTGCCACCCCCCAGGGTCAGCAGGAATGCGTGGAAAATCTGACCGATTTCATCGAATGGCTCAAGCAGACCCGCGAAGAGTTCAACATCGGAACCGATGAAGACCCCACGATCATCGCTGACGCCAAAACCAGGCACCACGCCTTCAATCCAAGGTTCATCGCCTTTATGGCCCATATCTGGAGCATCAGCGCCGACACTGCGCCGAACCCCGAAACCATGAGCCGGTTTATCCGGAAGATGAACTTAACGCAAAGGGATCCCGCCAACCACCTGAAAGCCGAACTGAACCTGGTCAATGAGAAAGACCGGATGAAAGCCCTGAACAACAGGGCCTACCAGGAAGCCTCGATCACCCTCCGGCAAAACGCCGCCTAGCAGAACAGCGCACGACGCTGACCAATTGACGCGCCCGATCCGGAAGATTAAAATTGATCTGCTACCGAAAATCATTCCAGAAAAGGAGCGGGAAAATATGATCCGGATACCCAGGCAGCCAATTACCCAGGGAGGCATTATCCGATGGGCCGTTATTCCAATAATGGCTCTGTTAGCGATCGCCGCCATCGCCGCAACTACCGCCACCGCCCAGGCCCAGACCAAATGGCCTCCCAACCCGACCAACCTCAGGACAACCGCCGTAACCAGCACTTCAGTAACCATCGCATGGAACGCCGGCCCGGATAACGGCTGCGCAACCAAGCAATTCCGGCTCAGCGGGTACGATCGGGAAAACGGCAGGTTCCTGGAAGTAGCAAACCCGATCGTTCCAACCAGCGGCCCCCTGACCAAAACTTTCATCAACCTGCAACCGGAAACGCCATACCTGCTCATTGTCAGCGCAGAACCCCAACGGGAGAAAGGCAGCCCCTGTGTTTACCCTACCGGACTGGCGTCCACAATCTGGGCAGTCACGCTGCCGGCTGCCAAAACCGGCCCCGCCGTGGACCCAACCCCCAGGCCGGGGAACGAGGACATGCGGGAAATGCCAACGGAAAATAAGGCCACCCCAACCCCCGGGCGGGAAATAGAAGTGGTCAAGGACGGCACGACCTACGGAAAGGGCCAGGGGCAGACGCCAAAGCTGACCATCACCGAAGGAGACTCGGGAACCAAAACGGTACCCCTTACCCTCCGGCTTACCGGAACTCCATCCCATGATGTCAGCGTACAGGTCAAGTTCCAGAAACCCAACGACAAGACAGTTCGCGGGAAGAAAAAGGCCGGCGCAGACCGGGACTTTTACTTCATGGACCAGGTAATCACCTGGGAAGCCGGCGCCTCCGGCGCCGCCCTGAACAAAACGGTGAACCTCCGGATCATCGGCGACACCCGGGAAGAAAACGACGAAACGGTGCGATTCAGCGTCAACCGGCTGACGACTGACGATCGGAACGTCAAGTTTTCCGGCAGCCTGAGCCGGATTTTCATCGAGGTAGTCATCGCCAACGACGACTGACCTTTCAGCCGATTAAACCGTTCCAGGCAATCCGGGAACGGGCTGCTTTGATCGCAACGGGCCCGGCGGCGATGAAAACCCTCCCGCCGGGCCGCGCATTTGCCCCAAATCAAGCATCATCAGGAGAAGAACTTTCCCATGCCCGTTTCAACCCGGAACAAACCCCGGACCAGCACCGAAACCAGGACGGAAAACCGCCGGCCAATACCCGGGTATGTCCTGCACCCTGCCAGCACTTACTGAGCCGACTGCGGATTTACCCACTGGAACGAAGACCCTTGTCGGATTCACCTGCAGACAATAGACTCATTCACCGAGATACTTCCCTGATCAGGAAAAGCCCCGGTTATCCCACGCCAGCAGAGGCGCATCCACAGTCAGGTCAGCAAGCACGCCAGGGATTGGCGGCTTCCTCCGCACTCGCGGGGAACGACCTGTTTTTCCGGAACCATTGTTGCGGGCGAAACGGTTCCATCCCTGCCGGCACGGGGAAACCGGCCAGCGCCGCGCCTGTTTATGGCGCGGTGAGTACCCCCGCACCGGTCAGGGGACTGTCAAACGGAAAGTACATTTTGAGACTCACCCCAACCAACAAAGAACTCGGAGAAACCAATGCCAATTGCAGGTCAAAGGAAAATGCCTGCTTGGAAAATGTGGCTCTGGGGAGTCAGCGTTATCCTGATCCTGCCCGCGGCAGGCTACATAGCATTATCCATATCTGGCTGGATTAAACCGGAACTGAAAATACCCGAAGACACGAAGTGGCACATCATTTATGGCACACTGGTGATCAGCATGATCATATCCACGTTAAAGAACCTCTGAGACCTTGCCGCTGCTGCAAAACGGCAGGCATACGAAACCATCCGACACGCGCCAATATCACTGACACCTGCCCCTTTCCCCTGACCGGACCAACCCCTAAAATCCATCTATCCCCATCCTGACCAAGACGAGCTGCACCGAATGAACAAAACGAATCTCCCCCAATCCATCCAAGCTACCATCCATCAGGACGCGCTCAGCCGCGTCCCATCCTTCTTTGCTGCGACACTGGAAGACATCGCCAACGAACTGTTCCAGAACGCCCGGCGTTCCGGCGCCACCCGGGTCGACGTAACGATCAACGAAGACAGCATCACCATTGCCGACAACGGCAAAGGCATCCAGGACCCCAGGGTACTGCTGGCCTTCGGCCAGTCCACCTGGAACAGCCCGGCGGTGAACAACGAACATCCGGCCGGCATGGGCTTTTATTCCCTGGCCCGACGCCCCTGGGTGCGAGTCCAATCCCGCACCGGGGACAACATACCCTGGAGCCTGGAACTCACTCCGGAACACTTCACCGGGGAAAAATCGGCCCCGGTCCTGACCCTGCAATCCAAAGACCCAATGCCGGCCGGAACCAGCATCACCTTCAAGTGGGCGACCGAATACGGACCGGAGGGAATCATCGCCGAATGCGCCCAATACTTCCCCCTGCCGGTATTCTGCAACGGAGCGGAACTTCCCAGGCTGGACTTCCTGGACAAAGCCCTCTACGTGGAGGAATACCAGGGAACCAGAATCGGCGTTTACCGCTCCCCCGCGCGGGATTGGCGCACCAGCAACTTCCACGGCATTGTCCTCAAAAATACCTGCTTCGCCTCCGTCAAAACGCTCCAGGAAGAATGGAGCGCCGCCATTGACGTGGTGAACTGCCCCCATCTGGAACTGACCCTGCCCAGCCGCAAGAGTCTGGTGGCAACTCCCTTTACCGATGAACTGAAACGGGCCGCCCGGGCCGTCGTTTACCGGGCGATGCTCCGTGAACCGGATCCGGTGGAAGTCCCGTACGAGGTTCAGCAGGACGCCAAACAGCTGGGCATCGATCTGCCTGACCCGGTATCGGCGCTGCTACGCTGGGAACCGGAAACCGCCGATGGAGGAACCACCGGTTACTACGGATTCCATGACAGCAGAAAAGAGGCGGTGAATGAGAACACCCTGCTGGTCGGAATACAAGACGGATGCGCCCCGGACCAGCAGGCTCTGGGGAGGGCCGCCAACCGGAACGGCATGAACCGGAACCTGATGCAAGCGAACTACCGGCTGAAAGGCTATCCCTGGTACGATGCCCTGCCGGTGATTGAAGAAGTGGAAATCGAAGTAACCCTGAAGGGAAAGGTTTACAACCTGAGCGAAGTCAGGAAAGAATTTAACACCAGCGCCGCCAAATACCGGGAATGGATCGAAGTCTTCGCCCGGCAGCGGCCGGAGAAAATCGAACTGCTGCTCCAAATGACCAGTCCGACCAGAGGCAAATGGGTAGAAAAGCTGCCCGCCGACTACGCCCTGCTGGAAGACGAGCTGCAATACTACGATGAAGCGACCCCATTGGTAACCGAAGAAAGCAGCATGTCGGTCAACGAACTCGCCGACATATTGATGGCATCCTGCTACTGCTACGATGAAGAAGGGGATCACTACGAGACTCAGCAGAAAGAACAGGAAAACCGGTACGGCAAGATTGCCCGGCAGACACTGCAATCGGAGGAAGATGCCATCCGGCATGGGATCATCACCGCCGCCCAGGACCATCTCCGATGGGAAGTGCCCCCGGACATGACTGCAACCCTGAAAGTAACCCACAGCACGGTGGAAATCCTGAACCTGGAAAGGAACGAAACGAATTGACCAACCCGGCAACGATGCCCACTGACCTGACCATCAAGATTGGAATCGCCTGGGGATTCCTGGCTTATGCCGAGATGCTGACCCGAGGAGTCTCCCAGGATCTGGAATTCGGGGCCTCCGGAGAGCATCCCGGAAATCCCGACCAGCCGGAGCGCCCCGACTTCCGGCACACTCCGGAATTCAACAACTGGACCAACGCGGTCGAATCGTTGAACCGGCAGATAAAAGAGGTCGCCGGAGAACGCGCCGACCTGGATTACCCCATATTTGACTTCATCGGACCGACCGATTACCCGCAGCCTGAACACCCGGTAGAAGAAACTCCCCTGGTAGATCTATACCGCCTGGATCTGGAGCGGGCCGAATTCCTGATTGCCCAGGCCATGAAAATCTTCGACCGAATCACCGGAACACGCCGGCAGCCTGATAGAACTGAACCGCCGACTCGCCGCAATCAGTTTCAAAGAAGCCGGACAGTTCTGAAGAGAGAGAAAAATGAACGATGTCCAATACATGGTAATACCGGTTCCCGACGATGACGAAGAGACGTCCCTGACAGACCTGCTGGATAATGGCGCCCCCATCTGGTACGCCGAAGCGGGACTGTGGGCCGATGCGGACGCCCTCAGGGAATATTACGAAAAGAACCTCCCGGCCCAGCTGGGGAAATGCCCGGAAGACTTCGTACCCTGGGAGGAAATCGACGAAGCGGAAATGACGGAACTGGGGCGGAAACTGGCTCCCTGCATCTGCCGGCTCAAAGACCCGACCCGGGAAACATTAACCGAAACCATCGAGAATTTCCTGGTAGAAAACTAGCCGGTGAACCGACTGGATCGACCGCACAAGACCCGCTGCTCTCTCTGCGCCGAACCTTTCGGCTGGCGCGCTCCCATCGGCTGGTGGATTACTGCCAGCATCGAAAAGTTCTACGACCGGGACCACTGGAACCGCCTGACCCAAAGGGAACGTCGGACCATCATCAAGCACACTGAACAGGCCTTCGACCACCAGCAGCTGGACCAACTGCTGCGGAAAGCGCTAGAAAAAGCGCTAGCGGAAATCAATACTCTTACCACCAGGGACCGCCACGGATTGGTGAAACCGACGCTGCTCCGGGTCAACCACGACAACCGAAACGACCGGAAAGCTCATTACGTGGAAAGGCCATTGGCTCCGACTGCAACCAGCGCCGGAACGACAATCGCGGAACCGGAACCGGACCAACCGACCAAACCCGGCATAGACCCCCGCTGCATGGCATAACTCATCGACGGCCCCCACAACCGGGTATGCTCAGAGCCGGCAACTTATTTCGGCGTGTTTTACCACGGTTCGAACTGCTGCAAGAACACTACCGGCTGAACCCATCTACCGAAAGTGCAGGGCCCACGGTAGAAGAGCCGACTCGCATTGTATGATCTGACGGTTTTCCGTAAAGCGCAGCACTGAAGACGCCTACCAAGGGGCATGGAAACATCCCGCCTCTTCGGGTATTATTGCGGCGTAATTTTCATCGTTACATGAAGCGTCCGTGTGAGCGGGCGCGGAAGGAATGTTATATGAGAAACGACGCTAGTGCGACGGGGGTAGCGATAGCGTCGGGATTTCGACGGCGCGCTGGGTGAACGTCGTCATCGTGCATAGGCGGCGACTATGGGAACGCGGCACTGTCTAACTGGAGGTAAGGAGATGTTATTCCTTCCTCTTTGCCATAATCACAGCAATCTTATTGCAGGAGTGAAACCGTAATGGTTCAGGAAAGTTCCGGAAACGAGAGCACACCGCTGTTGGAAATTGTGAAACGAAGTGCTGGGCGCCCAGCACTAACCCAGTTCCGCAAGCGAGCTAATTTCGTTGGCAGTGTGTACAGCATCTCGTACAACAGCGCTGTAGTCGCGGTCTATGATCATGACCGTGAGCAAGCGGGAGGCTTGCCCAAGAACGCTTTTCTGATGGCTGCCAAGCCAGACGGAGATGAATCGTTCATCCTGCTTAGAATCCAGAACGAGGCCCGCCTCCCAGCTGCCGCTGCCAACGACCAGACCAGGCAGGAGAGCATTGAGGGTTCAGGAAATCAAGGGCCTTGGGCTGACCGGCTCCCCCCTTGGGTAAGGGATAAAATGTCCCTGCACGGAGTGGAATGTTCGGTCTTGGGCACTTTCATCCCCAGAGACAATGGTACGTACCGCTATGCTGAAGATATAGCCAATTACTACGCCGTCAACGAGCTGATGGTGTGGAAACCTGACGCCGAGTCGCTTTACCTGATAGTAAATCACCAGCACCGCTCCAACGACATCTTGATTGACCGGAAATTAGCCAAAATAGGCCATACTCGATTCGCAGCCGCAGATTCCGACAATGCAGCAAGAGCCGAGTTCAGAATCAACCCCACAGACATTATGAAAAGGCGCACGGCATACTTCGGTATGTCGCGCTCCGGCAAATCCAATGGCCTGAAAATAGTAGCCGAAAACATCTACCGACTTCGGGCGGTCAATCCGGACCATCGCATCGGTCAGATCATCTTCGACCTGAGCGGCGAATACGCCCAGGACAATTACCAGGACGGGAAAGGCCTGCATCGAGTCCACGAAACCATTGGGTTGCCCAGAGAGCCAGAGGTCGCAACCTACGGTCTCATCCCTGTTCCATGGGATCCGGACCGCAAAGTAATGAAGCTCAACTTCTTTGGAGAGCCTATTCCGAGACAATGGCAAAACCCGCAAGATACATCAGCTGTAGAGGCCGCACTTGAGCAGATGCTCGCAGGACGCGAAATAATCCGGGGCATCATGGCCAATGAAAGCGCCCGCTACACGACTGCATTCCGCGATGCTGATTTATCGGTTGAAGCCAGCGCCGCTGGCGACATCGGCGCTCAAACCCGATATTATCGATCCGTGCTGGCGTATCGCACGGCACTAGCCGCCGCTGGCCTGCAACGACCCAAATGGGAACCATCCATCCAAGGACCAGGACGGAGTTCCATTTTCAACAAGGAATTGATCGCAGCACTGAAGGCTAGCAATGCTAGCAGCGATAACCGGACGGACTATCAACAAGCAGCAGCAATTTTGGAAGATTCCGTTAACAATCAGTTCGCCATTACGTGGGATCAGCTCATCACCATCTTCTCCACATTGGGGCGGTTCATTGAAGATAAACAAAGCCGCTTCCAAGAGTTTGAGCAGAAATACATCAGCAAGAGCAGTAACCACGAGTCCTGGGCTGACCCAAGGCTCCGGGCCATCCTGCGCATTTTCGAATCACGGAATGGTCCCAGAGCATTCCAGCGGGCACAGGAACAGCACGACCCGAATACCGCTAACGATTTCGCTGAGGCCGTGGTGCAGGACCTGAGGGAAGGCAAGCTGGTCGTCATAGATCAATCAGCCGGCGACCCCGAGCAAAACAAAGCCGCTGCCGAGCGCGTCATGTGGCGCATCTTCCAGTCTCAGCAAGAGAGATTCAGGAGCGTCTTAGCCAACCACGACCCTACTGCGCCCCCAGACGAAAGTAAAGCAACTGAAGGTCACATCATCGTCTACATTGAAGAAGCCCACAACCTGCTGCCGCGCGCCAACGCACGCGACAATCTGACGACCGTATGGGCGCGGTCTGCGAAAGAGGGAAGCAAACTCAATATAGGCATGGTGCTGGCAACACAAGCGCCGAGCTCAGTGATGCCGGAAATACTCAGCGAAACCGACAACTGGGTGCTTTCCTACCTCAACTCCGGCGCTGAGCGGCGCGTTGTGGCAGACTACATGGACTTTGCCGACTTTATCGACCAGATCGGCAAGGTCAGCGAGCAGGGCTTTGTCCGCATAAGAACCCTGTCTCAGGCGTACACAGTGCCAGTTCAGCTTGACAAGTTCGTTATCGAAGGTACTTCCGGCACAAGCGAAGCTGACCGCGCCACAGCGACGGATGAGAACAATCATCGTCCCAAACAGCCCCTGTTGCAGTGAGTCATCATGCCGTATGAAGATGAACGAGCCGGATTAGCGGCGATTCTAGCAATTGCCGAAAGTGGAGTCGTGGAAGCGTTCCGCGAGGACTTGCAAGAGAGGCACAGCGGACAACCATTGCCTTTACCGCCATTTCAGCCCTGCCCGGCTGGAACGTCGCGAACCCATATCCTGGCGATAGACGGGTCGAACATATATGAGCCGATTCCCGGAGCGCTACCGTCCACCGAAGCCGGTTTAGTATCTTTAGGGATGGTGCTAATGGACTTGGAGAAGCTGGAAGCCCTGCAACGGTTACCAGAAAGCGGCGCAGTTGACCCCAGGCTACTGCGGGAAACCGAAAAAGGCGAAAGCTTGGGAATGATGCTCCCAGGCATGAACGCCGGGAAAAAGGATGGTACAGACCCAGGAACCTGGTTCAGGCAGATCTTTAACAACGAACTGGAAAAGGCAAGCGTGGGCGGAGAGACCTTCGCCGAAACGCTGTACCACCTGCTCGGCCTTAGCCACAAGGTTGAACATTGCCCGAACCCTGACTGTGAAGAAGAGAATCTGAGCTTGCCATTACCTGGGCAAGTAGATTATTGCCCAACCTGCCGGGTTGAAGTGCTACTCACGGACGGCCTCAGAATTCATACACAATTCGTGGAAAACACCTCACCGATAGAGTGTCACAACCGCGTCCGCGACACCCTGGAGATCTTAGCTCTGGTAAACTCCCTACGTTACCTCGCGGAATCTGATACTGGGCTTATTGCTATCGGCAACATCGCATTCGTGATGGACGGACCATTGGCTGCATTTGGAACAATTGCAGTCTTGGCGCGAGCTGTCCGCAGAGAATTGCAAAACATTCAAAGCCAGCTCAATAAAAAACGTCCAGGGTCTCTGCTCCTGGTAATGTCAGGTGTTAAGCATGGGCCATTCGTGGACCATGCTGCGGAACTGGACCGCGCTCCAGCTCCGGGGGAACGGATCCCAAAGAACAGCTTGTGGTTGCCAAACAACGATTACATACGGACTAACATAGTAGCCCGTCATTCGGATAGCCCTAAACCATGGGGCGAATTGACATATTACGGACGGCCTATGGTGATGAAAACGAAAAACGGCCAACGCCTAGTGCTCAATATCGCTCAACCGGAGGCGAAGCCGCCTCTAACTAACGCTGTGGCGCCGTTGGCACTGGCAGACGCAGTCAACACAGCCGGCCCGTTAGGAGTAGGTACTGACCAGTTTTTGGCACTCCGCCGGGCGCACAAACAAGCGGCAATCCCGCTCAGTACCGGCACAGACCTGATTAAGAGCCTTGCACCATGACAGAAAAGGCGCAAAAGCAGCGCCTGTTCCATCAGCCATGGCCGCGAAACACAGCCGCTGGCCGTTGGTACGGATTAGGGCGGTACTTGGCGATGTTCCCACCGACTTTCGTCCAAGAAGCCGTACGTAACCTTACAAAAGACAGAGAGTCCGTCCTGGACCCGTTCTGTGGGCGGGGAAACGGCCCATTTGCATCTGCGGTAATAGGGCATCCCTCAACCGGTATTGACGTGAACCCGGTAGCGTGGATCTTCACTGCAACAAAGTTACAGCCAGCGGAAAACTCGGAGGCGGTATTAGAGAGAATAAATGAAGTCTGGAAAGCGCGGAAACCCCACGACAGTCGAAGCCGCAACCAGTTCGAAGCAATGGCCTGGAACCCTAAGGTAAGGTCTTTTTTGCGTGCTGCACGACGGGAATTGAACTGGCAGGAATCAAAAGTAGATCGAACACTGATGGCATTCATTGCTCTGCATATGCAGGATAAACAGGGAGGAGGACTGTCCAACTCGTTATCGCCAACGATTGCATACTCCCCTGACTATGCTGTGAAATGGTGGACCAATAATGGCCTGCTAAAACCGCCGGATGTAAACCCGGTAGCGATGCTTGCGGATAAGATCCGTCGACGCTACCATCACGGGATCCCGAAACAAGCTCACAGTACTATAATTCTTGGGGACGCACGTGAAGAACTCCCCAAGCTAGCCCCCATGGGGGCAGGCCTGCTCATTACCTCCCCTCCCTACTGCGGCGTAGCCGACTACTGGAACGATCACTGGCTGCGATTATGGCTTTTAGGTTACAAATTCCGCAAGGACTGGCGCCGGTCGGCGAAGTTCGCAAACAAGACGGAGTACCGGGAATTGATCGGCTCAGTGCTGCTGGAATCGAGACGCCATTTAAAGAACGGAGCCGCCGTATTGATCCGAACCGACCAGCGGCGCGAGACCGCGAAGATGTGCATCGCTGCAGTAAGGGAAACCTGGCCCGATCGGGAAATCTTACAACGCAGTACTACTTCGCCGCACAAGAGCATCTCCGTCCATCACGGAAGAGGCGGACGGACGGCCAAAGAAATTGACCTGTTATTGCCGGGAAAGAGAGGCAGAGACTGGTGGGTGGAACAAGATTTCCAACCAATCTCACCGGCGGCAGATTAAATAGTAATATTAATAACCTCAAAAAGCCACTTGCCGAAAGGCAATCCCCATCGTCATAGGGACTCGGCGGGAAACTGACCAGCAAGCAGGCCCTGTTCTGATCTTCCTGATACCACAGCGGGAACCTGAAAGACCCAACTGACCCGACCTCACCGCCCACCGGAGGACTCTGCCTGCCGGCTGGCAACTAATTGCTCCAGTCCCGCGGCATTACGCAGCCTGCTCAATCCCACGACTCCACCTTCACCCGGGCAAACCCGTCATATTTCCCATTAGTCCAGGCAGAATAGCTGACCTGCCCCAACGCCAATATCGGCTCAAGCGCTTCATCCCCATACCCCGCGAAGGTCCAAAATCCCGGCAAAGCCTCCACTTCAGGGGCCAAATACGCGGACCCTGGCGCCACCGGGAAGTCAATAACTCCGGAATCCCGTAGCAACCAGCCCGGTTCCACCAGAGGCCACCGGCCATCAGCCGCATTTCATCCGGCAGTGAAAGGAAAAGTTCAACGGAAATCAACGCTTCGGGCTTTTCTGGAGAAACTGTCCGAAGCGAATAGTGAGCAAAAGGAGGAACCGCTATGATCCAAACAACCGCGGCATTATGTCCCCACTGCGATTACCCCAACGGGGAGGAAGAAGTTCTGTGCGCCAAATGCCTGATGATCAACCCACTGGACACCGACTTCTGTCAGCGCTGCGAACACGATCTCTACGCAAAGCGCTGCGTCAACTGCGGTGAACCCACCGTCGAAAATAATATGGAGAAACCCACATGACCGGGAAAAACATCCTCGCCTCCCACTGCAACTATCCGAACCGGACCATTATTTGCCCCAAGTGCCTGGAGGCCAACGATCCCGAAGCCGACAACTGCGCCGGCTGCGGCTGCCCCAACGACTCCACACTGTGGCGGCTGCGGTTATCCCACCACTGTCCGATAGAGTCAAAAAGGAGGATTTGTTATCATGGAAACTCAGACCGACTTTCCCTACGACCAACCGGAACACACCGAGGAACTGGCCCCCGGAGTAACCCTGATCAGGACCCCGGACTACGAAGGACTGCAACTCAGCCCGGAGCGCTGGAACCGGATCCCGGACCCGGTTAAATCCTGCCTGACCTGGCCCAACTTCGCCGAACTGCACAAGGAAGCGCCCATTATCCTCAGCCTGCTGAACCTGGCGGATGACTGCCGGGAACATGCCATCGGCATCACCGGGGCTTACCCGGAGTACGAACCGGCCCTGCCCTACCTGGAAAACCCGAGGTGAATCGGACGACCGTACCCGGAACAAACTCGCCAGCGAACCATATCCCCAGTGCGGAGACCCCCTGTGGTAACAGTCAGCATGCCTCGCATCCCGGAAAAACCGCCCCAACGCAATGACTACCATGTGCTGGTAATCAACCCACCCTGGAACCAGGGCCGACACTCCCCCACCGACCGCCTGATGGCGCTGCCCCTGAACCAATGGGCTGACTCCCAATCCGCCAAGCTGTTTCTGTGGGCCGGCAACGACCTGGACCAGAGCTCAAATCGGCCAATCATTCCCCTGAGTTTTGAGCTCCTGCAATACCGGGGATTTACCTACTACACCATGATTACCTGGAACAAAGAGACTCAGGTTCACGCCGAAGGACCCTACCGGAACACCACCGAGCATATCCTCTTCGCCTACCGGGGCAAAACCGGATTCACCAGAGAATCCATGGGCAAAATGAAAACCTGCTTTACCGCGCCGCCCGGACCCGAAGGCGGGAAACCCGACCGGTTCTATGAAAACCTGCGAACCTGGTTCCAAGGCTCCAGACTGGACATTTTCCCGGAAAAGGAAAGAGCCGGTTTCGACCACTGGCCCCACCGGAGCCAAAACAAGGAAAAGGCCGACCTCACATCAATGTGAAGTCGGCCCGGGAGCAGGGGCAGCGCTTCAGCGGATCCACCGGTGCAAATCCTTCCTGGTCAAGCAGGATAAATCTTTGCGCGGGTAAACCGGTAAGTACCCTCCCAAACTCAAAGCCAGTATATCATAAAATATCGGGGCATAGCGCAGCCTGGCAGCGCGCCTGTTTTGGGAGCAGGAGGCCGCCGGTTCAAATCCGGCTGCCCCGACCAACAATCAGCCAAAGGCAGGGAACATTACAATGATACCGGAAAACGAATTCAGCCCGGTGGAAACCCGCCACGGAGACATACTCAAAGCCGATGACCTGGACGCCATCGTAAATCCGGTAAACTGCGTGGGAGTCATGGGCAAGGGATTAGCCCTCCAGTTTGCCCATCGCTACCCGGCAATCCTGGCGCCATACCGCCAGGCCTGCCGCAACCGTCGGATCTTGCCGACAAAGTCCCAGCTGATACGCATCAGCGAGTGCGGGCAGCCCCGCTGCGTAGCTAACCTGGCCACCAAACTTCACTGGAAAAACCGGTCGGAACTGCGGTGGGCCGACCAGGGACTGAACGAGCTTTACCGGCAACTGGCGGCCAATCAGCTGGCCAGCGTCGGGATTCCGGCCCTGGGCGCCGGCCTGGGCGGTTTGGACTGGAACAAGGTGGAAGAGCTGATTATAAAGCACGCAAAGCAGAATCCGGACATTCGCACCGTGATCTACGCGCCCAACCCGAACTCAAACCGGGATGTTATTGAAACCTGAAACAGGATATTATGGTTAATACAAAAAAACCGCCGGAGCGACCCGGGCACAACAGGGAGAAATGCGATGACTACCAGGACCAATACCATCACCTATCCCGATTCGGACGGTATGCCCTTGCCTGACGGAGAAACACAAGCACCCCAATACATCAACATTGTCGGAACCCTGCGCACCTTCTTCAGAAATGTTCCCGATGCCCACGTCAACGGCAACACCTTCATCTACTTCATTGAGGGCAATCCCCGACGCTCGGTATCCCCGGACTGCTACGCGGCCCTGAATCTTTCGGAATTCGCCCTGGATTCCATCCGGCGCAACAACACCTACCTGATGTGGGAAGTCGGCAAGCCACCGGACTTCATCCTGGAAATAGGCTCCCCGAGCACCGGCAGAGAAGACCTGGGCCGGAAAAGAGATCTGTACGCTGAACTGGGCGTGTCCGAATACTGGCGATACGACTATACCGGCGGCGACTTCTACGGCGAACCACTGGCAGGCGAAAAACTGGTGAACGGAGAGTACCATCGGTTCAATCTGACTCGCGAAAATGACGGCGCCTTATGGGGTCGCAGCGAAACATTGAACCTGGACCTGGGATGGGTGGACGGCGAACTGCGTTTCCGGGATCCCGCGTCGGGAGAATGGCTGCTGAACCAGGAAGAAGAACAAGCCGGCCGGCTGGCCGCGGAAGCGCAGGCTGAAGCCGCGCAGACCCGGATAGCGGAACTGGAAGCAGAACTCCGTCAACTGCGGCAGGGCCCCTGAACATCCATGAACACCGAACAAATCAAGGCAGACCTGCATTGTGAACTATACGAGCGCCGCCCCGGGAAATTCCAGCTGATTCACCCGACAACCTACCCCGACGGCGATATGGTGGACGTTTACCTTACTGACAACCCGCATGGAGACGAATGGATCCGCATCTGCGACTTCGGAATGGCCCTGATGCGCCGGTCTTTTACTGCTGACCTGGACGGAGCGGAAGAAAGCCAGCAGGTCAACAGCCTGCTACGCGGCTGGGGAATAGGAAACAACAATGGCAACCTTTACCTGGACAGCGCCCCCGCAGACCTGTCTGAAAACATCGACCGGTTCATTGCCGCCGCGCTGGAGATTAACCGACTCCCGAACCGGACTTGGGTTGACCGGCAATAGCCGGACATACGGAATGACGACGTATATACCAGTCTGCTACAATGACTAAAGTCAAAGGGAACGGATAATGACTACTATCAACGACATCAACGACTTCATACGCATCCTCCGGGAGAACCCGGAGTGGAAGAGAGCGGTGCAGGCGGAAATCGCCGGCGAAGAACTGCTCAGCGTGCCGCAACAACTGGCTGCGTTCATCGAGTCAACGAACGAGAACTTCCGACTGTCCAACGAAAAGACAGCCAAACTGGAAACAACCCTGGCTGCATTCATCGAGTCCACTAACGAGAACTTCCGTGCCGCGAACGAAAGAATAACCAGGCTGGAAACAACCCTGGCTGCATTCATTGAGTCCACCAACGAGAACTTCCGTGCTGCCAACGAAAGAACAGCCAAACTGGAAACAACCCTGGCTGCATTCATCGAGTCCACTAACGAGAACTTCCGTGCCGCGAACGAAAGAATAACCAGGCTGGAAACAACCTTGGCTGCATTCATCGAGTCCACCAACGAGAACTTCCGTGCCGCGAACGAAAGAATAACCAGGCTGGAAACAACCTTGGCTGCATTCATTGAGTCCACCAACGAGAACTTCCGTGCTGCCAACGAAAGAACAGCCAAACTGGAAACAACCCTGGCTGCATTCATCGAGTCCACCAACGAGAACTTCCGGCTGGTCAACGAAAGGCAGTACCGGCTGGAAACGGACATGACTGAAGTAAAAACGGACCTGGCTGACATAAAAACCGAACAGCAAACCATGAAAAGCCAGATCGGAAACCTTTTAGGAGACAAGTACGAACGCCAAATCGGGTCGATGATCAAAACCGTCGCCCAACTGCTCGGAACCAGGAACCCCAAAATCCTGAAAAACATCAGAACCGAAATGGACCAGGATTTTCAGCAGGTCATCGACGCCGCGGAAATCCGGGGCGCGATTACCGAAACGCAGGCCAACGATATTCCGCCCACCGACCTGATCTTCACCGCAACACGCCGGGACAATGGCGAAACAATTTATCCGGTAATCGAAATATCGGTTACCCTGGACACTAACGACATAGAACGCGCCCGGCGGCGCGCCGACAGCATAGCTGCCGCCGGAATGCCAACTGTCGCCGCCGTGATCGGCGAGTCGATCAGCGACCCCGCCCGGCAGAAAGCCGAAGCAGAGAACGTTCAAGTGGTACTGCTGGAGGAAGACTGAGCCTCAATCCAACTCACTGCTGCTAAAACCGGTAAACCCCTTTACTGTTCATCCTCGGATAATCCGGTCATAATCGGCGGAACGCGATCTGCCAAAGTCGCCCCGGCCCTTGTTATGAACAAGGACCAGACATCTCACGAACAGAACTGCCAATTCAGTATATGGAGGACTATGTGAAGCCCCACGTTTATCGGGGAAGTAATCAGGATGATTCTTGAGGAACTGGTTGAGAGCGGCGCTCCAAATCCGCAGGAGACCGCCCGAAGCGACCTGGCCGGCAACCGACAGCGTGTAGGAATATCGGTTTAAGGTGAGTATCGACTGAACACGATTGCGTTCTCTGACAGCCAGGGAGCCTGAAAGAACACAATTTTTGCCACACCAAACCTCCGGTATTAAAGTATATCCAATAACATTTAATACCGGAGAAGCTTATTAAACATTCTCTACAATCCCCCGGCACCAACCCCCGTCCAACAACCGGCAAAACCGGTGTCATTCCACAGTTGACCGCCAGAACGACAGTTCTATACCATTATCTCAGCCCCTTACCCTCTACCGGAGCAGTACCGATGAAAGACCGGATTACACCCCGTCAACGGGCAATCCTCAGCTATATCAAGGACTACTCCGACAGCCATCTCTATCCCCCGACAGTCAGAGAAATCACCAGCGGATGCCGGATCAGCAGCCTCTCGGTAACCGCCTACAATCTGCATAAACTGCATAACCGCAAGCTGCTGAACCATACCCCACACACCGCCCCAGGCATATCCCTAACCCCCCAGGCATATCAGGAACTCGATTACCGGAACTAAACGACTTCACCCCACGGCAGCTGAACCGAACATCCGGGCCGCCTTCTGCCAGGAAAACAGGCGGCCCGGTTTTCATGCGCCGAACATCCCGGGGATAAGGAGACGGAGCAGATGAGTCCCAGCAATAAAATTAAATCCATCGAGGTCAGGGGGTTCAGGTCCTTCAAAAACGTATTCATCCAGGATATGCCCAATGCCATGGCCCTGGTCGGCCCCAACGGAGCCGGAAAATCCAACCTGTTCCGGTTCCTTGAGATGCTCAGCGCAATGACCGATCGGAAACTGGCCGAATTCACCGCCCGGAACGGCGGAGCCAACGACCAGTTGTTCAGCGGATTCAATGACCAGCCGGTAAAAGGCAGCCCGACCTCCGCCATCAAAACAAGCATCACCATGCTTGCCGAACCCGGCGCTGCTCGCTGTGAGTATTCATTCACCGCGAAACGCACCGAGGCGGACAGCTTCCTTTTCGAGTACGAATCGCTGAAGTTCACGGAACACGCCAACCACAAGACCGATGTCGTCGTGCTGGACGGCAGCGCCGGAAAACCGGAACCGGATCTGACAATTGCCGCCCAGTCCGGGGATTACCCATCAGCACGCCGCCCACTGGCCAAAGCCTTGGTGCAACTGCTGCGCGGCTGCGCCGTTTACCGGTTCCACGATACCGACCGGTTAAAGACCCTCCAAGACACCCGGGGGCCAGCCCGCCTCCTGCCCCATGGCGAAAACCTGGCCGGCATACTCTATCAACTGAAACAGCACACTCCCGAACGCTATAACCGGATCGGCGATCAGATCCGCCGGGTGGTCCCCGGATTCCGGCGCTTCATCCTGAACCCGGAATACGGCAAAGCGCTTCTACGCTGGCAAGCCGACGGCTCCGACCGCGCCATCAGTGCCCACATGACTTCCGACGGATCCCTGCGGTTATTCGCCTTGATTACCCTGTTGAACATGCCCCCGGAAATGCTGCCCGACCTGATCCTGCTGGACGAACCCGAACTGGGCTGCCACCCGGCGGCGCTTGAACTGATTGCCGGCATGCTTCAATCCGTCTCACAGCAGAACCAGATCATCCTGGCCACTCAGTCCCCCTTGCTGCTCAACGGCTTCGACCTGAACCAGGTCTATGTTGCCGAACTGAAAGACGGAGCGACGGAAATTACCAGGGCCGCGGACCGGGCCGCAAAACACTGGTCGGAGGAAATGCGCCCCAGCGACCTGTGGCTCTCCAATATCATCGGCGGACGTCCATAGGAGAAAGCCTCATGCGAACATACCCCTACCGGGAAACACTCGCTCTCGTGTCGAAGAAGATCCGTGAAATGGAGGAGATTCAGGAAACCCGGAACAACAACCCGGAATTCTACCGGCCCATGGCAGCGGTGGAGGTGCTGAACCGGTTGATTGAAGCCGGCTATACCGGCATATCCAGAATGGACGGAGCCTGTCTGAGCATGCGCGACGCCTACTGCCGACTGTCCGGGCAGGAAAGACAGCTGAAACGGATTCTCCAAACCGGAAAGCACTGGTCAATGACTACCCAGGTACAGGAGTATCTGCTAAGCGGAGCCCGGATGGCCTGCAGCCATGCCAATCAGCCGGGAGCCGGGGTCAGCCACATTCATTCACACGCCAAAGACCGATACAAACCCGAATCGGTACGGAAAATCGTGAAAAAGCACCAGGAAAGCTGCCCGGTATGCGCCGGGCAGAAAGAAGATTGAGCTACAATGAACAACCCATCACCTAACCTGGCAGAAGCTTTGCAGGAACTTTCCGAAGTAACCGATTATGCGAAAGAGGACGGACTGGACATCCCATCGGAAACCGCCTTCGCCAACGCAGAACGCTTACTAAGGGACCTGTACGATTTTTTCTCCGCGAGTGTATTCGGTGTACCCGATACCCGACGGATACATCGCCATTGACGCCCGCGGCGCCGGAAGCAACATCGCAGTATTGATGTGCGGCTCCGATGGAAGCGCGCTGTTCATATACACGATCAACGGAGTATCCCGGAGTACCCGTTACCCAGCAACCGGGGAACTGCCTGACAGATTCATCCGGGAAGCGCTGCCCGCGCTGGGGCCGGATCCGGTATAACTGATGAAACCAGCGGAATACCTGACTGGAAAACCACCGGCTCCACCCCACTTCAACCACAAAACCCGGGACAATCAGGAGCAGGTCGCGGAATATTTCGAAGTCTCACCGCTAGCCATAAGTACGTTGTCAGCCAACAAAATATGACCGAAAAGCGCTTCCCCACGACAAACAACGCCCGCAAAGCGATATAATGCAGAATAACCCGCCAAACCCCGAACAACCATAAAAGGAAACAACCGACCGGACCATGAACTCCGAAAGCCTATGCCTGGCAATAAAATACCGAAACCACCCCGGCTACGCGTGCAAACCGGCGCCCAACTCCCGGGTCCACATCACCACCACGATCCTGTACCCCAATCGAACCCTGGTACACCTGTTCGTTACCCTCCGCCCTGACGACCGGTTCGAAATTACCGACGAAGGACGAACCATCGAACAGATTGAAAAATATACCAGAGGAGAGACCATCTCCTACCGGCAGCAGACTGCCATTGCCGGAATCTGTGGGGAATACCACCTGACTTCTCCGAAGACCGTTTCACCCGCGCCCCGACAGCCGGCGATGATCTCGGCGAAGCAGTAACCCAAACCGCGGAGGGGCTGGCCCGCATCGCCGGGACTATCCCCCAGATGACTCACAAATACCCCCTGAACCGGGACCGATAATCAAACCGGGTCCGAAAGACCGAATACCTCCCCGACTACGAACAAGCGGCCTTCGGCCGGCTGAAAATCAGCGCTGACCGGCAGCTCCTGACTGCCCTCACCAGCAGGAACCCGGCTCATATACCTCCGGCTGACACCTGGACGAAAGGCTTGCCGCCAACTGGCGGCATCTGCGCCGGGAAGCTATAGCCAGGTTCGACCCCGACGAAGCCGACCCGGCAACAATTAAAACAGCGCTCAAAAACATCCCCGTACCGGAGCAATCCAGATGACCCAAACCATCAACATCAATTCACCCCAGGGACAGGAAATCCTCCGCCGACAGGGATTAACCCAGAAACCATGCCCGAAACCGGAGCACCGAAACCTGGGCTATACCCGGCACTACTGCCAACCGGACGAAAAGAACAACCCCCAATCCTGCTTCACCAACAATCAGGTATTATTCTTTGCATGCGCTGGCTGCCACCAGGAAAAGATCGAATCCTAAATGCCCGACTGCCCAAAGACCCACGCCCCTTACCGGAGCCGCCACAACGGAAAACTCCACTGCTGGGCATGCCACTATAAAGTCAGACCATGACCGGAGAGAACATGAACGAGCCCCAGCCGGCCGCCACTGTGTACCAATGGACCCCTTATAACGCCGAAACGCCGGGCAGCATCCGCCCCGATTCGATCATCGTCGGATACCTGACCGAACCGGAAAGGCGACTTCTGGACCGCGCCGCACGGCTCAACAACATATCCCACCGGCTGCTCCGTATCCCCGAAAACGGCAGCCAACCCGACCGGCCCTACTGCACCGGAGTAGAAACCCGCATCACCTGTAATGTTGAACAATATTACCCAAAGGAATATATAGACCAAAGGGAAAGATGAAAATCCGCCGCCCGAATCCTCCCCAACCGGGTGGACGAAATCATGCTCATCCTGAAGACCGACCGGGGAAACATCGAATTCCCTACCGACCTGGCCTTTCTGGACCAGTACTACCTCAGCGGAAACGATTCCCCTTATCCGATAATTACCCGGAACAGCCAGCTGCCCGCAACTGAACTGACCGACATCATGATGGCTGCCTTTTTCGGGTGTGAAGACGAACCCGAATACTCCCGGATGTATGAACTGACCGAGACAAACTTCCGCCGGCAGGCAAGGCAGGCGCTGGAAAATAAAGAGAAAGCAACCGAGAGCTTTATTCTGGAACAGCTGTATGAACATATCGTCTATAGCCTGCCGGAAAGCTTCAGCGCCACAATCCGAATCTGTCAGGGCAACGCGGAGATCACCGATACTACCTGGGATGACGGATAATTCCGGCACTCCACGCTTCGATGCGCCGCGCCGGGCCGCCATTCCATTGCATTATGGAATCGGCAGTCCACCCGCCCCCCCGACTCCAATCCGGCAGCCTCAAGGCCATTGACCAGCGCCCCCCGGTCAGCGATAATCACTTGTAATGGTTATCGGATCCCCGGTACCGGCGCCGTTGCTCCCTGACCGGCGGCGCTTTCAATTCTCATCGATCTTCCTGCTGACAATTCCTCATTTATTTCCGTCTCCCTGCCTACTAAAATGATTCCGGCGGCTCTTTCCAAAGGCGGAGCCGCCGGGAGCTGTCCCAATGGCTCAATTCTGCCGCCCGGAGCCGCATTGTGGATTCAACTATCCAGCCAACCCCCAGGGAAGTAAACCGTTTCATCGCGAATATCCGCAACCGGGAAACCTACGATCAGGAAACGGGCATCCGGAAGGTGATCATCCAGCCCTTCCATAAATCGGAAGGCAGTGGAGAGCAGTACCGCCGTTCCACCCGGCCGGCTGCCCTGCAGTGGCTGGAAAAGAACTGGGGCTCTCAATGGCGGCAGAAATATCAGCGCAACTATGCCGTAACCGCCGCAGCACTCAGGGAAGCCTTCCCGGGCCAAACCGGCGAAGGGCAGAAGGGCTTTGCCCCGCCTTTCTGATTGAAACGGCGGTCTAATCGCCGTAAGATTGATCCAGTACGGGAATCGGGGAAGGCGAAAATGTCGGAAATGGAAAATTGCATAACCATGCTCGACGCATTGGTGGAAGATTCTTATGCGCTCCGGATGGACCGATATATCAGAACCATCGCATTAGAGATCGACGCGCGGAACCCGAAAATCCTCCAGAGCAGCAGAGTAACCACAAACGAGGAACTGAATAAAATCATCGAATTTGCCGAAGACGCCGGCAGAATCACTGAAGGGAAGGCCATCGACATTATGCGGGCAGACCTGATCTGTTCCGCCACCCGGCGGCAAGACGGAGAACTGCTCTATCCGGTCGCTGAAATATCCGTTACGCCGGACGCCAACGACGTGGAGCGCGCCAGGGAACGCACCAACATTCTCGGCAGTATCACCGGAACAACTACCCTGGCGGCAGTGATCGGCGCCAGGATAGCAGAAACGACCCGGCAGCAAGCGCAGGATAAAAACGTTCAGGTAATCATTATGAAAAAACCCAGGGTGAGCTTCCCGAACCACAACGATTGAGGAAAGCAGGATGTCGGAAAACTTTCCAATAACCAGTATCGCCGACCTGGAAAGAATACTGGACGAAAACCGGGAAATACGGGAACGGCTTCGCCGCCGTATGCTCACTGACGAAGAGCGTGAACTGCCCCGCATCGTAGAACGGCTTGCTGCGGAAACGACCCGGCTGACCGAAACCCTTACCCAGGGACTGGCACAAGCCGCCGCCGACCGTCAGGCGATCCGCGAAGCAATGGCTGAGGGCTTCAGGCAGGCTGCCATTGATCGTCAGGCCATCCGGGAAGAGATGGCTGAGGGCTTCAGGCAAGCCGCCGAAGACCGGAACGCGATCCGGCAGGAAATGGCCGACGGGTTCGCCCGCGCCGAATCAGACCGGAACGCCATCCGACAGAACCTGTCCGAATTCATTAAAACCACCAACGACAATTTCCAACTGGTCAACGAGCGACTTTCACGTTTGGAAAACGACGTAGCAGGCCTGAAAAACGACGTCCAGGAGATCAAGGGCGATATACATCAAATCAACGGACGCCTTGACCGAATGGACCGGCGCTTCGACCGAATCGACGGACGGCTGGACAACGCCCTGGGCGCAAATTACGAGACCAAAGTACGAAGGAACATCGGCAGCATTGCCGGACAATTCCTCCAAATGCGCCAGGTCAAAATCCTGGGACCGGAATCACCCAGAGACCGCCGCCTGGAAGAGACCATCGACCAGGCCGAGGAAAACGGATCAATCACCCAACCGGCCTACCACGACCTGTGGCAACTTGATCTGATTATTCAGGGAATTCACTCGCCCGGGAAGACCCCGCTGCTGGCAGCCATCGAAATATCAATCACCGCCGGAGACGACGATATTGAACGAGCCGCCAGTCGAAGAGACACTCTGAAACAAGCAATTGGAGAAACTCCGGTAATCCCGGTAGTAATCGCCGCCAACATGGACCAGGAACGTCAATCACTGGCCGACCGCCTGAAAGTAACCATAATCACCCACCCCGAAAATTAGGGGGGAAAGAAACCCCGGCGGCCAACTACCTCCAACCCGGAACTTTGAAGGGATAGCAGGACATATGGACAAGGGACTGGAACTCAACTACCTCATCCGCGCCAAAGAGGACATCCGCAGAATTCTCGGACAGTCCCTCGACATGCGCCGGATCAGAACCCTCGAACCACCGGAGACTAACGACTACAGCCTGGACGAAACCATCGAACAAGCAGAAGAAAACGGGTTGATTACCCAGGAAGAAGAACCGGACATCTGGCAGCTGGATCTGATTGTCGGCGGAAGTCGTTTTGGGGACAGAACCCCGATGATCGCCGCCATCGAAACATCAATCACCGCCGGAGACGACGATATCAGAAACGCTGCCAGCCGGGCCGGCACCCTGAAAAAGGCAGTCAGCGAGACCGTCGTCATCCCGGTAGTAATAGCCGCAAACATTGACCAGGAACGACAATCCCTGGCCGAATCCCTGGGCGTAACCCTGATAACCTTCCCGGAATATTGAACGAACAAGAGGTTCCCTATGACAACGGAAAACCCCGGATTCCGCACTCATGCCTACCGGAGCGCCCAATCCTTTCCCTTATACCCGGATGTGGAAATCACGCTCACCAACGAGAACGGCAACGCGTTTGTCATTATGGGAATAATAGTCGACGCCCTTAGAGAAGCCGAAGTCGATCCCCAGGCAATCAAGGACTACACGGAAGAATCCACTTCACAAGATTACGAATACCTGATGCAGACAGCCATGAGACGGTAAAAGTTCTTTAACCTGCGCGCGGGGGGGGGGGGGCCGCGGCCCTCCCCCTGCCAGGCCCGGGCAAAAGCCCGGAAAATGGCTCTCAGCGCGAAATAAGGGGCATTGCAGACAGCCGCCAAACCCACCTCCGTCACTTTGGGAGAAGAACCTTACCGACCGGAACGCCGGGCAGGCCCCAACCCCGCAGTATGCTGTATTCCATCCCTGTGTTACCATCAGATTACTCTATGAAAGGCCCTGACGATTATGACCCAAGAGAACAAACCGGACATCCGACAACTGCTGGAAACTCTGGAACAAAACCCGGACATCCGCCGGGAGTTCTACCAGCAACTGGTAAAAGAGGTTCGCAGCGACCCGGATCTCCGCAAGGACCTCAGAAAAGAAATCCTGACCGAGGAACTGCTTACGCTGCCCGCCCGGTTCACCCGGCTGGAAGAGACGGTCGAGCAGATCCAGCAGGATATTGTTGTCCTGAAAGAGGGGCAGGCTCGACTGGAGCAAAACCAGGCCCGACTGGAAAGAGGCCAAACCCGGATGTCCGGGCAGATCGCCAACCTGGAAGGAAACAGTTACGAAATCCGCGCCATTGAACAATCAAGGCGCCTCATACGGAACTTCCTGAATATGGATGAGGCGCACGTGATCCATCCCGCCTACATCACATCGTCCAGGTACACCATCGAAGCATTCCAAAAGGACATCCTGACTCCCGCCCGGCGTCAGGGCCGAATTACCCGGGAACAGGCACACCAACTGGAAGAATCCGACGCAATTATCCGATGTGAAGATGACCTGGGAAACACAATCCATGCCGTGGTCGAAATCTCTATGACTATTCAGGATTCCGACCGCAGCAGAGCCTTTCAGCGCGCCGCCGCTTTCCGGCAGGCTACCGGACTGGAAACCGAAGCCTTCGTAGTTGGACAGAGGGAGGAACAACCCGGGCCGGATGCCCTGGCAGTAACCTTCCTGGAATACCCGGGATGAAAAGCCCCGAGTTACTCCGAACTATCCGAAAGCTGGCGAATCCGCCGGCTTGATTTCATCAGGGATTAAGCCCGAAAGGGCAAACGCAGAGCAGGATTCCCTCACACCCCAATGTAGCAGCAGGGGAAACCCGCCTGCAGCCCATCCGGTTTCAATGCACCCGGCTTTCCCCAAAAACAGCAAACCAATTTGCCGGGGCCGGTACACCAGCTGGCTGGCAGCCCAGGAACATACGGAGAAAGTGCGCCAGAGCCACTCCGAAACCGTAACCTGTACGCTCTGCGGACAGCGGCTCAGCGACGAGCAGTGGCAGCCCTACATCACCCGGCAGGCGCTGGACCACGCCAGGGAAGCTCACCCCCAAGCCGAAGTGAGCTATTACATCAGCTGAAATCCGGGACCGGGAATACCCCCGGTTGCTATCAGATTAGCAGCCATGTAAAATACCCCCACTCGAGAACCAACAACCAACCGGCAGACGACCTGCCCCACACCGCGAAATAAGAACATCCGCCGCAACACCGGCCCTCCTTTATACACCAAACAAAGGCTACGGCCGCGGCCCGAAACCGGTATGGCAGAACATCAGCAAAACCCTTACTATGCTGAGGATAAACCACGAAGCGCTGAATCATGGCATCCCCCGCCAGGCCGGGTGCATCCCGCTAACCAAGAACGCCTGGGAATATCTCAGCGGGGAAGATCAGCAACCCGACTACTACGACATTCCTTTTCAGCAGCTGACCGAATGCTGGAAAGCAAGGTGGCTGCTGCCGCGCGCCGGGCGGGTTCCCGACTGGCAGAACTGGAGCAGAGAGACCATCCTGCAGTCAATCATCATAAAAGGAGAACAGTCATTTCATTACTCCTGTTGAGGAGAGAGAAAACGGCTATGCCTGTGTGAGGGCTGGGTTTTCTCCCAGCCCTCGCTGCGGTTATTGATGCTTGTTTTTCCCGGGAGGGCAGCACGAGATATTCGGTGGTTAATCCTGGAAAGATGCTGGGAGTGGATGCCGGCAGCAGTTCCGGCATCAGGAAGTAGGTTAGTGCCTTCCGCCCGTCCCGTTGCTTGGTTTTTGCTGGATCCCTTCCCGTTAGTAATGGGAGGAATGTTCAGCATCGGCATTCTAACAGCCGGCGGAGTCGGTTTTTGCTTCCGTTTGTGGGTTGTCAACAGCGGCGGTGTATGAGACGTTCCCGATTCTTGAAAGAGCATTACAGTCATGCCCTTGGCGTAGCGCTGCGCCAAGGGCCTTATGACGTCGCCGGGTGTTTCTGATGGTCTTGTTCCGAAACTGCCTGAGTTAGCCGTCCGTTGGTTTTGGATCTGAACTGCCGGCGGTCTGCTGTGTATAAGTTAGGGTACTGCGATAAAACAGGTATGGCTGCGACGCTCCAAGGCAACAATAATCGGGGGGTTGAGATTAAATACGACAGGAGCCGACTTTCAGGTCGGCTCCCGTAGTTGGGAGGCCTGCGCCTGTGGCTACGGGATCATTCGCCGTCGTCGTCTACGATAATGACCCTGATCAGCTGCCTCTTGCCGTTGCGGGAAATCTTGACTTTTTCGCCGGTGGAAATCGGGGTTTTCCTGATGCCGATCACCACCAGTTTGACCGTTTCGTCATTCTCTTCTCTGGTGTCGCCGACGATCCTGAGGTTGACCGTCCTGGTGAGGTCTTCACCGTTGGCATTGGCGGCCCAGGTCAGTATTGTTTACTGGAAGTAGAAGTCCCGGTTGGCGCCGGCATTCTTCCGCCCCCGCACTTCGGTGTCGTTCGGCTTGTGAAACTTGACCCTTAGGTTTACTGCGGCGCTGGGGCTGCCGGTCAGCCTTACCTGGATTGGGACTGCATGGACTCCGGAGCTGCCTTCCGCAACGTTGAAGGTCGACGTCAGTCCGTCGGTATTGCCGTACACCGTGCCGTCTTTGACGACTTCCACGTATATGGGTTCTTGTTTTGCCAGGATTTCTTTTTCCTCGGGAAGTCTTACGACTTCTTCGATACCGTTGTCGGGCGTGGGTTCGGGTTTGGGCACTGGGGTAGGCGGCGGCGCGGGAACGGGCTTCGTGGTGAAGTAGCGTTCCACTTTCAGGCTGTAGCCGTTTCCGTCGCTGTATGCGTTGCCTCTGGCGGCCAGGTAGGTGTAGCACCTGGTTTCTGGCTTCAGTCTGCCGAATATGGCGACCGGCGGCGCGTTTGCCGCAATCACCTGTTCCCGATATTTGGTTTGGTCAGCCACCCCGCCATTCCAATCTTCAATGAGTATGGCGACATAGTCCTTCACTTGGCAGCCACCGCTGACGGTGCTCTATTGCCAGGTTACTGTCAGTTGGTTATGGCTGATTTCATAGCCGACGTTCTGCGACGCCGTGAGTGCCAAGACCAGTACCGGGCCCATCCTGTGCCACCTGATCCACCGAATCGGCTGCCATCGGCCGGCCCGCTGCTTCATAGAGCTGAATGGGCACGCCATAATGCTCTGCCTGAAACACGCCAGACCCTATCCCGCGGATCGCCGGACTCCCTTTCTGGAGGTGAAACATGCCTGCCGGAACAACCATCCCCAGTCATCCGACGGAAAGCTGATACCATCAGTCTATCCGTCGGCGTACCCCGCGCCACTGCCGACACCTTCCGGGAACTATACGCCCGGGAAGGCTTCAGCGCAGCTGAAGTGCTGCGAATATACATGAATGATTACATCAAGCAGATGCAGTCCATGTCCCCACCCGGCACCCCGCTGGTTCACCAGAACCAGCAGACGTGATCCCATCGCCTCCAGGACTTCCCGCCTCTATGGAATCGGAGATCTCAGGGCCAAAAACCCCCTGCCACCGCAGCCCTGAACAACCGGAGACTTACGGATTAAGAGCGGATCAAATCCGTACATCCGAACCACTGCAATGCTTCACTACCGTGAACCCAGAGATTGAAAGCTCTATATCTCTCCGGATCAAGAGAAACAGAGATTCATAGACCAAAATCTTTACTCATTCACAGCATACTATCTCCGTAAAGCCGGAGACCTGAAACTCCATGCACTGCAAACTTCAACGACTCCAAACACCTTGCCCCCGTGCAACCGGAGAAACAAAGACCCAGGGCAGGAAATCATCATCCCCGACACCGACCAGCTCGGCGACTACAACCGGGTCGTCGCCCAACTGCTGGCGATATTCGCCCGAACCTCCGGCTTATCCGAATCCGCAACGCGCCAGCGGCTGCTCAACTCCGACCGGGACGTGGTATCCTTTCATCCTCGGCCCAAAACCGAAGTCCCGATCATCAATCAGGCGGCAGACTTGCTGACTGCCGTTCGGGACCTGCTCACCGCCGCCGGCCTCGACTGGACCTTGCAGCCGGAGCCGGTCAGAATCATTTCACCAACCCTGTAGCAATCGGAACAATCGACGGAATCTTCACCCAGAGAACGAACCCGACAACTGTACCGGAAACTGAGCCTAATCAGCCGGCGTTCCGATGCTGTGCCGGACGAACCGGCGTTCACCGCCGATTTTCAACCGGCTCTGACCCGGCTGACCGCCATTTTCCCGGCGATAAAGATCCGGTTCGACTGGGCTCCTACCCACCCGGAACCGGCGCCCGGGAACATTTTCCGGTTCTACCGGGACAACGCAGCAGACCCGCTGCGGCAATTCAACGTCTGAAGTTGCTTACCAGGTGTTTCCCGGTATATACTCTAAACAGCAACGCTGTTCAACACTGAAGTTCTCCACCAAAGCCGTATCACCGCTAATACCGGAGTTCCTTTTCATATCTTTTCGGAACCGGCCAGCCAGAGGGAATTCCAGTCAGCCGTCTCACCTGCCGCTGCCGCCGCAAACCTGCTGAAAGTGGCGGCGCAACGCAGTCCAAGCCTTCGGCAGGCCTGCGCCGGCAACCCATCTACCATCGCCCGGAACGAGCTGCCGGACCTACGGCATACAGGAGAAATAACTTGGGAACCGTAACCGTCCAGGTCGGCAACCCACAAGGCAACCGGTTCCAGGACCTTGACCTCATCGTGGATACCGGCTCAACATACACTGCCGTACCCAGGTCTATTCTGGAAAACCTGGGCGTCCCGGTTCGCCGCTCATTGCCCTCGGAAACCGCCGACGGCCGCACAATACCGGTGGACGTCGGAACCACAATCATCAAAATCCAGGGCATCGAGATTCATACTCCGGTCATCTTTGCCGAAACCAACGAGCTCAGCCTCCTCGGCGTCGTATCGCTGGAAGAAGCCGCACTAGCTGTAGATCCCGTAGCGCAACGACTGGTACCGACCAAACTGCTTCGCTACCATGCTGCAATGCAATCACAGGAAACGGAGAAGACCTGCAATGAACACTGATCTGCGCGAAGCGGCAGCCTCCCTGCACCATTCTCTGGCAGAATGCCCCTGGCTGCGCGCCGTAGGCATCGGTCAGGTCGGGGATGCCGAAGGCCTGATTGTCTATGTCAATCAGAACAACCCACAGATACAGCAGAATATCCCCGATACCTGGGAAAAATTCCAGGTATCCGTCATGAACATGTCCTGGCCAATGCCGGCGGAAGCGCCGGAGAATGCATCGAACCAACTGCAGACTACAGAAGAAATGACGGACCAGGATACTCCCGAAAACAAGTTGGAGAAACCGGGCCTGTTGTCTGCCGTCAAAACCGTTGGCGCAGCAGCAGCCGGAGCAGCGCTGACAACGGTGGATTGGTTTCACCGTTTCGCATTGCGAACGCGGTCCGGCGAAAAGGCCGTAGCCCGTACCACCCGCATCCGGTTCTCCAATGAACAGCGGATGCGCATCAGCGTGCGCCAGGGGCATCGCTGCATGTATTGCGGAGTAACCCTTTCCAGAAACAACCGGCAGATTGACCACATCTACCCGGTTGAGTTCGGCGGCGCAAACGCCGAGGCCAATCTGCAGGCATTATGCGGCGCCTGCAATGCCCGAAAGGGCGTGCAGACGGACAACGACTTCCGCCAGCGATACCGGCAAGCGCTCGCATCGGTTCCGGTGGGGACTCCGCCGCCAGCCCGGATACCGCAGCAGCAGTTTCAGGCAATCACCAGAAGCACGCAACAGGGAGCCGAAACCCGGCAACTGCGCAAAGCGATCTTCCGCACTCCGGCGCAGAAGATCTCCGCCAGCAGCGCCACCGCCAGCGCGATCATCGGCGGAGCCTGGTTCTTCGCAATGCCGCTGCTGTTCGGCGAACATCACGTAGTAGGGTATATTGCGCTCTACGGCGGCATAACGGTGTTCGTAACGGGGTTTGCCGGATCGCTGTGGAGAGCCAGGGTTACCGGAATCATGGAGCAGTCGTAAAAGACGAATACCCCGAACCGGAGATTGCCAAACGCATTGACCCGCCGCGGGCCGACTCCGTAAAATAACTGCGAACCGATCCCCGCCGCGCCCGGCAATCGGTATCCGAAAAAAAGAGGAGCAGAGAATGCATCCACCAGCGACCCGCCGCGAACTGCCCGGAAATCCGGCCTTCAAATGGCTCATCCCCGCTGCTATCGCCATGTCCCTCATCGCCGTTATGGCAATAACCGCCGTCGTCCAGGCCCAGAGTTCCAACGCTCCCAACCCCCCCACCGGACTGATGGCGGAAACGGTAACCGCCAATTCCATCCGGGTCGCCTGGCAGCCGCCGGCCCCCAACAACTGTCAGGTCAGCCGATACAACGTGCTAGCCGAAGCCCAACTCGCCAACAACTACGCAGTCGATGTCCATGTCCCCGGACAGCAGCTGCGCTACACGCTGGACAACCTGGATCCGAAAACTCCCCACGACATCCGCGTGTACGCCCACTCGGACGACCCCGGCTGCGACCTGGGCAGCACCCCTGCCATCCTGGAAGTTTCAACGACCGACGGACCCCTGCCGACGGCAGGCCGCACCCCGGCCCCCTGGCAGCCCGCGGCGCCGAAGCCGGTCAACGCTCTTTCCCAGCCGCAGAACGTCCGGTATGAAATCGCCCACAATGCGCTGACCGTAACGTGGGACCACAGCGCCGCCAGCGGGGGCTGCCAGCTGGTGGAATACGTCGCCATCCTGGTGGAATGGGACGGAAACCCGAACACGCCAATCTACCCGAACAAATACCGGGAACGGAAAATCGCCGCCAACGAATCGCCCTCCGCAACCTTCAGCGGGCTGCCGCCCCAAACCGGCCACTATACCTACTTGGCTGCCAGGGGCAACGCATCCTGCGACGGACACGGCTACAGCCCGAAAGTCGAACATTATTTCACCACCAGGCCGGTTCCACCAACCCCTACACCTACCCCGACGCCGACGCCGATACCGACGCCGATCAATCTGATCGAATGGTCTGAGCGGTACGAAGACCTGGAAAGACCGGCGGTAGGCGGCATCTTCGTTGAAGTCGTCAAGGACAAAACCGTTTACGGCAACTCCGACGGCTTGCAGTCAACCTTCAACGTAACCGAAGGCGACTCGGGAACAACCGACGTCCCGGTGCAGATCCGACTGACCGGCAGCCCCAGCGCTGAAGTAAAAGTGCGGCTTATGTTCCAGAAACCGAACGACTCAAGCGCGCAGGGCCGCCGCAAGGCCGGCGCCAACCGGGACTTTCACCGGATTCACCAGACCCTGACCTGGGCCGCCAACGCCCAGGGCGACGCGCTGACCAAGACGATCAACCTGAAAATCATCGGGGATACCAGAGCGGAAGGCGATGAAACCGTCCGACTCGCGGTGCAGGAAATCCGCGGCACTCCCCTTTCCGCCGATGAACAGGTCAAAATCTCCCGCAACGGCAAAAAGCACTTCATCAAGGTCGTCATCAAGGACGACGACGCCGGGTGATGCCTTAGCTGCGGCAATAGTATCGCGAAAGGAGCAGCCGGTTAAAGACTGCTCCTTTCGCATGCCGGCGCACGCCGGCAATCCGCCGCCGACTTCCCCCCCTGCCCCAGCCATAAAAAAGACCCGGGTCAACAACGGTAATCTGAATCCATCATCAACCAGGTTAAACCGCATGCCCCGACAGCGCCCCAACTCCGGACGAAAGACGCCGCCCGAAACAATACCGGCGCCGAACTCCGTCCGGCAATCCGACGCCATCGCCCTGCTTAACACCTTGCCCAACCGATACGTGGATCTGATCCTCACCGACATACCCTACGAACACGTGAACAAGCGCTCCGGCGCAGTCCGCCGGAGCGACAAGGGCGAGGCCAACGAACTGAACTTCAACCCTCTGGAATTCGCCCACCATACCCTGCGGGTTACCAGAGGCAGCGCCATTATCTTCTGCGGAAAAGAACAGTTCAGTCTGCTCTACGAACATTTTGACCGCCAGGGATTCACCACCCGAATGATTGTCTGGGAGAAAACCAACCCGTCCCCCATGAACGGACGACGCATATTTCTATCCGGTATAGAATGCGCGGTACATTTCCGAAAGCCCGGCGCAACCTTCAACGGCCACTGCCGGAACACTGTGTTCCGATTTCCCAACGGAAGCAGCCGCCGGCACCCCACGGAAAAACCGCTGGGGCTGTTCCGGGAACTGATCGAACTGCTGACCAACCCGGGAGACCTGGTCTGCGACCTATGCGCCGGCGCCGGCACTACCGCCGTCGCCTGCCAGCAGCTGAGTCGCCGCTGGATCGGCGGCGACATCAACCCCGAATACGTTCAAATAACCAACCACAGACTGCAAAACGGCCGGTCAAACCCTTGACCGGCACCAGGCAAGCATCAGGTATCAAGCTATGAGAACCGTCAAACTCACCCGGATCCTGGACTACTACGACGGAATACAGATCTTCGCCGCCGAAGACCCCGCCGGCAGTCAATACGTCTGCGTGATGATCGATACCATCGGCGACTTCGGCCGCTACGCCGTAGTCAACGCAAGCCCCCGGCGCCTGAACGACTTCCTGACCGGATCCGTCGACCTGCGCACCCTGATGCTGGAAACTCCCGGAGGAAAATGGTACATTGCCACCGCCGACGGAACCATCGACGATCCCCTGATACTCCAACCCCGGAGTCAGCCCATTACCGATGCCAACTGTCTGCCGGAGGCCGGCTTTTTCCTTGAAGGAACAAACCCCGCAGCCGGAGAAACTCAATAGGGAAACAAATCGCACCCACTTCAACAAAATACCCTTGGCAAAACTGACCGCCAACGAAAGCGCCCTCAGCCGATGGAACCTGACTTGGCGTAGCGCAGCGCAAATGCGGCTCCGCTGGCTGGACTGGGGCTGGCAGCAGGGACTGCTGCCAACAGATGCTGCGCCTGAACCGGGCAAGACTGAAAACAACGAAGAGTAAAAGCTCTGAACCCCGACTGCGCCGGCTTCTTTGAAACCGGCGCAGCGACCACTGTCGAACACCCCCCCCCCACTCCTCAACGAAACGTCCAGCCTGACTCCTGACTCCCCCACGGAAAACAACCGGCGTAACCCATACCTCCATAGAGCCGAAGCGCCGCCGTTCACTACCGAAAAACGCTCTGCCATTCCGGCTCCTACAATCAGAGCTGCGATCAGATCTCATGACCCGGCAACCTGCTGACCGCACCAACTGCCACGCCCCCACGCCCCGGACCGAAAATACCTCCAATCAAGGAACCGCCAATGACCAATCTCCACACCATCTCCCTGGGCGCCGGAGTTCAATCCTCCGTACTAGCCCTGCTGGCCAGCAGGGGCGACCTGACCCCCAGGCCCGACTGCGCCATCTTCGCCGATACCGGCTGGGAGCCACAGGCCGTTTACGACCATCTTGACTGGCTGGAAACCCAACTGACCTTTCCCGTCCACCGGGTCAGCGGCGGCAATCTCCGCTCCGACTTCCTCAACGGCGTACGACCCGACGGAACCCCCCATACCACCATCCCCGTTTTCATCCGCAACCTGGAGGGCGGCAAGGGCATGGGCCGCCGCCAATGCACCCGATACTACAAAATCAAACCCATCCAGCAGGAAATCCGCCGACTGCTGGGCCTGCAGCCCCGGCAGAAAGCTCCGAAGTCCACCAGGGCGCTCACCTGGGTAGGCCTGTCCCTGGACGAGATCTACCGCATGAAACCCTCCGGCGTTCCCTGGATCACCACTGAGTGGCCCCTCATCGACCGGCGTATGACCAGGCACGACTGCCAGCTGTGGTTCGCCCATCATTACCCCGGCCGATCCCTGCCCCGATCCGCCTGCATTGGCTGCCCCTACCATTCCGACGCCGAATGGCTGAACATGAAAACCCGGGACCCCGACTCCTGGGTCGATGCCGTATATGTGGACCGGACTGCCCGGGCCGGAGCCCGGCGCGGTCTGGACGGAAAGATCTACCTCCACCCGAGCCTCAAGCCCCTGGATGAAGTCAAGCTGGACAAAAATGAAGGACAATTTCCCCTGTGGGGAGAGGAATGCGACGGAATGTGCGGACTATGAACGGAAATCCTGAAACAATCCACTTTGACTTTGACTACACCCCCGGCGCACAAAGCCTCGCTGAATCAGTGGACGAACCCGGCAGCAGGCATACTCCGGCAACCATCTTCCCGAAAGATGTTACCTGCCGGGAATGTATCGACGGCATCCGGAGCAGTCAGTATCAACTGACGGTCAGGCAGGTAAAAAACATGACCCCGGACGAATTCGCCGCCTGTCTGGAAAGCTGCTGGGAAAAAGGAATCGGCAGTCGATGGTAGCCGCCGGCCCCCCCCGGACCCCGGGGGGGATGAAAAAGTGTGCAAAACTTGACTGAGCTCCCCCGGTATCGGTAGCATAAATCGTACGGGACCGTACCAGGATAAAGCGACTTTCACCCACAGGAGGATAAAACGGGTTACACCCGGCAATAACCGATACCACAAAGGCAGAGCGTATGCCGTCATCAACCCACTTCCGCACCTTCCTGTGGATATTCGCAGCTTTATGTCTGGCAGCCTTGACCCTGGTATTGCTGGACAATATCCGGAATATCGCATGGGCCAAGGATATTGTAGCCATCGGACACAGCCTGGGCCGCCTGGTTTTCGTAGCAACAGCATTAACATTTATACTCGTAGAGGGAGGATATGCCTTGATTGGATATTGGCTGCACCAACAGGACATCAAGAGGGCCCGAGAGCAGGAAAGACAGCGGCTGATGGACCGGATCCGCAACCACCCGGAGAACGAAACCACCGAGGAACTCATTGCCCGGCTTGAAGCCGAAAACAGGAACCGGGAAAAACTCTGACCGGGACAACTCAATGGGGGGGAGGTTATTGCCGCTCCCCATCGACATTTTACGCCAGCACGCCAAGCCGGGAAAAACAGAGAGATCGGCCACTGGCTCCATCAGCAGAACGTCAAAAGAGCCCGCGCCGAGGAACAACAACGGATGGCAGCCAGCATCCGCGGCCAGATTCACAACCGCAGGGAGAAGGAAACAATGGATGAGTTAGTTGCACGGCTGGACGCTGAACTCGAATCGGCAAGCAGGCCGGAAAACGAACTCCGCGCCCCAATCGCGGCGGTGGCGGGAAAACGCGATGAAGTAGAACAACTCGCAGACGAATGGGAACGAAACCGACCTCGCGGTGTGGACGTAGTTGAAATGGCAAAACACCCGGCATACCAGCGCATTATTGAGATAGGAGTTCCAGCGGTGCCGTGGCTGCTGGCCCGCTTGGAGCAAAGCCCAAATCACTGGTTCCTGGCACTCCATGCAATTACCGGAGCTACCCTGGTGCCCGCTGAAAACCAGGGCAAGGTCAAGGACATGGCTCGTGCCTGGATTAACTGGGGACGGGAAAACGGATATCGGTGGTAAGCGCGATGTGGATTGACAAACAGTTTCCCAGTCTGGGGTCAGCTGATTACGAAGTCACCAGTACACCGGATGATGACTATAACTGCATAGCTTACGCTGCTGGCGACCGATCCAACTGGTGGAGCCACGCCGGCGAGTACCATTGGCCCAACGCTCGACGGTCACCGTCGATTGACAGTTTGATTGAGGTATTCATAGGTCTCGGTTTTGAGATTTGCGACAACGGAGAAAAAGCAACCGGCTTCGATAAGGTAGCCCTCTATGCCAAAGATGGCAACTGGACTCATGTTGCCGTTCAACTGCCTGGCGGAGACTGGTCCAGCAAGCTGGGACCAGACGAAGATATCAGACATGCCGCACTCCAGGCACTGGCCGGCGAGTCCTACGGAACCGTTCACTGCTGCATGCGGCGCCCCAGCCGCACCGGCAGTGGAGAACCAACCGACGCCGGTATTTCAACAGACCATGAGAACCGCCCATGATTGGCCACTGGCTGCACCAGCAGGACATCAAAAGGGCTGCGGAGAAAGCCCGCGCCGAGGAAAGACAAAGGATCAAAGCTATCATCCAGGAAGCAATCGACACCCACCAACCCGACGAGACCGGAGACGAACTGATTGCCCGGATTGAATCCGCCATCAAATCAGGAAAAGAACCGGCAGCGCATCAAAAGAACTGCCAATAATCGATCTCTGGCCCCCAAAGGCCGGAGACCGACCGGCAGACAGAAAATGCCTTATCTCTACTGCTTACGACGCCGTTTCCCTAACATACCTGCTCCAACTCCCTTAAACAACGCGCCGGCCCCGGCGTAAAAACACCGATGCAGGAACCTCTCCGGACTCAGGACAACATGCGCACGCCCCGCCCCCGGCGGTGAACTCCGGAGCTGACGAAAGCTTGCCCGGCGAAGTCCGACCGGCAACCTCCACCGGGGGCGACCACGACGACCCTATTCCCGCAGAGCAACTCCTTCCAGCGCACGCCAGCAAAAAAAATCATGACCCAAAAACGCCGGAACATCCCGCAAAATGCCTCTCAGTGCGAAATAAGGCCAGCTCCGGCAAAAGACCGGAGAGACTATCCGGCCGGCAGACAGCCCACCCACGCTCCGGGCAAAAATCGCCGTTTTCCCTTACATGGGAAAAAAGGGGGTATGAATTTTTTCGAAATTTCCCGCTATTTCATTAAATCGTTAAACGTTCTAATTTTCTACCTTGAATTTATATCTGAAAAAGAGATAAATTAGAACGGAATTCATTTAACGAGAAATTTCCCTTCGCTAAATTGTTAAATATGACTAATACTGCCGCGACCTTGTGGTGAATTTGTAGCTCCTTATTTCTTCCCTACATAAGGAAAACGGCAGAATTAACCCCAAAACCCGACTGTATTAGCAATTTGTAGCATACCTACCGGGGGTAAAACGGGCCGGATCGGAGCGTCGAACCTCTGAAACCGGGAAAACAAGGCTGCCGGCGCAAGGTCTTTTAAGAACAGCCGGCGCCGGCAGTTACAATAGCCGGAAAACCCAACCCGGATGCAGCGCAAATCACCCGGCGGCCCTACCCACAACTGGAGATACTGCCGCGTGAAGTCCGCGCACCGGACCCGGAACCGGCAGCCCCGCCAAAGCGAATCCCCCCACGGCGGGCACCCCGATCGAACAAAGGCGCCGCGTCCGAAGAAAACCCCGGAAAAGCCGGTTTGGTATCATCAGGCTGAACGCGCCGGATAATCAACAACCCACCGAACTTCACCGGAGAAAGAACAATGAACAACCCGGACCGACACACAGTTGTCTGCCAGTGCTGTGGACAATCCTGGGAATATCAAATCTGGCATCATCTGCTGGATAACCAATACGAACTGGAAGTCCACGGACACGACCACGAACTCGAATCGGTTTCCGCCTTTGACGTCATCCTGTCCCTGACCGAACAGGAGATGGACGAATTTACCGGAGCAACCACGGTTACCTACCGGCTGGGCATTGAGTACAATCTCTGCCAGGATTACCAGTCCGACCCGGATAGAGAACCTGACCGGGCCAGAGCAGTCCGGCGCAGATTTGCCGGTTTCCAGCGGCTGCCACTACCGGCTCAAAAGAGGTGAATAATGCCCACCGAAAACTACCATAACCTGCTGTCGTCCATCAGCCCCAGGCAGCAATTGCACAACGTCAACCGGCGCAGCGCCATCGGCGCCATTGCCGCTGCGCAGCAGGCAAGCCTCATTACGGATCAGGAAGCAAGGGAAATGCTCCAAACCCTCGCAGCCGTTTTCATCATCGAAGAAATCAACACGGCGGTCGGCCACTTCTTTACGCCGGACGATGCCGGCCGATTGGGCGCCCGCTTTGGCCGAAGGAACTGACCCCCATAGTGACGTACTACTCTTGACCGAATACCGGCACATACTCAACAATATACCCAATGGACAACTTACCGGATGACCCCCAGCATGCGCGCCGACAACCACGGGTGGGACTGGCCGACGAAACGGCCCCAGGCGGAAGGCTCCGGAATCAAACTTGAAACGGACGCCAGTCTATCAGCAAATTGCCCCACAGCGCCGATTCCAACACCCCTGACCATCCCGACCCCCGGATGGACCAAACCCGGCAATGCTGACCGACAGTGGCATAAAACAGCTGAATCTGAAACCGGGAATAAAACATATTGCCCCAACCCACAACGCCGAGGTTGCCATGAACCTTCCCTACATCAATACAGCCCAAACCATTCAGCTACCCTACCCACCGGAGAAAGCGCCCGAAGATATGACCAGCGCCGAACATCTGGCCGAAACCGGCAGCATGCACGCTCTTAAATACCACCTGGGCAGCCCGGAATCAACCGTCGTCAAAGCGGAACGTTACCTGGTAATGGACCGCCGCGGGCCCGGCCCGGGCCACCGGGTCCCGGACCTGCTGGTTGCCTTCAATGCCGATCCGGAACTCTACGAACGGAACAACGGCTATATCGTTTCCGAACAGGGAAAACCGCCGGACTTCGTACTGGAAATCGCCTCACCCTCCACCAGAGCGGTGGACAACACCATCAAGCGGGAGTTCTATGCCCGACTCGGGGTCAGGGAATACTGGCGCTTTGACAAAGAGGATTCTCCCAGACTGGTCAAACTGGCCGGCGACCGGCTGGCCGGGGATGCCTATCAGCCGATGCCGGTGCGCCAACTGGCAGAAGGGATATACCAGGGTTACAGCGAAGTCCTTGACCTGTTTCTCAGGTGGGAACAGGGCCGGCTGCTCTGGTATGACCCGGAGACCAACCAGCCAATCATCAGCCTGGCAATGGCAGAGCAGCGCCGCATTGAGGCGGAGCAAGGCCGGACACAGGCAGAACAGCGCCGCATTGAGGCGGAACAAGCCCGAATTGCAGCGGAACGCCGAGCAATGGAACTGGAAGAGGAAATCCGGCGGCTCCGGGAAACCTGATTACTGCTGATGCTGCCGAAGAACCCCGTGCCAAGCAGCCTGAAGCTGCCGAAACCGCGGTGCCACTGTGGACACCGGCCCCACGTCAGCACTGCGACCAGCCCGTATCCCGTTGCATCAGAATAAGAACTCGCTGTCCTCCGCATAACCAAACTCAAGTCCGGAGCAAATTGGAAGAAGAGACTTGACCGATAACACCCGGCAATAGTTGCCCCGGTTATTCCACAACATTACGCTGACAAGGCAACGAGGCTAATAAAATGGACGGGAAAGGCTCTCATCCTCAAATTACTATAGTAACCGGCCAGAGGAAAAGCGGACGCACAACCTATGCCGTGCTGGTAGGGAGCGATTTGTCCCGTCGAGGTTATACATTCTACCATAACGGAACTGCCCTGATCGGCTATGTGTACTCAGAAAATTACTTGAAGAACCCTGAAGGTTATTGCATCTAGCTCGAGTTGTTCCAGACTATACCCCAATTCTCATTGAAGAAGCTGACATCCATCCGGCAACCCGCCGTCCAGATAGCCCCGCCCACGAAGCGACTATCGCTTCAGCATTAAAAATTCTGGCAGAAAAATCGTGTTATCTCCTGCTTACTACAGTACAAGGCGAAGAACGCCAAATCGCCCAGGGATTGGTAGAGAATGCTTGGGATCACGTGACCTCCTACATAAACGTCGAAAGCAAGGAAAGCATCTCCCTGATGACCATACACCGGTTTGGAAACCGTCTCATCCAGGTCCGCCCGGTGCTGCACGATCAGGATCTGGTGCACCAGGCAATGATGCTTGCCGATACGTTCAAGGAAACCCGAGCAGGTGTTTCGAACGGAAACGTGATCAGCTATAGCGAAGACCGATTCTTTGAAGTGCATCGAACCAGCATAGACCAGATGAAGTATCCCAAGTACCCTGAGTATCCAATACACTACCGGCATCGGATCATCAGAAAACTGGGAAATGAAGGTCGGGCGATGCACCGTCTCACTCAAGAATACTGGTTGAATTACTTGTGGCTCGAAAGCGTCAATGAACACCATCACGAAACCGTGGCATTGGAAGTGCTGGACCGCACCATGCCCCAGTGGGGCTTTGAATACAAGCCGGTGCAAGTTCCACAAAATGATCGGTTTCCCGACGGTAGAGCATTGATAAACGGGGAGAGCACGAACCTGGAAGTTGTCTCAATTCAGCCACGCTATTCGAAGGGGCACAGCCTTCACGACCTGGTGGCAATGTCTCAAAAAGGCAGAGCACCTACCCCTCACGGAAGTGGGATTCTGCACTGCTTGGACTGCAAGATTCCACAGGACATTCCCGGAGCAACTTTGAAGAATCTTCCTGAACACGATGAAAGCCACAAATGGGTGATTTACCTGCCAAACCCAGAAGCCGATGAAGGCATTCCCGTCGCGCTAACCGTTACTCCACTGCTTACCATTACTCAAGAAGGCTTCAACGCCGAAGTGAGGAAAGCTGTAGAGAGTAAATCGCAAGTCATCGCGAAGCAAGGAGTCGGCCACAAAAACTGGGTTGTTGTCATAGCCCAGGGCTTCCCGGTAGAACCGCAATGGTACAGCGAGTTGCCCGAACAATGGCCCGACAACATTGACGTCATCGTGATCATCGCCACTAATCGGTACCTGAGTGCCTCATATGACCTGTCCCCTTACCACGATCTGACTGTGCTGCTGCTGAAGTGCCCACGGGATAAAGCTGCGCATAACTGCTATCATCCCAGTTATCTCTACAGTATCAGCCACTTTGATGAAGAGTACCAACCAATTTCACCGGACACGCACAACATTGAAGACATTTCTCTCGCTACCTTCAGACAGACATGGCCACCGGTGCCGACCAGAATAACCCTGACACTGCGTGACGAGAACGAAAAGGAAATCGACCGGTCGGAGAACATCGCAATAACGGGACAGCAAGCGTCTGCGGCCTTGAAGGAACGAAACTTCATGTGGCACCGCCACAGTGAGAAAAGCTTGGTGCTAGCACAAGGGCCTGATAATACCACAGTAGAGATCTGGGCAGAAGTTAAGCTAGAGTCAGATGGCAGCATCCTCTACTGGATAGCTACGGGGTACCGGAAAGTTGATCAGATATGCCAGGAAATCTGGGATGTATTCGAGATGGAAGAAGATGCCATCCAGTGGTGCGAAGTCCTGGTAGCAACCACGTTTCTGGATGAACAATGAGTGAATTGCCCAAGCCGGCAAGCAGCTAAAACAGGCGTTACTACGCTGGGAATATAACCGCGGATCATTGCTAATGCACAGCCATAGGAAATCGGTAGCACCATGCAGTAGCGAAGCATAGTACGCCAATGGGATAATAAACCTGTCGCTGATTGATGGCGACACCGATCACACTGACAAGCAGGAGTGCTATTCCTAGCCCCCATTACGGATTAATTGGAACAGGGAGCCTCATCAATAGTCTGTCTCGAATTTCGTCGTATATGTGGACACCCAGACTATCAGGCAACTCCAGCGTTATTGCCAAAGCGTAGCGGATCTTATCATCAAAGCTCCCTGCGTCAGCCCGACATTCCACACGGATATTAATTGATGACCTTAGCTTTGTTCCCGTCCAGAACCTCGTGCTGGACTGTTCCACGAAGAGACCCAGGGTAGGTGACACCGACAGATTTATCGGCTAATTCACGCCCTACCTTAAACTGGAGTTGAGCACGCCGGTAATTGCGATGTTCGAGGTTAATGGGTGACAACCAAGATAAAGTAGAGATCATACGCCGAAGGTCAGCTCTCCCTGAAAGAACCGGAGGAGCAGGCAGGCTGAAGATGTGAGCTTCATCAGCACCAATCTCCCCGCACCCTAGTACAGTTACCCTCTGGTCAGTGCATATCATTACCCGGTCAGGTTCAGCAGGCCCGTACCCAATCAACCGCATCGCAAGGGCTTTTTTCTGTCGGGTATTCCATTGGCCATTCAGAAGCGGCACGTAACGGTCAAACTCGTAATGTGCTCCGTGCACCAAGAGAGTTTTCAGCAGAACGGTGTCGAAGTGCTGATTGGGGAACGAACCTGATTGCAATCTCAATTCTTGCAGGACATCGTAAATCTGCTCTGCCGCGCGGGATGCCAACGCTGTCGCGTTGCTAGTGCCTTGCGTATAAAGGGTTGATTCCAAACTGCCCTGCTCTCCGGGCCAAGCAACTCTATGCCCCGGTGCGGCCCTTCCTTGAGTTAATTGCAATACCTCGTTTTTATGAGTGGTACCAAGCTTCTCGGACAACGACTGCCGTCCACCAGGCAACAAAATATCAGGCTTAACTGACCTACGATACCCTGGTCCTTGTGCACTCACCACGCTGGGGAACCATCCTTGTGTGAAAGGGTCAATCCAGCGGTAGAAATTGGGGAGAGTAGAGCAATCAACATGGGCTGCTCCAATCGTCAATCCGTTGAGTGTTTCGGCGGGAGAAAGCAGAGTGCGGTTTCTAGCGTCGGCAACCAGTGCATTCAACAACACGGTCTCCCGTGCACCTTGGTCCAATCCACTCAGTTCACCACGAGGAATAGCCAGCTCGATATCTTGGTCGTGATTCCCTGCGCTGACCAGAAAAAGCACTTGGTACTTGACCGATAGCCAATCCAATAGGCGTGCCATGGGGCTCATGTCGCGGAAAAAAGGGCGACGACGGTCACAGACTGACAGGTTTATAACCCGTATGCTGGGAGCCACTGCCGGCTCTTCTCCGTCTCCGTCGAACAATCGGCGGACCGCACGGTGTACTAAATCTACCGGAAGCTCCTCGTCGGGTATCACCTCATTCCTCGGCTGACCAGGAACTCCCGTGTTAGGCCGCATTATCGGCCTTGCGTACAACCTACGCGCTAGCGATCCAGATTTGGCATCCAAATCGCCATGGCAGATAAGGGAAGCCATACCTGTACCGTGTTGGCGTTCGTTGGCTTGGTAGTACCCATCGTACCCATCTGGGTCATCAAGCATCAAACGTCCATCCAGCAACTTATGACTAACCAAAGGTAACCCATCAAGCAAAGCGATCACAGGTGGTCCAAATTCACCACTACTGACATCAGAGAGAGGCAAACTATCCAGTTCGGCTAATTCGTCGATGTACGGGGCCGCCCATTGGCCTGACGGTCGCAAAAACATCACATCTTCACAAAGGATCAGTTGACTATCCCCGCGTTCTCCCAATCTTAAGACATGAGCCGCCGGAATACGGCCTAGCAAACCATGATAGCTAATCTCAGAAATGACGGACCTTCGAGATATTTCGCCACCCAATGACTCTACCAATTCGACAAATCTGGATTCTGCTTGTCTACGCTGGCTGGCTGTATTCTTGAACCACAACTCAGTCTCGAACGGAAGCAAATCGGTGACATCCGAGTACTGTAGCCGCATTTGCCAGTCTTCCCACAGACCGGTTTCATTAATGCGATCGTCCGGGCCCCAAAAGCGCATAGCCCGCAGTTGCTGAAAAACCCGTTTCAGAGGAGCTAATCCGCGCGGAAAACTTGCGTCGGGATTTTGCTGGAACTCGTTGAAGCGCAATCTCAAACTATCCAATGCATTAGCATTGGTCATTACCAAAAACAGTCTGCCAGAGTATGGACGCATCTCGCCCTCGTCGCCCACTTCATAAAAATCCTCATCCGGCTCGATGTCCGTCAATTCAGATTCCGCCAGCCAGCTCAGCCCGTTTATCTTACGGACCGCGTTGACGAAATTCTCCACGGTCCCTGCAGTCTCCAGAACCAAGACCTGATCAGGGAGAATGCCAACTGCGTTGTCTCGAAGTTCCATGTTCCGTTGTCTTATGACAGAGACAAGGTTTTGGAATTGAGGAATCAGCCTATCCCCTTGCCGTCTCGGATCCGGGAAATTAATGCGTGAATTGCCCCCACTTCGGCGACGCTCGCGTGATCCAGCCACGGCATCAGGGAAAAACAGTAGGGGATACTCGGCCATATTAGCTAACTCACCTTGCTACGAGCATGAGCACTAAGCTGGCACAACCGGTCACGAACTATCTGGCGGAGATCAACACTCGGCTGACTCAGCACAGCTCGGCGCACCAAATCCAACCCGAATTCCTCAACTTCGGCAAAACTCAGCCCCACCAGTTGGGTCGCCAGACACTCAGCCGAATAGCCAATCTCGTAGCCGGTGCGCTCCTCAAATCGGCGCAACCATTGCGTAATGTGCTCCTGTCCAGGCATAGGTAATTCGAGGCGCATTTGAAAACGTCGCCAGACTGCCCTGTCCAGCAATTCGGGATGATTGCTGGCCGTCACCGCTACCACGTAGCTGGGCAGGGCGTCCACTTGCAACAGCAAAGAACTCACGACCCGCTTGATTTCGCCAGTCTCGTTAGTATCCCCCCTCTCTTTAGCCACTGTGTCGAACTCGTCGAAAAAGAGTACGCACTGTCGCGAACGCGCGTAGTCGAAAACCTGCGAAATGCGTTGTGCCGTTTCTCCAAGGTAGCTGCCAATCACCGCTTCATATCGCACCACTACTAAGGGAATGCTCATAGCGTCGGCCAGTGCTTCTGCTAACGAGGTTTTGCCGTTTCCAGGAGGGCCCGTAAGTAGAATGCGATGGCGCGGTTCGATGTTGTAAGAACGCAGCAGATCAGCCCGTAACTGCTCCTCCACCAGATCCGCGACAGCAGTTTCAACTGCTTGAGGCAGTATAAGCTCCTTCAACCTCCGGGATGGGGCCATTTCCAAAACGAGATCGCCTGCTGATGGTTCTTTTTGACCTACTCCAGAGGATCTTTGCAATCCATTCCCGTTCTTATTGATAGAGAAGTTGCCCAGGATACGGTTGGCCAGAACCGTGTGCTGCTTGGCGCGCTCATCAGCTGCCAAGGCTTCCACGACCTTGCGAAATTGAACTTGGTCTCCACTGGAGCCAGCCTTCACCAATGCCAAGATCAGATCCGCGCGTGCCATACCTACCTGCCTACCGTAGGGCAATCAAAAATTGCCTGCGCCAACTAGTGAACAGACATCCTGGTGGGAGGGATTATATCAGGAAATGGCAGATATGCTGTCCTTGACATGAACGACACCGAAGTTGGTTTTTCCGTCCGAGTTATGCAATTATCTGCACCTGCACGAAAAGACGGATGAGAATTGCAATATAAGGTCACCCCAAATGGCACCTTGCCCCTAGTATTCCCAACAGGTTTTGGCAGCTAGTGGACAGCACCGATGACGCCCTGGGCAAAGCCCTTGTAGCGGCGGAGCGCTATCGACCTGATCCGGAAGAACCAGAGGAACCATCATCCGGACTTAATGATGATCCCGAACTTCCTGAAAATTGAGCCGCAGTATGAGACGCTACTACACCCGGCATCGCTCCAGGCCCCGCAGCCAACCGGGAGGCCGAACGGCATAAGCCCTGTCCTTGATCTGCACAGCTGAAGCCGTGTTGCGCAGATTAGCAAACTTGATACAATGCCTAACGGAAACATGCTGGCCAGCCCCACAGAGTTAACTCCGCAGGTTCCACGACTGAAAGGAACCTGCTGAAAGGTCAGCGCTTTCCACTGCTGCGTTACGGTGGTCAGTATCAGCGTGTCGATCGCCAAAATCAAATCACTACCCCCTTCGCAAAAGCCGATCGAGCGCCCGGGCGGAACCGGCCTTGCCGGCGCGTGAAACCGGTCATGAAACACGGTCACCCTCAATAACGGCCTAATCGCACTGGAGTACCATGACGCCTGAGCAAGAAGCGCGACGCCGCATTGACCGCCTGTTACAAGAATCCGGCTGGAATTACCGCGAAGAAGCAAGAGCCAATCGCCCGTCCAGCGCCGGGTTTGCTGACTACCTCTTGTTCGACCGCAACGGACAAACCGCAGCAGTGCTGGAAGCCAAACCCGCCAGCACTCCGGCGTTGTCCGGCAAAGAGCAGGCTCGCGACTACGCCGACAGTGTCAATGTCAAGCACGTATTCCTGTCCAACGGCCAGCTCCATTACCACTGGATCATCGACTCCGGAAACCCGTTACGCGTGCCGACGCTCCCCGGGCCGGACGAACTGGAGCAAATCCGACACCGGACTCGCCAGAGTAGGGCCGAACTCTGGAACACGCCGGTGGACGAAAACTTCCTGCGGACGCGGACTATGCGGTACTACCAAACAGCCGCCGTCAAAGCAGTTCAAGCATCTGCCAGGTCAGGACGCTCCGGGTTCCTGCTGGAAATGGCAACCGGAACCGGCAAGACTACCGTCGCCGCCGCAATCTGCCGGCTCTATCTGCAAGCCGGCATCGCCAAAAACATCCTGTTCCTGGTTGACCGCGATGAGCTCTACCAGCAGGCGGTAAGCGACCTGGATCGGGCGCTGGCCGGCCAGTACCGGGTGGCTGGATACCGCGACCGGGATGAGGACTGGTCAGCGCCGATCCTGGTCGCTACCGTGCAGGCAATCAACGCCGCCGCCAGGCACGGTGAACCGATTGCCCCTGAATGGTTCCAGCTGATTGTCTCCGACGAAGCCCACCGCAGCATCAGCGGCCCCAGGCATCGGGATGTGTTCGAGGCTTTCAACTGCGACAAGGTAGGGTTGACGGCTACCCCCAGGCGGTACGTAACCGCCGGGGGGCCGGACGACGAGACGACCGCCGCCGGGCGGGAGGCGAAGACCCTGCGCGATACCTATTACGCTTTCGGCCTGACGCCGGGGGAGCCTACCTTCGAGTACACCCTGCAGCAAGCAGCGGACGATGGCTACCTGGTAATGCCGCACGGTCTTGACGTCCGAACTGAAGTAACCGCGCAGCTGATGTCTGAGGAAGGGTTCCAGGCAACGGTGGAGGATTACGAAACCGGCGAGGATATAAGCCTGGAATTTCACGAGAAGGACTACGGGCGCCTGTTCCTGTCTCCGGATACCAACCGGGAGTTTGCGGAGCGGTACATCGAACTTGCGCTGCGCGAACCGGAAACGGACATCATCGGCAAGGGCATCATTTACTGCGTGAACCGGGCGCAGGCGGCCCAACTGGCCAATGAGCTTAACCGGGCCGCCGAGACGAGGTGGCCGGGCAAATACCGTTCCGACTTTGCCGTGCAGATTACCCACGATGTGGATCGCGCCACCGATATGGGGCGGGCTTTCGCCAACCAGAACGGCTTGAATGGGGCCGATACAACTATTGCCGGCTACCGAACCAGCAAAACGCGGGTGTGCGTAACCGTTGCCATGATGACCACCGGGTACGACTGCCCCGACCTGCTGAACCTGGGCTTCTGCCGGCCAGTCAAATCGCCTGTGGACTACATCCAGATGAAGGGGCGCGGCACCCGCCGGTACGATTTCGCCGAGAACTTTACCGACCACCTGGTCAGAAGCCGGGTTGGCCCACGCCCCAAAGCGCAGTTCCGCATCATCGACTACTTCGGGGTATGCGAATACTTCGGCGAAGGCCGCCTGTATGACCAGGCGCTGCTGAAGGCGCCCGGCAGCGGCAGCGGCAGCCTGGGAGAACGGGAAACTACCATCGTCCGCCCGCCGTATATCCGGTACGGCAGCGACCATACCGAGTCCATTGAAGAACTATCCATGGCAGCCGACGGAACCATTACCGACCGCAGCGGGATACTGGAGCGGCGCGAAGCCTATAACCTGGCCCTCGCCGCCGAATTCGAGCGTTACCTGGAGCTGCATCCAATACCGGACCCGGACGCCCGCGAAAACGCAAAACGGCTGTTTGAAGCGTACCGAACCGACGCGGCAACCCGCCGCGCCATTGACCGCCAGGACTACGCCGCCCTCGGCGGCCCGATTACCGTCAGGCAGTACCGGCAGGTGCCGGACGAACATCGAAAGGCAATTCCGGAATACATCAAAAACCTGAACGACCTGCCCCCCCTGGAAACACGCAAAGGATTTACGACCGATGCTGAATAACGACACCAGAAAAATCATCGACGACGCCCGGAATACCCTGGTGGGCCAGATACCGGTCCCGATGATGCAGTGCCAGCAGATTACGCTGGCGCTGACTTACAAGTTCATGAGCGACGACGATCAGCAGGCGGTGGAACTCGGCGGCGAGCGCCATTACTTCAACGGCAGCCTGGAAAAGTACGGCTGGGATAAGATAATGAGCCGGCGGCTGGACGATACCCAGCGCAGCCAGCTTTACCGCGCCGGGCTCAACGCCCTGCAGCAAGCGGCTGCCATGCCGGCCGTGTTCCGTGAAATTTTCCGGGATGCCGTGGTTCCCTACGGCGACCACCGCACCTTGGCATTGTTCCTGAATATCATAAATCGCATGGAGTACGACGACAGCGAAAAGCTGGGCCACGCCTACGAATACCTGCTGAAGATTGCCGAAGCGCAGGCCGACGCCGGGCAGTTCCGCACGCCGCGGCACATCATCGACTTCATCGTGAACATCGTCAACCCGCAAAAGCACGAGGTAATCATCGACCCGGCCTGCGGCACCGCCGGGTTCCTGGTATCGGCCTGGCAGCACATCAAGCGCCGGCATGCGCTGCCCGGCGGCGGAACCACCCTGTCCGTCCCGGACCTGACGCAGCTGGCCGATAACCTGAAGGGTTACGACATTTCGCCCGAGATGACCAAGCTGGCTACGGCCAATATGTACCTGCATACCCGGAGCAAGAACCCCCGCATCGCCAACTACGATACGCTGACCAGCACCGACCACTGGAACGAGTACGCTGACGTTATGCTGGCCAACCCTCCGTTTATGACGCCGAAGGGCGGTATCCGGCCGCACCGCCGGTTCCGCGTCTCGGCGAAACGGTCGGAAGTCCTGTTTGTGGACTACATCGCAGCGCACCTGAACGAGCATGGGCGGGCCGGCATCATCGTTCCGGAAGGCATCATCTTCCAGAGCCAGAACGCCTACCGGCAGCTGCGGCGCATGCTGTTGGATGAAAGCTTGGTAGCGGTCATCTCGCTCCCCGCCGGCGTGTTCAACCCGTACAGCAGCGTCAAGACGTCAATCCTGATACTGGACCAGGCGCTGGCGCCGAAAGCAGCCGGAATAGCCTTCTTCAAGGTGGCGAACGACGGCTACGACCTGGGCGCCCAGCGCCGCCCCATCGACCGCAGCGACCTGCCGGCAGTGCAGGCGGAACTGGCCGAATACCTGCGGCGTTTGCAGGCCGGCGAACCGGTTGACGACTTCGCGCCGGCGACCGGGCTGGTGGCGGCAAAAGAGCGGATTGCCGAAGGCGGGGATTATAACCTGAGCGGGGAACGGTATCGGGAGAACGGGCGGCAGGATTCGCAGTTTCCTTACAGGAGGCTTGATACGGTAGCAGAAATCGTTGCCGGCAATTCTGCGCCGCAAGGCGAGGACTACTTTCGGGACGGTGAATTCCCATTCATACGAACAGCCGATGTAGGGATAGTTCATCGCTCGGATAATTTCGTCGGCCCAAAGGATAAGTTGAATCAACAAGCAGTAGATGAAAAGCGATTGCGCCTGTTTCCGACTGGCACAATTTTGTTCCCCAAGAGTGGGGCGTCAACCTTTCTGAACCATCGCGTTGTCATGGGAGAACCTGCTTATGTATCAAGCCATTTGGCTGGTATCGTTTGTGATGAGCAGAAAGCTCTGCCGAAATACGTCTATAACCTTCTGTGCTTGGTTGATGCCCGTGATATTACCCCCGATCAAGCCTACCCATCCCTGCGGCTAACGGAAATCGGCGCCATCCAAATCCCCCTGCCGCCGCTGGAGGTGCAGCGTGAGCTGGTGGCGGAGATTGAGGGCTACCAGCGGGTGATTGACGGGGCGCGGGCGGTGATAGAACGGATGGAGGGCCGGATTGCGGCAGCGGTTGGGCGGGTGTGGGAAAGTTGACACTTCACCCCGGATTACGGCATTATGATGCCCCCAATAGTTGGTAGCAATGGTTACGAGAGCGGAAGCAGAGGCCATACTTGCGGAGCCCAAAGTGATCGCCGCCAATCTGGCCTGGCAGTTTCAGCGCGACGGCTACCGGCTGGAGACTATCGTACTTGCTGAGGAATCGGGCGAACCCCTCAGTCTGCGCGGCTACGTGGGCAGGAAAAACCGCAGTTTTGCACTCCTCTATAAAAACACGCCAATCCGGAAATATACCGTCCATGAACGTCATACTGACCCTAAAACCGGCGAGCGGGTATTCGGGCCGCATAAGCACTTTTGGGACGATGCCTATGCAGATAACCGCGTGTATGTTCCGAATGACATCCGCATTGGCAACCCCAACGAAGAGTTGCTCGACTTCCTGAAAGAATGCAGTATCGCTCTGAGGGGCTCATACCAGACTGATTTGTTCTCTCGTTTCAATCAGGGAGGCCCCTGATGACCAATTCGACGCCATGCGCTGACGTGGCAGCAAAGTACCTGACCTTTTTGTCCGGAGATTTCGAAACCGCGCCATCCCCGGAAGCGCATAATGGCTGCTATGTGCTGACCCCTTTCCTGCGGCCTGACGGCGAGGCCATTGAACTCGAGCTGGCGCTGCTGCCCGGCGGCCGGGCGCGGCTCAGTGATATGGGCGATACTTTGGGGTATCTGTACGTCAACGGGCTGACTTTAACCAGATCGGTTATGGATAAGGCCGGCAGCATCGCCCGCCGCCATCAAACCTCTTTAAGCCAAAGCGCGCTGGTAATTGAAGACGAAGGCGAGTTGGCCGGCGACTCGGTTCACCGGTTAATTCAGGCCGTATTAGAAGTGTCCGCCCTCATCCAGGTACGGCGCTCCGCCGGGCGAGTGCAGTTCGAAACCGAAGTTGAATCCTTTATTATTCAATCCGGCGTTATTTATGATGTTGATTTCAGAGTTCCGGGCATCCTTGAATTCCACCGGTTCAAGTTCCACGTCAACTCTGACCGCAACCTGCTGATTCAGCCAATTACGGCAGCAAAAGAACCGACGGCGCACTCGTGGGCTGAACGCTGGGCCTATCGCTTCTCCGACACTGTTGCCAAAGCCTCGCATATGCGTCCGGTAGCGGTTCTGGATGACCGCGGCAACCGAAAAAGCGTGTGGACCGAACATTCCCAAGCGCCGCTCAAAGAACTCTCAATTCTGTGGACGGACCGGGAACGGCTGTCGGAAATGCTGCAAGCATGAAACCGGGCGATGTTCGGCCATGCTAAACCCGCCGTCAGCCAGGATGGAAAAGGCGTTTCCCTTTTTGCTGGCCGCGCTTGCAGCGGGCGCGGCAGCCTTGCCGGTGTTTTACTGCGGCCTGGACACCATCCCCCAATACCTGCCGGCCGGCACGATGACCTTAGGCGTCGTCGTTGCCGGGTTCGCCGCCACCCAGCGCAACATGCTCCTCGGCATGCGCGGCTCAACGGTGCTGCGCTTCGCCCTCCGCACTGGCTACCATAACGACGTGCTGGCTTACCTGATGCATTGCGTATATGCCGGTCTCTTCACCTCGGTAGTGTCCCTGGCCGGCTTCTTTCTCGGCAAGAACGCCCTGCTGTGGAGCCTGTGGCTGATCGTTCTAACCTTCTCAATAGCGTTGGCGCTTGCGCTTATTTGGCGAAACGAAATCCTGATGCTTCGGATCGTCAAGCGTTTTATGGAAGACGAGGGAGATCGCTCCGGTTAGAGGATCCCCCCCACAATATCGGCCAGGCCCTTGACCCATTCGGTTAACCCCAGACGCCCCGCTCTCCTCTGTCCCGGAAACCCCCAACGAAGCCGGCACTACCCCCTGCTCCCTCCGACGGTGTAACTCCTGCTGCAAGTACAGCATCGGATCCCATCGCGATCACTATATCCATATCCTTCATAACCGTACGACTACCCGCAAAAGGAAACTATCATCATGCGACAGGTGATTATCCATCCAGGCGAAAACGGATATTGAGTTGCTGAGTGCCCCAGCCCCACCGGCTGTGTCAGCCAGGGCGAAACCTTCCAGCAAGCCATCGCCAATTCATGGCGTACTGCAAGATGTACGGATACCTATGTGGGCGGTGCGGGCGCCGCTGGCTGGCCAACAGCCTGCACGCGCCCGAGGAACTGAAGGTATGCCCCAAATGCAAAAGCTACTACTGGAACAAGCCTCGCATGGCGCCGGCGCACAGCAACCCGGCCTGGCGCAAAGACCTTGCAAATCAGGCAGTTGCGTAAGCGCTACGCCGCAGAGGTTGCCTCACCAAAAGCAACGTGCCTTGAAGAGGGAAGATCCGATCAAGCGCAATCAATAGGACTTCATCGAGGGCCGCAGGCGCTACGTCAACGGCTTGCGACGCCTGTTCCGCACGGGAGACGACATTGCCCAGAATCTTCGACAACCTCACCGCTAGCGCCACGCTGGCCCCCGCCCTTCAAGAAACCCTGTCCATCTCCAACCGGGCCGACTTCTGCATCGGCTACTTCAACCTCCGCGGCGGCTGGTCAACCTCGCCCCTTACGTGGACGTCTGGAACCAGGAGGACGGCCCCTGCTGCCTCCCGGTAGGAAGGCAGCGCCTTCTCAATCAGGAACTCAGAGAAGGCCCGACCCTCCGCGCTCAGCCGCCCGGGATGGACAACGCTACCGCGCACCGCAAAGCGTGTGTGTGAGGTTGCCCCGTAGGTACGGGGATGTCCCGGGGACGCCTGGACGCCTGACTGGGCTACTGAGCCGGAAAAGGAAAACCTGACCGGCAAACCCGAAAAAAAGGCGGAGCATATACTTGAAGACGAATTATTAAAAGATCCAAAGAAAGTATCCTTCCAGGTACAAGGCATGCATCAGAAAGCCAACGAACAGCTGCTCTACGCGTGGGAGGACATACGCAAAGACAAGGAAAAGGAACTGACCGAAGCAACGGAACTCAAGAAACTCGAGGATGAAATGGACATCCTTGAGCAGGAACTCAGCGACAGAATCGCGGCAAACAACGGATTTATCAAAAACGGAGAAATCCTGGAATCCCCGACGGGCAAAGGCTACTAGGAACACCGGGATTACCTGAACCGGATGCAGGAAAGACTGGACAACCTGGATGAGGAAGCCCTGCCGGAACACCAGCTCCAGGCCGCCAGACTACTGCTGGCCCAGGCCGGCGAAGAGTTCGCCGACATCAAAAAACCGGGAATCCTGCATCGAAAAAAACCGAACAGTACGAATCCATCGACCGGAAAATCGAAGCCATCCAGTATCTTACCCGGCCCGAGGACGACCTCTACTGGAAACTGCAGGACGGGACGGACCCCAACGCGCTGACCAACTACGCCGGCGCCGTTACCGCGCAGACCAGCATCCAAATCGGAATGGTCGAATACCTGCAAAAAAGGCGGAAAGCGAAAACCTTTCCGACACCGAGCAGGCCAAACTGGACTTGGCCGACCGCCAGCAGGAACTCCTTTCCGCCGAAACAGGCAAACTGGCGGAGAAAACCGACCTCAGTTTCGCCGAATGGCGCAGGAAAAAGACTGCCCTGGAAGAACAGGCAGCCGACTTCATCAACAATCTGGCCGGAGAAATCCCGGTAATCGAATACCGGTCCGATGAGGAGAAAACCGAAATCCTGACCCTGTACCAGGACACTCTGAACGGAAGCAGGGACAGCGCCGATCTGACCGGCCGGCTGCAGGAAATGACCGGCAACAAACAAATATCCGAATATGCCATGCGCCAGCTGGAACTGTCAGTCAACGAACAGAACGAATCACAGCTGGAATATCTGCTGGACCCCGACACGCGCCGGGATGGATATGCCTAGGATTATGACCTGGCCCGACAAATCAAGGAATCCAGCAATGAGCAGCGGGAACTCTTCATTGAGGCCAAGAAACTGCTCGGGTTCAAAGACCCATACTCGAGTCAATGAACGATGACAACATACATGATGCGGCGACGCAAAACAGAAACGCCTGGACTTCCTACGTCGGCGCATACGCCATCACCCAGCAGGAAATCGGTAGCCTGAACGATACCGGAACCTACGAAACGGCCGAGACCATCTACCACACCCGACGGAACATCGCCGAATTCCTGGACCGGATGGAACAGAACCAAGGCTACATCACGATTGACCGGAACGATAACGCCCAGCAATCAGCCTACGCCAGCATCCGGTCGGAACTGGAAAACCCGTTCCGGGAAATCGACTGGGAACAAATTCAGACTGAACTGAAAACGCTCCACGAAGCCGGCGCCATCGGCAGCCTGCCCTATCAGGTAGCGGAAAAGGAACTGGAAACCAACAGATACCAGGACCCGAACGCCCGACTGGACCCGGACGTAGAACTCCGGAAGATCGACCGGATGAAATACCTCACCCAGGCAATGGATTCGGAAAGCCTCCGGACGTAAACACAGCCCCGCCTGGTGAAAGGGACGCGCCCAGGCGCCGGCAGCAGGACCGGCCCAGAGGAAAAAGCTCCGGCGTAAAAAAACGGCCGGAGCTTTTTCCTGCGGCATGCGCGAATCAATCATTCCCTGCTGCAGGAGCAGGAAACGTCCCACTGCCGGGAAAAGGGCCCCGGCCTTCCTCTCCCGCATGGCCGGGGCCGGCCAGAGGCAAAAGGTCCAAAACAAACGAAGGCCCCGGAGCAATCCGGGGCCAGCGTTCCACAACCATTAAGGGAACACCCAGAAAAAACGATTCCCTGCCGGTAAAGGCTGGCAGAACGAGGGAGTTCCCGTCAACCCCGGAAAAAAAGGCCCCGACTTTCGCCGAGGCCCCATCACACAAAAGTATGGATACCAGCAACGACCACATGCTCCATACGCTTTAAGGATACCACCGAAGAAAAAACCTGTCAACTCCCGGGGAAAAGACCCCGGCAACGGGGCTGAACCGGCCGCGAAAAAGCGGTTTCAAGAAACAAATTCAACCGCCTATTCTCATAGGAGCAGTCAATGAAGCAGCGCCGAAAATCGCCCGCGAGGCGTAAACCGCTTTGCCCCATTCCCCCACCGGGGGATAAACTCAAGTTGTATCAAGAGACTCTCAATCAACCGACCGTAATGGCTGTAAGCGACCGGAAGAACGAGATCTCCCGATAAATCACACAAAAGTTTCCTTAAATAACGAGGAGGTATTAGTACCATGACCACGAACAACTCTCGGCCCAATAGCCGGTACACCCAGCGCACCCCCAACGTCGATCTGGCCGTCCAGTCCCTGAACCGCATCGCCGCTACCATTGAGGCCGCTGTGGGGAAGGAGGAAGCGCAGAAGCTCACCGGCTCACCGGCATGATTCGCGGCAGGCACGGTGTGGTAAATGTGTCGCAGCCCCAGGACGTCAGCGCCAATGCGCCGCAGACGATCTTTGTGAATGCGATGACCTGCTACGCCAACCAGACCGAGTACATGACCTACGTGTCTGGCATGGGGAACGCGCAGCTGACCAAGCAGGGACGGGGTAATACCAGCGCCGCGACGACCCTGTTCATGGTGCCCCAGATTCCCATAAACCGGGGTCAGGAAAGCCGTTTAGTGGGAGCCAAGCAGGCTGTCCGAAAGGGGGAAGCCAGCAAGAGGTTCGGAGTGGAAGTCAGAATGACCTCCAGTCCCTTGACCGAAGAAGAGTACTGGGAAGCTCAACTGAGCCATCATCGGGCAAAGTAGCTGCTGGCTGATATGAAGGTCTGGCTAAGACTAAAGCCTGCTAGTATTAGGTTCGGGTTATGAATGCATAAGCCCAGGCCAATTACTCAAGCACTCAGTAGCAAAGTTCAGCTCAAGCCGTTTGGATATATTGGAGGTGCCAAATGGACGTTATTGACGTTACTCTACTGGCCATTATGGGGGCAAGCACTCTTGTACTAGTGTGGGCCCTGTGGCAGTGGAAGCAAAAGTAACCCCAATCGCCCGGTCCAATCACTGGACCGGGCGATTTTCTTTGAACTGGAACGCCGCAACAACGAGAAAGATCTCGCTAAAGGCGCGTTCGAAGGTGCAGTCAGAGTTATCCCCCGGAAGCTCTACAAGTTCACCATCGAAGGGGAAAACGACGATCGGACCGTGCTCATGGTAGTACCGACGACCGTTTGCATCCCCCGGGGCGATCTCTACGAACTGTTCGACTGGGAACGCCTTGCCCGCCCCGAAGTCAGCAATGAGGAAGCTCCGGAGTCCCAGGAACCCCCGGTTGACCTGGACGACGAAGACTTCTAAACCCAAACCAAAGCGATGGTGGACTCAGCCATCCACAATCGTGCTCCACACAAAAAGTCGCCGGTAGTTTTATACCACCGGCGACTACCCTTTTAAGCCCTGCACTTTAACAACCGAATAGTGAACCACCATCGAACCCTGACCGGTTTGATGGTGTGCAGGGCATTGCTGTCTATCTCCAGAGCGATCCGTAAATTGAAAAAGCTCGCAGCAGGACATCAAGGCCCTGGTGAGTCTGAGGAGGACCTATGCTCTCGGAACAAAGCCTGTTCCAGGAAAACCTGTCCCCAGCGGCACAGGAACTTCTGAAGGAACGCAACAGCTATCTGACGCTCCTGAACCTAAGCTGCCCCGAGTGTCAGAATGGCAAGAAGTACCGGTGCACCCACTGCGAAAGCGACCCGGGATTCCGCGCCTGCGCCGACCATATGCTGCAGCACGCCACGATCTTCCATCGGGAAACGGAAAACACGCAGCAGCGGGTCAACGCACGACTTCGGGACGCCATGGCTAATCACGGCCTAGCCAGTTTCTGCACCAGGGAGTACGAATTCACCCGGTCGGCGATCCTCCCGAACAACACCCGTTCCAACTGGTTCGATGAAGCCGACTTTCTGGGACTGAACTACCCGGCAATCATGACCTGGTTCCTTCCCGGAATGGACGAATCAACCGAGCAGAAACATCAGGAAATGAGCGAATGCATTGATTCCTTCCTGAACCTGCTCAACTATCGGATCTACAAGGCCACCGCCAACAGCCGGTTGACCCTCTTCGTGGCGGAATACACCGAAATCCCGTACCTGCCTCAGTTCCCCAATCCGAAACATCGGCAGGAATCCGTCAGTGGACTGGTCTTCAACCCTGAGGCGGATCCCGGCAAAATCGCCAAGCGGCTCCGCGTCGCCACCCGGTCCCAGGGCGCCTGGTTCACGCCGGAACCCTCCTGGTGGCCCAATCTGAAACTCGGTTCGCTGAACCTGACCCTGAAAAGCAACCAATCGGAGCGCAACGCAGGGGATGGCAGCGGCTTCATCCGGTACTCCACCGGGATGAAGATGATCCGCGCAGCCCAGGCAGAAACCGGAGGAGACATCATCGCAATCCAACCGGTCTTTCTGGGCGCGGACTACGCCGGCAAAGGCCTGTTCCCTCTGATCCCGGACCATCAGTTTCCCTATCCCGATGTGGACATGGTGATCGACCGGGAAAGCATCAACCACCAGGTACTCAGCACAAAGTTCACCATTGGCAAGCTGATGCCCAAACGGCACAAGCCGAACAAGCGGTACGTGTATCTCGAACCCCTGAACCATTCGGAATTGCTCCATCGCTTCATTTCCTACGAGGAAATAGCCGAACAGGCGCAGGTAATCGCAGAACGCGCGGACCTGGAAGCCTGGCGCAAAGCGCTGCAAGAGGATCTGACCGACGAACTGGAACAAAACCGGATTGAACACCGGACCAACGACGATTGGGAAGACTCGAACCAGCGCATCACCTTCACGGATGAAGATTTCGGACGGATCATCGCTGAGTACAAAAGCAGCGGCCAAAGTCCCTTCGCGAACCCGTCGGTAACCGGTACGGCCGCCGGCGGCATATCGAAGAACTGGCAGTCGCGGCTGAGAAAATCCACGACCAAGGCGAAAATCCGCAACCTTCAGCAGCCGGACGGAAAAACGGTCAGAACCAACGTGCCGGGCATCATGGTATCCGGCGAAAAGGTCTGGCTGGCTTACCCGCCCTACTGGAATGCAACGTTCCCGGAGCACAACTACGCCAGGCTCATCTGGCATTTCAACAAGCCGGATGAACTGGTAGCCATCGGATTCCACCCTGACGATATGGCAATCCATCTCTATGAGCTGGATACCGCGGACGGCGATGACCAACTGACCCTGGTATTCCTGCGCAGTCCCGAAGGCCATCCCCAGGTCCTGATCCGGAGAATGCCCGCCAGCATTGACGACGGCTTCGTGCTTAAACTGGACCCCGCCGATGCCGCCAAACTGCAAACTGTGGGCTACCACTTCTATCAGCAAACCGGTTCCCACAAGTTTCCTGGCCTCCATCGCATGCAGGACGACGGCGCTCCACAATACCCCGACGTCCTGAAAGCCCGGGAATTCGAAGAGCCGATCCAGTGGACCAACGACGAAAACCTGGTAGTAACCCGTCTGCTGGAAATGACCAAAAACTCGGGGATACTCGGTCAGGTGTGCAACCTGGTGGCAAACCTGGACTACGCCGGACTCTACGACCCGGCCAAGCACAAGTTCAACACCTCGGACGCCGTAATTGACTCGGCCCTGAACGCCAGCAAGGACCCCACTCCCATCGCAGAAGCGCTGGAGCAGGAGATCCTGGACGCAATTCAGGCCGGGAAACCGATGGACCCCTGCGTATTCGGCAGATCTATCCGGTCCATCGAAAAGCGGCACCGGAGTCAGACCAACGACCCCTTCGCCGGAATCAGGCCAAGGCTCCGCTGTCAGGAACACCACCAGCCCACCAGGCAGGCGATGAACGAGGCCATCGCAACCCTCCAGCAGAACCTGAAACGAAGGCAGCTGCTGGCGAACGGACCGCTGAACCGGATCCTCGAACCCCCCTGCCAGGAACTGGTGGACCTGATCGCTCCCGCGTTCGAACGGCGCAAGAACCTCTGGTCCCAGGCCAAAAAGGATGAAAACAGCATCCGGAAAGACCCGGATCTGACGCTGGACCAGCGCAAATTCAAACTGGACCAGCTAACCCAAAGGGTGCGGGAAAAGGAAAAGAGCATAATGCTCGATGCCTATAACCTCGCGCAGGAAGTCCTGCCCGGCCTGAAGCCCGGCGACATAATTGCACTATGGAACCAGTTGGGAATGTCGGACATCAAACGCTTTTCCCCAAGGGACGGCAAAACCCTGAACGAGATCAAGATGTACGCCACCCACTGGCTCCCCTGGACGGAAGTGGAACCCTATTACCGCTCCGGTCCATCACTGCCTACCGCACTGCTCCGAACCGCCACTCCGGTGGAACTGGAACCGGGAACCGAATGCTTCGTAGCCCATGCCCGGGATGGAGTCAGAAAAGACCGGTACTATCTGGTCGATGCGGAAAGCAGGAAACGGATCGCTGAACTGAAAGGGGACGCCTCCAACTACCAGCCGGTGGAACTGAGACGGAAACCGAGCGGCGCATGGTATAAGCCGACCGGCCCGATCAAGCTGCTGCTGAAAATCCAGGGCCCAATGCCCCGGATCGAAAGCTCCAAGCCGAACCCGGACTGGGAACAGGCCGAAAACCTGTGGGTAGCCACGGTGTGCAACCCGGAACAAGCCTGACGATCCCCCTCGGACACCCCGATTCAACCGCGTCTCCCAAAAAGACGCCGGCAACCCCTGGCTGCAGGGCATAAAAAGCGCCCCCCGATTCATTTCGGGGGGTTCGCTTTTTGACCAAAACAGCCCAAACTACTAAACTGCCCGGACAACCGGCAGAGAGTGGGGAAAGCAATGTGGAAAGCAGTACTGGCCGGCATCACCGGCTTAATCATCCTGATCGCGCTCAGCGCCGAGCTGTACCAATCGCGCTACGGGAAACCGGCAATCCACGCCGACGCCCTGACCCGGGACCAATTCATCCGCGCCGCCGAACAACGGCAAACTATCGAACCCCCGCCAACCACCGAAAACTCGCCGAAGTTCGACGGGGACCAGCCCTTCAGAAGCTGCAAAGCGGACCGGCTGGCGCCAGCCTACCATCGCCCCTTCAAGGCCACCATCAACCGGGTTATTGACGGCGATACTCTGGCAATAATGACTCAGGGAGCAATGCTCCGCATCCGACTGTGGAGTATCGACGCCCCGGAAATGAGTCAGACTTACGGCCCGGCTGCCAGAGAAGCGCTGGAAAACCTGACTCCTCCATTAAGCCGGGTAACCATTTACCCGGTCGGACTGGATCTACACGGGAGAACGGTAGCAGTAGTCGACGCCGGCCAGAAAATGCCGGTCAATTTTACCTTGGTAAGCAGGGGCCATGCTTTCTACCGAGCTTACGACCAACACAGCGTATGCCTCAAACAGGCTCAGATGCTCGCCGAGCAACACGGGCTCGGGGTCTGGGGACACTGGGATGAAAAGCCGTGGGAATACCGCCGGAGAACCGGACGGCAATAAACAGGATCAACCCAGTCGGACCCAACTGCCGCGATAGCGCCAGCACCGGTCATTGCCCAGCGCGCCATGCTCCGCCAGCCGGCCAATGGTGGTAATAATCATCCGGATACCCTCCCCATCGGCGACTCCCTCAAAAATACTTTCCGCCGATTCATCCCAGCAGACTACCAGCACCGGCCAGCGATCCTGCCGCAAATCGTAAGCATAGCCGGCCAGTTTCCGGCTGATCCGGGCATAGCCCCGGGCTGACCGCTCGTACTCAATATAATGCCAGCTGCCGCCCGCCGGACTGCCCGGCAGGTAAACCATTGCGTCCGGGGCGATGCCGCCGTCAGCCAGATGTTCCCAGGAACGCCACCCGGCCGCCACCGAGAGACCCTGTTCCATAAACTCCCGGGACAGGGACATTACTCCCGCCTCATGCCGGGACAATCTTTCCATATTGCGTCCGGAACCCCCACTGGACAACCCGGAAGTAGCCCGGTAGCGAACCCGATCCCGGCGGGCCAGACAATCCCGCCCCCGACCGGAAAGGCGATAACGCCGCAAACGGCCATCCATCCGCACTTCCAGCAGATCCCATTCCCGGAGACTCCTGGCCAGCAGCGTAACCCGGTCTCCGGTATATCCCGGCCCCATCATTCCCGCCAGATCCTGGGATGAAACATCCGGCCACTCCCCGACCACTTCGAGAATCCGGGTCATGGCGCTGCCGGCATTGCCGGACATATAGGACTGCTGCAGCCGCCGTTCCCAGTTCCAGCCGCCGGTGCTTTTCAGTTCAACCCGGGGATGAACCAGACCCCGGCTGCGCATCGCCGCGGCCGCGCCGTACCTGGAACCGTCGGCAATACACCAGACAGCAACCCGATCCTCAAAATGCATATCCCGGGCTACCCGATAAACCAGTTCGCGCTGCCATTCATCGGGAACCAGAAACATAAACAGACCCGGCCAGGGCCGGTCGGCAAAAACGCCCATACTGGCGAATTCCTGCGGCAGCCGCTCCATCCGGTAACGCAGCATGGTTTCCGTCTGGAACAACCCAAACCACAACATGGCAACCCAGCCATCCTCGTACTGAAAAATGGCATCATAGCTGCGATTATCAACCCAGGAAAAATGAGTGAGATGGCCCAGATTGTCCACCGAGCAGGCCATCGGATAAGCCCATTCCACCAGCACCAGCCGATCCAGCAGCTTGCATCTGGGCCATTCCTCATGCCAGGTCAGCCCGGTCATACTACCCCAAGCCAGTCCTGATTCGCTGAGATACCAGCGGCGCACCCGCCGCATGCTGCAGCCCAAAGGCACTGAAACCAGATACCCGGCCCGCTCCATCGCCAGCAGCCACTCGAAACAGAAGCCGGAAGACCGGCCGCTGATCTGCCGCAGGTCGCCTACCGATGCCAGGGGGCATTCGGTTACCCAGCGGTACAGCTCCCGGACCGATTCCAGAGTAATCAGTTCGTAATCGGTGATGACGGCAGTCATATCAATCCCGCTCAATGCGGCGGATCCGTTCCGGATCCGGCCGGCCGGCTGCTGGCGCAGCGGCAGCGGCCAGTTCAGCCCGGGCTTTGGCCGCCTCTTCGGCCCTGATTTTTTCCCGCTCCCCAGCCAAACGTTCTTCCATCTCCCGTTCCGCCTCATTCCTGATCCGTTCCGTTTCAGTCTCCCGGACCTTCTTGCGCTCTCGGGAGACGTGATTCCCTACCCGCCGGTCAACCGCTTCCCTAAGCCCGGAATCCGTGTTGATCCGCTGAACAATCTGCTTCAGCGCGTCCGACGTAAAGGCCGAATCCTCCAGCGAATTAACCCGAACCCCTTTAAGCTCTCCCGACTCTACCCGCCGATTCTGGCGTTCCCGCATCGACCGTACCGTGGCCGACTCGGCGGCCGGCTCCGCCGCCGGCTCAGCGCCGGAAACTCCTGAAGATTTCGGAGACTTCGCAGATTTAGCCGACCGATCTGATTTAGCCGATTTAACCGACTTGGCCGGACTGGCCGACTCAGCGGCTTTAGCGCTCCGGTGAGCCGGGGAACGGCTGCCCATTGCCGCCACGAACATATTATTGGGATCATCCCCGGCAGGGGCGCCGGCCGCCGCCGCGCCATCGCTTTCCGAACTGAGCAGCCCATTGCTGCCGCCCCCGATCTTCCCCGATTCCAGCCGCTCCCGCACCTCCGCATCCATTTTCTCCTTAGCCTCCTCCCAGCTGACGGTATAAGCGCGGGAAGCGTTAATTACGGCAACTTCGGATTTATCCGAACCCCGCACTACGTCCGGCGGCGGCAATGTCTGCATGCTGAAAGCCGGATAGCACTTATCCTCCGAGTTAATCCGCACATAACAATGATGCGGATGCAGATTCACCAGGTAACGCTCCTGCACCCGTTCCCGGTCCATCTCCGCCGAGATTATTTCGGCATCCTCCGCCGCCATCTGATAGCCAATGATACAGCCCACATTCCCTAGCACACCGGCCTTGAGCTTGCGCTCCGGCGTATCCAGCCGGGCCAGCGACTGAGTGGCCAGCATCAGCGAACAGCCATACTTCCGGATTTCCGCCAACAAACCTTCCCAGTTAGCCCCGGTAACCGTCTGGAATTCGTCGCAGACCAGCAGACACTTCCGCCGCCGGCTGAAGCTGATGCTTTCCTGATCCCGGAGCGCCGATTCCACCAAGCTGACCATCGTGCCGCCCATCAAAGCGGCAGGGCCGGCCCCGATCGTCCCCCGAGCCGTGGAAACCAGCAAGACCAGACCCTCTTCCAGCACACTGGAGAGGGTAATAGTCGACTCCCGCTGTCCCATGATGACCGAAGCGCGCTGATCCGCCGCATACGCGCCGACCCGGCTGTAAACCGGGCCGACCGCTTCCGCCCGGGTATCCCGGGGCCAGTTCAGATAAGCGTCGAACCATTGTTTCAGCCGTGGATCCCGCACCCGGCTGAGCACTTCCCGCTGAAACGGACTCATGGTAGTCCGTGCCTGAGGGCCCTGCCCCTCCAATACGCCTTCATCCAGCAACGCCAGAATATCCAGCATGGTGAGCATTTCATCAGGCCGGGTCTGAGGGTGGGAATTATATTCGTAGACCATGAGCAGACTGCGCTTCAGCAGGTCTTCCAGCCGTCCGCCCCAGTGTTCCCACAGATGTTTGACCGTCTCAATAATGGTATCCACACAGCGGTCCCGATCCCGGAACAAACTGGGGTCGACCAGGTTAATGCCGGGCACCCGGTCCATCCGTCCGAAGTCCAGCAGCCGGACCTTATCGGCAATTTCCTCCGGGACCAACTTCAAGATGTCCCGCACCAGGTCAGCATGGGGGTCAACTACTACAATGGCATCGGGATCCTCCCCACGGGCTTTTCGCTCAAGCTTGTGAGAGATAATGTGTTTAATCATGGTGGACTTGCCAACCCCGGACCGGCCCAGAATTATGGCGTGCTTCCGTATTGCCGATTCCGGGATACGGATTTCATCCCCGTTGGCAACGCCCACCAGCGGCCCGGCATCGTGCCCTCCGGAGCTGAGTTCCGCCAGATAGGGAACCAGCACCGCTGAAGCGGTGCGCTCCATGGATGCCATTTCATCCATTCCAAGAGGTAGATGCCAGAGCGAAGCCGCTTCCCGTGCTGACAGCGCACTGCGCTGGGCCCGTTTCGGCCCCAGACACTCGAGGATCCGGCCGCCGCCGACAAAGGGATGCCGCTTGTAAGTTCCCTCCATTACGTCCCGACCATTGAACTCTTTTATCTTGCCAGGATGCCAACTGTTGCCGGCCGGATCATCAAAGGAACTCAGATTTTCCACGACCTGTTCCAGGTCAGCCCTGGCCTGATCCACATCGCCCATATTCCGATAGATCCGCACCAACTGGATCTCAGACCAGAAAGCCAGAGACTTCAATTTGGCATCCACCAAATCTTCATCCAGATAAGGACGCTTTCGCTTGCCGAAATGCTTGCGGTAAAAATACACTCCGGCGAGAAGCGCCCCGACAACGGCCAGATCCAACCCGGCCAGCGCGAAATAATTTTCGGCCTGCCAGAGGGTCCAGTTCAGAAAAGCCAGGCCGCCCAAGCCGCCCATTACCGCCATGGTGGTAAAACTGGGACCGGAAGGCTCAGTGGGACCGCCGGCGCGCTGCGCCCGATCCTCCCCGTCCCTACGGGCCTGCATCATATTCTGCCAGCGGGAGCCCCAGTTCTCCGGCGCCGGGCGGATCATCAACCGCATACCCAACCGGTCCCCGGTATTGCCCAGCGACTTGGTGCGCCCGGCCAGTTCGCCGATCAGTCCGGCGAGGGGATCCAGCTTGGACTGCTCAATAGCCCGATCATCAAAAATCCGCAAAGGCAGATAACTGGGCAGTTTCAGCCATAGGGGCTGAACCAGCGCATATTCATCCTCATCCAGCCACATCCAGTCCTGATGATTTCCCGGATCATCCTCCTGAACCCACCGGTCGATTCTGGCCTGAGGGAAATGGGCCCTGAGGGCGCCAACCACCCGGTCCGCCCGGAAGGTGCGCAGTCCGTAATGGACCACGCCGTCGACCGCATAAAGTTCCAGCGCGACGGTATCGAGATCGCTGCGGATACCCCTGAGCAGATTTTCCATCGGGAGCAGGGACCCCCCCCCCCCCCCCCCCCCCCGTCCTGGGGCGCCACCAGCCTCACCACATGGATTGACTTGCGGCCATTTCCAATCAATTTTTCCAGCATCCCCACACGCCTCCAAGCGTAAAATCCCGCCGCCAAAAAAAGGGCAGAATAATTATCGCCAATCACCGGCGCGGAAAATTTAAGGCTGACCCGACGAGGAACGGCTATGCCTGACACAAGAACGACAACAAACCGACAGTTTGCCCAGATGATGCGGATTGCTGAGGAAATAGGCTGCCAACTGAAGCCGGCGGCGAAAGACCGCCGACTGCTCCGGGGATTATGCCCCTTTCATCCGGCGGAGAACCTGGAAAACGCTCTGACCCTGATCGTCAACACGAAAAACTGCCGCTGGTGGTGTGAATCCTGCGACTCTGCCGGCAACCCGGCGGCCTTCGCCGCCATGACTTGGCAGGTAACTGCGGAGGACGCGAGACAACTTCTGCTGACCACCGAAAAGCCGACAATGGACCGACCGCCCTACCCGGACCTGAGCATCTTCGAATCCGACAAAATTCACCGGCCCCAGAACACCGCGCTGCTGACCCGCGCGATGATCTACTACCGCCGGCAGCTGAAACTGCATTATCCGCCGATGGAATATCTGGCACGACTGCATGTACCGCCGGACGACGCCGCGAAAGCCGGCATCGGTTTCGCACCCGGACACGGGCTAATGGACTTTCTAATCCAACGGGGGATTACCCACGAAGAAATCGGGCTGTCTCCACTGTTCACCGAGAGCTATTCCCAGACTGTGGACATACTCAACGGAAGAATCACGATCGCCGACCTGGACAGCGCCGGAGCTGCCCGATACATCACCAGCGTAGCAAGCCAGCACCGGATCCGGGACTACCAACTGCAGCCCAGTCCGCCCCGCACCTTCAGCATCCCCGGAAGAAAACCTTACCTGCTGAACACCCGTGCCCTGAAAAACCGGGACTGGACGATTATCACCGACGATGTCCGGCTTTACATCATCGCCGCCAGCCTGAAGCTGCCGGTACTGCTACACACCCAGCGCCGGACCAACACCCAGGACCTGACCCGTTCTGCCGGGATTACCGCGGAACAGTTGAACGACCGAAAAATCCGGCAGGTAACCCTGGCGCTGCACGACTACGAACGACGGGACAGAACCATCAGCGCGCTAAAGGAACTGAATCCGGAGATCAACACCCGCTACCTGAACCAGCATCAAATACTGGACTACATTCGGCCGGAAACCCGCCGCCCGGAACAACTGACGCCGGAAGCGGTCAACCGGTCGGTCAACGGAAGAAGAGCGCCGGAAGACACTCCGGCGCCCCAGGCTTCGGAACAAACCCTGACTTCGCACTGAGCAAATCAGATACGAAATCCTTTGGATTCCAGATACTCCCGAATGGACTCCTCAACCAGAGCGGAGAAAGTCATGCCGAATTTATATCTGGCCTGTTCAGCGGCATCCCGTATATCGGGGCCGACCCGGGCTGAAAGCCGGACCTTCCCATCCGATTCCGCTTCAGGACGCGCCTTGCGCCGCCGGGGAGACGGCTGCTCCGCAAATTGCTCAATCACAACCCCGTCCGAAAGGGACGGCTCGGCTTTTTTACTACTCCGACCGGCTGCCCGATCCTCCCTGGAGCGAATAGCCGTACTTCTCCGTTAGCCATAAACCACCTCCATCCCGCCAGCGATCCCGCTGGCCGACCCGCTGTATTCCGAACTGCCCGACAACCGGGCAGCGATCCAGTCCCCAAAGGCCTGCACTTCCGCCGCCGCCGACGAGCGCGGCGCATATTCGCAGACTCCAAGACCCCGCCGCAGCGCATCGACATGCGCCACCCGACGCCCCAACATCAACGGAGCAACGGTCATTCCCATTCCAATCAACTCCTCCCTGAGCAGATCAATCCGCCCACTGCCGGCCAGCGACACATTATTGGGCACGAAAATCACCGGCAGTTTCATCCGGCGGATATGGCGGCGAAGTTGGCTGCCGCCAGCAGGTCGGAAACGCCAATGCCCACCGGGGAAAGGATGAGATCCATCTCTCCCAGAATCAGGCCAAGCGCCATGCTGTCCACCCCCGGCAGGTCGCACACCAGCAGATCAACTTCGTCAGCGCGGCGCATCCGGTCCACCGCATCGGCGGCGGCTTTATTAACCTGGCCCCGGGATACGGACCATTCCGGCGGATTGTCCCGCAGGTCGGCCAGTCCGATACAGCCCTCCTGAGGATCGAAATCCACCAGGGAGACCCTTTTCCCATCCGCCGCCGCCCGCTCCGCCAGATTGTACGCCAGCGTGGTTTTACCGGTGCCTCCTTTCAGGGAACAAAAGGCTACCGCCTGCATGCACCACCTCCCGAACCCGATTTAGAGCTAAATCCACATTTCACCAGAGATTATATCAACCGGAGCTTCACAGATTTAAAGCGCAAGGCAAACCGGTATCCCTGACTTTAGAAAACCGGGACTTTAGAAAACCGGACATCAAAAGATGATTAGATGAAAAAACCGGAACAACCACGGCACTACTTTACAGGAGGCGAAACCGCGCATGAACGGACCCGTTATCAACTTTATCGGCAACCTGACCCGGGATCCGGAACTCAAATACACCCCGAACACCGGCGCACCCTATATCCAGGTTAGCGTGGCAGTGAATAACTGGCGCGGCCCCGACCGGGAACCGGATACCCACTTCTTCAACTGCACTTTCTGGCGCTATCAGGCGGAGAGCATCGCCAACCACTGCACCAAAGGATCCCAGGTATATGTCAGCGGACGCTACAACCGCCGCAAATACACCCGGCAGGACGGCTCCGAAGGATTCAGCCACGACGTAGCCGTCCGGGACCTGTTCCGCTGCCGGACCAGCGCCCGGGAAGAGGAAGATCCGGAGAAACCCGAAGAACTTTCCTACGAAGACCCGGCCGACCAGGATGACCAGGAAGACATCCTCTACGACGACGATGACGATAACGAGGACGACACGGATTAAGCGAAAACCGGAAGTCCGGCGGTAAAATCCGCCGGACTTCCGGCACATCATCGCTATGGCAATGCAACATCACGGTATTTATACACCGATCGCATCAGCCCCAAACCCTAGCGAAGAGGAACTGGAACGATGAAGAAATTTTCTGCCCCGTTTGCCCTGATTGTGCTGACCATGGCCATGGCCGCCGGCTGCGTCTCAGTCAGCAACACGCCGGATTTCACCAGCGAGGACGTAAACGTTCGCGCTACCAACTTCGCCCGACCATCCGTCAACGCCGACTGGACCGTGAGCATCACCAACAACACCGCCAAAAACTACTACTTCCTGAAGATCTTCGCCACCTGCTCAAAGGACGATACGCCGGTAGGCGTGTTGACCTCCCAGAAACGGGTCAACCTGGGGGCATACGCCACCAAACTGGTTCCCATGCAGGGCCGAACCCCCGCCGAAACAGACGTAACCTGCAAAGTCCACGACATGAAATCCCTGTTCGTGCTCTAGCGCGCGCAGGCAGTCATTTTCAACCGCCGATTCCCATAGGACCACTCAATAAATCAGCCCCGGAAATTCCGGAATTGTGACAATCTGCCGGTACAGCCTGCATGACCAATCACTAAAATAACTATTACGCTGAGAAAATACCGCGGAGGTCCGAAGCAATGTCCCGAAGAAAGACGGCCAATCCAGCCTATACCCAACTGACTTTCGATCAGATCAGCCAGGAAGCCGTAACGCTCAACGTCCAGGCCATGACCCAATATCTCTACAGCGTCGCCCCGGACCTCACCCGGAAACGGCTGCCCATGATCTACTTCAAGGACGCCGCGGAACGCCTGGACATCAACCCGGAAATCTGTACCCGGTTCAAGATCAACCGGTTCCCCTTCAGCCAGACCATGGACAAGACCAGCATCTACCACATCACCGCCATCTACAGTTGCGTGATCATGCAACTCAGCCAGTACCCGAAAAAGGAAACCTACCTGCAGGCAGTAAATCGCTTCAAGGCCAGGGTCAAGGAAATTCTGGACCGGAAGGAGATTACCAATAACCATCTCGCGCTGCACCTGAAGGTATCCCACCGAACCCTGACCGAGCTGATCAGCGCCAGGCCCAACCCGGAACCCAGACATTCCCACTGCCCCTGGGCAATGCTCAGCCGGCTGGAAACCGCCGCTCAGGACATTATGGACCAGAACCTGAAACGATGGGAAGACATCCGGGCCTACAAGCGCATCCGCCCCATCGACGTGGCGGAAACCGAACCCGAACCGCCCAGGCCGGACCCGGCCCGGTTCATTGGGTCAAAAAGCTCCTGTGGGAAATGCCGGGCCAGC
>OZ219748.1:2437500-2751835 GCA_964291335.2 Dehalococcoidia bacterium | reverse complement strand
GCGGCGGCGGAAGTGCAGGCCTTTGGGGACTGGATCGCTGCCCGGTTGTCGGGCAGTTCGGAATACAGCGGGTCGGCCAGCGGGATCGCTGGCGGGATGGAGGTGGTTTATGGCTAACGGAGAAGTACGGCTATTCGCTCCAGGGAGGATCGGGCAGCCGGTCGGAGTAGTAAAAAAGCCGAGCCGTCCCTTTCGGACGGGGTTGTGATTGAGCAATTTGCGGAGCAGCCGTCTCCCCGGCGGCGCAAGGCGCGTCCTGAAGCGGAATCGGATGGGAAGGTCCGGCTTTCAGCCCGGGTCGGCCCCGATATACGGGATGCCGCTGAACAGGCCAGATATAAATTCGGCATGACTTTCTCCGCTCTGGTTGAGGAGTCCATTCGGGAGTATCTGGAATCCAAAGGATTTCGTATCTGATTTGCTCAGTGCGAAGTCAGGGTTTGTTCCGAAGCCTGGGGCGCCGGAGTGTCTTCCGGCGCTCTTCTTCCGTTGACCGACCGGTTGACCGCTTCCGGCGTCAGTTGTTCCGGGCGGCGGGTTTCCGGCCGAATGTAGTCCAGTATTTGATGCTGGTTCAGGTAGCGGGTGTTGATCTCCGGATTCAGTTCCTTTAGCGCGCTGATGGTTCTGTCCCGTCGTTCGTAGTCGTGCAGCGCCAGGGTTACCTGCCGGATTTTTCGGTCGTTCAACTGTTCCGCGGTAATCCCGGCAGAACGGGTCAGGTCCTGGGTGTTGGTCCGGCGCTGGGTGTGTAGCAGTACCGGCAGCTTCAGGCTGGCGGCGATGATGTAAAGCCGGACATCGTCGGTGATAATCGTCCAGTCCCGGTTTTTCAGGGCACGGGTGTTCAGCAGGTAAGGTTTTCTTCCGGGGATGCTGAAGGTGCGGGGCGGACTGGGCTGCAGTTGGTAGTCCCGGATCCGGTGCTGGCTTGCTACGCTGGTGATGTATCGGGCAGCTCCGGCGCTGTCCAGGTCGGCGATCGTGATTCTTCCGTTGAGTATGTCCACAGTCTGGGAATAGCTCTCGGTGAACAGTGGAGACAGCCCGATTTCTTCGTGGGTAATCCCCCGTTGGATTAGAAAGTCCATTAGCCCGTGTCCGGGTGCGAAACCGATGCCGGCTTTCGCGGCGTCGTCCGGCGGTACATGCAGTCGTGCCAGATATTCCATCGGCGGATAATGCAGTTTCAGCTGCCGGCGGTAGTAGATCATCGCGCGGGTCAGCAGCGCGGTGTTCTGGGGCCGGTGAATTTTGTCGGATTCGAAGATGCTCAGGTCCGGGTAGGGCGGTCGGTCCATTGTCGGCTTTTCGGTGGTCAGCAGAAGTTGTCTCGCGTCCTCCGCAGTTACCTGCCAAGTCATGGCGGCGAAGGCCGCCGGGTTGCCGGCAGAGTCGCAGGATTCACACCACCAGCGGCAGTTTTTCGTGTTGACGATCAGGGTCAGAGCGTTTTCCAGGTTCTCCGCCGGATGAAAGGGGCATAATCCCCGGAGCAGTCGGCGGTCTTTCGCCGCCGGCTTCAGTTGGCAGCCTATTTCCTCAGCAATCCGCATCATCTGGGCAAACTGTCGGTTTGTTGTCGTTCTTGTGTCAGGCATAGCCGTTCCTCGTCGGGTCAGCCTTAAATTTTCCGCGCCGGTGATTGGCGATAATTATTCTGCCCTTTTTTTGGCGGCGGGATTTTACGCTTGGAGGCGTGTGGGGATGCTGGAAAAATTGATTGGAAATGGCCGCAAGTCAATCCATGTGGTGAGGCTGGTGGCGCCCCAGGACGGGGGGGGGGGGGGGGGGGGGGGTCCCTGCTCCCGATGGAAAATCTGCTCAGGGGTATCCGCAGCGATCTCGATACCGTCGCGCTGGAACTTTATGCGGTCGACGGCGTGGTCCATTACGGACTGCGCACCTTCCGGGCGGACCGGGTGGTTGGCGCCCTCAGGGCCCATTTCCCTCAGGCCAGAATCGACCGGTGGGTTCAGGAGGATGATCCGGGAAATCATCAGGACTGGATGTGGCTGGATGAGGATGAATATGCGCTGGTTCAGCCCTATGGCTGAAACTGCCCAGTTATCTGCCTTTGCGGATTTTTGATGATCGGGCTATTGAGCAGTCCAAGCTGGATCCCCTCGCCGGACTGATCGGCGAACTGGCCGGGCGCACCAAGTCGCTGGGCAATACCGGGGACCGGTTGGGTATGCGGTTGATGATCCGCCCGGCGCCGGAGAACTGGGGCTCCCGCTGGCAGAATATGATGCAGGCCCGTAGGGACGGGGAGGATCGGGCGCAGCGCGCCGGCGGTCCCACTGAGCCTTCCGGTCCCAGTTTTACCACCATGGCGGTAATGGGCGGCTTGGGCGGCCTGGCTTTTCTGAACTGGACCCTCTGGCAGGCCGAAAATTATTTCGCGCTGGCCGGGTTGGATCTGGCCGTTGTCGGGGCGCTTCTCGCCGGAGTGTATTTTTACCGCAAGCATTTCGGCAAGCGAAAGCGTCCTTATCTGGATGAAGATTTGGTGGATGCCAAATTGAAGTCTCTGGCTTTCTGGTCTGAGATCCAGTTGGTGCGGATCTATCGGAATATGGGCGATGTGGATCAGGCCAGGGCTGACCTGGAACAGGTCGTGGAAAATCTGAGTTCCTTTGATGATCCGGCCGGCAACAGTTGGCATCCTGGCAAGATAAAAGAGTTCAATGGTCGGGACGTAATGGAGGGAACTTACAAGCGGCATCCCTTTGTCGGCGGCGGCCGGATCCTCGAGTGTCTGGGGCCGAAACGGGCCCAGCGCAGTGCGCTGTCAGCACGGGAAGCGGCTTCGCTCTGGCATCTACCTCTTGGAATGGATGAAATGGCATCCATGGAGCGCACCGCTTCAGCGGTGCTGGTTCCCTATCTGGCGGAACTCAGCTCCGGAGGGCACGATGCCGGGCCGCTGGTGGGCGTTGCCAACGGGGATGAAATCCGTATCCCGGAATCGGCAATACGGAAGCACGCCATAATTCTGGGCCGGTCCGGGGTTGGCAAGTCCACCATGATTAAACACATTATCTCTCACAAGCTTGAGCGAAAAGCCCGTGGGGAGGATCCCGATGCCATTGTAGTAGTTGACCCCCATGCTGACCTGGTGCGGGACATCTTGAAGTTGGTCCCGGAGGAAATTGCCGATAAGGTCCGGCTGCTGGACTTCGGACGGATGGACCGGGTGCCCGGCATTAACCTGGTCGACCCCAGTTTGTTCCGGGATCGGGACCGCTGTGTGGATACCATTATTGAGACGGTCAAACATCTGTGGGAACACTGGGGCGGACGGCTGGAAGACCTGCTGAAGCGCAGTCTGCTCATGGTCTACGAATATAATTCCCACCCTCAGACCCGGCCTGATGAAATGCTCACCATGCTGGATATTCTGGCGTTGCTGGATGAAGGCGTATTGGAGGGGCAGGGCCCTCAGGCACGGACTACCATGAGTCCGTTTCAGCGGGAAGTGCTCAGCCGGGTGCGGGATCCACGGCTGAAACAATGGTTCGACGCTTATCTGAACTGGCCCCGGGATACCCGGGCGGAAGCGGTCGGCCCGGTTTACAGCCGGGTCGGCGCGTATGCGGCGGATCAGCGCGCTTCGGTCATCATGGGACAGCGGGAGTCGACTATTACCCTCTCCAGTGTGCTGGAAGAGGGTCTGGTCTTGCTGGTTTCCACGGCTCGGGGGACGATCGGGGCCGGCCCTGCCGCTTTGATGGGCGGCACGATGGTCAGCTTGGTGGAATCGGCGCTCCGGGATCAGGAAAGCATCAGCTTCAGCCGGCGGCGGAAGTGTCTGCTGGTCTGCGACGAATTCCAGACGGTTACCGGGGCTAACTGGGAAGGTTTGTTGGCGGAAATCCGGAAGTATGGCTGTTCGCTGATGCTGGCCACTCAGTCGCTGGCCCGGCTGGATACGCCGGAGCGCAAGCTCAAGGCCGGTGTGCTAGGGAATGTGGGCTGTATCATTGGCTATCAGATGGCGGCGGAGGATGCCGAAATAATCTCGGCGGAGATGGACCGGGAACGGGTGCAGGAGCGTTACCTGGTGAATCTGCATCCGCATCATTGTTATGTGCGGATTAACTCGGAGGATAAGTGCTATCCGGCTTTCAGCATGCAGACATTGCCGCCGCCGGACGTAGTGCGGGGTTCGGATAAATCCGAAGTTGCCGTAATTAACGCTTCCCGCGCTTATACCGTCAGCTGGGAGGAGGCTAAGGAGAAAATGGATGCGGAGGTGCGGGAGCGGCTGGAATCGGGGAAGATCGGGGGCGGCAGCAATGGGCTGCTCAGTTCGGAAAGCGATGGCGCGGCGGCGGCCGGCGCCCCTGCCGGGGATGATCCCAATAATATGTTCGTGGCGGCAATGGGCAGCCGTTCCCCGGCTCACCGGAGCGCTAAAGCCGCTGAGTCGGCCAGTCCGGCCAAGTCGGTTAAATCGGCTAAATCAGATCGGTCGGCTAAATCTGCGAAGTCTCCGAAATCTTCAGGAGTTTCCGGCGCTGAGCCGGCGGCGGAGCCGGCCGCCGAGTCGGCCACGGTACGGTCGATGCGGGAACGCCAGAATCGGCGGGTAGAGTCGGGAGAGCTTAAAGGGGTTCGGGTTAATTCGCTGGAGGATTCGGCCTTTACGTCGGACGCGCTGAAGCAGATTGTTCAGCGGATCAACACGGATTCCGGGCTTAGGGAAGCGGTTGACCGGCGGGTAGGGAATCACGTCTCCCGAGAGCGCAAGAAGGTCCGGGAGACTGAAACGGAACGGATCAGGAATGAGGCGGAACGGGAGATGGAAGAACGTTTGGCTGGGGAGCGGGAAAAAATCAGGGCCGAAGAGGCGGCCAAAGCCCGGGCTGAACTGGCCGCTGCCGCTGCGCCAGCAGCCGGCCGGCCGGATCCGGAACGGATCCGCCGCATTGAGCGGGATTGATATGACTGCCGTCATCACCGATTACGAACTGATTACTCTGGAATCGGTCCGGGAGCTGTACCGCTGGGTAACCGAATGCCCCCTGGCATCGGTAGGCGACCTGCGGCAGATCAGCGGCCGGTCTTCCGGCTTCTGTTTCGAGTGGCTGCTGGCGATGGAGCGGGCCGGGTATCTGGTTTCAGTGCCTTTGGGCTGCAGCATGCGGCGGGTGCGCCGCTGGTATCTCAGCGAATCAGGACTGGCTTGGGGTAGTATGACCGGGCTGACCTGGCATGAGGAATGGCCCAGATGCAAGCTGCTGGATCGGCTGGTGCTGGTGGAATGGGCTTATCCGATGGCCTGCTCGGTGGACAATCTGGGCCATCTCACTCATTTTTCCTGGGTTGATAATCGCAGCTATGATGCCATTTTTCAGTACGAGGATGGCTGGGTTGCCATGTTGTGGTTTGGGTTGTTCCAGACGGAAACCATGCTGCGTTACCGGATGGAGCGGCTGCCGCAGGAATTCGCCAGTATGGGCGTTTTTGCCGACCGGCCCTGGCCGGGTCTGTTTATGTTTCTGGTTCCCGATGAATGGCAGCGCGAACTGGTTTATCGGGTAGCCCGGGATATGCATTTTGAGGATCGGGTTGCTGTCTGGTGTATTGCCGACGGTTCCAGGTACGGCGCGGCCGCGGCGATGCGCAGCCGGGGTCTGGTTCATCCCCGGGTTGAACTGAAAAGCACCGGCGGCTGGAACTGGGAACGGCGGCTGCAGCAGTCCTATATGTCCGGCAATGCCGGCAGCGCCATGACCCGGATTCTCGAAGTGGTCGGGGAGTGGCCGGATGTTTCATCCCAGGATCTGGCGGGAATGATGGGGCCGGGATATACCGGAGACCGGGTTACGCTGCTGGCCAGGAGTCTCCGGGAATGGGATCTGCTGGAAGTGCGGATGGATGGCCGTTTGCGGCGTTATCGCCTTTCCGGTCGGGGGCGGGATTGTCTGGCCCGCCGGGATCGGGTTCGCTACCGGGCTACTTCCGGGTTGTCCAGTGGGGGTTCCGGACGCAATATGGAAAGATTGTCCCGGCATGAGGCGGGAGTAATGTCCCTGTCCCGGGAGTTTATGGAACAGGGTCTCTCGGTGGCGGCCGGGTGGCGTTCCTGGGAACATCTGGCTGACGGCGGCATCGCCCCGGACGCAATGGTTTACCTGCCGGGCAGTCCGGCGGGCGGCAGCTGGCATTATATTGAGTACGAGCGGTCAGCCCGGGGCTATGCCCGGATCAGCCGGAAACTGGCCGGCTATGCTTACGATTTGCGGCAGGATCGCTGGCCGGTGCTGGTAGTCTGCTGGGATGAATCGGCGGAAAGTATTTTTGAGGGAGTCGCCGATGGGGAGGGTATCCGGATGATTATTACCACCATTGGCCGGCTGGCGGAGCATGGCGCGCTGGGCAATGACCGGTGCTGGCGCTATCGCGGCAGTTGGGTCCGACTGGGTTGATCCTGTTTATTGCCGTCCGGTTCTCCGGCGGTATTCCCACGGCTTTTCATCCCAGTGTCCCCAGACCCCGAGCCCGTGTTGCTCGGCGAGCATCTGAGCCTGTTTGAGGCATACGCTGTGTTGGTCGTAAGCTCGGTAGAAAGCATGGCCCCTGCTTACCAAGGTAAAATTGACCGGCATTTTCTGGCCGGCGTCGACTACTGCTACCGTTCTCCCGTGTAGATCCAGTCCGACCGGGTAAATGGTTACCCGGCTTAATGGAGGAGTCAGGTTTTCCAGCGCTTCTCTGGCAGCCGGGCCGTAAGTCTGACTCATTTCCGGGGCGTCGATACTCCACAGTCGGATGCGGAGCATTGCTCCCTGAGTCATTATTGCCAGAGTATCGCCGTCAATAACCCGGTTGATGGTGGCCTTGAAGGGGCGATGGTAGGCTGGCGCCAGCCGGTCCGCTTTGCAGCTTCTGAAGGGCTGGTCCCCGTCGAACTTCGGCGAGTTTTCGGTGGTTGGCGGGGGTTCGATAGTTTGCCGTTGTTCGGCGGCGCGGATGAATTGGTCCCGGGTCAGGGCGTCGGCGTGGATTGCCGGTTTCCCGTAGCGCGATTGGTACAGCTCGGCGCTGAGCGCGATCAGGATGATTAAGCCGGTGATGCCGGCCAGTACTGCTTTCCACATTGCTTTCCCCACTCTCTGCCGGTTGTCCGGGCAGTTTAGTAGTTTGGGCTGTTTTGGTCAAAAAGCGAACCCCCCGAAATGAATCGGGGGGCGCTTTTTATGCCCTGCAGCCAGGGGTTGCCGGCGTCTTTTTGGGAGACGCGGTTGAATCGGGGTGTCCGAGGGGGATCGTCAGGCTTGTTCCGGGTTGCACACCGTGGCTACCCACAGGTTTTCGGCCTGTTCCCAGTCCGGGTTCGGCTTGGAGCTTTCGATCCGGGGCATTGGGCCCTGGATTTTCAGCAGCAGCTTGATCGGGCCGGTCGGCTTATACCATGCGCCGCTCGGTTTCCGTCTCAGTTCCACCGGCTGGTAGTTGGAGGCGTCCCCTTTCAGTTCAGCGATCCGTTTCCTGCTTTCCGCATCGACCAGATAGTACCGGTCTTTTCTGACTCCATCCCGGGCATGGGCTACGAAGCATTCGGTTCCCGGTTCCAGTTCCACCGGAGTGGCGGTTCGGAGCAGTGCGGTAGGCAGTGATGGACCGGAGCGGTAATAGGGTTCCACTTCCGTCCAGGGGAGCCAGTGGGTGGCGTACATCTTGATCTCGTTCAGGGTTTTGCCGTCCCTTGGGGAAAAGCGTTTGATGTCCGACATTCCCAACTGGTTCCATAGTGCAATTATGTCGCCGGGCTTCAGGCCGGGCAGGACTTCCTGCGCGAGGTTATAGGCATCGAGCATTATGCTCTTTTCCTTTTCCCGCACCCTTTGGGTTAGCTGGTCCAGTTTGAATTTGCGCTGGTCCAGCGTCAGATCCGGGTCTTTCCGGATGCTGTTTTCATCCTTTTTGGCCTGGGACCAGAGGTTCTTGCGCCGTTCGAACGCGGGAGCGATCAGGTCCACCAGTTCCTGGCAGGGGGGTTCGAGGATCCGGTTCAGCGGTCCGTTCGCCAGCAGCTGCCTTCGTTTCAGGTTCTGCTGGAGGGTTGCGATGGCCTCGTTCATCGCCTGCCTGGTGGGCTGGTGGTGTTCCTGACAGCGGAGCCTTGGCCTGATTCCGGCGAAGGGGTCGTTGGTCTGACTCCGGTGCCGCTTTTCGATGGACCGGATAGATCTGCCGAATACGCAGGGGTCCATCGGTTTCCCGGCCTGAATTGCGTCCAGGATCTCCTGCTCCAGCGCTTCTGCGATGGGAGTGGGGTCCTTGCTGGCGTTCAGGGCCGAGTCAATTACGGCGTCCGAGGTGTTGAACTTGTGCTTGGCCGGGTCGTAGAGTCCGGCGTAGTCCAGGTTTGCCACCAGGTTGCACACCTGACCGAGTATCCCCGAGTTTTTGGTCATTTCCAGCAGACGGGTTACTACCAGGTTTTCGTCGTTGGTCCACTGGATCGGCTCTTCGAATTCCCGGGCTTTCAGGACGTCGGGGTATTGTGGAGCGCCGTCGTCCTGCATGCGATGGAGGCCAGGAAACTTGTGGGAACCGGTTTGCTGATAGAAGTGGTAGCCCACAGTTTGCAGTTTGGCGGCATCGGCGGGGTCCAGTTTAAGCACGAAGCCGTCGTCAATGCTGGCGGGCATTCTCCGGATCAGGACCTGGGGATGGCCTTCGGGACTGCGCAGGAATACCAGGGTCAGTTGGTCATCGCCGTCCGCGGTATCCAGCTCATAGAGATGGATTGCCATATCGTCAGGGTGGAATCCGATGGCTACCAGTTCATCCGGCTTGTTGAAATGCCAGATGAGCCTGGCGTAGTTGTGCTCCGGGAACGTTGCATTCCAGTAGGGCGGGTAAGCCAGCCAGACCTTTTCGCCGGATACCATGATGCCCGGCACGTTGGTTCTGACCGTTTTTCCGTCCGGCTGCTGAAGGTTGCGGATTTTCGCCTTGGTCGTGGATTTTCTCAGCCGCGACTGCCAGTTCTTCGATATGCCGCCGGCGGCCGTACCGGTTACCGACGGGTTCGCGAAGGGACTTTGGCCGCTGCTTTTGTACTCAGCGATGATCCGTCCGAAATCTTCATCCGTGAAGGTGATGCGCTGGTTCGAGTCTTCCCAATCGTCGTTGGTCCGGTGTTCAATCCGGTTTTGTTCCAGTTCGTCGGTCAGATCCTCTTGCAGCGCTTTGCGCCAGGCTTCCAGGTCCGCGCGTTCTGCGATTACCTGCGCCTGTTCGGCTATTTCCTCGTAGGAAATGAAGCGATGGAGCAATTCCGAATGGTTCAGGGGTTCGAGATACACGTACCGCTTGTTCGGCTTGTGCCGTTTGGGCATCAGCTTGCCAATGGTGAACTTTGTGCTGAGTACCTGGTGGTTGATGCTTTCCCGGTCGATCACCATGTCCACATCGGGATAGGGAAACTGATGGTCCGGGATCAGAGGGAACAGGCCTTTGCCGGCGTAGTCCGCGCCCAGAAAGACCGGTTGGATTGCGATGATGTCTCCTCCGGTTTCTGCCTGGGCTGCGCGGATCATCTTCATCCCGGTGGAGTACCGGATGAAGCCGCTGCCATCCCCTGCGTTGCGCTCCGATTGGTTGCTTTTCAGGGTCAGGTTCAGCGAACCGAGTTTCAGATTGGGCCACCAGGAGGGTTCCGGCGTGAACCAGGCGCCCTGGGACCGGGTGGCGACGCGGAGCCGCTTGGCGATTTTGCCGGGATCCGCCTCAGGGTTGAAGACCAGTCCACTGACGGATTCCTGCCGATGTTTCGGATTGGGGAACTGAGGCAGGTACGGGATTTCGGTGTATTCCGCCACGAAGAGGGTCAACCGGCTGTTGGCGGTGGCCTTGTAGATCCGATAGTTGAGCAGGTTCAGGAAGGAATCAATGCATTCGCTCATTTCCTGATGTTTCTGCTCGGTTGATTCATCCATTCCGGGAAGGAACCAGGTCATGATTGCCGGGTAGTTCAGTCCCAGAAAGTCGGCTTCATCGAACCAGTTGGAACGGGTGTTGTTCGGGAGGATCGCCGACCGGGTGAATTCGTACTCCCTGGTGCAGAAACTGGCTAGGCCGTGATTAGCCATGGCGTCCCGAAGTCGTGCGTTGACCCGCTGCTGCGTGTTTTCCGTTTCCCGATGGAAGATCGTGGCGTGCTGCAGCATATGGTCGGCGCAGGCGCGGAATCCCGGGTCGCTTTCGCAGTGGGTGCACCGGTACTTCTTGCCATTCTGACACTCGGGGCAGCTTAGGTTCAAGAGCGTCAGATAGCTGTTGCGTTCCTTCAGAAGTTCCTGTGCCGCTGGGGACAGGTTTTCCTGGAACAGGCTTTGTTCCGAGAGCATAGGTCCTCCTCAGACTCAGCAGGGCCTTGATGTCCTGCTGCGAGCTTTTTCAATTTACGGATCGCTCTGGAGATAGACAGCAATGCCCTGCACACCATCAAACCGGTCAGGGTTCGATGGTGGTTCACTATTCGGTTGTTAAAGTGCAGGGCTTAAAAGGGTAGTCGCCGGTGGTATAAAACTACCGGCGACTTTTTGTGTGGAGCACGATTGTGGATGGCTGAGTCCACCATCGCTTTGGTTTGGGTTTAGAAGTCTTCGTCGTCCAGGTCAACCGGGGGTTCCTGGGACTCCGGAGCTTCCTCATTGCTGACTTCGGGGCGGGCAAGGCGTTCCCAGTCGAACAGTTCGTAGAGATCGCCCCGGGGGATGCAAACGGTCGTCGGTACTACCATGAGCACGGTCCGATCGTCGTTTTCCCCTTCGATGGTGAACTTGTAGAGCTTCCGGGGAAGCACTCTGAGCGTACCATCGAATGCGCCAACAGCGAGAGCTTTCTCGTTGTTCCGGCGTTCCAGTTCACGGCTCTCCTGACTCGGGTTGATGGGAATCGGGGGCACCATGAACAGGGTCGTCGCGGCGCTGGCATTGCCTCGTCCCTGTTTGGTCAGCTGCGCAGTTCCCATGCCAGCTACGTAGGTCATGTACGTGGCCTGGTTGGAGTAGCAAGTCATCTCATTCACGAAGATCGTCTGGGGCGCGTTGGCGCTGACGTCCTGAGCCTGAGAGACATTCACCACACCGTTCCTGCCGCGAATCATGCCGGTGAGCTTCTGGGCTTCCTCTTTCCCCACAGCGGCCTCAATGGTAGTGGCGATGCGGTTCACGGATTGGGCGGCCAGATCGACGCGGGGGGTGCGCTGGGTAAACCGGCTATTGGGCCGAGAGTTGCTCGTGGTCATGGTACTGATACCTCCTCATTATTTAAGGAAACTTCTTTGAGATTTATCGGGAGATCTCGTTCTTCCGGTCGCTTACAGCCATTACGGTCGGTTGATTGAGAGTCTCTTGATACAACTTGAGTTTATCCTCCGGTGGGGGAATGGGGCAAAGCGGTTTACGCCTCGCGGGCGATTTTCGGCACTGCTTCATTGACTGCTCCTATGAGAATAGGCGGTCGAATTTGTTTCTTGAAACCGCTTTTTCGCGGCCGGTTCAGCCCCGTTGCCGGGGTCTTTTCCCCGGGAGTTGACAGGGGTTTTCTCCGGTGGTATCCTTAAAGTGTATGGAGCATGCGGTCGTTGCTGGTATCCATACTTCTTTGAGATGGGGCCTCGGCGAAAGTCGGGGCCTTTTTTCCTGGGGTTGACGGGAACTCCCCCGTTCTGCCAGCCTTTACCGGCAGGGAATCGTTTTTTTGGGTGTTCCCTTAATGGTTGTGGAACGCTGGCCCCGGATTGCTCCGGGGCCTTCGTTTGTTTTGGACCTTTTGCCTCTGGCCGGCCCCGGCCATGCGGGAGAGGAAGGCCGGGGCCCTTTTCCCGGCAGTGGGACGTTTCCTGCTCCTGCAGCAGGGAATGATTGATTCGCGCATGCCGCAGGAAAAAGCTCCGGCCGTTTTTTTTACGCCGGAGCTTTTTCCTCTGGGCCGGTCCTGCTGCCGGGGCCTGGGCGCGTCCCTTTCACCAGGCGGGGCTGTGTTTACGTCCGGAGGCTTTCCGGATCCATTGCCTGGGTGAGGTATTTCATCCGGTCGATCTTCCGGAGTTCTACGTCCGGGTCCAGTCGGGCGTTCGGGTCCTGGTATCTGTTGGTTTCCAGTTCCTTTTCCGCGATCTGCCAGGGCAGGCTGCCGATGGCGCCGGCTTCGTGGAGCGTTTTCAGTTCGGCCTGAATTTGTTCCCAGTCGATTTCCCGGAACGGGTTTTCCAGTTCCGACCGAATATTAGCGTAGGCCGATTGCTGGGCGTCATCGTTTTGGTCAATCGTGATGTAGCCCCGGTTCTGTTCCATTCGTTCCATGAATTCAGCGATGTTCTGCCGGGTGTGGTAGATGGTCTCGGCCGTTTCGTAGGTTCCGGCATCGTTCAGGCTGCCGATTTCCTGCTGGGTGATGGCGTATGCGCTGACGTAGGACGTCCAGGCGTTTCGGTTTTCCGTCGCCGCGTCATGCATGTTGTCATCGTTCATCGATTCGGAGTACGGGTCCTTGAACCCGAGCAGTTTTTTGGCCTCAATGAAGAGTTCCCGCTGCTCATTGCCCGATTCCTTGATTTGCCGGGCCAGGTCGTAATCCCGGGCATATCCATCCCGGAGCGCTGGGTTCAGCAGATATTCCAGCTGTGATTCGTTCTGTTCGTCGATCGACTGCTCCAGCTGGCGCATGGCGTATTCCGATATTTGGTTGTTGTCGGTCATTTCCTGCAGCCGGCCGGTCAGGTCGGCGCTGTCCAGGCTTCCGTTCCAAGTGTCCTGGTACAGGTTCAGGATTTCGGTTTTCTCTTCATCGGACCGGTATTGGATTACCGGAGTTTCTCCGGCCAGGTCGTTAATGAAGTCGGCTGCCTGTTCTTCCAGGGCAGTCTTTTCACTGCGCCATTCGGCGAAACTCAGGTGGGTTTTCTCCGCCAGTTTGCCGATTTCGGCGGCAAGGATTTCCTGCTGGCGGTCGGTCAGGTCCAGTTTGGCCTGCTCCGTGTCGGAAAGACTTTCGCTTTCCGCTTTCTTCTGCAGGTATGCAACCATCCCGATTTGGGCGCTGGTCGCTTCGGTAAAGGTTTTGGCGTACTGGTTTACGGCATCGGGGGCGCTGCCGTCCTGCAGTTTCCAGTAGAGGTTGTCCTCGGGCCGGGTGAGGTACTGGAGCGCTTCAATTTTCCGGTCCAGGGATTCGTACTGTTCGGTCTTTTCCTGCCGCAGGATTCCCGGCTTCTTGATTCCGGCGAACTCTTCCTGCGCCTGAGACAGCAGCAGTCCGGCGGTTTGCAGCTGGTGTTCGGGCAGAGCTTTCCCTTCGGGGCTGTCCAGTTTTTCCTGCATCCGGTTCAGGTAGTCCTGATGTTCCTGGTAGCCCTTGCCGGTTGGTGATTCCAGAATTGCTCCGTCTTTGATAAATCCGTCGTTTGCCGCGATTCTGCCGCTGAATTCCCGTTCGGCGACTGCTATTTCGTCCCTGAATTTCTGCAGTTCCGATTCTTCGGTCAGTTCCTTTTCCTTTTCCCGGCGGATGTCTTTCCAGGTGTCCGTTATGTGGCGGTTGGCATTCTCGTGCATGCCGGCGATCCGGAAGGATACTGCCTCCGCCGATTCCAATCCCGATTCCAATAAGGAGAGGTCGTCCTGGAGGATATGCTCCTCGGCATTTGCCGGTTTCCCGGTCAGGTCTTCCGTTTCGGGTTCGGTGGGCAGGGATCGGCTGCTGTGTTCCGCTTTTTCCGCCTGCTGCCAGAAGTCTCGCCGTTCAGCCAGGTATTGAGCGGATTGTTCTATGATGGATTTCAGTCTTTCTTTTGCCGTTTTATCGTCGTTCCTGCTGTCATTCAGAGCTTTGGCGAATTCGCGTTCGGCCTGGGTCAGGTTGAAATCTTTTCCGGCGATTGTCCCCCCTGATCCTTCCGCCAGTTTTTCCGCGGCGGCCTGGTCTTTCATGGTGGCGTGAACCATCTGTCTGCCGCTGTCGTCCTGGTAGAGGCTGTAGCCGACGACGTTCCCGGCGGCTTCCTGTTCTTTGAGCTTGGCAGCGGCGTCGGGGTCCAGAGCGATTCTGTGTTCGATCTCTTCCAGGGTCCGATGCATGGGTTCAAAGGTCAGTTTCGCCACATAGTCGGCGGCCTGGCGCCGTTTCTTGTCAGATTGGTAATCCACCTTGTTGAAGGCGTCTACGCAGGCGGCGATGTATTCGTCGCGCCGTTCCTTGGGGTATTCGGCCAGGTTTTCCCGGTGGTTCAGTTTTTCGTAAGCTTCCGGGTTAAGGGTTTTCAGTTCTTCGTTAAACTGGTTCTCGTAGTGGCTGGTCTGGTTTTCGGCGCTGCCGTAGCTGTTCCGGTAGTTGTTGTTCCGGTCCTGGCCGGAATGGTTCGGCTGGTGTTCGCTGCTGTAGTTGTTGGGATCTCTTTTTCCGGGCATGTCAGACGCTCCGGGCGCCGGTTCCGGTTTCAACCGGGGTTTCTTTTTCCGCGCCGGGCTCGGCCCCGGCGTCCGTTTCGGGTTGGACTTCGGTCGATTCCTTGAGCAGGCTCTGCCAGGTTATCCGGTCCGTTTCGGTCGGTTCAGTTTCGGCGTTCCGCCCGGCGGTCAGGGCCTGATCGGACATGCTGCGCTGCTGCCCTGTTTCCTGCGCGGCGTCGCGCATGTACTGGACGATGTTGCGAATGTTGTCGCTCAGGCTCTTTGCGTCAGCGCCTTCTTCCAGCGCCTGCTTGCGTTCATTGTAGCTTTCCCAGATGTTCCGGGTCGCGTCCGTTTCCGGCTGCAGGGCGAGCAGGTGGTTCATTTTCGCCTTGCTTCCGTCCGGGTCGTGGTCGCTGGCATAAAGCGCTTTGGCGAATTCCCGTTCTCTTTTTTCCAGGTCGACCCTGGCCCGTTGAATTTTGCCGTGAGAGTTGGCGGACAGTTCGTAAGCTGAGCGTTTATCTTTCAGACTGGTGTAGAGGTATATTTCGCCGGTCTCCCGGTCGGTGAATATCGTGTGGTGGTTCACCTTGCCGTCCTGCTGTTTTTCACGCAGCCTCTGGAGGGTTTCCGGGTCGATGGAATATTGATGTTCAATCTGGTCCAGTGATACTTGCATTGGCCGGAAGGTGGCTTGAGCTACGTCGTCGGCGGTCTGTTTCCGGTCTTTCCATTTGCTGCCGAACTCGACCCGGTTGAAGTTATCAACCACGTCGTTTACGTAGTCGGCGCGGGTTTCCGAGTTATGTTCCAGGACGTTTTCCCTGTGGTTGAGAACGTGGGCCGATTCGCCGTTCTGCTCCATCTGGCGCATGAAGCCGGTCGTGAAGGCGTTTTCGTCCCGGTCATAGGAACGGGTTTCGTACTCGTTCCGGTCGTTGGGTTCATTCCGGTAACGGCTTTGGTACTCTTCGGTTCTTTTTCCGGGGGCCATTGGATTCTCCGGTTCGGGAGTTTCAGGTCTCCAATGATAGCGGTATTTCCGCTCCTGAAGTTTGGGGGCGGAGATGGTCAGGTTGCCGGGGCGGCGTTTTCAATCACGTTGCCGGCAAGTTCGGCGGCGTTGGATGTGTATTCGCCGGCGGTCTCGGCCACGCTGCCGGCGACGTCGGCGGCGGTCCCCGGCAGATTCCCGGCGAAGTCGGCGATGTTATCGGCGGCGCTGCTCATGAATTCGGCGCCTTTCTGACATAGTTCCTCGGCAAATCCTTGCGCTTTTTCAATCAGCGCGTCCCGGGCGCTGGCGAACTGGGCGAGCATGCCCTCTCTTTGTTCTATGTATGCTGCCGGGTCGTAGTTGGATTCCTGGTATATCGGATTGTCCAGGTTCGGTTCCTTGAGGGAAAGTTCGTTTTCCATCAGGTCCAGGTTTTCGTGGGTCGGTTCGTAGATCGATCGGGCAATGTGGTCGGCGTTTTCCTGCATCGTTTTCATGTTCGGGAAGTTTACCCGGGCGAAGGATTCCTTCACCGCTTCGGTGTATTCGTCGTGCCGGTCCCGGTGCTCCGAAAGCAGGTCTGCCCGGTGGTTCAGCGCCTCGGCGGCTTCCGGGTTCAGCTTGCTCAGTGCGTCCTGAAACCGGATTTTGTAGTGGTCCGGGTGATTGTCCCGGTCGGTCATGGAATAGTTCAGAACGTTTTTGTCGTCCTGCTGTTCTTCCTGGTAAAGGATCCGATGTTCGGTGGTCTCCCGGATCGAGTATTCGCTGGTGCGGTTTTTAGCGGTCATGGCAGATACTCCCGGCGGAGATAAACTGGTTGCTGCCTTATTTTATTGGCTCTGCCATACCGGTTTATGGAAATGCCGGGGCTGCCGGCGTTGGTTTGTTGAGTAGTTGTATGGGAATGGCATTTCTTAAATGTTTTTAATTTCGGTTTCGTCCGGGGGTTATTCGCCCGCCGGAGTTCCCCGGCGCGCTTCAGTCAGAAATTTTATTGAGGCGATGAAGTCCTCTTTTTCCGCTTGTACCGGGTCCTTTTTGCGGTCCGGGAATACATAGGCGTACATTTTGCATTCTTCGGCGCCGGAAAGGGCCGTTGCAGCGGTCATCGGGTCGATAGCCTGCTGTGCGCACAGTTCGTTCAGGTGATCCTTGACGTTTTCCCAGTTGATTCTGCCGAAGGGTTTTTCCAGTTCATCCCGCATTTGGCGGTATCGGTCGGTCAGGTCCTGGTCGGCGTGGGTGAGATCCACGAAACCGTTCCGTTCCAGGAGTTTGTCCTGGAATTGCCGGAATTCGGCGTATTGTTGTTCTTTCAGGCGGTAATCCTCTTGATAGGTTTTGCCCCACTGGATGTCGGCATTCAAAGCTCTTGCGGCGAAGGCTGCAACGGCGGTGATATAAGCCGTTTGCTCAGTGGGATGGAGGTTCTGTATCGGGTCGGGGAGGATGGTGTCCATAGTTCCGGGTTCGCGTCTTATTCCCGCCTGCTCGAACAGTTCTTCCTGAATGATTTCCCGGTGTCGGTGATTCAGGCTCTCCGCGCCTTTCCGGCACAGGTCTTCGTACAGGTTGGCCTCCAGCGCCATGATGCTGATTCTGGATTCGATATATTCCATTGAAGGCTGCTGACCGGAGGCCCGGTCTTCCACGCGATCCAGCGCTTCGTGGGTCGGCTGGTACACGGATTGGGCGATGTCGCGGGCTGCCTGGCGCATGGTTTGCAGTTCAACGAATTCCACGCAGCCGAAGTTCCGGGCGATGGCGTCGGTGTAGTCTTTGTGCTGCTTGGGGAGTTCCGCCGGGAGGTCGACCCGATGATTCAGGGCTTTGGCGATTTGCGGGTCGTTCTTTTCCAGGGCGTCCTTGAATTCAAGCTTGTAGCGTTCGATTCGGCTGTCCTGGGCAAACCGGTTGTATTCCAGTTGCTGCCGGCCGTCGTGATGTTCCGGCTGGTAAGTTTCGGGGTGGTTGGCCGGGTGTTCCAGTCTCAGTTTTTCGGTTCTTTCCTGTTCCGTCCGGGTCCGGTGTTCCCGGTATGTTTCGTTCATGGTTTCCGCTCCTGGGCGCGGGGTCAGTAGCCGGCGTTTCGGCTTTCCCGGTCAATTGGCGGTCGGGTGAATCCCCGGTTCTCCTCAGTCAGGAATTTGATTCCGGCGATGAAGTAGTCTTTTTCGACTGCCCCGGGGTCGCCGGGGCGGTCCGGGTACATACCGGCCAGGGTTTCCGAGTTTTCGGCGTAGGCCAGGGCGGTTTCGCAGGTTAGCTGGTCCAGCGCTTGATGGTCGCGGAGCTCGGTCAGATCCTGCCGGACGTTTGCCCAGTCGATGGTTCCGAAGGGCTTGTTCAGTTCGTCCTGCATCCGGTGATATTGGTCGGCAATTTCCGTGCCGGCCTGGCGCAGGTCGACGAATCCCTTGTGGAATGTGAATTTGTTCTCAAATTCTCTGAATTCACGGCTGTGCTGGGATATCAGGTTCTGATCGTGAAGATAGGTTTTTCCCCAGTCGATGTCCTGGTTGAAAGCTCTTTCTGCGAAGATGGTGGCGGCAGTGGAGTAGGCCAGTCTCTCCGGGCCGGTATTATATTTCCTCGGTTCGGGGTATTCGGGTTTTTCCGTTCCGGGTTCGTACTTCATTCCGGTTTCCCGGGTCAGTTCTTCGGCAATCAGGCTTCGGTGCCGGTAGTCCAACTGGCTGGCGGCGTGCTGATACAGATCCTGGGTCAGTTTCCGTTCCAGGTCTTCGACCTGTTCTCTGGCCCGATTGTATTGTTGCAGGGTTTCCTCGCCGGCAATTCGGGTTTCCAGGCAGTCCAGGCTTTGGTGCGTCGGTTGGTAAGCGGCCCGGGCAATGTCTTCGGCTGCTTCCCGGGCAATGCGGCGGTTCGGGAATTCCACATTGCTGAATGCGCTTTTGATGGCGCTGACGTATTTGTTGTGTTCTTCGGGGTCTTTTGCGTAGATGTCCTGTCGGTGGTTGAGGTCTCTGGCGATGTCCGGGTAGTTTTCCCGGAGTTGGTCCCGGAAGGCGAGTTTGAAATTGGCCGTCCGGTTTTCTGCAGCGGCGCGGTGGTAGTCCATCTGTTGGCCGTCGTGGTGTTCCGGCTGGTAGGTTTCCGGGTTGGCGGCCGGGTGGAAGTAGCTCAATTTTTCGGCTGTTGTTTCGTTCAGCGGGTCGGCTGGCCGGTATTCCTCTCTTCGCCGCGCGATGGCGGATTTCAGATCTCCGTATGATTCGCTCATGACACCTGCTCCACCTGGGGCGGCTTTCTGCTGCTGCTGAAAATGTTAATCATTTTCCGGCAGGTGTTTTTGGAAGAAGTCTTTTTGCGGTTTGACGGCGGGTCCGGGGGTTTTACGGGGGGCGCCGCCTTTGCGGCCGGTTCCCGGCGTTTTATTCGGTGAGGGATGCCGGGTTTTCCGGCTCCTTTGCCGGGCTTTCCGGGGGCGTCGCCGGCCGGCCGCCGGATCCACAGTTTTCGGGGTTTTTTTGCTTGCGATCCGGGGTCATTTTGTCCATTTCAGCCTTTTTCCGGGCGCTGGAAATTACGAAACCGACCCACCTTCGGGCAAAATTTGGCCTTTTCCCTTACATAGTAAAGATTTAAGGATCTACGAATTCACCACAGGGTCGCGTCAGACATAGGGATATTTAACCATTTAACGAACCGATTTTTCTCGTTAAATGAATTCCGTTCTAATTTCCCCCTTTTTCAAATATAAATTCAGCGTCCAAAATTAGAACATTTAACGATTTAACGAAATAGCGGGATCTAATGCAAAATTTTATACCCCCTGTTTTTCCCTCACGTAAGGGGAAATCGCTATTTTTTGCCGGCGGGGTTCTCCGGCGCGGTTTCGGGGGTCGGCGTCGGCGGTCGGATCCGGCGGGAGTTTCCCAGGGGAACTTCCGGTGGACGGCGCAGTTTTGCGCCGTTTTTTTTCGTGGGCAGTTGCCGGGCTTGGGCCGGTCGGCTGGCGCAGGAGCCGGCGCCGGTTTCCGGTCGTCGGGTTGCAGCGGCCGGATTGTGTCGGTGGCGGCTTCGTCGGTTCCGGACGGTTGGCGCATTGGTCGGTCTGGTCTTCACCCGGCCGGCGCTCAGGCCGTTTTCCCGGGAGTTTTTCTTGGGTCAGGAGTCTGACCTCTGAGGGGGGAACCAGGCCCTTAAATTCGCTCTCAGAAGGTTTCAGGGGCTTTCCCTGACTCGGTCGGTTTCCCGTTTTGTGGGTTGGTTTCCTGCCTGGTGAGGTTTGGCCGGATCTTTTCGGCCGGCATGCTCGCGGGATGGGTGGATGGCTTGCGCCGGGCGCCGGTCCTTATTCCGGGGGATGTTCTTCCCCTGGAGTCTGTTCTGCGCGGGTTCGCGGTTTCGGGGAACGTTGGCGTTTTTGGTCCGTCGGTGGATTATCACTCCGGGGGGTGGGCGATCCGCCTGGGTTTACCGGTTCGGACTGCTTTTTTGGTCGGTCGCTGTTTGGTGGCCTGGTTGTGGTTCACCGGCGGGCGGGGATGATCCGACCGGGACTGTCCCCCGGAGGGTCTCCCAGGGGCGGATTTCAGGCCGCCGGCGCCACAGTTTGGGGGCATTTATGCCTGCGATCGGCGGTCATTTTGTCCATTTCAGCCCTTTTGGAGGCGCTGGAAATTACGAAACCGGCCCACCTTCCGGGCAAAATCTGGCCTTTTCCCTTACATGGGAAAGATTTGAGTATTTACGAATTCACCACAGGGTCGCGGCAGACATAGGGATATTTAACCATTTAACGAACCGATTTTTCTCGTTAAATGAATTCCGTTCTAATTTCCCTCTTTTTCAGATATAAATTCATCGTCCAAAATTAGAACATTTAACGATTTAACGAAATAGCGGGATCTAATGCAAAATTTTATACCCCCTGTTCTTCCCTCACGTAAGGGGAAATCGCTATTTTTTGCCGGCAGGGATCTCCGGCGGGGGTGGTTCGGCTTGGGTCGGGACTGGTCGGTTCGGTGGAGTTTTCCTCTTTTTCCCGTCTTATACCGGTCGGTTCGGCGTGGATGGGAAGGTTGGGCGGCAATCGTAATTTTGCCGGGGTCGGCGTTGCCGATTTTGCTTTCCGCCCGGTTCAGCCCGTTTTTTGGTGATTCCGCCGGCCAGCCCTGGGCGGTGGTTGGCGCGGCAGGTCTTTGTCCCGGTTCCGGTCGGGGGCTGCCGGTCGGCCCTGGCCGGTCCCGGTTTCCGCCGGGATCAGGCGCTTTTTCCCGGGCGCGATGGCGGCCCGAATTCGGGGAATCGGAGGGTTCCGGGCGGCTCTGATTTCCGCCCCGGATCGGGGCGTTTTCCGGGGTAATCGGTGCCGGAATCCGGTCGGCTGAGGTCGCGGTCCCCGGGGGAGGATTTGCCCAGTGGGGGGGTATCATGGGGGTACGAAAATTGTATGGGAAAGGCGGCTTGAGATGAACAAAAAATGGCCTTTTTGCCAGGGGGGGTATCATGGGGGTGCGAAAATCGTATTCAATCGGCGGCTCAATTCTACATTTTTGCCACAGGGCGACAAACTTTGTTTGGCGTATTGGGCTTACACACTAATTGGCGGTTGAAGTTGAACAAACGCCGTTTTCGGGGGGGTCGTAGGGGGGTCCTTGTATAAGAAAATAAAGCTGAATCCAGTGTAATAGGCGGTTGGAAATGACTTCCCTGAATTCGGGCGATTCCCGGGCGATTTCGGGGGTTGATTCTGGGTGATGGACGGGGGTAATTCTGGCGGTTATGGCCGGTGGGATTTTGGTTATCCGGTGGGATTGGCGAGTGGGGTTTACTGGCGGATGGTTTGGGGGGCGGGAATGGCTGGGGGGTTGGGGAATAAGAGACGTGGGGGGGAAATAAAGGCCCGCATTTTGGCTGGGGGTGGAACAAGGCGTGGTGGGGCTTTGAGCGGGTGTCGGTGTTTGGACTGAGGGTGTTGATCTGGCTGTTGAAGGCGCTGTGGCAGGGATTGGTTCAGGGTTGATTTTGGGGATGTGGGTGGTGGTTCCGGAGGTTCGGGCTGCTGGTTTTTTTGGTGGGGTGGAATGGGTTTTTGTGCTGGTGTCGGTTTGGGACCCATGCGTTTTGTTTGGAGCGTTGGGTCTTTTGTTTTTCCAGCTGGCGATTGGTGCGTATAGCGTGTTTGATGTTCTGCATGAATTTCATAGGTGGTGGTTCTCCGTGCCTGATGGATGTTGGTTTATGGGGTGATTGGTTGATATTAGCATAATGGGCAAAGGTGTTTTTGGAAGTGTGGGGTGGGTCATTTCGGGATTCCACTGGGGGGGTATGATTCCGTTATCCGGGGTTCGGGGTTCGGGGGTCAGGGTTCAGGAGTAAAGATTCGGGTCGGGGATCGGTATGGCTGGGGGTGATGATGGGTTCATTATTGGAGTTTCCGGGGGTAAGCCGTTGGGGATGGGGTGCAGTATGGTGTATGGGGTTTCACCGGAGTCTGGGGTGGCTTGGGCGTTTGGCCTTGAAGTTGGTGGGTTTTGGGGATAAAAGAGGGACGGGTAGGAGGTGGCAAAATAGGGGTTAGCTGAAACGGTTTTGGGGGGTTAAAAGAGAGGATGGAAGATGCGGGGGAACGGCTGAGGGTACTGGTGGAGATGCAGTCGGTGGAGGGGATAGGGGAGCACCTGGGGATCAGCAGTGAGGAAGTGGCGGAGATGGTGGCTGGTGGGGAGATTGGTGAATTGCTGGCTGAGAGGATAGATGATTTATGGGGAGTGATGGGGGAAGTGGCGGAGTTGGCGGATGGCTACGACCTGGAGGGGGAGGATGAGGATGATGATGATGAATGGGGATACGAAGTGGCAGGGGAGGAATTAGCGGGGGGTGGGGATGAACTGGTATTGAGCCGGACGGGGACGGTGGCGGGAGAAGTGGAGCAGCGGAAGGGTTCGTTGTGGAATGCGCGTGCGGTGATCATGATGAGTCAGTTTCGTGGGGGATTGCGGTATGAGGAGCAGGTACAGGCGTTCATCCTGGTAACGGAGGTGGAACTGGCGTTGATCAGTTATTACCGGGAGTCGGTGCCGGATCCGGATGCGAGGTGGGATGAAGATCGGCGGGATCGGGAGATCCAGAAGCGGCTGGCGCGGCTGCGGTGGGGAGAGCGGGAACTGGAGCGGGAATATGGGGGATTAAAGGGAGCGGTAAAGCTGATGCGTGGACGGCGGCGGATGAGCGGGCGGGAGTTATACGAGCGGATGGTGGAGCGGGCGGATGAGGTATTGGGGGTGATGGAGGATCGGATTGGGGTGATGGACGGGATATTTGATGGTGGTGTGGTGCAGCAGTTTGGGCGGGGTGGTTGAAGTGGTTTGAGAAGTGTCTGAGGCGCAAAATAAGGGGATTGGTTGACCCGGGGCATCTTACACATCTTCGGGTGAAAGAGTGGCGGAAAATGGCTGTCAGGGCGAAATAGGGGCATTGCCGGGCTGGGGTAAAAGGGCTGAAAAGGTCTGAGGCGCAAAATAAGGGGATTGGTTGACCAGGGGTATCTTATACATCTTCGGGTGAAAGAGTGGCGGAAAATGGCTGTCAGGGCGAAATAGGAGCATTTGCGGGCTGGGGGGGTAGAGCGGAGAGTCGGGCTGAGTGGGCCCGGCTTTTTTTGTGCCGATTCAGTGGGGAGCGAAGGTAATTTCGGGGATGATGATTTCCCAGTGGGGTAGTTGGTGGTAGCGGCGGTATTGGGGTTCGGAGAAATTGGACTGCCAGACAATGACGGCAAAGGCGGTGGCGGAGATTGGCTGTAGTCCGGGCGGGGGTCGGTAGGCTTTGGCCAGCTGGCCGACGGGCTGGCCTTCGGGGTTCCGGATCAGCCAGGGGGTGGCAGCAGTATCGATGGCGAGGGTGTCGCCGGGGGAAATGCGGGAGATGTCGGGGTGGATCCGGTGATGGAGCGGGTATCGCGCCGGAAAGCTGAGGTTTACCTGGGATGGGTTCAACCTGGTCAGGGAATGGCGGAGTTCGGGGGGGAAGGTTTCCGGCAGGGGTGGGTTGGACATATGAACTGCGTGGTGGTTCTGGAGGAGATGGATGAAGGGGTTGCCGCCGGAGGCGTTGAGGATGGAAAGGGTAAGGCGGGCGCGGGTCATGGCGACATAGAAGAGGCGGCGGTTGGCGTTGCGGTCGTCCCTGGAGTTGTGTTGGTTCCAGGCGCCGTCAAGGATAATGACGTGATCGAATTCGAGGCCTTTGGCGCCGTGGGCGCTGGAGAGGAGGATGCCCTGCTGCTGCTGCTGGAAAGTTCCGTTCCATTCGGCGAGCCATTCGCGGAAGTGTTCGGTGGGCATGGTGTGGTCGGGGTATTCGTTGGAGTAGAGGTCAGAGGCGAGGGAGAGAGAGTGGGACCAGGGGGTATGGGGCTGTTGGTTCAGCCAGTGGGTTATGGCTGTGGGATCTATGGAATGGGGGTGGGTTTCGTTGAGCCAATGGAGGAGGGATTGGGTTTCGCGGAGATGCCAGAAGGCGTTGAAGTCTTCCCGGGCGAGTTGAGCGGGGATGTTTTGGAGTTGGCACAGGGCGCGGAGGGGCTGGAGGTAGTTCCATTCCCGGGCGAATACGGCCCACCGGTTCCAGGCTGAATCGGGGTTGAGTGCGTTGATGCGTTTGATTTCATTAAGGGCGGCGATGGCCTGGAGTTGTGGGAAGTCGGGGTGGTGGGGGAGGGAAATGAGGTGAACCCGGCCTCCGGCGATGGGGTCGAGGGCGGCGTAAGTTCCGCCCGGGGGGTTATGGCGTCGTGCGGAGTTGATGGTGATGGGGTGTTGTTCTTTCATCCGGTTTGGGGCTGGTTGGATGACGGAGTTGGCGGCGTCGATGATGTTGGCGGTGGAGCGGTAGTTTTCGGTGAGGAAGGCGGCGCTGGCCCGGTATTCGGATTCGAACTGGCGGATGAATCTGGTGGCTGCGCCGCGGAAGGAGTAGATGTTCTGGTCGTCGTCGCCGACGGCGAGGAGGTTGATGCGGGAGTGGATGTCGGGGTGGGTGCGGCCGGCCAGGGCGGAGATAAGCTGGTAGTGGGTTTGGTCGATGTCCTGGTATTCGTCGACCATAATCCAGCGGAAACCGGCGAGGAGTCGGTCTCTGGCGTCGGAGACTTCGGAATCGGGATTGGCGCCGGACTGGAGGATAGCGGCGGCTTTTTTAAGGATTTGGTCGAAGTCGGTGGAATCGGGGCGTTCTGCGGTTTGGGCAAAGGATGCGCCGGTGAGGCGCATGGCGAGGGAGTGGAGGGTCAGGGAGAGTACGTGGTTGGCGTCCTCGCCGATGAGTTGGTAAAGGCGGCGGCGGATTTGAGCGGCGGCGTGGCGGTTATAGGCGAGGGCGATGATGGAATCCGGGGGTTCGCGGCGGACTCTGATGAGGTAGGCGATACGGTGTACGAGGGTTCTGGTCTTTCCGGAGCCTGGGCCGGCGAGGATCAGAACGTTGGTGTTTTCCCGGTCGTCGGCGACGATGCGGCGCTGGGCGGGGTTGTGGAGGCTGGCGACGATGGCTTCGTAGGATTGGGGTGTGGTCTGGAGTTTAAGCTGGGGCTTCTGGTGGGCAAGCCAGCGGTTGATGAAGTCGTCTTCGGGCATTGAGAAATAGTCCATGGCGAGGCGGAGGGCGTGGGCGATGTCTTGGGCGCCCTGTTCGGCGTACTGGGCCATTATGTGTACCTGGAGGGTTTGTTCCTGGTAGTGGATTTCGAGGGGCAGGTGGTCCTGGCTGGACCAGCGGCGCTGGGAATTGGCGAGCTGGACGGTGATGGCGGGTCGGAGGATGGCGAAGCCCTGGTTGAGGCGGATGATTTCCTGGTCGTGGAGCCAGAGGAGTGCGGCGCGCAGAAGCAGGGGTTTATTGCTGACGTTCTGCAGTTCCAGGTGTTGGTTGAGCTGGTCGATGAGCTGGCTCTGGGTGGTATGAACGAGGAGGTCGGCGCCGCGCTGTTCCTGGGGGAGTGCGGCGAGCAGGTGGTGCAGGATGGTTTGGGCGGCGAGTCGGCGGTGGCGGGATCCGGCGGCGAGGTTGGACCAGGAACGCCGGAGGGTGAGGGACAGGATTTCGTGCTGCCGCTGGCGGATACGGATGGAGCCTCTGCCGGCGGGGACCGGTTCGGCGGTGGGGTTTTCCTCTTCCAGGCCGTCGCCGGCGATGGATTGGAGTATTTTGAGGATGAAGTGTGGGAGGGAATGCTGGTGGCCGAGGTCGAGCATTGCTTGGTTGATCCGGCGGAGGTGGAGTTGGGATGGTTGGTCGATCTGCTGGTCGGGGTTGGCTTCCTGCAGGTGGCGGATCAGGTCGGTTTCGAGGTTGTTGGCCCGGTCGAAGCGGGCCCGGGAGCTATTGGCGATGCCGTGGTGGACATAGGCGGTGATGGTGAGGTCTTCGGAAATAATATTGCTGTTTTTCAGATAAAGGAGGAGTTCCCTGATTTCGCTGGAGCGGAGGCCGGTCTGTGCGATGAGGCTGTCGGTGTTTACGATGTCGGTGGGACTGACATTAAGGAGGGATTGAACGATGTATCGGGCGGCGTTTTTGAGTTTGGGTTCCAGTTGGGGGTCCCGGTTAAGGATGTGCATGCACTCGTGGATGGTATTGATTTTCAGGGAACCGGCGTGGATGGTATTCCGGTTCATTTTCCGGGAGAGTAGGGAAGCTTCTTCGAGCCAGGCGATGGCGGTGATGATGCGGCCTTCCTCCGGGGACTGTCCGTTGAGGGAATCCCGGCGGAAATCGGGGTCGGGGTTGTCCCGGAAGATTTCGGCGGGGGTGGTAACGATGGGTTCGGTGGTATGCCGGCGGCGGTTGATGGCTCTGAGTGCCTGAAGGACTTTATTGATTTCCCTGGAGTTGAGGCGGGAGTGGGCGTTGAGCTTGAATTGCTGTTCCACGTCGTCGGGGGAGTAGAGGAGGACGCAGGAAGCGGGGTTAGCGTCGCGGCCGGCGCGGCCGGCTTCCTGGAGGTAGTTTTCGAGGGATCCGGGGATATCGGCGTGGAGTACCAGCCGGATGTCGGGTTTGTCAATGCCCATGCCGAAGGCGTTGGTGGCGGTGATGAACTGGGTGGTGTTGTCGAGAAAGTCGTTCTGGGTCTGGATCCGTGATTCGCGGGAGAGTCCGGCGTGGAAGGGCAGGGTGTTGATGCCGTTAAGGGTGAGGAACCGGGCCAGGGTTTCGGTAGTTCGCCGGGTGGCGCAGTAGATAATGCCGCTGCCGGCTTGGGGGGTAGGGATTTCATCCTGAATAACCTGCTGAATAACCTGGAGGATGGCTTGTGGTTTGAGGTCGGGACTGGGTAGGGGGACGACCTGGAAGTCCAGGTTGGGGCGCTGGGCGCCGCCGTTGATGGTTTGGATTTCGATTTTGAGGTTGTCCTGGAAGTATTGGACGATTTCCTCCTGGACCTGGGGTTTGGCGGTAGCGGTGAGGCAGAGGATTGCCGGGATGCTGCCGTTTTGAGCGATATGTTCAGTGATGGCGTTGGCGATATAGCGATAGTCGGGGCGGAAATCGTGGCCCCATTTGGAGAGGCAATGGGCTTCGTCGAGCACGACTGAGGCGACGGAACGCTGCCGGATGGCGGTGATCACGGTTTGGTTGCGGAGCTGCTCCGGGGACATCAGGAGGATGGCGGTATTGCCGTTGGCGATCCGGTCCAGGGTGTTGGCCCGCTGGGGCATGGTGAGGAGTCCGTTGATGGAGTCGACGTTGGGGATGCCGATAGAGAGGAGGTTGTTAACCTGGTCGGCCATCAGGGCCACGAGTGGGGAGATAACCAGGGTAAGGGAACCTGATTGTTCATAGTTGGCGAGGGCGGGGATTTGGTAGCAGACGGATTTGCCGATGCCGGTGGGGAGTACGGCGAGGAGGTGCTGGCCGGTCATGGCCTGGCTGGTGATCTGTTCCTGAAGGGATTTGCCGTCGGGACCGGCTGGCAGGGGTCGGAAGGCCTGATAGTTAAATCGGCGTTTGAGTTGGGCGACGGCGTTGTGCTGAATGGAACACCAGGGGCAGTGGGGTGTTTCACAGGGGGACTGGCGGAGTTGGCGGATGATGCGGAGGGTATCGGGAAACTGGTAGATAACCCATGGGGGTGGGGCGGAATCGGTGCCGGCGGCGGAGATCCAGGCGAGGGCGAAGGCGGTAGGCCAGGGCGGGTTGTCGGGATTCCGGAGGAATTGGTTGAGTTGGGTTGGGCAGGCTTTTTCTGCCAGGAAGTGGCTGATTGACCGGTGGCCGGCTTCGGGGGTTGGGGTCGGAGCCTGGCGGAGGAATGAGCAGAGAAAGTCCATGCCTCTGCCGGATGGGGTGGAGTCGGCGGTGAGGAAATGCCAGGCGTCGAGCAGCAGGGGATTGGTTGTCCGGGGGTCTTGGAATTGGGCGATCTGGTTTTGAAAGGCGTTGAGGGCGAGGATGGAGTCGAGGTATGGGTTATTGCGCTGGGAGCGGAGCAGGTCGGGGTCCTTGTAGTGTTTGACCAGGTGGTGGTAGGGATTGCGGGGGAATGCGAGGGGATTGAGGCGCAGGGTATCGATGACGGGGAGTTGGAGGAGGGGAGCATCGGGGCCGGCGTGCTGCAGGTGGGGGAGGTCGAAGTCAAGGATGTTGTGGCCGAGGATGAAGTCGGCGTTCCGGGTTATCCGGTTGAGGTTTTGGATGGCATCTTCTCCCAGGCGCAGTGGGGCGGATTGGGAGAGGGGTTGGTTGAGGTCTGGGCGGAAGGCGCCGATGGCGGTAATGGTTTTGGAATCGGGGTTAACTTCGAGGTCGATGGAGACGCAGTGAGCGAGGGGTTCGGGCAGGCTGGGCGGGTTGGAATCGGGGTTGTAGTTTGGGAGCATTGGAATCACCTGTGGGTATTGGGGATAGTAAGGGATTGTAGCACAGGGATTCGGGGGTGGAATGTTGTGGGTGTAGGGGTGTAGGGGTGTAGGGAGTGTGGGAGATGTGTTGTCCGGGGCGCTGATGAATTCAGGGCTGGGAAGCCGGGGCAGTGGAATCATAGTGTGGGTTTTTCAGGGATAGGCCGGGGGTCTTCTTTCAGGGTTTCAATGTAGGCAATGATGGCCTCTTTGATGTTGGCGGCGGCCTGCTGCCGTGTTTCGCCCTGGCTGATGCAGCCGGGGAGGCTGGGGCATTCAGCGACCCAGCACCCGTTTTCACCGGGATATATAACTGCCTGACGCATGGTTGTTTTTTCCTTCGGATGCCGGTTGGGGGGAGATGTTATTGCTCCGGCTTGCGATAGGTATGACTTCGTGGTATAAGGCTGAACCGATGGAAGGGGTCGGGAATAACAGGGGTCGGAACGGGATTGCCGCTGTCTATATGATGACAGCGGTGATTGGTTTTTCCCTTTTGCCGATTCTGCTGGCGTGGGGTAAAGCAGCTGAAGTCCCGTTTCTGTTCAACGCGGGGTTTCGGCTGGGGACCGGGGTTGGGTTTGCAATCTTCGCGGCCGCTTTTTTCCCTTCTCTGATACGGGACTTTCGGATTATCAGGCTGGTATCAGGGAGGGTGTTCCAATGGTCGATGCTGTTCATTGCGCTCAACTATTTTGAGTTTGCATTTTTCGCATGGTCGGCGGATTTCATCAATATTGCCGTAACAGTGGTGATATACGAGACGTGGCCGATTTTTACCATATTTCTGATGGCGAAGTTGCTTGAAGGGGAGGATTTTCACCGCAGGATTTCGCTTGGGGTCATAATATCCATAGGGGTGTCCTTTGCCGGATTTTTGTTTGTGGTCGCGAGCCAATTTGATGGAATGATTATCTCTGGCGGTATTTTTGATAATTCGATAAAGAGATTGTTGTTTGGGGTGGGGCTGGCGGGGGTGGCTGCGATCATGGGATCGTTTACTGCTTTTGCATTCAAGTGGGGGATAGATTTGCGAAATGCTGTCCCGAAGGAGATTGCGGAGAATCACGACGTGAGGTTTCTCACTCTTTTTTGCGTGCTGATAGCTAATGTTATCGGGAGCGTATTTGCTGTCCCGATTAACGTGGTTGCCGGGGTATTGGGGGGTGAGTCGCTGTCTTTTGCTTCAGCGTTGATCAGCATATTAGTTAGCGGGTTGGTGGTTCATACTTGCGCGAATACGGTTTGGCGTTTAGCCAACATAGAAGCTGACAATCTTGGCATTAACGCAATGGCTTACGGAGTACCGGTTTTATCGTTGCTATGGTTAATGCTGTTTTTCTCCGCCGGAGAAGTTCGTATCGACCTGCTGATTATCGCTACGGCGGCAATTATTACCGCCAACGTCCTGATCAACTTTGAGGCGGAAATCCGGCTGGGATTCAAGGCGCTGATTCTATCCCTGTGGGGTTGCGGGGCTTTTGTTTACCTTCGGGACGATCTGCTGCAGCTGTTGCCGTCCTCCGGCTGGGAGTGGGCGAAAGGGGAGATTTATCTGGGAACGCTGGCGATGTCGGCGACGGTTTTCATTCTGTTACTGTCGTTCCGGGTGGCCCGTCTGGCCGGGCGGATTCGGGATGAATACAATGCTCTCTTCAGACTGTTTCAGGATGTTGATCTGCTGGTTCGGCGGAACCTGATTGATTCTGCGATTCGTCAGCATATTCTGGATCTGGATGGGGCGCATAATCCTGAGGCGTTGTGGAGGGCGTATCGCCGGGCGGGAGCTACGCTTGCGGCGGTGGGCGCTGACCTGGGATCTGATGACCGGGCGCGGTTGGCTGATGCGGAGGCGCAGTTGAACATTATCGTCCATTCCCGGCGGCATGGCATTGAGTTCGGGGAGCTTTTCGCGTTGATAACCTTCGGGAGTATTACGGTGCTGCTGGCCCTGGGGTCCCGTCCGGAGGTGGTGGGTTGGAGCGGGTTTCTGTTTGAGATGTTCGCTTTTCTGTTCTCGGCGGTTATGGTGTTTCTGGTGGTGAACGTCCAGGATTTACAGGGGGATCGAACTGCCCGTGTTTTGCAGTGGCTGCCGGATTCGGGCAGCTACGGAATTGTCTTTCGGGACGCGAGAAACCGGGGTTTTGAGCAGTGGACTTCGGTGATTATCGGTTTGCTGGTAACGGCTGCTTATGGGGTTCTGCTATGGCAGAAATGGCTGCTCTGAGCTTTGGGCTGAGGGGGGATGGGGATGTTGTTCCGGTGTAGTTGCGCGCTGTGGTTTGGGGGGGTCAGGTACCGGGGATGTGCGGGTCTGGCGGAGTGTGGTTCCGCCAGGTGGTACTGCAGGAATTCCAGTCGCAGATTTTATGGTCATAGCAGGTGGTGAGGGGCATATCGAAGGGGTCGATGTTCCGGTCCATGAGCCATTCCGCGGCGCAATCGGGGTCGCAGAAGACCTGACGGGGGTTGGGGGTACAGCCGTCGGAGAGGTGGTAATGGACGTAGTATTCGGCGTTTTGGTTGTTCACAGTGTAGTTCTCCGGTCTTCGTCTTGGTTTTCAGAGAGGTGATCCAGGATTCGGGACATGAGTATTTCGTTGCGCAGGATCAGGGAGATGATGAGGGTAATGAGAAAAGTCATGGCGATCAGCCAGAGTTGAGCGATGACGGGTGGGTATTGAAGTATCAACGGGAGTATTGACAGGAAGGCGGCGGCGATGCCGGGATAAACGGGGTGGGACAGATAAGCGATGAGGTCGTGGTAATAGCCGGTGCGGATGGCGTGTTTGATAACGTTTGAGTTCCGGATTTGAGCGAGGGTATTGCGGTGGATTGCGGCGAGCACCGGGGGGATGAGGCCGATGAGCAGCGTTGTCGGGGTGAGATACAGGTTAATGGATTTGGTATTGGTGGGGATGATGATGAGGGCGGCGATACCGGTGGCCAGGGCGGCGATGAAGAAGGGCAGGATTCGTTCGGTTCGGGCGGACATGGCGGCTGGACGACTCCGGTGGAATATTCAGGGTTAATTATAGTGGTCGGATTGCTGGAGTTTTTATGGGATGATGGGCTGTTCAGGGTTATGGAGTGGGGGGGGGGCAGGTCTCATTTTGTTTGAGGATGTTATAGAGCGTGCTGTAGTATTGGACATAGGGGAAATGGTCGTGAGTTAATGGGATTTCGGGTATCCCGAGGGAATCGTTTTCCAGGAGGGCTTGGGCGTAGATCATTCTGGTGATGTGGTTTTGTATTTGGTCAATTTTCCGGACGGCTTGCATGGCGATTTCGGCGTCCTTGATTTTGCCGGTGCTTGGTAGAATTCGAGGTGTTCGTGGGCAAGGGATTGCCAGGCCATGATAATTGCATCTTCCAGATCTTCGCTGTTTAGCCGGTCATTTTCCATAATTCCTTGCTGGCGGGTGGGGGATTGGAGATTTCAGCATAAGTGCAGGCTATGGGACTGCCGGGGGTAATCCCTATAGGCTACGGGGTAACTGTATGGGGGTACTATACAAGTATTTGCAATCAGTGTATATCCCAGTAACTGGGTGGGTTGCGGGGGGGGGGGGGGGTGATTTTGGGCTATGGGTTAAGTATAGGGGAGATTCCCGTACCTGCAGGGTAGCCCGGGTATATCATCCGCCAGTTTCCCACCAGGGCTTGCCTCCAGACAGAGTGTATAGCAGGTCAGCGGGCGGGTCTCCCGGGAAGATCATTCCCGGTCCTTCCGGGGTTGTTATCTTCCTGGGTTTGTTCACCACTCCCGGCCAGTGGAACGGACGGTCGTCATATTCAGCAGTCTGGGCGGCCCAGACGAATTGCTGAGCGTCCGGACAGCCGCCGGTACATTCGGCAATAACCTGGCAGTTAGCCTGGAACCGTATAACTATCGCTTCCTGGTCGGGATGGTCAGTCAGGGGGCAGGTTATGGCATAACGACCAGCCGGGTCGTAGTGTCCGATATAGCCGCAGATAATTTCCAGAGTATTTATTACCCCGGCAAAGTCGCAGTTGGTGGCATCCGCCGGGTCGTTCCACCAGCCTGGGGCGCTCTCCGCAAACAAAATCTCCATCATTGCCTCTGGCCGGTCAGTTTTACTCTATGGTCCGGTTCAGGGCTTCAGCAGCCAGCCGCTCGCGGCAGAAATCCATATGCAGAAGATTGTTGTCCATCTGGTCAATCATGAGAGCCAGGCGGACTTGTATTGTCTTATCGTCCATCGATCCCCTGAGCTTTTCCAGGCAGAGCCGGGTTTGTTTCAGATTGGTCCGGATTTCCCGGATGAGGGTTTTCTCCTTGTTGGAGGTGTCGTAATCGGTCATCTCTGTTCCTTGACGCGTGTGAGATTGCATAGTGTGCTTAGGCGGGGGGGTAGCAATGGTTAAGTCTAATTGAGCCGGACTGGGGGGCGTTTCCTCTGACCCCGGCAGTTTTTGCGGGTTCCCCGCAACTCCTGCAATCGGATGCAGGCGGCCCTTTTGGGGCATTTCTCCGCTCCGTTACCCATTCCGGCGTTTCAATCTTTACCCGCGCTTGAGGACGGATATTGTCCGGCATTGGGATGGTTATTCCGGAAAGTGGATCTGGTGCACTTCGGGGGGGCCTATGTCGTGTTCCTGGCAGTAGTTACACCGCCGGATGGCGCATGGGGTAGTGTCAGGTTCGTTTGGGTTGTCGGGGATGGCGGTGGTCCAATGAGGGCAGTCGTGGGTAATACAGGGGACTTCAATCCGGATCTGGCAGGGTTCTTCATCCGGTATCCGGATACGCGTGGGTATTCGGTGGGAAAGGAGCCGCTGGGTGAGAGATAGTGCGTCCTGGAGCAAGTCCGCTTCGCGGGCGAAACAGGATATGGGCCGGGTGTGGACCTGTGGATTCGTATCGTCGTTTCCGGCCTTTGCATTCCTTGCTGCTACCTCAGCTTGCTTATCGGGCAGGTTAAACCCAAACTCCTTCAGCTTGGACGGGTCACCAGTCGCGTAGTAGTGTCGAAACGCGACACCTCGCCGATCAAGGTACTCGTTCTGCTCCGGCGTCAAGTTGGTGGGTCTGAACGGGTTGTCATAGAACCTGGCTCTCGGGTCGCGTTCAGGCTTGGGTTCCTGTTCCGGGTCATTGTCATTCTGCATATTCGCGCTTCCTGATGTTATACCTGATTTTCTGCATATGCCCTAACGTAATAGATGGATACTTTCGAGTCAAGGGAGAATTGGCTGCGGGGCCTGAAAGCGCCGCTCAATCTTCTGGAAATTCCTGCACCTATGCGGATACCGCGCATTTGCGCCAAAAGTCAGTCTAATCAAGGGCTTTGCATACAAATTCTAGTAGTGCGCATATTTTTCGGTCAGAAAACGGAAAGCGCTGTTGTCCAGATACTGAAAGCTCTGGGGCGGGCGCTTGATGTTTATTTCTGGCAGAGCCGGCCATTTGGGTAGCGGGATAAAGTTCTTGATTATGATTGCGACTGCGGTGTTCAGTCCTGTCAGGTATTTAAGCAGAGCTTCGCGGGTTATGCCGCCAACGTGTCCGTAGCTTGACCATAAGGTTGTCGGAGCTCCGGTTACCACTTGTTCTATCTCACAGAAACCGGTCAGCCGTTGCACTGGCGCGGTGGAATAAATCACGATGTGGCTGATAGTTCTGGCAAAGGTACGTCGTCTGAATTCCACGCGCTTGACGCCATTCCGGATCAATTCCACGTAGTTTGGGTGGATTGATAGTAATGCGATGGCGTTTTCAGGTCTATGTTGGATTTCAACCATTTGGATCCTGTCGATTTCACTTTCATGATTGATTGAGCTGGCGCCTGCCATACTTGCTCTTCTTTTAGCTGGTCGTCGGTTGGTCCAGGTCGGAGGTCGCGGGCCTGGCGAAACAGTATAGCAAGGACTTTTCTATTGCCATTTTGAGTCAGTTTGCGTATCTCGTCCGGGGAGTAAACGCTCCGCTTGCGTACGTAGTAGGTGAAGCACGTCGCTATCGTCATGCTCCATCGTGGCCGGCCCCCGACATGGCAAGGGCGGGCGGTTATCGTCGAGGCCACTCTATGAGCCAGCTTCCATGGGCGCAGCTCCAGGACCCCACGATGTATATGGCCGGCCCGTCCGGGCAGGTCAGGTCTCCGTCTAGCACCTGATGTCCTGACAGGTCGGCGTGTTCCTGGTACGGCCCCTGAAACACAGGCGGCGGTTCCGGCGGCGGTCCCGGCGGGGCGTATCCCCGTATCGTCGGCCAGTCGCTGGCCGAGGTGCTGGACACCATCCAGTGTCCATGTTGGCAGCTAAAGCGGCCGCTGCCATGGTACTGCATAGCGCCGTCGGCGGGGCAGTCCATCCATTGGTTACGGGTCCAGCGGCCGCCTTTGTCGGTCTCCCGCCAGGTTTCCCGGGCGGTCAGCGTGTGGCCGTCCAGGGTTAGGGTCGTATCAGGCATCGTGTCGGTCCATCGTGGCCTCCGGCGGCCAGTATTTCCGCCGGGGCGTTGTTGCCGCCGGGTCAGGACTGGTCCCATTTGGGGAAAGGCTGGCGTGTTTTCGTCCGGCATTGTATCAGGTCTGCGAATCTGCGCAACAGGTTTTTGGGTGTATAGGTCAAGCACGTCGCTTATGTGGTTCGGTTTCCCGGTTGTCGGGCTTCCGGCAGGGGTGGGGGGTGTAGTAGCGTTCCATACTCCAGCTCAATTTTCAGGAAGTCGGGGCTCATCATTAAGCCCGGTTGATGGGTTCTCCGGTTCTTTCGGATCAGGTCGATAGCTCTCCGCCACGGTCAGGGCTTTGCTCAGGGCGTCGTCGACGCTGTCGGCCAGGGGTTCGGCCCATTGCTGTAAGCGGTGGAAGTTGGCTTCGCTGATTCTGATGGTTGGCATAGGGGTAAACTCCTGTTTGTCTGGTAGTAATGCGATAGTCTGGGCTGGGCAACTCCATTGAAAAAACCATCGAGAGATTGAGGGTGTTATCCGGCGGGTAAGGGGGGATTGCCCTGTATCGACGGGGGAACCTGGATTCCAGCATTACTATGGGGCATTTTCACAAGTATATCCCTGTAGTTATGGGGTAATTGGTTATAGCGTACTTGAGCAGCAGGAAAACCGGGGAGATCCCCGTACCTGCGGGGCAACCCTGTCGTCTGGCTCCAGGGCCGGGTCCGGCTCCGGTTCCCGCACCACTGAAGTCGCCGCCGTTGCCGCTTGGCTGACGCAAAAGCCCTCGGCTACAAAGGCCAGGGGGGTTAACTTTTTGCCTTTCAGGACTGGTCCATCCAGGGCAAAAGACAGGCCGCTTTTTGCCTCTCCGTAAGCCGTCAGGCGGGTTAACCGCCCGGCGTGGGCCGGTTTCCGGCTAGGCGGGCCACGCCGGGGCCTCGTCCTCATAGCTGTAGCCTACGTCTCCGGTTACCCGGTAGAAGCGGCCCTCCATCAGGATAAAATCTCCGACTACCTCGCCAGCTTCCCAGAAAAGAACCCGCCGGGGGCCGCTTGGCCCCCATACCCGGAATTCGGGCGTGGTTCGGGTGTCTGCCAGGAAATCCCCTATTTGCCATCCGCTTTTGTCCATTCGGAAACTCCGGACCCGCCGGCCTTATCATCCGGTCGGGGTATCCCCGCGACTGCGGGGGAACGGCTGACGCCGGTATGCCTACCGACACCTGCCCCGGTCTATCCCCAGTCTGGGGGGGCTGCCGTTGCCCGGCTGATCTTCCGCCGGCATTGCCGGCACATCCTGCTGTCGTAGTCCACCGGGGCCAGGGCCATCCGGCCGTGGCATACCCGGCACGTACCGGCAAGGCGTGGCGGGCGCCCCTGCCGGCCGTCCTGCCATAACCTCGGCCTCGGCCAGGTCGGCAGGCATTGCCGAGTTCTGGGTTATATCCACCGCCTGGTACCGGCATACATACCCGCCACGGCCTTTTTTACCTCGCCCTTATACGGGGCCGGCAGGATGCCGCCGCTCTGGACCAGGAATCAGGTCTCCCGGAGCCGCCGGATTTCCTCTTCCAGTGCCATTGCCCGGCGTTCCGCCTGTATCCTGGCCTGTTGCTCTGCAATGCGGCGCTGTCGTTCCTGCAGCCGGCCCTGCTCCGCTGTTGCCAGGCTGATGATCGGCTGGTTAGTCCTGGGGTCGTACCAGAGCAGCCGGCCCTGTTCCCACCTGAGAAACAGGTCAAGGGCTTCACTGTAACCCTGGTATATTCCTTCCGCCAGTTGGCGCACCGGCATCGGCTGGTAGGCATCCCCGGCCAGCCGGTCGCCGGCCAGTTTAACCAGTCTGGGAGAATCCTCTTTGTCAAAGCGCCAGTATTCTCTGACCCTGAGTCGGGCATAGAATTCCCGCTTGATGGTGTTGTCCACCGCTCTGGTGGAGGGTGAGGCGATCTCCAGTACGAAGTCCGGCGGTTTTCCCTGTTCGGAAACGATATATCCGTTGTTCCGTTCGTAGAGTTCCGGGTCGGCATTGAAGGCAACCAGCAGGTCCGGGACCCGGTGGCCCGGGCCGGGCTCGCGGCGGTCCATTACCAGGTAACGTTCCGCTTTGACAACGGTTGATTCCGGGCTGCCGAGGTGGTATTTAAGGGCGTGCATGCTGCCGGTTTCGGCCAGATGTTCGGCGCTGGTCATATCTTCAGGCGCTTTCTCCGGTGGGTAGGGTAGCGGGATGGTTTGAGTTGTACTGGTGTAAGGCAGGTTCATGGCTTCCTCGGCGCTGTGGGTTGGGGCAGCGCGTTTTTCTTTCCCGGTTCCCGTTGTCCTGTCGTTCACTTCGGCATTACGGGGTTTCTGCCTGGTTCATATCAGGTCAGCTGTTGGTTGTCAAACTTTCAGGGGTATCCGGGCGTTTGTGGAGAGTATTTGGCGCGTCGTTCCCGGCCCGATTCCGGTTTTTTGCCGGGTAGCTCCCGGCTATCTCCGGTTCCGCGTATGGGGTATCCGTGCGCTGGTAGATCTGCCACAGTCGGGGATGCCCGGCGTGATTGTTTCCCCCGGGGTTACCGGGTTTGGTCCATCCGGGGGTCGGGCCCGCCGGAACGGACAAAACGTCCTTTTTGTTTATCCCACCGGACTGACGCCTGAGCGCGGGGGTGGGGAGTCGGTGCTGGAGTATCAATGTTCAGGGGGGTCAGGGGCGCCGGAACCGGTTCGGGGCGGCGTTTCCCCCGGCCCCGGCAGCTTTTGCAGTTGGCCCGGAGACCCTGCAGCCTGAGGCAGGCAGTTTTTTTGGGGCATTTCTCGGCTCTGTTGCCCATTTGGCGCACACCTGTGTTCGGTATTGAGTTTGCGGCCGGGGGGATTTCTCTCATTCCCGGCAGTTCCGGATTTTTGCCGTTTCCCGGGTGGCCGATAATTCCGGCGCTGTGGGAGCGGTGATGCCCTGCTCCCTGAAATTGTATTTCCCCATCGGCGCTGTGGATCCGGGGATCATTGCAGCATTGCAGCATTGGAGGAGTTGATCATTTCCGGTGTGGGGGTTGCTGCCAGGTGATTTGTTTCGTTCTGACGGTTATTGGAATCGGTTTTCCACTTTGTTCTCTGACCTTATCACAAAGACCGGAAATCAATACCTTGCCATGCTGCCAATTTCGTGTTTTTACCGGAATAACCCGGAATTGATATGGCAGTCGCATGTGGGAACGATTCAAGGAACAATGTTTTCCATCCTCTCCCACGTGTAAGTTCGGAAACAGCGATGCCCAGGTCTCCGGCTACCGCGGCGCGAATGTCTTTCGTAGATACAATACCGGCATCAGACGGAGTAAAGAGGCGCAATAATGCGTTTTTTTCATGCAGCCTCTGCTCATAACGTTCAAGCCGCATTTCGATGGGGCTGGTAATCACTATGTCTATTCTCAACTCTGTTGTTCTGCAGGCTTTGGCGCCGGGTCGGGGGTTATGCCCGGCGGGGTTGCCGCCGGGTGTTTCACCATCATAACTACAGCGTTTCAATCCTCGGCGCGTTAGCGCCGCAAAGGGTTATTCCTGCGCCCCTGGGCCGGTCAGCCGGGTATCGGCGTTCTTTACATCCCGGATCGGGGGGCCGCCAGTTCCCAGGATAAGGTAATTATGCTTGATCCTGAGGGCTCACGTACAGGGGTTTTGGTCATTATTCGGGTATGGAGTTTCAGGTGTATGGATTTTCAGGTCCGAAGCGGCGGCCCAGTCGGCCGGCATCGTCCGGGGTAAAAAAGCCGCTGACCACCGCATTGATTTCTCCGATGACGAAAACGGCTGCGAGGGTTTGGAGCATTTCCCTTGCTTCCTGATCCGTAATGAGGTCTTCCTGCTGCGCAGCGGCGATGGCGCCGATGGCGCTGCGCCGGTTGACGTTGTGCAATTGCTGTCCGGGGCTGATGGACGACAACAGGTTATGATAGTTTTCGGTGGGCATTATTCACCCCTTTTGAGCCGGTAATGGCAGCCGCCGGAAACCGGCGAATCTGCGGCGGACTTTTCGGGTTGGTTCGGGTTCCCGGTCCGGTTCGGACTGGTAAGGCAGGCATAGGTTGTACTGAATGCCTAGTTGGTAGGTAACCGTGGTTGCGCCGGTATCTTCGTCCATCTCCTCGTCGGTCAGGGACAGGATGATATCAAAGGCGCAATCCGATTCAAGTTCATGGTCGTGGCCGTGGGCTTCCAGTTCGGCTTCGTGAGCTTTCAGGTGATGCCAGGTTCGGTATTCCCAGGATTGTCCACAGCATTGGCAGACGACCGCGTGTTTGTCCGGGTGGTTCATTGTCGATTCTCCGGTGGAGTTCAGGGGGTTCGGGCTGATGATAGCAGACCGGCTTTTCTGCCGGTATTACGGGAGTGGGGGCAGGGGTATTTGGCAAATGGCGTCGTAAGCGGCGCAGATGAGGTACTCTCTGGCGGTCTTCTGTTCCCGGGGTTCCAGCCATTCGTTGGTTTCCCGGCTGATTTCCAGCAGCAGTTCGATGTTCCGGGTTTCCAGCGCCCGGGCTACCTGGGCATGAACGTCGCTTTCGTAGTTCAGCTCGGGTATGTCTTCGGGGTCGTTCGGTCGTATGCGCTTCAGTTCTTCGATGTCCTGGTCGGAGATGTTAAAGCCCTGCTTGCTCCAGCGTTCGATGTCCGCTCTGTTTCGTTGCCGGTCGATCGTCATTTTTTCTCCTTGTCGTATTGTAGGACCATGGTTGAGTCCCTGAGTCGTTTCGTTTTTGAGGGTTTCCGAAAGGGTTATGAGGCGCTGACGGAGTATTGTCCTGACCTGGAATAGAGGGGGCCTGCCAAGGGGTTCCGAAGCGTGGAATATTGCAGGGGGGGCTTGTTCACCCGGGCAGTTGTCTCCCGGTCAGGGAAGGTTGACATACCCGGGTCGAGGATTCCGGCGGTAGATGCGTGGTTGCTCATGACTATTCGAGCGTTGTGTGTCCTGGTTCAACCGGAGGTGCATTTGGCAGGGATTGGCGTCAGTAATTCCGGTGGGGTTCTCGCGGTTCGGGGAGCGGCTGACGCCGGGGGAGGAGTGGCGCTGCCGGTTCCGGGTCCGGTGCGCCGACTTCACGCGGCGGTATCTCCGGTTGTGGGTAGGGCCGCCGGATGATTTGCGCTGCATCAGGATTGGTTTTTTGGGTGATTGTAACTGCCGGCGCTGGCTGTTCTTAAAAGACCTTGCGCCGGCAGCCTTGTTTTCCCGGTTTCAGGGGTTTGACGCCCGGATCCGGCCTGTTTCGCCCCTCGTGTGTATGTTGAAAATTACGATACCCGGTCAAATGACGGGCAAATTTTGGCGGTTTTCCTTACATGGGAAAGATTTGAGCGTTTACGAATTCACCACAAGGTCGCGGCAGTCTTAGTCATATTTAACAATTTAACGAAGGGAAATTTCTCGTTAAATGAATTCCGTTCTGATTTCTCTCTTTTTCAGATATAAATTCATCGTCCAAAATTAGAACATTTAACGATTTAACGAAATAACGGGATCTAATGCAAAATTTTATACCCCCCGTTTTTTCCCCATGTAAGGGAAAACGGCGATTTTTGCCGGCAGGGTGGTCTGTCTGCCGGCCGGATAGTCTCTCCGGTCTTTTGCCGGATCTGGCCTTATTTCGCCCTGAGAGGCATTTTGCGGGATGTTCCGGCGTTTTTTGGTAACACACTTGCTAGCGCGCAGTGGAAGGAGTTGCTCTGTGGAGATAGGGTCGTCGTGGTCGCCCTCGGTGGGGGTTGCTTGTCGGACTTCGCCGGGCAAGCTTTCGTCGGCTCCGGAGTTCACCGCCGGGGGCGGGGCGTGCGCATGTCGTCCTGAGTCCGGAGGGGTTCCTGCATCGGTGTTTTTACGCCGGGGCCGGCGTCCGATTATTGGCAGTTCTTTTGATGCGCTGCCGGTTCTTTTCCTGATTTGATGGCGGACTCAATCCGGGCAATCAGTTCGTCTTCGGTTTCGTCGGGTTGGCTGGTGTCGATTGCTTCCTGGATGATAGCTTTGATCCTTCGTCTTTCCCGGTCGCGGGCTATTTCGAAGTTTTCCCAGTAGCTTTTTTCATACGCTCTTTTGAGATCCTGCTGGTGCAGCCAGTGGCCGATCATGGGCGGTTCTCCTGGTCTGTTGAAATACCGGCGCCGGTTGGTTCTCCACTGACGGTGCGGCTGGGGCGCCGCATGCAGCAGTGAACGGTTCCGTAGGACTCACTGGCCAGTGCCTGGAGTGTGGCGTGTCTGATGTCCTCGTCCGGTCCCAGCTTGCTGGACCAGTCTCCACCAGGTAGTTGAACGGCAGCATGAGTCCAGTTGCCATCTTTGGCATAGAGGGCTACCTTATCGAAGCCGGTTGCTTCTTCTCCGTTGTCACAAATCTCAAACCCGAGCCCTGTGAATACCTCAATCAAACTGTCAATCGACGGTCCCCGTCGATCGTTGGGCCAATGGTACTCGCCGGCGTGGCTTCACCAGTTGGATCGGTCGCCAGCGGCGTAAGCTATGCAGTTATAGTCGTCATCCGGTGCACTGGTGACTTGGTAATCGACTGACTCCAGACTGGGAAACTGTTCGTCAATCCACATCGCGCTTACCACCAATATCCGTTTTTCCGTCCCCAGTTAATCCAGGCGCGAGCCATGTCCTTGACCTTGCCCTGGCTTTCAGCGGGCACCGGGGTAGCTCCGGTAATTGCGTGGAGTGCCAGGAACCAGTGATTTGGGCTTTGCTCCAAGCGGGCCAGCAGCCACGGCACCGCTGGAACTCCTATCTCAATAATGCGCTGGTATGCCGGGTGTTTTGCCATTTCAACTACGTCCACACCACGAGGTCGGTTTCGTTCCCATTCGTCTGCGAGTTGTTCTACTTCCTCTCGTTTTCCCGCCGCCGCCGCGATTGGGGCGCGGAGTTCGTTTTCCGGCCTGCTTGCCGATTCGAGTTCAGCGTCCAGCCGTGCAACTAACTCATCCATTGTTTCCTTCTCCCGGCGGTTGTGAATCTGGCCGCGGATGCTGGCTGCCATCCGTTGTTGTTCCTCGGCGCGGGCTCTTTTGACGTTCTGCTGATGCAGCCAGTAGCCGATCATTCGCTTTTCTCCGGTGCAACCAGCTTATGTGAAGTGTCAGGGGGGGGAGGCGGTGCCTGCTGCTGCCACCCCTTTGGGGGTGGCGCCGGTCAGGATTGGTTCCGGTTCCTGTTTTCCGCTTCGAGTCGGGCAATGAGTTCCTCGGTGGTTTCGTTCTCCGGATGGTTGCGGATCCGGTCCATCAATCGTTGTTCTGCTTCTTTACGGCCTTCGTCTCTGGATTCTTCTCTGGCCTTTTTGATGTCCTGCTGGTGCAGCCAGTAGCCGATCATTGCGTTTCTCCGACGTATTGAGTTGGTTTGGAATAACCTGGGCGGCAAAACTGCCGCCCCTTTTTCATCTTTCCGGTCAGACTCTGTTTTCCGGTTCGGTCTCCGCCTTTAATTCCGCGTCCAGACGTGCAATGAACTCATCTGCTGTTTCGTTCTCCTTGCGGCTGCGAATCCGGTCTATCATCTTCTGTCGTTCTTCATCCCGGGCTTTGGCGCGGGCCCTCTTGATGTCCTGTTGGTGGAGCCAGTAGCCGATCATTGGCTTTTCTCCGGTGCAAAGTTTATGTGAAGTGTCAGGGGGAGGCGGTGACTGTTGCCATCCCCTCCTTGGGGATGGTACTGGTCAGGATTGGTTCCGGTTTCTGTTTTCGGCTTCAAGCCGGGCAATGAGTTCCTCGGTGGTTTCGTTCTCCGGGTGGTTGCGGATCCGGTCCATCAGCCGCTGTCTTTCCTGGTCGCGGGCCCTCTTGATGTCCTGTTGGTGCAGCCAGTAACCAATCAAGGCATATCCTCCTTCTACGAGTATGAATGTTAATGCTGTTGCTACGAAAACCAGGCGTCCCAGGCTGTGTCCGGTGGTTACAACAGCCTTGGCCCATGCGATATTCCGGACATTATCCAGCAATACCAGGGTCAAGGCTGCCAGACATAAAGCTGTGAATACCCACAGGAAGGTGCTGAAGTGGGTTGATGACGGCATACGCTCTGCCTTTGTGGTATCGGTTATTGCCGGGTGTAACTTGTTTTATCCTCCTGTGGGTGAAAGTCGCTTTATCCTGGTACGGCCCCGTACGATTTATGCTACCGATACCGGGGGGGCTCAGTCAACTTTGGCACACTTTTTCATCCCCCCGGGGGTCCGGGGGGTTCCGGCGGCCACCACCGGCTGCCGATTCCTTTTTCCCAGCAGCTTTCCAGCCAGGCGGCGAATTCGTCCGGGGTCATGTTTTTTACCTGCCTGACCGTCAGTTGATACTGACTGCTCCGGATGCCGTCGAGACATTCCCGGCAGGTAACGTCTTTCGGGAAGATGGTTGCCGGAGTATGCCTGCTGCCGGGTTCGTCCGTTGTTCCCACGGTCGGAGTCGGATGGCGCCTTTGGGATCCTGGAGTGTGGGCGAAGTCAAAGTGGGTTGCTTCAGGATGGCCGTTCATAGTCCGCACATTCCGTCGCATTCCTCTCCCCATAGAGAGAATTGCCCTTCGTTCTTGTCCAGCTTGACTTCATCCAGGGGCTTGAGGCTTGGGTGGAGGTAGATCTTTCCATCCAGACCGCGCTGGGCGCTGGCCCGGGCAGTCCGGTCCACATATACGGCATCGGCCCAGGAGTCGGGGTCGCGGGTTTTCATGTTCAGCCACTCGGCGTCGGAATGGTAGGGACAGCCAATGCAGGCGGATCGGGGCAGGGATCGTCCGGGGTAATGATGGGCGAACCATAGCTGGCAGTCGTGCCTGGTCATACGCCGGTCGATGAGGGGCCACTCATTGGCGATCCAGGGAACGCCGGAGGGTTTCATGCGGTAGATCTCGTCCAGGGACAGGCCGACCCAGGTGAGCGCCTTGGTGGATTTCGGAGCTTTCTGCCGGGGCTGCAGTCCGAGCAGTCGGCGGATTTCCTGCTGGATGGGGTTGATTTTGTAGTATCGGGTGCATTGGCGGCGGCCCATGCCTTTGCCGCCTTCCAGGTTGCGGATGAAAACCGGGATGGTGGTATGTGGGGTTCCGTCGGGTCGTACGCCGTTGAGGAAGTCGGAGCGGAGGTTGCCGCCGCTGACCCGGTGGACGGGAAAGGTCAGTTGGGTTTCCAGCCAGTCAAGATGGTCGTAAACGGCCTGTGGCTCCCAGCCGGTATCGGCGAAGATGGCGCAGTCGGGCCTGGGGGTCAGGTCGCCCCTGCTGGCCAGCAGGGCTAGTACGGAGGATTGAACTCCGGCGCCCAGGGAGATGGTGTGGAGTTGGGTCATTGGCGGTTCCTTTGATTGGAGGTATTTTCGGTTTGGTGTGTTGGGAACGTCAGGCAGTAGTGCGGGGCATGGTTCGGATTGTAAGGGGCACGATTGGGGGTCGGTTTTCCGGTTCGTATTTGGCGGAATCGGGGAGAGAGTGTTGAGAGATAGAACCGGGGGTTGTATGGCTTGTGCGTGTGTCGGTTTGGGTTTAATATCGACGGCGTTGTGTTCAGGCATAGCCTGGTTGAGTTTTCCTGTCTGAACCGGTCGTTTGTTTCCGGGTGAATTAACGATTTGGAGAGAGTTTTATGCTGCAGTCAAAGCCGGTGAATATTCAGATGCGGGTTTCCGGTCGGGGCGGGTGGATACCGGCGTTTATGGGGGAGAGCCGTGGCAAGTCTTTGGAGCGTGTATTGCCTGAATTGAATGATCAGGGTTACCGGGTTGCTTTTGTTGTTGATGACCGGTTCAATTTTTTCAAGATTATTATTAATCTTTTGCTTGCCATTTTGACTCTTGGGTTTTACTACCAGGTCCCGGGTCTGCTCATTATCGGAGAGCGTATTGACGGCCGGTAGGCAGCGGCCATTACTGTTTTCCCAGGGGCAGGTTAGTCTTTTGCCCTTGTGCTGATTTGGTCAGTTTCAGTTCTCACTCGTCTGAGAGGACGGGGCGCTGCCGGGATCCGGAGTGGTGCAAAAGGGTGAATGCGAACTTTCTGTTTGCAGAGTAATTCGGTGGAGGATAATGTTTCAAGGATTCTCTCCGGTGATTTCTGCCAGAGCGTTGAACCAGTACCCGCCCTGCTTTTCCAGTCTTTCCAGAATCGGCTTCACGGCGCCGGTTCCCAGGCCGATGATTTCCCGGTAGTCGGGATGCTCGTGGCTTGTGCCGGGATCCGACCGGGTTTCCGGTTCCCAGCGGGCTGCCAGGGTGTTGAACCTTTGCCTGAGTTCCGGCCCCGGCTCCGGGTATTTGGGCTGCTTTCGGGCGGGGCGTTGGGTCATTGCCAGTTCGATCCGGGACAGCCGGGCGTAGGCGTCGGCGGTGCGTTGACTATGCCAGGACATGGTTCGGGTCCCGCTGCCGGTCGCTTCCCGGTACTTCCGGGCGCGGCTTTCGGCAATACGGGAGACGCAGGTAGGGCAGTTGATGCGGCGCAGCGGCGTGCGGTCATCATCATCGTCATGGATCAGACCGTCGTCGTCCGGCCGGATGAGGGGTATTTCCCGGTATCCTTCCTGGCCGGGAACCGGTCGGTCGTTGGACCATTGCTGTTCTATTGTTTCCGGCAGTTCCGGTGGGATGGGAAACCGGATTACTTCGCCGCCGTGGGGGAGAACTTTGTTTTCCGCTTGTTGCAGGATATACCTGACCTGCCTTGCGCCTTGGGGAGGCCTGAGCCAGGTCAGATTCCATAGTTCCGGGTTGTTTTCCGCCGGGTGCAGAACCGCGATGGGGGGGTTGGTCCGGGTGGGTGATTAGCGTAATCGGGCTGGTCATTTTCCCTGTTCTCACTGGTTTTCTCGTACCGGGTCAGCGATGAAAAAGCCGGCCTCCGGCAGGCAGTTGGCGTCGGTCATGGGCTGACTCTGAGGTTCGAGAAGCAGGGGATCGTCGATGGTTCCGTCGGCGGTGGCAATGTACCATTTCCCTCCGGGAGTTTCCAGCATCAGGGTGCGCAGGTCGACGGATCCGGTCATAAAGTCGTTCATGCGCTGGGGGCTTGCGTTGACGACGGCGTAGCGTCCGAAGTCGCCGACGGTATCAATCATTACGCAGACGTATTGACTGCCGGCGGGGTCTTCGGCGGCGAAGGTCTGTATTCCGTCGTAGTAGTCCAGGATCCGGGTGAGTTTGACGATTTTCACAGCTGTCCCAGTCGGTTGTTGGTCAGGTGAACGTATTCGGGGTTGATGTCGCCGCCGATCCAGCGGCGGTTCAGCTGCTGGCAGGCGACGGCGGTAGTGCCGGCGCCGATACATGGGTCGCAGACCAGATCTCCCGGGTTGGTCAGCAGTTCGATCAGTTCCCGGAACAGTGCGAGCGTTTTTTCCGTGGGGTGCCGGCGGCTGCTTCCGTTGGGGAACCGGAAGACTGTGTTCCGGCAGTGGCCGTTGAAGGCTGCGCCCGGCTTTCGGAAGTGAACCGCGCATTCTACGCCGGAGAGAAATATGTGCTTTCCGTTCATCGGCATCGGATTGGTTTTCTCCCAGACAATCATTCGGGTGGTAAATCCCTGGCGGTCAAAATGTTCGTAGAGCAGACTGAACTGTTCTTTTCCGCAGAAGATAACGGCGCTGCCTCTGGTAACCCGCAGGGTATGGTGGGCGAATTCCAGAGGGTTGAAGTTCAGTTCATTGGCCTGACCCTTGTCGATCCGGCGCAGTCCGCCGGAGGGCTTGTTCACTTGTTCGTAGGGTATATCGGTGAGGAGCAGATCCACGTATCGGTTGGGGATGGTCTTAAGCAGGGCGATGGCGTCGGATTGCCGGACGGAGTTCGGCGCCGGTATTGCGGTGGGGGATGGCTTTTTGCCAATGCTATGGGGACGCCTGGTCATGCCGTTCAACCCGGTTGATGATGGGTTCAGACTACCATCGTTGACCGGCGTCGGTTTTACGGCTGGCCGTGGGAGTCGGCTTGCTTATAGTGTTGTTCTGGCTGGTCAATTACTTGGGACGGATTTTCGATCAGCTAGGGGATGGTTTCCTTGCAGGCAGGTTAGTAGATAGTATCGAGCTTGGTGTGCAGAGTAATCTTGGTAACTTGTTCTCACTGAGAACAGGAACGAGGCACCTATGCTACTGTTTTGTGTATTGGTGGAGCCATCAGGGATTTAAGCTTAGTTTGTGCTACTTTTTCCTCAATGTACTCGGTTTCATTTGCTTTGAGGTGTGTTCGGTAGTCTTTATCGGCTACGTAGAAAAATTCCCACACACTGGCGAAATCAACTATAGCTTTAATGCCTTTGTTGCTCTTTATCTTTCGTGCTAGTAAAAGGGCTTTCAACCGTAGGTGTAAGGGTTGCAGTAGCTTATAGAGGAATAATTGCGATTTCCGACAGCTGAGGATTATTTCCGTTGGGGTAGTATCAGTCAAATTATCGGTGTAGCCGGTTAACACCGTGCCGACTATGTGTTTACCGAATGATTGTCCCCAGAACCCACAACCGGTCATGGCTATTCTTGCCTCAGTAGTGGAGCGGGCAGTGGCTATAGCTCGATAGTCTGAGGTTATGTAAAAATTTTGCCATTGATTAAGTTCGTTAGTTAAAGCTTGTTCTTCAACTGTCTTGTGACAAGCGCGGTAATATCCGTCTAATGTAACAGATCTTAGTCCTGGAATTTGACTTAGGACTTTGTTGTTCAGTAGTGCTTTATTAAGATAGCCTTCAGAATAAAGCTTGCATCCTTCAGCCCACGCTGCGTAGGACGAGATTGCCCTAAATCCGAGCTGGAAATGCACTTCTGGATCGTTGAGATCAGCGTTGGGATCGTCGACTTTGAGGTATGCTACCCCGTCGTGTGCTCGGCAGGCGACTGTGTATTTGCATTCTTTGTCAGGAGTAGGTCGTGGGGGAAAACGATCTAATCGGGGTAACAGCATCGGTCCGAGCTCAAGAGGTGTATTGTCTATACGAGTAACTACATCTGCTATTATTTCTGCGAGTTGCCTGGGGCTGGTACGCCATGAAAGCAAGGTCGTTTTTTTGTAGCGAGTTTTCTCAAGCCATCTTTTTCCTATGATGTGGCAGTTGTTCATTTCACGGGAGTGTTTAGGGTGTTGATTTGTGGTTGGCACCTCGCACTGGAGGTTGGCTTTCCGCATTGATATGTCGATCTGATTGATTCTGCTCAGTGTTTTTTCGAGCTTGCGTCTAGTAACTCCACTATGTAGCAGAAGTTTTGTACGCTGTTGTTTAACTTGCCTGTTATGTTGCTTGCTTCCCTTCTGTTTGCGTCTTATTACATTCACCGATAGCATGCTCCTCGTATAATTCTCGTTCACCATAGAGCAAGATCGTCGGGATCCTTGCCTGAACTGTAAGCTTCGATCACATCATGCCCTGCATTGCGCAGTCATTCGGCCAGTCTTGTGCCGGCGCAAAGGTCAATCGGGAATCTTACTATGCGACAATCGGAATTGTGGATAGACGATCGCCGGCGATTACCGCATGTGCATAGGCGATGCAGGCCCGAATGTCTTCTGGCTCCAGTTCGGGGTATCCTTCCAGTAGCTCTTCGGCAGTTTGTCCCTGGCTCAGCAGGCTGAGAATCAGAGCTACGGATATTCGCATGTCCCGGATAATCGGCTTGCCGCCGAAGACGTCGGGGCGGGCAGTGATTCGTTTGAGCAGTTCCGGGTTGTCAGGCATGGTGTTTACTTCTGAATTTTCCAGTGGGTTCGGGAGCAGAGTTATATTTCCCGCCTCTCGGTATTGTGGTGGGATCCGATTTTATCCGGCTGTCGGTGGGGTGGTCAAACATCCTGGAGAACGGGCATGGGTTGCAGTAGTGTCTGGCTGATCTTGGGAGTGTCTTCCGATCAGCCAGTGTGCCACGGTGTTCATCGCAGGGTCTTGGGCTATAAGGATTTGCATTTCTTCGTATCAGTCCACGATTTTGGTGGAGTTTATGATTTTCATAGAGTGATATGCCAATCGGGATGTTGTGCCGGGTGGTATCAGGTTTCAAGCCGAGCAATGAAGTCCCCCGATTCTTTCCATAGGAATGACGGGTTCATCCCACCGCCGTTGACTGCGTTGCCTGGTGTCAGTTTTTACGGCTGGTCGTGGGAGAGTTGGCTTGCTCACTGTGGCGAGTAGGGGTGTCAGGAAAGAGTATGGCTGATGAATGAACGGGTGTATAGTTTCTGCCGGTATAGCCGCGTGGCCTGGTGAGAAGTAATCGGTTCAATTCCTGGGGCCCGGTGGGCTGTACCGAGGCAGGTCCAGACCGGCGTCGTTTTCGACAAATCGCATCATCTCCTGGACTGTTTCCTTGATTTGATCCAGAACGCTGGCTTCGTCGGGGAGAGGGTCCTGAACCCCCTGGTACGGGATGGTAATTGCGTAGTCGGTGAGGAACGAGAAATCGTTGCTGCCGAGAGCCTGTCGGCCTGGTTCGAAGGTCATAACTGCATTTTGCAGTAATCCGATGTCATGGATTTGTTGCCATCTGTTGTCCTGCCCGTCATTGAATTCCAGGTAGGCAAGAAAACCTTTCAGTGCATTTTCCAAGCAACGCTGCATATTGTAGCCGACTTCTTCGTAGCCGAGACCTGCGTCTAAATTGTTCTGTGCGGCCAGCACCTGACGCTGATAGTTGGTGAAACGCTGCTCAACGTCGGGCCATCTGTTGGGTTTCGGTTCTGGGTACCGGTTCCCGCAGCCCGTTGCTTCTCCGGTCATACTGATGCCTTCCCTGGTAGCGGAATGAGTCAGGTGTGTTTTAGCCTGACGGTAGTACTCGAAATCGGCCGGGCTGTAGCGTACCAAGTCTATTTTGACTTGATGACCGTAGATTTCCAACGCCTTTGCCTGACCATCCAGCAGAGCTTGTTGGTACTTGCGTTTGGTATCCGGCTGCCATTCAGCGATGGTCAGGATGTCAATGTCGGAGTTATCGTTCCAATCTCCTCTGGCCCGAGAGCCGAACAGGAGAATGTCTGCCGGTTCAATGATATCCCTGATGGTTTCCAGAACTGGCACGGTACGCCGGTCGTAGTTTGAGGTAGTAGCTTTGTCCATGAGATTCAGGCCTCTCAGTTTTGTCAGTTCGTGAAGTGCATTTTACAGCGACGGTTATTTACGAGTTGACAACGCTCGCCACATTCTCCGAAATAGTGAACCAAGATTATGCCGTGGAGCAGTTGCCCTAATCATGCGAGTCAATTCGGTTTCATCGTACGTTTTGCTGAGACGATTATCAATCCGAGGCAACCAAACAACTGTGTTGTTCCGTATGAAGTAGTGACTACCACAACCGGAACGGGCCCATACAGACCCCCCAGTGGGGCCTTTCAACGAGATGGATTTTCCATCAAAGTATATGTGCCATCGACTGGGGTGGAGTGATAGCACTGTTAGATCTCCACAACCACATGGGCAACGTAGATTAACTGTTCTATGCTTGTGGCTGATCCAAAGTTCTCCGTCCTTGATTGAGTGTAACGGAGGTAATACTTCCACGAATATAGGACGGAGCTTCACTAAGGCAACTTCCGCGACTTATTTCGGGTAGAGAATTTTAGCTTTCTCAATCCTGAACTTATGCAGAAATGAAGGGGATTCTGGTGCATACTGATTAGTGCGTCGGCGCCACTCCATAAGTGCAAATGTAGCAGCCGCCGCGTTTACCTCTGGAAGCTGGATGTTACGGTAGCCTGGGACATCGCCCGCAATCTTGGCGTTCGGTATGGCATTCTGCCACACATGAGAGCCTGCTTCATAGAAACTTGTCGTAATGGTACCTGTAACTGTGCAATTTTCCAGAGTTATGCTTACACCTGAATCTATAAATGGAATGCCTGCATCAGAGAGAGCATGGTACACAAAATCTTGACGCGAGGTATCGCCATCGGTCAGTTGGTCAATACATACGAAGGCATAATCAATAGGATGCTCTGACAGGAACTCAGCGAACATCGCTGAGTTTTCCACTCGGATAGGATGTGGGTGAATTCCTTTCCGAAGAGGTTTGTACTTGGTGTGATAGTAATCGACTTTGCTCAAAGAGCCTGCTAGAACTTGCTCAATCTCCTCAGTGGTAGGTCCTCCTGGAGCTCGCATGAGGGTATGTGGCTCAATACAGTCTGAATCCAACAGATGGATTTCCGACACAGGCGTTTTTGCTATGAGGTCCAGTAGATAGGCGCCGGTTCCTCCTAATCCAATAATTGCAATGCGCTTACCTCGGACATGGTCTTGGATTGGTGCTATCGCTGCCCGGCCCTCGAAAGTATTGGGTATGTTGAAAGGGTCAGGCACAGTGGGATGATCAGATTCAGAATACCTAGCAGCAAAGGCAGCGCCAACGATTTGCTTCGCATAGCGGTAGATCAAATCTCTGGCAGACTCAGCTGATTCTGAATTGACTTGGGTACTTTTCTGAATCGAGATTTCTGACCAAGTATTTCCATCACTGCTGATAAGGTTCCCAATAGGGGTCCCATCAGCTTGATAAACACGTCCGTCGCAGCCTCCGTCAGTAGTAATACGGACTGCATGGGATGCTTGCCCGATATATGAATCTGGTTTCCCTGTAGAAGAGTCGTAAGACGTTTCTATGGTACAGGTCCCATGATGTCCACCTTTGAAGATACAGGGAACGCCGACTGCTCGGATTATGTCGGGTTCGATCTTGATCTCGAATCCGACTTGCTCGGCGAATGCAGTGAGGCGTTCTTTATGATACATGTTCTGGATCGACCGAGAAACTCGTGCCGTCCTTGACCTTGATGCCCTTGCCCGGTAATAGCACCCCATCTTCACCTTTTGCGTCATCCTCATAGTCTATACCGGGGGTGCCAAGGATGTGTTTGTCCTCTGATGCGTGCAGTTTGTTCCAGATCTCCACTACCTCTTCGTAACTGATGAAATCGTCAGGGATCTTATACTCCCTGCCGCTCACGTAGATTTCCGTAGGATTGCTCATAGTTCTTTGTCCTTAATGTCTCTGCAATGATTGATAGTGCCGACTTGGGTACATTAAATGTAGCCTATCAGAAGGATCGCTAGAAAATCAACGGCGCGTAATACACGTGGCGCCATCCTTTTTTATACCTTCAGTAGCGTCTTCTGAAGCTGCATCTTGATGGATCATGATCCAATCGTCGTCGCCGAATGTCGGACCGAGCTGTGCGATGAGCTCCTTCTTCAGGAGCTCTTCGTATCGCATTGGAATTCGTGCCCTTCTCAGTTCCTTGCAGAATTTGTCGAATCCCCACAATTGGACGTCGTTGTGCTCCGGGATTTCGAATTTCTCCGCGTTACCCAAGCTGATGTAGATTCCTTTTACTGTTGTTGGGCTACCTTGCAATCCGAGTTGGTCGGCAAGCTCTCCGGGTTTTTCCTGTAACTTGGCTACTAGTTCACAAAACCGTTCATATGATCTCTGAAGCTCTTGATTGTGCGTTGATCGTCCCTTCACTTCCGCTACCAGAATTTGATTTTCACCATCGAGGTGGCGGCCGCCTGCTGCGTCGATCTCTCGGTTGGGGTTTCTCAGTTTCACATTGTTAAGGACTGTGATGTACCCCCGTGAGCTTATGTAAAGGGCTGTTACCGTTTCTGAAAGGGCCGCTCGCAGAGCGGCATTAGCTTCAACATTGCGCTTGTGGGCCGCTCGCAGTTTGTTCCAACCGTGAGGCGACAGCAGCTTGATAAGCTGATCATCGTCCAGCGGTCCGATGTCCTTAATTTTGACATGCTGTCTGTACTTGTTCAGCAGACGTCCCATAGCGACTTCTGATTTTATAATATCCGGGATAAAAGTCCCCGTGCCTGCTACTCCATAGAAGCACCACCACGTGGAGTGATCGGAGACTATTCCTGTTAATGGCATTTCCAGCGCAATTGTGATTTTAGTGTACGGAGTATCGTCTCGCATGCTACGTATCCATAGCACGTTGACGTGTCCGTTTAGAGCTAATCTCGAGGATAGCCCGTTCAGGACAGGCTCAATCAGTGCAGGGCTTAGTTCGTCAGCTGACGCTACCAATCGACGATTCTTTCCTAGAATGGCTTTCAGTCTTTTGTGTTGACAGTAGACTGACTCAAGTGGAGTAGCCACGGCTGGCGTCGGGATTCGAGCAATTTTGCCTGGCACTAACACTTGGTTTTCCGCGTTTTTGTAGGATTTTAGGCATCTGTCTAGTTTTGCCTTTACACACTGGTCTAGCATCTTGCTATCTCTTTTCAACGAGTATGGGAATGTATTGCTAATGCGGCTTCCCAGCAGGTCTGTAATTGCAACTGCTACCGCAACTAGCACTCCCAATGGATACGAAGAGTGACCTTGGCGCAGCATGGGGATATACATACCATAGTCTTCGTCCATCGGCGTAAGCACGTCCGGCATGATTTCTTCTTCCCAGCATTCTTCGGCGAAGTATCTGGTGCCTCCTGGGTTGATGAACTCGACCGCGCTCGATATTGCACTGCCCTCACAGAGGGGGCCGGCTAGCCAAGCAGCAACCCTTTGCTTGATGATGTTGGATACGCTGATCGTTGAGTTACTGTCTGTTCTCTTGCATTCTACTTGGTATTCAGGAAGCGATGCCAAGATGGTTTGTACAAATTTGTTCGTGTCCTGCATTACCTCGGTAAGTTTCTCCCACCGGTTCCCGGCCCTACGACAACCAGCGGCTAAGCCATTGATCGTTGCCAGCATATTGGCAAGTTCTTGGTCCGAAGACTCTGTTACTACGGGAATCGCTTGTGCACCCCCTTCTCTGAGAAAGAACCATCTCTTCAGGTCTTCATCAGCCTTGTACCCGAAGGCTTCCGGTTGATCTATCAGCGGTTCCATCAGGCTAATCAAGCTTGCTTGGATCACCTCGCTGTATCCCAAAACGAAGCCGTGGTTATCAGTGAATCCCTGGAATAGAAGGTGTCGTTGCTCTTCCAAGAGTGCAAGTTCGTCCTCAACAACGTTACTTGTGATGGCTTGAATTATCCTCAGCATCACGCACAGCGTCGTGTGTGCTTCGGCTTCAAATCGCGTAGTTTGGTCTAACATGATCTCTTCAATAACTTATGGGACTTATTCGTTCATGAATTTTCCAGTGGGTTCGGGAGTAGCAGTTATGTTTTCCACCGCTCGTCGCTTGTGATGGAATCCGATTTTATCCGGCTGCCGGTGGACGGGTCAAATATCTCGGGAGTACGGATGAGTCGCGGTGATTCCTCCGATCAGCCAGGGCGTCATGGCGTTCGTTGCTGAGCAGGGCGCTAAAGATTTGTCTGGTCGGTGATTGTGGATCCAGTGGACGATTATGATGCATTCTCCGGTGCTTCCGCCGGCATTGGCCGGGACATGCTCCGGACGGATACCGGGAATCCCTCCCAGGTATCAGGGATATTCTGCTGCGTCCTGTGGCTGTTCCGGCTGACATAGACAATCAGGCCTTCGGCATCTCCGACCTGACCGATGCCCACGGCGCGCAACCAGGGGAATTCTGCCATGGAGTGGTGCAGGGAGGCTGCCGCTTCGCGCAACTCGGTGTTCATTGTTGTGTTTCCTCCACAGAGGGGCTGCGCTGCCGGGTTAGGTGTGGCAATGGCATGTTTTACTGTCCAAGTCTTTTCAATTCGTCCAGAAGGATGCGATCGGGCAGGCACTCGCTCCTCGCGTATTTTTTGCGCCAGTGTTTACCGCCTGTTTCTCTGGAGCAGTAAGCGGTTCCGTTGTTGCTCAGCGTAATAAAAGCGCCGTCCGGCTTCGTGCCTCTGGTATCGATGGCGATGGTCCCGTCCGGCATGAGAGATACCATGTAGATTCGGGGCGCCGCCCTATGGATTTCTCTTAATATTCTCTGCGCTTCTTCAACGATTGCGGGTTCCGGTTCAGGTATTTCCGCATTGGGGGCGTTTTCCAATGCCTCTCTTAACTCCGTTAGAGCATTGCGGAGCATGTCAGCAGTGGGCGGGGAGGTTATGGATTGCATTTCCGCGTGATAGCGAAGCAGTTTGGTGGGTACCAGGCGTTGCGTTGCGGAGTCCACGGTCAGGGTGGCTTCTTCCAGTGATACAACGCCGAGGATGCCGGGTTCGTTGGTTTCGGCAAAGATGACCGGAGTATGAATCTCGATGCCCTGGATTTTGATGATTGTGGTTCCGACGTCCACCGGTATTGTGCGGCCGTCGGCGGTTTCCGAGGGCAATGAGCGGCGAACCGGGACGCCCAGGTTTTCCAGAATAGACCTGGGTACGGCAGTGTAGGTTGAGCCGGTACCCACGATGAGGTCAAGGTCCTGGAACCGGTTGCCTTGTGGGTCGCCGACCTGGATGGTGACGGTTCCCAAGTTATTTCTCCTGTACGCCATAGGTCCGGCAGTTCGTTCCGGGCGACGGTGGGTGGGTTGCTTGAGACGGCTTGCTGAAGGGCTTGGGTTGCGTTCTGCATCTTGTTGAGAATCCCGACCGGGGCTTTCCCGTCGGCTTTTTGGGGATACTCCTTAAATACCGGAGCGGGGTTGCTCCAGTTGTTCAATTACCTGGGAGAGATTCTCAATCAGCCAGGATTCCGTTTCATGTGATCGGGCCTGGATTAGATGACTCAATGCCTTCGGATCGTCCAGGAATGACAAGCCCAGCAAGGCGGCGTCCCGGACTCCCCCTTCCGATGATTTCAGCATTTCAACAAGGAGTTCCAGGCGGGATTGGTGGGTAGCTTCGTCTTCAACCAGACCGATTTGGCGGAGAATTTCTTCGACGGCGCTGATCTCAGATCCGCGGCAATTCTTCAGCGCTTCCTTCAGGGCGTGGACGGCAGCCAGTCCATAGGAAGGGATGAGACAGTGTATTTCTTCCGATAAAGGGGAGTGCATGCCGTCGTGGAATACGCAGCCCTGAGATTGAGCGATGACCTGGCGAATCTGCTCAATCAGTTTGAGCAGTGTGCAGACATGATTCAAGGCTGGATCGGCATCAGCAACGTTGGTCAAAAGCTCTACTCTTTTGGTTTTTGGTAGAGGTAATGAAAAAATCAGACTTAGCTCTAATATCTCGCGTGAGCAGTTGATTGTCCGGATAACTTTGTTTACGTCTGTGGAGAACTTCAGTGTTGAACAGCGTTACTTTTAGAGTCTATACCGGGAAACACCCGGTAAGCAACGTCAGACGTTGAATCGCCGCAGCGGGTCTGCTGCATCGTCCCGGTAGAACCGGAAAATGTTTCCGGGCGCCGGTTCCGGGTCGGTAAGGGCCCAGTCGAACCGGATTTTTATCGCCGGGAAAATGGCGGTCAGCCGGGTCAGGGCCGGCCGGAAATCGGCGGTGACTGGCGGTTCGCCCCATACGGTATCCGAATTCGGGCAGTTCTGGCTCAGACCCCGATACAAACGCCGGGTCATTTCTCTGGGTGACGTTTCCTCCGTCCGGTTCGACTGCTCCAGGGTTGGTGAAATGATTCCTGCCGGTTCCGGCTGCAGGGTCCAGTCCAGGCCGGCGTTGGCGCCGGCGAGCAGGTCCCGGACGGCGGTCAGCAGTTCCGCTGCCTGATTGATGGTCGGAACTTCGGTTTCCGGCCGGGGATGAAAGGATACCACGTCCCGGTCGAAGTTGAGCAGCTGCCGGCGCGTTTCGGATTCGGACAGACCGGAGGCCCGGGCGAATCTTGACAGCAGTTGGGCGACGACCCGGTTGTAGTCGCCAATCCGATTCGTCGTCGGGATGATGATTTCCGGTAGGTTGGGACCTTCGTAGATCCAAGCGTGATCTCCGTAGGGACCGGTCCGGTTAAAGCCGGTTCTGCGGGCGAAGGCGGTCAGGGCTTCGGGCTGAATTTCAGGCATGGTGCGGTTTGCTCCCTGGTCAGGATGTAGTCTCTGCTTTTTTGACGGCCGATTTCCGGGCTGTTTTCCGGTTCCGGCAGGTTCTTTGCCGAGTCCTGAAACCGGGGCTGAGAATCGCTCTCAGCGCGTTTCCGGGTTATTCGAAGCCCCGTTTTTCCTTGTTCATGCTGATGAACCGGCCGTTGCTGCCGATGATGATGTGGTCCAGCAGCTGAATTTCAATCATTCTGCCGGCGTTGCGGATGCTCCGCGTTACTGATGCGTCTTCCGGCGATGGGGTCGGGTCTCCGGACGGATGGTTGTGCGCCATGATGATCGCCGGCGCGTTCAGCAGTACCGCCGGTCGCAGCACTTCAGCCGGTCGCACGTGGCTTGAGTTTACGTTGCCCCGGTAGATCTGCCGGATTTCCATCACGTGGTTGCGGGTGTTCAGGGACATTACGTGGATTTCCTCCTGGGGCAGTCCTTCCATTCGGGGCCGGAACAATCCGGCGGCGGCATCCGGTGAGCATATACTCTTCCGGCGGCTGCGGTTTTTCCTGAAGCGGTTGGCGAGGGATATGGCGCAGTAGAGGGTCAGGGCCTGCTGCCGGTTCAGGTCGTGCCGGGCGGCAAGTTCGCTGGCGGTATTGCCGCGCATGGCGTAAAGAGATTGTCGGCTCAGCAGGGCGGCGGCCCGGTCGGGGGGTAGATTCAGCAGGCCTTCCAGCAGCTGCTGGTCGGTCAGGTAATGAGCGGGAGTTTCCCAGATGGCAAGGCGGGCGGTGGGGGTTGATTTCCGGTCCTTGTGTTTTACGGTCATTGGCGGTCGGCGCGTCTCCTGGGGGTGTGATTAAGCGCTGGCGGGAGTGTCCGGGATTTGATCTGCGATGGCAGAAAGAAACGTCCCCGGATAACCGGGGACGTCGGGCCATCGGCGCTGCCCGATGGGGGGATAATATGGCTGCACAGCCGGGCTATGGTGTGCCCCACTCCCGGGTTAGCCGGCTGCAGGGCTGCATCAGGCCGTTGCCGCTTCGCCAGAATTGAACGGGCTGTCCGTTATGGAATAGAACGGCCTTTTCCGGCTGGCTGTTCCGGTGGAATCCGGCGTACCGGGTCAGCAGGCAATAGCTGCCGTCCGGGGATTTGTCGTATTGTTCGAATCCCCGGATTCCCTTTGCCATGTGGTCCAGGTTGGGGGTGAGTTCCTGGGCTTGTTCCAGGGTCAGGTCCGGTTCTGCTGCCATCGGCTTGCTCCTTTTGCCTGGGTGCGGCGATTGGCCTGGCAGTATGAATGTTGTTGTGAGAGGATGTTGACATACCAAGTGTGCCTTTGTAGGATTTTATTATCCCCCCAGCGGGCAGTGCCGCTGGCCCGACGTCCCCTTCACCGGGGACGTTTCTTTTTGCCGTCATTTTGGGACCGGGCAAGCTTATATTCTTGTGGTTGTCGTAAGCAACTGCGTTATGTTTCCGTTGCTCAGTCGGATTTCCGCTTCAAATGCGGGTTTCAACCGCATTTCACATTCCGGAACATGTTTGTCCTGGCCCGGTTACCTGGGAGCTATTCCCGAGCGAAGTATATGAGCCAGATTGTTCAGGGTTTCGATTACCTCGTCCGTATCCGGGGTATTCATGCAGGTTTCCCGGATTGTATCGGCGCATTCCCGAATTATTTTCCAGGGTTCGTAAGGCACGCCGGGACATCGTTTTTCGGCGCGGTGTACTTCGTGCCAGTCGGGGGTGAGGGTGATGGTCATGTTGTTTGCTCCTGGTTGTTTGTTTTGGTGGGTGATTTTGATGATGTCTCCGGCTGCGTTTCATCGGTTTGAGTACACAGCGGGGGGCCGGTCTTTTCCATTGTTTTCGTTGGTGCGATTTCTTTCCGCTCCCGGTATGGGTGCGGAGTTAAAACAGGGTCTGCTGCCGTTGGGTATCGACCGGCGCAGCAGGGTCGGGGTCGGATTGGGCCGTTTGTTCCGGCGGGGTATGGGGTTCCATGCGCCGGATGGCCGGGTGGTCTTTGGCTGACTGGTGGCTGACGAACCAGTTGCCGTGGGAGCAGGACCAGCGGCAGTGGCCGTGATGGTGCATATCGCCGTCGGCGGGGCAGGTCATGGTGGTGTGCCGGTAGGGCCGGCCGTGGATGCCGGTTCGTTCCTCACAGGTCAGCATATGTCCGTCCTGCGCTGCCGTTTTGAGGGTGGTATGCCCGGTGTTATCCATGGTCATGGCGTTCTCCTGGGGGGCGGGTTGGGCGTTGTCCGGGAATGGCCTTATTTCGCGCTGAGAGCCGTTTTCCGGGCTTTTGTCCCCGGTCCGGGATTTCCCCTTGAGCCGGTAAAGGCGGCCTTAAATCGGTTCTGACGGGGTTTTCCGGGGCGGTCAGGTAATTGTATTCACTTTCAGGCCGGCCTGTTTTGCCCGGTGGATCATGTCCCGGGTGCCGGGGCCGCCGGGAAAGGCGATCACCAGGTCGGGGCGGGATTCTTCCAGCATCTGCCGGTTGCGGCGGAATCCGGCGGAACGGCAGTAGTCCCGGCCCCGGCAGGCGGGGGAACAATCGGGGCTGTGGGACCGCCAGCGGGCCGGGTAGGTTCGGACCGGGATATTGCGGGATTTGGCCCATTGGTCGGCAAGGGAATCGGCGCCTCTGGCCGCGCCATGGATGACCAGTTGGAAGTTGTGCCGGTTATGGAGTCGGTCAAGGGTTTCCGTGAAGGATGCGAAGTTGTTGTAGTCTCGGCCGCCGCAGATGAGGACTTTCACGGGAATGCTCCTGCCGGGGAATCAGTTTCAGCTTTGGGGTTTCCGGAACTGGTCTTTCAGGGGGGAATTGAAAACCCGGGTGGTCAGGTAGTTTGACCGGGCGATGAACTCGTCGTGGGCGCGGAGCAGGTCCGTTGCGTTCCGCTGGCGGATGTCTGCCTGTCCCGGGGACTGAACTTCCCGGTTGTCGATCATCTCCCGGATCCGTTCCCTGGTTACGATACGGGTGTCGGACATGGCGCTGCTTCCGGGGATGTAGTTCGGCCCGCGCCGTTTTTGGAAAGGGGCGGGCCCTGATTGGGCAATTATTGCCGACCGTCGGCTGCCGGGGTTTTACGGCGCCGGGGGGCGGTTCGGGTTACGAAAGTTACGGAGTTATGGAGCTATGGAGTTTTTCATTGGCGGATTTTTGCGCTTTTGGATTTTCAGCGTCAGGGAGTTTCGGATTTCCTGGTTTCCGGTTTTGGGTATGCAATAAGTTGTGGGTGAATAAGAGTCTTGTTCCGCAGGTTTCCTGGGATGTAGAGCTTTCAAGCTGTGGAGTTGGAGTGGTTCGGCGGTTGGGCATTGCAATGGTTCGGGTTTATGGATCTGGGGTGTTTTAAATCTTTGGATTCACAGCCGTCAGGCGTTGCAGTGTTTCAGGTTTATGGAGATATGAAGTTTTTGATTTCCGGGTTCACAGCAGCCACGCGGCGCAGTGTTTCAGTTTTGTGGGGATACAGGGCTTTCATGCCAGGGGTTCACAACAGTGCGGCGTTTCAGTGTCCGGGATTCGGAGCGATATGGAGTTTTTAGTTCCGGAGTTTACAGCGGTTAAGCGTTGCAGTATTTCGGATTTGCAGCGATATGGAGTTTTCGATTTCCGGGTTCACAGCGGTTTTACTTTGTGGGGGTTCGGTTTTCCGTTGCTTCGGCTCCGTCGGGGCCGGGGGGCTTATGGCTGTTTGCCGGGATGCCGCTGCGCGGCGCCGGGCGGCGGCATCGCCAGCATCTGCCGGATGTAATCATCGATTGGTTCAATTAAGTACAGTAGGCGCGCAGCGCTTCCGATGCGCTGAAACTTTCCCGGGCGCACAGGGGCCGGAAGGTGTCGTCGGTGGCGCGGGGGATGCCGACGGACAGGCTGACGGTTTCAGCTTGCCGGCAGGCATATTCCACCGCCAGGGGGGGATTCCGGCGGTCCGGCGGTTCGACGGGGGTAGGGCCTGGCATGCTTTGGGCAGAGCATTATGGCATGCCCGTCCAGTTCGACGCAGTATTTGGCGGGCCGGTGGCAGCCGGTTCGGTCGCTCAGGTGGCAGGGGGTCGGTTCGGGATTGGTCATTGTTCTCTCTTTCCGTCGGGCGGTTTTGCCGGCTTATTTTAGCACTGGCATGGGTGTTTTGCCGGGCTTTGCCGGGCGGGGCCGCAGGGCCGCCGGATCCACAGTTTTTGGGGCATTTATGCTTGCGATTAGGGGTCATTTTGTCCATTTCAGCCCTTTTCCGGGCGCTGGAAATTACGAAACCGGCGCACCTTCCGGGCAAAATCTGGCCTTTTCCCTTACATGGGAAAGATTTGAGTATTTACGAATTCACTACAGGGTCGCGGCAGACATAGGGATATTTAACCATTTAATGAACCGATTTTTCTCGTTAAATGAATTCCGTTCTAATTTCCCTCTTTTTCAGATATAAATTCATCGTCCAAAATTAGAACATTTAACGATTTAACGAAATAGCGGGATCTAATGCAAAATTTCATACCCCCTGTTCTTCTCTCACGTAAGGGGAAATCGCTATTTTTTGCCGGCAGGGGGGTCTCCGGCGTGGTTCCGGGGGGCGGCGTCGGCGGTCGGATCCGGCGGGGGGTCCCCAGGGACTTCCGGCCGATTTTGTGGAGGGCATTTCCTCCCCTAGTGGAGTTGTGGCGGCTGCGCCGGTGGCTGCCTGACTGGGGATAAATTTGTTTGGGGTGTTTCCCCGGGCGGTTGAAGTGTTGCTGCCGGTGATCTGGCCGGGGGGGGGGGGGGTGCGTTTCGGGTCGCCGGTTTTCAGCGGTCAGGTCATGGGTGAGTTGTTGGGTCTCCGGTTTTTGCTGACCGGCCCGGGCGGGCGGTTCCGCCTGGGTCCCCAGGCGCCGGCTGGCGCTCCGGCGGTTTTCCCGGGTCAGGGGGTGAAATATCTCTGAGGGGTTGGCTATGCCCTTAAATCGCCGGAGGGCAGTTTTCCGGGGCTTGGCCGGCGGCCAGGGTTCTGGCGGATGCTGCCGGCCTGGCATGCTCTTGGGATCTTTGCCGGGTTCTGCCCGGGTTCTGCCCGACGGCGCGGCGCGGCCGGTTTTGCCGTTTCCGTTTCCGGTCCAGGGGCGGATCCGCCGGGGTTCACGGCTGCCGGTTTTCACCGGGCGGAACTGTTTGCCCCCGGGCGCTGCCGGCAGGCCGCCGGATCCACGGTTTTTGGGGCTTTTTTGCTTGCGATCCGGGGTCATTTTGTCCATTTCAGCTCTTTTGGGGGCTTTGGAAATTACGAAACCAGCCCACCTTTCGGGCAAAATTTGGCCTTTTCCCTTACATGGGAAAGATTTAAGGATCTACGAATTCACCACAAGGTCGCGGCAGACATAGGGATATTTAACCATTTAACGAAGCAAATTTTCTCGTTAAATGAAATCCGTTCTAATTTCCCCCTTTTTCAGATATAAATTCATCGTCCAAAATTAGAACATTTAACGATTTAACGAAATAGCGGGATCTAATGCAAAATTTTATACCCCCTGTTTTTCCCTCACGTAAGGGGAAATCGCTATTTTTTGCCGTCAGGGGGGGGTCGCCGGCGTGGTTCCCGGGACGGATTTTCCCCCGACGGTGGTCGCCCGGCGGTGGGTTTTTCGCGGGATGGGAGGCAGTCAGTTTCTCCGACGTGGCGGACGACGGGGACTTCAGCCAGGTCGGGGGGTTGTCGGGAAGTGCCTCTATTTCGCCCTGAGCGGCGTTTTGCGGGGGGTTAACGACCTTGGGGGTATATGGCGGCGGTCGGGCGTGGGCTATTTCAGCACGCCTTTCAGCCTGAGGGCGCGCATGGCGTCTTTTACTGCCTGACGCCGTTTCCTGGAAAGCCTCAGTCCCGGCGGATGCCGCTTCAGCAGTTTTCGGGTGTGGGGCCGCCGGGCGTCCCGGCCGGCCCGCCAGCCGGTGGTCATGGCGGTTCTCCTTTTACGATGATTGACTCCGGAATATTCTCCCGGTTCCAGTCCTGCCAGTCCCGGATGCGCCCGGCGCGGGGCAGCAGCCACCTTTCTTTCCACCATTCGGCCAGCTGTTGAAAGGGGATGTCGTAGTAGTCCGGTTCCGGGGCTTCGCCACTGAGATATTCCCAGGCGTTTCCGGCCAGCGGGATGCTCCAGGCCTGGCGGAGGATGCCGTGGTGCAATTCCTCGTTGTTCATACCCAGGATGGTGAGGGTTCTGCTGATGTTCTGCCAGACCGGCTTCGGACCGCGGCCGAATCCTCGATTGGCATCGTACCCCCGCTTCAGCAGAAACGTTTTGATGTCCTGGTAAAGGTCCTGCAGGTGAAAGCTGCCGTAGCCTTTGGTATAGCCCAGTGGTACGGCGATCCGGCGAAGTTTGCCGGTGTCGGGTTCCCGGTACGAAACCCGGTTATAGATACTGCTGCGGCCGAAGGCGCTGGTGGTGGTGATCATAACTAGGTGCGCCGGCAGTGTTTTGCCGTCGAGCCAGGTGGTGGCGCCGGCGTACTTTTCCCGATAGGCGTCTACTACTTCCTGGCTGGCGGCGGCGCAGACTACCAGTTTGCCGCCAAGTAGATGATTGTATGGCGGCGTTGCTCCCAGCGTGAAGGCGTCCAGGGTCTGGTTGACCAGCTCGACCTTTCGGCCTTCCGGGTAGGTGATTTCCCGGTCTCTGGGCGGGAAGTTGATCGGAGCCGATTGCAGGCCCAGCAGACCCATGAGGGCATGGTGTTCCCGGTCCACGATCAGGAAGCGCAGTCGCCGGCCGTAGCCCCGGGAGTAGGGTAATGACCACGTGTAGCGTGCCAGGCGGAACAGGTCTTTTTCCTGGGTTGTCTGGACCGGTATGAGCTCGGGAGTGATTTTCTCCGGGTCGACGTCTTTGCCGTCGGCGAACCAGTGGGAATGCCTGGCCCAGGCTTTTTGAATCCAGGGCTGCGCTTCACGGAGGCCGGCTTCCCGCGCTTTCCGGTGCATTTCCCGGAACTGTCCCTGCGCTTTCATCTGGGCCATCCCGGCATTGGCCGCTCTGATGCAGTCGGCCAGTGGAGTTCCTGAATCGGGGGCGATGAGGGCGTTTCGGTTCCCGGCGGGTATGGTCATTTCATTTCTCATCCGGTTCGGATCGCGCGGGTGGCGGGGTTTATTTTAATTGGTCGTGTGAGCCGGGGGTTGGCGGGTATGTTTCACGTGTAGGTAGGTGAGTGGAAATCAAAAGTCCGGCGGGTAATCGCCGGACTTTACACAGTTCGGGAAGGGAGGCTGGTTATTCCGTTGTCCGGTCAATGAGCCGGTGAAACTCGGCGATGGCTTCGGGGGTGAATCCCATCATGACGCTGAAAATGTCGGTGTAGCTTGATGGCGTGATGGCGCTGGTGGTGATGGTTACGGAACGATCAGGGTTCCGGCGCAGCTGGTGGATCCGCCCTGAGCCGGGCAGCAGGGTTATTTCCGGGGCGTAGGTCGTGGCAAAAATCTGGGTGTTGGGGAATTGTTCCCGCAGGACAGGCAGTATTTTCGTGCTGAAGGCAGGGTACAGCTGGTATTCCGGTTCGTGGAGCAGCAGAATTGCCGGTTGCCGGTCCCACTCTGGGGACCAATTGTAATGAAAAGCGGTTTTCAGGGTAAAGGCGAACAGCCAGAGAGTCAGCCATTGGCTGCCGGGGTTGGTGGGGAGAGTTCCGGCGTCGGGAAAGTTCCGCAGGGTCGGTTCATGTTCGGGCATAATCCGGTCGAGGCATTGGCGGATTTTCCGGTTGAGCTGGTCCTGCCAGTCGGTGGGCCGATCATGCCGGGTTGCGATGTGTCGGAGGGCGCAGCTGATCATTTCGGGGTTGATACGGCTGCCGGGGAAGGTGTCCAGGAGCAGGATGGGGAAGTCGCTTTCAGTGGCGGTGGGCAGGGGCCGGTAGTCGGGCATGGGATGAACGGCCGGGATATGAAGGATGGGGAGCGGTTCAGTGGGGTTGAAATCGGGGATGGCGATGGGGGTGCGCCGGTTTGTTGGGGGAACGGGTCTCGTCAGGTTGAACAGGTGATTGCGCAGGTGGCTGAGCAGGGTGGTTTTGCCGATGTTGTTGGGGCCGATGACCAGGTTAATTCCGGGGTCGCAGGGAAAGGCGATGTTCTGAAATGGGGGCAAGTCCTGGATGGATATTCCGGGGACATAGGTGTTCATGGTCGTCCTTTCACGTTAGTGATCCGTACCGTAGGGAATATAGGTTGATGTGGGTTGGGGTGTCAACGGGAGAAGGAGCGCCGGGGTTGGCTGGCGGCGGCAGATACGCCGGGGAATACGGTTCCCGGTTAAAATACTTTTGCTGCCGATATGTCTCAGGCCTTTCCGGAAGGTTGTTATTCGGGGAGGAGATGTTCACAGCACTTCGGGGTATAAGGGGTTTTTTCCATGACTGCGATGTAGCCGTAGTTGTGGGACATGGGCAGCAGGCTGTGGAGGGAATAGCCGCTGGCGGCGTATTGGTTAATCCGCGCTTCCAGGCCGCTGGATTCGGGGTCTTTCCGGGCGTAGATGAGGATGTATCTCCGGGGTTGTTCGGAGTTAAGGCGCGGTTCCCGGGCTGGCGGAGTCTCGCCGCCGGAGGGGTTGTTGTCCAGTAGAATGAGTCCCAGTAAAGCTGCGCTGAGCAGGGTGAGAACGACTACCGTCAGAATTCTTTCGGCGTGCCTGTTTTTCATGATGATTGCGATTGTAACCGGGAGTCTGCCGGTTATTTTTGAGGCTGGTTCCGGGTTGTTGAGCGACCGGATTTCCGATAGTTGATGTCTGTTGCCCAAGAGGGAATTGCTGCGGATAACCGCGGAGCCATTCGTTTTATGCTGTTGGCGTTGCTGGGCTATTCCTTTGTTCCTCTGCTGATTATTTGGAGCAGAGGTTCGGAAAGTCCTTTTCTGTTCAATGGATGTCTGACCCTGGGTCTGGTTTTCAGTTACCTGCCCTATATTCTGGTAATGCATCGGGATCTGCTGGCTGAGCGTCGGTTTTATTCTTTGGTATGGCGGCGGTTATTTCCGCATGGGCGAATTCTCTCGTCCTCTTCAATAGCTTTCTTCCTGATGGTAGTCAATAACTTTGAGTTTGCGCTTTATTCCTGGTCAGCCCGGTTCGTTGATATTTCGGTTACTGCGATTCTGTTTGAGACTTGGCCGATAGTTCTGGTATTCCTGATTGGATGGTTGTACCGGGATGAAGTTGCCGGTGGATTCCGGTTTCGGGCATTGAGTTTTGAGCAGTTTATTCTGCTGTTGCTGGGATTTGTCGGGTTTGTATTTGTGGTTCTATGCCAGTATGGAAGGGCCGAGGGGTTGGGGTCGATTCGCGCTGTGGGGTTGGTCGTGGGTCTGACGCTGGCAATAGCGGCTTCTGGGGTAACTTCGCTGTCGGCATTCGGTTTCAGGTGGGGTACTGACCTGAGTTCGGACCTTCGTTCCAGGGGGATTTCGGAGAAGGATTCCCGGTCTCTTGACCTGTTGGGGGTGGTAGTAGTCAGTATTCTGGCTAATGTGCTGGTTGTCCCGGCCAATTTTGCGGTTGGCATTTTTACCGGGGAGGAAATGCTCTGGTCCGGGTTTCTGATCGGTTTGCTTGGCGGTGCGGTTTGTTCCGGAGTTTCGACGTTATGCTGGCGGAAAGCGAATCTGATGACCAGCAATCCGGGGGTGAATGCGCTTGCCTATGGAACGCCGGTTTTTTCGCTGTTGCTGCTGATTTCTTTTGGTTTGTCTGAAGTCGCCAGGGTTGATTACCTGGTTATGGGGACGATTGCGATTGTGGTTGCGAACTTGCTGATTAACTTTGAGGCCGGGATCCGCTGATTTTTTCTGGTCATTGCGGATCATAGTGGGGCGCAATATTGGTTATCCAGGTCAGGCATCCTCTGGCGCTGGTTTTCATGGTCGGTTCAGTCGGGCTTCATTCCCTGATTCCGGCGTGTCTTTTCCTGATGGGTGGTATATCGGATCCTTTTCTCTTCAATGGCATGTGGCGGTTTGGGCTGGGTATAGGGTGTCTGTTTATTCTGGTTCCGTTTTACTCCCGGGTTGTTCGTGCGCCCGGGTTTTTCCGGGCGGCAGGCCGGGGTATTTTTACCTGGGCCATGTTCTGGGCGGTCCTGCAGAGTTTTGATTATGCCCTGTTTGGTTTGGCGTCCGGATTTGCAAACATTGCTCTGGTGAATGTTCTGTTTGGCGTCTGGCCGATTTTTTCATTCTGGTTGTTTCCCGGATTTTTCGGGGCTGGATGGTTCAGCAGAAGAGTGTTATTGGAACGCTGTCTTTTCTGCTGGCGGCATTGTTCGGGTTTGCGCTGGTGATTGCAAGCGGGAGTGATTTGGCGCTGCATGACCTGGTTTCCGTGTCCAGAGATTATGGTGATGTTCTGATTGGGGCTGCTCTGGCTTTGGCCGGGGCTTTGGCGGTTTCTCTGGGAGCGTTCCCTTTCCGGTGGAGTCGGGAGACCGGCGCGCGGTTGCAGGCTGCCGGTATTGTGGGAACCCTGGATGGGCGTTATCTGCTCTTTGGGGCAGTATTGGGTTTTGGTATCAGCAGCGTTATCGGAAGCGGTATCAATCTGGCGATCGGTTCCTTTTTCCTTTCCGAGTCTTTCGGGGGCAGGTCTTTTCTGTTCGCGGCGGTTCTTGGCGGGCTGGCAATCAATGCTCCGGCGAGCATTCTGCTTCGTCAGGCTAATCTGTTAACGGATAATCCGGGTATCAATGCGTTGATTTTTGCCACGCCGGTTTTGAGTCTGGTCTGGCTTTTTATGCTGGATGCGGCATCGGCGGCCAGGGTTGATTACCTGGTTATCGGGACGATTGCGATTGTGATTGCGAACCTGCTGATTAATTTCGAGGCGGAAATCCGGTGGGGGTTCAAGGCGCTGCTGCTAGGGCTGGGAGCTTGTGGGGCGGCGGTTTACCTGCGCGAGGAAGTTTTTTCTGCGCTGGGCTCTTTTCAGTGGCATTGGACTGCAGGTGGATATTTTGAGTCCATCACGTTGTCGGCTACTCTGTTCATTCTTCTGTTGGCCTTCCGGGTTTCCCGGCTGGTCAGCCGTACTGCCGATGAGGACAGCCGCACTTTTCTGGTTTACCGGAAACTGGACCTGTTGTCCAGGCGGGGCGTTGTCAGGCAGGAGATCTGCGGTTATTTTCTGGCAATTGACCACTCCCGGAATAATTCGGCGGCTGAAGAAGAAGCGTACCTGCGGGTCCGTGAGCTTCTGGCGGAAGTTGACCCCGCGCCTTTGGAGGAGGCTGATATTCAGCTGCTTGGCGATGTGGAAGCGCAGCTGGATGCGCTGGCTCGTTCCAAGCAGGCGGATCTCCATTTGGGAGAAATGTTTGCCCTGATTGTTTTTGGGGGTATTACCGTAGGTCTGGCTCTGGGGTCTACGCCGCCGGGGCTGGAGGGATGGTCCCGGTTTCTGGTGGATCTGGTAGCCATGTCGTTGTCTGCAGTAATCGTTTTTCTACTGGTTCACCTTTACGATCTGCAACGGGAGCGGGATCAGCCCAGGCTTCGGGCGGTGGGGGATTTGTTGCAATATCGGCATTATTCGGTGGGGTTTTATGGTATTGCGCGCCGGTCTTTTGACCAGTGGCTTTCGGTGGTAGTGGGGCTGACGATTGTGGCGACCTATGCCGCTCTGCTGGGGCATAGGTGGCTGGGCTGGTTCTGATCGGTTGGAGTTTCCGGTCTATTCTTCCTGTTGTTCTCTGACTGCCCGGGCCCGGTTGATCAGGTACCAGGCGGCGTTGATCGTGTCAGCGAAAAAGTCAGGAAATTCGGTCAACTTTGTCTCTATTCTTGGGGCATATCTCTGGTTTCCTTCGTATGTTGAGTAAACCTGTGGTGGGATGGACAGTCGGAAGTCTGCCATTTCCGGGTCGAAGTGTCTGATTGTACCCAGGAGGTCTCCGATGTTGTGGTTATATTTGTAAGGGGCTTTCAGCGCTTCCAATAAGGCTTTCATTCCACATTCAATTGATCTTTGGGCTTGCTGACCGATTATCTTATCGTCGATATTATTTGTTGCGCATAGTTCGAAGGCGGAAAGATGATTTTCTGCGTCTCTAATCAGCAGGTCGTAATTTGTCCAGCTGTAGCTGTATTCGGTTTGTTCATCCTCGTAACGGGATGAACCGTAGTCCTCGGGGTTTCGGGGCATGATAACTCCGTCATGAATCGCTTCGGTTTCGAGACTGTTGCAGTAGCGTCGGTTGAAGCGGAATTCTGCCATGGTACGCCAGATCAGTTGGACTTTCACTGGCCTTCGGTATCTTGCTTCAGCGGATTCGCGCGCTTTGCGTTCTGCTGATTCTTTCTGCTCCGGAGTGAGTTCTTCGGATTGAACCAGCATTATATCGATGTCGGACCATTTATCCTGGTAGTCTCCTCTGGCCCGGGAGCCGAACAGAATGGTTAGTTCGGGTTGTTCCTGTTGATGAATCATACCGGCCAGAGCTACGGCTTTGGGGTCGGGTTTCAGCTTACTCGTCAATATGGATTCTCCGTGATGGCTTGAGGTACTTTAGCATACCGGATTGGGAATCGGCTATTCCTGCCTGGCGTTGACCCGGTTATTCACAGCCCAACCATTTTTAGTTCCATTTCGTAGGCGGGGAACAGTCCGCAGTGGCCTTCTACCTGCCAGACGATATAGCCGTTTTCCGGCATCATTGTTGCCCATCGGGCGCATACTCCGCCGGGGGGCCGCAGTTCTTCCGGCGGCATGTATTCCAGTTCGTACAGCAGGTCGGGGCAGATGTCCCGGTGGGGGTTGGTCATGGTTTTCTCCGGTTTCGGCGCCGGCGCCGAAAGGGTTTATCCGGTCTTCGGGGGTTCGGCTTCCTCTATTTCTGCCAGCAGTTCCCGCGCTATCCGGTTCAGACAGCGGCATGTCTTTCTGCCGGGTCGGATCCGGCAGTCCGGCTCGTGGGGTTCGGCGGCTACTACTTCGGCAAAGGTAATGAGCTTTTCCATTGGGGTATTGCCGTAGTCGGTGGTCAATCTCCCGGTCAGCTGGCTTTCATCAGGGGGTTCTCTCAGGAAGAAATAACCGATGGGGATATCGGTGAGCTTGGCGAGTTGGTTCAGCTGGTTGAAAGAGATGCTGCCGGTTTCTTCCCAGGTCAGTATTTCCCCCGGATTGATTTCCAGGGCTGTGGCCAGGTTTTGCCGGTCAAGCCTGGCCCTTTCTCTGGCCTATTTCAGGACTTTCGGCTGCAGAGTCAGGTTTTCGGTCATATTGGTCTCAGTGTTTTACCTCCCGGTTCGGTTGATGATTATGAACGGAACTATGGTTTCCTGTTTATGGTTGTTGTCGGCGTGGCGTTCCGGTTCTTCGTTCTCTTCCGGGCTTTCGGCATTGGGGACTATGATGTAACGGTGTCTGCAGATGGCGCATAGCCCCTGATCTCCCGGGGGCCGTTGATGGTATTTCTTTCGGTGTTCGTTCATTTTCCCGGCGTTCCGGGTCCGGCCGCTGCATCTGTACGTGGTGTTATTGGCGTTTTCCATTATTTCCGGGCAGATGAATTGTATTTGGGGCATTGGTTTCTCCTGGCTCACAGAGTTAGGTCGATGAGTTTATTCATTGGCATTTCTTTGGGACATTGGCAGGGGGAGTGGGGGCAGAGGGTGATCCAGGTCGGCTCCTCGGGATACCGGAGTGCTGCGCTTTCGGCCTGTTGCAGTGTTTGGTAAGGGGAATTTGTCCGGCAGGCGTAGTGGTCGAAGACGTCGTGTGCCGGGATCCACAAGTGGCAGGCGCGGGATGTTCCCTGTTGTTTGAGCAGGAGTTTGACTTCGTTCACTCTGGCGTCGGGTTGGTCTTCCCGGCGTGCGCCGCATGCAGCGCAGCGGTCTTGGCTGGACGGATGGATATAGTTGGTTTGGCATTCGCAGTCCCAGAACTGCGGGGTGGTTTTGATCATGGGGGTTGTTCTCCGGTTTCAGATGATGTGGTAATCAACCTGGTCTTCGGGATGATATTGTCGGGCGTGTTCCCGGGCCTGGCGGGCTACATATTTTCCGGTTGTTTCGTCGGTGAATTGTTCTCCGCAGATGGAGCAGGTGATGGTTTCCAGCCGGATGTGGTGGGCTTTCTCAGTATGTTCCTGGGCGGCGAGCCAACTGGTAAACCGGTTTGAGCAACTGGTCAATGGCCGGTTGGTGTTTTCGGACAGCTGGCGGCAGAGAAATCGGACTGACTGCATGGGGTTCTCCTGTATGTTGTTTTGGTCGAGGCTCATTGAGATATTACTCTGTGCGTCGGGGTTCGGGTTTAATCCTGGGCAGTGCAGTAGATGCGGTTCTCCGCTGCCCCAGGGGGCGTTGTCCGGCGGCAATGCCCTTTGTTTCGCGCTGAGAGCCGTTTTCCGGGCTTTTGGTTTGGCGGGGTGTATAAAAAAGGCCGGTGTTGCGGCGGATGTTCTTATTTCGCGGTGTGGGGCGGGTCGTCTGCCGGTTGGTTGTTGGTTCTCGAGTGGGGGTATTTTACATGGCTGCTAATCTGATAGCAACCGGGGGTATTCCCGGTCCCGGATTTCAGCTGATGTAATAGCTCACTTCGGCTTGGGGGTGAGCTTCCCTGGCGTGGTCCAGCACCTGCCGGGTGATGTAGGGCTGCCACTGCTCGTCGTTGAACCGCTGTCCGCAGCGCGTGCAGATTACGGTTTCGGCGTGGCTCTGATGCACTTTCTCCGTATGTTCCTGGGCGGTCAGCCAGCTGGTGTAGTGGCCTTGGCAGATCGGTTTGTTTTTTTCCGGGGAAAGCCGGGTGCATTGAAACCGGATGGGCTGCATGCGGGTATCTCCTGCTGCGGGTTGGCGTGTGAGGGAATTCTATTTCGCGTTTGCAGTTTCGGGTTTAACTCCTGATGCAATCAAGCCGGCGGATTCGCCGGCTTTCGGAAGTAGTTCGGTGGGAACGCCTGACTTTTTATCCCGGACATTCGATGAAGGTTACTGCCGGGGCATTCGGCCCGGGTTGTTCCGCTTGCTGCCCGATTACGAAGGCTTCGGTTTCCAGTCCGGTGGCCTGCCGGAAAGCGGCGGCGCGCTGAAAGGCTCTGCTGCGGTCGGAATCCTGAATAGTTATGGAGATTTCGACCACGGCATGGATTGTGTTTCCGGTCTGGTCCGTGCAGCGGATAATGGTATCGGATTCTTCGATGTCCTGGGCTTGTTCTCTGGTGATCCTGCCCTCTTCGATGGCGGGAATCAGGATTTCATCTTCGAATTCTTCGGATGTATTTCTACTGGATCCGATCTGGGCTGGGTGAATTATGCGGGCACGCAGCATGTTCAGCCGGTTGCGGATCATCCGTCTGGCCGGTTCCATAGCGCGAATTTCGTAGTTGTTTCCTTCCAGGTTGGCGATTTTTCCGGACATGCTGATTTGGTTTTGCTCCAGTCGGGTTTGGCTTTCTTCCAGTCGGGCCTGTCCTTCTTTCAGGTCAACAATATCCTGCTGGATTTGTTCAACTGTTGATTCCAGCCGGGTGAACCGGAGTTCCACTGCTTGGGCGAACTCTTGGAATGTCTTGACCAATTCGGCGAATCTGGCCGGCAGTTCGATCAGTTCCTGGAGCAGGATTTCTTTCCTGAGGTCATTGCGGAGCTCCGGGTCTCGGTGAACTTCTTTCACCAGATTCTGGTAGAACTCCCGGCGGATGTCGGGGTTTTGCTCCAGGGTTTCCAGAAATTGCCGGATGTCCGGTTTGTTCTCTTGAGTCATGTCGGTTGGGGCCTTTCATCGAGTGATTTGATGGTAACACCGGGGTGGGACGGAATACCGGGCGCTGTTTGGAGTTGGGGCTGCCCGGTGTTCCCGGCGGTAAAGTCCTGTCTCCTGTCCTCAATGCCTTTTATTTCGCGCTGGGAGCCGTTTTCCCGGTCGATATTGGCGGTGATTACTACCGGGACGACGATGGTCTCGCTGACCGCCTTTTTCAGGGTGCCGACCCGTCTGGCAGCGTTTCTGATATCGTCGTCTCCGGCGGTGATTGATGTTTCGATGGCGGCCAGCATCGGGGTTCTGTCCCCAAAACGATTTCCGCCGACAATCAGATCCAGCTGCCAGATGTCCGGTTCTTCTTCCTTGGTAATCAACCCGTTTTCTTCTGCTTGTTCGATGGTTTCGTCCAGGCTGTAGTCGTTAGTCTCCGGTGGTTCCAGGATTCTGATCCGGCGCATGTTGAGCGACTGTCCGAGAATTCTGCGGATGTCCTCTTTGGCGCGGATGAGGTAGTTGAGTTCCATTCCTTGGTCCATATGTCCTCCTGTCCCTTTAAAGTTCCGGGTTGGAGGTAGTTGGCCGCCGGGGTTTCTTTTCCCTCTAATTTTCGGGGTGGGTGATTATGGTTACTTTCAGGCGGTCGGCCAGTGATTGACGTTCCTGGTCCATGTTGGCGGCGATTACTACCGGGATTACCGGAGTTTCTCCAATTGCTTGTTTCAGAGTGTCTCTTCGACTGGCGGCTCGTTCAATATCGTCGTCTCCGGCGGTGATTGATATTTCGATGGCTGCCAGCAGCGGAGTATTCCCGGGTGAGTGAATTCCATGAATAATCAGATCAAGCTGCCACAGGTCGTGGTAGGCCGGTTGGGTGATTGATCCGTTTTGTTCGGCCTGGTCGATGGTTTCTTCCAGGCGGCGGTCTCTGGGTGATTCCGGTCCCAGGATTTTGACTTGGCGCATTTGGAGGAATTGTCCGGCAATGCTGCCGATGTTCCTTCGTACTTTGGTTTCGTAATTTGCGCCCAGGGCATTGTCCAGCCGTCCGTCGATTCGGTCGAAGCGCCGGTCCATTCGGTCAAGGCGTCCGTTGATTTGATGTATATCGCCTTTGATTTCCTGGACGTCGGTTTCCAAACGGGAGAGTCGCTCGTTGACCAGTTGGAAATTGTCGTTGGTGGTTTTAATGAATTCGGACAGGTTCTGTCGGATGGCGTTCCGGTCTTCGGCGGCTTGCCTGAACCCTTCAGCCATTTCCTGCCGGATGGCATTGCGGTCCGATTCGGCGCGGGCGAACCCTTCAGCCATTTCCTGCCGGATGGCATTGCGGTCTTCGGCGGCTTGCTTGAACCCTTCAGCCATTTCCTGCCGGATGGCATTGCGGTCCGATTCGGCGCGGGCGAATCCGTCAGCCATTTCCTGCCGGATGGCATTGCGGTCTTCGGCGGCTTGCTTGAACCCTTCAGCCATTTCCTGCCGGATCGCGTTCCGGTCTTCGGCGGCTTGCTTGAACCCTTCAGCCATTTCCTGCCGGATCGCGTTTCGGTCCGATTCGGCACGAGCAAATCCCTCAGCCATTTCTTTTCGGATGGCGTTTCGGTCATGATCTGCCTGTGCTGCGCTGCTGGCAATGGTTTCGGTCATCCGGGTGATTTCGGCTGCCATTCTTTCCACAATTTCCGGCAGTTCCCGTTCCCGTTCCGCCAGCAATGCCCGGCGCAGTCGTTCCCTGATTTCCGGGTTCTCTTTCAATATCCTTTCCAGCAGGTCGATGGCGTTCGCCGGGAGGTTTTCCGGGTCCAGCAGATGGCGGCGCAGGTCCTCCCGCGCCTTGGGGTCTCTTTCCAGCGCGTCGATGATGTCCTGAAATGTGTTGATCATCATATTCATGGTTCAGGTCTCCCCTACCGGTTATACCCTGATTGCCGGTTCGGTGTCAATCGGAAGTTTTCAGTTCCTCGGTAGAAAGATCACCGTTCTCACTTCAGGATTGCGTTCCGCATGCCGGTTGATCACAGCCTTGACTTCGTTCCAGTTCAGTCCGCCCAGTCCGGCGCCCAATGGGGGGATCCCTACACTCGCAATGTTCAGTTCCTTCAGCTGCCGGTACAGGCTGTCCAGTCCGGAGTCGATCCATTGGATACGGGACGGATTCCGCCAGTTTCTTTTGGTTGCCAGGTTGACAACATATTGGGGATTAGTGTCCCGGTTCAACCGGTGGATAAGGCATCTTTCGGTAGTCAAGGTTCGGTCCCGGCAGGCTACCAGGTAAGGTGGCAGGATTTCCGGGTATTGTCGGGCGAATTGCCGGGCCAGGCCTTTGCCCATAGTGCTGATGCAGTTTACCGGATTAACTATGGCTTGCAGGTCTCCGGCAGTTAGTATGTCGCCTTGACGGGTTTCGGCCGGGCTGCTCATGTTTAACCTCATTGGTGGATGGTTTCAGAAAGGCGGGGCAAAACCCTTCTGCCCTTCGCCGGTCTGGCCCGGGAATGCTTCCCTGAGCGCTGCGGCGGTTTCGGCGTAGTTGCGTTGATATTTCTGCCGCCATTGAGGGCCCCAGTTCTCTTCCAGCCACTGCAGGGCAGCCGGCCGGGTGGAGCGGCGGTACTGCTCGCCGCTGCCCTCTGACTTATGGAAGGGCTGGATGATCACCTTCCGGATGCCCGTTTCCTGAAGGGTCCGGGCAAAGCTCTCCGGGTCTTTCACCGGGAGCATCGGGGTTACCGTGGCGCAGGCGGTGATGCCGGCTTCGTTCAGCTGTCTCAGGGCTTTCAGCCGGGCCGGTATGCCCGGGCATTTGGGTTCCAGCAGTCGCCGGATGGCATCGTCGTCGGTGGTTACGGTGATATTCACCTGCACCTGTCCCCCGTTGTCGGTGATTGCCTGAAACCGGGGAATATCCCGGGTTACCAGGGGGAACCTGGTCTGGACTACCAGTTTGGGGGGATATTCGGCCATGGCGTCCAGGATGGCGGCGGTGATGCAAGCTTGGCGTTCCAGTGGCTGATAGGGGTCGGTTACGGAGGCCATATAGATACGGGCGCCTTTCATAAGCCCGGCTTCACGGGCGATGGCTTGGGCTCCGTTGGCTTTGGCTTTGACCCACTGGCCCCATTGTCCGGTCAGCTTTTCGTCTCCGGTATAGCCGGCGGCATAGCAGTAGTCGCAGGCTGCGGAGCAGCCGATGTAGGGATTGATGGTGAAGTCATAGTCGCTCAGGAAGGTAACCCGGCCTTTCTGCGGGGTGAGGATGCTGCGGACGGCGGTGGTTTCCACCCTGGTCGGGCCGATGCGGTCGGGGAGGCCGGTTTCCCGGATCAGTTTGCCGTCGGTAGTTGGCTGTGGTGGCTCTTGCCGTTTACTGAACCACTGAGTGGTGGACTGTTTCATTGCCAGGCTGAGTTGTTCCGGGCTTTGGCTGGCGGCCAGGGAATAGCGGACCAGCGTATGGCAATGGCACAGCAGGGGCACGCAGTAGCAGCCCAGTTTCAGGGGTTTTCCGTCGGGGGATCGGGTCAGCCCGGTCAGCTGTTCCGGGGTGATGGAGCCGTCGCTGATTTGCCGGTTGACCCATTCCTGGTGAAGTTCCACGGCCTGTTCCCGGGATACTCTGGGTCCCATGAGGAAGGGATTGCCCCAGGGTCCGGGGCGTCCGCAGTAGGTATCGTAGGTTTCCCGGTTGCGGATATTCGCGATGAAACGGTTTGCTTCCCTGGGGGTTGGCTGGGTAGTTGAATCCACAATGCGGCTCCGGGCGGCAGAATTGAGCCATCGGGACAGCTCCCGGCGGCTCCGCCTCTGGAAAGAGCCGCCGGGAGCATTTTAGTAGGCCGGGAGCTGAAAAAAAATGAGGGATTGTCAGCAGGAAGACTGATGGGAATTGAAGGCGGGAATTGAAAGCGCCGCCGCTCGGGGAGCGGCGGCGCCGGTACCGGGGATCCGGTACCCATTACCGGTAATTATAGCTGATTGGTGGACTCTGGTAAATGGAGTTCCGGGGTAGTACGGGGATTACTCGTCTTCCCAGTTCCGGTCAACTATTTCCGTGTTGCCCTGAGAGATTCGGATTGTGGCGCTGAAGCCTTCCGGCAGGTGATAGACGATATGTTCATACAGCTGCTCCAGAATAAAGCTCTCCGTTGCTTTCTCTTTATTTTCCAGCGCCTGCATTGCCTGCCGGCGGAAGTTTGTTTCGGTCAGATAGTACATCCGGGAGTATTCGGGTTCGTCTTCACACTCGAAAAAGGCAGCCATCATGATGTCGGTCAGTTCAGTTACCGACAGCTGGCTGTTCCGGGTAATTATCGGATAAGGGGAATCGTTCAAGCTGAAGTAGTACTGGTCCAGAAAGGCCAGGTCGGTGGGGAGTTCGATGTTTCCCGGGTCGGTCTTCAGGATGAGCGTGATTTCGTCCACCCGGTTGGGGAGGATTCGGGCGGCGGATTTCCCTCCTTCCCTTTGGTTCATATATTCCCTGGGGTAGTACTGTTCCCCGTTCAGGGTAATGCAGGTTTCCACTCCGGTGCAGCAGGGCCGGTCGGGTTTGCTGCCGTTTTTGGGGATACGGAGCAGCCGGTGGGATATGTTGTTGAGCTGTGCGGCGCGGTCCAGCAGTCGTCTTTCCGGTTCGGTCAGGTATCCGACGATGATCGAATCGGGGCGGATGCTGCCCGGCGTTTCGGCGTTATAAGGGGTCCATTGGTACACGGTGGGGGCCGGCTGGGGCTTGTTCATGTTCGCTCCCGTTGTTGTTTTTTGGCGTTTCAGGCGTGGGCCGGGTTTTTTGCGGTTGCCGCGATTCGGGCCAGGGCTGCTGCGGTTTGGGCTACGGCTTCCGGCAGGTACTGGCCGGGCACCGGCTGGCTGGTAAAGCGGTTTTCGGAGAAGTTCAGGTTATATTCGGTGCAGATTTCGGCGATGGCGGTCTGCTGCCGGTAGGGGACGCTCGGCTCCCGGTTGTATTTTTCGATCTGGTTAAGGGTCATTCCTTCGTCGGTAATCTCGAACCGGTTGTCGGGGCGGAGGGTAACGAATACTTTTACCAGGGTTCGGTTGGGGTACTGAGTCATGGTGGTGATGCGGACCCTGGAATCAGGCGCCGGCTGGCAGAGGTAGTTCATAGGGAACCGGTGTTTTATTGCCATGCATAGTCTTTCGGAGTTCATTGTTTGTTCGTTTTTCCCTTTGGTCAGTATTGGGTTGTTGATCCGGCGTTCCGGGTCCTGCGGGCGATTTCGACAGCGATCCATTGCCAGGCTTGTGGTTCGTTCAGATTCAGTTGTTTTTCATGCTCCCGGTCGGAGGCGCGGTCAAACCACAGCCATTCTCCGGCGTGGGTTGCCAGGTTGATTTCCAGGATGAACTGCTGGTTTTCAAGGGACCACTCCATTCGTATGCCCCCGTTGGCGGTGGGGAAGATATGTGGACGGGGTGCTCCCGGCGGAAAATTATGGTAAAAAGTAGTGGAGAGCCAGTTCAGTCGGTCTGGGTCCGGCGCGATGGCTCCTTTTTCCAGCCAGCCGTCTTTCAGGGCGCTGAAATCGGTGAGCCGGTCGGCAATGTCGGGTGCGTTAAGCTGGCGCATTGGTTGTTCCTTTCCGGTGGTGTCTTTTGTTGATGATGTTCCTGGCGATGAGTTGGGGTAATGATTCCTGGCCGGATTCGGTCGCTTCGTTGGTTGGGATGGAGATCGGGGATTTCCGGTTGGGTCAGTTCAGTTCCCACAGATCTTGTCTGGGTGGGGAATTTCTTTCAGCCTGGCAAGGTAATGTTCATGTTCTCTCTATTTCCGTCATTATACCGGCTCAGGCCCCAGCGCGGTCAGCGCTTCCCGGATGAATTCGTCCGGCAGTTCCCCGGTTGTCGGGTAACGGATCCGCCGGGATTCCCCGTTAATTACGCGTACAAACAGCGCGCTTCCATCGGAGCCGCACATCAATACCGCTATGTTGCTTCCGGCGCCGCGGGCGTCAATGGCGATGTATCCGTCGGGTATCGGGTACACAGAATACACTCGCGGAGAAAAATCGTACAGGTCCCTTAGTAAGCGTTCCGCGTTGGCGAAGGCGGTTTCCGACGGGATGTCCATTCCGTCCTCTTTCGCATAATCGGTTACTTCGGAAAGTTCCCGCAAAGCTTCTGCCAGGTTAGGCATTTGGTTTTCCATTTCCTTTTTAATCGTTGTAATTTCAATTACCCCGTTATCAGGGGTTCCGGTGGGCAATCGCACACTGACTTGTTGCAATCACAGGTGGGGTCGTCGCAGATGTTTCTTGGTGGCAGGGCGGTTCCGCATCCTTTGCAGATATTGTCGCACTCGCATGGAGTGCAGACGACTACCTTTCCTGCCAGCAGAAAGCCGTCTACGTCATATGCTCATTCATCTATGTCGGTATAGCAATGGTTCCACGCGTCATCCGGAACACTGGTGTGCAGGTGTCGGCGCATTTGTTCCTCCTTTTTTTTGCCTGGGTTGATTTGCTTCAGTCGGATAAATGCCCGTTGCATACTTTGCAGCTTTTCTGGTGCTTCTTCACCGTTTTCTGTACCGATTCGGGTTTGTACCGGTCTTTGGTGTATGAGTGGATATAGTTGACCCCGGCTCCCGGCTGATTGGCATGGCTGCAGGCCATTCGGGCCCCGCTCAGAAGGTGCTTTTTTAGCTGAGGGGTCATTGCCCGGTACTTTCTGGTCCCGAGAATCCGTTTCAGTTCTTTTTCCTTTCCGGACAGTCGGCAGTAAGCTTCCTGCATGCTCAGGCAGGCTCCGTCCATTCTGGATATGCTGGTATAGCCCGCTTCAACCAGTTGGTTCAGCACCTCCACCGCTGCCATGGGCTGGTAGAACTCCGGGTTGTTGTTCCGGGTTTCCTGAACCTCCTCCATTTCATGGATCTTCTTCCACACGAGGTCACTTGTTTCCCGGTAGGGGTATGTTCGCATGAGGTTTCTCCTACGGACGTCCGCCGATGATGTTTGCCAGCCACAGGTCGCCGGGGCGCATTTCCTCTAACCAGTGTTTTGCGGCCCGGTCCTGGGACCTGGTAATTTCCGTCGCTCCGTCTTTCAGTTCGGCAACATAGACCTGGTTCAGGTCGAAGCCGTTGATCAGTTGGGGGGACTGAGTGGCCAGGATGATCTGGTTCTGCTGTGAGACGGATTGGAGCATGCCGGCAATCAGTTCAAGCGCCGCCGGGTGGCAGCCCAGTTCGGGTTCGTCCAGCAGGATCAGGTCGGGCAGCATTTCCGGGGGCATGTTCAACAGGGTAATCAGGGCGAATAACCGCAGGGATCCGTCGGAAGTCATGTGGGCGCTGATGGCGCGGTCGCATCCATCGGCTTGCCAGCGCAGGAGTATTTTGCCGTATTCCGGGTTCAGGATGAAGCGCCGGAATCCGGGAACTACCCGGCGGATCTGATCGCCGATCCGGTTATAGCGTTCGGGAGTGTGCTGTTTCAGTTGATAGAGTACGCCGGCCAGGTTTTCGCCATGGGGTAGCAGGCGGGCTGGCCCTTGGGTGTCCTGGAGATTCTTGAACCGGTCGGTATCGTGGAACCGGTAAACGGCGCAGCCGCGCAGCAGTTGCACCAGGGCTTTGGCCAGTGGGCGGCGTGCTGACGGGTAATCCCCGGACTGGGCGGCAATTGTCAGATCCGGTTCCGGTTTTCCGGCGCTGCCGTCCAGCACGACGACATCGGTCTTGTGGTTGGCGTGTTCCGTGAACTTCAGCGATTCGTACTCGAAAAGGAAGCTGTCCGCCTCGGTGCGTTTCGCGGTGAATGAATACTCACAGCGAGCAGCGCCGGATTCGGCAAGCATGGTGATGCTTGTTTTGATGGCGGAGGTCGGGCTGCCTTTTACCGGCTGGTCATTGAATCCGCTGAACAACTGGTCGTTGGCTCCGCCGTTCCGGGCGGTGAATTCGGCCAGTTTCCGATCGGTCATTGCGCTGAGCATCTCAAGGAACCGAAACAGGTTGGATTTTCCGGCTCCGTTGGGGCCGACCAGGGCCATGGCATTGGGCATATCCTGGATGAATACGTTTTTGAAGGACCTGAACCCCCTGACCTCGATGGATTTGATTTTATTGCTGGGACTCATCTGCTCCGTCTCCTTATCCCCGGGATGTTCGGCGCATGAAAACCGGGCCGCCTGTTTTCCTGGCAGAAGGCGGCCCGGATGTTCGGTTCAGCTGCTGTGGGGTGAAGTCGTTTAGTTCCGGTAATCGAGTTCCTGATGTGCCTGGGGGGTCAGGGATATGCCGCGGGCGGCGTGTGGGGTATGGTTCAGCAGCTTGCGGTTATGCAGTTTATGCAGATTGTAGGCGGTTACCGAGAGGCTGCTGATCCGGCATCCGCTGGTGATTTCTCTGACTGTCGGGGGATAGAGACGGCTTTCGGAGTAGTCCTTGATATAGCTGAGGATTGCCCGTTGACGGGGTGTAATCCGGTCTTTCATCGGTGCTGCTCCGGTAGAGGGTAAGGGGCTGAGATAATGGTATAGAACTGTCGTTCTGGCGGTCAACTGTGGAATGACACCGGGTTTGCCGGTTGTTGGACGGGGGTTGGTTCCGGGGGATTGTAGAGAATGTTTAATAAGCTTCTCCGGTATTAAATGTTATTTGATATACTTTAATACCGGAGGTTTGGCGTGGCAAAAGTGGAAAGACGTTATTGGGCCCGTCGGGATCGTCGTCCTTGTGAGTACGAGGTTTACTTGCCCGACTTGTTGCTCGGTCGGCATTTTTCTCTTGATGGAGAAGTTGCTGCGCAGGTGGCAGACGCCGAATCCGCGCTTGCCCGACTTGAGGCGTCTACTGTTTCTACCATGGGATACGAAACTTTTGCTCGCTTGCTTCTGCGTGCTGAAGCGGTCGCTTCATCAAGAATAGAAGGGTTGGAAATTGGCGCGCGGCGTCTTCTGCGCTTTGATGCTGCTCGCCGGCTTGGTTTTGAGCTTCGGGACGAAACTGCCAGGGAAGTGCTTTCTAACATTGATGCCATGACGTGGGCGATTGAGGCAGTAGAGCCACTGGGCAAAATCACTCTGGAGATGCTGCTTGAAACACATCGTCGTTTGTTGTCCGGTTCCGGCATTCCGGAATATGGTGGGCGCTTACGGAAAGTTCAGAACTGGATTGTTGGGAGTAATTACCATCCCTGCCTGGCTTCATTTGTTCCGCCGCCTCCGGAATGCGTTCCGTCTTTGATGGATGACTTGATTGCGTTCTGCAATGAAAGTTCTTTGCCCGTTCTTGCTCAGGCGGCAGCAGCGCATGCTCAGTTTGAGACAATTCATCCTTTTGTCGATGGCAACGGACGTACTGGCCGGGTTTTGATTCACATGATTCTGCGCCGGCGCGCGTTGAGTTTGTCGGTTCTGCCGCCGGTTTCATTGTTTCTGGCGGCATGGGTACGGGATTATGTCGATGGATTGATTGCGTTTCGTTATGTTGGCGGCCCTGATTCCGCTGCTGCCGGTTCCGGGATAAATCATTGGATCAGGTTCTTTGCCGCCGCTTGTCTTGGGGCGGTTGAGGCTGCTGATTATTTTGCGCAGCAGGTAAGGGGGCTGCAATCAGCGTGGCGCGATCGTGTTGGTCCGGTTCGATCCGATTCAGGAGTTAACCTTTTGATCGAGGCTTTGCCTGATGCTCCGGTGATTACGGCGGCGATGGCTGCCGGGATTATGGGCCGATCGTTCCCGGCGGCAAGTCGTGCGATTGAGCGGTTGGCGCATGCTGGGGTATTGGTTCAGGCTGGTGTGGGACGGCGTAACCGCTTTTACGAAGTTCCCGGGTTGATTGACGTTTTGAGCGCCGGTTATCCGGGTGTCTCGGCGTAGAGCGCCGGTTATCCGTGCGTCTCGGCGTAGTAGGATTCGTATTCGTCCTGCTGAATTACCAGCATATGTTCGGTGCCGATCCGGTCGATGACTTTCAAGGCGATGGCGCCGTTGTTGCCGGGGGTGAAGGGCAGGGATTCGTTGGTCTGCATCTGCTCGAACTTTTCCGGATCCAGGTTCGGGCCGATGGCGGCGCGCAGCGCCCGTACGAGTCGGCTTTTGGCCTGGTTGATTTTTCCCCGGTTGATGTTCATCAGGTTGCAGTTGAATTTGGTCTGGTCATAGTCGGTGTCGATCATCATTGACAGCCAGCCGTTCTCTCCGTGTGAGGTGGCATTTCTCCCGTCGAAGGTGTTTATGCCGAGTATCCGGACTGCGATCTGTTCGTTGGGGCATTTAACCAGTCTTACTTCCGGCACTGCGATGATGGTGAAGGGCCGGTCGTTTTCGGTGTCTTTCAGGTTTCCCAACTGCAGGTCCTTGTGAACGTTGACCACATCGATGGTTATGTCCGGGTAGAGTTTTTCGACGATGGTTGCCTCCGGGTCGTTGGCGAAGCCGACGATAATCAGTCTTTTGGCAATGTCGGCCTTTTCATTGAGCAGCCGGCTGGCGTTGATCACCCGGTTTTTGCTGACGGTTTCATCTTCGGTTCCGATGTAAAGGGCTGCCGGTTGGGGTGGTTCATTCCCGTTGATCATTTCCGCGGTATGGGTGATTTCCCGGTATTCGGGCGCCGGCTGTATGTTGCTCAGCTGATACTCCCGGCTTTTGCCGATGATGGGAACGCTGGCCAGTCGTTCTATGACGTGCTGCTGGATATTGGTATATTCGTTTTCAGCGCTCTGATATTCTTCCGGGGTCTGGCTGCGGTGTTGACTGTCCGATTCCACAGTGAAAGGGCCGGCTGCCCGGAGTTTGTTCTTGGCGTGTTTAAGGGTGCGGTCGGGGTGAAAGATTACGTCGGAGCCGTCAGGTCTGGGGCCGTAGGCCAGGGTACGGGCGGATACTCGCATCTGTCGGTCGTTTACGAAGCCTTTTGCGGGGTCATTACGGTATTGGTTTTCGTCTTTCCCGGCGAATGACTTTCGTTTTTCCGCGGGCAGGAGTTCCTGATTTCTCCGGTGGTCTGACTGGTGTCCCTCGGGAGAATCAAGGAGGATGTGGTTGTCGTAGGTGGTCAGGGCGATGCGTTCTCTGGCGATGGCGATGGAGACGGCGGAGACGTCGATACTGATCCAGCGGCGTCCCCAGTTTTCACAGTTAACCGGCATTGCGCCGGAGCCGCAGGTCAGGTCCAGTACCAGATCTCCGGGGTCGGTGGTCATCAGGATGCAGCGTTGCAGTACTCTGGTGGGAGTTTCTACGAAGTATTGTTTGCTGGATACTATGCCGCCATCGGTCCAGATTGCTCCCAGTGTTCGTCCTGGGTGCTCACTTTGAAGATTCTGCCATCGCATGGCAGAATCTTCAAAGTAAAGCCGTTTTTTGGAGGCAATGGAGTGTAAGCCTTTCAGGCTTACACTCCATTGCCGTCCCGGCGCTGCCGGGACGGCATTGGCGCGGCAGTTTTTTCCACACTTGCGTCCTTTTGGGCAGTGTCTGGTTCCTGATACTTCGTTACATTGTTCGGTACAGGTGTGGTCGTACCAGTTTTCAGGGAGGGGTGTTCGGCATTCGTCCGGCTTGCATGTATGATCCGGGTGGGTTGGCGCTTTTTCTGCCTCTTTGCGTTCTGCTTCGGTCCAACCCGGGTTAGTGCATGGTTCTCCGTTTTCATGGTGGTAGTAGGTATCGGAGCGTCCGGTCAGTGAAGTGCTGGCGGAGATGATTCCCATTCCGCGATATATTTCCCAGCCTTGGGGTATGGTGTTTGGGTTCCGTTTTTCTTCGGCGGTTAGTGGGCGTCGGTTCCCATTCCGGTCTTGCAGACCGGAATGGGACCACTGTGCGTAGTGGTCCAATTCTTCTTTTTGGTACATCTGATGATATTTTGTCTTATCTTTGTCTTTGCCGTACCAGATCAGCCAGTTGCTGATCTCTCCCAGGTGTTTGGCCTGCATTCTGCTGGTGATGTACGGAATCGTTGCCAGGTGGTTGTCCTTGCCGAACACTTCGGCCATCAGCAGGGCTACCTCGTGCAGGTTGTCCGGGCCGATCTGTACGATTATGCTCCCGCTTTCTCTCAGCAGTTGTCTGGCAAGCTGCAACTGTTCATACAGCCCGTCCAGATAACTGTGGACTCCGTTCCGGTAGTTATCCCGGAAGTTCCGCAGCACCGCCGGTTCTTCGCTGATCTCATTGTCTTTCGGCAGTTCCGTTTCATCTCCGTACAGCTGCCACTGGCTTTTGAATGAAATGTTGTAGGGTGGATCCAGATATACCAGATCCACTTCTTCGCTCATTCCTTCCTTGTGAATCAGGCTGAGCATGGCCCGTTGGGCGGTGGCGCGGATCAGCCGGTTGCTCCAGTTTGCTTTGTGCCGGTAGGGTTCCGCAATTGCGCCGGAGTTCACTCCGTTGTGGAACAAGTTCAGCATTCCCTGTTGGATTGATTCCTGCTTTTGCAGGGTTTCGATGAAAGTCTGGCCGCTCATTCTTTCCTGAACGTAGAGAGGCCCATAGGTGGTCTCCGGGGCGACGTTCCGGCGCCAGTGCAGGCTGGGCCATCTTTGCGCGCCGGGTTCGTTTTCCGGGACCGGTTCCTCGGCCATTGCCGGTTGGTTTATGACCCCGGGAAATTCGGCGGATTCTCTGGTGGGAGTGTTGCTGCGCTGACTGCCGGAGTGGATGTATGAGTTGAGTTGGGTCATCGGTTGTTCATTTCCTCCCGGGTGACGTGCTGATTGAAGGCGGATTCGATTCCCTTAAGAAATTGTTCTTCGTCCAGATACAGGTATGACCACTGTTTTTTGTTTCCGTATTCGGGGTCGGCGTTGACTGCGGGAATCCAGTAGGATTCCGTCCAGCGCCGTTTCGCGGCGTCGGTTTCGTCGCTGGGTCCCTTTACTTCAATAACGATATGCAGTTCCGTATTTTCCGTGGGGACTACGGCGACGAAGTCGGGGCGGTAGTAGTGGGCGCTGCCCTGGTAAACGCAGGGGATTTCCCAGCGGGTTCGGTGGTTGCGGACCCACCGGATTACCCGGGGGTGATCGTCCAGCATTTCGGCGGTTCTTTTTTCCCAGGTGGAATCGCAGACGGCATGGGTGGCGTGGGACTTCCGGCACTTGCTCATAACCCGGTCGGCGTTGTAAGTGGCCTGGTAGTCCGGAATTTCGGTGGTCAGCCATGGGATACGTGATTTGCTGATTGCCATCGGGGGTCTTTCCGGATTGATCGCTTTCAGGTCGACTGTATTTCTCAACCAGTCGGCCGATTCTTTGATTCTCTCTTGTTCCGGTGGGAACCGGTCGTTGGTCGGTGTCAGCAGGATTCCTTCCCGTTCCCGCTGTTTGAGTATTCCAATCAGGTCGCAGAAGAGGGCCTGGGGACGGAGATCCTGGGGGTCATATGGTTCTCCGTTTTCGTCGTTCAGGGTGCCGCTGCTTATATCGCTGCTGACGGCATTGGTAACTTCGGCGGCTGCCGCAAACTGCCAGCCGGTTCTGCTCCATGGCGGGGGTGTTTCCAGTTCACCGTCTGCTCCGATTACGGGCATTACCGTTGTCGGGTCGGTGATTGGCGCGGGGATACGGTGTTTTTCCGGGTTGGTTTTGGGGCTGGCGGCGATGCGCTGCAGGTTCGGCGGCATCAGCAGTTCTTTTATGTGAGGCCACTGGATTTCAAAACGGCGGTTTTCGTCGGGGGTTGATACGGTGATTGTTTCCCTGATTTTGCATATGTCAGGGGGAGTGGCTTTGGATTCCCGGAATGGTATGCCCAGGATGGTAGCGTATTGGGGCGTCAGCCGGTCGGTTTCGGGTTCCATTTCCCAGGTGGAGCGGCGGAGCGTGCGTCCGGCGACCTGTTCACAGAGCAGGCTGCTTTTGAAAGGGCGGAAGCCCAGCAGGTGGGTAACGTTCCGGGCGTCCCAGCCTTCGGTCAGCATGCTCACGCTGATGATGCAGCGGACGTGTTCGCCGGATTGTTTCGGTTTTCCTACTGAGTTCAGTACCTTCCGGATGACTTCCAGCGGTTTCAGCCCCTCCAGTTCTTCGGGGTAATACTGCTGATAGCGTTCGGCCAGTTCGGTAAAGATGGTGTTCATCTGCCGTATGCTGCTGCTGTTCTGTTTGTCGGGGTCTTCCAGGTCCGAGTGGACTACGATGGTTCTGGGGGGTCCCGGGAGCCATTGTTTTTCGCTGCCGGCGTTGGTCCAGTTGGCGAAGGGATGTTCCGGTTCGTTGTCCAGCCGGGTTTCTCCGGCTTGCCCGGCGGCGATATATTCGTAGAGGTTCGTGGCGTTTCTGGTTGTTTTCACCACAATGGCGGCGGCGGGCAGGTGCGCGGCCTTGTCGTCGTTGGCGTGGATGACGCGCCATTGGGGTATCTCGCTGACGTAATCGGCGGTCAGGTCCCGGATGGCGTCCCGGAGCAGATCGCAGTTTCTGCCGTCAAAATTGTCTCTTTCCTTTTTGGGAGTTTCCGAGTACAGGTTGCGGAGTTTCCGGGCTCTCTCTTCGTCGCCGTAGCTGGCAGGAGCTCGGGGGATTTTGGTCATTCCGGCTTCCTGGGATTCAATCAGATTGCAGTCGCTGACAATCCAGGGGAACAGGTGGTGCTTTCGGGACGATTCGGGAAAGATGGGGGTGGCGGAGAGGTCAACCACGCTGTGGAGCTTTCCGGCTTTTTGCAGGTTGATGATGCCTTTGAGCCATTCGGTGGCGGAATCAGGCCAAGATTCTGTCCGGTCCGGGTTGCCGTAGTGGCAGTGGTGTGCTTCGTCGTTAATGACCAGCGCTTTGCCGTCTTTGGGAGTAATGCCGGCGACGCGCAGAGCGGCTGCGGTGCATTTTTCCGTGTTTCGGGGGTCGGCGTCCGGGTAGGCGCTGGTAATCAGGTCGATCGCGGTACGGCTGGGGGTATCGCCGATTTCTTTCGGCTTGAAGGCCTGCCAGTTGTTGATGGATATAACTGCTTGGTTAAGGTAGTGGCGGTAAGTTTCTCTGGGACTGGGTAATAGATCTCTTTCGGCGTATTCGTCGTGGATTTCGTCGCTTTTGGTTTTCAGAGCGCTTTCCAGCCGCGTTTTGACGGTCAGGTTAGGGGTGAGGATCAGGAAATTTCCGGCAAATCGTGGGTCTTTGGGGTTGGTCCGGTGATTGGCCGTATGATAGAGGATCAGGGCGGCCATAACGGCGGTCTTGCCGGTGCCGGTAGCCATTTTGTGGCAGATTCTGGGGATGCCGCTCATCGGTTCCAGATGGTCTTTAAGGCTTTTCCTCAGTTCGCTGACCGCTTCGGAGTATTGCCAATCCAGGGTTCCTTCAGTCAGGTAGATATGGGACAGGATGGCGTCCTGTTGAGCAAAGTACAGGCGTTCTTCGACCGGTTTTTCCGGATCCAGCCAATGGCGGAGCAGATTGATCGTAGTTGCGGTGGCGCCGGGGTATCCGTTTTTCTGCCATCTTTTGCAGCATTCGCGGACCAGGTTGACCAGGGGTAATTCCTGGAATTGGGTGGACATCTGCATGGCCTGGTTAATTTTAGCGGATAGTTTTCCACCGCTGATGATCGTAGGCATAATCTGGCTGGGGCGTCGGCCGGCGATGGCGGGGCCGTAGGCTTTGGTATTTTCGTCCAGTTGCCAGAAGAACTGGGTGTGCCGGTAGGGGTTGTTGATTACCGGCTGGCTGGTGGGGTCTTGGGGTATTGGGACGTTGAGCAAAGGATGCTCTCTCCTTTGGTGTTTGTATTATTCTGCCGTCAGCAGCAGGATCTGAACGTTCTCTGCTTCGGCTTTCTGCCGGGCGGGGTCGCTGATCGACTCGCCGATCACGGCGGCGACAGTTGGCATTCCGACGGCAGCTATGCTGTCGGCGCGCCGCCGGGCGCGTTCTATGTCGTTAGTGTCCAGGGTTACCGATATTTCGATTACCGGATAAATTGTTTCGCCATTGTCCCGGCGTGTTGCGTTGAAGATCAGGTCGGTGGGGGGAATATCGTTGGCCTGCGTTTCGGTAATCGCGCCCCGGATTTCCGCGGCGTCGATGACCTGCTGAAAATCCTGGTCCATTTCGATTCTGATGTTTTTCAGGATTTTGGGGTTCCTGGTTCCGAGCAGTTGGGCGACGGTTTTGATCATCGACCCGATTTGGCGTTCGTACTTTTCTCCCAAAAGGTTTCCCATCTGGCTTTTCATGGTTTGCTGTTCGGTTTTTATGTCGGCGATGTCAGTTTTCAGTTCGGCCACGTCCGTTTTCACTTCTGCCATGTCCGTTTTCAGTTCGGCTACGTCCGTTTTCACTTCGGCCATGTCCGTTTTCAGTTCGGCTACGTCCGTTTTTACTTCGGACATGTCCGTTTTCAGTTCGGCTACGTCCGTTTTCAGTTCGGCCACGTCCGTTTCCAGGCGGGACAGCCTTTCGTTGACCAGACGGAAGTTCTCTTTGGTGAACTGGATGAATTCGGCCAGTTGCTGCGGCACGCTGAGCAGTTCTTCGCCGGCGATTTCCGCCTGCACCGCTCTCTTCCACTCAGGGTTCTCCCGGAGGATGCGTATGAAGTCGTTGATGTCGTTGATGGTGGTCATTATCCTGTCTCCCTGATTTTTGCCATTGTAGCAGACTGGTATATACGGCGTCATTCCGTACGTCCGGCTATTGCCGGTCAAACCCGGTCCGGTTGGGAAGTCGGTTGATCTCCAGCATGGCGGCAATGAACCGGTCAATGCTGCCGGACAGGTCTGCCGGGGCGCTGTCCAGGTAAAGGTTGCCCTTGTTGTTTCCTATTCCCCGGCCGCTTAGTACGCTGTTGACCTGCCGGCTTTCTTCCGCTCCGTCCGGGTCGGCAGTAAAAGACCGGCGCATCAGGGCCATTCCGAAATCGCAGATGCGGATCCGGTCATTTCCCTGAGGGTTGTCGGTGAGGTAAACGTCCACCATATCGCCGTCGGGGTAGGTTGTCGGGTGAATCAGCTGGAATTTCCCGGGGCGGCGCTCGTATAGTTCACAATTCAGGTCTGCCTTGATTTGTTCGGTGTTCATGGATGTTCAGGGTCCCTGCCGCAGCTGACGGAGTTCTGCTTCCAGTTCCGCTATCCGGGTTTCCGCGGCCAGCCGGCCGGCTTGTTCTTCCGCCTGGTTCAGCAGCCATTCTCCCGACGCGGGATCCCGGAAACGCAGTTCGCCGTCCACCCATCCCAGGTCCAGGTTCAATATTTCGCTGCGACCCCATAAGGCGCCGTCATTTTCGCGAGTCAGATTGAACCGATGGTACTCTCCGTTCACCAGTTTTTCGCCTGCCAGTGGTTCGCCGTAGAAATCGCCGCCGGTATAGTCGTATCGCCAGTATTCCGATACGCCCAGTTCAGCGTACAGATCTCTTTTCCGGCCCAGGTCTTCTCTGCCGGTGCTCGGGGAGCCTATTTCCAGGATGAAGTCGGGCGGCTTGCCCACTTCCCATAACAGATAGGTGTTGTTGCGCCGGATGGAATCCAGGGCGAATTCCGAAAGATTCAGGGCTGCGTAGCAGTCCGGGGACACTGAGCGTCGGGGATTGCCCTCAATGAAGTAGATGAAGGTGTTGCCGTTGATGTGGGCATCGGGAACATTTCTGAAGAAGGTGCGCAGGGTTCCGACAATGTTGATGTATTGGGGCGCTTGTGTTTCTCCGTCAGGCAAGGGCATACCGTCCGAATCGGGATAGGTGATGGTATTGGTCCTGGTGGTCATCGCATTTCTCCCTGTTGTGCCCGGGTCGCTCCGACGGTTTTTTTTGTATTAACCATAATATCCTGTTTCAGGTTTCAATAACATCCCGGTTTGAGTTCGGGTTGGGCGCGTAGATCACGGTGCGAATGCCCGGATTCTGCTTTGCGTGCTTTATGATCAGATCCGCCACTTTGCTCCATTCCAGGCCGCCCAGGCCGGCGCCCAGGGCCGGAATCCCGACGCTGACCAGCTGATTGGCCGCCAGTTGCCGGTACAGCTCGTTCAGTCCCTGGTCAATCCACCGGAGTTCCGACCGGCTTTTCCAGTGATGTTTGGTGTCCAGGTTGACTACGCAGCGGGGCTGCCGGCACTCGCTGATGCGTAGCAGCTGGGGCTTTGTCGGTGAGATCCGACGGTTGCGGCAGGCCTGGCGGTATGGCGCCAGGATTTCCGGGTAGTGGTGGGCGAACTGGAGGGCTAATCCCTTGCCCATGACTCCTACGCAGTTTACCGGATTTACGATGGCGTCCAGGTCATCGGCTTTGAGTATGTCTCCGTGGCGGGTTTCTACCGGGCTGAGCTGGTTGTTCGGTATAACGGTGCTCCTTAATCAGTGGTCAGTCGGTGGGTTCTGTGCTGCCACTGGGCGATTGAGGCTTGAAGTTTCAGGGTCGGCGTCGTTCCGGTTCCGGTCTAAGGGTTGATTGTTGGTCGGGGCAGCCAGATTTGAACCGGCGGCCTCCTGCTCCCAAAACAGGCGCGCTGCCTGGCTGCGCTATGCCCCGATATTTTATGATATACTGGCTTTGAGTTTGGGAGGGTACTTACCGGTTTACCCGCGCCGCGATTCATCCTGTTTGTTCGGGAAGGATTTGCACCGGTGGATCCGCTGAAGCGCTGCCCCTGCTCCCGGGCCGACTTCACATTGATGTGAGGTCGGCCTTTTCCTTGTTTTGGCTCCGGCGGGGCCAGTGGTCGAATCCGGTTCTTTCCCTTTCCGGGAAGATTTCCAGTCGGGGGCCCTGGAACCAGGTTCGCAGGTTTTCATAGAACCGGTCGGGTTTCCCGCCTTCGGGTTCGGGCGGCGCGGTAAAGCAGGTTTTCATTTTGCCCATGGATTCTCTGGTGAATCCGGTTTTGCCCCGGTAGGCAAAGAGGATATGCTCGGTGGTGTTCCGGTAGGGTCCTTCGGCGTGCACCTGAGTCTCTTTGTTCCAGGTAATCATGGTGTAGTAAGTAAATCCCCAGTATTGCAGGAGCTCAAAACTCAGGGGAATGATTGGCCGATTTGAGCTCCGGTCCAGGTCGTTGTTGACCCACAGAAACAGCTTGGCGGATTGGGAGTCAGCCCATTGGTTCAGGGGCAGCGCTATCAGCCGGTCGGTAAGGGGGTTCCGTTCCTGGTTCCAGGGTAGGTTGATTACCAGCACATGGTAGTCGTTGCGTTGGGGCGGTTTTTCCGGGAGGCGAGGCATGCTGACTGTTACCACAGGGGGGGTCCGCACTGGGGATATGGCTCGCTGGCGAGTTCGTTCCGGGCAGGGATGTCCGGCGCGGTGATGGTATGTCCACAGTTGATGCAGATGCCGGTCCCTCCGGTATCGGCCGCGGCGTTTCGTCCGGCGGTCCGGGCCAGTCGCTCTTTGATCCAGTAAAGAGTTCGCTCGTTCCGTTCCAGCTCAGCGTAACCGTCCAGCATCAGGTCCAGGGAGCGGTACCAGGTCAGGCCCGGGTTGGTCGGATCCGGGGGGTCAGGCGGCTGTTTTCCCAGCACCACTACTATGGGGGTTTCCGGGCCCTGGTAAACGGCATAGATTTCGCCGGTGCGCTGAATGTAGCTTATGGTCCAGTTGTTGCTCCATCCGGGCAGCTGCCAGTGCACGCCATACTGGGCTTCCGGGCTCATACTGCGGCGTTTTTCGTCCCGGTAGAAGTAATCCAGGGATGGGTATAATGCGCTGATCGTGGCGATGCAGGGCATTGGATTTCACCTCAGGTTTTCCAGGTAGGGCAGGGCCGGTTCGTACTCCGGGTAAGCCCCGGTGATGCCGATGGCATGTTCCCGACAGTCATCCGTCAGATTCAGCAGGCTGAGGATAATGGGCGCTTCCTTGTGCAGTTCGACGAAGTTGGGCCAGGTCAGGCAGGATTTAACCGGGCCCGGAATCCGGTTCCAGCGCTCCGGGCTGAGTTGCAGTCCTTCGTAGTCCGGGGTCCGGATCAGGGTTACTCCGGGGGCCAGTTCCTCGGTGTGTTCCGGTCGGTTGCCGGAAAGTCCGGTTCGGGTTTTCAGCATGCTGGTTGCTCCTTGAGTTTTATCGGGTTCCGGTGGGACCGCTCAGGTTCTCTCTTAATAGTCAAAGGCGTTGGGCGCCCCGCAGTTGGTGCAGCTCCTGTAACTGATGTCTTGTCCGCAGCTTGAGCAGACTGACAATCGAATATCGTTATCCGTGCAGCAGTAGCTGCAGAAAATTTTCCCCTCCTTGTTGGGATCGTTACAGCAGCGGCAGGGACGGTTTATTCGCTTCAGCATGGCGGTTGCTCCTTTGGTCCATTATTTGATTCATCCCTGTTGGGCAGTGGTGGGGCAGCCGCAGCCGGCACAGTTGTCGGCCTCGGGATCGTTGGCCTCCAGGCACTTGGGGCAAACAATGGTCCGGTTTGGATAGTTGCAGTGGGAGGCGAGGATGTTTTTCCCGGTCAGGTGGGTTTCTCCATATTATTTTCGACGGTGGGTTCACCGCAGTTGACGCAGCGCTTTGCGTAGAGATCGTGTTCGCAGCGCTGACAGAAGTCGGTGTCCAGTGGGTTGATCATCAGGCATTTGGCGCACAGAACTTCTTCCTCCCCGTTGGGGTAATCGCAGTGGGGACATAATGCCGCGGTTGTTTGGGTCATAGCGGTTTCCTCCTTTGCTCACTGTTCGCTTCGGGCCGGTTCTTTAGAGCAGCCCGAAGCGTTGATTTTAATTTTCCTCTTCCGTTACCGGATAAAATGCGGCTGATGCAGAACGTGAGGGGGTACTCTTTTTGATCAAGCTGGATCGGCTGAGTTGGCGGTTGATTGAACTTCTGATGGAGGATGGCCGGCGATCGCCGGTTGAACTGGCGGGGATGCTGGAGGTGAATCAGCAGATGGTGCGCCGCCGGCTCCGTCTGCTGCTGGAGTCGGGAGTTATTGACTTCCGGGTGGTTGCGGGGTCCCGGTATCCGGTCCGGCAGGTTTATGGCTTGGTCGGCTTTCGGCTGGTTTCCGGGTATGCGGAGCAGGTATTGGATCGGGTGTCGGATCTGGAGCAAGTCAGTTATGTCGTTCGTACCGTCGGAGAATATGACGGCTTTGCGTGGCTCAGCGCCGGGTCGGTGGAGGAATTGGGGGATTATCTCCGGGAGCGGGTTTTCGGGATTGAGGGGATTGAGCGGCTGGAGGTTTTTCTGTCGCTCAGGGGATTGAGTGGGCTGCGTAATGCCTGGGGGCTGGAGCAATTAGTCAAGGGGGTCTCCGGGTGAGTCATTGGGTTTTTCCGGTTCTTCGTCGTCCTCGTTCAGGTCGGTCATCAGTTGAGCTATGCTGCCAGTGGCAATGAGATCTCCCTGTATGGATTCTGCAATGGCAGCCAGCGTCTCATCGCCGGGGGTGGGACCTTCATCGGTCATACTCGGTTCTCCTTCTGGCATTGATTGCTGCCGGTTTACTGTTCTGACAGGTTCAGGGTAGCGGGCAGGTCGATATTCTCCGGGCTGAGTTGGTAGTAGTTGGGGTCTCCCTGTTTCCGGTAGACGCGGTGGCTTTTGCCGCCGGAAGTAATTCGCTGGTATGTTACCATTTCTCCGTTGTTCAGGACGATGCCGGTATCGGCGCCGGGCGGCGCTTGGTCCAGTCGGTTCAGTAGTTTGTGTAAGTCGGTTTTCCGTTGGTGGGTTGTCCTGACCTGCTGCCGCCATCGGGCAGCGGTTTCGTTGGGGGATGGGTAAAGTTCGGCGGCGTTGAGCAACCGCAATGGGCAGTCGGTCAGGTTAGGGCCTTCACTTTCTTCGTGGACGGAGTAGCGTACTTCGCCGGGCGTTTTCCGTATTTGTACGGTCAGGATGATCCGGCGGGCCGGGCAATCCGGCTTGATTTCGGGTTTCATTTCCGCGAGCAGGAAGCAGTGGTCGTAGTTCAGCCATCCTGAGCGGTCGATGATTTCGTAGTTTGGTGAGGCTGTGGACTGGTCGGCAATTCGGTTCAGGTGTTCCGTTTTGACCGGGGTGTGATGGTTGGGAATTGCGGTCCATCCCATCGGCGTTTTCTCCTTGTTTGGAATCCGTTGTTGTTGGTTGCTATAGAGGTACAGAGATTCGGGCGCGCTCGTGAGAGTCTGCCGTCGGTTGATTGCGGGGTAGCGGAGGTGGGGTGTGGCTGTGGGAATGTTCCCGGTTCCGGGTTGCTTTATCCTGCCCGGAATATGCGGGTGCCGGTTCAACCGGCTGGTACTTCGTTTCTTTACTCGTGGTTGATGTCCGGGTCGACCAGGCCGGTGCGTTCCATCAGGGTCTGCAGCTGGTCGATCTCTCCGATTACTTGTCGGATCACCGATTTGTAGTAATCGGTGGTTTCACCGTCGGCCTGCCGGAGGGCGGCTTTCGCGCTGTTCAGTATCAGGTAGGCGACGGTCTGGTGTTGATGCCGGTTGAGCAGCTCGGTTTGTTTCATTCCGGTCTTCGCTCCTTTGCTGATTTGGGTCTTATCCGGTATTGGCAGGCGGTTGGTATCCCTGCTCGATCTGGTTAGCTAATTCAATTCATCCTCCGGGGTAAAATACGCCGAAATAGGTTGCCAGCGCTGAACATGCGAAGGCGTGGGGGCCGTCGATCAGTTCTGCCCGGCAGGGACATACGGGGAGGTTGGACAGGGGGGCAGTGGTCATCGTGGAATGGGTCTCCGTGCAGTCGGCGGGCGCAGTCGGCAGCGCAATCGAGCATGGTTTGTTCTCCGTTTGGAGTTTATGGTTTCGTTTCTGCTTCTTTCATGCTTCCGATTCTATTGCCTGCATCAACTGTTGAATTTCGGTATCGTTCAGCCTTTCCAGTACCATTTCGGCTATTTCCTCGTTGGCTTCGTCCAACAGATCGAGGAGCGAGTCGCTCAGCTGATAGACTGTCATTATCCGGTCTATTTCCTGCCGCAGGCTAGGCGCCAGCAGGTGGCTCCGGTGGTCCGTCAGCACTGGATCCGTCTGATTGTCGTCGTTTTCTTTAGGGTTGACCCGTTCTTCCAGCAGTTTCATTACCTGGTAATGGATGGAGTTCGAGTTGGGCCAGTCGGTCAGCGGTTTGGCCGGTGGTGGGAATTCCGGCGCTGCTGTTATGTCCAGCAGTTGCGGGCGTTTGTGCCGGATTATTTCTTTGCGCGCCGGATCCCGCCACGTGAATTGGTAGTTCTCCGGATCCGGCATAGTTACCGTTGTCCCGTCGTGGAACCGGTAGTCTGTATCTTCTCCGACATCCTGCCGGTCGTCTTCGCTGCAATCGCGAAGCGCGTGTATCCTGGTAAAAGAGAGGAAGGCGGCCTCGCCTTCCCGGTCGTAAATCTGCAGGGCGGTTTCTGCGGTGCTGGTTCCTGGTTTCGCAGGCATTGCTGGCTGCTCCTTGTTGGTTTTTTTCAGCTTTATTGATGGTCGTAGTTGGTGCCAATTCTCAATATACACTGTTGTTTCAATCCTCACCCACCCTTTCGGGTGGGTGCTGCGCCTGGAGGCTTGGCTTTGCGCGGGGGAAGCCGGGTTTCAATCCTCACCCACCCTTTCGGGTGGGTGCTGCGGCTGGTGCTGGGCCTGATCGCCGCGCTTGATCAGGTTTCAATCCTCACCCACCCTTTCGGGTGGGTGCTGCGCCCAGGGGGGCCTGACGATGGTCAGCGGGATACCGTTTCAATCCTCACCCACCCTTTCGGGTGGGTGCTGCCGTCGATTCGCTGGCCGCCGCCTACGCCGCCAGCGAGTTTCAATCCTCACCCACCCTTTCGGGTGGGTGCTGCTCCGTCCGATACCCTACGCCGCCATCATCGCGGCTCACGTTTCAATCCTCACCCACCCTTTCGGGTGGGTGCTGCGAGCTGGCAACTTCCGACCTCAACTTGATTGTCGTTGTTTCAATCCTCACCCACCCTTTCGGGTGGGTGCTGCTGCGCTTGCGCGGCGGGGGGTTGGGTAGGTATGCTGGTTTCAATCCTCACCCACCCTTTCGGGTGGGTGCTGCGCCCGCCGGTTGCATGACGCTTGGCGGGCGCAGGATGTTTCAATCCTCACCCACCCTTTCGGGTGGGTGCTGCTCCGTCAGCGGGTAGCCGCCGTACGGGACGCCGCCGGGTTTCAATCCTCACCCACCCTTTCGGGTGGGTGCTGCGTCGGTCAGCCTGGTAACCGGCGTCCCGTACGAGGAGGTTTCAATCCTCACCCACCCTTTCGGGTGGGTGCTGCAAGCGCACGCCTCTTTTTACGCCGGCGCCGGACAGTTTCAATCCTCACCCACCCTTTCGGGTGGGTGCTGCCGGCCCGTTGGACACTTTCTACCAGTCGATGGACGGGTTTCAATCCTCACCCACCCTTTCGGGTGGGTGCTGCGGGCGCAAAAGCGTAGCTGGGGCGGTCGTACCCCAGGTTTCAATCCTCACCCACCCTTTCGGGTGGGTGCTGCCTCTCCATAAGGCTCGCCCCTGGCGGTATCAATCCGGTTTCAATCCTCACCCACCCTTTCGGGTGGGTGCTGCTAGAGGCCATTGCCGGCGCAAAGAGCGCCGGGGATGTTTCAATCCTCACCCACCCTTTCGGGTGGGTGCTGCACCAGGTTAGCTGCAGGATACCCCCCTCCACGCCACGTTTCAATCCTCACCCACCCTTTCGGGTGGGTGCTGCTGTCGGCTGGCTGCCGCATAGCCATTCTACCACATGTTTCAATCCTCACCCACCCTTTCGGGTGGGTGCTGCGGGGGCCGGCGCCGGCCCCCCGGCCCAGCCGGGCGTTTCAATCCTCACCCACCCTTTCGGGTGGGTGCTGCTCTGGCAACCCGGCGTGGCGTGGTAGCACCCACCCGGTTTCAATCCTCACCCACCCTTTCGGGTGGGTGCTGCTACCGAGACTGGCTAGTCAGCCTAACCGACAAATAGCGTTTCAATCCTCACCCACCCTTTCGGGTGGGTGCTGCTCCACCCCCAGGGGTATTCAGATACCTTTTGCCGAGTTTCAATCCTCACCCACCCTTTCGGGTGGGTGCTGCCAAAGGGTAATTTGGGTTACGACTTCCGAAGCTTCCGTTTCAATCCTCACCCACCCTTTCGGGTGGGTGCTGCTAGGACCGAAAGGCCCACTAGGAAACAGAGGAAAAGTTTCAATCCTCACCCACCCTTTCGGGTGGGTGCTGCCCGAACCCAGAAAGCGCACCATTGCCTCCTGATGGTTTCAATCCTCACCCACCCTTTCGGGTGGGTGCTGCGCCAGCAAATCCGTGCTCGCAACTTATTTCGCCCTGTTTCAATCCTCACCCACCCTTTCGGGTGGGTGCTGCTGCTGCGTTGGGCATTGACCCCGACACCCCCCCCCGTTTCAATCCTCACCCACCCTTTCGGGTGGGTGCTGCGGCTTCCAGCTTCCCGGCTTCCCGGATTTTGCGGGTGGTTTCAATCCTCACCCACCCTTTCGGGTGGGTGCTGCCGCACATCGGCGCCGGTCAGGGACAGGGCCTCGGGTTTCAATCCTCACCCACCCTTTCGGGTGGGTGCTGCTCTTGTTCGGAGATTTTCTACTTGAACATCGCGAACCTCCTGTTTTTCCTCTCTGTGAATGATGAAAATCACGCTTTTGTCCCGTCCACTGAGTGCGCTCCAAGTATAAACGCGAACCTCCTGTTTGCAGCGTCAATCACAACCGGTTCGCTTCACGCCAACGGCAGTCTCCTGAAGTCGTGGTTGTCCGGGAGTTTACCGGTCTATTTTACTTCTCTTCCCGGGTCTTCTTCGTTTTTCTCCCGTTGGTCTTTCTCCATTCCCCCTTCTCCCAGCGGGTCCGACAGAATGGAGCCTACCAGTGCTGCCGCCATATTTACCGGCACTGCGTTGCCAATCTGTCTGGTAACTTCCGCAACTTTCCCGGCGAACTCGTAACGCTGCGTTTCATCGTCAAATCCCATGGCTCTGGCCAGTTCCCGGTTGTTCAGCATCCGGAACCGGATGTCCAGCAGGTGCGGCTGCCCGTCCAGCAGCACCAGTCGGCGGGGATCTATGTCGGGTTTCGTCGGTTGCTCCGGTTCCGGTTCCGCAATTGCCGTTCCGGCTCTGGTTGCAGCCGGAGCCAATGGCGGTTCCACGTAATGAGCTTTCCGGTCGTCTCGGTTGTCGTGGTTGACCCGGAGCAGCGTCGGTTTCACCAATCCGTGGCGGTCTCTGGTGGTAACGGTCGGCAGCGGAGCGTCGGCGCTGGCTCCTTCCCGGGAGTTCCCGTAGTATTGGATCAGTACCGGTTCGACCAGCGCATGCTTGCGTCCCTGGGCGGTAATGGTGGTCAGCCGCTGATTGGTTGGACCGGCCGATGACTGCCTATAGTATTCTATGATGCTGGGCTCCGCCAATAAAAAGGTTTCTGTAGTTGCCGGGTCGGTTCTGTTCGTATTGATGGTCGGTATCGGCTGGTCAGGGCTTTCGCCCTTGCTGCCGGGTTTGTCGGGCAGGTCCAGCAGCCTGATATAGAGGTAAGCCATTGGGCGCCCCACTTTTCCAATCCTTTGGCAATGCGGTGCAGGGTCTTTTTCGCCAACGGCTTGCGGCGGTATTTGGGGTCGTCCAGCAGGGAACGGTCCGGCTGTTCCCAGTCGATGATCTCCCGGGCGCCGCGCCAGGGCTTGCGGTGAGGAAACAGGGGCGTCGGCTGTTTGGTATGGGTAGGTTCGGGCCAGCTGATGAGCGCGTTGTCTTTGCGGGCGATCAGGAAGAACCGCCGTCGGCTGGTGGCTTCGCCGTAGTCGGCGGCATTCAGTATGCGCCATTCGGCGTTGTAGCCCAGCGCCTGAAAGTTGAAGAACCATGCTGCGAAGTATTCGCCCTGCCGGTCTCTGATCGGGCGTTCGTTTCCGTTCAATGGTCCCCAGTTCACGAATTCGGGGACGTTCTCTACCAGGACATTGGCGATGTCCAGCCTGGTAAGCCAGTTATGAATTGCCCAGGGGTTCATGCGTTGCTGGTCGTGGATCGGCTTGCCGCCCCGGGCTATGGAGTGCCAGGTGCATTCGGGCGAAGCCATGAGCAGGTCCAGACGGCCTTCGGCGACGATCGTTTCCGGAGCGACGATGGATACGTCTTCTACCAGATGCCGGGCGGTGGGGTGATTCCGGGAATGAGTGGCGATGGCGGTGGGCCAGTGGTTGACGGCAATCAGGTCCATTGTCCCCCCGATGGACCGGATGGCCCGCCGGGCTCCGGTGGAGGAGCCGCCGGCGCCGCAGAACAGGTCGGCGACCAGAAACTTGCGGGGTGCTCCGGCTTTCCCGCCGGTTGATGCCTTGGTGTTTGACATTGGTCTGTTTCCTCAATGGACGGTCGGAGCCTGCTCCGTTAAGTGGGTATGAAACGGGAAGTCCCAGGATTCGGGCCTTCAGTCTTAACCATAAAGGCGCTTTGCGGTTCAGCAGTCGGGCCTGCTCAGCCGCCGATTGTTCCAATGCATAATCCAGCCAGGTTTTAATGGCGTCGCCCAGTTCCCGCTCCGCTTCGGACCTGGTGTTGGCTTCGGCGGTCAGATCGAAGTGTGGGCAGACGGCAATCCAGCCGTCGCCGTTCTGCCAGACCCGGCAGGTAAGGGATCCGGTCATAATCTCAGCTCCCGTTCAGCTGGTTCGGTGGTTCGGGTCCGTGTACATTCCCGACTGTCGTTCTGCCAGCCAGAAGGCGTCATGGGCATTGTCGGTACTTTCGCCGTAATCCGGGCCGTAAACATCATAGTCTCCTGCCGGACTGCTTTGTTCCACGAACCAGGATTTACCCGTGGGATCTTTCAGGATGTAATGGGGACGGCTGGAGCCGCCGGCGAAAAGTTCACGCCATGCCGGCATCGGTTCTACAGCGTTTACTTCGTTGTCGTAAACCAGTTTCCGGATGAAGTGAGGTCGGTAGTCCTTCGGGGCGAACCTAGGTTCATCAATGCCTTTGGAGCTGGTGAAGGATACCGGCCTGGGGGTATTTTCCATGTTGGTCTTCTCCTGTCGTGGTTCAGTTGCTGTCCGGTCGGTCAAATCCATTGTCAGCGGCCCATTCCTCGCAACCGAGCGTGTAGGCCAATTGGGCGATGCCGGCCAGAATCCGGGCCTGCCGGTCTTCGCTCTCCGTTTCGGGAAGGTAGCGCATCTCCGGCTGGTCGATGGCGTTGGCGCCTTCGATAATTTCGTTGATGGCCGGGATAACCGGCTTGAGCCGCTCGGCGGCGCGCCGTATCCGGGCGGCGGCAGCCCGGTTGTTCCGGTTCCGGTTGATGGCTTCGGCGCCGTCCAGCATCTGCCGAAGCAGTTGCTCCAGAGATGACTGCTCCGCTTCATATGGGTTGGTCAGAGCTTTGACCGTATCGGTCAGGATGTTCCCCTGCTCCGGGCTCAGCCTGGCGGGGTAAATGCTTATGCTCGGCGCAATCCGTGTTTCGTCCTGGTCGGAGTTGGTCGGCGCCGCCTTTGGCTCGAAGCAGTGCAAGATAAAGGGGCAGCGGTGCAGCAGTTGCTGAAACTGCTCCTCCTGCCGGAATATTTCCGGGTTGTCCGGCGGGTTTGACAGGGTGGCGATCAGCGCGGCGGCCGCCTGTCCCCAGGTCGTTCCGGGCATCAGTTCGTCGGTGGACAGGATCATTCCGGCTGCTCCTTTCGGTTTGGATGAAAGTACTGCTCACAGTCGGCGCAGAGGTTCCGGGGTTTCTGTCCGGCGATGAGCGCCGGTTCTTCCCGTATTGGCCTGGGTTGGGCGCAGTGCTGGCACAGGGTCTCCCGGAGCAGCTGCCGATGCGCTTCGGGAAAATCGAACATCAGGATGGCCGCCGCTTTCGCAATGGCGTCCTGATAGCCCTGGAGGTAGGCTTGTTGGGTTTCCGGCAGGCAGTAGTTCATTCACGTTTCCGATGGTAAAGGATGGCTGGTTCGCTTCTGGTATTTTAACCGGGTTAAACCTTGACGGCCCGGACGTTTTGCGAGCAACGGGCCGTCTCCCGGTTGAGGTGGCTATGACGGATAAACTGGTTACCGTTACCGGCGCGGCCGGTTATACCGGCCGTTATATTGCCCGGAGTCTGCTGGACCTGGGCTGTCCGGTTCAGTCCATTACCGGACATCCGGAGCGTCCGGACCCCTTTGCCGGGCAAGTCCCTTTCTTCCCTTTCAGTTTTGATGATCCCACGGCGCTCACCGAGCGGCTCCGCGGTACGGATACGCTGGTCAATACCTATTGGATCCGGGTTAATTACCGGAACCGGACCCATGCTCAGTGCGTTGCGCAGACCAGGGCAATGTTTGACTGCGCCCGGGCTGCCGGGGTGCGCCGTATTGTGCATATTTCAATCACCAATCCGGACGCGAACAGCGATCTGCCCTATTTCCGGGGCAAGGGTCAATTGGAGGATTATCTCCGGGAACTGGACGGCGTTTCTTATGCGATTCTGCGCCCCACCGTCCTTTACAGCCTGGAGGATATTCTGCTGAACAATATTGCTTGGTCCGTGCGGAACTTCCCGGTATTTCTGCTGCCGGGCAATGGGCGGTATCCCCTGCAGCCGGTGCATGTGGCGGATCTGGCCGCATTGGCGGTTGAGGCAATCGGGTCCGATGATAATCGGGTGATTGACGCCGTGGGTCCGGAGATTTATACCTTCCGGGAACTGGTGAACCTGGTAACCCGGCATGCCGGCACTTTCTGCAAGGCGGTTCCGGTCCCGGCGCTGGCCGCTTATCTGGCTGGTCGGGCTTTGGGGGTTGCGCTGCGGGATATTGTGCTGACCAGGGATGAAATCAGCGGGTTAAGCCGGGGTTTGCTGGTAAGCTCCCTGGGGCATCCGGCGCCGTGTCCCACCCGGCTGTCGGAGTGGCTGGAGCAGTACGGCCGGGATTTGGGACAGCGGTACGCTAATGAGATCCGGCGGCATTACCGCTGAGGTCTAGTTTGCTTACTGGTTGATAGGGAAATGTTTGGGGGGGTTCTCTTATCTGGTGGCTCAGGCTTTGTTCATTCTGATGGGTGTTATCTTGTACTATTCCTACAGCAACTATTGGTTCACTAAATATCTGTATTTTGTCCTCTCTAAAACCGGGTACCATTCCACAGCATGGCATCACGGTGGGGTACTTCTGCTGTTTATCTTTTTTACTCTTGGCCCCTTGTTCTCAAGAAATATAGTACCCTAGTTTTTAGATTTTGCAGGGTGGTTTGCTATTAGTCATGGTCAAATACAATAACACTGATATTCCTCGTATCATGCGGGGAATGACACAGGATTTGGATTCTCCCTTTATTAAACCTAAGGAAGTTCAGGAAGCTCTGCGAGTATTGAGTGAAATTCAATTTGGTTTTCGAGATGAAAATGACCCTCGTTGCTTGCTGGCAACTGAGTCAACGTTGGAATCTGGATTCTTCGGGAATAGACGTAGTCCAGTTAATTGCGGTGAAGATGCCTCAGCGAAAACGCACTCTATTACGCGTGGGCGGCTTTCGCGTATTGCTAAGGCAACTAAAGGAGGGGATATGGTTCTGCAACATATGCCGGATGTTCAACAGTTAGTTGCTCTTACTAAAGGGGAGGCTGGTTACCCGGGTAGTCAAGGACTATGGGAAATTGGACAGGTGCCGCCTCATTATATTGATATTACGGTAGCGAGTGTCGGTCATTCCGTTTGTGCTTATCATGACAGAGATAGAGATTTCTTTGGTTTAGTCGACGATTTGGACCTTAGCAGTATCTGTGATTATCAAAGGATCGTCTCCGCAAATCACGGGCTGGAGTTTTCTCTTTTTATTCTTGCTTATAGGACATTGCTTTTTTGTATCAGTCAGTTGCGAGGGGTCGAGATCGAAGTAACTTGTAAGCGTGCTGAACAAGTAAAGGCAGGAAACCGATATGCTGTTGATGTTCTTGATTCTATCCTGAGATATTCATCAAATATTATCCGGAGTTTTTATCGCGATAAATTGTTGTATGATCGACGTCTTGTTGACAGTGAGCGCGTCGGTTTCGTACATCATGTGATGCCTTTCAATCCCCATGTACGATTTGCCGCTGCGGAGTATCATACTTTACCTTGTAATTGTCATGCGGATACCGCTACGCCTTATGATTTTTATGCTTCAGTCAATATACTGCCTGGAGATAATCGGTCGTGGTTGGTTGTTACCTACCCAAATGTTCGATGTATCTACAAATATTACGATAGTATTGTGTCAAACTGGGTGAGGGATTTTTGCTCTGTGAATGATGTTGGTAAGAAGTTGCACTTGAAAGCTATGGGTAATTGGAAGAATTTGTACAGTTCTCCAGAGGATTATTTCCAATTGGACGAGCGAGATCGTATGCTTGTAGAGGAGAAAGTCGCGCATAATGTATGCCGCGATCCTTGCAGACAACATATAGATGTCTTGCTGGCAAGCCCTTGTGGTCCCGATTTTGTGAAAAACTGGTTGCGCGAATGATTGCTTATAGAAAGTGTTGATCGTCGTGCTTTAAACTTTCTGTGTTGCCCGCCGGTGTTTTTCTACCAGAATAGGTACTGCTGTTGCGTATTGCTTTACGCTCGTCCTGCATCAGATGTGGTACTGCAAAGTCTATTCTGCCAATACGCTACCACGTTAAAGTAGTATCCAACGTGTTGCAACTCTGCAGTGATTGGTTATTCTTTCAGGATCCTAGGGAGAATTCGATCGCCTGTTCCGTCTCGTTCCAGCGGACTGCTTCAATGAAGATATGGTCCCACTCCGGCACTTTCGGATCCGTTGCCTCCGGGTCTTTGCCCTCAGCTCTGAGCATGGCGTTGAATACCGCCCGGTCGGTTTCTTCAGGCATGAACAGGTTGTTCCGAACCAGTACGCCGGAGCAGGTTCCCTTTTCTTTGAGATAAACGACCGCGGTATAACTGCCGTTGGGCAGGCCGGCCGGCGCGGTCAGATCCAGCCGGATCCGGCTGTAAGAGTCGTCCTCTTCGCTTTCGTATTGGAAGTCTTTCTGCGTATGGGTTTCCCAGTCGTATTTGTCGTAAATGCTCCATACCATATGGTAGTTGGGTGGACGCCAGTCGGCGACGGTAGGGTTCACGTTCTTGCTCCTTTCTGGGGGATTGCTATGGCGGGTTGATTTCCGCCAGCGCTTTTTCCAGCGCGTTCTGCAGCAGCCGGGTCAGCTGCTGGTGGTCAAAGGTCTGCTCGGTATGCTTGATTATGGTACGGCGTTCTGCGGAGGTCAGTTGGTTCCAGCGGGGCTTTTCCGACGTTTCGCTTTGCCGGTTGTAGATCTCCGGGATGCTGACGGTAATCCACCAGCCGATGGGGATGTTCCAGCCGGTATGCCCGGCGCAGAGGGCGCAGTGAGGCTTGGCGGGCGTAGTTTTCCGGTTCACCGGACTATTCTTCAATCAGGAAATCCGCCATGTCTTCGGCGGATATTGCTCCGGTCGGGTCACTCCCGCAGATGTGCGGGGCCAGGGTCCGGCCCAGAGTGTCTATTTCTTCCGGGCTGAGCTCCGCCCAGAGGATGAATTCTTCAGGGTACAGCCCCAGCCGGGTTGGCAGTTCCTTTTCGTAGTATTCCCGGACGGCGTCTCCATCGGCCCACCGGCCGTCTCCGGCGTACCATGCCGGGGCGCCGGCGCTGAGCAGTTCCGGTAGGGAAATCTCTTCATCTTCGTCGGGAACCGGTATGATCAGGTATTCGGTATCTTTCATTTCTTCCTTTCTCCGTTAGAACTGTCCGGTTTCCTGAAAGCTGACTGCAGCGAGTCGGCGGTTCAGATCCAGTAGATCCCCGGCGTGTTCCGGCAACGTTTCGGCGATTCGGCCAAAGATTTCGATCGCCTTGGCAATCAGGAATTCGGCCCGTTCCAGATCCAGGTGGTACAGGTCGATCAGGGGAGTTTCTTCCACCGGACGTGCCGGCTGCGGGTAGTTGGTCGGTTCGATGAAGTCGAATATCAGGTAATCGAGGCCGGCGCGCTGGGCGGCGATCTCTTTTATCTGCCGGTTCAGCGATTCCACCGCGTTGGTCCAGTTGCTGAATTCCGGAGTTTCCCGGAAGTCGGTAAGCTCCGGCTGGTCCGGGTCGTCGGGGCAGCTGCCGTCGGCCCAGAACTGGAGGCTTTGGGCAACTCCCCTGGTCAGCATCTCGGCATAAGCCAGGAATCCCCAGGCGATGCCGGTTGTTATTGTCAGGTCGCTGGGCGGCGCTGCGGGGTTGGTCAATTCTTTTCCTCCTTTTCCAGCTGCAGGATTTCCGCTCCGCTGTGGGTTACTTTCAGGGTTACGGTTATCCCCGCCGGCACTTCCCACCGGAGATGGTCCCGGGCCGTGGCAATGATCCCGTGCCGGATGGCTTCCTCCTCCGATTGTAGTGTCTGCCGGGCAATCTTGCCGTACCGGTTTTCCGCTTCCTTCTGCTGGGTCTCGTAGTGATCCCCTTCTTCATCGTAGCAGTAGCAGGATGCCATCAATACTTCGGCCAGTTCGTTGACCGACATGCTGCTTTCTTCGGTTACCAATGGGGTCGCTTCATCGTAGTATTGCAGCTCGTCTTCCAGCAGGGCGTAGTCGGCGGGCAGCTTTTCTACCCATTTGCCTCTGGTCGGACTGGTCATTTGGAGCAGCAGTTCGATTTTCTCCGGCCGCTGCCGGGCGAAGACTTCGATCCATTCCCGGTATTTGGCGGCACTGGTGTTAAATTCTTTCCTGACTTCGCTCAGGTTGTAAACCTTTCCCTTCAGGGTTACTTCGATTTCCACTTCTTCAATCACCGGCAGGGCATCGTACCAGGGATAGCCTTTCAGCCGGTAGTTCGCTTGCATCAGGTTCCGGTCCATGCCGTTCCGGTTGGCGGCTCTCCCCAGAGCCTGCTGGTCCGGGGCGCATCCGTCTTGTATTCCGACCAGCAGGGTGTTCTCATTCACCGCCTCTTTTCTGCTGTCATGGAATCCGTAGTAACCGGTGGTTCCTCCATCGGCGGTTTCCGGTTCCCAGCGTAGCAGCGCCGATACCGGGTCAGGCAGATCGATGCCCAGCTGTTTGGCGTCCTGCTGAACCTTGTACGGGACTTCCACCGGATCCGGTTCACGGAGCATCGCCCGGTAGATAGCCGCTCGGGCGGCCCGTTTCAGTTCATCGGTAAAGGGAGTTGCCACCAGACTTTTGCGGCTGGGCAGGGTCAGTTCCAGATGGGGGCAGTTCACCACGTCAATGGCGGCGCTCCATTCTTCCTTGAGCGTCTTGACGGAGGCGAAGCAGGTATTTTTGAGAACAATGCCGTGGAAGTTGCTGGTGTGCCAATCCCGCGCGGGGGAGCGGTAAACGCCGATTCTCGTTCCCTGGTATTCCTCCACGTAGAGGGCTTTGGCCAGGAAGTCCAGCCGGGGAAGTTCCGCTCCGTTGCGGAATACCGGCAGCGGGAAGTATTGCGCGCATTCGGCGATGATTCCCTCCGGTTTGTTTTTCGTGGACCACTTGAAGGTGATTTCCGTTCCGGTCATGGTTCCGTCTTGCGGGTGAACGGTCAGCACCGGCGCCGATTTCTTTCCGGTGAAATGTTCCGGGGTTAGTTCCAGGCTCCAGGGTATGTTGTCCCCGGTGCGGGACCGGACTCGCACCCAGGGGCGTCGGGCCAGGGAATAAAAGCCCATGCCGGCCGGATGTTCGTTGTTCACCGCCGGGCTGTTCCAGGTGGACTGGCCGAAGGCCAGCAGTACCCGGGGGTCCTGGATGCCCTTGCCGTTGTCGGCAATGGCGATGCTGTCTTCGTTGATCGTTACGTTAACTTGAGTGGCGCCGGAGCGCCGGGCGTTCTGGAATAGTTCGTTGGCGATGTCTTCCAGGGTGGCGTCGAAGAATGATGGGACGCGGCTGAGCGCGTCCTGATGGATGGTGGCCTGGATCGATTCTGGGAGATTCGTTTTGTTCATTGAGTGCAGTTTCTCCTGGTCAGGTTGGGGATTGATTCCTTTCAGGGGTTGTCGGCGGCGGGATCCCCCGGTGCAGCAGTTCGGTTAGGATATGACGGATAGAATGACGACCGCGGTGATTGTTGAGGCATAAGCGATTGCCCATTTTTGAGCGTCGGATCTTTTCCATTCGGGTTTCAGCCAGCCGGGTATGGACAGGAATATATAGCACATTGCGGGGAATAACATAAAGGGGAATATACTCAGGCCCCATGCCCACTTTTTCCAGGTGGGGGTTTTCGAATGGACCGGTGCCTGGTTCCCGGTTCGGGGTTGAGTTCCGTCCGGCTCGTCTTCCAGACTGCTGAAGTGGATCAGTTCGTCATCTTCATTGGTTTGACTCCAGTTGCCGGGGGCCAGATCGGTGGGTTTGATCCCGTACCATGCAGCGTATTCATTGTTTTCGATTGTCACATCTTTTTCGTTGTCTGCATTGGGGAATGCCTGCCGGATGGCTTGGCCCCAGGCTGGGGTTTTGCAGTCGGCCCAGGAAATATTCGGGTCATATTCCCGGATTGCCCAGCCGATGGACCGGCTGGGAACATAGGAGTTTTCCGCTTGGGTAAAACAGGACTGCAGTGCCGGTAGCAGCTTGTTGACATCGCCTTTGGGCGGCCTTTTCCGCCGGTTTGGTGGCATTGATCTCTCCTGTCGTTTTGCCGGTTTGGGTCGGTTGTTGGGTGCTTGCCGCGCGGTTTTTTCTGATCAAGGCCGGCTGTTGTCGGAGTGTGCCGCGGCGTGGCAGCGAGGTCCCGGATGAGGTTTTTTTCAGGTTGCGTTTGACAGTCCCTGCGCCGGCAGGGGTGGAACCGTTTGGCCCTCAGCCATGGTTCCTGGCAAACAGGTTGTTCCCCGCGATTGCGGAGGAATCCGCCAGTTACCAGCCGAAGAATTCCCTTTGCAGCGCTGCTACAATCGTTTGCCGCCGGGCAGAGTCGGTCAGGGCTTCGGGTTCCAGGTCCCCTTTGGCGATTAGCTCGCCTATACCGAGCAGTCCGGCCAGCGGCAGCGTGCCGGCGTCGGTTGACACCGCAACGCTCAGTCCATGCCGGACCATAATTCCTGCCGATGTTTCCATATTTTCCAGCAGTCGGTCAGCCCGGATGCCGGCGTCGTCCGGAGGACAGGTTCCGTCCCGGACGACTATGTATTCCAGCGCTGTTCGGATCAGCCCCGTGGGCGGCTGCTCGGTTATCCGGGCAAGCTGTTCCGGGCGTTCGGTTATCTCGGTATAACCCTGATGGGGTGATTTGCTTGGCTGTTGTTCCAGGTAGGCGGCCAGGGACAGTGTTCTGACCATGGCGCTGGCGGCTGTGATTGCAGTAAGCAGGTCCATGTTTTGGAAATCCAGGGATTCGGTTATGCTGTGGCCTCCTTTGGCAGGTTACTTGCGGTTGTCTTCGATCTCAATCCAGAAACTGTATGGTCTCTCGCCGCTGTCGGCATCGGCTGGTGTCCGGATCAGGATGTAATCTTTTTGATTCACCCTTTCCAGGCTCACTCTGGGGGGGTCCGCGAACAATTTCTTCAGCAGCTGCGCCTGTTCGCCGCGTCGGGCGCTGTGGCGGTTCCGCTGGGCGTTGACCATTGCATAGTTGGTTTTTTTCATCTCACGCTCCAATCCTGCTGATTTATTCCCGCATTTGGCTTTGTCTGCCGGAACCGGGAACTCGGAGAAGGGTTCCGGCGCCCCGGAGCGTGGGAGTTTTTCGGTTGATATGATGTTTTCACACTGGTCGGGAGATCCCCGCGGTTGGCGCCGGTTTTTACTGTATGAATGGAACTATCTCGGTGAAGGAGGCCAGCGCCTGCTGTAGTTCCGGTGTTAGTCCATTTTCGTTTTGCAGGCAGGTGATGGCGTTGATTATGTAAATTTGCCGGTTGTTGTGGGATGCCCACCCTTTTGACGGGATAAACACTGTTTCCTGATAGCATTGCAATGGCTTCTTCAATATCCGGAATGTCATTTTTGATTGTATGGATATGGCTTTTGTCCCCTGATGGTTTGTCTCACCGATATTGATTATTTCTATGTCCGTATCTTCGTTGTTGAAATATTCTCCTGTGTAAACTGCTGTAAATTCCGGCGCTAATCCTTGCGATATTTGTTCCAGGGCCGTTGCCGGATCTTGACTTAGTTCCGGCGTGTGTATGTAGCCAATGCCAATCGTTCTGTCTTCGTACGATTCGTCGAATATTATTTCGTCGCATTGGCTTTCCCGGTCGATCCGGAAGTTGTTCGGCAGCTGAATTGTCCAGTCGCTCAGCGAGTTCGGCGCGCAGTTCAGTTCCTTTCCGATCATGCTGCCTTGGTGAATGATCCAGAGGGGCGCCGCCGGCCCTACTCCCGTGGTCATTTCCCGCATCCGGTTTGTTACCGCCGTTTCTACTTCCGCCCGGATCATTCCGCTGATGTCCGGCGTCGCTATTTCCGACAGTCTGCTGGTGATGGCGTGTTCTACTGTGGGCAATACGTTTGCCGTGGGCGCCGGGGTGTTCGTCGGCATGGCGACCAGCCGATCGTCAATCAGCCTTACGATAGTCGCCGGCAGGTTCGGCGTTGCTGTGGGCGGTTCCGGGGTTGGTACAGGAGTGTTGGTCGGGTAGGGAGTGGCAGTGGGAATTGCCGCCAGTTGGGTTTCCATTGCTACGGCAATTGTCGCCGGCAGGTTCGGCGTCTGCTCCGGCGTTTGGCAGCCGATTAACGTTGTCAGCATGACGACCGCGGTCAGCGCCAGGGCAATCGGTTTTCTGCCTGATTTCCGCATCGGTTATTTTCCTTTTGCAGTGCTGTCGGAATGGGCTGTATCCGGGTTCTGTGCTGTATTTTGCGTTTTCAGCATACTACCGTCGGTCTATGCCGGTTTTGCCCATATCCCCGATTTGGCGTTCGGGTTATACCCTTCGGTCGGAGATATAACCGCAGGTCTGGCAGCGCAGCTGCCGGTGGTATGCCAGCCCAATCGGCCCTTGCCGGAGTTCGGCGGGCTGCCGGATGGCCGTCTCCTGTTGAGCGTACCATCTTCGGATGGCGAAGTCGTGGGGGTAACCGGGGCAATCGCAATCATCGTAGCTGGCCGTGGCCGTGGGGCAGTTGGGGTGGGGGTTTTCCTGCAGCCAATTGGCGTAGCAGCGTCCGTAGCAGCTGACTTTACCGGCAATTTCCGGGCCGTAAACGAGCTTTACGTGGTCTTCTCCGCAGCGGTGGGCGTTCCGGTCTTCTATCGACCCGCAGATCAGGGTCTGGCATGTCCGGCAGATATAGGACGAGCAGCGATAGTCCAGCCCTTCGCCGAAGGGTTGGTGGATGTGGTAAGACGGCATACCAATGCTGTCGGTGTTTCGGCGGATGTCGGGAGTGGGGCGCTTGTTGTTTCTGGTCATTGATCCTCTTTACTCTGAAATTTCAGTTCCTCAATGTACCGGCTGCGGTCGCAGCCGGTCATTGTTCCGGTTTCATCACCCAGATAATACTGGAGCGTTGCGTTCTTCCTTTCGTTGGTCAGCAGCGTCGCTGCCGGGCGTTCCGGCCTTTCCTTTGCGAAGGTTATGCGCAGCGCGTATTCTCCGTCCGCCGACTGCCATTTCGCCGCCGGATAGTTAGGCTGGATGCTTGATTCTCCGGGTCCCGGTATCGGGCAGAGTTCCCGGGCTTGGTTGAAAGTTATTGCTTCTGCCATCGTTTCCCTGCCGGGCGCCGGCATTAGATGGAAAAGTTCACCTTGGCCAGTTCCGCTTCGATGAAGATCCGTTCCCGGCCGGTCAGCCGGTCGTTTTCACTGTTTACCGTCAGCAGGCGTATTATGTGGGATAAAAGGTTCATAAAGTTTCTTCCTGATCCTCCTGTTCCGCATCTTCAGGCATTTCGTCCACGTGGTAGGTTCCGCTTGGGGTTATCCGGCCGGCGTTTGCTGCAATCGCTCCGTAGAATCCCGTCTCGTATTCCCGGTAGTCCAGATTCAGGGATAACCCGGGGAATTCTTTCGACATCCGTTGCATCAAATGCTCGTTGAACGGCGAGTTTGCCGTGCAGAACTCATACTGGAGTTCGTTTTCGTCGATTTCCCGGCATTCTCCGTCTGCTATGGCTCCCCACTTCGTTCCCCAGTTCTTTATTGACCATTCCCGCCAGTCCGATGCTCCGTATTGGCGGTAGAGTTCCTGCGCCTGGGTTGCGTTGCGGTTTGGCGCTTCGGTTGTCCGGATCTCTTCCGGCATGGGTATAAAGTTGTTCGCTTCCAGGGGTATTTTTTCGCTGCCCCACGCTTTCCAGCAGAAAGCGCGGACTTCCCCCGCCGGGCCGCTTACGGTCAGTTTGTTGAATACATAGTTGGGCATGGCATGCGCTCCTTATTGCGCCGGTTGCAGGTGAATCTGACAGGGGTCTTCGTTCCAGTGGGTAAATCCGCAGTCGGCACAGTAAGTGCTGGCAGGGTGCAGGACATACCCGGGTATTGGCCGGCGGTTTTCCGTCCTGGTTTCGGCGCTGGTCCGGGGTTTGTTCCGGATTGAAACGGGCATAGCTATCTTCTGCTCCTTTTGTTGCTGCGTTTGGGGGCAATGGTCGGCCCGGCGGGGTGTTTTTCAACGCCGCCGGGCCCGTTGCGTTTGCAGTGGGTCGTTCCCGGATCGTCGGGAACGTTGCAATCCGCTGAAAGGTCAGTCGTCGTTGGCGATGACTACCTCGATGAAAATCCGGCTCAGGCTGCCGGAAAACTTTACGTTCCGATCGTCAGTCGTCAGCCGGTTGACGCTGAATCGCACCGTTTCGTCGTTTTCTTCCCGGGTGTCACCGATGATCCGGAGGTTCACCGTTTTGTTCAGGTTGGTGCCGGAAGCTCCGGCTTCCCAGGTGATTACCTGGTCAATGAAGTAAAAGTCCCGGTCTGCGCCGGCCTTTTTCTTCCCGCGAACTGTCTTGTCGTTGGGTTTCTGGAACTTGACCTGTACGCTGACATCATCGGATGGAGTTCCGGTAAGCCGGAGGGTAAGGGGTACCGTCTTGGTTCCCGAGTCTCCTTCGGTGATGGTCAGCTTTGGCGTCTGCCCCTGGCTCTTTCCGTAGGTCGTGCCGTCCTTGACCACTTCTATTTCCCGCTTGGGGGTTGGGGTGGCCGTGTTTTCCTCCGGCATTCCCCGCATGTCCTCGTTCCCCGGCCTGGGGGTTGGGTCTATGGCTCCGCCGGTTTCGGCAGCCGGCAGCGTGACTGCCCAGATTGTGGACGCCAGTGCGGTAGGGTAAACACAGGGGCTGCCTTTCTCCCGTTGGGGTTCTGCGCTGACAATGAGCAGGTATGGCGTTTCCGGTTGCAGGTTGATGAAAGTTTTGGTCAGGGGGCCGCTGGTTGGAACGATCGGGTTTGCTACTTCCAGGAACCTGCCGTTTTCCCGATCGTACCCGCTGAGCCGGAATTGCTTGGTTGCGCAGCCGTTATCCGGGCCGGCGTTCCATGCGATGGTTACTGAAGTGCTGGTTACGGCGGTTGTCCTTAGGTTGGTCGGGTTGGGAGGCCATTTGGTCTGGGCCTGAGCGGTGGTGGTAGTTGCGGCGATGGCGGCGATCGCTAACAGAGCCATTATTGGAATAACGGCCCATCGGATAATGCCTCCCTGGGTAATTGGCTGCCTGGGTATCCGGATCATATTTTCCCGCTCCTTTTGATTATGATTTTGGACAGCCGATCAATCTTAATCTTCCGGATGGAGGGCGTCAATTGGTCAGCGCCGTGCGCTGTTCTGCTAGGCGGCGTTTTGCCGGAGGGTGATCGAGGCTTCCTGGTAGGCCCTGTTGTTCAGGGCTTTCATCCGGTCTTTCTCATTGACCAGGTTCAGTTCGGCTTTCAGGTGGTTGGCGGTATCCCTTTGCGTTAAGTTCATCTTCCGGATAAACCGGCTCATGGTTTCGGGGTTCGGCGCAGTGTCGGCGCTGATGCTCCAGATATGGGCCATAAAGGCGATGAACCTTGGATTGAAGGCGTGGTGCCTGGTTTTGGCGTCAGCGATGATCGTGGGGTCTTCATCGGTTCCGATGTTGAACTCTTCGCGGGTCTGCTTGAGCCATTCGATGAAATCGGTCAGGTTTTCCACGCATTCCTGCTGGCCCTGGGGGGTGGCAATATATTCCCGTCTGGCTTTGGTGATGGACTTGTTCAGGCCTACTTCGATGGCTTTTACGACGGTCTTCAGTGAGTTTATTGAGAAGATATATGCGCCGGTGGGCGTACTGCGGGTTTTGTCAGTAAGGGCGTCAAGCCAATGGTTTTTGTTGAGAGTTTCGCGGATGGCGTTTACCACCGGATCCCGGCTGTCCAGGTAGTTCAGTTCGGCAGCGGATATTTTCCTGGTTTTGTTCAGGTCAACAAACATCTGCCGGGCATCGGGGATTCCGGTATTGGAGATATATTCCACGGCAACGGCCGATTCCGACAGTCGGTCGAGCTTTGCCCGGTCATCCTGGTTCTCGGATGATTCCAGTCGGTTCCTGGTCAGGTGCAACGCCTGCACGCGGTGCTGCCCGTCGAGAATCCGGGACTGGTCGGGCAGCTGCATTTTCCCTTCGTTGATCTCCGGCGCGACTTCGCTGGTGAATACGAATGGGGCAATGACCCAGTTGCTGCTTTCCTGGTAGTACCGGGCCAGCGCTTCACAGTGGCCCCGGTCCAGCGGGCGCTGGAGGTCCGTCTCCTGTCCGTAGAATTCTTCCGGGGTTAATTCGGTTGCGTCGAGCAGTTCGCGGACGGTGGTAGTGGCGCTGGCAACCCACCGGTTGTTCTGTTTCCGGGTGTTGTTGTTCCGTCCGAACAGGGACATCTGGGCGATGGGGGTTTGTCTTCTTTTGGATGGCATTGGGGCAATTCGCTCCTTTTGGATATTGTAATAAAGTGGTTCACTAATAGCGCCGTTTTCAGCGCAGCGATACGGGCCGGCGCAGTCCGCCTGACCGGTTCTCGGCTTCTTTTATCAGCCAGGCAACTGCGTGCCGGACTTCCCGGGTTGCTTGGGTCAGCAGATACTGGTTTCCGGACAGGTGGGCGGCCAGTGTGGGGAGTTAAGTTTCGTGGTTCATTGCGGTTCTTTCTTCAGGCAATTATGCCTGCTCTTTCCGGTTTGACTTTGGGACTGAGGGATGCATGTGTTCGGGCACCGGTGTCGGCAAGCGTGGCGGTCGCGGGAGTTCCCGCCTTTTGGATGGCATTGGGTTGAAAGGTTAATTTCGGCTCCCGGCGGGAGGTCGGAAAAACCGGGTTTTCACTTTTCCGGACATCTTCTTCGTTATCCCGATTTCCGGTCAAGGGGGGGTACCATGGGGGTGCGAAATCCGGCTGTAATCGCATTTCCGAATTGACCAGAAAATAGCTGTTTTGCCAGAGGGGGATACCATGGAGGTACGAAATCCGGGTTTAATCGGCGGTTTAATCTGTCCGCTGTCTGAAAAATCGCAGTAGTCCAGTTTCCGTAGCAGGGGCTTATGGCAATCGGCGGCTGATAATGACTTTTTGCCTTTGCCGGGGGGGTTTCCGGGGGGTACTTGTATAGGGAAATAAACCGGAAATGAGTACTGATGAGCGGTCGGAAATGACTTCGGGGTTTCCGCCCTGATTTCCGGGGTTTCCTTGCAGTTGTCGGGGTAATGCCGGCAGTCTTGGCGCGGTAGGCACAATTGTCAGGCGCAGGTCAGGGATATGCCTGGCAATGGCAAGGGTCAGGCTGATTCAGCCTTTGGTCAGCGTTTCCACAGGCTTGCTGTAAGCGATTTTCCGGTTGGTTCAACCGCAAAAAGGTATTCCGATACCCCTGACCCTGGGAAAATCGCGCTGGGTGGGTTGTTTCCCCTGGGCGCCGGGGGCTGCCCCGGCAGCTTGGCCGGTTCCAGGTCTGCCGGGGCATGCGGCTGGTTCAGCCGTTTTTATCCGTTTGTGGTTATGGCTCCCAGGTGTCTGGGCAGTCCGGGGGGCAGGCGCTGGTCAAGTGGGTAAAGCATCTGGGCTGTGCGGCCCATTCCGCGGCCAGCGCGGGTTCGGAGCAGTCGGCTGCGTGGGGCGCGCCTTCGTTAAGGTAGGCGCGGCAGGTCAGGCAATGGGTTCCGCCGTGGTATAACCGCTGGCAGATGGGGCAGGCGCTGTTGATCGTCGGTTCGGGGTAGTTTATCTCCATTGTTATAGTATCCTTCCTTTGCCGCCGGTTCTGGGGTCAGGTTGATTGATGCTTGTGGTGGGGGATTTTTTTGCGCTTGGCGTTAATCGATGTCTTGAGTATTGGCAATGCCTTGGCAAATCCAATGCGTTAATAGTCCGCCGATTGCGCCGCCAATTGCGCCGCCAATGGTGGCGCTGGATATTGAGTCGGGGAATACCGTGATGCCGAAAATGAGCCCGAAGATGAGCCCGACGCAGGAAAAAGCGATAATTGTGTTATGTATAGCCAATTCAGCCTCCTGTGTTGCTTATGTTACAGGGATTCTGCCGGATGCAGTTGCCAGCAATGCTGGCAGATGCCGGCTTGGGTCAGCCTTTTCCGTCGGCGTCTTTGCGTACAGCGTGTTGACTGAATAATCAGCCAACATTTGGGGCGTCTGGGAGGGTCGTTGGGAAACGGTCCTCCGTCCTGGGGCTACGGACCCTGCTGCGGGTAGCAGCTCGTCGCGTCGCCTTTCGGATTGAGCACGCTTTACGGGTATGGGCAGGATCAGCTGCCGGCGCCCGTCGGACGGCTGCTGTGACCACCCGGTTGGCGGCGCGTCTTTCAGGTTGGACTGTAACCTTGGGCGTATTTGGCAAAGGCGGTAGTAAGCGCGATTGCGGATGATTACGCTGGCGGTCCAGTCGGCGTTAGCCTGGAAGGCGCACCTATGGCACCGGAATACTGCTTGGCTCTCGCGTTTTTTCCGGTGGGGGTCGGCGATTTCGGTTCTGCAGTTGAAGCAGAGGTCCAGGGACGGGGTGGTGGTCATGCTTTTTCTCCTTTTGCCTGCCGGGGGTTTGAGCCGCGGCAGGCGTTTGACCCTGGTCGGTGGGGTTGCGGTTCAGGTTGTCGGGTGAAAGGCGATGAGTATCGTTTTGCCGGTTTGGCAACGGGTCGTAGTTGAGCCGGGGATGACCGCTGCATACTGGGTTCTTTTGTGGTTGAAATGGCTGGGCTGAATGGAATGGACGGCGGAGCCTGGGGCTGTTGCTGATTAGCCGATGGGAAGGTGGGGTGTTTCGGGTGAAAACGGGCCGGGATAGTTCCCGGTTTACCTTGTGCGATCGGGGCAGGGCGCTGCTCCTGGTTTCTCTGCCGTCCGGCTTGCCGCGTATTCACCGCCTACGGGCTTTTTCGGGGCATTGGCGCCGGGGGCAGGGATGGTGAACCGGCATTTGAGCATTCCGGCGATCTTCATTCCTTACTCTCCCCGCTGTCCATAAGGTCGTCCAGCCGGTTCCCGGACATAGCTTCGTTGTACTCAATCTCGGTGCATCGTACCATCCGTCCCCGGTTTGTCCGGTAGTAGCCTGCCGGTTCAGGTTCCACCCGGTCCGGGTGGGTCTCCGGAGCGCCGTTCCTGAACAGGGTTCCGGCGATCGGCATCCGGCCGGTTATGGCTGTTTCCGTCCGGATGTACCCGCCGCTGCCGAGGTATATCGTCATAGTCAGGGGACCAGCCTGCTTTGTGGTGTAGTAAGCCGGGGCCAGTACGCATGCCTGATACCATCGGGGCATGTCGGTTATGGGTATAGCCATTGCTGCCGCTCTGCTTTTCAGGCCGCTTTGTTGATTACCCGCTGCCACAGTTTGTTTCTGGTTTCCCTCACGTCCCGGGTCAGTTGGGCCAGTGAGTCGTCCCGTCCGGGACGTCGGGTCAGCAGGGTCAGCCGTAGTTCGGCGTGTTCCAGTTCTATTACGGCGGCGGTTATTTCACTCTCTACGTTCACTTCACTCTCCAGGTTCATTGTTCATCTCCTTCAGCGTTCGTTGTTCGGTGGGAACCGGCGGGCTTTCATGCGCGCTTCGGCGATGCCGGCAATTTCTTTGGCGATCCTTTCGATTTCCCGGTCGGCGTCCACAATTATACAGCGTTCCGGGTTGTTCCGGGCCTGAGCCAGGAATCCGGCGCTGACTCTTTCCCGATATTCGTCGGGGTGATGTCCTGACCGCAGGTCGGGGTTGGTCGTTCTGCCGGCGGCGGTTGCCGGGTTGATTTCGAGGATGAAAGTCAGGTCGGGCACGCGTCCGCCGGTGGCGAGGCGGTTGGCCTGGTGGATTGCCCGGAGGTTCAGTCCGGCGCCATAGCCCTGGTAGGCGACGGTGGAATCGATGGAGCGGTCGAGGATGATAATCCGGCCCTGCCGGAGGGCGGGGTGGACGGCGGTTGAATAGAGTTCGGCGCGGGCGATGGCGAAGAGCAGCAGCTGCTGGTTGGGCGGGATGTTTTTCCCCTGCCTGATCATGGCGCGGACGGCTTTGCCGGTCGGGGTATTGCCGGGTTCACGGAGCTGGGAGACCGGGCGGTTCCGCTGTTGGCAATATTGGTAGAGGAGGCTGGCCTGGGTGGTTTTCCCGGCGCCGTCGATTCCTTCGATGGTAATCAGGCATCCGGCCATTGCTGGTTCTCCTGGGGGGCGCTGGGGCGCTGAGTCGGTTCATTTTAGCTGAATTGGGGCTGGGTAGTCGATGGTCCGGAGTGGCGGAATTGCTCAGACTGTCCCGGTGAAATGGCGGGGAAGTAATGGTTAATCGGCATAGACGTTACGAAAATCGCCGGGGGCATTTCGGGGTTTTTCCGGCCTTTTTGCCCGGTTTCAGGGGTTTTCCGGGGGCGCTTCCGGGCTTTCCCGGGCGGTGGACTGGCGGGCCCGGGCGGGGGCCGGAGGGCCGCCGGATCCACAGTTTTCGGGGCTTTTTGCCTGCGACCGGTGGTCGTTTTGTCCATTTCAGCCCTTTTGAGGGCTCTGGAAATTACGAAACCGGCCCACCTTTGGGCAAAATTTAGCCTTTTCCCTTACATGGGAAAGATTTAAGTATTTACGAATTACCTACAGGGTCGCGGCAGACATAGGGATATTTAACCATTTAACGAACCGATTTTTCTCGTTAAATGAATTCCGTTCTAATTTCCCTCTTTTTCAGATATAAATTCAGCGTCCAAAATTAGAACATTTAACGATTTAACGAAATAACGAGATCTAAAGCAAAATTTTATACCCCCTGTTTTTCCCTCACGTAAGGGGAAATCGCTATTTTTGGTTTGCGCCGTTTGGCGGGTAGTGTGGGGGGTTCCCGGGCGGAGGCGCGTGGTTTCGGCGAAAGGCGGCTTTCGGATTTCGGCGTCGGGGAAGCGCGCGATTGCGTGATTCCCCCCGGGAGGGGGCTGGCAGTGGGCAGTAGGGCCCGGAGCCGGCGGCAATCAGAAGATGTCCGGGGATACTTCCGGCGCGGGCTGGGCGCGGCGGATCTGTTCTTTCAGGAATTGCGTCTGCGCCCGGTTCAGGGACAGATCCCGGTATTCGGCGATCGTAACGGGTTTCCCCCGATTGGCGCGGAGCTCGATTTCTTTCTCCCGGAAACGGAGTATGCCTTTGGTCCAGGCGAGGCATTCCCTCAGCTTTTCGGCGTTGCCGTCCGCCACGGCCTGCTCCGTTTCCGGTTGGTCCATGACCATTGCGGCGCCGAAGGGTTTGATGCGGGGGTAGAGTTCGTTCAGGGCTTTCCATTCATCGAATCCCATGTCCCGGTAGATTCGGGCGATGGTCATGGTTTCGAGGATCAGGCGTCTGAGTTGGCTGATGCCGTTTATTGTTTCGTCCAGGTGGGGATCCTGGTGGAGGCCCTGGTGGGGTTCGGAGTTTCGGCGGTATGCCTGGGCGTGTTGCAGCCGGTTCTGGAGTTGTTCGTCCGGAGGTCCTTGTTGATTCATCAGAATGAACTTGAGGTCCGCGCTGAGTTCGGCGATGGCGGCGTGGAGGTAGTGCCGGGCATATCCGGCGGCGTTGGCCTGCCGGATTTCGGCTTGCAGCTGCCGGTCCTGTTCCGGGTCGTATTGGCCCTGGGCTGCCTGATTGGTAAGTTCGGCGGTTTTGCGCCACAGGCGGGCATTGGCGTCGGGATCGGGTTCGCCGGGGACGGTTTGCATTTCTTCCTGGAAGAACAGGGCCTGGGGGTATTTAATGTCCCGGTTGAGGGTTGGCATGTGCGACACTTCTTCGCCGTTTCGGCAGGTCGTTTTCTTCCGAATGTGATCACCGGGGGCTGTGGGACGTATTGCGGCGCCCATTCCTGTTTTCCCGGTTTGTATTGTCCGTGAGACGGGGTTCCGTCGATTGCGGTTCCCCCCCTCCCCCGATGTGATAGAGGATTGAAGATCTTCGGCAATCTGCCCCGTAAGGCGTTCAGAGCGGAAATAAGGGGGGTTTCCGGCTTTACCGGCCCAAGACTGGGAGGGGGTGAAATGCCCCGGAAAATGGCTCTCATCGGCTTTTCCGGGGCTTGTTGCTCCGGGGGATTGCCGGCTGACCCGGAGAGGTTTTGGGTGTGGTTCGGTGTCCGGCCGGGGTTCGGAGTTCCGGGCGGGTCTTATTCTCCTGATTGGCCCGCAAGGCTTTGAGCAGCGCAGCAAGGCCGGTTTACGCGTTTTCCGGCCTGGGCCGGCGGCGTGAAAAACGCCGGGATGGTTTCCCCGGCGGTCCGGCGTTTCGGCGTTTTGGCAGTCGGCGGCAGGATCGGCAGGATTGGGAGGATCGGAAATGGTCAGGAAATCCGACTTCCTGATTTCTCCGGTTGGCGGGCCCTGGGGGCCGGGGAGTTGGTTTCAGCAGGTACCTGCTTTGGTTTTGCGAAGATCCCGGTTCAGCTTTTGTCCCTGATTGGCTCACAAGGGCTTGTGGGGCAGAATAAGGCGTGTTTTTCTCCGCCGGCCGGGGTTCCGGCCTTTTCTGCCGGAATCGGGGCTTTTGTCGGTACTGGGGGATCGGGAGGTTGCCGGAATCGAGTTCACAAGACGCTGAGAGGCAAAATGCGGGGGTCTTCCCGGTTCAGCAGGGGGAAAAAAAAGCATTGCCGCCCGGCAACCGGGCGGAAAATCGCTCTCCGCCAGTTTTCGGGGGTCGTGGCGGTTCTTCCGGTTATTCCGGGTTGAAGTCTTCCGGTTCCAGTTGAAACCAGAATATCTCTCCCTTGCCGACCAGTTCCCGGATGTGGTGGTCCTGATGGACTCCGGCGACCAGGGGGTACGCGGGATTGCCGGTCTGCTCCCGGATGATTCGGGCGTTCCGGACAGCGCGATAGCTGTCCCGTTCGTCTGCGGTATAAGAGGCTTCGATCACGATGTAATGGGTCTGTTCCCGGGGATCTTCGCCCTGGATCACGCAGTCGGCGCGCAGGAAACTCTGCCATTCATTGAGTTCCAGGTTGATCTTTCCGGGTTTTGGGACAATTTCGATCAGTTCTCTCTGGCGCAGCCAGTTACGGACTTCGAGGTTGAAGTTCCCGGCGATTGCGAACATTTTGTTTTCGACGGCGTACCGGCCGATGTTGCCTTTCATTTCTCCTACGGATACTTCCAGCCTTTTGACGGTTCTCTGAATGTCCTGAGTTACTTCTTCCAGGTTTCCTACCCGCCGGTCCAGTTGGTCGACCTTTTGGTCCAACTGGTCGACCTTGTCTTCCACTCTGCCCATGCGCTGGTCCAACTGGTCGACCTTGTCTTCCACTCTGCCCATGCGCTGGTCCAGCTGGTCAACCTTGTCTTCCACTCTGCCCATGCGCTGGTTCAGCTGCCCGACGTCCTTTTTCAGTTCTCTTATCGCTTCGGGCGCTTGCAGGAGGTCGTCGGTCAGAATCAGCCGGCGGGTTGCTTCCAGGAACTCGGGGTCTTCCTGGAGCAGCAGCAGCAGGTCGGTCGTGTTTCTGATTTCAGGCATGTTCCGACTCCTGTATGGTTTGGTCTTCGTCGGCGTTTTCCTTTTCGTCCTCTGCCCGGATGCGCTGCTCTTCCAGTTGGTGGATGTAATCGCTGGCGGCCTGGTACATCTCGGGGTTATCCCGGAGCAGTCGGCGCAGGTCTTCCCAGGTTTTGACCACGGTCATTTTCCGCTCCTTTCCGGAGGCTGTCTGTCAAGTGTATCGGGCTGGTTGGGGTTTGTATAGCGGGTTGGGCCCGCCGGCCTTTTCGGTTTTCCCCGGTCAGGCCGGCGTCGATTATCGCCCGGATCCGGGCGATCCAGGCGGGGTTTTTGCCAGTTTTTCTCCCTTGACCCGGGCTGACCTGCTGTTGCTTATGGGCGCTTTGATCCGGGTATGGTCCCGCCTGCGTCGCAGTTTGCCGGGTATTTTCCCGAATCATGCGGCGGCTTGCATCCGCCGATTTCTTTTCCACGCCTCCTGATATTGCATGGTGATGATCCGGGCCGCATGCGTCTGCTCGTCGGTGGGAATCTTCCGTTCCGACCCTTCCAGCTGGCGCAGCGACCATCCGTTGGTCTGCCGGTGCAGTTCCATTGCGGCGATGGGGCGTTCTTCCTGGGTAAGGGTGAAGATCCGGCTGTTTCCCTGCTGGCACTGCCAGGCGTAGCTGGCCAGGCAGTTTTTCATGGCGCGTCCGGCGAGGTTCAGTTCCCAGGCGTTGGTCAGGGGGTTTGCGGTTACCGGGCCGATGGTCTGTCGATCCAGCAGGCTCTGCCAGTTCTGCTGCTGCAATCGCAGCATTTCGCTGTTTTCGTTTTCCCGGGTCAGTTCGGCCACCCAGCGGTCGGCGCGGCGCTGGTAGGCTTCGCGGCAGGTTCTGGGCCAGGGCTGGTCGTGTTCAATGTGCCATTCCAGAGCATCGGACAGGTGCTTGAGAATATCCGACCTTCGTTCCCCGGCTGGCCGGTCATCGTTTTTCCGGTGATGTTCGAATACGGTCCGGGTCAGGTGTATCAGGGCTTTCCAGGGATCTCCGTGGTTCCAGCGGGTTTCCGGGTCGGTTGCCCGATCAAGGCAGTGGTAGATGTCCCGGAAAATCTCTGCCGCTTCCTGTTGGTTGATATATGGCAGATTCAGGTCGGTCAGAAAGCGGGTATGCTGCCGGATTTGCCCGGTGTTGTGCGGGTTGATGATGTAGAACCAGCGCCACTGGGCTTTGTCCAGGTTCAGGTAGTTCCTTACCCTTCGGGTAATGTATTCCGGAGTGAGGCGTTTCGGATGTTCATCGGATATGCAGTTGAGGAACTTGCAGTAAAAGATCAGGACATTCCGGGATTTTCCGCGCATGGCGTTTATGGTACGTTTGTTACGGTTGATCCAGTTGTAACGGTCGAGCCATGGGTAGTCTCGCAGCATCCGGTTCAGCATTTCTTCCTGACGGGCGATCAGCTGTTGGTCGATGAAGGTCCCGTTGATGATCCGGTTGATTTTTCTGCTTTCCTGCTGCCAGGCGCGGGACTGTTTCCCGATATGTTCCGGGATATTGGCCCAGTGGTACAGCGGGTTGTTTTTACCTTTGGATACGGCGCGTGCGGTCAGGTAGGCCGGAAGATTTTCCCGGAATTCCCGGGGTTTATTCTTCCGGTATTGTTCCAGGGCGCTCCGGATCGCGGCGGCGGCGAGCCGGTCTTTCAGTTGGTTGAGCCAGTATGCGGGGGCTTCGCAGGTGATATTTTTCCCGGGCCCCCGGGCGGTGATGGTATTGTCCCGGTTGCGGATCAGGGTCAGGGACGGCCGGCCTTTCGGGTCGATGAACAGCTCCAGTCTCGGCTGGGGAGACTGCCGGAATCTGAAGGTATTCCACCGGCTTATTTCCTGCCGCATATATTTACCCATCCAATATTGGAAAGCTGGTGGTGGTGAATTGCTGCTGAGTTCGCTGTCGCGCAGGTCATAGACGGATAGGGTCCTGGGCATCGGAGTCCGGCTCCTTTGTCGATTTTCCGGGGATGATTGGGCAGTTGGTCGGTTCAGGGCGTCTGCAGGGGTCAGGGGTAAGGATCGGGTGAACAGGGATTCACATTCCCGGTCGGACCGGTCCGGGGTATGGTTGTCCAGGTAGATTGTGGCGGTGCTGATGCCGTCCCGTGTCGGCTGATGAATATTGATCACTTCCCGGATGCGGGGCGGTTTGGGACATTCCAGTTTCTGGTAGAAAGTGAGAACGTCCCGATTGGGGGCGTTGATAATCCGGGGGTCCCCGTTGGGTTGCTTGGGGAGTCCTCTGGCGATGATTTCGGTTGATCGGTTGTCCGTTCTGACCGGGATGGTGTGGGTAATCCGGCATTGGGGTTGGGGGGTTCGGATGTCGGGGTTGTTCAAGTAGATTGTCCGGCTTTGGTTGATTGGCAGGTTCAGCAGCCGGATGGTGGAAAAAGGGTCGGTCATCGGGCATTCGGCCTGGGCGAATACCAGCCAGACCGGGCTGTAGTGGCGGTTAGTGATTTCCAGCTGCCACTGTCCGGGGGCGCCGGTTGGGGTGAAGCCGTTGATCCGGAGTTCCTGGTATCCGGCGTCGATTTCGGTTCTGACTGTGCCGATCAGCAGGAGCAGGAATAGAGCAATCAGGGATGCGGCGATTATGATCCGGCCGATGCAGTAACGGGCTTTTTCCAGGGGGGCTGTCGGGGGTTTCAGTTGTCTTTGCCAGGATCGTGATTCTCGTAGCAGTTCCGGCATATGGGGTAGGTATTTCCCTTGTTTCCGGGGTATGCGGTTATTTCGGTTGCCACCGCTTGGGGGTGTGTGTTCTCAAGGTCTTCGCCGCATTTGCCGCAGCCTTCGGTGTAGTCGATTTCTTTCAGTTTGTATTCCATGATGTTTCTCCATCGTCCCCGGTGAGTCTCGCCAGTATTGGGGCAGGGAAAGTATCAGGGCGCCAATAGCAAGCAGAATCATGCTGAACAGCAGGACTTTAAACGGGTTTGGTTCCGGTCTTCGTTTTCTTTTTCCCGGTAATGGATCGTTGGTCATATCTTTGCCAGGTGTTTCGGGGATTCGGTTCCAGCATAGGTGGAATCGGGGCGGTTGAGTTTTCGGCGTGGCCGGGGGATGCCGATTGGCATCCCCCTTTCCCCGTCCGGGGTCGTTTTTATTCTTTGGCCGGTTCTGGCAGGGTCATCAGCATGAGGCTGACGTAGGGCGCGGCTATTTCCAGTCCCGCGCTTCGGACGGCATCGATGCACTGGCGTAGGGATGCGGCGATCCGGTAGCTGTTCCGGGCGGATTCGCTCCGGACTTCCGGTTCGGCCAGCCGTTCTTCCAGCTGGCTGCAGGCGAAGTCCAGCACGGTCAGGGCGTTACTGTCCTGCCAGGAGAGGTCGGGGTTGCCGGGCCAGTCCTGGAGGGGCAGTCCGGCGTCTTTGACGATCCAAGGCAGGTGGGACTTGAACCTGGAATTGAGCAGGGATTCGGCGTGCTGGGGGGAACCGGGTTTTGGCGACATTTACTCATCTCCCTGGCCGAAGTTTTGGTCCGGCGCTTTATTTTTGAGCAGCGCCGGACCTTTTGTTCGGGGGAGTGAGTTAGTGAGGCAGTGGCGGCGTTGGACGGCAGTGGACGTTGTTTCGTTTCAGATAATCTGCCAGTTCATTCAGGCGCGTTGCGCCGGACAGCTGCTGGATTACGGCGTCGACCAGTTGCTGGCGGGCCTGTTCCCGGTCGGGGGCGAAAGCGGGGGTGCCGAGTTCGACGCAGTGTCCGCACCACATTCCTGCTTCCTGGACAAATTCCAGAGTCAGGTTTATGCAGCAGTCCGGGAATTGTCTTCCGTCCGGCCCGATCTCTATGATGGGCGATATGGCACAGATGCGCCATTTCCTGATTATTCCGGTTCATGGTGTTTTTCTTCAGGTTCTGAATCTGGTATGCGACCTGGACTTAGCGCTGTAGCGCAATAACTGGAGATCGTGTCAGTTTTCCCATTGTGAAGTGAGAACCGGTGTAAGATCGGCGGTTAGAATCCCGGGCATTGCCGGCAGTTCCCGTTCCGGGAATGTAGTCTGATACAGTCTGACGGCGTTCCGCCATTCTTCGTCCTGTGCCGTATTTCCGTCGGAGGAAATGCGGGCGTTGTTGCCGAACCGGCATTGCATGGCAATCAGCCCGGCGGCTGCTACCACGTCGTAATCTCTTCTGGCAGTCTTGCAGAAATCCCAGAGGTATTCCCCCGGGAAAGAAAAGTTGTGGGGTTTATTGGCGATCAGGGCATGGTTTTCCGGGCTGAGGTTGAAGGGGTCCAGTACGAAGGTTTCGCATGGGTCTCTTCGGGAGTTGAAGCGGATTTCCGCTTGGGTGAACATCGGGGGCTGGTCGTCCTGATAATCGCGGGTCAGGTCGATTTCGGACTTCATTGCCAGGTTTTGCAGGTCTTCGGCCAGTCGGGCCATCGGTTCCGGTCCGGGGGGCGCGTGTAGTGTCCAGTAGTGGGTGTATCCCATGGTTTGGCCGGCGCTCCTTTGGGTGTTTTTGAGTCATTCCCGGTATTCGGGGGGTTCACCGAACTGCCGGAGGAAACTGGCGGTCTCCGCGGCGGCGGCGTTCAGGTAATCGTCAGTCATTTGAGCTTGGAGTATTGCCGGCTCCACTGCCGAAGTCAGGCCGGGGGATTGTCCGGCTGCCAGGTCCAGCAGGTAGTCCAGCAGTCTTATGGTCAGGGCGTGGTGCTGCTGGGCTTTGGTCAGGCTGGCTTGCAGGTAAGTAAGAGAAGGCTGTAGCGGTGGAGTCGGGTCGTCGGCCCAGGGATCCGGATTAGCGGTCATTTTGTTCAGTTGCAGCCGGAGGATTTTTTCTGCCGGCTGATTACTTTGAGGGTTTCCCGGGTGTCGCCGGGTTTCAGGTTGAAGGTTGCCGTGTTTTTCTCCTGGAGGTCGGCGTTGGTTTCGATGATGTTTCCGGGAACCTGGACGGTCCAGTTGATTCTCAGCCTGAGAATTGTGTCCAGGTATTCGGGGTCTTCCAGTTCTTGGGCGTCGAGCCCCAGGTCGGCATCTTGGGCGAGGTCTAACATCGGATTAGGCATGGCGGTTTCGTATTCCCACATGGCGCCCAGGTCGTTTTTGACGGTGGCGATGCTGTCCTGGATGTCTTCGGGTTCGTCGGGCCCCATGATGTTCAGGTTATCATCCTTGTGGAAGTTTTCGCAGAGTATGTTGAGGGTGCGGTTGGTTTCGTCGAGGTTGATCCGGCAATGTTCTTCCAGTTCGGGATTTCCGTGGTTGATTTCGTCGGCCATATGGAGGGCGATCTGCCCGGAGGCGATAACTTCCAGGTCGTGGCGGATGTCGTTTTCGTTCTTGACCCGGGTATCGAGGTTGATTGTAACTGCGCCGCAGGCGGTTGTGAGAATGAGCAGAATGTTGGCGATACGCGCAAACAAGCAGGACATTGGGGTAATCCTGCCTGGTTTTGGGGGAGACTTCCCGGGTGGTTATCCGTTTTTCCGGGAGTCTCCCGGGGTCGTTGGTTTAACTGACGGGCGCGGCTTGGGGTTTGCCGATCTTGTTCTTTTTGGAGCCGCAGTTGACGCAGAGGCCCCTGGTGGCGGGGCGGCCGTTTTTCATCACCACTTCTTCAAGGTTGGTGGTTTCGGTATGGGTCTTGCACTTGAAGCAGTAGATCTGGGCTGCGGTGGTCATAGGGCTACTCCTTGTATTTGATGATTCCCCTCTGCTGAACGGGGCGCTATTGGGATTGTACCACCGGTTTACGGATTATGTTATATGGTGAGGTGTGGGGGGGCGGAAGGGTTCAGGGTTTCGGGGTCATTCGTTGGGTTTCCGCCTTCACGCGTCGGCGGCGTCCGGTGGGTTGATGAGAATGACTTGATCTACGGATTCCATTCCGTACAGCCGGTTTCGGTGGTTGTAACGGCCGATGCATTGGACCAGTATTTCGGCGTTGTCTTGGTATCAATCGAAGGCGGTCATGCTGGTTTTCCAGTGTTGTTCCTGGAATGGTATGGTTATTTGTCCGCCTAGGCTTTGCTGCAGGTCGAAGTCCATTCGGCTTCGGTCGATGCTGGGGACGGCGCCGGTCAGGGTTGTTTTTCTGGTTTATTCCATATGGTTAATTGTTTTACCCTTTTCCGGCAGGGGTGGGTCGTTCCGGTTTCTGATTTCTGATTTCCGATTTCCTGGTTGGTTCTTTTTTTGCCCGCTGTTTGGTCTACCATGATAGCGACAGCGTTTCAATCCTCGACCACCCCAAGGGGTGGGCACTATTCCTGACCGGTTTACGATACACGCTGTTGGGACGTTTTTCAATTGGCAGCGGCCATCCATTCCGGGTTGATTCCCCGGTTCGCTGGCGGGGCAGCGCAGCGGGATATAGCAAGCTCTGATTTAGGTTGGCCGTCCGGGTTTGTCTTTTCGATTGGAATGCGGCAGCCTCAGTAGCGGCGCCGGGGCCGGAACAGGGACCGAAAGATGAGGTAAAACGGAAATCGGGTCAATGGTCCACAGGTCATGAGCGATTCCTCCTTCAGTCGGGTGCCGGCACTGGCGTATATTCTGCCTTTTCCGTTCCGTTGGTCAAGGCCCCGGTGTTGGCCGGGTTCGGCGAAGTCCGGCAGTTGTTCTATGGTATAATTCAAGTGTAAACCTCCTTGGGTTTGCTGCCCGCATCCCGGAGATGGGTTTTTTTATGATCAGGCCCCGGCAGGGATTGAAACCTGCCGGGGTTCTGTTGTTCAGGGTTCCGGTCGGAGCCGGTCGGTTTCCGGGTCTTTTTTCTTCAGGTTTTTCACCTGCCGAACCAGCTTGATCAGGAAGACCACCGTGATTGCGCTCATCGTTGCGATCAGGCTGGCCGGCCAGAGCATGGCGTCCACGCTGCATCCGCTGTTGCGGTCCAGGCATTGTTTGATGATTGGGTATGACATGCTGCCGGCCCGGATCCACAGGTACAGGGTAAGGCCTGCGAGTATTGCGTTGGTGATCATGCTGCCCCCTTTTCCATCTTCCTGAGCGCTCTGATCGCTATGATCGCAGCAGGTCTGTTCCGGTATCGTCCGGGCAGGTCAGGTTGAACTGCCGCTTGGGTTCGTTCTGACTGCTTGGCCGGGTTTCCCACACGTTCACTGTGTGACCGAAACTGACCGGTACGGTCCTGATGAGTTGAGCTTCGTACATTGGTCGTTTTCTCTGCTGGTTTGCTGGTTGATTCGCCGGTGGCGTTCTGCGCAGTATCAGTTTAACTGCCGGGGGGTTCCGGTTCCACCGGACTGAGGCTGAATCCGGTAAAGTCGGGTTGAATCCACCGGCTGGCCCTTTCCAGGGCCTGGTCAGGGAGCCGGCTTGAATGACGCGGCAGCGGGTGGCGCGGGGGTTGTTGATGGTGAGATGCCAGTACATGGGTGAAAATACTCCTTTCCGATTGGGGATTTGCCGGGGGTAAGGGGTTCCGTGGATTTGCAGGGCGGGGTGCAGCCGGGTTTTGCTGCCGGGAGTTCTGCCGGGCCGGTGGATGAAATACTGCTTTAACGGGATAAATCCGGGGTTGGCTGTGTGTCTGACGGCTTTGGTTGCCCGATCGGAGATTGCCGGTGTGCTGAGTGTTTTTTGTGCCGTAGAATCCAGATTGTTATTCCGGCAATCGTCAGGGGGATCGCCCTGATTGTGGTGATAAGGGGTATGATCCATGTCAGAATGAGCATTATGCTGATGCAAAGCAGGCAGTTTATTGCGCTGGCAATAATCAGGATGCGTATGAAAAGGGGCTGATCCTTGAGTTGCCGGAGCAGTGACTCTTCCTGGGTTTCCGGTTCCAGGTTAAGGTTCATTTCCAGTTGATATTGCTGAACCTTTTGGTTTGACGCCGGGTTTTTCATATTGCTTTGCTCCTTTCCGGCGGGCGCTGCTTTGGAAAGGGACGCCGGAAAGGGTTCAGGCCGGTTTCATCCCGGCTGATTTTCCGGCATGGGACCGGTTCATCATTCGTCTTTTTCCGGTTCCTGCAGAGTAACGTATCCCGGTTTACCGGGTCAGGTCTGCCCTGGTTGTTTCAGTAAGTTGGTGGACGCGGTGGGTGAATGTTTATCTCACCTGGTGGACTTGAAAAAAGGGGATTATTTGGTCGGTAGTGCGGCTAGTATCAAGTATTGATGATTAGTTACATCACTAATCTGGCTTTTGGTGGGCGTTTTTTGCCGCCGTGGACTGAGGGTTCAGCGCACCATTTGGCGCATAGACGTCGGACTGCTTGGTAGGTTGATTTGTCGAAGCCCAAGAGATCGTATATCACATGGCGGTCTAGTAGTGCTCGGTTAGGATCTGTGTCAGACAAATAGGCTGGTTGCAAGTCTTTATTTCGGAACTTTTTAAAGATGGTCTGGGCAGTAATGAGCTGTTCATTGGTGAGGGTGTGGATATCGAGAATTGGAAGAGATTCTGCTGAGCGTATGCTCATTCTGATCTTGCTGGATTGTTGACGGTTGGAGTGCCACCAGTACAATAGCATTCCTAATGTACTGTTGCCCCATACTGTAAAAGCGTAGTCAAACCTCTTGTCGTTCAAAATGACGTTAGGCCAGACGTGACCGCCTATTGTTTCTTGCTCGGTGAATGCTACGCAAAGAGGTTGTGAGCCTAATGTGTATTCAGAGTTTAAATGAACGCGGCTGGCGGTTTTCCAAACTTCTGCTGCTTTTTCTTCCAGTCCCTGCTTTACTTGTAACTGTGCATCAGGTTCGCATATGATTTTGGTTTCCTTTTTGGCATTGTGGTTCCATAGTGCCGGATAGGTTGCTGTTGGGCTGGGTGCAATCTTGGTGAATGGTCCACGTGGAGCTGGTCCGGTTATATCTCGGCTAAGCAGTCCAAGCCTGCCTATGCTGTCTAATTTGGTAACTGGTAGTTCAATGGGATTGGGTTGTCCGGGCAACCAGAGCCTGGATTGTGAGAGGGCATGGGCTGTTTGGGCTAGTGTTGCATCCTCAATGCGAACAGAATTCCACGTCGGCAAAAATTGCTAAGCAATTTTTGCCGACGTGATTTCTCCGACTTTCTCACTTCCTATGTTAACGTGCGTGCCACCGTAGGGACCGTCCTCTATGTTTCGGACAGTCGTAGTATTTTTCATATTTCTAGCGATTTCCGCGGCTTGGGCCAGTCCTGTCGGGCGGTTGTGTAGAGATGTGAAGCGCGGGGGTGTTCTATTGCCAGTTATAGTTTTGCGGGCAATTACCAAGCATTCTGCCATGCTGGTATCTGATGAGAAAGACATTTCCTTGCTATTGGCAGCAATGCTTAATACTTCCAGATCAGTGTAGTTATTGGCTAACATTTGACGGAAACTTTGCCAGGATAGGCCGGCTGCTACCGACAGGGGCAGGACTAAAGCCAGTACTCCGCCAGGTTTCAATTTTTTGTCTGCCAATGCTGCGAATGCCGATGAGATGCCGGCGTTGCCGTGATAACAACTGTCTTTGCCAAGTTTGTTTATACGGTTGCCCATTGCTGTCTGGTCTTCTCGGTTAGAGTTAAAGGCAGCGAAAGCAGGGTTGGTGATGTTGGCATGGGATCCCTCGTGGTTAGTAGCGCGGGTGAAAGGTGGATTCATAATGACCAGGTCGAAGCCTTTGTCTGGGATGTCCGCGATGATTTGGGCGGCGGTTTGCTCGCCGGCGCTGCCTGTGCGCATCGCCGGGTTGCTAGTGTTAAATAAGGTCATTGCAGAGGAAGATTGTAGTAATTCCAGCGAACCGATGGCTATGCTGGTGTCTGGCTGTCGTCCATAGGCTAGAGTGTACAAACGCGACTGTCCGAAACCCATATTAGGTTGCATACCAGATAGTGTGGAGCCTGTGATGTGAATTGCCGATGGCATCACGTCGCAACCGTACAGAACATCTTCCATCATTGGTTTATGCAGTGTTGTTGGATTGCCACCGACTTGTTCATGTCGAGAGGCTATTTGCTCGTATACGGCGGACAGCAGGGCTCCGGTACCACAAGCAAAGTCAGCTATTCGGAGTTGACCGATATCTTCTGCGTTTGACCAGTCTATATCGGTTATTTTGCTGACTGCTAGCCGAGCCAGCAGGGTTGCTGAGGCTGGTAGGGTATAAAATGTTGCCAGGTATTTACGGTCTGCAATGAGGCGTTGAAAGATTTGTCCGGTAAGGTCATTGGTGTTGGTTACGCCAATGGCGTCAATATCTTGGACAGTTTTGCGAAGTTTTTGCAGAATCATGGTGGCTTCTCCAGTCGGCAACTGTTCCAGAATATCCTTAGCAATGGCGAAAATGGTCCAGTAGTTGATTTTCAGAATTTTAGCCCAAGCTTTTAAGGTTTCTTGCTGGGGGTCAGATGCTGATGGTCCGCAAACCAAATGGAGAGGTTTTACGTCGCTGTGCATCCCAGCAATGTGCTGGTGAAATACCATGGCATTGGCAATGATGGCACCTACCATGCGCCTCGTTTGTGGTACGTCGGTCATTCCCAGCAAGTGGGCGACTGTCGCAGTTATGCGGGGCCTGATAGTGGCTATTTGGTTGAGTACGCTTGCGGCGTTCTCTATTCCTTGTTCCAGCGCGGTTGCAGCGTTGTCAACTGCTTTTTGAGGAATGGATGCTAATCGGATCAGTTCTGCCAAGTCAGACACTGAACCGCTCATCCAACCTTGTGCAGGGAAACGGGTTTGATCCTCGTATAGGATGGCATATGACAGGTTGTTCTCGCATATTGCGTCCTTCAGGTTTGTCGCGAACCTTACTGTATCGGGGTATCGCAATGCGATTGCTGCTGTAATGAGGTTAGTTTCACCTACTACTGGAAGGCCAAGTCGCTTGGCAGCGTCAGCTTCTGCTGTGCCTACCGCTTCATATTCAGCCTCAACTGCTATGGGGGGGCGGCCGGGTGCGGTAATCAGGTTGTCCAATTGCAGACTAGGTTGTTCAGTGATTAGCCTGGTATTTTCGGAGCGTACTTGGTAACCATATAGCATTTTCTGCAACAAGTTTCCAAGTTCTTTGTTAGCGGCTGGTTCGCTGTTTCTGGGTCGTTGTATAGTCATCTCTTGTTCTTTCTGCACGGTATGTGGAATTGGTAGTGATTTTTCTGACAGGTGCCAGTATGAGAGTCAATTCTCTTTTTGTCTATAGTAGACTTCTGCTTGGTGGTTAAACAGGTGAGTTCGATACAGGTCAGAGGCTGCTATCGGCAGTAGCCGGTTCCACCGTTAAAGGGGCGCGTTTTCGGATGTCCCGTGTTCACGGAGCAGCCTGGCAAACCAGGCCTGGATCATCCGGTTCGGTAAGACCTGCGATTTCCTGGTGCTGTGCCACACCCGATCCCAGGGGCCGCCGCGCGCCTGGGATATTCCTGCCAGGGTGGCAGGTCCCAGTCGGCAGTAGTCGTACACGTCAATCAGGATGTCGGTCTCTTCGTCGGTGAAAGGCTCACTGGGCGCTGATTGGATGAGGGCTGTAATCGGTTTCCCGATATTGGTTGAGGTTAAAATATACCTCAGGCAGGACGGGGCCGTAACGCCAGGCCTCCCATACCCCATAGTGTAGGGGACGCTGGTGGATGCCCAGCATCCAGCCGTGCGAGAAATATAGAAGTTTCTGCACCTCAATGTGAACCAGTGGGCGCTCTTCTTTAATTCCCCGTTCAATGAACCAGTTGGCGGCGTTTTTTGGATCGTGGGGCTTGTTAATACCCTGTGCGGTCTTCATTTCAGATTCCGGCGTCAGCCACTACCGGCTCTACCGCGTTCCGGTAAAGGAACGACTGGCGATCCCGGACCTGCTTCAGCATTTGCTGTACCGGTCTTCTGATTCCGATATGGGCTTTGGGTTGGGTGCGCAGCCGGGCCAGATTGCGCAGCTGTCTCAGGTTGAGCTTGAGCGTTACGGTCTGCCAGTGGGCATGGCATACCGCGTATTGAGCCGGCGCGGTGAGGCCGGCGTTCAGCAGCTCCCGGTACAGTTCGGTTGCCTGATTGATTGCCGTCTCAAACTTTTCCGACAGATCGGAGTCGGCGATGGGATCCGGGGTATTGTGGCCGTCAAGGGCAGTGAGGGGGCTTTCCAGGAAGGTTAGCATGCGGTGTCGGCGCAGTTCGCGCATTGCGCCGTAGTCCAGGGTTACGGTGAAACGGTAGTCGGCCAGTTCAAATTCTCTGGGCAGCTGGTCGTGGGCGCCGAGTTCGGCGCAGACCATTTGCAGGGCAGCCCGGTTTGGAGCGTTGGTGGGAACCATACCGCTTTCACGCAGGGACTCGGCGATGGTTTGTTCTGCGTCCTGCTGAAAGTGCAGCAGTCGTACGCCGGGGGGTGTGGCGGATTCTGCCGGCGGGTTGCGTTGCTGCCTTCGTTGCAAGGCCGTGGTTGGTTCGGCGTGTTTCAGCAGGCTGGGGCAGGCAATCGTACCCTGAGTATGCAATCCCCGGGCAGTTTGTCGGTCTTCCGCCAGGGGGCTGGAGGCCATACGGGAAATGAGGTAAGCCAGGGACCGGGCATTGGCGGTAAGACCCAGGCTGGTCAGGGTTGCCGCTGGCAGCAGGGCGCGGGCGTCGTCCAGGGATTCCCGTATTCGTCTTTTCTGCCAGGCAGCGCCGGATTCATCCGGCAGTTGTGGCTGGCTTTCCTGTTTGGCTGTTGCCAGGTCGTTCAGGATACTCCGGTAGGCAAGCATGAGGTTGGTGGTAGTTTCTTCGTATCGGCGCAGCAGGTCGGGGTATTCCGCTAGTTCCGGTGGGATGAATCGATGGTCAGGCGTTATTGCCTGATAACGGGATGATTTTTCGGTATAAGATGCCAGCCGGCCGCTTTCAATGTGGTCGGCGCAGAGCCGGGAGATGTTCTCTATGGCAATATGGGTGATTGCATGCTCGGCGACGGAGGCGTGGCCGTCGCCGAGCACCCACTTTTCGTTGAACCGGGCGGCTTGGGTTTCGCTGACCTGCTTGGCTGTCCGGTCGAAGGGTTCCGGGTTCCGGGAGCATCGGGCGAAGGCAACCGCTATCTGTTCTTCGGTAAGGGATGAATTGTCCATCCGGTAGATGCGTCCGGCGTTCATTGACTTTCCTGCCGTTTTTTCCGGGTGAAGGTTCTGTGGCCCATGATGATTTCCGCCACACTCAGGGCGGCGCAATGGAGCATTCAAAGCCTGGGAGCGGAGGGTTTCTCTTTTTTCCGTTTTGGTCGGTAGATGGTTTTGTATTCCTGCCGGACGATCCGGGCAAACTGTGAACTCACGTTTTTGTAGTTCAGCAGGTAGTGCTTAACCGGCAGCTGCCACTGGTTAACGGATTGGCGCAGGTTTTCAAATTCTTCCTCGCTGGCCGGGTTGATGACGATAATGAGTTTGTCGCTGGCGCTGGCCCACACGTCGGAATTGGGGGTGTTTTCCCGGGCCACGGCTTTAAGCTGGCGGGGGTATCTGCAGAAGGGGAGCATGCAGATGGACATGGCAGTTGCCTCGGTTCAGGGTTGGGGCGTTTCCCGGTACCGGCTGCGGCCTGGACTGCGGACTTGGTGTCCCCGGTGGAGGAAGTTGCGCCGGCGGGCCAGTTCATTGTTCAGGGATTATCTTTCAGATTCAGCCTATCCGGTTTTCTTTCCGTCTTTTTTGCATCTCCGGTTCCGGCGCGCAAAATAAGCCGGAACGGAAACGTTCCGGCCTGGCGAGTCCCGGGGGAGTTCCGTTCAGCGTTCAGCCGCTGGGGATGGCCGCTGGTGCGGGCAGGCATGGTTGCAGGCAATAACGGATAATCCGCTGCGCCGGCGGCAGATCTCGTCGGCCTCGTTCAGGGTTACGCCGTCGATGCGGGGACTCCGGGGGTGGTCCGGAAAAATTACGATGGGGTCGTCCGGCTCCGGCTGACGGTGGGGTACGGCGTATATCACGTGGTAATGCATTAGATGACCTCTTTCTGTGATTGAGCCTGCCGGATTGCCCGTTTCAGGCTTTTCACGTAGTTGTCCAGCAGTGCTTTCTCCCGATACCGCTCGATAGGCAGGCCTTGGTCCTGACTGTTCCGGATAATCTCCCGGACGTCTTTCAGTTCCATTTCCGCCGGTTTCAGGGATTCGGTCAGCAGGCTGACGTTGCGTTTTTCCACTGCTTGTTCGATTTCCTGCCACGTGAGTATCTGCCACGTCTTCGTCATTTTCCTTTCCTTCCTTGATAGGTTTGACGGGTTTAATTCAGCTGATCAGCGTTCCGGCGCCCATCAGTGCGCTTAACGCCAGAGCGCAGGCGGCGACAATGATGATGTTCTTCAGCTGTTTCTGATCCCGCAGCTGTTTTTCGCTCAGCGTTGGGTTGTTTTCCTGCAGTTGTTTCAGCTTCTGGGTGATCAGCCAGATCACGATGGCGGCGGCGATGGCTAATGCTGCGATAATTTTGGCGTTCCGATAGTTGCCGGCAATGGCGATAGAGGTCGGCAGGATCAGCAATGACGGCAGGGCGTAGGGCAATTCGATGAACTGCCGGAACAGGGCGTTGATGCGGCGCTGTTCGATCCAGGCCGGCATTGGCTGGCTCCGGCATTTCTGCCGGAGTTCGTTCAATCGGTCCCGGATTCCGTTGCTGAGTTCCAGCATCGGCATAGAGGTTAGCACGAGTTCTCCCTGCCGATTATGCGGTCAGGGTTTCCGGCTGTGCCAGGCCCATGACCTGGGCGATGCTGTACCGGAGTTTTTTGGTCTGTCGTTCCCACAGCGCGGTTTCCGGCGGCGCAAAGGCATTGCCGGCTTCCAGGGTAGCTTTGATGTTTTCGTAGAACCCCCGGGCAAGCAGCAGGCGCAGTTTGCCGCTGTGTTCCCGGAGTTCCCGGGGCATGCGGTGGGTCAGCCTGGTCAGGGCGCTGTAGTGGGCTTTGCCGGCCAGTTCCAGGGCCATGAGCAGGTCTTCGATACTGACCGGAGCATTGGCGGCGTGCCGGTGATAATCCTCGAAATCGGCTTCGGAGAGTTGGGCTTTGGCGTAGGTGCAGGCTGTTGCCGGCGTGAGGGTTTCCTGGCGGAAGCGGGTGACGATGGATTCGGTATAGCTATTGATGCTCTGACGGATCAGGGCGGCTTCGGCGTGGTCGGCGGCGTTGCCGGAACGGTCCAGGGTCCGGGCGTTTTGCTCGGACGCCGATGGGGTTTGGTAGATGGTATGGCAGTTGGTGGTCATTTGATCAGCTCCTGCAGCGGGAAATTGACCCTTTCGCCGGTTGCGGAGCGGGTCCGTCCCCCGGCGGCGTGGTCTCTGAAAAAGCCGCCGGGGGACAGTTGGTTCAGTTGATTCAGATGCTCTTGAATAAATCGAAAGTCCGGTCAGCTGTTTCGATTGTGAACAGGAGCAGAGTAAAGGCCCATGCGGTCAGGCTGCTGATGATAGCTTGCCTCAGCGCGGCGTTCTTCTCCTGCCGGGTATAGCCGGAATGGTTGATGATAATGCCGGATTCGCGCCGGATGAAGAGCGAAGTCAGGGTCAGGCCGACGGCTATGATGTGGTCGGTTCTTATTGCCAGATCCGTCATGTAGAGAATTGCGGAGAGCGTGATAATTGTGGTGATGATTATTCTGCTGATGAAACTCAGCAGCATGCGCCGCTCTTTTTCCTCCTCTCCGGGGATATTGCGGCGGGTATTACAGTAGCGGCAGTGTTCGGTTATTGCGACGAGGTATTTGCTGCATTTAAGACATCGGGTAATCATTCAGGGGGGGTGGGGGTCTTTTATCCGATGCTGCCGTCGTTGACGACGTAGTGGGCGCATTGGGTTTTGGTCAGGAGGGTTTCCAGGTTGTCGAGTTCGGCGCGCATTTCCTTGAGGTGATTATACTCCGATGGGGTCATCTCCTGCTGAAAGGGGGTTATGGAATTGACGGCGGCCTGCAGCTGATTTCTGCTTTGAGCTACCTGTTCGGCGGCGGCAGCCATGGCGTTGGTGTATTCGGATATTCGGGTATTGTTCATACCGTCAAGGTCTCCTTTTTCAGGTTTTTGTAATAGGGTTCTTTGCTGGTGGGGCGTTTACCGGGTGTTGAGTCCGGGGTTTTTGCAATCCGGCTTGGATGGGTTGTTGGGGGTTCCCGGTATTGCTTCGTTCCGGTTGGGGCGGGAAAGCCGGTATTGTATTGCTTCTTGCTCAACATCATATGGAATTGCCCGGCGCTGAAGGGGTGTGTGGAACTTTTTTCCGGAATCGCCCCGCACTGGCGTGGTTTGGCGTAAGCAGCAGGTAATCCGCTGTTACTATACTGGAATCTCCCGGCGCTGGTGGGGTAACCTACTCCCTGATCTTATGCATGTGATAACACCCGGGAATCTCCCGGCGCTGGTAGGTGGGGATGTTTCCTTAGCCTGCTGACACAAGCGGGTAGCGGGAATCTCACGGCGCTGGCAGGGGAAACTCCAGAGCCCCCCTATGCCGGAAAAAGTCAATGGAAGCTCCCGGTGCTGGTGGGGGAACCGAGGTCTTCCTGACAATCCTTACATGTGCTTTGGGAAGCTCCCGGCGCTGGTGGGGTTCAGCCAAAAACCGATGCTGACGGTCAGTGATGTGAAGGAATCTCCCGGCGCTGGCAGGGTTTAGTGTAGTAGGCAGCCAACAGAGCGCATTTCAGAAGGAATCTCCCTGTGCCGGCGGAGTTTAGAGATTCCCTTTATTGACGGGACTCTACTGGCCAGGAATCTCCCTGTGCTGGCGGAGTTTAGCCCTGAGTATCAGGGAACGGAGAAAGATCCGGAATCTTCCTGCCATCGCCGGTTTTGCTCTCCGGTTATCCCGTAATAGCTTGGGATTTCCCCCTTGCCGTTTCATATTCAGTTTTGGCAGGTCTCCCCTTGTCCTGGCTTCAGCGCAGGTATTTCCACGCGCATCGGAACCAATGCTCCGATTGATAAAATATCCTGCGGCGCGTCGAGGGGAGGCCTTTCGGCCCTGATTCCACCCTCGCCGGAGCCGTAACTCCGGCGCAGGATATTGATTGCCGCATTATGGGCGGCGGCGCCCACCAGTTCGCAGTTGCTGCATCGGAAGGTGGGATTCGTCTGGGGACTGCTCTTGGTCAGTCCGCACCGGCTGCAGGTTCGGCTGGTGTTCCTGGGATCCACGGCGATCAGCTTTCGTCCAGCCCATCCTGCCTTGTACGTCAGCTGTCTCCGTATTTCACCCCATCGCTGTTCCAGAATCCGGCGGTTTCGGTCTGCGATCAGCGCGGTCATCGTTCCGGGGTTTTCCACTGTCCCTTTGGCTGATTGGGTCAACCGCCGGATTTCCAGGTCCTCTATTCCGATCAGTTCATAGTTTCGGATGATGTGGCTGGTGAATCGGTGAATGGCATTGTAGTCGGACACCTGTTCTTCGTAGTGGGCGTTGGCCAGTTGGGCGGCCTTTTTCCGCCTTTTGTTTGATCCCTTTTGGGCCCGACTGAGTTTTCGCTGCCTCCTTTTGATTTTGTTATTGTTCTTTTCCCGGGTTTGCCACGTCCGGCCTTCACTGGTTACCACCCGGGCGATGCCGGCGCGCATGTCCAGGCCGATAGCCCGGCCGTTCGGGGGCAGTTCCGCCTTCATTTCCCGGAATCCCAGGGAAATAGTGCAGCGGCGTCCCCGCCGGGTGATTTTCAGAGTCTTGAACTGACTGACCGGGGGCAGTATCCGGTTCTTCAGTGGGATGTGCAGCGCCGGGATGCCCCTTACTATGAGCGTTGCTTTTCGCTCTTGAGGGTTCACCTTGAGCCAGCTCGGTTCAATGCCGTGGGTTTCCAGGGTATTGAACCGGGAGTGGGACTTGAATCTGGGATAGCCGGGCTTTTCGCCGTTTTTAACGCGGCGGAAGAAGGACTGGAAGGCTCGGTCGGCTCGGTTCAGGGAGCCGGTGGAAATTCGTCGGCTGAGGTTTTCCAGTTCCGGGTTTTCTTTCCGGATTTGGGTCAGCTGCCGGCACTGGCTGTAGTAATTAATTTTTGCCTGAGCCGGGTCTCCGCCTTTTTTGATCCACTGCCAGGCATCCCGGCGTTCCTGAATCGCCGCATTGTAGAGAGCCTGCTGCAGCGACAGAATCCGGTCGATTTCCTGGTAGCCTTCCCTGGTGGTGTAGGCTCTGAATTTGTAGATGGTGAAGTGTTCGGACATGCCGGGATTTTCCTGTTCCTGGGTGTTGATTGGTTGGGTTTTCGGCCGGACGCTAGAACCTGACGCCGGCGTTTTCCCCCGGCGCCAGTTGCCCGTAGTTCCAGGGTTGGCTGAGCAGGTCTGCCAGCATGCCGGCCGGGGAGTCCCACTGGCTGGCGAAGTCCAGCGGCGTTGTCCGGCTGGATTCCTGAGTGGTGTAGCAAATCAGCATCGGCATTCCCTGGTTGATGATTTTTACTACGAAGATGGGAATCCCGGAGCCTATTACTGAGGGATAAGTCTGGGGCGCGCCAGGATTGTTCAGCCTCCAGGCGTTATTCCGGTCCAGGGTTGTTTCTTCCCGCAGTTGCCGGATGGTGGAGCGTCTGATGGTAATCAGCAGGGAGCCGCTGGTCAGTATTGCCCGGTTATTTTCGGAGCGCCAGGCGAGGCCTGGTTCGGCCAGTTGTTTCAGCGCCTGTTGCTGCAGATGGCGCAGCAGAATTTCCTGTGGGAGCATGGTTCGGGTCAGGGCCTGGACCGGAGCCTGCCAGTATTCGATCTGCCGGTAGCGCTGCCGCGCGTCGGGGTTGGATTCGAACCGGATTTCGGTCAGGTCGGGAATATGGTCGTCCGGGGTGGTGAATCCTGGCAGCACGTGGAGGCATGGGCAGGAATGGTGGGTCAGGTGTTCCTGCGTTATGCACTGGTCGATCAGCTGGTTTATTTCCCGTCTGGGCAGATCCCGGAGGGTGATGGTAAAGCCCATGGGTTCGGCAACTGCCAGATTGTCTTTGGTAATCCATTGGTTCATTTAGCTGCTCCTGTTGCGGAATAGGGGTAAGGGCAGGGCAGTTAAGGCCGATGGATTGATTGTACCGGGTTATCGCCGGCGGAACTTTTCGCCTGGTTTTTTTCAATCCGGGCAATTCTGGTTGGCCGGATTTTCGGGGTCATAGTCTCCGTTCTCCTCCGGCGGCTGGTCCGGGGTATAGACGGCGCCAGCCGGCTTGATGCCGGCCAGCTCCTCGTGCTGCCGGGCAAACTCGTTCAGCATTTCGAGTTCTTCCGGGGAGGCCATTCTCTCCCGATTGAATACCGGGTCAAAGGAATCGGGTTGTCCTGCATATACCGGGTTGCCGGCGCCGATGGGGTCCAGTCGGTCGGGCCAATTGGGGTCGATCATTGTTTCCAGGGTAATGAAGCTGGCGGTGTGGCCGGTTACTTCGGTGATGGTTCCCCGTATCCGGGCATGGCTGTCGGTATCGTGGTGATAGTTCCGGACCATTACCGGAGTTCCCGGGATGATGGTTTCCCGGTCCTGGAGTCTGGCAAAGGTAAAAATGGCGCCGGTGTCGTTGGATTCATCGATAATCCCCACCGGCATCAGAACGTTGGTCATCGGTTGGGTTCTCCTCTTTGTCGGGGTTCGCTTCGGCGGCCCAGGCTTCCTGGTACAGGGCCGCCACCATGCTGCTGAGTTCTTCGATCCGGGTGGTTACCGGGTGGTTGTGCCTGCTGCGCAGCTGCTGGGTCTGCCAGGTGTTGGATTGATAATTCCGGCGGATTTCCAGGGTGGCGACGGAGTGCTCATCCACCGGAGATGCAATATGGAAGATGCGGGTATCGCCGCTGGCGCAGCGTTCGCCGTAGATATGCACGCAGTGGGACATTTCCTTGCTTTCCATGAACAGCATTTTTTCGTCGGTCAGGGGAGTAACGGTATGGTCCATGAGTTGCATTTCTTCCAGCGCCGATTCCCAGGAAAGGATTCTGCCCTGTTTTCGCGCCAGTTCCTTTTCCCATTCCTGCTGGGCCAGCATCCGGCGGTGTTCCTGGTGCCAGCGGTCGGCGGTTTTGCACAGCCCCTGCCAGGTTTTTGACTGCAGGGGTTGGTTCCGCCCGGTGAGGTGGTTGATGTAGTCGGCGTTGTCGTGCATCCGGTTCCGGATCGGATTGGGCAGATGCTGTGCCGGTCCGGCGTCGGGCTGCTTTTTCAGGTATTTCAGGAGCAGCGTCAGGTATTGCCGGAAGTTCTGCCGGCAGATCCGGCTTCCCGCCCCCGTTTCCTCCCTGGTGAAGGCTTCGGTGGGGGTGAGCAGCTGGTGGATCAGTTCCCAGGGAGGGGAGTAGCCGGCGTGGTGAATTGCGTTCAGCGCTTCGGCGGTCAGGGTGGGTCGGTATAAGCTCCGGATCAGTTGGAGCATTGTTTTCAGGTCGAGTTTTGCAGCGGTCTTCCAGGCGTGGGGGGAGAGTTCGGCTTTGGTCATCGATGTTCTGGCGGCGGTGATGACCTGGCCGGGGTGGTTGAGTTGTCCCGGTTCGGGCTGGCAAAGCAGCAGATACCAGGCGATGGCGCCGGGGTTGGATTCGGTCAGTTCCAGGATCAGGGGCCGGTTTTCCGCGCTGAAGTTATAGGCGGCGAGACTGACGTTTTCGCTTGGGCTCTGGCTGAAGGTTCTGGCCAGCTCCACGATTTCCGGGTGGATCAGCTGCAGGATGGAGTCGTGGATCTGCCGGATGGTCAGGTCGGGTCGGTATTGGAACTGCATTGAGGGGGGCAGGGTTCGGACGTAATCCCTGACGGCGAGTCGGATGGTTTCCGGGTGGGGCAGCCGGGCGTTGGGTTTGGCCTGTTTCTGCCATTGTTCCTGTACCAGCGCTTCGGCCTTGCCGATGGTGGCCTGTTCGATGGTTTCGGCGATCTGAGTTTGCAGTTGCTGCATGGGTCGGTCATCGTGGGCGATGATCAGGTTGTTGGGGTCCAGTTTTCTTTTGCCGGGGTTCTGTTCCCGGATTTCGATTCGGTGGTCTTCGCGGGCAATGGTGATGATCGGTTTTCCACGGCTTTCGATGCTGATGGCGGCCGGATGGTCGGCTTCCTGGGTGATGGTGATTGGCTGGGTAAAGATTTGCTGGAGGGGTTTCTGGAGTTTGAGGGTCATGAACTGACGGACGGCGTCGATCGGAATATCGGGGTTGATCCTTGTGTTTTCAGTTTCGGGCTCGGGCTGAGGTTGGGTCATTGGCGGATTTGGCCTCCAGCAGCTGCTGATGGATGTTATGGGGGAGGTCCCGGGGGTGGATATTTTTGCCGCAGATGTAACATACCAGGTATTTTCCGTAGTGGTCCTGGCGTACGGAGATGATGCCGCCGCATTTGGGGCATTTCTGCCGGTTCGGCTTGATGAAATAATCGCTCATCTTCAGTTCGGTTTTGCCTGGTCGGGAATAGTGAAGTAATGTCGGCGCTCCAGGCAGCGGCGGGTATTGAGCCGTTTTTTCCGGCGGATGGTCTTCAGCAGGTGGGGGAGCGCGCTGGCGGTAATCCGGTCCATGTTGTCCAGGGAATGGCGGACCTGTTCTTTCAGGGCTTTTTCCGCCTTTTTGGCGGTGGGGCCGTTGGCCTGGAGTTCCAGTTCCGGGCAGTGGGCGGTGAACCGGTCGCCGGCCTGGTCGGTGATGATGGTCAGTTCCACTTCCGGCGGCAGGTTTTTCGGCTTGGGCAGCAGGTGATCCGGTTTCTTGTGGGGGATGGTTTCCGGGTCGGGGATGTCGATAATATGGCGGTTTTTCTGGTGGAAGGGAGTATTGAGGTTGTTGTTCCGCCGGCGGCTTTCCAGGATTTTGGGCAGGGCGTAGATGGTGGCGCCCAGTTCGTTCAGCAGGGAAGTGCGGATCTGCTCCTTGAGCCAGGCTTCGGCCTTTTCCGGCGTGGGAGCGTGGCAGCGCTGGTTCAGTTCCGGGCATCGGGCGGTGTAATAATGCTCTGCCCGGGTCGTGATGATCGTGCACTCCAGCCGGAGTCCGGTTTTGTTGAGATCCGTAGTCATATTGCTCCCTGCCTTTCTTTTTTTCGGTTTTGCAGGGCGTTTTCCGTTGGGATCAGGTGTGTGGGGAATGTAATTCGTTATTTTTACTTTAGTCAGACCTGATCCTTTATGTCAATAGGCGTCGATTGCGGATTCAGTTATGTTTGGCGGTTCCGGCGATGGTTCGCAGCGTCCGGAAAATCTTTTGCGGAGACGGCCGCCGCCGTTTCTTCAGGTGATGGCACTGGACGCTGCGGCTGAGGCAGGGGCAGGAGGTAGGATCCTGGTCAGGTCGGGGTTCCGGTTTTGGCGGCATGGCTTCCTTCGGTCAGTCCTGGGTCCGGTCCGGTTGAAACAGCAGGGGGATGATTACGGTTACGCCGGACTCTTCGGCCTGGCGCTGTTGTCGGGGGTCGATGGCCGCGCCGATTACTGCAGGGATGGTTTCGTACCCGGCTGCTTTGGTCAGAGTTTCGGCCCGGCTTTGGGCGCGCTGAATATCGTTCAGATGGATGGTCCGGGATATTTCGAATACGGCGTAAACCGGCGTCGTATCTCCCCGGCGGCGGCCCTGGATGATCAGGTCGGTCGCGGACAGGTCTTCGGATTCGTCTTCGCTGATGATTTGGTCGGTTTCAGCTTGGTCGATCAGGCAGGTGAAGGCTTGTTCCGCGTTTCGTCCCTGAGCGTGCAGGATTTTCCCTTTTACCAGGCTGAGATGATCCCGGGCAATGTTCAGGATGTTACGTCGTACTTTGGTTTCAGTGTTGTCGCCGATGAGCTGAGCGACCTTGTTTTCCAGGGAGAGTTGTCCTGCCTGGAGGCTGGTTACGTCCTGCTTGAGAACTCTGACGTCCTCCTTGACTTCAGTCATGTCCTTCTTGAGAACTCTGACGTCTTCCTTGAGAGTGCTGACGTCCTCTTCCAGTTTGCTCAGTCGGCGTTCCACCGCGGCGGCGAAGGCGTGGAACGCCTTTACCAGCTCGGCGAACTTTTCCGGCAGGGCGATCAGTTCTTCGTCCAGCAGCCTGATCCTTAATTCCTTTTTATACTCAGAGTGCTGGTCAATGTAATCCAGTAGATCCTGAAACTCTTGAGCGTACATCGTATCAATCCTTTTCCGTATGTTCCGATTATATCACTGCTGTTGTGGAAAGGCGGTTGTTGGCGGTGTGGGAATTAAGGCTCAGGCATTCGGATCAGGTGTCCGGCGCTCTGCTTTCTGCGGAGGTTTCTCAAAATTGCGTTACACCGCTCTGCCCGGATCATCATCTTCAAATGGCCTTCCGAGGACTACCTTCTCCCGGATGTTTTCCAGCGCTTTGTATTTTTCTTCCAGTGTCTGCAGCAGTTCGCTTATCTCCCGGCGCAGGTCCTGGGGATAATATTCCGGGTCATCTTTCCACTCCTCATGTATTTCCCGCACTTTGTCGATGGCCCCTCCTATTTGGTACAAGAGGTCGTTGAGCATGATTGGGCTGGGTTGTTGGAAATCCGTTATTTCTCCGTTCAATTTCAGTTCATCATCCGGTTCGGCGGCGGGCGCCGCCGGTGAGCGCGGGAGTCATTGGGGTGGTTGGCGCTTCATTGTTTTCTCCTATCCGGAGGCGATTTCCTGGAAGATCCGGGTCAGGCTTTTCGGTTCGTACGACTGCTCGGCGAATTCCTCCGGAGACCAGGTTGGCGGGGTATAGTCCTTGACCAGGCATTTGCCCCGGTGGATGAAGATGACGTAGGGATGTTCCCCTTCGTCCTGACATTGTAAAGTAAAAACGGTGCCGGGGAACTCCCCGGAGATCCGGGCCAGTTCGTAGTCCAGGTCGTGCCAGCGGCTCGGTTCTTCGCCGTCGATGATCTGCCGGAGTTCCTCGATTTCCGTATCCGTCGGGTTTTCCGTTCCGGAGTAGGCGGGAGCGATTCGCTTGAGGATAGTCTGCTGGCCGGGTGTCGGGGTATCCCAGGAAAGTTGGTAAGTAGTGTCGAATCCCATGGGGGGGCTCCTTGCCGCCGCTTTGGCGCGGCGTTGGTTGGTTCAGCAGTAAGGGGTGGGGAATAATTCCCCACCCCTTAGGTCGGTTCCGGTTCAGATTGGTCGGTTCCGGTTTCTTTACTGGGGGATCAGGTCAGCTTCGGTTGGCTTTCTTACGGAGAATCCCTGTTCGTACAGATTGGATTCAGGGTGCAGCAGCACTTCCGGGATGACCTGATTGCCCTCAGCGTCCACTGCATTGATTTCCAGCCATTGCAGGCGCTGCAGACCGGCCAGCGCGGTTGCCAGTTCCGGGCTGATTTCTCCGGTCAGCGTCAGCTTCCGGATCGGCGGGTTATGCCGGAAGCTGTCCTGGTTCAGTTCGATTTTTCCGCATTCAATTTCCAGGTGCTGCAGGGCCGGTAAATCCTGGGTCAGTTCTTTCCGGATGGCGCAGACCGGTGTCGGTTTGGGTTCGGGTTCCTTTGGTCTTATTCCCCTGTAGTACGTGGGGAAGACCCGGGGCGGCGGCACTTGCTCGAATTCTCCGCTCGTTTCGATTTTCAGCAGGCTCAGGTCCGGTTGAGGTTCGGTAAACGGGTCCGTGTAGTTAATAAAGTCGGCCTGGATGGTAAGGGATTTCACTCCTTCCGGCAGGTTCAGCGCGCCCGGTTCCAGATCGATCGTTGTTCCGTCCCCGGTTCGGGGGCTTTCCTGCAGTCTGATGGTCAGGGATTCCGGAGCGGTCTGATCACGGAGTGCATTGGGGTGTATGACGCTGCCGCATGTCGGGACGTTCAGTTCCTTTTTCCTGTCTTCCGCTTCGTAATGGAACTTTAAACGTTTGTCCTTGATTTCGCATTCTTTGGTCGGCGTTGGCGGTTCAGGGGTGTAGGTTGCCGTCGGTTCCTCCGGGGTGGGCGACTCCAGGGTGGTGTTCAGCGCCATTGGCGTTGGCGTTGGCGTCTCCATTGCCGGGGTCGGGGTCGGCGTTGGGCCTGGTCGGGTTTCCTGCTCCCTGGTCGGAGTCTCCTGAGCTTGCAGCAGGTCTTCCAGCTGCTGTTCAAGTTCGGCGATTTTCCGATCCGTTTCTTCCTTGTCCACTTCGATGGTGATTGGCGGGTCTCCGTTGCAGGCCAGGGCTATAAGCAGCAGCAGGCTGCCGATTAGCAGGGCTGATAATTTCATTTTCGTAACTCTTTTCTGAGAATGGCGCCGGAGTGGTCTCTGGTCGGGCATTATCCTTGTTCAATAGCCGTCTGGCAAGTCTGGGGTGTCGGCGCGCTGGCGGACTGCTTCGTTCCATTTTTCCGGCAGGCCGGTTTCTGCCCTGAGATCCGGGGACATGCCCGCTATGACGGTGTTGATGAAAATGTCGATTGCCGCCTCAAAATCCGCTGCATCGATGTGGCCTTTGTAATCCCGTAAAAATCGGATGGGCTGGTTGTTGTCCGGGTCGTCGGCTTTGGCGATTGCCTTGATTGTTGCTCCGTCATTGCTGAAGGTCAGGCCGGGCCACAGCCAGCCTCCGCCAGCGGCCGCCAGGTTATGGCTCATCCGCCAGTCGGCGCCGGGCGGTTCTTCTTGCGGTTCCTGGCGCAGTTCTCACCAGTTGTCGATCGGCCAGTCGGCCATCCGTACTGCCGATATGCGTATGAAGCTGCGGGTTTCCGGTATTGCTCCGGTTCGGTCTGCCACTTCGGTTACGCAGACTCCGTTCAGCCGGATGGAGACTTCCGCTTTTTCCGGGTCGTTATCGATCCATTTCTGATCGATGCTGAAGTTCCTGTTCGTTATTGCTCTGAATCAGGTCTTTGATGTCCGGTATTACTGCCTGGAACTGATAGCCGGCGTTGACGATTCTGCTCCGTCCGCCTTCGTTCCGGTCCAGCAGGGCAATAATAACGGGGATGGCTGCCTGCCGGTATGTTTGGCTGAAGTAGTGAGCGATCTCCAGCGCGCTTTGTCCGGTGGTAATCACGTCTTCGATAATGGCGGCGCGGATGGGTCGGTCTTCAGGCAGGGGCGGGATTACTGCTCCGGCGTTTTTGCCTTTGCCGGAAATGAAACAGGCAGTCAGGGGGTGTCCTTTGAGATCGCTGAGCAGACATAGCTGGGAAGCTATGGGAACGGCGCCGTAAGCCACGCCGACAATTGTGTTTACCGATGGGTGGTCAGTGGTAAGCAGGTTGAACATGGCTTCGGCGGCGAGTCGGGATCCCCTAGGGTTCAGGGTCAGGCGGGGGGAGTCGAAGAAATAACCGGTATGTCCGCCGTGGCGGAGTCTGAATCGGCCCTGGCGGAGGGCTTGGGTCTGCCGGATCAGGTGGTAGAGTTCCGGGTTGGTCATTCAGTCTCCAGGTTGCTATTCTTTCTGTCGGTTATTCGGGGTTTTGAATCAGGTCAACAATCCGGTCGGTGATGGATTGGGCCAGGGCTTGCAGGTGGGGCAGCCGGTGGAAGTTCGGCAGGAAGTAGCCGATTTTGTATATTACCACTGGTTCCTCGGAGCATAGTTCGCAGATGCGCGCGGCGACTTCCGCCGTTTCCGCCGCGGTCGTTTCCATATTCCCGGCTTTCATTGCTCTTTCGTACTTTTCCAGCAGTTGTCCGGCCAGGTTTGCTTCGTCCGGAGAGATGATCGCGAAAATGGTGATTTCGTAGGGGTTGCTGTCGGGAACGATGCTGGTCGGCAGTATTTCCTGCCGGGGCAGGTCAATGCTGACGGCGACCGTTCTGACCGGGATCATTGCCCGGCGGGATCCCGGTTTCAGCGGCACCAGGGGGGCGGGCGGGATGCCGCGTTCCGCCAGTTCGTCCAGGTAACTTTGATAGTAATGTCTGTTTTTGTTCATTGAATGAAACCGCCGGGTTGAAGTGTGGGGTTTTCGGCCTGGTTCCGTTCCGGTCAGAAGAGGGTCAGGCTCTGGGGCTGGTTCCGTTCCGGTCAGAAGAGGGTCAGGCTCTGGGGCTGGTTCCGTTCCGGGCTGGGGGGTTCCGGCGTTGGGGCCGGACTCTCCGGCGTTGGCGCCGGCTTTTTGGGGGTGCGGGCTTTGCTTTGTCTTTTGGCGGGCTTCTTCTGCCAGGTTGGGTAACGGGGCTGGTTCTGCCATTGTTCTCTGGCCTGGTCAAGGAAGTCGGGGATCCGGGATAGCAGGTCCGGCAGCGGCAGAACGGCGTCGGGAAGATTGGCGATGATCGGGTCGGAGCTTTCCTGCATGACGCCGATGCTAGCGGAGTTGTCGGGGTAGAGGTTGATGATGATGGTAGTGGCGGGAGAGTTGGACGGCGGGGGCGTTTCGTGTTCCAGGTGAATTACCCGGGGATCTTTGGCCGGTGGAGGTTCGGATTCCGGTGGTTGCATTGGGGTAGTTTCCACCGGAGTTTCCGTTGCCGTGGGGGAATCGTCCACCGCGTTGGGTTGATCCCCCCAGTATTCCGTTTCCACCACGTCGGGTTGATCCCCGGAGTATTCCGTTTCCACCGCGTCGGGTTCATCCCCCGAGTATTCCGTTTCCACCGCGTCGGGTTCATCCCCCGAGTATTCCGTTTCCACCGCGTCGGGTTCATCCCCCGAGTATTCCGTTTCTACTGGGATGCTTTCGGCTGTGGGGTCGGCTCGGTTCAGTTCTTCGCTCGGTTCAGGCATCGTTTTTCTCTCTTTCCCGCTCGGCTCGCTGAGCTTTCGCGGCGTAATGGGACAATTTCTTCGGTGTGATGTTCTGTGGTGTTACCGTGCCCTGGTTCAAGTCCAGGTACAACGCCATGTAATGGCATGTTCCCTGAATCATTTTTCTGATTGTCTGCACCGTCAGGGCGGCCATGGTGGCGTTGATTGTCGGGTCTTGGTCCGTCAGATCCAGCGCGGCGGCGCAGTCCGGTCGGGGCAGTTCCGGCGGTTCCGGCTCCAGCAGGTCCGGGCGCTGCAGTCCCGGCAATGGCAGATGGCGGCAAAGGTTCCCATTCAGGGCTTCGTCCGGTCTCAGCTGGTGAGACAATTCGGTGTTGCCGATCAGAATCTGGCCCCAGGTTTCGCCGTTGCCGGCGTCAATGTACCAGCTCGGCCCGTAACTGTTCTGCCGGTGCAGCAGATTCCGGGTCGCGGAATTGTCCACGCAGGCAATCGTGATTCCGGGGCTTGCCCGGAATTTCCGCTGCAGATCTTCGTCGTAAGGATAGATGGAATAGCCGATGGGTCGGTTGAACTCGCGGGCCAGTCTTTCGGCCAGGGCTTTGCTCTTGAATTCGCCGGTATCCCTTTCGGTGAAGTTCTGCCTGAGCAGGTTGTGGGGTTCCACAATGTCGTGGTCAATCAGTACGAGCTCAGCCTTGCTGCCGGTAAGCAGCCGGCAGAGGGACTCGGCAACAAATCCTCCGGTTCCCCCACAGCCGATCAGGACGAACCTGGGGTTCCGGGTTAGTTGTTGGTTAGCTATGGCATAGTTCATAGGGCGTCTTTTCCTGAGATTATCCGGATGCCGGTCGGTGGTGGTCCCTGAAATACCGATTCCCCGGTTGTTTCCCGGAAGTATCCGTAAATGCCGGTTCTGATTTGCAGAGCGGCCGGTTCCCGGTTCAAGTTGCCGATCACGCCGTAAAGATGGAATCCCTGTTCGTCCTGATCATCGGTGGCGGAGAAGTAGGCGTTCATTGACCCATGGGAGTGGATCTCCATTACCGGGTCGGCGGTTGGGGTATAGGTCAGGGAGGCGCGGCTGCCCTGCTGTTCGGGAATGGCGACTTCATAACCGTTTCTCTCATGGCGGATAACGGCGTATCTTTCCCGGTCGGGGTCTTCCCGGAACCAGGTGAAGATCTTTGTCAGGCATCCGGCGGGGATTGGCCCGTGGCGCAGGCTCAGCTTTTCGTCCAGCTTGGGCAGGCTGCGGACGATCGCCGGGGCGATCAGTATCCGGGCGGTCAGCTGCCGGCTTTGTGCCTGGAGCAGTAATCCGTTGCCGGCCAGGATGTAGTCATAGGCGATCCCCTGGGTTCCGGTCAGTCCGGTCATCCGGTTGATCATATAGCCGGCGGGGGCCGGGATTGGTTCGTTCAGGTTAGAGCCGGTCAATTGCGATCGCTTCCGCCAGAGTGCATTGCGGCACCAGGTCTTCCAGAGGGTATTTTGTTTTGCCATTGAGTTCTTTCCAGAGTCGGCCTAGGTTGTTGGGATATTTGCGGGATTTATTGTTTTCTTCTACCGGTGAGAAAAAGGACTGGAAGAAGGATTCCGGCAGGCTGTCCGGATCCTGGGGGAAGGCGTGATTGCCCGGGCATACCCGTCCGTTTTGAAACACGTTGTACGTCGGGGCATGATAAAGCTTGTCTCCCTTTCTCCGGGGTTTCCGGGCGGCGGCGAATACCCAGGGCGCCTGATGCGGGGTGTGGATGAAAACCAGCCCCGGCATGGGCAGTTTGAGCCTTTCCGTCGGTTCAAAGGGTTCGGCTTGCAGGGCAATGTCCCAGACTTTGGGCGGCTGCCACCAGCCGGTGAATATTCCGTTGGCAGTCATCGTTTTCCACAGTACGTTGGCGGATAGTAGTCCGGTGTGGAACCGGCTGTGCTGACCGATTATTCTGGTCAGATCCCCGGCGGATACCAGCCGAGTTTCTATGGTGGTTCCGGGGTGGTCGTCGTTGTTTCGGTATTCGTAGTCGTACAGCAGGATTGATTCCTGATAGATGTCGATCCGGAAAGCCAGGCGATCCGGCGGGGTCTGGGCGGCTGGCGGCAGCGCCCATTGCAGTTCCGGTTTGTTGTCGTAGTTCATAGCGTCGGTTCTTCCGTGTTCGGTCGGCATTGGGCAATTCTTTTCAGGGTCCGGCTCAGCATGCCGTTGAGCTGGTGGAGACGCTCGTAATAGTGGTTCATGAACCGGTTTATTTCCTGAATAATCCGGTCGGCGGTCTGCCACTCTCCGGTCAGGAAGGCTACGTCTTCAGGATCCCAGGTCCATGGGGAGTCAATGTAGTCAATGTAGTCAGGGTGGTTCGGTTCGTCCAGGAAGACGTTGTTGTATTCCGATTGGGACCAGCGGGCAATGATGGCCATCGGCTCTTCCGGGGTATTGTTCAGGGCTTGCTCCAGCAGTTCCAGGGGGTAGCCTTCGGCCGGAATCTGCTGCAGCAGATTTTCGTCCATCGTTTCGGGGAGTATTGCCCTGATGTATTCCCTGAAGTCGGGATCCCGGGTGAAATGACAGAAGGGTTCATTGTTTCCGGGACTGGAGAGCAGGATTGCCAGAATGCCGGGGCCGAAGAACTGCTCGTGCAGTTCATACTCGTCTTCCGGCGGGCAGATTCCGAAGGTTTGGGGGATGGGGCCCCGGATAATCCAGGTGATTACTTCCAGGGCGTTTTCCTGATCCGGCGGGCCGAAGTATTCTTGCAGCGGGAAATATTTCCCGCTGAAGTGTTCGGTGAAGTTGAGCGATTGCTTGAGCGTGGAAACCCGGCTGTTGAACTCTTCGGCTTTTTCGGGCAGATACTGCTGTACCAGCTGCCGGATTTGCCGGCGTTTTATTTCTATTTCGAAACTTTCGGTCAGGCAGCTCAGTTTTGCCGGCGCCGGGGTCAGGCGCTTCAGCAGCCCGCTCAGCTTTACCGGAGGGGGTGGAGCGTTCGCCGGAGGTGTTCCCGGAACTTGACTGTTTGCTTGCGGTATATTTCGGCCTCCTGGATGGCGGATTCCAGACGGTCGGCGGCGGATATGGCCTTGTCCGGGTCGATCCGTCCGGCGGAGTTGAGGGTCTGCCGGGTCAGGTCAAAGATGCTGATCCGGGTTTCCGGAACTTGTTTCAGGGTTGCCAGCAGTTCCCGGTTGTCCATTTGGGGGGTCAGCCTTTGGTTCCGACGCGGCGCTGGAACTCGTAAACCGTGTTGTCGGCTTCCTTGCGTTCCTGTACCTGCGCGTTGCCCAGTTCGGGCATAAACTGGGCCAGCTGCTGTTTTACCTGCTCGACGGTCAGGTTTTCACCGGGGTCGGGAAAGGTGCGGTTGTCGTAAACGAAAATTCGGGGCATCAGTCTTTTTACTCCTGTCGTTCTGCGGGTGGTGGATTGTAAATGATGGTGAAATAGCCGTTCCGGCCGGTTACGGTTACCGGTTCCTTCGGAGGCGGAAAGCTGAAACTCATTTCGTCAGCCCGCCGGGTCAGGTAGTGAGTCATCGCATCCTTGGGCGTTTCAAACCAGCTGGTCAGCGTGTCACTGACCGATTCTTCCAGCTGCTCCAGCAGGTTGTCTTCGGTCTCTTCGCTGAATCGCTGCAGTATTGCCAGATTGATCCACGCTTCCAGTTCATCCCGGTCCGTGACGTCCGGATTGAACAGCGCTCTGAACTCTTCGTAGTAAATCGGCTTGATGCAGAAATCGGCGGGTATCGTGTGAACACTGGTTCCCCCTTCTGGGCGGTTAAGCTTTCCGGTTTCTACCCGGTATTCCACCCCGTTTACCGGTTGCAACGACCCTTCGGTTGGCGTCATGGGATCCCCCGCCGGGCTGACGGCGCATCCGACAACGGTCAGTTCTTCCCTGGTCGTCCGATTTTCCGGGAAATTCGGTTGATCCTCATGCCTGAGTTCCTGTGGGCTGACCGGCGTCAGTTCTTGGTTTGCCAGGTACATCGCCCGGATCAGGGAGAGGATCCCTACGGGGTCTGCTTCGTCGCAGCTTTCTTTGCAGTCGACCAGCGTCGGCTGGCCGTTTACCGCAATTACTGCGAGGGGGATTTCCCACCGGAGATGCGCTGCATAGTACGCCAGGTAGTCCGCCGTCGGCGGGGGCAGCCGGCCGGCGGCAATGGACTGCCTGGTCAGTTCCATGTTCGCTGCCGCGATCTCTTTGCTGATGCTGTCGGGTACGGCGCAGAGCTCCGGAAATTGTTCGCTCCAGATCAGGCGGCTTGGATCTACTGCCGGCAGCTGCCAGCATTCCACCTTGCTGACCAGCTTCCAGTAGTCGTTGCCGGTCTGTTCCTCCCGGGCATAGTATCTTACTCTGGCGCTGCGGATCGACCCGGTGGAGATCAGCAGTCCGCCGGAATAGATCCGGTCGCTTGCCACCGCCGGAGGCCCAGCTTGGTCGGGGCGTCTGTCCCAGGGCAAGTTGTATCTCATTTCCTGCCGGGTTATGGTGTGATGCAGTCCGGCTGGCGGCGCGCCGGTCAGCAGCACCGCTCCGTTGATCGTTGCCGGTGCCGGGTAATAGCGCAGGATGTCCCGGAGATGCCGTTCCATGTAGTCTGTGGATTGGCTTTCTGACCGGATTCGTTCCTTTCTCCCGTTTTCCACCACAATGGCGTAGTCCCCGTCCTGGTAAATCCGAAGGTGGAGCGGTTGGCCGGGGCGGTGGGCCAGCAGGTTGAAAAGGTCTTTTCTCATAGCAGGAATTCCTCAGTTCGTTTTATATTCCCGGCGGCGCAGCGGTTTCTGCCGGAAACTCCCGGCGCAGCGCTCCGTCCAGCAGCGCGCCCCCTTTCCCGTTCTTTTTCGGATCCAGCTTTTCGGCGGCCGCCCGGGTCAGTCCGGTTTCGACAATCAATGGATTGGCGGAATAGACTCCCCATTGCTTGCCGAAGACCGGTATTCCTTTTTCATGACATTCCCTGGTGATGGTTCTGGCCCAGTCCGGGTTCATCGGTCGGGGATTTCGTCCCGATTCGCCGCCCCAGATTACCCAGTCAGGCTGCTGGTCTTTTCCATCCAGGGTTAACGGCCCCAGGGCCGGTTCATAGCTGATGAAACGGATTCGGGCCGGGGTTGCCGCCAGGACCGGCCAGCGGCGGTCATATTCCTGCTGGTTTTCAGCGGTAATGCCCAGCCATACGTGGGAGTAAGCCTCCGGCCAGTCTTCCGGCAGCATTCGCGCCATGTTCTGCGGCCGTTTGGTCAGTAATTGCCAGATCAGGCAGGGAGTATTCCGGATCAGCTGCCACAGGTCGTCTCTTGCGCCGGGGGGCGCCTGGCGGTCGAATATGTCGGCCAGGGAACTGCAGAATACCTTGAGCGGTTTGCCGCTTTTTTGAGCCCTTTTGTTCCACCGGATGGGCATCCGCCAGTTGGCGGCGCTGGTGCGTTTTCTGGCTGCCTGAGGCCCCCAGTCGGCCAGGTTGAAACGCTTGGACAGGGTTTCGGCGTAGCAGTGATCACAGCCGGGGGAGACTTTCTGGCAGCCGATCCAGGGGTTGAAGGTGTGGTTGGTCCAACTGATATGGGTATTTTCGGCCATGTTTTTACTCTGGCGGTCTGAGGCTGCTCAGGGCGTTGGCCAGCGCGTTTTTCTCTTCCTGGGGCAGTTTCCGGTAGGTGTCCCAGGCGATGTCGGTCAGGTGGCGTTCAATGGAGTTGGTCAGGGTTTCGGGGATATTCCGCCGGTTTTCCTGCTGCAGCAGGGAGAGCAGGGTAGGGGCGGCTTCCTGAATCTGCTGCTGGGTGAAGAAAGCTCGGGGGTGGTCCGGCAGGTTTTCCATTCGGTGGTCTTCCTCGATAATTTCCATGATCAGGCTGACGGCGTCGTTGATCGTGGGATAATCCTGCATCAGTGGCTCGGTAAAATCCGGCTGGCTGGTGGTCATTCCCTTTCCTCTGGTTTGGATTGTCATGGTCCGGCGCTCAGATTCAGTGTGTCAGCCAGGGTGGAATTCAGCAACCGGCGGATGTCAGTATATTCAATATGCCGAATGGGAAGTTTCAAGGCTTTGGCGAAGGCGATCTCCGCCAGCACGCCCGCGCTGCGTTCCCAGCCGGGCAGCCGGGCTATCACCAGTTCGGCAGCCTGGTGCAGGAAGTTCAGGTCGAATTGATACCAGCCTTCCGGCGGTTTGATCCGGCCGGCGTCGCCCAGGCTGTGGGTGTAGGCGATCGGGCAGAATACCGGCTGTCCCTGTTGGATCAGTCGTTGAGCCAGTCGGATGACGGCCTGCGCGCGGGCCTGCCTGATTGACTCGTCAGAATGCCAGTAGGGGCTTGCCAGATAGATGATGCCGTAGCTGGATGGTTCCGTTGAGTCAATCAGCTTCCGGAGATCCTGGTTGTCTGTTGGCTGGCTGCTCATTGGCTCCCTGCTGATGCTGGTCAGAGCATGATGTTCTGCAGCCTGGCTGCTTCCAATTCCGGAGGCGTCCGGCCGGGAGGCTGACTCCGGTTCATGGATTGGGCTGTCGGCAATGTCAGGAACTGGTACAGTCGGTTTATCTGGTGCAACGGGTTCAATTTTCTCATTATATCTCCTCAGGTCAGCTTCGGTAATATCGCTGTCGGGATATGGTTCGCAGTTAAGGGTGAATCCCTGCTCCTCCAGATCGGCGATGTGCTGGCTCAGTCTTTCCAGTTCCCGGTGGTTGGCCGGGTTGTTGGCTTTTCTTCCCTGTACGGTGGGTTCCAGGCACCAGTGGGCGCGCAGGGTGGCTACCTGCTCTAAAACCCTTTGGTCCAGTTCCAGTACGTCGGAGAGGATCTGCTGGTCCAGTTTGATCCGTACCGGGTCCTGCCAGGCCTGGTTGGCCGGTTTCAGGTTTGCCGTCTGGTATTGGTCAAATAGTTCCTCCATTTTTTCAAGCTGTCTTTTGGTCAGGGCATGGACATTCAGGGTGGGGATTTCCTGCAGCTGCTGCCGGTTGGCGTAGCTGCGTCCGTTCTGGTTGTGAGAGCTATGAGCCCAGTGGCTGATCAATCCCAGGCTGCCGTTGAGCCACAGGGCGGTCGCCTTTTCGTAGGCCGGATTTTCCATCATCAGGTTCGGCCAGCCCCGTCCGCCGACTGCCGGTGTCGGGGTCATGCCGGCGGCGGTGGCCTGGGAGTTGTAGCGGAATTGTTCGCTGATGTGCAGGCGGGAGGCTTTCCGCCAGGTCCGGCGGGCGTGGATTTCCCGCCCGGGGGCGGCAGTCGCCGGTTCCGGATCGGGAATCTCAATCCGGGTCTGGGTGCCGGCGTCGTGATGCTTCAGTACCTGATAGACCGGTCGGGATCCGTTGACCATCACCTGGAAGTTCTTGATCACCGTTCCACTGGATGATCCCAGTCGGGCGATTTCGCCCAGGGGTGCGATGGGGATTCTTGCCAGCAGGCTGCGTGAGTCGTGGATGTATCCCTGTTTCAGGATTTTGATGATCTGAATCAGGTGGCTGTCCCGGACCCGGATCATCGGCCAGGGTTCGCCGGCGCTGATGCTGGCGCTGTGCATTGCGCCGACGCTTTCCGGCTCAGGTTGATCGTCGGCCAAGGTGATTGCGGTCAGGGCGTAGTCGGTTCCGGTCCGTTTTAGCCTGGCGCGGGCTTTCTTGATCGCCTTGGCAAAGGCGTATCCCTCTGCCGGGGTCTCCGGAGAGCGGTACAGGGTGGCGAAGTGGATTCGCTGACGGTCGGTCGGTTGGGAACTTTTTGCCGCCGGCTGGCGCTTGGTGGCGATAATCATTGCCTCGGCCACCTGGGTGTCCCGGGAAAAGCTGGATTGATGTTCTCTGGAATTGATAATCGATACGACGATGATTTTCCGGTATTCGCGGAGCAGCAGGTCGGTGAAGTTGCGCCAGCTGTTTTTCTGCTTGTTCGGGCTTCCGGTCAGGGTTCTGGCCGGCAGGATGGCCGCCAGCACGCCGCCGGGCTTGATGCTTCGGTGGGCCAGCGGGATGAAGTAGCTGGCTTTGCCCGAGTTGACGCTGGCAATTCCCTGATGATCCACTTCTTGCAGTGCGTCTTTGATTGCCGCTACATCCTTTTCCTGAGGGTCCGGGAGCATGGTCAGCTGCTCCAGGATAATCCGGTTGTAGGGGGGGTTGAGAATTACCAGGTCCTTGGACTCCGGGTTGACTTTGACCTTTCGGGTCGCGCTTTTGCCTCTTTCCGCTTTTCTCAGGGGAATCAACTTCTGCTGCCGGTATTCCGGTCGCAACAGGTCAACGGCGCCGAGAGTTGCCTTTCCCTTAACGATTCCGGCGTTGAGCGTGGCAATGGATGTTTCCGGACATTCGATTTCCGGGACCTGACCGATCAGGTTTTCCGCCGTCAGCGCAGTGTGCAGCGGTAGTATATCCAGGCCGATCAGGTTGTTTTTCACCAGGCGGGCATGGCAGCTGTCCGGGCTGCCCCCCTGTTCTCTGGCAAGTTCCCGGAGCCGCTGGTAGGCGGCCGTCAGCAGGGCGCCGGACCCGCAGGCAAAGTCGGCCAGATGGTAGTTCAGCAGGGATTCATCCCGGCGCCACTGGCGGTCTTCCGGTATCGACAGGTGGGCCATCATCGCGGCGGCCGGCGCTTTTGTGAAATAGGCGGCGGTCGCTTTCCGGTTGTCGGCAAATTCCTGCACCAGCGCGTTGATCATTTTCCGGTCGGGGTCTTTCTGCAGCTGCTCCATTGCCGTCCGGAGCAGGATGCTGATTACTTCGTTGGCAATTGGCGCGATCAAACAGTTGAGCAGGCTTTCGGCCAGGCTGAACACTGGATTGAAACGGGAATTATTCCACTGGGCAGTCAGGTTTTCCCGGTGGGGGTTGGCCGGCAGTGGGTCGGTTCGGGCGATTGCCAGCGCGATGGCGATGGCAGCGTTGTCGTTCGTGTTTCCTGAGACCGGCTGGCCGAGTATTTCGGCCATTTTTCGGGCGCAGTCCGGGTTTGGTTTAGTCTGCCGGGACATGGCCCGGGCCGCTTCGCAGATCTGGTAGGACATTTGCTGGACGCGGGTGGCGTCGGAGATCGACTTGTGGCGGGTGGTAGCAGTCATAGTAACCAGCCTTGCAGTTGCCTGAGATATAGAGAGTTCCGGATGTCGGGATCCTTGAATCTTTGGATCCGGTGGTGTAGCGCTCTTTGTTTACAGAGAAAGGGAGCCGTGGCTGCCGGAGTTGATATGGGTCTGTTGAGCCTGGGCTGTCGTGGGGATCAGGTCTTTGTCTCTTTGGCTTTCCTGAGCTCCGGATCTTTGGATGTTCGTTTCTATGGCTCTATCGATGTTATGCTCTCCGGTTCTCCGGCTGCGTGGTTCTCCGGAGTTCAGGCTGCGATTTGCAGTTCTTCCCGTTGCTGCATAACGTAGTCCACCGCTTTCTGCGCTTTGCCGGCTGCCCTGAGCACCATCGACTTGTCGGCCAGGATCGCGTCCCGCCAGTTCTTGATGTAGGCTGCGTTCTGTTCCAGCGTTTCCCGTTCCAGTCCTGCTTCCTGGCACAGCATTGCCGAACCCATCCCGGCAATCAGTTCTTCCAGTCCGTAGCTGTGCATCTGTTCATCAGTGCATTCCGTCGTGAACCGGCCCAGCCGTGAGGGATGCCCCGTGGCATGCACTACTTCGTGAAATACCGTGTTGTACCACTGGGGGAGGGATTTGTAGGTTTCCTTCGTCGGCACGGTGATGGTGTTTTTTCGGATGTTGTAGTGGGGAGGTTCGGTCATCTGCTGTCGGGTGATAATTGTCATTCCGGCGGTGATTCTTTCCGTCAGTTCTTCCGCCGCTTCCAGCGGGTCATGTTCGTAAATCGCTATTGCCAGCGGTTCCAGCTGGCAGTTTCTGGTCTGCTCTACGTTGAATACCCGGTAGGTGCGGGTCAGCCAGTAGGAGTCGGGGCGTTTCTTTTCGTCCGCGTCATGCGGGTTTCCCGCCCTGGAGTCGGGATCCCGACCTTTTTCCTCGCTGTCTTTTTCCACGTGTTTCCAGAACACGATGGCGCTGGAGTGTTCCCCCTGGCGAATGGAGCCGCCCAGCTGATTCGCTTGCTTCAGCGTAAGCCAGCGAGGGTCTTCGTAGCCTTTTTCCAGGTGAGTTACCCGGATCAGCCAGTGGTTGATTCCCCGGTAGGGTTTCCGGGAAATGGCGTTCATAGGAGCGCTCATCTGGTAGGGTTGCTCCCACGGGGGGAGTTCGCCACGGTCAAGGAGTTCCAGAATCCGGTCGGCGACCATTTCTTCAGTTCTGCGGTTGCTCATTTCGGGTGTTGCTGCCTCTGTTCAGGTTTTTGCCCAGGTTGGGCCGGAAGCCGGAGGATGAGCTTCCGGCCCGGAATGAGGAGGGTTGTTGGCGGTGAGGATGGTTTGTTCGAAGTTCAGCTTTCCGCCGGTTCCGGCGTCGGCATCTTCTGATGCGCGTAGCTGAGCTTCATCACGCAGATGGGACAGGTGATTTCGTCCAGCACCCGGGTCTTTTCCGGGCTGATGGCCGTTTCCTGCCGGCCGCAGTAGGTCCGGGGCGATGCCCCTTCAGTCCTTTTCGTGAAGTGAACCTTGTGGTAAATCATTTCATCCTCTCCTGGTTTGATTGCCGATGGCATGGGAAAGGGCGCCGGCTTCTTTGGGAAGCGGGCGCCCTTTGATTTCCTGAATTGAGGCTGATGCTTTATTCCGGAGTCGGCTCCGGCTCGTATTGCAGGGCGAGTACCCGATTCCGGGCGTCGATTCCTTTCTGCCGGATGTTCTCCAGAAGCATGTCCGGGTTCAGCCCCAGTTCGGCGCAGATCTCCTGCACTTCCCCGGTTGCCTGCCGGATTCTTTCGGTGTGTCCGGCCGGGTCGGACCGGTTCAGCCAGCGGGGGGCGTCGGCTTTGGACAAGGCGCGCCACAGTTCTTGATAATCCGTTGTTTCGTAGTCCGGCTGATTCATTACCGCGAACTTGAGTTCACTGATCAGTCCGGCCAGCGCCGTTTCTCCGGTCAGGTCTGCCGGTTGATTCGCAGCCATAACCCGGATGTCCTGCTCAATGTTCCGGTCCGCTTCCCCGGAGTATTCTCCCTGTCCTGCTTTCATTTGCAGCTTTGTGATCCGGTGTTTCAGCGGTTTGTAGTTATTTCCGATCTCGGGCACGGCTGACCAGAGTTCTTCCAGCAGTAACATGGCCCGGGGGTATCGGATAGCTTCGTTTCCTGGGGGATACCCGATTTTCGAAGGCATGAGTGCGCTCCTTATTGGTTGTTTGCCGGCTGCATTTCCCCAGCCGCGGCACGAGCCAGCTGGTCGCAGCGTTCGTTGTCCGGGTTGCCGGCATGGGCTTTTACCCAGTTGAATTCCACACTGTGGATTGCGCATTGATCCAGCAGTTGCTGCCACAGGTCGGCGTTAGCCCGCTTTCCCTTGTCCCAGTTCCGGGCCTGCCAGTTGACGACCCGGCCTTTGTTGATCGTATCAACAACATACTTGGAGTCGCTGTAGAGCGTAACCTGACAGGGATATTTCAGCGCGCTGAGCGCCGCGATGACCGCCTGCAGTTCCATCCGGTTGTTGGTGGTCAGCTGGCAGCCCTGCCGGATTTCTTTTTCGTGGTTCTGATAGCGGAGGATGGCGGCGTAACCCCCCGGGCCGGGGTTGCCCAGGCATGAGCCGTCAGTATGGATTTCGACCGGTTTGAGCATGGCTTTTTTCTCCTTTTCCGGCGCCCGCCTCTTTTTTGAAAAAGGGCGCCGGAAGGAGTGTTGCCATGCCTGGCGGTCAATTGTTGAGGAAGTCCTGCACTCTTCTGCGGCTTTCGTTTGCCATTGCGGATCCGTTTCCTCGGTACTTACGCCGGATTCTCTGCGCCGTTTCTCCCCGGAGGAAGTCCTGCACTCTTCTGCGGCTTTCGTTTGCCATTGCGGATCCGTTTCCTCGGTACTTACGCCGGATGTTCCGCGCCGTTTCTGCGACGGTTGTATGACTTTTCATGGGACTGGGACTCCTTGTTTTACGGCCTTTGCCGGCTGTCAATATAGCAGGCTGCGGCGCAGTATCTCTGGGATGGAGAATCGCTGGCGAAGTCCGCGCCGCACTGAACGCAGCTGCGGTGCGCCGGCGCCGCCGGCGGTGTTTTCACATTTATGATCAGCCTGGATCGGGTCGGTTGGACCGGATAGTTTTCAACACCGGGCGGTGTGGACAAGTCGGCGGTTTTCCGCCGGGACTTCGGAATCGGGACAGGCGCCGGCGCCGGCGTCATCTCTCGCGTAATGTCCCGGCCGTTGACGGTTCTGGTCTGCCTGATTTGGGATCTCCGTTTTTGAGTTCGCTTTTTCTTGCCGGTGGAGTTGGACATAGGGTATTTCCTGAAGGGTATTGTTTTGCAGCTATTTTCAGCCGTGGTCCGGCCCTGGATTTTGCGGCAGGGTTGTCCCGGCGCGGGGCCGGAAAATGAGGAAGCCCGGCGTATTGCCGGGCTTGAGAGTTCCAGGGACGGCCGGTGGTTGCTATTCGGGTTCTTCGGATTGCCGGAACATTGCCGGGATGACTACCTGCACGTTCAGGTTTTCGGCCTGGATTTGCTGGGGCGGCCGGATTCTTCCGCCGACCACGGCGGCGATGGTTTCCTGCCCGGTCGCCTGGGCTACTGTGTCAGCCCGTTTACGGGCCCGTTCCAGGTCGTTGAAGCGGATGGTCCGGGATACTTCGAACACGGCATAGGCGGTCGTCAGGTCTTCCGTTTTTCTGGCCTGGATGATGATATCCGCTGCCATGACTTCGTTGACCTGCGTCGGAGTGATCAGTCCTTCCGTTTCCGCCTTTTCCAGGGTTTCACGGAAGTTCTCGTTGGTATCCCTGGTTCCGGCAAGCAGTACGCGGCCTCTTACCAGGTTCAGGTGGTCTTTGGCAATGTTGAGGATACTTTCCCTGGCGCGGCGTTCCGTGTTGTCGCCCTTGAGGGCTGCTACGTCGTCCTTCAGCACTGCTACATCGGCTTTGACTTCGGTCATATTCTGTTTCAGTACTGCTACGTCGTTCTCCAGCACATTCAGCCGTTGGTCGACTTTTTCTGCGAAGGCGTAAAAGGCGTCTCTGAGTTCCTGCACCGTCTTTACCAGCCGGGCGAACTGTTCCGGCAGATCCATAAGTTCCTGCGTAAGCAGGCGACGCTTCAGGTCTTGACGGTACTCCGGGTTCCGGTCAATGAAGTCCAGGAAATCCTGGTATTGTTTCGGGTACATGATCGCTCTTCCTGATCCTGATGTCCTGATTGTATCCTGTATTTACCGGGTATTCCAGCAGCGCTGGTCGCTGGAGCTGAGGTTGCCTTGCATAATTCGGATGGTTCTTCCCGGACTCTGTTGGCGGAGCTTTTCCGGGGTCGGTCGCGGGGCGAGTCGCTGCGCTTGGTCCGTTTCTGCATGGTTCTGCTGGTTTTCGCTCCCCTGTTTCTGCTTGAGGCAATCAGAGGAGTCGGAGTCCTGCCCAGTTGGTGGGATGAGTTGTTTTTTCTCTCCCTGATTCTCTTTCCGGCGTTGGTGGTTGCGGCCCGGATTGGTCTCGTGTGGCGTACTGTATCGCCGTATCCCATGTCGGCGGGTAAGGTGGAGGAGGTCCGCTGGCCCTGGTTGGTCAGCGCGCTGAGCATTATGCTGCTCTTTTTCGGTCTGCCGCTGGAGACGGAACGGGATCTGGCCGTTTTCGGTCTGCTGACCGCGCTGGTTCTGTTCTGCTGCCAGGTTCTTGGGTGGCATTTTCTGAACTGGCTGGTTCCAATGTTGGGCTATCGGGTTTATCAGGTGAGTCTCCCGATGGATCCGGCCGGGCTGGGGCGTCGTTCCCCTTTGTTCCTGATCACCCGGCGCAGGGGTCTTCAGGCGGGAGCAGAGTTTCCGGCCCGGCGGATAACGGATTCCCTTTACTGGGAAACCGGGCGGTAGGCGAATTATCCGGTTCTTTGCAGCGCCCAGTCGAACAATGACGGGTTGGCCGGCGCATTCTTTCCCTTTCCGCGCTTGACCGGCGCGGCTGCCGCCAGTTCGCCCCATAGAGTTCGTTTCTCCGCTTCCCGATCTTCCAGGGAATGGTCCGACTGGTCAGGTTCAATCTCCCAGCCTGGCGCTGCCAGGTACTTTTCGTTTTCCACGCTTTCCTGCCGGGCCCGGGCGAAAATGTCTTCCAGCGAATCGGGCAGCGTCGGCGTTTCCTCGGCAATCTGCCTTGCCAGGGTCATTACGATGCTGTTCCGGTCTTCGCTCAATGCCGCCAGTCCCTCTTCGGGCAGTTCGCCTTCGATAATCAGCGAATACTGCATTTTCTGCGCAATCAGCTGCAGCGCTTTGGCTTGCAGCGTGTTCCGGTAGCACATGTGGATTACCCGGACCGGTTCGGTCTGGCCGATCCGCCAGGAACGGCGGGACGCCTGCCGGATCGTATAGATCGAATAATCGTTTTCGTACCAGACCACCGTCGGGAAGGGAATCAGATCCAGTCCGGTCTGTACCAGTTTCGGGTTGGTGATCAGCGCGTCAATGCCCTGTCTGATCTGCTCATTGATCCATTCTTCCCGGCGGTCGGCTTTGCCGGCGGTTTCGGCCCGGAGCGTCGCTGCGTTGATCCCCTGGGATTCCAGAACGTATTTCACCCTTTGAATCAGGTCCGGCGTGTTGGTATGTGAAATGTAAACCAGCGTGCGGCGGCCTTTGGCCCGTTCCTCCTGAATTAACTTGACCAGCGCCAGTTCCTTGGGGTAGAGCTGGTCTTTGGGCAGCGCCGGCAGCTGCAGCAGCAGTTCTCCGGTGTTCTCTGCAGTGTACCGGTATTCCTGCCAGCCGGCGTCCGGATAGGTCAGCAGCTGGTGCATGTGCCTGGCCGCTTCCTGCCGGTTGTTCCGCTCAATGTCGGTGATGATTTTCCCCTGCAGGTAGTTCTCCAGTGTCCGGCAGCCGTTTTCCTGGGTCATCAGGTTCAGGGTCGGGATGTCGGGAATATAAGTTTCACCGGGCGCCAGCCTGACCCGCTCCGGAGGGTCCGCCGGGTTGGGCGGGTAGCGGATCAGTTCCAGATTTTTATCGATCCGGGTTACCGCCACGCTGCCCAGTTCGGCATTGTCCCGGGTCATCGGCGCTATTTCTTCGCCTTCCGTTACGGACCGGGTCTCCTTTTTGTAGTTGCCGGCAGCCATAATTACCGCTTCGTTTCCGTCCCGGATCTGCAGCAGGGTTACCTGCAGCGGGTGGCTGCCGGGCAGAATCGGATGTTTTACCCGCCTGGGCCGGCGTTCCGCGTCCACCTGAAGTATCTCTTCCTGATAGTCGGGCAGCCCGTCGGTTACGTCGGAAAGCTTCAGGAAGATCGTGTTGTGTATCAGATGGAACAGCACTTCCGGGTGGGTTCCCGGTTTTTCCCGGCTGCTTTTTTTGACCCTGGTTTCCCCACGCTTTTTGCTGTATTTCCGCTCGTAGGTCTGACTGGTGAAACCGTACCGCTTGATCCAGCGGGGCAGTCCGTCGTAGCCGAATTCCTGACGAATGCCCGGGGAGAAGCGATAAAGCAGGTGAAACAGGGTGCTGGCGTAGCCGCCCATGAAGGTCCCGGTCAGCGTCAGACATTTGCCGCAGGCTTCGGCCAGCGCCCCGGCCTGGATGCCCTGGCTGCTTTTTGATGCTTTGTATTCGTGCGCTTCGTCCAGAATCAGCAGGTCAAAGTAACTCTTGAGCCGTTTCTTGATGTAGGCGGTCAGGGAAATGCGGCGGAACCCCTTGTTGTCCGCCTGCCACAGCGGCGCGCCGCAGTAGTTGCATTTGGTCTTTTTCTGCTTGATCTGCTGCAGGGTCAGCGGTTCCCAGTAATGTTCTTTCCTGATTTGCGGCTGCTCATTGCAGCCGGGGCAGCGCAGGTATTCGACCGTCTGGGTCATGCCCAGGTGGTTCCGTATCCGCTTTCTGCTCCGGATGACGGCCGGTTTCCACTGATACGTGTTCCGCATCTTCTCCCGGGAGATGATGGTGCAGGTGGGCTTTTCGTTGGCTTCGGCGCGGAGTTTTTCCAGGTCGGTAATCGATTCGGCGATCCGGGGTTCCGCTTCCGGGATGGTTAGCTTGATTTCCCGAACCCATTTTTTGGTCAGATGGGGCGGACAGACAATGAGCGTTCTTTTGAAGCCGGCCATCCGGGCCGCCGCAATGGCGATGTAAGTCTTGCCGGTGCCCATTTCCCCCACCAGGTTGGTTCCCTTGTTGGTCCGCATGGAGAGGGCGGCAGCCTGAATGGCGTGCCGCTGGGCGCCCTTCGGTTCGCGCAGCATTTTCGGAAAGGTCATTTTCCGGCCGGCCCGGTTCGGCTGATAGATGGGGGGATAGGCTTCAACTACGGCCTGGGAAATGCCTTCGTGAAATTCGTTGATGAATGCTTCCAGACTCTTCTCATCGTCTTCAAATTCCTGATAGGTAAAGGGCAGTTCCTCGATCCAGTCCTGAGTGGTGGTCATTGTTTTGCGGTCCTTGTTCAGGTTCTTATGTTGATGAATTGTCCGGTGTCCAGGTCCACCGCGGTAATTTTTACCCGGAGGGTTTCCCGCCATATTTCCTGGTTTCCTTCTTCCGTTTCCAGTTCCATCCGCTTGGTGGTCTGTCCCTTGACCAGCACCTGCTGTTCTCCTGACCGGATGCACAAGTTGTCCATAAATCCGGTGGCGATCAGCAGCCCCATATGGCCCTTCTTCAGGGGCAGCAGCGGCCGGTTGGTCCGGGACTCGGCCGGCCAGAGCCGTTCCGCCAGGTCCGGGGCGTTCCATACCCCCCGGTCTTTAGCCTCCCGGAGCAGCAGTTCCGGATCCCTTTGCCGGCTGTTGAAAGATATGTTTTTCTGGTAGCTGGTTGGGCATGGAATCTTTGCCGGGTTCGCCTGGTCAATGGGTTTGATCTGCTCCGGGCAACTGAGTTTGTCCCTTATTTCCCGGGCTATTTCCGCTTGAATTCCGGGGTTTCGTTCCGGTCTGCTGTCCCTGACTCCCAGCAGGATGATGCGTTGGTCCTGGGGGCCACGGGATTTGAGCCGACCCGGTATCGAATAGAGGTGAATGTTGTCATAGGCGGCGGATAGCTGTTTCAGTTGTCCTCGGAGCAATTCCGGGTCGGCGTGGTAAATCAGCACTCCCTGGTCCATCAGATAGCGGGTGCACTGGGTTAGCCACTGATGTCTCTGTTCTTTCCGGTCCGGGGCGTCCTTCGGAGGGTTCAGGTACAGCAGGTTGAATTCCCGGTTGCTGATGTAGGACTGGAAAATGCTGCCGTTAACAGGATAGGTCAGGTTGGCCTCGGCCTGCCGGGCCAGTTCTGGGTCCGGTTCCATTCCATAGGTGGCGATCTTTACGCGGCGCTTGATGGTCAGGGCAGCGGCGATGGCTCTCAGGAAGGCGCCGTCGCCGCAGCAGGGGTCCATTATTCTCAGGTTTCTCCGGTAGGGCTGGTAGGCATCGGCGATCCGCAGCTGTTCGGCCAGCAGGCCGGGCAGGGTGTCTTTTGTTCCGTTTGCCGACATGACTTACTCCCTGGCTGTCTTCGGTTCCGGGATGGGCAGGTGTTTGTTTGCAATGGCGATGGAGAGGTGTTCCTTCAGGGTCTGCTCGTTCCATTGGCAGTACCAGGCTTGCATCGTCATGGTTTCCAGTGGGGTGATTTCCCCCGATTCGATGCCCCGTTGCCAGAGCCAGTCGGCCCAGTCCGGGTGGATCGGCAGCGTGGTTCGGCGGTTGAGAAACCTGAAGTGCTGCTCCGCCGGGTTGCGGTCCGGGGGGAGCAGGAGCAGGAAGTCCTGGTGGTTGTTGTACAGTTCTGCCAACTGGGGATACAGGATGGCGTGCGCCGCCTGAATCCGGGGGAGCCCGGTGTATTTCACTGCCCACATTTGCCGGGTCCGTTGGGGAATCCGGCACTGGCGGTTCCGGGTGGTCATGCTGGTTTCCAGGTATGTGGGGTTGATTTCGATGTGGCGGGCGTTGGTGATGGTGGTGATGATCTTCCTGATTTCCCGGGCTGAGCCGATGATTGAGATGAACCACAGGTGGTCCTGGGGGTCAATGGCGTATTCGTCGTTGATGGCGGTGGCGTCGTCGGTGAAGATGTAGTTGAACCTGGGGTTGGTTTGCTCCTTTTCCGGTGGTTCCGGTGGTTCCGGTTCAGGTCCCGGGATTGGCGCATGCCGGGGCGCCGGCCCTACGGTCGGGGCCGGCTTTTCCAGGGTGGTAGTCATGTTTGCTCCTGTGGGCAGTTTTTGGGCATCCCCCCGGTTTTACCGCCGGAGGCTGCGAACCCAGAATCCTTTTTTCTTCCGGCCGTTGATCCGGCACTGCTTCAGCAGGTCGGCCGGCACGAGCCGGGCCAGGGCGTGGGGGTCGTAGAGGGGCTCGTCCCTGGGGGTAAAGTAGCCGGCAATCATGCCTTCGGCCAGAATGTCGATGCCGTTCCGCGCATCGGATGCCTGTTGCAGGGTTTGTTTGATCCGGTCGTTTTCCGGCTTCAGTTCCATCCAGCGCAGGGCGGCCTGCCGAATCTCCGGGGTGTCTTCCAGATTCAGCCTGGGCGTCGGTTCCAGGCCGCTTTCGGGCGTTTTGGGCTGACCCCAGCAGAGCGCGTGATAATCACAGAAACGGCAGTTGGCGGACTGCTTTTCGTAAGGGCGGGCTATCTTCTCCTTTCGTTCGGTTTCCCGGATTACCCGGGACAGGGTATTCAGCGTTTCCGGGACCAGTTCCGGGTTCCAGGTTACTCTTTCCGGAGGCATCGGGTAGCCTTCCCGGTCCATCATGGCGAATACGCCGTCGCGGGGGTTGGGCAGGGATCCCTGCTGATGGAGAATATGGGTATAAAGGGCGATCTGGGTGATATAGCCGGGATAGGTTTCGGCGATGCCCTTTTCCATCGTCTCTTCAGCCCGGTTGGGGCTCATGGATTTGCATTCCAGCGTAACCCATCGGTTGTTGGTGAACTCGGGGTGGCGGCAGATGCCGTCGGGATGTCCGGTCAGGGTGACGTCGGTATCGGGGATCCGGATTTTGAGCGACAGCTGTCCGGTGGCGGAGATTACGGTGTGGTCCGTTTCCCAGCCCTGCCGGTGGAGTTCCCTGATGATCAGGATTTCGGCGAAGTTGCCAATTGCCATGATGTTCAGCGCTTTTTGGTCCGGCGGGTCGGAGGGCTGGATGCGCTGGTAGGCGTAGGAGAGGGCGCGGGGACACTTGTAAGCGCCGGAGATCCGCAGGTACGGCTTGAAGGGTCGGTCCAGTTCCGCTTCGGCGGAGTGCTGCCAGGTTCCGAAAAGGGGCAGAGTCATGGAGCGCTACCTCAGTACGTTTTTTGGTAGTTCCATTTTACTCCGGCGGTCGTGCTTAAGTCTTGGCGGAAGTGCACCGGTGGGATTCATCCATAGTGCCGCGCCAGAAGTTCTCTGACTTCATCCCGGGACATTAAGGTATCGTGGGGCAGCATACCCATTACCCAGGAAAGCCGCTGAGCTTTGATTTCCGCCGGGGTCAGTAATTCTTTCACCCCACTGGCCAGCAGTTGATCAAAATGGGCGCGCAGTGGCGCATCAATGGCTTGGAGCTTTGCGAAGTCGGTCATCTCAATACCTCTGTAGCCGGATAGTTAATGGTTATGCTCGATCCGTTGTAGCAGCCGCTGCAGTTCCTGCCGGCTTTCGACTATTTTCGATTCCTGTCCCAGGTACACAATCACCGATTTGAGTTCATCGGTCTCCGGGCAGTATTCTTCGGCGTCGTCCATCGTATCGCAGCTGATGGCGCAGTCGCCGGGACGGCAGGTCTGGTGGTGTCCACAGTCGGGGCAGTATCCGTAGGGCTGAACGTAATGGCAGGTCATTCTGACCATTACGTTTCGGCCAATGTCGATAATACAATCGCCTGATTCGGTATGCCAGGTTATCAGTTCATCGGATTCGGTAAGTTGCTCCCAAATCCGGAGGGCCTCCGGTTGGTCCGGATTGACGTTCATACGGCGGTTTCGGTCTCCTTCGGTTCGGTTTGTTCGTCAGGTTCCGCCGGTTCGTCTTTTTCTTCCCACTGAACGAACATCGGCATCAGGATATGCACGTATTCGTCGGTTTTCACGTTCGACCTGAAGGCGGCCGGGCTGGATGGGTCGTTGGTCTCCATCACCACCAGCTTTTCGTTGAGCGCCGTCAGCGCGTCCTGCAGATACTGGCAGTTGAAGGCGATTTTCGTCTTCGGCCCCTCGATTGCCGGGATACTTTCCTGAAAGTGGCAGTTGTCCCCGTCGTCGGGGGCGTTGGCGTACATCGTCAGCAGGGCGGCGCGGTCGTCCTTTTCGTCCGGTTCCCTGGGCGATACTTCCAGGCGGATGATGTTGCTCTCTTTGGCGGCGAACAATGCGGTGCAGTTGGTTGCTCGCTGCAGGTTCGCCAGTTCGAACAAACTCCGGGTTTTGCAGGAGTCGGGAATCAGGTTTTCGTAGGCCGGGAAGTCCCCCTGGATGATTCGGGTAGTTACTTCCATGCTGCTCAGGTTGAACCGGATCAGTTTCAGCTTCGGGTCCAGGGCAATCTCTACCGCCGGTTCCTGGTCGGAGAGCAGCTGAGTGAATTGTTTCATCGTGGTGGCGTCAACGACTACGTTGATTTCCTGTTCCGCGGGAGTGAGGAGCTTGCCTCTCTGGACGGAGAGCCGGAAACCGTCGGCGGCGGCAAAGGTGAAGTCGTTGCCGTCCAGCTTGATATTCACGCCGTTCAGAATGGGCCGGGCGTTGTCCTTGACGGCCGCGGCGGTGATCACCCGGTAGGTCGCTTTCCGGAAATCGGCGGCGGACATGCTGGCGGTTGCCGGTTCGCCGAGTTGGGGGACCGGTATGAACTGCCCCGGATTCATGGTGTTGAATTTCGCGGAGTGTTTTCCGCAGGTCAGCGCGAGCATGGAGCTTTCCGGCTCGGTTTTCAGTACGAGAATATCTTTGGGCAGGGTTTTGAGGTAGTCGGTCAGGGTTCGGGCGGAGACGGTGGCGGCGCCGGGCCGGTCGACTTTGGCCGGCAGTTCGTTTATCGCGCTGACGTCGCCGTTGTTGGCGGTCAGGGTCAGCAGTTCGTCCCGGGCTTCCAGCAGCACGTTGCGGGTGATCACCATGGGCGATTTGCTGCTGGTAGTGGGCAGCACCATGTTCAGGGCTTGCAGCAGGGTTGGTTGGGTGCATGAAATTTGCATCGATGTTTCTTTTCTCCGATCTGAAAGTGTGGTGGGTTCGGGTTCCGGTGGCCGGGATGTCGTGTCCGGTCATTCCTCCTTTTTCCGGTTTCAGAAGGGCAGGTCGTCTTCGGAACCGTAATGAGGCTCTTCGGGCACGTATGGTGTATCGCTTACCGGGGATGAATTCCCGGCGCCGACCGGGTTTCCGTTCTTCGGCTGCAGGAACATTACATCGTCGGCGATGATCTGGTATCCGTAGCGCTGGGTTCCGTTGCTGTCGGTGTAGTTGTTGTTCTGCAGTCTGCCCCGGATCATTACCAGGTCTCCCTTGTGAACATATTTGCTGACGTTCTCGGCCAGTTGTCTCCAGCAGGAGATCCGGTGCCAGTCGGTTACCGGGGCTTGGTCCCGGTTGGGCTGGTAGCGGTCGGTAGCCATGCTGAAGTTGACTACCTGTAATCCGCTGGCGGTGTAGCGGGTTTCCGGTTCCTGGCCGACCCGGCCGATCAGGATACTTTGGTTAAAGGATTTGCTCATTGGTGTTTCTCCTGTGGCGCCGGCTGCGTTGCGGGCAGCCCGGCATGGTGTGTCCCCCGGGGTGATCGGGGAATCGATCCCGGATTATGGTATAGCAGGCACTCAGGCGCATTTTCCGGGGGGTTAATTCTCTTTCGGATATTTCCCGTCCTGCCGGAGTTCGGGCTGCGCTGCTTTTCGCTCACCGGGCTTTAGTTTTACCTGATTGGGGGGACTCCGGGTTTTCTTTTCCGGCTGATGCGGGAGCGCGTTTTTCGACCTCGGAGCGCATGGGATCCTGGCCTGCCGGACGGGGTTTTTGGGACCCGGACGGCCTTGACTCCGCCCCTTTTGCCGGGCTTTCCGGACTGCCGTCGGCGGGCCGCCGGCGCCACACTTTTGGGGGCATTTATGCTTGCGATCGGCAGGCATTTTGTCCATTTCAGCCCTTTTTGGGGCGCTGAAAATTACGAAACCGGCCCACCTTCCGGGCAAAATCCGGCCTTTTCCCTTACATGGGAAAGATTTGAGTATCTACGAATTCACTACAGGGTCGCGGCAGATATAGGGATATTTAACCATTTAACGAAGCGATTTTTCTCGTTAAATGAATTCCGTTCTAATTTCCCCCTTTTTCAGATATAAATTCATCGTCTGAAATTAGAACATTTAACGATTTAACGAAATAGCGGGATCTAATGCAAAATTTTATACCCCCTGTTTTTCCCTCACGTAAGGGGAAATCGCTATTTTTTGCCGGCAGAGGGCTCCGGCTGCGTGGTTTCGGGGGGTCATGCCCGTCGGTTTCTCCCCCGCTTTCTCCTTTCGTGTTCCGCTCTTCGTTCACACTCCCAGCAGGTCCGACCGTCGGTCGGGTGCCCGGTCTCCGCAATCTGTAGGATGATGTCCAGGTCCGAAGGCCGCCAGAGATAGGCCTGATGCGGCGGCAGGGCGTTCAGCCAGTCTGTCTGCTCCGCCGTCGGCCTGGTTCTCTCCGTTTTCAGTTCCGCCCAGATAACCGTGCGGTCCCTGACCAGGGTCAGGTCGGGATAGCCTTTTACCAGAGCATCCCCAATCAGTCGGGCGCCGGATGCCGGTCGGATCTGCCTCCGGGAATCGGATATGTGGCAGGTCAGGTAATGGTGTGCCGTGAAAATCCTGAGAACCGTTTCCTGCAGTTCGGATTCGGAGATCAGCCGGTGGGCTGGGGTCGGCGGCATGGCATTTTCTTTTTACTCCCTTGCATTAAAAAAGAGCAGCGACAAAGCTGCTCTTCCTTTCGGTGGTTTCTCTTTCCGGCTGGTCGGTTATTCTTCCGGTGGCTTGTTGAACATGGGCATTACCACGTGGTGGTAATCTTCGGAGCCCCGAATCCGGAACAGCGCCGGCTCCGTGGGGCTGTTCAGCCGGATGGTCGCTTCCTGGTCTCCGATGCTGTTTACCGCTTCCAGCAGGTATTTCCGACTGAAGGCGATGCTGATCGGTTCTCCTTCGGCGGCCAGAATCTGGTCCGGCTGGATTTCGTTGCAACTGCTGCCGTTGGATTCCGACTGTCCGCTGATGGTCAGCCTGGGCGCGTTGGGGTTCGTTTCCACTTCCAGTTGGAGCTGGGGGCTTTCCTCATCGGTGAAAATGCCGGCGCATTTGATTGCCGTCTTCAGGCTGTCGGGGTTCAGGGCGATTTCCGTGGTTGCCTTGGTCGGGATTATTTCCTGATACTGGGGGTAAGTTCCCTGAATCAGCTGGGTCAGCACTTCGGCGGCGGCCTGTTCCGTTTTCATCCGGGTGCGGAAGGCGGCAAAGTGCCGATCCCGGTTTACGTGGATCGTGATTTCATCTTCGTCCTCGTAATGGTGCCGGATCATTTCCTTTATCGCCCGGAGGGGGATGACTATTTCCACCGGTTCTTCGGCGGGAGTAAGCAGTTGTCCTTCGTGAGTGGCCAGGCGGAGTCCGTCGGTGGCGGCCAGGGTGAAGCTGCTGTTTTTGATCTGCATGGCTACGCCGGCCAGAATAGGCCGGTTATTGCTTGCGTCGGCGCAGATGGCGACCCGGGCGGCGGCCTGGCTCAGGGTTTTGGCGGGAAAGAGCAAGGGGATGGTATCCCCGATGTCGGCGATGGGCGGATAATCTCCGGGGTTGGCGCTGTTGATCATCGTTCTGGTGGTTTCCGAGGCGAAGTGCAGGGTGTGGTTCCCGTCGGGGATGTTCAGTTCGCAGGATTCGTCGGGAATGTTGTGTACCAGGTCGGTGATGATCCGGTGGGGCACCGCCAGGGATCCGTTGGCGTCCACGTTGGCGGGAAGCTGGCAGCGGATGGTCAGCTGCAGGTCGGTAGCGGTCAGGTAGAGGCGGTTGTTTCTGGCTTCGAACAGGGTAGTGCTCAGGATCGGCATGTTTTTTGCCGTGCCCGGCTGGGCGCGTCCGGCGGTTTGCAGGCCGTCGAGTAAGGTGTCTTTATCGCAGATCAGTCGCATTGTTTCAGTCTCCTGGTCTTTCGTTTTGGTTGATTCCTGATTGTATTGCGCGGAGTTTTTCCAGGTTCCGCCGGTAGTTTTTCAGTTTCCGGTAGAGCTGGCTTGGGTGCTTCAGCTCCAGTTTGGCGGCGGTGATCGCCACGGCTTTGGCATAGGGTATGCCCTGTTTCCGGAGCTGGTTGATCTCCTGTATCGGTTCCTGGAGTTCGACTGCCTGGATCATCTGTCTGACCTGGGCCGGTTTCAGGTCTTCAATGCAGATGGGGTAAGGGCAGGTGAGACAATTATCGTGCAACTTGCAGCCTGATATTTGATATTGCTTGCGTTTTTCCGGTTGTTTCATTGGGTAGTCAACTGCAGCGGTTCCAGCCGCACTCGGCGTTGGTGCAGCTGCTGCATCCCTCGGCGTGGATGACCGGCGCGTTGCAGTCGGGGCATCGGGCTCGGTGATTGTCGGTATGGGGAGGTTCCAGGTTCAGGTTAGGCTGCCAGGCTGCGGGGAAGCGGGATTCTGCCGGGTTGATGAACAGTTGGATGGCTTTGGCGATGGCGTCGGGGGTGGACTGGATCAGTTGGCCTTCGTCCCAAGCGGGGCAGCAGGTGATGCCCTGGAGTTCCTGGATAATCCAGTCGGGCTTGATGCCGGCGCGCAGCTGGATGGAGATCAGCCGGGCGATGGCTTCCAGGTAGGCGGAATCGCAGCCGCCGGCCTTGCCGGCGTTGGTGAAGACCTCAAAGGGCCGGCCTGCCGGGTCGGTGTTGATGGTTACATAGACGCTGCCGTGTCCGGTTTGCAGACGGCGGGTTTCGCCATAGTTCAGCCGGGGCCTGGGTCGGGGCGCCGGTCCTGGCTGCTCCGCCGGGGGCTTCACTTCCGTTCCGGCGTTGGTTGCCAATACCTGGTTCGCCTTGCTGCCGTCCCGGTAGATGGTGATGCCCTTGCAGCCGCTCCGGTAGGCCTGCAGGTAGGCGGCAGCCACGGCTTCCCGGTCAGCGTTCCCCGGCAGGTTGATGGTTTTACTCACTGCGTTGTCGCAGTGTTTTTGCCATGCTGCCTGCATCCGGATGTGGGCGTCCACGTCGATGTCGTGGCTGACCCGGAAGATCTCCCGGATGTTCCGGGGCAGTTGGGTATTGGCCGCGCTGCCGGTTGCCAGCGCTGTCCGGACTTCGGGATGTTTTTCGTCGTAGCCGGCGGCGTACAGCGCCTGGCGGAACTGTTCGTTGAGTTCCGGCAGTCGGTCGTTGTCCATTACGTTGCGGGTATAGGCCAGGGCGAACAATGGTTCAATGCCGCTGGAGCAGCCGGCGATGATGCTGATGGTTCCGGTGGGGGCGATGGTAGTGGGCTGAGTGTGTCGGACCGGTTTTCCCGTTGCCAGGTGGGGCCGGTTGATGCGGTTCCATTCCTGGGCCTGGGCCCATTCGGGGTAGGGTCCCCTTGTTTCGGCCAGTTTTCTGCCGGCGCTATGGGCTTCGTTCCGGATCTGCTGCATTATCCGGTCGGCCAGGGTTCGGGCCGGCTCTGAGTCGTAGCGGATATTGAGGGAGATCAGCAGGTCGGCGAAGCCCATTACGCCCAGGCCGATGCGGCGGGTGTTTCTGGCTCGTTCCGCAATCTCCCTGATCGGGTATTGGCTCATGTCGATTACATTGTCCAGGAAGTGGACGGCGGCGGCGACGGTTTCGTTCAGGAGTTCCCAGTCGATGTCGTCCCCGGTTTCGTTCAGCATGCGCGCCAGGTTGATGGAACCCAGGTTGCAGGACTCGTAGTCCAGCAGCGGCTGTTCGCCGCAGGGGTTGGTAGCGGTGATTTCGCCCAGGTGTCCGTTGGGGTGGTTTTCGTTGATCCGGTCGAAGAAGACCAGGCCGGGATCTCCCGTTTCCCAGGCGCATTCGACGATGGTTTGGAAGATGGTTTCTGCTGCTATTTCGTTGACCGGCTGCCGGTTTCTGGGGTTGACCAGAGTCCATTTTCCCCGCCGAATGACGGCTTCCATGAAGGCGTCGGGTACGCCCACGCTGATGTTGAAGTTCTGCATGGTTTCAGGATCCTGTTTCATCCGGATGAACTTTATGATGTCGGGATGGCTGACGGACATGATGGCCATGTTGGCGCCGCGGCGGGTGCCGCCCTGCTTGACCACTTCGGTGGCGCGGTCGTAGGCGGTCATGAAACTGACCGGGCCGGAGGCGATGCCGCCAGTGGATCCTACCGAATCTCCCTGGGGACGTATTTGGGAGAAGTCGAAACCGGTGCCGCCTCCGCTTTTGTGAATGGTGGCGGTTTCCTTGATTCCCTGAAAGATGGAGTCCAGCGAGTCGGCTACTGGCAGCACGAAGCAGGCGGAAAGCTGCTGCAGTTCGCGTCCGGCGTTCATCAAGGTTGGCGAGTTGGGCAGGAATCTGAGACTGCGCATCAGGTAGTAGAAGTCGGCTTCGGCGGTTGCGGCGCTGCCGGGGTCGTCGGAATAGTTCAGTTCCGCCTGGGCTACGTTGTGGGCCACCCGTCGCAGCAGGTCTTCCGGGGTTTCCATCGGTTTATTGTCCGGTCCCTTTTTCAGGTAACGGCGGGCCAGTACGGTCAGGGCGTTCCGGCTGAATTCAGGGTAAATATTTTCTTTCATCTGGCGGTTCCTTACTGGAGGAATAGTTGGGTCTGTTGCAGGGGAGCCGTTTTGCGTGGTTTCTTGCCTGCGCCGGCTTTCGGCGCCTGGGCTTGCGCCGCGCCGGGCATCGGTTCGTCCAGAGGCGGATTGATGCGGGCCTGTTCCAGCAGGAGCAGGATATTGTTGAAGTGCTGCTGGATGGTATAGCGGTAGGCGGACCGGCGCAGTCCGGCAGCAGGGTGCATGATGGGCAGGATGTTGCGTCCGCCGATACGGCGGATGGCGCCCTGGACTTCGCCGATTCTGGCGCCGGGAATAAACCGCTGCAGGGAGAATCGGCCCAGGGTTACGATCAGTTCCGGGTCGACAGCGTTGATCTGGCCGGTCAGATGGGTATTGCAAGCCCGGATTTCTTCGGGTTTGGGATCCCGGTTGTCCGGGGTGCGGCACTTGATCATGTTGGTGATGTAGATTTCGTCCCGGCTGAGCCCGGCGGATTCCAGGAGTTCGTCGAGGAATTTGCCGGCGGCGCCGACGAAGGGTTCTCCCTGCTGGTCCTCGTTTTCGCCGGGGCCTTCGGCGATGAACATGATCCGGGCGTTTTCCGGGCCGATTCCCGGCACTGCCCGGTTGCGGGTTTTATGGAGCGGGCAGCGGGTGCACCTTGCTACCAGGTAGGCGATCAGTTCCAGCTTGTCGGCTGGCGGCGCGGAGTTTTCCGGTTCCGCTTTGTCCGGTTCGATTTCCAGGTCCCGGTTAATTATTGCTTCGGGGCATGGCGTGTCGGTTGACGGCATCAGAAAGTCCTTCCCGTCCCCGGGTCGGGGTGGTTGTTCCGGTTGATTGTAGTTTTTTTGGTTGTCTCTTTCTTTAGGATATGGGCGGGTTCCATTCCCACAGGTGGGGGCGGCCTTTGGCCGGGATGGGTTCGGGGAACGGTTTTATATCATTGAGCATCCAGATGAACTCGCCGGGTCGGTATTGAGTGTAGTGATCCACCGGCAGGGGCGTGGAATTGTCTCTGGGGATTACCAGATTGTCGCGGACTTCGGCTACCTGGAAGGCCCGGGTCAGGGTGGCGGTGGCGATGAAGGCGCCGGTAGGCATCTCTTTGCCCCATCGCTTGCCGTAGGTCTTTCTGAGATATTCCCAGGCGGGGCGGCCGATCAGCCGGCGATAGTAGATAATGTTCTGGCTGGCGTGGATGGCGATGGTTTGTCCGGTCAGTTCCGGCGGTGGGCCCCAGCGGAGGGTCTGACGGGTTTTTACTCCGTCGGCCGTTAGGGTAGCCCAGGGCTGCATTATTGATATTGCTTTCATTGCTTGTTTTCATCCCGGCGGTCGGGTTTCGTCAGGTATGGAGGGGTACGTTGTTCGCGCTGGCGGGCTGGCAGATTACCAGGGTTTCCCGGGCGCGGGTGATGCCGACGTAGAACAGTCGGTAGATTGCCGCCTGGCGGTCGTAGTCGCCGTTCCATTCTTCGCTGGCGGCGTGGCTGATGTCGGGGAAGATGTAAACGACGTCCGCTTCGGCGCCCTTGACCGAATGGATGGTGCCGGGCTGAATCAGGGGCGGTTTCCGGAGTACGTCGGGGCCGCGTTTTTGCAGGATGTCCAGCGGAAATCGGGCGGTTCGATGGTATTTGGCGGTAAGCCGTTGGTCCAGCCAGGTCAGGTCGCCGGTGAGGGCGGCCTCCACCGTCGTTTCCGGAAAGATCCGGTAGATGTCTTCCCAGCTGATCCCGGAGTCCTCGGCTTCGTTCTGCAGTTGGGGGATCAGCGTTTTACTGCCGTGGTTGATGTTGTCTTTGGCGGTGATCAGGTCGGTCCATTGTTTCACGTCCTGGGCGGTCCACAGTCCTTCTTCCTGCAGCCGGATAAAGGAGAGCAGTCGCGCAGCGGTGGAGATTGAGCCCCGGCGCTGGGGCATGGGGTTCCAGGCTCCGTTGGAGCGACGATGGGGATTGGCGAAGGGCCAGGCCTGCTCTTTGAGCAGTTCCAGCATCGGTTCCAGCATATAGCCGCAGGAGGTGAGGATCATTACGGTTTTATCCCGGGCGATATAGGTCTCGATGTCGTCCATTATGGTATCGGGAGTTTCGTAGGTGCCGCTGATGCAGCGGATTTCCCCCTCTACCTGGGTGGGTTCGTATTTAACCGGCTGGCGGTTTTCAATCCGGTTGATCCAGTCCATGGCGAAGCGGTGGATTTTCCTGGGGACGCGGTAGCTCTGGGAGAGTATTCGGCGTTTCACTTCGTTGCGCAGGTTGCGGGTGAAGGCGAAGGGGTCGGCGCCCCGCCACTGGTAGATGGCCTGATCCGGGTCGCCGACGGCGATCATGGTTCCGGCCTGGGCGGCCCATTTCCGGATCAGGGTGATTTCCAGCAGGTTCAGGTCTTGGGCTTCGTCGACCATCATGACGTCGGGACTGCCCGGCGCAGTCGGCACGTTTTCCAGAGCCAGTTGAATCAGGTCGGTATAGTCGACGAGGTCGTTTTGGCGCTTGAAGTCCTCCCAGGCTTCGGCGAAGGCCTGAGCCGGTTCGGACAGGTTTTCGGTTTGCATATGGGCGCGGGCCGTCTGGTATTCGGCCATCAGCTGGTCGCCGTCGGAGTCGCTGCTCTGGTCGAAGGCGTCGCCGTTGATGTGGTTGGCGGTATTGGCGCCGGGAGTGAGGGCCATGTTAGGGTATTCGGTGTTCCAGACGGCGATCCAGTGTTTATCCTGGGCGATATTGGGGCCGCTCAGGCTGCGGGCGCAATGGGAATGGAGGGTGCCGATCTGTTCTTCGGGGATGGGCAGGTCCCGGCCGGCCACTTCATGGGCGGCGGCGCGGGTCAGGGATGTTACTGAGACGGTATCTCCTTGTTCTACGGCTTTTCGGATCTCGTTGGCGAGCCAGGTGGTTTTGCCGCAGCCCGGCGGGCCGATGACGGCGTGTTCCGGGTAGTTGATGTATTCGGTGGTGGTCATTGCGGTTGCTCCTGGTCGGTGTTGATCCGGTAGGATTCGCTGAGCTGCCAGGTGTGGCGGGTGGTAGGATTTCCCTTGATCTTGATTGAAATGGTCCGGGGTTCGGCGTGGATCATCCGGAGCCATTTGCTGATCTGTCGGGGGTTGACGCTTTTGTCCTGCCGCTTGGCGATCCAGTTGGTCAGGTCGTTCAGGTAGATACTGATCCGGCCGTCGGCGATAAAGGGTCGGTCGCTGGCGGCGTGGGTCTCTTTGGGGATTTCCGCCGGGGGTCTTTCGGCGAAGTAGCCGGTCAGCCATTCGGTGATCTGGGTTGCCGGGTGGCTGGCGTTGCCGATACTCTTTTCTACCACGCTGTCCAGGATGCTCTGGACCGTTTCGGTCCAGTTGCCGGTTTTGTCCTTGTTGATCATCACCCCGGTGGCGGCGGCGACCAGGTTGATGAAGGTGGTCCGGTTGGTGATGGAGTTGATCGGTCCCAGAGTGATGTCTCCCTTGTCGGTGGACAGGTAGTATTCCGGCGGATCCTGGACGAACTTGGTAATCTCCCTGATTCTGATTCCGAAGAGAGTGGAGAGGTTTTCGTAGAGGACCTCTCTGAGGTCTTCCGGTTGGGATTCGCTGGCTTCCATGAGGTTCTGCCGGGCTTCCAAGTGTTCAATGGGCGCGCGTGCGTTGCGGATAGTCTGGGAGTAGTAGTTCTCCCGGAGTTTCAGGTCGAAGCCGTGCTGCCGGCGGAAGGCGATCAGCAGGTCGGCGATTTCCTGGTCCTCCCAGCCGGCGCGAGCCGCTGTGCTGGCGAGGGACATGTCGTAGGATGAAGGTGATTGATCCTTGAAGTCGCCCCGTTTGTTGTTCCAGGTATTCCGGAACTTGGTGTCGTTGGCAATCAGGGCGATGAACTTCCGGTTGGGCGGCTCGGCGTTGGGGTTGAGCCGGAGGGTGATTCCGCCGGGAATGGGCCGGCCGTCGGCCGTTTTGGGCGGGGTGATCTGCGCGGTGAACTGGGGGGGAATCTGGCGGAGCAGTTCCTGGGGATCGCAGCGGTGTTCGCCGACCCGGATCGTGGTTACCTCTTTGGGGTCTTCCGGGTCCTTCCGGTTGATCGTGCCGGGCAGGCGCATGACGCGGGCCAGGTCGAATACCGAGTCCACCGTGTAGTGGCGTTTGCCGAAGCATTGGGCGATTTCGTTCTGCCACCAGTGGGTGAGGGTCTGGGCGTTGTAGTTGTCGTCAGGTTCCTGGAACTGCCAGGGCTGTTCAAAGAGCCACCATGCCTGGATGCCGTGCCCCGAATGGATGATGATGGAGGGTTCCATGGGGAGTTCTTTCAGGCAGTCGATGGCTTCTTCGACATTGGGGGGCAGGTTGCTTTTTTTGTGGAGCGGGTGGGCGATGTCGATGTCGGCCCACAGTCCGGCCAGGGCTGCGATGTCCGGAGTTTTGGCCCGGGTGAAGGAAGTCAGCTTGAGGTCTTTCCGGGGGATGCCGACGCCGGTATAGATCTCCTGGTTCTGCCGATGCCGGAGGTCCTGGTCGATGTTGTTAAAACGGGAGTACCAGGTGGATTTGCGTCCTGGCAGCGTCCAGATCAGTACCGGTCCCGGGGGCGGATTGCCCCAGAGCATGGTCAGGAATTCACTCGGCGTCATAGCGATTTTCTCTTTTCGGCAGGGATTGAGGTTCCGCCCCGGGCAATAAAGCCCGGGGCTTTCGGGGTTTCCGCCGGTTCCCCCGGGGGTTATTCGGCGGCTGCCGGGCTTTTCAGCTGGGGGAGGTCGACGTCCGGGGATAGCTCCGTCTTGGAGAGGTGGTGGACGAAGTGCTGGCTGAAGGCCTGCACCCGCTGGATTTCCGCCTCATTCAGGCGGGCGCCCTGTTTCAGGGCGACCTGCAGGTACTTGCTGCTGCCCTTTTCCACCGGGTGGAGGGTGAACTCGGTTTCTACTTCGCTGTACATTACCGGGTCATCCCCGGTGGAGAGATGGAGCATGTAGCCGCGGAAGCTCTGGAGGGAAGTTGCCGGGACCTGGATGATGGTCGGCAGCAGCTTGTCCTTTTCCAGGATGAAGACCAGCCGCTTTTCCTTGCAGGCCTTGGCATTGGTCTCGGGGTCCGAGCCCCATTGGTTCATGGGGCACGCAGCGCAGTCTCCGCCCAGATTGGCTTCCTGGGTGGAATAGCCGGTTACCCCGTCGGGGCTCGAACAGGTCGGGGGGGTGCCGGCGCCGACGCCGTAGCGGCTGGGCCAGTAGGCCCGGGGGGAAGTGTAGTTCAGGATGATTCCGGCAACGGAGCTAACGTACTCGACGGAGCCGTCCTGGGAAGTAGCCCGCCATTGGGGGATTTCGCCGGCCGGCTGGGTAACCCTAGGGAGATCCCACTGGGAGATGGGCTCGTTCTTCAGGTTGGCGGCGAAGATTTCGGCCCGGCGCTGAACCTCCGCTTCGCTGACCTGGAAGGCGTAGTACCGGGAGGCTACCGTCGTTGCCGGCGGCTGGGCGGTTTCGTCCGCCGGGGTTGGGGTTCCGGATTCGGGGGCGCTGACCCCTTCGGGGTCTTCCGGGGTGAACATGCTGGCCATGGTTTGCTCCTCTGTTTCGGTTTGGGTTTGGGTTGATTGTTCCGGGCGGTTGGCCCGGCGGCCGCGGCCGCGGGGTGTAGTCATCACAGTTTCACCTTCACTTTGAAAATCTCGGATGTCTTGATCCAGGGTTGCAGTCCTTCGGGTATCGGCGTTCCGTCCCGTTCCATCTGTCGTACCCAGGCTTTCAGGGAATTGAGGTTTACTGTGGGTTTTACCAGGTATTCCAGGTCATGCTCGGTCAGAGCTTGGTGCGCGCTTTCGTGGCTGTCGTTTTCGTCCCGGTTGAGGCGGGCGTATAAGGACCGGGACAGGTAGGCGGTTGCGCCGTCTTTGGTCGAAATACGGGTATAGCCGTTATGCGCGAAGAGATCCAGCACCTGGGATTCCCGGGCGGTCAGTTCCTGTACGACCTGCTGCAGCCGGTCTTCCAGTTCCCGTTTTTCACGGGTCAGGTCCACCAGTTTCTGTACCGGGTCGGCTGGCGTGGTCGTAGTAGTGGTCATGGTTGGGGCGCTGCCTCCTTTTGTTGGGTGTTCAGGGTGCGGGACTTGAGAATGGTGTCAATCACCTCCTGTTTTCTGGATAGGGCCTGCATGATGGTTTCATCCACCGAGTTGGCGGCGATGATATGCAGATAGGAAACGGTGCGGGTCTGTCCGGGGCGGTGAACCCGGGCCATGCTCTGCAGGTAATCCCCCAGGCTGTAGCCGTGGGAGTAGTAGATGGCGTAGCGGGATTTGGTCAGGTCAATACCGACGGAGCCGGTTTGAATCTGTACGGCGAGTACGCCGCCCTTTTCGTTCCACTGTTCCAGTTCCTTGCGCCGCCCGGAGATTTCGCAGGCGCGGCGCCCTGCTTTTACGGCAATCTGCCGGATGGTATTCAGGTCCTCGATGAACCGGGCGAAGATTACAATCGGTGCGTCCTCCGGCAGGCTTCCCAGGATGTCGGTCAGGGCGTTGGCTTTGGCCGAATCGACTCTGGTCAGTTGATCATCATCGGTCCGGGCATGGCCGGAGGTAATCTGGTGCATCCTCAGCAGTTTGGTCAGGGCGTTGGTCGCGGAGATAACCTGGCCGGAGGCCATTTCGGCGATGAACTCTTTGGACAGCTGGTCGTGCAGCCGCTGCGCGGTCGGGGACAGATGGACCCGGATAATGGCGCTGGTGGTTGCGGGCAGGTCCAGCGATTCGCCGGGGTCGGCCAGAAATGCTTTGTCGTAGAACTTCCGGTTCAGTTCGTCCTGGTTCCGGTAGCCATCGATGGTCTTGATGGTCCGGTAGGCGATTTTCCCGTTGCCGTCGCGTTCTTCGACGTTTATTTCCCGCATAATGGCGTAGTAGTCCCGGAACTGCTGGAAGTTAATGCCGAAGACTTCCGGAGCGATGGCGCGGAACTGACCGAAGAGATCCAGCGGCGAATGGGGCATGGGAGTGCCGGTCAGGGCCAGTCGGCGGGGTATGGAACGGGCCATGCCGGCGATCCAGCGGGAAGTCCGGGAATCGTGGCTTTTGATGCGATGGCTTTCGTCCAGTATCAGGCATTCCCATCGCTGTCGGGTCAGCCAGTCTGCCAATCGGGGGGAGCGGCTGGCTTCGTAGTTGGCAATCACGATGATTGGTTGTTGGGCGGCGTGGGCGATTTGCAGCTGCCGGGAAGCATAGTCCGCTTTGGCGTTGGCGTTCTTGAATCGGGAGCCTAAAGCTGCGATGCGGTAATTGTGTTGGGCGTGGGCTTTAATCTGGTCCGGCCAGACGTAATCGACCACCGACAGGGGGGCGATGATCAGGGAATACTGGTATTGATTGACTTCGATCAGGTCGATGGCGCAGCGGGATTTGCCCAGGCCCATGGGCAGGGCGAGCATTGCGCCGGGTTTATCCCGGAGGAATGCGGCGGCTCTGACTTGGTGAGGCCAGGGCTTGGGACGTTTTGTTGCCGGTTGGGCGATTAGTGTCATAGGTTGATGACCTTGCCTGGAATTCATGTCAGGACGGCGCGGGTGTTTACCGAAGTGCCGTCCCGGAGGTTGTCCGACTGTTCGGTGTAGCGCATGGTTTCGTCGCTGAGCCAGTCGATCAGGGTGTGGTGCGGAATGATGACGCGTCGGTTTTCCCGGAAATGAGGCAGGGGGGTTGCGCTCCGGTAGAGCCAGGCGCGGACAGTCTGGACGTTTACGCCGATGATCCTGGCAGTTTCCTTGATGTCGTAAGCCACTCTCGGGTTGACAATCTGGATTTCCGACCGGGAAACGTTGTCTTTGGCAATCCAGTCGATAATGTTCTGGGTGTCCTTCCTGCTCCAGGGGCGGATGCCGGTGTCGGATTTCGGATCCTTGATCAGGAGGGCTCGCTCGTCTCCGAAGTGTTGTATGAGGAAGGCCGTGAGGGAATCGGGGGTCATGGCTGCTCCTTTCGGTTGGCTGATGGGTATCCAGGATTACTCGGGCCGGTTGGCGGTTTTGGTTCGGATCAGGTTCGGGTAGTCGATGTCGAGTATTTCGCACCAGCGGTATAGGGATGCCTGGGCAATATCAAGTTCGGCGGCGGCCTTGGCGATGGGATGGGATTCCTTCCGGTATTTCTTGATGGTCGCAATGACTATTTCCCTGATGGGTTGGTTATGGGTCAGTTCCAGGATTTTCATTGATTTGGTAATCATGTTCTGGTCTCCGTTGCCGGATTGGATTTCTCCGGGTTTATCACTGGTGGTAAGATTGTCAGAACTGTTGTCAGAACTATTGTGCAACAGGTTTTCGGGGCAAAGTTTACGGATCAGCCGGAGCGCCGGGTTTAAAGACCCGGCGCCGGGTTTTGCCGGGGGGCTGAATGGCGACTGGGACTATTCGTCAGCGGTCGGGGCAGCGGGACCGTTTTACCGTGCAGGTATATCTGGGCGTCAGTCCGGTTGACGGCAAGAAAAAGTATCGATCCGAGACGGTTCGGGGCAGTCGTGCGGATGCCCAGCGTCGGCTCAGGGAGATGCTGGATGAGGTGGGCCGGGATGAGGCGGTTGTTCATCGCCGGGTGGCCTTGGAGGATTATCTGGAGCTTTGGCTCAGGGATTATGCCCCGTTGAAGGTCCGGGCGGTAACCCTGGCTTACTATCGGACGATGTTGAAGTTATATGTAATTCCACGATTGGGAAAGGTAATGCTGGATCGTCTGACCGGTCGTCAGATACAGGGGATGGAAGGCGAATTGCTGCGAGTCGGGACTATTGGTGGTCGCCCTTTGAGCAATCGATCAGTCAGGGGTGTTCATAGAGTTCTGCAGTCGGCGTTGGGCGATGCCGCGCGGATGGGGTATATCCGGCGCGGTGTGATGGGATTGGTACAGGTGCCTCGGGAGGATCGGCGGGAGATGCGGCTGGTTACCCTGGAGGAATTGAGAGCGATTCTGGGGCGGCTGTCCCGCCGGAAGGATCGGCTGATGTTCATGTTCGCGGCGCAGACCGGGATCAGGCGGGGTGAATTGGCCGGTCTGCAATGGCGGGATATTGATTGGCCGGGTTGTTCTCTTTCGGTGCAGCGCCGGGTGGCGTTGGTGGATGGTCAGCTGGATATTGCTGAGCCGAAGAGTGGTCGGGGTCGGGTGGTGGCTCTGGGTCGGGAGAGCATGGCGATTCTGGAAGAATTATGGGGTGCTGGCGGTTGGTCCGGGAGTGGTCATATATTTCTCCAGCGGGATGGTGGTGTGTTCAATCCGGAGCGGATGACTTTATTGTTTACGAGGGCGGCGCGGCGTGCCGGGTTTAAGGGAATCCGGCTGCATGACTTACGGCATATGCATGCCAGTCTGCTGTTGCAGCAGGGGGTACACCTGAAGGTGGTACAGGAGCGGCTGGGACATTCTTCCATTTCGATAACGGCGGATTTATATTCGCATGTGGCGCCGGGGGTGCAAAGGGCGGCTATTGAGCGTTCTGGAGAGATATGGAAGAATTTTTCAGTGGAGGAAGAGTAGGGAATGGCAGAAGGAATGGCAAAAATGGCATATTGGCCTGAAATGAGGGTATTTCAGATACGAAAAAAGTGGTCGTGAATCAATAGCTTCTTTTACTCCAGGTAAACCGTACCCCAGCTATGGGGACACAAGGAGGAGAGGAGCCGCAAAACCCCGTCTTTCCCTTTGGCCAGATAGAAATCGCCGCCTTCCAGCCCAATAGCGGCGGGGAATTCGGTAAAGGACTCTGCCGGCCCCAAATCCACTTCCTTGACGCCGGCGGTAAAGTCCGGGTAGAGCATCGACATTGCAACCCTCGACAAAGACCAGTACTTCGCCGGCAGTATAACGGCTGCCACGCCGAAGGGGCAAACACTCGGCAGCTGACCGTCATCGGGAAGGCTGCTGTTAAGCCCCCTTGGCTTATGTCTTTTGCCCTGCTCTAGGGTGCGGAACCGGCCGGTTAGCCGCCACCGGAACGGACGGGGTTCGGTTGACAACTTACCGGCGCTTTGATAGTATCAAGCTGTCTGCCCCCTGTTGGCGCGACGGTTTTTTTATGTCCGGTGGGTTGAGGAGTTGCCGGGGCAGGCGCCATACCTGTAGTTGGAGGTATCGGCGATAGTGGCTTTTGTAAGTGGGTTGAGGTGTCGCGAATGCAGCCGGGAATACCCGGCGGAGGCCCTCAATGTCTGTGATTTTTGCTTTGGCCCGCTGGAAGTGGTGTATGATTATGCCACCATTTCGGAAGTGGTTAGCCGGGAGCGTATCGCCGCCGGGCCGCTGAGCATTTGGCGTTACCATGACCTGCTGCCGGCCAGCGGCAATGACCCGGTGGATATTATGGCCGGCTATACCCCCTTGCTCAAGGCGCGCAACCTGGGCCGGCGGCTGGGGCTGCGCAACCTGTATATCAAGAACGACAGCGTTAACCCCTCTTTTTCCTTTAAGGACCGGGTAGTTTCAGTGGCAGCCACCAAGGCGGTGGAGTTCGGGTTTGAGACCATTGCCTGCGCCTCTACCGGCAACCTGGCTTGCAGTGTAGCCGCCCACGCCGCCCGGGCCGGTATGCATTCCGTAGTCTTTATCCCCTCCAACCTGGAGCGGGGCAAGGTAATCGGGGCGGCAGTTTATGGCCCTACCATGGTAGCTGTGGATGGCACCTACGACGAGGTGAACCGCCTGTGCAGCGAGGTGGGGGATAACTACCCCTGGGCTTTCGTTAACATCAATATGCGCCCCTATTACGCCGAAGGCAGCAAAACCCTGGGCTATGAGGTCGCGGAGCAACTGGACTGGCGGCTGCCCGACCACGTGGTCATTCCTGCAGCTTCCGGCGCCATGTTCACCAAAATCTGGAAAGGGTTTAACGAACTGGCCTGCCTGGGTCTGCTGGAAGGCGTTGCGGCAATGACTTTCGGGCCTGACCAGAATACGGTGCATCACCCAGCGGTAACTACCAGAATGCATATGACCCAGGCCGCCGGCTGTTCCCCCATCGTTAACGCCTGGGCCGACGGCCAGAAGCATGTCCGGCCGGTACGCCCTGACAGCATCGCCAAGTCCCTGGCCATCGGCAACCCGGCAGACGGCATCTATGCGCTGCGGGTAATCAATGCTTCCGACGGAAGCGCCTATGCTGTGCCGGAAAAAGAGGTGGTGAAGGGCATTAAGCTGCTGGCCGAAACCGAGGGCATTTTTACCGAAACCGCCGGCGGCGTTACTATTTCCGGCCTTAAACGCCTGGCAGAGAGCGGCGCCATTAAAACCGACGAGCTGACTGTGGCCTATATTACCGGCAACGGCCTGAAGACCCAGGAAGCGGTGGAAGACGTGGTTAACCCTATGCTGGTGAAGCCGACGCTGAGTTCTTTTGAAGAGGCATTGGAAGGACGCGCCACTGCGCCGGCCGGCTAGCAATCGGGAGGCGCCCGGCCGGGTGGTTGCCTCCAGGTTTTACTGTTTCCGGCGGTCCGGCAGCGGCTGGAGGATGCATCGAGGAAGAAGGGAGAGATGGACAGGCAGCGGGTAAGGTTTACTTTCGAAGGAGATCTGGTTAAGGAACCGATAATTTACCAGCTGGGCCGCGATTTTCACCTGGTTACCAATATCCGCCGGGCTGACGTGCGGGAATCCCTGGGTTGGGTCATTCTGGAACTGGACGGGGAAAAAGAGGAGATTGAACGGGGCCTGCAATGGGTGAATTCCACCGGCGTGCGGGTTGACCCGATTAGCGGCGATGTGCTGCAAGGGTAACCTGCTTGCAGCAAGCGGAGCCAGGCTGAACCGGTCCCGGCCGGTTGCGGCTCCAGCAAGGCTGCCCTGAATACCCTTTTCATTGACGACAACCCGGCCCAAATAGCAACCATGCCGGGAATTACGGGCCGGGAATTACGGGCCGGGAATCCTGGCATTGCAATGGTGGAACGCTTCGGCAGCCGCCGTTGCCAATCGGCATAACATTTCAGTTGCCAGCCCCCGGCGAGCAGTTAAGGAGGAACCCTTCAGATGCCTGTCACGGTACGCATTCCCACGCCCCTGCGCCGCATGACCAATGGCCAGGACAAGGTGGAGCTGGAAGCTGCCACCCTGTCCCGGATGATTGATGCCCTGGAAACCGCATACCCCGGCGTTAAGGAACGACTGATTGACGAGAACGGGGAACTTCGCTACTTCGTGAACATCTACCTGAACGGAGAAGACGTCCGTTTTCTTCAGGGGCTGGAGACCAGCGCAGCTACGGGCGACGAGATAAGCATTGTGCCGGCCGTAGCCGGGGGATAACCGGGCTGTGTTTACCGGCTAAATCCAGGATACTGCAACACCTGCCCGGTGGCAAAAGAAGCTGAAAGAAAGTGGACGGCAACGCCGCACCACACCGGTCAACATCGGGTAATCACTAACCGGCGTCCACCGGAAAGCGGGCGCAGCCTGCCGGGTCAGGCTTCCCCAACTACTGCAACGCCGCCCAGACCCTCTTCCCGGAATAACTGAGCTTTGCGCGCATAGCTCTCAGCAGTGCGTCTAATCATGGCGTGATGGCGTTCATCGGTAGGCGCTTCCCGGGCGGCAGCGGGAACCCCCAGCACAAAGGAACGCGGGCCGAATTCCTGCCGTTCCAACACCACCGCGCCGCTGGCAATAATTGAGTTTTCCCCCAGAATCACCCCGTCGTTGATGGTCGCCCCGTTACCAATAAGGCAGTGGGTTTTGATGTGCCGGGCATGGCTGGTAACGCCATGGCCCAGGGTAACGTAATCCTCGTAAAGGGCGTCGCTGTCAGCGTGAAGCACACAGTTATCCTGGATATTCACATACTCGCCCAGGGTAATTTTAATGGTATCGGCGCGGATGACTGTGCCGGGCCAAACGCTGGAATAGGCCCCGATTTCCACATCCCCCACCACATAGGCAAACTCGCTGACCCAGGCCGTGGGGTGAATCCTGGGGGTTTTACCCTGATAGCTTCGTATCATATAACCTTCCCGGTAACGGCAGAATTATCAAGCCCGCCGGCGGCGGGCAGAGGCCGGGTTCTGATGACTTATCGCTGACGGCTGCCGGCCGGTCAGCCGACGCTCCGGCTTTACCCATTGCGCTCTAACCGCCCCGGGCGGCCAGCCATTTGGCTTTCTGCGCCTGCCGCACTGCTTCGTTGGTGGGACGGTAGGCGTGGTGGAAACTGCGGCGAAACTGGTCGAAACGGCCGGCCACGATGGCCCGGCGCAGGTCGGACATCAGCCGCAAAATGAAGCGCAGATTGTGGACAGTGGCAAGGCGCAGCCCCAGCGACTCGCCGGCCCGGAACAAATGCCGCAGGTAAGCCGCCGTATAGTTGCGGCAGGCATAGCAATCGCAGTCCGCATCAACCGGGGCCTGCTGCCGGGCAAAGCGGCGGTTGGCGATATTGACCCGTCCCGACGGCGTAAAGAGGGCCCCGTTACGCGCCACCCTGGTCGGCAGCACGCAATCGAACAGGTCGATGCCTTGGGCCACCCCTTCCACCAGGTCCTCCGGCGAGCCAACGCCCATCAGGTATCTCGGCTTGTCGGCCGGCAATATTTCGGTTACCAGCGAAGTAATCTCATACATTTGCTCCTTGGCTTCGCCCACGGCCAGGCCGCCCACCGCATAGCCGGGAAAGGGCCGGGCGGAAATGTATTCCGCCGACTGCCGCCTCAAGTCGGGAAAGGTTCCTCCCTGGACGATGCCAAACAGGGCCTGCCGGCCCGTAGCCAGGGGGCCGGCCTGGTTCCGGTAATGCGCCTGGTAGCAGCGGTCAGCCCAGCGGTGGGTGCGTTCCATAGCTTGCGCCACCGCCGCCCGGTCGGCGCCGTAGCCAATGCACTGGTCCAGACACATGATAATATCAGCGCCCAACTTCTGCTGGTTGCTGACCGCCAACTCGGGGGTGAAACGATGCTCGCTGCCGTCAATGTGGGAGCGAAAGGTTATCTGGTCGTCGTTAACCTGCCGAAAGGCGCCCATGCTGAAGGCCTGAAAGCCGCCGCTGTCGGTGAGGATGGGCTGCCGCCAGCCCATAAACCGGTGCAGACCGCCCAGCTCGTTTATGGTCATCACCCCCGGCCGCAAATAGAGGTGGTAGGCATTGCCCAGCACCATCTGCGCCCCCAGAGACACCACCTCATCGGGGGTCAGTGTTTTAACGGTGGCCTGGGTAGCCACCGGCATAAATACCGGCGTATCGACCACGCCGTGGGGCGTAACCAGCCGTCCGGCCCGGGCGCTGCCGTCCCGGTAACGAAGCTGAAAGGCGAAAGAGGGTTCAGGCATGGCGCCGCTGCCATTTCCTGCTGCCAGCGCTATGGAATCGCATTATATCAACCACAGCCTTCGCCGATGAGCGGCGTCCATTGTACTTATCCCCGAACCTTTTGCCAGGCCGCCCGCAGCATCAGGGCGGTTATCACCAGGCACATCAGCCCGGGTATGCCCAGCAGCACCCAATCGTCCCAACTGCCCAGCGCAGACAGCCCGCTTACCGTCCTGGCCAGCTGCCCCATGCCAATGGCCAGAGCGCCGCTGAGGACGGTTATTCCGTAGAGGATGCGGATGCGTCCGGCGTCCACGAACCGGGTAGCCGTAGCGCCGATTTGCGAACCCGCCGATGCCGCCGCCAGGATAATCAACGCCATTAACGGGTCCACGCTGTTGCTCATGGCATAGAGCAGCGTTCCCCAGGAGCCGGTGATAATTACCTGGAACAGGTCGGTGCCAATGGCTACCGTCGTAGGTATGCCCAGCACAAAGACCAGCGCCGGCATCAGGATAAAGCCGCCGCCGGCCCCCAGCAAACCGGCAAAGAAGCCAACGCCAAACCCTATCAGCAGCGGCACGAAAACGGAGATACGCTCAATGCCCGAAACGTTAAGGGCAATGTAGGTTGAGCGGGCCGGCAAGCCGGGCAGTTTAAGCGAGTGGGGCGGAATCCGCAGCGCCTGCACCCGCCGGGACAGCCCGGCAGTGGATACTGCCTCGCCGCCGCCTTCTGGTCTGTCGGCAGTCCGGCGGGTTTTGCAGTAATCGTAAACCAGGAAGGAACCCAGCAGCAGCAGCACCGCTATGTAGATGCCGGGAATAACGTTGCCCACCTGCCCGGCCGATTCGAGCGCGCTGTTCAGCGACTCGGCCAGGAAAACCGCCGGCAAGGCTCCGGCCACCATGGGGATACCCAGCTTGAAATCGACGTTGCCCAGCCCCCGGTGCTTGAGCATGTTGATGATTGAGGAACCCATAATCAGGGTCAGACCGGTGCCGATGGCGTAGATTTCGGGGACGCCGAACACGATGAGGCCGCCGGTAATCAGAAACCCGCCGCCCACCCCGAAGAAACCTCCCAGGGTGCCGACAATCAGGCCCAGAAGCGCCAGCAGTATCGGGTTTACCACCACATCGGCGTTGGGAAAGAGCATACCGAACCTAGCGTCCCCGCCGACCGCTGGCGTGGCCGGCGCCAGCGCCGGCGTCGCCGCTCCGGCTGCCGCCCAGCAGCCAACCGGCCCCGCGCAGGGCTAATTCCCAGAAGCCGTACAGCAGCAGGCCGGCGAAGGCGATGACGACCATCACCAGCAGCGCCCAGAGAAAAGGGCGCTGGACGCTGAAGGTAGTGAGAAAATGGGTCAGGGTTTCATACATGGCGATAGTATAGCCCATTCGGGGCCGGGTTGCCGACAGCCAGTACCGGACAATGGCAGATTCCTTGCTTGTGGTGTCCCCTCAAGCGCCGTCGCTCCGCCCAGCAGCGGAGCAACAACGCCCCGCCAAAACCGCCGGGGCGTTTGGCCTGGCCGGACCAGGGCGTAATCACAAAGGCCGCCCGGTTCCCCGTCCCGTCCGCTGGTTGACCGGCCGGCCCTAACTGGCCGGGTTAGCCGGCGCGCCGGCGATGACCATAGCGCCAAACTGCTGGTCAATACCCCGGGGCCACTCCCGCCCCTCCGGGTCGCTGATCTGGATTATCAAAGGCGGCCCCAGTTCGGCGATTTCCATGCGAATGGTATCTCCGTCCTGCACCGGGCCAATCTGCTGATGATTAACCCCGGTCGCCACCACATCCCCCGGTTCCAGCGTCGTAATCCTGGAAAACTCGGCAATCAGCTCCCGAATCGGGTGCGCCATATCGCTGGTAGGAAAATCGTGGCGTGGGTCATCATTATTCCACAGCCGGATTTGCAGGGCCTGGGGGTCAGGAATCTCATCAGCGGTAACCAGAGCCGGCCCCATAGGGGCGAAAGTATCCCAGCACTTGCCCAGAAAGAAGCTGTTGCCGATGGCCCCTTGCAGGCCCCGAGCCGACATATCCAGGAAGTTAGTATAGCCAAAGACATAGTCCAGCGCCTCTTCCTGGGTAACGTTGCTGGCGGTCTTGCCGATAACGAAGGCCAGTTCCGGTTCGTGGTGGAAAATGGAGGCCGGCGCCGGCGGCAGAACACAGGTATCCCCGCTGCCAATGATCGCGGTAGGCGACTTCAGGAACGCGTCCAGGGTAGCTGGCAGCCGCTGCCCAAACTCCAGGTAATTGACGGCGGCGCAGATGAGCTTGGTCGGCCGGGGCACCGGCGCGCGCAGCCGTACCTGCTCCAGCGCCACGCCCGCCTGACCGCTGATGGCCGCTTCGATTCCGGGCTTAATGGCCGCCCAGTTGGTAATTACCTCGTCAATCAGGTCGTGGGGACGCCGGAAGGACATACCTTCCACTGCGGCCATAGCGTCCGCCACATTGCCGTTTTTAATCACGCCCAGCCGGTAATCGTCGTACAGAACCAGTTTCATGGGGTTGAACCTCCTTGTTCGCCTGCATGGTCAAGGTACAGAATAGCGGTTTTGGGGAACGCTGGGTAGGGGGGTGTAGTTTGCTCAGATTAAGGATTTTGGTATAAAATCCTTGTAGCTACGTTGTCCAAAGGAGATGCAGAAATGTTTGAAACGTTACAGAGAATGCTATCCGATACGAATTTGCGCTTGGTTGAATCAATCAATGTCCAAGCTCGTACCGAAATCCGTAAAGGCATACCAAAAGAACTAGCTAAAGGACCTGTTTCTTCCGTATTAAAGAAAGGACTCCCTGACGGGCTAGTTTGGAAGCACCAAGCCGACGCTTTGGAATATTTACACAAAGGGCATAATGTTGCCATATCAACCGGCACGGCCTCAGGTAAGTCATTAATATTCCAATTGTATGCCTTGCATCGTTTGCTCACTGACCCTGATAGCAAAATACTGGCATTTTACCCCTTAATTGCTTTGACCAATGATCAGATGGAAAGTTGGAAAGAGATTTCCCAGTTAGGAGGGTTTCAACCAGATGTAGTAGGTCAAATTTACGGCGGCATAAGTATGTCTGAACGGGAGAACGTCCTGGAGAGTGGACGTATAGTTTTGATGACACCCGACGTATGTCAAGCTTGGATGATGCGAAACTTGGGGAGTCCATCCATCAATCGTTTTATAGATTCCTTATCTTTGATCATTCTTGACGAAGCTCATGTTTATGAATCGGTATTTGGAAGCAATGCCGCATTTCTGTTTCGCAGGCTACTGACAGCTAAACGGCAGGTGTCTGGTAGAGGAAGGGACTCACGTCAAGCACAACTGATAGCAGCTTCAGCCACTATTGACAATCCAGAAGAGCATTTAAGGCACCTTACCGGAGACCGGTTTCAAGTGGTCGGTGAATCAGAAAACGGTGCCCCTCGCAGTCCACGGCAAATTATGCACATTGAGGGACCAGAGCAAGGCATTGAAGGTGAGGATGTAATTGCTCAGATCATTAACAACATATGCAATATGCCTGAACGACATCGTTTTATTGCCTTTGTAGATTCCAGGCAAGGAGTGGAGAGAATTGTAAAGTCTGTGGGAAACCGAAACGTTAAGCCCTATCGAAGTGGCTACGCATCAGAAGACAGAGGTGCTATAGAAAGAGCGCTACGAAATGGTACATTGCAGGGAGTTGTTTCGACTTCTGCTCTGGAACTGGGCATCGATATTTCTGATATTGATATTGGCATAAACATAGGAGTTCCTCAATCGCGCAAGAGTCTCAGGCAAAGGCTGGGACGTGTGGGACGTGTATCCCCTGGTGTGTTTCTGATAGTGGCACCAGCCAATGCCTTTACCAGATTTGGGGAAAACTTGGAAAAGTACTTTGCAAGTTCGGTGGAACCATCTTATTTATATTTGGACAACAGATTTGTGCAATTTGCACATGCAAAATGTCTGAGAGAAGAATCTGAAGCATTGGGCAGAAATCCTAACGAAGTTCCTGGAGGAATTGACTGGCCAACTGATTTCTCTGACATTGTGAAAATGTGCGGCGTTAGCTACCCACATGAATTCGATGCCTTGGCTCAGATAGGAGCGGATTCTCCTCACTTCAACTACCCGTTGCGGCAGTTAGGAGAAACCAAGGTTAAAATACTGCAAGGCAGTGGTAGCTATGCAACAAACATTGGTGATATAACCTATCAACAAGCAATTCGAGAAGCGTATCCCGGAGCAACCTACTTACATTTGGGAACAGCGTATAAAGTTAACCAGTGGAGACAAGGCTTTAACGAGCTCGAAATCAGAGTTCGGCTAACTCCGAATGCCGCCCCAACACGGCCGATTCTACGCAAAAGTGTAACTATTGACTTATCTGAACAAGGCATCATATCCAAACGGTTAAAGAGGAGCGCCACAGGTATTCTCGCAGAAGCAAACGTGCAGGTTAATGAGAGTGTTGAAGGATTCAGTGTTGGTAGCAATAGGTTTATGTATCGAGATGAACGTGCTAAAAACTCTAATATGCGTAGAAAGCAACGTAATTTCAGAACTACCGGTGTCGTGTTGCAAATCGAGGAAGAGTGGTTTTCTTCTCCTTATATCAAGAGAGAAGTCGCCAATGGTTTTAAGGAATTGTTGGCTCGCGATCAGAGCATTGCACCACAAGACATTGACTCCGCTAATACCAACATTGCTTTGATAGGCGCGGGGTCTCGGCATATGGTCACAGATATTATAGTAGTTTACGACAGTGTTTATGGAGGCTTACGTTTAACGGAGAAGCTCTTCGACGAATTTGGCAGATATATTGAAAGGTTAAGCTTGGGTGCCACGCTTTCTAATGGCAATGGTATCGTGCGTGCGGAGACGGCGGAGCGATTGGCTAAGTGGGCGCATGGTCTGTCAGACTCTGATACATTCCACCGTTCTCATTCTACAACTATAGAACCACCACCTGACGGGCACTGGTTGCAAGTGTTCAAACCTGGCAGCCTTGTGAATATATTTATTCACGGAAACCCTGTGGAACGGACGATAATAGAGCCAGTTTACCGAGATTTTTTCAACACCGGTTCATCTGTCTTGTATTATAAGTACTTAGATGAACACACCGACAATAGCTATACGCCTGCAGAAAGCGTACAAGAACTCGGCCACGAATGGGAGTGGACCTGGTGGAATCCAGAGACTAATGAGTTTCGAGAAATGGAACCACCCGAAGACTAAACTGCGCCGCCGTCTTCTACCAGCCAGGTAACAAACTGCATTTGCGCCAACATCCTCGGGGCTTCCACGTTGGCGGCTATTATCTTCCGGCCATGCCTTACCGGTAGTTATTAAACGGCAGTTTTCTTTCACGTATGCCATCAACAACCTCTGCCGGCAGCCGGCTTTGGGCGGTGGCCAGCCGTTCTTCGCAGATTCGGATATAGCTCTCGGATATGTCTATGCCAATGAACTGGCGTCCATTCAACATTGCCATCTTGCAGGTGGTTCCGGACCCGCACATCGGGTCCAGCACTATGTCCCCCGGGTCAGACCAGGAAAGAATATGGTCTTCCGCCAGTTTTTCCGGGAAAACCGCCGGGTGCTGAAAGGCTACTTTATCCCTGGTGGTTCCACCAAGCCCTACGGCGTAAGGCCATATGTTGGTACGGGTTTTCTCTCCGTTCAGCCGACCTCTTTTCTTCTTGTTGATGCCGTCAGGCAGCTTGTTATGGGTAAGCAACTCCTCGCCACTGCGGACAGTGGGAACTTTGAGTGGGTGAAAAGATTTGGGCGCCCCCCCCCTTGGAAAATACAAACATAAACTCCCAGGCATTGGTGTAAGCGTTAGACCTGGTGAAGGGGGTATTCTTCTTCTGATAAATCATTACGTCGTGTACGGTAAAACCGGCGTCCCGAAACATTAGGGCCTGCTCAAAGCTGGTCATTGAGCGGCCGCCGTTGATATGCTCGCCTACCACCCAGACTACCACCCCGCCCGGCCTGGTAACTTTCAGCAGCGCCTGAGCTACGCTTTGGGCGTCAAAGTCATACCCTTCATAGTTGCGCAGTTTATCATAAGGGGGTGAAGTTACCGTTAAGTCAATACAATTCTTCGGGAAGCCGGCCATTACATCCAGGCAATCTCCCGCAATAAACCGGTTCGTAAGGAGCTGATTATCGCGTGCCATTTTCGTCGGTTCACTCCGTTAAGGTGCGGCGACTGGAAATTTTCTGACGGAAACTCTGACACGGTAAGCGAAATCAGTCAACCGGCGTCGGTCAGGTCTCTCCCACCAGCCCCCTGACCGTCCTGTCCACCAGTTCCAGGGGAACGTCGCGCCTTACGGTGGCCCGACCCACCCCTTCCAGCATCACCCAGCGGTTGGTTCCGCCCGATACCTTTTTGTCCAGGGCCATCGCCCGGCGGATGTCTTCCAGCGGTACGCCCCGGGCCGTGGTGGGGAGGTTAAAGCGTTGCAGCAGAGCGTATTGCCGGTCAACCACATCCTGGCCGTGCAGGCCCAGCGCGGCGGCCATTTGAGCTGCGCCCATCATGCCAATAGCTACCCCCTCGCCGTGCATGAAGCGGCCATACCCGGTGGAGGCTTCCAGGGCGTGACCGATGGTATGCCCGTAGTTCAACAGAATGCGAATGTCCCGGGTTTCCCGCTCATCCCGGCTCACCACGTCGGCTTTGATGGCCATACTGCGGCGGATAACCCCGGTGGCAATTTCCGGCTCAACCTTCATCAGAGCTTCGGCATGCTCCTCGAAAACGTCCACCAGGCTGGCATCCATAATAAAGCCGTGCTTGATGGCTTCGGCCCAGCCTTCGGCCAGTTCCCGCTTGCCGAGGGTGGACAGGGCCTGCACATCGGCCAGGACCGCCCTGGGCTGGTAGAAGGCGCCCACCAGGTTTTTGCCCTGGGGCAGGTTGACCGCCACCTTGCCGCCGATGGAAGCATCAACCATGGCCGCCATACTGGTTGGCACCTGGACAAAGGGGACACCCCGCAGGAAGGTGGCCGCCACGTAGCCGGCCAGGTCGCCGACTACGCCGCCGCCAACGGCCAGGATCGCCTGTCCCCGCTCGGCCCGCAGGCCAACCAGCCATTCGTAGATGGCCTGGGCCAGGCGGTTGGTTTTGCTGGGTTCGCCCGGGGGGATAATAAAGCAATGGGCAGCGATGCCCCGCCTTTGCAGGGCCCGCTGGGCTTGCCGTCCGTAGCGGTTCATCAGGTTTTCGTCGGTGATGATATAAGCGGGACCGCCAAGGCCCAGGTCGGTGAGCCAGTCGCCCAGCCGGTCAATAATGCCCCAGCCGGCCACCACCGGGTAACTGCCGCCGGCGTGGTAAACAGTGGCGGCCAGGTCGGGATTGGCGCTTGACGGGTTAATCATTAGCTTGCTCCATTTCGGTCATTGACCGCAAGGCTCCGAAATTCCCTGGCGGGCGCTTAAAGACTTGCTGACGCCGCTGAATGAAAGAGCGTCAAAACCCGCTCTGCCACCTGCTTCGGGGTCAGGGCGTCGGTGTCGATACAGTAGTGGGCCTGGGCATAGGCCTCAGCCCGCCGGGTCAGCAGCTCACGGATGCGTCCTGCCGGGTCGGGCCCGGCCAGCAAGGGCCGCGCCGCCGGCCCGGACCGGTCATCGGCCCGGAGCCGCCGGTAAATGGTCTCCGGCCGGGCCTGAAGGCAGAAAACCGTCCCCCGCGACAGCATGACCCGACGGTTTTCCGGCTGCGCAAAGGCGCCGCCGCCAGCAGAGATTACCTGACCGGAACCCCGGCATAACCCGGCAATTACCTTTTGCTCCAGGGTGCGAAAGGCCGCCTCGCCCTGTTCGGCAAAAATGCGGTCAATAGGCTGGCCGGCCCGTTTCACAATCTCGGCGTCGGCATCCGCCAGGGGGCGCCCCGTCTGCCGGGACAGAATGCGTCCTACATGGCTCTTTCCCGAGGCCATAAAGCCTACCAGAATGATATTGTCGGGTTTGGACAAGGGATACTGCTCCAGAGTTGGGCCGGGTTTATCGGTTAACCCGGCAGGCGGGTAAGGTGCATGCGACTGCCCATGCTGGTGTCGGTGTCGAAGTAGAGTACCTGCTGGCCCACCGGGTTGGTGTTGGGCGCATCGGCGACGAACCGGAAGCCTCGTGCGCAGCAATCTGCAATACCCGCGCGGAGGTCGTCCATCGCGTAGCCCACGTGGTCCATGGCGTGCCGGCCGCCCAGTTCAGCCGGGTTGACCGGTTCGATTAACTCCACCTGTACCTGACCGAAGTTGACGAAAGCGTTGCGCCCACCCCGGCGGGAGACACCGCCGCCGATGTGCTCTCCGTCAAAGTTGTTGACGTACCAGGCAATGGCCTCATCCAGGTCGGGAACCAGATAGCCGGCGTGGACTATTCCGGCTGCATTCACTCCACTACCCACGCCGATGTTGTTGGCATTGTCCGGGTCGGGCAGCTGAGTCAGGTGCAGCAAAACTCCATTGGTAGTATTCGGGTCAAAGTAGAGCAGCTGCTGTCCCAACTGATTGGTACGGGGCTCTGCGGCCAGGAAGCGGAAGCCCCGCGCCTGGCAATCACGGATAGCCTGGCGGATGTCAGCCACCGCGTAAGCCGCATGGTGCATTACCAGGGCATCCCGGGGCAAGCCGGAGGGGTCGGCCGGCTGAATCAGTTCCACCTCCACTTGCCCAAAGCGAAGGAAGGCATTGACGCCGCCGCCCGGAACCTGCACGCTGCTGGCCACCGCCCCGCCATCAGCCCGCTCGGCGCCAAATCCCCGGTTATACCAGGCAACAGCCGCCGACAGGTCGGCCACGTAGTACCCGATGTGTTGAATCTTATCGAACATAAGCCTCCCAAGCGCCGGTAATCAAGCCGGTAATCAGCTTGATTATGCCATAAATCCGCCTCTTGAGGTACTGGCGCCCCAAACTGTCGCCGGCCCTTTTTTCTACTGAAAATAGCCGGGCCTGCTTCTGCTTCAGCCTGAACCCGAAGCATCCGCGTTCCAGTTCAGGCCGGGCCGGGGGAAGACCGGTTCGTTAAAAGAGGGCCCGGTCAGCCCTGACCGGGGTTTTCCAAATTGACAGAGCCGGGGCTGGTAGGTAGGATAAGCCGGTCTTCCGCCAGGCCAAAGCCATTACGCCAGGAATAAGGAGGCTTTATGTTTGTCCGCCGGGATTTGACCGACAGGGTGCCAACCCGCGAAGGTAATATGCGCTATGTGAAACAGGGCGCCGGGTTTCCGCTGGTGATGCTGCATCCCCTGGGAACCTCTGCCTGGGCCTGGCATACCGTCATTGATTCCCTAAGCCGCTACTACACCTGCTACGCCTTCGATCTGCTGGGGCATGGCGAATCGGACAAGCCGGACCGCCATTTCAATATTCCCGACTACGCCCGCGCCCTGGATGACGCCTGTCAGATTCTGAATATCCACCGGGGCCACTATGTCGGAAACTCGGTAGGAGCCTGCCTGGCGGCGGAAATGGCCGCCAGCTTCCCGGAGCGGGTGGATAAACTGGCTTTGGTGGGCTGCCCGCTGTGGAACCCCTGGAACGGCAGCCAACGGGTAGCGGACACGGCCGCCGATTACGATGCCCGCGGGCAGGCCAGACCCCGTACTCTGGAGCAGCTGCGGGAGCGGGCCACCTTCGCCGAGCCGCGTCAGGAATGGGTTGATGCCACCAACCGGACCCGCGCGCAGGCCGGGGAATGGGTGCGCAACCTGCACCAATCCCTGGCATATTACGACATCCTGTCTCGCCTGCCCCGGATCCGGGCTTCCGCCACCCTGGTAATGTACGGCGAGAAGGATCCGCTGCGGGATGGCGCAGAACTCCTTCACAACAACATTGCCAACGCCAGCAAAACAATCCTGCCGGGCCTGGGGCACATCCCGCAGATTGAAGACCCGGAAGCCTTTGTTGACGCCCTGCGGTCCTTTCTTCAGCCGGAAGGTTAGGCGTGGCCGCGTTTAGCACCGGCACGCTGTCGGTTAAAGCGGTGGCGAAGTTTGCGGGATAGGGGACGTTCCGGCTGGACACGCTAGAACCAAGGGTGTAAACTGGACATGAAATTTTAGTTTACACACCTAGCAGGGGGTCAAAAAAATGAAGAATACGATTACCTGCTATGCTTGGGGACGTCCCGGTTCCTGGGAGGCTATTTGCGCCGACTTTGACCTGGCTGTCCAGGGGGTTAGCCTGGAAGAAGTCCGCAGTGAGTTGAACGACGCCGTTGAAACTTATCGGTCGTACATAGCGGAATTGCCTGAGGCGGAACGGGGTCGGCTCTTGAAGCGCAAAGCCCCGCTCGGGCTGCGCATAAAGCTGGCGGTATTGTGCCGCCTTTCCCGTTGGCTGCTGCCTTTGCGGGTTCGTACGGCTGATCGATATTCGTATCATCCCGAATATGCCGGAAATCCTGTTGCGTGAAGTACCGCACTGCCGGTTCAGGCGCAGCGCTATTTTCCGGCGTCCCGTCCAGTCAGTTATCCGTGCGTCCGGAATTGCGTTCAGATAGCCAACTGAATTTCCGCCACCAGAGAGGCGACCCGGTCGGCCTGGGTAATGTTAAAGATGCCGGTAACGTCGTAGCTGCGATAGCCCATCAGGGCAGGCGGCAAGGCGTTAGTAACCACGTAAAAGGGGGAATCCGGGTTCAGCCTCCGAAAGTTTTGGGCGTTAGCCTGGGCCTTTTTCCAGGTGTCCGAGCGTTCCAACCCCGGACGTTGCAAAGAAGTGGTAGTGTGGTCGGGGTTTAGCAGGCGGCGGGGAGAGCCTTTGGTTTCGATGGCTATTCTTGGGGTAACTTCAATGTCGTGCGTTATGGTATTGCCAGGCGTAGATACCGCAGGCAGCTCAAACCGGGTAGTCAACAGATACCGTACCGCACTCTCAAAGACACCGCCTACCACCGGCGCCCGTCCCTGAAAAGTAGCCACTTCGAACACCTTGAGCGAATTGCAAGTGGGGCACCTCCGGGGTCGGTTGCCGTAGCCCCGCTCTATACAGGCCATACAAGCCCACGCCGGATAACAACCGGCCTCATCGATGGCCTGCTGAAAGCACCCGTCAAAGTAATGCCTCAGGGAGTTGTTGCTCAGTTCCCCGCCTCCCAGATGAAGGACATAATTACCTTGTGCCATCGCATCATATTGGATAGTAGCCATTTCGCACTTCCGCCACTACCTGGCCGTTGGAATCGGTACGGGTGTATAACAGCCGGGGTTGCGCCTCTCGGGCGATTCTTCTGTGGGCCAACTCGCGATACTCGCCGGCAACCTCGTAGCCGACAAAGTTCCGGCCGGTTTGCAGCGCCGCCACCGCCGTCGTTCCGCTGCCCATAAACGGGTCCAGCACCACTTCGCCGGCGTAGGTGTAAAGCTCTATGCAGCGGCGGGGCAGCTCCACCGGAAAGGGCGCCGGGTGGCCTATCTGACGGGCTGAAACCGCCGGAAATTCCCATACGCTGTTGGTAAGGGCCAGAAAATCAGCCCGGCTGATGGTGGGTTGGCGCGCCGGGTCCGCCGGGCGAGGCCGCCGCCAGGTGTCCTTGCAGAAAACCAGAATGTATTCGTGCCGGTCGCGCAACACCGGGTTGGCCGGGGACAGCCAGCTGCCCCAGGCGGTGGAGGAGGCTCCGCCGCCGCTCTTGACCCACAGAATTTCCCCCCGCATCAGGAACCGGGAACCCGACTGCCCTTCAGTGCGCAAGTCCAGCAGATCCTCGATGATGTAACGGTGCAGGGGCAGATAGGGGCGGCGGCCCAGGTTGGCGACGTTGAAGCAGACCCGTCCGCCGGATACCAGAGTTCGCAAAGCTTCCCGCATCACCGTGCGCAGAAATGCCCGGTACTCCTCCAGCGTCAGATCCTGGTCATACTCCTTCCCGACGTTGTAAGGAGGCGAGGTTACCAGCAAATGGACACAGTTATCGGGCAGGTCGCACATTCGCTCTGCCGAGACGGGCAGGATGGTGTTGGTCAGGTTAAGAGGAAGGGGGTTCTCTTGACGGCTGACGCCGCTTTCGCCAGGCTGGTCAGCATAGAGTCGGCCGGCGTAGAAGGCCGAAGAATCGTGGCCGCGCCGACCGGCGGACCCAAAAGCCGACGTTTGGGTGTTGGCCCCCCTGAAACTCGGGGGGGGGGGGGGGGGGGGGGGGTATGCTGATTGTCTGGCGTCAAAACGCGCGCGATTATCGCGCCGGAGCAGTCGCCGCGCAAGAGCCGGACTTAATCAGAAAGGTGCGGCAGCGTTATTTTACTGCGCCCGGCGAGTCTGCGTTAACGCCATGCTGCCGCCGTTCCGCTGCTTCCTGACGCAGGTAGATTCGGGCTATCCGCAATTCCTCGTAAGTAAACTCGGCGCCCAGGTATTCCCGCACCGGCCGCAAAAACTCGGCGCCGCAAACATCGATAGCTTTCCTGATTTGAGCCAGCCGCTCCGGTGGGGGCAGCAGGTGGGGCAGGCTCAGCCTAACGCCCTGGGCCGAGAGGCGCTCTAACCGGGCAAGGACTGTTGTTTCCTTCAGACCGTGCTGCCGGGCAATCTGGCTGATGCTCAACCCCTGGCTTAGCAGTTCCCTGGTTTGGTCATAGGACGGCTTCCGCCGGCGTTCCGGGTTTTTGTCGGCGTCTGGCTCAATCTGTGGCGCAATTCGCTGGCGGGCGGGGGTGGCCGGCCTTTCCCCGGTATAGTCAGCCAACCCGTTATGACTGGCATAGTTGCGAATGACCTTCAGGAAAGCCTCGCCGTACTCTTCCAGTTTGGCGGCGCCGACGCCCGGCACACTGGCAAAGTTCTCCAGGCTCTGGGGCAGAAAGGCAGCCATATGCCGCAGCGATACGTCGCCAAAGACGACAAAGGCCGGCACGTTTTTGGCGTCGGCCAACTGCCGGCGCAGGGCGCGCAGTTCCTCGAACAGGGCCTGATGATAGCCGGCGTCCAGGAGAAGTTTTGCTTCGGCCCGGTCAGCTTCCACCTCCTCTATTCCGGAACGGAGCCGCGGCAAAGACAGCCGCTGCCGCTGCCGCAGGAAATCCCGCCCCTGGGCGGTAACCGACAGAGTGGCAAACTCCCCTTCGTTCCGCGCCAGCAGCCCCTTGACCTGCAAGTGGCCGATAACTTCGCGCAGCTGGGCGCTGCTGTAATCGGCGGCAATGCCGTAAACGCTAAGGCGGTCGTGGCCCAGTTCCAGAATGCGTTTCATGCGGCTGCCCCGCAGAACTGCGCTGACATAGGCAGCGCCGAACCTTTCCCCGGTGCGAATTACCGCTGACAGCGTCTTTTGAGCCAGTTCGGTAGCGTCAAACTGGTCGTTGGCCGCGAGGCAAATATCGCAGCTGCCGCAGTTTTCCTCGCGCCACTGCTCGCCGAAATACTGCAAAATGTAGCGGCGGCGGCAGCTGGGCAGTTGGGCATAACCCACCATTTGGGACAACTTCTGCCGGGCGTGGGCCTGCTCGGCAGCGTCCTCCATCCGGTCAATAAAGTAATCCTGCCTGGCTTTATCCGAGTAGGCATAAAAAAGGATGCACTCGCCGGGCAGCCCGTCCCGCCCGGCGCGGCCGGTTTCCTGGTAGTAGCCTTCAACGGACTTGGGCATACCAAAGTGAACGACCAGCCGAATATCCGGCTTGTCGATGCCCATGCCGAAGGCAATGGTGGCAACAATTACCGGCACCCGGTCGCGGATGAAATCTTCCTGGGTCTGGCGGCGTTCTTCCGGCGACAGGCCGGCATGGTAGGGCCGGGCCAACAGGCCCCGGTCGTTCAAATCCTCGGCCAGTTCCTCGGTTTCCCGCCGCGAGATGCAGTAGATGATAACGGATTGTCCCCGGTGCGACTGAAGCAGGGAAAGCAGCTTGGGCCAATAGCCCTCCCTGGTTTGCACCGAATAGGTGAGATTAGCCCGGTTGAAGCTGGACAGGAAAACCTGTCCACGCTGCAAAGCCAGCTGCTCGATGATGTCCTGCCGAACCCGCTCGGTGGCGGTGGCGGTAAGGGCAATCAGCGGCGTTGCCGGAAAGTCCTGGCGCAGCTGCCGCAGGTTTCGGTAATCGGGGCGGAATTCGTGGCCCCACTCGGAAATGCAATGGGCCTCGTCAATGGCAATGAGGCTAAGGTTTATATCCTGCAGAAAGCGGCGAAACCCGGAGGCGGCCAACCGTTCCGGGGCCACGTAGAGAATCTTGACCAGCCCCCGGCGCGCCTGGGCCTGTACCAAATCAATCTCTGAAGCCGTCAAAGAGCTGTTGATGAAGCGGGCGGCAATGCCGTTGGCTTGCAGGGTGTCCACCTGGTCTTTCATCAAGGCAATCAGCGGCGACACCACCAGGGTCAGGCCATCCCGGCAAAGGGCCGGCAATTGATAGCAGAGGGACTTGCCGCCGCCGGTGGGCATCAGAACCAGGCTGTCCCGGCCGGCCAGAACGTTGCCGACTATTTCCTCTTGCAGGGGCAGAAAAGAGTCGTACCCGAAGTGGGATTTGAGAATAGCTCGTGGCGAAGGGGAAGCATCCATGTAAAATCCGGGTAAAATCCGGAAGGTTAAACCCCGGCAGATTTGACTTATGGGCAGCAACAATGTCGGGAAACGGCGGTCTCCCGAGACGCCACCAGGCAGAGAACCGACTTTGGCGGCCACTGGAACCATCTTACTACCGGTTATACCCGGAGATAAAGGCGCCGCCGGTTTATTTGCTGTTGATTAGTACAACCTCGCGCTGCACCGGGGAAGTGGCGTAAGGGCCGGCTTCCGACATATAGGCGTCAATCTCAGACCGGACGCCAAAATCGGGCAGGTAGATACCCGGCTCAATCGAGAAGCCCACCCCCGATATAATACGCCGGGTATCGTGGGTTTCAAACCCGTCCAGGTTAACCGCTTCACCGTGCACTTCGCAACTAATGCTGTGGCCCAGGCGGTGGGTAAAATACTGGCCGTAGCCGTGCCGCTCAATGTAATTCCGCGCCACCGCATCAACCTGCCAACCCTGCACCGTCCGGTTATCCCTGACGCTGTCCTGCAAGAATTGCAGGGCGGCATCGCGGGCGCCAATTACGATGTTGAAAACCTGCTGCTGGCGGGCTGGAACCTGGTCTCCCACGCAGGCAGTCCAGGTAATATCAGCGTAAACGCTTCCAGGGACGGACTCCCTGGCCCACAGGTCAATCAGCGCCCAGTCGCCGGGACGAAAGACGCTGCTGCCCTCGGCTGCCGGCTCATAATGGGGGTCGGAGCAGTGGGCATTGACCGACACTATCGGGCCATCGGCAGTCTCCAGTCCTTCCTCAGAAAAGCGCCGCCGAATGAATTCAGCAATCTCGAACTCGGTAACGTTGTCCCGGAGTCGCTGGCCAATACGCGCAAAGGCTTCATTGACAATACTCCCCAGTTTTTGCGCTGCCCGCCGGTGGCCGGCCAGTTGGCCGGGCGTCCAACGCTGGGTGGCATACTGCATCAGATCAGCTGAGGACACTACTTCAGACCCAAGGCTGCGCACCAATTCCACGGAGCCGGCATCTACGCGGGAAACCCGGGGCAGAGCATTACAGGCCGAATACTCCATGGCCACCCGGGGGCAATCGGCCAGGGTTTGCTTCAGGAGTTCCAGCAGAGAGCTGCGGCTGCGGTAAACCAGAACTTTCAGCGATTCCGCATCGCAGCCTGGCCCGGGCGCTTCGGAGAACTTGCCGGCATCCACGTGGTGCGTCAACAGCCGGGAACTGCCCCGGGCGGGGATGAACAGGTAACCGGGGCGGGTAACGTGTCCTGAAGGCGGCGTTACCTGCCGGAATATGGGGTTGGAACCACGGTAGTCGTAAATCAGCCAACCGGCTATTTCTTCCTGAAGCAAGAACTGCTGCGCTGCGGCAACAATCTGTTCAAAGCTGCGCATCTGCGGCATATCTACCTGCCAATGGGAGGAATCAGGTTCACATCGGGCCTGGCCGGGTTACAGGAACCCCTGGCTATGGCCGCCATCAACGGAAATGGCCGCCCCGGTAAGGTAACCGGCCCGTTCCGATGCCAGGAAAGCAATCATGTCTCCGATTTCTTGCGGCTTGCCCATGCGGCCCATGGGGATGCCGGCGCAGGCAGTCCCTTTCAGCTCGGCAATACCCACCTGCTCGGCATGGCTCTGAGCTGCCAACCACTGCTCCAGCTCGTGGGTTGCAATCAAACCGGCCACCAGGCTGTTGACGGTTATGTTAAAGGGGGCCAGCTCCCGGGCCAGTATCTTGAAATAACCTACCAGGTGAAGGTGCCGGTCAGCCCAAAGGACAACCCCACGGCCGGCCGGCCGGGAAGGCGGGCTTTCCAAATAGATTATTCGCCCCCAATGTTCCTGCTTCATATAAGGGACGACCTCTCGGCTGAACCTAAGGGCGCTGAAGAAACTGGCTTCCAGTTCCGCCGTCTCGCTGCCTTCCTCCGGTTCAGAATTCGCCGGGTGAACCCCGCTGCCCGAGGGAACGACCAGGATGTCGATTTGTCCAAAGCGGTTTACCGTATCCCGCACCACCCGGCGGATGTCCCGTTCCTGAGACGGGTCAGCGGGAATCGCCAGGACGCTATGCTGAGAACCGATGCGGGCTACCTCCATTTCGGTCCGGCGCAGGCCCTCTTCGCTGGGAGAATGGAGCGAGACCCTGGCCCCTTCAGCAGCTAAAGTTGTGGCAATATGCCGGCCCACTTCGTGGCTGGCGTCCCCTACAATCGCTACCCGTTCCGTCAGACCCAGATCCATAAACCCTGAAACCTCCCCAGGCCGCAACTGCCCCGGAATCCCTGACCGTTCCGCAACTTTCACGGGGCCGGTTCAATTCTCCGGCACAGTGAATTACGCAAGTATTACTTTATGTTAAAAACACTAAACCGGCTGGAAAGTTCCGACCGGCATACGGTTGCTCCGTTTACGCCGCTCTCTGCCGGGGCTCCCGGTCAGCGCCCTACCTGGTGGTAGCGAAAGCAGGTAACCAGATGGTCGTTCACCAGGCCGGCAGCCTGCATGAAGGCATAACAAATAGTGGGGCCAACGAAGCGGAAGCCTCGCCGACGCAAATCCCGGCTCATCGCTTCCGATGTCCCGGCGCTGGCCGGCACCTGCTCAGCCTTCTCCCAGCGGTTCACCACAGGAAGGCCAGCGACAAAGGCCCAGACATATTCCGAAAAGGTTCCCCATTCCCGCTGCACTTCCAGAAAGGCGCGGGCATTGCCAACGGCGGCGGCAATCTTCAGTCGGTTGCGCACAATTGCCGGATCGGCCAGCAACCGGGAAAAATCCGCTTCTCCGTAGGCGGCAACCCGGGCGGGACAGAAGCCGTGAAAGGCGCGGCGGTAACCTTCTCGCTTGCGCAGGATGGTCCGCCAACTCAGGCCGGCCTGGGCGCCGTCCAGCAGCAGATACTCAAACAGCTTCTGGTCATCGCGCAACGGCACGCCCCATTCGGTATCGTGATACTGGAGCATCAGCGAGTCGGCGCCGACCCAGGGGCAGCGAATCAAGTTATCGGTTACGCTCAAACCAGCTAGCCCAACGAAAAGTTGCCAACGAAACAACTGCCGGCTTGCCCGGGATTATCGCCGGGCAAGCCGCCGTGCCCTCAATCTATGGTTGGCTGGTCAAGGCAGCTTCTGAACTGCCTTATTAACCGGAAATCTGGGCATGGAGAAAACCAGCGGCCGGTTAAATTATGGCTTTTTCGGCCAGGTCAGCAATTTCAGCATCGGTATAGCCCAGGCTGCCGAGGATTTGAGCGTTATGTTCACCCAACAGCGGGGGCGGCAATTCCAGGGCGCCGGGAGTGCCGCCGAATTTGATTGGCAGGCCGGTCTGTTTAATGCTGCCCAGAGTGGGGTGAGGCATTTCCAGCAGCATTTCCCGGTGCAGCACCTGCGGGTCAGCGAAAACGTCGGCCAGGTCGTTAATTGGCCCGGCAGGAACATTCAATGCTTGCAGGGCAGCAACCCAGGCTTCGGCAGGGCGGGTCAAAAAGCGCTCCTGAAGCAGCGGAACCAGGGCGGCCCGGTTTTTGACCCGTACGTCGTTGGTGGCGAAATCCGGGTGGTCGCGCAATTCTTCCTGCTTAATCGCCTGGCAAAAGCGGTCCCAGAGACGCTCCGAGCCGACGGCTACGTTCAGGTACTTGCCGTCCTGGCACATAAAGGCCTGGTATGGCACCAGAGTGGGATGAGCCTTGCCCAGCCGCTGCGGAGGTTGGTTGCAGGCAAAGAAATAACCGGCCTGGTAAGTCAGCCAGGCCACCTGCGCGTCCAGCATGGAAATATCAATATACTGGCCCTGCCCGTCGCCGACCTGGGCCCGGTGGTACAGGGCCGACATAACGGCAAAAGCGGCCCACATGCCGGCGCCGATGTCGGTAACCGCCACGCCAATTTTCTGCGGCTCCGACTCCGGCTCGCCGGTTATGCTCATCAGGCCGCCGATGCCCTGCATTATCTGGTCGTAGGCCGGGCGGTTCTGGTAGGGGCCGTCCTGTCCGAAACCGGAAATAGAGCAGTAAATTATGCCGGGGTTAGCCTGCTTTACCGCGTCATAAGCCAGGCCGAAGCGGGACATTACGCCGGGCGTAAAGTTTTCCACCACCACATCGGACTGTTCTACCAGCTTCAGGAAAATCTCCCGGGCCTGCTCTTCCTTGAAATTGAGGGTAAGGCTGCGTTTGTTGCGGTTGATGGAAAGGAAGTAGGCGCTTTCGCCGCCGATGAACGGAGGCCCCCAACGTCGGGTATCATCGCCGGCGCCGGGCAGCTCAATCTTGATTACATCGGCGCCATAGTCTCCCAGCATCAGCGTACAGAACGGCCCGGCAAGGGCCCGGGTCAAGTCCAGCACACGCACCCCGTCAAGCGCCTTCATTCCGGCTTTCCTCCTCGGATTTTACTGCTGTCGTGGCCGCAAATATATTACCACAGCCACACCGGTTGCGGGACGGGCTAACTGTCAGTACCTGACCGGGTGTATAATGGAGGAAATGGCCGGGCCACCCGGCCTGGCAGTCGGCCTTTTCAGGGGTGAAAACTTATGCGCTTGGCTTTTATCGGGGGCGGAACCATGGCTGAGGCTATCTGCGGCGGCATGCTGGCAGCCGGTCTGGCCGGGCCGTCGGATTTGATCGTTGGGGAGCCGGTTGCGCAGCGAAGAGATTACCTGACGGAACGGTACGGCGTGTCAACCTGCCAGGAAAACCTGGCGGCGATAGAGGGCGCCGACCTGGTGGCGCTGGCGGTAAAGCCCCAGGATTTGCCGGCAGTCTATAATGAGCTTGCCGGCAAGCTGGAGTCTCAGCAGGCGGCCCTGTCAATCGTAGCCGGCGCCAAAATAGACCGCCTGGTCCAGGGGCTGGAACACGACGCCGTCATCCGGGTAATGCCCAACACTCCGGCGCAAATCGGCTGCGGCATGACCCTGTGGGTCTGTTCCGACCAGGTGAGCCAGGAGCAGCGGGAATGGACCCGCGCCATGCTGGATACCGTGGGCCGGCAAATATACGTGGCGGAAGAGAAGTACCTGGACATGGCAACCGCCTTGAGCGCCAGCGGCCCGGCCTATGTATTTCTCTTTGTTGAAGCGCTGATTGACGCCGGGGTTTACGTTGGCCTGCCCCGGGAGATGGCCCGAACCCTGGCCCTGCAAACAGTGTACGGCAGCGTCCGGCTGCTGCTGGACACCGGCAAGCACCCGGGCGAATTGAAGGACATGGTGGTTTCGCCCGGCGGCACCACCGCCGAGGGTTTGCAGGCCCTGGAACGGGGCGGCGTGCCGGCAGCGCTGGTTGAAGCGGTTAACTCCGCCTATCTGAAATCCGTCCGGCTGGGCCAAAGCTAGGAAGAGAGGCGGTTATGCCGGAACCAATGGCGCTGGTGAATTTGCTTTTCTACCTGATTTACCTCTCAATTCTGGGGAGGATAATTCTTACCCTGGCGGTATCTTTCATAGCAAATCCACCGCCGCTTCTGGTAGAAATAACCCAGGCGCTCATTCAGGTAACCGAGCCGATACTGGCGCCCATCCGACGGGTGCTGCCCAGTTTCGGGATGCTGGATTTCAGCCCGATAGTAGCGATTCTGCTCTTGAGCTTCATTCAGATGCTGCTGGAAAGGCTGCTGGGTTGAACCCGGCCAATGCTTGCCGGCAAAACTCTTTTGGGTTTATATTATTGGCCGGTTGATTTTCAGGACTGGGTGAGCCCCGGGGCAGCTAGCCGGTCCCGCCGAAGGAAGCAGCAACACCCTCCGGCCAGGAGCGGCTATGACGCAGCAGCAGGCTTTGGTTTCGCGATTACGGGAGTGGGGCGTGCGGGTTACTCCGCAGCGTTTGGCCATTGCCGAGGCGGTGATTAACTCCACCGACCACCCATCGGTGCAGCAGATTTACGAGCGGGTGCGCGATCATTTCCCTTCCATGACCCTGGCCACCATCTACTCTACCCTGGCCGTGCTGGAGCGGAGCGGGCTGATTCAGGAACTGCCCTTCCCCCGATTGTCCCGGTATGAATCCAACCTGGAACCCCACGTCAACCTGGTTTGCATCGAGTGCAATAACATCGTGGATACCGACCTGGGCCAGGAGGCGGTGGTGCGCCTGAAGTCGCTCATCGCCAGCAAGTCGGATTTTGCCGTGGCCTGGCAGCGGGTGGACTTTCACGGCTGGTGCGGACGGTGCGCCGCCAAGCGCAAGGCCGGGGAAAAAGCCCCGGGTTAGCGGCGGATATTGCCCGATGCGCGCGGGAATTAACCTTGCCTGGGAGGGCCGGCATGATTGCTGCTGTGGTGGGCATTACCCTCTGGACCGATGACCTGGACCGTCTTTACCCTTTCTACCACGACCTGCTTCAGCTGCCGCTGCATTCCAACCATGGCGATTTCATTGCCTTTCAGCTGGGCAAAAATATGCGCTTCAATATTGGCCTTCACGACGGCGTTCAAGGCCCGGCCAAAGACCCTTTCCGGATAATGCCTCACCTGGGGGTGGAAAATATCCACGAGGAGCACCGCCGGCTAACTGAGGCAGGGGTGGAGTTTCTGCGGCTTCCGGAACAGGAGGCCTGGGGCGGCTGGGTGGCTACCCTCAAAGACCCGGACGGCAATATTCTGCAACTGCTTCAGTTCCCTTAACCCCGTCTCCCGGGCCGCAGCGGTTGCCATGCCTTCCTTTCCTAAGGGGGCAGGTTACCCCCCAATCGCCACACAAGCCAAAATGCGGCTGGTTCCTTTCCTCGAGGGGGCGGGGTTTACCCCCCCTTGCAGGGCTGCGCAGGGTAAGCACAGCTTCCCTGTTTACGCGCCTCCGGCAAACCAACCAATCAACGGAAGCGGCACAAAGCCAATAGCCATTGGTTCCCTTGTTCCCCCATACATTGGCCCAACATTCGGCTATTTGACTCCTGCCGGCGGCCGCTGAAAAGCCCCAGGCGGGCAACCATATCGGCGCACCCTGAGGCTTTCAGCAAGGTCCTTCATCGCCGGCCGGCTGGCCTGGCGGCCCGGGGCGGCCTAGCGCCGCAGCTGGTACAGGTACACTGCGCCGGCGGCAGACACCACCCCGAACAGCCCAACCATTCCCCACAACAGCCAGTTGACTTCGCCATCGGGTTCCGCCGGCGTGGGCGCAACCGTCGGTATCGGCGTTGCCGTCGCCGTGGCCGTGGCCGTGGCAGTAGCTGTCGCCGTCGGTACAGCCGTCGCGGTAGCCGTCGCCGTTGGCGTGGGTACTGCCTCGACCATTATCGGGGAACGGGCCTCCCACAGGGGCGTCGGCGTGGCGGTCGGCGCCGGCGCCGGCGTAGGTGTCGGCGTGGCCGTCGGGGTAGGCGTCGGGGTATCCATCGGCGCCGGCGTTGACGCTGCCGTCAGCCCGATTCCCGGCGTCGCCGTACGCATTCGCAACGCCCTTTGGGTGGGGGTAACCGTTGCGGTTGCCGTTGCCGTTGGCGTCGCCGTCAGGGTCGGCGTAAGCGTATTGGTTGGCGCGGCGGTGGGCGGCTCCGTTATCGGCGTTGGCTTCGGCCGCGGCGTTTCTGTCGGAACCAGGGTCGCCACCGGCGCCGGCGTCGGCGTTGCTGTGGCCGGGGCCGCACGCTGGCCGCCGAAGACAACGCGGGGCCCGGAAGCTGGCGCTGGCGTGGCCGTAGCCGTAGCCGGAATTGGCGTGTTGGTCGGCGGCACTGGTGTGACCGTCGGCGTGTCCGTCGGCATCAGCGCGTCTATCGGTGTGGCCGTCGGCGTCGGCGTATCGGTTGGCGTGGCGGTTGGCGTCGGCGTGTCGGTTGGTGTGGCGGTCGGCGTCGGCGTGTCCGTCGGTGTGGCGGTTGGCGTCGGCGTGTCCGTCAGCGTGTCCGTGGTCGCGGTCGGCGTCGGCGTGTCCATCGGCGTGTCCGTGGTTGCCGTCGGCGTCGGCGTGTCGGTCGGGGTGGCAGTTGGCGTCGGCGTGTCCGTCGGGGTGGCGGTTGGCGTCGGCGTGTCCGTCGGGGTGGCAGTTGGCGTCGGCGTGTCCGTCGGCGTCAGCGTGTCCGTCGGCGTGGCGGTCGGCGTCGGCGTGTCTGTTGGCGTGGCGGTTGGTGTCGGCGTGTCTGTCGGGGTAGCAGTTGGCGTGTCCGTCGGCGTGGCGGTTGGCGTCGCGGTCGGCGTCGGCGTGTCCGTCGGCGTGGCGGTTGGTGTCGGTGTGTCCGTCGGGGTGGCAGTCGGCGTATCGGTTGGCGTCGCGGTGGGCGTATCTGTTGGCGTGGCGGTTGGTGTTGGCGTGTCCGTCGGCGTGGCGGTTGGCGTCGGCGTGTCCGTCGGCGTCGCGGTTGGCGTCGGCGTGTCCGTCGGGGTAGCAGTCGGCGTATCGGTTGGCGTCGCGGTGGGCGTATCTGTTGGCGTGGCGGTCGGCGTCGGCGTGTCCGTCGGGGTAGCTGTCGGCGTATCGGTTGGCGTCGCGGTGGGCGTATCCGTCGGCGTGGCGGTCGGCGTCGGCGTGTCCGTCGGGGTAGCTGTCGGCGTATCGGTTGGCGTCGCGGTGGGCGTGTCTGTTGGCGTCGCGGTCGGCGTCGGCGTGTCCGTCGGGGTAGCTGTCGGCGTATCGGTTGGCGTCGCGGTGGGCGTGTCTGTTGGCGTCGCGGTCGGCGTCGGCGTGTCCGTCGGGGTAGCAGTTGGCGTATCCGTCGGCGTGGCGGTGGGCGTGTCTGTTGGGGTGGCAGTTGGCGTCGGCGTGTCTGTTGGCGTGGCGGTTGGTGTTGGCGTGGCGGTTGGTGTTGGCGTGGCGGTTGGCGTGGCGGTTGGTGTTGGCGTGTCTGTCGGCGTGGCGGTTGGCGTTGGCGTGTCTGTCGGCGTCGCGGTTGGCGTTGGCGTGTCCGTCGGGGTGGCAGTTGGCGTCGGCGTGTCTGTTGGCGTGGCGGTTGGTGTTGGCGTGTCCGTCGGCGTGGCGGTTGGTGTCGGCGTATCCGTCGGCGTGGCGGTTGGTGTTGGCGTGTCTGTCGGGGTGGCGGTTGGCGTCGGTGTGTCCGTTGGGGTGGCGGTTGGTGTTGGCGTGTCTGTCGGCGTGGCGGTTGGTGTCGGCGTGTCCGTCGGCGTGGCGGTTGGCGTTGGCGTGTCGGTCGGCGTGGCGGTTGGCGTTGGCGTGTCCGTCGGCGTGGCGGTTGGCGTCGGCGTGTCCGTCGGCGTGGCAGTTGGCGTTGGCGTGTCCGTCGGCGTGGCGGTTGGCGTCGGCGTGTCCGTCGGCGTGGCAGTTGGCGTCGGAGTGTCCGTCGGCGTGGCGGTTGGTGTCGGTGTGTCCGTCGGCGTGGCGGTTGGCGTCGGCGTGTCCGTCGGCGTGGCGGTTGGCGTTGGCGTGTCCGTCGGCGTGGCAGTTGGTGTCGGTGTGTCCGTCGGCGTGGCGGTTGGCGTCGGCGTATCCGTCGGCGTGGCGGTTGGTGTTGGCGTGTCCGTCGGCGTTGCGGTTGGCGTCGGCGTGTCTGTCGGCGTGGCGGTTGGTGTTGGCGTGTCCGTCGGGGTGGCGGTTGGCGTTGGCGTGTCTGTTGGCGTCGCGGTTGGCGTTGGCGTGTCTGTTGGGGTAGCGGTTGGCGTCGGCGTGTCTGTTGGCGTGTTGGTCGGCGTCGGCGTGTCTGTTGGCGTCGCGGTTGGCGTCGGCGTGTCTGTCGGGGTGGCAGTTGGCGTCGGCGTGGGCGTGTCTGTTGGCGTGTTGGTCGGCGTCGGCGTGGGCGTGTCTGTTGGCGTGTTGGTCGGCGTCGGCGTGGGCGTAGCGGTGTTGGGCGTTCTGGTTGCAATACCCGACCAGGGGCCGGCGCCGGCTGAATTGACCGCCCGGACGCGGAAATCATACCGCACGCCCGGTATCACCTGGACAAAGTTATAGGCGATTGATCTTGGTCCAATTCTTCTTATGACCCCCCATCCCGTACTGCCGCTGCCGGTTTGGCGGGCTTGCACTTCATAGCCGATGATAGAAGGGTCGTCAACTTTCGTCCATACAATTGTTACAAATGTGTTGGAGAGCGCAGTTCTGGTTATCGTAGGGGCCTTGACCGGCGGCGTGGCGGCCGGCCGCGTTCCGGTGGGGGTATGGGTTGGCGTGGGTGTATTCGTCGGCGTGCCAGGCGTCGGTGTGGGGGTTGGCGTGGCGGTCGGCGTGGGGGTATAGGTATGGGTTGGGGTATGGGTCGGCGTAGCAGTCGGCGTGTCGGTTGGAGTAGCCGTCGGCGTGTCGGTTGGAGTAGCCGTCGGCGTGTCGGTTGGAGTAGCCGTCGGCGTGTCCGTTGGCGCGGCCGTCGGCGTGTCCGTAGGCGCGGCCGTCGGCGTTGGCGTCGGCTCCATTGGCGTGGCGGTGACCAGCTCCGACCAGGGGCCGACGCCCCCGCTGTTGACGGCGCGGAGCCGGAACTCGTACGCCGCTCCGTTGTCCAGCGTCGTTACCGTGTGCATGGTGGTCGTGGCGCCGGGGAGGGCGATTACCGCCGGCCACTGGCTGGCGCCGGTTTTGCGGTAATTCAGCTCGTACCTGGTGATGGTCGCATCGTTCGGGTCATCCCAGCGCAGGACTACCTGCCGGTCGCCGGCGGTGGCCCGCAGGTTGCCCAGCTGGCCCGGCGTGGGTATCGGCGTGGGCGTGTCGGTCGGGGCGCTGGTTGGCGTAGGTGTCGGCGTGGGCGCCGCCGGCACGGTGAACCGCACTGTTATGCCTTTCAATATCTTGTTATTGTCCCAGTCTTCCAGCCGGAGCAGCAGGTAGCTGACCCCGGTCAGGTTACCGCTCAACCGCGTGTGAGGAGTCAGTGGTCGCGTTTCCGAAATCGTACTACCCACCTGCTCACCATCGGCGTCGTAGGCAAAGAAGTGGCTGTCCAGGTCATAGCCGGTCGGATCGGTTATCACGCCAAAGCCGAACCTGCCGTCCCGCGCCGGCGTTACGTTATAGCGGTACCAGGTCGCCACGGTGGAGCCCCCGCTCCCGGGTCCGCGTCTCTTGATGACGGAATTGACATCCACATCCCAGTTAGCCACTTTTATGATGTATGGGTCTGCTTGCGTCCCGTCGCCGCTGGTGATGGACAACTGGCTCTGATTGGGCGTCGGCGTCGGCGTGGCCGTCGGGGTAGCAGTCGGCGTATCCGTCGGGGTGTTGGTCGGCGTCGGCGTGTCGGTTGGTGTGTTGGTCGGCGTCGGCGTTGGCGTGTCGGTCGGCGTGGCGGTCGGCGTTGGCGTATCCGTTGGCGTTGCGGTCGGCGTCGGGGTGGCCGTCGGCCCGGTTGCGGTTGGCGTCGGCGTCGTTGCCAGTACCGGCACGTCGAAACGCACCTTTATGCTGGTCAATTCCTTATTGTCCCAGTCTTCCAGCCGGAGCAGCAGATAACTGACCCCGGTCAGGTTGCTGACCGACAGGTTATACGGCGTCCTTTCCCGGTCTTCCTTATCCTTACCCAGCTCATTGTCATCGGCATCGTAGGCAAAGAAATGAGAGTCTATTTTATGACCGGGGGGAGCGGTTATTACTCGTGCGCCAAACGTCCCGTCCCGCGCCGGCGTTACGTTATGGCGGAACCAGGTTGTGGCGGCTGTGCTGCCGCTATAGCCGGTGTCATTAAAACAACCGGTTACATCCACCTCCCAGTTGTCCGCCTTTATGATGCAGGGGGACAGCTCCGTCCCGGCGCCGGCCACCGCCAGCTCCTCCGTGCTGGGCGTGGGCCGCGCCGGCGTGGCCTGGACGGTGGCTGTCCAGCGGCTGCTGCCAGCATCGTTGACCGCCTGAAGCTGGAACTGGTACTGGTCGCCAAGGTCCAGCCCGGTTACCGTGTGCATGGTAGTGTCGGCATCGGCGCCGGGGATTGCGGCGGTTTGCCAGCTTCCGCCGGTTTTGCGCTGCCGCAACTGGTAGCCGGTGATGGTGTCGTTGTTCGGGTCCTTCCAACTCAGGGTTACCTGCCCATAGCCGGCCGCAGCCCGCAGGTTGGCCGGCCGGGCCGGCAGAGGCACCGGCGTGTTGGTCGGCGTCGGCGTATCCGTCGGCGTGTTGGTTGGCGTTGGCGTCGGCGTGTTGGTTGGCGTCGGCGTCGGCGTATCCGTCGGCGTGGCGGTCGGCGGTGCCGGCGTCGGCAGCAGATCCAGCAGCGGTATCGGCACATTGAACCGCACCGTTACGACGGTTATATCCAGAGCATATTCCCAGTTTTCCACCCGCAGCAGCAGATAACTGACCTCGGTCAGGTCGTCCACTGACAGATTATGCGGCGTCCTTTCCCGGTCTTCCTTATCCTTACCCAGCTCCATGCCATCGGCATTGTAGGCAAAGAAGTGCGCATCGACCTTCGCCGCAGGTTTATCGGTTTTTACCCCGGCGCCAAAGCGCCCGTCCCACGCCGGCGTTACATTAAAACGGAACCAGGTCGCTACAAGGGAAGACGGGTCTTCGGGGTCGCGTTTGTTGAACTGTTCGCTGACATCCACATCCCAGTTGGCCACGTTGATAATGTACGGGTTCGCTTCCGTCCCGTCGCCGCTGGTGATGGTCAGGTGTTCCGGCAGGGGCGTGGGCCGGGGCGTGGGGCTGGGGCTGGGCGTGGGGGTGTAGGTCGGCGTGGGCGTGTTGGTCGGCGTGTAGGTCGGCGTCCAGGTATGGGTCGGGCCGGTGGCGGTCGGCGTAATCGTCGGCAGCTCGCTCAACGGCCGGGACTCGATGGTATCGCTCCAGGCGCTGGCGCCAGCCAGACTCCGCGAGCGAATCTGGAAGGTGTAATAGTCGTCAGATACACGGGGCTGGCGAGTATTCGGATCTATATCTGAATGAGTCAGGTCGTTCCTCAGCCCCACGAAGGTGTAGTGGGCGTTTTCGCGGGGGACGACCTGGAAAACATGGCTTTCGTGGCGCCAGCCGCTGCCCTTTTCACTCTGGCGTATTTCGTAGCCCAGAACCGTTTCGTCCGTCACCGGGGTCCAGGACAGGTTCACGTAGCCGTTGCCGGCCGTGGCCCGAAAGTTGGTCGGCGGAACCGGCGTGGCCGTCGGCGTCGCTGCCGCCGGCTGGGGCGTCGGCGCATCCGCCGCATCCGCCGCACAGTCCCGGGACAGCCGGATGGTGTAAACCGTGTCCTGGAAGGTGTGCCCGGCCGGCAATGACGTCGGCGTCGGCGAGAGGTAATCCGTCGGCGTGGGTGTGGGGGTTGGCGTGTCCGTGCCGGCCGGCAATGGCGTCGGCGTCGGCGTCGGCGTCGGCGTCGGCCGGATGTAATCGTTGTCCGTCGCTATTATCTGAAAGTCCACCGGAAAAGTGCCGGCCGGGTAGGTGTTCCCCGGCATCGTCGCCTTCTTGTATGCCCAGGGAAAGGCAAAGTCAATCAGAACTACTTTTTCGTGCGTTACGATGTTGGTCGAGGCAGCCCCGGCGGCCAGCCCGCCCTGGGCATCCCACAGATCCGGGCTGAGGTACCGTCCGGTAACTCTAACATCAGGGTTAATGTCTGCCAGTCGCCAGGGTTCGTTCAGGGGTGGCTGGTACAGCTTGACGTTCACCGCCTGAAATGCTATGTCGTTCATCACAGCGGCTTCATTGGCGTACCAATTCCGGATGGTAGCCCCCTTGCTGTTGGTTGTTCCGTTGAGCGGAAACCGGACATCAACCGTTGTTTCGGGGCCGGCGAAGCTGTAAATCAGCCAGAACCCCTGCTCGCCTTCCGGTATTTCCAGACACCGGGGCGCCGTAGGGTCGGCGTACGGGTCGGGGCGGCCCAGGATCCGGCCCCGCTGGGTTGTATCGAACCAGCCCAGCAGGTCGTTGCCGTCATTGGCCTCGTCGTACCGGTTGGCCCGCGGGGGGACAGCCGGCACCGGATGGTCCTGTTCGAGGCTAGACACAGAGCTGCCGCCGCCGGCCTTGCCAAGCAGCAAATCCAGGGTGGCATAGGTATCTTCGCCATGCCCGTCTCCGGGGTGGGCGTCCAGGTCGTTAGCGGAGAAAATGCCCAGAACGAAGAGAGTGCCCAGAAGCGCGGTGGCCGCAATCAGCACCAGCCCGGCGGCCAGACCGGGCCCGACCGGTTTGCCAAGTATTGAACCCATATTGATAAAACCTCTTGACAGCCAAAAGACAAGGGTATCGGTAACTATACAAGCCGGTTCCAGCAGGGTCAATGACCCGACCGCCGCTTTCCTTACAAAAGTTGGCGCATAACCGGGGCTGGGCGGTGCGCACTGCCACCCGGAGCCTGCGACCGGGAAACCCGGAAGCCGTAACCGGGAAAACGGGCCGCTGACGCGCCTTCGGCAAGCCAGCAAACCAACGACCGCCGGCTTTGCGCCGGCGGTCGTTGGTTCCTTTAATTACCTTCAGAGGTCAGCGCAGCATTCGGCTATTTGCCCCTTCGGTGAAGGCGCTTCACCGCCGGCCGGCCAGAGCCGGCTAGCGCCGCAGCCGGTACAGGTACACTGCGCCGGCGGCAGCCACCAGCACCCCGAACAGCCCCACCATTCCCCACAGCAGCCAGTTGACGCCGTCATCAGGTTCCACCGGCGGAGCTGCCAACGTGGGCGCGACGGTCGGTATCGGCGTGGCCGTGGCTGTAGCCGTCGGCACAGCCGTCGCGGTAGCCGTAGCCGTCGGCGCTGCCTCGACCACCGGGGAATGGGCGGGCGCTCGGTGCGTCGGCGTATCCGTGGCCGTCGGGGTGGGCGCCGGCGTGGCCGTGGCTGTTGGGGTGGGCGTTGGCGTATCCGACGGCCCAGGCGTCGCCGTTGCCGTCGGCCGGAATCCCGGCGTCGCCGTCCGCATCCGCAGCGCCCGCCGGGTAGGCGTAACCGTCAGGGTTGCCGTTGGCGTCGCCGTGCGCGACGCCATCAGGGTAGGTGTAAAGGTATTAGTCGGTGTGGCGTTGGGCGGCTCCGTTAGCGGCGTTGGCGTCGGCTGCGGCGGCTCCGTCGGAACCGGGGTCGGAACCGGGGTCGCCACCGGCGACGGCGTCGGCGTCGGCGTCGGCGTTGCTGTGGCCGCGGCCGGGCGCTGGCCGCCGAAGACAATGCGGGGACCGGACGCCGGCGCCGGCGTATTGGTTGGTGGGGCCGGCGTGGCCGGCGACGGCATTGGCGTGGCCGTCGGCGTGCTGGTCGGGGCCGGCGTATCTGCCGGAGTATCAGTAGGGGTGGCCGTTGCCGTCGGCGTATGCGTATTGGTCGGCAACGGTTGCTCCCCTTCCGATGTCGGCGTCGGCGTGGGGGTATCCGTAGGCGTTGGCGTGTTGGTCGGCGGCGGCTCACCATCAGGCGTCGGCGTCGGCGTGGGGGTGTCCGTCGGCGTGGGCGTGTTGGTCGGCGTTGGCGTGTTGGTCGGCGGCGGCTCACCATCAGGCGTCGGCGTCGGCGTGGGGGTGTCCGTCGGCGTTGGCGTGTTGGTCGGCGGCGGCTCACCATCAGGTGTCGGCGTCGGCGTGGGGGTGTCCGTCGGCGTGGGGGTATCCGTCGGCGTGGGGGTGTTGGTCGGCGGCGGCTCACCATCAGGCGTCGGCGGCGGCGTGGGGGTGTCCGTCGGCGTGGGCGTGTTGGTCGGCGGCGACTCACCATCAGGTGTCGGCGTTGGCGTGTTGGTTGGCGGCGGCTCACCATCAGGCGTCGGCGTCAGCGTGGGGGTGTCCGTCGGCGTTGGCGTGTTGGTCGGCGGCGGCTCACCATCAGGCGTCGGCGTCGGCGTGAGGGTGTCCGTCGGCGTTGGCGTGTTGGTCGGCGTCGGCGTGGGGGTATCCGTCGGCGTGGCTGTCGGTGTTGGCGTGTTGGTCGGCGGCGGCTCACCATCAGGCGTCGGCGTCGGCGTGTTAGTCGGCGGCGGCTCACCATCAGGCGTCGGCGTGGGGGTATCCGTCGGCGTGGCTGTCGGTGTTGGCGTGTTGGTCGGCGGCGGCTCACCATCAGGCGTCGGCGTCGGCGTGGGGGTATCCGTCCGCGTGGCTGTCGGGGTATGCGTGTTCGTCGGGGTTGGCGTGGCCGTTGGCGTGTTGGTCGGGGTTGGCGTGGCCGTTGGCGTGTTGGTCGGGGTTGGCGTGGCCGTTGGCGTGTTGGTCGGCGTCGGCGTGGCCGTTGGCGTGTTGGTCGGGGTCGGCGTGGCCGTTGGCGTGTTGGTCGGGGTCGCGGTCGGCGTATCGGTTGGCGTCGCGGTCGGCGTGGCCGTAGCTGTATTAGTTGGGGTAGGGGTGGGCGTGGCCGTCGGCGTGTTGGTTGGCGTCGGCGCCAGCTCCGGAACATCGAAACGCACCTTTATGCTGGTCAATTTATCATTGTCCCAGTCTTCCAGCCGGAGCAGCAGATAACTGACCCCGGTCAGGTTGCTGACTGACAGGTTATGCGGCGTCCTTTCCCGGTCTTCCAAAACCTTACCCAGCTCATTGTCATCGGCATCGTAGGCAAAGAAATGAGAGTCTATATCATGATTGACGGGATCGGTTATTACTCGTGCGCCAAACGTCCCGTCCCGCGCCGGCGTTACGTTATGGCGGAACCAGGTTGTGCTGGTCAGGCCACCAATAGAGCCGGAGTCATCAAAACAGTCGGTTACAGTCACATCCCAGTTGGCCACCTTTATGATGCAGGGCGATTCTTCCGTCCCGTCGCCGGCCACCTCCAGCTGCTCCGCGCTGGGCGTGGGCCGGGGCGTGGGGCTGGGGGTGGGTGTGGGGGAGTGGGTGGGCGTGGGCGTGTTGGTCGGCGTGTAGGTTGGCGTCCAGGTATGGGTCGGGCCGGTGGCGGTCGGCGTAATCGTCGGCAGCTCGCTCAACGGCCGGGACTCGATGGTATCGCTCCAGGCGCTGGCGCCAGCCAGACTCCGCGAGCGAATCTGGAAGGTGTAATAGTCGTTAACCGTACCATGATTTGGGTCGTTAAAAGTTTTGTCATTCTCCAGCCCCACGAAGGTGTAGTGGGCGTTTTCGCGGGGAACGACCTGAAAAACATGGCTTTCGTGGCGCCAGCCGCTGCCCCGTTCGTGTTGGCGTATCTCGTAGCCCAGAACCGTTTCATCCGTCACCGGGGTCCAGGACAGGTTCACGTACCCGTTGCCGGGCGTGGCCTGAAAGTTGGTCGGCGGAACCGGCGTGGCCGTCGGCGTCGCTGCCGCCGGCTGGGGCGTCGGCGCATCCGCCGCATCCGCCGCGCAGTCCCGGGACAGCCGGATGGTGTAAACCGTGTCCTTGAAGGTGTGCCCGGCCGGCAATGGCGTCGGCGTCGGCCGGATGTAATCGTTGTCCGTCGCAATTATCTGAAAGTCAACCGGAAAAGTGCCGGCCGGGTAGGTGTTCCCCGGCATCAGCGCCTTCTTGTATGCCCAGGGAAAGGCAAAGTCAATCAGAACTACTTTCTCGTGCGTTACGATGTCGTTCACGGCGGCCCCGGCGGCCAGCCCGCCCCGGGCATCCCACAGATCCGGGCTGAGGTACCGTCCGGTAACTCTAACATCAGGGTTAATGCCTACCAGTTGCCAGGTATTGTTCAGGGGGGGCTGGTACAGCTTGACGTGCACCGCCTGCGATGCTATGTCGTTCATCACAGCGGCTTCATTGGCGTACCAATTCCGGATGGTTGCCCCCTTGCTGTTGGTTGTTCCGTTGAGCGGAAACCGGATATCAACCGTTGTTTCGGGGCCGGCGAAGCTGTAAATCAGCCAGAACCCCTGCTCGCCTTCCGGTATTTCCAGACACCGGGGCGCCGTAGGGTCGGCGTACGGGTCGGGGCGGCCCAGGATCCGGCCCCGCTGGGTTGTATCGAACCAGCCCAGCAGGTCGTTGCCGTCATTGGCCTCGTCGTACCGGTTGGCCCGCGGGGGGACAGCCGGCACCGGATGGTCCTGTTCGAGGTCCTTCACAGAGCTGCCGCCGCCGGCCTTGCCAAGCAGCAAATCCAGGGTGGCATAGGTATCTTCGCCATGCCCGTCTCCGGGGTGGGCGTCCAGGTCGTTAGCGGAGAAAATGCCCAGAACGAAGAGAACGCCCAGAAGCGCGGTGGCCGCAATCAGCGCCAGCCCGGCAGCCAGACCGGGCCCGACCGGTTTGCCGGTTATTAAACCCATATTGATAAGACCTCTTGATAACCAAAAGATGAGGCTGCCGGCAATTCTACACTCCCCTTATACCGGGGGCGGTGGTGGGCCGTGTGGGGATCGAACCCACGACACCCGGATTAAAAGTCCGGCGCTCTGCCAGCTGAGCTAACGGCCCCTCCTATTGAACCACGAAGCCATTCTACCACGCGGCCAGTCCGGTTGATATTGTTCAGCCGGCGCTAACCGGACCGAAAAACGCCGCCGTCAACCAGCCGGTTGACCCCTGTCCGGCCTTCCCGGGCGGCGGCACCGGACCCGGCCGGCGGTAAAGCCTTAATTGTTGCAACATCCGCCGGGAAACCCCTTGCCAGCTCGTGAAAAATAGTGCATACTATCGGCGTTAGGTTTACTTCCTGGTGGTTCTGGCGGGGTGGCCCCACCCGTTCCCATCCCGAACACGGTAGTGAAACGCCCCAGCGCCGACGATACTGCTTTGGCGACGAAGTGGGAAAATAGGTCACTGCCGGGAAGTAGCGCCTAACCGGCCAGCCCTTCCCGGCGGCTTTGTCCCAGGTCTCCCGTTGCTCCTCCTCCGGTAGCATCCTCCCGCTCCCTCCCCGGATACCCCCCCTAAATTAACGCAAAGTTAACCATAAGGCAAAACCCGGTTTGTTCCTGGCAAATCACGGCTTTACATGGAATAAAGCCTTGCCCTATAATTCAGGCAGCAAACGTGCCGGTCAGGTACGCTAAACCATTAGCCCGGGGCCTGCTTCACCGTAAAACTCAGGGAATACTCCGTTGCTAATCCAGCGAAGCGCCCGGGCTTACTCCACAGGAGCAGTATTATGGGAAGCAGATTCGAAAAGTTCTCGGAACGGGCCCGAAGGGTGCTGTCGCTGGCCCAGGAAGAAGCCCAGCGCTTTAACCATAACTATATCGGCACGGAGCATATTCTGCTGGGCCTGGTACGGGAAACGGAGGGCGTGGCGGCGCGGGTTCTTTCCGGTCTGGGGGTGGACCTGAGCAAGGTGCGGTCGGCGGTAGAGTTCATCATCGGAAGGGGCGAAAAGCCGGCCCAGGGGGAAATCGGCCTGACCCCCCGGGCCAAGAAGGTGGTGGAACTGGCGGTGGACGAGGCCCGCCGCATGAACCATACCTATATCGGCACCGAGCACCTGCTGATTGGCCTGCTGCGCGAAGGCGAGGGCGTGGCCGCCGGGGTGCTGGAAAGCCTGGGCGTTAACCTGGACAAGGTGCGCACTGAAACCCACCGCATTCTGAGCAACAGCTCCGCCGGCAGCGGGTCGCAAACCTCCCGCTCCAACTCCCGCACCCCCACCCTGGACCAGCTGGGTATCGACCTGACCAAAGCCGCCATGGCCAACAAGCTGGACCCGGTGGTAGGCCGGGGGCAGGAAATTCAGCGGGTAGTCCAGATTCTGAGCCGGCGCACCAAGAACAACCCGGTGCTGGTGGGCGAGCCGGGGGTAGGCAAGACGGCCATCGTCGAAGCCCTGGCCCAGCAGATTGGCAGCGGCGATATTCCCGAAACCCTGCAGGGCAAGCGCCTGGTAACCCTGGATATGGGTTCCCTGGTGGCCGGCACCAAGTACCGGGGCGAGTTCGAGGAACGGCTGAAGAAGGTTATTGAAGAGATTAAGTCCTCCGGCAACTGCGTCCTCTTCATCGATGAGATTCATACCCTGGTTGGCGCCGGCGCCGCCGAGGGGGCAGTGGACGCGTCCAATATCCTTAAGCCTTCCCTGGCCCGGGGTGAAATTCAGTGTATCGGCGCCACCACCCTTGACGATTACCGGAAGTATGTGGAGCGGGACCCGGCGCTGGAACGCCGCTTGCAGCCGGTGCGGGTGGAAGAACCCAACCACGATGAAACGCTGCAAATATTGATGGGCGTCAAGAAGAATTACGAAGACCACCATAACGTGGATATTACCGAAGAAGCGGTGCGGGCCGCCGCTACCCTGGCGACCCGCTTTCTGCCCGACCGCTTTCTGCCGGACAAGGCTATTGACCTGCTGGATGAAGCCGGCTCCCGGGTGCGGCTGCGGGGCAGCGTAACGCCGTCATCGGTGAAGGACGCGATGGAGGTGCTGGAACGGGTGCGGCGGGAAAAGGATGCCGCCATCGCTTCCCAGCAGTATGAGGTGGCCGCCGAATTGCGCGACCGGGAACTTAACCTGAACGAAAACCTGGTTTCCCTTAAAGAGGAGTGGCAGGAAGACCGCTCCCGGGGCCGCTCTACGGTTACCGAGGAAGACATCGCTGAAGTGGTCAGTATGTGGACGGGTATTCCGGTAACCCGCCTGGCCGCCGAAGAGACGGCGCGGCTGATTCATATGGAGGAAGACCTCCATAAGCGGATCATCGGTCAGGATGAGGCCATCGTCAACATCGCCAAAGCGGTGCGCCGGGCCCGGGCCGGCCTGAAAGACCCGCGGCACCCCATCGGCGTGTTCATGTTCCTGGGGCCTACCGGCGTGGGCAAGACCGAGTTGGTGCGGGCTATGGCGGAGGTAATGTTCGGGCACGAAGACAATATGATTCGCCTGGATATGTCGGAGTTCCAGGAACGCCATACGGTGGCCCGGCTCATCGGCGCCCCCCCCGGCTACGTGGGTTATGATGAGGGCGGCCAGTTAACCGAGGGCGTCCGGCGCAAGAACTACTGCGCTATCCTGCTGGATGAAATCGAGAAGGCCCACCCGGAGGTCTTTAACATCCTGCTGCAAATCTTCGACGCCGGCCAGTTGACCGACGCCCGGGGGCGCCGGGTCGATTTCCGCAATTCCATCATCGTTATGACCAGCAACCTGGGTTCCGACCTGATTAAGCGGGATACCTCGCTGGGCTTTGGCGTCAAGTCGGACGGGGCCCAGACTTCCCAGCAGTCTTACGAGCGGATGAAGGACAAGGTTATGGATGAGGTGCGCCGCTTCTTCCGGCCCGAGTTCCTCAATCGGCTCGACGCGACGGTGGTCTTCCACCAACTGGACAAGAGCCAGATTCACGCCATTGTTGACCTGATGATGGGTATGGTTCAGCAAGAACTGGCAGACAAGAACATTAAGCTGGAAACGACCGATGCCGCCCGGGAATACCTGGGCGAAAAGGGGTTTGACCCGGTGCTGGGCGCGCGCCCGCTGCGCCGCGTCATCCAGAACGAGGTGGAGGATACCCTGTCCGACGAGTTGTTGCAGGGTGAATTGAAGGACGGCGATACCGCCCAGGTTGATGTGGAGGATGGCCGGATAGTCATCCGGCGCCAGGCCGCAGCCGAGGAGGAAGCGGAGCTGGCAGAGGCTTCCACCGCTACGCTGGCCTGAAACGACGCCAGCGTCCTGCCGCCGCCGGGTTTACTGACAGCCGGCCCCTGATTAAGGGGCCGGCTGCTGCTATAATGGCAGCGAAGCAGGAGGTTGCCCGGTGAACCAACGGAAAGAGCGGCAGCGAACCATTTACTTTTGCGGCGGCTGCGGCCACGAAAGCCCCCAGTGGATGGGCTTTTGCCCCGCCCCGGATTGCGGCTCGACGGCGCCGCTGCAGGAAATGCCGGCCGCCGCCGGGGCGGGAAACCGCCGGGCCTGGCTCAAGCCCGGCGAGGCCCCTTTGCAAGAGCTGTCCCGGCTGAAGCCGGAAGACCGCCGCCGCCTGGCGCTGCCCAACCAGGAGGTGAACCGGGTACTGGGCGGGGGCATCGTCAGCGGGTCGGTTAACCTGCTGGCCGGAGAACCGGGCATCGGCAAGTCCACCCTGCTGCTGCAAATTGCCCGCTACCTGGCCCAAAACGGGCAAACCGTGGCCTACCTCAGCGGCGAGGAATCGCCCCACCAGATTAAGCTGCGCTCGGAACGGCTGGGCTTCGCCGGGGAGCGGGTCTTCCTGCTGACCGAAACCGACGTGGACCTGGCCCTGAACCAGCTGGATGAATGCCAGCCGACCCTGGCGGTGGTTGACTCGGTGCAAACCCTGTACACCCAGGAGGCTCCTTCCGGGCCGGGCAGCGTTGCGCAGGTTCGCGAATGCGGCCTCAAGCTGATGCGTTGGGCTAAAAACCGGAACGTTCCAGTATTCCTGGCCGGCCACCTGACCAAAGAGGGTTCCCTGGCCGGGCCGCGGGTGCTGGAACATATGGTGGACGTGGTGCTGTACCTGGAAGGCCAGGAGCTCAGCGGCTACCGGGTACTGCGCAGCGACAAGAACCGCTTCGGCTCCACGGCGGAAATCGGCGTTTTCGAGATGACCAGCCAGGGCATGGTGGAAGTGCCCGATCCTTCCACCATGCTGCTGGCCCAGCGTTACGAAGGCGCTATCGGGGCGGCCCTGGCGCCCACGCTGGAAGGCACTCGCCCCCTGGTGCTGGAAATCCAGGCCCTCACCTCGCCGGCCTTTGCGCCAGTCCCCCGTCGCGTGGCCAACGGCGTGGACTATAACCGTCTGCTGATGCTGGCCGCCGTAGCTTCCCGCCGCTCCGGGCTGGAACTGGCCGGCCAGGACATTATCGTCAGTGTGGCCGGCGGTTTCCGGGTAACCGAACCGGCGGCGGACCTGGCCGTTGGCCTGGCTTTGGCTTCCAGCCAGTGGAACCGTCCGCTGCCAGCAGACCTGGCCGCCTTTGGCGAGGTGGGCCTGAGCGGCGAGCTGCGCCGGGCGCCGCAGACGGAGCGGCGGGTAAACGAAGCGGCGCGTCTGGGCCTGGTCCGCTGCATTTTGCCGGAAACGGCCCGGAACGACCTGACCGGTTCCTGCGGCATCGAACTAGTCTATGCCGGCACCCTGCGCCAGGCTTTACGGGCTGCTCTTGGCCCGCCCGGTAAAAGCAGCGAGCCCTGGCCGGAGGCGGCGGAAGCCGGGGGATGACGCTGCAACGAAACGCCCTGCGGGAACCCGGCTACCCTTTCAGACGGGGGCGAACAGGCCACCCGACGATGCCATGACCGGAAACGGCGGGACGCCGCCAACGGAAGCGCCCCGGGGAAAATCCCCGGGGCGCCCGTTTATACCCTCGGCTTTGCTGCTGCCACCCTGCCGGCTGCCGGTTTCCCCTGGGCGTCCGTTTATACCCAAGACGGGAAAACCGACAAGCGGCCCGGTTACGGTGTGAAGCGCATGATGTTGGCCCGGATGCGCGGCGCATAATGGGGTTCCCAGTCCAGTCCCTCGGACAAGCCGTAAATCTGCACGACCAGGAAATTTGGCACGAAATGGAAATCGTTGTGCACCCGGTCGGCGATGGCTTCCATACGCTGGCGGCGCAGGTCGCCGGTGGGGGTAGCGTTGGCTTCCTCAATCATCATCTCCAGGTCGTCATAGCAAACCCCGCTGGAACGGCTGTAGCAGCTATTGCGCAGAATGGCTTGCCGGGAGAAGTCCAGAGATTCGGTCGAGGTGGCCGGCGCAGTAATATGCATCGAAGCGAAGTTGGGCATACCCGGCCCCAGATTCCGGCACTTTTCGTGCAGGTCGGCGCCCTCAGCTTTGTCAAAGTCTTCCCGGGTGCGACCGTGTCCGCAGTTGGAGCGGCCGGTTCCGGCGTGGATGGAGGATTCCACCACGTACAGATTGGCATTGAAGCCTACGTCGCGCCAATAGGTAATCACCGCTTCGGCATACTCCACGTCTTTAGGCACCCGCTGGGAGCGGATGTGGAGCTTGATTTCGTTCTCCGGGTTGTAGCCGGCCTCGGCAAGGAGTTCCCTGGCCCGTTCCGGGTCATAAGGGTAACCTCGTGAGTTTTCCGGTGTTATGCCTACCGTGCCGGTCTGGGCAATGTTGCCATAGCACGCCAACACCCCTTCGAAAATCTCCGCCATCACCGTCTCGCAATCGATCGCCAGGTTCAGAGCCTCGCGTATCTCCCGCTTGCTCAGTTCCGGATGATGCACGGTATCCACCGCATAGACGTAAGCCTCGTTGTTGGTCGCCGACTTCCACTGGGGCACCAGGTCCCGGTCCTGGAAGGCAATCTCGGCCCAATCGGCCTCGCCGACCGCCAGGGCCGAGGCCCGGACCAGGGGCTCGTTGCGCCACTGCTGAATCAGCCGGGGAATGGACGGCGCGCGGGAGTAACCGGTTTTCGGGTTGGGGTTATAGCCTTCGTAAGCCTCCAGCTCAATCTCCAGGCCGGTACGCCACTCCACCTGACGGTAAGGCCCCAGCCCCACGGTGAACCGTTCAATTTCGTCCTCGGAGGCTTGCTGGAACCAGCCTACGTCCTGAAACTTGGTGAAAATGGTGGTGCGCGGCAAAATGGGACAGGCCTTGCCGCAGACTACGTCCAGCGTATATTCGTCCACCACCTCGCCGCCAATAACGCCGTGGAAGCTGAAGTCGTTGGAGTTATAGTTGCCGCTGGTCTCCTCGTCGCCAAAGAAATCGATCCAGAAACTGGCCTGCTCGGCGTTCCAGGGGGCGCCGTTATGGAAAGTAACACCCTGGCGCAGGTTGAACCGCCAGCGGTCAGCTGCCAACTGTTCCCAGCCTTCAATACCGGTCAGGCCAACCACCACATAGTCATTATGGTCGTCAATCCAGGTCAACGGGTCGCTGGCCAGGTCGTCGCAGATGGTGTTCTGGATGTTGCCGCCGCAGTTGGGGCTGGCGGCGCCGGTAGTGGTCGGCTCTTCGCTGGTGAGGAAAATCAGGGTATCCCGGGCGTTGACCGCCGGGGGCGGTACAGCGGTGGGCATGGGGGCCGCCGTAGGGGTATGGGCCGGCTGCGGCGGCTGGGCCGCCGGCTGGGTGGCCGGCTGCTGCGCCGCCGGTTCAGACTGGGGGGCCGCCGTGGCCTCTATGTTCAGGGCTTCAGGTCTGGCTACGTCCGGGGCGGCCGTTGGTTCCACCACCGGCGGCGGCGTTTCCTCAGAGGTGGCTGCGCCGCAAGCGACGGTTGCTATGGCCAGTAAAGCTATCAGCAAAAGCAGGCTCCGGCGCATCCAGCGGGTTTTTGCCGGTCTCGCTCTGGTCATAATCTCCTCCTGGACCTTGGCCTGTTACTTATCAGACGCTGGCTATCCTTCTTGAAAGTCCCTGTACCGGTTGCCTCTTCACCTCCTGTTACATTATGCCGTTACTACTAACTTAATGTTCAGATTGTATATGATAGTCACTATTAAATGTCAATATATCAATGCTAAATTGCTGATTATGGCAATATTATATACGTTATTCGTCTTCAATCAATATTATTATTGTCAATATCTATTATATTATTACGCAAAGGAAACCGGGTAAACGGATTTGCGCTCCGGCTGTCTGCGGGGCTTTAAGCAGGAACTGACAGCCGGTCGGTGAGCAACCCTCCATCAATGTGCTACACTACGGGCCGGACTGAAATCATTCCCAAAGGAGTAACCGATGGCAGAAATAATGGCCGGAAAGGCGATTGTGGAAGGGCTGCTGGCTGAAGGCGTGGATCATATCTTCGGCGTGGTGGGTACTACTACCAACAGCATTATCACCGAGCTATACGGACGCGACGACATCCGCTTCATCGACACTCGCCACGAGGAGGGGGCCGCCCTGATGGCCTACGGCTATTGCCGGGCTTCGGGCAAGCCGGCCGCCTGCGTTACCACCTCCGGCCCCGGCACCATTAACCTGGCTACCGGCATCTCCCTGGCCTATAAGGGGCGAGCCCCGATAATCATCATCGCCGGCAACACCGCCCAGGCGTACATCTACCGGGACGGCGCCCAGGAGTTCGACCTGGTCGGCGCCTTCAAGCCCATTACTCAACTGGCCCTTCAGGTGAACCAGACGGAGCGCATACCGGAAATGCTGCACTATGCCTTCCGCACCGCCCTGTACGGCAAGCGAGGGCCGGTTTTGCTGGACATTCCCCGGGACTTGATTGACGGCAAGACCCTGAATTGGGCCGGGGCGCCGCCGGCCAGTTACCGCGCCGTGGCAGACCGAACCGGCGGCGACAGCCAGGCAGTGCAGCAGGCGGCAGAGCTGCTCTCGCGGGCGCAAAGACCGCTGCTCCTGGTCGGCGGCGGCGTTATAGACTCCGAGGCAACGGAGGAGGCCGTGACCCTGGCCGAAGCGCTGGACCTGGCGGTAGTGCCCTCTTATGGCCACAACGACGCCTTTCCTAACAGCCACCGGCTTTACGTGGGGCCGCCCGGCGGGCGCGGCGCCAGCGAAGCTCTGCAAGCTCTCCACCGCGCCGATGTTATTCTCGCCCTGGGCACCCGCATCAACCAGGGCAGCACCGGGTGGGACTACAGCGTAATCAACCCGGATACCCGAATCATCCAGGTAGATATCGACCCGCAGGAGATTGGCCGCAACTACCCGGTGGCCGTGGGCATTGTGGGCGATGCCGGCGCCGTGGCCGGTCAACTGGCCCGCTCCCTGCAAACAAGTCTGCCCGAAGGCCGGGCCAACCCGGACTGGATGAACGAGATTGCGGCGCTCAAGGCCCGGCGGGCGCGACGCCTGGCAGCGGAGGCGGAACTGGCCGGCGACCCCATGCCGCCGCAGCGGGTCTATCGGGAGTTGGTAACAGCATTGCCCCGGGACTGCATGGTTGCCATCGACGCCGGCGTCGCGCCCGGCCTTTCCTATGACCGCCTGAACTTCGAGCTGCCCCGAACCATGTTCAACTACGCCGGTCAGGGCGCTTTGGGCATGGGGCTGGGCGTAGGCCTGGGCGCCAAACTGGGCCGCCCCGACCGTCCGGCGGTCAGCATCCAGGGCGACGGCGGCTTCCTTTATACCTCCCAGGAACTGAACACTGCGGTGCGCAAGAACATACCCCTGGTGAGTATTGTGCTGAACAATGGCTGCCACGGGGCCGAGAAGGCCCAGCAGCAGCGCTACTATGACCGGAAATATATCGGCGTGGATTTGGATAACCCCCGCTTTGACCGCCTGGCCGAGGTGTACGGCGCCAAAGGCTACTACGTTGAGCGCCCTGAGGATGTGGCTGACGCTGTTCGCGACGCTTTGGCGCAGGAACGCCCTTGTGTAGTGGAAATTCCGGTGGCCGAGTATTTCCCGCCGGCGGCGACCCTGCCCATGTCGGGCTAGGTTGGCCGGCGGGGCGCGCGACGGTCGGTTCTTTTGCTGCTGACCGGAATCGGCTACAATAAATCAGGGCTTCGGGTCAACGTCCCGGTTGGACGGTATGCGGAGAGGTGGCCGAGTGGTTGAAGGCGCCGGTCTCGAAAACCGGTATATCCGTAAGGGTATCGCGGGTTCGAATCCCGCTCTCTCCGCCATTATACCGACCGGGTCGTCGCTTTTTCCGGAAAAGAGACCCGGCCTTTTATAGCGGCAGCCACAGCCGGCTGTTCGGGCGCTCTATCGCTCTCGCTCCGGCGTTTATGCAGCGCCACGGCCCCGGCTATACCCGGTTGAACAACTCCATCGAGCGCCGCCTCTTACCGGTCCATATCTTTGCAATCGGCCCAGCCCTTTGTGCGCATTGTCAATCTTCTGTTGGCGATTTTCCGGCAATTATATGGTAGTATTGACACTGAATAAGCCATGAACTACTATAGTTATGACAGTTATCGTAATTAACGTCAGGGAGTGCATATCCGATGGATGAATTGGATCGCAAGATAATTGCCCTGCTCCAGGAAGATGGCCGGGCCCCCAATGCCCAGATCGCCCGCGAAGTCGGGGTCAGTGAGGGCACAGTGCGACGCCGTATGAAAAAGCTGCTGGACGATGACGTGGTTCGCGTCGTTGCCATACCTAACCTAGACAAGCTGGGCTTTTCTACTACCGCCCTGATTGGGATGCAGACCGGGCCGGGTAAGTCCGACTCGGTAGCCGAAACCCTGGTTGACCTGCCCGAAGCCCATTATGTCGCCGTTACGACCGGCACTTACGACGTGTTCCTTTGGGCCGGGCTGGAGTCGGCGGAGAGCCTGGGCCATTTCCTGCGCACCCGTATCGGCCCCATTGACGGAGTGCAGCGGACCGAGACTTTCGTAAACCTTTCCATCAAGAAGCGAACTTACGGGCTGGTACTTTAGCCGCCCGGCACGGAAATACCGCGGCCTGGAACCAGCAGCGGGCGCATCCGGCGTCAAAATAATTTTGCAAACCCGTCGGGTTATGCTATAATTTTATTGGCCTCGTCCCGGCCAACGCCCCTTCGCCGGGTATCCAGCGGCCGCCAGAAACAGAAACGCCTGTCAGAGGAGCAATAAGAGAATGACCTATATAATTACCGAACCCTGTGTTGGCGTGAAGGACGCTGCCTGCGTTGATGTGTGCCCGGTTGACTGCATTTACACTACCGACAACGATGATATGTACTTCATCAACCCGGACGAGTGCATTGACTGCGCCGCCTGCGAGCCGGTATGCCCGGTAACGGCAATATTCGCCGAGGATGCCGTGCCTAACCAGTGGGAAGAGTTCATCGCCAGGAACTATGACTACTTCAAGAACACCGACCCGGACGCCCTTAAGCGAAAGTAGTCGGGTTCCGGCTCTGTACCGTTAACCGGTGCCCCGGTTGATGGTTGCAAGCAAAGACCTCCTCGGTTTGACCGGATATTGCCGATGACAAACACGAGGAGGTCTTTCTGTTCTTTGGCCCAATGGGTTGTCATGCCTTGAGCAGACTGTCCACCGCTGCCGGCTGCCGGACGGTTGCATAATTGACAGTAAGCCCGGCAGCTTTTAGACTACCGCCATAACTTCCCGCACTCCCCGATTGCCGGCGAAGGCGGGCCAAGTCGCAGCAATTTCAGCAAGCATAGGGAGAACCGGCTATGGCAACAATTGAACCGACAAGAGAGTTGGTTTCCGGCGTCTATGAAATGCTGGACAAGAACCTGCAAATTGTCCGGCAGACCCGCCCCGGGCCGCTTACTCTGACCGATAAAATTCTGCTATCCCACCTGGACAACCCCGGCGACACGAACCTGACGCGCGGCGAGACTTACCTGCAGTTGCGGCCGGACCGGGTAATTTTGCAGGACGTGCTGGGGCAGACAGCCATGCTGCAATTCATGCAGACCCGCCGGCAAACTACCGCAGTCCCTACTTCCGTGCACTGCGATCACCTGATTCAGGCGCGCGTTGCAGGGGAACAGGACTTGCAGGAGTCCCTGGGGGAGAACAGCGAGGTTTACAACTTTCTGCGCACCGCCGCCGCCAAATACGGCGTAGGTTTTTGGGGGCCCGGGGCCGGCATAATCCATCAGGTAGCCCTGGAAAACTATGCCTACCCGGCCCAGCTGATGATTGGCACCGATTCGCACACGCCCAACGGCGGCGGCCTGGGTTCCATTTCCGTGGGCGTAGGCGGCGCCGATGCGGTGGAGGTAATGGCCGGCCTGCCCTGGGAAGTGCTGTACCCCAGGTTCATCGGCGTGCGCCTGACCGGGCAGTTGGGCGGCTGGACCGCCCCAAAGGATATAATTCTCTACCTGGCAGGGGTGTTGACCGTATCCGGCGCTACCAACTGCATTATCGAGTATTTCGGCCCCGGCGCCGAGTCCATCAGCGCTACTGGCAAAGGCACCATCTGTAACATGGGGGCCGAGCTGGGGGCCACGTCTTCCACCTTCCCTTACGATGAATCCATGGCCCGCTACCTGCGCGCTACCGGACGGGGCCACCTGGCGGAGCTGGCCAGCCAGTACCGACACCTGCTGGCCGCCGACCCTGAAGTTTATGCAGACCCCACAATGCACTATGACCAGGTGGTAGAGATTGACCTCTCTGCGCTGGAACCCCACCTGGTAGGCCCGCACTCTCCCGACCGGGCGCGCCCGATTTCCCGCATGGCTGCCGAGCTTCAGGAAGACAGCAGCCTGGTGAACGAAATTTCCTCGGCGCTCATCGGCAGCTGCACTAACTCTTCCTATGAAGACATGAGCCGCTCTGCCGATGTGGCCGAACAGGCCAAAGCCCACGGGCTGCAAGCCGCAGTGCCGTTTATGGTAACCCCGGGTTCAGAACGGGTTCGGGCGACCATTGAACGCGACGGTCAGATGCAGTCGCTTCAGGACATTAACGCCACGGTGCTGGCCAATGCCTGCGGCCCGTGTATCGGCCAGTGGCGGCGGGTCGGCGACCCGGTGGGACGGCCCAACACCATTGTTACCTCCTATAACCGGAACTTCCCGGCGCGCAATGATGGGGAACCCTCAACCATGAACATCATTGGCAGCCCGGAAATTGTTACCGCCCTGGCGCTCGCCGGGCGCCTTTCCTTTAACCCGCTGACCGATCCGCTGACCGGCTCCGACGGGCAGTCCTTTTTCCTGCAACCGCCGCAACCGGCAGCCGATGTTCCGGCCCGGGATTTTGACCAGGGCGCATCCTCTTACGAGCGCCCGCCGGAAGACGGCAGCGATATTGAACTGACGGTGGACCCCAACAGCGAGCGTATTCAGCTGCTGGAACCCTGGCCGGCCTGGGATGGCGAGGATTTCGTGGAGCTGCCGGTACTGGTGAAAGCGCAGGGTAAAACCACCACCGATTCCATTTCCCCGGCCGGGGTTTGGCTCCGGTTCCGCGGACACCTGGACCGGTTCAGCGACAATATGTTTATGGGCGCCATTAACGCCTATACCGGCGAAGCCGGCAAGGGCAGGAACGCAGTTACCGGCGAGGAGGGAGTGAACTTCTCGCGCATTGCACGGGATTACCGGCAGCAGGGCATCAAATGGGTGGTGGTGGGCGATTTCAATTACGGCGAGGGAAGCAGCCGCGAGCATGCCGCTCTGTCGCCCCGGCTGCTGGGCGCCGCCGCCGTTATCGTCCGCAGCTTTGCCCGTATCCACGAAAGCAACCTGAAGAAGCAGGGGCTGCTGGCCCTTACTTTCCCTGACCCGGATGACTACGACCGCATTCGCGAGGATGACCGCATCAGCCTGACCGGGCTTAAAGACCTGGCCCCCGGCAAGCCGGTGGAATGCCGGGTACAGCACAGCGACGGCACATCAGAAACGCTGCTGCTGAACCACTCTTACAGCGATTCGCAGCTTGACTGGTTCCGCTTGGGCTCGGCCCTGAACCTGTTCCACCAGTAAAGGCCCCTCTTCCGCCTTGCGCCGGCGGGGCCGGTATGAATACCGGCCCCGCCGGCGCGGTCAACAGGAACATCCCGTCCGACTGGCCCGACCGCCGCCGCACCCCTAACCCGCGACTGCGGGGAAGGGGCAACGCAGGGGGTTAAGTGCGCCGGCGAGCGGAAAACCGGCGCGTCTGCGCTACCCCAAATCATCCAGACACTCCCCTATCGGTTTGCTTAAACAGGTGAATATGGGCGTGTCCCGCAGGGTATAAGGGCGGGCTTCCGAGTTGCGCAAGTCCATTACCAGGTCCAGAAAAGACCCCGGGTCATCGGTTTCGAACCCCAGGACGAACTCCTGGTCGTCCAGCCCAAAGGAGTAGGAAGTGCTGATTTTCACTTCCGGGTAGCGGTGGCCGATGGCAAAGTGCTCGTTCATCATCCGCTGCCGTTCCTCCTGGCGACATTGATACCAGTCATGAGTTTTGACGAAGGGGTAAACGAACAGATACTTGCGCCCTATGATGCGCATGGTAGCGCTGACCCCTTCCTGCCCGGCATGGCGGTGCTCCGCCACGTAGGGGGAGCGTCGGGTCATGGCCAGGTAGGAATGGGGCATATGCAGGTAACGGCCCAATTCGGTGCGGTTCAACTGAGCCATCAACTGGTTAATCGCCTCCAGCTCCGGGCTGATTTTCCAGAGCATCAAATCCACGTCTCCCCGCGTCCCTACCAGGCTGTAACTGGACATAGCCACCCGGTCGGCAAACTCCGCCAGCGTTGCGGCAAACTCCGCCTTGCTCCGCTCCCTGACGTCGGTTGGCAGCCGCCGCCACCCTGGCTGTACCTGGTAAAAGGAATACTTAACAAAGTCGCGCGCTTCTTCCCCGGTCATCATCGCTTCACCTGATTCCAGTATTTATTGCCCTTCCGATGCTAGCATCCCGCCATGCCCGCCGGTTGAAGACGGGGCCAATCACCAGATAAGCATGGCGTCCCCGAAGCTGTAGAAACGGTACTGGGCCGCAATGGCCGCCCGGTAAGCCGCCAGGATTCTGTCCCGCCCGGCAAAGGCCGATACCAGCATCAGCAGCGTTGACCGGGGCAAGTGAAAATTGGTAATCATACCGTCCACCAGCCGGAACTTATGGCCGGGCAGGATGAACAGGTCGGCCTGCCCGCTGCTGGCGGCGATGGTATCTTGCCAACTCAAACCCGCCGCTTCGCGCTGCCGGCCCGCCTGCTCCAGGGTCCGCACTGAGGTAGTGCCTACGGCGATTATCGGCCTCCCGTCGGCTTTGGCCCGGGTCAGGACGTCCGCCGTTTCCGGCGGCAGTTCGTAATATTCGGTATGGATGGTATGCTCTGCCGGGTTGTCTTCGGCAACCGGGCGAAAGGTATCCAGCCCCACATGCAGGGTTAAAAAGGCCGTCGCTACGCCTCGCTCCCGCAGCTGCTCCAGCAATTTCGGGGTAAAGTGCAGGCCGGCGGTAGGGGCGGCCACACTGCCCGGCTGACGGGAATAAACCGTCTGATACCGTTCCGGGTCCGCCAGCCGCCGGTGAATGTAAGGCGGCAAAGGCGCCTGCCCGAAGCGGGCCAGTTCCTTTTCCCCGGCAAGGCGCAGCCGACGTACCCCGGCGGCTCCGACGGACAACACCTCCGCTGTCAGCTCCGGGAGCGGCCCCGCAGCAGCCGGGGTTCCGGCAGCGTCAGGGCAGGGTTCCAGCAGCAGCGCGGCTCCCGGCCGGAGCCGACGCGCCGGTTTGCCCAGCGCTTCCCAGATACCAGGGGCTTCCCGCCGCAGCAACAGCAACTCTACCCGACCGCCCGAGTCCCGGCGGCGGCCGTAAAGCCGGGCGGGAATAACCCGGCTTTGGTTCATAACCAGCACGGCGCCCCTGGGCAGGCAATCCCCAAGGTCGGCGAACCGCCGGTGGGCAATGGCGCCGGTAGCGCGGTTCAGCGTAAGCAGGCGGGACGAATCCCGGGGTTCCACCGGGGTTTGGGCAATCAGTTCCGCCGGCAGGCAGTAATCGAAGTCCTGGGTGCGCATGGTCGGCCAGCAGTGGTCAGGGACCGACGAGTGCGGCTACCGCCCCGGCCGGGTCCTGAATTACACAAAAACGCTGACCGTCCATGCTCCGGGGGCCGTCCAACACCTGACCGCCCAACTCCTGACAGCGCCGGGCGGCAGCGGGTACGTCGCTCACCACAATATAGACCAACCATTGCGGCGGCACGTTGGCATTGACGCCCCTGGCGTGGCAAATACCCGCCACCGTCTGCCCCGATGCAGCCATGTTGTAATCGGCATAGCCGCCCATATCATGGTCAGTATAATTCCAGCCTGCTACCTGGCAATAAAAGTCCCGAACCGACGCGGCGTCGGGGACTGTCAAGTCCTGCCAGATGATGCTGCCGGCCGGCGGCAGCTGGAGCGGGCTTCCTTCGGCGTTGGGGTCTGGTAAATCAGTCATTATCCAACCTGAAAGTTTATCCGGGATGGTCAAATGGCATGCCGGGGCTGAACGCCTGCGCCGGCCCCTGATGGCCCTGGCGGCTGCGACGGGCGGCAGTCAGGGTATTGACCAGCAGCATGGCGATGGTCATAGGCCCCACGCCGCCGGGCACCGGCGTAACCGCCGCCGCCCGGGCCGATACCGCAGCAAAATCCACGTCCCCTTCCAGGCGGTAGCCTTGCTGACGGCTGGGGTCTGCCACCCGATTAACGCCCACGTCAATGACCACCGCGCCCTCTTTAACCATGGGGCCGGTAATGGCGCGGGGCTGCCCTATGGCCGCCACCAGAATATCCGCCTGACGGGTGAGGTCAGCCAGATTTGCCGTACGGGTATGGGTAATGGTAACGGTCGCGTTGGAACCGGCGCGGCGCTGCATCAGGAGGGCCGCCAGGGGTTTGCCCACGATGTTGCTGCGCCCGCAGACGACTACGTGCTTCCCCGCCGGGTCATAACCGTTGCGCAGCAGCAACTGCTGAACGCCGCCAGGGGTAGCCGGAATAAAGAACGGTTCGCCTTGCAGCAGCTTGCCCAGACTATAGGGGTGCAGGCCATCAACATCTTTGGCCGGGTTCAGCGCCTGAATAACGGCCGTCTCTTCAATATGGGACGGCAGGGGCAACTGCACCAATATGCCGTGAAAGCGAGCGTCAACGTTCAGGCCGGCCACCAGTTGCAGCAATTCGGCCTGGCTGGTTTCGGCCGGACAGCGGAAGATTTCGCTGACTATACCCACGTCGGCGCAGGCGCGGCCTTTGCTGCGGACGTAGATGGCCGAAGCCGGGTCGTCGCCGACCAGCACGGCCGCCAACCCCGGCGCAAGGCCATACTTTTGCTGCATCTCGGCCACGCCGGCCGCCACTTCAGCCCGCACTTCCCGGGCCAGCGCCGCCCCGTCCAGGATTTTCGCCATGGAATCAGCTCCACTGCGCATCATTGAGCGCCGAAGCCGGTCTTGCCGTTCATACCGGGCCGGCTCCTACACCTCCAGCGGCGTATCCTCCCGGTTGGCCCATTCGCCCATGGAGGCATCGTAGTTTTTGACCCGGTCATAGCCCAGAAGTTTGAGCAGAAAGGCGCCGTGCGCCGCACGGATACCGCCCTGTCAATAGGCGAAAACCGCCTTGTCCGGGGTTATGCCCTGCTCAGAGAGCAGCTGACGTATCTCTGAAGCCGGCCTGAACTTATGGCTATCCCGTTCCATGACGTTGAACCATTCCAGGTGAACGGCGCCGGGAATGTGGCCGGCCCGCTTGTTGCCCCGGTCGTTGGCGCCGGTATATTCCCCGTCGCTGCGCACGTCCCAGATGACCGAATCGGCCAGGCGGCAAGCCGTCATGAGCTCGTCCACCCTGACCATGACGGACTCGTCGGCCCGGGGGGTAAAAACGGCGCCGGTCGGCCCGGCGCCTCGCTCGAAGCTCACCGGATGCCCGCCGTTGACCCAGCTGCGCCAGCCCCCGTCCAGGATTTTAACGCTGCTATGCCCATAGTAGTTCAGGGCCCACCATAGCCGGGCGGCGTAAAGGCTCTGGTTGTTGTCGTAGGCCACCACCAGGGTATTGTCGCCGATGCCCAGATTCCGGCACATAGCGGCGAACTTGTCCGGCGGCAGAATGTGCACCCGGCCGGTATCCGGGTCCTTCTCATAGTTATCCGGCACCAGCACGGCGCCGGGAATATGACCCCGCAGATAGCCGGCTTCCACGTCGCCATCGACTACCACCAGGTTAGGGTCTTCCAGTCGCTCGGCCAGCCAGTCCGCATCCACCAAATACTCCGGGTGGGCAAAACCTTCGCCAGAAGCCATAATTCCTCCTTGCATTTGCGCTGCCGGGGGACGGCCGGCTGCCAGGTCCGGCCTATACCGCCGCCTCCATCGGGGCGTCGGCAGCCTCCTTGTTGGCCCACTCAAACATGGAACCGTCATAATTGCGAGCCCGTTGATAACCCAGCAGTTCCAGGACAAATACACCGTGCGCCGCACGGAGCCCGGCCTGTCAATAAGCGAAAACCGCTTTATCCGGGGTAATGCCCCGACGATTAAGCAAACGGCGCATTTCCCCAGCAGGCTTGAAGCGATGCGTTTCCCGATCCATCAAATCCAGCCAGTCCAGGTGAACTGCGCCGGCCACGTGGCCGGCCCGCTTGTTGCCCCGGTTAATCGCGCCGGAATACTCGCCGCCGCTGCGGGTATCCCAGAGCGTCGTGTCCCCGGCAGCAGCGCCGCCGACACTGCATCCAGCCTGCACGTCCTGAAAAGCCGCCAGACGGGAAGCATCGATGCGCGGCGTGAAAGCCAAATCCGCCGACGCCGGCGCTGCCGGGCCAAAAGCTATGGGGTGGCCCTCGGCAACCCAGCGGCGCCAGCCGCCGTCCAGAACTTTTACCCGAGAATGTCCATAGTAGTTCAGAACCCACCAGAAACGCGCGGCGTAAAGGCTCAGGTTATTGTCATAGGCCACCACCAGCGTAGCATCGCCAATGCCCAATTGCTGGCAAACGGCAGCGAACCGCTCCGGTGGCAGCGTATTTACCCAGCCGGTAGCCGGGTTGCGCTCGTAGTTGTCCGGCAGGTGCGCCGCCCCCGGAATATGACCCCGACGGTAGCCGGCCTCGGCATCCAGGTCAACCACTACCAGGTTGGCAGTGTCCCGATGACCGGCCAGCCAATCCGGGTCGGCCAGCAACTCCGGGCGTACCAGTTCTGTGCTGTCGCGCATCGATGCTTCCCGCTTGCCGGCGCCAGCCCCGGCTGCTCCACCCGCCGACTTCAGATTCCGCTAGCAAGAGAATTGTAGGGTAAGTATCGGGAAAGAGCAACCACGCCGGGCAAGAGCCGACCGCCCGGCCATAACCATAAACCGCGCTCCGGGCAAGCCTGACGGCAACGGGGTACGGGTTCGCACCGGCCCGGGCGCGCCCTTCTCTGCCGATCCAGTCGGGGGAAGAGCGGCTTGTCTAACCGGGTTTCCTTTGCTACAATCGGGCGGCAAGCCCGCGGAAACCCGGGTTTGTGTACGCTTTAGATAATGGCAGGAAATGTGAGAGGAGGAGGTAGCATTATGCCATCATTCTGGGAGAACTTGAGGTTCGCCGGCGAGCGGGAATTCGACGATATGCACGGCTACCAGGGGCTGGATATGGTGGCCTACGTGAGCCATCCGGCGCCCAGCGAAGGGGTCAGCTGGCCGGCCGTTATCGTGGTGCAGGAAGCCTTCGGCGTTAACGAACACATCCAGAAGGTTTGCGACCGCTTTGCCGCCAACGGCTACGTTGCCGTCGCTCCGGCCCTGTTCCACCGGGAACATCCGAACCCCAAGCTGGGTTACACCCAGGAGGATTTCAACACCGCCATCAATGTTTATATGGCTGCGCTGCGCGATGATGAACTGGTGGAAGACATTAACGTGACCTTGCGGTACATCCGCAGCGAGTACCAACGCACTGCCGGTCAGAAGGTGGGCATTGTCGGCTACTGCGTGGGCGGGCGTATCACGTACCTGGCGGCGGCCAGCTGCCCCGGCCTGGACGCTGCCGTAGCCTATTATCCGGGCCGGGTGCTGGTTCCCTTCGGCGACGATAACCCGGCTCCGATTGACCTGACCGGGAACATTAAAATCCCTTTGATGGGGCAATTCGGCGACCAGGATGCCAACCCGACCCCGGCGGACGTGGCGGTGATTGAGGAGCGGGTAAAGGCCGCCGGGGTAACCTACGACTTCAAGATGTACGAGGGCGCCGGGCATGGGTTCAACTGCGATGAGCGGGACAGCTACGATGCCGCCGCCGCCGAGGACGCCTGGGCCCGTACCCTGGCCTGGTTTGACCAGTACCTGAAAAACTAGGGAGCGGCTGCCCCCGGAGATGGACGGGTCCGTTGTACCGGCAAGCAGCCCGGACGCTGAGCGTCCGGGCTGCTTGCTATAACTGACCGCCTGGGTTGGGCAGTTCCGGCTGCTGCTAACGCCACTCCAGCGCTACATCGACGTTGATGCTGAACTTGTCGAAAAGATGCTCGGCAATTCTCAGTCTCAGCCCATCATCTTCGGGGAAAGCGTTGCAGACACGAACCGTCCAGCCTGCCCCATTGACCGAACTGGCGACCGGCGCCGCATCGTAGCAGCGCATTTGCGGGTGGTAATCGTAAATCAACCCTTCCGGCGGGTTATCCAGAAAGTCGTAGATAAAGCTCTGAACGGCGTCAACTACCTGCAAGGGGGTTGGCTGAGACACCTGGGCCTCCTGAGCCGGCGCTGCAAAGCCCCCGGCTGCTTTTATTCTACCCGTAACGAAGACGGAAAGCGCCCGGGGTGATCAAGCAGAGACGACCGCTCCACTGCCGGCCGCAACCGGTTAAACGACACCCATTGCTCGACGCAGGAAACCGAAAGCCACGCTGCAAAAGACGAACCAAAGCAGGCCCGGCGAAACCCGCTTGGCCGCCTACACCCCGAAACTTTTACGGAAACGGTACAGCGTCATTTCCGGTTCTATGGGGGCCACCGGCAGATATTCGGTTTCCTCAATCTTGGCTACGATGAACCAGGGACCTTCCTGCGCCAAAGCCCGACAAAAGACGGCTTCCAGGTCTTCCAGGTTGTCAACCGTAGCGGTTTGGGGAATGCCGCAACTTTGGGCCACCCGCTCCAGGTCGGCGCCGAAGGCCGTGTGGCTGGCCTGATGCCCGGTCTGGGCCCACTCCTCATTATCCCATACCACTACCACCAGGTTTTTGGGCTGCTCCCGGCCAATGCTGGCAATAGCGCCCAGGTTCATCAGCAGGGAGCCGTCGCCATCCAGGGATATTACCCGCTCTCCGGTGGCAAGAGCCATCCCCAGGGCTATGGAAGAACACAAACCCATACTGCCGTAGGTGTAGAAATTGCGGTCCCGATGCCCGGCGTGCCACAACTCATCGGTAGTAGGCCCCAGGTTGCTTACAATGGGGTGGTCTGCGGCGTGGCGCAGCAGCAACTGAGTGGCTTCGAACCTAAGCAAGTTTGCCTCCGTGCAGCAGAGTGGTCAGGCAGACGGCTACCGGCTGCCGGTTAGCGTGGCACAGCTTCAACGCGCCGTCCACCACCTGCTCCATTTTATGCTCGTCCTCCAGCGTAAAATGCACCAGCCCCAGCACATCCAGAATAGGCCGGGTAGCCCGACCCATAGGCACCTGGGCAATATTAAACTCGCCAGGCCCGCCCCGCAGGTTGAGGAAAATGGGTATGGGAATACGGGCCGGTATGCACAGGCTGGCAATGGCATTGATGCTGTTGCCAAACCCGCTGGACTGCATAAACACCGCAGCGTTGCGCCCGGCGGCGTAGGCGCCCACCGCCACGCCAATCGCCTCTTCCTCGCGGGTAGCGGAAACCAGGTGGAAATAGGGGTCGCCGTCAATCAGGCTGGTTACCTTATCGATGGAAACATCAGGCACGTAGGCCACCAGGGAAGTGTCCCAGTTCTTCAATCCCTGAACGATAACATCGTTCCAAGCCATATTTTCGCCCCCAACGGCCTTCGGTTGTTAACCGGCAATGCCCGGCAATGCCGCCGACAACGATAGCAGTAAAGAGGCGGCAATGTCAAAACGGCGAGCGGTTCAGGCCTTCGTTCAGCGCTGCCGGCGCCCCTGTGTTAAATTAGACGAACCGAAAAGGTTAACCAGGAGGGAACCGATATGGCGACAGAGAAGATACGGCTGGGGATAATCGGCGCCAACATTCACCTGGGCTGGGCGCCCCGCTCTCACCTGCCGGCAGCGGCGGCCAGCCCGGAGTTTGAGCTTGCCGCGGTCTGCACCACCCGGATGGAGAGCGCGGAAGAGTCGGCCCGGAAGTTCGGGGCGCGCCTGGCTTTTGACAACTACCAGGATTTAATCAACCACCCGGAGATTGACGCCGTGGCCGTAGCGCTGCGAGTGCCTTCCCATTACGAGCCAACCATGGCGGCCCTGAACGCCGGCAAGCACGTTTACACTGAGTGGCCGCTGGGCCGGACTACCGCCGAAGCCCGGCAGATGGCCGAGCTGGCCCGGGAAAAGGATGTGCGCAACCTGGTCGGCCTACAGGCGCGGGCCGCGCCGGCAGTGCTTTACCTGAAGGAGCTGGTGGAACAGGGCTACGTGGGCGATATAATGTCCTGCCACCTCAGCCTGATTCGCGGCGGTTCGCTGGAACGCCCCTCGCACCGCACCTGGCAGCGGGATAATGACCTGGGCGCCCATACGCTGACCATTGCCGCCGGACACAGCATCGACGCCCTGCGTTTCATCGTCGGCGACTTCAGCCATGTTTCCTCGGTGGTTTCAACCCAGGCTGAAGAGTGGCTGGAAACCGACACCGGCCAGCGTCTGCCGGTAACCTCGCCGGACAATATTCTGGTCAGCGGCCGTCTGCGCAACGGCGGCGTGGCCTCGGCCCACGTCGCCAGCAACCCGTGGGCCGGCAGCGGCCTGCGCCTGGAAATCTACGGACGGGCAGGCACCCTGGTCGCCGCCTCCGCCGACTCGCCGCAGCTGGGCGAGGTTGCGCTGCAAGGTGTACCGGGCCGGGGCAGCTTGCAGCCCCTGCCAGTACCGGAACGCTTCACCAACGTGCCGGAGAGTATGCCCAAAGGGGAACCCTTCAACGTAGGGCAGATGTATTACCGGTTCGGCCAGGCCATCCGCGCCGGCGCCGACTGCCAGCCCGACTTTGCCACGGCGGTTAACCTGCACCACCTGGTGGACGCCATCCGCCGGGCGTCCGAAGCGGGCCGGGAAGTGGCCGTATCCGGGTGAACCGGCGGGTAATACCGGGACGCTGCCCAGAGCAACGCCGGGAAGGAGCCAGGCAATGGCCAGACTGTGGGCCAGAACCACCACCTATGAATCGGTGAACCCGGGGGATGAACTGCCCATTCTGGTTAAATGGGAGACGGCAGATACCATTGCAAACTTCGCCGCATTGCTGCAACCGGAACCCCCGGCAACTTCTGGCGATTCCGGCCTTGAGGCTGCGCCGGCCGCCAATGACCGCGCCCTTCCCCGACCGTCAGCGCCGGACGGGGAAGGAAAGGGACCAGCCCTGCCCCCGGAAGCCCTGGTATCCTATGTAATGGAACTGCTGGAGAAAGGTTTTCCCCTGACCTGCCTCGTCGCCAAAGGAAGCCGGCTGGAGCTGCAATCCCTGGCCCCGGTGCTGGCCGAGGATACCCTCAGCCTTTCCGGGTGGGTAACCGGCAAGGAAGAATCGGCCGGCCAGCGCCTGGTAGAGTGCCGGGTTCTGGTGGAAAAGCAGGGTGGGACGCTGGCAGCCGAGGCCATCGCCGTTATTGCCCTGTAGCGGGCAGCCCGGCAGCCGGCCGCCACAGCTATAACCGGGCTCAGCAGCGGTTTCGCCAGCCGATTACCGTCGGCGGCCCCGGCGGTAACTGCGGCGGCGTTGGCGGCGCCCCCTGACGGTAGCCGCCGCGTCAGCCTCAGCCCCGGACGATGCCGTTCCGGTCCGGGCGGCGGCCAGAATCCTCCGGCGGTTCAACAGCCAGTGGGTTTGGGTGATTATGGTAAGCGCCAGGCCGGGCAGAACAATGCCCACCGTGCTTAAAGCCACCGTGCCGCCCAGGGCCATGCGCTGGTAAACCAGGTAGCCGCCGACAATCAGCAGACACCAGGCCAGGGCCCCGGAGACCAGCCCGTTGTGCCACGGGGAGCGGACAATCAGCACCGACCACAGGGGCCAGAAGATGATGCTGGGGTAAAGGAACCAGTATTGGTAATACCAGGGCTTCAGTCCCTCCGGGGGTAGGGGGCGTTCCGACTCCCCATCGGCCGGCTCCGGTTCCGGGGTTGGCCGGGTTTCCTTCTGGCGCATGGGCGAACTTCCGGCGCCGACCCCTAGTTTCGGGCCAAAAGCAGGTGAAATTCCAGGGTATCGATGCTGCGCCGCTCCCGAATCGAGGCCACCACGTATTCAATGCACATGCGGGCAAAACCCGAATACTCATAAACATTGGCGCCCAGCGCCACCCGGGGCACTTCCCCCGACAGGTCGATTTGCAGCTGATTGGCGTCTTCGTGGTCGATCCGCAAATCCACCGGGCCGTCGGTCAAACGCTCAATCTTTTCCTGAATCCGTTGCAGAAACTCATCATTTTCCATACCGGGGCCTCTACTCCTCCGCCAGGGGTACAGAGAAAGATACGCGGTAATTATCGTCGGCGCTGCGGGCAATATGGCCGTGTCCGGTCAAATCCTCGGCCACCAGAATATCGCCCGGATAAAGCCGGCGGACGGTTCCATCGGCGGTTTCATACTCGGCCGCCCCGGAGAGGGCAATAACGTACTGACGACGGGGTGCGGTATGGTAATCCTGCTGGTAGGGCGGCTCCCGACGGGTAAGGTTAATCGTCCCCGGCCCCACCCGGTTCATAATCCCGGCGAACTGGTCCAGGGTCAAATCCTCAAAGTGGGACTCGCCGTCATCACCGGAGTAAATGCGCACAATCTGCATGAGCTAACCTCCACAGCCGGATATTAGACATGGTTTACCGTATGAAAAGTGGTCAGGGGGCAGTTGGCTTCGGAACATATATCCAACCTTCAAGTCTGGCGGCTTCTTCCTCGGTCATATTCAAGGCTTCATTAGAAACCCGACGAGTCGATGTTGGATGACCGATAGATGTTACCTCTTGGTTGGAAGGCGCCTGGAATGCCCGACCATCTTTATACCAGAGAGCAGCCACCACTGCGGCTACTACCGAATCCAGACAATCGTGATTCTTCAAGCAGCGCTTACGGTAGTCGTCCAGATTAGGAAGGCCCACGCCGGATTTTTCACCCAGGTTGTCCAGAATATCCTGCCTCAGTTGATCCGCCTTAACTCCATTTTTGTAACCCTTGTCTGGCAAACCAAAAGCTGTCAAGGCCGCTCCGGGCATTACTTCCAGCAAAGTTGGCGAATCATTATCGGGATTAGTAAGCGGCGGCACCTGGAAATCGCCATGTTCCCGCAGGGTATGCAACAACCGCATTCCTTCGAACGTCATTGGCACCATATTCGGTCGGGTGCGATGCAGGCAGGAAAAGCAGCCAGGCACATGCCTGTCCCCAATGCGCAAAATCTCATCTGCAACGGCCGGAGCAAATTGATCTACCTTATCCCTGAAACGCTTTGGGCTGGCAAGTTTATGCGCAGCGTACCACAAGTCAGGCATCTCAACTGAATCGGGCTGCCACTGCCTGGCAAAAGCTATTGGAACTGAAAACGGGAAATCCATCGCAGCTACAGCGTAGTCACGCGCTTTCAACCGTTCAGTCAGGTTATCCCGTTTTATTGACTTGCAAGAGCGCAGTTCCAGGGCTCGAGTTTTAACGTTCAGTTCCGCCTCGGTTATCCAGGTATTCTTATCGTCCTTTGCCCCGCTGAAATCCACGCCAATTACCTTTACCATGTTTCCCATCTCACGGCTTCATTAAAGCGGCGGTTCGGCCCGAACCAGGCGGCGGTTCCTGGCGTCGACGGCCAGACTGAAGGCATCCAGAGTCATTGCGCCCAACCGCGCCTTTTCGCCGGCGCCAAAAACGACATAAACCGTCCTGATTCGGCCGTCCAGTTCCACGTCGGCCCGGCCGACCGGCAGTTCCTGAAGTGACCCGTCCGCCAGGCTGAACCGTTCCCGCGCCGCCGGCTCAATGCCCAGTTCATCCAGCGCCGACGCCGGAACCAGGGTGTATGATACCCCGCTGTCAACCAGGCCGGTCAGGGTGCAGGACTGGGTTCGCTCCCGGTTCCAAAGGGTGAAATCAACGTAGAAGGTTCCCACCTCGCCTCCAACCGGCAACGACCGGTAGAACAAGCCAGGGTTCCGGGCCAGATCCTGCCGGGCCGCCAGGTTCCTGCTTTCCGTTTTCCTTGGAGCGGCTCCCTTTGTGCTAAAATGGCCCCCAGCCTCGGGGCCATTATTTCCGCTCCCGGGGCGGCCAGTATATCACAGGAGAGAGGAACGATTATGAACCTGACGGCACGAAGGGAACGCTACCGGGCTATTCTGGAAGGAGACCGCTGCGTGCATCCCGCTTCGGTTTTTGACCCTATCTCTGCCCGGGCCGCCGAAGACCTGGGTTTTGAGGTAGGGATGTTTGCCGGCTCCATCGCTTCCGGCACGGTGCTCGGCGCGCCGGACCTGATTGTGCTGACGCTGACCGAGTTTGCCCAGCAGATTCACCGCATTTGCCGGGCCGGCGACCTGAGCCTGATGGTGGATGCCGACCACGGCTACGGCAATGCCCTGAACGTCCGCCGCACGGTGGAAGAACTGGAGACGGCCGGGGTGGCCTGCCTGACTATTGAAGATACGCAACTGCCCTTGAGCTATGGCAGCCCCGGCGAAGGCCAGTTGATTTCGGTGGCAGAAGGCGTGGGCAAGATGAAGGCCGCCCTGTCGGGCCGCCAGGACCCGGCCCTGGTAATTGCCGGCCGCAGCAGCGCCCTGCGGGTCGGCGGCGTGGCCGAAGCCATCAAACGGGCCAGGGCTTACGAGCAGGCCGGCGTGGACGCTATGTTCCTGGCCGGCGCCCAGACCAGGGCCGAGGTGGAGGCGGTCAGCGCCGCGGTGAAAATCCCCCTGCTGCTGGGCGGCGCCGGCGGCGAGCTGGCCGACCTCGACTTTTTGAGCGGCGCCGGCGTAAGGGTGGCCCTGCAAGGCCATCTGCCCTTCGCCGCCGCAGTAAAGGCCGCCTACGATACCATGCAAGCCCTGCGCGATGGGGCTGCCCCGGCAGACCTCTCGGACCGCCTGGCCTCAGCCGACCTGATGGCCCAGCTGACCCGTCGCAGCGACTATAACCAGTGGATTAAGGAGTTTCTGGGGTAGCAAACCCGGCGTCACCCTTATCTGTGCAAAAGGGGGCCAGTATGAATCAGCCTAATCGGAGGCTGCGGAATTCGCTGAACGCCGCCACTCGCCAGACCCGAAAACTGGGCGAGGCGGCCGGTAAAACCGCGCAAGACACGGCCCAGGGCGTGGGTAATGCCCTGACCGGTTCCGCCGCAAATATAGCAGACCTTACCAAAGCCTCGATAAATCTGTCCCAGGATGCCGGCGAAGGCTTGCTGAAAGGTACGGCCACCCTGGCCGGGCAGCTGCAAAAATTGCCCGGCGACGCTTTCGACCGGTTGTTCCCGGAATGCCCGCTGCCCTTGTTCATTATTCCCACCGGCCCGAACCCGGAAGAGTACGGCCTGCTCTTCGACCTGGCGGAAATGTTCGACCACCTGAAATCGGGCCGGTTCGTCCGGCCCCGGATTGACGCCTGGGCCGCCCGAAGCGATGGCTGGGATGTTGAGCGGCTCAGCGCCGAGTTGAGCCAGGAGTTCAGCCGGCAGTTCAACCAGCGCCGCGAAGGGGTGATCGCCTCGGGCGAGGTTAACCTCCAGGAGCTGGAAAACCGGATAACCACCCAATCAACTGAAATGTCGAACCAGCTGGCAAAATCCACTTCATCCCTGCTTCAAGCCCCTTTCTGGACCGGGGCGGCGGTGGTTACCGGCGCAGTCGGCGTTTGGATACCCTTTGCCTGGCCGGTCGCCCTGCCCATTGCCGCCATTTATCTGGGGCTGGCGGTTTACCGGGGCCACAAGGCTTTCAGCATCCTGGAAACTTATTTCAAGCTGCTGTCCGACCGAAAAGACAGCCGGCGCGCCTTGCGCAGCCGGGAGAACCAGCTGCAAGAGCTGGCAGCGGATTTGGACAGCAAGAACCGGGATTTTCAGCGGGCCGTGGGCAACATTGAGATTAAGGTTCACCCGCAGGTCAGCGAGCTTTTTGCAATGATGTGCGATGTGGCCGGGGTGGTTTGCCCGCCGGCAGCCGGCAGCGACGCAGCCGGGCGAGCCCCGGACCTGCGCCCCTACCTTAATGCGGCCAGCCGGCCGGTCTGGTTCCCCAGACACTACGAGCCTCTGCTGAACGCTCTGTAGGGGGAATCCGGGGCATTTTGACGTCCAATCTGCCCCAGCGGCGGGCCAGCCTGCCGCATTGCTGCGCCAAACGCTCAACCTGCGGCTTCAGGCGCAAGCTGACAACTGAAAAATACCAGTGCTTTTCCTGGAACTGGTCGAAACTCGGTCCTTGGCATTTACGGGGCCGTCTCGGCGCTTAATGCAAGGTTGCCAACCGAAAACAAAAAGAGAAAGACCGGGGGCAAGTATTACTTTAGATGCCTGCAACTCGAAATACCAGGCGATACAGCTTGCAATTTCTGCCAGGGGCGCTGCTGGCGGCGGCCTTTGCGCTGGGCTTTGGTGACCCCTTATGGCGCTGTTTTATATAGCCGGTGAGTGGCGCCCGTGAAGGCCGCCGAGCTGAAATGCCACCGACCCGGCTATCCGCTCTTACCACTTTTTCCGTGATATTGACCTTGCCGAAATTATCCGCTAAAATCCCTAACCGGGGCCTGTCCCGAACAGGGGCGGTTGCCTTCAGACATAAGTGAAACTTACGCGAGGTATAAGTTATGGTGATAAATCGGTTAAACCTGATTGGGATAGGCTTGGTTGTGGCATCCCTGCTGTTTCTGGCTGTCCTGGGGCTGCAACCTGCTGTGCAAGTCCAGGCCCAGGGCGCCGACACGCCCACCCCTGCCCCAGCGGATACCGCCACCCCTACCAATACGCCGACGGATACGCCCACGCCCACCAGCACGGCCAGGCCGGCCAGGCCGGCCAATCTGCAGGCCTCCCCCGGCAACGGGCAGGTAACTCTGCGCTGGGATGACCCGGAAGACGATTCCATCACCGGGTACCATTTGCAGCAGCGCGAAGCCGGCAAAAGGTGGCCCGTCAGAACTGAAATAACCGGCCCCACCATGCACACCATAATCGGGCTGGATAACGGAACCAAGTACCAGTTCCGCATTCGCGCGGTCAACAGCAATGGCAACAGCAACTGGTCGATAACCCTCTCCGCCACGCCGACGAATAGGCTGAACCGGCCGGTCGGCCTGCGGGCGGTGGCGGGAAACGGGCAGGTAACCCTGACCTGGAACGACCCGGGCGATGCCACCATCAACCGGTACATCTTGAACTATCGCAAGGTCAGCGACAGGCAATGGACGATAGTCTCCATCCCCGGGGCCGGCCCGACGACCACGAGCTACACGGTAACGAACCTGGATAACGGCGAAGTGTACACCTTCCGCATCCATTCGGGCAACTCCGGGGCATCCAGCCCCTGGTCGGACGAAACCAGGGGCAGGCCGGACGCAACGCTGCCCACCAGCACGCCAACACCTACCATTGTACCCACTGACACGCCCACGCCTACCCCCACCGACACGCCGACGCCTACCAGTACCCCCACCGACACGCCGACGCCTACCAGTACCCCCACCGACACGCCGACGCCTACCAGTACGCCCACTGACACGCCTACGCCTACCAATACCCCCACCGACACGCCGACGCCTACCAGTACCCCCACCGACACGCCGACGCCTACCAATACCCCCACCGACACGCCGACGCCTACCAGTACGCCCACCGACACGCCGACGCCTACCAGTACGCCCACTGACACGCCGACGCCCACCAATACCCCCACCGACACGCCGACGCCTACCAATACCCCCACCGACACGCCTACACCCACCAGTACGCCCACTGACACGCCGACGCCTACCAATACCCCCACCGACACGCCTACACCCACCAATACCCCCATCGACACGCCCACGCCTACTGGGACGCTGCCCCCCACGCCTACCCCGACCGATACTCCAGCGGATACCGCCACGCCTACCCCAACGGACACGCCCACGCCTACTGCCACGCCAACCGATACCCCTACGCCTACCGCCACGCCAACCGATACCCCTACGCCCACTGCCACGCCAACCGATACCCCTACGCCCACTGCCACGCCAACCGATACCCCTACGCCCACTGCCACGCCAACCGATACCCCTACACCCACTGCCACGCCAACCGATACCCCTACGCCCACTGCCACGCCAACCGATACCCCTACGCCTACTGCCACGCCAACCGATACCCCTACGCCCACTGCCACGCCAACCGATACCCCCACGCCTACCGCCACGCCAACGGATACCCCTACGCCTACCCCGGCTCCGCCGGACGCCCCCACCCCGACGCCAACAACGCCGGGTGTCAGCCGGATTGACTCGGCGGATGGGAAGGCAACCTTCGTCCTAACGGTCACCCTCAAGGAAATCCGAGACTGGGATATACTGGGAGAGCTAATAGGAGTCTTGGGCCGGCTGGCTGGACGCTAAGAGCCGGATATATCCGGCTTCGGACCTGAGTGAAATCTAAACGAGGTTAAGTCATGAAAGTAAATCGATTAAACTTGATTGGGGCAAGTTTGGTTGTGGCCGCCCTGCTGTTTCTGGCTGTCCTGGGGCTGCGACCTGCGGTGCAAGTCCAGGCCCAGGATGCCCCCACGCCTACGCCCTTGCCGTCAAACCTGGCGGTCAGCGGCGCCGGGACGCAAGCAGACCCGTATGTAATCAGCGTGGCCAACCAGGATGTGGATGTCAGTTCCATCATCACTAGACGCGAACCCGGAAACCTTGCGGGGACATTCGCGACCTGGTTCCGTTTTAATGTGTCGCCGGCGTACGACGGGACCTTTGGCGCAGAGGTAAAAACCACTCCAGCGGCGGCCAAGTTCGACCCTCACTTCTTCGCCTACAATGCCGATGATGAGCAGCTGGGTACGGCTTCGGAATTTCGGCTAAGGACCCCGCATAGCCTGTCAGTGGACGACCTGACCGAAGTCAGTTATCTGCTGCTCCGGGTAGAAGACTGGGAACTTAACCTGAACGTGACCGACGTAAATGTGCGTTTCAATGTACCGGCAGGGCTGCTGCCCCTGCTGCCCACGCCCACCCCTACGCCCACGCCAACCAATACCCCAACCGACACCCCTACGCCCACGCCAACCAATACCCCAACCGACACCCCCACGCCAACCAATACCCCAACCCCCACGCCCACGCCAACCAATACCCCAACCGACACCCCCACGCCCACGGCCCTGCCGTCAAACCTGTCGGTTACCAGCGGCGCCGGGACGCAAGCAGACCCGTATGTAATTAAAGTAGCCAACCAGGATGTGATGGTCAGTTCCCTCATCAATAGACGCGACGCCCCCGGGGTGGGACTGTCGACGTTGGTGGATACCTGGTTCCGTTTTAATGTGTCGCCGGCGTACGACGGGACCTTTGGCGCAGAGGTAAAAACCATTCCGGATACGGTCAAGTTCGACTCTCACTTCTTCGCCTACAATGCCGATAACACTCAGCTGGGTACGGCTTCGGAAACCACGGATTGGACGCCGCATAGCCTGTCAGTGGACAATCTGACCGAGGTCAGTTATCTGCTGCTCCGGGTGGAAGACTGGGAATATACCCTCAATGTAACCGGCGTAAACGTGCGTTTCAATGTGCCGGCAGCGCTGCTGCCGCTGCTGCCGACGGACACGCCCACGCCCACCAATACGCCAACCGATACCCCTACGCCCACGCCGACGGACACCCCCACGCCAACCAATACGCCAACCGATACCCCCACGCCTACCAGCACGCCTACCGATACCCCCACGCCTACCAGCACGCCTACCGATACCCCCACGCCAACGGACACGCCCACGCCTACCAATACGCCAACGGATACCCCCACGCCTACCAGCACGCCAACGCCAACGGATACCCCTACACCAACGCCGACGGATACCCCCACGCCCACCAATACGCCAGCCAACGTCCCCACGCCAACACCCCTGCCGTCAAACCTGGCGATCACCATCGGCGACGGGACGCAGGGAAACCCGTATATAATTAACGTGGCCAACCAGGATGTGATTGTCACTTCCATCGTCGCCAGACGCGAAGCCGGAAACTTTGGGGACCCATTCGCGACCTGGTTCCGTTTTAATGTGTCGCCGGCGTACGACGGGAACTTTGGCGCAGAGATAAAAACCGCTCCAGAGGCGGTCAAGTTCGATGGTCACTTCTTCGCCTACGATTCCGATAACAGTGAGCTGGGTAAGGCTTCGGAAACCCGGGAAAGGACGCCGTACAGCCTGTCAGTGGACAACCTGACCGGGGTCAGTTATCTGCTGCTGCGGATGGAAGACTGGGAATTTACCCTGGATGTGACCAGCATAAGCGTGCGTTTCAATGTGCCGGCAGCGCTGTTGCCGTTGCTGCCAACCGACACCCCCACGCCCACCGCTACGCCAACGGATACCCCAACACCCACCGCTACGCCGACCGACACGCCCACACCTACGGCTACGCCAACGGATACCCCCACGCCTACCAATACGCCCACCGGGGCGCTGAACCCCACCCCGACCCCCACGCCAACCGACACGCCCACGCCCACACCAACGGATACCCCCACGCCCACGGCTACGCCAACCGACACGCCCACGCCCACGGCTACGCCGACCGACACGCCAACGCCAACGCCAACGCCCACCAACACCCCAACACCCACCCCGACCCCGACCCCGACGCCAGCCTCGCCGGGTGTCAGCGTTAACGCAGGGAGTGGAGAGGCAACCTTCGTCCTCACGGTCACCGTCGATAAGATCCGGGAATGGGAGGTGCTGGGAGAGCTTGTGTCAATCCTGGGCCGGCTGTCTGGACGACAAGACCCGGATGACCAGTAACGCTGAATGCGCCCTGGTTCTTTGAGCCAGGGCGCTTCAGGCTTGCCACCGGCAGGGACACCCGGCTGCCAGCTGCCATTGCCGCCCCTGCCGGGGTGTTGACCTTACCGGAAATTAGAGGGTCGGTTATTTTGGGGACACCAGGGAAATCTACGCGAGGTTAAGCTATGAAGGTAAAGCAACTGCATTTGATTGGGGGCGGGTTGGTCGTGGCAGCCCTGCTGTTTCTGGCCGTCCTGGGGCTGCAACCTGCGGTGCAAGTCCAGGCCCAGAATGCCAACACACCCACGCCCACGCCCCTGCCGTCAAACCTGGCGGTCCCCAGCGGCGCCGGGACGCAAGGAAACCCGTATGTAATCAGCGTGGCCAACCAGGATGTGGATGTCAGTTCCCTCATCAACATACGCGGCGACGATACCACGGGCAACGCCATATCGACCTGGTTCCGTTTTAATATAACGCCGGCGTCCAACGGGAACTTTGGCGCAGAGATAAAAACCGCTCCAACGGCGGCCAAGTTCGATACTCATTTCTTCGCCTACAATGCCAGTGACACTCAGCTGGGTACGGTTTCGGAAACCACGGAAAGGACGCCGTATAGCCTGTCAGTGGATAATCTGACCGGGGTCAGTTATCTGCTGCTCCGGGTGGAAGACTGGGAAAATAATCTGGATGTGACCGGCGTAAATGTGCGTTTCAATGTACCGGCAGCGCTGTTGCCGCTGCTGCACACGCCAACGCCCACCAACACACCCACCAACACGCCTACCGATACCCCCACGCCTACGCCCACCAACACGCCTACCGATACCCCCACGCCTATGCCCACCCCTACGCCCCTGCCGTCAAACCTGGGGGTCTCCAGCGGCGCCGGGACCCAGGGAGACCCGTATGTAATTAACGCAGCCAACCAGGATGTGGTTGTCAGTTCCATTACCAATAGACGCGACGCCGGCAGCGGGGGCTCCACCGTGTCGACCTGGTTCCGTTTTAATGTGTCGCCGGCGTCCGATGGGAACTTTGGCGCAGAGGTAAAAACCGTTCCAGAGGCGGCCAAGTTCGATGCTCACTTCTTCGCCTACAATGCCAGTGACACTCAGCTGGGTACGGTTTCGGAAACCACGGAAAGGACGCCGTATAGCCTGTCAGTGAACAGTCTCACCGGGGTCAGTTATCTGCTGCTGCGGCTGGAAGACTGGGAATTTACCCTGGATGTGACCGGCGTAAATGTGCGTTTCAATGTGCCGGTTGCGCCTCCCGATACCCCCACGCCTACGCCCACCAATACCCCTACTGATACCCCCACGCCCACCAACACCCCTACCGATACCCCCACGCCCACCAATACACCAACCGATACCCCCACGCCCACCAACACCCCTACCGATACCCCTACGCCTACCAACACGCCTACCGATACCCCCACGCCCACCAATACCCCTACCGATACCCCTACGCCCACCAATACCCCAACCGATACCCCTACGCCCACCAATACCCCAACCGATACCCCCACGCCCACGCCTACCGATACCCCCACGCCCACCGGGACGCTGAGCCCCACCCCGACCCCCACAAACACCGCTACGCCAACCGACACACCCACGCCGACCGCCACGCCAACGGATACGCCCACACCCACCGCCACGCCAACGGATACCCCCACGCCCACCGCCACGCCAACCGATACACCCACGCCCACCGCCACGCCAACCGATACCCCCACGCCCACCGCCACGCCAACCGATACCCCCACGCCCACCGCCACGCCAACCGATACCCCCACGCCCACCGCCACGCCAACCGATACCCCCACGCCCACCGCCACGCCAACCGATACGCCCACACCCACACCAACGCCTACCAACACCCCAACGCCAACCCCGACGCCGACGCCGAGGCCGGTCTCGCCGGATATCACCATTGACTCGGGGAGTGGGGAGACAACCTTCGTCCTCACGGTCACCCTCAAGGAAATCCGGGATTGGGAGGTATTAAGAGAGCTTGTGGCAGTCCTGGGCCGGCTGGCCGGGCAATAAGTCGGATACCCGCCCAGTAACGCTGAATACGCCCTGGCTCTTTGAGCCAGGGCGTATTTATTCAGGTCCGTCACCGGCAGGGATACCCCCGGTGGTATAATGCGCAGACAAAACAGGGGCGCCAACCTGAACCACTGGTCAAGGCGTTGCCCGGCTGCCCCGACCGCCGTGAAGGCTGTATCGGGGCAGCGCCAAACCTGCCCCGCTCATTCCGGGATATACCAGAGTTCCTCTACCATGCGGTGATAAACCGGCCGCGCTCCCTGGCCGGCCGGCAGCGTTACCTCCACCATACTCGCGCCCCGGGCATTACGCCGGGCATCAAGCAGCTGGCGTATCCGGGAACCGTCCGGGTCGGCCGCATCGGCCGCGGCAGAGCGATAACCCAAAGGAGGGATGGCCGGGCCGGTTGGTTCATCCACAATCGGTTTGCCCATGCAGAAAACTCCGTTTCTGGGGCTTGGCGCCGCCGCCAACTCATTCAACCAGGGGGTAACCCACCAGGTTCCAGTAAGGCAGCGCCAGCAGGAAGACCGTTCCCAAAGCCACCAGGGTCATCAACAGGCCGAAGCGGAGAACTTCGGCGGCCTTGATGCCGGCCCGCTGGAAAATAAAAACCCCGGAAGTAGCGCCGGCAGGATAATATACTGGCGTATCGCCGACTACCACCACCGCCAGCCCGCAGAGCAGGGGGTTGAGGCCCAGGGAGGCCGCCGCCGCCGTTACTACGGGAATGACCACCGCCAGATAGCCGGCGATGTTGGGAACCATTGTCCGCACCACTGCTGCGGCGGCGCAAAGGAACAGCAAAAGCAGCCGGGGCTCGGTGGTAAACTGGCCCACCCATACCACCAGGCCGCCGGAAAACCAGGCCGCCGCCCCGCTGGTAACCAGGGCATGCGCCACCGAAAGGGTGCTGGCAATGACAAAAAAGTTGCTCCAGCCCAGGTTATGCTCGAACTCCGGCCAGTCAAGAACCCCGATGCCGGGCAGCAGCACCAGCACCAGCGCAATTAACGCCGGCGTTGCCGGGTGCAGACCATGGGCAAAGTCGGAAAACCACAAGACTGCCGTCAGCAGGGTGATAACGCCCGCCCGCACTTCCGGCCCGCGCATCGGCCCAGGCCCGGCGCCCTGGCCGACGTCGGCAACGTCAACCCGGAACCCGGAGCGGTACAACCAGAACAGCAGCAGGCCGCCGACAATCAGGTTGGCATAGAAAGGGACGCTCATCAGCAGAAACCATTGCCCCCAGGAGAAATCCCCCAGCAGACCGGAGGCTACTACCGGCGTAATTCCCCCGGCCAGCAAAGCAGTGGAGCCAAGTCGGTTCAGGGAGCCGAGGGCCAGCATTACCGCTTTGTGCAGGGAATGACCGGGGGGAACCGCCCAGCGCTCCATGACTTCTTCGTAGATATGCACCAGAATGGCCCCGCGCGTGCTGGCCGAGGGCAGGGTGAAGGTGAGGGCGGCAAAGGAGAAGAGCATTTGCCCGTAGAGCAGGGCCGGTTTGCCGGCCGAGCCGCGCAGCAGGAAGCCGGCGATGCGCTGGGCCAGCCCCGACCGGTGCACTGCCAGGCCCAGAGCCAATATACCGATGAGGAAGTAGGGAACCGGATGGGAAAACCCGTAAAGGCCGCCGGCAACGCCATCCACCGCTCCGGTCAATATCAGCAGCACGACGCTGACCATCCCGGTTACTGCGAGCGGCACGGCCTCCGTGGCCCAGAGGATGATGGCCAGCGCGCCAACCGCCAACGCCGCCTGGCCCTGGGGCGTTAAACCCGCCGGGCCCGGCAGCAACAGCAAGGCAAGCAGGGCTGCCACCGAGACCGCTGCCCAAAGAGCGGCCGGCCGTGGCAGCTTGTCCCTGTAATTCCCGGGCGTCGTCAGCGGCGGCTCCATCGGGTTGCTTTGGCCGGCCGGGTACACCGGGCCTGCCGGCAATTCCGTTAGCAATTTCCGCCCGGCGCGCCAACCCCTCCCCAGGCAACTATTGCCAGTCCTGCCTGGCGCCCTCTGGGCGTAACGCCGAATGAGCTATGCGGTTGACCGGCAAAAAAACCGGCAGCCGGGCGGCAAACCCCGGCGGGCGAGGCTACCCGGTCGTCTGGGGCTTGCGGCCTTTGCGATCCAGGAAATCCCGGAAGCCCTCTTCCACGGTCAGGCCGCGGAAGCGCCCCTGGCGGGAATTGACCTCGTTCCAGAACTGTTCCTCTATGGGTCGGCCGGTGTGTTCGAAGAGCATCTGCTTGATGTTAGCCAAACCCTCGGAGCGGTTCCTGCCAATGCCCTGGGCAACTTCCAGCGCCTTGTCCAGCAGTTCTTCCCGGGGAACCAGGTGATTGAGCAGGCCGATCCGGTAAGCCTCCTCAGCGAATACCTCCCGCCCGCTGTAAAGCAGCTCCTTGGCCCGGGGCCAGCCAATCAGGTTGGGCAAGCTCCAGGTAGCGTTCATCTGTCCGTAATTGACCGCCAGGAAACGGAAGCTGGATTTGTCGCAGCCGATGAGGAAATCCATGGATGTAGCCATCACCGTGCCGCCGCCATAGCAGAGGCCGTTGATGGCGCCGATAATCGGCTTGGGGCAGCTGGCCATGTTCCAGGTATATTCGGCCCGTTCCGCCGCCGCCGCATCCCGCTCTTCCTGACTCTTCTCCCGGTTTTCGTGAATATCGGCGCCGGCGGAAAAGGCCCGTTCTCCGGCCCCGGTAATAATGATGGCGCCTACGTCTTCGTCCTGCGTCATCTTTGCAATGGCGTCGTCCAGCTCCCGCACCAACTGAAGGTTCAGGGCATTCAGCACCTCGGGCCGGTTCATGGTAACCACCGCCACCCGCTGCGCCTGGTCAATCTTGATGGTTTCATAACTCATACAGCAACACTCCTCTAACCCGGGCCGCCCCGGCGGCGTTGCCGGGGCGCAGCTGGGGTCTGCCAGGTAATAATAAGACTAACCCTTCAGAAAAGTAAAGAAAGGGGCCGATTTCGGACGCCGCCGGCCCGGCAATGCCGGTTATGCCCCGGAGCGACCGGCGCGGGAAGGCGTGTATAATAGCAACGGCGCCGGCGCGCTTGGGAAAACAGACGCTCACCGCACCGATGCCGACGCTGATCCAGCCGCATGCTGCGGCCCCGGATTGGCCTGTTTCAGAGTTTCACCAGGTTAACCGGAGCCGTTCCCTGTGAGCTTGCCGCGCTATCTGCTCCAGCCCATCGTCAAATTCACCCTGGAAGACAGTTCCTTTGACTGCCTGCCGCCCGAGGTGGCAGCGGTGGCCAAGGAGATGCTGGTCAACGCCGCCGCCGCCGGGCTGGCCGGGGCGGCCCAGCCCGATAGCCTGATTTTGACCCGTTATATGCAGGAGATGCACGGCAGCGGCCAGTGCACCATTATCGGCCAGGGCCTGCGCTCCTCGCCGGTTTATGCCGCCCTGGTCAACGGGTTAATGATTAACCTGCTGGATTTTGACGATACGGTGGTGGCCACTGGCTGCCACCCGGGCAGCGCCGTCTTTCCGGCGGTGATGGCGCTGGGGGAGCTGCATGGCCGGTCGGGGCGGGATGTGCTGGCGGCTTTTGTCCTGGGCTGCGAGGTAACTTCCTGGCTGAGTGGATGGCGACACGGCTTCGCCGATACCGGCCGATTGAACCCACCGCAACCCTGGCCCGCCATTGGGGCGGCCCATGCCGTGGGCGCCGCCGCCGCCGCCGGCAGCCTGCTGAGGCTGGACGCAAGCCGGCTGGAGCAGGCCTTGCAGTTGGCGGCCCGGGCCGGCGATGCCGGTTCCCTGGCCGGCCCGGGCCGGGCCTACGCTCAAGGACACGCGGCAATGTCCGGCTTGATGGCGGCGATGCTGGCCGGCCAGGGAATGACCGCCGCCCCTCAGCGTCCGGGGCTGTTTCCGGGCGAGGGAACGCCGGCGGAGCCCCGGCCCGCTGCACGAGCCGCAGTCAACCAGTCCGGCCTGGGCCGCCCCTACGACATCATCCGGCCCGGAGTGTCCCTCCGGCTGTACCCCTGCGCCGCCCAGGCGCACACAGCCATCGAAGCCGCCTTGCAGTTGACCCAACAGTACCGCATCAGCGCCGGAGACGCAACCTCAGTTCAGGTCAGCGTAACCCCGGCGGCGCTGGCCGCTTTGCCCTACCCCACTCCGGGCGACGGCTGGGAAGCTCGCTCCTGTCTCAGCTACCTGGTGGCCACGGCCTTAACCCACGGCCACCCTCTGCTCGACAGTTTTACCGATAGCGCAACCGGGGACGCAGCCGTACGCCATTTGATGGAGCAGGTCGCGATCGAAGCCACGGCAGCGGGTTCCCCGGCTATACCCTTTCCGGCAGCCATCGCCGTTACTTTACGGGACGGGCGGACGCTACGCCAACGGGTAGAGTTTGCCCGGGGCCTGGCGGAATTGCCGCTGGCTCCGGAGGAACTGGACGCCAAGTTTCTCTACTGCTCCCGTTACATTCTGCCGCCGGACCATATAGAAGAGGCGCTAACCCGACTGCGCGACCTGGAGAACATCGAAAACACCGCCGGGCTCTTCTCGGTTCTGGGCGGTTGAAGACGCCAGACCGCTGCCCGGCAAAACCGTAACCGGGACGTCAACCTTGCCGGGGCTGGTATTCCCAACGAGTATTGGTATTAAATCAAGCCCAGCCGCCGGCAGGCCAATGCAACGGAATCCTCCGGCATCGGCAGGCTCTTGCTGTACCCCTTCGTCCTCCGGCCCAGCCGGTTCAGCTGGTCCCGCAACTGCGAGTGCAGCTCCTCGTTCCGGTTCACCGCGCCCCATTTACTCGCTCTGTGCCAGTCTGGGACTGACCGGGCCGCCGCTCCCGCCGCTGCTCCCGCAGCAGACCGGCGAACTGCCATTGGGAGACGATTGCCAGGCTGCCCGACCCGGGCAGTTCGTTTCCAATCAGGTAGATACGATAGAGCTGGTAAACGTTAGGCAGGCCAATGAACAGAAACCGGCGCCAGTCCCAAAGGCGTATGAAAGGCCAAAGGTATGGCGCCATATCATTCCCGGCGGGCCGCCCAGGGGGCGGCGGCGGTGATTACCGCCGCCGCCGGTACAGATACACCCCGCCGGCAATTACCACTACCACCACCAGCCCGATTATTACCCACAACAGCCAGTTAACGCCGCCGGTATCTTCCGGCGGGGCCGGGGCTGGCGGTATCGGCGTGGCCGTAGGCGGCGGGGGTACTGGCGTGGCTGTCGGGTCGGCGGCGGCCATTGCCGGGGCTGGCGTAGCGGTGGGCGGGGTAGTCGGCGCCGGGCGCACTGCGTCCAGGGCGCTATCCGGCAGCAACGGAATGGCCGTGGCCGTGGCTGTCGGGCTGGGCCGGCTGGTCGGTATCGCCGTGGCCGTGGCCATGGCCGTCGGCGCTGACGTCGCCGTTGGCGTCCGCATTACTACCACCGGGGGCCGGGCGCTGGTGGGTATTGCCCGCCGGGTAGCCGTTGGCGTCCGCAGCATTGCCGGCGGCATCCGGGTCGGCGTGGCCATGGCGAGGATGGCCGGCGCGGTCGCCGTGGGCGTCGCCAGCGCCAGCGCCAGCGCCACCGTGGGCATGGTGGTCGGCGTGGCCGTGGCGGCCGCCGTCGGTGGCGGCACAGTCGCCGTCGCAGTAGGTCGCGGCGTCGCCGTATCCGTCGGAACCGGCGTCGCCGTGGGACTGGGCATTGCCATGTCCCGGGCCGGAGGCCGGGCGCCATAGACAACGCCGGGCGCCGCCGGGGTAGCCGTTGGCGTGTTGGTCGGTGTTGGCGTGTCAGTGGGGGTATTGGTGGGCGTCGGCGTGTCGGTCGGCGTGTCAGTGGGGGTATTGGTGGGCGTTGGCGTGTCGGTCGGCGTGTCGGTGGGGGTATTGGTGGGCGTCGGCGTGTCGGTTGGCGTGTTGGTGGGTGTCGGTGTGTCGGTAGGGGTATTGGTGGGCGTAGGCGTATCCGTTGGTCTATTGGTAGGCGTGGGTGTATTGGTTGGCGTCGGCGTGTCGGTAGGGGCATTGGTAGGTGTCGGGGTATCAGTAGGGGCATCGGTGGGCGTTGGCGTGTCAGTGGGCGTATTGGTTGGCGTGGGCGTGGGCGTGTCGGTAGGGGTGTTGGTTGGTGTGGGTGTAGGCGTATCGGTGGGCGTGTTAGTTGGCGTTGGCGTGTCGGTAGGGGTATTGGTTGGCGTCGGCGTGGGTGTATCCGTTGGCGTGTTGGTTGGCGTGGGCGTGTCGGTGGGGGTGCTGGTGGGCGTAGGGCTGTCATCGTCCACTATGGTTATGGTGAGCGTGCCAGCCTGCCAGGAAGGGTCGGGAAAGGTAGAGACCCCGATCCTGGCCGTGGCAGTTATTACGATGGTTTCGTTTCCTTCGTTGCGCGTGTCGCCAAGGATTGACAGGAACCCTGACAAACGACCCTCGCTATTACCTGCCGTAACAGGCGCACTAGAACGAAGCCAATAATCACTTGGCGAAGTGCAACTTAATCTTAACGTGGAGCAACGCGTTGCTGACCCGCTACCCGCTAACGAGATATTAAGATTGCCAGGCGGGGCATTCTCGCTCAGGGTAACGGTGAAGGAGACGTCGGTAAGGCCCGAATCGCCTTCGGTTATCATCGTGCTGGGGGCTGACAGGGTGATGGTCTTGGTTGGCGTATCGCTCTGGGCTTGCAGGGGTGGGGGCGCTGCGGCGGAAAACAGACTCAGGAAAAGGGCGCCGGCCAGCAGCAGGCCGGCCGCCAGGGACAGGCTCAGGCGGGGAAGTGGTTCAGCGGCAACAGGAAGCCGCCGTTTCCTTTTTCGGCCCGGAAAGTCGGGGGGGGGGGGGGGGGGGGTATTCATTCCGGAACCGGGGCGGTAGCTGCCTTTATCGGCCATAGTTTGCCTCGTCAGGTTGCAGGTTTGGATAAAGCAGGCCTTCCCTCAAGGTCTGCGGCTGACAATTTTAGCAGAGAAATTCCGGCAGGGGAATACCCTTGCAGTATTCCCAATGCGTATTGGCATCAAATCAAGCCCGGCCGCCGGCAGACCAGGGCGGCGGCATCCTCCAGCGTTGGGAATGCCGGGGCTGAACGGCTTGACAGGGTGCAACCACAAACCTATACTCAAAGGGGCAAAACTGAAAAATTCACAGGCTGGGAAGGAGAGTAGTAGGCTTCCAGCGGGGCCCAGAGAGCCGGGGCAGGTGGAAACCGGCGCCAGGCGCAGAAGCACGAATGGACTCCGGAGCCGCCAGCTGAAGAGCCGGTCAGCGCAGCGCAAGTTGGCCGCCGGCTTTCAGGCCGGGCCGGGTCAGGGCGCCGTTACCGCCCGCGGCGCTGGGGCAATGCAGACAGTCGCCCCTTTGGCCGGCAAGAGGTCGGCTGCTTCCCGTCTGCTATGGAAGCTGGCCCGACAATCAAGGGTGGCACCGCGAGCGGATGGCTCGCCCCTTCAGGGGGCGGGCTTTTTTGTTGGCCCCGGTCATACCACCAGCCATTAGAGGAGCGGCAAAGAGCGAATGTACTACCCATCTCTGGCAGAGGTTAAAAGCCGGGCGGCGTCGGAAGAAGGAAACCTGATTCCGGTTTACCGCTCCATTAACGCCGACCTGGAAACCCCGGTGTCCGCCTACCTGAAGGTCGCCCGCCCCCCTTACGCTTTTCTGCTGGAAAGCGTCGCCGGCGGTGAGCGGCTGGGACGCTACAGCTTTATCGGCACCGAACCTTATCGGGTGGTAAAGACCGGACGGGGAGCGGAAAAGGGCGAAATCGACCCCCTCCTGCCGGTGCAGGAGGAGATGGAGCAGTACCGGCTGCTGCCGGTTGCCGGGCTGCCCCGCTTCCACGGCGGGGGGGTCGGCTACCTGGCTTACGATTCCATCCGTTACTTTGAGCCGCGGGTTCCGCCCATGCCGGCCGACCCGCAGGGCTTGCCGGAATCGGTGTTTATGTTCGCCGATACCCTGCTGGTATTCGACCACCTGCGCCACGACATTAAGGTGGTCAGCCATGTTCGGCTGAACCGGGACATTGACCGGGCCTATGCCGAAGCCACCGACAAAATCGACCAGCTGGTGTCCCGGTTGTCCCGGCCTTTAGAACTGCCGCCAGACATATTGGCCCCCCCGCCGGCGCCGGCGGAACCGCCCTCAATCGAGTCCAACTTTTCCCAACCGCTATACGAAGAAGCGGTGCGGAAATGCGTAGAGTATATCTACGCCGGCGACGTCATTCAGGTAGTAAACTCCCAGCGGTTTTCCCGCCGCACCGAAGCCCACCCTTTCCAGGTATATCGGGCCTTGCGCAGCGTTAACCCGTCGCCTTACATGTATTTCCTGCACCTGGACGACTTTCACATCATCGGCGCGGCCATTGAAACGGTGGCCAAGGTGGAAGAAGGTATAGTAGCCACCCACCCGATCGCCGGCACCCGACCCCGGGGGCAGACTCCGGAAGAGGACAATGCCCTGGAGCAGGAGTTGAAGAGCAGCGAAAAACAGCGGGCCGAGCATATTATGCTGGTGGACCTGGGCCGCAACGATATTGGCCGGGTCAGCGTGCCGGGTACGGTGAACGTTACCCAGCTGATGGATGTGGAACGGTTCTCGCACGTGATGCACCTGGTATCCCACGTGGAAGGGCAACTGAAACCGGGGCTTACCCCTTACGACGCCCTGCGTTCCTGCTTCCCGGCGGGAACCGTCTCCGGCGCTCCCAAAATCCGGGCCATGGAGATAATTTCCGAGATTGAAGGGGAAAAGCGGGGCCCTTATGGCGGCGCCGTCGGCTATTTCAGCTTTTCCGGCAACATGGATACCGCCCTGGTCCTGCGTACCGGAATCTACAAGGATGGCACCATGTACGTGCAGGCCGGCGGCGGCGTGGTGGCCGACAGCGTGGCCGAAGATGAGTACCTGGAAACCCGCCACAAGTCGGGCGCCCTGATGCGGGCGATTGAACTGGCCGAGGGACGCGGGTAGCCGACCGGCTGCACCTACGGCGCTCCGGTCGGCAGCCGGCCGACTGGCCCCGGCGTTGACTTTGATTGGCAGCCGTTGCAGCAGGAGGCGTTTATGCTCAAGTCTATGTTCCATACCGGGTTTGTGGTCAGGGATATTGAGAAAACCATCGACTTTTACACCGGCGTGCTGGGCCTGAAGCTGACCGGGCGCACCGAGCGGGCGGGAGACTTTGCGGCTAAACTGCTGGCCTTCCCGGATGCCCATATCAAGGGGGCTTTCCTGGAACTGGGCGACGGCCATCAACTGGAGCTGATTCAGTACCTCAACCCGCCGGTGGGCGAAGGCCGCCTTGAGCGCAACGCTGCCGGGGCATCCCACCTGGCCTTCATCGTGGAGAACATTGAGGCATTTTACGCCGACAAGGGTCAGCGGGGCCTCACCTTCAACAGCGACCCGGCCTCGCTGTTCGATGCTGACGGCCGGCTGCTGCGCAAGGCCCTTTATGCCCAGGACCCGGACGGCAATTGGCTGGAATTCGTGGAGCTTTTCTGATGCTGCTGCTGATTGATAACTACGACAGCTTTACCTATAACCTGTACCAGTACCTGTCGGAACTGGGCGCCGAGGTGCTGACCTTCCGGAATGACCGGATTACCGTGGCGGAAATTGAGCGGCTAGACCCGGAGGGCATCGTGGTATCCCCCGGCCCCTGCACCCCCCGGGAGGCCGGGGTCTCGAACCAGGTCATCAACCATTTTGGCCCCAGGCTGCCAGTGCTGGGGGTCTGCCTGGGCCACCAGTGCCTGGGCGAGGTTTACGGAGGCGTCGTGGGCCGCGCCGGGGAAATCCGCCACGGCAAAACCTCCATGATTCACCATACCGGCCAGGGCGTACTGGCCGGCCTGCCCAACCCCTTCCAGGGAATCCGCTACCATTCCCTGGTCGTATTTCCCGATTCCCTGCCCGACAGCCTGGAGGTTACGGCCTGGACCGATAATGGGTTGATAATGGGCCTGCGCCACAAGGAATACCCGGTGGAAGGGGTACAATTTCACCCGGAATCCATTATGACGCCGGACGGCCACGACCTGCTGCGCAACTTTCTGCGCCAGGTGGCCGCGTTTCACCAGGGCAAACCGGCGTAGTGTAGGGGAACTGCGTCAGCCGCAGATTCAGGAGCAAGGAAGGGACGACACCCGGCAAAAAAGAAGGGGCGGGCTGGCAGCCCGCCCCGGGGCAACCGGGCCATTCGGCCGAATGGCCCGGCGACCCTGGCTGCCGTATGGTTACTTTGCCTTGTTACTGGACACGGCTTTGGCAATGGCCCGCCGATACTTGCCTTCATCGGTAAAGTGGCCATCTTCGCCTTTCGCATTAACACCCTGATAGGCGTATATTTGCCCCGTCTTACCCACCACCGTCATTTCATACGAAGGCCGCCCTTTGCGCTCAATGGTAAAACGTTTTTTTACCCCAACAGCCTTTTCCATTACCTGAACCACCTCCGGCTCACCATTCAATTTAACTATCACCGAATCCGTAGTTTCAGAACGTACGTTGGCCACGTTATTTTGTGCCAGCCACCCAAGTACGCTCTTGGTCAAGTGGTTTTTGCTGAACCCCAGGTCTTGCGGGGTAGCCCCGTATTGCTCAAGGACTTCCTTAAACGCATTACCCAGTTCCACCTTTTTGATGGCCTTCCCGTCATACATCCTGATAACCTCTATAAAACCGGCAATTACGTGGGACATCGGATAAGAAAGGGATATACTCAAGGCATCAGACCTCCGAGAGAAAAATTCTGGCGCCAGGTCATGCCCTTTTGCTACAGAGTAAATAGCTGCTAAAGAGTGGGCGTCTGGTGTACTATTTCCCCTCTCCCAGCGAGAGAGAGTATTGACCGGAATACCCAGGAACCCTGCCAGGTTTCCTGGAGACAAACCCATTTTTTCCCTCGTTTCCACCAAAACTCTCGGGGAGAACTCATACTCAAAGCTTTCAGGGTTTACTGGCATAAAAAGTCTAATCCATATTCTTTAGGTTGTCAACAGATGTGTAGATAAACTCTCTACCCCTCCGGGTGGAACCCTGAATGGTCTTCGAAGGCCCCCTCCGGCGGGAAGATTTGCCGGTAGATGCCCCGGGCCCGCGTCTCGATTACTTCGTTGGCCCGGCGGTGCAGTTCGGTTATGCGGGCCCGCTGCTGCCGGTACATTTCGCTCTGCAAGGGGCTGACGTCCTCCAGTTCCCAGATGCACAGGAAATTATGCATCCCTTCAGTCCCGGAGCCTTCCTCCAGCTTGAACCGACGGGCGCTGATGTACCCCGGAATTTCCAGCCGCTCCAGCAGATGCTCCTCGTTATACCAGCGGTTAAACTCCTCCTCATGCTCCGGGGCCACCTGCATCATCACCACCATAATAACGCTTCCGATGCGCTGGACCGGATACCTGGCGCTGCCGTCGTCCATCGTTTACCTCCCTCCCGGTCAGGCCGGGCAGCCACCCTGCTGACCACTGATACAGCTGACCAGCGTTCCCCGGCCGCCTTTGCGGTTATTGTAACTCAATACCAGCCCCGGTGCGCCCGGGCCAGGCCTGGAGTATAATAACGGCTGAACCTTTGGCCCCGCGGCCAGATAAATACAATAATCATTGCCACAAGGAGTACCCCACATGGCTGACCGATTCAGCGGCGTCCACTGGATGCTGGCCACCCCCTTCCGGGAGAACGAAGAACTGGACCTGGACTCCATCGGCAACCTGGTAGAGCAGGCGCGACAGTCGGGCTGCCAGGGGGTGGTGGCCCTGGGCGTTACCGGAGAAGCGGCCCGGCTAACCGACGGGGAACGGCGGGCCGTGGCCGAAGCGGTGATTGCCCGCGCCAACGGTATGCCGGTTACCCTGGGGACCACCGCCGCCGGCACAGCGGCCGCCATCGCTTACAGCCGGGAAGCCGAAGCCCTGGGCGCGGCGGCGGTAATGGTTTCGGCGCCGGCCATGGGCAAGCCTAACCCCGAAGCCTTGTTCGCTCACTACCAGCGTATCGCCGAGGCGGTGTCAGTCCCCATTGTGGTACAGGACTACCCCCAAACCTCCGGCGTGCATATGGCCCCGGCTTTCATCGCCCGTCTGTTTAAGGAAATACCCACGGTCCATTATCTGAAGCTGGAAGACCCGCCGACGCCCACCAAAATTACGGCCATCCGCAACCTGGCCGGCGATGACCTGGCAATCTTCGGCGGCCTGGGCGGTGTGTATTTGCTGGATGAGCTGGCGCGCGGGTCTGCCGGCGCAATGACCGGGTTTGCCTACCCGGAGGCGCTGACGGCCATTTGCCGAGCCATGGCCGCGGGAGACCGCAAAGCGGCAGAGGATGTGTTTTATCGCCATTTGCCTCTGCTGCTGTTCGAGTTCCAGGAAGGCATCGGCGTGGGCATCCGGAAGTATGCGCTGCAACAGCGGGGGCTGATTTCCAGCGGACAAGTGCGCCACCCCGGCCCGCAAATTACCGATGAAACCCGCCGGGAGTTTCACCGGTTAGTCGCAGCGGTCGGGCTGTAGGGTAAAGACCAGGCCGAGTTGACACACGCCGCCGGTCAAGGCAGCGATCGAATTGCAGGGTTAAGGGCCTGGTCAGGGAAAGACTGGTTGCCTGCCCTTGCCGCGTTCACATCTCGATTTTCTTTTCCCCGGACAGGTAGGCTTCCGGCTCCCGCTGGAAAGCCCGGTTACAGCCAGGGCCGCAGAAGTAGTAGGTCTTGCCGTTGTATTCCCAGGAACCCCCCGGCGGCTTTCGGGTAGCTACCAGCATATCGCAAACCGGGTCGGTTTCCCGCTGCTCGCCCCGGCTGAACAAAGAAATCCTCATAACGCCCTGCCTGTTCTACATTTTATAAACGCCATTGGCGCATCAACCCCGACGGCGGTTTTGGCCTCCGGCTGATACCCGGCAGCCGGCCGATTGCCGGGGCCGGGGTAGCTGAATATTCCATCGGATTTAAGAACCAGGGACGGCTTCAGGGCAGTATCACCGCGGTAACTGCGCTGGGTCTAAGCGGAACCTCGGCGCCAGCGGGCAGAGTCACGTCGATGATAACCGGGTAGCTGATAATGCCCCGCTCAGTGCTGGGGTCAACGGCTAATTCAACAACCTCCGCCGACAGGTCCAACCCGGGCAGGGCGGCAATCTGCACCCTGGCCGCGGCCCCGGGCGCAACGAACTGAACATTGGTGGCGTCCACCAGACCGGCTATTTTCACGCTGCCAGGATCTACCAGTTTCACAACTTGCGAGTATTCGTTTACCCGATCATCAACTTCGACGTTAACCATGAATACCACCCCGTCGAAGGGGGCGCGCAGCCAGGCCTCTTCCATCTCCTCTCGTATGTCCTCGACCCGTTCCCGGGCCAGGGTTATGCCGGCTTCAACGGCGGCAAGCTGCAGCGGGTCGGGTTCCTCGTAAAGCTGGTCTATCTCAGCCAGGCGAGCGGCGATTTCCCTTTCCAGCAGGGCGGCAGCCTCACGGTCGGGGCCATCTTCCAGCAGGTCGGTTACCGCCCTTTCCGCCAGGGCAAACCGGGTCCCGGCCAAATCCGCTTCCAGTTTCAGCAGACGCAAGGGAAGCTGGTCCGGCCCTTCCAGCTGTTCTTCCAGAAGCCGATCCGCATTTTCCAGATTCACCCTGGTCAGCTCCAGTTCAGCCTGCAATTGTTCTACTATCAGACGGTCGGGCCCCTCGGTGAAATCCGCCAGGTTATCCCGGGCCTGCTTCAGATTCAACTCGGTCAGCGTAACGTTGGACTTCAATTCTTCCAGGCGGAAAGGGTCCGGGCCGTCTTCCAGCTCGGTTAAATCCTCCCTGGCCTGGGACAGGTTCAATCGGGTCACGGCAACATTGGATTCCAGCTGCCGCAGACGCAAGGGGTCCGGGCCTTCCTCCAGTTCCGCCAGGTCGGAGCTGGCCGCCTCCAGTTCCGACTCGGCCAGCGCCACGGATGCCTCCAGGCGGCGCAGCCGGGGAATATCCACCGGCCGGCCGTCGGCAGTCTGAATACGGGTAGGGGAGCTGATAAATCCGGAAACGGCGCTTTCAGCAGCATCCAGGGCCACTTCCGCTGCGCCCACCCGGGTGCGGGCGCGAATGGTGGCCCGATTATGCTCAGTTACCAGGTCCTCCAGGGCGGTCTCCGCCAGGTCCAGGGCCAGTTCCATTTCGGTTACCCGATCCTGCGCCCCAATCATCCCGTCTTGCTGCTCTTCCAGGTAGTCTTCCAGCCGGTCTTTAGCCAAATCCAGCGCCAATGCCACTTCGGTCACCCGATCCTGCGCCTCAATGGCCCCGTCTTCCAGTCCCTCCAGGTAGTCTTCCAGCCGTTCCTGCGCCTGATCCACCGACACCCGGGAATCAGCCTGGTTGCGAACCGCCCTGGCTACCGCCTGCCGGTGCTCCGGGGTCAAATCCTCGGTCGCCTCTGTCCAGCGGTCGGTGGCGTTTTCCAGGGCCAGGCTCGCCTGCTCCCGGGCGTCTCTGGCCGCAGTCAGGGCATCCTCATAGTTCTGGTCAATATCGGCGAGGGAGTCCCGGGCCTGGGTATTAGCATATTCCAGCCGGGCCACCGTCTCATCACGGCGTGCGGCCAGCAAGGGTTCATCACTGAAGTCAAGCCGAAGCTGCCTGATTGAATCCTGCCCCTGCGCAATCTCGTAGCGCAGCCGGGCAGCTTCCTCTTCCAGAGCCGGGAAGTGGTCGGTATTGAGGCGAGCCAGGGGCTGCCCCGCAGTTACCCGGTCGCCCTCGGTCACCAGAACTTCCGCCACTTCACCGGCCTGCTCAAAGGCCAGGTTGGCCTGTATCGGGAAGACCAGACGGCTTCTGACCGCTATTTCCGATGGCTGGACCCGCCCGGCTCCGGAAGGGACGCCGGCGGCTGGGCGGTCCGGTGGCGCGCCGGGGCTGCGGGCGCCGAACAGGGCCGTAGCGCCGTAACCGGCTGCCAGAACCGCAGCCGCCAGGGCCGCGGCAAGCAGTAAACTGCGCAGGCGGCGCGGCTTGAGGTTTTGGAAGGTGCTGTTCATTGAGTTCACTTCGGCGTTACCTCGAGTAGTTTGGCTTGGCGCCCCGGAACGCGCCGGGGCCGGAATCAGGGAAGCTGCGGAGCGCCGGGAACGCTCTGTTCCTGGCCGGGCGCCCGCCGGAAGCGATGGCGCAGCGCCCCCGGCAGCCGCGGTATGGACCAGTGGAACAGAGTATAGATTATCGGCACCACCACCAGGGTGAGGAAGGTGGAACTGATTAACCCGCCGATAACCACCGTGGCCAACTCGGCGCCAACCACGCCCGAATCGTCCCCTCCGGCCAATGCCAGGGGGAAGAGCGCCAGGGTAGTCGTAAAAGCGGTCATCAGAATGGGGCGGAGGCGCACCCGGCCGCCCCGCACCAGGGCCTCATATACACCCAGGCCCCGTTCCCGCAACTGGGTTACGAAGGTTATCAACACGATAGCATTGGTAACCACTATGCCGATGAGCAGCAGGAAGCCCATCAGGGCAGACAGGCTGAGGGTGCGGTCGGTGATGAACAGGGCGGACAGGCCGCCGACCACCGCCAGGGGCAGGCTCAAGACGATAATCAGAGGGTCGCGCAAAGACCCCAGGCTGGCTACCATTACCAGATAGACCAGAATTATCCCCACCGCCATAGCCAGGAAAATATCCTGGAAGCCTTCGGCGATTTGCTGGAAAATGCCCCCTGACCGAACCGAAATACCCGGCGGCAGGGTCAGCTCGTCGATGGCAGCCTGCACCTCCTGCCCCACGGCCTGGGTGTCCACGGCGACAATGTTGCCGGTTATGGTAGCCGAGCGGTTGCCGTCGAAGGTGCTTACCCGAACCGGCCCCTGCTCAATGGCAATTTCGCTGATGACGCCCAGCCGAACCAGGCCCAGCGGGCCTTGAATCGGCAGGTTTTTGAGCTTTTCAATATCGTCCACATCCTCCGGGTTGCCCCGCACCACCACATCCAGCGTCAGGTTGTCCAGTTCAATTTCGGTAGCCGCCCGGCCCAGGATATACTGGTTGACCTGCGTTACCACCGTCTGGGTGGTCAGGCCGAACCGGGCTGCCGCCGCCGGGTCAATGCGAATGTTAACCTCGTCCCGGGCGTCGGAGACATCGTTGCGCAGGTTGATGATGCCGTCAATCTCCCGAAACTTCGCCTCCAACTCAAGGGCCGTAGCCGTCAGGTCAGTATAGCTGGGGCCGGTAACGACCACCTCCAGGTCGCCGGCCGGCGGGCCATTCTCCAACTCCTGCAAGCTGATAGTAACCTGGTCGTCCGATTGGGGCAGCCGCTCGCGCACCAGGTCGGCGATATTTTCCGGCGCATCTGCGGGCGTCCGCATGATAAACCCGGCGAGGTGCAGGTTGCCGGCGCCAAAGCTGGTGTCAAACTCGGAGGCCCCTTGACCAATGGTTACCTGATAAAGGGACAGCTGACCCTGATCGACCAACTCCTGCAGCACGTTCTCCACCCGTTCCACGTGGGAAAAGGTCTGGCTGACCGCCGTACCCTGGGGCAGTTCCACATCTACCAGCAGGTATTCCGGGGTTCCGGCGGGGAAAAGGGTAACCGGTATGACCAGCAGCAGGGACAGGCTGGCCCCGGTGATTGCCAGGGCGGACAGCAGGGCAATCAATTTGTGCCCCAGCGACCAGGTGAGAATGGGGGTATAGACTTTCTGCAGCCAGGTTTCCCGTTCCAGGTCCTGGTCATCCCCTTCGGCTTCGGGGAAATCCCCGCGGCGCAGCAAGGCTACGCCCAGCACCGGAACGGCGGTTAAGGCGACGAGAGTGGAGGCAATCAGGGCAAAACTGACCGACAGGGCAAAAGGTGTAAAGAATTCGCCCACCAAACCCTGAATGAAGGCCAGGGGCAGAAATACTACGACGGTTGTCAGGGTGGAAGCGACAATGGCGGCCCCCACCTCCCGCGCGCCGATAATGGCCGCCTGCATCCGCTCTTCGCCCCGCTGGATATGGCGGTAAGTGTTTTCCAGCACCACGATGCTGTCATCCACTACCCGCCCGACCGCGATAGCCAGCCCTGCCAGGCTCATTACGTTAAGGGAAACGGAAGTAAAACTCATCAGCACGATGCCGGTAAGCACGCTGAGCGGGATGGAAATGCCGATGATAATGGTGGGGCGCAAGGTGAGCGCAATGCCCCTCAACAGGGTGGGCCGTGTGTTAATCAGAAAGATGAAAACCGCACTGACGGCGAAGAGAAACCCTAACAACCCCTCCCGCAGCAGGCTGGAAAGAGACCGTTCCACTATCGGCCCATTGTTGGAGAGTTCCAGTATCTCTATATCCGGCGGCAGGTCATCCAACCCGCTGACCACCTGCTGGATGCCCTCGGTTACATCAACCGTATTAGCGTCCGGGTCTTTGATTATCGTAATGTTCAGGCTGGGCTTGCCGTTGGTACGGGAGATGGACGCCGCATCCGCCGTACCCAGTTCCACCCGGGCAACGTCGGAGAGAAGAATAGGGCGCTGGCCGTCCAGGCTGGCCGCCGCCCGGCCGCCCGGAGCGCCTCCCGGCAAAACAACGGCCTCGTAGCCTACGGTAAGGTTCAGAATGTCATCCAGCGTACTTAGTTCGTTAATCGCCCGCACTGGAAAGGTGATGGCGCCATCGGCAATATTGCCGGCGGGCAAGCCCATGTTATTGCTTCTGACAGCTTCGGAAACCTGGGACATGGACAAGCCCAGTTCCTGGAGCCGCTCCGGGTCAACGGAAACCGTTACCCGCTCCTCTACCTGACCCAGCACATAAACCCGGGACACTCCATCCACTCTTTCAAAGCGGGGAACCACCAGGTCATCAATGTAATGCTGAAGCGACGGAATGTCCCGGTCTCCTACCACGCTTAGCTGCATTACCGGGAAGGTGTTGTTGTTGATGCGGCTGACGGTAGTGGTAACGTCATCAGGAAGATCGGCGCCGTTTATCTGGCTTTCAATGGTCTGCTGGGCGTCCTTCATATCCTCGCCAAATTCGAAAGTGGCGAGCACCGAGGCGAAGTTCTCCTGGGAAACGGACTGGGTTTCCCGCAGGCCGTCGATATTGGCAATGGCATTTTCTATCGGCTCGGCTACTTCCCTGGCCACCGTCTCCGGGTCGGCGCTGGGGTAAGAGGCGATAACAGTAATGTTGGGAAACTCCAGATCCGGGAAAAGTTCCCGCTCCAGGCGTTGATAGGAAAACACGCCGGAGGCCACCAGCAAAACAATTACCAGAAAGGTTACGGAACTGCGTCTCAGGGCCAGGCCGGTGAGAAAGGTCAAGTTTCAGCCTCCTGCAATTGCAAATGGAACGAGGGCCGGCCCGGTTGAACCCGGCGGCCGGCAGCGCCCGCCGCCGCCGGAAAACCCGGAACCGCCCCGGACGCCGGCCCGCAGGAAAGTCGGCCGGGGGCAAAACGGCCCATGGGATTACTGAACGGAAGCATTGCGCAAGAGGAAAGCCTGACCCGTAACTGCGTCTGATGCTGCACCGGGAACATTGGCGGCGCACTGCCCCGGGCAACCAGTAGCGAGGGATTTACCACTTCCTGCAACTCTCCGGTTTTGCTGTCCCTGACAAGGGTGGTTCGACTGGAGCCGGGCTTTGCGCGGACGGCCCGCCGACGAAGGACGTTGGCGCGGTTTATCTCGACCAGGCTTTTATCATAGCCGCGCAGCCCGGCTCCGGTACAACTACCCCTTAAATTATGCTGGCAACCGGGGCCATTATGCAAGATGGGCCGGTCATCCCTGCCGGTTGGCGGTGCCGGCGGCGTTTCCCGGTCTTTCGGGAAATGCCGAGCCGGTAACTCTGACATTGCAGTGGCCTTAACCGTCGTCGTGGCCGGGGAAACGGACAGCGCCGGTCTATGCTAAAATTAGTTAAGGCTGAAGCTTTGCCCATCCACCCTGCATTCAGGAGGCTTTGAGCATAATGTCCATGCTAACCCCTTCCGCTGGTGCAATGTTCGGTTATAACCAGGCGGTAGCTAACCGCATTTTCACTTCGGCAATGACCGGCCTTTATGGCTGGACGGCCGCGGGTTTGGCCGTGGCCGGGAGCGTCGCCTGGCTGCTGAACTCCGCCGGCATTTACCTGGTTGACTTTGGCTTTGTCGGCATAATTCTGGGCCTGGTGCTAACCATCGGCTGCCTGTTCGCCATGCGCTTTGCCGCCAACCGGGGCGCCCCCATTCCGGTGGCCGGCGGCCTGTATCTTCTGTTCGCCGCGGTTATGGGCGCCCTTTTATCTTACATTTTCGCCGTCTTTTCGGGAACCAGCATCGCCCAGGCCTTTACCGGAGCCTGCGGCCTCTTTGCGCTGATGAGCGTTTTCGGTTTTACCACCAAAAAGGACCTGTCCAGGCTGGGAACGATTGCCGTCATAGCCTTGATTGGCATGCTGGTAGTGGGCTTGCTGAACGCCTTCCTGTTCCGCTCCGGCGGGCTGGGGCTGCTGTTCAGCGTAGTTATCATTCCCATCTTTATGGCCCTGACCGCCTGGGAGACCCAGAGCATTAAGGAGGAGGCCCGGGAAGCGGCCTTGGCCGGCAATGAAGATGCCGCTGCGCGCATTGCCCTGATTGGCTCCGCCGGCATGTTCCTGAACATTGTCAATATGTTCCTGGCCCTGCTGAACATTCTGGGCATTTTCGGCGGGGACGATTAGTCTTGCCGGCGGCGCGGGGGTTCCGGGCCGGGGCATACAGCGGCGGCGGTTGTTAGTCGATAGTCAATCTGCTATATTGAAAATGCGTCAAGGCATGGGAGGGATCGCATAGTGGTCTAGTGCGGGCGCCTGCTAAGCGCTTATCCTGGGAAACCGGGATCGTGGGTTCGAATCCCACTCCCTCCGCCAGAAAGACCAGACTACGACGCTGCCCGGCAGCTCCCGCTGCCGGGCAGCGTAAATCAGCAGCAGGCCGGCAGGTTATGGATACCTACTACATCTGGACAATTGGCTGCCAAATGAACAAGGCCGATTCCGAGCGATTGGGGTCTGCTCTGGAGCAGCTGGGCCTGCGCGCTGCCGAAAGCGCCAGGGGGGCCGACGTGATTGTCCTCAATTCCTGTGTGGTGCGCCAGGGCGCCGAGGATAAAGTAACCGGCAACCTTTGGATGATAACCCCCCTGAAAAAGCAGCGGCCCGACCGGGTCCTGGCCCTGATGGGTTGCATGGTGGGCGCCCGAACCGACGAGCTGGAAAAGCGCTTTCCCGAGGTGAACCTGTTCATGCGTCCCCAGCAGTTTGCCCCCCTGCTGGAGCTGGTGGGCAAACGCAAGGGGCTGGACTGGGAAGGCTGCGTCGGCTCGCTCGCTCCGGCTGAACCAAATGTATCGACCTATGTTCCCATCATCCACGGCTGCGACCTGATGTGCGCCTTTTGCATTATTCCTTACCGCCGGGGCCGCCAGAAGAGCCGTCCGGTAGCCGAAGTGGTTCAGGAGGTGGAACTGCTGGTCAACCGGGGCGTTAAAGAGGTAACCGTGCTGGGGCAAACAGTGGACGCCTACGGCTATGACCTGCCGGATAAACCCGACTTGTCGCAATTGCTGGGCCGCCTTAACGACATCGATGGCCTGGAGCGTATCCGCTTCCTGACTTCTCACCCTTCTTATATGGACGACCGAATTGTGCGGGCGGTGGCTGAATTGCCCAAGGTGTGCGAGCATATAAACCTGCCGGTACAGGCCGGCGATGACGCGGTGCTGCGCCGAATGCGCCGCCCTTATACCACGGACGAATACCGGGCGCTGGTGGGGCGCATCCGCGACACGGCGCCCGGCGTCGCTTTAAGTACCGACATCATCGTGGGGTTCCCCGGCGAAACGGAACGGCAGTACCGGAATACGCTGGACCTGGTGGCCGAATTGCGTTTTGACAAGGTTCACTGCGCCGCCTATTCACCGCGGCCCGGCACCACAGCGCACCGTTCCATGCCCGACGACGTCGCCCCGGAAGAAAAAACCCGGCGCATGCAGGAACTGGATGCCCTGCAGGAGGGCATCCAACGGGAAATTAACGCTCCTCTGGTGGGCCAGACCGTTGAAGTGCTGGTGGAAGGACGCAAACGGGGCAAATGGCAGGGCCGAACCCGTACCGACAAGCTGGTTTTCTTCCCCATCGCCGCTGACGGACGGGCGGAAGGCGGCAGCCTGGCCGGCCGTCTGGCGGCAGTGGCCATCGAGCAGGCCAGCCCGTGGGCCCTTCAGGGAACCGGCCCGGCCCGGTAACCGGAAAGCAAGCAGAAACAACCGGCGGTATCCCGAATCCAGCGGTTCCGGCGGCCAGTAGGGATACCAGCCTGGGGCGAGGATAGAACATGGCTACTGAACCCAGGACGCCTACCATACCCTTGACTGAAATTGAACACGCCGCCTTCTGCCGCCCGGAGGATGAATTGCCGGCCAGGTCCCTGGCGGAAGAACTGGTGGTCAACGTCCGGTGGCAGAAAATCCCTGCGGAGTACCTGCGCCTCAGCCCCCGGGAACTGGACGAGCGGATTCATCAGGTGCGGCAGAAGCTGGGCGCCGAAGTAACGGTTCTGGGGCACCACTACCAGCGGGAAGAGATAATCAAGTACGCCGATTTCCAGGGGGACTCTTTTCTGCTGTCCCAGGAAGCCGCCTCCCGGCCCGAAGCCAGGTATATTGTCTTCTGCGGCGTCCACTTCATGGCAGAGACGGCCGGCATTCTGTGCGCCCCCCACCAGCAGGTTATTCTCCCCAACATTACCGCCGGCTGCTCCATGGCCGATATGGCCCCCATGGAGGATGTGGAAGACGCCTGGGAAGACTTGCAGGACGCGCTGGCCGGCCACGGGGGCATCATCCCCGTTACCTACATGAACTCTATTGCCGGCATCAAGGCCCTGTGCGGCCGCAACAACGGAGCCGTCTGCACCTCTTCCAATGCGCCGGCAGTGCTGCGCTGGGCCTTCGAAAGGGCGGAACGGGTCCTCTTCCTGCCCGACCAGCATCTGGGCCGCAACACCGCCCTCAAGCTGGGCATTCCCCTGGAGAAGATGGTAGTTTGGAACCCTTTCAAACCTATGGGCGGCAACACCCCGGAACGGCTGCGCCAGGCCCGGATGGTGCTGTGGCAGGGCCATTGCTCGGTGCATACCCGTTTCACCCCCGAACAGATACAGTCGGCGCGGGCGCGCTACCCGGACATCAACGTTCTGGTGCACCCGGAATGCCCGATGGAAACGGTCGCCGCCGCCGACATGAACGGCTCCACCGAGTTCATCCGCAAGACCATTAACGAAGCGCCGGCTGGCAGCCAGTGGGCGGTAGGTACGGAAATAAGCCTGGTTAATCGCCTGGCCTTGCAGAACCCGGACAAGACCGTCTTTTGCCTCGACCCGGTCAGCTGCCCCTGCTCTACCATGTACCGCATTCACCCGGCATACCTGCTTTGGACGCTGGACCACCTGGCCGGCGGGCAGGTGGTAAACCGGATTACGGTGCCTGAAGACGTGCGACAGGCCGCCGCCGTGGCCCTGGAGCGGATGCTCGCCCTGCGGTAAACCCGAAAGGACGGAACCCGGCCGGTCTCGGGCGAAAGGTTAGCCGATTTTAGCTGCCAAAGAAGTCGGCGAAGGGGTCCTTGGGCCGAAGGGGCTGTTTTCTTTTTGCCGAAGGCTTTTTGGCAGCCCCGGCTTTTGGCGCGGCAGCCGGTTTCTTGAGCGTACCCTGTTTCACCAGACGGGCTTTCAGTTGCGCCTGACTGCCATTGCCTTTCTGCCGGTTACAGGCGCTGCATAAAAGTTGGGTGTTATTGGCCCGGTCGCTGCCGCCTTTGGCGAAAGCCTTAATGTGGTCAACTTCCAGATTCCTGCTATCGAACTTCTTGCTGCATCCGTTACACTTGCCGTTCTGGTATTTGTAGAGCATCTCCTTTTCTTTGGCAGTGAAACGCGGACGGGCCCGTTGTTGTTTGGGTTCGTCAAAAAAACCTCCGAAAACCATCCCATACCTCCATAACAAGGGGCTTCCGGGATAGTAGCAAGTAACCAAACGGAAGTAAAGGACGCCACCCAGCTTCGGCTGAAAACGCCCGAAGCTGTCTTGACTCCTGCCCTCTTGCCAAAGAGCGGCAGCTTTTATATCCTGCTGCCAGCAGCCTCTTCCACTATGGGCATTCCAGGCGACAAGGAGTAATTCAGTATGCCTTATACTGCCGACATCAGCCGCAGCAACCCGGGGTGTTTCCTGTTTCTTATTGATCAGTCGGGTTCCATGACCCAGGCCCTGGCCGGTCAGCCGGGGCTGCGCAAGATGGAACAGGCCGCCGAAACCTTGAACCGAACCCTGGATTCCATCTCCCAAAGGTGTTCGCAAGGCTTGGAGGTGCGCGATTATTTCCATATCGGAGCCATGGGCTACCGAACCGACAGCAACGGCAATTCCCTGGTGCAATCCCTGCTCCCGGACACCACCACCCGGCAGCCTTTCCTGAGTATCTCCCGGGTGGTGGACCTGGCCCGGATTGAGGAACGAACGGTTCGGGAGAGCGACGGCGCCGGTGGTCTGGTAGAGGTTACCCGCCGAGTGCCGGTATGGGTGCAGCCGGCCGCCGAATACGGCACGCCCATGTGCGAAGCCCTGGACCTGGCCTCTGCCGCTCTGGAAGAATGGGTGGGCGAACACCCCGCCTCTTTCCCGCCCATCGTAATTAACGTCTCTGACGGCATGGCCACCGATGGCAACCCGATGCCCTTTGCTGAACGCATAATGGCCCTGACCACCGCCGACGGCAACGCCCTGGTCTTCAACGTCCACCTGGCGGAAGCGGCGGCGCTGCCGGTGCAGTTTCCGGCCAGCGGCCGCAATCTGCCCGATGAATTCGCCGAAATCCTGTTCCGGATGTCTTCCGTGCTGCCCGCCTCCTGCCGCAGCATAGCCGCTTCGCTGGGGTTCGAGCTGGCCGATGATTCGCGGGGGTTTACCTTTAACGCTAACCTGGAGGCGCTGGTTCAGTTCCTGGAGATTGGCACCCGGGGCGCCACCGACTTGAGACTGCATTAGAAGGCAACTGATGAATTTGCTGCCGCCAAAACGGTTCATTTTCCCCAAGGATGGCAACCGGCCGGAAGAGTGCGAAGACTGCTGTCAGGCGGCGTATCCCTTGCGGTTGGGGTCAGGCAAGGGAAACGCGGCCCGCCTGGCCTTGTCAGACGGGGCCAGCGAAGCGGCCTTCGCCCGGGATTGGGCGCAAATTCTGGCTCGGGATTTCGTCGCGCGGACGCCCGACCTGGCCGGCCTGACGGCGGCCGGTTTGGAGCAATGGCTGGCGCCGTGCCAGGAAAGCTGGCGCCGTAAAGTACCCTGGGAACGCCTGCCCTGGCACGGGGAAGCCAAAACCCGGGCCGGCTCTCTGGCAACCCTGCTGGGGTTGACTTTTTTCCGCCCTGAAGGTTCAAGCGACGGCCTCCACTGGCAGGCCGTCGCCGTGGGGGACAGCTGCCTGTTCCGGGTTCGGGATGAAGAACTGGCCCTGGCTTTTCCCCTGGATGACGCCAGCCAGTTCGGCAGTGCGCCGGCCCTGCTGTGCAGCAACCCGGCCAATAATGGCCGCCTGGCAGACCAGCTGCGGCAACATCAGGGAAGCTGCCAGCCCGGCGACGTGTTCATTCTGGCTTCCGACGCCCTGGCCGCCTGGTTTCTGGCCCGGCACTCCGCCGCCGGGAAACCCTGGCAGACCCTTTTGGCTCTGGAGCCGGCCCAGGGGGCGGATTGGGTGCCGACCCAGCGTCAGGCCGGCTTAATGCGCAACGACGATACCGCATTTTTAATTGCTCAGGTTGGCTGAAGCTATGCCCTGGCCCAGCATTACCGACTTTACCAACGCGGTACAGAACCCTCAGATTTGCTTTGCCGGCAACCCGGAACTGGCCCAGGCAGAGATAGCCTCAGGGCGGTTGGGGCAGCCCCTGGTGTGGTCGGGCCAATTCGCCTCGGTATATCAGGCCCGGCTGGGCAACCGGGCTGTCGCTGTGCGCTGCTTTACCCACGAGGTGAGGGATCAACAGAAGCGTTACGGTTTGCTGCACGATTTCCTGGATGCGGTTCTGCCCGAATCCTTTGTCCGTTTTCGCTACCTGGAACAAGGCATCCGGGTGAATGGGCAATGGTATCCCGTTGTCCGCATGGATTGGGCCGACGGGCAAGCCCTGAACCACTTTGTCCGCGACAATCTTGAGAACGGCGAGGCCATCGCCGAAATCGCCGCCCGCTGGCGGGGCGCTGTCAACGCCCTGAATGGACTGAAAATCGCCCATAACGACCTGCAGCACGGCAATGTAATTGTATCCGGCGACTTGCGGCTGCGGCTGGTTGACTATGACGGTATCTTCCTGCCCAGCTTTCGCGGCCAGTCCAGCCCGGAGTTGGGCCACTTGAATTACCAGCACCCCCGGCGGTCGGCCAGCAACTATGATGAACGAATTGACAACTTCCCGGCCCTGGCAATCTACCTGAGCCTGCTGGCCATCAAGGCTGACCCCGGCCTTTGGGACAAGTTTTATAACGATGATAACCTGCTGCTGACCCGGGAGGATTACGCCAACCCGGACCGCTCTGCGTGCCTGACAGCGTTGAAGCAAAGCCCGGACGAGGTGGTAAGGAAGCTGGCGGCCAAACTGGAAGGGTATTGTTCGCTGCCGGTGGAGCAGACGCCAGACCTGGAAACTGTGCTGAATGGCGGGACTGTTCCCCCGCCGCCGCCGTCACCGCCACTAGTAAAGTGCCGCAGCTGTGGCCGGAACAACGACCGAGGGCTTATTTACTGCGTTAACCAGGCGTGCATTGCGCCGCTTGCCCCCAGCAGCCTCCGGTGTTTCTGCCAGGTCTATATTCCCGCCAACGCCAGGCATTGCCCCCATTGCGGGCGGCGGCAGGGCCAACGGACGCCGCAGCCCGTCTCCGCAGCAGCCAGGTCGGCGCAACCCCGCGCAACACTGCGCCAGCCAGCGCCGGCCCGAACCCGCTGCCCTAACTGCCATAGCCCACTCCAGGCCGCCGCCCGGTTTTGCCGCCGGTGCGGCACAGCAGCCCCCTGACCGGAACAGCCCGGGTATATGAATTGCCCTGCTTGCAGCAACGTTATTCCCGGCACGGTTACCTATTGCGCCTATTGCGGAGCGCGGGCAGCGCCACCAGCTACCCAGTGGTGGCAGCGTATATTGGCCTTAACCGGCTACCCTGGGTGGCGGCGCATACTAATCTCAGTCGGGGTTCTGTTTGGGGTAATCATGGCAACGTTGGCGGTCTCAGGGGCGTTTTCCTCCCGGGAAAACCCTGCTGTCCCATCGGCGCCCAGAGCGTTCTCAGCGCCGCCCGGTGGGACGCCGGCGGCGGTCATGCCCTTTTCTACTGCTAACCCCGGGCTGGCAGCATTGCCTCCCGCTACGCCATCCCCGGCGCCAACCGCCACGCCAACCGCTACACCAACGGCCACAGCTACCCCTACGGCGACGGCAACCCCTACGCCTACCGCCACCTCTACAGCTACCCATACCGCCACGCCAACATCCACGGCAACCCCTACGGCGACGGCAACCCTTACCGCCACGCCATCCCCTACGCCTACCGCCACCCCTACGGCGACGCCCAGGCCGACGCCAACGGCCCGGCCCACGGCGACGCCGCGCCCGACGCCCATAACCCTGGTCCGACGCAGCTTCGGATACAGCAAGGCCCAATATTACGTGCGTGTACCAGACATCTGGGCCCAGGGCAGAGTAACCTTAATCGCCGAGGAGTTTTCCGCTACGCAAGAGGCATGGAATCAGAAGAATACTTACCCCAGCGCCCCTTATCTTGAGTACGGATACCTGAGCGAAATAGGCTCGCCTATCCGGGTTGGTTCCCATTTCATCCAACGCTACCCTTCGGATACAATATGCCAGGATAAAGGGGGCGTCGTCGTGCGGGAAAGCGCGCTGGTCGCTGATACCCATTTGCATGCCGGCATAGCGGTTCATGTTGATATTTGCGATGTAGATCTCTATAACGAAGCAGCGCCAGGGGTTAGCAACAAAGCAATGAGCCGCCGCATAATTCTGAGCCTGCGTCAGCGCAGCGGCGGGTGAAACGCAGCGACCCAAACGCTTATCGGACTGGCGGCCCGGCTTTGGCTGCGCCAGACCGGTTAAACCTGGAGGAAGGCCTATGAACTGTCCCCGGTGCGGCGCCCCGGTAAACGCCGGCCAAGCCCATTGCGCCTGCGGTCAATACCTGCCTCGAGTCAGCCCGGATACCGACCTGCCCGCCGCATTTTACAATCGCATTGAACGCCAGGTAGCGCAAAGCGGCAAAGACAACTTTCGCCGGGGGTTGCTGCTGGGTTTGGGTTTCCTGGCGCTGTTCCTGTTCCTGGAAATGCTGGTGGACCGGAGTTCTTTCGCTCAATCGCTGCTCGTAATCCTGTCCTTTGCCGCTATGCTGGGACTGAGCGGCTTTAACATCTGGCTGTTCATCCGCGACCAGAACCGTTAGGTTATTAGATTAGAGGGTGTGATTATGAACTGCCCCGGATGCGGCGCCCCGGTAAACGCCGACCAAACCCATTGCGTCTGCGGCCAATACTTGCCTCGGGCCAGACCGGGCGCCGACGGCCCCCCGGAGTTTTTCCGCCGCATAGAAAACCAGGCACAGCAAGCCGGCCGGGACAACTTTCGCCGGGGCCTGCTCATCGGAGCCGGGGCGCTGGCCCTGTTCCTGTTCCTGGAATTAATCATGGACACTTTCCAGAGGGCGCTTTTCTACGGCATTGGTGAAGCCGTCTATGGCATTGCCCTTTCCCTGGTCGCCGCCGTAATCGGGGTAAACCTCTGGCTGCTGGTCAGGCGGTACTTTATATAGGCTTCGGCCCGGCGAAAACCGGGCTGCGCCGGCGGGAAGCCGCCAGCGCCGGCAAAGGCTGGCAATGATTGACTATTTTCAGATTGACGTTAGCCCGGCCTTGTGCTACATTTAAGCAACCCTTCCTGAAACGGCTTTGGTGGTTGAATTTTCGCGGAGGTAAAAGAGCATAGCCAGGCAGTATAAAGTAAACGAGCAGATTCGGGCGCCCCGCATTCGCGTCATCGGAGAGAACGGCGAGCAGTTGGGCCTGCTGGCCCTGGACCGGGCTTTGCAAATGGCGCGGCAGAATGGCGTTGATTTGGTGGAAGTGGCCCCTAATGCTGACCCGCCAGTCTGTCGCCTGCTGGATTACGGAAAACTGCGCTACCTTTACTCCAAGAAGGAACGGGAATCCAGGAAGACCCAGAAAAGCACTGAACTTCGGGAGGTCCGGTTCCGGCCCAATATCGGCGAGCATGACCTGGCAGCCAAACTCCGCAAGGTCAAGGAGTTCATTGACGACGGCTCCAAGGTCAAGCTTACGGTGCGTTTTCGGGGGCGTGAGGCAGTGCACCAGCAGTTGGGGCTGTCGCTGCTGAAACGGGTGGCCGACGACCTTAAGGAAGAAGTTCGGTTGGAAAAGCCCCCGTCAATGGAGGGCCGCGCCCTGTCGATGATTCTGATTCCCAGCGTGACCAGGGGCGAAAAGACAGAAAAAAAGGCGGAAGACTTAGCCAATGCCGAAGCTTAAGACCCACAAGGGCGCTAAAGCCCGTTTTCATGTTACCGGTTCCGGCAAGCTGATGCGCCGCAAGCGTATGAGCAGTCATCTGCGGCGCAAGAAGCCCAAGAAGGTTACCCGCAAGTTTGACGCCAAATTGCCGGTGAATGCCAGCGATGTCAAGCGGCTTGCCAAACTGCTGCCTTACGGGTAGCCGGGCCAGTTCATTGACTACCCCCGGAGATTAGCATTGTCCAGAGTGAAACGAGGCGTTACCAAGCGCCACCGGCATAAGAAAGTTCTGGCGGCGGCCAAAGGGTTCCAGGGTTCATCCAGCCGCAATTACAAGTGGGCTAAAGAGGCCCTGCTCCATGCCTGGAGTTATTCCTACCGGCACCGCCGGGAAAGGAAGGGCGACTTCCGCCGCCTATGGATTGTCCGCATTGGCGCTGCCTGCCGTCAGTCAGGCACCACCTACAGCCGGTTTATGCACGGCCTGAAAGTGGCCGGCGTCGAGGTGGACCGCAAGATGCTGGCCGATTTGGCGGTGAATGACCCGAATGGCTTCGAGCAACTGGTAGGCATAGCTCGGGAAGCAACTGCCGACTGACCGGCCGGTTGCCACCCCAGCGGCCCGGACGGGGTGCGTCGCAATAGCGTAGCCTTAATAATCCCGGCAACAAAGCAGTGGGACGGGTTCTGACCGACCCACTGCTTTGTTGCCGGGATCCGGGCTGTTGCCGGCTCATCTCTTGAGCCTGCCTTGCCCCCCGGATTTCCCCTGGCGCCCGCTGCTGACCTGAAGGCGACAAGGGCCCTTCATTTTGTTTGCCGGGGCGGCTAGCCTTCAGTCCGGTCAAAGCCGTAATAGTTATCGCCATCCAGGATGCGGCGCAGATCGGACAGGGAGAGATTTATGGGGCGCACTGGGGTGGACCATCGTTCCGTCAGCTCGTAATGCAGTTCGCTGAGGGCGGTGGGCTGGTTGCGCCGGGCCAGCAGCATCCGGAAAACAATTTCCTGAATCGGCATATGCGAATGGATGAAGTCATCCGCTTCGTCGGCGTACTCCGCTATTTCGTCCAAAAGCTCCTGGGTCGAGCCCAGCTCGTGAAGCGGGAGAGCCCGGGAAGGGGAGTCCTGGTCAAGGCGGGAGGCGAGCAGGGTTGCCGCAGAGCGATTCAGCCGGCTTTCCAGGCGGTCAAAGCCGATATGGTAAACCAGCGATGCGTCATCGGGTTCCGGGTTTGCGGCCTGGGCCGCCGCCGGGCTGCCCGGTGGTATCGCTTCCTGCCGCTGTTGGAAGGCCTCTGGGTGGGACAGGGTCATACAGCTACCTCTTCGTTCCAGTCAAGCATGATGATACTTACGGTTTGGCCAGCCTCCTTGACTGGCAGGTCTTCCGGGCAAATGGCCAGGCCGTTGGCCCGGGACATGGAGGTTAGAATGTTGGAACCCTGGGGGCCCGCAGGGCTGGCCCAATACTGACCATCACGCCGTTCCACTGACACCCGGGCGAATACCCGACGCCCATCGGCGTTGAAAATCGGGGCGGTAAGAGTCCCTTCTACTAACGGTCGGGCCAGCCGGGTGAGGCCCAGCATAGCGCGGATGGCCGGGCGAGCAAACATCTCAAAGGCGACCATAGCGCTGACCGGGTTGCCCGGCAGCCCCAGCAGGGGCGCCGGTCGGCCCCCGCTGTTATGGAGCATGCCGAAGGCCAGGGGTTTGGCCGGCCGCATCTGCACCGACCAAAAGTCAATGTCGCCCCGCTCCATCAACACATCCTTAACCACATCATAATCCCCTTTGGACACCCCGGCCGAGGTTACCAGCAGGTCGGAGCCGTCCGCCTGCTCCAGCTTATGGCGCAGATCGTCCAGGTTATCCCGGGCGATGCCCAGGACTTTGGGAATGCCCCCAGCAGCGATGACCGAAGCGGCCACACCGTAGCCGTTGCTGTCGTAGATTCTGCCGCCGGACAGGGGGTTGCCCAGGGCTTCCAACTCGTCGCCGGTAGAAAGGACTGATACCAGAGGGCGCCGGACAACCCGCACCCGCGCCAGGCCCAAAGAGGCCAGCACGCCGACTTCAGCGGGACGCACTACCGTACCAGCCTCCAAAACCATATCGCCCGACTTCACGTCCTCTCCAGCCGGGCGCACGTTGCAGCCCAGGGGCAAATCCGACTGGATGGCAATCTCCGTCAGGGGCTGCCCGGCGGCGCGCCGGCGCATCTCGTCGGTTTCCTCAAAGGGAACCACCGTATCGGCGCCCTCCGGAACCGGCGCTCCGGTCATTATCCGGATAGCGGCGCCGGGCGGAACCATCTGTTCAGGCGTCTGGCCGGCGGCAATCAGGCCAATTACCTGCAAAGAGCGGGGGGAAGCCTCCGAGGCGCCGACGATGTCCTCCCGGCGCACCGCATAACCATCCATGCCCGAATTGGCCAGCGGCGGCAGGGCAAGGGGAGAACGAACAGCTTCGGCCAACACCTGTCCCAGGCAGTCCAGAATCGGCTTCTCCTCCGACTCCAGGGGAGCGAAGCAGGCTGCAATTCGCTGGCCGGCTTCCTCCACGGAAAGCATATCCTCGTCAACGTGCCGGTGACCATGGTCATGCTGCTGGTGATGGGCGTTCCCTGGCCGGTGGTTATGAATTGTCATGGCATTTCCTCTTCCGGTTGCTTGTGGGTCACCGACCGGTAAAAACCCTTGTCAAGTTTGCGGCGACTCAAACTCGGGCCAGGCGCCTGGGCAGCGCCCCGGCGCGCCGGGCTGCCTCGTCTGTCGGGCATTCTCTAATCCTCAAAGGTTGACGCTGCCCCGGCGCGCCGGGTTGCCCCCAGTTCCCGCTGTAGGGTTCGCAGCAGGCCGTCCAGGGTACGGTTGACCTCCTCCGCAGTAAGAGTCCGCTCCGGGGAACGGAAGTAAAGGTGGAAGGCCAGGGATTTATGGCTCGGGGGAACATTGTCCCCGGAATACACATCAAAGATTTCCACCCGCTCCACCAGGCGGTGGCGAACCAGCAGCTCCGCGACTTTGCCGGCCGGCACGTCTGCGGCCACCACCAGGGCCAGGTCCCGGCGGGCCGCCGGATAGCGGGACAGGGAGCGGAAACGGCGCCCACTACGTCCCGATTGCTCCTGCCGGGCGAGCAGCGGCTCCAGGTACAACTCAAACAGAACAGCCGGACGATGTTTCAGGTCAAAGGCATCCATTACGGAAGGGTGCAGCTCGCCCAGCAGACCGAGTTGAGCGCCGCCGGCCATCAGTCGGGCGCAGCGGCCCGGGTGGAAGGCCGGGTCATCCGCCGGTTCCCATCGGACGCTAACCCCCAGGAAATCCAGGGCTGCGGTTAATATACCTTTGGCATCGAAGAAATCCATCGGCCCGTTTTCCACCAGCCAGGAGGGTTCGGAGCGCGGGCCGGCAATTACGCCGGCGGCCACTTCCCGTTCCTCGGGCAACTGGCCGGGACGAGGCAGGAAAATGCGCCCTTGCTCAAAAAGCCGGAATGGGCCTTCGTTATGTCCTTCATTATAAGCCAGGGTGGCCAGCAGGCTGGCCCGCAGCGTGGGACGCAGGCAGTCCTGCCCGGCGTTCATCGGGTTGGCTACCTTAAGGGGCGGCGCCGTTTCTACCGGATAGTTAACCTTGACCAACTCTTCCAGGTTAACCAGCGGGTAGCTGATGGTTTCCTGCAAGCCTGCGGCAGCCAGAGCCTCCCTAACCTGACCGCACAGGTCGGTCATGGGGGCTGGCTGACGATCAGGTATCGGCGTGGACAGCATAGTGGTGGGTACATGGTCATAACCGATGATGCGCACCACTTCTTCAATCAAGTCTTCCTCAATGTTGATGTCATTACGCCAATAGGGGACGGCTACTTCCAGCGCTTCCTCGCTGCGGCGCTTGCTGTCAAACCCCAGGGATTGAAACACTTCTTCCACCGGTTCCAGGGCCAGGTCCATACCCAGAACCTGCCTGAGCCGGCGCAAGGTCAAAGGCACCGGCGGGCTGGGCTGGTCCGCTTCCGGGTAAAGGTCGATGATGCCCTGAGCGATGGTTCCCCCGGCGGTTTCCTGAATCAGCTGCGTAGCCCGGCGCAGGGCGATGGGGGCCAGCTCCGGACGCAGCCCTTTTTCGAAGCGCTGGGCAGCTTCGGTGCGCAGCCGAAAGGTATCCGCAGTGCGGCGATTGTTGTAGCTGTTGAAGGTGGCCGATTCCAGCAGAACAGTGCGGGTTTCCGGCCCGATTTCGCTGTTGGCCCCGCCGATTATTCCGCCGATGCCGATCGGGTCCCGGGAGTCGGCGATTACCAGGACTTCAGGGTTAAGCTGGCGCAGCGCGCCGTCCAGGGTTTCCAGGGTTTCCCCGCAGCCGGCCCGGCGCACGATGACGGTACGGTCTTTTACTTTATCCAGGTCAAAGGCGTGCAGCGGCTGGTTGAACTCCAGCATCACATAGTTGGTAACATCCACCACGTTGTTGATGGGGCGCAGGCCGGCCCTGGTCAACCGCTCCTGCAGCCACCGGGGGGAAGGACCGACCCGAAGCCCCTGAATCAGGCTGGCGGTGTAGCGGTGGCACAGCTCCGGCGCAGCCAGCGAAACGGCAGCCTGCCGGCCGATTGGCGGGCCCTCCTCCCGGTAGGCAATTTCCGGGACGCGAACGGTCTGGCCGGTCAGGGCGGCCACCTCGCGGGCAACCCCCAGAATCGAGAAGCAATCCAGCCGGTTGGGGGTAACCTCCAGGTCCAGGATGGTATCGCCCAGGTACTGGTCCAGGGGCATACCCAGGGGAGCATCCGGGGGCAGCGCCATTATGCCATCGTGGCCTTCACCCAGGCCCAGTTCCAGCTCGGAACAGATCATACCCTCGGAAACCACGCCGCGAATCCGGGCGGCCCGCAGGGTCTCGCGGCGGCCGCTATGCGGGTTAAACAGGACGGCGCCCACCCGGGCAAAGCAGATTTTCTGGCCGACGGCAACGTTGGGAGCGCCGCAAACCACCTCCGGCTCTGTTCCGTCGCCGGGATTGACCCGGCACAGTTGCAGGGAGTCGGCATTGGGGTGCGGGACAACCGCCAGCACCTGGCCGATAAAACAGTTCTCCCAGCCGCCCCGCTCGATTATTTCGCCACATTCCACCCCGGCCATGGTGAGCCGGTGGGCCAACTCGGCGGGCGCCAAGTCCAGGGCCACATATTCCCGCAGCCAGCTCAAAGGTACTAGCATCTATGCTGCTTCTCTGTTCCTTCCTGGTAGATTTTGCGCTCCGGCCCCGTCCGGCTGCCGGGGCAGGGAACCAGGCCGTCTTCCCGGGAACCGGCCACCCTGGTCAAGGCGGCCCGGGCTTTGGGCGGCCCAACCGGACCGCCTTAAAACTGCCGCAGGAACCTCAAGTCGTTGGCGTAGAAGTGCCGAATGTCATCAATGCCGTACTTGAGCATGGCGATACGTTCCGGCCCCAATCCGAAGGCGAAACCGGTGTACCTTTCCGTATCGTAGCCCACTCCGGCCAGCACGCGGGGGTGAACCATGCCGGCGCCCATGATTTCAATCCAGCCGGTATCCCGGCAGATGCGGCAAACGCTGTCGTCTTCCTGCCCGACACCCTGACAGGCAAAACAATCAATGGACATATCCACGCCCGGCTCTACGAAAGGGAAGTAATCGCAGCGGAAGCGTACCTGCCGCTCGGCGCCGAAAAGGCGTCGGGCAAATGCATACAGGGAGCCCTTAAGGTCAGCGAAGGTAATGCCTTCATCCACCGCCAACCCTTCCACCTGGTAAAAATGCCATTCGTGGGTAGCGTCGGTAGCCTCGTAACGATAACACTTGCCGGGAACGACCACGCGCACCGGCGGCCGGGAGTTTTCCAGCACCCGGGCTTGCATCGGTGAAGTATGCGTGCGCAGCAGCATCGGCTGCTGTCCCTGCTCATTCTGATAATCGACCCAAAGGGTGTTCCACATATCCCTGGCCGGATGCCCTTTCGGTATGTTCAACATCTCGAAGTTGTAATAGTCCCACTCTACTTCCGGGCCTTCAACAATGCTGAACCCCATAGCGACAAAGGCGTCGGTTATTTCCCGCACCACCCGGGTAGTTGGGTGCAGGCGTCCGGCGGCAGCGGGACGGCCGGGCAGGGTAACGTCGATAGGTTCCGTATCGGTCAGTTGGACCTGGCTGATTTCCCGAGCGCGCCGCTCCAGGCCGGCCTCCAGGGCAGACTTGGCCCGGTTGCCCAGGGACCCCACTTCCCGGCGCTGCTCCAGGGTCAGTTGGGAAAGCCCCCGCAGAATTGTGGTCAAGCTCCCGCGCCGGCCCAAATAGGCAACGCGCCACTGCTCCAGGCCGGCCTGGTCAGCAATACCATTCAATTCAGCCAGGGCGGCGGAGGCCAGCGCTTCAATGGATTGGGCGGTCGGCAGCGTCACGTTGCAGTACCTTATTCACCAGGGTTAAAGCGGAACGGGCATAGAACCCACCACGCCATTATAGTTTTCGTACCGGGGCCGGTCAAGGCGGCTAGGGCTTGGGCCGTGCGCAAGTTTGGGTTTCAGGGGGGCGGCCCCCACCCGTCAACCGGTTGACAGAACCGGGTCAAACGATTAAATTAATATCAATAAGTGCCTCAGGCACCTGCAATGGATAGTGGATCCCCACTATCGGCGCCCCTGTTCCTTGAACGGTGGCGCTTTTATTATTGCCGGCTATCAGCGATACAAATACGCCGGTGGTCTTCAATAATAGTCCGTATATCGGCATCAGGGAAAACCTTAACCCCAAACTTCCCCAACATCCCGTCTTCCCGCCAGTAAATTCTGGTATTGAAGAAATTCCAGCGTTTTGGAGTATCAACACAACCACTGCGCACCCACTCAAAGAGGTCGCGGGCAAACATATCGGCTATTTCTAAAGGGCTGGAACCTTGTTTAGGGCTAAATCGAATGCCTGTTTCCAGGTAGTTACGGAATGCTCGGGCCGGAACCCATTGAGTACCCTCGATAAGCAGTCTGGCAAATTCCAATTGATGTTGGGCATCCTCCAATGGGCCAATGCTCTCGAATGTAACCCGTCCTATTGGCACAGGCATTAGTACGTTCAGAAAATCCAAATAACGTTCCAGCAACAACAATATGGCTACGGAATAGACGTTGGTTGGCAAATAAGGGTCTAATCCAGATTCGGAAAACACTTCCGCGAAAGCAGTTTTACGAATACCTACTCCAAAAACCTTGAGCCGGGTATCGTGAAGCAGGGCATCAATTTCATCATCGAATGCTCGTTGCCGTTTTTCGTCGCCATCAAAGTGAAAACGTCCCTGGTGATTTCTCATTTCCGGTTCATGGAAAGTAACGGGAAAACCACCAAAAAATTTTTGCTTGATTTTGTCGGAACGTTGGCAATAAGCATCTACCGACTCATCATCCATTGCCACTGCGCCAAGACTGAAAAAACTCGGGTTTCTTCCTGAACCACTTTTCCCTGGCCCACTATGGGAAACACCGCATTCATCCAGGAAAATCTGATTTGACGGACGGTTCTGAAGCATTGGCTGCGGCGACCCTCGCTTGAAGCGACGACGCGGTTCTATGCGCCCATGTCCGATTTGCCGATATTTAGCTTCTTCACGTCCCAGCCATTCCAGCAATTGGGCGCAGAGAGCGGTTTCCATATCCGCCCGTTTTACTAAAGCTGAAAGAGCATGCGCGACATTGCGGGCTTCAGAAATTAAATTGGCCTTTTCCCTGGCAATTCTGCGACCACCCGGATCTCCAGCCATTAAACCTCCCGACGGTGCCTTATCCCGGCCCTCGGCTGGCGATTATACCAGGCAAAGCGCGGCGTTTTTCAGTTGACTATCGGCGGCTCCGGCTGATAGATTTGATGGATTATAACCTTCACGCAGTTGAGGTAGGCGGGGATGACAAGACGCTTGTTCAAGAAGCTGGAGCGTTCTTACGGCTTTGATGAGGTGGCCATTGTCCCTGGCAACGTGACCATTAACCCGGAAATGACTTCCACCAGGATGAGCATCGGGGATATTTCCTTTGACGCCCCTATGCTGGCCTCCGCCATGGATGGCACGGTATCGCCCAGGTTCGCCGTCCTGATGCACGAAATGGGCGGGCTGGGCGTCCTTAACGGCGAGGGCCTCTACTCCCGCTACGCTGACCCTTACGCCATCCTGGAAGAGATAACTTCCATGCCCCAGGCTGAGGTTACGCAATACTTGCAGCAAGTTTACTCTGAACCGATACAGGAGGAATTGCTTGGGCAACGGGTAGCGGAAATCAAGAATGCCGGAGCGATTTGCGCCGTTTCCTTTACCCCGCAGAACACCAAGCGCATGTCTCCGGCGGCGGTTGAGGCCGGGGCGGATATTGTGGTGGTGCAGTCCACCGTTACCACTGCCCGGCATCAGTCGCGCAGCTACCGGGGCCTGGTCTTCGGCGAACTGATTGAGTCGCTCAGGGTTCCGGTCGTCGTGGGCAACTGCGTCAGCTACAATGTGGCCCTGGAGTTGATGGAAACCGGCGTTGACGGCATTCTGGTAGGGGTTGGCCCCGGCGCCGCCTGTACCACCCGGGAAGTTACCGGGGTGGGGGTTCCCCAGGTAACAGCCACCCTGGAGTGCGCCGCCGCCCGCCAGGACTATTTCCACCGCACCGGTCGGTATGTAAACGTTATCACCGACGGGGGTATTCGCACCGGCGGCGACCTGTGCAAGGCCATCGCCAGCGGCGCCGACGGGGTGATGGTAGGCACTCCCTTCGCCCAGGCCGAAGAGGCGCCGGGGCGGGGCTATAACTGGGGTATGGCCAATGCCCATGCCGAACTGCCCCGCGGCACCCGCATCAAGGTAGGCACCAGGGGCTCCATCAAGCAGATTATGTACGGCCCTACTTCGGTTACCAACGGCACCCAGAACCTGGTGGGCGCCCTGCAGATCGCGATGGGTATGTGCGGCGCCTATAACATTCGCGACTTCCACAAGGCCGAAATGGTAGCAGCTCCTTCCATTAAAACCGAAGGCAAATACTTCCAACTGGCCGAGTAACCGCCGGCCCCCGGTTTCCTTCGCCATAAGCGGGCAGGACCGGATGCGCGCCGGCATTCCTGCCTGACCTGCTTTAACATTCCCGGAGCAAATCATTGAGGAGGCCAAGGCCTATGGCAACGCAGCAGGCAACCATTCAGATACTGGACCCCCGGCCCGAGGAACAAGCTCAGGAAATGGGCGTCAGCTCCCGGATTGGCAGTCTGGAAGGCAGGGTCATCGGGTTGCTGGAAAACCGCAAGTACCACGCCGACGCCTTCCTGCAGGAATTGCAGCAGGTGCTGGAGCAGGACTATGGCGCCCGGAAAGTGGTTTACGCCAGCAAGTTCACCTTCAGTATGCCCTGCGCCGATGAAACAATCGATGCCTTGGTGGCGGAGTGCGACGCCATTGTGCATGGCATTGCCGATTGAGGCTCTTGCACGGCGTGGGGTCTCCACGACACGGTAGTAACCGAAACCCGCGGCATTCCCTCGGTCAGCGTCATTACCAGCGCCTTCACCCGGGCGGCCCGGGCGCGGGCGGCGTCCCTCGGTATGCCCGGCGCGCGCATCGTTGTCCTGCCCAGCCCGCTGGCCTCCCGCACCGTGCCCGAGGTGCAGCAAATGGCCCACGAATACGCTGAAGAGATTGTGGAGCTGCTGACCAAAGGATAACACAACATCGCCGGCCTCTTTCCCGGGACGCTGCCGCTCCAGTAAAAGGGAGCGGCGCACCGACCCTGAACCAGGCCGCAAGGGGGCAGAAAGGCACTATGCTTGCCACAGTGGAATACGAGCACAGCTACGCCCTGCTGGTCATTGACCTGGCGCCGGGGGAGAGCATCAAAGCCGAGCCGGGGGCGCTGGTGGCATTGCAGGATGTGGAAATGAAGACCGGCGCCGCCAGCGGCGGCATAATGGGCGGCCTCCGCAGGATGCTGGGGGGCGAGTCCTTTGTGATTAACACCTTTACCGCCGCCGGCGGCAGCGGGCAAGTGCACCTGGCGCCGGCTACGCCCGGAGACATCAACTCCTTCGTCTTACCTCCCGGACGCGACCTGTTTGTTCAGTCCGGCTCCTTTCTGGCCTGTACCGATAACGTGCAGACCGATGCCCAGTTTCAGGGTTTCCGCGGGTTCTTCAGCGGCGAAAGCCTGTTTTTCCTGCGGATTTATGCCGAAAGGAGCGAAGGCACGGTTTACTACAACTCTTATGGGGCCATCAAGCAGCTGGCGGTACAGCCCGGCAAGGAACTGGTGGTGGACACCGGCCACCTGGTAGCCTTTACCGACGACGTCGAGTATTCCATCGGCAAGGTCGGTGGGCTGCGCTCCCTGATTGCCGGCGGAGAGGGGCTGGTGATGAAGTTCCGGGGCGATGGCCACGTCTGGGTTCAGACCCGCAACCTGGCGTCTCTGGCCGATAAAATCATTCCCTTCATCCCTTCCCGAGGGGAGTGAGCGCGGAGTTAGGTCAGACGAATTACTAGAATAAGGCAAAGTAAACGCAGACACGGAAAAGCGATTGGCTGTTACCGAAACAAGCGAATCGTACTATCAATCCAAACGAGCCTGGTAAAATGTTCTGTACATCATGTGGAGCACAAAATGCTGATGCTGCAAGATTCTGCCAGGTATGCGGCCGGCCACAACTAGCCTCGTCGCAGCCAAATTATGTACCTGCAAATACAGTACCCTCGTCCCTATCCACTGATACTCAGGCAGCGAGGGGCATGCGCATAGCAACCTTGGTGCTTGGACTGATTGCAGCGTCTGTATTGCTTTTCGGGGGGTGCAGCGCATACTTTGTCGGTGGAACCTTTGAAGCTTTCGAAGATAGTTTTGGTGTGGAACTGGATGACCCTGGCGAAGGCATTACTTCCACTACAGAAGATGTTTCAAGCGCCGGCGGAGCAGCAATTTTTGTCGCCATTTTCTTGTTTATTGCCGCCGGATTGGCAATTGCCGCCCTGAAAACATCATTGACTATGCTGGTGTTGACTTTACCAATGTTATTCGGATTAGTGGCGGTAGATACAACCTCTTTGTTCGCCTCTGCATATTATCTTGCTATAATTGTGGTAGTAGTGGGAATAATCCTGATGGCCGTTTCGTATTTCAGACTCAAAAATGTTGCTCGCAATTAACTTGAGTACTACGCCTTTCGTAAAGAAGATCCCTAGTGTGTACGTCAGCCTGTTCCGCCAATACCTGTGAGTAAAGGATTAAACCCGTGAACCCAATAACCATTGCCTCCCGCCGGGTGGCGGTTTCCGCCGCCTATGACGCTGTTCAGGATTACTACGCGGAGCAGGGCTGGACCGACGGCCTGCCGGTGGTGCCGGCCACCGAGGAACTGGTGCGCAAGATGCTGCTACCCTATGGACAGGACCCGTCAACGTCCCTGGGAATAGTGCAGCCGCGCAACGCCGAAGCGACCCTGGAAAAGGTGGCGATCAATGCGGTTATGGCTGGCTGCCGTCCCGAGCATTTTCCGGTGGTGGTAGCGGCGGTGAAGGCCGCCCGGCAGCCCGACTTCAACCTGGCCAGCGTGCAAGCCACCACCGGGGGCGCTGCCCCGGCCATCATCGTCAACGGGCCGATTGCCCGGGAGCTGGGCATCAACGGAGATTCGGGCTGCTTCGGCCCCGGCTACCGGGCCAACGCCGCCATTGGCCGGGCCCTGCGGCTGTTCGTCCGGAACGTGGCCGGCCTGGTGCCGGGTGAAATGGACAAGGCAACCCTGGCCCTGCCGGCCCGCTATTCCTTTTGCTTTGCCGAAAATGAAGCCCGCTCTCCCTGGGAACCCCGGCACGTGGAACTGGGCCTGGCCCCTTCGTCCAGCATGGTTACCCTCGCGGGCATCCGGGGAATATACCCCATTATGGAAAGCACATCGCCCACCGGAATTCAGGTGCTGCGCACGCTGGTGGGGTCCATCCGCACTATCGGGTTCGCCAACTATTACCAGACCGGCACCGGAGCACAGATGACCCTGGTATTATGCCCCGAACACGCCGCGGAAATTCACGCCTCGGGCCTGTCTAAAAAGGATGTTCGGGAGTATGTTTTCCAGAATGCCCGGATGCCCTTGCGCCGCCTTAAGGATATTGCCCATTACGGCAACCGCAACTGGCCCGGGTGGATTGACGAGACGGACCCGCGAGCCATGGCGCCAATCGTCAGGTCGGCGGATGACGTGGTGGTAGTGGTGGCCGGCGGAGACGGCCGCCATTCGGCCTGGTTGGCCGGTTGGGGGGTAACCCGGGTGGTAACACAGGAGGTCGAACTGCCTGACCGGTAGGGCTTGCCCGGCCCGATGGCGCCGGGACGAACGTACTTCCGCCAGCCACAGCAACAACGGCGCTGATTTTCCCGCTGCCGCTTCTCTGCGCTTGCCCCGCTTCGGGCTGTAGTTTCCCGACGGAAATGGTTCAAGGGTTTTACGAGTGCGCTTTTTCGGCTTGCAGTGCAACGTTTTCCGTCACCTATGCTGACTTTTTCCGATATATATGCGAAAACGCTGGTATAATTCCAGCTAATATTGTTAATGCAAAAAGTAAATATCAAATTACCGCATATTGATCTGGACATCGGTTGTTGGCCCCTGATAGAGTATTGGCATACATTGCCACGGAGGAATAAAGTGACGCAGCACCTTGCCACGGCAACGGAAATTGCCGAAAGCCCTCCCGTCTGCCCGCACCACTGGGTGATTCAGGCCGCTACCGGGCCGGTAAGCTCGGGCATCTGCCGGAACTGCGGCGCAGTTAAGGAGTTCCGCAACTACGTCGATGCCAGCTACTGGAACGACGACACCGCCGGCGCAGCCTTGCGGCTGGTTGCCGACATCCGCAGCAAGCGGCCTTTGGAAGAAGAGGAAGAGTAACCCGGAAGCCGGCTGCCCATCGGACGGCCGGCCCAGCCAGGTATCCCTGACTGGACCCAGGTATCCTGAATCCGCTCTCCCGGTTTGGCTTCGGTCTGCCGCCGGGCAGCCGGTCATCAAAAACGGTTGCCCGGCGTTGCTGTCTCTACCGCAAATCATCGGCAATTCCCGGTCGGCGGCCTTGCCATTCCGCCGGCCAATGTATTATGTTGGACTTTCAGTTCTGCTCGCTGAAACCTACTCGCTGAAATGCCCCGGGAGGCTGCCTTCTCTTGTTCACCCACCTCCATACCCACACCGAATACAGCATGCTGGACGGCATCAGCCGCATTACCGACCTGGTGGACCAGGTGCAGGCGATGGGGATGCAGTCGCTGGCGATTACTGACCACGGCAACCTCTACGGCGTGGTGGACTTCTATTCGGAATGCAAGGAGCGGGGCATCAAGCCCATCATCGGCTGCGAAGTTTACGTGGCCCACGACAGCCGCTTTGACCGCAACGCCGGCGAGCGAAGCCCCCATCATCTGGTGCTGCTGGCCCGCAATAATAGCGGCTACCGCAACCTGATGCAGCTGATAACCAAAGGGCACCTGGAGGGCTTTCACTACCGCCCCCGCATCGACAAGGCCCTGCTGGAGGAATACCGGGAAGGGCTCATCTGCCTCTCCGGCTGCGCTTCCGCCGAGGTGCCCCGGCTGATTGCCGACGGCAATTTGGGCGAGGCCCGGCAGCAGGTCGCCTGGTATCGGGACCTGTTCGGCGAGGGCTATTTTCTGGAACTGCAACGGCACGAACACGTAACGCAGCTGCCGCTCATAAACGAAGGCCTGACCCAATTGAGCCGGGAACTGAACATCCCTCTGGTGGTTACCAACGACTCCCATTACGTGCGGCAGCATGAGTCGCCCCTGCAGGACATTTATATCTGCATTCAGACCAACACCACGGTCAACGACGAAAAGCGGCTGCGCATGGAGGATAACTCTTACTATGTGAAGACCCCGGAGGAGATGGCTCGGCTCTTCTCCGATTACCCGCAGGCCCTGGAAAACACCCAGCTAATCGCCGATATGTGTCAGGTAGAGTTGGGCTTCGGTCAAACGCACCTGCCCAAATACGCTACACCGAATGATGCCCCGGCCGACGAATACCTGGCCGAACTTTGCTGGCGGGGCTTCCGACAGCGTTACCAGCGGCCCAGCCCCCAGGCGGAAGAACGCTTGAAGTATGAACTGGAGGTTATCCGCCACACCCAGTTCGCCAACTACTTTCTGGTGGTTTGGGACATCATCCGGTTCGTACGGGAGCGCAGTATATTGTTCGGCGTGCGGGGGAGCGCCGCCGCCAGCGTTGCCCTTTATTGTCTGGGCATAACCGACGTGGATCCGCTGGAGTACCGCCTGGTGTTTGAGCGTTTTCTGAACCTGGAACGCAAGGAAATGCCCGACATCGACATGGATTTTCAGGATGACCGGCGGGACGAAGTGCTGAATTACGTCATCGAACAATACGGCAGCGACCGGGTGGCGCAGATAATCACCTTTGGCACCATGGGGGCCCGGGCCGCCCTGCGGGACGTGGGCCGCAGCCTGGGCATGAGCTACGGCGACGTGGACCGCATCGCCCGCATGGTGCCTTTCAAAACCCGCACCCTGGAAGACGCCCTGCGCGTTAACCAGGAACTGCACGACGTTTACTCTGCGGACACCGCCGTCCGCAACCTGGTGGACCAGGCTCAGGGGCTGGAGGGCATCGTCCACCACGTCAGCACCCACGCCGCCGGCGTGCTGATTGCCGATGAGCCGCTGACCCATACCGTCCCGCTGCAACGGCCGGCCCGAGGCGATGAGAACAGCCCGGTAATGATGACCCAGTATTCCATGGACCCGGTGGCCAAGCTGGGCCTGCTCAAAATGGATTTTCTGGGTTTGACCAACCTGACGATCCTGGACCGGGCAACCCGGCTGCTGGATGAGGCTCGCGGCATAAAAATTGACCTGGGCCGCCTGCCGCTGGACGACCAGGCGACCTTCGATCTGCTTTCCTCGGGCAAGACTACCGACCTGTTCCAACTGGAAAGCGCCGGTATGCAGCGGTACATCAAGGAGCTGAAGCCTTCCAGCCTGGGCGACATTGCCGCCATGATTGCCCTCTACCGTCCGGGGCCGATGGAACACATTGATACTTTCATCGACGCCAAGCACGGCCGGACGCCAATCAGCTACCCGCACCCCAGCCTGAAGGAACTGCTGGACGAAACCTACGGGGTTATCGTCTATCAGGACCAGGTGCTGCTTATCCTGCAGAACTTTGCCGGCTATTCCCTGGGAGAGGCGGACACGGTGCGCAAGGCCATGGGCAAGAAGATTGCCTCGCTGATGGCCGAAGAAAGGCAGCGGTTTGTGCAGGGCGCCCGGGGCAAGGGCTTCGACCAGCAACTGGCAGTGCAGGTATTCGACCTGATTGAGCCGTTCGCCGGCTATGCCTTCAACAAAGCCCACAGCGTAAGCTATGCCCTAATCTCCTACTGGACGGCCTACTTCAAGGCCCATTTCCCCCTGGAGTATATGGCTTCCGTGCTCAATTCCCGCCTGGATCACCCGGACAGTATTGTCAACTCGATCAACGAATGTTCCCGCCTGGGCATCCCGGTGCTGCCGCCGGACGTTAACCGCTCCGGAGAGTTCTTTACCATTGATAAGGAAAGCGGCCCCACGCCGGGCATTCGCTTCGGACTGGTAGCGGTCAAATGGGTCAGCGAAGGCGGCGTAAGGCCGCTGGTAAAGGAGCGCAAGGAGAACGGACCGTACCAGTCGATCGACGATTTTTGTGAACGGGCCGACGTGAGCGGTCTGAACCGGCGCGCGCTGGAAACCCTGGTGAAAGCCGGAGCGTTCGACGGCTTTGGCCCCAGAGGGGCTATCTGCGCCTCGCTGGACCTGATTGTGAACACGGCTCAGAACGCTACCCGTTCCCGCAACGCCGGTCAGGCAAGCATGTTCGCCGCCGACGCCGCGGGAGCCAACCATGCCATGCCCGGAATCAGCCTGACGGCCAGCGACGTCAGCAGCCAGGAAAAGGCGGCCTGGGAAAAGGAACTGCTGGGGGTTTCCCTTTCTTACAACCCCTTGATGGCCCTGGCCGCCGCCGATACGGAAGACGCTATCAATTCTCTGGACCAATTGGACGAGGATATGCAGGGGCAAACCCTGACCCTGATTGGCCACGTGGCGGCCATTGCCGAGCGTTATACCAGGGAGCAGAAAAGGTTCCTGGTCGTCAACTTCGAGCTGCTGGGCGGCCTGCTGGAGACCATCGTTTGGCCCGATGTGCTGGAACGGACGGCCTCTTTCTGGAGCGAGGGCAAGCTGGCGCGGGTACGGGGCAAACTGCGGCTGCGGGGCGATGGCTACTCTTTGGCCTGCGAACAGGCAGAAGCCTTGACCATACCGGAAGGCGCCCAGCATGCCCCGGCTGACCCGGCCGCCGCCGGGCTTCCCGGGGTGGTCAAGGAACCCCCCACTGCAACGCGCAGCGCCGCCCCGGCTGCGGAGCAGCCTTCGTCCAGGGGCAATAGCGAAAACCCGCGCGGCCGCTCCCGGCCCGGCGGCGGTGGCAGCAATGGCAACGGCAGAAGCAACGGCAACGGACGGAGACACGATCCCGGCTACGGCGGCAATGGTTACGGCGCCGATGCCAACCAGGGGACAGCCTCCCGTACCGTCTTCGTGGGTATTAACGAAACCGACGACCCGATGGAGGATGCTCATCTGCTGCGGGAGGTTATCAGTCTGCTGCTGGAATACCCCGGCAAGGACCGGGTGAACCTGGAAATATTCACCGGGGGGCGCCGCGTAGTGATGGAATTGCCGGTAGTCAGCACCGGCTACTGCGAGGAGTTGCGGGAGCGGCTGGCAGAGTTGCTCCATTCCGACTCGGTGCTGCTGCAAAGCGCCGATGGCCCGGAACCCGAAGATGTTCCCCTGAACGCCGACTAGAGCCGGGAATGTTGTAAAAAAACTCCGGATAAACTACCGAAGCTTATGCCCCGGTCGGCGCCGGTTCAGGTTGAATGGCCGGGGTCTTCGTCTGCAAACCTCAAACGCCGCCACGTTAACCCGACGGACTGCCGCCAATGTGCGACCCTCTCTTAACCCGGCGCAAGAGAAGGAGAAACGTCTGGCCCCCTGCTGAACCGGGGCGGCGAAAAGCCGGGCGGCGTTCTTCATGGAAATTGACAAACCGGGTGATTTTTGCTTTAATGGTAGCAAGGCCTTTTGTGCCTTGTGAATACGCCGGTTTCTACCAGGCTGAACTAATCCCGACGTCAACTTAAAGCAATCGGGGGCTGCACCCTCCTGCCCGGCATACCTTTTGAGGACGGCTACAGAATGACCGTAATTGACGACATCAGAAGCCGTCTGGACATAGTGGAAGTCGTTTCCGGTTACGTGCCTTTGCAACGCTCCGGGCGTTCCTTCAAGGCCAACTGCCCCTTTCACCAGGAAAGGACGCCCTCTTTCCAGGTGAACCCGGAGCGTCAGTCGTGGCGCTGCTTTGGCGCCTGCGCTACCGGAGGGGACGTTTTCTCCTTTGTGATGAAGGTGGAAAACCTGGAGTTCAGCGATGCCCTGCGCCGGCTGGCGCAGCAAACCGGCGTAACGCTTCAGCGGGAAAGGCGGGAAGAGCGGGATGGAGCCTACCGGATTAACGACGCTGCGCGGGAGTATTTCCAGCAATATCTGGCTTCCGATATGGGGAGCAGCGCCAGAGACTATCTGAATAACCGGGGGGTCAGCAGCGAGAGCAGCAGCAAGTTTCAACTGGGCTTAAGCCCCCGGGACGGGCAAGGGCTGTTCACGCATTTGTCCCGGCAGGGCTTTGCCCCGGCTGAGCTGGTGCAAGCCGGCCTGGCCCTGCTGAACCAGAACGGAAACCACCGGGACGCCTTTCGGGGCCGGCTGATGATTCCCATCCGGGATGGCAGCGGCCAACTGGGGGGCTTCGGGAGCCGTGCTTTGGACGATGCTATACCCAAGTACCTGAATACGTCCCGCACCCCGGTATTCGACAAGGGCAGAATCCTTTTTGCGCTGCACCTGGCTAAAGAACCCGCCCGGCAGAAGGGGCTGGTAATTGTCGAAGGCTACATGGACGCAATCATGGCCCACCAGCACGGGTTCGATAATGTGGTGGCTTCCATGGGCACCGCCCTTACCGAACATCAGGTGGCCGAGGCGCGGCGGCTGACCAACCGGGTAACTATGGCGCTGGATGCCGACGCCGCCGGCCAACAGGCCACGCTGCGCAGTCTGGAATCTTCCTGGCAGGCGTTCCAAAACCACCGGAATAACCGCGCCGGGAAGATCGGCCCAACACATACGCAGCCGGTTCTGGAGCTGAACATCGCCGCCCTTCCTGAAGGGAAAGACCCGGATGAGGTTATTCGCCAGGCTCCCCAGGGTTGGGAAGCGCTGGTGGCCGAGGGGATACCCCTGTTCGAATACTTGCTGAAAACGCTGCCAGCCCATTTCGACATCGCCACCGCGGAAGGCAAGGCCCACGTGGCGGAACTTATGTTCCCTTTCGTTATTCATACCCCTGAGCTTCAACAGGACCATTACAACCAGCGGCTGGCCCGGTTGCTGGCTATTAACGAAGACACCCTGAACGCCAGTTTCAAGCAGTACCGGGCGCGAAGCAGAAGGATGCAGCGGTCGCGCGCCCCCGGAGCCCCCGGCGGGCCGGCCGAAGAACCGCCATCCCCCCTGTTGTCGGGGGCGGCGGCCCGCTATCGGCAGGAGGAGTATTGCCTGGCCCGGCTGCTGCGCCACCCGGAGTTGGCCCGGAAGAGGGAGGCTGTGGCGCACCTGTCGGAAGAACTCTTCCGGCGACCGGAAAACCGGGAAATCTATCGCTGCTTCCGGAAGGCCCTGGCTGAAACGGAAGCAGCCCTTATACCGGAAGGGGCCATTGCGGAGAAAATTAAACAGTACGTTCCCGAAGATTTGAGTGAACACTTGGACGGGCTGGTCAGCAGGCCGCTGCCGCCGGTGGACTCGTGGCAGCTGGCCCCCGCTTTCCAGGAAGCGGCCCTGCGCCTGGAGGAGCATTACCTTAAAGAGCGAATGCAGGAAGTGCAGGGCTCCTTTGCCCCGGCCAATGAAGGCGTCAGTGAGCCGGCCGGCTGGGATGAGACCGCCGAACAGGAGGCTTTGACCATTACCCGACGGCTGAAGGAAATTCAGAACACCCTGAACGCTTCAACTCCGAATGCTCATCGTGGAAGGTGAAGACAGATGGTAAGACGCACTAAGGTGGACCCGGACATACGCTCGGAAGACGAATACGACTACGCGTTGCCGGCCGGCCCGGAGGACAAGGAGAAGTTCCTGGGCATTCTCAACAACGTGGTCAAGGAGGATGATGAGCTGGCGGAAGGCAATGGCCTTACGGTAGGGGTTATAGAGGTTGTGCCGGGCGCCGGCGAGGACCAGGATGACCCGTGGGCCGGGGGCGCCGCTCCGGGCAAGGGGGCCGAGGCGCTGGAAGATGGGCCGGCTGATTCGGACATTGAAGAGGAGAGCGAGGAGCCGGACTGGGAAACCGAAGCGGAAAGCCTTCAGGTTCTGGATGACCCGGTGCGTATGTACTTGCGGGAAATCGGGCGGGTCAGCTTGCTGAACGCCGATAAGGAACGCGAGCTGGCCCGCAAACTGGAAGGAGAAAAGCACCTGCTGGAACTGAGCCGGGAACTGCTGGGCGAAGAGTATTTCATGACGCTGCGGCAGGAATTGGCCGAAGAAAAACGGCGGACCGAAACCGGCGCCCGGCCCCCCCGGGGCGGGATGAACTCCCTGCGCAGCCCCGACCTGATCAGCAAAAAGGTGCGGGAGGAAATTAACCAGTCAAAGCGAAACTGGGAGTTGACGGAAATCCTGCTGCGCCGTCTGGTCGATGCCACCGACCTGGTGGAAGCTCTGTGCGATTACCTGGAAATTCCGCGCAATCCCACCCTGTCGCGGCTGATTAATGACCCGACCCTGGCCAGCGCCATCGACTCCCAGATTTCCGATGACCTGAAGGCCAGCCTGGCCGAGACCTTTGCCATCGAACCGGACGAGGTGCGCCGGCGGGTCGTTGCCCTGTCCCTGAACCGCTGGATAATTTCGCCGGATATTGCCGTTGCCCTGAATGACTGCACTCTCTTGCAGTTGGACGCCACCATCAGCGAAATAGGTTCCCTGCCGGAGCTGGCCCGCTATGAGCCCAGTTTCCGGCAGCGCTTTAACGAAATCAAGGCAGAGGGGGAACGGGCCCAGGCCCACCTGACCGAGGCCAACCTGCGACTGGTGGTCAGCGTGGCCAAGAAGTATATCGGCCGGGGCATGGCCCTGCTGGATATGATTCAAGAGGGCAACATCGGCCTGATTCGGGCGGTGGAGAAATTTGACTACCGGAAGGGTTACAAGTTCAGCACTTACGCTACCTGGTGGATTCGGCAGGCCATCACCCGAGCCATCGCAGACCAGGCCCGCACCATCCGCATTCCCGTGCATATGGTGGAAACCATCAACAAGCTGATGCGGCAACATCGGCGGCTGCTCCAGGAATACGGACGGGAACCTACCCCCAAGGAAATCGGCGACGAGATGGAAATCAGCCCGGAAAAGGTGGAGGAAATCATGAAGATTTCCCAGGAGCCGGTTTCTCTGGAAACGCCCATCGGCGAAGAAGAGGACTCCCATTTGGGGGACTTTATCGAAGACCGCAACGCCCCGGCTCCGGCCGATGCCGCCGCTTTCCAGTTGATGAAGGAGCAGGTAACCAAGGTGCTTAATACCTTGACCGAGCGGGAGAGCCGGGTGTTGCAGCTTCGGTTCGGCCTGGAAGACGGCCGCGGCCGTACCCTGGAAGAAGTCGGACGGGAATTCGGCGTTACCCGCGAGCGGATTCGGCAGATTGAAGCCAAGGCTCTGCGCAAGCTGCGCCACCCCAGCCGCTCGATTAAGCTGCGCGATTTTCTGTAGTAAACCGCCAGGCAAGCGCCGGCCAGCCTCCGTTGAGGCTGGCCGGCGCTGCTTTGTCAGCAGGCACAAAAACAGCCTGGCCCGGCGGCTTTCAGCCTTTCCCTTTCAGCCTTTCCGCTGACAACTTCCCTGACAACCGGGCCGGCAGGGAGTTCAGAGACCGGTGGGGAAGCAGCCGGCTCTGCGCCGGCCGGGGCCTCGGCCCTTCCCGCTGTGCCTTTGGCCCCAGGCGCCGCCGCAGAAACCCATCCCGTACCCGGCAATGCCCATACCGGGCAGCGCCAAAATACCCGATAATAATACCCCCTTTGCCTTGTCAGGCCGGAAATCCCCATGCTAGATTAGGCTAACTGACGGTGGAGGGGTGTGTAAGTGGGTGAAAACGCGATGCCCAAGTGCTTGAGATGCAACCTGGGGCAGCTGGTTCCCCTTTCCGATTACGGGGGCCAGGGAGCTTCGGTTCATTATAAGGCGTGGGTCTGTATTAATCCTGATTGCGGCTTCAACATAAAAATTCGCAACGGCGACATCTACCTGAACGAACCAATAACCCCCGGGGGGATGAACGCCGCCAGGCCCCGCTGAGCTGCGGTGGTCGGGCAATGTTCGTCTTCAGCGCTTTTGCCCCTGTCCTGGCTAATCCATAACCGGGGTTAAGGAACAGGTAGATTAAACCGCCTTCATTTTCAACTGGTCTTATTCATTTATTATTTTTTGGGCGGTGGAAGCGATGGAAGCAGGTTACGACTATACATTGATGGACAAAAAGTCCTTAAGGGAGCGAATGGCGCTGCCGGTAGCGGTGGCGCTGGCGCTGGCAGTAGGGCTGCTCGGCATATCCGGTTACCTTTATGGGCAGCCCCTGGAAGCGAAGGCCGGCAATACCCAGGTGGCGGTGGTCGGCGCCGGCGCGGATGAAGCTGCGCCGCCGGCAGCGCGCCGGCAATCTCCGGAGGAAATCTGGCAGGGCTATGCCAACGGGGATAATGCCGCCGCAACTTCGGAAATCGCCGAACAGCGGCTGTTCATCCGGGGAGCGCCAAACCCGATTGACTGGATCAACCCCCTGGGCTACCAGCCGTAGGGGGGCTGACCTAAAGGGAGCCTGGCCCGCGGCTCAAGCAAAGCGGGCCGACGATAATAAAGGCAGGGGCAAGCCTTGAACCAACCGGCAGGGCGGGTTTTCTAACCCGCCCTGCTTTCTTATTCAGCCCGGATTTTTACCGCCCCGGCGTTCAGTCGGCGGCGTTTTGCGGGGCAGCCGGGGTTCCAGGCCGGATACGCAGCCGGTTTATACGGCGGCCAATCACCGAAATTACCTCAATTACCAACTGCTCGGTCTCCACCACATCACCCACGCGGGGCATTCTACCCAGGGCGGTATAAACGTACCCGCCCACCGTATCCACATCCGGGTTATCCAGCGTGGTATGGAACATTTCCCCGATTACGTCGGGGGTAACGCCGGCGCTCACCAGAACTGCGCCGTCCGGCTCCCGTTTTATTTCCGGCTCTTCCCCTTTGGAGAATTCATCCTCAATCTCGCCGACAATTTCTTCCAGCAAATCCTCCATAGTAATCAACCCTTCAGTGCCGCCCCACTCGTCCACGACTATTGCCATCTGAACAGCCCGTTCCTGAAATTCCTGCAGCAGCGCGTCCAGCCGCTTGCTTTCCGGTATAAAGTAAGGTTCCCGCAGCAAGTCTCGCAGATTGTAGGCGGTTCCATCATCCCGGGAAAGCAGTTGCAGCAAGTCCAGGGAATGGATGATGCCGACGATATGGTCCAGGTTTTCCTCATAGACCGGGATGCGGGTGTGGCCGCTGGCGATGATGGGCGCGGTAGCCTCCCGCAAGGGCGTCGTCAGCTCAATAGCAACCATATCCAGCCGGGGCACCATCACTTCCCGGGCCGTGGAATTATCCAACTGGATGATGGAACGAAGCATTTCCCGGTCGTGCCGGTCCATTGCTACCAGGTCTTCCTCGGTTATGTTCAGCGCAGGTTTCGGTTCACCCTGGTCTTCTTCTCCATCGAACCGGCCAGCCGGTATGGCGGCTCCATTGCGGGAGCGGCCGCCCCGGCGAAGGGCTGAAGTAACCGGCCGCGCCAGCCGTTCCGCCAGCCCCGGCTGACGCTGTCCCAGCAGCGCGGCGATGCGATGAACGACCGTCAGCAGCGCCAGCAGCGCCAGCGCAACGCCGGGAACGGTCAGCGGCAGGAAAGACGGGTTCGGGGTAAGGCGCGCTAACTGGAGGCTGGTAATGGCCAGGGCAATAACACAGGCATATTTGAGAGGGGCCAGGATGAACCAGGCCCGTTGAGCGGGCGAGGATTCGCGCAGGATGCCGCCCCCGTTGCTGCCGGCGTGCTCTGCCAGACTGAGGTAGGCAAAAAGGGGCAGAAATACGATGAAAACCAATAATGGAGGCAAACTATCAGTATCCAATAGTTAAACCAGCTCCTGTTGTCCGGCAGATTCGGGTTTTCGCGACCTCATTCTAGCAGGAACCCCTACGGCCAGTAAATTCTCCGGCACGTCCCGGTTGACCACCGCGCCGGCGCCGGTGGCGGCATTGGGGCCCACCGTAACCGGGGCTACCAGCATGGTATCGCAGCCGATGAAGGCGCCAGGGCCGATAGTAGTTCGGCGCTTTTCCCGTCCATCATAATTGCAGGTAATGGTTCCGGCCCCGATGTTGACGCCGTCGCCGATGGTGGCGTCGCCCAGGTAACTGAAATGCCCGGCCAGGACGCCGGCGCCTAACCGGCTTTCCTTGATTTCCACAAAATTGCCGACGTGAACCCGGTTTGCCAGGTAAGCGCCGGGGCGAAGGTGGCTGAAGGGGCCCACGTCGGCGTCCGCTTCCAGGGCGGCCCCCTCCAGCATGGAAGCGATGACCCGGCACCGGTCGCCGAGGCGCGAGTCCTGCACGACGGCATTGGGGCCAATTTCACAGTTTTCGCCGACAACGGTACGGCCCAGAAGCATGGTATTGGGCCGGATAACGGTATCCATGCCGATAACCACGTCAGCGTCAATAAAAACCGAAGCGGGGTCCTGGACGGTTACCCCGGCCCGCAGCCACCGCTGGCAAATCTGCCACCGTTTGACGGCTTCCACCTGGGCCAATTGCTCCCGGTCGTTAACCCCGAAAACCTCCTCCGGTTCCTCACTGACCACAGCGCCGATGCCTCGGCCCGCCGACGCCAGGGTCGTCAGGTACTTTTCCCCGCCGGACGAAGGCGCAATGTCAACCAGGGAACGGGCCAGCCATTCCCGCCGGAAGCAGTAAACCCCGGCGTTTACCTCGGCCGGGGCCCAGGAATCGCCGGTCCAGTCGGCTGCTTCCACCAACCCGGTTATCCGGCCCGTCGCATCCCGCACCAACCGCCCCAGGTCCGGGCCAACCAGCTCCCCGGCGCTCAATATGGTCATTTCATGGCCTTGCGTCAGGTGCTGCTCCATCAACTGCCGCACCGATTCCTGGCGAATCAGGGGCGAATCGCTGCCCAGCAAAACCAGGTGGGTGACTTCCTCGGGCAGAACGGCAACGGCGCGCTGGGCGGCATCCCCGGTGCCTCCGGCCGATGGCTGGACGACGTAAGCCACAGAGTCGCCCAGCAATTGCCCAATGGCGGCGCTATTAGCTGGCGATACTACCACCAGAGGTCGGGAAATGCCCAGGGACTTAAGCAAATCCACCGGGTAACGAACAAGCTCCTTGCCGCAAACCTGGTGCAGGGGCTTAGGCAAGCGGGAAACCATTCTTCGGCCTTCGCCGGCGGCCAATATTACACCTGCCCACTGCTGCATAACGCACCCCTTCCCCCTCGTCCGGGGCTGGGGCCGGCCAAGGGGAGCAGTTTTGTTTGGGGTACATTATACCAGCCAGGTCAGAACTGGCGAATTGCCGCCGGCCGCCAGCGGCCGGGGCGACAGCTGGCAAACTGGTAAAAGGGTTACGCCGGGAGTAAAAGTTCGGCCGCCCCCGGCCTCGGCTGCTTCCGGCTTTACCGTCCGTTTCGTCCCGCCCCGGCCGGTTTGACATACCCCGGGTTAGTGGTCAGAATTAGCCCGGTCTCCCCCAATTTTCCCGGTTTATATTCCCTGGCTGCCTTGCTCAACCGGGTTTAAGGAGGTTATTCATGCCCGACCTTAGCGAAGCGGAAATTGCCGCCCTGGCGCAAGCCGCCGGCCTGACCATCCCCACGGAACTGCTGGCCGAGGTTGGCTACAGCGTTAACGGGATAATCGAAGCGCTGGACAGGGTTGACCGGCCCGGCCTGACCGAAATTGAACCCCTGCCAATCATCCTGCCCGGCAGCCCGGGCGACTTGTCTTAAGGGGGGCGGACTATGAATCAGCAGGAAATACCGTTTCTGACCGTCGCCCGGCTGGGCGACTTGCTCCGGGCCGGTGCGGTTTCTCCGGTGGAGGCTGCCGAGGCCTACCTGGAGCGCATCGACCGGGTTGACGGCCAGCTTAACTCCTACATTACCGTAACCAGGGACGAGGCTCTGGCCGCCGCCCGGCAGGCCGAGGCGGAAATTGCCGCCGGCAACTACCGGGGGCCGCTGCATGGCGTACCGGTGGCGGTCAAGGATCAATTGAATACCCGCGGCATCCGCACCACCGGCGGCTCCTCGATTCTGGCCGACAACGTTCCTGACGAGGACGCCACCATCATCGCCAGGCTGAAAGCAGCCGGCTCGGTTCTGCTGGGCAAGCTGAACATGAGCGAGTTTGCCAGCGGGGATGCCTTTCACCATCCCTATGGGCGACCGCGCAACCCCTGGGACTTGAGCCGCAATCCGGGCACTTCCAGCAGCGGCTCCGGGGCCGCAACCGCCGCCCGCCTGTGCGCTACCTCGCTCGGCGAGGATACCGGCGGCTCAATACGCGGCCCGGCGGCCTTCTGCGGCCTGGTGGGAATACGCCCCACCTGGGGACGGGTCAGCCGCCACGGAATGCAGGGCGCTTCCTGGTCCATGGATACGGCCGGCCCCATATCCCGGAACGTTACCGACTGCGCCATCACCTTGCAAGCCATCGCCGGCCCGGACGCCAGGGATCCTTATACCTGGAATACGCCGGTTCCCGACTACCGGGCCGGGCTTACCGGCAGCATCCGCGGGTTGAAGGTGGGGGTGGTGAAGGAACGGGTTTACTCTGAGGTGGTGGATGCCGAGGTGGGCGAGGCGGTAATTCGCGCCATTGCCCGCCTGGGCGAGTTGGGGGCGGAAATCGCAGAATTATCCCTGCCCCTGATGACCCATTCCGCCGCCGTTTCCAGCGCCATTATTGCCGTGGACGCCGCCGCCCTGCACCGGGAAACCCTGAACCAACGGCTCGGCGAGTATGACTACAATAACCGACTGCGGCTGCTAGCCGGCTCCATTCTGCCGGCCCAGACGTACCATAAGGCCCTGCGGCTGCGCCACGCCATTCGCCGGGAAATCCTGGAGGCCCTGAACCGGGTGGACGTGCTGGTAATGCCCACTTCTTCCATCCCGGCGCCCCGGCTGCCGACAAAGGCCGGCATTGGCAGCAAGCAGGAAATTCTGGACGGATACGCCGGCCGGCGCAGCTTTACCAGCCCGTACAACCTGGCCGGCGTGCCGGCGCTGTCCGTGCCTTGCGGTTTCACCGCCGGCAATCTGCCCATCGGCCTGCAAATAGCCGGCCGGCCCATGGCGGAGCAGACCGTTTTCAACGCAGCTTACGCCTACGAACAAGCCTGTGAATGGCACCTGCGGCAGCCTGAGATTTAGAGATAGGGCGGGGTTGGCCGCAGGGGCAATAGCAATGTCGGGGAACAGCCCACGCCCGACGAGGCCGGGCTGCCCGCCTCCGTTGGCCAAGCAACGCCGGGCCAACGGAAACAGCGTTGATGCCGGTTCGGAGGTTTTACCATTGAGTGCGCAATTTGAAGCGGCGATCGCCAAAATCCGGGCCCAACAGGATACTCTGAACAACCTTGACGAAAGAGCGGTTGAGTTGGGGGCGGTTCTGCCCATATTAAAGCAGCTTGGCTGGGATACCGAGGACATGAATCAGATATATCCACAACTGCCATTAGGAGAACCGGCAGCAGAGGGCAAGGTTGATTATTCCCTTCGCGCCGGGTCTGAAACCAGGGTGTTGGTCGAAGTCAAGCGCTGGAGCCATAAGCTGGACGAAGGGGCCGAAAGGCAGTTAAGGGCCTACTGCCAAGCAGACAAGACCAAGACCAAGCTGGCGGTACTGACTAATGGCCGCCGCTGGCGGCTGTTTTTGCCGCCGACGGCAAAGAAAGGGGAGCTTAGGCAGTTCCTTGACCGGGACCTCCTGACAGGAACCGCTGAATTTGAAAAGGACGTCAGCCGCTATCTGCTGCGGAGCAACCTTGACGCCGCGGGCCAGCTTAACGCAACGCTTAAGGCGGCCAGAGCCGAGTTCAATCGGCAGGTGAAGGAGGCTCAGGAAACCTTGCGGATTGCCGAGGCGGTCAGCAGGATAACCAGGGAGTCTCTGGTTAAAGTCGTGCAGGAGCAACTGGAGCAGGAAACCGGTCAGGAAGCGCCGGCGGAACGGATTCGGGAAGTTCTGGCGGAGCGGGAGGTTGAGGTGGTCTCCAAAGTACCGGGAACCCCAAAGGGCAAAAAGTTCCTGCCCAAATCGTTTACCCTCCAGACGGAAGAGGGGCCGGTCAGGAAGGAGTTCGGCAAACAAAGCGGCTGGAGACACGTTCTATCCGGCATCGGGGAACTGATGCTGGAGCGCCATCCCGGGGATTTTCAGCGGATCACCGAAGTCAAGGGGTTTTCCGACGCCAAAGAACTCAAGGGACACCTTGACGTGGGGAATACTGGTATCCAGGTTAAAGACCCGAAAAGTGCAGTAAAGTTCGAGGAATTGTGCCATGCGGTGCTGCTCAAGTTCGGTTATCTCCCATCCGGCCTGCGCGTCGTATAACCAACGGCGGGTTCCGTGAACTGGAACCAGGTTAGCCGGACGAGTGCAAAAATCGGAACATAAAGGAGGTATTATGCCTGAACCCTGCGAACTGACCGCTGCCGAGGCCGCCGCCCAAATCCGCGCCGGGGAACTGTCTCCCGTCGCCCTGATGCGCTCACTGCTGGCCCGTATCGATGCTTTGGAGCCGTCGCTGAAGGCCTGGGCCTACCTGAACCGGGAAGCTGCGCTGGCCGAGGCGGCGACCCGGGAACAGGCCGCTGCCTCGGGCGGCACGTTGGGCCCATTGCACGGCGTGCCGGTGGGCGTCAAGGACATTTACTACACGGCCCATGTTCCCACCGCTGCCGGTTCCAGAGTTTATGCCGACTTTGTTCCCGACCGGGATGCCGCCCCGGTAGCAAAACTGAAGCAGGCCGGGGCTGTAATGCTGGGCAAGACGGTTACCACCGAATTCGCCTGCCTGGATCCATCCCCCACAGTCAACCCCTGGAACCCGGCGCACACGCCCGGCGGCTCCAGCAGCGGGTCGGCAGTGGCGGTAGCGGCCCGAATGTGTCCGGCGGCCCTCGGTTCCCAGACCGTCGGCTCGGTGCTGCGGCCGGCTTCCTACAACGGCGTGGTCGGCTTCAAGCCCAGCTACGGCCGGGTCAGCCGGGTCAACGTCATACCGGTCAGTTGGTCGCTGGACACCATGGGCTGGATAACCCGGTCGGTGGCCGATGCCGCCCTGCTGCTGCAAACCCTGGCCGGCCCGGACGCCGATGACCCGGCAGCCCTGGATGCGGCGGTTCCCGATTATGCTGCGGCTTTGACCGATGCAGCTGCGCCCCGCATCGGCGTACTGCGTCAGGGTTTCTTCTACGACCACGCCGACGCCGAAACCCGGCAGCATACCGACGGCGTAATTGACCGGCTGGCCCGGGCCGGGGCCGGCATAACCGAGCTGACGCTGCCGTCCAGCATGGACACGGCCATTGCGGATCAACAGGTCATCATGGCCGTCGAGGGGGCTGCCTTTCACGAACCGATGTATCGGCGCCAGGCCAATGACTACCAGCCGGGCATCCGGGGCATGCTGCAACGGGGACTGGATACCGACGCCGTAACCTATGCCCGCGCCCAGGAACGGCGGCAAAGGCTGATTTACGAGCTGCGCCGGCTGGCGGGGCAGGCAGACGTTTTGCTGACGCCGGCTACGCCCACGCCATCCCTGCCCGACCGGACCAACACCGGCAGCGTCATCTTCCAGGGTCCCTGGACTTCCGGGGGCCTGCCGGCCATATCCCTTCCCTCGGGACTGGCCGCCTCGGGGCTGCCCCTGGGCATCCAGTTGGTGGGGGCTTACTTCGCCGAGGCCCGGCTGCTGGCGGCGGCCCGGTGGTGCGAA
>OZ219748.1:0-2435000 GCA_964291335.2 Dehalococcoidia bacterium | reverse complement strand
CGGGGTGGCTTGAAAGCAAGGCTGGAACCGGGCCCCAACGCTACCAGCGTCCAACTCTTTGCTATCGGTTCGCACAAGGATGACGTAGCCCGCTTGCAGGGAACCCCCGATAGCATCAGATCTCCGTCCCGTTATACTCAGGCTGAAATTCGGAGCCAGCGGCAGGAAGCGCGGCAGGAAGCTCGGGAAATTGCCAAAATCCTGGGAGAGAAATACGAACCGAAATCGGAGATTGAAGATTCCCTGGACAGCAACTGGGAAAAGCGCGAAACCTGGACCTACCCCGACGGCACGGTGGAGTTTGCCCTTGCCACTGGCCGGGTTACCGCTTGGGCCGACGACGGCATCGCCTTTAATGTGGAACGGCAGCCGGCATCTTTTGATGAAGGCTGGCCGGGGCCGGATTTCTTCACCCTGGGTTCTACTATGGAAGAAGTAAGGAAGGTTCAGGGAAACCCCGTCGATACGAGTGGAGGATACTCTTCTATAAGAAACCCCTACACATGGAAATATGGCGACATCCTGGAATATGTTGAGTTTGAATATTCCTCAAAGAAAGTCCAGGGTTGGCAGAACCGCTATGGCCGACTGAAGGTCAAGGCCATTCCCGGAACAACCGTTGCCACGGACCCGGAGTTTTCCCTCGGTTCAGACGAAGCCCATGTAATCCGGCTACATGGAACCCCTAAGTCGATCGTGGTCAGTTCAACATACGACGATGAAGAGTGGACGTATTCCGGCGGTTCGGTTGTCTTTCAGTCTTCCACCGGCCGGGTTATCTATTGGGAGAATCCACAAGGGAGGCTGAAGGTGCGAGGCATACGTCCCGAGGGTCGTATCCAAAGGACACCCCGGGAACGGAAGGAAAATCAGGGGAAAACCGGGGGAGAATCTAGCGGTTTGGGCTGCTTGGGAATAGTTGCTGGCGGAGTAATAATCCTCCCTATTATCCTCGGTGCGATTATTATTTAGCCTCTCGAAAACGCCCATTACTTGCCCCGGCTCCGCCTTGCCGCTCCCCTTTGCTGAAGCTATAATTTCCGGTGTCTGGAACCGAACAGTGGCTTGGAACGCCGGCTGTTTCCTGCCGTCAGGGGGTCTTTCGCTTGTCTGAATTTGCTTCCGTTGCTTTTGAGCCGCGGGGCGATGGTTTCATCGCCTCAGTTCCCCTGTCCCAACTCTATCTTCTGGGGGAACAGCCCGATGCGGCCTTGCAGGAAGCCTGCGCCGCTTACAGCAGTTCCATCGCCGCCATGCGGCAGGCCCTGGCCCAGATTGAGCAATTGAAGGGCAGCCGCATTCCCATTCCGGCCCTCAAGATGTGGGAACTGGGCGACGCAGCGGCTCAACTGAGCGCCCGGTTGGAGCAGGAGTCCCTGGAAGTGGAGGGCCTGAACGAGCATCTGGCCCGGGACCTGGGCATTAACGGCAAGCGCATGGGCACCATTATTACCTTCCGCCGACACCTGCCGGACCAGTCGCTTATCCCCGAAACCCTGGGCTGGAGCCAGTGCGAAAAGCAGGCCCGCAAGGTGGCTGAGGAGCTTAAGGCCGGCCAGCTGGTGGTCGGTTAGCGGAGCGCTGACCGGCTCCGGCGGTTGGCCGGGGCTGGCGAACCGGCCGGCAAACAATGCCCCATGAGTTGAGGCGCACTGCACCAGCCATGCAAGTAAAGGATCTGGGAGAGTTTGGCCTGATTGAGCGGCTGAACGCCATGGTTATCGGACAGCGGCAGGGGCCCGATAACGGCGTCGATTACGGCTTTCGGCTGCTGGTGGATACCGGGGATGACACCGCCGCCTGGTCTGCTTTCCGGGCCACCGAACTCTGTACCACCGATACCGTGGTCGAAGGAGTCCACTTCACCCGCCAAACGACCCCCTGGGCCGACCTGGGCTGGAAGTCCATGGCTTCCAATATCAGCGACATTGCCGCAATGGGCGGACGGCCCCTCTACGCTTTGGTTACCTTGGGCCTGCCGCCGGAAACCGCCGTTGCCGACATCGACTCCCTCTACCAGGGTATGCTGGAAATCAGCCAACACTACGGGGTGGCCATCGTGGGCGGCGACGTGGTGCGCTCGCCGGTAGTATTCGTTACCGTGGCCTTGACCGGGGCGCGGGCCGGCCAGCCCTTGCTCCGCACTATGGCGCGTCCCGGCGACCGGGTGGGCGTAACCGGCTACCTGGGCGCTTCGGGCGGGGGCCTGCAATTGTTGCTGGAAGGGTTGACCCTTCCGAAGCCCGCCGACGCCTACCTGCGTCAGGCCCACCGGCGGCCCCGGCCGGCGGTGGACGCCGGGCAGCTGCTGTCCCGGGCCGGCGTCGCTGCGGCCATGGACATCAGCGACGGGCTGGCCGACGACCTGGCTAAACTCTGCCGGGCCAGCGGCGTGGCCGCCCGGGTTTATACCGACCAGGCGCCAATGCATCCCCACTTGAAAGCCGCTTTCCCGGCAGATTGCCTGAACCTGGCCCTCAACGGAGGCGAAGATTATATCCTTCTATTTACGGCTCCTGCGCCAATGATGGACTCGCTAATCCCCGCCCTTCCCCAGGGAGCGGCAGTCATCGGGGAGATTACCGCCGGGCCGCCGGGCCAGGTTGTATTGATTTACCCCGATGGGGCAGAAAGGGTCCATGCCCCCGCCGGATGGGATCACTTTGGCTGAAGCCCTGCGCATCGTTACCCACTCTCCGGAAGAGACGCAGGCCGTGGGGCAGCTGCTGGGAGAGTATGCCAAGACCGGCGACGTTTTTTTGTTGACCGGCCCCCTGGGAGCCGGCAAAACCTGCCTTACCCAGGGTATCGCCTGGGGGTTGGACGTGGCAGAATATGCCCGCAGTCCCACTTTTGTTATAATGACCCGCTACCAGGGTCGGCTGACTCTGTATCACTTCGACCTTTACCGAATCAATGACCCGCTGGAAGCCTGGGACCTGGGACTGGACGAGCAGTTGTCCGGCGATGGAGCCTGCGTTGTGGAGTGGGCCGATCGGGCCGAAGAACTGTTCCCCGAAGGCTGCCTGTGGGTTCACCTGGACTATGCACAGGACGGCAGGGGACGCGCCATTGCTTTCGAACCGGCTCCGGAGCGCTACCGCCCGGCCCTGACCGCGTTGGCTGCCAGGCAGCGCCAGGCGGCAAGGGAAGCCGAATGAACCGGAACGCAATCCGGGGGTCAAGCGGCTGGACGCCCAGGGGGGCGCCCCGGCAGCGAACCGGGAGCCGCTGCGGGGCCTGGCCAGGCAAAACCGAGTTGATTGAATGCTGTTGGCAATAGATACTTCCACCAGGTATGCCGGGGTAGCCCTGGCCGATGCTGACCGCGTGCTGTCCTGCCGCTCCTGGCACTCGGCGGTCAACCACACCGCCGAACTAATGCCGGCCATAGCCCATACCCTGCAAACAGGCGGCCTGACCGTCGCTGACCTGGAAGGCATTGTGGTGGCGTTGGGGCCCGGCGGGTTCAGCGCTCTGCGCGTCGGTATGAGCGTCGCCAAGGGCCTGGCCATGGCCTCCCAGCGCCCCCTGGTGGGCCTGGGCACCCTGGACGCCGAGGCGCAGCCCTACCTGAATTCGGGCCGGCCGGTCTGCGCCCTGCTGGACGCTGGCCGTAAGGAGGTTGCATCGGCCCTCTTTGACCGGGAAGGACAACGGGCGCGGGATGATCGGATTTGCCCCCCGGATGAGTTAACTCTTGAAATTACCGAAACTACCCTGTTCTGCGGCGAGGCGGTTTCAGCCAACGCCGCGCTGCTTCAGGAGCGGCTGGGCGTGAAAGCGGTGGTGGTCGGCCATTCTCCGGCGACCCGGCTGTGGGCCTTGACCAGCCTGGGTCGGCAGCGGCTGGAGTTAGGGGGCCTGGACGATGTAACTACGCTGCAACCCTGTTATCTGCGGCTGCCTACCATCGGCGGCCCCAGGCGGCGGGACCGGGTTCCGCAGCGGTCCTGACCGGTGCCGCACCGTCAATCCGCCCGAACAAGCCGGCGGCCGGCGCATTGAAAACGCCGGCCGCTAAAAAAACCGAAAGGACGTTGACCCGAAATGGAACAGACACTGGTACTGGTAAAACCCGACGGAGTGCAGCGGGGCCTGGTCGGTCAGATAATTGCCCGGCTGGAGCAGCGGGGGCTGAAACTGGTGGGCCTTAAGCTGATGCAGGTGGATGCTGCCCTGGCCCGGCAGCATTATGCCGAACACGCGGAACGGCCTTTCTTCACCGGGCTGGTGGACTTCATAACGTCATCGCCGATAGTGGCCATGGTCTGGCAAGCTGATAACGCCGTGAGCATAGTGCGGCGGACCCTGGGCGAGACCAACCCGGCCAACTCTCCGGCTGGCACTATACGGGGAGACTTCGGGATTGACATTGGCCGCAACCTGACCCATGGCTCGGACAGCCCGGAGTCGGCTGATCGAGAGGTGAACCTTTTCTTCCGGCCCGCAGAAATCATCAGCTACCGCCGCAGCCTGGACGGCTGGTTTACAGAACCCTGACCACCTGGGGAGCCTGGGCCCAGAGCCGTTCCAGTTCGTAGAATTCCCGCTCTTCCGGCCCGAAAATGTGGACGATGACGTTGCTGAAGTCCAGTAGAATCCAGCCCGATGTCGGCGTCCCTTCCCGATGAAAGCGGCGAACCCCGGCATCCCGCAGCGCCTGGGTAATATCCTCTTCCAGCGCTTCAAGCTGGCGGGAAGAACCACCGGACATGATGACGAAGTAGTCGGTGAAAGGAGCCAGTCGGCGCAAATCCAGCAGCACAATGTCCTCGGCCAACTTCTCCGAAGCCACCTCTACCACCAGTTGGGCAACCTCTGCTGCGTTCAGGTCAATACCTCTTTCCGTTACATCCAATAATTGCCCATTGTATAGCATCCGGCCTTCGGCTTCAATTCAAGCCTGGCCGGGGCATTCCCAACATGAGTTGGTATAAATGTATAATAGAGCCAGCAAGGAAACCATACTGCCGGGAGGCAGCAACATGGCCCAACCCGGAGCATACCGGGGGGCGGAATGCGATGCCCTCGCTACGGCTCCAACTGGCTCCCCAAATACGACCACTCCCGCAGCCAGCAGACCTACCGTTGCGGCCACTGCCATTACCACTTCGTCCCGGGAACCGAGCATCCCCACCAGCCGGAGCAGCTCAAGGCTCAGGCGGCAGCTATGTACACCGAAGGCAGCGACATGGCCGCCAGCAGCCGGATTCCGGGCAGCAAGGAAGAAACCGTCTATTCCTGGGTTAAAAAAGTCGGTCAGGCCAGGGAGTTGCTGAGGCGGGGCAAAAGCAGCAGCCCGGTCAGCCTTTGCCCAGAGTTATCTCCTTTGATGAGCTGTGGACGCACCAGAAAGCCCGGCGGCGGGGGAAACGCCGGGAGGTCCGGCTCCGGACGGCAGTGGCAGCGGAGGCCGATGGTCAGCGGTGGGTGGACTTTGAGCCGGAGGGACTGTTCCGAGGCGCCCTTGCTGCGGTGATACGGGAGGCTGCCGGAGGGGAAGGATACCAGACGGACGCTTGCCAGGTATATAACTGGCGGCCGGCGAACCGGGATGAACCAGGCAAAGGGGGAGCGGTGAACCGGAACGAGGGGCTGCATTCCCAATTGCGGGACAGCTGAACCGGCTGCACCGGAAGACGAAGGGGTACAGCAACAGCCTGCGGATACTGGAGGATTCCATTGCGTTGGGCCGCCGGCGGCTGGGCTGGTTTAATGCCAATACCGGCTGGGAACAGCCCGAAACCCCGCTTAAGCCATATGCTAAAATCCGGTCATTATTTCCCACAGGAACCGGTAACAGTCCGGAATATTTTCAACGCTCTGGGAGGCCCGGCGCAATGACGGCGGAAAAAGATGAGGTTAAGCGCGGAATGGTGGTGGTAGCGCACGCTGACGATGCGGAATGGGGCTGCGCCGGCACGGTAGCAAAGCTGTGCGGCGAAGGCTGGCGGATGGTTTATGTGCTATGCACCGATGGCAGCAAAGGAATCGACGACCCGGCCATCGACAGCCCTGAGTTAATCCGAATCCGGCAGGAGGAGCAGACTAACGCCGGCCGGGCTCTGGGGCTGCAAGAGGTGGTGTTCCTCGGTTATGAGGATGCCATGCTGGAGCCGAGCCTGGCTTTGCGCCGCGATATTGCCCGCCAGATTCGACGCTGGAAGCCCGACCTGGTCATTTGCCAGAACCCTGTCCGCACCCTTACCGGCAAGGGTTACATTGGTCACCCGGACCATTACGCCGCCGGCGAGGCCGCCCTTTCTGCGGTTTACCCGGCAGCGCGGGACCGCCTTACCTTTCCCGAATTGCTGGCCGAAGGGCTGGAACCCCACAAAGTGCCGGAGCTTTGGATAATGGACCGGGCAAACGCCGACCAGTATGTGGATGTAACCGAATATATCGAAACCGCCGTGGCCGCCTTGCAGTCCCACGCCAGCCAGGTTGACCCGGAGGACGCCGATAAATACCTGAAGGGCTGGCGCCGGGAAATCGGCGAGGAAGTGGGTTTTCAATATGCCGAAGCCTTTAAGCGCTTCGTGCTGGAATAAGCGCCGGTTTTCGCCCTTGCCATAAACCAGCGGCGGCCCTCGGTCGGCGGGCCGCCGCATCGGCATAGCCCTGCCCTGAAGCGAATGTTATAATCCGGCGGCAACCCCGAAGCAACTAATCGAGGAGCGCTAGATATGAAAGTAGGGTTCATCGGCTTGGGCAACATGGGCAACCCCATGGCTGCAAATCTGGTGAAAGCCGGGCATCAGCTAACCGTCCACGACCTGCGGCGAGAATCGGCCACCAACTTGCTGGAAATGGGCGCGCGTTGGGCCGACACACCCCGGGAGTGCGTGCCGGGGAATGACGTGGTGTTTACCTCGCTCCCGGCGCCCCGGGACGTTGAGGCGGTGGCGCTGGGGGAAAACGGCATTCTGGAAGGCGCATCCGCCGGCGACGTTTACCTGGACCTTTCCACTAATTCGCCTACCATGCTGCGCCAAATCCACGACGTTTGCGCCCGGCAGGGGGTGAATGTGCTGGATGCGCCGGTCAGCGGCGGGGTTTATGGCGCCGCCGCCGCCACGCTGGCGGTAATGGTCGGCGGCGACGAGGCCATATTCAACCGGATGAAGCCCACCCTGGACGCCATCGGCAGCCACGTAGTCTATTGCGGTCCGGTCGGCAACGGCATGGTGTGCAAAATATGCAACAATATGCTCAGCATGGGCATCGGCGTGCTGACTACCGAAGCGTTGACGCTGGGCGTAAAGGCCGGCGTTGACCTGGGGGTTCTGGCCGACGTTATCGCCAACAGCTCTGGCAGCAACAAGCGCATCATCGAGAAGTTTCCGCGCTACCTTTTTCAGGGCAACTTTACGCCGGGGTTCGCCACCGCGCTGGCCGCCAAGGACGTCCGGCTGGCCACCGACCTGGCGCGGGAGTATGGCATCCCCATGGACCTGGCGAACCTGGTGGATCAGCGGCACGTGGAAGCGCTGCATCGCGGCTGGGGGCCGGAGGATTCGGACGCCGTGTCCAAACTTCAGGAAGAGAAGGCCGGGGTGCAATTGCGGCTGCCCGGAACCTGAACGGCCGGCTATGCGCCGGCCGGAAAGCTGCTCCCGGCCAGGGTGCTGCCCGGCTAAAGCAGGGTAAGGGCTTATCGTTGGGTTAAAGGGCAAGGGACGGTGGCGCTGCCCGGCTAAAGCAAGGTAAGGGCGACAATGCCGGCCAGCACCATGCTAATGGCCAGCAGCTTCACCAGCAAGGTATCCACCGCCAGGGGTTCGTCCAGCAGCGGAAACAAGCGGGTACTGCACAGGGTGCTGAACAGAAATACGAACAAAGGCCGGGTGCCGGTAATGGTGGAAACCAGCGATACCGGGCCCAGGCTAATCGCCGCCACATTCAGCCACACGGCAAAGGGCGCCAGGATGAACTCGGCCATAAGCAGCAGCAGCGCCGTCCGCCAGTCGCGCAGGGAAGCCAGCAGGTCCCGCCATGCGCCGGGCCGCCACAGGATGATGAATACCAGGCCCATTCCGTAATTCCGCATGGAAAATACCAGCCAGACGGGCAGTTCCGCCAGGGCCTGTTTTCCCAGCACCATGCCCAGCGCGGTCAGCAGGCTGGCCCCCAGCAGAATCGGCAGGGCCCGGTTGAAGTTTATTGCCAGGCCGCCCCGAGAACCCCACACGGAAATCAGAAAAGCGCCGGCCACCACCGCCATAATGCCGGCCCATTGGCCCGGCGAAAGGGTTTCCCCCAGAAACAGCGCCCCCATAATCGCTACGAAGACCGGGAAGGTATGAATAATGGCCGAACACCGGGAAACCTCCTCCAGCTTGTAACCCCAGAACATCAGGGCCAGAGCGCCGCCCCAGCACAGGCCCGAAGCGCCGCCGAGGGCCAGGGCGGTAAGCGAGGCCCCTTCGGGAATGCCGGTTATGGCCAAAGCCAGAGTGCCAAAGCCCAGCAGCGACAGGGAAACGCCGGCATAGAAGGCGGGCAGGCTGGGCATATTCCAGGAAGCCAGCCGCTTGTCCAGCACGGTTACAAACCCCAGTATGCCGGCGCTGGACAAGGCAACCCAGAGATAAAGCAGGTTCAATAAAGCTCCTTTAAAGTGGCAGTCCGGTTGACCCGGCGCCGCCGGCAGCCCCCTCAAACGCCCTCCGCCGCCCGGCGGTGCGCGACGCCCGCCGGTCAGGAGAAGGGGGGCTGACCGGCGGGCCGGCGGTAAGGGAGTTTACAATTAACCGTGAGACAGCGTTCCGGGCCTGCGCCCGGCCGGCAGCGGGCGGACGGCCACCGCCCACCAGGTTGCCCAAAAGGGCTGGGGCCGCCTACGCATCATCCGGGTGCGTAGATATGAAACGAGCTGACCGGGCCGGGTCAATGTGCGGAGCGCGTACCTGGACGCCGGCCTGCTCCTCCTGCAGCAAGACGGTAACGCTGCTGTCCCGGTCTTTCCAGCCCCGGTTGATGGCCTGCATCGCCACCTGCTCGGCCAGCACCGCCATTGGCATCGGCACGCTGTATTCCCGGGCCAACTCGGTTGCCAGGGAAATATCCTTATGGGCCAGTTCCAGGGCAAAGCTGGCCGGGTCAAACTCCCCGCGAAACATGGTTCGCACCAACCCTTCATGCAGAATACGCATCCGGCCCAGCGAACCCCGCCGCATACCCTCCCAAAGGGCTTCCGGTTCCACCCCGGCTTTGACCCCCAGGGTTAACCCCTCGGCGATGGCCTGCCTTACACTATGCCCCACCATATTGTGTACCAGCTTGCAGATGGAACCGGCGCCGATTTCCCCGGCGTAGAACACCTTGTCGCCGAAGGAATCGAGCGCCGGCTTGACACGCTGGTAGATTTCCCGGTCGCCGCCCACCATCACCGCCAAGTTGCCGCTGGCCGCGCCTGACTTGCCGCCGCTGACCGGAGCGTCCAGAACATAAGCCCCCTTGCTGCGGAACCTGGGTTCAATTTCCCGAATCAGGGTGGGCCGGCTGGAAGACAGCTCCACGTAAACACTGCCGGGGCGGATGCCTTCCAGCACGCCCCCGCCGCCCAGGGCCACCGCCTCAACTTCTTTGGGGCCGGGCAGGGAAGTAAAGGTTATGTCGCTATGCTCGGCCACTTCCGCCGGCGAGCCGGCCAGCCGCGCCCCGCCTTCCAGCAGAGGGCGGGCAGCTTCTTCCCGCAGGTCATAGACCACCAGGGGGTAGCCGGCTCGCTGCAGGTTCAGCGACATTCCCCCGCCCATGTTGCCCAGGCCAATAAAGCCGATCCGTTCCATATTTCCTCCCTGGCTTCTTTTTGCATTGCGTCCCGGGCCGGCGCAGCGGCCGGCCCGCCAGTCAAGGCATTGTAGGGGGACAGCCGGCAAGGGGTCAACGCAGCGCCCGGGGAAACCGACGGCCCGGCCTGGTTCGCCGCCGGCGGCCAACGGAAAAAACCAGGTTGACTTAAGGGCCGGTTTAATCCAGAATGTCAGCCGGCCCTAACGCCGGTCGGCCCCGCTATACCAATTCAGCCGGAGGAAGCATGGCAAACCCTCGCGCCGATTACTCGCCCATTTTTCATCGTCCGCCCCTCAAGCTGCCCGGCAACGCCCGGGTGGCGGTTTGGGTAGTTATCAACGTGGAGGAGTGGGACATCAACGAACCGATGGCCCGGACGGTGCTGCCAACCCCGCAGGGGGTAGAGATTTTGCCCGATGTTCCCAACTTTGGCTGGTTCGATTACGGCCTCCGGGTAGGTTTCTGGCGGATGAAGCGCATTCTGGACCGCCGGGGCATTCGCGCTACGGTCAGCCTTAACGCCTCGGTATGCAACAGCTACCCTCAACTGGTGCAGGAAAGCCTGGATTCCGGGTGGGAGTTGATGGGACACAGTTACATACAGCGGGTCATTAACCGGGAACCGGATGAGCGGGCCGCCATTCGCCGCACCATTGATACCATCTGCGACTTCAGCGGCGCCGCCCCCCGCGGCTGGATGGGGCCGGGCCTGGCAGAAACCTTTGCTACTCCGGACATTCTGGCGGAAGAGGGTATTGAGTACTGCTGCGATTGGTGCAACGACGATCAGCCCTACCCGCTGAAGGTAAAGAAGGGCAGCCTGATTTCGGTGCCTTATACTGTGGAGCTGAACGACATTCCCGTGTATCTGGTGCAGCATCATCGCTCGCCGGAGTTATACGAGCGGGCCCGCGACCAGTTCGATACGCTGTATGCCGAGGGGGCTGAAAGCGCGCGGGTCTTCTGCGTCTCCACCCACCCGTATATTACCGGCGCCGCCCACCGCATTAAGTACTATGACCGGATTTTCGAGTATATCAGCCAATTCGAAGGGGTGCTCTTTATGACCGGCAGCGAAATACTGGACTGGTATAAGTCGGTGGCTTAAAGGGCATTCCAGCGCCGAACTGGCGGCCGTTCAAAAAGCGCGCCGGGCGTTCGCTCCTTATTCAGGTTAGCTGTCGCCTCCCGTAGGCCGTTCAAGAAGCGCGGGGCGTTTCAGCCGCCCCGCGCTTTTCACACCGGGATTGAGGTTAAAAGGCTCCCCGCCAGGCATCCAGGCTAGGCATCGGGGGCGGGGATGGTTGCCGCCAGACTGCTTCCGGCCAGCATATCGATCCCCTTGCGGACGGAGCCGTTAATGTTGCTTACCTCCCGCTCCAGGGCCCGCAGGCTGCGCAGGGCATAGGCATCGGCCTCAGTGCGGCGGCTCTGCGCCTCGGCCTCGGCCAGTTGCAGAATACGGCTGGCCCGCTCCTGGGCATCGGCCAGTATCTGCTCTGCCTTGCGGCTCTGTTCCGTCTGGTTCAGCTGCCTGGTGAACTCTTCCTCAGCCCTGGCCTTGGCGCGCTTGGCGTCGGCCATGGCGTTGGTCATAATTTGATCCTTCTGGTTCAGCAACTCAGAGGCAGCCTTAACCTCCTGGGGTATGCCCAGCCGAAGTTGGTCCACCAACTCCACCAGCCTGGCCCGGTCCACCATCAGGTTGCCGGTTATGGGCATAACCTTGCTGTTCTCAATGAGCAATTCCAACCGATCTACTACACTTATAATATCGATGATGTCCTCCTTTCTCCGGTCATCGTCCATCGGGCGCCGGAATTCCGAATTTGGCGTAAACTGCGGCGGCTACCCTGGGCGGCACCATACCGCCGATGTTGCCGCCCAGGCGGGCCACTTCCTTAAGCAGGCTGGAGCTGACAAACATATGCTCCTGGGAAGTCATGAAAGAGACCATATCTACTTTTGGCGCCAGCTTGCGATTCATAAAGGCCATTTCATACTCGTACTCGAAGTCCGACCCGCTTCTCAGGCCCCGTACAATCACGGCGGCGCCCACCTCCTGGGCGAACCGCACCACCAGGCCCTCAAACCGACGCACTGCCACATTGGGCAGCCCCTGAATTGCGCTGCCGAACAGGGCAACCCGTTCCTCGGTAGAGAACAACAGGTTCTTTGAGGGGGTAGCGTAAACCGCAATAATAACCTGGTCGAAGAGGGCCGCTGCCCGGGCAACCACATCCATATGACCCAGCGTTACCGGGTCAAAGCTCCCCGGGTAGAGAGCGGTTACCATTAACTACCTCCACGTTGATAAAATTCGACCACATTGTCGCCGTAGCGCCGGTGCGAATAGAGCCGCAGTTCGCCGTATTCCGCTCGCAGCGCCGCCAGCCGGGAATGCCCCACCACCACCATACCCGCATCCGCCACCAGCCCGGTGGCTTCCGCAATAACCTCCAGCAGCTGGTCCAGCCCGGTCATCTGGTAGGGCGGATCCAGCAGAACCAGCTGGTAACCGCCATTCAGGGCGCCCAGCATCCGATAAACGTCGGCGCAGTGAACCCTGGCCATATCGCTGAACCCGGCAGCCGCCAGGTTTTCCCCGATAACCCGGCACTGGCGCCGGTTTCGCTCTACCAGATCGCCCCAGGCGGCGCCCCGGCTCAAGGCTTCAATTCCCAGGCTGCCGGTGCCGGCGAAAAGGTCCAGGACCCGGGTTCCGTGGCAAACCCGGGGGGGAAGTATGTTGAAGATAGCGGCCCTGGCCCGCTCGGATGTAGGGCGCACTCCGGGAACCACCGCACCTTTGAGACGCCGGCCCCTGGCCTGGCCTCCTGCCACACGCATATTTCCCTTGCCGGCCATTATAAAACACGTCCTGGCGCTTCTTTCCAGCGAAAAGGTCGGTTGGTTTTGAGCATTTTGTAAACTTAACCGCTCAGGCAGCGGTATTCTCCCGGTCGGGCAAGGCCGGCAAAACGGGAACCGGGGCCGGATTACCCCGCTAATGCGCCCTTTGCCGGTTGCATTATTATCGCCAGCAACATAATATTTTATAGGTTAACGGCTATTTGTGGAGGCTGATGCAATGCTTAGTATGTCCATTGACAGCATAAGAGTCAGTCCGATGAACTACCAGCGGGTAGTGATTCTGAAGGAGCAGGATTCCGACCGCTATTTGCCCATCTGGATTGGCCCGGCAGAGGCTGATGCCATCGCGGTCAAGCTCCAGGATTTAAGTGTACCCCGTCCGCTGACCCATGACCTGCTCCGGACGGTTATCGATACCCTGGGCGGTTCGGTGAACCATATCCTGGTGAGCGGCCTGGAGAATGATACCTTCTATGCCAAGATTGTCATCGAAGTAAACGGCGCCACCACGGAGATTGATTCCAGGCCCAGCGACGCTATGGCCCTGGCGGTTCGCGTTCAAGCGCCGATTTTCGCCGCTGAATCGGTGATGGACCAGGCCGGTATTCTGCTGGACAAGGAGACGGGTAAACCAATTACCCCGGAACGGGAGGGCGGTGAGCGGACTTCCCAGGTAAATGAAGAGGAATTGCAGCGTATGTCGGCCTTCACCGACTTCATCAATGACCTGGACCTGGAAGACTTCGGTCAGCAGCGGTCGGGGCAGTAAGCGTGGGGGGGTGGCCCCGGCCGGCTTAACCTGCCCCGTCAGATACAGCCGGGGCTTTTCCCTGCCCCGCAGGCCGGTTTACTGGCCTGTTTTCAGATTTAAGAATCCTGTATCAAGCCTCGTTTCAGAATCGGTTTCATGATATACTCGGAACTGCCACAGCTAACCAACTCCCTTTTTGGCTCATAGACCTTGCAATGGGTTTACGGAGCGGGCTTCAGTCCATCTCGTCAAGGTCTTTGTCTGGCATGGTTGCTGTGGCGATAGCTCTGCTTACATGAACCGGGGCAAGGGGGTTCCCGATGGTCAAGCTGCCGGTCTGTTTCGGTTTTTTTATTTGCCTTTTCCGCTTTCCTTCTCTCTTGCGGCAGCGAGCCAACCCCCGTACCCGCTATGCCAGTACCTACTGCTACTAACCTTCCGATTCCGAGCCCAACAGCTATTCCTACACCCTCGACCACCGCTGCACCGACGCCTTCGCCACGCCCAACAGAAACTTCGGCGCCGGAACCTGCGGCGCAGCCCATAGCGCAGTTGGCAACCGGACCAACCACTCAGCCAATGGATGCTTCGTCCCCTAAACCAACGGGCGTTTCTGGCAACCAACCGGTTACCCCGGTAGCGGTTGTGGAAGGGGCAGAGGGTTGTGAAAAGTCCCTTGAGCGGGGCTACAACCTGGATGAAGCCTTTTCCAACGAGGAAATAATGGAATGCTGGCGCGCTTTGCTGGGGCCAATGGAGACTTCTCCACCTGACCCAACGGGCGCCTCGGCCAGCCAACCGGCCCCCCAAGTAGTAGTCGTGGAAGAAGCAGAGGGTTGTGAAAAGTCCCTTGAGCGGGGCTACAACCTGGATGAAGCCTTTTCCAACGAGGAAATAATGGAATGCTGGCGCGCTTTGTTGGGGCCAATGGAGACTTCTCCACCTGACCCAACGGGCGCCTCGGCCAGCCAACCGGCCCCCCAAGTAGTAGTCGTGGAAGAAGCAGAGGGTTGTGAAAAGTCCCTTGAGCGGGGCTACAACCTGGATGAAGCCTTTTCCAACGAGGAAATAATGGAATGCTGGCGCGCTTTGTTGGGACAATAAGGACTTGCAGGAGGTTTCATGACCAAGACTCTGGTGCTTGCCTTGCTTGTTGCCACCCTTCTATTAGCTTGCAATGCCACTGATACCGAAATGGAGAGAATGGCGGAATTGTTTGTGCAACCGGCCATTTCAGTTTCGGCCGACGAGTTATTCAAGCAATATACGCAGGACTCCGCAATTGCCCATCGAGAATATGGTGGACGCAGGGTAGCAGTTACAGGGATAGTTGCCGAAGTTCAAGATGATTCAGATCTCGAGCCGCTTGTGAAGTTCGAGGTCTGCCCTACAGGCTCCTGCTTCACTGAGCTAGCGGCTCAGTTCTCGGAGAAACATCGTTCTATAGTTCACGATTGGAGCTCAGGGGATCAAATAACTGTAGTATGCTACATTCCCACGGAAGAAGGGTTGGACTGGAATAGTGTGGTTGCGTTGCGGATATGCCAACCTTACAATGAATGAGGTGGTAAGAGCTACATAATTCTTCCGGAATAGGATCAACGGCTTGAGGCAACTCTGAAATCAAGCAAGGTTAACTTGCCGGGACAATTGGGAATCAAGCTTAACCTGTCCAAAACAACCAAGCCGAATTGTTGTAACCGAGGGCCAGCGTCTTTCGGCTGAACCGGGATAAGCCTTTTTCGCTCATTCCGTTACCCGCTACCCGCCGGCCGGTCAAACCCCTGGTCTAAATCGCGCAGAAACTCTTCGATGTTGGCCGAAAGGGGCGGCGGCGGTTCTTCGGAACGCTGCTCCCGGTCATAATGCTCCTCCAGTTGCTGCAACAGCGAGGCAATGCTCTCCCCTTCTTCGGTAACCATTCCTTCAATCGAAGCGTACTGCTCCCGGCCTCGTTCCCATTCAATCAGGCGTTCCGGCAAACCGTAGAGGGCGCAGAGAATTTCCATCAACCGGGCAACGCCCATCAGGTCTTCATCAACCTGGAAATACTGGGGCAGATGCACCACGTAGGTGCGGGTTTCCAGGCCCTGCCTGGCGGCTGCCAGCGGAACCAGGTAGGCAATCGTGGTCGGCCCCTCATAATCGCTGGTCTGCACCCGCATCCGTTCCCGCTCTTCGGCGGCGCCTTCGCCGGCGCCCGTACCCGACACCAGCAAAGGCCGCGTGTGGGGAACCATATCGTACATTGCGCCAACCAGCGAGTAACGCTTCACCCCCAGGTAAGCAAGCAGCTCCAGCATAGCGTCGGCATAGTCCTCGCCATACAGATGGGGTTCCAGCAGGTGGGCCAGCAGCAGGTCGGGGCCTTCTTCCCGCCGGGCGTAACGCACGATGGTATTGGGAATTGAATATTCCCGGCGGCCTTCATTGAAAAAGGAGCGGGGCCGGTAACGGGTAAAATCATAGAACAGCCCGGGACGATGCATCCGCCCCAACTCTTTGGCCCGCAAATGGCGTTCCAGTCGGTTAAGGCTCATGCTGCCCACGCAGCCCACGTCAATCCAGGGGCGCAGTACGGCGATAAAGTGCGGGTTGCGCAACTCGGGAACCGGTTCGTTGAGTTCAAATTCGCCAAGTCTCATGGCATACAGTTTGACAGCCGGCAGCGCCTTTTACAAGCCCCCTGTCCCCCCGTCCTCCCGGCAGGGCAAGCGGCTGTCCGCCGGCTATTGGCGGTATTCCCAATGGGTATTGGCGTTAAACCAGCCCAGCCGCCGGCAGGCCAACGCAATGGGATCCGCCAGCAGCCGCCAGCTCTTGCTGTACCCCTTCGTCTTCCGATGCAGCCGGTTCAGCTGATCCCGCAATTGGGGGTGGAAACCTTAGTTCCGGTTTACCGAGCCCCCTTTGCCCGCCTGATGCCGGTTCGCCGGCAGCCAGTTATACACCCGGTAAGCGTCCGTCTGGTATTCTTCCCGCCTGGGCCTGGAGCTGCTCCGGCTGGCGGGGACGCCCGGCTCCCGGGACGAAGTGGTAGTGGCATTGGCCGCAGCGGTAGGTCTGCTTGCCGCGGGAGCGGCCGTATTTGGGCAGTCAGTTGGCGCCGCAGCGGGGGCATTGCATTGCATCCCGTCCCGGTATGCTCCAGGTTGGGCCATGTTGCTGCCTCCCAGCGGTCTGATTTCCCGGCAAACCCCGTTATCCATTTATACCAACGCATGTTGGGAATGCCCCGGTTCCCGGCCCTTGACAGGGGTTAGCCGGCGGTTTTAACATTCAATAAGGTGCCGGGGAATAGTCCCTTTAACCTGGTCGGGTTGTTGCCCAGGGGATATAGCTCAACTGGGAGAGCGCGGCGTTCGCAATGCCGAGGTTGGGGGTTCGAGCCCCCCTATCTCCACCACTAGCCCCTGTAGCTCAGAGGATAGAGCGGCGGCGTCCTAAGTCGCGCGTCGGGGGTTCGAATCCCTCCAGGGGTACTCTTGACCGGCCAAAACCGGCCTTTACCGCCTCGGCGCAGGAGCGTAGCTCAGTCTGGTCAGAGCGCTGGTCTCCAAAACCAGTGGTCGGGGGTTCGAATCCTCCCGCTCCTGCCAACTTTCTCCCAACCGGCCCGCCCGATGACTTTGGCCTGAAACCGCCGAAGCCCGGCAGGGAAGCCCCCCACCACCCACCCCGCAGCCTTTCCTTCCGGAAGCTCGCCTTATCCCGGGGTTAGCTCTCCCGACGGTAATAACAGTCGGGTTGACTTGCCCGCTTTTCCCGCCGCACAATGACCGGCGCAAGCATCACCCAGGCAGGAGACGCCCTTTATGAGCAGCCCGCTAACCCCTGAAATGGTCCGGAACCTGAAGTCGGTTGCCGAACCGTCCCTCTCCCCCGACGGCTCCCGGCTGGCCTTCACCTATTCCTGGGTAGAGCCGGACTCCCTGGAAAGCCGTTCCCGCATCCGTATGCTGCGCCTGGAACCTGGCGCGGCAGAAGCGGCAACCGACTTTACCCGGGGCGTAAACGATGGGCTGCCCCGGTTTTCTCCGGACGGCCAAACCCTGGCTTTTCTGCGGGGCGGTGAAGGGGAACCACGGCAGATTTGGCTTATCGGCGTTGGCGGCGGCGAGGCCCGGCAGCTCACCTGCTCCCCGGGCAGCGTCATCGACCTGGCCTGGTCGCCCGACGCCCGGCGGCTGGTTTATTCCGCCGACGTGGACCCGGACCGGGCCGACCCGGAGGCGGCCAACGCCGCCCGGCCCCGGGTCAAGGTGGTCCGGCGGATTAAGTACCGCTACGACGGCCTGGGCTGGCGCGGGGATGCCCACTTTCACCTGTTCGTCGTTGACCTGGCCGATGACCAGGTTCGGCAGCTGACCGACGGGGACTGGGACGACGCGCTGCCGGTCTGGTCGCCCGACGGACAGCGTATCGCCTTCGTTTCCCACCGCCGCGCGGAGCGGGACCTCCGAAGTTCATCGGAGGCTTATGTAATGGCTGCCGACGGCGCAGCGGAAAATGAGGGGACATCGCCGGAACTTTGGTCGGAGGGACTGGAAACCGTCGGCGCCCTGGCCTTGGCCCCCGACGGACAGCGACTGCTGGCGGCCGGGTCGCCGGCCAAACATGGGCTGGGCCTGTGGCAAAGTCAGCTTTATATCCTGCAGCCGGGCCAGGAACCATTGCCCCTGACCGATGACTGCCTCCGCGTTACCCTGGGCATACCGGCCATCAGCGGCACGCCGGAGCTGCGCTGGCACCTGGACGACCGCATCCGCTTCCTGGCCGAAGCCAGGGGCGAGTCTTACCTGGCCGAAGTGGCTCCGTCGGGCGGGACGGCGCCGCAGCTGACGGGCGGCGCAATGCTGGCCAGCGGCCTCTCCCTGGATTGCACGGGCCGGCGGGCCGCCCTGGTCGTTAATTCGCCGGAATCGCCGGCCGACCTGCGCCTGCTCGACTTGCCCGGCCAGTCGGTAAGGACGTTGACCAATTACAACCAGGACTATCTGGCTGAGCATCCCCCGGCCCGGCTGGAGAAGTTCTCGATTGAGCGGGCCGGCATGGAGATTGAATGCCGCCTGTATTTTCCGCCCGACTTCGAGCCAACGGCCCGCTACCCGATGATTCTGGAAATTCACGGCGGCCCCAACGGCGCCTTTTACGATTCCTACGTCCCGTTGCAGCAACTGCTGGCCAGCAACGGCTACCTGGTTCTGGCGGCGAACCCCCGGGGGTCTTCCACTTACGGGGATGACTTTATGCAGGCGGTGCTGGAGGATTGGGGCGGCGAGGATTACCTGGACTTGATGGCGGCAGTAGCTGCGGCGGCGGCCCGGCCTTATGTGGATGAAACCCGTCTGGGGGTTCACGGCTATAGCTACGGCGGCTTTATGACCAGTTGGATTGTGGGGCATGACCGCCGCTTTGGGGCCGCTGTGGTCGGGGCGCCCTGTACCGACCTGGCGGCGATGTACGGCACTTCGGATATTGGCGTCAGTTTCGGCGAGGCGCAGTGGGGCGGGTCGCCGCCGTCAGATTTTCAGCGCCTGGTGGAGCGTTCACCCCTGACCTATGCCGCTCAGGTGGAGACGCCGGTGCTGTTGCTGCATGGCGAGGCGGATCTGCGCTGTCCCATTGCCCAGAGCGAAGCCTATTTTGTGCAATTGAAGCGGTTGGGCAAAACTGTGGAGCTGGCGCGCTTTCCCGGCTGCTCCCACTCCTTCCCCCGGCAGGGACACCCCAGGCTGCGGGAGGAGTATCTGGCGCGGACGCTGGCATGGTTCCGAAAGCACCTTTAACGGCGCAGTCGGGCCGGCCGGGTTATCGCAAGGGAGCGGAGATTTATGGCATTGCAGAAATTTATTCGGCAGTCCTTTGAAACCCTCTGGGAGTGGCTGGAACGATACATCGACGGGTTGACCCAGGCAGAGCTGGAATACCGTCCCGACCGCCAATACCACTCAATCGGCTTTATTGTGTGGCATTATGGCCGGGCGCTGGATCTGTGGGTGCAAACCCTGGCCCGACAGCGCGCCCAATCGTACGTGACGGAATGGGCGGCCCGGTCGGGAATGGCTCCGGAGCCGATGGATGTGGGGGTTGGCTATTCCGCCGCCGATTTGGCCGCCTGGCGCTGCCCCGACAAGGCTTTGCTGGTAGCGTATGCCGCCGCGGCGCGCGGCAATCTGCTGGCTTTTCTGGCGCAGCAGGACGATGCGGCCCTGCTGAATACGCCAATCACTACCCACTGGGGGCAGACCATTACCCTGGCGGATATGTTCAGGCTGCTGCTGTGGGAAGTCAACCAGCACGGCGGGCAGGCGGGCTACCTGCGGGTATGCAGCGGGGCTTGAATCAGTAGCCGGAAGAACGCTCAGCCGGGGAGGCCCGCCCCGGCCCCGTATGGGCAGCCGATAAACGGCCTGAGCGCAGCCTTTTCCGAAAACCGTCCGGGCTGTCGCTCCAGGCCAGGTTAACCTGGCCGGTGCCGGCATCGCACTACTGACGTGACCTGAAATCCCGGGCCGGCTCCACAGCATACGGTCAGCATGAATGAACGAAAGCCCCTACCGGTCAGCGTGGTGGAAGTTATTGACGGCGACTCGCTGCTGCTGCGGGTCAGAGGGCCGGCCGGCAAGCCCGGCAGAGCGTTTGAAGCCCGAATGTACGGCATTGACGCGCCGGAATATTCGCAGCCCGGGGGAAGCGAGAGCAAAGCGGCATTAGCCGGAGCAGTGACCGGCGGCCCGCTGCTGGCTGAAATAGTGGGCGTTGACCGCTATGGCCGCCAGGTGGTTATTGTCTATCGCCAGAACCATGGTCGGCACCGATCCATCAACCTGCTTATGGTGGCAAAAGGCTACGCCCACTGGTACGAACAGTATGGCGGCGAAGAGCTTGGCCTTAACCATGCGCAGCGATATGCCCAGGAACAGCGCCTGGGAATCTGGGGCAGCTTGAACGTCCAGCCGCCGTGGGAACATCGGAACGGCCCGGTACGGGCAACAACAAACGCTGCCCGGGGCTACCGACGCCGGCACACCCAGCCGAGCCGCCGGCGGCAGCCGACGCTTCAGGCCCCGAAGAAACACCGGAAGGAACCGCAATCCAGGAAGACCGGCGGCTATGCCGTTATCAAGTGGATTGCCATCGGGCTGTTGCTAGCAGGCACAGTGGCGACCTGCCAGCACTTTTTCTGACCCTGGCGGGGCGGCGGCCATCGGAGCGTTGACGGCGGGAACGGCCGTGTGCGCCTGAAACAGCCGGCGGCTGGCGTCCTTTGCCCGGAGCTGCCCCGCCGTTCTTCTTGCCCCCTAAATATCCTTCAGCAGGTTGGCGTCCTGGCCGGCGCAGCTGCCGGCCAGCCGGCCAAAGACCATGCCGGCCGACAGGCCCGACCCGCCGGGGTAGTTGTAGTAGAACAGGCCGCCGACCATTTCGCCGGCAGCGTACAGGCCCGGTATCGGGTCCTGGGCGTTGGTTACCACCTGGCCCCGGTGGTTGATTTTCACGCCGCCAAAGGTAAAGCTGATGCCGGTGGTTACGGCGAAGCCCAGGTAAGGGGGCGTGTCGATGGTTTCCGCCCAGTTAGTCTTGTCCACTGCCAGGCCCCGGGTACAGCGGCCGTCCTTTATCGTCGGGTTATAGGGAACATTGGTCTGCACGGCGGCGTTATACTCCCGAACCGTGTCGGCCAGCCCCTGGGGGTCAATATCCAGCCGGGCCGCCAACTCCTCAATGGTATTGGCCTCGGCCATAGTTACCTGGGGAATCCAGTACTCATCCCGCAGCAAATGCCGCACCTTGTTGTCGAAAATCTGGAAGGCCAGCCCCTGGGGTTGGCTGAGCAGAGCCCGTCCGTAGGTTACGTAAGTATAATTGCGGAAATCGTACCCCTCATCCAGGAACCGCTCGCCGTTGATGTTGGTGATAATGCCGAAAGGGTAGGAGTGCTTCTGGAACAGCTCGGTGATGGTACGGTCGCCGAAGGGGGGAGCGTTCATATCCCAGGCCACGGCGTGGCAGCTGCTCCAATGGCCGTGGGACTGGGCCCCGACGTCCAGGGCCATGCGAATGCCGTCGCCGGTATTGTAGGGAATGCCTCGCACCTTAACCGTTTCCCAGCCGGGGCCCAGGTAGCGGCAGCGCATCTCGGCGTTGGCCTCGAAGCCGCCGGCCGCCAGCACCACCGAGCGGGCGGCAATATCCTCAAAGCCGTTGGGGCCCAGGGTCTGCAAACCGTTGACCCGCCCCATTTGGTCCTGAAGCAGCTTCACGCCCTGGGTGGAATAGCGCACCTCGATGCCCATGCGCTGCGCCACGTCGAACTGCTGGTCGGAAAGACCTTTGCCGGCGCCTACCGCCTCGACCACCAGGCCGCCCCAGAAGCGGTACTTATCGCCGTCCCGGAAGGCCTGGCGGCCAAAGGACAGGACGAAGCGCACTCCGTGTTCCTGAAGCCACTTCATGGTGGGGTGCGAGTTGCTGACCAGGATTTGGGCCAACTCCGGGTCCGACAGCCCGTGAGTAACCCGCATCATATCTTCGTAGTACATATCCTCGGTGTACTGGCCTACTTCGATGGAGTTCTCTTCAGTTTCCGACATATCGGGAATAAGGGCCTTGATGTCTTCGATACCGTTGAAGGCGAAGCGGATGATTCCACCGGTGAAATAGGTGTTGCCGCCGCGGAAATATTCCGGAGCCTTTTCCACCACCAGTACCGACTCGCAGTTTTCCCTGGCAGAGATCGCCGCGCTCAGGGCTGCATTGCCGGCGCCCACCACGATAACGTCATATACTTGAGCCAAGACACACCTCCAAACGGGTAAAGCAGAATTTCTATACGCTGTGCGGGGCATTTTCACCGGAAACCGAGGCTGTAAAAAGGCCGCCCTTAATGATAACCGGCAGCCCGGCAAGGGGCAAGAAAGGCGGAACCGTTAACGGAACAACGGCAGCGGCGCCGGGGCGGCCTCCCGCCGGCGCCAGCCGGTAAGGCCTACCGGTAAGTCCTAATTGATACGCAGGTACTCCGACTTCTTTTCGGTAACGATTTCGGCCCGGGTCTCCGGGTCCAGCAGCTCGTTGAGTTTTTGGTAATCGCAATGGTAGTAGTGGCGTTGCGCCATGCGGAGGGTATGGGTCTGCTCCGGCCCCTCCAGCGTGGCCTGGGCCACGCCTTGCTGTTGCAGCCAGGCGAGGAGCTTCTCCCGGGCGGCGTTCCGGCGCTCCTCCAACTCCTTGATAGCTGCCCGAACCTCTTCGTACTGCCGCAGGGCCGCCCTGGCTTCCGCCTCAGACACCGGCTCCGGGTTCATGCCGGGTTGGTCGTCCGGTTCCTCCACCGCTGCTGCCGCCTCCGGTCGGCAAGCCGTCAGAAAAGAACAGTTCCGGCATTGCCAGCTTTGGGGCGGGAAGTCCTGCGCCGGCAAAGCTGCCGGGTCAGTTCCGCTGCGGGCCTGGTGGTCGGCAAGCTGCCCCAGCCAGGAGCAAACATGCTGGAACAGGCGTTCCAGTCGGTGGGCCGGAATGCACTCCCAGGCCCATTCCCGGCTGGCCGTGTCCATGGTGGCAATCACGGCGTCCCGCATCTCCCGGTAAAGGCCCAGGGTATAGATGGCAGCCTGGGCCACCGCCTCGGGGTGGCTCCGCTCCGCCCCCAGAGTTACCCAACGCTTGTAACCATTGGGCCCCCGGGTTTTAACCTCAATGAGCATTTCCTCACCGGAGCGGGGGTGCACTCCGGTAGCGTCGGGGCGCCCGGCAACCACCAGGTTGGGGCCGGCCGACGCTGAAACCGAGCGGGGCGCAGCGGCGTCGGCCGGGGTAACCTGCCAGCCGGCCCGTTCCATAGCCCGCAGCACCACCGGCTCCAGGGCGCTGCCCGCTTCCATAACGGTCAGGGATTCCGGCGGGCGCGGGTTGGTGATAGGCTGACCGGTAGCGCCGTACCAGAGGGCGCGGCGGCAGCCCAGGGCCGACGACGCCCGCACGATCAAGTTGCCGGCGGCGTCAAAGCGCGCCGCCGGACGGGATAAGCTATCTGCCCGGTTTGTATTCATCGTCATCAATCGTTCCAGGCCGGCTTTTACCACCGGAGCAGCCGATACACCCCGGCTGCCCCGGTTCCAGCCTATCACAACACCCCCATCGGCTCAATGGCAGCTGGCATGGTGGGCAGAGTTGCCGGCCACATCCGGCCCCGCTGCGTTTCGGCCCTCCGAGGCGCCACCGGCCGCTTACGGCGGGAATACCGGCCCCCCGGCGATATGGATTTTGGGCGCGGGATATTGTAATATGACGCTTGGTTAGATTATGTAAAGCGAGGCAGGGATGAAAATTGCCAGATTCCGCGCGGGACGAAGGGTAGCTTACGGCGTTGTTCTGGATTGCGAAATCGCCGAAGTACGGGGCAGCATATACGCCAGCTTTCGGATAACCGATACCCATCACCCGTTGTCTGAGGTGAAGCTGCTGCCGCCCACTGACCCGGCGGAATTATGGGGGCCGGGCTTGAACTTTGCCGACCACCTGGAATACGCTGGTTCGGTATTCGGCCAGGCAGCCATGCCGATGCCGGAAAAACCCCAGCCCTGGCGCAAGGGGCGCAATGCCCTGACCGGCATTAACGACCCGATCATCATTCCCCGAGACGCCGCCGGCGAAGTCCATTACGAGGGCGAGGCGGTAGCCGTTATTGGCAAGCAGTGCCGGCGCGTTTCACCGGAGCAGGCCGAAAATTATATTCTGGGCTATACCTGCGGCAACGACATCAGCGAGCGAGCCTGGCAAAAGGATGACTGGACTTTTTGGCGGGCTAAAGGCGCTGATACTTTTGCTCCGGTAGGCCCGTGGATTGAAACGGAGGTGGATTCCCAAAGGCTGGACTTGCTGGTACGGCTCAACGGTGAAGAGGTGCAGCGCTGCAATACCCGGGACATGCTCTTCAGCTTCCCGGAAATTGTCAGCTGCATCAGCCAGCAGGTTACCCTGCGCCCGGGAGACCTGGTATTCTCCGGCGCCACCGGGGTAACCCGTCCCCTGCAGCCGGGAGACACGGTAGAGGTGGAAATACCCGGCATCGGCGTCCTGACCAACCCGGTTATCGCCGAATTCGTCGCCGGCGAGGGCTAGGCCTGGCAGCGCATTCCGGCGACCCGACCGTCTGCAACCGCAAAACGCCCTCCGGACTGGCCGGGGGCGGCCCTGCCCGTCAGGGCCGGAAAAGGCCCTGCCGGTATCGGCAGCCGGTTTTCCGTTCGCTGTGGGGTAATGCGCCAGGCAACCGGGGCCGGCCGACTTGTGCCGCCGGCAGGGTAACGGCGCCGTCCGGGCCTGGCTGCGCCGGCTAAAACCGCAGCAGCTTTTGCAGGGCCTTTTCGTTCCGTTGGGGGCCAACCAGGGCCAGCCGCAGTTTATCCGGCTCCAGCAGCCGGGCCGCCACCCGGCTTACATCCGCCACGGTTACCGCGTCAATGGCCTGCACCGTTTCTTCCACTGTAGCCACCTCGCCCCTTAACAGTTCCTGGGCGCCCAGCCAGGCGGCCACGGAACGGGTATCCTCCATCCGCAGCAGCAGCCGACCCTTGGTAAACTCCTTGGCCTTGTTCAATTCGGGCAGCGGCACCGGCCGGAGCATGCCTGCCAACTCGCCGACCACCGCCTGCACCGCTTCCCGTGCCTTCCGCGGCTCCACCCCGCAGTAAACTACCAGGGAGCCGCAGTCCCGGAAGGAATTCAGCGCGCTGGAAACGTCATAGGCCAGGCCCTGCTCCTCCCGCAGGTTCAGGAACAGCCGGCTGCTCATGCCATCCCCCAGGACGCCGTTGAGAATTGCCAGGGCGTGGCGGTCCGGGTCGTTGAGGGAAAGCCCCGGCAAGCCCAGGCAAATGTGGGACTGGTCGGAACGTTTTTGTTCCACCCGCGCCACCGGGCTGGGGGATTCTCTTTCTTCCACCGGCTGCCAGTCCAGGGCGGCGCAAGGCTGCCAGCCCTCGGTAGCCTGCCGCAGCAGTTCCACCACTTCTTCGTGGTCAATGTTGCCGGCCACGGCTACCACCGTGTTGGCCGGGTTATATTGCTGCCGCATATAGTCCCGAACATCGTCCAGGGTAATCCGGCTTACGGACTGGGGGGTGCCGCCCACATCCCGCCCCATGGCCTGGTCGGGCCACAGAAGCTCATCAATGAGCAGGTCAACCCGGTGGGAAGGGTAATCATAGGTCATCCGCAGTTCTTCCTGAATGACCTCCCGTTCCTTTTCCATTTCCTCCGGGTGCAGCAAGGGATGCAGCGCCATATCCAGCAGCACGGCAAAGGCCTGGCGGAAGTGAATCCGGGCCACCTTGCACCAGAAGACGGTAACCTCCCGGTCAGTGCTGGCGTTCATCACACCGCCGACGCCCTCAATGGCCTCGCTGACGTGGCGGGCCGTAGGCCAATGGGCTGTCCCCTTGAAGGGCAGATGCTCCAGGAAGTGGGAAAGCCCCGCCAGCTCGTCCGGTTCGTAGCGGGAGCCGGCGCCAACGGAAACGGTCAGCGAAACCGAGGGCGCATGGGGCAAGGCTGCGGTCAGTACCCGCAGGCGGTTATCCAGAACGGTGCGTTGGTACATCTTTACCTCTACAGCAGGTCAGCCGGGGCGCTGATGGCCTTGCCATTCCATAACTACTCGGTTTCCAGCCAGTCAATATCGCCAAACCGGTCTGGCGAGTGGGTTCTGGAGGTATAAACCTGGTAACGGCTGCGAGCTTCGCCGATGGTGGTATCCACCGGGCCGTGGCCGGGGTAAACCGCCACGTCGTCGGGCAGGGTCAGCAGCTTGCTGCTGATGCTGTCCAGAATCTGGCGCAGCGCTTCGGGGCTGCGGGACTTGCCCGGCCCGCCGGGGAACAGAGTGTCGCCGGAGAACAGGTGTTTGCCTACCAGGTAGCAGGTGGCGCCTTCAGTGTGGCCGGGGGTATAAATGGCCCGGGCTTCCAGGCTGCCGAACCGGATGGTATCGCCGTCGTTCAGCGCCCTTTCCGGCGGCCGGGGCAGACCGTCGGCATCGTTGGCGTGAACCCCTACCGGCGCCCCCACCGAGCCGGTAATCTCGGCGAAGCCCAGCAGGTGGTCCTGGTGCTTATGGGTAATCAGTATGGCCTTAATCTCCACGTCGCCAATGGCGTTAAGCAGCTTTTCCGGCTCGGCCGGCGTGTCGATGATGATGCCCTCGCCGGTTTCCGGGCATATGACGATGTACCCGTTATTGTCGTAGGGGCCCATGTTGATTTTGGCAATGCGGACTTCGGCGTCGTAATGCAGAGTCATCGGAAACCCTCCCGGCAGTTTGGAGTTGCTGGGGTTATTCTAACAAATTCAGGGGCAGTTTAGCCATGAGAGCGCCGGGTCCGGGGTATGGAAAGCGCCGGGAATGGAGCGGGGGTTATTCAACCGGATTGTGGTTTGTCGGGGTATTTGATAAAGATTGGCGGCCCGGCGTATAATGATAGCGCAATGGAACACCCCATCCTGGGCTGGCGAGGGATGAAAATGGTTGATGTGTTGACCGGCACTTTTACGGTGAAATCGGGACACGCCCAAATGCTTAAGGGCGGCGTCATCATGGACGTAGTAAACGCAGAGCAGGCTAAAATCGCCGAGGAGGCTGGCGCCGTAGCCGTCATGGCCCTGGAACGGGTGCCGGCAGACATTCGCGCCGACGGCGGCGTGGCCCGTATGACCGACCCGGCGGTTATTTTGAGCATTATGGACGCCGTGAGCATTCCGGTTATGGCCAAGTGCCGCATCGGTCATTTCGTTGAAGCTCAAGTTCTGGAAGCTATCGGCATCGACTATATCGATGAGTCGGAAGTGCTGACCCCGGCGGATGAGGTGCACCACGTTTGGAAGCACGATTTCCAGGTGCCTTTCGTCTGCGGCTGCCGCGACCTGGGGGAGGCGCTGCGCCGCATTTCCGAAGGCGCAGCCATGATTCGCACCAAGGGCGAGGCCGGCACCGGCGACGTGGTGGAGGCCGTGCGCCATATGCGGGCAGTGCAGGACGCCATCCGCAAGCTGCAAAATATGCCGGAAGATGAACTGGTGGTGGAGGCGCGCAACCTGGGCGTCAGCCTGGAGCTGCTGACCCAAACCCGGGAAGCAGGCCGGCTGCCGGTGGTCAACTTCGCCGCCGGCGGCGTGGCTACCCCGGCCGACGCCTCCCTGATGATGCAGCTGGGCGCTGACGGCGTGTTCGTCGGTTCCGGCATCTTCAAGTCCGGCGACCCGGCTCGCCGGGGGTATTCCATTGTGCAGGCGGTTACCCACTACAAAGACCCCAGGATTCTGGCCGAAGTTTCCAAGGATCTGGGCGAACCCATGGTGGGCCGCAGCGTCCGCGAAATCCCCGCCGGGGAATTGCTGGCGCCCCGGAGCTTGTAGGCAGCAGCGCGGCCGGCCAGGAACATTGCCGCAGCCATTGTTCAGCGCCGCCGGTACGGGCTGAAGCAGCCGGAATCGCTGCGGCCAATGGACTGGGGTGGGGCAGTGAACCGGCAATTATCCCCGGCCCGCCGCCCCCGCTGAAAATCCCCTCTCCGGGCCGGGCGGCGGGTCGAGGCAGCCAAATCTGGGGAGCAGGCAGAGCAGCATTGGAAATCGGGGTTTTGGCCGTACAGGGCGACTTTGCTGAACACATCGCCATCCTGCAAAGCGCTGGGGTGGGCAGCCGGGAAGTGCGCCTGCCGGAACAGCTGGACGGCTTGGACGGCCTGATTATACCGGGCGGGGAAAGCACTACCCTCAGCCGGTTAATGTCCATCTACCACCTGCGCGAGCCGGTTCAGGCGCTGGCCCGGCAGGGTAAGGCCCTTTGGGGCACCTGCGCCGGTATGATTATGATGGCCCGCGAAATTACCGAGGCCGACCCGACGCCCTTGCAGTTGATGGACATCGGGGTGCGGCGCAACGCCTTTGGCCGGCAAATCGACAGCTTTGAGCAAGACCTGAACATCGCCGGCCTGGAACCAGACCCGTTCCATGCGGTTTTCATCCGCGCCCCGGTGGTTATTCGCGTCGGGCCGCCGGTAAGCGTCCTGGCCTCCCTGCCCAACGGCGCAGCGGTCGCAGTACGCCAGTCCAATATGATGGCTACCGCTTTTCACCCGGAGCTGACCCGGGACGACCGGTTGCACCGGTACTTTCTGAAGCTGGCCGCCGCACCAGACCGGCGACTTTCGGGCCAGGCCGGGTAAGGGTAAAACGATGCAGCCAACGTCTATTCCGCCTACCTTTCACCTGGGCGACGCCTTGCGCTGCGCTCTGCTGCATACGCCCAGGGGCCCCAACCTGGCCCGGCCCCGGTCTAACCCGACGGGGGCGGGCCTGCCGCGCCCCGGCGGCGCCTTGTGGAAAAACGCCCTGCTGCAACGCCCGGAACGGGTGGCGCTGGCCCGCTGGGATGGCCCCCGGCTGCTGGGCCTGGCGGCTGCCCGTACCCGCTCCGGCGTCAGCGCCTGGGAAATCGATGGCCTTTACCTGCCATGTCGGAACCGGCCAGCGGCGGCCAACGCCCCGGATGGCGGCTTAAACCCCGGCTTAAGGCATGCCGCGGCAGCGGATGCCGGCCTGGAATTGCTGGAAGAACTGGTGGTAGCGGCGGGGCTGCGGTCGGCCCAGCGGATTTTCCTGCGGCTGCCGGCGGATAGCCCGGCCCTGGGCCTGGCACGGCGCAGCGGCTTCGCTCCCTGCTACCGTGAAACCCTGTGGGACGGACATGGCCGGCCGGCCCCGATAGCTGCCGCGCCGAATAGCCTGAGGCCCCGACTGCCGGAGGACGATTACCCTCTGTTCCAGCTTTTTTGCGCCAGTGTTCCCCTGGCAGTCCGGCAGGCTTTGGGGCCAACCTTTCAGCTCTGGCAGGACAGCCGGGCGAGCAGCCCCGGCCCGTGGCCGGGGCGCGAACCGGCAGAATGGGTGGTGGAAACGGGGGGCCGGGTAGTGGCCTGGCTGGGTATGACGGCGCGGCAGGGAATGACCGAAGTAGAGATTATGGCGAACCCGGATTGGCCCGATTTGCCGGCGCAGGTTATGGATTTTGCCCTTTCGGGCGCCGGCCCCCGGCGTTGGCTGACGCCCGAATACCAGGCTCCGGTCGGCGAGCGGCTGCTGCGCCTTGGTTTCCGCCCGACGGCGGACTTGATTGTGCTGGTCAAAATGGTAGCCATTCCGGCGTTGGGCTGCCGGATGGCGGCCGCGGAGGCGTGATATTGGCAGCAGCGCAAAAGCTGGCATATGAAGAACTGGAACGGCTGCTGGATGTTTTGCCCCCCAGGGTGAAACACAGCCTGGCCCGGCAGGATAACCTGCCCGACTTGCTGGAGGTGGTGCTGGACTTGGGCCGGCTCCCGGAGGCCCGCTTCCCCGACGGAGACGTGATTCTGGATGAACAGGAAGTTACCAGGGCCGACCTGGATTACCTGGTGCAGCAGGTGGGCAAGTTTGGCGACGATAACCGGGCCGGCATGGAGCGTACCCTGCACCGCATATCGGCCATCCGCAACCGCCGGGGCCAGGTGGTCGGCATTACCTGTCGGGCCGGGCGCGCCGTCTTCGGAACCATCAAAATCATTGAAGACCTGGCCTTTGCCAGCAAGAATATTCTGCTGCTTGGCCGGCCCGGCGTAGGCAAAACCACTATGCTCCGCGAGGTGGCCCGAGTGCTGGCCGACGAGGCCCGCAAGCGGGTAGTGATTGTGGACACCTCCAACGAAATTGCCGGCGATGGCGACGTGCCCCACCCGGCCATTGGCCACGCCCGCCGGATGCAGGTAGCCACCCCTACCAGGCAGCATGGCGTGATGATTGAGGCGGTGGAAAACCATATGCCCCAGGTCATCATCATCGATGAAATGGGAACCGAGGAAGAGGCCGCCGCCGCCCGCACCATCGCCGAGCGGGGAGTGCAGCTTATCGCCACCGCCCACGGCAATACCCTGGATAACCTGATTCTTAACCCTACCCTTTCCGACCTGGTGGGCGGCGTGCAGGCGGTAACCCTCGGCGACCAGGAAGCCCGCTACCGGGGAACCCAGAAAACGGTGCTGGAGCGCAAGGCTCCGCCCACCTTTGATGTGGTGGTGGAAATCCGGAACTGGGAGCAGGTGGCCGTTCACGATGGCGTGGCTAACGTGGTGGACCAGTGGCTGCGAGGCTACCCCATCGCCCCGGTCATCCGCTGCCTGGACGAGAACGGAGCGGTGCTGGAACGTCAGGACGCAGCGCGTCCCAACGCCAACCCGCCGGCGCCCTGGGCCCCCGATTTTGCCGCTGCCGGCCCTGAAGGGCGTTACCCGGGCCGCCGCGGGCAAAGTCGCCCCGGCCGCCCGGCGACCCTCCTTCCGGAATCTACCGAGGGAACGCCGCCGGGTTACTTTCCTCGTCCGAACAACCTCAACTCCGGCAGCACAGAGGCCGCCGCTCCGGACGAGGCAGCAGACAGCGCCCCCCGCCGGCTGGAAGTCCGGGTGTTCCTCTTCGGCGTAAGCCGGGACAAGCTGGAATCGGCCCAGGCTGACCTGGGTTTGCAGGTAGGAATCGTCAATGAACTGCGCCGGTCAACCCTGGTGCTGACCACCAAAACCCATTATCGCCGGGGCGCGCAGCTGGTGCGGTCTGCCGAATCTACCGGAACGCCGGTTTACGTGCTGCGCAAAAATACGCAGCCCCAGGTAATGGATTTTCTGCGTACCCTGGCCAGGGAACAGGGCGTCAACCTGCGGGGGAGCGGCCCGCCCCAGGCCCGCGACGATGCCGCCACCAGGGAAATGCTGGAGCGGGCTTTGACTGAGGCCGAAACGGCAGCGCAAAGGGTCATCGGCGGCGAGTTCAGCGTGCAGCTGAACCCACAGCGGGCTTACGTGCGCCGCTTGCAGCACCTGCTGGCGCAGCGTTTCAACCTGGCTTCCACCAGCCGCGGCCGGGAACCGGAACGGTCTGTGCTCTTCTACCGTCCCTAGCGGAAAACCAACGCTCGGGGTTATGGCCGGGGCAGGAGCCGGCAGCCGATTGGCAATCCATTGTCTCGCCCGACAGCCGATTGAACGCGCCGGCGCAAGGAACCTGAAGGTTCCTTGCGCCGTTTTCTCCGAAAATACTCCTTCCCGAATACCCCGGCACTGGCCCGGGTTTGCCAGGGTGATGGCCCCGGGGCTGCGGCGGATTGCTGCGTTCAGGGGCCGAAGGGGGGGGCCGGCTGAAGACCGGCGCACCGGAGCCGGAAACCCCGGCAACAAGGCTGCCGGGGGGAAGCAGAAATGGCGGAGAGAGAGGGATTCGAACCCTCGAGAGGCGGTAAGCCCCTACACGATTTCCAGTCGTGCCCGTTCGTCCACTCCGGCACCTCTCCGCAGTGCGGGACGCCGGGTGATTATACCCACTGTACCGCCGGCTTGTCCACCGGAACCCGGTTGGCTCACCGGGTTAACCACCATGGGCCTTGAGCTTTCCCTTTTTGTCGGCGCCATCCCTTCGGCGCCATCCTTTCATGGATAATCTTCCTGGTATGGTGGTAAACTGTCAGCACTGATTTTCATTCCAGGAATACAGCGGCCCGACACTATGAAACAAGCAGTGCGCCTTTCCGGGCGTCTGGTCAATGCCCATTCCTTCGAGTACTTCATCATCGCCGTCATAATCGCCAATGGGGTTCTGCTGGGACTGGAAACCTCTCCCTGGCTGGAAAGCCGCTTCGGCTACTGGATGCACTGGGGCAATCAGGCTGCCCTGGGCATATTTATCGTTGAGGCCGCCCTGAAGATGCTGGCTCTGGCGCCCCGCCCCGACCGGTATTTCAGGGACGGCTGGAATATTTTCGACTTCCTGGTGATTGTCTTTTCCCTGGTGCCGGCCACCGGCCAGTTTGCGATGATTGCCCGCCTGGCTCGGCTGCTGCGGGTAGTGCGCCTGGTTTCCGCCATTCAGGACCTGCGGCTGATTGTAGCTGCCCTGGTTCGTTCCATACCCAGCGTTTTCCACGTAACTTTTCTGATGAGCATCGTGGTTTACATCTACGCCATCATGGGTTACCACCTGTTTCACCAGCACGACCCGGCCAATTGGGGCAGCCTGGGCGCTGCGCTGCTTACCTTGTTCAATATGACCACCCTGGAAGGCTGGACCGAAGTAATGAAAACCGCCATGGAATTGCACCCATGGGCCTGGGTTTTCTTCGTCAGCTTCGTTATTATTGGCACCTTCGTCGTAATCAACCTTTTCATCGCTATCATCATCAATAACCTGGACGAGGCCAAACGCGAGCGGCTGGAAGAACTGCGCTCACCGGTATCCCTGGAAGAACTGCTGCAGGAAATCCAGACTACGCAGGATGCCTTGAAGCGGCTGGAGCGGCGGTTGGAAAACGTCCGCGGCCCCGATGACCGCAGGGATTGACCGGTATTAACCGGAAAGCGGAGGTGAGTATGTCGCAAGAAACGCGAATCTATGTTGGCCGGCACGATGGGGTATGCGCCGTTGTCAGCGCCGATGGCGGCCATACCTGGCGGCAGGAACCGGTTACGCCCCTGACTCATGCCGCCGCCCGCCTGTGCGCCAGCGCTGCCAACCCGCAGCGAGCCTTCCTGGCGGCCTATGAAGCGGGGGTTTACCGCACCGATGACGGCGGCGCTGCCTGGCGCCATCTCGGCGCTTACCCCGGCAATTATGCCCACAGCGTTTTGGCCCACCCGGAGGAACCGGATACGGTTTACGTGGGCAGCGAGCCGGCCGCCGTCTTTCGTTCCAAAGACGGCGGGCAGACCTGGGAGGAACTGGAAGGCTTTCGCGCCGTGCCGGAAGCCGCCGCATGGAACTTTCATTCACCGACCCGCGCCTCCCACGTCCGAGACCTGCGCATGTCCCCGGCCGACCCGCAGCAGTTGTACGCCGGCATTGAGGTCGGGGGGATAGTAGGCACCCGGGACGGCGGCAGCAGCTGGCGCCAGCTGCCGGGCCTTAACGACGATATTCACTGCATTGGCCTGAGCCGGAACCAACCCAACCGGGTTTACGCGGCAACCGCGCAGGCCCCTTACCGCTCCGACGACGGAGGCAGCCACTGGGAACTGATTAACGCCGGCCTGGAACAAAGCTATACCCTGCACATTGCCTCTTCCCCGGAAGACGCTGACCTGGTGTTGGTTACCGTCTCTGAAAATGCTCGCCGCAAAAGCCCCCGGTTCTACCGCTCCACCGACGGCGGAAGGGGCTGGACGCTGGTGAATGGTTTGGGACAGGGCGAGGAAGCCGCCGATATGGTAGTGGCCTTTGAGTGGGATTCCCGGCAGCCGAACAACGTTTACGCCGGCGTCGAAGGAGGCGAACTGTTCCGCAGCCAGGACCGGGGCTTTACCTGGGAGCAGCTGCCGATAACCCTTTCCCCGGTAGCCGTGGGCGCCCTGGCCGTTGCCGGCGGGTAGGGCATAACCGCCGGCCCGCCCTCGCCTTGAGCCGGGGCAGATGTACGCCGGGGTATGCGGGCGGGAACGGGGGGGTGTCTGACGGCCACCCTTAAGCCGCCAACCGGGAGTGGGCTTAAACCTTCCAGAAGTTGCCCACTTGACAAACCACGTCCACCTTGTGGATTGCCTCGGCCGGCCAGCCCACCAGGTTAATCCAGTCCTCAAAGTGCGCCTGTTCCACCGCCTCGCACTCCGACACCAGCCGCCCCTTTTCCAGGTCGCCGTAAACCTTCAGGATGGTAGTGCGACGGTCGGGGCGCCACTTGCGGACAGCATTGAGTTTCTCTCGAAAGTCCTCTTCGGTAATCCCCGGTACGTTATGAATGGCAATAAATCGGGCCATTGGCAGCTTACCTCAAACGCTATTCCTGGTTGCAGTCTTTACGCCGCCGCGCCCGGCCCTCGCCGGGCAGCGGGGCGAGGGTTCGGAAAAACCGGCGCGCCAACTGCGCCCCGACGGCCGGCGACCTGATGCGAGCCGCTAGGCGGCCGGCGGCACGAAGGGATAGGGAATGTCCGGGCCGTTGCGCAGCGGCAGCACTACCGTAGCCGTACCCGGCATACTTTCGATGCCGTCCTGGGTTTTCATGCCTATTTCCAGCTCAACGAACCCCATTTGGCCTTGCTCGTACTTGCCGGTTACCCGGCCCCACATAATCAGAATATCGCCCGGAACCAGCATCGCCCGATGCTCAAACTGCGCCTTCCAGGGCCAGCCTTTGGGCAAAGTCCAGTCCTTCAGGTACTGGGGCACTACGCTCTGTTTCCACGACCCGTGCACCAGAATGCTGGGGTTCCTGTCATGGTTCAGCCCAAAGTCCAAATCGTAATGAATCCGGTGGAAGTTCTCTATGGCGGCGCTCCAGCGGAACAGGTGGGTGGGCGTGGGCTTGTAGATGTACTTGGGCAGTTCCATGCCCTCGGCCACATCTTCGTAATAAATCTGCTGTTTGCGGCGCAGGTCGTCGGCATTGGGCCGTTCATTGCAGGCCCAAATCTCCGCCGGTTCCATCTTGAGCAGGTTTTCCAAAGGTATGGTCATAACGCGGCAACCTCGTCAACGGATTAACGCCAGTCGCAGATCGGGGTTTCCGGCCGGGCCGTCTGCTGCCCCAACCGCCCCCGGGCCAGGGACATGCTGCGTCTAGCGGCGGATGGTGGATGCCCGGGTAATGCAGAGCAGTTCGCCATCCTGGTTTTTATAGGTAGTTTCCCGGGTAATAATCAGGAAGGGGCGTCCGTCCCGGCCCACCCGTTCTCGAATGTCTGAGTACCGGTTCTGGGAAAAGACTTTATCGCCGATGCTGGGATAACGGTAGATTTCCAACTCATTGCCGGCATTAAGCACCCGCATCAGGTTGGTAGGCACCAGCGGCAGTTCCCCGGGCCGTTCAATGGAACCGATGCCGTCCGACTCCGGGTTTTCCTCAAAAGCGCGGGTAACCGGGTCGTCCTGGTCCGGGCGGATGCGCGATGCCAGGTAGCTGACCATTATGGGCGGAGTAATAATTTCGCCATAGTGGGTAGATTCGGCGAACTCCTGGTCCCAATATCGGGGGTCCGGGTCCATAACCGCCTGGGTGAAACGGCGCAGGTATTCCGCATCCACCACCCCCCAGGCTTCCACCACTTCGCCGGAAACCCCGATCATGGCGCGCACTTCCGGGGTAAGAGCCGATTGCGTCTCCTGGGTCATAGTTCGTTCCTCTCCATTTAATCAAGGGGGCCAACCTGAAGTAGGCTAACCCAGTCAGCAGGGTTAGTCAACAATAAATCAAAAAATCAAAGCGGCCAGCCGCTTGCCGGCGGCTGGCCTTTTGGCCCGGGGGGAGGGGGGGCAGCGGCTGCCGACCGTCCGTTGGCAGTAAATGCCGGCATGCCGGCAGCGGTTGACAGATGGCAGGCCGGCAGGGATGATAAGCGCAGAATTGCCCCGGGAGGAGTATCAGTGAAGGCTGCCGTTTTGTACGAATATGGTCAACCGCTGACGGTTGAAGAGGTGGAGTTGGACGAACCCCGATCCGGTGAGGTTCTGGTCAAAATCGGGGCGGCCGGCATTTGTCGCAGCGACCGCCACTTCATGCACGGCGACGCCAGCATCGCCCTGCCGGCCGTTCTGGGCCACGAGGGGGCCGGCACGGTCGCCAAAACCGGCCCCGGCGTTACCCTGACCAAGCCCGGCGACCAGGTTATCCTCTCCTTTGTCCCTGCCTGCGGCCGCTGCAAGTCCTGCCTGGAAGGGCGTTCCAACCTGTGCGACCTGCACATGGCTACCGGCCCCTTTATGCTGGACGGCACTACCCGGCTGCACCAGGGTGAACAGCCCATTCACCACATGGGCAAGGTGGCCTGCTTTGCCGAGTATGCCGTGGTGCCGGAAACCGGCTGCGTTCCCACCGGCGCCCACCTGCCTATGGACAAGGCGGCGATGATTGGCTGCTGTGTGCCTACCGGCGTGGGGGCGGTAATGTTCAGCGCCAACGTTCCGCCGGGAAGCACCGTGGCGGTGGTAGGCTGCGGCGGCGTAGGCCTCAACGTTATTATGGGGGCCAGGCTGCTCAACGCCTCTCGCATCATTGCCGTGGACATTCGGGAAAGCCAGCTGGAGTTCGCCATGAAGTTTGGCGCCACCCACTCGGTGAACGCCGCCGACCGGGACCCGGTCGCCCAGGTCAGGGAACTGACCGGCGGCCGCGGCGCTGACTATACCTTTGAGGTTTTCGGTTCCGCCGAAACGGTGAAGGCTGCCTACGACATGTGCAGCAAGAGCGGCACGACAACCATAGTCGGTATTGCCCCCATGGGCGCCGAAGCTCCCATCAACGCTGTGGATCTGGTGCGCAACGAAAAGACGCTGCGCGGCACTTATTACGGTTCGGCCCGCTCGCGTACCGATATGCCCACCATGATTGACCTGTACCTTTCCGGCAAGCTGAACCTGGATGACCTGGTGGCGCGCCATTATTCTCTGGAGCAGATTAACCAGGCTTACGACGATATGGACCGGGGCGAGGTGGGCCGGGGCGCTATCGTTTTCGATTGACCCGGCAAAAACGGCCCGACTGAACCAGGCATGGGCGGGCAGTCGGTGTGGCCCGCCGCCAGCGCCAGCCCTGCGTTCCCTGGCAATCATTGATGCGGTTGGAGGTGGAGTATGCCCAGGTTGGAAACTCTCAGCGAGGTACAGCGCAGGACTCTGGAGTTTTTCCCTTGCCTGGAACGCGACACTGCCCCATGGACTCCCCCGGGCAAGCCCTTGTCCCAGTGCAAAGTAGCCCTGATAACCAGCGCCGGGCTGCACCTGCGCAGCGACCGGCCCTTTACCCGGGACGACCCCGGCGGGGAATACACTTACCGGGTCATCCCCAGCGACAGCAGCCCGGCCGATGTAGTGCAAAGCCATTTCTCCATCGGCTTCGACCACACCGGCATCTACCGCGACCTGAACGTAACCTTCCCGATGGACCGCTTGCGGGAGTGGCAGGAAGAGGGAGCCATCGGCAGCTTGTCCGAGAACTACTACTCTTTTATGGGGGCGCTGCGGGACGTTACCGGTCTGGTTGAGGAAACCGGGCCGGAAGCGGCCCGCCGGCTGCGGGAAGAGGACGTGGACGTTGCCCTGCTGACCCCTACTTGACCTTTTTGCACCCACACCGTGAGTGTGCTGGCTAGAGCGCTGGAAGAACACGGCATCGCTACCACTGCAATCGCCATGGTGCGGGAACACGCCCAGCGGGTAAAGCCGCCCCGAGCCTTGTTTGTGCCTTTTCCCTTTGGCTTTGCCCTGGGCCGGCCCAACAACCCGAAGTTGCAGAACCGGGTTTTGACTGCCGCCTTTGACCTGCTTTCCGCCGCGGCCGGGCCGGTTCTGGTTGACTTTCCCGACGACTCGTCGCCCACCAGCTTGCCCCAGGCTTCGCAGGTAACGCCGGCGGAGGAGCAGCGGAACCAAAGCGCCGCCGATGAGGTAACCGCCCTGCGCGTCTTTTATGAACGCTGGCTGGAAAATAGCGGTGGACGCACTGCGGTGGGACTTTGCGGCATACCGCAGCGGCGCTTCCGCGGGGTAATCCGATTCCTGGAAGCCTGCGCCCGGGGCGAGCCGGAAGCCGATATGGACGAGCGGCCGGCCGGGGTATCCAAACCCCAGTTCATCCGCTACTGCGTGGACGACCTGAAAGCCTTTTACTACGAAGCGCGGCTGGAACAGCAGCGGGACGCCGACGAAGAGCTGCTGCATCGCTGGTTTTGGGGCAGCACCGCCGGCGGCAAGCTGGTTGCTGACGTGGCCGCCACGCTTAACCAGTCGGACGACCCGGCGCTGAAAGCGGCGGCCTACGGGCTGGCCCGTTAACCCCGGCACGGGGGAGCTGCGCAACATGGATAACCTGGTGGTTAAGCTGGCGGAGACGGAAGCGGAACTGTCCGGGGCGCTAAACGTCCGGATGCGGGTTTTTGTCGTCGAGCAGCAAATACCGGCGGAGCTGGAACTGGACCAGGAAGACGCTGGGGCCATTCACGCCATTGCGCTCCATCAGGATGCCGTTATCGGCGCCGGCCGCCTGGTGGTGGAGCGGGATGAATGCCACCCCGAAGCCTGGGCCGGCCGTATTGGCCGCATGGCCGTGGCGCGGGCCTGGCGGCGGCAGGGCGTTGGCGGCCAGGTGCTGCGCTTCCTGGAAGCCGAGGCCAAGGCCCGGGGCCTGGCTCGCTGCACCCTGCACGCCCAGGAGTACGTCAAAAACTTCTACGCCCGCCTGGGCTACCAGGAACAGGGAGCAATGTTTCTGGAAGCCGGCATTCCCCACATTGAGATGTGGCGGAGGCTATAGGCAGCATAAATCATCTGCCGCTACACCCCCTCATCAGTTACTTCTGCAACTGGCCGTCTCTCAGAACCTGGTAACCTCTTTGGTTCTCTATGTATGTAACTATTCGGTTGATTAGGTTGTCCTTACTTTCCTTTGAGCGAATGGTCAATCCAAAGTGGCCCGATAACTGTTTCAGGGAACCCAGGGTTTCGGGAACAAGGAGAGCTTTAATTTCAGAGGTCAATGTCAATCATCAACACTCGTTTGCGATGGTGCTGGGCAAGGGAGCAAGCTACATGGTAGGCCGATGTAGTTTTTCCAACGCCGCCTTTATAGTTGATAAATGAAATTATCCTGGGCAACTTTAATTCCTTATCAGGATACGCCCTCAACAAAGTCGCTTGACCATCGCCATACTATCAGGGCGCGCCAGTCTGAATCAACATACGGCCTAAATAGCCAGGGGAAAAGCGGATTAAAACCGCCATCCACCGGCCAGCTTCCGGAGGTTGCTTCTTCCATTGCCGGCGCCTCTATCCTGACAATGCAGCCGGCAGGAATAGCGCCCGGGCCGGGATTAACGGCTCGCCACGCGAGCCGAAGGGCGCGGCCCTCAATGGTGGTATTCCACCGTGTCGGTCAGAAACTGCCGGTAGCGGCTGGCCGGGTCAAGGCGCCGGGACCGGGTCAGCCCGGCCAACCGCCGGCATACCAAAGTCAGCCGGTTAACCCATCGCCCCACGTTGGTCGCTAAACCTGGTAACGCCGGATGGCCTCTTCGCTGAAGGCCAGACCCAAGCCCGGCTTACTCGGCACCACAAGCTCCCCGTCCACGATGGCCGGGGTTTCCTCGAAAAGTTGCAGCGACCAGGGCATATACTCCACGGTAAGGCCGTTGGGGATGGCTGCCACGTTATGCACCTGCACCTCCGGGGCCACGTGGCTGACCACCGGCAAGTTGAAGGCTTCGGCCATGCCGGCAACCTTCTGGAACTGGGTTATGCCGCCCACCCGCATCAGGTCAATCATCACGATGTCAACCGAGCGGTTTTCAATCAACTGCCGGAAGGGGGCAATGCCAAACACGTACTCGCCGGCAGCGACCGGGGTAGTCAGGTTATCGGCAATGCGCGCCAGCCCCTGGTAATCGTCATAGGCAGTCAGATCCTCCAGCCAGAAGAGGCCAAACTCCTCTACCCGCTTGCCGATGGTAATAGCCCGGTTAACATCCCAAAGCTGGTTAATGTCGCACATCAGGTCTATGTCCGGCCCCAGGGCTTCGCGGAGGGTGCAAATACGGGCCACCTCGGCAGCGGCAGAGGGTTCGGAACCCATTTGGGTCTTCATCTGGCGGAACCCCTTTTCCACCAGCCGGGGAGCCACGTCCGCCAGGTATTCCAGGTTCCGTTCCCGTCCCAACTGGCCGCTGGCATAGACCGGCGCCCGGTCCCGGCAGCCGCCCAGCAGCGCCGCCACCGGCATATTAAAAGCCTTGCCTTTAATGTCCCACAGGGCCATGTCCACGCCAGCCAGCGCAAAGTTAAACATCCCCGGGCCGATGGTGCCGGTGCGCCGCTTCAGTTTGTCCACCACCGCCGCCACCGACAGAGGGTCATCGCCGATGATTAGCCCGGCCATAGCGTCCACCGTTACCTTCAGGGCGGTAAACAGCGGGTTCCCCACCATGCCCGGAATGAAGGAGTAGCCAATGCCCTGGATGCCTTCGTCAGTGTCCAGTTCCAGTGTCACGAAATCCCGGGTGCCGGGGCCGATGGGTATGCCCTCCACCAGGGGGTTATCCGCCGGCACCCGCAGGATACGGGTGTTGAATCGGGTTAGCTTCATAATTGCCCCTTTCTTTGCTGTCTGCTGCGGAAACGAACAAGCGCGGCAAGTATTCCGGTAAGGCAAGGAAAACTGCGCGCTTCGGCTGGCGCGGTCGGCGGGTGGTTTTGCCGGCAGCCGCCCGGCATCAGCTTACGCCCCACTCGGCCATCAGCTCGGTTACTGCCTGGGGGGTGCGCCGCGCGGCGGGGCTTCCCTGTCGGGCCGCCCGTTCTTCCGGGTAACGGATGTCAGGAAGCGTTTTGACGGCGATCAGCGTCGGCCCTTCCTGGGTCAGTATCTGCTCTGCCTGGGTAGCGAAGTCCTCCAGGTTGTCAAAGGAGTAGCTGTGCGCATAGCCAGCCGACCGGCCCAGGCCGGCATAGTCGGTTGCCTGGGCGCCGGGCACCTCCTGCCCGCCGGTGGTGGCATACACGCCGTTATCCATTACGAAATGGTAGAGGTTGCCGGGCCGCTTGCCGGCAATGGTTACCAGGGCGCCCAGGTTCATCAGCAGGCTGCCATCGCCGTCAAAGATGATTACCTTCTCTTCGGGCCGAGCCAGGGCCACGCCCAAGGCAAAGGAGTTGGTTTTGCCCATGGCGCCGCTGGCCGGCACATCCCGAACCACGTTGTTAGATACTTCCGCCCAACCAATGTTGGCCCGCATAGCCGGCACCACCACGGCGTCATCGCGGAACCGCTCGACAATCTTCATTACCGCTACCTGGTCAATCATCGCAACCCTCCTTTAAGCGTGGCTGGCCGACCCGTTATGCCGGCCGGCTGGCCGCCATTTTAACACACAAGGCCGGCCGGTCATTGGAGGGCTGCCATCCCAATGCCGGCCCCCTGGAATTGACCGCCTTTCCGGGCCGGGGCTATACTCTAACAGCTTGGAAACCGTTGGGTAAACCAGCCGGTTATTTACTGGAATCGCCAAAACTGGAGGCACAACCATGCCAATCAATCAGGACGAAATAAAGCGCGCAGTGCAGGAAAGTTATGGGGCCAGGGCCCGGGGCGTGATTGAGCTGACCCGGACGACGCCAGCCGATATTGGTTGCGCCGATGCCGGCTGCTGCAGCCCTTCGGATGTTGACCGGGCCATGCAGCTTTACAATGAAGCGCAGGTGGCCGGGCTGCCGGCTGACGCGGTAGCCGCCTCGGCCGGCTGCGGCAACCCCACGGCCCTGGCCGGCCTGAAGAGCGGGGAGCGGGTGCTGGACCTGGGTTCCGGCGGCGGCATCGACTGCTTTCTGGCCGCCCAACAGGTGGGCGAAAGCGGCCGCGTGATTGGCCTGGATATGACGCCGGATATGCTGGCCCTGGCCCGCCGGAACCTGGCCGCTACCGGCTTGACCAACGTAGAGTTCATGGCCGGGGAAATGGAAGATATTCCCCTGCCCGACGCCAGCGTGGATGTGGTGATTTCCAACTGCGTTATCTGTCTGTCGCCGGATAAAGACGCCGTGTTTCAGGAGGCCTTCCGGGTGCTGTCCCCCGGCGGTCGAATCCATGTCTCCGACATGGTAGCCCTGTCCCCGGAGGGGCCAGCTGCCACCGATGCGGAGGCGTGGGTCGCTTGCGTCGGCGGCGCTGAAGATAAGTCCGTGTATCTGGAGCGCCTGCAACGAGCCGGTTTCGTCAACGTGGAGACTACCGATGAGGACGTTCGGTTTGATGACGCCGGCCGCTCGCTGAACGTAGCCAGCGTAAAGGTAGTAGCCCACAAGCCGGGTCGGGAAACCGGCTAGCGGAAATGCCCTTGCCCCGCCGGTTCGGCGGGGCGAGGGCATTTCCCGAGCAACCCTTCAGGCCGGCAGCCCGGCAGCCTCCGGCCAGCCCCGACTCCCCAAGGATTTGCCAGCCGGCCGGCTCAGGGAGTGGAACCGGGCCGCCCTGGAGCGTCCGGCCCGGCGCGTTCCTGCCGGCTGCCTGGCGGCGGTATGGGCGCTAGGTTACCACCTTGATATACGGCTTGGTCATCAGGTTCCACTTATCGGCTGCCGCATCATAGCGGGAGTTGACGAAGACCCGCCAGTTAGCGTCGTCCAGGTCAGGGAAATCGGCCCGATAGTAATACCCCGGCCAGCGGGTTTCCTGCCGGTGCAGCAGGTGCCGCATATGGGCCTCACCCACCCAGGTTCGGTGTACCACCTCCCAGCAGCGCAGCAGTTCGTGGCGGTTGCGGGCGCCCAGCTGCTTCAGGTCTTCCCGCAGCATTTCGATCAGCTGAATGCCCCGTTCCAGGGTAGGGCCGTTGGTGGTGTACCAGGCCGAGGCGCCGCCGGCGTACTCGTCCATAATCTTCTGCAAGCGCACCAGGGCATGGGAGGGCGTGATGTAATTGGGGTTGACCGCCTCGGCGGTAGATTCGCCCTTGAACCGGTCAAAGGTTTCCAGCGGCGCCCAGATTGCCTGGTGCAATTGGCGCACCTGCGCAGCGCTGACCGTAGGGGTTTCGCCGTTATCCCGCAGGAAGTTCACCGCCGCCTTGGCCGCCAGACGCCCTTCGGTAAAGGACCCGGAGGAGAACTTGTGGGGGGCGGCGCCCACGCCGTCTCCGGCGGCGAACAGCCCGCGAATGGTGGTCATCTTGTTATAACCCCAGAAATACTCCGGCGGCGACAGGTCTGCCGGCCCGCTGACCCAGGCGCCGGCCTCGCCCGAGTGGGAACCCATAATGTAAGGCTCGGCCAGGTTTACTTCCGAGGGGGTAACCTCCGGCTCAATGTTCTGGGAGGCCCAGGTCAGGGCCTGGGCAATGGTCATATCCAGAAAATCCTCCCAAGCTTCTTCCCGCACCTGAGCCATTCTGGCCGGGTCGCCGCCGGCCAGTTTCTGCATAGCCTCTTCAGTGCGCATAAACATAGGCCCCTTGCCGGCCTGAATATCCAGAAACATCTGGTGGTTGCGCAGGGGCGTCGGCGTGGGAACGGCGCGGCCATAGGGCGGGTACTTATCCAGCTCCGCATCCCGGGTAACGGTATAGTCTTCGCCCAGGGCGTTGGTAACCCGGGCGTGGAAATACTGGAACCACATACCTACCGGCCCGTAACCGTCCTTGAAACGGGTAGGCACAAAGCGATGCTCCATCTGGGTCATTTCCGTGCCGGCCGGAATCATCAGGCCGTAGGCCGAGCCGGTGGCGAACACCGAGTACCAGGTGCGGCCGATGCCTTCGTTGACCGAGCGGGGGCGGAAAACGTTAGAGGCCCCGCCGGTAGTGATGATGACCGCCCTGGCCTTGAACAGGTACAGCTTGTTTTCCCGCACGGCAAAACCCACGGCGCCGGCGATGCGGTCAGGGTCATTGGCATCGGTCAGCAGGTGGGTAATAGAGACCCGCTCGTAGATGTTTTCCGGGCCCACCGCCTTGCGGGCCGGCTCAGCGGTTACCGGCTTGATTGCTTCGCCGTGAATGGGAATCTGCCAGCGGCCGATGCGCTCGTAGGTGCCATCATCCTTCTTCCAGATGGGCAGCCCCCATTCTTCCAGCAGGTGAACCGAGGAATCAACGTGGCGGCCAACGTCATAGACCAAGTCTTCCCGGGCCAGGCCCATCATATCGTTTACCACGTAATTAACGAAATCTTCCGGGGTATTCCAGCCATAGCGCTGGCCCATATAGCAGTTAATGGCGGACAGGCCCTCGCCGGTAGCGCCGCTGCGCTCGATGACCGCCTTCTCGGCGATGACCACCCGCAGGTCGCTGCCCCAGAACCTGGCCTCAAAGGCGGCGCCGCAGCCGGACATACCGCCCCCGATGATTAAAATATCGCACTCAACGGTTTCGGTGGTAGGCATTGCCATTTCGCTTCAAGCCTCCTTTAATTGCTCGCCGAAAGGGTGGGCAGTTGGGCCACGCCCAGCCACAAGGACTCGCCGGCCAGGCCCTGCCCCTGCAGGTCGCCCACCGGGTCTTCGGTAAAGTTCCGGTACGGCTCACTGGAGCCGGCCGGGGTGCTGCGCGAAGGGTAGGTGAACTCCAGCACCTTGCCGTTGCGGAAGGTAACCGTCCAGGTCAACCCGTTTTCCACCCGCCGGGGCTGCACCGATGCGCCCAGAGGAATGAAATCGGAGTAGCCCCGGACGTGAATGGCTTCCTGAGGGCATAGCTTGACACAGGCGTAACACTCGGAGCACAGCTCCGGTTCCTGGTTAAAGCCCTTGTTGGCGTTGGCGTCCAGGGCCATCAGGTCGTTGGGGCAGATATAGACGCACAGCGGCCCCTGGTGTTCGCCGGCGCAGGCGTCGCAAGCGTTGGGGTTAACGTAGGTGGGCATTGGTTCCTCCTCGATTATTGCGTCTCCGGTTCAGGTACGGAGCGTCCGGTTCCGCCCTGGCAACAACAGCTGCCTTAAGGCCGGGCCTTCCATACCCGGTTTGGGCGCTATGTTGGGTTTGTCGTGATCGGTGGCCTTAATCACCGAGTAAGGCAGGCGCTCCCAAAGGGTAAAGTCGGGTTCCAACCTGGCATTATGGTTAAGGGTGAAGTGAATATACCCCTGGCGTGAACGGTTGAAGTACAGACCAGGGATTTCGATACCTCCCTTACACCGCAAAATCCGTCCGCGGTTCACCGACAAGCCGGTTGTATCCACCCCGACGTCATCCAGGATTTCAAGATATTCCCGTTCTTCGGCCACTGGCTGAGTACCTCCCTTAAAGTCCCTCAAAATAAAGCCCCCGCTCAACTGAACGGGGGGCGACGGCAATGGCTTATGTTCCGTTACAAATACAGGCGCAGTCCATAGTCGGCATAGACATTACCGGCGTCCGGTTGGCCAGGTAATCATCCGTCACAAAGGGGGAGCCGAACCCGTGGCGGTCGGCGCACTCCCGAACCACTGCCAGCACCTCGGCCCGCAGGGTAGTAGGGGCTGGCTGTTCGCCGCCCTGGATGATGCGCCGAATCAGCGTGCCGGCCAGGTCCTGCTTCTGCTCCCGGTGGCCGCACAGGCCCTCATAGGCCACGCCGCCGCAGACCGGGCAATACCACCATTCCAGCGTCAGCACCGACTTGATGCCCAGGTCGGGCAGGGCGTCGAAGATGCGATGGGCGGCGTAGGTATCATAGTAGCCGCCCACGCCGGCGTGGTCCCGGCCAAACATATGGTGGGTACAACCCAGGTTCTTCCGCACCAGGGCGTGAAAGACCGCCTCCCGGGGGCCGGCATAGCGCATATCCCACAGCAGCGTCGAGGTCAGGTGGGTATCCTGCCGGAAAAAGCCGGCCTGCCGCAGCTGGTCGTGGGTCAGGACGATCGCCTCATCAATATAGTCGCCCGGTTTCTTCTCGCCGATGACGGCGCTGACCAGCACCCCGTCGGCTGCGGCGGCCAGCCAGGCGCCCTTCATCAACCACTCGTGCCCGGCGTGGGGAACGTTGCGGCTCTGATGGGCCACCACCCGCTGCCAGCCCCGGTCGGCCAGGGTTTGCCGCAGCTGCCGGGGCGTTTGCCAATACCGGTCGAAGGGCGGGTTAATGGTTGGCGGGTTAACCAGGGTTACCGGGCCGGCGATAAACCGATCCTGGCCGGCATAGGTGCGCTGCACTCCGGGGTGGGCCGCATCGCCAACGCCATAAACCTGACGCGCCAGAAACTCCCGGTCATAGGCATAAATCTCCGCCACATCCATGGCCGCCAGGGGCTGCTCCTGGTAGGTAAGCAAAACCCGGTCGCCGGCCTTCAGCCCCAGGCGGTCCACCTCGGCCTCGGCCAGGTCGAAGACGATAGGGATGCTCCAGACATAGCCGCTGGTCAGGGTCATATTGCGCGCCACCGAATCCAGGTCCGCCGGCCCCATAAAGCCTTCCAGCGGCGAAAAGAAGCCATAGGCCAGGTTAACGCACTCCCGGGCTATTTGGTCGCGCAGGGCGATACGGGGAAGGTGCGCCAGGCAGTCCCGCGGGCCGGCACTCCCTGATGCCACCCGTTCTACCAGAATGCCGCCATGGGGAGAAAGACTGTTATCAACTTGCAGGGACAATGGCTGCCAGCCCATTGGCGAAGTTTGTAAAGAGAAATTTCACGCCTATTATACACTATTGACCGGGTTTGACTACTTGCGCCTTTAACCGCCGGAGCCAGATTGTTGTTCATGACGCAAAGGGGGGGCCGACTGCCGCCATTTTCCGGCAACCGGCTGCTTGATTCAACCGGCTGCCGGCTTATAATGAATTATGTCAGAGTTCTTTAATGTGCTGCCGCCCGGCGAAGCGCTTCAGCCGGTCAATAAGCGGCCAGCCGAATTATGAACCTTAAGCGGTTGTACCTTGCCCTGACCGTTGCCGGCCTGGCTCTGCCCTGGTTCTTCCTGGTATCCTTCATTCTGGAGAACGGCCCGGCCCTCCGGATGGCCCAGGGCCAGCTGTGGGCTGACAACATGGTCAGGTTCTTCGTGGTGGACGTTCTGGTTACCGGGCTGACGCTGTTGTCGTACCTGGTCTTACGGGGAGGACGCCGCAAAGGTCGGCTCTGGCTGCTGACGGGCGCTGTCTTACTGGTTGGCCCCTCCTGCGCCCTTCCCCTCTGGTTTTACTTCCGTGAAAAAGACCGGGAGTCGCCCAAGGTTGCAGCTGTCCAGCCAAAAAGATGAATGGGGTAAACCAATCCGGCACCCAAAAGCATATTCCCGGATGGTGAACACGCTCGACCAACGGACGCTTCCGGCAGCCGGCCCGGAACCATGACCGGGAAAGAAAGGGGCTGCCGCAGTCAACGCCGCTACTACCTGTCGGACATTACCCATGGAGCAGGCCCTGGAGCGGTTTTATAGCGGCCTGGCCAAGGGCCACCGTCTGCGGCCCATGCCGGCCAAGTCGGCGTCCCTCACCGCACCAGGGGGGCGCCGAACCGCCGAACCGATTTGGGCGGCCAACTCATCGCCCCATTATGATGGGCAGCCATGGACGGGGTCGGTACGCGCCGCCGATACCGTCGGGGCCCCGAAACTGCGCCGTTTACCCTGACTGTGGACGGCGACTCGCCGCAAGGGGTTTGGGTAGATACCGGCGCCCCGGTGCCGCCGGGCGGCGCGGGTAGCCGCCAGCCTTCCTTAACCGGCGGCGCCCGGCCGCCGGCGGCGTACCCTTTTGTGCTACACTTGCAGGGAAGATTCCGCAGTTGGCGGCCCGGCGGCCGGGCCGACCATGCGAAGGGCAGCGTCAGCAGGAGGTTTTTGATGCAAAGCAGCGAAGTGCGCCTGACCGAACTTTCCCATTGCGCCGGTTGAGCCGCCAAAATCAGCCTGGAGGACCTGGTTCAGGTCCTGAGCAAGGTTCCCAAGATGACCCACCCCGACTTGCTGGTGGGCACCGAAACCGGGGATGACGCCGCCGTCTATCGGCTTAACGACCGCGTTGCCCTGATTATGACGGTGGATTTCTTTCCGCCAATAACCGACGACCCCTATGAGTTTGGCGCCATTGCCGCCGCCAACGCCCTCAGCGACGTTTACGCTATGGGCGGCAAACCGCTGGTGGCCCTGAACATCGTCGGGTTTCCCGCCGCCCTGGACAAGGCAATTCTGGGCGAGGTGCTGCGGGGCGGGTACGCCAAAACCGCCGAGGCCGAGTGCCTGATCGTCGGCGGCCATACCGTGGACGACCCGGAACCCAAATACGGCCTTTCGGTAGTAGGCATTGTCGAGCCCGGTCGGCAGATTACCAACGCCGGCGCCCAGGACGGCGACGCGCTGGTGCTGACCAAGCCGCTGGGCACCGGAATCATCACCACCGCCGGCAAGCAGGGCCGCGTTGACCCGGCAACGCTGCAAGGGGCGGTAACCGCCATGGCTACCCTCAACCGGGCCGCCGCTCAAGCCATGACCAAAGTGGGCGTCCACGCCTGTACCGACATAACCGGGTTCGGGCTGCTGGGACACCTTAAATCCATGGTCAAGGGCAGCGGCGTCAGCGCCCGGGTTTGGCTCAGTCAAACCCCAACGCTGCCCGGAACCAGGGACCTGCTGGCGCAGGGCATTGCCCCCGGCGGCACCAGCCGCAACCGGGACAGCGTGGCCGACGCGGTACACTGGCACCCTGACCTGTCGGATGAAGACCAACTGCTGCTCTGCGACGCCCAGACTTCCGGGGGGCTTCTGATTGCCGTCGCCGCCGACAAACAGGACGCCCTGCTGGCCGAACTGGAAGCCGCCGGAACCCTTTGCGCCGCCGTAGTGGGGCGCATCGTGGGCGGCCGGCCCGGTCAGATTGAAGCCAACCCGTAAGTTGGCCGGCCTACCGGTTTGACAGCCCGGAAGGGGAAATATAATATGAGCGGCAGCCCGTTGACCAAATCTTTATACCGGTGGTTGAGCAAATTGGAACCTCAATTCGGTTTGAAACGCCCCGACCAGGTCAAAACCGCCCCGCCTCAGGGGGAACGGGTTCCCCCCGGCCAGTTTCTTAGCCGCAAGTTCCCGGTGTTGACCTATGGTTCTACCCCCAAAGTGGACCTGGCAGCCTGGACGCTCCGGGTTTTTGGCCTGGTGGAGCAGGAGACAACCCTTAACTGGGAACAGTTCAAGGCTTTGCAATGGGTTGCCCTGAACGCCGATTTCCATTGCGTTACCCAGTGGAGCGCATTGGATAACGCCTGGGAAGGGGTTCCCTTTGCCGACCTGGCACAATTGGCCGGCGTCCACCCCCGGGCCCGCTTTGTTATGGCCCACTGCTACGGAGGCTATACCACCAACCTGCCTTTGGACCTGGCAATGGAAGAGGGCTTTCTGGCGCACCGGCACAATGGCGTTGAACTGGGCAAAGATCATGGCTGGCCCCTGCGGCTGGTGGTTCCCAGCCGCTATGCCTGGAAAAGCGCCAAGTGGGTTAATGGTATTGAGTTAATGGCCGAGGATTCCCCGGGCTTCTGGGAGCAGCGGGGCTATAACAATAACGGCGACCCCTGGCAGGAGGAGCGGTTCTGGCCGGAGCTGACCCGCTAGTTCTCTGCCCTTCCTGACTGCGTCCGAGAAATCAGCCCCGGCAGCAACCGCCGGGGCGGTTCTTTAAGCAAGGCCTGGTTGATTGCCCTGCCGCGGCCGGGCGCCGGAAAAGCAGTTATTTAACCCGGTTCGCCGGCGGTTAAACCCACCCGAACCAACCGGCGTCCTCGCAGCGCCCGGAGGTGAAATATGGCCGGCACTTATAACGCAGAGCCAAACCAACCGCCCGGCGAGTATGGTCATCCGTTTGCCAGGTTCTTCCGGCAGACGGCGCGGCACTTGCGAAGCAAGACCATTAACGGGCTGATGGAGCTGCTGCCCCTGTTGGTTACTATCCTGGTGCTGGGCTTCATCGTGGGTTACGCCGATAACCTGGTGCGCCCGCTGACCCGCCAATTGCCCTGGGAAATACCCTTCATCGGCGCCCCGGACTTTACCGGGGTGGGCATCATCCTGCTGACCCTTCTCTTTTATCTGTCCGGGGCGGCCGTTTCATGCGCCATGGGCCGCCGTTCCTTCGATGTTACCGGCCGCCTGCTGAACAACACCCCGATCGTTGGTTCAATTTACGGGCTTACCCAAACCGTGGCCGCCGTAATGTCCTCCCAGTACCGTTTCAGCCGGGTCGTCTTCATCGAATGGCCGAGGGAAGGAATGCTGGCCCTCGGGTTCGTTACCGGCCGGGCGGTTTCCCGCGCTACCGGCGAGTCCATGGTAATCGTTTATGTTCCCACGGTGCCCAATCCCACTTCGGGCAACATGGCCGTGGTGATTGAAGATGACATCATCGAAACCGACATGAACGTGGAAGACGCCATGAAGATGGTATTTTCCGGCGGCATAGTGATTCCCCCGTCCATGGCCTTTGCCCGGGTGCAACGGGCGCGGGGCGTTGACGAGTTTCTGGGCCGCTTCGACAACCAGCCCCGCTGACATTTCAGCAGGAATTATGCTCCGGAAGCCCGCAGGCTGGCCGCCCGGCCGGTCAATAACTTCCCTGCCATACCCATGTCGGCAAAAGCAAGAGCGCCCGGGCGGCAGCAGCTGTCGTCGCTGCCGGCCCGGGCGCCGGAAAGGTTCGCTGCTTTCCGGGTTCGGCGGCCGGCTCAGGCCGCCTTAAGCACCTCCGGGAACGCTTCCTGCTCCATGCTCTGCGCTGCCGTCTGAACCGGAGCCGGACCGGTTTTCTCCTGGGGCAAGTCCCTGATGAAGCCGCACTGCAAGCAGTTGAAATACCGGCCATAGATGTCGCTGGCCAGGTACAAATCCCCCCGACACCTGGGGCAACCCTTGAACTTTATCATCGTCTTCACCTCCTTACCGCACTGGACAACGTTCCCCGGGCTCTGTTTCCCCTGAAAGTTGCCTTCCTTTTGCATAATAAAGATTGACATAGCGCATGTCAACCCTTATTATATTTTTGCTGCCCAATGCCGGTTTAAGGTCAGGGTTTCCGGGAGAATGCCTATGTATGAAAGGTTCAGCTTCAGGGTAGAAACGCAGCCGCCTAGCCTGCCGCAGAGCGATTCCGCGCAACTGCCGCCCCGGCCAGCCCCGGCCAGACTGGCCGGCGATGCGGCCGATGCGCCGGCCGACGCCAACGGCGGCAACGGGCATAGAGCTGAACAAGGCGCCGAACTGGAAGGCGTTTACATCATCAGCGTTGCCGCCCGCATTCTGGATATGCACCCGCAAACCTTGCGCAAGTACGAAAGGCTGGGCCTGATTAACCCGGGCCGGACGGTAGGAATGCTGCGCCTTTACTCCCGGGAAGACATCCGCAAGGTATGGCTCATCCGCTACCTGATGGAAGACCTGGGGCTGAACCTGGCCGGCGTCGAGTTTGTGCTGAACCTGGTGGAAAACCTGCACGGCTTTAAGCGCTGCTTGCAGGCCGTCGCCGAAGGCACCCCGCTGGCAGGGGTAATTGAACCGGCGGTGGTCCAATTGCTGCGCAACCTGAACCTGCCAACCGACTAATATATGAACCAAGGTGAATTTTATGACTAACGGCCATGCCAGCGAAAACGGATTTCCGGAAAAAGAGGTTGATTTCGACAGCCTGACCCCCCAGGAGAAGCTGAACTACCTGCGCCGCAACCTGCAGCAGCTCAGACACGAAACAGAGCTTTCCAAAGAGCAGCTGCAACGCGCCCGAGCCGAATTAGCCAACTTCAGGAAGCGCACTGAAGAAGAGTATCTGGACATCCGGCAGAACGCCAACCGGCGGCTGATTGTAAGCCTGCTTCCGGTAATTGACGAGCTGGAACTGGCCGTTAACCACCGGAGCGAGGAGGCCGCCAGCGAATCCTGGCTGGAAGGCGTAAGGTTGATTCACCGCAAGGCCTGCGCCATTCTGGAGGCAGAGGGTTTAACCAGAATTGAAACGGTGGGCGCCGAATTTGACCCGTCACTGCACGAAGCCGTGGGCGTGGTTGATTCAGACCAGCCCTCGGGCTACGTGGTGGACGTCGTGCGCAACGGCTACCGCCTGCACGACCGGGTTATTCAGGCCGCCCAGGTGGTGGTGGCCCGCTGAACCCAAATATAGCAGAAGGGCGGCCCACCAAACCGGCCGCCCCCGACGCCGGCAGTGTGTTGCCGGGGAAACCCGGCCGCCGGCCCGCCCGGAACCGGCCCGGCATGCGGGCGCAATAAAGAACTGAACGGTTTTAATCAGCTGGTTGAAAGAGCGGAGGAATAGCGCAATGGCAAAAGTTTTGGGCATAGATTTGGGAACCACCAATTCGGTGGCCGCCGTCATTGAAGCCGGCGAGCCGGACGTGGTGGAAAACGCCGAGGGGGCGCGCCTTACCCCCTCGGTAGTGGCGGTAAACAGCCGCAGCAACGAAAGGTACGTCGGACAGGTTGCCAAGCGGCAATCGGTAACCAACCCGGAGAATACCATCTTCTCGGTCAAGCGGCTGATGGGCCGCAAATACAACGACCAGGAAGTTCAGAACGCAGTCGGCAAGCTGCCCTATAAAGTAGTGCCAGCCGACAACGGCGATGCCCACGTGGCAATGGCCGGGCAGACTTATGCGCCGCCCCAGATTTCCTCTTTCGTGCTGCAGAAGATTCGGCAGGACGCCGAGGCCAAGCTGGGCGAGCCGATTACCCAGGCGGTAATCACCGTGCCGGCCTACTTCAATGACGCTCAGCGTCAGGCCACCAAAGACGCCGGCACGATTGCCGGCCTGGAGGTGCTGCGTATTGTCAACGAACCTACCGCCGCTGCCCTGGATTACGGCCTGGACAAGAAACAGGATGACGTTACCATCGCCGTGTTCGACCTGGGCGGCGGCACCTTCGACATAACCATTCTTCAGTTGGGGGACGGCGTTTTCGAGGTGCTGTCCACCAACGGCGATACTTACCTGGGCGGCGACGACTTTGACCAGCAGGTTCTGGACTGGCTGATTCAGGAGTTTCGGCACGAAACCGGCATTGACTTGAGCAGCGACCGCATGGCCTTGCAGCGGCTGCGGGATGCCGCGGAAAGGGCCAAGATTGAGCTTTCCAGCACCCTGGAGACGGAGATTAACCTGCCCTTCATTACCGCTGACGCCAGCGGCCCGCAGCATCTGGTCAAAACGTTGAGCCGCGCCCGGCTGGAACAACTGGCGCAGGGCCTGATTGCCCGGGCCGAGGAGCCTTGCCGAAAAGCTCTTGCCGACGCCGGCCTCAGCCCCGGGGATATTGACGAGGTTATTCTGGTGGGCGGCATGACCCGGATGCCGGCAGTGCAAAAGAAGGTTGCCGACATCTTTGGCCGGGAACCCAGCCGCTCGGTCAACCCGGACGAAGTGGTGGCCCGGGGCGCCGCCATTCAGGCCGGCGTCCAGACCGGCGACGTGGGCGGCATTGTGCTGCTGGACGTTACCCCGCTGACTCTGGGCATGGAAACCCTGGGCCGGGTAATGACGACCCTGATACCGCGCAACACTACCATACCGACCAGGAAGACGGAGACCTTTACCACCGCTGCCGACGGTCAGACCAGCGTGGACATTCACGTTTTGCAGGGGGAGCGCCCCATGGCCGAGGACAACAAGGCCATCGGGCGGTTCAGCCTGGACGGCCTGCTGCCCGCCCCCCGGGGTGTGCCCCAGATCGATGTTACCTTCGACATTGACGCCAACGGTATCCTGAGCGTGTCCGCCCAGGACAAGGGCACCGGCAATGAGCAGAAAATCGTCATCCAGTCCAGCTCGGGCCTGTCGGACGCGGATATTGAGCAGATGGTCGAAGCGGCGCGGAGCCACGAGCAGGAAGACCAGCGGCGGCGGGCCGAGGTGGAAACCCGCAACCAGGCCGACAGCCTGGTTTACGGCGCCGAAAAAATGCTCCAGGACAACGCCGACACGCTGCCCCAGGACCTGAAAGCCGAGGTGGAAGGCAAAATCGCCGCCCTGAAGTCGGCAATTGACGCCGGCAACGTGGCCGAAATTCAGACGGGGATGAACGCCCTGAACGAAGCTATGCAGAAACTGGGCCAGTCGGTTTACGGCCAGCCGGCCGGCGGCCCCCCACCGGGCGGAACCGGCTCCGGCCCGGAAGCCCCCGGCGAAGATACGGTGGAAGGGCAGTTCCGCGAGGTCTAAACTGGCTTGAATTACCATTACGCCGGGCCGGTATTTCTGCTATAATAGACCCACGGCGCTCGCAGCAAGCCGGCTCGAAACACCGAGTATCGCATTGGGAGATGGAGCAATGAGTGTACCAGAAAGCGCAGACAAAGAGTTGCTGGGCAATGAGAATACCCTGGTAGTTGAGGGAGTTGATCAGAAGCTGACCCCGCTCCAGTACCACTATCTCACTCTGCTGCAACGTCTGATTACGCTCAAGAACAGCTACCAGACCGACCCGGACTATGAAGCGTGGCTGATGAGCGCCATCAAGAAGGCGATCTATTCCGCGCTGCGCGATTGCATTGAGGCCAACATTGGCGACATCGCCAAGGCTATGCTGGGGCAAGAGCATCAGTTTAACTAGCGCCCTTGCCGCACCTGCGCCTTTAAGGGCTGAACCGGCGGTGGTTCGGCCCTTCTTTCTGTACCCGGCGGCTCTGCACCTGGCCGCGGACGGTTTCAACCCTTGCCCGCAGCTTAACGGCTGCCCGCTCCTGAAGGAGCAGTTTCCCGGCGCTGATTTCATCGCCGCCGACGCCATTGGCGGCCCAAGGGCGCTCGCCGGCGTTGCAGCCGGCCCGCCGCCGGGCGCCGGCGTTGCCGCTTCTCACCTGGTACGCCAAAGTCAAATCCGCCATAGCTTCAGCCCCTTTTCCGCCGGCCGCCTTTCCCGGCCACATCAACGGCAGCCGCCCCTGCTGCACAACCGGCATCCTGCCTGAAGCAAGGCCCCAGCCCGGGCCGGAGCCTTGGCCGCTGCCGTCATAGCCGGCCGGCAGCCAACAGTCAGCGCCGGCGCGAGCCGCTGCGCCGCCAGACCGGGACGCCGTAATGCGCCGCCGGCCTTGCCGCCCTTGCCTGAATCCGGCAGGGAAATTATTACGACCCGGCAATGTGCTAAAATACACTGATTGATACTCAGTATAATTCCCCCTTTCAGCCCTGACTGCGAGGCCGTTCATCGATACCCTGCTCTTTACAGCCGCCGCCGGTTCGGCGGAAGGCATTGGTTTAATTCGGGACTTTGCCCTGACTATGGCCGCCGCCGGGGTGGCCCTGGTGCTGTTCCGGCGCATTAACCTGCCGCCGGTTCTGGGGTACTTGCTGGCCGGCGTCATCGTTGGCCCTTATACCTTTGCCGGGATTGACTTCGGCCCCTTCGCCAACCTGGATGGGCTGGTGCAGAACCTGGATGTTATCCGACTGCTGGCCGAACTGGGGCTGATCATCCTGCTGTTCAGCGTAGGGCTGGAGATTGGGTGGCAGCGGGTCCGGGACCTGGGCTTGCGGGTAATTATCATCGGCGTGGTGGAAATGACCACCATGTTCGCCCTGGGCTATTGGATTGGGCATATTGTGTTGGGCTGGTCGGCCCTGGAAGGCATCTTCCTGGGAGGGGCCCTTTCCATCAGCAGTTCCACCATTTTAATCAAGACCCTGCGGGATACCGGCAACCTGTTCCATTTGCGGGGCCGCTTAATCATCGGCATTCTGGTGGTCGAGGATTTCGTGGCGGTGGTGTTGCTTACCGTGCTTTCCGCCCTGGCTTCCACCGGCAGCGCCAGCGTCGCCGATGTTGGCCTGCTGGCCTTTCGGTTAACCGTATTCGGGGCTGCGGCCCTGGTTTTTGGCTCGCTGCTGGCCCCCCGGCTTACCCGCTACATCAGCCGCTTCGATTCCGATGAGCTGCTGCTGATAACCAGCCTGACGCTGTGCTTCAGTCTGGCTTTGGCGGCCCACCAGCTGGAGCTTTCCGCCGCCGCCGGAGCCTTCCTGATTGGCATGGTGCTGGGCGATACCGACTCGGCAGAGCGAATTGAACGGATAATGGCGCCGGTGCGGGACCTGTTCGCCGCCCTGTTTTTCGTTTCCCTGGGCATGCTGATGAATATATTCACCTTTGGCGATTACCTGCTGCCGGCCCTGGTAATTTCTGCGGTATTCATCGTGGGCAAGGTTCTGGCCGACACTACCGGCACCCTGCTGGCGGGCTACGATGGCCGCACTGCCCTGCGGGTGGGTATGGGCATGCCCCAATTGGGCGAGTTCTCGCTGGCCATTGGCAAGACCGGCGCGGATTATGGCGCGGTGTCCGGCTTCTTTAACCCGGTGCTTACGGTTGCTACAGCAATTACCGCCCTGTTCTACCATTTCATTTTCCGCTCGGCCAACCGAACGGCCGACCTCATCGGCCGCATTGCGCCCTCCTGGCTGGGGGAATACGGGCTGGTGCTGTCCGTCTGGCTTACTGCTATCGTGCGCACTTTTCCGTTGGAAAACCCCCTGGCCCGCCGAATTAAAAACTCTTTACAGCTAATCTTGTTGAATATGACCATCATCATCGTGCTAATCAGCCTGGGAACCGCTGCCCTGGAGTTTAACCGGTTCCTGACCGATTGGACTGGCCTGAGCGCCGGCCTGCTGGGGCTGCTTACCGGCGGCGCAGTGCTGGCCCTCTGCATACCCTCCGGCGTTGCCATCTGGCGCAGCCTGGATACTATGGCCGAGTCGGTAATGACCCTGATTCTGCCGGCTTGGCAAACCTCTTCGGCCAACGCCCAGGGCCGCAGCCTGCGCCTGATTTTACGCAACAGCATCCTGATTGTAATAATGGTTCTGCCGGCCATCTGGGGCATACCCCTTATCGCTCATCTGCTGCTGCTGGGCAGCATAGCGGCGCCGGTTCCTGCCTTCATCCTTTTGGGGGTAACCGCCGGCGTAGCTTTTGCCGCCTTTCAGATGCATGGCGTCCTGGAAGCTACGGTTCGGCGCACTTTCCTGGGGCCCGATGAACTGAACGATAGCGACCCGGAGGGCGGCGAATCGGGCGGGGCCGGCATTGACCAAGAGCCGCCCCCGGCCTCGCCAGGTTCCGAATCCGGGCGCAAATCTTCCGATGCAGCAGACTCCGGCCAGGGTTCAAGTGTAGAATAAAGAGGCCGGAACCAGGTTCCGGCTTGCAGGAGGCGGGAATGCGTATTTGCTCTTTTTTGCCCAGCGCTACCGAGATTGTTTACGTTCTGGGTTTGCAGGAACAGCTTTTCGGGGTTACCCACGAGTGTGATTACCCGGCGGCAGCCAGGAATAAACCCTGGGTGGTGCGCAGCGTGTTCGACGGTATGGAGCCGCAGCCCAGCAGTGGGGAAATCAGCCGGGTTATTTCGGAGCGGCTGGCACAGGGCCTGGGTATCTATGAAATCGACCAACCGACGCTGGAGGCCGCCGCGCCTGACCTGCTGTTGACCCAGGCTATCTGCGAGGTTTGAGCCATCTCTTCCCGGCAGGTAGCCGAGGTGAGCGTGAGCCTTCCCAAGCAGCCACAGGTTATTTCCCTGGACCCCCAATACCTGGCCGACGTTCTGGAGGATATTCGCCGGGTGGGGGAGGCCACCGGCGCCCGGGCGGCCGCCAGGGAGGTAACCGACCGGATGCAGCGGCGCATCGATGCCGTAGCGGCGCAAACCGCCGAGGTGGCCCACCGGCCCCGCGTGCTGCACCTGGAATGGGTTGACCCCTTAATGTGCGGCGGCCACTGGGTGCCGGAGCTGGTGGAACTGGCCGGCGGCGTCAATTGCTTCGGCGATAAGGAGACCGGCTCTTTCCGCCTGGAATGGGAGCAGGTAGCCGCCAGTCAGCCGGAGGTTATCATCCTGATGCCCTGCGGTTTCGACGTTAAACGGGCGCTGCAGGATGTGCCGCTGCTTTCGGGCCGGGAAGAATGGGCGGCGCTGCCCGCAGTGCGGAACAATCGGGTTTACGCCATTGACGCCGGAGCCTATACCAGCCGCTCCGGCCCCCGCCTGGTTACCGGCCTGGAGATAATGGCCGAACTGATCCACCCGGAGTTATTCTCCGGTTTTATACCGGAGTCCGGGGCTGCCCGCCTTTACGGAGGCTAGGCTGCCGGGCGGGCTGCGGCAACTGCCTTGCCGCAAAGGAAACCCCTGGTAATTTTGCCCAGCTTACAGCGCCGGTCGGTATAGCCAACGCCGCTGGCCTGAATCCGCACCGGAACCGCGCCCGGCCCCGGGTCAGCCACCACTATTTCTTCCAGCAAGGCCGGTTCCCCGGCCGCCGGCGCTATAACCCCATTCCGTTAACTGGCACGGTCATTCCGCCTTACATCCTGCGGCGAACCGGCAGCCTGAAGCGCGAATTGGCGCAACAATATTCAACAGCCGGTTTGCCGACCGCCCCCGGAATTATAGCCCCCTGGCAATTCTCCGGCCGGCTTCCGGCCCGGTTTCCGGCGTTCTTCCGGCGCGGCCGTTTGCTGCGTAAACGGCCGGCGGTAAGTTATCCGGCGGCAAAGGAGAGCCTTCAACCGGCCCTCGCGATAACCGGGGCGGCGGCCGGGGCAGCTGGCCCGGGCCGTTAATCGGGCCGTGCGGCGTGAATCCCCGATTTAGTCCAGTAATCCCACAGATTGGCTGCGTTCATCCGCATTACCCGGGGCGACGTGCCGTCCTGTCCCACATCCATAGGGTAGCGGTCGGTCAGGTCGGTCAGGTTTTCGATGGCCTCATTCCTGGTCATGCCCCGTTCCACCGCCTGACGGGCGTACTCCTTCCATTCCAGGATGTATTCCCCTTGCTCATCCAGGTAAGACTTGTCGCACAGGGCGCCGTGTCCTGGGATGAACACCTCTTCATCCAGGGCCCGCAGCGATTCCAGGGCCCGCAGCCACTGGTCCGGGTTAGCCTCCTGAATATAAGTTTGCACCCGGTGGAAGATATTGTCGCTGGTGAAGACCACGCCCTCTTCCTTAATCAGGATGGCAGCCTGGTAGAGGGTATGGCCGGGCATATGCAGCATCTGAAAGGTATGGTCGCCTACGTGGAGGGTCATGCCGTTGCGGAAGGTTATCACCGGGGCATTGGGCGCATAATTCTCCAGCAGGGCCGGCTCCTCGGGGCCCATGCCGGCCACCCGCGCCACATGTTCCGTCAGGTTGGTATCCAGAATGCGCTGACGCACGCCTTCGTGGGCAATTACCGGAACATCAAAGTAGGCATTGCCGGTCCAGTGGTCGCCGTGGGGTTCGGTGTTGATAATGTAAAGCAGCTTCCCGTGCCTGGCGATTTCCACCTTCAATTTCAGAGCGTCGCTGGGCTTCTGGGGGCTGTCAATCATCACCACCCCTTCAGAGGTTACCACGAAGCCGTGATTGCACCCCCGAATGCGGGTTTCGGCAAAGACACTGCCGGTTAATTGCTGCATAATCCTGCTCCTTCGTTTCTGATAGCAACCGGCCATCGGCTTGCGGATAGCCGCCCGGAAAGGGGTTTGCCGCCGGCGCAAAGCCTTCAGTTCAACTGGCGCAGCTTGGGGTCGAGCCGGTCGCGCAGCCAGTCGCCGAACAGGTTCAGCGACAGCACGGTCAGCAGAATGGCTGCGCCGGGCATGGTGGAAATCCACCAGGCGTCGGCCAGAAAGTCCCTTCCATCGGCCACCATGGAACCCCAGGCCGGCGTGGGCGGCGGCACCCCGGCGCCCAGGAAACTGAGGGTGGATTCTACCAGGATGACGATGCTTACTTGCAGCGTGGCTACCACAATCAGCGTGTTGATAACGCCGGGGAAGAGGTGTACGCAGAGGATCCGCGGCGTAGAGGCGCCAGCCACTTTGGCCAGGGAAACGTAGTCCATCGTCTTCAGTTGCAGCACCTCGCCGCGAATCTGGCGGGCGAACCGCACCCAGATGAAAAGCACCAGCACTACGGTGGTAATGAAGAAGGACTGCCCCACCGCCACTACCAGCACCAGGGCCACCAGCACCAGGGGCAGGGCCAGGAAAATATCCACGACGCGCATCAGCAGCTCATCCACCAGGCCGCCGAAATAGCCGGCTACCAACCCCAGGCCGGTGCCAATGGCGCCCCCAACCCCCAGGGTAACGGCGGCAATAATAAGGGAAATGCGCGCGCCGTAGATTATCCGGCTTAACACATCCCGGCCCAGGTCGTCGGTGCCCAGCAGGTATTTACTGGTTCCGCCTTCCCGAAGCACCACCGTAACCTGGTCGCCGAGGGCGGCGTTCCGGTCAATGCGCTGGGCCCGGGAGATGGATATTTGCTGGTGGCTCATACCCGGTTGGGGAAACTCAACCACCGCTTTGCTGGTGGTGCGCTCGTCGAGCCAGGCCGGCGGCAGCTTCCGATCAGCCAAAACGCCTCTGTGCGGGTCGTGGGGCGCAATCCAGTTGGCAAAGATGCCGGTGCCGGCCACCAGCGCCAGCAGAAACACGGAAACGGCCAGAATAATGTGCCGGCGTCGCAAGTTTCTGATGACCCGCAAGGCCGGATTGGAGGAGGCGGGGCGGGTTGCCAGAATGCTGTTAGCCACGGGCTAATCCTCCTTGGCCGCTAGCTGAAGCGTATCCGGGGGTCCAGGTAGGCGTACAATATATCCACCAGCAGGGAAGTGCCCAGGTACATTACGGCAAAGAATACCACAATGCCTTGCAGCAGCGAGTAGTCGGACTGGCGCAGGGCGTCAAAGGCCAGCAGCCCGATGCCCGGCCAGGCAAAAACCGTCTCGGCCACGATGGAGCCGGTTACCAGGGTGCCCAGGGTAATGCCCATAAAGGTAAGGGGCGGAATGACCGCATTCTTCAGGGCATGTTTCCAGATGATTTGCGTTTCGTTGACGCCCTTGGCCCGGGCCAGCTTGATGTATTCGGTGTCCAGGCTGTCCAGCATGGCAGAGCGCACAATGCGCATATTGGCGGCCACGGTGAACCAGCCCAGGGTAACCGCCGGCAGCACAAAACTGTTCCAGTCGTAGCGACCCGAGGGCGGCGCCCAGCCCAGCATTACGGCAAAGAAGAAGATTAGCATGATGCCCAGCCAGAAGGGGGGCATGGACTGGCCCAGCAAGGCAACCACTTTGCCTATCTGGTCCCATAAGCTGTCCCGCTTGACGGAGGACAGAATGCCCAGGGGAATGCCCACCACCAGGGAGAAGATGAAGGCGGCGGCCCCCAGCTGCAAGGTTGCCGGCAGCCGTTCCAGGATGGTATCGGTTACCGGCTGGTTGTCAATCACCGAATCGCCGAAATCCAGCAGCAGAGCGCTGCGCAGGAAAATGGCATACTGAACATACAGCGGCCGGTCCAACCCCAGTTCCCGCCCCAGTTCATCCCACATTTCGGTGCTGGCGTAATCGTCCAGCAGCAAAGTCCGCGGGTCTCCCGAGGCGCGGGCCATGACGAAAACAATCAGGGATACCAGAACAAGGGTGATAACCGTAATCAGCAAGCGCCGGATGATGAACCTTTGCACCCTCAGTCCTCCTGCGGTGGCGGGCTGATTGCGCCGGGGTTTCCCGGCTGCCCGCCAGGCTCCCAATCTTTCCGCGATGCCGGCTGCCGTTCCTGAACGGCTCGGGAAATCCGTCAGGGCGACCGGCGCAGCGCAGCAACTGCTGCTCTTATCCCTTTTATTATTCCTTTCTTATTCCTGCTGGCCGAGAAACCGGGGTAGGCCGGTGGGCTGCCCCCGGCGTCGCCAGGCGCGCAGAATGCTCTGTCCGCCAGCGCCGGCTATTAACGCCGCCAGGTTCGCCGCCACGGTGGCCCCCAGAACAGCATAGGCAATCGGGCCCATATCGGGCGAAGCGCAGCATGCCGGTTCTACGCCGGCCCCGAACTGATAGGCGAACCAGCTGCCGCCAATGCCGGCGGCCAGGGCAAGGGTGGCAAGGGCCGCCGCAAACCGTAATCCGGCGCCCTTAAGCCCCAGCCAGGCGCCGGCGCTGCCCAGGCCGGCGCCAACGCCGGCGCCCGCAATCAGCAGGGTCAGCCAGGCCAGCCACGAAGTTAACCCGAAAAGCAGCAGCCCCATGCGGGCCAGAATTACCCCCAGGGCCGCCATCACCAGGGCCATGCCCACCCCCAAAGCCAACCGGCCGCCGTAACTTAAAAGCGAATAAAGCAAAGCAGCCTCTGGCGGCCCCTCGCCGGCGGGACTATGGCCCTGCCGAATACCGGCAGATAGTATCACAAACCGGATTGGCCGGCTATCGGCTGCCAATATTTGCCCGGACGCTGGGTATTCCCAACGGGTGTTGATACCGGCGCAGAATAGAGTCAACCGGGAAATCAACCGGCCAGGATGTCTTGCTTTAATACCGAAGCGCGTAAGAACACCGGAACAGGGATATTTCTTTCCCGGAACTTTTCTGCTAAAGTAGGCAATCGCAGTTCCCCCGACAGGAAGGCCTGCTTCAACCTTACCGGTATAACCTGACGAGGCAAACTATGGCAGATAAGGGCAGCCACTGCTCCGGTTCCGGAATAATTCCCCCCCCCCCCCCCCCCCCCCCCCCCCCCCCCCCCGAGTTTCAGGCCAGAAGAGGGTTGCCAATGTTGCCTTCCTTCCTAACCAGGGACGCGGCCGCCGTCGCCGCCAGCATGGTACTGGCGCTTGTTGCTGTCTTCCTAATCTATGAAGCGGCGTCGCCGCCGGCCGTGAGCGCGCAGGGATCCATGGGGGCGAGCGTCACCAAGGTAGTCGTCAACAGCGCCGGCACCGGAGCAACCATAACCTGGCAGAAAGGGCCGGGCTGCACATCCCCTACTCACTTCATCATACTGAGAAAAGACGACTTTGTGGGTAACCCCGTTGATTTAAACGGAGCCTCACCTGGGGAGGGCTTATACTCGAGTCCTGGAAGTTTCACCGCGACGGGGCTTACCTCAGGAACCGGATACAAGCTCACGATTCGAGCCATTGGTTGCGGGAATGTTAGTATAGAACACACCTTCACCGCCACACCAACGCCCACCGACACACCAACGCCTACCAGCACCCCTACCGATACGCCCACGCCTACCAGCACCCCCACCGATACGCCCACACCCACCAGCACCCCTACCGACACACCTACGCCTACCAGCACCCCTACCGACACGCCTACGCCTACCAGCACCCCCACCGACACGCCTACGCCTACCAGCACCCCTACCGACACACCAACGCCTACCAGCACCCCCACCGACACGCCTACGCCTACCAGCACCCCCACCGACACGCCTACGCCTACCAGCACCCCCACCGACACGCCTACGCCTACCAGTACCCCTACCGACACGCCTACGCCTACCAGCACCCCCACCGACACGCCTACGCCTACCAGCACCCCCACCGACACGCCTACGCCTACCAGCACCCCCACCGACACGCCTACGCCTACCAGCACCCCCACCGACACGCCTACGCCTACCAGCACCCCCACCGATACGCCTACGCCTACCAATAACCCTACCGATACCCCCACACCCACCAGCACCCCCACCGACACGCCCACACCCACCAGTACCCCTACCGATACCCCCACGCCTACCAATAACCCTACCGATACCCCCACGCCTACCAATAACCCTACCGATACCCCCACGCCTACCAATAACCCTACCGATACCCCCACGCCTACCAATAACCCTACCGACACGCCTACGCCTACCAATAACCCTACCGACACGCCTACGCCAACCAGTACCCCCACCGACACGCCCACGCCTACCAATAACCCTACCGACACGCCTACGCCAACCAGTACCCCCACCGACACGCCCACGCCTACCAATAACCCTACCGATACGCCCACGCCAACCAGTACCCCTACCGACACGCCTACCCCTACCAATAACCCTACCGATACGCCTACGCCAACCAATACCCCTACCGATACGCTCGCGCCTACCAATACCCCCACCGACACGCCCGCGCCTACCAATACCCCCACCGATACGCCCGCGCCCGCGCCTACCACCATCCCCACCGATACACCCACGCCCACGCCTACCAGCACCCCCACCGATACCCCCACGCCTACCAGTACCCCCACCGACACGCCTACGCCTACCAATAACCCTACCGACACGCCTACGCCTACCAATAACCCTACCGATACGCTCGCGCCTACCAATAACCCCACCGACACGCCCGCGCCTACCAATACCCCCACCGACACGCCTACGCCTACCAATAACCCTACCGATACCCCCACGCCCACGCCTACCAGTACCCCCACCGACACGCCTACGCCCACGCCGGAAAGCCCCCGTGTTGTCCAGGGTGTCCGCAAGACTGCCCCGGACCGAGGGGCTGCGGCCATCGCTGCGCCGACGGCAACCGCGACGGCGACCCCGGTTCCGACGGATACGCCCACGCCGGCGCCCACCAGCACAGCCGCGCCGACAATGACGCCTACAGCCGCGCCCATCAGCACAGCCGCGCCAACGGTTCCGCCCACCAATACGCCGGCGGCCACCGTCCCGGCGACGCCCACCAGCACGCCGGCCCCGACTAATACGCCGACCTCGGTTCCTGTCCCGACCGCCGGGCCGACGGCAAGCCGAAGGGTGTCGCCGACGCCAACCTTGCCGCCCCCGGCCCCGACCGCCACGGCCACGCCCCGGTGGCAGGATTCTTCCCTGGAGGCAGTGCGTCCGGCGCCGACGGCGACGCCCGCCGCGACGGCCTCGCCGGCAATGGCAGCGGCGGAACCAACGGCGACGCCAGTACCGCCCCAGCCAACGTCCCAGCCAACGGAACCGCCGGCAGTGCAGCCCCCGGAACCCTCCGGCGGCGTCAATTGGCTGCTGTGGGGAATAGGCGGGTTAGCGGTGGTGGCGCTGTTGATTATCGGCGGGGTACTTCTGTACCGGCGGCGGTAGGCCGTCCTGACCGGCGGGCCGGCGGGCATGCCTGGTTAGGCCCGATACCCGTCAGGCGTCCCGGTCGGCCCGCAGCCAGGAACCAGCCAGGGGGTGAGCTGACCAGCATGTAACCGCCGGCGCCGGGCAATACTGAAACCGGCTGGCTGCCCTTGCCGGTTATTGCGGTGAAACCAAGGGGCGAGGCCAGCCCTTTACCTGTTGGGGGAGAGGCACAAGGCTTCGGGCCCGGCGGCGCCTCACCATGCCAGCCTCTACCTGTTGGAGGGAGTCGGAAGCAGTCCGCCCGGCCAGCTGATAGCTGAAAGGTATCCCCAAGCCGCGATTCCCTGCCGGCGCAGGGCTTTACCGAAAGTTGCCCCAAGCCGCTGGCAAAGTCCGCCCGGGCGGACTGGCCGGGCAATCTGCCCATGGGAGCGCAGCGCTGTCCGGCATTCCCAACATGTGTTGGGAATGCCGGACGCTGGAGACGGTTGACAGACCGGGGCCGGGGATTTAATATATTAAACACCTGCCGAGGTAGCTCAGGTGGTAGAGCACGGCACTGAAAATGCCGGTGTCGACAGTTCGAGTCTGTCCCTCGGCACCTTTGTTTGCCCCCTGGCGGCGCCCTTTAACCGCCCGGATTGCCCCCGCAGCTGCCCGCTCATCCCCGAACACTTGCTTGTTCCGGCATCCGCGTCAGGGAACGGCCTCGCCCGAACCTTTCCCGGCATTGCTGTATCTGTCCGACGGCCCGGCGCCGGGCCGTTAACCGGTTCCGGTATGGCCCGGCAAAGGTACGGGGCGGTTTTTGTTCTGCATGGCTTTGGCCGCCATACTCTCGCCAGCGGCTTTTCGGTGTTATACTGCCAGGGGCGCTATAACCGGAGACCGGGGACTTGACCTGCTTATGCTGACCAAACGAATTATTCCCTGCCTGGATGTGGACGCCGGCCGCGTGGTTAAGGGCGCCAGCTTCGTTAACTTGCAGGACGCCGGCGACCCGGCGGAGTTGGCCGCCTTTTATGACCGGGAGGGAGGGGATGAGCTGGTGTTTCTGGATATTACCGCCAGCGCCGATTCCCGGGATACTATGGTGGACGTAGTGCGGCGGGTTTCCGAGCAGGTTTTTATCCCCCTCACCGTCGGCGGGGGGATCCGTACCCTGGAGGATGTGCGGCGAATGCTTAACGCCGGCGCCGACAAGGTATCGGTCAACACCGCGGCCATCCACAACCCGGAAATCATCGGAAAGGGGGCGGCCCAGTTCGGCAGCCAGTGCATCGTGGTGGCCATCGACGCCAAACGGGTTGCCGCAGCCCCGTCCGGCAGCCCCCGTCCGGCGGTGGACGCAGCCCTGGCGCTGGATGACCAGTCTCGCTGGGAAATATACACTCACGGGGGCCGCAACCCCACCGGTATGGACGCAGCAAAGTGGGCTGCGCAAGCGGTGGAACGGGGCGCCGGGGAGTTGCTGCTGACCAGTATGGACGCCGACGGGCAGCTGAACGGCTATGACCTGGAGTTGACCGCCGCCATTTCCGGAGCAGCGCCGGTTCCCGTTATCGCCAGCGGCGGGGCCGGCCGCCTGGAACACCTTTACGACGCCCTGGAGCAGGGGCGGGCCGACGCCGTACTGGCCGCCTCTATTTTTCATTTTGGCGCCTACCGCATCGCCCAGGCCAAAGAGTACCTGAGCCGCCGGGGTATTCCGGTGCGCCCGCCGTCAGTCTGAACCCGACTGTTACGCCGCTGCCCGGCCAGAATAACCGCAAGGGGACGTTACTCACCGATGCCCAAACTTGCCACCGTGGTTTTCGACGCCTTTGGCACCCTTTTTCAGGACACCCCGGCCCATTGGAATGCGGCCATGGAATCTATCATCCGACAGCAGGAACTGGACGTCAGCGTAAAAAACCTGAACCGGGCATGGCTGGAGGCTTGCGGTGGTTTCCGCACTACCCGCAGCCAACCGGGCGTTCCATTTCAATCCTACTCTACCGCCTGGGAAGCGGCCTTTGCCCGGGCCTTTCGCACGCTGAACCTGGCCGGGGATCCCGCCGCCGCCGCCAACTACTGGATTCGGGATATGGGCAGCCGCGCCCCTTACCCGGAGGTGTCTGCGGCGTTGGCTGCCGTGGCGCAGCATTGGCCGGCAGCGGTTCTGTCCAACGCCGATGACGTTTTTCTTGACCCGCCCCTGGAACGGCTCGATTTTCCCTTTTCCGCCACTATGTCCTCCGAGGGCGCCCGGTGCTATAAGCCCAACCCGGAACTGTTCCTGACCTTACTGCGCCGGCTGGCGGTGGAGCCCGGGGAAGCGGTGTATGTGGGCGACCGACAGTATGAGGACGTGTATGGCGCCAGTCAGGCGGGGATGCGTACCGTGTGGGTTAACCGCAGCGGCGCGGCCCTCGACCCGACGCTGAAGGCTCCCGACTACCAGGCAGCCCACCTGCTGGAGCTGCCGGCCATGCTGAACGGGGCGGGAAGGGCGGACGGTTAAAGGGGCCGGTTTGCCCCGGGCGCACCCCTTGCCTTTTATGGCCGGCGGCGACGGTTACCGCCTGACCCAACGGCGGCAGCTAACCGGCAACCGGGCCCTTGCCCCTTATCGCCGGCGCCCGCCGGCGGCCCGGCCCATCCGCCGGCTGCTTTCGTTTCGCATATGCGCGGGCGGCCCGATTGCGGGCCGGCAACCCGGCCCGCGTAAGCCGGCTCCGTTTTTCCACAATTGCAGGGCGGGCATAGCCGGGTCAGGTTCTCGCAGGCGCCGGTCCCGCCTTGCGACCGGGCCAGCCGGTTCCGATGGTTCCGGCCGGAGCGCAGTTCAGCCGCTGATTGGTTCCAGACCGGCCTCTGCCCGGGCGTCATTCAGGTGTTCCAGCGCCCGCACCGCCAGAGGGGCCATTTCGTAGCCCAGATCGGCCAGCATTCGGCTGTTGTCCACCAGGTAAACGTGGGGAAGCGTCCGGGAGCCGACGCTGATTTGGGCCTCGGGTATAAAACGGCGCACCAGGTCGGCCATCTCCCCGATGGTAGCCAGATGCCCGCCGGTCAGGTAAATGAAATGGTTAAGTTGGTCGCCCAGGGCCACCTGCACAAAAATCTCGGCGGCGTCTTCAGCATGAATCATGGGCGAGGCTTCATCGGGGGAAAAAGGCATAACAACCGGCTCCCCCACAGCCGGCCGGGAAAGCAGCAAACCACCAATCATACCGGTCATGCCGGTGGTACGGCCATGCCCGAAAACCGTCCCGATGCGAATGCCCCGCAAGTCCAGGCCATAACGCTCCCGGTATTTGCCGGCGGCAAAGTCGTTAGCCGCCTTGGTCATACCGTAAACGTTAATGGGGGCCGTCAGGTCATCCTCGGTCAGGGGGCGCTGCCCGAAAGTTTCCTGCACTCCGTAAACCGCAATTGAGCTGGCATAAACCACCCGCTCAATACTGGCCCATCGGGCAGCCTCAAATACGTTGTTGGTTCCCTGAATATTGACCAGCATACCAAAATGGGGCCGCTCTTCGGTGTCCGGCGGCAGCAGCGCCGCCATGTGGATGATGCGCCGGACGCGGTGAACATTGACCGCTTCCAGCAGGTGGGGAAGCTGGGTAATATCGCCCCGATAAAAGGGGACATCGGCCAGATGGCGGTGCAGCGGCAGGGCGCTGCGCGGCGGCGTCAGGTCGAAGGACACCACCGCTTCGCCCCGCTCTTGCAGTTTGCGGATGATGCGGGAACCGATAAGGCCATTGCCCCCGGTAACCATGGTGGTCATAGCCGTTCCTCCTCAGTTGTCAAGTGCGAATCAGGTTAAGGGGACCCGGTCAACCTGCCCATAGCAGGCGGCGGCCGGTTTTCCACAGCGGCCCGCCGCCTCACAGGGGCTGCCGGGTCGGGGTTCCCGGCCGACGGGGGTAGGCCTCCGGCGTGGACCGGGTTTTACCAACCAGCAGCACCACCCGGTTATCGGTAAGTCCGGCAGCGGAAACCTTATGAATCGACTCCACCCGGCCACCCAGCAAACGTAAGGCCCGCCGCGCCGCCGTCAGCTCGGCGCGCAGGTTATCGCCGCCGTGCTTCCACGCTGCAACCCGTCCGCCGGGTTTGGCAAAGGGCAGCGTATATTCCAGCAAGGCCGGCAAGCGGGCCACCCCCCGGGCCAGGGCCAGGTCAAAGGCGGCGCGCAGTTCCGGTCGATGCGCCAACTCCTCAGCGCGCCCGGTATAAACTTCCACGCCCTCCAGCCCCAGCGACCGGGCTGCGTGGCGCAAAAAGCCGGCCTTTTTGCCGGTGGCTTCCACCAGGGCCAGGCGGATCTGCGGAAAGACCAGTTTCAGGGGCAGACCGGGAAAGCCGCCGCCGGCTCCCACGTCCACCACCCGGAGGCCATCGGCCAACCGGCCATTCAGGGCCGGCAGCAGGGTCAGCGAATCCAGAAAGTGCTTCACCTGCACCCCTTCATAGTCGGCCACCGAGGTAAGGTTCACCCGACGGTTCCAGTCAGCCAATTCCCGGAAATAAAGCTCGAATTGCTGCAGCTGCGCCAGGGACAAGGTCAGGCCCAACTCTGCGGCCCCTTGCGCCAGCAGCGGCAATAAATCGGTTGTACCAGTCATAAACTCCTGCCCGACAGCCTGCCCTTAAAGTATAAACCATCCTGTGCCGGCCGACCGGGACTGAAAAGGCTGCCATCGGTCAGGGGCCGACGGTCGGCGACCGGGGCGGCCCGGCGGTCAGAACCCGCGACTGCGCTCCGCAACAATCTGACGTTTCCCGGGTGAATCGGTGAATGAACAGGGCAAGTCCCTTTGTGCTAGTATAAATGGCGGGTAGCTGTAACCAGATTAGGTGAAAGGGCTAGGGGAATGGCTTCGGTTTTAGTAAGAGATACCATTCAGCAGCTGGTAGTGGCAGCCGTTGACCGGGCGCGTCGCGAGGGAATGCTGCAACTGGAAACGATGCCCGACATTCTGATTGAACGCCCCGGGAACCCGGAACACGGCGATTTTGCTACCAGTCTGCCGCTGCGTCTGGCCCGGGCGACCCGCATTAACCCGATGGAACTGGCGGAAGTGCTGGTGGAATTGCTCCCTTCGGCCCCGGAAGTACGCCGGGTTGCCGCCGCCCCGCCCGGCTTCGTCAACTTTTACCTGGCAGACCAGTGGGTTCAGCAGCAGGTGGAAACGGTGCGGCAGGCCGGCAGCGACTATGGCCGGGTGGATTCGGGGAAGGGCCAAAGGGTTATGGTGGAGTTTGTCAGCGTTAACCCCACCGGCCCGGTGCATGTGGGCCATACCAGGGGGGCCGTTCTGGGCAGCGCTCTGGCCAATACTCTGGAGGCCGCCGGCTACGCAGTTACCCGGGAGTATTACGTTAACGACGCCGGCGCCCAGATGGACGCTTTTTACCGCTCCGTCTATGCCCGATACCGTGAAGCTCTGGGGCAGGAGGCCGATTTTCCCGCCAACGGCTATGCCGGCGCGTATATTGCCGACCTGGGCCGGGAGATTGCTGCGTCGGAAGGCGACCGCTTCCTGGCAATGGCCCAGGCGGCGGCGCTCCGGGAAATTGGCGACCTGGCCCGGGAAAAGATGGTGGCCCTGATTCGCGAAGACCTGGCGCAGATTGGCGTAACCTTCGACCACTGGTTCAGCGAGCGGGATCTGTACGCTTCCGGGGAGTATGACCAGGCTATGGGCCGGCTGCGGGAGCAGGGTTACCTGTCTGAACGGGATAACGCCCTCTGGTTCAACTCGACTATGCTGGGGGATGACAAGGATAACGTGGTAGTTCGCTCTTCAGGCGAACCTACCTACTTCGCCTCGGACATTGCCTACCATTACAACAAGTTCGTCAGCCGCCGTTTTGAGCGGGTCATCGATATCTGGGGGGCCGACCATCAGGGGCATGTGCCCCGGATGAAAGCTGCCGTTGCCGCCCTGGGCGTGCCGCCGGAGCATTTGACCGTTCTTGTCTCTCAGATGGTTACCTTGAAGCAAGGCGCCGCGGTGGTGCGCGCTTCCAAGCGAACCGGCGAGTTTGTTACTCTGCGGGAGCTGGCTGACGAAGTGGGCGTTGATGCCTGCCGCTACTTCTTCCTGGCCCGCGCTCCCTCTACGCAAATGGAATTTGACCTGGAACTGGCCAGGAAGGAATCTGCGGAAAACCCGGTTTACTACATTCAGTACGCCCATGCCCGCAACGCCGGCATCCTGAACCTGGCCCGCAGCCGGGGTATGGACTGGAGCGGCGGGGATGTTTCCCTCCTTGCCGACCCTAATGAGCTGAATTTGATTCGGACGATGCTCCGGCTGCCGGAGCTGGTGGACCAGATGGCCCGCACCCTGGAACCGCACCACCTGCCCCACTATGCCATGGAACTGGCTACTGCCTTTCACTGGTTCTACGAAAACTGCCGTGTAATTTCGGCCAATGCCGAAGATGGCGCTATGACCCTGGCGCGTTTGAAGCTGGTGGAATCGGCGCAGATAGTGTTCCGCAGGGCCTTGGCGCTGATGAACATGGGCGCCCCGGAGCGGATGTAACACCGCCGGCAATAACTTGAGTATTATTAAACGCAATTAAATATCTATTGAATTATCTTTAACTGCGGGTTATTATCTCCGCAGCCTTCCCGTTGCGCCGGCTGGCCCGTCAGTCCTCCTTGCCCTCCGGAGTTAAAGGTCAGCGCAGCATTCCGCCCGGCGGCCATAGCGCTTCGTTCAGTTACCCCGGTCGGGCAGCGTATCTTCCATAGTTCCGGCCATAGTTCCGGCGCCGGCCCGGCTATTCAGCGCCACACGAGACAGTTAAATGAGCATATTGTTAAGAATTACCCGTATGGCCTACCATTACCGGACGCGGTTGATTCTGGCATATGCCTCCTTCTTCATTGCCATCGGGTTTTCCCTGTTAGTGCCCTGGCTTTTCGGCGAATCCATCGACCTTCTGGTGGTGGCAGAGGGCGTGCTGGAGGAAGGGGGACGGTTGGTTGCCAACCCTAACCTTACCTGGCAAATGCTCCTGCTGCTGGCCGGTTTGCTGCTGGGCGCCAGCCTGCTGCGCGGGTTCTTCGATTTCGCCCGCACTTACGCCACCGACTCTCTTTCCCAGCTGGTCAGCTACGACTTCCGCAACCAGCTCTACGACAAGTTGCAGCACGTCAGCTTTGCCTACCACGACAAGGAACATACCGGCAACCTGATGTCCAAGGCTACCGCCGACGTGGAAGCCATCCGCCGTTTCGTCAACATGGGGCTGGTTCGCTCCCTGGAAGTGGTGGTAAGAACCGTGGCGGTAACCAGCGTCCTCATCTGGCTGAACTGGGAACTGGCCCTGATTAGCCTGGTCTTCGTCCCTTTCCTGGTAATGCGCTCCACCCTGGTCATCGGCAAGCTGCGGCGTATGTGGCTCCATGTGCAGGAGGTAAACGGTCAACTGGTTACCGTATTGCAGGAAAACCTGGTAGGCATTCACGTAGTCAAGGCCTTCGGCGCGGAGAACTTCGAGCGGCGCAAGTATGACCGCAAGGCCCGGGAACTGCGCCGGGAATATTACCAGTCGGAGCGGCTGCAAGGCACCAACAGCGCCTGGATGAGCCTTTATTTCACCTTCGCCCTGTGTCTGATTGTCTGGTACGGCGGCTGGGAGATTATCCGGGGAGACCTGACCGCCGGAGACCTGGCCAAGTTTGTTCTTTACCTTAACCAGCTGACCTTCCCCATACGGGCTTCGGCCCAGATTATCAACAGCTTCTCCCGCGCCATCTCCTCAGGCCGCCGCATCTTCGACGTGCTGGACTCCCGCTCTCCGGTGCAGGAACGCCCCGACGCCCGGGAAATGGGCCGGGCCGCCGGCCGTGTACGCTTCGAGAACGCTTCCTTCTCTTACGACGCCCGTTCTCCGGCGTTGCAGAACATCAACATCGACGCTGCGCCGGGTCAGGTAACCGCCATCCTGGGGGCGCCGGGCAGCGGCAAAAGCACGATTGTGAACCTGCTGCCCCGCTTCTACGACGTTACCGGCGGGCGGATAACCATCGATGGGGAAGACATCCGCCAGTTTACGCTGGAATCGCTGCGGCGCAACGTGGGCATCGTGCAGCAGGACATTTTCCTTTTTGACGCTACTATCCGGGACAACATCGCATACGGGGTTATCAGCGCCACGGAAGAAGACATCATCAACGCAGCCAGGGTTGCCCAGCTGCACGACCAGATAATGTCCTTCGCCCACGGTTACGATACCTGGGTGGGCGAGCGGGGCAGCACTCTGTCCGGCGGGCAGCGACAACGCCTGTCCATCGCCCGCACCGTGCTGGTCAACCCGCCCATCCTGATTCTGGATGATTCCACGTCCAGCGTGGATGTGGAAACGGAGCGGCTGATTCACCAGGCCATGGTTAACGTGATGAAGGGGCGCACCACTTTCGTCATTGCCCACCGCCTCAGCACGGTGCGCGAGGCAGACCAGATTCTGGTTCTGAAGGAGGGGCGGATTGTGGAACGGGGCAGCCATGCGGAGTTGATTCAGCGTCAGGGGATATACCAGGACATTTACGAACTTCAGTTAAGGCCCCAGGAGGAGGTTCTGCTGGACGCTTCCCTGGCAGGCGGCGCCGGAGGTGCTAACTGATGCGCGGTATGGGCGGCGGCTTCGGCGGCATGCTGGGGGGTATGCGCGGCCTGCAATCCGGGGGCATCCACTCCCCGAACATGGACAACCTCAGCGACGACAACGCCTTGGGGTCGGTTTACAACAACCGGGTAGTGCTGCGTCTTATGTCTTACATGGGGCCTTACCGGGCCGATGTGATTAAAAGCCTGATTGCCGTGCTTACCTACACCATCGCCAACGCCAGCATCCCCATGCTGATTCTGCTGGGCATCAACCAGGGCATCAGTTCCGGGGATTTCCGGAGCTGGCACCCTTTGCACCTGGTAGGCCTGGCCTTCCTGGCCGTAACCCTGGTTCACTTCGCCGCCAATTACTTGCAGTTCGTCTTTATGGCCCGGGTGGGGCAGGGTATTCTTTATTCGCTGCGCACTCATATGTTCAGCCACCTGCAAAACCTGTCGCCATCCTTTTACCACCGGACGGCGGTCGGGCGAATCATGTCGCGCAGCCAGAGCGACGTGCTTCAGCTTCAGGAAACCTTCGAGATGCTGGTGCTGGCCCTGGCCGACGTATTGACCCTGGCCTTCATCATCATCTATATGCTGGTGGTGGACTGGCAGCTGGCCCTGGTCAGCCTCAGCATCGTACCGGTGCTGTTCTTCATTCTGGGTTACTGGCAGCGTTTTGCCCGCCGCTCCTTCATGCGCATCCGCCGGGCCATTGCCATGGTCAACGGCGAATATAACCAGAACATCACCGGCGTCAGGGTGGTGCAGAGCCTGAACCGTCAGGATGAAAACCTGGCACACTTCAAGGAATTGAACCGGGAACACCTGGACGCCAACCTGCAAGCCAGCCGCTTTTCCGGCGGTTTGCAGCCGATGGTAGAGCTGCTGATTGGCGTGGGTATGGGCTTCGGCATTGTGCTGGTCGGCGGCCTGCTGGTTAAGGGCGGCGACCTGGAATGGGGCGTGCTGGTGGCTTTTGCGGTCTGGATTCAGCGCTTCTTCGAGCCGATACGCCACCTGACTATGCAGTATGGCGTTTTCCAGCGTTCCATGGCCGCCGGCGTCCGCATTTTCGAGCTGCTGGACCTGGAGCCGGAGGTTAAGGATGCGCCCAACGCCATCGAGATGCCGCCGATCAGGGGGGAAATCCGCTTCGAAGAGGTCAGCTTCCACTACGTGCCGGGCGTAACCGTGCTGCAGGACATTAACCTGCACATTCACCCGGGGGAAAACGTGGCCCTGGTCGGCTCAACCGGCGCCGGCAAAAGCACCCTGGTAACCCTGGCGCACCGCTTCGCTGACGTTACCCAGGGCAAAATTACCGTGGACGGCTATGACCTGCGGGACGTTAAGCGCGAGTCGCTGGTGCGCCAGATGAGCATGGTTTTACAGGAACCCTACCTCTTTTCCGGCAACATCCGGGAGAACATCCGCTATTGCTGCGATGATGCCACCGACGAGGACGTAACCGCCGCCGCCAAAGCAGTGGGCGCCCACGACTTCATTATGGCGCTGGAGGATGGCTACGATACTGTGCTGGCCGAGCGGGGCGTTAACCTGAGCGTGGGGCAGCGGCAGCTGATCAGTTTTGCCCGGGCCATCGTTGGCGACCCGCGCATCATCATTCTGGATGAGGCCACCGCCAACATTGATACCCACACGGAGATACTGATTCAGGAGGCCTTGAGCCACGTGCTGAAGGGGCGCACCTCGATAGTTATTGCGCACCGCTTGTCCACCATTCGCAGCGCCGACAAGATTGTCGTGCTGGACCAGGGGCGCATTGCAGAGGTGGGGCGGCATGAGGAATTGCTGCGGCGGAATGGCGTTTACGCCCGTCTGTACGCCATCAACTACGGCCTGGCTCGCGAAAACGGGTGGAATGCCCCGGCCGACGGCCTGGCCCCGGCCGGTGATTAGGGGCGTCCTTACGACAAGGCCTTGAACCTGAAAAGCCGGGGCCCGCTTCGGCCGGCAATAAGCGGAGAAGCGACCGCTCTGGCGTCCCCGCTTTTGCAGTGAACCGGGAAACCGTCCGTGAACCCAATAAGGGCGGGGTTCGTAACGCGGCCCCGGTTGGTCCGGGAAATTACGCCATCGTTCCGCCAGTGCAGCCGCACGAGATTGGCCGGGTTACGGTTCCTCCAGAAACTCCCGGATTACCTGAGCCAACTCGTCGGGCTTGTGGTAGCCGATGTCGTGGATGGTTTCAGCAATCCAGCGTACCCGGTTGTCGGGGACGGCCCGGACGGCGGCCTCTACCATTACTTCCTTAATGTGACTATACGGAGACCCGGCCCGCTCCGGGAGCGGGCCGGCCGGCACAATCAGGGTAGGACAGGAGATTTCCGGCAGGGTAACCGAAGGCGGTTCCCCCCACATAGCCTCCAGCACCTGGGAATGGTTCGCCGGGCGCAGAATATCCCGCAGCTGCCCCTGGTCATCCTCATACACCATAGTTTGCACTACCCGCTCCAGATCATCGCCCCAGCAAAGGGCCAGCTGCTCCCGCTGCCTGGCCAGAAATTCGGCGCGATTCCCTGAAACCGGCCGCGGGGCAAACCGGGTACGGAACAACTCCCAACTGGCATCGGGCAGCAGGTGGCCGTCCAGAAAGCCGCCGTCGATCAGCGCCAGCCGGGCCACCCGCTCCGGAAACCGGGCCGCCACGTTAATCGCCACATTGCCGCCCCAGGAATGGCCCAGCACTGCCGCCGTCCCAATGCCCAGCGCATCCATCAACCCGGCCACGTCTGCGGCCAGAGACTGCCAGTCATAGCCGCTGGCTGCCTGGGTAGTCTGGCCATGCCCTCGCTGGTCCGGGGCCACTATCCGGTAGCGGGAGCTCAGACGGGCGGCTACCCGTTCATACCAGTGGGCAGTAGATGCCAGGCCGTGCAGGGCGATGACGGGTAAAGGCGCCGATTGGTCGGCAGGCAGCCACTCTAAATAGCGGACTTTCAGCTCCCCGACTTGCGCCCAATGCTCAAGGGGCGACGGCGCAGATTCAGTGAAGAAATTCACCCCTGACCTCCGACAAAAAGCTGCCAGGTATTATACTATACTACCGCCGTCCCCGGCGCTGACCGGCAGCCGGTCAGCGACCCTCTGACGGCCCGCCGTCAACTTTTGCTGAAGAGCTGTTCAGCCCCGAATGGTTCCGCTACCGGAATATGGTATCCTGTTCTTAAACTGCCGCCCGGCATTCCCTGCGGGAACGCTGCGGCGATGCCGGGTTTTGGTCGCCAACCCCGGCCCATTCCTCTGACCGGCCCGCCGAGGGGTAAAACGTCGGGCAAGGCTGCCGAGCTTGCTGGGCGGCGAATGGGCGGGTATCCCTGACGCCGGCAGCGAACTTTATAACCTGAAGTTGCGCATAGGGCAGCAATGAAACCGGTAATCGTGGCGATTGAGCGCCAGAGGCCGTTTATGGTTAGCTGCAAGAGCCGATATGGTCATACCTGCTTCGGACGGCCGCCGGGGAACCGGCATACCGCGCTGTCCCGGCGTTTCGTTGGCTTCCCGGAGGGTTGCTTATGGTAGAACCGGCGCAGCAGGGGGAATCGCTGGGCGGGTATATGCCCGCCGTGGCAGCTGCCCTGTCCGAGCTGGCGCAGGGCAATATCATCCCTCGCATCTGGCAGGGCGACCACCGGGTCTGGCGGGATGACCCGGCGGAGATTGCTGACCGGCTGGGCTGGCTGACCGCTGCCGATACCATGCAGGCAGCGCTGCCCGGGCTGCGGGAGTTTGCCGCTGCGGTGCAGGCCGAGGGCTGCCGCCACGTGGTTTTGCTGGGCATGGGTGGCAGCAGCCTGGGGCCGGAGACGCTGCGCCATACTTTCGGCTTCCGGGACGGCTGCCCGGAACTGGCTGTTCTGGACTCAACCCTGCCGGCTTGGATTGAGGCCATCGACCAGCGCATCGACCCGGCCCGTACCCTGTTTCTGGTATCCTCCAAGTCCGGCGCCACCATCGAACCCAATGCCTTGTACGCCTACTTCCGGCAGCGAACCGCCGCCGCCGTGGGGGCTGACCGGGCCGGCCAGCGTTTTGCCGCCGTTACCGACCCGGGGACGGCGCTGGAAAGGCTGGGCCGGGAGCAGGGGTTCCGGCGAATTTTCCTCAACCCGCCGGACATCGGCGGGCGTTACTCGGCGCTGTCCTGCTTTGGCCTGGCGCCGGCGGCCCTGCTGGGGCTGGACGTGGGCCGGCTGCTGGCCCGGGCCGCCGCGGCGCAGGAGCAGTGCGCCGTTGCCTCGCCGCACAACAACCCCGGCGCGCGTCTGGGGGCCATAATGGGCGGGTTGGCCCGGCGCGGGCGCGATAAACTTACCCTGGTAACTTCGCCGGCCCTGGCCGGCTTTGGCCTTTGGGCTGAGCAGCTGCTGGCAGAAAGCCTGGGCAAACAGGGAACCGGCATTGTCCCGGTGGCCGGCGAACCGCTGCTGCCCCCGGATGAGTACGGGCCGGACCGCCAGTTCATCTACCTGCGCCTGGCGGATGATGCCGATGCAGCCGCGGACGCTGTCATGACGGCCCTGGCCGGGAAACACCCGGTAATGCGCCTGGAGTTGACCGACCGATATGACCTGGGCGCTGAGTTTTACCGCTGGGAGTTTGCCGTCGCTATTGCCGGCCACCTGCTGGGCGTCCACCCCTTTGACCAGCCCGATGTTCAGAAGGCCAAAGATATGACCGATTGGGCGCTGGAGCAGTATCAAGCCGAAGGAAGGCTGCCGGCGTTGGAAACCGACGGCTCGCTCTCCACGCTGCTGGCCCAGGCCGGCGCCGGGGATTACCTGGCCATCCTGGCCTACCTGCCGGACACGCCGGCAGTAGCGTCCGGTCTGGCCGCCCTGCGCCGCGCCTGCGCCCGGAAGTACGGCATCGCCGTTACCGCCGGCTTCGGGCCTCGTTACCTCCATTCCACCGGACAGCTGCACAAGGGCGGGCCGGCCTCGGGCCGGTTTTTGCAATTAACCGCCGACCACCACCGGGATATACCAATACCCGGCTGCCCTTACTCTTTTGGTACGCTGGCCGATGCCCAGGCCGCCGGCGACCTGTTTGCGCTGCGCCAGCGGCAACGACGGGCCCTTCGCCTCCACCTGGGGGCCGACCCGGCGGCGGCGCTGGAGCTTTTGGCGGAACAAATATAAGCCGGCCTCTTGCGCCGGAAGCAACCCGGACGGCAGCCGGCTCAAATGACGGGTTTCAGCAGTGAAATGAGCGGGAGGCGCTCCCTTGGAAGTGGGAATGATTGGCCTGGGCCGCATGGGCGGCAACATGGTAGAACGGCTGGCCAACGGCGGCCACCGGGTAGTTGCCTATGACGTTAACCCGGCGGCATTGGCCGCCAGCCGTGAGCATGGCGCGGTAATTGCGCAAAGCCTGTATAACCTGGTGGCGCACCTGTCGCCGCCGCGGGCCGTCTGGACGATGCTGCCCGAGGGCCAACCCACCGAGGGCGCTATTGAGCGGTTGACCGCCCTGCTTGACACCGGCGACGTCATCCTGGACGGAGGCAATGCCAACTACAAAGATACTCTGCGCCGGGCCGAAACCCTGGCAAAACTGGGAATTGACCTGCTGGATGTGGGCATCAGTGGCGGCATCTGGGGGCTGGTTGAAGGCTACTCGCTGATGGTTGGCGGCAAGGAGGAACTCTTCCAGCGGCTGGAACCTCTGTTCCAGACCCTGGCTCCCGCCGCAGACCGCGGTTATTGCCATGCCGGGCCGGTGGGCGCCGGGCATTTTGTAAAAATGGTGCATAATGGCGTTGAGTATGCCCTGATGGAGGCCTACGCCGAGGGCTTTGAGCTGCTGGCCGCCAAGAAAGAGTTTGACTTTAACCTGCCTCGCATCGCTGATACCTGGCGTTACGGCAGCGTAGTTCGCTCCTGGCTGCTGGACCTGGTAGTGAACACCCTGGAAGAGGACCCCGACCTGGCCGATTTGGAAGGCTACGTGGAGGATTCAGGGGAGGGACGCTGGACGGTGCAGGAGTCGGTGGATCTGGCTGTGCCTTTGCCGGTGATAACCCTGTCTTTGCAGCAGCGTTTCCGTTCCCGTCAGAACCAGCCTTTCAGCGCCAAATTGCTGGCGGCGCTGCGCCACCAGTTCGGCGGCCACCAGGTGCGCCGGTTAACCGAATGAGTCCGCCCGGCCAGCCGGCCAGCGCCGGCGAAACCACTACCCTGGTCATATTCGGGGCCAGCGGCGACCTGACCCGACGGAAGCTGCTGCCCGCTCTGTGCAGCCTTTACTGCAAGGGGCGTCTGCCGCCGGCTCTGCGCATCTTCGGCATGGCCCGGCAAGATATGACCGACCCGGAGTTCCGGCAGTTCCTGAAACAGGCCATTGACCGGGAAACTGTCATCTCGCCCACTGCGGCCCAGTGGGCGGATTTTGCCTCCCGCCTCTTTTACGTCCACGGAGACGTTACCAGCCCGGCAAGCCTGGCCGACTTGCAGCAGCGCCTGGCTGACGTTGAAGCCCCGGCGCCGGCAGAGGCCAACCGCCTCTATTACCTGTCGCTGGCCCCGGCCCTGTACCAGCCGGTCATAACTAACCTGGGGGAGGCCGGCATGGCCGACGAAACCCGGGGCTGGCGGCGGGTGGTGGTGGAAAAGCCCTTTGGCGTTGACCAGCCTTCGGCCCGGGCGCTGAACGCAGCGGCCCATTCGGTTTTCCGGGAAAACCAGCTTTTCCGCATTGACCACTACCTGGGCAAGGAGACGGTGCAAAACCTGCTGGTTTTCCGCTTTGCCAACACCATCTTTGAGCCTCTCTGGAACCGGAACTATATCGATCACGTGCAGATTAGCGTAACCGAGACGCTGAAGATTGACGAGCGGGGTGAATATTACGACCGCACCGGCGTCCTGCGGGATATGTTCCAGAACCACCTGCTGCAACTGATGACCCTGGTGGCTATGGAACCGCCCCACGCCTTTGAGGCCGAGGCGCTGCGCAACGAAAAGGTGAAGGTGCTCAACGCCATACGCCGTATCCACGCTGCGGATGTGGGGCGCCATGCCATCGCCGGCCAGTACCGGGGCTACCGGGAAGAACCGGGCGTGTCGCCCGGCTCCCAGACCGCCACCTTTGCCGTCCTCCGCCTTTTCGTGGACAACTGGCGTTGGCAGGGGGTGCCTTTCTACCTCCGCTCCGGCAAAGCCCTGCAAGACAAAACCACCGAAATCATCATTCAGTTCCGCAACCCGCCGCATATGCTCTTCCCCCTGGCCGAAAACGAGGAAATACCCGCCAATACGCTGGCTATCTTCGTTCAGCCCGATGAGGGTTTTCACCTGGAGTTTCAAGCCAAGACCCCGGATGCCGGGTTGCAGATGCGCAAGGTGGAGCTGGAGTTTCATTATGAGGAGGCTTTCGGCGGTCAGCCCCTGCCCGATGCCTATGAACGGCTGCTGCTGGATGCCATCAATGGGGATGCTTCCCTTTTTACCCGGGCCGACGAAATTGAGCAGGCCTGGAACCTGGTTGACCCGATAATCGACGGCTTCAGCCGGCCAGATTCGCCGCCGCTGCATTTTTACCCGTCAGGCGCCCGGGGGCCGAATGCCGCCGACAGTTTTCTGCGCGACGATGGCCGGGTCTGGCTGCAAGGCGGCCGGGGAAGCTGACCCGGGCCGGCCGCCTCTTTCCCGGGCCAGCCGGAACGCCGGCTCCGGGTCTTGCATGCTACAATAAGGTCAAACCAGCCCACCATTTGCAGGAGGATGCCATGCGCGCTGCCCAGGTTACCGTTTGGTACGACTATACTTGACCCTGGTGCTATGTCGGCCTGGTCAGGCTGGACAAAGCCGCGGCGGCCACCGGCGCAGCAATCGACCGGCGCCCCTATTTGCTGGCCCCGGAGCGGGCCCCTGAAGGTGAACCCCGGCCACTGCGGGAAGGCGAGACGGAGACCGAGTTGACCCAGGCCTGGCAGGAACGGGCCAGGGAGGCCGGCATTGTTATGCGCCGTCCTGCGCTTTCCCCCAATACCAGCCTGGCTCACGAGGCCACCGCTTACGCCAGAGACCATGGGCGGGACGGCGAGTTTCACCATGCCGCCGCCCGCGCTTACTGGGAACGGGGCGTTGACCTGGGCCGCCGGGATGTTTTGCAGGCCATCGCTGAAGAGTGCGGGCTGAACTGGAACGACCTTGCCGCCGCCCTGGATTCGGGACAGTACCGTCAATATGTGCTGGATGAACACCAGGCCGCCAGGGAGCTGGGCGTTTTTGGCACCCCCACCTACCGCATAAACGGCGGCGAGCCGGACTTCGGCGACAAGAGCGTCGCGGAGCTGCAAACCATGCTTGAGGAAGCTGCCCGGTAGTTCCCGTCCCGGGCGGCCGCGCCTTTCCCGTCAGCCTGGCGGTTCCAGTCTGCCCCGCATCCGGCGCCGATTGCCCGATGGGGGGCTTTTTCCGCGCTCCTTGCCGACCAGAGCAGCCTGCCGGAGTGGCTATTTCAGGAACATTCGGGTAGCGGCCACCTTTCCGGCGGGGCGCAGCGCCGCTGCCCTTGCCATAGCGCCGGAACCGGCCGTTGCAGGGGCGCCGACCCAGGGGGCGCGGGAGCGGCGTTGTCTGATGATGAGGATAGTGCTGATCAGACGCGCCGACCTAGGGGGCGCGGGAGCGGCTGCCGCCGGGCGCACCCCTGCTGAACCAGTTGGCCGCCGCTTCGGGAAGGATGATTACCGCCTGGGCTGAGACGGAGCCGTCATCCTGACGCTGCCCCACTATCAACGCCGCGCTGCCGGCCGCCAGATTGTCCCGGCCAGCCTCGGTTACCTGGCTGATCGCTGCGCCCGGAGCCAGGCTTACCGGCACCGGGCCCTGATCGGTAAGCAGAGTCAGCCCAGTGCCGGCAACGTCCTGAATAGTCCCGGCCAAGCCGCCCGGCACGGCAAAACCACCCCGGCGGCCCGGCGACTCGGCGCTGGACCCGGCGGCCCGGCCGCCCGCCTCCGCTGTCGGGTCAGGGATAACCACCGCCCCCACTTCCGCCGCGGGAAACGCCGGCCCCGACTCACCGGGGCCGCGCTGCTCCGCCGCCGAACCGGCTCCGCCGGTTAGCTCGGCCGCCCCGGCCCGCTGGGCCTGCCGGCCGGCGGCCGGTTGTTCTCCGGCGGGGAACCGACCGGCAGCGCCCGAAGCCGGGAACCGGTTTTCGGCCAGGGCCTCCTGCTGACTTTGCCCGTAGATGAAACCACCCACGAAGGAACCGCCAAAGCCGGCCCCCAAAAAGGCTACCAGCAGCAGCAGTATCAGGAACGACCGGTTCATAGCTCCTCCTTATTCGTAGCGCAGGGCGTCAATAGGATGCAGGCGCGCCGCCCGCATCGCCGGGTAAATGCCAAAGAACAAGCCGATGGCGGCAGAAACCGCCAGAGCCAGCAAGGCAATGCTCCAACTGAAGCTGGTTTGCAGCGGGTCTTCGCCCAGGAAGGGACTACCGCTCAGCAGGGCGGCGATGGCGGCCCCCATGGCCACTCCGGTAGCGCCCCCGCCCAGGCTCAGCAATACGGCTTCAGACATAAACTGCAACAGGATGTCGCGGCGTTTGGCTCCCATTGCCTTGCGGATGCCTATTTCCCGGGTACGCTCGGTTACCGACACCAGCATAATGTTCATTATGCCAATGCCGCCAACCAGCAGGGATATGCCGGCGATAGCCCCCAGGAACAGGATGAAGGTATTGGTCGTTTCCTCCACGGCTTCGATGGTCTCCCGCTGGCTGGTAACGATGAAATCGTCCTCCCCGATTATGCGGTGGCGCAGGCGCAGAACGGTGGTTACCTCCCGTATGCCGCGCTCCACCGCCGCAACGCTGGGCATCTGCACGTTGATGGCGTCCACGGTAATGCCGCCCTGGGTGGTGCGCCGGGAATTGACCCGGTAATAGGCGGTGGTAATCGGCACCAGAACCTGGTCGTCCAGCAAGCCCAGAAAGCCGCTGCCTTTGCTCTTCAGCACGCCGATAACCTCAAACTGGCGTCCGTTAATCCGTATCGACTGACCCAGGGGATCCCGGTTGCCGAACAGGGTATTGGCCACCTCGGAACCCAGCACGGCCACCTGGGAGTAGTTGTCCAAATGGGCCTGGGCAATAAAGCCCCCGGCCGAGACGGGAAAGTTGCGCACCTCAGCATAATCCGGGGTTACGCCGATTATCTGGGTGAAGGTATTGTTGCGGCCGGCGGTTACCTGGCCGGAGGTGCGCAGTTCCGGAGCCACCGCTGCCACCGAGGGAGCAAACATCGGGTCAACCAGGGCATAGGCATCTTCCAGGGTCAGCGTGCCGGCGCTGCCCGAACCGCTGCGCAGCCCGCCCACGCTGGCGCTGCCGGGCTGGACGAAAAGCAGGTTGCTGCCCAGGGATTCAATGCTGGCGGTAATGGACTGCTGTACCCCCTGGCCAATGGCCATAAGAGCAATGACGGCCGATACGCCGATGATAATGCCCAGCAGGGTCAGCCCGGAGCGCAGCTTGTTGGCCCCCAGGGATGCCAGGGAGATGCGGAAATTGGTCAGCGGGTTCATGCTGTTCCTGAATCGTCGATTACCAGCCCGTCCCGCATGGCGATGACCCGACGGGTGGCGGCGGCGACTTCCGGTTCGTGGGTTACGATGATTACGGTCAACCCTTCCCGCTGGTTCAGCCCTTGCAGCAAGGCCATAACCTCTTCGCTGGACTGGCTGTCCAGGTTGCCGGTAGGCTCATCGGCCAGCAGGATGCCGGGTTCCTTTACCAGGGCGCGGGCAATGCCCACCCGTTGCTGCTGGCCGCCGGAAAGCTCTACCGGCCGGTGCCTGGTACGGTCGGCCAGCCCCACCCGGGTCAAAGCCTCCACCGCCCGAGCGCGCCGGTTATGGCCGTTGCCATAGAGCAAGGGCAATTCCACGTTGGCCAGGGCGGTAAGACGGGGCAGCAGATTGTAGGTTTGAAAGACGAAACCAATTTTGCGGTTGCGGATTTCCGCCAGCCGATCGTCCCCCAGGCGGGCGACGTTCTCTCCGTCCAGGTGGTATTGGCCGGAGGTTGGCACGTCCAGGCAGCCCAGGATGTTCATCAGGGTGGATTTGCCGGAGCCGGAAGCCCCGATGATGGCCGCCATTTCGCCGGCCCGGATGGAAAGAGAGACACCCCGCAGCGCACCCACTTCTATGTCGCCCATCCGGTATATTTTGGTTGCGTTTTGCAGTTCAATCATCTTTTTCTTCAGCGCCAGCCGGCAAGCCCAGATACCGCCGACCGCGCAGCCTCGGGGCAAGGCGCCCGCTGCTCAAGCCAGACACAAGGGCGCCGGTGTCGGGCGGAACCGGAAAACCCGCCGGCTGGCCGCCGACCTTTTGCCGGCGCTGCGGCGGCCAATTGCCTTTAACGACGGCCACCACCGCCAGGGCCGCCGCCGGTCGTCCGACGCAACTGGCGGAAGCTGAACTCGCCGGAGTTGAACGAAGCGCCTTCCAGCAACACCCGGTCATTCTCAGCCAGGCCTTCGACTACGGCCACCCAGAAGCCGTCGCTGCTGCCCAGGGAGACGGGACGCTCGGCAATGCCCAGGTCGGTCATTACCTTCACTGTCGGCTGGTCGAAGCTGCCGTAAAGGGCCTGCTGCGGCACCACCAGAACGTTGCTTTCTTCCCGCAGCACAATGCTGGCAATGGCGCTCAGGCCGGCCCGGGGCTGCACCCCTTCCGGCGGCTGCACCCGAATGCGGATGGGGTAGCTGACTACGCCCTGCTCGTTCCGTGCTTCCTCGTCTATTTCGGTAACCAGGCCCTCCAGCGTGCGGCTGGGCAGAGCATCCAGGCTGACTTCCGCGCGGGTGCCTACCTGCACCGACAAAACGTCTATCTCATCGACGATGCCGTCAATCTCGATTATGGTAGGGTCAACCACCTCCATTACGTTGTCGTTCAACTCCACCTTGTCGCCCACCGCCACATCCAGCATAGCCACATAGCCGTTAACAGGGGAATAAAGGGAGGCGGCCTGCCGCTGGTCGATAGCGTCCTGCAGCTTAACCCGGGCCGAAGCCACCCTTTGCCGCTGCAGGTCGATTTCCAACTGGTCGGGCAATTCCGGCGCTACCTCAGCCAAATCCTCAATCGCCTGGGCCAGGGTAGCCTCGGCCAGTTCAACCTGCTGCTCATGCAAAGCCACTGCCAGGGGGTCTGGCGGGGTTGCCAGTTCCGCTTCAAGTTCGGCCAAATCGGCCGTGGCCTGGGTCATAGTCGCCCCGGCCAGTTCAATTTTCCGCTCCAGCAAAGCTACTTCCAGTTGGTCGGCGGCGGCCAGCCGCTCAGCGCGCAGGTCTGCCAGGTCGGTCGAGGCTTGCGACAGAGTGGCTTCAGCCAAAGCGATACGGGATTCCAGCAAAGCCAATTCTGCCGGGTCAACTTCCGGCGGCTCCAGCTCGCTGCGGTCCCGTTCATTCACCTCCAGGTTGGCGATAATGGCCTCGGCCCGGGCTTCCAGGGCGTCCCGTTCCAGGGCGTCGGGGCCATTAAGCAGTTCCGCCAGGTTTTCTTCGGCCTCGGCCAGAGCAACCCGGGCCAGCTCTACCCCGGCTTCCAGATCGGTCAGCTGGTTAAGCAGCCCGCGCCGCAAACGGACAAGTTCCTCTTCCAGCGGTTCAATATACTGCTCCCACCGCCGGATGTTGGGCAAAAGGCCGCGGACGCCCTGCGCATATTCCGCTTGCAGCGTTGCCAGGGCATTGCGGGCCGGCTCCAGGGAGGCCTGGATTTCAGCGTACTTCCGCTGCCTGGGCAGCAACTCATCCCGGTTAGCTTCCCTGAAATCATCCAGGGCCTGGTTGGCCTCGTCCAGGGCAATGCGGGCGGACAGCCTGGCCTGGACTGCTGACACCAGTTCCCGCTCTGAGGGTTCCAGCTCGGCCAGGGCTTCCCGAACATCGGCCAAATCCTTCGCTCCGTCCGCATCGGTCTGGCGAGCCCTGGTCAGCTGCGCCAGGTAGTCGGGCCGCAAGTCGCGCTGCACGAGGGTATCCCGGTCTTCCCTGGCTTGTTCCAGCTGCAGCCGGGCATCGGCCACCCGCTCTTCCTGAGCGCGAATGTCCTGCTCCGTCGGCGACACCGGGGCCAGCAGGTCCGCCAATTCTTCGCGCCGCTGCTGCAATTGAAACCGGGCGTCAGCGATGCGTTCCCGCTGTTCAGCCAGCTCCTGTTCAGTGGGCGATTCCGGAGCCAGCAGGTCGGCCAGCTCCTCTTCGGCCTGCTGCAGCTTGAATCGGGCGTCGGCTGCTTTTTCCGCGGCAGCGGCCCGCTCCAGAGCCAGCTTGGTCGGGCTATAGGGTTCCAGCAAATCTTCCAGAGCCTCCCTGGCTTCCAGCAGGTTGACCCGTTCTTCGGCGATGGCTTCTTCCAGCAGGGCAATGGTAACCTCATCCAGGCGGGCCAGTTCCTGCCCCTGACTTACCGTATCCCCCTCAGCGGCCAGCACGGCCCCCACCGAGCCTTGCACCGCAAAGGACAGGGTTTCCCGCTCCGGGAAAACCAGGTTGCCGTTGGTGGAGACCTGATTGACAATCGAGCCGTACTGAACGGGAATTATCTGCTGGTCTTCGGCTAACTCCACCGTTGCCCCGGCAGCCTGGCTCCGGTATAGGAGCCAGACACCCAACCCGGTGCCCAGCATAACCAGGGCCAGGGCTGCGGCCTGCCAGAGGGTCAGGGATTTGACGGCGTTCCAGAGAGATTTCATTCTATCTCACCATTCCATCGTTGGCGTTGCTGCGAGCAGCGGTTTTCGGCCCCTGAACCGGCAAGGTCAGGCAGAACCGGGCGCCGGCGCCCAGCCGACTTTCGGCCCGGATGTCGCCGCCGTGGGCCTGCGCCAACTGGCGGGCAATGGTTAAGCCCAAGCCGGCGCCGCCGGTGGCCCGAGTACGGGAGGCGTCAACCCGGTAGAACCGGTCGAACAACCGGGGCAGGTCATCGGGCGGGATGCCGGGGCCGGTATCCGCAACGGATATTTCCACCCATGCGCCGGCCTCGGGCGGCGGCGCGGTTCCGACGGCCGTGGCCGCGGCAACCGTCGCCGTTCCGCCCTGGGGGGTATGGCGCACGGCATTTTCCAGCAGGTTGTTCACCACCTGGGCGATACGGGTACGGTCGAGGGTAACCGGGGGCAGGTCGGCCTCAACTTGCAGCAGCAACTGAACGCCGGCGGCCTCGGCCCGCGGGCGAAAGGCCTCCACTACCTCGGCCAAAAGCCCGGCAACGGATTCCAGCCGGCAGCCCAGACTCAGGGCGCCGGCCTCGGCCAGAGCCAGCAGCTGCAAATCCTCCACCAGAGTTACCAGGTGGGCCGTCTGCTGCTGCAAGGCGTCAATAGTGGCCTGGTCGGGTTGCAGCAGCCCGTCGTTCACCGCCTCCAGGTAGCCCTGGATGTTCGACAGGGGCGTGCGCAGCTCATGGGCCACGTCGGCCACCAGATTACGGCGGTGCTGCTCGGCGGCCTGCAGGTTTTCGGCCATTACGTTAAAGGTTTCGCCCAGCCGCCTCAACTCGTTGGGGCCGTCGGCCGGCACCCGCTGCGACAAATCTCCCTGGCCCAGCCGCCGGGCGGCAACGCTCAGGGCCTGCACCGGGGCCAGGAGCCTTCGGGATACCAGCGACAGGAGCAGCACACCCCCGGCGGCGGCGGCCAGACCGCCCCACCAGAGGGAATGACGAACCCCGGCGGTCAACCGGGATACGGCCGGCTCCCGGGCCGACAGCGGGGACAGCTCCGCCGCCGGCCGGCCATTGCCCGGCGGGCTGTCCCCCGCTGAACCTGGCGGCTGGACAGGGTCCGGGGCCGCCGGGCCGGCCGGGGACAATACCAGGAAGCCCACCGGCCGGTCATCAACTACAATGGGCAAGGTGCGGCCCCGGGTCAACTCCCAACGGCGTTCTCCTCGCCGGAGATGGTGGGAGTCGACCATCACCTGACCGTCAAAATTGGTAACCACGAAGCGGCGGTCGTAGAGGGAGCCGGCCTGCTCTAAAGAAGGCTGCAAACCGTCCCAGTCTTTGCTTTCAGAGAAGTGGCGTTCCACCATACGCTGTACCCGGCCGAGGCGAAACTCCTGATTGCGTTCCTGGAAGCGGTCTGTTTCCCACTGGGCGGCAAGGCCCACGTAGGCCCCCACGCCGGCCAGAGCCAGGGTCAGGGCGGCGGTAAAAGCCAGAATCAGCCGAAACTGGAGGCTGTAGAACCAGCTAGGCAGCGCCAAGTTTGTAGCCCATTCCGTAAACCGTATGGATATAGCGAACCTTGCCCAGGGGCGCCTCCAGCTTGCGGCGCAGACTGGAAATATGGGCATCCACCGTGCGGTCGAAGCCCTCAAAATCATAACCCAGGGCCCGCTCAATAATCTGCTCCCGGCTGAAGGCCCGGCCCGGCTCCCGCAGCAGCAGCGTCAGGATGCGAAACTCGGTGGGCGTAAGCGCCACTGCCGCATCGCCGGCGCGCACCGTACGCTCCCGCAGGCTTGCCCGTATCGGCCCGTAGGCCAGTTCGCCGCCGCCGGAATCCTCCCGTCCCGCGCGGCGCAGCACCGCCCGGACCCGGGCGGCCAGTTCTTTGGGACTGAAGGGCTTGGTCACATAGTCATCGGCGCCGGAATCCAGCCCGGAAAGGCGGTCGTCTTCCTCCACCCGGGCCGTCAGCATCACTATTGGCACGTCCGATTCAGCGCGCAGGAGGCGGCACACCTCCAGGCCATCCATACCGGGCAGCATCCAGTCCAGCACCACCAGGTCGGGGGCCGTTTCCCGGGCCAGCCGAAGCCCTTCCCGGCCATCGGCGGCGGAAAGCACCTGGTGCCCGTCGTGGGCCAGATACAGGCGCGCCAACTCTACAGTGTGGGGATCATCCTCGACAATCAGCACCCGGTTAGGCAATTCAGCCAGCCCTCCTCTGCCCCTGCCTGGGCGATGATGAGTAAAGCCCGGCGTCCCCGGAAAGGTTGGGCCGCACAGCAGCTTGCCCAGCAGCGATGCCCGGCGCCGGCTACGGGCCGCCGTCCCCTGCGTCCTCCGGACGGGCCGCCAGGAGCACTTCTACCCGCACCTCGTCTTTAACCTGAATTCGCCCCGGAATATTCGGCGGCGGGATGTCCAGTTCCTGCCAGGTAAAGGCAGTACGGCCCAGAACGAACAGTTCTGCCGAATCCAGCCGGGCTTCTACCGCAAACGTTATCGGCCTGGTTACGCCCCCGATAGCAAGCTCACCCGGCACTTCCCGGGCAATCACCTCGCCCACCGGAACGGGGTCGGGCAATTCGCCCAAGTCGATTACGGTGAAAACCGCCGTCGGGTGGTCGGGAAACATTCGCTGGCGGACATAGCGGTCCCGCCGGTCGCTGTCGCTGGTCATAGAATGCAGGTCAAGCTCCACCACCGAAGGCTGTCCGTCCAGGTAAAGCATACCCGACAGGCCGGTGGTGCGCATAACGGCGTCGTTGGGCAGGTCCAGCCAGGCCAGCTTCTCGTTTACGGTGAAAGTGGCTTCCGAGCCGGCGCCAACCACGTAGGCCATGCCCTTACCGTCCATTGACGCCGGCGCCGGTTCGGGCGGCGCAGCGTCCGTCGGGTCGGCAGCCACGCTGGTCGGAGCCGGCGCTGCCGTCGGCGCGGCGCTGCTGCAAGCCAACGCTGCCAGCATTAAGAGCAGCGGCAAAGCCAGGCTTGCTCCGACCCGGCGGCAGCCCCGGCTTCGGTCTGCATTGAAGAAGGTGGACAGAGGCATAAACGCTCCCTTAAGAATAAATCGCCTGACGGCAGCTTCGCCCGGTTCAGGGCAGGGGGCCGGCGGTTCCCGGCGGCAGCGGCCCGGGAACCAGCCGCGACGCTGGCGGCGGCAGGCGCAGCTCGCCGCTTTCCTGGTCTCCCTGTTCTGCCAAACCGAGGCCCAGGCCTATGGCGGCCGCCACGGCAAGGGCCGCTCCCCACCATTGAAGCCGGGGCAGCCACCGGGGTATCAACAGCGTCAAAGAGGCGGTAACCAGAAAGATGATGACCGACAAGGGCGCGGCGAACCCGATGAAATGATCCAGCTGCGACTGCCCGGCCAGAATCAGCAGAACCGCCGCCGGGACGAACAGGGCCGTCCAGAGAGCCAGGAAATACCGGCCACCGGACGGACGCTGCCGGGTCAGCGTACGGAGCAGGCCGGCGACGGCTCCGGCCAGCAAGGCGGCCAGAGCCACCGATGCGCTGTTGAATAACGCGTCGCTGGGAGAACGCAACGGCAGCGAAACCAGAACCGCCACCACGGCGGCCACAGCTCCGGCAGTAAGGCCAGCGGTCAACGGCTTGCTCCTTGCCAGCGTCATAATTAGCGCCCTGCCTTTGCCCTGGCAGGGCTGCTTCGGGTTGAAACCCGACATTGCCAACCCCCGGCTGCTGGCGCAAACGCTGCCTTTGCCCTGGCAGGGCTGCTTCGGGTTGAAACCCGACATTGCCAACCCCCGGCTGCTGGCGCAAACGCTGCCTTTGCCCTGGCAGGGCTGCTTCGGGTTGAAACTCTCCGCCGCTGCCAGTTTAGCCGCCAATTATGAAGAACTCTTGAAGGCGGCGAGCTAAAGCGCACGCCGGCAGGGTTGGCTGAATTACCAGGGCGGCCCCGTCCAGACGGCCCGGTATGCCTGGGCAAGGGTACAACAATAATTATTTTCGGCCCTGGCGGTAAGTTTTGCAATCACCCCCCGCCGGCAAACCGCTGCCGGGCCGCCGGGGTCCGGCAGCGGTTTGCGTTCTGCTAATACTCCGTCATCATCCGTTGGATTTCCCCGGGGTCATCGGTTTGAGTCAGGGCCAGCATCAGCAGGATGCGGGCTTTCTTGGGCGTCAGGTTGTCCGCGGCAATATAGCGGTCTTCAATAAAGCGCCGGGTGCGCACCACGCGGCCGTTGCCGGTCTGGGTGGCCACCACCACCGGAATGCCCTTGCTCCGGGCGTTTTTCAGGGCCAGCATAAAATCGGGAGAGGAAGCGCCGCCGCCCAGGCCGGCTGCCACAATTCCCGCCGCGCCAGCCTCGGCTAAAGCATCTACCACCAGGCCATCGGCGCCGGCATAAGCATAGGCAATATCCACCCGGGGCAGGGCGTTGATGCCCGACAGGTCAAACTCGGACTGCCAGGTATGCCGGCGGCCCGGGCTGCGGTAAAAAACTACCTGCTCATCCGAGTCGGCATAGCCCAGACAGCCCAACTCTCCGGAGCGGAAGGTTTCCAGCCGGTAACTATTGCTCTTGGTTACGTCCCGGGCCCCTTGAATTTCGTTGTTCAACACGGTCAAAACGCCCCGGTCAGCCGCCGCCGCCGCCGCCGCTACCCGAATGCAGTCCAGCAGGTTAATGTCGGCATCGGTGCCCAGGCCGGTGGGCGGCCGCATGGCCCCGGTAAGCGCTACCGGTCGGCGGTCATTAACCGTCAGGTTCAGAAAATAGGCCGTTTCTTCCAGGGTAGCGGTGCCGTGGGTAATGGCGATGCCGGCCGCCGCCGGGTCCTGGCTGAAGATTTCGTTAACCCGGCGGGCCAGGGCCAACCAGTGGGATGGCGCAATGCTGGCGCTGCCCACGTTCACCAACTGCTCGGGCAGCACCTCGGCAATCTGCTGCGCCTCGGGTATGCGGGCCAGCATTTGCTCAACAGTCAGGTGTCGGCTGCGGTAGCTGTAGTTGATGAAATCGGTTCGGTGGTCGCCAATGAAGGAGATGCTGCCGCCGGTGCCGATTAGATATACCCGAGGCATGGGTGTTTCGGTCATAGCTGGCGCTCCTCAATTATGGACGGCTTGAATGCGCTGACTTCAGCAGGCAAAATAGTAGTGGAAAATCATGGCCGCCCCTGATTATATGTCATTTGTTCGGCGTCTGCCCCGGCGCTTGACCCCGGGTCAGACCGGCGCCGGCGCTGCCGTCAGGCTGCTTAACCAGGGCTGACGCCTTCTTTGACGCCGAATTGGCCGCTGCCGCAGGAAGAAACGGAGTTCCATTGCTTAATCTTGCGCCCCGGCGCCCCTTGCTTAAACTGCTGGCTCTGTCGCTGCTGCTGGCAGCGCTGGCATGTCAGCTGTCGGTCAGCGCGCCCAGCCGGACTACCCCCTCAGACCAGGTCAGCAGTGCAGCGCTGCCGGCCTGGGATGAAGTTTCCGTAGAAACGGTGGCGGAGGGGCTGGAAGTTCCCTGGGATCTGGCTTTTACTCCCGACGGGCGCATACTGATTACCGAGCGGCCGGGCCGCATAAGAGTCGTCAGCAAAGGGCGGTTGCAGCCGGCGCCCTATGCTGCCCTGGCGGTGGCCCACGTTTCCGAGGCCGGGTTAATGGGCATTGCCTTGCACCCGAACTTCGCCGACAACGGCTATCTGTACGTTTGCTATACCTACCGGGGTAGTGATCGTCAGTTATTCAACCGGATTGCCCGCCTTACCGACCAAAGGGGGGCGGGCGTTAATCACCGGGTAATTCTGGACGCTATCCCCGGGGCAGCGCGCCACGACGGCTGCCGCCTACGTTTTGGCCCCGACGGTTACCTCTACGCTACCACCGGAGACGCTGCCAGGCCGGACTTGTCCCAGGACCTGAACTCCCTGGCCGGCAAGATATTGCGGCTCACCGACCAGGGGGGCGTGCCGCCCGACAACCCCTTTGCCGGTTCCTACATCTACAGCTACGGACACCGCAACCCCCAGGGCATTGCCTGGCACCCGGTAACCGGAGACCTGTTCATTACCGAGCATGGCCCCCAGCGAGATGATGAGCTAAACCGGTTGGAGCCGGGCCGGAATTACGGCTGGCCCGCAGTAACCGGAGCAGCCGGCCGCCCGGAGTACGCCGACCCAACGCTGTCTTTCACGCCCACGATTGCCCTTGCCGGCGCCGACTTTTACCGCAAGGGCAGCCTGGGAGCAGCCTGGGAAAACCGCCTGGTGCTGGCCGCCCTGAAGGGTTCGCACTTGCAGCGGGTAAGCCTGGCGCCGCCCGATTACCGGAAAGTGGCTTCCCGGGACGAACTGTTCCGCGGGGATTTCGGGCGACTGCGGGCGGTGGTCATGGGCCCCGACGGCTACCTCTATTTCACCACCAGCAACCGGGACGGGCGGGGACGGCCTGATGACCGGGATGACCGGTTGCTGCGGTTGGCGCCGCCGCGCAAGCCTCTGACCGGTGCGCAGCCCTGAACCGGGGTTTCGGCTGAAATGGCTGCTGAAATGGCTATCGTTCCCGGTTTTCAAGCCTGGCCGGATACCAGCCGGCCCAGGCCGCCGTCCAGGCGCTGCTCCACCAGGTTTTCGAACCGTGTCAACTTCTGCCGGCTATAGGGGTGGGCCTGGTTCAGCAGCCCGGCCAGGGCCTCCGCCGTATCCAGAGTGTTGCCCGCCACCAGCAGCAAATCCGCCGAGCGCTTTTGGGCCTCCACCCGAACGTATTCCGTTGGTTCCTCCCCGCCGGTCAGCACCAGGCACCTGGTATCGCACATTAAGCTGGCCAGCTGAATGTCCGGACGGGCCGCCCGGGTAATCACTGCCTGGTCGGGGTAGCGGCCAAAGTAATTGGGGCCAGAGTCCATGATATTGCCCCCGATGAGGAACCGGTCAACCAACTTGTTCGGGTCTGCCGGCTCCCACAGCCACCGGCCGCCCAAATGCTCGGCCAGCTGCTGCACCGTCAAGGCCAGCAGCCGGCGGTCTTCGGGAATTGCGCCCGCCACCGGCAGGCCCTCCGCTCGCAGGACGGCAATCAACTCCCGTTCCGTCTCCAGCTGCCGGTGTCGGCGCACCACGTTGACCAGCAAGGCCGACAGGCTAGGGCCCAGGGCCTGGGCTGCGGCGAGGGCATCCCTGGCTTCATCTTCCGCGGGCCGACCCCCGACATATTGGTAAAGCAGCAGAATGGGGCGGCCCGCCAGCAGCGCTGCCATCCCGCCGCCGGGGTATTCATCGGCCCCGGCGGCAGCCGGCAGCGCCCATTCCACCAGCGCCGTATCAACCGCAGCCTCCAGCGCAGCGACGGCGTCGTTAATCTGCTGCCGCCGCTCTTCGGTCAGCTGCGGCAAAAGCCGGCGGTCAAGGGGCTGGGGCGCTGCCGCAGTTTCCCGGTCAGCGCAGAGTTGAGCCATGAAAGCCACATCCCGGTCAGCTTCCGGCCCGTCGGAAATGGGCTTGTAATAGGCAACCGAGCGGTTCTGACGACCAAGCCATTGCGCCAATGCGCCGGCCAGGCAGGTTTTGCCGCCGCCAGGTTGGCTGGAAACTATATGCAGCGCAGACAAGGGCAACCCCGCAGCAACAGCTTAAGTGAGCAAAGGTAAAGGGTAATTGTAGCACAGCCGGGACAGTTTGAAATTAGGGTTTAGTGATAGTAATATGCGAGCGCATGTACACGAACAGGAGTACTATCTTATGAACCGCATCCTTTACAGCGATGACTGCTTGAATGTCCTCAATGATGAATTGGCCCTACCCGTCAACTCTGTTGACTTGATTTACCTCGACCCGCCCTTCAACTCTAACAGCGACTACAATCTTCCATTCCGGGGGAAAGATAAAGACACTCGCCCCGTGGCAGCGTTCAAAGACACTTGGACATGGGGAATAAAAGAAGATGAACTGTTGGCTGACTTGGCCTCTCGTCCATTGAGCCGTAACCTAGCGAATATTATCCGATTAGCACAACAGCTTGGTCAGGGACATATCGGGGGTGTGGGAGGGCAGCAACAGTATAGCCTGCCTGCCTACCTTCTTAATATGGCAACCCGTTTGTTGCCTATGCGGAGGATACTTAAGAAAACTGGTTCTATCTATCTTCACTGTGACCCCACGGCCAGCCATTATCTAAAGTTAGTAATGGACTCTATCTTTGGCTCACAGAACTATCTTAATGAAGTCATTTGGGCTTACAGAAAATGGACAAACGCGGCGCGATTATTTCAACGTAATCACGATGTGATATTCGCTTATGCCGTGTCAAAAGGCGACCATATTTTCAATAAACTATATAATCCCGACGCACCGCAAAAGGCAAAATATGAACGGGGATGGGACGTAAACGTAGTAGGAAACGGCATTCGTCAACTCATCGTTTACGACCCTGATAAGGCTGCTGCTCAAATTAATGCGGGAAATTATGACCGGGTGGTACATCGCGAGCACCGTACTGCTGTAGCATTACCAGACTTTTGGGAAATCCCTATTATCAATTCACAGGCTAAAGAACGGCTTGGTTACCCGACACAAAAGCCGTTAGCCCTGCTGGAACGAGTAATTGCCGCTTCCTGCCCGCCAAACGGATTGGTGCTTGATCCTTTTTGCGGCTGCGGTACAGCGATCCATGCTGCCGAAAAACTGGGCCGGCGTTGGATCGGCGTTGACTTATCTGCTTTTGCTGTCGGTCTTATGCGGGAGCGAATACTGCGCAACTTTGAGAACCTTACCACTGATGATGTGATTATCCGGGGCGTGCCGGTGAATCTGGCCGAAGCTGAGGCACTAGCAAGACGGGATAAGTTTGAGTTTGAGAAATGGGTTTGCGGGGCTATTGGCGCCGAAGGAATGTTCCACCAACCAGGAACCAAAGGGAGTGATGGCGGCGTGGACGGCGTATTAAAGTTCTTTCCTTTCCGTATGGGGCGCAAACCCAAGCCGGAATATGCCATTGTTCAAGTAAAAGGCGGAAATGTTACTGCCGATTCGGTGAAGGCTCTCAAAACCACTGTTGACCGATTTGGGGCCACTGCCGGGGTCATGGTCTGTTTCAATCGTTATATGCGTACTGTGGAGAACCAGCGAGAACGGACGACATTCAGCGATGACGGCGGAACGTATCCGGTGATTCAAGGATTGAGTATTGAAGACTTGCTGGCAGACAAGCGGCCTGACCTGCCACTTTACGGCTATCGAAGGCAGGGTGGGCGAATCAACGCACAAAGTGCGTTACTGGAAACTTAAAAGAAATATGCCGACGCGCTCATACCATTCTATCGGACTGAACCCTGATGTCAAACGGAACAACATTTCCGCTCCGGGGGTGGAGCTATAGCCGCCGGCAACGCCCGGCCAGGACGGCAGCCGGTTGACGGAAATTATAACCGGTAGTATATATATAAGTGGCTGTCTTCCGGCAGCGCAATCGGAGGCAACAACCCGGCCCTTCCCAGCGGAGAACCGGTCGCCCCGCCGGGAAAGTGCGCCCCGTTATGGGAAGAGATAGAGGTACAGGATAGTGGAAACCGGAAACAACCACGCTGCTCGCATCCCGTCTGCTTCCGTCCTTTTCGGCGATGCCCATACGCACCTGGATCAGTACGGGCCGGAGGAAATACCGGCCATTTTGCAGCGGGCCAGCGAAGCCGGCGTGGGCTTTATCGTTCTGGCCGGCACCACCCTGGAATCCAGCCGCGCCTGCGTCCGGTTAGCCGAAGAATATGCGCCCTTTTATGCCGGCGTGGGCATTCACCCTATGGAGGCCCACCAACCGGTGGATGACGCTATGTACGCCCAGCTGGAGGCCCTGGCCCGGGAAAACCCCAGGGTAGTGTGCATCAGCGAAATTGGCCTGGACTATATGCCGTCCTCCCCCGACCATCAGGTACAGGAACAGGTATTCCGGACGCAGATTCGCCTGGCCCGCAGCCTCAACCGGCCAATCGTCTTCCACTCCCGGGAATCCCACCCGGCGGTGTTTCGCACGCTGCGGGAAGAGGACGCCGGTAGCGTTGGCGGGATAATGCACTATTTTCAGGGGGACGAACCAACGGCCCGGGCGGCGATTGACTGCGGCTTTTTCATCTCTTTGGCGCGCCCCCTGACCCGCCTGCCCGAATTGCAGGCCACGGCCCGGGCCCTTCCGCTGGAAAACATAGTGCTGGAGACGGATGCCTACCCTCAACCCTTCAAGAAGTACCGCCATAACTGGACCGAACCGCGCCACGTGCGAGAGGTGGCCCAGTGCCTGGCGGACTTGAAGGGTATTTCTCTGGAAGAAGTGGCCGAGGTTACCACCCGCAACCTGACGGAACTGCTGGGGCTTTCCGGCATACCCGGGCCGGGGACGCCTGAATAAACCGTCCCATGCCTTTCGGCATAAAGCGGGGTTTTGCCGGGCTTTCGTCTCCGGCCAGCCCCGGCGAAGCAGGGGGCTTCAGGAGGGAGTATGGCAGCGGGAGCCGGATTTTCCGAGCTGCGGCTGGACAACGGCAGCGGTGGTTCCCTTAATTTCCACCAGCTCTATATATTCTACGCCGTAGCGGCGCACCAGAGTTTTTCCAAAGCCGCCGAGACGCTGCACATTACCCAACCGGCGGTGTCAATCCAGGTGCAGGAGCTGGAGCGGTTCCTGGGCGCCGCTCTGTTTCACCGCCGTACCCGCAGCCTGCGCATAACCGAGGTGGGCGAAACGGTGTACGCCTATGCCCAGCAGATTTTTGCCCTGTCGGGCAAGCTGCTGGAAACGCTGGATGAGATTAATCACCTGCGGGCCGGGCGTCTTACCCTGGGCGCCAGCGCCACCCCCGGCGAGTATGTGCTGCCCCAGGCTGTCGGCAAATTCCGGCAGGCGTACCCCGGCATCGCCGTAGCTCTATCCATCGGCAACACCCAAACCATTACGCAGCGCATCATTAACCAGGAACTGGACCTGGGCATGGTAGGCAGCCATCCGGTGCCCGACCACCCGGAATTGGGCCTGATTGACTACCTGGAGGATGAAATTGTGCTGGTAACCGCGCCGCAGCACCCGCTGGCGCAGCAGGCTACGGTAACTGCGGCCCAGGCGGTGGAGAGCGGCCTGATTCTGCGCGAGCAAGGGTCGGCTACCCGCAATACCGCTGAACGTTGCTTTGCCGAGCTGGGCTTGCAGCCTCAGGCGGCCCTGAGCCTGGGCAGTAACCAGGCCATCAAGCAGGCGGCGATGGCCGGCGGCGGGGTGGGCGTTATTTCCCGCATGGGCGTGGCAGCCGAACTGCGGGCCGGTATGCTGAAGGTGCTGACGGTGGCCGATTGGAACTGCCGCCGGCCCCTGACCCTCATCTACCCCAGGGAACGCCGGCTTTCTCCTACCCAGCAAGCCTTCCTGAACTTCCTGCAAGGGGAACGGCCTTTCCTTCAGCCTTGACGGGCAATTCTACCGGCCGCCCCGGCAAAAGGCAGCCCCGGGCCGCTGACCGCCGGGCTATAGCCTGGCGCAGCGGCCCGGACAAGACCGGCTGCGTTTGGGTGAACCCATCTCCGCGCGGCCAATCAGCAAGGAGCATCAAGGAGCATAATGGAACCGAGAATCAGCATCATTACCCTGGGCGTCCGGGACTTGCCCGGCGCCGTAGCCTTCTATCGGGACGGATTGGGGCTGCCGCTTTATGATGAGCGCACCGAGTCCATCGCCTTTTTCCAGAACCGGGGAACGTGGCTGGCCCTCTATCCACGGGATGCCCTGGCCGCCGACGCCGGCATCGCCACCGAGGGCAGCGGCTTTTCCGGGGTTACCCTGGCCCACAACGTCCGCACCCGGGAAGCGGTCGATGCCTTGCTGTCCGAGGCCGTTGCCGCCGGCGCGGCCCTGGTAAAACCGGCCGGCGATACCTTCTGGGGCGGCTATTCAGGCTATTTCGCCGACCCGGAGGGCTACCTGTGGGAAGTCGCCTGGAACCCCCACTTCCCGATTGAATAACCCACAAGCTCAGCGGCCCGCCAGACGGCCCGCTGTTCGTAGTTAAACTGCCGACGAAGGGGTATAATTCAGGGTAGTTGCGGTCAACCCTGGAATCGGAGAAGGATTTATGCTGCCCGACCACTGCCAGATGGCCCTTAAGGAATGGGCCGTCACCGTTCAGGCCCTGGCTCAGGGGGAACAGATTCTGCTGCTGCGGAAAGGGGGCATTCACGAAACCGGCAAGGATTTCCGGGTAATTCACCCGGAGTTCCTGCTTTACCCTACTTATGAACACCAGCGGCCCGACCTGCTGAAGGCAGCGCACCAGCCGGCCTTGCAACGGCTGCTGGCCGATAACCCCAAATCGGAGAGCATTACCTTCAGCCACTGGGCCCGGGCCGAAGAGGTCATTGAAGTGTCGGCTCAGGAGCAGGTGAACGACCTGTCGGCCTGCCACATCTGGACCGATGAATACGCCCAGTCCCGTTTGCGCTGGAAGCCGATGCTGCCCCTGTCAATTCTGCTGCTGCGGGTTTACCGCATGGGCCAGCCGGTTACCGTCCCTTACATTAAAGAGTATGGCGGCTGCACCTCGTGGGTGGAAATAATGCCCCGCGTAGCTCTGGGGCAGCTGGCGCCGGTATTGACCGATGCCGAGTTTCGGCGGCAGGTCGAGGCGGTCAAGGGCTGCCTGGGGCTGGCCGCCGCGCGCCTCTGACACGACCAACCCCTGACACCGGCCCGTTGACGGAAGCCGCCCCGTTCGATTAAACAATAGGCTGTAAGTTCAAGGGGACGGAGGAATTATGGGGCTGTCAATCGGCGTGGTAAACATCCGCTACCTGGAAAGGCCGGAGCAGCCAATATACCGGTTTATGCAGGATTTGATGGAAGACCCGGAAACCGGGTTGGCCAACAACGCCGGCGAGGATGACTGGTTCTGGGATGGCGGCGGCAGCGGCGAAAACGCGTTTTACCAGTTCACCCGCCAGGGGTTGGTCAACCGGGCCGGCGGCTGGGCCAACCGGCAGAATCTGGACGCTGCCCAGCGGCAAAGTCTGCTAAACTGGATTGAGGCACTGCCCTATCAGGGCGATGCTATAACGCTGCACTTGGGTTTTTAGGAATGACCAAGCCGGCCAAAGCTGAAGCGACCCTTCTGTTTGGCGATTGTCGCAAGGAACTGTCCCAGGTAGCTTCGTCATCCGTTGACCTTATTGTCACCTCGCCGCCGTATGCTGACCAGCGGGACAGCACCTATGGCGGCGTCAAGCCCGATGATTACGTCGCATGGTTCCTGCCCATTGCCGACGAATTGTACCGAGCGCTGAAACCCACCGGCACCTTTGTGCTGAACATCAAGGAACGGGCGGTGAACGGAGAGCGGCATACCTACGTAATTGAGCTGATTCTGGAAATGCGCAAACGGGGCTGGCTTTGGACTGAGGAGTTCATCTGGCATAAAAAGAATTGCTACCCCGGCAAATGGCCTAACCGCTTTCGGGATTCCTGGGAGCGGTTGCTGCAATTCAACCAGCAGCGCAAGTTCAAGATGAACCAGGAAGCGGTAATGGTGCCGGTGGGTGATTGGTACGATAACCGCATGCGTAACCTGAGCGACACAGACCGTACTCGGGATGAATCCAAAGTGGGCAGCGGTTTCGGCAAGAAAGTGGAAAACTGGTTGGGCCGGGAAATGGTTTACCCTACCAACGTGCTGCACCGGGCGACCGAGTGCGGCAACCGGAACCACAGCGCAGTCTTCCCCTACTGGCTGCCTGAGTGGTTCATCGACCTGTTCACCGACCCGGGCGATGTTGTGCTTGACCCTTTTATCGGTTCAGGCACTACCGCCTTCGCCGCCCTGAATAAAGGTCGCAATGTAATCGGCATTGAGTTGCATGAAACGTATTACGACGCTCTGCGTCAGAAGTTGGGCAATGAAATACGGTGGGCAATATGACCGCCATTTCTGACGAAGAAATCCTGGAGTATGTTGCCGCCAATATCAACAGCTTCCATGAAAGCAGGCTGGCCGGGCTTAAATCCCTCAAGCTTGACCGACTGCTGAGTCGCAAGAACCCCTACCTGTTCAGGAGCAAGAATGTTGTAGATGCGCATGAGCTCGTACAATTGATGCTGGATGCCCACCTCAGTTCTCAGGAAGAGGAGTTGTTCGGTGTATTCCTGGAGGGGCTGGCCGTATTCATCGCCGTTAAAACGATTGGCGGTCGCAAGTCCGGCGCTACCGGTATCGACCTGGAATTCGATAAGAATGGCGACCGTTATATCATCTCAATCAAGTCGGGTCCCAACTGGGGAAACAGTTCACAAATTAACAAAATGAAGGACCATTTCCGGGTTGCCAGCCAGGTTTTGCGACAAGGCAACATGACCAGAAACGTGGTTGCTGTAAATGGGTGCTGTTATGGCCGGGAGTCCAGGGCCGATAAGGGAGGCTATTTCAAGATTTGCGGGCAGGAATTCTGGGAATTGATTTCTAATGACCGGGGATTGTACACCCGGATTATTGAGCCGCTAGCCCACAATGCCAAGCAACGCAATGATACTTTCCGAGACAACTACGGTCCGGTGGTGAACCGTTTTGTTGCCGAATTTGTAACAAGATACTGCGTTGAAGGGGCGATCGACTGGCCGAAACTGGTGGCGCTCAGTTCAGCCGCCACGCCTTTAATTGACCGTCCCGCGAGAAAACGCTATGTTAATAGCATCAGAAATCTACAGGGTATGCACGACGCTTTGCAGCATTGGAATGCCCCGGAGCTGGCGGAACGCATCCTCTCCCTTGATTCCCCTGAACAACCTTTAGAGCTGAACAGTGTACGAGGGTTTCTTATCTTCTGGAGCGGCATCGAGTCTGAAGGGACAACAACGCTGGACTCTACTCCCGAAGGATTGTTGCATGCTACGTGGAACCTGCCCGACCGGCGTTCCCTCAGCATTACGTTTCTGGATGTCGATAAACTGGCGATACAAGCTGCCGATGCGAAGGGGAATCCGGAAAATGTTACCCGTAATGACCAGTCAGTCAAGCGAATTACCGCCACCAAACAGCTGCTTGAACGCGCCTGGCTGACCAGACACTAGCTATCGCCTCATCCTTGAAGCTAGTCAACCCGGGCAGGGGCTATCCGGAAATGCAGCGGACCCCCAACCCCCACACAAAGGAACAACCATGAATTACCGTCAACTTCCCCGCACCGAACTTTCCCTGTCCGAAGTGGGCTTCGGCGTTTGGACCGTGGCTACTACCTGGTGGGGTAAAATCCCCGAGGAGCTGCGGGCCGCCCTGCTGGAGAACGCCGTCGAGCTGGGCGTCAATTTCTTCGATACCGCCGATACTTACGGCGAGGGCTACGGCGAGGAAATCCTGGCTAAAGTCCTGGGCCACCGCCGCCACGACCTGGTTATCGCCACCAAGTTCGGCTATGACTTCTACGACACGCTGACGCCCCGTATCGGCCACCAGGAACGCCCCCAGAAATTTGACCCGGACTTTGTCCGCTTTGCCTGTGAGCAGAGCCTGCGCCGCCTCGATTCCGACTATATCGATCTTTACCAGGTGCATAACCCCCGCATCGACGCTCTGGAAAAGGACGACCTGTTCGAAACCCTGGAGCAGCTGCAGAGCGAGGGCAAAATCCGCTACTACGGCGTGGCCCTGGGGCCGGACATCGGCTGGTTCGAGGAGGGCGAGGCCTCAATGAAGGAGCGGCAGGCGCATAGCCTTCAGATTATCTACAGCATTCTGGAGCAGGAGCCGGCCAAAGATTTCTTTCCTATCGCCCGGGAATGCCAGGTAGGGCTGCTGTCCCGGGTTCCCCACGCCTCGGAAGCGCTCACCGGACGCTATACCGAGGTTCCCGCTTTCGACCAGAGGGACCACCGTTCCCATCGCCGGGCCGAGTGGCTGCGGGAGGCGCTGCGCAAGGTGGAACAGGTGAAGTTCCTGGCCGGCGAGGATACCGGCCGCACCCTGGCCCAGGCCGCTATCAAGTTCGCCCTGTATCAGCCGACTATCGTGTCAGTGCTGCCTAACTTCACCAACCTGGAGGAACTCCAGGACTATACCGACGCGGTGGATACGCCGGATATTACCGACGGGGAACAGGCTTTGCTGGACGACCTGTGGAATAACAACTTCGACCTGGAGGAGGCGCCGGTAAACCTGACCGAGGTTTAGTTAGCCCCGGCGCGGCCGCCATCGACCGGCAGCCCCGGGAAACCCGGCAAGGCCGGAGCCGTTCCGGGAACCGGCGCGCTTATGCCCCGCATCATCATCGATACCGACCCCGGCGTGGACGATGCTGTCGCCCTTCTGATGGCTCTGGCTGCCCCGGGGAGTGAGGTGGTTGGCCTGACCGTAGTGGGTGGCAACGTCCCCCATGCCCGAGGGGTGCGCAACGCCCTGGCACTGCTGGAATATGCCGGCCGGAGCGACCTTCCGGTGTACCGGGGCAGCAGCCGCCCCCTGCGGGGCAAATATCCCTACTCCCGAAGTTTCCACGGCTGGAGCGGCCTGTCCTGCCCCCTGCCCGAACCACGGACCAGGCCGGCCTCTGAAGCTGCCGTCTCTTTCCTGGCCCGGCAGCTGGCCGACTGCCCCGGTCAGCTAACCCTGGTGGCCCTGGGGCCGCTGACCAACCTGGCCCGGCTGGAGCGCTTGGCCCCCGGCAGCCTGTCCCGGGCGGCGTCTTTGGTGGTGATGGGTGGCGCGGTGAATGTTCCGGGCAATAGCACGCCCTGCGCCGAGTTCAACTTCTACAGCGACCCTCTGGCCGCCCGGGAGACGCTGAACTGCGGCGCGCCGCTGACCCTGGTGGACCTGGGCGCCTGCCGGCAAGTAGCCCTTACCCGCCAGGCCGCCAATCGCTTGCGCGCGGTATCGCCCCTGGGTCGTCTGGCGGCAGGGCTGGTCAGGAACTGGTTCGCCAAAGACGCAGCCCGGCAGCGTTTCGAGTTTTACGACCCCCTGGCATTGGCCGCTGCCCTGGCTCCCGGCCTGCTGGAAACCCGCCCCACCACCATAACGGTAGAAACTGCCGCCGGCCCGGAGTTGGCTGCCTGCCGGGTAGTCGCGGCCGCCGGCCCGGTGCTGACGGCCGACGCAGTCCACGCCGGGCGGTTCTTTGCCTTGCTGCAAGCGTGGCTCGGCTGGGAGGGAATCTGATGGTTCGCCCCGGCGATTGAGGGATTCGCCGGCATCGGTTAACCTGGCGCGGCAATGCCGGTAAACGCCCTTTCTCCACCGGCAGTTATTCATGCCCAGATCCGGCGCAGATAACCTTCCTGCGTTGCGATTAAATGCGATAATCGGGATTTCATCAGGGTAATACAGTTATTTTGCGGCAAGCTGTTGAATGAATGTCCTTATTGACTCTTTCCGCCCGCCCCGCTATGTTCAGAGTTGCCATTATCCACTCTGGGAGGTTGCCCTTGCGCGTAATTGATCTTCACGCTCACCAGGAACCCCGGTGCTTTCAGCAGGCGGTACGGGCCGGCCGAACCTGGCACGGTCTGACGGCGGACAGCGCTGAAGCGGATATTGACCCGATGGAGGAATGGACGCCGGAGCAGCGTATCGCCGACATGGATTCCCTGGGCGTGGAGGTGCAGGTGGTATCTACCAGTTCCGCCTTTTATATGTACGATCGGGACCCGGTTACCACGCTCGCCATCGCCCGGGACTGCAACGACGAGGTGCATCAACTGACGGTGGACTACCCGGAGCGGTTCAAGGGGTTCGCTACCCTGCCGATGCAGGACGTTGACGCCGCTATTGCCGAACTGGAACGGGCGATGACCCGTCTGGGCCTGGTCGGGGCGATGATTGATGACAAGGTTAACGGCAAAACTTATGATGACCCGGTGTTCCAGCCCTTCTGGCGGGCTGCCGAGGAGCTGGGCGCGCTGCTGTTCATTCACCAGGGCGACCCTACGGTGGTGGAAGCCCGGACAGAGCGTTGGCATCTGCCTAATACCATCGGCAACCTGGCCGACCGGGCAATAACCTTCGCGTCCTTCGTTTTCGGCGGCGTGCTGGACCCATACCCCGACTTGAAGGTTTGCCTGGCCCACGGCGGCGGTTATGCCTGCTTCGGCATTGGCCGGATGGATCGGGGCTGGCAGGTGCGCCCCGAAGCCCGTACCCACATCAGCCAGCCGCCCAGCGCCTACCTGCGCCGGTTCTACTATGACTGCCTGACCCACAGCGAGCCGGCCCTGCGTTTGCTGCTGGATACGGTGGGCGCCGACCGGGTAGTGCTGGGCACCGACTGGCCGGCTGATATGCGGATCGATTGGCCCGTTTCCTGGGTGCTGGGTCTGCCCACCCTGACCCAGGCGGAAAAGGAAGCCATCCTGTGGCAGAACCTGGAACGACTGCTGGACCTGTGACCAGCAGACCGGCCGGCCGCCGTCCCATCAGAATCTATACCCGACAGCGGCTATCGTCCGGCAGAACGGGTAATGGACAAACGCTGTCCGGTCTTGTCAGGCCCGGTAAAATTGGCTAGACTGAACTGCGCTCTGGTACTACAAGGGAGGAGGTAGCAAGACAAGAGCTATGTTTGATCAAAGGTCGTTAACGGCTTTGTTTGACGAATTGCGGGACGAGTACGAACTGGAACCCGACTGGGAAGAAATTCAGAAGGATGCCCACCTGGCAGTAGCCCGGGTAGATGCCGGCCAGCCCATCGGCAGCGTGGACGACCGGGTGGCCCCTCTGGTGGAAAAGCATAACCCCGGTTAAATATCAGTTCGGCGCAATAACCCTGACAATGCAGGGGCGGGTTTTCATCCGCCCCTGCATTTTGGCTGACGGGGGCGCTCGCTTTTCCAGGGAGGCGATGCCCTGCGCTGCTGATAGAGGTAGAAACCCACTATGACCAGGGGAATGGCCAGCACAACGCCCCCCAGAATTGCCACCAGCGTCCAGGGATCCAGGGTAATCAGGTGGTCCAATTGGGCCTTCAGCCAGGCTAGAAAGTCCGGGTCCACGATTTCATCGTGGTGGCGCAGAATTGACCACAGCGCAGGCATGGGATACCGTTCCCCGGCCGCCGGCCAGAGAATGTTCTTACTGACCGCCGGCTACCGGAGCTGCGGCCGGGGCTGCCGCGGTGCGGTAGCGGGAAGAATAGGTTCGCTCCCGAATGGAAAAGGCAACGGCCGCAGCCGGGAACAGCAACATCCCGGCGATGGCAAAAGGCACCGTGTAAGAACCGGTCAGGTCGAACAGGAAGCCGGCCAGCCAAATGCTGATGCCGCTGCCCACTGCATGTACCAGGAAGGCCACGCCGGAAATAGTGCCCAGGGCGCGCACTCCGTAAACGTCGGCAATCAGGGACGTCGTCAGCGGCGCCGTGGCAATCCAGGAAACGCCGGCGATGATGGCGAATATTACCAGGGCCGGCGCGCCCAGGCCCAGCAGTTCAACCCCGACCAGCATCAGCATATAGGCCAGGCCGCGCACAAAGTAAACCAGCGCCAGCAAATTCTTGCGGCTGAACCGGTCGGACAATATGCCGGCGCCAATGCTGCCGACCACGTTCAGCCCCATCATCAGGGCGAAGATGAAGGCTGCCGCTTGGGGGCCGACGGCCAGCGATTCGGCGAAAGGCACGAAATGCACCGACAGGACAGCGGTGGTATAGCCGCAGGCAAAGTAAGCAATGGTCATCTGCCAGATGGGTTTGGAACGGAAAGATTCGGCCCACCGATCCGTATCCAGGATGCCCACCCGTCGGCCAACGCTTCCGGGCGCATCGCCCGGTTGATCGACATCGCCGTCCGGGTTCAGGTTCATTTTCCGGGGATCATCCCGAAGAAAGAAAAAGGCCAACGGCACCGAAAGCGTCAGAATTAAAAGGCCGAAGGCAACCCAGGTGATGCGCCAGTTGGTAGCTTGCAGCAGATACATGCCGAAAGGCACCAGCAGCAGCCCGCCCAGCGACAGGCCCGCGGCGTTAAGGCCCACTACGGTGGCCCGCCGCCGCCGGAACCAGCGGGACAGCAGGGAACCCGTGTTGTTCAGCGACATTCCGCTGAGGGCGACCGATGAAACGAACCCAAAGATGAAAATCAGGAACAGGTAGTGAAAGGTAAGGCTCAAGGCTGCCGTCGCCAGACCGAAAACCGCCAGGCTGGCGATAATTACCCGGCGTCCGCCAAATCGGTCCAGCAGCTTGCCCATGAAGGGTTGCGTGAAACCGTTGACCAGGAAGCCCAGAGCAGCGGCAAAGGAGATGGTGCCCCGGTTCCAGTCGAACTCTTCAGACATGGGCAGCACAAAGATGCCGAAGCTATTGCGCGCCCCGTTGGTAACGAAGGCTACGAATATGCAGGTGGCAACTATGTACCAGCCATAAAAAACTGGCTGTCGGGTGGTTTCCCTGGGTCGGTCAAGCATCTGCAAGTCCTTGATGCCGCGGCTGTACCCCTGATTGCCTTTCCTGGCGGGTTTCCCCTGAAGATGCCGCAGCATGCGACCGAGGCCAGTATATACCCCGGCAAAGCAAAGAGTAACCCCTGCCGGCGGCATTTCCGCAAGTTTGGGGGAATGCTTTCGCCCGGCAGGGGCGTTACTGCCCGCGTAACATTTCGGGCAGTTGCAATATAAACCGATGAATGCCAGGGGCGGGCTTGAACCCGCCCCTGGCATTAAAGCTGCCTTGCGTTACTCAATGGGAGCGGCAAGCGTACCTGACCGCGATTTCAGTGGTCGCCTCCGCCGGGAGTTACGCTTCCCAGGTCCGGGTGGTTGTGGCTGGAGAGCGACGGCGACGGAGAGGGGGACGGCTGGGGCCGCGGCGCCGGCTTGGGCGCAAAGGGCGGCGGTTCCGGCGGCATAGCCGGCGTATCCGCATCACCCTCGCTGCCCAGGTCCTCGCCATTGAACAGGCGAGTCAATTCATCGCCGGATACCGCTTCATGTTCAATCAGGTATTCCGCAATCCGCACCAACGATGATTTCTGCTCAATCAGAATGTTGCAGGCTTGCACGTAGGCGTTGTTGACCAGATCCTTAACCTCCTGGTCAATCTCCTCCGCCACCTTGTCGCCGTAATCCCGCTCCTCACTGATTTCCCGCCCCAGGAAGACCAGCTCCTCCCGCTTGCCGAAGGTGCGGGGCCCCAGCGAACTACTCATGCCGTAGCGTTTAATCATGCTGAGGGCAATCTTGGTAGCCCGTTCCAGGTCATTACTGGCGCCGGTAGTTACCTCATCGAAAATCTGCTCCTCGGCTACCCTGCCGCCCATAGTAACGCACATCATGTCCAGAAACTGATTCTTGGTCCACAGGTAGCGGTCTTCCTCAGGCAGCAGCGTAGTGTGGCCGCCCATGTTGCCCCGGGCGATGATGGAAATCTTGTGTACCCGGTCGGCGTGGGGCAATACCCAGGCTACCAGGGCGTGGCCGGCCTCATGGTAGGCGGTCATTTCCTTCTCGCGGCTATTGATGACCCGGCTCTTTCGCTCCGGGCCGGCAATAACCCGCTCCACCGCCTCCTCGAAGTCAGGCATCCGGATGGTTTTCTGGTTCTTGCGCGCCGCCAGCAGGGCTGCTTCGTTAATCAGATTAGACAGGTCGGCGCCGCTGAAACCCGGGGTTTCCTTGGCGAGGGTATCCAGGCTGATTTCCGGGGACAGGGGTTTGCCGTTGGAATGAACTTTAAGAATGGCCTGCCGTCCCACCACATCGGGCAAGTCCAGCACCACCCGGCGGTCGAAGCGGCCGGGCCGGAGCAAGGCCGGGTCCAGAATATCCGGGCGGTTGGTGGCGGCCAGCACAATAATATTGGTATTGCTCTCGAAGCCGTCCATCTCCACCAGAATCTGGTTTAAGGTCTGCTCCCGCTCATCGTGGCCGCCACCCAGACCGGCGCCCCGGTGTCGGCCCACCGCATCAATTTCGTCCACGAAGACGATACAGGGCGAGTTGCGCTTGGCCTGGTCGAACAGGTCTCGTACCCGGGCAGCGCCGACGCCGACAAACATTTCCACAAACTCACTGCCGCTGATGTGGAAGAAAGGCACCCCGGCCTCGCCGGCCACGGCCCGCGCCAGCAGCGTCTTGCCCGTCCCCGGCTGCCCCACCAGCAGCACCCCCTTGGGAATGCGGGCGCCCAGGGAAAGGAACCGCTCCGGGTACTTAAGGAAGTCCACCACTTCCTCCAGTTCCATCTTCGCTTCGTCCACCCCGGCCACGTCGGAGAAGGTAACGGTGGGACGGTTAAAAGGCATCATCCGGGCGCGGCTGCGGCCGAAGCTCAGGGTTTGATTATTGCTGCCCTGGGCCTGACGCATCATGAACAGAATCAGGCCTCCGAAGAATATCAGAGGCAGAAAGTTCAGCAGCAACCCCAGAAAGCTGCCCAAACCGCCGGATCCCTTGAAAGTAACCTGCACGCCAGCCGGCCCGATTTCGACGCCGTTATCATTCAGCAACTGCATTATGTCGGTCTGGTCGTTAATGCGGCTGGTGAACTGGGTGCCGCCGCCGCCGGTAACCCGGGGGATAACGGTGAGTTTCTCGCCTTCCACGATAATTTCGCTGACTTCGTGGTTCCTGGCCTTGGCCACCACGTCGGTAAGCGGCAAGTCATTGCTGGAACCGAAGGCGGGTATCACAGTGTAAAAGATTACGATTACACCAATGATAATCAGCAGGTAAACCAGGCTGTTGCGCAGCCAGCGGTTGCTTCCCATATCATCCCCTTGGATTACTCTGTTCCGGCCCGATGTCGCCTGGGCGGTAGCTATTTATATCTTAAGGCAGCGCGGGCAAAATTGCAAAGAATCGGGCTGTATCGCCTGCCTTCAGGCTACCTGGAACCGCTCGGATTCCGGCGGTTGGGCCCATAGCTCTTCGGCGCCGGCCATGGCCGCGGCCCGCTCCGGGCTGGCCCGCCAGGCGTCATAAATTTCGCTGCTTTCCCAGGTTACCAGAGTAGTTATCTTGGTAGGGTCAGCAAGGGAATAAAGGGTCTCCCGGCTGCCGAAGCCGGGGGCCCGGCTTTGGGCCAGCCCGTTGCCGTCCAGCAGCCTGCGGGCCTCTTCCACCTTGTCTGACCTGGCCCAATGGTGCGTCAATACGCCAATCATGCGCGCCTCCTTTAACTTCAACGCTGGCTACTTGCATGCCAAGCCCGGTCGTCAGCCGGAGGGCCGGGCCAGGACTTGCTTGTCCATCAGGAACGTTCCCGCAGTCAAGGGGTCAGGGTGGGACGGAACCCTGCCGTACGGCAGAGGCTTTTGCCACGGCGCAGAAACAATTGCGAGAAGTTATCGCCGGGAACAACTGCCCCGCCGGAGCATCAGTACGCTCTAGTTATCCGCCGATTCGGGGGTAGGCTCGGAAACTGTCATCGCCTCCGGATGGCGCACGCCGCTGCCGCCCCGGCTGAACAGGGGAACCAGCGCCACCGGGGCAATCAAGGTAGTTATCACCGTCATCATAATGGAAACGCCGAACAGGTCAGCCCCGATGATGCCCTGGGACAGACCAACGCCGGCGATAATCAGGGCTACCTCACCACGGGGCATCATACCCACGCCCACCCGGGCGCTGCCCCGCAAGTTGAAGCCGGTAGCCAGGGCCGGCACCCCGGAACCCACTACCTTGGACACTGCCGCCAAGAGCGAAATTATCAATCCGAACACCAGCCCGCCCTGCATTGACGATACGTCCACCAGCATTCCCATAACCACGAAGAAGACCGGTACGAGAAAGTCCACCAGGCCCATCATGGAAACCTCGGCCATGTGGCCCAGGCGGGTGGTGGACAGGGCCAACCCGATGGAAAAGGCGCCGATGATAAAGGCCAGTCCGAACAATTCAGAGAAGCCGGCGGCCAGCAAGGCCAGGGATAAGGGAATAGCCACGACGGCTCCCTGGGTGCGGAACTTGTCCACAAAACCGGCCAGCAAGGGGGCCACCAGAATGCCTGCCGCCGTCAATCCCAGCCAAAAGCCCACAGCCTTGAAAGTTATCCAGCCCAGCGCGCCCAGCGAGAAGCTGCCGGTGGCGCTGATACCCACTACTACTGTAAGCACCAGAATGCCCACTACATCATCCACCACCGCCGCAGCGATGATGGTTACTCCCTCGGCCTCATCAATGCGCTGCAAGTCGGCCAGCACTCGGGCGGTTATGCCCACCGAGGTCGCCGTCATGATGGAACCCATGAAAAGAGCCTGGGGCGACAGCCAGCCGTCCGGGCCGGCGAAGCCGAGGACCACCGTAGCTCCGGCGCCCAGGACAAAGGGCAAGATCAACCCGCCAATAGCCACCGCCGTAGCCGGCCCGGCGTAGCGCAAAAATTGCCGCAGGTTAGTTTCCAGGCCCACCGCGAACAGCAGCACTATAGACCCCAACTGGGCCAGGGACCACAATTCGTTGCTTACCGGTATGGGCGCCGGTTCGCCATCCACTAACTGCAATGGAAACAGGGGGCCAAAGCCGGGAATGGGCAGGGCGCCCAGGGCGAAGGGGCCGATGAGCACGCCCACCCCCAGTTCCGCCAAAACCGAAGGTATCTTCAATAACCGGTGGGCCAATTCTCCGGCCAATTTGGCGGCCAGGAGAATTACAGCCAGTTGGATGAGGAGCCGGATGAGCAGCTCGCTGATTTCGCCGCCGGCGCCGGCCAAAGACATAGAAAGCATAGCGAGTATTATACCTGGGTCAGGGGCTTTTTGCCAGAGCCAATGACCGGTTGATGATGATTAACGTCTTCAACGTATGATATTATACTTAAGTTGAAGCATTCGCAAGAAGACCGCCCCGGCAGAGAATAAGTCGAGGGGTATTGATAAACTCAATTATGCCGGTTGCTGATGATTCCGGTTAGCCCCGGACGAGAGGCTTGGTTCCTCGCCTTGTTTCTGGTTCATTATGGCGTCGGCATGGTGTTGCTGGGCGGTATGTATTGGGCCGGCTGGCTGGGCGGCATTGGCGGGCTGGAAGCCTTAAGGTTGATAGCGCCCCTGATTGTTGCTTCCACCGCCCATGGTATTCTGATTGTGGAAGGTGTGCCAATGGTTGCAGAGCAGTTTTTGCGCCGCCGGGAAGAGCGGGGTGAAAAGCGGGGCCGCGAGCAAGGCCTGGAACAGGGCCGCGAGCAAGGCCTGGAACAGGGACGGCAGGAAATACAACAGCGTTGGCAGGCCTGGAACCAGCGCCGGCTCCGGGCTCAGCAGGAAGGCCGGGAGTTTAACGAACCGCATCCCAAAGTCGATTAGCGGCAGCCGCCCGCAGGTCAATAACGCCCCTGATTGTTGCTGCCACCGAGGGAGCCAGGGCGCAGCAAAGCCGTAGAGCATCAAAAGGCAGGGAGCATATATTCCCCAGCCTCCTCTAAATATACCCCAGGCGCCAAAATTCCCGGCAAGTCCGGCGGCTCTGGCAGCGCCCGCTACTGGAGAATGGCTCTTCCGGGCTCGGGGAGGGTGGGCTGGAATTTTGCAGCACAAACGGACGGCGGCGGTCAATATTTTCCTCGGGGTGCAGAATGCCCTCGGACATTGGCGCTTGCCGACTCAGGAGCCAGACATTTGCTTAACCGGCTGGACGCCTCTTTTTTAACCCCGGAATAGACGATTCCTTCCTTGCTTCCTTGCTACCCGGGAGCCGGCTGCTGGCAGCCATGCTGCTGCCTTCAGCATACGTTGCTGCCTCCTGGCAGACTGGTTTCCCGGCTGGCTCTATTATGCGCCTATGCCAACGCATGTTGGGAGTATCAACGTTAAAATCCGATTGACAATTAAGCGGTTTGGTAGTAGATTGACTATTGGCCATTCGTTGAATTTTCAACGAAAATCATAATTTTTTATCAGCAGGAGGGAATGTCCCGGTGAGTTCATTTTTTCGCGGCCGGCGAAGCGTAGGGCGCTGGCTAATTGGTTTAACTTCCCTTGCACTACTCTTTGTGATTGCCTGCGGCGGCGCCGAACAGCCCACGGCAGCGCCTGCTACCGCCACTCCGGTAGCGGAGCCGATGCCTGAGGCAACAGCTACCATGCCCCCGGAACCGGAAATGATGGCCGAGACCACCGATATGCCTGCGGAGCCGGAAGCCATGGCCGAAGCCACCGATATGCCCCAGGAACCCGAGCCCACTGCGCCCCCGGCCGTCCATACCCCGGTGCCTACGGTGCAGCCCACAGCCCGCCCGGCTGATATGATGGTGGAGGCCGCCCGCGACGATATAGTAATCGTCATCAACGAGGAGCCTTCCATCCCCGACCCGTGGCTCAGCACCACCCTGTACCCGAACCAGGTGGTCCACAACGTGGCCCAGCCCATCTCCTTCTTTGGCCCCGACTTTACCGACACGGCCACCGCCGGCTTTACCGGCTTTGAGCAGTATGAGCCAAACAAGTGGCGGCTTACCCTGCAGGAGGGCATAACCTTCCACAATGGGGAACCGTGGAACGCCGAAGCCGCCGCTTATACCATCAACCAGTTGGGCAGCAACGTGGAGTATCAGCCCTATTCCCAGGTCCGCGAAGCCCACGCCGAAATCATCGATGATTACACTGTGGACTTCATCTGCGACAGCCCGGCCGGCTGCCCGGTATTGCCCCGCTTCGGCCAGTTCCACGTTTTCGTTGCCCCCGGCTACCACCAGAACGTATCCCAGGAGGAACGGGACGCCGATGGTCAGGTCATTGGCTGGGGCCCCTACAAGTGGGGAGAGTGGGTGCGCGGCGAGTATATTACCCTCACTGTCAATGAAGACTACCTGGAACCGCAGCCGGTCAACTTTATGACCCAGGCTCCCACCATCAACGAAGCCACTTACGTTTGGCGGGAAGAAGAGACGGTGCGCTCGGCCATGATTCAGACCGGCGAGGCCGACCTTTCCTGGGCTGTTTCCATCGACCAGGCCGAGCCGATTAACAACAGCGAGCACGGCAAGACGGTCAAGGTGGTATCGGGCGAGGTTTATACCATTAACACGGATACCATCTGGCACCCGGAACTGAGTAAGCTGGAGGTGCGCCAGGCGCTGACCCATGCCATTAATTGCGAAGAACTGGCGCTGGCTTTCTTCGGCCCGGAATCCCGCTGCTCCAGCGGCCCCAATGGCATCCCCGGCACTTTGGGCGTCAATGAGGATAACTGGAAACCCATTTATACTTACGATCCGGAAAGGGCCCGGGAACTTTTGGCGCAAGCCGACTACAACCCGGAGAACAAGATTGAGTTCTGGACCCGCGCTGGCCGCTACGCCAAGGATGTAGAGATAACCGAGTCTCTGATTACCTTCTGGCAGGAGGTAGGCCTGAACGTGGACGCGCAGGTGGTGGAAGGGAGCGTATGGCGCGACCGGCACCTGACCGGCCCGGCGGAAACTTATGCCGAAGAGCTTGAGGCGGGCGCCACCTCCGAGGAGGCCGCCGCCGCCGTGCCGCAGAATGACCCGCCGCGCACCGGCGCCTCGCCCGGCCTGGTGTTCTTTGCCCCCGGCGGGGAGTACTTCGACTTTGGCCGCCAGATTAACTTCTATATGAGCTGCGAGGCTAACCGTTCCAAGAACTGCAACGCCGAGTGGCATGCCCTGGGCCAGCGGGCCCTGTCCGCCAGCGGCGAGGAACGGCAGGAGCTGATGACCGAAGCCTATGGCGTCTTCACGACCAACCTGCTGCAACTGCCCATGATGGAAATCGTGTCGGTTTGGGGCGTGAACAAAGACCTGGAGTTCGTCAATATGCCCGGCGGCCGCCGCATCCTGATTAACACCATGACCTGGAGCCAGTAACCCGGTCAGCCCAACTACCCCGGACAGAACCAACTTCGCCCCCGAGTATCCACTACTCGGGGGCGTTCTGTGTCTCGGCCGGCAATCTGCGCCTGAAAGCGGCAAACTGAATCCACGCTGACGGCCCAACCAGCAATACGAATTAGACCAATCAGCCGATGTGTTAAAATCACACCGGCCAAGGGAAATTCTTACAGCGGAGGACTACCAGAATGAATGTGATGCAGGCCGTGGCCCGGATTCTGAAACTGGAAGGGGTGGAATGGGTTTCCTGTTTCCCTTCCAACCAGCTGATTGAACACGTGGCTCAGGAAGGGATTCGCACTATTATGTTTCGGCAGGAACGGGGGGCGCTGATGGCCGCCGACGGGTTCAGCCGATTGAACGGACGGGACAAGTTCGGCGTAACCATTACCCAGGGCGGGCCGGGGTCGGAAAACTCCATGGGCGGCCTGGCCCAGGCTTTCAGCGACAATGTGCCAATTCTGTACCTGCCCGGCGGCCCGGCTTTGGGACAATATGCCGTCCGGCCCAACTTTTCTCCGGTGCGCACTTACCAGAGCGTAGCCAGGCTGGGCGAGGTAATCGTCCAGCCCGGCCAGGTTTCCAACGTAATGCGCCGCGCCTTTCATGCCCTGCGCAACGGGCGTCCCGGCCCGGTCATCGTGGAAATCCCCGCCGACGTTGGCGCGATGGAAGTTCCCGAGTCGGCGATGAATTACCAGCCCCCCAGGCGGCTGCGCCAGTCCCCCGACGCCGGCGACGTGCAGGAAGCGGTTAAGCTGCTGCTCAACGCCCGCAAACCGGTAATCTGGTCGGGCATGGGCGTGCTGTTGGCCAACGCCACCGAGGAACTGCGGGAGTTCGCCGAGCTTACCGAAATCCCCGTTTATTGCACCATGCCCGGCAAGTCTTCCTTTGATGAGCGGCACCCTCTGGCCCTGGGTTCCGGCAGCAGCGCCACCTCTCTGCCCGCCCGCACCTGGCTTCAAGAATCTGACGTGCTCTTCGCCGTCGGCTCCAGCATGACCCGCACCAGCTACGGCCAGCCCATTCCCGATGGCAAGGTAATTATCCACAACGTGGAGAGCATTGAGGATATTAACAAGGACTTTTCGGTGGATGTGGGCCTGCCCGGCGACGCCAAACTGACGCTGCAAGCCATGATTGCCGAGGTTAAGGCCCAGGCTGGCGCCGGCGGCCGGCAGGGAACCACCGATGTGGCCCAACAGATTGCGCAGCTGCGCGACGCATGGATGGCTGAATGGGCCGACATTCTCAAGACCGACGAGGCGCCAATCAGCCACTACCGGGTTATCGGCGAACTGGAGCGGACGCTGGATAAAGAGAACAGCATCGTAACCCACGACGCCGGCGCTCCCCGGGACACCATCATGCCTTTTTATACCGGCACCACGCCTCACAGCTATATCGGCTGGGGCAAGACTACCCACCTGGGCTATGGCATTCCCTTGATGATTGGCGCCAAGCTGGCCCGGCCCGACAAGTTCTGCCTTAACTTTATGGGCGATGGCGCCTTTGGCATGTCGGGTCTGGATATTGAAACGGCCGTGCGCGCCGGCGCCCCGATTACCACCATTGTTCTGAATAATGGCGGCATGGCTACCTATCCCGGCGGCTACCCCACCGCCAACGAGTTGTACGGCGCCACCCGCATGACCGGCGACTACGCCAAAATCGCCGAGGGTATGGGAGCCGTGGGCATCACCGTAACCCAGCCCGGCGAGGTATCCGCCGCCCTGATGCAAGCGCGCCGGCACAACGCCGAGGGCCGCACCGTCCTGATTGACATTCATACCGGCCTGGAGGCCCGCCGCTCTACCTTTTAGCCGGCGGCGGATAGACCGGTTTTTGAGGGGGATCGAAGGCCGGCGGCTACCCTGCCATTTCAGGGTAGCCGCCGGCCAATAATATTGATAGCGAGGCTGTATGGGGCAAAGATTTATGGGCGTCGGCATGGTGGCAACCATTGTTGGCGTTTATATTCTGGTGTTTTTCATCGCAAACAATTTTCTGCCCCAAGATGACCGGTACAAGACCGTGGCCGAGTTTATTCAGTTGGCCACAGCCGTTCTGGCAATTGTATTTGCCGGGATCCTGGCGGCGGTCAAGCTGGAGTTGTTTCGGGATTTTGAGCCACACCTTACTATCACCCATTCCATCAAACACCGGCATATTTCGCAGGGCCACGTTCATATGGATGTTACGGTGGTTCTGCAAAACAGTTCGCGGGTAAAGGTGAAATTGCAAGACGGCTACTTTGTTCTGCAACAAATACTGCTAACGACTGAGGCATCGGGCTTCAGCCCGGAGATTTTATACCCTTCCTGGCCGGTTCTGGACCAAGCGTCCTTCGATTTAGGCGATTCTGCTATCGTTATCGAGCCCGGGCAGTCCATACAAGAGGTTCTTCAGTTTAATGTGCCTGATGCGGTTAAAGCGATTTTAGTTCACTACTTCTTTTACGATGCTCGTTTCCCTTCCGAGCGCCGGTCTGGTTGGGGAATAACCGAAGTGTATGATATACTCGATAAGTAAATGAGAAGGGATCATAGAAAGTATGGCACTAAAATTCAGGAAAACCGGCAAACCAGCCAGCCACGGGACAAGTTCTCAGACACCTGATACGGCGGACAAGTGGCGTCTTTATTTTGGCCTCACCCCGGGCGTTCCGGTCGTCCGCGTCGTGAAGAAGGCTGCTGAAGCCCCGGAAAGCCTGGATACCGCTGCGGAAAACCGGGCTGATTAAACCAGCGCTGGCCCCATTGACCGGTATTGCACTGAGTACCCCCGGCGCCCTGGCTCTTTGGCCACATTCCGGTTCCGCCCGGTAGTTCCGCCAGCCTCATTACCTTTCAGCTTAACTTTCGCCAGGGGTTGCAGCTATGGTTGCCCCGGCCAGTGGCCGCAGCGCAACAAGGCCAGGCGCTGCCCCCTACTCCCCGGAGTCCTGCTTTTCCCCGGCGCGGGGGTGGAAGGCCAGGTAGGCGGCCCTGGCCTCCTGCCTGGTTATGTGGGTGTAGATTTGGGTAGTGGCCGGGCTGGCATGACCCAGCAGCTCCTGAATTACCCGCAAGTCGGCTTCGCCTTCCAGCATATGGCTGGCAAAGGTATGGCGCAGGGTATGGGGATGGATCCCGTCCCGCAGCCCGGCTCGGGCGGCGTGGGTGCGCACCAGCTTTTCGATGCTGCGCCGCGAAAGCCGCTGGCCGTACCGGTTCAGAAAAAGGGCGTCGGTGGGCCGATCCAGCAGGTGCGGGCGTACCTCTTGCAAGTAGCGCCGCAAAGCCTCCTCCGTCGGACGGCCAAACAATACCCACCGCTCCTTGGCGCCCTTCCCCTCTACCAGTATCTGCCGCTGGGCAAAGTCCACGTCCGGCAAGTCCATTCCGTTTATCTCGGCCAGCCGTACCCCACAGGAATAAAGAACTTCCAGGATGGCCCGGTCTCTTAAACCGAAGCCATCATCCTCGGCCGGGGTTTCCAGCAGCCGTTCCGTTTCCTGCTTGCCGATGAAGGAAGGCAGGGGCTTTTCCAGCTTGACTTGCAAGCCCCGCGCCGAGGGAACCGGGCTGTGCTTGAACATTCCTTGCTGCACCAGAAACTGGTAAAAAGAGCGTAGGGCAGTCAACTTGCGGACGATGCTGACCCGGGCATAACCATCCCTTTGCCGGCGTCCGGAATAAGGGTGAACCGTTTCTCTGGCCTCGGTAGCCAGCCAGGCCAGATAACTGCGGGCCAGTCTGCGGTTCATATCGCTTAAGGCCAGGCCTCTCTGGTCGGCGTAGCGGAAGAAGGATTGCAGGTCGGTCAAATAGACCCGCACCGTATTGTCCGAAAGGCTTCGCTGCCCCCGCAGGCAGGCCTCGTACCGGGCCAACAGCTCGGCCCGCTCCGCAGGGGCGGCCTGACCGTTCCAGGCAGGCGGGGCGGAGCCCCCTTTCCCGGCAGCGCAGTTATCGTCGGGGGCGTTGTTTTTGACAGCCGGGCCGGCGGCTGATGTTTCTCCGGCAGCCGGGCCGGCCGATTCGGCGCCGGCGTAGGGCGGGCGCCGGCGGTGATCCCGGTTCGGAGCTGCGCCAGGGTTCGGGCTGCCTGCCGGTTGATTGGCAGCGTCAGTCACCAACGGTAGCCAACTCTCTTTCCGGGCTGGCCGCTTCGCTGCCTTCATTGGCCGCTTCCGGGGGGACGCCGGTCCAGCTGCAAACGGTGCAGGCAGCGCTGCCGTCCCGTCCTTCTACCAGCAGCCCCCGGCATTCCGGGCAAGGTTCGGGCAGCGGACGCCGTCTATTGGTGTACCGGCATTCCGGGTAATTGGAGCAGCCATAGAAGACGCCCCGGCGGCTGCCCCGCTCCACCAGGTCGCCGCCGCAGACCGGGCAGGCAGCCCCGGTTTTCATAGGGTGGGTAGTCTTGCATTTAGGGTAATCGCTGCAAGCGATGAACATTCCATAGCGGCCGGTGCGCAGCACCATAGGCTTGCCGCATTGCTCGCAGGTCTCATCGATTTCCGTGACGGTGGGCTGCCCCGCCTCGGCCGGCTCGCGCAACTGGCGGGTAGTCCGGCATTGGGGGTAGCCGGTACAGGCGATGAAGCGGCCAAACCGGCCCGCCTTTATAACCATAGGCTTGCCGCAGTTTTCGCACACCTCATCCGTGGGTTCATCCTCCGGCTTAACCCGGGGCATATTCTCTTTGGCCTCGTTGAGGTCTTTAACGAAGGGGGTATAAAACTCCTGCAGCATCGGCACCCACTCCTGCCCCCCCTGAGACACCTCATCCAGTTTTGCCTCCATCCGGGCGGTAAAGTCCAGGTTAATCACGTCGGAAAAGAACTGGTGCAGCAGTTCCGACACGGTCATACCCAGGGCAGTCGGGTGCAGGGCGTTCTGTTCTTTGGCAACGTAGTTGCGCGCCAGCAGCACGCCGATGGTAGGGGCGTAGGTGCTGGGCCGGCCGATGCCGTTTTCCTCCATAGCCTTAACCAGGGTAGCCTCGGTAAAACGGGGCGGCGGCTGGGTGAAGTGCTGGTTAGCTTGCAGCTGGGCGCAATGCAGCGCATCGCCCGGGGCCAGTTCGGGCAAGGAGCGGGCGTTCTCCTCGGCGTCACCATCGTCCCGCCCCTCCAGATACAGGGTGCGGAAGCCGGGGAACTTGAGCACGGACCCGGTGGCCCGGAAGGTAAAGACCCGGGGATTGGCGCCGTCCGCAGCGGAGAGGGCGGCCGCGTCAATGTTCACGGTAGTAGCGTCAGAGCGGGCGTCGGCCATCTGACTGGCCAGCATCCGCGCCCAGATGAGGCGATACAACCGGAACTGCTCGCCGGACAGGAAGGGTTTCAGCGACTCCGGATCCCGGCCAATGGCGGTGGGGCGAATGGCTTCGTGGGCTTCCTGGGCCGCCTTGGCCCGGGTGCGGTGAACCCGGGGCTTGTCGGGCAGGTAATTCTTGCCGTACCTGGCGGCGATATACTCCCTGGTTTCCCGCACTGCCGTATCCGCCACCTGGGTAGAGTCGGTGCGCATATAGGTAATCAGGCCCACCGAACCCTCGCTGCCTATCGGCAAACCCTCGTAGAGCTGCTGGGCCACGGACATGGTTCGCTGGGCGTTAAACCGGAGCTTGCGGCCGGCCTCCTGCTGCAAGGTGCTGGTGGTAAAGGGAGCAGTGGGACGCTGCCGCACTTCCCGCTTGCGGACTTCCGCCACGGTGTATCTGGCATCCTTCAATTCCTGTTCGTACTGGCGGGCTTCGGTCTCCGTCGGGATTTCAATGCGCCTGCGGCTGCCCTTGAGGGAGTGCAGGGCAGCCGGAAACCGGTTGGGCCGGTCAGCCGGAGCGGCGGCCTGGTGCAGCTGGGCGTCCAGGGTCCAGGACTCTACCGGCACAAAGGCCTCAATGGCCCGCTCCCGGTCGGTTACCAGGCGCAGGGCTACCGACTGAACCCGGCCGGCGGACAGACCCCGCTGTACCCGGTTGCCCAGCAAGGGGCTAATCTGGTAACCCACCAGCCGGTCCAGAATACGGCGGGCCTGCTGGGCGTTGACCAGACGCATATCGATTTCACGGGGGTGCTGAAAGGCCTCTGCCACGGCAGATTTGGTAATTTCGTGAAAGACTACCCGCTTGGGCGGCTTGTCGGGGTTCCGGTCCCAGCCGGCGGCGGTTTGCAGGTGCCAGGATATAGCCTCTCCTTCCCGGTCCGGGTCGGTAGCCAGGTAAATGTCGGACGCTTCATCCCCCGCCCGCTTCAGTTCCCTGACCAGGGGCAGCTTATCCCGCATAGTCACGTAAGAAGGCGCAAAGTCGTTGTCCGGGTCCACCCCCATCTTGCTTTTAGGCAAATCCCGCACGTGGCCCTGGGATGCAGTTACCACGTAGCGGCTGCCCAGAATCTGGCCGACGGTGCGGGCCTTGGCCGGCGATTCTACGATAACCAGGCGCTTGCCGGCCGTTTTGCCCAGGCCTTTGGCGGCGGCAGCGGTGCGGGAGCGTCCATCGCCGGCCCTGGCCGGGGCCCGGCCGGCGGTTTTGGCCGGGGTTTTGCCGGCAGGTTCGCCTTTTGCTTTGGCGCGGCCCGGCCTGGCCGGCGCCGCGCGGGTGGTCGTATTGCCGGCCTTCCGGTTCCTGCTGCCGGCTGCCTTTGCCGACGCTTTCCTTGTTCCTTCACTTGCCATGAATCGCGCCTGCCTCCCCAATTCGGACGTAATGCATTCCGCCCACCTGCTTTACCATACCTTTCAACTCCAGCATAGTCAGCAGGCTGGCCACCAGGGCGGCAGACATACTGGCCTCCTGCTGAATGTCGTCAATGTGCATTGGTTCATGCTTAAGACAGCGCAGCAACTCGCCTTCACCCTGAGCGTCCGGGCTGGGAGGCAATTCATCTTCCAGCCGCAGCTCAATCTGCCGGGTTACCGCCCTCAAATTCAATTCTTCCAGAATATCAGTATAGCCGATTACCAGTTTAGCCCCCTCCTGAATGAGGCGGTTGGTGAGGCGGCTGGCTGGTGAAAAGATATTTCCCGGCACGCAGAATACTTCGCGGTTCTGCTCCAGGGCGTGGTAAACCGTCCAGCGGGCGCCGCTCTTCTCCCCGGCTTCCACCACCACCGTGCCCAGGCTCAAGCCGCTAATCAGCCGGTTGCGGCGGGGAAAGCCCCTGGGGTCCGGGCGGGTTCCCAGGGTGTATTCGCTCACTACTGCGCCTTGTTCAACAATCTGGCGGCTTAAACCGGCGTTCTCCTTAGGGTAGTTAACGTCCAGGCCATTGGCGACCACTGCGATGGTGCGGCCCTGTTCCTGGACTGCGGCCCGGTGGGCGATAGTATCAATGCCCAGGGCGAGGCCGCTGACGATGGTTATGCCGCTGCGCGCCAGTTCTCCCGACAGGGCAGCGGCCGCCTCCCGTCCGTAAGTGGTGGGGCTGCGCGTACCCACCATGGCTACTGCGCATTCATCCCCGGATACCATATTCCCTTTAACGTAAAGCACCGGCGGCGGGTCATCAATCTGCTTAAGCCGGGGCGGGTAGGCCGGGTTATGCCAGGTAAGGGCCTGCGCGCCGGCTTTTTCCAGCCGGGCCATTTCCGCTTCCGGGGACGTGCGGCACCGGGCCTCGATAATGGCGGCGGCCGCCGGTTCTTCCAGGCCGGCCGCCCGCAACTCCCGGTGGTCGGCCCGCCAGGCATGCTCCAGGTCGCCGAAATGGGCTTCCAGCTTCCTGAACCGTATCGTTCCCAGGCGGCGCACCCCGCTCAAGGCCACCCAGAACCGGGTTTGTTCCATTTCCATAGCAGCGATTCTAGCATAGGCTCAAAAAGAGGGACAATAACAAGACGGTCAGAAAACCGGCAGCATCCGGGCGCAGCATAACCGCCAAAGCCCCGAGCCGGCTTCCGGCAGCAGGAAAGCCCGGATTGGCCGGCAAACGCCACGCCACAGTGGCGCTGTACCCGCTCCCGTAACCAGTCGAACCGCCTTCCGGTATCCAGTTCCCGCCTTCCGGAACCGATGCCCCGGCATAATTGGCATGCCGGCCCGGCGGCCGGGGCAGTCCGGCCAGACGGCGGCGCAGTTTGGCTGCGTCAACAGCCGGCGGTGTCCGGACGACAAAGCCGTTGTGTCCGGGGCGCTGGCGGCGGCTGACGGCTCTGCGGCAGCGGCTGGCCATCTGTCGCCGGCGGGTATGAAAAGGCTAATCGCGGCAATACCGGTATGGCATTACCGCGTGAACCTCCGGGATGAATCAGGTCTATACCGGCCAATGCTGCGGAGGATACTGCCGGGGTTCAGGTTTCCTGCCGCCGCTGACCGCGCCTTTCACGCAGGGCGTCCCAAACTTCCTGCGGGCGCGAGCCACTGGCGGCCAACAGCGCCAGGGTATGGTAAAGAAGGTCGGCTATTTCGCCGGCCATAGCCGGCCGGTCTCCCTGCACGGCGGCGATGGCGGTTTCGCCGGCTTCCTCAATAACTTTCTGGGCAATGCGGGCCGCCCCTTCCTGCAGCAGCTGGACGGTATAGCTGCCTTCGGGCATTTCCCGCTGCCGGTCCTGAATCAAGGCAAAGAGTTCCTCCAGAATGCCCGAACCGGTTTCGGCTGCTTCGTAATCTTCAGGCAGGCCTTCCAGCCGGGTATAAAAGCAGGAAACTTCACCGGTATGACAGGCCGGGCCTTCGGGCTGCACCTTCAGCAGAATGGTATCGGAGTCGCAATCCAACCACGCTTCCCGCAGGTTCAGGTAATTGCCCGACACCTCTCCCTTATGCCAAAGGTCTTCCCGGCTGCGGCTGTAAAACCAAACCTGTTCCCCTTCCACCGTGCGCTTCAGCGAGCCGGGGTTCATATAGCCCAGCATCAACACCTGGCCGGTGTTAACATCCTGGGCAATGGCCGGAACCAGGCCCTTGTCGCCAAGTTTAATCTTCATTGCAAACCCGCCTTAAACCCGAGGGGCGTATTAACCAGCTAAAGCTTTTATGCCCCAGGGACGGTAATGCCCCGGGGTTAAGATGTTCAGACATGGAAACGGGGCAGAATTTCCTGACCCATAAGGGTCAGCTGCTCCGCCGACTCTGCGGCAGAGCAGAGGGGACGCACTACAAACTTGGCTGCGCCGGCGTTTATATACTCCTGAACAACCCGGCTGACCTGCTCCACGTCGCCCAGGGCGCTGTATTCGGTAAAAGCCACATCGGGGCGGCGCCTGGTTACGTACCGATGGCTTTGCGCCACGGCCCGTTCCCGGTCGGCGCAGATGTAGTAGCCCAGCAGCATACCGATATGGTCTTCCTCAATTTCCCGCGCATGCCTGGCGGCGGTGGCAAAAACAATGTCCCGGCCCTGCCCGATTTCCGCCGGGGTAGCGCCCGATACCAGCCAGCCGTCGCCCATCCGGCCCACCCGGCGGGCGGCCGCCGGGCTGCGGCCGCCAATCCATACCGGGGGCGAGGGCTTGAACCAGGGTTTGGGGGTAATGCTGACGTTGTGGCAGGTAAAGTAACGGCCCTCGTGGGTTACGCCGTCTTCTTCCCACAGCCGCCGCATCAGCCCAATGGCCTCATCGGTGCGGCGGCTGCGGTCTTCCCGGGACACGCCGCACGCCTCATACTCCGCATGCTCCTCGCCGCCCAGGCCAACCGCCGGGAAGCAGCGACCCCGGGAAAGAAAGTCCAGGGTGGCAATCTGCTTGGCCAACACCACCGGGTTGCGCAGCGGCAGGGCCAGCACGCTGGTGCCGAACTTCAGCCGGGGCGACCAGGCGGCGACCATGGCCAGGGCCACCAGAGGTTCCAGGCTGAAGCGGTCGCTGACGATACGGTCGCTGAGCCAGATTGAGTCGTACCCGTACTGGTCGCCCAGTTCCACCAGACGGCGCAGGCAGTCCGGGTCTGCGCCTCCCTCGCCATAGGCGCCGGGCGCGTATCCGATGGCAACGCTCATACACCCTCCTGCCCGTTTCCGGTCTGCGGTTATTCTAACACAGCCGTTGAAATGCAGCCGGGCGGTTTGAGGCATTTCCGTCGGCCAGGACGGGGGTAAGGACCGGTCAAATCGGCTATAATATACGGAAATTCCGTGAAACCCGTTGCCAGGGTTGCCGCCTGGCCTGCCATGCCGGCCATTCCGGGGCCGGCCATTCCGGGGTAGCCATTCGGTTAAAGCCACAAGGAGAGCGCCATGCAGATTGGAGCCCATGTTTCAGCCGCCGGCGGCATCAGCAAATCCATTGACCGGGGCCTGGAAATAGGCTGTGAAGCCATTCAGATTTTCGGTTCCTCGGCCCGCAGCTGGGCCTTCAAGCCCCCCTCCGAAAAGGAAATGAACGCTTTCCGGGAACGCCGCGCCGAAACGGGCATGGGTTCGGTCTTCTTTCACGCCATCTACCTGATTAACTTGGGCAGCCCCAACCCGGAACTGGTGGAAAAGGGGGTACAATCCCTGATTAACTATATGACCCTGGCCGCCGACATCGGCGCCGACGGCGTGGTTTTCCACCCGGGCAGCCACAAGGGGCAGGGTTATGACCAGGTGTTCGACCAGGCGGTGAGCGCCATTCAGCGGGTGCTGGATAATACCCCGGAAGGGCCCTTCCTGTGCCTGGAGAATATGGCCGGCATGGGGCAGCACATTGGGGCCAGGTTCGAGGAGCTGGGCGGTATTTTGCGGCAGGTGGACAGCCCCCGTTTGCGCATTTGCCTGGATACGCAGCATAGCTTTGCCGCCGGCTATGACCTGACCACGCCGCAGGGGGTAACGGACATGATTGCCCAGTTCGATGAAGCCATCGGCGCCGATAATCTGGCCGCCGTCCACGCCAACGACTCCAAACAGCTGTGCGGCTCCGGCGTGGACCGCCACGACAACATCGGCGAGGGGTACATCGGCGAAGCCGGCTTCGCCTCCATAATGGGTCACCCGGCTTTCCGGGACGTGCCTTTCTTCCTGGAGGTGCCGGGCTTTGCCGGCGACGGCCCCGACCAGCGCAACGTGGACCTGCTGAAAGCTATCCGCGACCGGGTCGGGGCATAGCTGCATTCGCCCGGCGGCAGGAAACCAGAGCCGCAAGGGCCGATGCGGCGGCGGCAAGGCAGGGTTACCCCCCACTGGTATGCTGATGGTATGCTGAAAACGCCGCGCCGCCGCCCGGCGCATCCGTGGTAAACCCGGTTCAGGCAGAGTTAAAGGCGACGTGATTGACGTAGGCTACCAGGAGTTCGTGCGGCTGGCGCTGCGGGCTTACCGTCAATTGCCGCCGGCGGTGACCCAGGCCCTGGAAAACGTGGATGTAACGGTGGAGGATTGGCCCGGGCCGGATGAGTTGGCTCTGGTGGAGGACGGGCAGACTCTCTTCGGCCTGTACCAGGGCGTCCCCTTAACCGACCGGGAGGGCGGCGACCCGGTTCTCCCCGACCGGATAACCCTCTACCGCCAACCCATTCTGGAAGCCTGCCATACCCGGGAAGACGTGGTTCGGGAAATTCGCATAACATTGTGGCACGAGGTGGGCCACTACCTGGGCCTGGACGAGGCCGACCTGCATCGTCTGGGTTACGGGTAGTTTGCCGCCGCCCTGAAGCGCCTGCCGGGGAACCGATGCGCTGCCCCCCTTCCACCCTACGGACGAACTTTGCAACGCAGGAGGCGCCTTAAAAGAACGGCGCATGAATATACTCAATTCCCTGGGCAAAGCCATCGGCCTGGGTTTTGGCTCCGGACGGTTCCCCATAGCCCCCGGCACCGTGGGGAGCCTGGCCGCAGCGGGCATTTACTACCTGATTCCCCTGCCCAACGAGGCCGCCGCCCCCTACCTGCTGCTGGGGCTGATTCTGCCGGGTCTGCCGCTGGGGGTCTGGGCCACCGGCCTGCTGGCAACCCCGCAGCAGCCCGACCCGGGCCGGGCCGTGTGGGACGAGTTTGTGGGTATGTGGGTCGGCTGTCTGCTGCTGCCCCGCGAGTTGGGGTGGCTGCTGGCGGCCTTTCTGTGCTTCCGTGTATTCGACGTGGTCAAACCCTGGCCGGCCCGTCAGCTGGAGCGCTGGCCCGGCGGCTGGGGCATTATGGCCGACGACGTGGCGGCCGGCCTTTACGGGGCGGCGCTGCTCAACCTGGTTCGGCTGGCCTGGCAGGCTTGGGGCGGCTGAAGACCGGCGCTGTACCCGCAGCCGCCAACCGGCTATAATCCCCCTGGGCTGAAGGCGGAAAAGCCGGCCGGGAGCGCCGCAAAGGAGGGGGGGCATATGGCAGACGGCAAGTTTACTGAATGGGTTCACGGGGCCAGTATGCAGGTGGAATACCTGGGCCGCATTACCTCAGTGCGGCATTGCGGCCCCTTCGTCCGCATTGAAGGCGCTGCGGGACAAAACACCTGGGTGCATTTTCCGGTCCCCACTCTGACGGTAGCCAGCGGGAAGGCTGCCCGGGCCGAAAGCGTTCTGGTCAGTTTCCGCACCCGTTCCCACGCCACCGTTCACGAGGTGATTGTGTATGACGGCGAGAAGCGCATCGCCGAGCATATGGATTTGGGGATGCAGGGCAGCCATCCGGACGCCCGGTTCGCTATTCCCGACATTCCGGAAGTGGCAAGGGGGCTGAATGTAACGGTGGGTGTAACCTTTGCCGACCGGGCCCCGGACACCCGCTCCCTGCAGGTGGAAATCGTCGGGGTAGGCATCGAGTTCGCCGGCTGATACGCCGGCGCCGCGCGGTCGCATCCCTTGCGGGCGGGTACGCCATAGCTAGCTGGCAAGCAATCTGGCAAGCAAAGGCAGCATCCCTTGCGGGCGGGTATGCCTACAGCAGGCCGGCCAGGCTGAAAAGCCAGCCCAGAGCGCCGGCCCCGACGATGACCAGAGGCGCCGGCGCCCGAAAGAACATTACTGCCCCGAAGGACAACAGGGCAATTGCCGCCCCCGCCGGGCTGGGCTCGGCCCGTTCCCACAGCAGAAACACCACTCCCACCACCAGGCCAATGGCGGTGGCGTTGACGCCCACCAGAACGATGCGTACCCAGGGATAGCGGCGCACCCGTTCCCAAAAGGGCAGCACGGCGTAAATAATCAGCACTCCGGGCAGGAACAGACCCACGAAGGCCAGCAGCAGCCCGGGCACGCCTCCGGCCACGGCCCCCAGATAGGCGCTGAAACTGAACAACGGCCCGGGCAAGGCCAGCATCAGGGCGAAACCGTCCAGAAACTGCTGCTCCGTAACCCGGCCGGTATCTACCACCTCGGCGAGCAGCATGGGCAGAACCACTTGCCCGCCGCCGAAAATCAGGGCCCCGGTGCGGTAGAAAGACTCGAACAGGGCCAGGGATGGCGACGGCCAAACCAGCCGCAGGGCAACCAGTCCGCCCAGCAGCCCGAAAAAGACGGCCAGCAGCAGCGCCCCGGCCAGCGGCGAAATGCCCAGATTGTTCAGGGGTATGCCGCCCGCTGGCTCACTGACGGCGTGCCGCTGCCGCCGCAGGACGATGCCGGCAGCCAACCCGCCCAGCATCAGTATTAACGGAAAAGCCCATGGCTGCCGCACCAGAAGGGCGGTCACCGCCCCCAGCAGCAGCAACGCCATGGTCAAGCGGCTGTTAACCACCACCAGACCCAGACGCCAGGCGGCAATGGCTACCAGGGCCACCGTAGCTGGCTGCACCCCGTCCAGCCAGGCCGGTCGGCCTCCGTCGGCCATGAACCGGGCTGCGCCCAGGCCGGCCAGGGCCATAATAGTGGCCGCCGGCAGCAGAAAGAGGAACAGAGACAGCAGCCCGCCCAGCGGCCCGGCCCTGGCGGCGCCTACCGCCACTACCATCTGCGTCGAAGTGGGGCCGGGCAGCCCCTGCCCCAGGCCCAGCAGTTCCACGAAACGCTGCTCGTCCAGCCAGCGACGCTGAACCACAAAGCGTTCCTGAAGCAAAGCAATATGGGCCTGGGGGCCGCCGAAAGCTACCCAGCCCAGCGGCAGAAAAGCCCAACCCACCTCCGCCAGCCGGCGCCCCAGGGAAGGCTCGCCCCGGGGTTCTTCCGACAGTAGCGGCTCCGTCATGATACCTCCTGATATTTGAGAGGCTGGCCGCCTTGCTGAACTGCCCGGTCGCCGGCCGGGGGGCATAACCATATCGCTTCCGACACCCTGGCATGCCCGTCTGGCAGCCGCCCATTGCTCGCTGCGGCCCCGACATTGTAATACCAGGCCGGCGCGGTGTCTGCCCTGAACCGGCCCGCTTGCCGCCCCGCCTTTCCAACCAACACAAACTTTCAATACAAACTTTCCACACGAACTTTCCAATGGCCGGGCTGCTTCGGGAGATGTTGGCCGATTTCCGGAATCATTAAAAGGCTCCGGCTCCCGGAAAGGGCTTCCGATGTGTTAGAATAACGCTGAACTTTTTGGCTTTCCTCTGCGTTTTCTCCGATGGCCCGGCCCTTTTATGCGGCTGACAAAGTATGTTAATCAGGGAGTATTTATGGTTTCAATCTCCTGCGAAAAGGTTACTTTGCCCAACGGTTTAGAGCTGATTCTGCACGAAGACCACTCCATACCCCTGGCGGCGGTTAACGTCTGGTATCACGTAGGTTCCAAGAACGAAACGCCGGGGCGCACCGGTTTTGCTCACCTGTTCGAGCATGTGATGTTCGAAGGGTCCGGCAACCACAACAGCAGCCACTTTGAGCCGCTGCAAAAGGTGGGGGCCAACCTTAACGGTTCCACCAACCCCGACCGAACCAATTACTGGGAGGACGTTCCCTCTAATTACCTGGAACTGGCCCTGTGGCTGGAGGCGGACCGGATGGGCTTTCTGCTGGAGGCCCTGGACCAGCAGCGGTTCGATATTCAGCGGGATGTGGTGAAGAACGAGCGGCGGCAAAGCTACGAAAACCGCCCTTACGGTATGGCTCAATGGAACATTCAGGAGGCGGTGTTTCCGCTGCCCCATCCTTACCATTGGATGACCATCGGTTCCCAGGAGGATTTGGATGCCGCCAGCCTGGAGGACATCAAGGGCTTTTTCAGCCGGTTTTATTCCCCTTCCAACGCCAGCCTGGCTATTGCCGGCGACATAAACCCGGAAGAAACGCTGGAAATGGTAAACCGCTATTTTGGCGACCTGCCCCCGGGGCCGTCAGTGCGCCGCATCGGTCGGTTTGATTCCAGCCTGGCCGGACGGGTAGAGCTGGAACTGCGCGACCGGGTGTCGCTCCCGCGCCTCTATATCGTCTGGCCCGCCCTGCCCGAAAGCGACCCGGATGAAGGGCCGCTGGAACTGCTGCGGGCAGTGCTGGCCGATGGCCAGAGCTCCCGCCTCTACCGCTCTCTGGTCTATGACCGGCAGATTGCGCAAAGCGTCAGCGTCCGCAACTACTCGGCGGAAATCGCCGGTCAGTTCATGGTAGAAGTTACCGCTGCCGCCGGCCATTCGCTGGCCGAGGTGGAGGCGGCAGCCGATGCGGAAATTGCCCGCCTGTGGCAAGACCCGCCCAGCGACGCGGAAATGGAACGGGCCCGGAACCGGCTGGAAAGCGGCCACTATCGGCAGTTGGCCCGCATCGGCGGCTTCGGCGGCCGGGCCGATATGCTTAACTATTATAATGTCCTCTATGGCGACCCGAATATGATTAACACCGGCCTGGACAAGTACCTGGCCGTACAAGCGGAGGATGTGCTGCGGGTGGGCCGGCAGGTGCTGTCCCACCGCCAGGTTCGGCTGCGGGCGCTGCCGGAGGAAAGCCTCAAAATAGCCGCCGTGGCCGGCCTGGACCGTACCGTGATGCCGCCCCCGGCGGATGAGCCGGAATTTTCACCGCCGAAGCCGCTGCGCCGGCAACTGGCTAACGGCCTGCAGGTTACCGTGGTGGAAAAGCCGGGTATGCCGATTGTTTCCTTTGCGCTGCTGCTGCCGGCCGGGGCCATTGCCGACCCGCCGGGACAGCCGGGCTTGTCTTACTTCACCACGCAGCTGCTCCCCGAGGGCACCGCTGCCCGTTCCAGTCAGGAAATCGCCAACGCTTTTGAGTTCATCGGGGCCCGCCTTTCTACCGAAACCCGCAAGGAAGTCAGCGTTCTTTCCACCGAAACCCTGACCAGACATTGGGCCGAGGCCCTGAACCTGCTGGCCGATGTGGCCCGCAACGCCGCCTTCCCGGAGCGCGAGGTGGAACGAGTGCGGCGGGAGCACCTGACTAACCTGCGCCGGGGCAAGGACGACCCCGCCTTTGTTGCCGAGCAGATTATCCCCGGCCTGGTTTTTGGCCGGGAGTCTGACTACGGCCATGCCACTGCCGGCACCGAAGAGTCGGTGGCCGCCTTCACCCGGGAGGGTCTGGCCCAACATTTCCGGGAACGCTACCGCCCGGTGGGGGCCAACCTGGTGGTTGTGGGCGATGTTGCCCTGGATGAGGCGCTGGCCCGGGCGGAAGCGGCCTTTGGCAGCTGGCAAAGCGCGCCGCTGCCGGTGGCGGCAGCAGCCAATGCCGCCGGCCAGTCGCCGGCCCAGCCCACCACAATTTACCTGGTGGACAAGCCCGGCGCGGCTCAGTCGGTCATCCGGGCCGGGCAGGAAATGGCGCCCCGCAGCCACCCGGACTATGCGCCCATGACCCTGCTCAATTACAGCTTTGGCGGTCAGTTTTCCGCCCGGCTGAACCAGAACCTGCGCCAGGACAAGGGGTACAGCTATGGCTTCCATTCCGGCGTTTCCTGGTTCCGTGAAACCTCGCTGCTGGTGGCCGGCGGCAGCGTGCAAACGGCGGTTACCCGGGAATCGGTACAGGAAACCCTCAAGGAGTTTCAGGAAATTCACGGCGCCCGCCCGGTAACTGAGGCGGAACTGGCGGCGGCCAGGGATGGCATCCTGCTGGGTTACCCCGCCAGATTTGAGATGACCGGGCAAGTGTTGGGTCAGGTAATTCAGCTGCTGCTGCACCAGCTGCCCGATGATTATTTCCAAACCGTGCCGAAACTCATCAGCGCGGTTACCCTGGAGCAGGTGCGGCAGGCGGGCGCAGAATGGATCAAACCTGATGGGCTGAAGGTGCTGGTGGTAGGCGACCGGGCCGAAGTGGAACCCGGCCTGCGCGAACTGGGCTTCCCCCTGGTTTTGCTGGATGACGATGGGATAGCAATCGCCTGAGGCGGCCGGCGCTCAAAGACCGGGAAGGCCGGTTGACGGGGCAGCAACGCCGGGCCGGATGACCGCACTTAACAGTAAAACCGACAAGGCTAGTGCCGGGGTTGGGCCGGCGGTTGATTCTTAACCGGCTTTTCCCCGGCCGGCGCAGCGCAAAAACGCGACTTTTACCCTCGGGCCGCCAGCTGCCGCAAGGCCTGCCGCTGGGCGGCGAAAAGGGGTTCCACGCCGCGGGCCGCCAGGGTCAGCGCCGCCTCAACCCGTTGACGGGCAAAGGGCGCGCCCTCGGTGGCCCCCTGCAACTCCACCAACTGCCCCCGGTCGGTCAGAACCACGTTAAAATCCACCTGGGCGGCAAAGTCTTCCCGATAGCACAAATCCAGCAGCAGCGCATCATCCACAATACCCACACTGACGGCGGCCACAGCGCCCCGCAAGGGAATGCGGCGCAGCGCCCGGTTGCTTACCAGCAATCCCATCGCCTGGTACAAAGCCACGTAAGCGCCGGTAATGGCGGCAGTGCGGGTTCCCCCGTCGGCCTGAATTACGTCGCAGTCGATGTGCACTGTCCGTTCCCCCAGGTCTGCCAGGTTGGTAACGGCGCGCAGGGAACGCCCGATAAGCCGCTGAATTTCCTGAGAGCGGCCGCTAATTCTCCCGGCATCCCGCTCCCGGGGGGTGCGGGAGCTGGCAGCTCGGGGCAGCATATTATACTCGGCGGTAACCCAGCCCTGTCCCTGTCCCCGCAAAAAGGGTGGAACCCGTTCCTCCAGCGAGGCAGCGCACAGTACCTTCGTCTGGCCGGTTTCAATCAGCGCCGACCCTTCGGCAAATCTCTGGTAGCCCGGGGTAATGGTTGTCGGGCGAGGTTCATCCCACGCCCGCCCGTCGCTTCTGGTCAAGGTTTCCCCCTTGCGTATCCGGCTGTGGCATACTCCGGTTCAGCCCGAACAAGCGGTGGTTCGCCGCCGGACGTCATTGGGCAGCTGCGGCAGCGGCGCAATTCGGCGCCGCCGCCCTGCTATAATATAACGATTGCTGCTTCATACCAGTATAACCACCGGAATGCCGCCTTTGCACCGGAATTGACCTCGCCAGCTCCGGCCAATTTTATCTGAAAGGTGCGCTGCCTTTGCACGGGGAAACCGACCACGGGGGAACTGAAATGGAAGCGCCGGCGGAAAACCGGCCGGCAATGCGGTTCCACGATTTAGACGCCCTTCGCGCTGGGGCAATGCTGCTGGGCATCGTACTGCACGCTGCGTTGTTCCTTATCCCGGAAGCCTGGCCGGTTACCGACCGGCAAGCATCCCAATCCACCGGGGAGGTTTACGGTTTCCTGGTAGCGGCTATTCACGGCTTTCGGATGCCGCTGTTTTTCCTGCTCAGCGGCTTCTTTACCGCTCTGCTGTGGCAGCGTCGGGGACTGGCTGGCTTGCTGCGGCAGCGATTTTCCCGCATAGGCCTGCCCCTGGCCGTGGGCTGCTTCACCCTCGTTCCCCTCAACATCCTGGCCTTTGGCGGTATTCTGGCAGAGGCGCAGAAGCCTCTGGCGCCCGGCGCTTCCGTTGCCGAACTTTACGGTAGTATCGCCATTGCTACCTTATTCGGCTGGGTCTGGTCTTTGCATCATCTTTGGTTCTTGTGGCATCTCCTTTGGCTGGTAGCTATATTTGCCCTGCTGGCGCAGCTGCGGGCAACCTTTGCCCGGTCGCTTTGGTGGCTGCTGGTTCCCCTGACCCTGGCGCCGCAGCTGCTGATGCGCGAGTTCGGCCCCGATACCGACGACGGGTTGCTGCCCTTGCCCCATGTGTTGATTTACTACGCGCTATTCTATCTGTTTGGCGTCTTCGTCTATCAAAGGAGCATACCCGTGCGACGATGGTGGACGGCGGCTTTGCTGCCAGCCCAGCTGCTGCTATTGCCGGTTGGCCTGGTACTAGCCTATTCGCCACCGGGGCAAGCGCCCTTTACCTTGCCCTGGCTGCTGAACGGCACAGTGCAGACGGCCTATGCCTGGCTGATGTGCTTCGGGCTGATGGGCCTGTTCCGGTGGGCCGCTTGCAAGGAACGGGCCTGGGTGCGTTATTTGTCGGATGCTTCTTACTGGCTATACCTGGCGCATCTGCCTCTGGTGGTAATGGGGCAAAGGCTGGCTGTCCGATGGGACGTTAACGTCCACCTGGAGTTTCTGCTAATCTGCGGCGGCACGGCGGCGCTGCTGCTGGCGACCTACCAGCTGGGCGTGCGCCACACCCTGATTGGCAGAATGCTCAACGGCCCCCGGCCAGCCCCGGCCTGACTGCTACCGCTCCGTTTCCACCCACAGCCTCTGGCCGTCGGTAGAGAACTTGATGGTTCCCTGCCGGGCAGTGCTGAAGATGCCCTCTTCACCCACCGCCTCGGCCAACCGGGCCAGCGTCTCCGGGTGGGGGTGGCCGTACTGGTTATCCGGCCCGGCGGATATTACCGCCCAACGAGGATTGACCGCCCGCAGGAACGGCGCGGTGGTTGATGAATTGCTGCCGTGGTGGCCGGCCTTCAGTACGTCGGCTTGCAGGGTCGGCGCCGTGCGAATCAGATAACGTTCTGCCTCGGCTTCAATGTCTCCGGTCAGCAGAAAGCTGATTTCGCCATAAGTCAGGCGCAGCACCAGACTGTTATTGTTGGAATCCCACGCTGCCCCGCGCCGGGGCGCAGCCGGCGGGTGAAGGGTTTCCAGGGTTATACCCTCGTCCAGGTGAATGGACTGACCGGCGCGCAGGTAAATTACGTTATGGCCGTTGCCCGACGCCGCCTGCTGCCACTGGGTGAAGAGGGCGCTTTGGGGGTCGGGCAGTCCGGCGGCGACCATTTTCACCCGGTAGTTATCCAGCACCGGCAGCAGCCCCCGGCTGTGGTCGGCATCAAAGTGGGTTGCCGCTACCAGGTCCAGACTGCGATCCCAGGGTGGCAGACGGTCGGCAATCGCCCTGGCTGCGCCGTTAACATCAGCCCCGCCGTCCACCAGGGCTTGCCGTCCGCCGGGAGTAACTATCAGAAAGCTGTCGCCCTGTCCCACATCGAAAAAGTAAACGTGCAGCCGGCCGCCGGGGCCGCCCAATGCTCCGGACAACAGGTAGATGACGGCTCCCGCAGCGAATAACCCCGCTCCCGCCAGGGCCAGGTACGGCGCCGCCCGGCGTCGCCCTTCGGCGTAGGAATCAATGCCATCCGGCCCGGTTCCCTGACTGCCGGAACTGCTGAACCATTTTCCCCACCGGGTTGAAGAGCGGAGCCACCGTTCCAGCAGCAGCGCCGTCAGCAGCAGCCCGTACCAGACCCAGGCCAGCCGGTAGTCCACCCAGGCCCCGGACAAGGCCCATCCGGGGAACCGGGCGGTCAGTTCCAGCAAAGCGGTCAAGGGTACGGCGGCCAGCAGGCCAACTGCCTGCCCCAGGGTCGGGTGAACCAGCCCGGCCAGGGCGGCGGCCAACCCGCCGGCCAGGGCAAAAGGCAGCAGGGGGGTAGCCAGCAGGGTGGCCGGGATGCCCAGCAATGGCAGGTGGTTGAAGTTGACGGCCACCAGCGGAAAGGTGGCCAGGGTGGCCGCCAGGGAAACCAGGCTGCCGGAAACCAGCCAGCCCAACGCCACGCCGGCAAGGGCTGCCCAGGTACGCTCGTTCCCGTAACGCCGGCTGACGGCGGCGGCCGCCCGGGCCGCGGCCGCCGCCTGCCAGGGTAAAACCAGCGCGATGCCGGCCATGGCGGCGAAACTGAGCTGAAAGGAGACGCGGGTAATAACGTCGGGCTGCAGGGCGGTCATCGCCAGGGCGCTCAGGGCCAGAGAGGGCAGCAAGGACTCCCGGGGGCGGCCCAGGGCGCCGGCCGCCAGGTAAACGCTGCCCATAATCGCCGCCCTGACTACCGAGGCCGGGGCGCCGCTGAGCAGGACATAAAGCCAGATGAGCGCCAAAGTGAGCGCAACGGCCCTCAATGACCGACGGCCCAGCAGCCGTTGCAGCAGCCCCAGCGTCATCGCCAGCAGAATGCCCAGGTGCAGGCCGGAGATAGCCAGCAGGTGGGATGTGCCGGTCTGCCGGAAGTTGTCGATTGCCGCATCGGTCAACTGACCTCGCTGACCCAGCAGCAAGGCCTGCGCCAGGGCGGCCGGTTCCGGCGGCAAGGCAGCCGTCAGGCTGCGGGCCAGCCGCCGGCGCACATCGTAGATGCCCGCCCGCAGGCTTGTTCCCAGGCCGGCCCCGGCTTCGGGTTCCAGCCAGACCACTTCCCGGGGCCAGAGAACAGCGTAGATGCCCAGGCTTTCCAGGTAGGCCGGATAGTCAAAGTCGTTGAAAGGCTGGGGACGCTGCAACCGGCCGGTCAGCTGCAACCGGTCGCCGTAGCGGAAATAGGGGCGTTCCCGCTCCAGTACCATTGTATCGGGCGGGTAGGCGTAAACCAGAACTTTGCCGGACATGGGGCGAAATCCCGCGTCGTCAGGCTGCGCCCAGCCGGAGCGGATACTCTCCACTTCCAGTTGAAACCTGACGCGGGTAGCCAGGGCTTCCGGGTCGGTAACAATGCGCCCTTGCAGCGCTGCCGAACCCGCCTCTTCGGCAATCAGAAGCGGTGGAACCGCCTGGGATGCCTCGTAGCGCCAGACCCCCAACAGCAGAACGCAGACCAGCAGCGCCGGCCAGGGGCTGACCGCCGGGTGCAAAGGACGCAGCAGGCGACAAATCAGCGCCAGGGTCAGGGCTGCCAGGGCCAGCAGCAATACCGGGGTCGGGTCGGCATCATACCAGCGGTGGGCCAGGGCCAGCCCGACCAGCCAGGCCGCCGACAACAGGGCCAGTTTCATTTACCCGACGCGGTGGGCGGGCGGGCCGGGGGCGGCGGCCCGGCGGCAATCCCCGAAGGCATTGGTGGGAAGGGTTGACCGCCGCCGCTGCCGCCGGCAATTCAGGCTGGCCCGGCTCACACCCAGCCGACGCTGTACGGAAACCGCATGCCTGGCCCCGGTTCTGGCCATGATTGAGGCTACTCGGACACCGTTACCAGGTGCTGCAAGTTGGCGAAAATGCCCTCTCCGATGCCGGATACGGCAGTAATCTCTTCAATGGCGACAAAGTAACCGTGCTCTTCCCGGTAAGCGATAATCGCGTCGGCGCGCGCCGGGCCAATGCCGGGCAGGGATTCCAACTCCTGCCGGTCGGCGGTGTTCAGGTTCACCAACTCGCCGCCGTTGCCGCTTTGGGCAGTTTCGCCGGGCGCATGCGCATGGTTGGTTGAAGAGTTGGCGGCAGCCGCCGGAATGGTCGGGGCCGCGCCGTTGGAGGAAGCCGCCCCGTCAACGCTTTCCCGGTTGGCCGTCGGTGCGGCTCTGGCGGGAATAAAGTAATACCCCTCATCCTGAACCCGCAGAGCCAGGTTCACTGCCTCCAGGTCGGCGCCGGGAGCAGCGCCCCCGGCCGCTCGCACTGCATCCACCAGCCGCTCGCCCTCCTGCAAAGGGAAAACGCCCGGGTTTTTCACCGCCCCGGCAACATAGACTCTAATCAGGGCAGGGGCTGTCGCCCGGTCGGCGGCGGCATTCTCGGCAGCGGCGGACGGCTTTTCGGCAACTTCGGGCAGCACGGTAAGCTCCCGGGGCGCGCCGCCGCCATCCCTCAGAACCAGAAAAAAGAAGGCAACCAGCAGCGCGACGCCCAGCGCCGCCAGCGCCGCCAGCCAAACCTTGCGGGGTTTGGTCAGCGCTGCCATCAGAGCGGCTGACCGGCCGGAAAGGTATCGGGAAGCGCGGCGGTCGTTCCTGAAAAGATTGAGAGCATAATCAAAGGCTGGGTTACACTTGCCTTGCCGTTTACTTTATGGCTGCTGCCCGGTCAGCCAGGCATTATACTCTAATTTGCCCACCGGGGAATCCGCGTCGTCTTCCGGGCATTCCCAACATACATTGGTATAAGTGTATAACCGGGTTTGCCGTGAAATCAGACCGCCGGGAGGCAGCAGCATGGCCAAACCCGGAGCATTCCAGGACGGGATGCAATGCCCCCGCTGCGGCGCCAACTGGCGGCCCAAATACGGCCGCTTCCGCAGCCGGCAGACTTACCGCTGCGGCCCGCGCCACTGCCGCTTCGTCCCGGGAACCGGGCTTCCCCACCAGCCGGAGCAGCTCAAAGCCGAGGCCGCAAAGGTATTCCCCCGCCGGAGCTTCTCTGTTAAAATCCATAGCCACAATCAGCAGACGGGAACCGGGCTTCTTCAACCAAACCAATACCCTGACGAGGTAAGCTATGACAGATAAAGGCAACCACCGCCCCGGCTCCGGAATGACTACCCCCCCCCCCCCCCCCCCCCCCCCCCGAGTTTGGGGTGGGCTGACCGACTATCTACCGAGAATTGACCGAAACCTGCCGGGGCTGGCCCTGGCGCTCGTCATCCTGCTGGCCGGGCCTTTTTTACTGACCCTGTCCTTCACCAAGTCGCCGACACCGCTGCAAGCCCAGGGCAGCACGCCAACGGATACGCCCACATCGACCCCCACGCCCTCAAGCCCGCCGGGGGCGCCGGTCGTCTCCCGGGTAGTCGGCGGGTCTGAACAGCTAACCATTCATTACCAGGCCGTGAGCGGGGTAACCCGGTACGAATTTCAGCATCGCAAAGTGGGCGCAGGCTGGCCCGACACCAGCCCGGTGGTTACCGTCCAGGACCCCGACACCAGCTACACCGTAACCGGGCTGGACAACGGCACGACTTACCAGATCCGGATGCGGGCGCACAACAGCCGCGGCCCCGGCCCCTGGGCCACCGTCGTGTCTGGAAAGACGCCGGCCAACACCCCCACGCCCTCAAGCCCGCCGGGGGCGCCGGTCGTCTCTCGGACCGTCGCCAGTGCCGGGCAGATAACCATTCATTACACAGCGGTAAGCGGGGTAACCCGGTACGAATTTCAGCATCGCAAAGTGGGCGCAGGCTGGCCCGACACCAGCCCGGTGGTTACCGTCCAGGACACCGACACCAGCTACACCATAACCGGGCTGGACAACGGCACGACTTACCAGATCCGGATGCGGGCGATCAATGACGGCGGCCCCGGCGCCTGGGCCACCGTCGTGTCTGGAGAGACGCCGGCCAACACCCCCACACCGACGCCCACCGGCACGCTGCTGCCCACGAATACCCCGACGCCCACCAATACACCCACGAATACACCGACACCCACACCCACGCCAACGGGAACACTGACGCCCACCCCCACGCCCTCAAGCCCGCCGGGGGCGCCGGTCGTCTCCCGGGTAGTCGGCGGGTCTGAACAGCTAACCATTCATTACCAGGCCGTGAGCGGGGTAACCCGGTACGAATTTCAGCATCGCAAAGTGGGCGCAAGCTGGCCCGACACCAGCCCGGTGGTTACCGTCCAGGACACCGACACCAGCTACACCATAACCGGACTGGAAAACGGGGTAACTTACGAGTTCCGGATGCGGGCGATCAATGACGGCGGCCCCGGCGCCTGGGCCACCGTCGTGTCTGGAGAGACGCCGGCCAACACCCCCACACCGACGCCCACCGGCACGCTGCTGCCCACGAATACCCCGACGCCCACCAATACACCCACGAATACACCGACACCCACACCCACGCCAACGGGAACACTGACGCCCACGCCCACGCCCTCAAGCCCGCCAGGGGCGCCGGTCGTCTCCCGGACCGTCGCCAGTGCCGGGCAGATAACCATTCATTACACAGCGGTAAGCGGGATAACCCGGTACGAATTCCAGCATCGCAAAGTGGGCGCAAGCTGGCCCGACACCAACCCGGTGGTTACCGTCCAGGACACCGACACCATGTACACCATAACCGGACTGGAAAACGGGGTAACGTACGAGTTCCGGATGCGGGCGCACAACAGCCGCGGCCCCGGCCCCTGGGCCACCGTCGTGTCTGGAAAGACGCCGGCCAACACCCCCACGCCCACGGATACGGATACGCCCACACCAACAATAGAGCCGCCACATCCGCCGGTCATCCAAAGGGATGTCCCGGGGGATGGGCAGCTAACTATCCATTATACGGCGGTGAGCGGGATAACCCGGTACGAATTCCAGCATCGCAAAGTGGGCGCAAGCTGGCCCGACAGCAGCCCGGTGGTTACCGTCAGGGACACCGCTACCAGCTACACCATAACCGGCCTGGAAAACGGAGTAGCGTACGAGTACCGGGTGCGGGCGTACAATGACGACGGCAGCAGCCTTTGGTCCAGAGTCCATGAAACAACGCCAATGCCGCCCGCCAAAACGCTGCTAAATTCGCCGGTCATCCAAAGGGATGTCCCGGGGGATGGGCAGCTAACTATCCATTATATTGCCGTGAGCGAAATAACCCGGTACGAATTCCAGCATCGCAAAGCGGGCGCAAGCTGGCCCGCCAGCAGCCCGGTGGTTACCGTCGAGGATACCACTACCAGCTACACGATAACCGGGCTGGAAAACGGCGCGACTTACGAGTACCGGATGCGGGCGTACAATGACGACGGCAGCAGCAGCTGGTCAGTCGTCTATGAAGCAATACTGCCCACCAACATGCCCACACCGACGCCCACTAACACACCCACACCCACGCCCACGCCGACCAACACGCCGCCGCCCATAGTGGTTCAGGGCTTCCTCCAGCCCCGGGCGGATATGCCGACCCCGACGCCGACCCGCCGGGTAGTGGCAGCGGCAACCAGTACGCCCACGCCGACGGCCACCACTGCGCCGGCGTCGCCGACCCACACGCCGACGGCCACGGCCAGGCCCACGGTGGCAATGCGGACGCCCACCGCAACGGTTCGGGCGCTGCCTACCTTCACGCCGACGGCGACCATGCTGCCGGCGGAAATGCTGCTGCGGACGCCAACGGCGACCCGGCGGGCAATACCCACCCGGACGCCGACGCCGGTGATAACGCGCACGCCGACGGCAATCCCGCCGACCAGGGCGCCAACCGCGACGGCCACGACGCCGCCCACCAGCCGGCCCACGGCTACCGCGACGGCCACGGCGGCGCCGACGGCTGCCCCTCTGCTGCCGGACCGCGCCCTGGACGCGGTGCGCCTGGAGCCGACGGCCACGTCGGCGGCCCCGGCGCTGGCCGCGGTGGAACCCACCGCCACGCCCGTACCGCCCCCAACGGCGACGGCCGTACCGCCGACGCCCACGCCGATGCCGCCGGCCCCGCCGGCAGAACCGGGCGGCGTCAACTGGCTGCTGTGGGTAGTAATCGGGCTGGTGGTGGCTGCGCTGGTGGCCGGCGGGGTGTACCTGTACCGGCGGCGGCAGTAGGCCGGCCCGGCGGTTGCATGGCCTGCCACCGGGTGGCGGGCCTGGCCGGGTTTTGCCCGATACGCTTCGGGCGGCCCGGCCGTCCCCATAAGCCTCGACCCGAACCGGCCGGGCCAGCCCGTAACCGCCGCCGCAGCGTAAAAAGATACATACACCGCCGCAAGGTCAAGGGCAAACCGGAAAACGCCGCCCCTCTCGCCGCAGGAGCGGCCATATCCGGGCAGCCGGTTGGAGCCGTACCCGGGCGCTGCCTCCCGTTCCGTTACGCTACAGGTTGGGCCGGTGGCGCTGCCTCCCGGCAGCCTGATTTCCCGGCTGTCTCTATTACACACCGGCAACCAACGTATGTTGGGAATACTCCGGCGGCGGCAGAGGGCCGGCGGTATTGACCGGCCGGTTATTGGTTATTACGCTGAAGACGGCGGGCGCTGGCCGCCGGCCTTTGCGCTCAGGTAAAATGGGCCGGTAAACCGGGCCGGTAAACCGGGAAGCAGACGGCGCAATGCCCGGAGCAACTACGGCCCGGAGCAACTACGGAAGGACAGCAGGAGGGAACCGGCAGCCGGGCAGGGTCGCGGGCGCCGGCTGCCGGAGAAATTATGCGAAAGCTGCGCGTGTCTTTGCTGCACCTGGCGCCGCTGGTCGGCCAGGTTGCCCACAACCGAGCCCTGGTGGAACAGGCTACCCGTATCGCCGCCGGGCAGGGGGCCGACTGGGTGGTTACACCGGAGCTGTGCATCCCCGGCTATCTGTTCATGGGCGAAATAGGCAGCGACTGGATTTTGCCCCAACCCGATGCCTGGACCCGGGGGTATTGCCGGTTAATCAAACAGCTGGGGTTGACCGCCTTTCTTTCTCACCCGGAACGGGAACCCGCTACCAACCGCCTGTTCAACACCGTTTTTGTCATCAACCCGGCGGGGCAGATAATCGGCAGACACCGCAAAGTGAGGACGCTGCGGGGCGCCGAGGGCTGGTCCACCGGCGGCGGGGAAGTCGAAACGGTGCGGTGCGACGGGGTGAGCGTCGGCATTCTGATTTGCGCCGACGCTTACCGGAATGATGTGGCCGGCCAGCTGAAGGAGCAGGGGGCGGAATTGTACGTTTCGCCGGTTTCCTGGGGGCCCGGGGATTGCGCCCCGGAGGGCGAATGGGAACAACGGACTTTGGACAATGGCTTGCCGATTATGGTCTGCAACCGTTCCGGGGTGGAGCGGGAAGGGCTGGATTACCGGAAGGCGGAAAGCGTGGTAGCCAAAGATGGGCGGCGTCTGCTGGAGGCAACTGCGGAGCGTTCGGCAGCGCTGACTTTTGATTGGGATCTGGATGCTATGACTGCCCTGTCGCCGGATTTCGAGCGGGTTTACCTTGAGTCTTGAGTTTGGGACAGGAACCGCTCCAGAATCAGCGCCGCCGCCGCGGCATCCGAGGGGCCGCGCTCGCGAGAGGGCTGACGGCCGGCAGCCCGCAGCATTCCCTCGGCCGCCAGCGAAGTGAACCGTTCATCCACCGTTGCCACGGGCAAATCGGTGCGGCGGCGCAATGCCCGTACAAAGCCCTGCGCCTGCCGCGCTTGAATGCCCACCTTTCCGGAAAGGGAATAAGGCATACCAATTACAAAACCCTGTATCTCCCGCTGCCGGGCCAGCGCCAACACCCGGTCCAGGTCCTTTTGCAGCGTGGAGCGTTCCAGGTAACCGGCGGGCAGCGTTGGCACACCGGGGACGCCGCCCACCGCCAGGCCGATGCGGCGGTTGCCCAGGTCCAGGGCCAGCAGCTTCATGGGCAGCAAGGGGCCGGTTAACCCTGAAGCCCCTGGCGAACCAGCTCAACTACCTGGCGAAGGGCGTCGTCCAGCTTGTCGGCCTGGCGGCCGCCGGCCTGGGCCATTTCGGGTTGACCGCCGCCGCCGCCGCCCATGAGCCGGGCGGCGGCGCGGGCGATGCCGCCGGCGTGCAGCCCTTGCCGCACCAGGTCCGGGGCAACCATGGTTACCAGCTGCGGGTTGCCGTTAATTACCGCCCCCAAAGCGATGACGGCGCTGGGCAGGCGGGTTTTCAGGAAGTCGCCCATCTCGCGCATAGCCTCGACGTTGTCGGCTGAGGTGCGTCCTGCGGCCACCGGCACGCCGGCCACCTCCTGAACCCGTTGCAGCAAGGCCTCGGCCTCGTTGCGCAGGGCGTTCCGTTCCAGGCTGGCCAGGCGGCGGCGCAATTCCTCGGTGTCCTGAATGAAGCGGTCCAACCGGGCTTCCAGCTCCGCCGCCGGGGTTTGCAGCCGGCGGGCTAAAGCCTCCAGCCGGGCAGTCTGAGCCACGAAAAGCTGCTCTGCTGCCCGGCCGGTTACCGCCTCGATACGGCGCATGCCGCCGCCAATGCCCGATTCGCCCAGGACAAAGAGGGTTCCCACCTGGCCGGTAGCGCCGACGTGCGTACCGCCGCAGACCTCGACGCTGAAGGGAGTGGGGTTATCCGGTTCGCTATGGCCCATGGTAACCACCCGCACGGTGTCGCCATAGCGGTCGCCGAAGAAAGCCAGCGCGCCGGCGCGCACTGCCTCGGCGTAGGTGCTTTCGCCAGTGGCGACCGTCAGGTTTTCCCGAACCTGGTCGTTGGCCAGGTTCTGCACGGCCAGCTGTTCTGCCGGGGAGAGGGGGCCGACGTGGCTGAAATCAAACCGGAGCCGGTCCGGGGCAACCAGGGAGCCGGCCTGGCGCACGTGGCTGCCCAGCACGGAGCGCAGGGAGGCGTGCAGCAGGTGGGTGCCGCTATGGTTGCGGGCAGCGTCCAGGCGGCGGGAAAAGTCCACCCGGGCGGCGACCCACTCTCCGGTTGAGATGTCGCCGCGCTCCACCACGCCGCGGTGAACAATCAAGCCGGCCACCGGACTCTGGGTATCGGTCACCCGTACCACCCCATTGGGCCCGGTAATAGCGCCCTGGTCGCCCACCTGTCCGCCGCTTTCGGCATAGAAGGGGGTATCCTCCAGAACCACTTCCACCGACTGACCCGGCCCGGCATGGCTGGCCGGGGAGTTGTCCACCAGCAGCGCCGCCACCAGGGTTTCCTGTTCCAGCCGCTGGTAGCCGACAAAGTTGGTTCGGCCGGCTGACAAGGCCTCATAAGCCAGGTGCATTTCCATGCTGCCGGTGAACTCGTGGGCGGAACGGGACTGCTCCCTTCGGGCCGCCATTTCCCGCTCAAAACCGTCGGCGTCCACCGCGCGGCCATGCTCGCGGGCGATTTCGGCGGTCAATTCCGGGGGGAAACCGTAGGTATCGTAGAGGAGGAAAACCGAGGCGCCCGGCAGCGGACCGCTTCCGTTAGCCAGCTCTGCTTCCAGGATGGGCAAACCGGCGTCGATGGTTCGGCTGAAACGTTCCTCTTCCAGGCCAATGACCCGCAGGATAAAGTTCCGGTTTTCCGCCAGTTCGGGGTAAACGGGGCTGAAGTGCTGCAGTACCGCTTCCGCTACTTCGGTCAAAAAGGCCTGGGTCAACCCCAGCCGCCGGCCGTAGCGTATTGCGCGCCGGATAACCCGACGCAGCACGTAACCGCGTCCCTCGTTGCCCGGCGCCACCCCGTCGCCAATCAGGAAGGCGGCGGCGCGCGCGTGTTCCGCCACTACCCGCAGGGCGTAGTCCGTTGCCTGGTCAATGCCGTAAGGCTTTCCGGAAAGCCGGCAGACCCGGTCGATGATGGGGCGGAACAGGTCGGTTTCGTAAACGTTGGGCTGGTTCTGTAAAACGGCAGCCGCCCTTTCCAGCCCCATACCGGTATCCACGCTGGGGGCCGGCAAAGGGGTGCGGTTGCGCTCCTGGTCCTGGTAAAACTGCATGAATACCAGGTTCCACAGCTCCACAAACCGCTCGCAGTCGCAGTTGGGGTGGCAGCCGGGCGGAGCGGAAACCGGGGCGCCATCCCTTTCCTGCCGGAACCGGTCGGCCAGGACGTCGGGGGGAACCATAGGGTTGCAGCCTTTGGCGGCGCCGCGGTCGTAGTGAATTTCGGAACAGGGGCCGGTAGGCCCTTCGGCGCCGGCTGGCCCCCACCAGTTATCGCTGTCGCCGTAGCGATAAATGCGTTCCACCGGTATGCCGATTTCATCCCGCCAAATCGCAAAAGCCGCATCGTCATCCAGGTGAACGGTTGCGTACAGCCGTTCCGGGGGCAGTTGGAACAGGGTGGTAACCAATTCCCAGGCGTAGGCGATGGCCTGGTTCTTGAAGTAATCTCCGATGCTGAAGTTGCCCAACATTTCGAAGAAAGTCAGGTGCTTGTGGTCGCCCACCTCGTCGATGTCGGTGGTGCGGAAACTCTTCTGGCAGCTGGTTAAACGCTGGCTGGGCGGGGTCTGCTCGCCCATGAAGAAGGGCTTGAAGGGCACCATTCCGGCGCTGGTGAAGAGCAGGGTTGGGTCGCCGGCCGGAATCAGGGAGGCGCTGGGCATATGGAGGTGGCCTTTGCTTTCGAAAAACCGGATATAGGCGTTTCTGATCTCGGCTCCAGTCATCAATGCGGTTCACCTGCTGCAAACAAGAGAATCCGGGCCGCCGGCCCTGGTTTAAGTATCAGGATTTTATGCCAGGGATAAAGCAAGCGTCAATTCAGCGAGGCGGGGCGGACGGGCCGGCAGAACGCCGGGGAACCGGGAACCGGCCCCGCGATACCTTGCAAAAGGCCTTGAACTTTCCCTTGACCGGGTGTTAACGGAACCTTACAATTTCAGTTGGTGGAAGGCTTGGCAAGCGCGCAACCGCCGGGTCGGTCCTTAACCTGGCTTGAAGGAGGCCTGAATGGATTCCAGCTTCATCGGGAAGATTGACAAAGCCAAGAAGTATGCCGAGGAACGAGAGCGGGTTTCGATAAATAGCTTCCACGCCACCTTTGAGGGCAACCATAACACCTACAAGGTGCAGTTTGAGGCCGGCCAATGGCACTGCGTCTGTCTGTTTTTCACTACCCGGGGCGTTTGCAGCCATACGATGGCTTTGCAGCGAATTCTCGATGACGTGCTGGCCCAGCAGGAAAAGGCGACTGAAACCGTTGAAAGCTGACGGCATACCCCCTTTCCCGGGTATTCCCCCGGAAAGGCTTTGGGGCGGGGTTAAACCCCGCCCCAAAGCCTTTTTTGCTCCTGCTGAAACCTGACCCAGCCCGGGTTCTTCCCGGCGGGAGCAACGCTGATATTCGCAATAAAGCGGCCAAAGCTGAAACCGGCCATCAGCAACGGCTGGGGCCGGGGCCGGCTACTCCTCAAACTTGCGAAACACCAGGCAGGCGTTCTGCCCGCCGAAGCCAAAGGCGTTAGAGAGAACGACCCGCACCTGCTGCCGCCGCGCCACGTTGGGGACGTAATCCAGGTCGCAGGCCGGATCCGGGGTTTCGTAGTTTATGGTGGGGTGTATCAAGTTATGGTTGATGGAACTGATGCAGGCGGAGGCTTCCAGGGCGCCGGCTGCGCCCAGGGAGTGGCCAATCATGGACTTGGTAGAGCTTATCGGTATCCGGTAGGCCCGGTCGCCAAACAACCGCTTGATGGCGGTCGTTTCGACGGCGTCGTTCAGGGGGGTAGAAGTGCCGTGGGCGTTGATATAATCCACTTGCTCCGGAGTGATGCCGGCGTCGGCCAGGGCCCGCCGCATAGCTTCGGCGGCGCTGCTGCCCGACTCTTCAGGCTGCACCAGGTGGCCGGCGTCGGCAGTGCAGCCGAACCCGGTCAACTCTGCCAGAATGGGGGCATCCCGGCGCCGGGCGTGTTCCAGCGACTCGGCGACCAGTACCGCTGAACCTTCCGCCGGGACAAACCCGTCCCGCCGGGCGTCGAAGGGGCGGCTGGCTCGCTGCGGTTCATCGTTGCGGGTGGAGAGGGCCCGCATAACGGCAAAGCCGGCCAGCCCCAGCTGGCTGATGCCGGCCTCGGCGCCGCCGGTCAGGATTACGTCGGCCACCCCGCTGCGGATTAGCGCCAAAGCCTCGCCCACGGCCTGGTTAGCGGCGGCGCAGGCGGTGGTAGCCGTTGAATTGTAGCCTTTGGCGCCCACGTAGTGGCTCACGTTGGCCGCCGCCATGTTGGGCAGCACCATCGGGAAGAAGAAGGGGGACATACGCATACCGCCCTGCCGGGCCAGGATGCGGCAATTTTCTTCCAGGGTGGGGAAGCCGCCGTTGCCGTTGCCGAGGATAACCCCCACCCGGTAGGGGTCTTCCCGGGCTAACGACAACCGGGCAGCGGCCACCGCGGTCAGGGCGGCGGCCACCGCCAGCTGCGAAAAGCGGGCCATCCGCCGGGCTTCCCGGCGGGAAATATAATCGGTCGGGGCAAAGTCGCGAACCTCGCCGGCAATCCGGCAGGGGTAACCGGCCGGGTCGCACAGGGTCATTGGGCCGACCCCCGAGGCGCCGGCCGCCAGTTGGCCCCAAAAGGCTTCAGCGGTTTGCCCCAGGGGGGTAATCGCGCCCACTCCGGTAACGACAACCCTGCGTTTCACCATGCCTGCCATCCTCGTGCCGGCGTCCGGTTCCTTCCGGCGGCTAAACCGTTTCGCGCAAGTCGGGCGGAACCAGGTCCGGGTACAATTCGGGTGCAATGTCCAGGAGGGTTTCCCGCAGCTCTGCTGCGACAAAAAGCGACCCGGTTCCCAGAATCAGGTCGCTGGCGGACGCTTCCGCCTGGGCCAGCGACCAGGCTTCGGCGACCGTATCGGCGGTCAGAACCCGGCTTGCGCCGGAATCGCGCAGCTGCCGGGCCACCTCGGAAGGCGCCAGGGAGCGCGGATGGCGGGAGCGGGTGGCAATGACCGGAGCGTCGGTTTCCGCCAGTAGTTGCAGCATGCCGTCAACCAGCTTGTCCCGGGAGAAGCCGGCGATAATAATCGGGCGCCGCTGACCGAAGTAAAGGGGCAATGACCGGATGAGAGCTGCCATTGAATATACATTGTGCGCTCCATCGGCTGCCACAATGGGGGCCCGGGACAATACCTCCAGGCGGCCGGGCCAGGATACCCTGGCGAAACCGTTGGCGATTGCCGCCGGCGGGATGGAACGCCCCTGTTCTTGCAGCGTCTCAATGACGGCAAGGGCGGCAGCGGCGTTTTCCAGTTGGTGCTGACCCAGGAGGGGCAGCCATAGCCGGTATTCGGCCCGGCGCGACGTTACCGTAAAGCTTTGCCCGGTCAGGTCTGCCTGGCCGGGCTGCCAGGTCAGGTCAACGCCCACCTGAACCGGCGCGGCCCCCCGTTCCCGGCAGGCCGCCAGAATTACGGGAAGCGCCGCCGCATTCTGGGGGGCAATTACTACCGGCGCGCCCGGTTTGATAATTCCCGCTTTTTCCGCCGCGATTTCGGCGATGGTATCGCCCAGAACCGCCATATGGTCCAGACTGATTGAGGTTATCGCACATACATCGGGGGCAACGACATTGGTGGCATCCAGCCGCCCGCCCAAGCCGACTTCAATAGTCTGAAAGTCGCAGCCGGCCTGGCAGAAAGCCTGGAAAGCCATGCCGGTCATGAACTCGAAGAGGGAAACCGGCCCCTGGTTGGTGGCTGCCGCCAGCTGCCGGGAGGCTGGCGCCAACCGCGCTACCAGCGCGGCGAACTGCTCCTCCGGTATGGGCTGCCCCTGCCGCCTGATCCGTTCCCGAAAGGTATGCAGGTGGGGCGAGGAATAGAAACCGGTGCGGTAGCCGGCGGCGGTCAATACCGAGTCAACCATTGCGGCGACGCTGCCCTTGCCCTTGGTGCCGGCCACGTGAATCGTGGGGGTTTGGCAATGGGGGTTTCCCAGCAGTTCCAGGAAGGCGGCCATCCGGCCCAGGTCGTAAATACGCTTCTGGCGGGGCAGGGCTGGCGCTTGCCGCTCGTGGTCAACCAGGTTCAGCAAGTAGCTAACGGCTTGCGGGTAATCCATCGCCTGCCTGCGCCGGTTCGTTTCGGTGGTCGAATCAGTGGTCTCTGACATGGGGAGGGGTAACGCCCAGGTTCATTTTCAAGGCGTCGCTGAAGGATATGGATTTAACGTAGTCAATGTTACCTTGCAGCGGCCTGGGCGTAAAGCCAAAGGTTTCTTCCACCAGTCCCCGTTCCGCCACATTCCGTATGCGCAGCATGCGCAGCATATCCGTAGTTATCGGGGGTCTGGGGAGCAGCCGCTGCATAAGCGCCACGTTCAGCAGCATCATCCAGTAGGGTAGATGAACCTTCAGGCGACGCTTGCCAATCGTCCTGGTTACCTGGTCAACAATCTCGTTGTAGCTCACCTGGGCCGGGCCGCCAATTTCCAGGATGCGGCCCTGCAAATCCTGGCGGCTCAGGGAAAGGGTAACGCACTGGGCCACATCTGCCACATGGATGGGCTGCAAGCGGTTTCGTCCGTTGCCCACGACTGGCGTCAGGGGGAACAACCGGGCCAGGGCGGCCAGGGCGTTCAGGAATTCATCGCCCTTGCCGAATATTATGGACGGGCGCAGAATGGTGTAGGGAAGGCCGCTGTTGATGACTGCCTGCTCGCCCTGGTATTTGCTGTAAAGGTAGGGATATGCCGGGTTGTTGGCCGCGCCCACTGCGCTGACCTGGACGAATTGACGCACGCTGCCGCCGGCGCCGGCGGCAGCGACCATATCGGCCACCCCTTGACGGTTCACCGTGTCGAAGTCGGTCTCTCCGGACTGGCGGATTATGGCTACGAGGTGAATTACCTGCTCTACGCCCCGGCAGGCGCTGGTCAGCGCATCGGCATTGCTTAAATCGCCGTAATAAACATCCACTTCGCCGGAAGGCAAAAGCCTTTCTTTGCCCGGGCTGCGCACCAGGCAGCGAACCTGGTAATTATGCTCCAGGAGTTTTTGCACCACTTGCCGGCCCAGAAAGCCGGTAGCGCCGGTTACCAGCACGGTCATAATCAAACCCTCCGGTTTCCGCTGACTCCGGGGGAAGCTGGGCGAACCTGAAAAAGAGCCTCTACTCTATTGTAATACAAAACCGGCGGGAAAGGCGGCCCGGTTGGCCGGGCGCCCGGCGAAGCTGGCACGGTTCCGGCAGCGGGCCATGGGGGGGAACCGGCCCGGCGGCGCCATTGCCTGAAGGGGTTTCCGGCGGTTCATCCTGGTATATAATGGCCCTGCCAGGACCGGGCTGAAGCATATTGGAGAAGGACGCTGACCAGATGAGCCGGGCGAAGCTGCATTTTGGGGCCAGTGTGGTGCTGGGGGCGGCGGAGATTGCCGCGGAGGGGCGCTGGCTGGAGGGGCTGGGCTTCGAGTACCTGGCTGCCGGGGAGCATTTCATGCGGGGCAGCCCGCCCGGCCCAACCCACGCCGCATTGCCGCTGCTGGCCGTGGCCGCCGGAGCTACCGAGAAGATTCGCCTCCTTTCTTCCGTATTGCTCACCCCCTTTTACCACCCGCTTACCCTGGCCCGGTTTACGGCGACCCTGGATTTGGCCTCCGGCGGCCGCCTGACTTTGGGGGTGGGCGTGGGCGGCGAGTTTCCGGAGGAGTTCCGGGCGGCCGGGCTGGATGTGCGGCAGCGGGGCCGGCGCACCAACGAATGCCTGGAAGCGCTGCGCCGGCTGTGGAGCGAGCCGAGCGTATCTTACTCTGGCCGGCATTTCCAGTTGGCAGAGGCCGCCATTAACCCCCGGCCAAGTCAACAGCCTCACCCGCCGGTTTGGGTAGCGGGACGGCGGGAGGCCGCTATGCGCCGGGCAGTGCGCTATGGGGACGGCTGGCTGCCCTATTTTTACAGCCCCCGGCGGTATCGGGACAGCGTGGCAGAGATTACCCGGTTCGCCCGGGAAGCGAACCGGGGGCTGGAAAACTTCCAGTGGGGGTTTTTTCCTTACATTGCCGTTTACCCTACCGAGCAAGAGGCGGCGGAGGCAGCGGCCACTGCCCTGGGCGGCCGTTACCGGTATGGCGGCGACTTTCTGAACATTGTCCGCCGCTACTGCCTGCTGGGGCCGCCGGAGCAGTGCCGGGAACGGCTGCAGGAATATATCGAGGCCGGAGCCCGCCACATTATTTTCAGCGCAGCCTGCCCGCCGGAAGAACGGGTACGGCATATCGAAACCATCGCTTCGGAAATCATTCCGTACTTTCAATAGGCCGGCAACCGGCCGGCGAAAGAGAAAGAGGGGTATTCCTGGCATACGTTGGTATAAGTGTATAACCGGGTCAGCAAGGAAACCGGACAGCCGGGAGGCAGCGCCACGGCCTAACCCGGAGCATACCGGGACGGAATGCAACGCCCCGCTGCGGCTCCAACCAGCGGCTCAAATACGGCCGTTCCCGTGGCCAGCAGACCTGCCCTGTGGTCAATGCCATTACCACTTCGTCCCGGGAACGCACTATCTCCACCAGCCGGAGCAGGTCAAGGCCCAGGCCGCAAGGTATTCCCCCGCCGGAACTTCTCTGCTAAAATCCATAGTCGCAGCCGCAGCTTCCCGGACGGCAAGGGCTGCCCCAACCAAACCGGCAACCTGACGAGGTAAGCTATGACAGATAGAGGCGGCTACCGCCCCGGCCCCGGAATGATTACCCCCCCCCCCCCCCCCCGAGTTCCGGACGGGGAAGGAAGCGCCGGCTTTCCGCCGCTGCTGAACCGCTTCCCTGGCTGAGCCGGCCCCTGGCGGCCGTCCTGCTGCTGGCCGGCGTCCTGCTGCTGCTACTGCCCTCGGCCGCAGCGCCCCCACCCCTGCAAGCCCAGGGCAATACGCCAACCAATACACCAGCCCCGACCAAAACCATCACCCTGTCAACTACCAACACGAGGATAACCGAAGGCGATTCGGGCTTTACCAGGATCTCTATCACCGTCACCCTGAGCGAGAATGCTCCGACCGGCGATCTTTTGATCGTGCTTACGTATAGCGGGTCAGCAGTGATTAGCGGCGACCTTTTCCGCTGCCGTGCACCAACGGACGCTTGTTTGACGAACTCGGTTACTTTAGTAGCAGGTACTAACCAGATTTCCGCCCAGACGCTTGTAATCATTGGCGATACGCGCGACGAGGAGGACGAAACCGTCATAATAACTGCCCGGGTCTGGTCGAATAATAATCCCCTCATTGACATCTACGACCCTTCCTGGCAGGCAGGTACGCTCACCGTAACCATAGTGGACGATGACGGCCCCACGCCCACGCCCACCAGTACCCCTACCAACACCCCGACGCCGACCAATACGCCAACGGATACGCCCACACCAACCAGCACCCCTACCGATACACCCACCCCGACGCCTACCAGCACCCCAACTGACACGCCCACGCCCACCAATACGCCAACCGATACACCCACCCCGACGCCTACCAGCACCCCTACTGACACGCCCACGCCTACCAGTACGCCAACCGATACACCCACCCCGACGCCTACCAGCACCCCTACCGATACGCCCACCCCGACGCCTACCAGCACCCCTACCGATACACCCACCCCGACGCCTACCAATACCCCTACCGATACACCCACCCCGACGCCTACCAATACCCCTACCGATACGCCGATACTTACCAACACGCCCACCGATACACCCACCCCGACGCCTACCAATACCCCTACCGATACGCCGATACCTACCGATACACCTACACCGACGCCTACCAATACGCCAACCGATACGCCCACGCCCACCAATACGCCAACCGATACACCCACCCCGACGCCGACCGATACACCTACGCCCACCAACACCTCTACCGATACACCTACACCGATACCTACCAGCACCCCCACGCCCACGCCGCCGCCAACCAATACGCCGCCCCCCATAGTGGTTCAGGGCTTTCGACACTGGGCGGCGGAGCCACCTACCCCGACGCCAACCCGCCGGGTAGCGGCAGCGGCAACCAGCACGCCGACGGCCACCGCCGCGCCGGCGCTGCCGACCAACACACCCACAGCAACCGCCACGACCACAGCGGCAATGCCGACGCCCACCGCAACGGTGCCGGCGCTGCCCACCTTCACGCCGACGGCAACCATGCTGCCGGCGGAAACGCTGCTGCGGACACCGACGGCGACACGGCGGGCAATGCCTACTTTCACGCCGATGCCGACGGCAACCCTCGCGCCGACGGCAACCCCGCTGACCAGGGCGACAGCGGCGGCGGCTACGGCGATACCCACCAGCCGGCCAACGGCGACGGCCACGGCGGCGCCGACGGCCACCCCCCTGCTGCCGGCCAGTTCCCTGGAGCTGGTGCGCCCGGCGCCGACTACCCCGCCAACCGCTGCGCCAGCCCCGGCCCTGGCCGCGGTGGAACCCACGGCCACGCCAGTACCGCCCCCGACGGCGACAGCCATACCGCCAACTCCGCCAGCCCTGCCGGCAGAACCGGGCGGCGTCAACTGGCTGCTGTGGGGAATAATTGCGCTGCTGGTGGCAGCGGCCATTGCCGGCGGGGTGTATCTGTACCGGCGGCGGTAGGCCGGCCCGGCGGTTACAACGGCCCGGCCGGCCCCCGGGGGCCGGCCGGGCCGTCCGCATAACCATAGGGAACTGCTAATGTGGACGTACCGGAAAGCCCGGCGGTGGGGGAAACGCCGGGAGGTATGGTTCTGGACGGCGGCGGTAGAAGCGGCCGATGGTCAGCGGCGGGTGGACTTTAAGAGCGGCGGCTGCCGGAGGGTTCCATTGCGTTGGTCTGCCGGCGGCTGGGCCTGATTTAACGCCAACACCCGTTGGGAATACCAAAGAGGCTGGCTATATCTTACCCCTTTCCGATGGTGTATAATGGGTTCAGCAGATTGCCGCCGCCCGGAAAAGATGGCAGCCGGCGCAAACAGGAACGGGGCATCAGGCATTAAACTCGCTCTGGCAAGGTGAAGAAATGGCAGTAACAGCGTCAAGAATTAAACGGGTGTTGATGGTGCAACCAGCCTCGGCCGGGGGCAACTTCGAGTATATGGCTATTCCGCGCCAGGGTATGTTGTTCCTGTCCACCGCTTTGGGCCAGTGGGGGGAGGGGCCGTTCCTTTATGAACGGGAAATCTGGTTTGAAGACCGCAGCGGCCTGATGGACCCGGAGAGAGATTTGGCCGGGGTTGACGTGCTGCTGGTAACTGCGCTGATTAACGAAACGCCCCGCGCCTACCAGATAGCGCGCCAGGCCAAGCAGTTTCACCCGGAGCTGATAACCATCGGCGGCGGCCCGCAGATGGGGCCTTTGCCCGAAGAAGCCTTCGCCCGGGGCAACTTCGACGTTATCGTGCAACGGGAAGCGGAAGATATTATCGCGCCCCTGTGCGACCTGCTGCTGACCTACCCGGCCGGGCAGCGGGAGTTTTACCTGGAAAAGATGCCCGGCATCAGCTACCGCCAGGAGGGGCAGGTTATCCAGACGCGGCGGCAGGGTTTGGTGGACCCGGCCTTTGCTGAACTGCCCGACTTTCGCTCCATTAAGGATTTGACTCCCCAGCACCCCATGCCGGGGGGCGTTCTGGAAACGGTGCGCGGCTGTACCGAGAAGTGCACTTACTGTCAGGTAATTCAGCAGTTTCTGGGCTACCGGCTGGTTTCCCGGGAAACGGAAATCCGGCGGCTGAACCAGTTGCGCGAGCTGGCCGCCGATGGTTTGTTCCATACCTCCCGCAACGGCAATCTCAACGTCTTTATCTCTGACGACCTGCATACCCCGCCGCTGCGCGCCGTCAAGTTCCGCAACGAGCGCCTGGAACGGCTGAAGAACTGGCAGGGCCATACGGACAATATGTACCTGATCTGTCAGGCCAGGGCCGAAATCGGCCAGGACCCGGAACTGGCGCAGGCGATGTACGATGCCAACATTCGGATGCTGTACCTGGGGGTTGAGTCGAACAATGCGGAAAACCTGCTGGCGGTGAACAAGCGCCAGGAACCGGGGCAGATGGAACGGGATTTGCGTACCCTGAACGAGCTGGATTTTTCCGTGGTGGCTATGACCATCATCGGCTTGCCTTACGATAGTGAACAGGACATTATGAACCTGGCCGACTGGGTAACGCAGTTCAGCCGTTACCAGACGGCGAACCTGCTGACACCCCTGCCGGCCACCTCTAACTGGCATACGCTGAAGCCGCTTAACGAAAAGGGCGAGCTGCTTCAGGAAGGGGAGATGCGGCCTTACCACCTATATACCGGGCGTCAGTTCGTCCATTACGACCAGCGGTGGTCCATGCAGGAAAGCCGGGAGCTGTTTGACCGTTACTCGGCCAAACTGACCTCGGTAGATGACCTGTACGGGCGGATTTTCCGCATTCTGCGCTCTTATCGGCTGCGCCTGGCGGCCACCGGGCGGGATTTGGGCGACTCGATTGCCGCCCATTTGAGCGAGGCCTCTGAGTCCCTGCGCAGTTGGTCAGACCCGGTATCCATTGCCGGCAAGGAGTTCGGGCAGAACATATCGCAGCGGGTGGATGAATTGGCCGAAACCCTGCGGCTGGTTTCCCAACCTCTGGCCAATACCCGGCGGGACCTGGCCGAGAACATTAACGGCAAGGTGAACGAACTTGCTGACGCCCTCAAAGCCCTGTCGGACCCGGTAACCGCTGGCAGCAAGGATATGGCCGATAATGTTTCCGGGCGGATAAACGAGCTTTCCGAGCTGGTGAACCGGGTTCTGCTCGATTCAGGCACCCGCCGGCGCACGGTCAAGGATTAACCGGGGTTTGGGCCGGCAAGGCGAGGGCAGCGACGACCAGGAAACCGGGCCGGAACCCGGCGTTGGGTTCCGGCGCTGAAGGCTTCGCCCGGCGGTCGAAGCAGCCAAACTTCACGGGTTGATTATGAACGACAAAAACCGCGTCTTCGTTACCGGCCTGGGAATTATAAGCCCCCTGGGGCTGGACGTTGATTCCACCTGGGCCGGTATTGTCGGCGGCCGGTCGGGGGTGGATTTCATCACCGCTTTCGATACGCAGGGTTTTGATACAACCTTCGCCGCCGAAGTGCGCGGTTTCAACCCGGAAAATTACCTGGAGCGGAAGGAAAGCCGGCGGATGGACCGCTTCGCCCAGTTCGCCGCCGTTGCCGCCCAGCAGGCCTGCCGGCACGCCGGCATCAGGCTGGCCGATGAAGACCCTTTTCGGGTGGGCGCTATTATCGGCAGCGGCATCGGCGGGATTCTGACTCTTTCCCAGCAGTACGACGTGCTGCGCGACCGGGGCCCCAAACGGGTTACCCCTTTCCTGATTCCGATGATGCTGGGCGATATGGCGTCAGCCCAGGTGTCCATGGTTACCGGAAGTATGGGCGCCAACTATTGCGTGGTCTCTTCCTGTTCCAGCGGCGCCGACGCCCTGGGGCAGGGCTGGCAGATGATTCGCCGGGGCCAGGCCGATGTAGTGCTGGCCGGCGGCAGCGAGGCGCCCATTGTCCCCATCGCCGTGGCCGGGTTCAACTCGCTGCGCGCCCTGTCCCGCTTTAACCAGGACCCGCCCCGGGCCAGTAAACCCTTCAACCGGGACCGGGACGGTTTCGTTATGGGTGAAGGCGCGGCGGTGCTGCTGCTGGAGAGTGAACCGCATTTGCGGCGGCGAAATGCCCCGGCCCTGGCCGAATTGCGGGGTTACGGAGCCACTTCCGACGCCCACCATCTGACCGAACCTAACCCTACCGGCCAAAGCGCAGCCAAAGCCATTGAACTGGCCCTGAAAACCGCTGCCGTGGATGTGTCTGAGGTGGACTACCTCAACGCCCACGGCACCTCTACCCCGCTCAATGACTGGCAGGAGACGAAGGCAATCAAGCTGGCTATGGGCGAGGAGTCCTACCGGGTGCCAATCAGTTCCAGCAAGTCCATGACCGGCCACCTGCTGGGCGCCGGCGGGGCGCTGGAAGCCGCCCTGTGCGTTATGGCGATACAGGACAACATCATTCCGCCAACCATTAACCTGGCAGACCCGGACCCGGAGTGCGACCTGGATTACACGCCGCTGGCGGCGCGCCGGCAGGCGGTGAACGTTGCTATGAGCAACTCCTTTGGCTTTGGCGGCCACAACTCGGTTCTGGTAATCACCGACCCTTGCTGGGCGGATTAAGCGGCGGCATCCGGTGTTCCGGCGACCGCTGCCCGATGAAGCAGCAGACCGCCCTTCCTTTTCCAGGGGCGAGCGAACCGGCAGCGCCTTTGCCCACGGCGCCGCTCTGCTGGTTTTAATGCCGATGTTCTTCCTGGTGGGCAACCTGGGGCCGGGGCTGGTGCTGATGCCTTCCCCCATCATCGCCTACGTCATTTCCCGCGGCTTCCGCCGGCGGCAATCAGCATGGGGGGCTTTTCAGGCGATGCAGGCCACCCTGGCCCTGCTGATTCTGGTGATTATCGCCTTCATCGGAACTCTCTTCTCCGATATATACTACATTGCCCTTTTTGCCTGGGTTACCGGGTTTCTGCTCTTCCTTTATACCCTCTGGGCGGCCTGGGATGTGGCCTGGGGCTACGATTTTCGCTATATATTGCTCAGCAGCCTGGTTGACCGGATTACCGAGGCCAACCTGCGTCGTCAGGAACGCCGCCGACCAATCGACGACCGGCAGCCGAGGCCGCCGTCCGCTCCTCTGCGCTAGAACAACTGACAGCAGCCTCTGGCAGGCCCCTCGTATTCCGGGTTACACTTCCCTTAATCCTCGTCCTTGCGCCCGTTTGCCGTCATTCCTGAACCGGGGGGGAGTACTGCGATGCGATTTATGTCCGCCGGGGGTTGCCTTCGCCTGCACTGTACCGATGCAACGGCAATGCGGGGCGGCTTTGCTCAACGGCAGCCGCCGGAATCGGGTTTTAGCCGGAGCCGACCATGAATACTGCCGGGAAAAAGTGGCAATTGCCGGCCATACCGCCGGAACCAGGGCGCCCGGGCCGGCCCGCTGATTTGCCGCCGGGGTTGGCCGCGGCGCTGCCGGCCCGGGGAATTGACTGCGAAGAGCAATTGCGGTTTTTCCTGCGGCCGCCCCACCGCCTGCCCTACGACCCGGCGCGCCTGGCCGGAATGGAACCGGCCTTGCAGCGCCTGCACCGGGCCATAGTCCACCCGGAACGGCGGGAAGCGGAAACGGTGGGCATAGTGGGCGACTTTGACGTGGACGGGGTTACCGGAACCGCCATACTGATGGAGGGGTTGACCGACTTTGGCCTGACGGCGATCCCTTACCTGCCCCACCGGGTAGCCGAGGGGCATGGTTTGTCTTTCGAGGCAGTCAATCGGTTGGAGGAACAGGGCGTCAGCCTGCTAATCACGGTAGATTGCGGCATTTCATCCATTGCCGAAACCGCTCTGGCGCAGGAAAGGGGTATTGACGTTTTAATTACCGACCACCATACGCCGGCAGCGGATTGGCCCGGGGCGGCGGCCATCATCAACCCGCGAATGCCCGGCAATGAGTACCCCTTCCCTCACCTGTGCGGCGCCGGGCTGGCCTGGAAGCTGATGCAGGGTCTTTATCATCGGTACGGGAGGGCGATGCCGCCGGCTCTGCTGGAGCTGGCGGCTTTGGGAACGATTGCCGACCTGGTGCCGCTGCGGGATGAAAACCGTTACCTGGTGCAGGCGGGGCTTCGGGAATTAAACCGAACCCGGCGGCCCGGACTGCGCGCTCTATACCGGCAGGCCGGCCTTCGCGCCGGGGGGATTACCGCCGGGAACGCTGCCTTCCAGATTGTGCCGCGGCTGAACTCCCCGGGCCGCATGGGGCATGCGCTGGATAGTTTGCGGCTGCTTACCACGTCTGACGCGGCGGCAGCCGACAGCCTGGCGGCCCGGCTGGAAGGGCAGAACCGGGAGCGGCGGGATTTGACCCGTCGGGTTTGCGCCAGCGCCTGGGAAAGCGTTGCCTGCCAGCCGACTTCGCCGCCGCTCATCCTGATAAACGAGCCGGAAACTACGCCCGGCATAGCCGGTTTGGTGGCCGCCCGGATGGTTGAGGCTTTTCATCGGCCGGCGGTAGCCCTGGCGCCGCTGGATAACGGCAACTTTATTGCCAGCGGCCGGAGCATTCCGTCGTTTAACCTGATTCAGGCCCTGAATGCCTGCGGGGATTTGCTGCTTCGGCACGGCGGCCACAGCCAGGCCGCCGGCTTTACCATCAACCCCGGCCAGCTGCCCCGGCTGGAAAGCCGGTTGACGGCTATTGCCGGGGAATTGCTGGAGGCGGATGACTGGCAGCCGACTTTGCGAATTGATGCTGAAATTGGCCTGGATGAGCTGACCCCCGACTTTCTGCGCTGGCTGAAAAACCTGGAGCCTTTTGGCCCGGGGAACCCTTTGCCAATATTCCTGAGCCGCAACCTGAACGTAGCGGAAGCCCGCCGGGTTGGGCAGGATGAACAGCACCTGCGATTGCTGCTTCGGCAGGGGCGGAACCGATATACTGCGCTGGCTTTTAACCGGGCGAGCCAGTGGGACGACCGGCAAGCAGCCATTGACCTGGTTTACTCGGTCAATATGGAGCAGTGGCAAGGGGCTGCCCGGCTGACGCTGCTGGCCCAGGACTTTCGGCCGGCGGGAGCTGCCGAAACGCCCCGGCCAGAAACAGCCCCTTGCCCAACGGCGTAACGAAAGGCAACGAAAGCGGCGTCCGCTCGCTGCCGGGCCGCCAAACCGGCCTTCAGGCTGCGGAGTGGGGTTTCTCCCAGGGGAAGTGCTGGTAAACGGCATCGGTCAGGAAATAGGGCGGAAAGTCCAGAAAGTAATTGGCCTGGAAGTTGCTGCTGAAGCGGGTATAGAGAACGGCGTAACGGACATCCCGCCGGTGGTTGGGCGGCTGGCTGAAAACCTGGTCGCGGATGCGCTGAAAAGCTCGGCCGGTATCGTTGATTTCATCCACCACCAGGATGCGCCGGTGGCTGCCCAAATGGTCTGAAAGAAGATTGCCGGTGATGAAATAAATGGGCCGCTCAAAGAAGTAGCAGAGGTGGGCAGCCGGCACCAGGCCGCCGCGAACCACCGCTGCAATGACGTCCGGCCGCCAAGCGTCGGCGGAAACAATCTGCCGACAGAGCAAGTCAATGCCCTGCCTTATCTCGTCGTAGCTCACGTAACGCCGCTGCCCGCTCATAGCCGTTGCTTTTACTCGACAAGACCCTGCCGGCGTTGGCTAACCGCCCCGCCGCCGGCGCCGCTGGGCCCGCCCCGCCCCGCCCGGCGCATCGGGTGATTCTGACGGGGAGGCCGGAACGGATATGCCAGCCGGGGAACGCCGGGTTACGCTGACGAACCGGGCTTTGAAGACCAGCAGCGGAACGGCAATAGCGATAACGATCAGCGCCACAATCTGGGCTTCGTTGAGGGCGCCGCCGAAATAGGTGTTGACTTCCACCCGCAAAAAGCTGATGAAGAAACGGCCGATAGAGTAGAGGGCGCCGTACAGCACAAAGAGCATTCCCCTGGGGCGCAAGCGGTTGCGCAGCGGCCAGATGACGGCCAGCAGGGCCAGGTCAAAGAGCAGCTCGTAGGCCACCGCCGGGTGGCTGGCGGCCCGGTGGACGCCGGGGCTATCCAGATGGGTATAAACCACGCCCCAGGGCAAGTCGGTGAACCTGGCCCAGTGTTCGCCGTTGATAATATCCCCGATGCGGCCAATCGCCATAGCAATCAGCAAAGCCGGCGCGGCCACGTCGGCCAGGTGCCCAATGCCAGGCAGGGGAGCCTTTTCCGGCGTGCCGGCCCACCGGAAAAACCGGCTCCACAGGTTCAGAAACCGGTCGGAGTTGCGAATCAGGATGTAGGATGCCCCCCCGACGAATCCGCCCAGGATAGCGCCATAAATGGCGATGCCTCCCTCCCAGACACGGAAGACGGCCCATGGGTCGGCGGAATAGCGCTGCCAGAAGTCGATGACATGGAGCAGACGGGCGCCCAGAATGCCCCCGATAATGCACCAGACCGCCACCGACAGCACGGCGTCGCCGTCCATACCTTCCCGCCGCCCCCAGGTAACGGTAAGGATTACCGCCGCAGCCACCGCCACGAAGGTGAGGAAGCCGTGCCAGGACAGGAGGAACGGCCCAAAGTCAAGGATGTACGGGGAAAAGGGAATGCTGATTGCGCCCAGAATGCTCATCAATTTGCACTCATCCCAATATCAAATCATGCTGCAAGGTGCAGTATAGGGCAAAGCCAAACCGGTTAGTAGCCGTTGACGGCGCCGCCGGCCCCGAACATGGTTTCCTTCTGCCCGGGGCGGCGGCCGGCCCGGCCCAGGGTATGGACCAAAAAGGTTCGGACGCCGTAGGGTTGCAGGGCATCGGTCAGGCGGGTATGTTCTTCCCGGCCGGCGGAAAAACAAAAGAGGGCCGGCCCGGCGCCGGTCAGGTGCGGCTTTCGTCCGGCGCAGCGTAAAACTGCCTGGTACAACTCTTCAAGCCCGGGAAAGACTGTCAGGGCCACCCCCTCAAAGACGTTGTGCAGCTGGTCTTCAGCCAGGCGGCCGGTCAGCAGGCTGGCGGCCAGCCGGCGGGTTATGCCGCCATCGCTGTAATGGGCCGGCGACAATTGCCGGTAGAGGCGGGAGGTCTTGTTGGTCAAGGTTGCGGCCGGACAAATCAGGGACAGTGGCGTTCCGGGGAGCGAGGGCAGCGGTTCGATTGACTCGCCGCGGCCCCGGGCCAGGGCGGCCCCGCCCTGCAGGAAAAAAGCGACGTCCGACCCCAGCTCGGCGGCCAGTCGAGTCAGCTCAGCCGTGGGGAGGTTCAGATTCCACAGCCGATTGAGGGCAAGCAGGGCGGCTGCCGCATCGCTGCTGCCACCGCCCAGGCCCATGCCAACCGGGATGCGCTTTTCAACCCGGATGCGGGCCCGGGGCGGCTGACCGACCCGCTGCGCCAGGAGTTGCGCCGCTTGCCAAACCAGATTGCCGGCGCCGGCCAGGGATGGTTCACTGCATTCAACCTGCAACTCCGGCGCCGGGTCGAGCTGCAACCGGTCTGACAGGTCTATGGCCTGCATTACCGTGCGCACCTCATGGTAGCCGTCAGCGCGCCGACCCAGGGCTTCCAGGGTGAGGTTCAGTTTGGCGTGGGCCAGCGCCTTCATGGAGCGCCCCCGGCGGCGGTATTCCCGGCTGAAGCGGTTCCGCCGGTTCGCCAGCGCCGGTACAGGGCGCCCCATTCCTCCAGGGTAAGGGTCTCGGCCCGGCGGCGGGGGTCTATATTAACATCGGCCAACAACTGCCCGGCAACTGCTCCGGGCAGGGCCAGTCCGTGGCTCAATGAGTTGCGCAGCTGTTTTCGCGGCGCCGAAAACCCGGCTCGCACCAGCCCGAAAAAGGCGGTCGGGTTGTCAACCGACGTCGCTGGCTGCTCCCGCAGTTCCAGCCGCACCACGGCCGAGGCAACGCCGGGGGAGGGACGAAAGGCGTGGGGCGGTACGGGGCAAACCAGCCGGGGCGCGGCATAAAACTGGGTAGCCACCGAGAGCAAGGTCATAGCGCCGGCCCGGGCGGTCATGCTTTCCGCCACCTCGCGCTGCACCATTACCACCAGAAGCCGCGGCGGATGCCCGGCTTCCAGAAAACGCCGGACAATGGGGTTGGCAGCGTAGTAGGGCAGGTTGGCCACAACTTTGTAGTCCTGTTGGGCTGGCGCCAGCCGGGAAAGGGGGACGGTTCGGGCGTCGGCCGCCACCACCGAAAGCGATTCCGGGCAGCCCAGGCGGCTGGGCAAGGCGGCCGCCAGGTTCTCGTCCAGTTCCACCGCCACCACCCGGGAAACACGGGGCGCCAGCAGTCTGGTTAATGCGCCCCGCCCCGGCCCCACCTCCACCACCAGGTCATGGGGCGACAGGTCGGCGCTGGCAGCGATACGGTTGAGGATACGACGGTCAACCAGGAAATACTGGCCCAGAGCTTTGCGGGGCCTGGGGGAGCGGTCAGCAGTTGCGGTTGGCGGCAAAGTCAAGGCAGACCATCATTTCCCGTAGTAAGAGGCCGCACACCTCCCGTTGACCCGAAACCCGATAAGCGTATCACGGCTGCCAACTCGGGCCAGGCGGGCCCGCGGCGCCCGCAGGTACTTGTTTACCGTTGCTTCCTCTCGGACCTGGCGGGGTTCACAAGCCTGCGTCGCGCAGGACCTGGCCCTCAACATTGCCATACCGTACAGCGGCTTAACCGGTTTGGCCTAAGGGGGGAATTCCACCCCGCTACAGCGGATTGCGGGTTCAGGGCACCGCTAGCTCCCCGTCTAGCACGGCCTCACCTCAATGTTAGGGTAGTCCTGCGGCCATGTCAAATTGACCCGGGCCGGGCCTTGCCGCCGGAACCGGCCCGGCAACGTAGCAAGGACCCGGCAGCAATGCTACAATATAAGCGACAGGAGGGGTAAATGAAGGTCAGAAAGGCGGTTATTCCAGCGGCGGGACTGGGAACCCGGTTTCTGCCCATCACCAAGTCGGTGCCCAAGGAGTTGCTGCCCATCCTGGATAAGCCTATGCTCCAGTATGTGGTGGAGGAAGCGGCGGAAGCCGGCATTGAGCAGGTAATAATCGTTACCGCCCCCGGCAAGGAATCCATCGCCGCCTATTTCCAGCCGCGGCCAGAGTTGGAACGGTCGCTGGCCGGCGCCGGGGCCGCCGACTTGCTGCGCCAGGTGCAGGAAACGGCCGACCTGGCGGAGGTTTCGTTTGTAATTCAGGAACAGCCCCTGGGCCTGGGGCACGCCATTCTGACCGCGCAGGATGCGGTGGGCGAGGAGCCTTTCGCAGTGATTCTGCCCGATGACATCATCGCCCACCGGCCCGGTCTGCTCTCCCAGATGCTGGCGGCGCTGCCTGATAGCGGCGCCGGTATGCTGGCGGTAGAGCGGCTGCCCTGGGAGGTAATTCAGAACTACGGCGTGGTCGATGCTGAACCGGCGCATGACCGGGTGTACCGGATCCGGCGTCTGGTGGAGAAGCCGGCCAGGGAGGAAGCCCCTTCCAACTTGACGGTTGTAGGACGTTACCTGCTGCCGCCGGAGATTTTTGAGTGCCTGCAGCGCACTCCTCCGGGGGCCAGGGGGGAAATCCAGCTGACCGACGGAATTGGCCGGCTGCTGCAAAGCGCAGAAGTTTACGCCAGCGAGTTTCTGGGTTCCCGGTATGACGGCGGAACTCCTTTAGGGCTGCTTCAGGCTTCTCTGGAGTTTGCTCTGGCTCGGGAAGATACCCGGGATGCCGCCCGGCGCCTGGTCAATGGACTGGCGGCAGCGTAGCGGCAACCGGCAGCGACTTACCGGCAACTGATGGAAAAGCATCCCCCCTTGCCGGCCCGGAAAGGGCCTGTATTCTCTGACCGGGCCGCGGAGCGAGCCGCCGCCGTCCTGGTTATTTCCTACCTGCTGACCCAGACCGCCGCCATAGCGGCGCGGGTGGCCAGCGGCGCTGACCAGGAAACCGCTGAGCTGTCCGTGGCGATGATCCGCCTCAACGCTGACTGGTATGCGGCCAACCAGTGGTTCAGCCTGGCTGCCGCCTTCAGCCTTTGCGCTTTAACCCCGGCTTTGTACCACCTTTTCAGCCGACGGGACCGTATGCTGGCCCTTTGGGGGGCAGCAATGTTATGGAGCGCCGGAATGTGCTCGACGCTGGCCGCTCTGACCGGCCTGGCCCTGACCCAGGAGTATGGCGGCCTGGCGGCGGCGGCGCAGACCAGGCCCGCCGGAACGGAGCTGGCTATGGCAGCCTACGCGAGCCTGGAACCGCTGCGACAATCAGCCGGCCGGGCCGCTTTCACTTTCGCCGCCCTGGCTTTGCTGGCCCACGCGGTTCTGCTCATCTGGCACGGTATGCTGCCCCGATGGTTGGGCTGGGCGGGGGCCGGGGTCAGCCTGCTGATGGCGTTCATCTGGGTGGAGAGCGCAGCTGCCCTGCATCGGCTGGGCGGCGGAGCCTACCTGCTTTGGTTAACGCTGCTTGCCGGGTGGCTGCTGTTTCGGGGAACCCGGGATGCGACGCCGCCAACAAGGGACGAAGGAGAGAGGGTTTGACTGTATTGCAGGTTTTGTTGATTATTCACATTTTCGCCGCCATCCTCTTAATCGGGAACCTGGTTACCGCCGCCTTCTGGAAGGTAAGGGCAAACCGCTCTGGCAATCTGGAACATATAGCGTCCACCGCCCAGGCCCTGATTCGCTCCGACTACGCCTTCACCGCGCCGGGTCTGGCCGGGCTGCTGGTTACGGGAATCGTTATGGGCGGAATTACCGGCTGGCGGCGTTTTGAGGAACCCTGGCTGGCGGCCTCTTTTCTTCTGATAATCGTGATAGCCATCATCTGGCTGGCGGGGTTGGTTCCGCAGCAGCGCCGCATGGCCCGGCTGGCGCAAAGCAGCCTGCTGGAAGGGGCTTTGAACCCGGCTTACCGGCGGGCCGGTAAGCTGTGGAGTATGTTCGGCGGACTGATTACCCTGATTTCCGTGGTTATTCTGTTTCTGATGGTGCTGAAACCCGGCGCCTGAGGCGGCGGCATTAAGGTCAACGCCGGCGGTCAGCCAATAGCGGCTGAAACCCGGCGCCTGAGGCGGCGGCCCAGTCCCGGTTATGCCGGGGCAAAACCCCGGCGGGAATGAATGGAGGTTTACCGTGAGCAGCGCAAAGACGCAGCAGCTGAGCAATATCGCCGACATTCGTCAGGAACTGTTCGCCATTCTGGACGGAATGGACTATTGCCTGGACTGGCGGCCCGATGCGGATGCATGGTCCTGCCGGGAGGCGCTTACCCATATGCTCTACACTCCGCCGCCCGGCGTGCCTTTCCTGCTGGGGGAAATCGCGGCGGGAAAGCTGACCGAGTATGAGCTGTGGGCCGACCAGAAATACCTGGGCCCGGAAGCCCAGGCCTGGGATATGGCCCAGGTGCGGGAGCAGCTGGAAGGCTATTTCGCCGCCCTGGAAACAGCGGTAAACCAGGCTACCGCGGAAACCCTGGCGACCGCCGTGATGGTCCACCAGCGGAACCGCCATTGGGACGAGCCTCGCACGGCGCAATGGCTGGTGGAACGGCTTTTTGCCGGCCATTGGCGGGAACACCTGGGCCAGCTGCGGGAGCTGCGCCAGGCATTAGGGGTTTAAGCCAGGCCGGTTACCAGGCATCAGCCGACGCTGCTACGGCCGTGTTTCCTTTGGCAACCGGCAAAGGGGGCCGGCTTGCAGCCGGCCCCCTTTCAAGCCCGGCCCGGTTATTGCAGGGTAACCGGGCCGGCGGAATTAACCGGGATGGCTTCCGAATTAAGTTTCGCCGCCAATGCCCAGCAAGCTCAGGAAGGCTTCCTGGGGCACCTCTACCCGCCCGACGCTTTTCATCCGCTTCTTGCCTTCCTTCTGCTTTTCCAGCAGCTTGCGCTTGCGGGTTATGTCGCCGCCATAGCACTTGGCGAGCACGTCCTTACGCATTGCCCGCACAGTTTCCCGCGCAATGATTCGCCCGCCAATGGCCGCCTGTATCGGCACGTCGAACAACTGCCGGGGAATGGTGCTGCGCAGCTTTTCCACCAAAGCCCGCCCGTGGGCAACGGCCAGGTCGCGGTGCACAATCATGGAGAGGGCTTCCACCGGCTGGTGGTTAATCAGAATATCCACCCGGCTCAAGGCCGCCGTCCGGTGGCCCTCAAAGGTATAATCGAGGGAGGCGTAACCCTGGGTGCGCGATTTGAGCTGGTTATAAAAGTCGGCCAGCATTTCCGAAAGCGGCATGGTATATTCCATTACCACCCGGGTTTGCTGGTCGCTGGCCCTGCCGGAGTTGTCATCTTTCCGGGCGGGCATCCCCTGGATATATTCCATCCGCTTGAATTCAGAACGGCGGGCGTGCATCAACTCCATAATGGCCCCTACGTGGCGGTTGGGGGCTACAATGGTCAAGGCGAGGACCGGTTCCTGAATTTCGCTGATTTCGTGGGGCTGGGGCAGCCTGGAAGGGTTATCCACCCGCAGAATGGAGCTATCCTGCTTGATGACCTGGTAAGCCACGCTGGGGGCGGTAACGATTAAATCCAGGTTGTATTCCCGCTCCAGCCGTTCCTGAATTATCTCCAGGTGCATTAACCCCAGGAAACCGCAGCGGAAACCGAAGCCGAGGGCGCCGCTGCTTTCCGGCTCAATGGTCAATGAGGCGTCATTGAGGCGCAGCTTTTCCAGGGCGGCCCGAAGGCTGTTGTAATCTTCCCCGTCTGAAGGGTAGAGGCCGGCAAAGACCATGGATTTAAGCTCAACATAGCCGGGCAGCGGAGCTTCCGCCGGCTTGTTGCTGCCGGTTAAGGTATCGCCAACGCTGCATTCCTGAACGTCCTTGAACCCGGTGGCAATGTAGCCAACCTGCCCGGTATGCAGGGAGGGGACCGGCGTCGGGAAGGGGGCAAACACGCCCACTTCCACAATTTCGGCCACTTTCCCGGAAGACATTACCATTATCCGGTCGTTTTTGGAGACCTGACCGTCCTCGATGCGCACGTGGGCAATTATGCCCTTGTAAGAGTTATAGACCGAGTCAAAAACCAGGGCGCGCAAGGGGGCGGATTGCTTGCCGGCCGGGGGTTGGAACCGCTCTACCACTGCGTCGAGAATATCCTGAGCCCCGGTGCCTTCCTTGGCTGACACAAAGAGGATTTCTTCATCCCGGAACCCGAAGACCTGACGCAACTCTCCGGCGACGCGCTCCGGTTCAGCCTGGGGCAAGTCCACCTTGTTGACTACCGGAATCAGCTCCAGGTCATACTCCATAGCCAACAAGGTATTGGCGATGGTCTGGGCTTCAATTCCCTGGCTGGCGTCAACCACCAGCAGGGCGCCCTCACAGGCAGCCAGGGCGCGGGACACTTCATAGCTGAAGTCCACATGGCCCGGCGTATCAATCAGGTTAAGCTGATAGGTCTGGCCGTCCCGGGCCCGATGCTGCATGGCCACGGCCTTGCCCTTGATGGTAATACCGCGCTCCCGCTCCAGTTCCATCTGGTCCATAAACTGGGCCTTCATTTCCTGGGGGCGCACCGTTCCGGTTATCTCCAGAAAGCGGTCAGCAAGGGTAGATTTGCCGTGGTCTATGTGGGCAATGATGCAGAAGTTGCGGATGAGTTCAGGGTTCATAGTTCATTCATAGTAACACGACCGCATAGCCCTAACAAGGACAGAAGGGGGCTGGAGCCGGGCAGAAGCGAAAGGGGGGCGGCAAGCAGCCGCCCCCGCAATACGTTTCGGCATAAACTATCGGGCGTCAGTAAGGGCCGTAACCGGGGGACTGAATGCAGGCGGCCCAGTGGTTGGGTTCCACCTCGCGCAGTTCCAGGTTGACCGAGGAGCAGGCTTCCACTGCGATGGGGCAGCGGGGGTGGAACACACAGCCGGAGGGTGGGTTCAACGGGCTGGGAACCTCACCGCTGAGCAGAATCCGTTCCCGCTGGGCGTCGATTACCGGGTCGGGAATTGGCACGGCGGAAAGCAGGGCCCGGGTGTAGGGGTGCAGCGGGTTCTGGTAAATGTCGTTCCGGTCGGCGATTTCCACGATATGGCCCAGATACATCACCGCTACCCGGTCGCTGATATGGCGCACCACCGAGAGGTCGTGGGCGATAAACAGGTAAGTCAGGTCAAATTGTTCTTGCAGTTCTTCCAACAGGTTGATGACCTGGGCCTGAATGGAGACGTCCAGGGCGGAGACCGGCTCGTCGCAAACGATGAAAGAGGGTTCAACCGACAAAGCCCGGGCGACGCCGATGCGCTGCCGCTGGCCGCCGCTGAACTCGTGGGGGAACCGGTCGGCCATATAGGGGTTCAAACCCACGTACTGGAGCAACTGGGCCACTCGTTCCCGATATTCCTCCTTGTTATTGACCAGCCCATGAACAATCAGGGGTTCGCCGATAATATTGCCGGCGGTCATGCGGGGGTTAAGGGAGCTGTAAGGGTCCTGAAAGATGACCTGCATTTGCCGCCGCATTACCCGCATCTGGCGGGTGGACATGCCGGTCAAATCCTGTCCGTCAAAAATTACGCTGCCGCTGGTGGGCTTGTATAACTGAAGGATACAGCGGCCGGTGGTGGTTTTGCCGCACCCGCTTTCGCCGACCAGGCCCAGGGTTTCGCCGCGGCGGACAAAGAAGCTAACGTCATCCACCGCCTTGATGTGGGCCACGGCGCGCTGGAAAATAATCCCCGCAGTAACCGGGAAATGCATCTGAAGGTTCTTTACTTCCAGCAGAACGTCTCCCGTCTGAGCGGTTCCATTGCCCGACGTTCCCGTACCAGTCATTGTCGTCATAGTATAATACTCCCGCAGGCTGCCTTCCCGATTATACCTGAATATATAAGTTATTCGCTGCCGGAATTGGCCCCGTCAGCGGCGGGGGCTTCCTGATCCGGCTCTTGAATCAGGAAGTCCAGCGCCGAGGGGCCCAGGTCTTCGGAACGCCAGCAAGCGGACCAGTGGCCTTCATTCACCAGCAGCAGGGGCGGCGTTTCGGTGGCGCACTTATCCACTGCCCAGCGGCACCGGCCCCGGAAGGCGCAGCCCGGCGGCAGGTTAATCAGGTCGGGGGGCTGGCCTTCGATGGGGTCCAACTTGGCCCGGCGGGGCAGGTCCAGCCGGGGAACCGACTTAAGCAAGCCCACCGTATAAGGATGGCGGGGGTTGCTGTAAACTTCCCGGGCGGCGCCGCGTTCGATAATCCGGCCGGCGTACATTATGTTCATACGGTCGGCATAGCGGGCCACTACGCCCAGGTTGTGGGTAATTACGATGAGGGAGACGCCGAACTCGCTGGTGAGGGACTTCATCAGCTCGAGGATTTGGGCCTGAATGGTAACGTCAAGGGCCGTAGTCGGCTCATCGGCGATAATCAGCTTGGGGTTGCAGCTGAGGGCCATGGCAATCATCACGCGCTGGCGCATACCGCCGCTGAACTGGTGGGGGTATTGGCGAACCCGGCGCTCGGCGTCGGGGATACCGACCCGGGCCAGCAGGTCGATTGACGCATGGCGGGATTCGTCCCGGCTGAGGCCCTTGTGCAATTGCAGGGTTTCGCTTAGTTGACGGTCCAGGGTGAGCACCGGGTTCAGGGAGGTCATAGGTTCCTGGAAAACCATCGACATTTTGGCGCCCCGGATCCGGCGCATGTCATCCATGTCAATTTTCAGAATGTCTTCGTTCTCGAAGAGGATTTCGCCATCGACGATTTTGCCCGGCGGGTCGGGAATGAGGCGCATCAGGGACAGGGCGCTGACGCTCTTGCCGCAGCCGCTCTCACCCACCAGCCCCAGCGTTTCGCCTTCTTCAACCTCATAGGAAACGCCGTCGACCGCCTTAACCACACCTTCGAAGGTGTAGAAGTGAGTTTTAAGGTCTTTAACTTCCAGCAGTGTAGCCACCTGACCTCCCTTAAGCGTCGCAATGGTGGTTAATTTTCCACGCCGTTTCCGGTATGTCAAGAGTGGGGCGCGCCCGCCGGACAACGCCCGGTGGTGGGGAAGGGGAGGCTCGAACTCCCACGCTTTTCAGCACATGATCCTAAGTCATGCTCGTCTTCCAATTCCGACACTTCCCCGGGTCAGAACCAAAAACGAAGAATGTTCAGTATCAAAACTGGTGACCCGCCTCGGGGTCGAACCGAGAACCTACGGATTAAGAGTCCGTTGCTCTGCCAGTTGAGCTAGCGGGCCAGACCACAATAAAACCAAATTATTACTATTACCAAGTTGGCAAAGACTAACAATAGTTTCCCCGGCTTGTCAATAGAAATAGCAGAGTCCGGCGGCCGGGCCGGTACGGCAAAGCCGGCCGCTGCCAGTCAGTCTGCTGAAAGAATGCTTTCAACCATTGCCGTTCAACCATTGCAATGGGGGCTGAGCAGCCCTTTGGCGCGCTAAACCCCGTGGTTCAAGCGGTCAATCAATGGCCGGGGCAGGCCGGCCTGCCGCATTTTTTCCTGGGTGGCAGCTATGTTATAAGTTACCCGATGCCGCGCCACCGAGCCGGGCCGGCTTCCTGCGCCGTCGTCATAAAGGGCGTAGCTGGGCCGCGGATCGTAGTCCCTGGGCTGCCCTACGCTGCCCGGGTTCAGCAGCCAGCGTCCGTTATCCAGGGCAAACGCTTCATCTTCAGTAAAGGCTTCGAACCCGGCTTCTTCCGGGTTTTCCGGCGGGTTTTCCGGCGGGTTCTCCGGCGGGTTTTCCGGCGGGTTTTCCGGACAGCGGAAGGGTATGTGCGAATGTCCTACAAGGCAATATTGGGTGGTTAACCGGGCGAAGGTGGCCCGTGCCGCTTCAGGGTTGAGCAGGTATTCCCGAAGGGGCGACCGCAAACTGCCGTGGACCAGGGTAAACGGAGGCACGACAGCGACCATAGGCAGCTTTGCCAGGAAGGTGCGATGCCGCGGACGCAGCTGCCGGGCGGTCCAGCGGGCCGCAACGGCGGCGGCGTTGTTGAAGTCGGCGGTCTCCCGCAGGTGCAGCGCAGCATGGTCGTGATTGCCGGCAACCGCCACCAATGGATAGCTGCGCAGCAAGTCCAGGCATTCCCCCGGCCAGGGGCCATAGCCAACCATGTCGCCCAGGCTCCAGATAACGTCGAACCCGCCTCGTTTCCGGGCGTCGGCCACCACCGCTTCCAGAGCCGCCAGGTTGGCGTGAACATCCGAAACAATTAATGCCCGCATAAAAAAACCTTGCCCGCTGCTGCGTTTCGCCAGGCCGGGGGCCAAACCTGCTGGCCCGCGAGCCGGTTAAGGCTTATTATAACGACCAGTCAACCTTGCAGCGCCCGGCAAACGCACCCCGGCAGGCGCGCATACTGTTGCTGCCGGCCCTGACCGTTGCCGCTGCCCCGGCAATACAGCAGATGTTCCGGGATTGCGGAACCAGGTCAGCGGACGGGAAAGGCCGGGTATTCACTTCCCGACAATTGCCACGGGCAAAGCGGGACAGCCCCGGACGAATGCGCATTCAAGGTAGTATAATCAGCCCCAAATCGGGTTAACCTGGCGAGGGGCAATCCGGCGAAAGCCGGCTGCCCGGCTGAATCAATGCGGAAACAGGAGGTGAACGAAAGTGGCGGCAACCTCCGTAGCAGTCCCTCCGGCTGGTCAAGAGGAACGAACCCGGAATTCGGTAATGGCGACGACGGTAATCGGCGCCCATGCCTTCGAGCATTTCTACGCGCATACCATACCCTTTCTGGCCGCCATCATCGCTGCCGATCTGGGCCTGGGGGCTTTTCAGGTAGGGCTGATTGTAGTGGTGCGCTCGGTTTTTGGCGGAGTTACCAGCACGGCCGGCGGCTTTCTGGTGGACCTGTTCCACCATCGGGTATCCTGGGTGCTGTCCGGCAGCGCCTTCAGCATCGGCGTAGGTTACCTGCTGATGTCTATTGCCCCCAGTTATATACTGATTCTGGCCGCCCTGGCCCTGGGGTCTATGGGCAGCGCATTGTGGCACCCGCCGGCACTGGGTCTGCTGGCGCGGCGGTTTCCTGCCCGGCGGGGTTTCTTTATTTCGATGCACCGCTCCATGGGCAGCATTGGCGACGTTCTGGGGCCGATGGTGGCCGGTATGCTGGTGGCCGGCGCGCTGGCCTGGAACATCAGCAGCGGCGGCGAGGAAACCAGCCTTTTCTCTCTTACCATGCCTTGGGGTGAAATCGGCTGGCGCTGGGTGCTGGGTTTCAGCACTCCCATAATGTTCACTTCGAGCGTGATAATATTTTTCCTGCTGCGGCATGCCGGCGGGGCCAGGCCCGAAGGGGTTGACCTGAGCCAGCGCATCCGGGTCAACTGGGCGGGGCTGAAGGATGCCTTCAACGGCACTGGCATGTGGGCCATCTTCACCGTTTCCGCCGTGCGGGGAATGGCCGATCGGTCTCTGGTATTCCTGGTGCCTCTTTACATGATTCAGGCGCTGGGCGTGGGGGCTTTTCAAGCGGCGGTCCACGTAGCTCTGATGGTGGGGCCGGGCATAGTAATCGGGCCGATGATTGGCGACCTTTCGGACCGCATCGGGCGCCGGGCTATTATCATTTTCGTGATGGCCGTAACCACCTTTTTGACGCTGGGGATAATCTGGAGCGGACAGCAGGCGGGCGGCTACACTGCCTGGATTACCCTGTTTGTCGCCCTGTATGGGGTGCTGAATTTTTCGGTCAACAACCTGACCCAGGCCGCCGCTGCGGACATTGCGGCCGGTCGCCGTCTGGAGTCCAGCTTCCTGGGCATGATGTGGGGGAACAATACGCTGTTCGGGGCGGCAGCCGCTTTGGTGATTTTCGGTTCGGTGGAATGGTTCGGCCGGAACAACAATGGCTGGCAGTATGGTTTTTACATTACTGCTGCCATCTATTTTGCCGGGCTGCTGGTTTCCTTGCTGATTCCCAACAAGCCCCGGGAGCTGACGAAAATGGCCTTAAGCTGATGGTTCAGAAGTCAGACCAATTCCGCCTGAAATCGGTTGACAAGACATCAGCCGGTCTGATAGCCTGTTTGCAGGGCAAGACGGGCATGAATGCCCCGATTGTTTCGGAATCCGGCAAAGGAGGTGGAGAGTGGTCAAGGTTTTCGAACTGAACCATAAATGGATTTTCCCTTGTAGCGTCCCTGCCGGGTTGGGGCAATCCGGGTAGCCGGAGGGGTTATCAAAGGAGCGCTGCGCCGGCAGGGAAGAGGGCAAGAGGAGATCCCGCGAGTTGGACCGGAACCGGGGTCGCCAGCGTGAAAGCTGGGAATGGTTAATTCGGTAGTGAATACCGAGAAGCGGGATCCGAAAGCGAAAGCAGGTCGGGGCCTGGCAGGAATGCCGGGCCCCGATTGTTTTTTGCCTTAATATCCCGGGAAGCCGGGGCTAACGGTCAGCAGGGCAGCTTTCACCCAGGGCCGCCCGGTATTGTTCCGGGGTGTTCAGGTCCCACAGGGCCTCCGTCGCAGCCACCGGGGTTCGCCGGACGGCTTCCCGGTAACGCTGCGTTATGGCGCGCAGCCCCTGGGTTTCCTCTTCAATCAGCATCAATTCCGGGAGCAGGGAACCGTCCAGAATAATGGGGTGTCCGCCCTGACCCCGATAGGTGGGGATGGTAATCAGGGCCGGGGAGGCCCGGTGCTGGCGCAGCAGGTATTCCAGCATTTCCCGGCTGCGGGGTTGGTCCACGTTGAGGATTAAGAGGCTTGCCGGCGCCGGCGAACCGATTGCCGCCAGGCCCGCCTTTATAGAGGTGGTTTTGCCCTGCCGGTAGTCGGGGTTAAGGACCCATTCGGCGCCGGCCTGGCCCGACACTTCCGGCAGCAGTTCCCGGTATCGGTGCCCCAGCACCACCAGGGTACGGTCAACGCCGGCGCCACGCAGAGCGTCCAACTGGTGCGCCAGCAGGGTTCGGCCCCGCCAGGGAAGCAGGGCCTTCGGTTCTCCCATGCGCCGGGATTCGCCGGCGGCCAGCAAGAGGGCTATGGTATGGGCCATTGGCTGGGCTCCGGGCCGGTCAATCAGGCGTTTACAGCGTCAGGAACCCGGCGGGCCACCCGGTCAATGTACCGCTCATCCAGCTGCATGGGGCCGCCCTGACCGCCGCGGCGGGTCATTATAATTTCGGACATGATGCTGACCGCCAGTTCTTCGGGCTGCAAGCCTCCGATGTCCAGACCAATGGGGGCGTGAACCTGCTTGAGGCGTTCCAGTGGCACGCCTTCCTGCAGCAGACGCTGGTAAATCATCAGGTTTTTGCGGCGGCTGCCCATTAAACCGATGTACCGGGCGGGGGTGGTTAAGGCCGATTGCAGGGCCATATCATCAAAGCGATGGCCGCGGGTAGCTACTACTATGAAGGTATTCACGTTAATCGGCAGCTGCCCGGCCCACTGGTCATAGCTGGTTACCACGGTTTGGTCGGCGTAGGGAAACCGCTCCGGGTTGGCGAACTCTGCCCGGTCGTCGGCGATGAAGACGCGGTAGCCCAGCATGTTGGCCAAATCGGCGGTGGCCTTGCCCACGTGTCCGCCGCCGACAACTGCCAGGGTAGGCGGAGTGGTAAACCCGGCAACGAAGACTTCCACGCCGGCATCGGTGGTAAAACTCTCCGTGGCGCCGACGTCGGCCACCTGGCGAGCCACGGCCGCCGCCCGTTGGTCCAGTTCCGGGCTGCCCAGGGAACCCGAAATGGAACCGTCCAGGTGCAGCAGCAGCCTGGCGCCTAAACCGGCGTTCCCTTCCGGCGCATTTACCACCGTAGCCAGCCCCACCGGGTCGCCTCCCTCGTAGGCGCTAATCACCTGGCGGCCAATATCCAGAAACGCAGCGCCATCCCGCATTGGCTCCAGGTAGAAATACATGGAGCCGCCGCAAACCAGGCCGTCGCGGGCAGCAATATCTTCATTCAGGTAATAGTCCTTAAACTCTGGCCCGCTGTGGCTGCGGAGCATCTCCCGGGCGGCAAACCAGATGTCGCCCTCAACACAGCCGCCGCCCAGAGTGCCTACGCCGCTGCCGTCCTGCCTGACCAGCAGCATGGAACCCGGCTTCTGGGGGGTGGAACCTTTGGTGCGCACTACCGTAGCCAGGACGCAGGGTTGTTCCTTCTGAAGCAGGTTGAGCGCTTCCTGAATTACTTCCTTCATCGTCTGCCCTCATTCCGGGCGTTACCGCAGCGGGCAACGCTTCATCTTTGTTTTGCGCCTCTGGTTAAGCAAGAGCATACTGCCGGTTCAGCTTACCAGATTTTGCTGCGCCAAACAAACGGCGCGGTTCCGCCGGCAGGAACAAAACGCTTCACCGGGAAGCTGACTTGACGGCGGGAAGCACGGGATGTTTGCCGGCGGCCAACGCCGGCCGACCCTTGCCCTGATGGCGGATGGCGCTGCGCCGGGGCATTCTGCCGCTGCCGAGGGGCATTTAATGGCCTTTTCTGTGCTAATATATGGGAACCCGGTTCTTTCAATGAGGTGAGACAAGATGACGACCTCGTCTCGACAGGTTGAACTGCGGTTCAATCCGGTGGAGATTGACCGCAAATGGCAGGAGCGTTGGGCCCAGGATGAACTGTATCGGGTGAAGGACGATGCTGACCGGCCCAAATGGTATGACCTGACCATGTACCCTTACCCTTCCGGCGACTTGCACATAGGCCATTGGTATGCCATGGCCCCGGCTGACTGCCATGCGCGCTTCCGGAGGATGCAAGGCTATAACGTGCTGCATCCCATCGGTTTCGATGCCTTCGGGCTGCCGGCCGAGAACGCCGCCATCAGCCGGGGGACTCACCCGTATAAGTGGACTATCGGCAATATCGAGAATATGCGCAGCCAGCTGCGTTCCATTGGGGCCGTTTACGATTGGGAACGGGAGGTAATATGCTGTCTGCCTGAATATTACCGTTGGAATCAGTGGTTTTTTCTCAAGTTTTACGAGCAGGGGCTGGCCTATCGCGCCGAGGCGCCGGTGGTCTGGTGTACCTCTTGCCAAACGGTGTTAGCCAACGAACAGGTGGTAAACGGCAACTGCGAACGCTGCGGCGCCGTGGTAACCCGCCGCGACCTGGAGCAGTGGTTCCTCAAGATTACTGACTATGCCGATGAATTGCTGGATTTCAGTGGTCTGGTGGACTGGCCGGAAAAAATTCTGATGATGCAGCGGAATTGGATCGGCCGCAGCGAGGGAGTGGAAATCGGCTTCGATATTGGCCACTGCAACCTGCCGGAAAAGGAAATTCGCACCTTCACTACGCGCATCGATACTATTTTTGGGGTTACTTTCCTCGTCCTGGCCCCGGAGCATCCCCTGGTGGAGCCGCTGACCACCGCTGAACAGCGGGGCGCCGTGGCCGCTTACGTTGACCAGGCCAGGCAATCTTCGGAAATTGAGCGGCTGTCGGCGGACCAGGAAAAGACCGGCGTGCCTTTGGGGAGTTATGCCGTAAACCGACTTAACGGTGAGCGGGTTCCCATATTCACCGCCGATTATGTGCTTACCACTTATGGCACCGGCGCCGTGATGGGCGTGCCGGCCCACGATGAGCGGGACTATGCCTTCGCGCGCCGGTACGGTCTGCCGGTTCGCACCGTGATTGCCCCCATTGACTGGGATGGACGGGAGCCGACGGAAGCCTATCTGGGCGACGGGTTCATGACCAATTGCGGCAAGTACGAGGGTATGACCAATGCGGAAGGCCTGGCAGCCATTGCTGACGATGTGGCAAAGCAGGGCTGGGGGCAGCGCACCACCTCTTATCGGCTGCGCGACTGGCTCATTTCCCGTCAGCGTTACTGGGGTACGCCAATACCCATAATCTACTGCGAGGGCTGTGGCGTCGTCCCGACGCCTGAACCGGACTTGCCGGTTCTGCTGCCGGAGGACGCTGAATTCAGGCCCACCGGCGAGTCTCCTCTGGCGACCCACCGGGCCTTCCGCAACGCTCCCTGCCCTCAATGCGGCGAGCCGGCCCGCCGGGAAACCGACACAATGGATACCTTTGTGGATTCTTCCTGGTACTTCCTGCGCTATGTCAGCCCCCAGTACCAGGACGGCCCTTTCGACCCGACACTGCTGCGGCAATGGCTGCCCGTTGACCAGTACACCGGCGGAGCCGAGCATGCCGTCCTGCACCTGCTTTACTCCCGCTTCTTCATCAAGGCCATGCGGGATTTGGGGTTGGTGGACTTTGATGAACCCTTCCTGCGCCTTTTCAATCAGGGGGTAATTCTTGGTTCCGACCACGAAAAGATGAGCAAAAGCCGCGGCAATGTAGTCAACCCGGATGATGTGGTTGGCACGATGGGGGCGGATGCGGTGCGCTGCTTCCTTATGTTCATCGGCCCCTGGGATCAGGGGGGGCCTTGGAGCGATGTGGGCATCAACGGGGTGGCCCGCTGGTTGAACCGGGTTTGGGGCCTGGTGGAACGCAGCCCGGCTGATCTGGATTCCTCGCCGGCTGACCCGCAGGCGGTTCGGGATACCATGCGGGTTTTGCACCAGACGGTTCGCAAGTGCTACCACGACCTGGACCGGTTCAAGTTCAATACGGCGATCGCCTCGCTGATGGAGCTGGTTAACCACCTGAGCCGGGTCTGGGCCGAAGCCAGCATCGACGCTGCAACCTGGCGGGAGTGTGTGGAAAAGTTCCTGCTGATGCTGGCCCCCATTGCGCCCCATATTTCCGAGGAGTTGTGGGAACGTACCGGACACGCTTACAGCATCCATAGCCAGCCCTTTCCAGCATGGGACGAGGAGCAGGCCGCCGCGGAGACGATTACTCTGGTGGTGCAGGTGAATGGCAAGGTCAGAGACCGGATTGAAGTTCCGGCCGGCATTGACGAGTCCACCGCCCACCGCCTGGCTCTGGCCAGCGAGCGGGTGCAGGCATATACCGAAGGCAAGGTGGTCAATAAGGCCATTTACGTGCCGGGCCGTCTGGTAAACGTGGTGATTGGTTAACGAATGGCCGCCGCAAAGCGCGCAACTCCCGACAACGCAGAGGTATATTCTTAATGTCCCTGGTCGGAAAATATGCTCTTCTGCCCGAGGAAATTGACCGGGAAAGCCTCAAGATGGTGCAGGCCAGTATTCCCGCCGGCCTGGCTCTAAACCCGGCGGAACATTATGTGCTTTGCCGTATCGTAAGGGCTGAAGGAGACCCGGCCATCGCCGGGTTAGTTCGGTTTGCGCCGGCGGCGGTGGAGCGGGGTTTGCAGGCCCTGCGCGCGGGGGCCGCAGTGGTTACCGATGTGCGCATGGTGGAAACGGGCATATCCAAAACCCTGTTAAGCCGTCAGCGGGTCGCAACGCATTGCCTGATTGACCACCCCGACGCAGCGGCGCGCGCCCAGCGGGAAGGCGTTACCCGTTCCGTGGCCGCCATCCGTGAATTGGCCCCGCGCCTGAACGGCGCAATAGCCGCGGTGGGCAATGCCCCTACGGCCTTGCTGGCCCTGCTGGACCTGGTAGATGCCGGCGCTGTTTCTCCGGCGTTAATCATTGGCATGCCGGTAGGTTTCGTCGCCTGCCCCGAGTCCAAAGAGGAGCTGGCGCAGAGAGACCTGCCCTATATTGCAATCATGGGCCGCCGGGGCGGCAGTTCCGCCGCCGCCGCAACGGTTAACGCCCTGCTGGAACTGGCCGGAACCCCCGGCTGAGGTTGAACCCCCGGTTGATGGAGGAAGGGTGAGCGATAATGTTCCAGCCCGCAATTTGGACCGCCAGCCAGGCCCAACCCGGCAATTGATGGAGGAAGGGTGAGCGATAGCGCTGCTGATACCCGGACAAACCCGGTAACTGCGGAAAAACCGGCCAATCCCCGGTGGGGGGTAATTCTGCTGGGACATGGCAGCCAGCGCGGGGCCAGCCCCAGAGAATGTTCCTGCGCCTGGAAAATAACCGCCGAGGATGGGGAGGCATCCCGTTGGCCGGAATGGTGCCGGCAATGTCCCAGCACTCCCAACGGGCTGGCCGATATGTCTGGCCGGCTGCAAAGGGAACTGGGCGACAGCCGGGCTCAGGTGCTGCTTTCCTGCCTGGAGTTCATCGAGCCTTTTCCGCCCGAAGCCGTCCGGCTGCTGTCCGGTCAGGGGCTGGATGATGTGGTGATAATGCCTTATCTGCTGGGCCACGGCAAGCACGCCACCCTGGAACTGGACGAAATGCTGGATGAGCTGCGCCGGCAGCTGCCCCGGGTGCGGCTGCGGGTGGCCGATGGGCTGGGGGCCGACCCCAGACTGGCCGAGCTGGTGACCGAGCGTATTCGGGGTATGGGGGCTGCCGTTCCGGCGCCGGCGCCGGGTCAAAGGGTAGGCGTTTTACTGGTAAAGGCCGGCACCCGCACGCAGTATGACGATTGCCTTTGGCTGGCCGAGCTGGGCCGCATAGTGGAAAATAACCTGGGCCTGGGCTATGCTGTGGCTGTGGCCCAATCGCACTATGGGGAACCGACAATGGAGTTTGCCGCCGCCCGGCTGGTGCAGGAACAAGGGGTATCGGCCATTATCTGCGTGCCGTACATTTTTTTCCCCGGCCTGATACTGACCCGAAACGTGCTGGGCGCCCTGAACCGTCTGGAAGAAGCATACCCGACCGTGCCGGTGAGCATTGTTCCGCCCCTGGGCGTTGACGATCGGCTGGCAGCCGTGGCCGCTGACCGCATTCGGGCGGCCCGGAACCTGACGGAACCGACAGCCTGAGCACCCGATAAGTGGGCTAAATGAGCAGCGCCAGAGCAATTGAAGGACCGCCCGAAAGCGATTACAGCCGGCAGACCATCCGCCGGCGGGGGTTGCGCACCGGCTATACTACCGGGGCTTGCGCCGCCGCCGCCGCCCGGGCGGCAGTGCTGACCCTGCTTACCGGGGAACCTTTAGCTGAAGTTGCTATTCGTCTGCCGGTGGGCCGGGAGGCAACCTTTCCGGTGGCGCGCTGCCAATGGTCGGAAAACGGCAGCCGGGTTACCTGCTCGGTAATAAAGGACGGGGGAGACGACCCGGACGTAACCCACGGGGCCGAAATCTGCGCTGCGGTGTGGCGCAACCCGGAGTCGGCTTCCGGGGTATGCATCATCGGGGGGCCCGGCGTTGGTACGGTTACCCGGCCCGGCACCGGGATTGACGTGGGAGAGCCGGCGGTAACCCGCGTCCCCCGCCGTATGATAACCGAAGCGGTTGCTGAAGCCGCTGCGGCTCAGGGCGCTGCCGCCGGGTTTAACGTGCAGTTATCCGTTCCGGGGGGCGAAGAAATCGCCGCCCGGACGACCAACTCGCGCCTGGGCGTGCTGGGCGGCATATCTATTCTGGGCAGCACCGGCATAGTACAGCCCTTTTCCACCGCTGCCTGGCGGGCCAGCGTTCACCTGGCTATTGACGTGGCGGCCGCTAACGGCCAGCCGTATTTAGCGCTTTCCACCGGAACCCGCAGTGAGGAGTATGCCCGGCGCTGCCTGGGCCTGCCGGATATGGCCTACATTGAGGCGGGCATTTTCAGCGGGCCGGCGATGAAACGGTGCGTAATGCGTCGGGTTCCCCGGGCGGCCCACGTGGGCATGGTGGGCAAGCTGTCGAAGATGGCGATGGGCTACTTCGTAACGCATGTGGCCGGCAACCAGGTGGATACCGACTTTCTGGCCCGGCTGGCGGCCCAATGCGGCGCCGGCGAGGCGGCGCAGGAGGAGATACGGCAGGCAAGCAGCGCCCGGCATTTTCAGGAAATAGCCCAGGCGCAGGGGCTTTCTTCCGTGTTTCCGCTGCTGTGCCAAATGGTCTGCGCGGAAAGCCGCAAACAGTTGGGCCATGACGCCGATGCCCTGATTGTAGATGTGCTGTGTTTTGACTTTGACGGCGTCCTGCTTGGCCATGCCTCCACTTCCCCGGAGGGGGCGCCCCTGCGGCGCGAAGGCCGGGCAGATAGCGATGGCTGAACCCCTGCTCCCCCCGGGGGCCAGGTTGGTCAAGACCGCCGCTGCCGCCGGCCGTTCGTGGGGGTTGGCCGACGAGGATTTCCGGCAAAGGCGTCCCTGGCGCGGTCAAATTACCAAGCGGGAAGTGCGGGCCGTATCGCTGTACCAGTTGGGCTTGCGGCCCGACAGCGTGGTATGGGATATTGGCGCTGGCAGCGGCTCCATATCGGTCGAGGCAGCGGTTATTGCCCACCAGGGTTCGGTTTATGCCATCGAACGGGACCGGGAAGGGCTGCCTTTGCTGGAAGACAATGTAGCCCGGTACAGTCCTGGCAACGTTATTATCGTTGACGGAGAGGCGCCCGGGGTTCTGTACCGGCTGCCCGGCCCGGACTCGGTGTTCATCGGCGGGGGCGGCGCCCGGCTGCCGGAGATTCTGGATGCGGTTGAACCGATGCTGCGGCCGGGCGGTAAAGTGGTGGTCAACCTGGCGGTTATGGAGCGGGCCAGCCAGACCTATCGCCGCCTCCAGGCGCTGGGCTTTACCGCGGCGCTGACCATGGTCAGCGCCGCACGCGGCCGGGAGATGACCGGAGGGGCGCTGCGCCTGGAATCGCTGAACCCGGTTTTCGTAGTATCCGGCTGGCCGGCGGGACAACCCGGGGAGGACTGATTAAATGAGCAGTGGAACAACGGGCGCCAGTTATGGCTGCCTCTATGGAGTGGGGGTCGGCCCCGGCGACCCGGAGCTGGTTACCCTAAAAGCGCAGCGGGTTTTGCAGGGTGTGCCAATCATCTGCGTTCCGCAATCCGAAACCAGCCAGGACAGCTTCGCCCTGTCCATCGCCCGCAATTTTATCGACACCGGGCGGCAGGAAATATTGCGCTTCGGTTTTCCGACCGACGATGCGGAAGCGGCCTCGCAGGTCTGGGAAAGGGCTGCCGATACCCTGGCGGGCCGGCTGCGGCAGGGTGAGGACGCAGCCTTTATTACCGAGGGGGACCCGATGCTGTTCAGCACTTTTTCCTATGTGCTGGAAAGCATACGCGCCAACCACCCGGAAATAACCGTGGAGATAGTGCCCGGCGTATCCTCGGTAATGGCCGCCGCCGCCCGGGCCAGCGTGCCTCTGGTTACCCATGGGCAACGCCTGGCCATCCTGCCGGCAGTTTACGGCATCGACGACCTGCGGGAGGCTATCGCCAACTACGATACCATTGTCTTGATGAAGGTTAACCGGGCGCTGCTGGATGCTCTGACCAACCTGGAGAGCCTGGGTTTGTCGGGCAAGGGGATTTATGTCCGGCGGGCTACCACCGAGCGGGAGCAGGTGGTGCAGGATTTACAGCAATTGACCGGGGAAGACCTGGATTATTTCTCGCTACTGATAATTAAAAGGTGAAATGATGTCAGCAGGCAAGGTTTATTTCATTGGCGGCGGCCCCGGCGACCCGGAGCTGCTGACCCTCAAGGCCCGGCGACTCATCGAAACCGCTGACGTGGTTATCTATGCCGACTCCCTGGTGCACCCGGACATTGTCGCTTTCGCCAGAGCGGGGGCGGAGGTTCACGGCAGCAAGGAGCTGGACCTGGACCAGATTATGGGGCTGACGCTGCGGGCTGTGGGCCAGGGGAAGATGGTAGCTCGCATCCAGAGCGGCGACCCTTCGATCTACGGAGCGATGCTGGAGCAGATGCGGGCGCTGGAGGCAGCCGGCGTAGAGTATGAGATTATCCCCGGGGTCAGCGCTGCCTTCGCCGCCGCCGCCCGGCTCAAGGCCGAGCTTACCGTGCCTGAGGTAACGCAAACGGTAATTATGACCCGCGCCCAGGGCCGCATCGCCATGCCCCCCCGGGAGCAGCTGCGGGAGCTGGCGGCTCATGGCTGTTCCCTGATTATCTTCCTGGGCATTACCCGAATGCCCCGCATAGTGCGGGAACTGGAAGCCGGCGGCTACCCGGCGAACACCCCGGCAGCCATTGTGTACCGGGTGGGCTGGGAGGATGAGCAGATAATTCGCGGTACTTTGGCCGATATTGCGGACAAGGTGCGGGAGGCCCGGATTACCCGCCAGGCTTTGATTTTCGTGGGCGACGCGGTTGACCCGGCCCGGCGGGACCCGGAACGGCTGCCGCCGGAAGAGTTCGCCTCTTCCCACCTTTACTCCGGCAGCTATACCCACCTGTTCCGCCGATCCCGGCCGCCGGGCGACCCGGCCGCCGCCCCCACGCCGGCGGACTAGGTCTTGCTCGCGCCGGCCAACGAAGGTGTGCCAATGGCCCAACCCGACACAGCAGCCGATGCCGAAACCCTTGCCGTAGGCAGCGTTGCAGCCTGGCCATCAACCGGCATAGTCGCCATTTCCTCCAGGGGCGGCTGGCTGGCCCGTCAACTGGCGGCGGCGTGGCCAGGCGGCTGTCAGCTGTACCTGGAGCGCCGCCGGGCCGCCGCCAGCGCCGCCTACCCCGGCCGCGCCGCCGTGCAGGTGTTCGACCGGCCCCTGCGCCCGCTTCTGGAGCGGTTGTTTCAGCGGCACCGTCAGCTGGTGTTGTTCATGCCGGTGGGCGCGGCAGTCCGGCTGCTGGCGCCTTCGTTGCAGCACAAGCACCGGGACCCGGCAGTGGTATGCGTGGACAGCGCCGGTCAGTTTGCCGTCAGCCTTCTGTCCGGCCACGTCGGCGGCGCCGACCGGCTGGCTGAAGAGGTGGCGCAGGTTCTGGGGGCAAGGCCGGTAATCACCTCTGCTTCCCACAGCCTGGGTACGCTGGCGGTGGACCTGCTGGGCCGGGAGTTTGGCTGGCGAATCAGCTCCCACCGGGAAACGGTCACCCGGGTCAGCGCAGCCGTGGTCAACGGTGAGCCGGTGGGCATTGTCCAGGAGGCCGGCGAACCCGACTGGTGGCCTCAGGACAGAGCCTTGCCCGCCAACCTGACCGTTTATCCGTCCATTGCCGCATTAAAGGAAGCCGATAGCGCAGCCGCCCTGATAATCAGCGACCGCTCCCGTACGGAACCCCCCTTTGGCCGGGAGGAAATTTCACCCGGGACTTCAACCAGCAGAAACACCGTGTATTACCACCCCAGGTCTCTGGTGGTCGGCATGGGCTGCCGCCGGGGGGTAGAGTTTGGGGAATTGCAGCGCTTTTTAGAGCGTGCCTTCATGGATTTGGGGCTGAGTGAACTTTCCATTGCCCGGATTGCCACGGCGGAAATCAAGGGAGACGAAGCCGGGCTGCTGGATTTGGCTGCCTGGTATGGTGTTCCGCTGGTTTGCTATTCGACGGCAGCGCTTAACCGGGTGTTTGAGGCCCTGCCCGAGGCGGGCCTGACCCGTTCCGAGGCGGCCCGGCGGCTGCTGGGTGTCTGGGGCGTCAGCGAGCCGGCGGCGCTGCTGGCCGCCGGCAGCCGGGAACTGCTGTCCCCCCGCCGGAAATCCGACCGGGCCACGCTCGCCGTAGCCCGGATAACCTACGGACAGGGCTGATGGCGAAGACCCGGACAGCCGTTCCTGAGGAGGGGGCATGATGACCGGGCAAGGCGGCGGGAAGCTGGTTCTGGTAGGTTTGGGCCCCGGCGCCCCGGAGCTGCTTGCTCCCCAGGGCGCAGCGGCGCTGGAGAATTGCGACGTGGTGGTAGGCTTTCGCGGTTACCTGGCGCAGATTGGCTCCCTGACCCAAGGCAAGGAACTGGTGGCTATGGAACTGGGACAGGAACTGGAACGCGCGGAAAGAGCCGTGGCGCTGGCCGGTTCGGGGCGAACCGTTGCGGTAGTCTCTTCCGGGGATGCCGGCGTGTATGGCATGGCTGGCCCGGTATTTCAGGTTTTGACCGAACAGGGCTGGGACGGCCAAACCCCGGCGGTGATTACCATTCCCGGCATTTCGGCCTTGCAGTCGGCGGCAGCCCTGCTCGGCTCTCCGCTGATGCAGGATTTCTGCGCGGTCAGCCTTAGTGATTTGCTGACCCCCTGGGAAACCATCCGCTGGCGACTGACGGCGGCGGCCCTGGGCGATTTCGTGGTCGTCCTCTATAACCCGCGCAGCCAGAGGCGGGACTGGCAGCTGCTGGAAGCCCGCCGAATTCTGCTGGAACGCCGCCGGGAAGATACCCCGGTGGGGCTGGTGCGGGAAGCGTATCGGGAAGGACAAAAAGTTGCCTTGACCACTTTGGGCGGCCTGGAACGCCGGGCCGCCGACGTCGATATGTTCACCACGGTAGTTATCGGCAATTCCACGTCTTACGCCCTTAACGGCCACCTGGTAACTCCCAGGGGCTACGCGGAGAAGCGGCGCAGCCACCGGCAGCAGTCTGCAACTTAATAATCCTGAAGGATTGATTTTATGGCAGCCATTCGGACTAACGCTGTTAAGGAAAAACTGGCCAGGGGGCAGGTTACGGTTACTGTTTCCGGCGTGATGAGCAGCGAAATGGTGGATTTTCTGGGGCCGCTGGGTTTCGATGGGGTTTGGCTGGAATGCGAGCACGGGGGGGTTACCTGGGAGCAACTGGGGGAGCTGACCCGCGCCGCCGACCTTTGGGGGGTTACGCCCATTACCCGGGTCAATGCCAACGAGCCCTGGCTGATTACCCGTACCCTGGACCGGGGTTCAATGGGTATTGTCGTACCGCACGTCAACAGCCGGGAGGCCGCCCGGCAAGCGGCCCAATCGGCCAGGTATGCGCCCCGGGGCTATCGCGGTATGTTTGGCGGCCGCCAGTCGTACGGGGTTCCCGACTATTTCCAGGCGGCTAACGACCAGAGCATGGTAATCGTGTTACTGGAAGAAGCGGCCGCCCTGCAAAACCTGGAGCAGATACTTACGGTGGACGACATTGACGTGTTTTTCGTCGCGCCCTCTGATTTGGCGCAGACTATGGGCCATTTGGGCCACCCGGGCCACCCGGCGGTTCAGGGGGCCATAGATGACGCTATTGCCCGAATTGTGGCCGCCGGCCGGACCGCCGGCACCCTGGTAAACGACAGCAACGCCGGGTATTACATTGACCGGGGCGTCCGTTTCCTGATGACGTCTTTCAATGCCTGGATTGCCCGGGGTTCGGCAGATTTTCTGGCCGAAGTGTCGAAATCCCGGTGAAACCGGCCTTTCAGGAAGCCGGTTCGCTGACCGAATCCGCCGCTGCGCCGATGGCCGACCGGGATTTCTGGGGCAGCAACGCCAGACCGCCCAGCACAAAAAACAGGGCGCAAACCATTAAAATAACGGCATAACCGGCCCCGGTAGCTACCCAGCTGTTGAAAATGTCCACCAGCGGGGCCAGCGTTTTGGCAAAGGCGGCGCCCCCAATGGTTGCCAGATTCACCATCGCCATGTGGCGCCCTTCCTGTCCGGGCGGAGCCAGTTCGTTGGCCAGGGCCCAACTGGCGCTCAGCACCAGGCCAATGAAGGCCCCAATAATGCTGGCAATGATAATCAACTGAAAGTCGCTGCCGGCCCAGAAAATAAGCAGCGCCCCGGCGGCGGCCCCGGCGGCGCCGGTAATGATTACCGGCTTTCTTCCAATGCGGTCGGCGAGCCAGCCCGCCGGGTAAACGCTCAAGGCCAGCGCGCCGCCAATGGCGATTACGGCGGCCCCCAGGGTTTGGGCCGGATTGGCTGCCTGCACCACATCCCGCAGAAAGAACAGGCCGTAAGTGGGGAAAACGAAAATGGCGGTAATTAAAAGAAAACGGGAGACCAGGTACCAGGCCAGCTGGGGCCGGAGGCCGGCCCCGGGATACCTGAGGGTAACAGCGCTGTGCCGCCGGTTTCGCGATGCCCGTTCACGGGTTACCGCTATAACCGAGCTGATTACCGCGGTAACCAGCAGGACAGCCCCCAGAGAGGCCAGGGTTATGCGCAGCCACTGGATGGAATCCGGCCCGCGGTAATAACTAATCAGGGTTCCGCACAACGCCACCAGGGCCACGCCGCCGGCGGCATCGGCCAGCACTTTCAGGGAAGACGCCGCTCCAATGCGGTCAGAGGGCACCAGGTCGCCGATTAAAGCCAGGTAGGGGCCATAACCGATGCTGGCGTTGGCTTGTATAAAAAGCCAGATTATCAGCAGGGAAATCAGCGTTAAAGGAAAGGAGAGGCCGGCCAGCCCCAGGCATACCAACAAAACGCCCCATAACATATAGGGCACCCGCCGGCCCAGAGGGGAACGGGTTCGGTCGCTGGAGACGCCCACAACGGGTTGAACCAGGGCCGCCGCCAGCAAACCGCCCAAGCCTAAAGCCCCCAGCAGGGTATTCTTGGCCCCTTCCGGGGCAACTTCCAGCACCAGGGTGGGCAGGATTATTACATCCATTGCCACGAAGAACCCGGTCATGCCGAAACCGAAGGCTCCCAATTGAACAAGAGCCAGGCTGCTCCACCTGGGAAGGGTTTTTTTGAGCGACCGGTCCATTTGCCTCAGCTGTTTATCCCGGCCGGCAGCGGGGGCTGCGCAGAAAATGACCAACGCTGCCTTGCTGCCTTGATACCCGCAACCCGAAGGTAATAGATAATAATACAACATCAAAAACGAACCGAACCAGAAGATACTGAACCGTCCGTGGCTTTTGCTGCCAGTGATTTCAGCTGCCTGCTTACAGGCGCGCAGGATTGACCGAATACGCTATGAATATTTGCTCATTGGTGCCCGGCGGCACCGAGATTCTCTATGCTCTTGGTTTGGCAGACCGGATAACCGGGGTAACCGATTTATGCGAATACCCCCCGGCGGTGCAAGAAAAGCCGGTAGTCTGTCGAAGCCGCATCGACGTTTCGGCAATGTCCAGCGAAGAAGTGGAGCGGGAGATGCGGCGCATTCTGTCTGCCGGAGAAAGCCCATACGTCCTGGATGTCGCATGGTTAACCGCCAACCCGCCGGATGTAGTGCTTACCCAGGATTTATGCTACTTCTGCGAGGTCGATGCTCAAACCGTCGGCAAGGCGGTGGCGCAAATGCCCCGGCCTCCGGAAGTGGTTACGCTTCAGCCCCGGACGCTGTCTGAAATCTTCGATACGATCAACCGGGTAGGGGCAGCCTGTGGCGCCGCTGCTGCCGCGAACGACCTGGTAACCCGGTTGAAGGAACGGGTGCAGGCCGTAAAGGAGGCGCTGGACGGCCAGCTTTGGCGCCCCCGGGTGTTTTCGCTGGAGGGCATCAACCCCCTGGTGGCAGGGGGCCACTGGATTCCCGACCTGCTGACGCAAGCCGGCGGGCAGCTGGACGGCTTTGCGCCGGGTTGCCCGGCTACCCGATTGGATTGGGAACAGGTGCGGGCCAGGGCCCCGGAGAAGCTGTTCATTGACCTTTGTTCTTCAGACCTGACCCGGCAGCTGCGGGAACTTTCCTGGCTGGCAGCCCGGCCTGGTTGGCGCCGTCTGCCGGCGGTTCAGGCCGGCGAAGTGTACCTGATGGCCCATGAATATTTCAGCGTTCCGGGCCCTCGGGTGGTAACCGGGCTGGAGATTCTGGCCCAGTTAACCTGTCCGGATCGTTTCAACGGCCTGATTCCCCGGAATACGGTGCTGAAGCTGGAGGCGACGCCGGGCGTCGGCGGTTCCCCCGGGGAGATTTCCGGGCACTTCCGGCCCTGGCCGCCGGCGCCGGCATAGTGGGCCGGCATAGTAGGCCGGCATAGTAGGCCGGCATAGTAGGCCGGCATAGTGGGCCGGCAGCCGCTGCGCTGGTAGCCGGCTGCCCGGGAACGGGTTATAATTGGGCGAACCTCTATGTGCAGGGTAGCGTTTTGACTAGCAGAGATGATTTCAGAGCGGCAATGTCCCTTTTCGCCACCGGCGTTACCGTGGTTACCTCAATGGATGACGCCGGCGTTCCCCACTCCATGACCGCCAATTCCTTCACCTCGGTGTGCCTGGAACCGCCCACGGTGCTAATCTGCGTGGCCCACGGCACCCATACCCACGGTTACGTGGAGCATAGCGGAAAGTTCGGCATTAACATCCTGGGCGAAGAACAGGAAGAACTGGGGGTTTACTTCGCGAGACGCCCGGAGGAGCGCCAGCCGGGGACGAAGTTCAGCTACACTATAACCGATGCGGACATTCCGGTTCTGGATAACTCCATGGTGTTTTTTGGCTGCGAGGTGGTAGGGTCCCACGTTTACGGCGACCATACCGTTTATATGGGTGAGGTTAAAGAGGTGCGGCAAAACGAGCCGGGCAACCCATTAATGTTCTACCGCAGCCGCTGGTATCATCCCAACGATCGAATGGAATAGCCGGCCCAGGGCTACCCCAGGACTACCCGGTGGAGTGGCCGCTGGTATCATCCCAACGATCGAATGGAATAGCCGGCTTCTTCCGGCCCTGGCCGGGGCTTCCGGCGGGCTTGATTTGGCCGGGGCATCCCGGCTTTCAGCTAATTCAGGTCGGCCAGAAATTCCTCGATCCTTGCGTTTACCTCTTTAGGCTGCTGCAATTGCACGAAGTGGTTGGCCTGCGGAATTATCGCCTTGCGCGCCCCCGGTATGCGGTCAGCCAGATAGTCGGCATACTTTACCGGGGTCATGGCATCCTCGGCGCCGCAGATGACCAAAGCAGGCAATGCTATGCTGCCGATTTCCTCCATAATGTCGAAGCGGTCGCACGCCAGCAGGTCGTTTAATTCCACCGCCGGCCCAACTTCCCTGGAGCGCCGCTTCAGGGCCTGACGCAAATTGCCGGCCACGCCCGGATAATAAGCCATCTGGTTTTCCAGCCATTGGGCATCATTCTTCCGGGCGTCGCGCGCCAGTTGAAGATAGTCGGGGTGGACGCGCAGGCGAGCGCCGGAGCCTACCAGAATCAGGCCGCGAATTTCTTCCGGGTAGCGCAGGGCATAGAGCATGCTAATCGCTCCCCCCATAGAGTGGCCGCAAAGCACCATGTCTTTATAACGGCGGGCGGCGGTGAAGCCTCGCACCCACTCCAGGTAGCCTTCAATTGTGGCGCAGGGTTTGCCCAGGGGGTGTCCGGGCAAGTCCAGAGCCTTGGAATTACGGAAGCGCTGCAACTGATAGTAGAAGGCCAGGCTGGAACTGCCCGCTCCATGGAGATATACAAGTTTCACCAATCACTCCTGATCTGGCAGTGTGGGGCAATCAACACCCGGCCTTGTCTGCCCAATGCAAAGGCAGCATCGGCAGCTGCGCCTGACGCCGGGGTGGCCTGGCAAACCGGTTCCGGCGGCCCGCTACAGCACGCTGTCAGCGACTTAAACACCCTCGGAGCCATTGCCGCCATCCGCTCCATCGGGGCTGATTTCCGTCAATTCGTCGGCTTCAGCGACGGCAAGGCGCCCGTTAGCCGAGGTGGTTGCGGGGCTGTCGGGAGCCGGCTGGGCCAGGGCCTCACTGCCGCCGGCGGCCCCGGTTCCGGAATAATCGCTCTCCTGAAAGCAGGCTACCGAAGCCACATAATCATCGGGTTCCCGGTCGCGCCAGATGATGACGCCCTGGGTGTAGCGGCCATGGGTAACCTTTACGTCTTCCAGGTTAATGCGGACAACCTGCGCTTTAGCGGAGATGATGAAGATTTCCTGACCCTCTTCTTCACTGACGACCCGCGCAGCGGCTACCGGGCCGGTTTTTGCGTTAACGTTGAAGGTCTTGACTCCCTGACCGGCGCGGTTATGGCGCGGGTATTTTTCCAGCGGGGTAGATTTGCCGTAACCGCCCTGGCTTACCACCAGCAGATGGGCGCCCGGAGCTGCCGAGGCCATAGCCACCACTTTATCATCGGCAAGCAGGCGCATACCCTTGACCCCGCCGGCGGCGCGGGAACGGGGAGTAAGGTTTCTTTTCGGGTCCTCGCAATTCCTGACCTGAAAGACCAGGGCCTGCCCTTTTGCTGAAACCAGCACAATCTCATCGGCTTCGCCCAGGCGGGCCACGCCGACCATTTCGTCCCCTTCCTCCAGGTTCATTACGTTCAAGCCGGAGGGGCGGATATTGGTAAGTTCACCCTCTTTGAGGGCCTTCACCTCGCCCAGGCGGGTAGCCAGGAACAGCATGGCGCTGTCCCGGGCGTTTTCAACCGGCAGCATAGCTTGAACCGGTTCGTTGCGGGCGATGGGAATCAGGTTGGCCAGCAGGGTTCCCCGGCTGGTGCGGGAGGTATCCCTGGGTATCTGGAATGCCCGCAAGGGATAGACCCGCCCCCGGTTGGTGAAAAAGAGCAATGTGTCGTGCGAATCCACCACCGCCAGGTCCATCAGGGCGTCATCTTCCCGGGTAGTCATGCCGCGAACACCCTTGCCGCCCCGGTTCTGCGTGCGGTAGGTTTCAGCGGGAATGCTCTTAATGTAACCCCGTTGACTCAGGGTAATCATCAAATCCTGGTGGGCGATGAATTGCTCTGCCGACTGCTCGCCCACCTCATCGGCTTCAATTCGGGTGCGCCGGGCGTCGCCGAAGTCCCGCTTCAACTTGCGGGTTTCGCGCTTGATTTCGCTGAGAATTCGGCCCGGGCTGGCCAGCAATTCTTCCAGGGAGGCGATGGTTTTGAGCAGTTCGTTATGTTCATTTTCCAGGCGTTCCCGTTCCAAAGCGGCCAGGCGGCGCAGCTGCATGTCCAGTATGGCCTGGGCTTGCGCCGGCGACAGGTCAAACTCGGTCATCAGGTTATTACGGGCGGTTTCGGCGTCGGCCGAATTGCGAATCAGGTTAATCACCCGATCCATGGCGTCCAAAGCCAGCAACAGGCCTTGCAGAATATGGTCCCGGTCCCGCGCCCGCTGCAACAGAAACTCAGAGCGGCGGCGAATAACCTCCTGACGGTGTTCTACAAAGAGGGTCAGCGCGCGCTTTAACGGCAAAACCTGGGGCTGCCCGTCCACCAGGGCCAGCATGATAGCGTTGAAAGAGGAACGGAGGGCGGTGTGCCGATAGAGGTTGTTGCGGACGACGTTGGCCTGGGCGTCCCGGCGCAGCTCGATGACGATGCGCATGCCCTGGCGGTCCGACTCGTCCCGAATGTCGCTGATGCCTTCCACTTTCTTTTCCCGTACCAGCTGGGCAATTTTTTCCACCAGGTTGGCCTTGTTTACCTGGTAGGGCAGTTCGGTAACCAGGATGCGTTGGCGGTTGCCCCGCACTTCCTCGATGGTGGACACGGCCTCCATGATGATGCGGCCCCGGCCGGTAGTGTAAGTGTCCACTATGCCGCGGGAGCCGCGGATAATGCCGCTGGTGGGAAAGTCGGGGCCGGGCACCAATTTCAGCAAGTCTTCGGTAACGCAATCGGGGTGGTCGATGACGTGGCATACGGCGTCGCAGATTTCCGACAGGTTATGGGGGGGAAGGTTGGTCGCCATGCCTACGGCAATGCCGGTGGCGCCGTTAACCAGCAAGTTGGGCAAGCGGCTGGGCAGCACCGTCGGCTCATTGAGGGAATCGTCAAAATTGAGGCTGAAATCGACCGTATTCTGGTCAATATCGGCGAGCAATTCGTCGGCGATGGCGGCCAGCCGCGCCTCGGTATAACGCATGGCCGCCGGCGGGTCGCCGTCAACGCTGCCGAAGTTGCCCTGCCCGTCAATCAGCGGATAGCGCATGGAGAAAGTTTGGGCCATCCGCACCAGAGCATCGTACACCGGGCTGTCGCTGTGGGGGTGGTACTTGCCCAGCACTTCACCCACGATGCGGGCGCTCTTGCGGTGGGCCTGGTTGGGGCGCATTCCCATTTCGTGCATGGCGTAGAGAATTCGCCGCTGCACCGGTTTCAGGCCGTCCCGAACGTCGGGCAAGGCCCGGGACACGATAACGCTCATGGCGTAGCTGAGGTATGAGGTTCGCATCTCATCTTCGATGCGAATGGGCAGAATGCGGCCGCCGGACGGCGGAGGCGCTGACGTTACCATCGTTCAGGTCTCCTTGAGCGAATTGGGGGGCCGCCGGGCAGTTCAGCCCCGGTCAGCGCGTTGCGCCAGATATTCCTCGGCGCGTTCCGAGAAGGCGGCAAACAAATTGGCGAAAGTGCGGGGCACTTCATCCTGCCGTTCCGGGTGGCATTGCAGGCCAATTACCCAGCTGTGGGCGGGGCTTTCCAGGCCTTCAATCAAGCCATCGGCCACAGAGTAGGCGCTGGTCAGCAGCCTGGCTGAACGCTGGGCCTCGGTCAACCCCTGGTGGTGCCGGCTGTTTACCCTGAAGAAGCCGGCGCTGCCCACTATGGCGGCAGTTTTAGCTCCCGGCGCCAGGTAAATCAGGTGCCGCCCGGGTTCCCGGCCACCGTCCGCCCCCTCGGCCTTATGCCATGGCAAATCCTGAATCAATCGGCCTCCCATTGCCACGTTCAGCAGCTGCATTCCCCGGCAGATAGCCAGAACCGGCATATCCTGACCCAGGGCATAATTCAGCAGGCGCAATTCCAGGTCATCCAACGGGTGGCATAGCTCCAGGTCTGCTTGTGGGTCAGGCAGGCTGTTATAGCGGCCGGGAGCCACATCAGGCCCGCCGGACAGCAGCAACCCGCCGACTCCGGCCAGCAGCAGGTGCGCCGCGCCTTCATCAGGAGGCATTAACAGACGCACCTGCGCGCCATGGGATTCCATAACCTGAAGGTAGCGGCGGGCATTACAGAGGTCAACTGAGGTGACGGCTACTATGGTCATACGGTTTACATATTATAGCTGAAACCATGCCGGAATCATAGGCTTTGCGCCGGCAAAAGTCGCCGGATTGCTGCCGGCGGCAATCCGGCGACGGGGGCGGTTTCAGTCGGGATACCGGGCAAACGATTGACACTTCCCCGGACAGATTCTAAACTGGCCCGGAACGATGGCGAAAAGACGGGGCGGTTTCTTTGCCGGGCTGGCCTTTTCCGGATTGCAGTGTTAACCGAGGTTAGCGCAGGGGCCAATTCCAGGGCCGGCCAATTCTGGCTGAACCCCATGTCCCTTGTTGTTCTCCGCGTCGAGGCTGCTGGTGAACGTTAACCGGCCAAGTCGCCCCCGCGACAGCGTTATCCGACATCCCCGGCTTGCCGAAGTGCAGCCCGTTTATTCGGGTGAGGTTACTCCACGGCGTCCGAGCCGGGCCTTTACTCCGCCTTTTCTGCTGCTTTACGGTTTCCTGTTTCTTATTGCAGTCGGCGGAGTTCTGCTGGCTATGCCTTTTGCCAGCAACCAGGGGGAGTTGACATCGCCGGTAGTGGCCTTTTTCACTGCCACATCCGCCGTTACCGTTACCGGGCACACAGCCGTCAGCACCGCCAACCACTGGAGCGCCTTCGGTCAAACCGTCATTTTTGCGCTGATGCTGGTTGGCGGCCTGGGCTTTATGGTCTCAGCCACCTTCGTACTGGTGCTAATCGGGCAGCAAGCCAGCCTGAATCAACAGCTGGCGCTGCGCGAGACGGTGGGCGGCGAGCAGTTGGGCGGCCTTCGGGCGATAACGCGGAACATTGTTCTGGTGGTTTTTCTGATTTATGCCGTCGGGGCGGCGGCCATGTTCCCGCCATTGCGGGAAATAACCGGCCTGGGGGTGTTGGAAACGGCCTGGCAGGCGGTTTTTCTTTCTGTGTCTTCCTTCAATAATGCCGGTTTTTCCATTCTGCCGGAGATTTCCGACGCCCGCTCTCTGGCGATTCTGGAGCGGAGCTGGCCGATTCAGGGAATGATGGGAAGCCTGATTATCGTGGGCTGTATTGGCTGGACGACGCTGGTGGACCTTTACCGTAACCGGCGGTTTTCCCGCTTTTCCCTGGATACCAAGCTGGTGTTGGTTGGCAGCGGCGCCCTGTGGCTCATTGGCTTCGGCGCTTTTCTTCTGGCCGAATACATCAGCGTCGGCGTGGGAGATTACCACAACTTTCTGGAGAAGATGGGCAGTTCCCTGTTCCATTCGGTCAGCGGCAGAACGGCCGGTTTCGTCATTCAGGACTTTCACCAGGCTGAAGACTTTACCAAGCTGATTTACACCTTTCTGATGTTTGTCGGCGGGGCTTCCGGGTCGGTGGCCGGCGGCATCAAGGTAAATACGCTGGCGGTAATCGTAGTAGCCGTCATATCGTCCATCCGCGCCCGGCCCCAGGCCGAAGCCTTTGGGCGGGAAGTGCCCCAGGCCCAGGTGCTGCGGGCCATCGCCGTTGCCGGGCTGGGCCTGTCAATTATCGTGGTTGCCGTGCCGGCGCTAACCATTGTGGAGGCTGAAGCATTGCGGGCCGGCCAGCTGAAGTTTCTTAATCTGTTCTTCGATACTGTTTCCGCCTTTGCCACCAATGGCTCTTCCACCGGCATAGTACCAAACCTGACGGTAACCTCCCAGGCAATTCTCGCCCTGCTGATGTTCATCGGCCGTATCGGGCCTTTAACGCTGGCTTTGGCGCTGACGCCCCAGGAAACTACCGTGTATCGTTTTGCCCGGGAAAGGGTTAAAATAGGCTAACGGAGAGGGGAATGGCCAAGCGTGTCTGTGTAATTGGCATGGGGCGGTTCGGCGTTGGCGTAGCCCGGGAGCTGTACCAGGCCGGCCACGATGTTCTGGTGCTTGACCGCGATGAAGAACGGGTTCAGGCCATGCTGGGGCAGGCGACCTACGCGGTAAGGACTGACGCTACCAGTGAGGCGTCCTTGCGGGAACTGGGTATCGCCGAATATGATGTGGCGGTAATTGCCCTGGGCGACGATAACGTTCAATCCAGCATTCTGATTGCTATGCTGTTGAAGAGTCTGGAGGTTCCGTTCATCATTGCCCGGGCGGCCAATGAACTGCACGGGGAAGCGCTGGAACGGATTGGTGTAAACCGGGTGGTACACCCGGAAGAAGAAAGCGCCCGCCGGGTGGCCCACGTGGATTTCAACCATGGCGTTCTGGATTATATGGAGATTGTACCCAGCGCTGGAATCAGCAAAATCAGGCCCACCGATAACCGGGAGGGCATGGTGGGCAAAACCCTGGAGGAGGCCGGGCTGGCCGGGGCTGATGGCCTCTATTCCTTAACCGTGCTGGCCTTGCGGCGGGGCCGCAGTTACATTCTGAACCCGGCCAAAGATGAACGGATAAACTCGGGAGATGTTTTGTTGATTGCCGGAAACAGCAACCATGTGGCCGGAATAACCTCAATTGCCCCCCAATTACCCCGGGTATCCGAAGGCTGACCCGGGAGACCGCCAGCGCCGGTATGTGGCACAAGCGTTTGCGGGTTCTGGCTCCGGTGAATGGCAAACCGGCCAGCAACATGGCTTTTCATTGGGCTTGTCAACTGGCGCGCCAGGCCAGGGCCCAGCTTTTTGCCCTGTACGTTATTGAAGTGCCGCTGGTATTTCCTTTAGGTTCCAATACCATACGACGCAGTTACGACGAGGGTGAGGCCATACTGACCGGCATTGAAGGAATTGCCCGCTCGGAAAAGTGCCGGGTCAGCGCCACCCTGCTGGAGGCCAGGAACGCCGGCCCGGCTATTGTCCTGGAGGCCGCCGACCGGAATATGGACCTGGTGGTAGTTGGTTTGCCTTTTCGGCGTCAGGCCGTTGGCCGGAACCTGGGTTCCACGTCCGATTACATCCTTAAAAACGCTTCCTGTCAGGTGATGGTTTGCCGGGAAGAAGCCCCCCGACTGCCGGCGCAGCAGGGTTGACCGGATGGATATTCTGATTTTTGGGTGCAGTTCTCTGACCCGGAGCCTGGCTCCCGGCCTGGCCGAAGGCGGCTGCCGCATCACCGTGCTGGACCATGATGAAGACCGCCTGGCCCGGCTGGCAAGGGCGGCCGGGGTGGATGTGGTGGTAACCGCGGAGCCGCTGCTGCAGGATTACCTGCAAACCGGCGGCATCGACAGCGCTGACGTTTTGCTGGCTTTCTCGGATGATGACCACAAGAACGCCTTGGTGGCGCAAATCGCCCACCACATTTTTAACGTTCCCGGGGTATTCTGCCTGCTGGAAGACCCCGGTTTACGGGAGTTTTACCGCAGCATTGGCCTCAATACGGTTGATACCGGGGCCGCTTCCCTGGAAAATATCCGGCAATATCTGGCTCATCAGGTTGCCGGCTGATGTTTATCATCATAGTTGGTTGCAGCGAGGCGGGGTACAGCCTCGCCAAACTGCTGCTGGCTTCCGGCCATGAAGTGGTGGTTATGGAGCAGAAGCTGCAACGCTGCCGGTTGCTGTGGGAAGAGATGGGAAGCGTCGTATTCCAGGGCGATGGCGCCGACCAGGAAGACTTGAGGCAGGCAGGGGCCGCCCGGGCTCAGTGCTTGATTGCAGTTACCGGTAAAGATGAGACTAACCTGGTCATCTGTCAATTGGGCAAGCAGCTTTTTTCTATTGCGCAAACCGTTGCGGTAATTCGGGACGACAAGAACCAGGCTATCTTTCGGATTCTGGGCGTGGACAAGGTAATCAACGCCGGCGACCTGATACTGGGCGCGCTGGAAGGCAGCATTATGGGCGACAAACTTAACCATTTGCGAAGCCTGCCGGCGCCCAATACGGTTTTAGTCAGCGTAACCATACCTGAGGATGCCCAGGTGATTGGGAAGCCGCTGGCGCAAATTGAACTGCCGCCGCACAGTTTCTTCTCCCTGGTCATCCGCCAGAACCGGGCGCTGGCGCCGGGAGAAGCTGCTTCCCTGGCCGGGAATGACGAAGCATACCTGGTTACCCGGCTGGAAGAAGAAACGAGTCTGTACGATACGTTAACCGGAGCCTAGCAGTGGTCAAGCGCATTTCCTATTTCGGGCCGGCGGGAACTTACACGGAAGAGGCGGCGCTGCTCTATGATGCGTCAGCCGAGTTGCTGCCCTTCCCGACTATACCGGCCGTATGCCGGGCGGTGTCTGACGGCATCGCTGACGAGGGAATAGTGCCTATTGAAAACAGCCTGGAAGGCGCCGTGGTGAATACCCTGGACTACCTGATTAGCGAAACGGATTTGTTCATCTGCAATGAGGTGGTAATGCCCATTGAACATTGCCTGATGATTAAGCCGGGCGGGAACGCCGGCAGCATTGAAATAATCTACTCGCACCCCCAGTCGCTGGGTCAGTGCCGCCACTACCTGGAGGAGAACTACCCACTGGCCGTTCCTACGGCGTCGCTGAGCAACTCGGCGGCAGTCAACGATATGCTGAACAGCCCGACGCCGGCAGCGGCGATTGCCCCGCAGCGGGCGGCCACCCTCTACGGCGCAGAGATTATTGACCGGAGCATTCAGGACCGCGCCAACAACGCCACCCGGTTTGTGCTTCTGGCGCCCTGCGACCACCCGCCTACCGGGCGGGACAAGACTTCCATTTGCTTCTCTTTCGCCCAGGACCGGCCGGGTTCGCTTTATAATGCGCTGGGGCTGTTCGCCTTGCGCAACCTGAACCTGGTCAAGATTGAATCGCGCCCCAACAAAGAGGTTTTAGGCCGTTACATCTTTCTGGTGGATTGCGAGGGCCACCGGGAAAACACGGTAGTTAAAGAGGCGCTGGAGGCGCTGGAAAAGCAGGTTACCACCCTTAAGGTCTTCGGCTCCTACCCCCGGTGGAATCTGGAGCTGTAGCCTGGGCAGCCCCGGCTTTACGGCCCGGGAAGCCCGGGGCAACCCCTCCCCCGGAAAACCAGGACGAACCGAAGCCTGAACTTTCAAGCATCTGCCCGCCCCCCGGAGCGCCGCGCAACGTTCAACTGCACGCCTTTACCTTCCCCGGTCCGGCTGACTTCTTTCCCGCCTGAACCGGGTGGCTCGGGAAACTATCCGGTTGACCGTACCAAAGAAGCTCAGGGTTTGGGCAACGTCTTTAGAGGTAGAAAGCATCACGGTTGACGCCTCTTCTGCATTGGCGGCGATGCGCTTCAGGGTTTTCAGCAAGTCAAACATACTCACCAACAGCGCTCCCAGGCCGGCCAGAAAGAGAACCAAAACAGCCAATACCAGAATGACCAACAAATCTCTGATAACGGCAATCGTAGTTACTGTACCTGCATCCATTATCGGCTCCTGTAAAACTGGTTCCAGCGCGGCAGCAGAGGCATCGTCCAAAACAAGCTGGTAAATGGCGGTATTCCCGTTATCAAAGGCGCGGGAAGCAACGCCCTGGCGGGCCATTGTATCAAATTTCGCCAACCCGTTGTCCGGGTAATAAATACGCTCCAGCTCGCCCACCACCACATACCTAACCCCGTACTGCCGCAGCAAGTTCTGTGCGACCGACAGATCTTCGGTCTCGTAAATCGTTGCGACGTCCCTGGCCCGGTCAGCTATTTTCGAACTGCTGCCGCGCTGCTGAATCTGGTGCCAGGGCCAACCCAGTATGGTGGGCAGGCCGGTATAGTTAGCTATCCTGGCGCCCCAGCGATATTGTTCCGTGTGGGCCTCCAGCACCACCGGCGACCCGGGCACGTTATCCTGCAGCCACCGCATGGCCTGAGCGTCTCCCTGCAACTGGATGGGCTGCCCCCGCTCAAGGTAAACCGTCTGGTCCATGTACGCCATACCGTCCAGGGTGGGCGGCTGGCTGTTAAAACGATCCGCCAACCGGTCATCAGTCCCCATTACGGCATAAACCAAGCCGGAAGCTACCAGAAAAACCAGCACGCCGACCCAGGCTGCGGCCCACCGATGATTCTGCAGCCGGGGTATGCTCCAGTCCAGGCTCAACCGCCACAGCATATAGGCTGACGCCACCCCGAACAGCACCCAGGCTTCCAGGTAATACTTGAACAGGGAGTTCATCCGCCCAATATCCCCGGTAAAGCGCACCAGCTCCACGCCGATGCCAATCAGCAGGGCCAGGCTCAAAAGCGCCAGGGGGAACAAGGAATAAGGGCGCTCCGCTCCGCCGGCCGTCAATTCCCGCCAGATAACCAGGCCGACAACGGTTAACAGCGTCATCAACGCCCCGGCGGTCCAATAGCCGGCGGCCAACAGATAGACAGCCGCCGCCAGGCCAATGCCCAGAATGAGGAGGGCGCCAACCCGCAGCAGCGGGGAGGCTGAAGCCTCCGGGCTTTCGCCGACGGAACTTCCCGGCAAGCGCCACCCTGAGATTATTCCGCCGAAAGCCAGCAGCAGGGACCGCCGCGCCTGAAAGGCCAGGAAGGAAACCACTATAAAAAGGAACAGCCCGTGAATGGCTACATACCGCTCCAGGGGGGTACGCCACCGGCTGGCCTCGATGAAAGTGCCGAAAGAGTCCATCGTCAGGTGGAAGGGCAGGAAGGGGACGACGCTGGTCAGGACCATAACCACCGCCAGCGTTACCCCTTTGGCAACCCGAGCCGACGCTTCGCCCGGCGCGCAGCAAGCGGCCAAACCAACCAAACCGAGGGAGAGCATCAGGTAACTGGGGTAGTCCCAGGTGTTGATTAACCACAGGGCGCCGACTGCCAGCCCCAGCAAGGCGGCGGCCCAGAGGCTCCACGCCCAGCCCGGCTGCTGACGGCAGCCGGCCATCAGGTTCAGGCCCAAACCGAGGGCCAGCAGCGAGAAGGGGATCGCCATCATGTGGGCGTGCAAATCGGCGAACAGGAAGGTGAAGAATGGAAATTCGGTAATGTGCCAGCCAACTTCAATCCCCGCCTCTTCCCTTCCCGGCACCCAGAAGGCCAGAAGGTTCGGCGCAAAGTTCTCTGAATTGGGCAGCATTCGGCTGCTGCGCCAGAAGTCGAAGGAGGGGAAGGAAACGTCGTCATTTATCAGAACTACCCAGGATCCCTGAATCAGCTGGAGCATTCCGTCCAGGTTGGCGATTACCCCCACGAACAGGGCGCCAACCAGGCCGGCGGCTACCGGGTGGCGCCAGAGCTGCGACAGGGAGAACCGCGCCGCCCGGGCTTCCTCCGGCGCAACCGGCTCTGTTCCCTTTCCGGGTTCTGCCTGGGCGTTGCAACCGGGCGCCGGGACTGAAGCGGCAGCGCCCTCCGCCGGCGGGGTTTGCTTGCGGGAGTTCTGCCAGCCCTGCGCCAGGTTGTAAACCAGCGAGTAGGCCCCGGTTATCGTCAAAGCGAACAGGAGAGGCACGGCCAGATTGAAGGCCACGCCGGTAACTATGCCGGTCAGCCGGATGGGCAGGGCCAACACAAAATAACCCCAGTAGTAATAGTTGAGGTAGCCTCCGGCGAACCATGGGTCGTACGGCGGCAGGGTAGTAGAGCGGACTACGGCGTTGAGGTAGGCCAGTTCCATTGGCTTTTCACCGCCCCGCCAGAGGGTCCACAGGTCCGGGTTATAGGCGCGGATAATCACAAAGGCGAGGAACGCCAGCAGGAACAGGGCTTCCCCGATGAGCAGAAGCCGCCAGCGGTGGCGCAGAAAATCCAGCAGTTCTCTCCACCGAAAGACGGCCGCCAGCCCCGACAGCAAGGCCACCGACATGATGGCAAAAGCTATTGTGACGGCGGAAAACCTGAACCACCCCAGGCTGACCGCTATCCAGACCAGGTAACTGGTCAGAAGCAACCCCAGAATGCGCCCCAGGACGATTCCCCGATCCGGGAGGGCGCGAAACAGTACCATGACAAGGGGCAGGGCGGCCAGGTAAATCAACTCCACTGCCAGCAGCCAGGCCAGCGCCGGAACCCGGTTGGTCCAGCTATCCGTCCGGTAAATCTCCGACCAGGTTCCCCCGGCCTGCTGCTGCGCCCGCTGTTCATCCGACAGCATCAAATGCCCGGTTTCCGGAGCGGTAAAGTCCAGCAGCTGGGCCGCCAGGTTTTCTTCCGACAGCCGCTCTACATTGCGGAAAACCAGGGACTGGGGGTGGTCATAGCCGACCACATTATCGTCGGCGTAACCCAGGTTTATCTGCAACCACGGTTCTTGCTGTCTGGTCGGCGGCTCCGGCTTCGGCAGCCCGGCAGGGCTGTAGGGGTCATCCACAAAGGCCACGCCGGCCAGGCTCGGGAAGGAGGTAAATACCTTTTCCGGATAGTAACCCAAACGGCCGTCAAATAACCGCTGGTGGTAGTTTCTGCTGTAAGGGAACCGCTCCGGGTCGCGAGCTACGCTGGTAAAGGTGCGATGGCTGTAAAACACCACCAGTTCGGACGACGCCAGCCTTGCCGCCAGCTGAGCCATCTTATCGGGGTGGTCTCCTTCATAGATGGGGAACTGCCAGATTTCGTAGGAGTGCAACCCGGGTATGGAATCATCCCAATGGTTATCGTTGACAATAGCAGCGCCCTGGGGAATATTCTCGTTAATCCACTGAGAGGCAGCCACCGCCGGGTGGGGGTTGGCATAAACCCGCTGAAAGGCCAGGCTGTAGAAAGCCGTGGCGGCCAATGTGCCAATCACCAGCGCCCAGGACAAAGTCAGCCAGATACGCTGCATGCTTGGGCCGCCCCATAAACGGCTGCCCCGGCGGTGCGCTTCCCTGACGGAGTCGGCAGCTTGAGACAAAGCCCCCCGTGCCGCCGCCATTGGCCAAAGCAGAAACCGGGCCCCCAGCAGAATTACAAAGGGAATTAACGGATAGTAAAAACGCTGAAACCTGGTTTCGAAGGTTTCCAGCAGCAGAATATTGGGAACAATCCAGAGCAGCAGCAGCAGGTCTGCCCGGCGGGATTCCCCGCCGCGCCAGGCCATTACGGCGGCAAAGGCGACCCCCAGCCAGGCCGCCAGGCCCAGCGGCCAGCCCATACCCCAGGCCGTAAGCTGGTGAAACTGGTAAACAAAGGGCATTGTGCCGGCGTATTGAGCGGTGTAGGGCCGCCAATCTGAGCGGCGGGCCACGGCAACTTCGTAAAGCTGGTCTTCAACGTACGTGGAGATGTCGAGCAGCGAATAGGGGGTAACCAGAAAGAAGACGACCAGGGAGCAAGCCGCCCCCAGCAGGGCATAACTGGCGGTTTTCTTGAAGGCGGAGATGGAATAGGCTTGCCCTTCGGCGGCCGAGGCTTCCTGCCAGCGGTAAAAGTAAGCGAGGGCGAGGGGCAAAACGATGGGCAGGCTGCTTACTTTGAGGGAAAAGAAGAAACCGACAAAAACGCCGAGCAATACCGAATCTCTTGGGCGCCCCAGTTCCACCATGCGCAGGGCCGCCCAGAAGATGGCTATTCCGAATAACCCCAGAAAGGTTTCGGGACGGTAAAAGTGGCTGTTCTGAACCTGCATTACCGCCAGGGCGGAGAGGGCGGCAGCCAGCAGCCCCACCCAGGGACCATAGCGGCTGCCGAACATTTTTCGGCCCAGCAGAAAGACCATAATCAATGCGCCCACGTCCGCCAGGCCGGAGATACCGCGCCCAATGTATCGCATCTCGGTAGAGCCGATTTCGGTAAAAAACCCGAGCACCCAGCGGAGGAAGGTCAACAGATACAGCAGTACGCTGCCCAGGGGGAACCAATGGGGGTTCAGGGGGCTGCGCTCGGCGTCCAGAAAGGTGGAGAGGCTGGGAATGCCGAGCTCGGCTGGGTATCCGTACAGGCAATTGGCATACCCTTCGTTTTCGCTCAACAGGTTATAGATGCAATCGACCCGCATGTAAATTGACCGTTCATCCGGGTGAAAGCCGTGGCCGGAGTCCCAGTAAAGGCCGTGCATGCGCAGGCCCAGGGCTACCAGCAGAATCAGCAGCAGCAGCGCCCAGGGTCTGGCCGAGAAGAAGGATACTATCGAGGTTACCTGACCCACCGGCCGCCTCCAGGGAATGGGCTGACCGGCCTGGTCAGCAGTGTGCAGCAGGGTTGGCTCCGGGCGGCCTGAGCGGCAGTCCGGATAAAAACCCGGCGGGGAAAAACCACCGGCGTCACGTTATTTCGTCCCCGCTGGAAGAAGCCGGAATATTCGTATCTCTGACCGGCAAAGCAAGGTCAGATTCCCTGACGACTCACGAAGGAGCAGAGGTCGGCGGTTCGGCAGGAGTAACCCCATTCGTTGTCGTACCAGCCCATAATTTTGACCATGTTATCTTCCATAACGATAGTTGACAGGGCATCGAAGATACAACTATGCGGGTTGCCGCGTATATCGGAACTGACGATGGGGTCTTCCGTGTATTCCAGTATTCCCTGCAAGGGGCCGGCAGCGGCGGCGCGGAAAGCCTGGTTAACTTCGTCCACCGTTACGCTGCGGCTCAGGTTCGACACAAAATCGGTAACCGAACCGGTGGCGGTAGGCACCCGGAAGGCAATGCCGTGCAGCTTGCCGTTCAGTTCCGGCAGGACCAGCCCCACCGCCCGCGCCGCCCCGGTGCTGGTGGGAATAATGTTCATCGCCGCCGCGCGGGCCCGGCGCAAATCCGAATGGCGTTGGTCCAGAATTGCCTGGTCGTTGGTGTAAGAGTGGATGGTTGACATCAGGCCATGCTCAATGCCAAAGGCTTCGTGCAGCACCTTGACCATCGGGGCGAAACAATTGGTAGTGCAGGAGGCATTGGAAACAATGTTGTGCCGGGCCTTATCGTAAACCTGGTCGTTAACGCCCATTACCATGGTGAGGTCCACGTTGGCGGCCGGCGCAGATATGATTACCTTGCTGGCTCCGCCGGTCAAATGGCCGGCCGCCGCTTTCCCGTCGGTGAAAATGCCGGTGGATTCCACCACCAAATCTACGCCCAGCTCCGACCAGGGAATCCGGGCCGGGTCCCGCTCTGAAAACACCTTGATTCTCCTGCCGTCAATAACCAGGTCGCCGTTGCTGGCTTCTACCTGGCCCGGGTGAACGCCATAGCTGGTATCGTACTTGAACAGGTGGGCGTTAGTTTTGTCATCGGTCAAATCATTAACTGCCGCCACCTCCAGCGTATCCGGGTATCGCTCCATGGTGGCCCGGGTAACCAAACGGCCAATCCGGCCAAAACCGTTAACGCCAATTCGCGTAGTCATGGTTTACCTCTCTCTTACTTCACGGTCGGTTAACCAACCGGGATAGCGGCCTCACCTGCGCCAGAAGAGCCAGCCATACATTCCCGTTCTGGCCCGGTTAACGCAGTCGGGCGTGGGGGTGGACATCAACCGCCCCAGGCCAACAATTACCCGACCGGTTTGCAGCAGCAGCCACCAGGCCAGCCGAAGGAACCCGCGCCCGCCCTGAATGGCAAGGTAACGGCAGATGCGCCAGGCCACGTAACCGTTAGACCTGGATATACCGGTCGTAGGCGCTGGTTCCCGCATAACGGGCCTCCGCTCCCAATTCTGCTTCGATTCGGAGCAGTCGGTTATACTTGGCTACCCGCTCGGAACGGGCGGGAGCGCCGGTCTTAATCTGCCCGACATTCCAGGCCACTGACAGGTCGGCGATGGTAGTATCCTCGGTTTCGCCGGAGCGGTGGCTCATCACTGCGCCCCAACCGGCTTCTCTGGTCAGCTGCAATGCCTGCAAGGTTTCGGTAAGAGTACCAATCTGATTGGGTTTTAGCAATACCGAGTTGCCAGCTCCGCTTTGGATTCCCTGCTGGATGCGGGCGATGCTGGTAACGAAGAGGTCGTCGCCGACCAGCTGGAGTGAACCGCCCAGCCGCCTTCCCAGGCTGCGCCAACCGTCCCAGTCATCCTCATCCAGCCCATCCTCGATACTGACGATTGGGTAGTCCTGACGCCAGCCGGCATAGAGTTCCACCAGTTCTTCAGCGGTCATTGAGATGCCTTCCCGTTCCAGCCGGTAGGCGCCGCTGCTTCGGTCGTACAATTCCGACGCCGCCACGTCCAGGGTCAGGAACACTTCCTTGCCTGGGGCATAGCCGGCGGTTTCAATGGCCCGCAGCACCACCTCAATGGCGTCCCGGTTCGATGGCAGCGACGGCGCAAAGCCGCCCTCGTCGCCCACGTTCAGGTTATGGCCTCCGGCGCGCAGCAGGCTTTTCAGGGCCTGGTAAATTTCAGCCCCGGCCCGCAGGGCGTCGGAAAAGGACGGCAAGCCGGCCGGAGACACCATAAATTCCTGAATGTCGGCGGAATTGGACGCGTGGCGGCCTCCGTTAAGGATGTTGAACATGGGGGCCGGCAGGCTGACTGCCGCAGGGTTTCCCGTCTGAACTGCCAGGTAACGCCAGAGCTCGCCGGCGGCGTCCGGGTGGGCCAGCGCGGCGGCCCGGGCTGTGGCCATGGAAACGGCCAGAATAGCGTTAGCCCCCAGGCGGCGCTTGTCGGCGGTGCCGTCCAGGGCGAGCATTGCCTGGTCCACGGCGGATTGGTCAAAGGGCGACGAACCGGCCAGCGCCGGCCCAATCAGGTTTACCACGTTGGAAACAGCCCGGCTTACTCCGGCGCCGCCAAAACGTCCGGCGTCCCCGTCCCTCAACTCCACGGCTTCATAGCTGCCGGTGCTGGCGCCGGAAGGAACGGCGGCATGGGCCTTGACCCCGTTGGACAGCCGAACTTCGGCTTCTACGGTGGGGTTGCCTCGCGAGTCCAAAACCTCCCGCCCCGTTACCGCAGCAATTACGACGTCAGCAGACTGGCCGGCCATATCAATTACTCCCTGAAAGATTAAGCAAACTGCGCTGCTCAGGCGTCGCCAACCGGGGCCGGCGGGCTGGCTGCTTTAATGACCGCCAGAGCTTGAGCCACGGCGGCCGCCGGGGTTTCAGCCGGCATTATGCCGTCAACCACCGGATCCCCGTCGCCCTTGACGGTTAAGTCCCAGGTGCTTAACCCGATTACCGGAATGCCGGCATCCAGGGCATAGGCGATTTCCGACAGGGTGCCAAAGGCGCCGCCCACGGCGATACAAGCCTCTCCGGTATGCACCACGATGATGTTGCGGGCATAGCCCATGGTGGTAAAAACCGGAATATCCACGAAGGGATTACAGGCCGACCCCCGGCGTCCGGGCAGAATGCCCAGGGTGGTTCCACCCTCGGCCTTGGCGCCCCGGCACACCGCCTCCATGACGCCGGTCAGCCCCCCGCAGGCCACGGTGATTTTACGGCGCGCCAATTCCCGCCCCAGTTCTTCCGCCAAAGCCAGGTGTTCCGGCTTGGCTGCGCTGCTGCCGATTACGGAGATAATCATAAGGTTCTCGTTCTGCCTGCCTTTGATTTGAATTCAGGAAACCGTTTTTGCCTTAAGCCAGGCGGCGTAATTTTCCTGCATATAATTGAGGTGCGGCGTCATTCCTTAAACTCACCCGGTTGCTACCCTGGCGCAAGCAGGGCTGAGCTGGCTGTTTCCACCAGTTCCAGCAAAGGCGCCGGGTAAACGCCTAAAACCACCGTGGCAATCAACCCGACCGTGATTACGAAGATGAGCAAGCCGGAGGGACGGGCCAGGGGTTGATAATCTTCCGCCGCTGCATGCTGGGCCGCTGCGCCGGCGGCATGCTCCCGGTCAGCCGCGCTGGCCGCATCCCCGTGGGCCTCGGTCTCCGTTGCTGCGGCGCCGGCGGCCAGGGCCGGTTGGATATACATTTGCCGGATGACCTGAAGGTAATAGTACAGGGAAATGAGGCTGGTAAAGATGGCGAAGCCGGCCAGCCACAGAAAGCCGCCTTCCGCCACGGCGGTAAACAGGTAGAACTTGACGGTAAAACCGACGAAAACCGGCAACCCGCTCAAGGAAAAGAGGCCTACGGCAATCGCCATGGCCAGGAAGGGCTGCCGATCGGCCAGGCCGGCCAGGTCGGGAATATCCTCCTGGCCGGTAGCGTTGAAATAGGCAATCAGGGCGGCAAATACTACTATGCTGGTTACCGAGTAGCCCACCAGGTAGAAAATCACCCCGTTGGCGCCCAGCAGAGAGTTTTGCGACAGCACGACCATGCCGGCCAGAAGGTAGCCCACGTGGCCGATGCTGGAGTAGGCCATGAGCCGTTTCAGGTTGCGCTGGGCCAGGGCTACCAGGTTGCCTGTCAGCATGGTGAGCGCCGCCAGTACCGCCAGAATTATCTGCCATTGATCCCACCGGTCGGCAGCCGGCACAAAGGCTTCGGACAACAACCGGAGGGTCAGGGCAAAGGCGGCGGCCTTGGAGGCAATGGCCAGGTAAGCGGTAACCGGCAGGGGCGCTCCTTCGTAAACGTCGGGCGCCCACATGTGAAACGGCGCTGCCGCCAGCTTGAACCCCAGGCCCACCAGCAACAGGGCCAGCCCGACCCACAGCGCCGGGCTGACGTCGTTCCGGGAAACCAGGGCGTCCCTTATGCCGGCAAAGCTGGTAACGCCCAGGGCGCTGTAAATCATGCTGACGCCGTACAGCAGAATGGCCGCAGCGAGGGCGCCGATGATGATGTATTTAAGGCTGCCTTCATTGGATTTGGCATTGCCCAGCGCGTAAGCCACCAGTACGTAGAGGCTGAAACTGAGCAGCTCCAGGGAGATATAAGCGGTCAGCAGTTCCCGGGACATGGCCATCAGGTTCATGCCCAGCACCGAAAAAAGGAGCAGGCCGTAGAACTCCCCGGGGTGGTTCAGATGCAGCCTGACGTAGTCAATGGAACTGAAAACGATGAATACGCCGATGCCCAGGAACATTACCTTGAAGAACAGGGAGAAGGCGTCAACGGCCAGCAAGCCGCCGTAAAGGGTGGTTTCCTGACCGGGCAGCAGCGCCATAGAAAGCCCGGCCAAACCCAGCAGGCCCACTGCCGACAGCCAGCCCAGCAGGTATTTGCGCCCTTCCGGCAGCAGCAAATCCAGTGCGAACACCAGAAAGGCCAGCCCCGCCAGCGCAAACTCCGGCGTAAGCAGATACAGGTTATCGGTTAAGCCTGGCATATTTCCTCAAGGTGGTTGCCTGGTTCAACGCTTGACATCGGGGCGGAAGGGCGCCTAGAAAAGTTCCAGCACCGATGCCACGCCGGTGTTTATTACCTGGGTGAAGGGGCCCGGCCAAACGCCCACAAAAAGCAGAATCAAAACAAAGCCAACCCCCACCGTCTTTTCCACCGGGCTGGCGTCGGCAAGCCCTTCCCAGCGGGGATCCGCTTCGCCGAAAAAAGTGCGGGCCAGCAGGCGCAGAATGTAGATGGCGGTTAAAGCGGCGCCGATAACGCCCAGCACGGCCAGCGGCAGATAGGTGCGGAAGGCCCCGGTAAAGACCATGAACTCGGCGATAAACCCGCTCAGTCCCGGCAGTCCCAGAGAGGCCAGCCCGGCCACAGCGAAACAGAAACTGGCAAAGCCCATCCGCTTAAACAACCCGTTAAGCACGGTAATATCGCGCAGGTGGGTGCGCTCGTAAATAGCGCCCACCATGGCGAACATCAGGGCGGTCATAATGCCGTGGGAGAACATTTGCAGCACGGCGCCGGTGAGCCCCACCGGGTGCAGGGTAGCAATTCCCATTATCACGTAGCCCATGTGGCTGACACTGGAATAGCCGATAATGTACTTGAGGTCTTGCTGGGACAGGGCGGAAACTGCGCCGTAAATTACGTTAACCGTTCCCAGGCCAATCAGGACCGGCATCCAGGCTTCGGCTCCTTCCGGCAGCAGCGCCATGCCTACCCGAATAATGCCGAAAGCTCCCAACTTCATCAGCACGCCGGCGTGCAGCATGCTTACTCCGGTGGGGGCGGCCACGTGGCCGTCGGGCGACCATGTATGGAAGGGCCACAGGCCGGCCAGTACGCCGAAACCAACCATGAACAGGGGAAACACCCAGTTCTGGAAGGCCGGGCTGAAAACGCCCTGCCGGGAAAGTTCACCCAGGCCAACCATCGAGAAGGTCGGCGAGCCGGCCGCTGCGGAGGCTGCGTAAAGGGCCAGAATGCCCACCCAGATGAGGACGCTGCCGGCCACCAGGAACAGCATCAGCTTCATTGCCCCGTATTCCTTGGTGCGCCGAAAAGAGCCGAAATCAGTGCTGCTGCCCCAAACGCCAATCAGCAGGTACATGGGCAGCACGGCCAGTTCGTAAAAGAAAAAGAGGAAAAAGAGGTCCTGCACCACGAAGACGCCAAAAACGCCGGAACCCAGGGCCAGCAGCAGCACGAAAAAGTCGCGGGAGCGGCGTTTGATTGTCTGGGATATAAGCACTGCGCCAAAAAGCACAATTCCGTTCAACAGGACCAGGGGGGCGGCGATGCCGTCCATGGCCAGCGACAGGTCAATGTTCAGCGGCGCGTCCAGCCAGGGGTAAATACGCTCGAACTGGTAACCGCCGGCGGCAAAGTCGTAGCGGAGGAAAAGAACCAGGGACAACACCAGGGTTATGGCCGAAACAAAGATGGCGAAATACCAGGCTTCCTCCGGCCGGCTTCTGGGCAGGAACATGGACAGAATGGCGCCGGCCAGCGGCACCAGAATGGTCAGAAGCAAAGCTACCTGTTCGAAGTTGTTCAGCAGAGACAAATCAGGCAGACCTAATCCACCAGAAGATAGCCAGCCCGACCAGGCCCAGGGCCATGGCCAGAGCGTAGCTGTAAACGTACCCGGTTACGTGCCGCCGCATGGCGAAGCCGATTCGGCGCACCAGGTTCGCCGGCCCGTTAACCCCCACGTCGTTCACTATTGCCCGGTCCAGCCAGGCAACGAACCCGGCAACGGTCAGGACAACCCGGTCGACGCCCCATTGGTAAAGCTCGTCCAGGTAATACTTGTTCTCGATTACCCGCAGCAGACCGGAAAACCGGCGCTGCGCTCCTTCCCGGGGCAGGCTGCCCTTAACGTAAACCAGGTAAGCGTAAGTGAAAGCGCCCACCGCCAGGATGATAGACAGGATACCCAGCCACCAGACAAAGTGAAAGCCTTCGGGGTGGTCGTAGAAAATGAAGGAGCCAATGCCGTCGTAGCTTCCGGGCCAGTTCAGGGCGGCCAGGCCGAAGAACAGGGCCAGCGCCGCCAGCAGGCCCATGGTTATGCTCATGGTTGGCGGGGCGTCGTGAATATGCGCATGCTGTTCGGCAAACCGGCCGAAAAAGACAATAAACATGGCCCGGGCCATATACAGCGCGCTGAACAAAGCGGTCAGCAAGGCAAGGATGATGAAAACGGGCGGCAGATGGTCATTGACCGCAATCAGAACCTCGTCCTTGCTCCAGAAGCCGGCCAGTACCGGTATGCCGCCGAGGGACAAGGCCCCGATGGAAAACAAGGTGGCAGTAACCGGCATTACCCGGCGCAGGCCGCCCATCTTTCTTACATCCAGCTCTTCGGCGCTGTGCATTACGCTGCCGGCCCCCAGGAACAGCAACGCTTTGGAGAAACCGTGGGCCAGAAGGTGGAAAATAGCGGCGGTATAACCGGCTGCCCCCAGGGAGAGCATCATCAACCCCAGATGGCTGATGGTGGAATAAGCCAGAATGCGCTTCAGGTCGGTAGCCACCAGGGCTATGGTAGCGGCGCCCAGGGCGGTAATCAGCCCGATAATGGCGACCGTCAGCATAGCGGTTTCCGAAGCGGAGAAAATCGGGAAGGCCCGCGCCACCAGGTAAACGCCGGCGGCCACCATGGTGGCGGCGTGAATCAGGGCGCTCACCGGAGTAGGGCCTTCCATGGCATCGGGGAGCCAGACGTGGAAGGGGAATTGAGCCGACTTTCCCATTGCGCCCAGGAAGAGCAGCAAAGCGGCGGCCGTTATCACGCCGTCGCTCAGGGCGCCGCTCTGCACTGCGGCGAAGGCTTCGGCCATGCTGAAGCTGCCGACTTCGCGCCACAGCAGAAGAATGCCAATCAGCAGGCCCACATCGCCGATACGGGTTACGATGAAGGCTTTTTTGGCGGCTTCTCTTGGTTCAGGCCGCTCGTACCAGAAGCCGATAAGCAGGTACGAGCAAAGCCCCACCAGCTCCCAGGCCACGTACAGCAGCAGGAAATTGTCGGCCAGCACCAGGGTAAGCATGGCCGCGATGAACAGGGCGTGGAAGGCATAATACCAGTCAAAACGGGGGTCGCCGCGCATATAACCCAGGGAGTAAATCTGCACCATCAGCGCAACGAAGGTCGCCAGGCCCAGCATCGCCAGGGTCAGCGGGTCGATAATTACGCCCCAAACCAGCCGAACCCGACGGTCAACGTCATTTTCGCTGCCGGGGAATCCTGCATCGAACCAGGCGCGCTGGTAGGAACAGGTAAGGGAACCGGTTTCTTCAGCAATATGGCAGCCGGCGGTCTCCGGCGTTGCCGCCAGAAAGTTGAACAGGGCCACCAGAAAGAGGATGAAGCCGGCAGCAACGGCCAGAATGGCCAGGGGGGCGCCCTTGCCGGGCAGTCGCCGTCCGAAAAGGACGATCAGCGGAACCACGGCAAAGCTGAACACCGGAATCAGCCAGGCCCACTCCATATTAAGCCAGGGCCTCCCCGCCGGGAATGGAGCCGGAAACGGCGCACGTCAGGGCGCTACCAGCCCTGCCGGGCCGCCCGGGAATGGTCTCAGAGGGAGCCGCTGGAAAGGGAACCCGAATTATTGCTACCATCGCATCAGGTCAATTTCGTCCACGTTAACCGTGGCCCGGTTGCGGTACATACGCAGGATGATGGCCATAGCCAGGCCCACTTCAGCGGCAGCCACGGTGATGATGAATATGGCGATAACCTGCCCATCCAGGTTAACGTACCGGTCTGCGCCGGGCAGGTGGGCCGCCGCCGCAATCAGGTTAATGTTCACTGCGTTAAGCATTAACTCGATGGACATCATAATCAGCACGGCGCTCCGCCGGGCCATAACGCCATATAAACCGATTACGAAAAGGGCGGCGCTGAGCAGTTGAAAGGCAACCAAAGGCGGCATTGCTAACTGCGCTCCTCCCCGGTGCGGGCAATGATGATGGCGCCAATCAAGGCCACCAGCAGGACCAGCGATGCTACCTCAAAGGGGATGGCCCAGCGGGTAAACAGCGAACTGGCCAACTCGCTGAAGGCGGCGCTGCCGGGCGACGACTCGGTAACGCCGTTCACCCAGAAGGCGGCGCCCAGCACTACACCCACGGCGCCGGCGGCAGCGGCGGCCAGAGGCCATTGCCGGTTGTCAGAGATATAGGGGTATTCGGCGGTGCGGGTAAGCATAATGGCAAACAGCAGAACAATAATAATAGCTCCGCCGTAAATCAGCACCTGCACCAGGGCCAGAAACTCGGCGAAGAGTATCAGATAAACGCCAGCCACGGCTACCAGAGAAACCAGCAGGAACAGAGCGGCGTGGACCACGTTGCGGGTTATTACCACGCCCAGGCCGCCGCCCAGGGTAAAAAAAGCCAGCACGGCAAAAAGAAACCAGGACACCGTTACTCCAATTCCTGCAAAAGCAAGTGGTCAGGCCGAAATGCCCAGAGACCCGGCGCCGGCCCGGTCGGGGGGTTGAAACTGCGTTGGCTGCTGCTCATATTTCCTTTCCGGTCAATCCGTACTTGCCGGCGCCGCTGTCGCTTTTTCAGCGGCGGCAGCCTTAACGGCTTCCTCCTGCTCTTTTTTGGCTTTGGCCCGCACTGTAGGGGGAATCCAGGCGGTTTCCTGCTGGTATTTCTGCCCGATTTCCAGCAGGGCCGGCAAGTCAACCCGGTCTCCGTTGCGCTGGTAAGTGCTCATCTCGTGCTCGTGGCTCATAACTATGGCATCGAAATTGCACACCTCCACGCAAATCCCGCACAATATACACCGGTTGAGGTTAATCTCAAAGTAGTCAACGATTTTGCGCCGGTGGCTTTCCCCGTCCGCATGCCTCGGGTTATCCATCATGCTGGCCGACATACATTGAGTAGGGCAGTTGCGAATGCAAACCATGCAGCCGGTGCAATAAGGCTCTGGCACATTCGAATCCCACGTCAGGGCCGGAAAGCCCATAAATCGGGGCTGCACCGGCGTAGGCGTTTTGGGGTACTGGCGGGTAACCGGCTGCCGCAGGCCGTTAAAGGTTGAGGCCAGGGTTAACAGCATGCCTTTGAGGCTGTTCAGCATTGACTATCCTCCCGATTCAGGGTGCGGCGACTTAACCGGCCGACCGGCGGCGGGCCAATTGTTCGGCCTGCCGGGCTTTAACTTCGGCGACCCGTTTCACCGGCGCCATCATCCGCCGGTAAACCAGATAACCGACGACGGCCAGGCCGGCCAGGGACATGACCGTCATGGTCCAGGCCGGCCAGTCATAGAACAGGTAGATGGCAGTAATCACTATGGAATAGAAAGACAGGGGAACCATTACCTTCCAGGCGAAAGCCATCAGCTGGTCGATTCGCAAGCGCGGGAAGGTGCCTCGAATCCAGAAGATGACCAGAATTACCGCATAAACCTTGACCAGGAACCAGACCACGCTGAGCAGGGGAACTGACCAACCGGCCGCCGGAGGAGACGGCAGCCACCCCAGGGCAGCCGACTGCCAGGGCCATGACCAGCCGCCCAGGAAAAGCAGGGCCACCAGGGCGGCAATAGCAAAGGTGTTGATATATTCAGCGAGGAAGAAAACCGACCAATGGGCGCCGCTGTATTCGACGAATGGGCCGCCCACTACTTCCGACTCGGCATGGTAAATATCGAAGGGGGTGCGCCCCACCTCGGCCAACCCGGCAACGAAGAAAACCACCGCCCCCAGGGGCAGAAGCAGAATGTAAGGAACCTGCATCTGGCTGGCGACAATAACCCTCAAGTCCATTGACTGGGCCAGCATCGCCACGGAAACTACCGCCAGGATTAGCGGGATTTCGTAGCTGATCAGTTGAGCCGCCGACCGCAAACCGCCCAATACGCCGTACTTGTTGGCGGAACCCCAGCCGGCCAGGACCAGCCCCAGAATGCCAATTACGGCGAAGGCGGTAATGTAGAACAGGCCCAATTCCAGGTTGCGCAGCACCAGGTCATCGCTGCCGGGGATGGTAACCCAGATCATAAAGGCGGAAAGAACGACAATAACCGGGGCGGCCCAGAAAATGGCCCGGTCAGAGGAATTGGGGATTATATCTTCTTTAAGAATCAACTTAACCGCATCGGCTACCGGCTGCAATAGGCCCATGGGGCCGGTGCGGGTTGGCCCCAGTCGCAATTGCAGCCGGCCCAAAGCCTTGCGTTCCAGCCAGACCATGGACAAGACTACCGCCGAAAGGGCAGTGAACATCGCCAGCAGGCCGACTACCATCCAAGCTGCCTCAAGGAGGGTGATGGACAACAGGGGCAGGGGCAGGGGCGCCGCCATTATCGGTCCACCTCGCCCAGCACTATGTCCAGGGAACCGAGGATAACCACCGAATCGGCGATCCAGGAACCGGCAAGCAGCCGGCGGATGGCGGACAGGTTGCAAAAAGAGGGTGGGCGCACCTTCAGGCGATAGGGGCGGTCGGCGCCGTTGCTGACCAGGTGAACGCCGATTTCACCCCGGGGGTTTTCGGCCCGCACGTAAACTTCGCCCGCCGGCGGCCGGATGAGCCGGCGGCCCAGCGAAGAAACCACTTCGCCGTCCGGCATTTGCTCCAGGGCCTGCTCAATAATCTTGAGGGATTCGTACATTTCCTGCACGCGAACCCAGTGGCGGTCCCAACAGTCGCCGTCCAGCCCCACGGGAATATCGAAATCAAAGCGGTCATAAACGGAATAGGGTTGAGCTTTGCGGACGTCATATTGCACGCCGCAGCCGCGCAGGCAGGGCCCGGTAAACCCGAAGTCAACCGCTTCCGCGGCGCTGATCGTTCCCACATCCTTGAGCCGGGAGAGGAAAATCTCGTTGAAGGTAAGAATCTGGTCGCTTTCTGCCACATCCGCGCGGAGCAATGGCATCAGGTCCCGGATCAGCTGCCGGAAATTATCCGGCAGTTCCTCTTTGAGGCCCCCAATGCGGAAGAAATTATGCATCATGCGGGCGCCGGAAACCGCCTCGAACAGGGACTGAATACGCTCCCGTCCGCGGAAGGCGAACATGGTAGGCGTCATGGCCCCGGCGTCCAGGCCAATAGTGCCGACGTAAAGCAGGTGGCTGGCGATGCGGTTAAGCTCGCAAAGAATGACCCGGACGTACTCGGCGCGTTCGGGGACTGTCAGCCCCATCAGCTTTTCCACTGCCTGGCAATAAACCAGTTCGTTATTGAAATTGGCTACATAGTCCAGCCGGTCAAACAGGGTGATAATCTGATGGTACTGTTCGCCTTCGCAGAGCTTCTCGGAGCCCCGGTGGAGGTAGCCGATGTGGGGTTCGACGGCAACGATTTTTTCGCCGTCAACCCACAACACCATGCGGAAAACCCCGTGGGTGGATGGGTGCTGCGGCCCCATGTTAAGCAGCATTTCCACCGGTTCGGCATTGGCCGGGCCGGCGGGTATGTCAGTGCGGCTTTCTACCATTGGTCGCTCATTGGCTGCCTGTTGAATCTGCGTAACGCCCCGACCCGGTTAGCGGAAGGTGATGCGAGGTTCGCGCGGCGGCGTAACCAGGCTGCTCATCCAAACCTCGTCATTATCATAAAAGCCGGCGTCAATCAGCACGTCGTCCAGAATACCCAGCTTTTCGCAATCTTCCAGGTAAGCGGAAATCTCCGACCGCAGCGCCAGCCGGGCTTCCTCCGGCGTGTCGCCAAAGGCTGTAATCACCAGTTCCGGACAATAAGCCTGGCAGTTGCGGCCAACCTGCGATTCCTCAATCTGGTAAACAATCCGGTCCATTCAGGTACGCCTGCCGGCTTTCGCCGCCGGTTACTCCACAAACTCCAAGAGCAATTTTGACGTCTCTTCCGCTCCGGCAACTCCGGCCTGAGCCAGGGTATCTTCCAGCGAACCGCTGGAATCCTGAACCTCAATCCAGTTCCGCAGCAAGTTTATCAGGCCGTTCTGGGCCTCGGCCACCGTTTCCCCTTCCGATTCCAGCGCTAAACCGTCCACTGCGGCGATGCAGCGGCCCTCTTCCCAACGCAACCGGGCGCGCAAGACAACGGCCGCCACGGCTTAAAACTCCTTATACTCATAGAAAGGAAACTCTTTGCGCCCCGGGTATCCGCCGAAGTTCTCATACAACAAGAGGGGGGAAGCGTCGGGGCAGCCCTCGAAAATTACGCCGAACAAGTCGTGCGCCTCCCGCTCGTACCATTCGGCGGCGGCCCAGACGCCGGCCACCGAAGGCAGGCTGGGGTTATCGTAGGGAACGTCAGCCTTGAGAACCAGGGTTTGCTCCCGTTCCAGCGAATGAAGGAAATAAACCAACTGGAAATAGTCTTCGTAATCCACGCAGGAAAGGCAGAGGAGCATCTTGAAGGCGAGGCGCGAATCTTCTTTAGCCAAACGGCAGGCCGGCTCGATACCGGCTGCATCCAGGGTTATCTGGGGCAGGTCGGCAAGCAAACCGGGCTGAGGGTTAAAGGGGGCAAAAAGCGCTTCGGCTACTGCCAGGGTCTGGCGGCCGGCGTCGGCAAGCGCTGAAAAATCGGGTTGTTCCGCCTCCGGCTCGCCGTTATGTCCGCCGTGTCGGTTAGCGGGCACTGGTCTTGGCGTCCTGCATAATTTTTTCCTGGAGCTTGAGGATGCCGAACAGGAGGGCTTCGGGCCGGGGGGGACAGCCTGGCACGTAAACGTCCACGGGGATAATATGGTCCACGCCCATAACTACCGAGTAAGAGCGATAGTAGGGGCCGCCGTTAGTGGCGCAGCTGCCCATAGCGATAACCCATTTGGGGTCGGGCATCTGTTCGTAAAGCAGGCGAATCGGTTCAGCCATCTTCTTGACCACCGTGCCGGCCACAATCATCACGTCCGACTGGCGGGGCGAGGGCCAGGTAACTACCCCGAACCGGTCAAAGTCGTGGTGGGCCATATAGGTGGAGATCATCTCAATGGCGCAGCAGGCCAGGCCGAAGCTCAACATCCAGAGCGAGGATTTGCGGGCCATGCCGAACAACTGCTCGCTGGTGGTGGTAACCACGCCGGGCACCCGGCCGGCGGTTGCCTGGGTTAGGAGGCTGGGCGCCGGCTGGTTGCCGGAACCCAGGCTTATTTCTGCCATTCCAAAACCCCTTTGCGCCAGCCGTAGATGATGGCAAAGAAGAGAACAGCCAGGAACAAAATCATCGCATAGAAGGGTATAGCGTTCCCCAGATCCCGCTGCTCCAGAAATACCACGGCCCAGGGGAAGAGAAAGACGGCTTCCACGTCGAAAATCAGGAAGAGAATCGCAAAGATATAAAACCGGAGGTTAATGTTGGACCAGGAATAGCGGGACGGGACAATGCCGCACTCGTAGGTGGTCAGCTTGACCGGGGAGGGGCGACGGGAAGACAGGATGCGGGAGGCGGCGAACATTCCGCCGATAGCCACCACGGCAACAATGGCTGACAGGGCAACCACCGTCCAGTTAGCGGCGAATACATCAGGATTAAAGACGGACAATCCAACACCCGACCGGCAATGCTGCCCGATAAAATACAATCTGATGATAGCACCGGCCAGGCAAGGTGTCAATTGGAATGGCCGGCGCTATTTCCGACAGGCGTTGGCCCAGGTATAGAACCGGTACGCCGGGAAAGCCGGCTGCCGGAAGGGGAACAATACCGGGGTCAACCCACTTTTACCGCCAATTGCAATCCCCGCCCGGCGGCAGCTCACCGGCGCCGTCCAGCAACCGGGGTCAACCCACTTTTGCCGCCAATTGCAATCGCCGGAGCAATCGCCGGGCCGGCTGCTGACCGAAATCAGGCGGCCAGGCCCGGCCCCGGCAGCCGGCGTCGGGAAGAGAATAACTGACAGCGGCCGGTTGCGCGCCGGTCGCCGGCCCGACACAATAGGCGAGCGTAACCGATGAGCAGGAGGGAGTTATGGCCATGGCTGCTGCGCCGGGGCTGGCAACCAGCCCGATGGATGTAATGGATGTATTCGATTCTTCCTTTGCGTCGGGGGAGTTAACCAACCCGCCGGCTGCCGAACCGGGCAATTACGTGCCGATGATTCGCGATATGCCCCATGGGGAGCGTCCCCGGGAGCGCATGCGGGAATATGGGCCCAAGTACCTTAACAACGCCGAACTTATCGCCATTCTCATGCGCACCGGGCTGCAGGGGGAAAATGTGCTGGCCATGTCGCAGCGGGTGCTCAGCCGTTTTGGCGGGCTGGACGGGCTGGGGCGTTCCAGTTTTGCCGAACTATGCGCCGAGCGGGGCCTGAGCGAGGCCAAGGCCTGCCAGCTGCTGGCCGCCCTGGAGTTGGGGCGCCGGTTTGTATCCCTGACTCCCGAGGCCCGGCCGGTAATCCAGTCGCCGCAAGACGCCGCCAGTCTGTTGCAGGCTGAAATGTCTGTGCTGGAGCAGGAACACCTTCAGGTGCTGCTTCTGAACACCAAAAACCAGGTGCTGAACAACCTGAATGTATATATCGGCAACGTCAACAGCTCGATTGTGCGGCCGGCAGAGGTGTTCCGCCCGGCGGTGCGGGATAATGCCCCGTCTATTATTGTGGCCCACAACCACCCTTCGGGCGACCCGACGCCCAGCCCGGAAGATGTGGCCATAACCAGGGAGCTGGTGAAGGCCGGCGATCTGCTGAAAATTGACCTGCTGGACCATCTGGTCATCGGCAGCGGCGGCCGCTATGTAAGCCTTAATGAAAAGAAGCTGGGGTTTGGCTGAACCCTTTACCGACCGGCAAACCGTTTTGCCGGCCGGTCGGTTATTGCGGAATGCCGCAGGCCGGCTTCGCTGCCGGGCGGGAGGCGCCGCCCGGCGCAAGGGGGCTATGGCTGAAGGCGCTACGGGGCGGCTGGTTAGTGGGGCCGGGGCATCGTTTTCAAGCGCGCCCGGCGCCCGGCTGACTGCGGGCCATTAGGTCTTTGCCGGACCGGGTTCGTTGGGAACCGAAGCCGGGTTGACGCCTGGCCGGCGGTTGGCGCGCTAATAGCCAATGGCGCAGCCGTCTTTCCTGGGTTCCGAGCCGGCCCACAGCACGCCGGATTCCGGGTTGCGCTGAATTATCTGACCGCCGCCCATGCCAACCCGTGCGTGGCCGGCGACCGGGTGCAGCTGGTGGCCCAGCCCTTGCAGACCGCGCATAACGTCCGGGGAAAGGCCCTCTTCCACCAGCACGGAGTCGCCGATTACCTGAAAGCGCAGGGCGTTCAGGGCTGCCTGCGGCTCCATGCCAAAGTCCGCCATGTTGCACATAACCTGCAAATGCCCCTGGGGCTGCATAAACCCTCCCATTACGCCGTAGCACAGGAACAACTCTCCGGCTACCGTGGCCATGGCCGGGATGATGGTGTGGAAGGGGCGCTTGCCCGGGGCCAGGGCGTTGGGGTGCGCCGGCTCCAGGGAAAAGAGGGCTGCCCGGTTTTGCAGCACTATGCCGGTGTCCGGCGCCACCAGGCCGCTGCCGAAGTTGCTATAGATGCTGTTGATGAGGGAACAGGCGTTTCCCTGACCGTCCACACAGCTGACATATACCGTATCGCCGCCGGCCCGCATCTGGCGGTTCAGGTCGCCGAAGGGAACCACCGGCATGGCGCGTTCCGGGTCAACCAGGGCGCGGCGGCCGGCGGCATATGCCTTGTCGAGCAGTCCGGCGACCGGCACGGCGGCCTGGCGGGGGTCGGCCACGTAGCGGTGGGCGTCGGCAAAGGAGAGGCGCATCGCCTCAATCAGATGATGGTAAGCGGCCGCCGATTGCGGCCCCATGCCTTTGAGGTCAAAGCCCTCAACGATGTTCAGGGCTTCCAGGGCGGCGATGCCCTGGCCGTTGGGCGGGCATTCCCAGCAGGTAATGCCCCGGTAATCCGTGCTGATGGGGGTATCCCAGTCGGAGGTATGGGCTGCCAGGTCTTCAGTGGTAAGCCAGCCGCCCTGCTCCTGAACAAAGTTGGCAATTCGGGATGCAATGTCCCCGCGGTAAAAGGCTTCGGAACCGCCCTCGGCCACTGCCCGCAAAGTTCCGGCCAGGGTGGGCAGCCGCATAACCTCTCCCTGGCGCGGCGGGCGGCCATTGAGCAGCATCTCCTGGCCTGAAGGCAGCGCCGCCAGCCGCTCTTGCTGGCTGGACCATTGGTAGGCGATGTAATCGCTGACCGGAAAGCCCTCCTCGGCGTAGCGGATGGCCGGCTTCAGCGCTTCGGCCAGGGACATGGAGCCGCAGGCTTTCAGAATGGTTTCCCAGCCGTGCACCGTGCCGGGAACGGAAACGGAAAAAGCTCCTTCGCCCGGCATCTGGCGGTAGCCGGCGGCGCGCAGCTGGGCAATGGAGGCCGCTCCGGGGGCCCGGCCGCTGCCGTTGAGGGCCCGCACCTGCTTTTCCGCGTCCAGCCAGATGAGGGCGAACAGATCCCCGCCAACGCCGGTGGATTCGGGTTCCACCACATTCAGCATCGCCGCGCTGGCGACGGCGGCGTCCACCGCATTACCCCCCTGCAGCAGCGCGTTTACGCCGGCCAGGGCGGCCAGAGGCTGGCTGGTGGCGACCATGCCGTTTCTGGACAGCACGGGGGAACGCCGGGAATCGAAGAACATTTCGGCAACTCTCCGCAGCAAGAATTAGGCAAGTTTACCACCCAGTTTACCACAATGGAGCGCAACTCTTCCCGTCAGCAGTGGCCGGGGCGAGATTGGCAGACCGGTTTTCAGGTCGGTTTTATGGTAATATAACCTGGCACCGGCATTATTGCAGAAACCGACTTACCAGGAGGCTGAATTATGGCAGCAGAAGTTGGGCAGGCCGCCCCGAACTTTACCCTGTACGATACTGACCGCAATCCGCGGAGCTTGAGCGAATTCAGGGGCAAGAACGTGGTGCTGGCCTTCTTCCCCGGCGCTTTTACCGGCGCCTGCACTAGCGAAATGTGCACCTTGCGCGATTCGGTGGAGGAGTTTAACTCTATGAATGCCCAGGTGCTGGGCATTACGGTGGACCCACCCTTTTCGCAAAAGGCATGGGCCGAGCATAACAACGTCAACTACCCCTTCCTGAGCGACTTTAACCGGGCGGCGGTGAATGCTTATGACGTAGCCCTGCCCAACCTGGCCGGCATGGAAGGCTATGTGGCGGCCAACCGGGCGGTCATTATCGTGGACGGTGAAGGCGTTATTCAATACCGCTGGGTCGCTCCTTCACCGCCCACCGAGCCGGATTATGACGAAGTGCGCCAGGCTGTCCGGGCTTTGTCCTGACCCTGACCCCGACCGGCCGGGGTCGTCATATTGAACCCGGGCCGGCTCCGAGCCGGCCCGGATGGGTGAACCCCTGGCCGGTCGGCGGCTGACTGCCGACCGGCCGGTTGCCCGGCGCCGCCGAACTGCCTTGCCGACCGGGCCGTCCGTCAGTCCGGCGCTTCCCCGCCTGCCGGCTCCCAGAGGTAGGCAGCCTCATACTCGGCCACCGGTTCTTCACGCTGGTTGCGGACGGTAACCCGAAAGACCAGGTAGCGCCGCCCGTCGCGTTCGTACTTGTCCACCAGCCGGGTCTGGCTGGCAATCAGGTCCTGCTGCGAAATCAGCGCGCCCTGAAACCGGATGGCGATCCGGGCGGGCGTCGGTTCGGGCCGGCCGGCGTCGCCGGGGTCTCCGGTCTGGCCGGCAATCAGGGCAGCTACCCGGGCCGGCGCATAGGCCAGCAGCATGGCCGGCGGCGCGACAATGCCGGGCAGCCCGCTTTCCCGGGCGGCCGGCTGGCTGGTGTAGAGCAGGTTTTCGCAGCGCGCCGCCCGGCAATAAGCGGCAATCTGCCGGTCGTTGACCGCCGCGGAAAAGACGGGGCCGGCATCGCCGATTTGGGCCGTGTTCCAATCGTAGGGCATGGCAAACATCAGCCCCGGAACCGGCCCGGGCCGGTTCCCCCGGCAGAACCGGGCGCGCCGGCCCAGGCCGTAACTCTGGCGGGCGTTATCCGGATTACCGGGTTCCTGTCGATGTCCATGTCCCGGTATTGGGGGTACTTGCCGCGCAGCAGGCCAATGGCCCGCAGCCGCTCCTGGCCGACGCTGCCCGCTTCCTCAACGGTCAGCAGACCGGCAACGCCGGCTACCAGAATGTACCACAGCTTGCTCCAGTCCGGCTCGTAGTGGTCGGCCAGCAGGGTTGCCGGCGGGTTTTCCAGAAGGTTGCGAACCCTTCGCAGCCGGCGCAGCGGGGCGCGCTTGGGTTTCCGGTCTAACACTGTGTAGATGGGCTGCCCCGGCGCCTCGCAGTCCAGCGCAAAACAAACCGGTACGACGTGGGGGACAGCGTCCCGGCTGGCCGTAGCCAGGTGGGCCACCGGAACCCGGGCCAACCGCTGCGCCTGCTGCTGGGTGAAATGTTCCAAGGCTTGCCTGCGATACCGGTTTGAGTGGAGGGAATGGGCGGAGGGGGCAGCCGCCCCTGGCCCGGTCAGAGCTGAGGCGGTCAGATTTCAGAAGAGAAAGCCAGCGGGTCTTCCAGAAATTCCACGCTTTCCAGGGCGTTACGGGCCGCTTCTTCCAGGAAAGCGTCGCCTTCCTTGATGCAGTGCAGCAGCGCGCGTTTGGCCAGGGCGCCGCCAATTTTGCCCAAAGCGTTCAAGCCGGCCAGTTGCACCTGATAGTCGTCGTCCTGCAGCAGGCAAAGCAGGTGCGGCACCACCTCCTCTTCGCCCAATTCCCCGCAGGCATTGGCGGTCTCATAGCGCAGCGTCGGTTCCCCGCTTTGCATCTCTTTAATGAGCAGCGGCAGCCAGCTGGTCTCTCCGGTGCGGCCCATAGCGAATATGGAGCTGGATTTAAGCTTCAGGTCGCCGCTCTGGTAGGCCCAGCATACATAGTCTCTGATGTCAGGGGTATTGAAGGGGGCCACTGCTTCCAGGCAGCGGCGGCGCACGTCGGGGTTCTCCTCCGGGTTTTGCAGCGTCTGCATCAGGCTGCCCCGCACTGCGGCGGCGTCCTTGGCCAGCAGGCTGCCTTCCTGGGCCATTACCGCAAACTTGCCCAGGGCATTGGCGGCGGCGGCCCGCACCGACGGCCCCTTATCCGAGGTCAAAACCTGAATCAGCCCGGTAATCACCGAGCGGTCTTCATATTCCCAAAGGCCGGCAATGGCTTTTTCCAGCAGCCATTCATCTCTTTCCTTCAGGCACATTTTAAGAATGGCGGTGAAGTCCAGTTCCGGGCTGTCCTCGGCCAGTTCCACCATGGTGGACAATACCGCCTGCTTGCGTTCCCGGGGCAGGCGGAGCCAGGCACGGGCAAACGTACCCAGTTCCGCCGCAGACAGGTCGGACAGCTCGACAAAGTCGCAGTTGCGCAGCGGTACAGCAGGGTCAGCCAGGGTTTCGAGGAATTTTTCCAGAGACATAGTTCACACTCAAACTCTGTCCGGCTTGCCGGCGCCGGCTGGCAGCCAGGCTGGTTAAAGTTAGCGCTACTCTCGTAGGGGAGGCTATAGTAAAGAGTATAACATAACCCTGGATGTCAACCTTTTGCAGGCTTTGCGAATTTGGGCTATTTTGCCCTTTGGCGGCCAGAGCTTGAGGGGCTGGCGCACGCTGTCCCGGCATAGCCGGACCGGCGGCCGGGGGCTTGCTACAACGGGGCAGGCCCGGGGCGGACGGCTTCCCGTGAAACGGGGCTGGCAGGCAGCGCATGCTGGCGAATCAGGAAATGGCGCGCCCAGCCGTGCGTCGGCCCCCGGCTGCCAAGCAGCCGGGGGCTGGCATCGGTCAGGGGAAGGCCGTGCGGCGTGGCCGGGGCGTTACCGATGACGCCCCGGCGATGGGTTGGCCGGCCGGCCTACTGCGTCCACTTGAACCGGCGCTGCGGGGACCAGACATCGCACTCCCAGGAATAATGCTCCACCGACACCATGTAACGGTTTCCGGAAACCAGGCCGGTCAAACTCACACTCACGTTTTCTTGATCCGCAACGTCGCCAAATCTCACGGTTTCGCCGGTGGTCAGGTTTTCCAGGAACCAGGTATGAAGCTGTTCATCAACGGCTTTGGTACGGCAGCGTTTGGCGCTGTCGCTGGGCAAGGCTGCCCGCCAGGTGGCCGTCGCCGTGGTGCCGGAATGGGTTACGTTGAGGTTTCGTATCCGCCGCGGGAGTTTCTGCTTGTTGCCCGACGGCGCCGACGGATTACTTACGGTAGTGGAGCTGGTAAGGAATTTATAGGTTCCCGCCGTATCCGACGAGTTGTCGCAGGTATCGCCGACGGCGTAAATCTCGGCATAGTACTGGGTGCCGGCCTTCAGCTCGTCCACGTGCCAACTGGGGTTCCCGGAGTTCGGCTGAGGAATATACTCGGATTCCTCATGAATAGGGAAACCGGCGGCCCCCATGTCGTACACCCGGACGTAGTAGTATTCGGTCGCGCAGGTTCCATTGACGCCGCTGCCGCCGGACTCCCAGGTGATGAGCGCCTGGGTGTTGCTGGCCGTTACGCTGACATTGGTCGGAGCGCTGGGATAGATTTCACCGGACTGAGCGTACACCGAGGTGGTCAGGAAAACGGCGGCGAGCATCGCCAGAATCAGGGCGGCGAAGGCGCCAAAGGTGCGGAAACGATATGCTTCTGACATAATCCTCTCGAAAACAACGAGTGTACCGGCTGCTTTGTGGCCGGCCATAAAAGATTATACACGGGAGTGGGGGGCAAGCAATAGTTTTTTAATTATTCTGGCGCAGGGCGGTATAGGCGGTGTTAACCACCGGGACGCCGGTTCAGCCGTCAGGCCGCAGGATGGACATGGCCCGGGGCAGGCAGTCCGGCAAGTCCGAGGCCACCAGACCGGCGCTGCCGCCGGCCCGGCGCAGCGCAGGCCCCCGGCTGGCAGCCAGCCGGGGGCCTGTATCGGTCAGAAGGAAGCCGGGCGGCGCAGTCGGGGCGTTACCGATGATGCCCCGGCGGTGGGTTGGTAGGCCGGCCTACTGCGTCCACTTGAACCGCCGCTGCTTGGACCAGGCATCGCACTCCCAGGAATAATGCTCCACCGACACCATGTAACGGTTTCCGGGAACCAGGCCGGTCAAACTCACACTCATATTTTCTTGAGACGCAATGTCGCCAGATCTAACGGTTGCGCCGGTAGTCAGGTTGTCCAGGACCCAATTATGAAGCTGTTCATTAACGGGTTCGGTACGGCAGCGTTTGGCATTGTCGCCGGGCAAGGCTGCCCGCCAGGTGGCCGTCGCCGTAGTGCCGGAATGGGTTACGTTGAGGTTTCGTGCCCGCCGCGCGAGTTTCTGCTTGTTGCCCGACGGCGCCGACGGATGACTTACGGGAGTGGAGCTGGTAAGGAATTTATAGGTTCCCGCCGTGTCCGACGAGTTGTCGCAGGAATCGCCGACGGCGTAAATCATGACATAGTACCAGGCGCCGGCCTTCAGATCCTCCACGTGCCAGCTGGGGTTCCCGGAGTCCGGCTGGGGAATGAACTCGGATTCCTCATGAACAGGGAAATCTCTGCTCCCCATGTCGTACACCCCGGCGTAGTAGTATTCGGTCGCGCAGGTTCCATTGACGCCACTGCCGCCGGGCTCCCAGGTGATGAGCGCCTGGGTGTTGCTGGCCGTTACGCTGACATTGGTCGGAGGGCTGGGGTAGATTTCAGCGGACTGAGCGTACACCGAGGTGGTCAGGAAAACGGCGGCGAGCATCGCCAGAATCAGGGCGGCGAAGGCGCCAAAGGTACGGAAACGGTATGCTTCTGACATAATCCCCTCGAAAACAACGAATGTACCGACTGCTTTGTGGCCGGCCACAAGAGATTATACACGGGGGCGGGGGGGCAAGCAATAGTTATTTCAATTATTCTGGCGCAGGGCGGTAGAGGCGGTGTTAACCACCGGGACGCCGGTTCAGCCGTCAGGCCGCAGGCGGGACATGGCCCGGGGCAGGCAGTCCGGCAGGTCCGAGGCCACCAGACCGGCGCTGCCGCCGGCCCGGCGCAGAGCTGCCGCAGCCCAACCGTGCAGGAAGACCCCGCAGCTGGCAGCCTCCGGCGGAGGCCGGCCCTGGGCCAGCAGCCCGCCGATGATTCCGGTCAGCACATCGCCGGTGCCGCCGCTGGCCAGGGCGGGGTTGGCAAAAGGAGCCAGCCGGACCAGGCCCGCTGCTTTGGCGTCGTTTTCCGGGCCGGGCGCGGCGATGGCGGTAAAGGCCCCTTTCAGGGTTACCACCGCCTGCCAACGGGCGGCCCACTGCCGCGCAACGGCCACCCGGTCGGTTTGCACTTCCTGAATGGCAAGGCCGGTCAGCGCCGCCATTTCGCCGGGGTGGGGAGTAAGCACCAGCGGCCCGGAGCGCCGCCGCCACCAGTGGGGCAGGCGCGCCAGAAGGTTCAGCCCGTCGGCGTCGATTAGGGTGGGAATGTTGACGCTTCGCCCGGCCAGCAGCAGGTGCTGCAAAAACTCGCCGGCGCCGGCAGACTGACCCAGGCCGCAGCCCAGGGCCAGGCAGTCGTAGCGGTGCAGCGTTTCCCGCAGGATGACCGCCGCTTCCTGGCAGAAACCGCCGTCGGCGTCCTCTGGCAGGGGCAGGTGTATGGTTTCGGTTAACTGAGCGGCGGCCATGGGGTAAATGCTTTGCGGGGTGGCCAGGGTAACCAGCCCGGCGCCGGTCCGGGCGGCGGCCCGGGCCGCCAGGCAAGCCGCCCCCACGTACCGGCGCGACCCGGCGACCAGCAACAAATGGCCAAAGGTTCCCTTGTGCGCCTCCAGGGGGCGCGGCGGCAGATGCTCGCCCACCCATTCCCGGGACAGCAATTCCAGGGCAATATCAGCCTCGCCGAGGTTGGCCGGCAGGCCAATGTCCAGCGTTTCCAGTTCCCCTGCCCGGCCGGCGCCGGGGAAGGTCAGCAGCCCTACCTTGGGCCGGCCCAGAGCCAGGGTTGCATCCATTACCGGCGTGGCCGGGTCCACAGCGCCGGTGTCGGCATCCAGACCGGTGGGCAAATCCAGGGCCAGCTTCAGACAGCGGCCGGGTTGGCGCGGCCGGCGGCCCAGTTGCAGCATGGCCTCCTGCACCCCGCCGGACAGGGGGCGGGAGCGTCCGGTTCCCAGCACGGCGTCAATGACCAGACGGCTCCGGTCAAGCAGGGCGGGCAGGGCCGACAGACCCTCTTCAGCCATGTTTACCTCGCGCACGCCGTACTGCCGGGCCCGGGCCAGCATGGGGTCCGGGGCCGGTCGGCCGGTCAGCAGACAAACGGTAACTTCAGCGCCCCACCGCCGCAAATGCCTGGCCGCTGCCAGGCCGTCGGCGCCGTTGTTGCCCGGCCCCACCAGAACGGCGACCGGCGCGCCGGCTACGGCGCCCAGTCGGCGGCGGGCAGCCTGCGCCGCCGACAAGCCGGCCCGCTCCATCAGGGTATCGGCGCTGGTTCCCCGGCGTTCCGCCTCCTGTTCCAGGCGGGCCATCTGCGCGGCGGTTACCACTTTCAGGTTTCGGGATGACATTGCATTACCACCAGGGCGATGGCGTATTCCCGGGAGTGGGAAAGGCTTAGCGAGATTTCAGCGACGCCCAGCAGCCGCGCCCGGGCCCGGGCGCGGCGGTGCAGTTGAATAGAGGGAGCCCCGCTGGCGTGGCGCACTACTTCAATGTCCTGCCAGCTTACGCCCCGCGCGCCGGTGCCCAGGGCCTTCATGGCCGCTTCCTTGGCCGCGAACCGGGCGGCCAGGTTGGGCGGCCTTCCCCGGCAGTAGGCAATTTCGGCAGCGGTGTAGATGCGCCGCTGAAAACGCTGCCCGTACCGCTCCAGCGTTTGCCGGATGCGGGAAATTTCGATGATGTCAACGCCGGTGGTCAGCTGCGGCATATTTCTTAATCACCGGTAGCGTTGGCCAGGCTGAAGGCGGCTAATCGGGTACGGTGTGGCCGGGCAGGTTCAGGTTGGCCAGAATGCGGGACACGGAGTAGCTTCGGTTCAGGACGTAGAAGTGAACGCCGGAAGCGCCGCCGTCCCAGAGTTCCTGCACCTGCCGGCTTGCGTATTCAATACCCAGGTCGCGCACCGAGTCGTCATCTGCGGCGTACTCTTCCAGCTTGCTGTCCAGTTCCGCCGGGATGGTGGCCCCGCAGAGGGCAGTAAAACGGCGTATCTGCGCCGTATTGAGAATCGGCAGCACGCCGGGGATAACCGGCACGTTAATGCCGACCTGCTCCGCTCGCTCCATGAAATCGAAGAAGTAGCGGTTGTCGTAAAAGAGTTGGGTAATCAGGAAGTCGGCGCCCTTGTCCACCTTTTCCCGGGCATAGCGGATGTCCGAATTCAGGTCGGGGGATTCGGTATGCCCTTCCGGGTAACAGGCGGCGGCCAGGCCAAAATCGAAGTTCTGGCGAATATGCTCAATCAGCTCAGAGGCATGGCCAAAGCCTTTCTCCGGGGCGACAAAGGTATCCTCGCCCCGGGGCGGGTCGCCCCGCAGGGCGATGATATTATCCACGCCGGCCTGGTTCAGCCGTTCCAGAACTCGATGCACTGCTTTGCGGGTTTGCGCTACGCAGGTCAGGTGCGCCATTACCTCCAGGTCGGTTTCCCGCTTCACCTGCATGGTAATGCGTTCAGTGAAAGAGCGGGTGGAACCGCCGGCGCCGTAGGTTACCGAGATAAAATCGGGGCTGAACCCCCGCACGCGGTCAATAGCGCGAAACACGGCGGGAATGCCTTCTTCATTGCGGGGCGGAAAGAACTCGCACGAAACGGTGCGCTTCTGCCGCAGAATGTCTTTGATTTTCACGGTGGCAGTCCTCAGGGAGCCCGGCCTGCGCCGAAGCAACGGCGCCAACACCATTATTCCAGCGCAGAGGGTAGCCTCAATGGAATGTATCCCGGCGGAATGTATCCCGGCCAAATGAATTGCAGTTATGGATTATCGGTATTGTACCACACGGGCATTCTTGCATTTGACCGGTTGCAGCCCTATCATCGGATACACACTTTAACGCAGATCAGGTGCGGCTATGACTACAACGCCGGTGAAGCCCCCCCAGGCTGCCCGGGAACCCCGCAAGTTTACCGTGGCCGAATACTTCCGGATGGCGGAGGCCGGCGTCCTGAAGGAAGGGGAGCGGGTGGAGTTGATTGAAGGGGAGATTCTGATTATGCCGCCGATGGGTTCCCGACACAACGGGGGTGTATCCCGGTATGCCCGGGTTTTTATCCGCCAGTCTGAAAGCCGTTTCAGCGTACAAATTCAGGGTGCCATACGACTTGGCGAACATTCGGCGCCCGAACCGGACGTGGCGCTTTTGGCCTTTCGGGAAGATGACTATTCTTTTGCCCACGCTGTCCCGGAGGATGTTCGGCTGATTATTGAGGTGGCCGAATCTTCCCTGGCTTACGACCGGGAGGTCAAGTCCCGCCTTTACGGACGGGCCGGCATACCGGAAACCTGGGTGCTGAACCTGCCGGAAGACTGCATTGAGCGGTTTACCGAACCCGGCCCCGGTGGCTATGCCCGGCATACCGCGCTGCGCCGCGGCGACCGGGTTGCCCCGGTTTCCCTGCCCGATATGGAACTGGCGGTGGCAGACTTGCTGCCGCCCGCCGCGCCGCTTCAGGCGCAGCCGGAGCAGCTCCGCCCCCTTCCCTGATTAACCGCCTGGCAGCTCCGGGCAACCCGGCTGCCGCTGCCCGCCCTTCTCCAAACACCCCTCGCCGATGATGACCTCAAAGGGGGTTCCGGCCAAATGGGTTGCAGTTATGGATTATCGGTATTGTACCACACGGGCATTCTTGCATTTGACCGGTTGCAGCCCTATCATCGGATACACACTTTAACGCAGACCAGGTGCGGCTATGACTACAACGCCGGTAAAGGCTCCCCAGGCTGCCCGGGAACCCCGCAAGTTTACCGTGGCCGAGTACTTCCGGATGGCGGAGGCCGGCGTCCTGAAGGAAGGGGAGCGGGTGGAGTTGATTGAAGGGGAGATTCTGGTTATGCCGCCGATGGGTTCCCGACACAACGGGGGTGTATCCCGGTATGCCCGGGTTTTTATCCGCCAGTCTGAAAGCCGTTTCAGCGTACAAATTCAGGGCGCCATACGCCTTGGCGAACATTCGGCGCCCGAACCGGACGTGGCGCTTTTGGCCTTTCGGGAAGATGACTATTCTTTTGCCCACGCTGTCCCGGAGGATGTTCGGCTGATTATTGAGGTGGCCGAAGCTTCCCTGGCTTACGACCGGGAGGTCAAGTCCCGCCTTTACGGACGGGCCGGCATACCGGAAACCTGGGTGCTGAACCTGCCGGAAGACTGCATTGAGCGGTTTACCGAACCCGGCCCCGATGGCTATGCCCGGCATACCGCGCTGCGCCGCGGCGACCGGGTTGCCCCGGTTTCCCTGCCCGATATGGAACTGGCGGTGGCAGACTTGCTGCTGCCCGCCGCGCCGCTTCAGGCGCAGCCGGAGCAGCTCCGCCCCTCTTTCCCTGATTAACCGCCTGGCGGTTCCGGGCAAGCCGGCTGCCGCTGCCGTGTCCTTGAGGGGCAGCGAACTTTTCTACCGGTAAACCCTTCTGGGGCCCACCGTCTTCAGATACCCCTGGTAGTTGCGGCGGGTTTCGGGGATGGAGTCGCCGCCGAACTTTTCCATGAAGGCATCGGCCAGCACCAGCGCCACCATAGCCTCGCCGATAACGCCGGCCGGGGGCGCCTGGCACACGTCGGAACGTTCGAAGTGGGCCTGAACCGGCTCGCCGGTGTCCAAATCCACCGAGGGCAAAGGGTTGCGCAGGGTGGCAATGGGCTTAATACCGAAGCGGGCCACCAGGGGCATACCATCGGTCATACCGCCCTCGGCGCCGCCGGCCCGGTTGGTTTTGCGCTGCCAGGGACGCGCCGGGTCGGTTACCGGTTCGATAATGTCCTGTACCTGGGAGCCTCGCCGGTTGACTACCTCCCAGCCGGGGCCGATGGATACGTCCTTGACGGCGTTGATGGACATCAGGGCCTGGGCGATGCGGCCGTCAATCTTTCGGTCCCAATGGGTGTGGGAACCCAGGCCAATCGGGACATTATCGGCGATGACCTCGACGACGCCCCCAACGGTATCGCCGTCGTCCCGGGCCGCGTCAATCTCGGCAATCATCTTCAGGGAAGCCTGCGGGTCGGCGCAGCGGACGGGGGAGTCTTCCACTGCCAGCCAGTCAATCGTGGCATGGTCGACGGGAAGGCTGGCCCATACTCCGCCGATGGAAATGACGTGGCTGTAGAGCTTGATGCCGAACTCTTCCAGCAGGCGCATGGCCACGGCCCCGGCGGCCACCCGGGCCGCCGTTTCCCGGGCGCTGGCCCGCTCCAGGACGTTGCGCACGTCGTTGAAGCCGTACTTCATCGTACCGGGCAAGTCGGCGTGGCCGGGCCGGATGCGCGTAACCCGGCGGCTGCGTCCCTCCTGGGCCGGGTTTTCCACGTATTCCACCGCCATAGCCTCGGTCCAGTTGGCCCAATCCCGGTTTTCTACGGTCATGCCGATGGGGCTGCCCAGGGTGTAACCGTGGCGGACGCCGGTCATAATGCGCGCCCAATCCTGCTCAATCAGCTGTCGTCCGCCCCGTCCGTAGCCCCGTTGCCTTCTGGCCAGTTGTGTGCCGATGTATTCCTCGCTGAGGGCCAGCGCCGCCGGCACGCCTTCCACGATAATCATCAAACCCTGGCCGTGAGATTCGCCTGCGGTGAACCACCGAATCATGGCTGCAACACCTCTCAATTATCGGGGAACGCCCCGGCTTTACCAACTTTGTTCTCCGGCTGATTGCCGGACAGCGGCCTCGCCCGGTTCCTGTTCGGAGCTTTCCGGGGGGCGTTTCCGGTTTCGGCCGGCCGGCGCGCCGGCCATACCTTAATGGCGAGGCTGCATAGCCCGGGCAGCTGCCGCCAGCATTACCGGGATCGGCGCCGGCCTGGCACACCACAGTTCGAAGGAGGCCGCCCCCTGATAAACCAGCATGGCGAGGCCGCCCAGGGTTGCCGCGCCGGCCTGGGCGGCCTCGCGCAGCAGCCGGGTATGCACCGGATTATACACCAGGTCATACACCAGGGCGGCGGCGGGTATATACTCGGCGGGCAGGGGCGTTTCCTCGGCTGCCGGCCCATGGGCCATGCCGATGGTAGTACAGTTTACGATTAAATCGGCGGCCCGGCCTGCGGCTGGCGGCGGCCGCCCCGGCCAGGTCTGGGCGGCGATATGGCGGCTTCGAGCCAGTTGCGCCAGCGCCTCGGCCCGGGCCGGGGTTCGGTTGGCGATGTCCAGGCGGCGGACGCCGGCCCGGGCCAGAGCCAGGGCAGCGCCCCGGGCCGCGCCGCCGGCGCCCAATAGCAGGACACGGCAGCCGGCCGGCTCAAAGCCGGCCGCTTCGCGCAGGGCGCGCAAAAAACCGTAACCGTCGGTGTTATAGCCGGACAGCTTACCCTGCCGGTTAACGATGGTATTAACCGCCCCGGCCTCTTGCGCCCAGTCATCTATCTCGTCCAGCAGGGGCAGCACCGCCTCCTTGTGCGGCACGGTTACGTTGACGCCCATCACACCTGCCTGACGCAGTCTGCCGATGAAATCGCCGACCGACTCCGGAAGGACCGGGTAGGCCCGGTATTCAGCGGCGATGCCGCAAGCGTCCAGGGCCGCCTGCTGGAAAACGGGGGAGATGGAATGGCCGATGGGGCAGCCGATTATGCCCAGGGCAGTTTCCATGATTTTACTTCTCGCATGGTGGGCATACCCACCGGAAACTATATCCGGTGGGGAAGTTTCCGGGGTTTTCCTTCTCGCATGGGCGGTATCCCGCCCCGGTTTTACCCCATTATGGCATTACGTTTCGGCCGGTTAAAGCCGAAGCAAAGGCGGCAATGCCGGCGCCTAACGCAGCTCCCGATGCTCGGCAAACTCGGCATAACTGCCGAAGCGGGCCACCTCTTCCAGGAAGGCGCGCAGGCTGGGGCTGCTGCGGCGCAGTTCCCGCAGTTGCCCGCCGATGGGGCTGACCGACCCGGGTCGCGTGGCGTAGGAGCCATAAAAGGCGAAGTAGGCCTGATTGATTTTGCGGATATTGTACCCATGGCGGACAAAGCGAAGGCGGCTTTCCTCCATCCCGGCTTCGGCGCCGGCGATGTCGCCCTGGGCCAGCTTTTCTTCCGCTGCCAGCCGGGTACGGCGCATTTCGGCGTTGAAGTCGAACCCGGCAGGGGCTTCCATTGCCGGCGGGCGGCTGACCGCCTCCCCGGTCAGGGCGCGGTAAACCTGGCCGCCTAACTCTTCGCCGGCGATGGTGGCCGCCGTTTCGTTCAGGGCGAGGGTTTCCGGGCTGTGCTGGTAGTTTCGCCCCAGGGGGCGGAAGAAGAGCCAGTGATGCACCCATTCGTGGGCGGCAGTCTCCAGGGCGTAGCGCAGGCCGTTGGTATCGCTCACCACGCTGGGGTAAACGGATAAGCCGCCGGTGGGTTCCACCACCGCCGACCGGTTTTCCGTTGTCAGCGCCAGGGTTTCCAGTTCCTCCTTAACCGCATCGCTCAGCCCCGGTTCCAGCAGAACCGCCCCCTGACGGTAGATTCGGTCCCGGGGCGACCGAATCAGCACGGCGGGCGGGCTGCCGAAAACCACGTCCACCGGCGGAAAAACCCCGGCCCAGCCGGTAGTCAGGCCTTCCGCCTCCAGTATGCGGGACAGTTCCGTCTCCACAATGGCTTCCACCCGGGGCAGCAGTTCCGCCTGCCGCTGCCGGTTTTGCGCCAACGATGCCGCCAGGTAGTCCGCCGCTGCAAACGCTTCCGAACCCTGCCCGCCGGCCTCTGACTGAGCCAGCCGGGCGCGGCGCAGGCCGCCGCTGATTTCCCGCTGCTGCCGGCCCAGGTTGAAGAACTCCTGAACCAGCAGTTTCTGCTCCTGAGGGGTCAGCTGCGGTTCGCCGGGCCAGGCGTTCCCCAGCTTGCGAAGCCATTTACTGGAGAGATGCTCAACCTCCCAGGCAAGGATGCTGTAGCGGTAAGGGGCAATTGCCAGGTCCATTTCCGTGGGCGCAGCGTCGGTTTGGCCGGCGGTACACAGGGCCAAACCGAGCAACAGGAAGAGCAACCCCCGGCGCAGTCGCCGGGAAGGCTTCTTGTCTGACGCTGAGGCAGAAGGCAGCATAGCTACCAGTGAATGCTACCACAGACGGCACACTGGCAGAGAGGAACCGGCGCCGGGCGTCAGGTCGGCAGGTCGGCAGCCGGGGCAGGAGGGCCGGGCTTACCCCGGCCCGGTATTCCCAACGGGTGTTGATACCGGCGCAGAACCGGGCCACCCGGGAAATCAACCGGCCAGGATGTCTTGCTTTAATACCGAAGCGCGTAAGAAAACCGGAACAGGGGTATTTCCTTCCCGGAACGTTTCTGCTAAAATCGGTAACCGCAGTTCCCCCAACAGGAAGGACTGCTTCAACCTTACCGGTACAACCTGACGAGGCAAACTATGGCAGATAAGGGCAGCCACTGCTCCGGTTCCGGAATAATTACCCCCCCCCCCCCCCCCCCCCCCGAGTTTCAGGCCAGAAGAGGGTTGCCAATGTTGCCTTCCTTCCTAACCAGGGACGCGGCCGCCGTCGCCGCCAGCATGGTACTGGCCTTTGTCGTCATCCTGCTAATCCATGAAGCGGCGACGCCGCCAGTCGTGAGCGCGCAGGGCTCCATGAGGGCGAGCGTCACCAAGGTAGTCGTCAACAGCGCCGGCACCGGAGCAACCATAACCTGGCAGAAAGGGCCGGGCTGCACATCCCCTACTCACTTCATCATACTGAGAAAAGACGACTTTGCGGGTAACCCCGTTGATTTAAACGGAGCCTCACCTGGGGAGGGCTTATACTCGAGTCCTGGAAGTTTCACCGCGACGGGGCTTACCCCAGGCACCGGATACAAGATCACGATTCGAGCCAATGGTTGCGGGAATGTTAGTATAGACTACACCTTCACCGCCACACCAACACCCACCGCCACGCCCACGCCTACCAGCACCCCTACCGACACGCCTACGCCTACCAGCACCCCCACCGACACGCCTACGCCTACCAGCACCCCTACCAATACGCCCACGCCTACCAGCACCCCTACCGATACGCCCACGCCCACCAGCGCCCCTACCGATACACCCACGCCCACGCCCACCAGTACCCCTACCGATACGCCCACGCCCACCAGTACCCCTACCGATACGCCCACGCCTACCAGCACCCCCACCGACACGCCCACGCCTACCAATAACCCTACCGACACGCCTACGCCTACCAATACCCCCACCGACACGCCTACGCCTACCAATACCCCCACCGACACGCCTACGCCTACCAATAACCCTACCGACACGCCTACGCCTACCAATAACCCTACCGACACGCCTACGCCTACCAATACCCCCACCGACACGCCTACGCCTACCAATACCCCCACCGACACGCCTACGCCTACCAATACCCCCACCGACACGCCTACGCCTACCAATACCCCCACCGACACGCCTACGCCTACCAATACCCCCACCGACACGCCTACGCCTACCAATACCCCCACCGACACGCCTACGCCTACCAATACCCCCACCGACACGCCTACGCCCACGCCGGAAAGCCCCCGTGTTGTCCAGGGTGTCCGCAAGACTGCTCCGGACCGAGGGGCTGCGGCCACCGCTGCGCCGACGGCAACCGCGACGGCGACCCCGGTTCCGGCGGATACGCCCACGCCGGCGCCTACCAGCATGCCGGCGCCGACAATGACACCGACGGCTGCGCCCACCAGCATGCCCGCGTCGACAATGACACCGACCGCCGCGCCAACGGTTCCGCCCACCAATACGCCGGCGGCCACCGTCCCGGCGACGCCCACCAGCACGCCGGCCCCGACCAGTACGCCGACCTCGGTTCCTGTCCCGACCGCCGGGCCGACGGTAAGCCGAAGGGCGTCGCCGACGCCAACCTTGCCGCCCCCGGCCCCGACGGCCACGGCGACAGCGATACCCCCGGCTCCGACGGCTACGGCCACGCCCCGGTGGCAGGATTCTTCCCTGGAGGCAGTGCGTCCGGCGACGACGCCCGCTGCGACAGCCACGCCGGCAATGGCAGCGGCGGAACCAACCGCAACGCCAGTACCGCCCCCGCCGGCAGCCCAGCCAACGGAACCGCCGGCAGTGCAGCCCCCGGAACCCTCCGGCGGCGTCAACTGGCTGCTGTGGGGAATAGGCGGGTTAGCGGTGGTGGCGCTGTTGATTATCGGCGGGGTACTTCTGTACCGGCGGCGGTAGGACGTCCTGACTGGCGGGCCGGCGGGCATGCCTGGTTAGGCCCGATACCCGTCAGGCGACCCGGTCGCCCGCAGCCGGGAACCGGCCAGGGGCTGACCTGACCAGCCAGGAACCGGCCAGGGGCTGACCTGACCAGCCGGTAACCGCCGGCGCCGGGCAATACTGAAACCGGCTGGCTGCCCTTGCCGGTTATTGGGGTGAAACCAAGGGGCGAGGCCAGCCCCCCTTAACCTTTTGGGGTAGGGGCGCCTGGCGCCCCCGGCCACGCCGGGATAGACCCAGCCCCCTTACCTGTCGGGGTAGGGGTCGGGATAGGGGAGGGAACCGGAAGCAGTCCGCCCGGCCAGTCGATAGCTGAAAAGTACCGCCAAGCCGCTGGCAAAGTTTGGCGGGGCAGGCTTGCCGGGCAATCCGCTCTTGGGAGCGCAGCGCTGACCGGCATTCTTGACACTGCAATTTGCCGGTTGTATGCTTTTGCTTTACCGTGAACCGGAGGTTCTGCCTTGACCGCTCCTGACCGTTTCCTTACCGAAGAGATGCGCCAGCAGGCCATCGGGCTGGAAAGCCCCCCGGCGACTATGGAAGTGGAAAAGGGGGCCATCCTGCGCTTTGCCGAGGCGATCGGAGACCTTAACCCGCTCTACACCGATGAGGCGGCGGCCCGGGAAACCCGCTATGGCGGGCTGATTGCGCCGCCTACTTTCCTGCGGTCCCTGCGGGGCGCCAACGCTGACTTGCCCTTCGACCTTTCCTTCAGTCGGCGTCTGGACGCCGGCAGCGACTGGGAGTATTTTCACCCGGTACGGCCCGGGGATCGCATTACCGCCGTGGCCCGCATTGCTGAACTGACCGAGCGCAGCGGGCGGTTGGGTCCCATGGTGTTTATGACCACCGTAACCACCTATCGCAACCAGTTTGACCAGGTAGTCGCCACCCAGACCAACACTTTAATCGCATATTAGTTGCATTGCCCGGCAGTTTTGCGGCCTTCCCCATACCGGCTGCTTTTGACTGCGCCAACCCGACGGACGCAGGGCCGGCAAAGGCGGGAGTATGTCCGGACAAGTTTATTGGGAAGATGTAACCGAGGGTATGGAACTGCCCCCGCTGGTTAAGGAACCTGGCACCCGACAGTTGGTCCAGTATGCCGGGGCTTCGGGGGATTTCTACGAAATTCACTATGACAAGGACTTTGCCATTGGCAATAAGCTGGATGGCCCGATTCTGCACGGCGCATTGAAGAACGCTTTTCTGGGTCAGCTGGTTACCGACTGGATCGGTTCCCGGGGAACCTTGAAACGGCTTCAGTGCCAGTATCGGAGCATGGATTCGCCCGGCAGCCCGGTTACCGCCAGGGGGACGGTAACCCGCAAGTATCAGGAGGACGGGCTGCATTTGGTGGATTGTTCCCTCTGGCTGGAAAATCGGGAAGGCCAAAACACTACGCCGGGCAGCGCCACCGTAATTCTGCCAAGCCGACAGGAGTAATTGCCCTCCGCTTCGCCGGGAATGCCTCCCCAGCGGTGGGGCCGGCCTTCGGACTAAAGGCTGCCGGACGGCGTCCCCTGCCTCCGGCGGCATTCCCGGCAGGGAACCGGAAGGCGCCAGTCCTTTATTTATGAAAACCGGCGGCACACCGATGTTATCGGTGCATTCACCAGCGGCCCGGCGCCCTGCGGCGTTTGGCATAACATTAAACGGAACCAGGGGTTGGAAATGGCAGATATTCTGACGGGCAAGGCAGCCATCGTTACCGGCGCCGGCCGCGGCGTGGGGCGCGGCGTGGCGAAGTTGCTGGCGCAGGAAGGCGCCAGCGTTGTGGTGGCAGACCCCGGCGTTAACGTGGACGGCAGCGGTTCTGACCAGTCCATCGCCGAACAGGTGGTAGCGGAAATCCGCCAGGAAGGCGGGGTGGCGGCAGCGTGCCAGGAATCGGTGGCCAGCATGGAGGGCGGCGAGAAAATAGTGCAGACCGCCATCGATAACTTTGGCCGGCTGGATATAGTGGTAACCTGCGCCGGCATTCTGCGCGACCGGATGATTTTCAACATGACTGAGCAGGAATGGGACGACGTTATCGCCGTGCACCTTAAGGGCACCTTCAGCGTGGTCAAAAGCGCCTGCATCCTGTTCCGGCAGCAGCGGTCGGGCCGGGTCATTACCTTCAGCTCCCAGTCCGGCTTGCAGGGCAATTCCGGCCAGGCCAACTATGGGGCGGCCAAGTCGGGCATTGCCGGTTTCACCAAGGTAGTGGCCCGGGATATGGGCCGCTACGGGGTTACGGCCAACTCCATTGCTCCCCGGGCTACCACGCGGATGATTGGCGCCATTCCGGACAGCGCAGCGGAAATCCGGGCCCGGGGCGGCGTGCAGCCTCTGGACCAGGGCAACGAGCCGGAGGTTATGGACCCGGACGACATAGCCCCCTTTGTTTGCTATCTGGCCAGCGATTATGCGGCTAACGTTAACGGGCAAACCTTCCTGGTTTACGCCAGTGAGATTTCCCTGATGTCCCAGCCCCGCCCGGAACGCTCCATCTATCAGGAAGGCCACTGGAACATGGCAGACATCGCCTCCCAGTCCAGGAACCACCTGACCAGGGGCATTTACAATCCTGCGCCGCCTCGCGGTTAACCGGCAGACATGGGGCATACCGGCCGCGCCGGGAAGCCATATTCCCGGCCAGAACCTTTTTTGAGGCTCTTTTCTGCGTTGGAATGCGAGAGGGCCGGCGGGACGCCCAGGGTTCAACGATTGGTGAACGGGAGGCCGGGCCTGGTGTCCTTAAACCCGGCGCGGCGCTTTATGACGGCAGACCAGAAACAACCGGAGCGTATAAATGCCCAATCTTCTTGAAAACAGAGTAGCGATTGTAACCGGCGCGGGCCGGGGCGTAGGCAAGGGCGTGGCGCTGCAAATGGCCGCCGAGGGCGCCAGGGTGGTGGTGGCTGACCCCGGCGTTAACCTGGATGGCAGCGGCTTTGACCAGTCGGTTGCCGAGCAGGTGGCAGCGGAAATAAAGGATGCCGGCGGCGAAGCCGTGGCCTGCCAGGAGTCGGTGGTCACCATGGAGGGCGGCGAGAAAATAGTGCAGACCGCCATTGACCGCTTCGGCAAGCTGGACGCAGTGGTAACCTGCCACGGCATTCTGCGCGACCGAATGATTTTCAATATGAGCGAGCAGGAGTGGGACGACGTTATCGCCGTGCATCTTAAAGGCACCTTTACCGTGGTCAAGCACGCCTGTATCCTTTTCCGGCAGCAGCGTTCCGGGCGGGTAATTACCTTCAGTTCCACTTCGGGGCTTTACGGCAATTCGGGGCAGGCCAACTATGGCGCCGCCAAGGACGGCATCGCCGGTTTCACCCGGGTGGTGGCCCGGGACATGGGCCGCTACGGGGTTACGGCCAACTCCATTGCCCCCAGCGCTCAAACCAGGATGATTGGCAGCGTACCCGATGAAGCCCTGGATTTGCGGGCCGCGCGGGGCTTGAGCGGCGGCAATGTGGGCGGCCTGCGGGGGCAGCCCGAGGATGTGGCTCCTTTTACCACCTGGCTGGCCTCGGATGAGGCGGCCCACGTTAACGGACACGTCTTTTACGTTACCGCCGGCCTGGTCAGCCTGCTCAACGAACCGGAGCCGGTAAAGACGATGCACAAGAACGGACGGTGGTCGGTGGAAGAGATAATTCGCGTCTTCCCGGCTACTTTGGGCGTGGAACTGCCCAACCCCGCCCCGGCGCCCCCGCCGGCGGGGTAAAGACAAAAATTGCAATGGCAATGTTTCTCTGGAGCATAATCACCTAACCTGCAGGAGGAGTGAACCTTGAAAATTATTGACATTATCAACAACATTGACAATGGTTCCCTAGCCTTGCCAGTGTTTCAACGTGGCTATGTGTGGAAAAGGTCGCAGGTTAAAGACCTGATGAATTCTCTGTATCAGGAATACCCAGTAGGTTCCTTGCTAACGTGGACTACCCGAGTAGGGCAAGTGGACACAAAGGGCGACCAGCTTCAGCAAACAGGCCCGATTGATTTACTCCTGGACGGTCAACAACGATTGACCAGTTTGTATGGGGTAATCAAAGGCAAGCCACCAGTTTTCTTTGACGGCAATTCCAGGGCCTTCGAAGGATTGTACTTCAACCTTGACAGCGAGGACTTTGAGTTCTATTCGCAGGCCAAAATGCGCAATAACCCTTTGTGGGTTAAAGTTACTGACATTTTCGATTCGTCCGGCTACACGGGATTGATTGGACGACTCGCCAACAACCCTGATGAGTACGGTCAGAAGTTGGGTGCATACTTGGCAAATGCCACAAAAGTGCAAAACATTCAACAGACTGACTTGTATATCTCGGAAATTACCGGTGACGATAAGACCACTGATATAGTCGTGGATATATTTAACCGGATAAATTCGGGCGGGACGAAGTTATCAAAGGGCGACCTTACTCTTGCCCGCATTGGGGCGCATTGGCCGGAAGCGCGAAATGCAATGCAGCAACGAACGTCCAAGTGGCAGTCAGCAGGGTTCGACGCTAACTTGGACTGGCTGTTGCGCTGCATGAACGCAATCATCACCGAGAGCTCCGAGTTTGAGCGGCTGGAGCCGGAAAAAGCCGGAGTGGAGGCTATTCAGTCAGGCCTTCGAAAGGCGGAGGGCGCTGTAGATCGACTGCTAGAAGCGATGCGCAGCCACCTCTTTATGGATCATGACCGCTTGTTTAACAGTAAACAAGCATTTTCAGTAATGGTCAAATACCTGTCAGACTGTGGCGGAAGTTTCCCCGATCAAGCAACAATGGCCCGGTTGTTTCATTGGTACGTAAGTGTAGCTATCTGGGGCCGGTTCTCCGGACAATCCGAAACCGTCATCAACCAAGACCTTGGGGCACTATCACAGCAAGACCCGATAACCGGTCTTTTGACAAACCTGCGAGTAAGCCAGGGGGAACGGATAGTTACCCACGAGAACTTTAACATGAGCTACACCAACGCCAGATTCTACCCCCTGCTGTATATCATGACCCGAGTACAAGATGGTCGGGATTGGGGTACGGGCAATCAGCTCCGCCATCACAGTTTGGGCAGCCATACCAACCTGGAGATGCACCACATCTTCCCCAAAGCATACCTGCAGAAAAATAAGGTGTCTTCACGAGACATCAATAACATGGGTAATATAGCGTTCCAAACACGAGAGACGAACCAGGCCATTGGCGCCAAGCCACCAGTAAAATATATGCCGGAAGCAGCAGCTAATTGGCCAGGTGCTTTGGAATCACAGTGGATCCCTATGGAACCAGAACTATGGAAGGGTGAAAACTATCACCGTTTCCTGGAAGCACGGCAACGCCTTCTGGCAGAGGCGGCCAATAAGATGCTGGATACTCTCAAACAGGGCAATATACCACCTGCTAGTACGCCACCGGTGGCAATCCAACAGGTTACCGATCTTCCTGTCTTAAACGTCAGCGTCTTTGACCCAAACGATGAGGAAAGCCTTTTGGATAGTATCAACCTGTTCATTCGTGAACATGGACTGCCCTCCGGTCTAAGAGCCTATGAGCTACTCGGGAAAAGCGGCGAAGAACCCGTCGCTGTCTTGGACTTGGCTTGGCCAGACGGCTTGCAAGTAGGGCTTAGCCAGCCGGTGGCTATGATGATTAACGAGGACCCTGGTGATGTAAAGGCAGCGAGCGATTTGGGATTCCGAGTATTTTCCACGGTTGAAAGGTTTCAACGATACGTGGAGGAGGAAATCCTTGAATGACAATGCTTAAATAGTGCCTGCCCAACCCCGCCCCGGCGCCCCCGCCGGCGGGGTAAAATAGCAGCCCAAGCAGCCGCTCTTCAGCCGGCCCCCAAGCGGGCTAGGCCGAAGACAGCCAGACCTGATGCAGAGGGTATAACCTATGTTTCGCAGCTTTAGCGCTTCCTATGCCGGGCATGTCGTCGATGATAACCTGGGCTTTGAGGGCACCCCGGCCAACGACCGGAGCTATCCCAACGAAAGGCTGGCCGAGGCCTTCGACTGGGCCCTGAACTTTTCCCGCCACCTGGAGGGCCTGGGCTATGATGAGTTCTGGATGGCGGAACACCACTTCCAGACGGAAGGCTATGAATGTATTCCCAACCTGCTGATGCTCAGCCTTTATCTGGCCGGCCATACCCGGCGGCTGAAGTACGGCTGCGGTTTTAATATTACCCCGATGTGGCACCCGCTGCGCTTGGCCGAGGATTATGCTATGGCCGATATTCTGACCGGCGGCCGGGTTATCTTTGGCGTGGGGCGAGGTTACCATACCCGCGAGGTGGAATCTTTCGCCGCCCCTATGCTGGATGGCGACGCCAACCGGGAGCTCTTTGAGGAACAGGTGGAGGTGCTGGTCAAGGCCTTTTCTCAGGAATCTTTCTCGCACCAGGGCAAGCATTACCAGTTCCCCGCCGCAGTACCCTACCGGGGCTACCAGCTGGAAAAACTCAGCCTGGTGCCCCGTCCCGTCAGCCAGCCGGTGGAAATCTGGCAGCCCCTGGTCAGCGGCAACCCCAAGGGCATCGACTTTATGGGCCGAATGGGGATCAAGGCGCTGATTGCCAACACCCCGGAACCGGCGCTGCGGGAACGGATGACCTTGTACCAGCAGGCGGCGGCGGCCCATGGCCGGGAACTGGCTCTGGGCGAAGACGTGGCCCTGGGCTACCGGTTCTTTATCGGCGATACCCGGGAAAAGGCGATTGAAGCGGCCCGGCCCTATTTTGAGGAGGCTATGAAGTTTGCGGCGCCTCTGGGCCTGATGCGGCTGAGCCAGGAGCAGATTGACGTGGTTGCCCGGCCGGGCCGACCCCGGGGCGTGCAGTTGCCCACTCTGGAAGAGGCGGTGGAGAACAAGGTATGGCTGTGCGGCCCGCCGGAGCAGATTGCCGAGCATTTGATGAGCGTGGAGGAGGATTATCCGGGGGTGGAGCGGGTGAACCTGGGGGCGGTGATGGGCATGCCTCAAGAGGTGTTCAAGAATCAGCTGACCAGGTTCGCCGAAGGGGTCTTTCCCCGGATGAAGGGGCGGTAATTAGCTGCCGAGCCCACAGCTTTGAGCATGGCCGGTCTTTCCCCGGATGAAGGGCGGTAATCACCGAAAAACGCTCTCGGTGGTTGGCGGAGGCTTTCCCTGCATGAAAGGGATGAACCGTTGCTGTCAAACACGGGGCGCATGGTATGCCATTCTTTCCACGCATGAAGGGAATGAGTGCCTTCCCAGTAGAAGCCCGGCTGGCTTCGGCAGGCTTTCCTCGCCTGAAGGGAGATGATGGGACGATACGCTAACCAGGACGCTGCCGGCTGGCTTCAGCAACGGTCTTGCCTCGGATGAAAAGGATGGCGGCTTTCACTGCTCCGGGCAGAAAGAGGATTGGGGGATGGTCGATGCCGGTCCAGCGGCCGGCCTTGCTTCCGACGCCGGGTAAACCGCAAAGAAACACCGCAACGGTTGGAGTACCGTTGCGGTGTTTCCGCTTTTCGGGACGGACGGGGTTCATTCCTCGGCCGGTTTGGTAGGGTAGGCGGGGCGCGTCAGGCGATGCCAGGCAAGGGCGCCGCGCCACCCCTGGAAGAAGAGGTAGGCAAATACCAGGTGGAAGGGAATGGAGCGCAGGGCGCCCGGGCCCAGCCCCCAGGCGGCCAACCCGAAAAGAATCAGTTTGCTGACCAGATGGTAGCCGAGCAGTAAGGCCGCTGCCCTCCGGCTGCGCCGCAAAACCGCTATGGACAGTACGGTCATCAGGGCGGCTTCGGCAAGGACAAACAGGAAAGCCCATTCCCCCGGTTGGATGACGCCGGCCACGCTGCCATCGCCCCAGTAGGTGATAACCGCCACCACCAGGTTGATGCCGGCCGCAGTCAGGCCGGCGATGCCGCCGTAAAGCATCCGCCGCCGCGCCTGCTGCGGGTCGGTTCCGATGAACCAGGACCGGGAACGTTCATCCGGGCCGCCGTCGGCTGGCCGCCCTTTTGCAGCCTCGGCCCCGGCTGAAGCTGCTTGCGCTGCAACCTTTTCGCCCGGCGGCTTTGGCGAAGACACGTTAACCGCGGCCCCGCAAATACTTGAAGGCGGCGAGGGCGGCGGTGGCGCCGTCGCCGGCCGCCGCGACCAGCTGGGCCGACGAGCGCTGCCGAACGTCGCCCGCGGCGTACAACCCGGGCTCGGCTGTTGCCATGTCCAGGTTGACCGGTATGTGGCCGCCCCGGTCCCGTTCCACCAGCCCCTGAACCAGGTCGGAATTAGGCTCCAGCCCCGCGTAAATGAAGAGGCCGTTCAAGTTCACCCTGGTTTCCTGGCCGGAACCGAGGTGGCGGGCCAGGACGCCGGCAACAGCATTATCGCCCAGCACCCGGGTAACGATGGTGTTCCAGCGGATTTCAATCTTCGGGTGCTCCAGCAGGCGGTTCTGCGATACCTGCTGCGCCCGCAGCCGGTCCCGGCGGTGGAAAAGCAGCACCCGCTCGGCATACTCGGTTAAGGTCAGGGCTTCATCCGCCGCCGAATCGCCGCCGCCGACTACCCCGACCGTCTGCCCCATACTGAAGGGCCCGTCGCAGGTGGCGCAGTGGGATACGCCCCGCTCCCGGAATTCCTCCTCTCCCGGAATGCCGGCCGGCCGCAGACGCGAGCCGGTGGCAATGACCACTGCCCGGGCCCGGTACTGGCCTCCTTCCCCTTTAACCAGTTTCCAGTCGCCGGCTCTGACCACCTCGGCGGCTTCGTCCATGATAAAGTCCACGCCGGCGTGCATCGCCTGTTCCTGAAGGGCGGGGGCCAGTTCCGCCCCGGAAACGCCTTCCGGGAACCCGGGGAAGTTCTCAATGCGCGCCACGTTGATTATCTGCGCGCCGCCCATCATCCGTTCCACCAGGCCGGTGGCCAGGCCGTAGCGGGCGGCATACATGCCGGCGGTCATTCCTGCCAGACCGCCGCCAACGACAAGAAGGTCATAATCAACTGCGCCGGCCACTCCCGAGCCTCCTGCCCCCAGGCTATGAAATTACTATAGGCGGAGCCGGGCCAGGGTGTCAACGAAAGTATGGGGCGCCGGGAGCGGCCGGGCAATCGCCGCCAGGTAAGCTGTATCATAATGCACAATGCAATTCCGGCTTTATTATCCAAAACCGGTTGACAAACCGGGTGTCCAGGGTTAGACTTCGGTAGATGACTGTTTTTAACCTTTGCCGCTGCGCCTGTACCTGTCCGCCCACATAGGGGGCGGGTCAGTCTTGCCGGTCTTTTAAGAGACGCCTTAGCGCCCACCAGGTTTATTTGCTGCCTGGTGGGTTTTGTTTTGCCTGAAAGCAAACCGGGAAAGGCCCCGGACTGAGTCCCTTTCCAGTCAAAGCCATTGCACCAACAGGAGGCCGAGGTGACCACCAGAACAGACCATTCCCAGGCGCCAACCCAGGAGGAAATCTACCGCGAAAGTCTGGAGTCGGCCCGCTCTGCTCCGGGCATAATACCTTTCATGGAAAGCGAGGTGCAGCGTTTCGAGGCCGAGGCGGCCCGCTACCAGTCGGGGGAGCAGGACAACGCCGAGTTTACCCCCTTTCGGCTGCGGCAAGGGGTATATGGGCAGCGTCAGGCCGACGTTCAGATGATCCGGGTCAAAATCCCTGGCGGCATCCTGACTGCCGACGCCCTGGAGGTTTTGGGGCAGATCGCTGAAACCTGGGCGCCGCTGCAAAAGGGCCACATCACCACCCGGGAGAATGTTCAGTTCCACCACATACCCCTGCCCCAATGCCCGGAGGTGCTGCGTTTGCTGGGTACGGTTGGGCTGACCAGCCGGGAAGCCTGCGGCAATACCGTCCGCAATGTGGTTGGTTCACCCACCGCCGGGGTGGACGCCGACGAGATTTTTGACCCGACCCCTTACCTCGCCGGCTATGTCCGGTTTGGCGTCCGCCACCCCATTACCCAATCCTTTCCCCGCAAGTTCAAGACGGCCTTTACCGGCATCGACTGCCGGGATACCGTGGCTGCGGCAATTCAGGACCTGACTTTCGTTGCCCAGCTTCGGGAGGTGGACGGAGAGCAACGGCGGGGGTTCAAGGTGTTTGTGGGCGGCGGCACTTCCATAATGCCCCGTCTGGCCAGGCCGCTGTACGAGTTTCTGCCCGAAGAGGACTACCTGCGGTTGGCTCTGGCGGTCTGGACGGTTTTCAACAATGCCGTTTCCCTGCGCAAGAACCGGATGATGGCCCGCCTGAAGGTGCTGATTGACCGCATTGGCCTGGACGCCTTCCGCCAGTTGGTAGAGGATGAACTGGCCGTAATTGGCCCCATTGCCCCCGGGCCTTACCTGGCGGATGAGTCGATTTACCGGGAAACTCCACCGGAGGCGGTGGCCGCCGTTGCCGGCAATGGACACCATGGCCGCAGCGAGTATAACTACTGGCGGGAAACCAATGTGGCGGCGCAAAAGCAGGCCGGGTACAACATTGTGTACGTTAAGCCGGTTCGGGGGGACCTTTCCCCCGCCCAATTCCGCGGGCTGGCTGAAATAGTGCGCCGCTGCACCGGTGGGCGGGCCAACGCTACCCAGGAGCAGAACCTGGCTTTGCGGTGGGTGCCCGATGGGTATCTGTACCAGGTCTGGGAAGCCCTGGGCGCCATTGAACTGAACGAGCCGGGCGCCCACTCGATCACCAATGTAGTGTCCTGCCCCGGCACCGACAGCTGCAAGCTGGGCATTACCTCTTCCATGGGGTTGGCCAAGGCTGTCCGCGAGGAACTGGGTTCCTGGGACGGGCTGCTTCAGGACGACGGGGTTAAGGGTATTCGCATCAAGATGAGCGGCTGCCCCAACGGTTGCGGTCTGCACCACATCGCCAACATCGGGTTCCACGGGGCGGCCATCAAAGGGCCGGACGGCAGTCAGGTTCCCGCTTATGAACTGTTTCTGGGGGGCAACTACGGCGACAATCGGGTGGAAGATTCCCGCATCGGCACGCGCATTCCCCGGGTGAAGGTTCCGGCCAGGCTGGCGCCCGGCGTGGTTCGCGAAATTGCCGCTTATTATAAAGACCACCGCCAGGACGGGGAGCGCTTTAATGACTTTCTGGATCGGGTGGGAGTGGCCGAGATGACCGCCATCGCCGCCGCCGCCCAGGAAGCGGCGGCTAATGGCCAGGCGGGCAGCGACATGTATGTGGATTGGGAGCGGACTAACAACTATGTCCTGGAACGGGGCGAAGGCGAGTGCGCGGTTTAACCCCGTCGGTCGGCGCCACGGAACCATGCCCGCAGCCGCCCCGGCAGGACATGTTCCCCGGCGGCGCTGGGCGCGCTTCGCGGATTTTGTTTGGGAAGGGGTTTGACTTGGCTTCGCTGGACGGCAGGACGATTGCATTCGTGGAAGCGCGCATGGCTTCGGAAATGGCCGGGCTGATTAAACGGCACGGCGGCATTCCCTACCCGGCGCCGGCGTTACAGGAGGTTTACTGCCACAACAGCCCGGAGGTGCAGCAGCTGATACTGGATGCCTGCGCCGGGCAGATTGATGCCGTAATACTGCTTACCGGCGTGGGTACTGAGGCCCTGGTTGCCGCCGCTGCCGCCATGGGGCGCCGGGATGAGTTCCTTCAGGCTCTGGAGCGGTTGACCGTTATCGCCCGCAGCCCCAAACCGGGACGCGCGCTCCGTAAGTACAAGATTCAGATCGACCTTATGCCCCCGGAACCTTATACTACCACCGACCTGATTAACGCGCTGCAAGACCAGGTGCTGACCGGCCGGGTGGTGGCCTTACAGCGCTACGGCGGCCCCAATCGTCCCCTGGTACAGTACCTGGTGGAACGGGGCGCCCGGGTGCGGGAAGTGAGCCTTTATACTTGGGGGCTGCCCGCCGACGAAGCCCCGGTGCTGGCTATGCTGACTGCGCTGACCAAAGGCGGGATTGACGCCATTGCCTTTACCAGCCAGCCCCAGGTGGGCAACCTGCTGACCATCGCCGCCAGGGCCGGCAAGGAGCCGGCCTTGCGGGATTGCCTGGGGGCCGACCGCCGGGAGGGCCGCAGCGGCGCCGCTCCCGGCGTGGTAGTAGCCTCGGTGGGGCCGGTATGCAGCCGGCGGCTGCGGGAAGCGGGCCTCGCGGTAGATGTGGAGCCGGCGCATCCCCATATGGGCAGCATGCTTCTGGCCCTGGCCGATTACTGGCAGTAACCGCTCCGGCCCGCTCCGGTTCAGAACCGGGACGGCCGGGGAAGTCGGGCTGGCAGCCGGTTCTTTCGTACGCCCCGAGGCCCCATGAATATCGAGGCAGCGTACCTTCCGCTCTCCTGCCTCAGGGCCGTCATTGGGCAAGCTCTGAATGGCGGCGATAACGCCTTTCTACCGGCGGAGCAAGGGCAGCATTGGCTGGTAATTTCATCCCGCAGCTACCGTTCCGTCAGGCCGAAGGCGTGGCTGGCCCTCCTGAAGCGCCTTCAGAGGCCTGGCCCCCGGCGGAGCAACGGGTTTATAATAGCCCCGTCATGCCAGCCTCAACCGGTGCGGCTCAACTATTTCTAAATTATATTGACTATTAGAAGTCATTCAGTATTTACAAAAACTGAAAATCAGTTGACAGACCCTTCCGGCTGTCTTAAAATCCCAATCAGCACAAAGGCTTAAGACCCCCGGCAGCAAACATTCGAGAAGGAGGCATCGGATGTCAAACAAAGAAAACTTGGCGTTAATGGCCCACCTGATGCGGCGCGCCGGTTTCGGCGCCAATCGGGAAGAACTGGAGGCTCTGGCCGCCAAAGGCTATGATGCGGTGGTGGATGAACTGGTGGATCCTCCCGCAGACCGGCATGGCGGTCGGGGCGAGTTGCTGCTTCGCTACCACCCAGGCTCCCTGCTCCCCGGCGGCAACCCGGTTATGGGGCAGGCCAACTGGCTCTATAATATGGTCAGCACCGACAAGCCACTGGAAGAGAAGATGGCCCTCTTCTGGCACCACGTGTTCGCCACCGGAAACTCCAAGCTGGACAACTGCGACCAGATGCTTGCCCAGATTGAAATGTTCCGGGAAAAAGGGATGGGCAACTATCGGGAGTTGCTGCTGGAGTTGTCCCGCAACCCGGCCATGATTTACTGGCTGGACAACAACGAGAACCACCGGGACGCCGTCAACGAAAACTGGGGCCGCGAGTTGCTGGAACTCTTCTCTATGGGCGTCAGCAATTACACCGAGGTGGACGTGCGCGAGGCCTCGCGCGCCTTCACCGGCTGGACCATCACCCCCAAACTGCCTCGCCAGCCCTACGGCCGTTACCCTTGGCGCTTCGAGTACCGGGAGGAGGATCACGACTTTGACGACAAGACGTTCCTGGGTCAGACCGGCGACTTCGACGGGGAAGACATTATTGACATTGTGGTAAAGGAGCCGGCCACCGCTCGCTTCATCTGCCGCCACCTGTATAACTTCTTCGTGGCCGATGAGCCGCAGGTTCCCGCCTGGACCATTGAGCCGGCCCGGGACGAGGAAGCGCTGGATATGATGTGCAATGTCTTCGAGGAATCCGGTTACGAGATTCGGGCAGTGCTGCGCTTCATGTTCAAGTCCGAGTTCTTCAAGAACGCCCGCTTTTCCAAGATTAAGAGCCCGGCGGAAGTGGTTGCCAGCACCATGAAGATGGTCGGCCTGTACAATTTCCCGGACCCGGGGCTGGCCCGGATTTGCCGGGAACCCGGCTATATGGGTCAGGATATTCTGGACCCGCCCAGCGTGGAAGGCTGGCATACCGGCTCTGAGTGGATTAACAGCGGTTCCCTGCTGGCCCGCATCAACTTCGTTGCTGACAGCGTCAACCAGACCGCTCTCCCCGGCATGCAGGGCATCATCGCCCGGATGAAAAACGATAACGTTACCACTCCGGCCCAGTTGCTGGAACACTGCCTGGACCACATGGGCTTCCTGGAACTCAGCGAGGCGACCCGGGAGCAGTTGAACCACCATGTGCAGACCGGCGGCAACCTGGACTGGAGCGATGAGGCCGCCGCTGCCACCCGCATCGCCGAAGTGATGGCCCTGATTGGCGCAACCACCGAGTTCCAGTTCGCCTGATTTCCTTATGGCAGTCCGGGTGGGCCTGGCTCACCCAAATCCCCTCGGGGGCTTGCCTCGCAGAGTGAGCAGAAAAGGAGGAATAATGACTTCGACGAAGAAAGACCCGGTCATTGTCGTTTTGCAGCTTACCGGCGGCAACGACTATTTCAATACGGTCATTCCCTACAGCGACCCGCTGTATCACGACAACCGCCCTAACGTGAGCTACAAGGTGGATGACATCATCAAGGTGGACGACGCACTTGGCTTTATGCCCACCATGGGCCCGGTCAAGGAGTTGTATGATCAGGGCAAGGTCGCGGTAATCCACGGCATTGGCTACCCCGATTCCCCGCGCTCCCACTTCCGCTCCATGGACATCTGGCATACCTGCGAGCCGGACAAGGTGGGAACGGAAGGGTGGGCTGGCCGCCTGGCCCGGGAACTGGACCCCAACAAGGAAAATGTGCTGACGGCCATCAACTTCGGGCATGGCCTGCCCCGCGCCCTGGCGGTGCCGGGCGTTCCGGTTGCCGCCATTTCCGACCTGGGAACCTATGGCCTGCTCACCGGCATCAGCGACCAGGAACAGCGGGCCAAGGCCCTGGACCTGTTCAGCCGGATGTATTCCCCCACCGTTGGCGGCAGCTTTGTAACCGATTACCTGCGCTCCACCGGCACGGAGGCGATGATTGGCGCCGATATTGTTAAAGTTGCCCCGGAGCGCTACTCCTCCGGCGTGGAGTATCCCGGTTCCGCCATCTCCCAGCATCTGCGCGATATTGCCCAGGTTTACCTGGCCGATTTGGGGACCCGGGTCTTCTATACCCAGCACGCCAGCTTCGACACCCACGCCGGCGAGGCGGCGGCCCACCCGCAGCTGTGGAAGGACGTGTCGGAAGGCATCTCCGCTTTCTTTGCAGACCTGAAAGAGCATAACACCGGCGAGAACGTGATTATGTACCTGTTCTCCGAGTTTGGCCGCCGGGTGCGCGATAATGGTTCCGGCACGGATCACGGCGCCGCCGGCGTGGCCTTCGTCATCGGCGATTCGGTCAAGGGCGGAATGTACGGCGAATACCCGTCCCGGGAAGCCAAAGACCTGGAACAGGGCGACCTGGTTCCCAACTACGACTTCCGCGGCGCTTACAGCACCATCGTGGAAGACTGGTTCGGCGTGGACGCTGCCCCCATCGTCAACGGCAACTTCGAGAAGATGAGCTGCCTGAAGTAATCGCCGGCTGAAAGGCCTGGCGCTCAAGCGAGTTGCCACCATACGACTGCGGGGATTGAGCCGGGGGCCGGGTGAACTTTCCCAACCGGGGCGGTTCCCCGGCTCTCTTTCCGAAATACCAACGCTAAAAGGAGGCGAACATGGCACAGAATACTGTAGCCGCCGGCCGCGCCTGGCTTTACAGCCACAATATCGGTCGCAATGGCGCCGCCGGTATGGGGTTCAGCCAGCCGGTCAGCATTGCCACCGCCAGGGACGGCGTGCTTTACGTTACCAACCGGGCCACCGAACAGAACCCCGGCGGCATTCGGGTTACCAAGTTTACCGTTGACCAGGAATACCTGGGCGAGTTCGGGCGGCAGGGCCTGGCCTATGGCAGTGATGAACCCACTACCTTTACCTGGATTTCCGGCGTGGCCGTTGACCAGGAGGGCAAGGTTTACGTCGCCGACGAATGGCAGTGCCGGGTCGCCGTCTTTGACGCCGATGGCAACCCACTGCACGGCTTCGGCCAGAAGGGGGAGGCCGAAGGTCAGCTGAATGGGCCGGCCGGCATGGCCTTCGATGCCGATGACAACCTCTGGATTGTCAATGCCTTCAACAGCCGTATTCAGAAATTCAGCAGGGATGGCGAATACCTGGGCGGCTTCGGCAGCAAGGGCAGTGGCGAGGGCGAGCTGGAAATGCCCTACGGTATCACCATTGACCATAACGGCGACCTTTACGTGGCCGACTGGGGCAACCACCGGGTTCAGAAGTTTACCCCCGGCGGCACGCACCTGCGCACTTTCACCCACACAATCAACGGCAAGGCGGCCTTGCAGTATCCCACCGACGTTTGCGTTGACGGGGACGGCGATGTTTATGTCGTTGACTGTATGAATGACCGGGTGGTTATTTACGAACCGGAAGGTCTCCCCATAGCGTACCTGGAAGGGGATGCGGTGGATGTTTCCAAGTGGGGGCAGATGGGCCTGGATGCCAACCCGGATATGGTTAAGGCCCGCCGCCGGGTGCCCGACCTGTACGAACAACAGCGGAAGTTCGTCCGGCCAGTCGCCTGTACCTTTGACCGGGAAAACAACCTGCTTCTGGTCTGCGACACGGCGCGCAACCGGGTTCAGGTTTACGAGAAAGACCACGAGTATATGGACCCGCAGCTCAATCTGTAGTACCCGGCGGCCAGTTCCGACCAACCTCCGGGGCGGGCATATTCCCTGCCCCGGAGGTTGGCGTCGTTCAATTGCCGGTGAACGCGTCGGTTCACCAAAGACTCACCTGATTGACCGGGGAACGTCCCCTGTCGAAACCGGCGCTTGAGCCGGCGCCCCACGCCGGCGATTAGCGACTTCGGTCGATGATGGCCCGCCGGTGCGTGCCTTCCCCAATCTTGCGTTCACCGTCGTAGGCCTCTACCTGGAAACTCAGCCGGTTGCGGCTGACTTCCAGCAGTTCGGCCCAGGCGGTAACCGTTGCCCCCAGGTCTGAAGGGGCCAGGTGGCGCACATTCACCTCAAAACCCACCGAGGTTTGGCCTTCTGCCAGGTATGGGTCAATGGCCGCTATGGCGGCGCGCTCCATCAAGCCAATCATGGAAGGCGTGCTGAACTTGTCCACGTGGCCGGCCACGTTGTGTTCGCATACCAGGGTTTGCCGCTGCCCTTTAAGTCCCGGGGCAATGCCGGGGTTCAACGTTGTCATACCTGCCGCTCCTGCCGGCGCGAACCGCCGGGGCGCAGTGAAAAGCGCTCCCGCTCTGCCGTACCGGGTTGCTGATAGCAAGGCCGGCGCCCGGAACGGCGGCCGGCCCTGGTAACGGGCAAGCGGCCACCGGAACCGCCCGCTGCAGAATTGCCGCGCCGTGAAATTGCCGGCTCAAGGTTAACAGGATTAACCCGGCAAGAACAAGTCAGAGCGGCCTACCAAGCCGACCATCGGGACGAACCGGCGCTGAAAAGGGAAAATCGGAAGGCCGGTACGCTTGGGTATTCGCCGGCGTTAACCGGCCTCGAATGAAACCGGAGGCATAACACGCCCGGCTATTTGCATGCTTTGCGGTAAACTGGCTGCCGGCGGCAGCGTAAATGTATCACGGGAAAGGGGTTTGTGCTATCATTTCCGAGTCAGGAGATTGCCAGCCATGCCAGCTATCCGACATTTTTTGTCTGTAACCGACCTTTCAGCCGAGAACACCACCGCCCTTCTGCGTCGGGCTTTAGCGCTGAAAGGCCTCGATGGGGCCAGTGCCGGCCGGATTCTGCGGGGCAAAAAGATGGCATTGCTTTTTGAGAAACCGTCCCTGCGCACCAAGGCGAGTTTTATGGCGGGCATCCATGAACTCGGCGGATATTCTCTTTACATGGGGCCGGAGGAAGTAGGGCTGGGCGTCCGGGAGCCGGTTTCCGACGTGGCCCGGGTTCTCTCCGGTTACGTGGATTGCATTATTGCCCGGGTTAACTCTCACCGAAGCCTGGAAGAACTGGCCCGGTATGCCAGCGTGCCGGTGGTCAACGCCCTTTCCGATTGGGAACACCCCTGCCAGGTTATGGCCGATCTGCTGACTATTGCCGAACACCAGGGCGGGCTGCAGCGGCGCAAACTGGCCTTCATCGGCGATGGCAACAACGTGGCGCGGAGCCTGTGCCTGGCTTTGCCGGCCGTGGGCATGGACTTTGCCATTGCATCTCCGGAGGGCTACGACCTGGATGAGGCCACTTTGCAGGCGGCCCGCCGGCGCGCCCGGGGAGCTGCGTCAGTTCTGCCCTTGCGGGATCCGCTGGAAGCGGTATCTGCCGCCGACGTTGTTTATACCGATGTTTGGACCAGTATGGGCAACGAAGCAGAACGGGAAACCCGGTTGGCGGCCTTTCAAGGGTATGCGGTGGACCCGGCCCTGCTGTCTTCCGCCAGGCCTGCGGCTCACTTTATGCACGATATGCCGGCCCACTATGGGGAGGAAGTGCCCCCGGGAATGCTGGAACACCCCCAGTCTATTGCTTATGCCCAGGCCCACAACCGCAAGCACGCCCAAAAGGCGGTTCTGGAATTTCTGCTTAATTCATAATTCACCTTAACGGACACGAAAACTTTGCGAAATCGACCGGCCGGCTTGTTGGCTTTGTTGGCGGTTTTTGCGTGTCCTGCGGCCAGGAAAGGAAAATGGCAAGTGAAACTGATTTGGCAAGCGGCTTAAACGGCGAAGAGCTGCGTCCCCTGCCCATTGTGGCAATAGTGGGTCGCCCCAATGTGGGCAAGTCATCCCTGTTTAACCGTATCCTGGCTCGCCGCCATGCCATCGTTTCCGACGTGGCCGGCACCACCCGGGACCGGCTGATGTCGGAGGTGGAATGGGCGGACTACCGCTTTATTCTGGTGGATACCGGGGGGCTGGAGTCGGACCCGGAAGGCCACATCCGCCGGATGGTGCAGGAGCAGGCCGATATGGCCATGGCCGGCGCCGACGTAATCGTCCTGGTTACCGATGCGGTCGATGGTCTGACCCCTACCGACCTGGAAATTGCCGACCGCCTGCGCCGGGCCGCCAAGCCGGTTATCCTGGCCGTTAACAAAATTGACAATGACGCCAGGGAGGCCGCCGCTGCCGAGTTCTACCAGCTGGGTATGCCTGACTCGGTGATGATCAGCGCCTACCACAACTACGGGATTTATGACCTGATGGAGCGGGTAACCCATCATCTGCCGGCCCCGGCCGGTTACCGGGAAGAAAGGGGCGAGCTTGACGAAGACCGCTTGGCGGAGACTTCGGAGCTGGCTTCCCCGACGCCGGCGCCGGAACTGCGGCTGGCTATCGTAGGCCGCACAAACGCCGGCAAGTCCATGCTGCTCAACGCCGTTCTGGGCCAGGACCGGGCCATTGTCAGCGACGTGGCCGGCACGACGCGCGACGCCCTGGACACCCAGATGACCTATTCGGGGCGTTCCATTACCCTGATTGACACCGCCGGCATCCGCCGCCCCGGGCAGGTGAAGCCGGGCATCGAAAAATACAGCGTGCTGCGCTCGGTCAACGCAGTCAATCGCAGCGACATAACCCTGCTGGTAACCGACGCCGCTGAATTGGCCACCGCTCAGGATGCCCATATCGCCGGCCTGGCTTGGGATATGGGCCGCGGCATAATTGTGGTGGTTAACAAGTGGGATTTGATGCCGACAGGCGAGCGTTACGCTGAGGAAGAAGCCATCGCCCGGGTACAGGAACGGCTCCACTTTATGCCCTATGTGCCGATTTGCTTCACGTCGGCCTTGCAGCGTCAGGGGATAACGACCTTGCTGAACACTGCTCTGGACCTGTGGCAGGAGCGGATGCGCTGGGTTCCGGGGCGCGACTTGCAGTATCTGCTGGCCGAGGCGTTGACTGACCATACGCCCCCGCCGGTCAAAGCCAGGGGACGACGGCGCGGCGAATCGCTCCGCATTACCCGGGTCAGCCAGGTCGGCGTCAATCCGCCCACCTTTCTCTTTACCGTAAACAACCCCACTCTGGTACACTTTACCTATCAACGTTACTTGGAGAACCGGATACGGCACAAGTTCCGGTTCGATCGTACCCACCTGAAGCTGGTGTTCAAGCGAAGATGAACGGCCGTTTAACCGCTGCAACCCTGGCGACGCTGGCGGCCGTGCCGCTGCTGGCGACGCTGGCGGCCATAATTCTGCTGACCATGTCTGAAGCGGCCCTGGTCTGGCGTTACGCTGCGGCGCTGCCGCTGGCCTACCTGATTGGCGCCCTGCCCTGGGGTTACGTTGTCATCTGCCTGCACCGGGGCATAGATATTCGGGACTACGGCAGCGGACGTATTGGGGTGTCCAATGCCTTGCGCACTGCCGGCTATCGTCTGGCCGGGCTGGTGCTGCTGCTGGACCTGACCAAAGGCATCGGCGCCGTGCTGCTGGCGCGCTACCTCATCGGCGACGCCACCGCTGAAGCGCTGGCCGGCCTGCTGGCTTTGGCCGGACACAACTGGCCGGTATTTCTGGGCTTCCGGGGTGGACGGGGCATTGCCCCGGGTTTGGGCGGGTTAGCCGTAATGTCGCCGGTGTCCGCCGTTGCCGGCGTGCTGGTTTTTATTCCCACCTGTCTGATTAGCCGTTACCTGTCCCTGGGTTCCATCCTGGGGGTAATCACCGCTTGCGGGGCGCTGCTGGCGCTGGTTTTGTTCCGGTTTAACCCCTGGGGCTTCAGTTCTTACCTGTACCTGGTTTATGGTCTGCTGGGCGGGGCGGTGATAATCTGGCAGCACCGGGACAACATTCAGCGCCTGTTTCAAGGCACCGAGCGCCGTATTGGCAGCCCGGCCGCGCCGGTGGAGTAAGTCCTCCCGGCGTCAAACAGCCTCAGCTATGCCTGCTGCACCCCTGCCGGGCGCGCCCCGGCCCCCTTTTGCCGGATAAAGCCGGCTGCGCTGCGGCCATAACCGGGCGCCAGCGACCAGGGCCGGCTCCTTTACCGGCTTTTAACAACCGGGCCGGCGGCAATGGTGTATCATATGAACACCCTCATTCAATTACAGGAACGGTTTATGGACAGAGTTCTGATTGCCGACCCCATCGCCGGCGATGGGGTTGACCGGTTAAGCGCCCGGCTGGCAGTTGACGTTATTACCGGTATGAAACCCGAAGAACTGGAGCAGGTTATCGGCGATTATGACGGCCTGGTGGTTCGCAGCGAAACCAGGGTTACTTCCCGGGTAATCGCCGCCGGCCGCCGGCTTCGGGTAATCGCCCGGGCCGGCATTGGCGTGGACAACATCGACTTGACCGCCGCCACCGGCGCCGGTATCGCAGTGGTTAATGCGCCCATCGGCAATACCGTGGCCGCCGCCGAACATTCCCTGGCCCTGATGCTGGCCCTGGCCCGCAACATTCCCCAGGCTTATCAGTCCCTGAAGCAGGGGGAATGGCGGCGCAGCGCCTTTATGGGCGTCGAAGTCCGCAACAAGCGGCTGGGCATTGTCGGCATGGGGCGGGTAGGCTCAGAGGTGGCTCGTCGGGCCGCCAGCTTCGGGATGCGCCTGCTGGGCTACGACCCCTTTGTCGGGCCGGACTATGCGCGCCGCCTGGGGGTGGAGCTGCTGCCGCTTGACCAGCTGTTGGCCCGGTCGGATTTTGTTACCCTGCATACCCCGTTGACCCCGGCTACGGCCAACCTGATGGGCGCCCGGGAATTGGCTTTGATGCAGCCCGACGCCTGGCTGATTAACGTGGCGCGGGGCGAGCTGGTGGATGAGGCCGCCCTGCTGGAGGCGCTGGAGGCGAACCGGCTGGCCGGCGCGGCTCTGGACGTTTTCGCGCAGGAGCCGCCCCGAAACCAGGCGCTGGTTACTCACCCCAAGGTAATGGCCACACCCCATTTGGGGGCCTCGACCCGGGAGGCGCAGCGGGAGGTAGCCGTGGAAGCCGCCGAGCAGGCGCTGGCAGTGCTGGAAGGAAAGACGGCCCGCAACACGGTTAACGCCCCGTTTATGGCGCCGGAAGCGCAGGACTTGCTGGCCCCTTACGTGCCGGTGGCTACCCTGGTGGGTAAATTGTTGACTTGCCTGGCGTCAGGTCAGTTTCACGGGGTTACTATTTCCTGCGCCGGAGAGATTGCCCGGCACGATACCCTGGTGCTTAAATCGGCGGTTTTGGCCGGGCTGCTATTGCCGGTAACTTCCGAGCCGGTAAACCTGATTAACGCTCCGGTGCTGGCACAGCGGCGGGGACTGCGGGTTACCGAGCAGAAGCATTCCGAGGCGCCGGAGTACGCCAGCCTGCTCACGGTAACCCTCACCACCACCAGCGGGGAGGTAACCCTGGCCGGCACTTCCCTGCGCAACGAACCCCACATTGTTAAAGTTAACGACTACTGGCTGGATCTGGCTCCTTCAGTACCGTATATGCTTTTCGTGGATAACCCGGACCAGCCCGGCTCCATCGGCGCAGTGGGTGCGGTGGCCGGCCGCCACAACATTAACATCAGCTTTATGGAGGTGGGCCGGCTGAGCGCCCGGGGACAAGCCATGATGGTTCTGGGCCTGGATGACCCGATGCCGGCCCATGTGCTGGAGGAAATCAGGGGCCTGCCTCAAATCCACAACGCGCGGCTGGTCAAGCTGTAATTCCCGCTCCGGGCCAGGCCATTACCCGGCGAAAACCGGCCAGGGCGTTGCCGCCCGGGGTTTTGCGGATGACCGCGTCGGAATGGCCCCGGCTGCCGGATATTCCAGGCCGTCCAGGTAAGGGATCCGGCAGCCGGTCATCGGTACGGCCCAACGCTTTGCGGTGAAAGTCAACGTGGTCTCCCATCTTGGTATCAGCGCCAATCGCGACGTGAGCTTCACCCACCAGTTGCGCCATGTAATCGTAATTGGTTCAGCGCACAACCAATATTCTGACCGGGAGCATCGCTGAGGGAATGGGGAACTGTGGTAATGGCCATGAGACCGCCCCGACGGGCGCAGGCTTGCAGTTCCCGGTTGCTGTGGGTGCGGGTTGTTGGCCGCAGGGTATAAGCGGCCTGCGCCGGTGCAGGCGGGGCTGGCGGCCGGGGCTGGCCGCTGCCGGTCAAGGGGCGCCGGCCGGCGGGCTTTGCCGGTATGGTATGCTATAGCCGCCGGGAGGAACCGGCGGCAGGTTGAAGTTCAGGAGAGTTGAAGTATGGCGGAGAAGATTGCAATTATGGGGGCTGGCGCTCTGGGCAGTTACGTCGGGGCATACCTGACCCAGGCCGGCGAAGATGTAACTTTCATCGATATATGGCCGGAGCACGTGGAAACCATGCGCTCCCGGGGGCTGCGGGCCAGCGGCAGCCAGGGAGATTTCACTGTGCCGGTTAAGGCGCTGCACCTGACCGACGCCCAGGGCATCGCCGAACCCTTCGATTTTGCCTTCATTGCCGTGAAGTCCTATGATACCGAGTGGGCTGCCCACTTCATCAAACGCTACGTTAAGCCCGAAGGCTGCTTTATTTCTTTGCAGAATTGCTGGAATGACCCGATTATCGGCGAAATAGTCGGAACCGACCGGGAAATGGGCTGTATTGCCTCGCATATTGAGGTGGCCCTGTGGGAACCGGGGCATGTAATGCGGGGCGGCGAGCCGGGGCGCAACCACGGCCACGTGGTTTTCCGGGTGGGTGAACAGAACGGCCAAATAACCCCGCGCAGCGAGAGCATCGCCAGCAAACTCGACCGGATTGACGCCGCCTATGCCACCGACAACCTGTGGGGCGAGCGGTGGGCCAAACTCTGCCAGAACGGCATGGGCAACGCAATATCCGCCATGTCCACCCTCGGCTCCCAGGACATGGCCCAGGATGCCCGCTGTCGGCGGATACGCATTCACCTGGCCAAGGAGGGCGCCCAGGTAGGGCTGGCGCAAGGGCTGGCGGTGGTGGATATTAACGGCATAGCAGCCCGAACCTGGGCCGATGCCGACCAGGGGGATGTGTTTGAGGAACTGGACGGCATAATGACCGGCCGGGGCGGTCGGGTTAACTGGCTGGCTTCCATGGCCCAGGACGTACACAAGGGACGCCACTCGGAAATAGACTTTATGAATGGCCTGATTTGCCGCAAAGGCCGGGAAACCGGGGTTCCTACTCCTTATCACGACGCCATTGTTGGGGCGATGCACGGCATTGACGACGGCTCTCTTGCGCCCGGGCCGGATAAGGTGGACTTGATAATGCAGGCAGTAGTACGGTAGCCGCTTCGCCGGCTAACGCCTCCATCCACCAGCCGGTCGCAGGGTTTACCCGGCAGCCCTTCCTTCCATTGGCAGAACATACGGATGGCAGAACATACGGAACTCTTGACCAGGAAACGATGGCTGGGCAGGCAGCCGGCAAAGGGCCGGGCCGGGTCAGCATTGCCCGGCTGGAGCCGGTCAGGCGAGGCCGGCGGGCATGGCCGGCGTAGTCGGCGTCAGGCCATACTCTTTCGCTTCGGGAGGCCCGCTCCATGTTTATCAATGTTGAACCGGCCGGGTTCTTTATGTACACCGTCAAGCTGGTTTTTGACCTGGAACGCCCCGATACTGAAGACCAGGCGGTTCGCGATTACCTGGCCGACTATAAGCTGGAACCAAGGTACAAGTACGAAACGGAACCGGAAGCCCGCCGGTGCGAGGTGCTGCAATTTGGCGGCTGCTATCTGGGCCGCCATTTGCAGAGCGTTGGGCAAATACAACGGCACGCCGTTGAGGTGGAGCTTTTGACCGCCGAGGTGGAATCCCAGCTGTCCGCTCTGGCGGCGCCGGACACCGGCCGGCTTGCTTCCCTGGATGGAAAGCGTTAGCGAACAATGGTGGCTGCCCTGGTAACCGATTTTCATCAGGAGTCGGCCTTTCAGCCCGACGAAAACGGGGAGTTGGCGGTCATGCTGGACGGCGCAGCGGTGCGGACGGCCGCCCTGCGACGGTTGGCGGCCGGCGGCTGACGCCAATGGACATGGGGGCAAGGTCGCCGGGTTCGGCGCCCGGCTGACCGCTGGTTCGCCGGGGCGGCAAGGGGGTTCTGCGGCGGCGCGCCGGGTTCCGCCGGCGCCGTTGGCCCTTACCGGCTATAGTAGTACCCGGAGGCGGTACGCTCGCAGTTCAGACGGCGGCTCAGGTGCAGGCCTTCCAGCACGAATTCAAGGGCCGAAGCCAGAACCTCAGGGCGCCGGTCAGCAGTAAGGACTGACGCCGCCGCCGCCAGACCGGCAACGTCCTGGGCCAGCTTCGGGTATTCGTCAGCCGGCTTTTCGCTTCCGGTTTCGGCCTGGCAGCCCAGGTCAAAGGAGGTTACTACCTCCTCCAGCGACTCTGCGTCAAAGTAGCGGCCAAAAGTACGCAGTACCGCCCGCCGAATCAGGTCCTCCATCACCCGCCCTTCCCGGCCTTCATCAAAAGTCTCCAGCTCAATTTTGCCGCCGAATGAGGCGACGATGTAGGGCAAGTCGCTGATTCTGGGGCAGGCTGCCCCGTCGCCGGCGCGAACCGCCCGGCGAACTGCGTTGCCCAGCAGGGTTTCGTAGTTGGCGATGGAGGCCCGCACGCTGACCCCGGAGCGCTGGTTAATTTCGCTGCTGCTGCGGGCCAGTGCGGTAACCTCGGCCAGAATTTCCTTCATGTATTGGGGAATGACCAGGTTATCTTCATCCGGGAAACGAGCCCGCTCCTGGTCCATTATGGTAATTTCTTCCGCAAGACGCCGGGGGTAATGGGTGTGAATCTGAGCGCCGTAGCGGTCTTTCAGCGGGGTAACGATGCGGCCCCGGTTGGTGTAGTCTTCCGGGTTGGCGGTGGCCACCACGTAAACATCCAACGGCAGCCGAATGCGGTAACCCTTAATCTGCACATCCCGCTCTTCCATCAGGTTGAACAGGCCCACCTGAATCCGTTCCGCCAGGTCGGGCAGTTCGTTGATGGAAAAAATGCCCCGGTTAGTGCGGGGCACCAGCCCGTAATGAATAGCCAGCTGGTCGGACAGATACCGCCCTTCGGCGACTTTAATAGGGTCGATCTCGCCAATCAGGTCAGCGATGGAAATATCCGGCGTAGCCAGCTTTTCCGAGTAGCGTTCCTCGCGCCCAAGCCACTCCAGGCGGGCCGCATCGCCGGCGTCGGCCACCAGCTCCCGGCAGCCCTGGCAAAGGGGGTTGTACGGGTTGCAGTTAATCTCGCAGCCGGCGATTTTGGGGACTGCCGCGTCCAGCAGGTTGGTCAGGCTGCGGATGAGGCGGGATTTGGCCTGCCCCCGCTCGCCCAGCAGAATGATGTCCTGGCCGGCGAGGATAGCATTTTCCAGTTGGGGGATAACGGTATCATCAAAGCCGATAATACCGGGAAAGACGGTTTCTTCAGCGCGCATTCTGGCTACCAGGTTATTGCGCAGCTCTTCCCGAACCGGAATGACCCGATAGCCGCTTTCCCGCAGCTCGCCGATGGTGGCCGGACGGACGGCGTCCGACTGGGCTGTTGCGGTCATAGCTCCCTCCCCGGTCAACTGGATGCCTATAGCGGGCTGAACGCCAGACCAGTATAGCACAGCGGCCGGCAGCCAGCGGACCGCGCCCCCCCCCCCCCCGGAGCCGGCCCATGCCCACTAGACCCAATCTCCACCTCTGTTTATAATTAAACTGTCCAGCTTGCGGGGGAGGCGGCTTTGATGTCCCGGTTGTTATTTTCGGCGCTGATGCTGTTGCTGCCCCGCCTTCTGCCGCAGCTGGTTCGCTACCTGCTGCTGGTCTGGCGGCTGACCTTCGACCGGCGCGTTAACCTGTTTGTGCGGAGCCTGACGCCATTGGCCCTGGTTTACTTCATCTGGCCCTGGGACCTCATCAAAGACACCCTGCCGCTCATCGGCCGGCTCGACGACATTATCATCTTGGGCCTGGCGATATTGCTGCTGGTCAAACTGGCGCCGCCGGCAGTGGTGGCGGAACACCTGGGACGGCAGCCGCCAGACCGTCCTGAAGAAAAGGACCCGTCCCAGGTGGTGGATGGACAGGCCCGTTTCGTTGATGATGAATAAGCCATGGTAACTTCCCCGGCCGGCGCTGCCCTGCCGGCGTACCGTCCCGACGGCTTAACCCCAGCCTGGGCTGCTGAAGGCTTGTCCGTCTATATTCACGTGCCCTTTTGCCAGACCAAGTGTCCATACTGCGACTTCAATACCTACCAGGGCATTGAAAGGCTTATGACGCCTTTCCGGAAGGCCCTGACCACGGAGTTGACGGCCTGGGGGCAGGTTCTGGGGCATCCGGCGGCCAACACCGTTTTTTTCGGCGGCGGCACGCCTTCTTACCTGCCCCCCGGCGCCATTGGAGACATTATCGCTGCCCTGCCGGCCTCCTTTCCATTGCGCGCCGGCGCAGAGGTAACCATTGAAGCCAACCCCGGCGACCTGAATGTTTGCCGGGCGGAAAGCCTGCTGGCCCAGGGCGTTAACCGCCTCAGCATTGGGGTGCAAAGCCTGGATAACGACTTGCTGGCGCTGCTGGGCCGCCGCCACGACGCCGGCCAGGCAATGGCCGCCTTTCGGGCGGCGCGTCAAGCCGGTTTTGACAACGTAAACCTGGATTTGATGTACGGCCTGCCCCGGCAGACGCTGACCCAATGGCAGGAGACCCTGCTGCGGCTGGCCTCCCTGGAACCGTCCCACATTTCGCTGTATTGCCTTACCCTGGAGGAAGGGACGCCCTTGCACCGCTGGGTGGAACAGGGGCATATGCCGCAGCCCGACCCGGATCTGGCGGCGGATATGTATCAGTATGCCCGGGAGCTGCTGGCCCAGGCTGGCTACCAGCACTATGAAATCTCCAACTGGGCCATGCCGGGACGGGCCTCGCGCCATAATCTGGCCTATTGGCAGAATCGGGCTTTCCTGGGCGCCGGGCCGGGCGCCCATTCCGGCCTGGGCGGCTACCGCTTCTGGAACCTGGATTCGCCCCGTCATTACATCACTGCGGTTGCGGATTGGGCCGGGAGCGCCCCGGCGCTGCTGACCGAGTTAACCGGTTCCTGGCTGGCCGGCGTCGGCCCGGTGGGTGGCTACGAGAGCCTTTCCCCCGAGTTGCAGGCGGCAGAGACCATGTTCCTGGGCCTGCGTTTGCTGGACGGGTTGGACGTGGCCCAGGCATCAGCCCGGCTGGGGGTGAACCTGGCCGAAAAGTACCAGGCGCAGCTGGCGGAGCTGGTCGAACTGGGGATGCTGGAATGGGAAGGGCGGCGGCTTCGCCTTACCCCTTCCACCTACCTGATAGCCAACCAGGTTTTTACCCGTTTCCTGGATTGAAAATGCGCCGCTGTTTTCCTGACCGGATAAACCGGCCTTTCCGTGCAGCCAATCATTAAGGGCCGGGTGTATTTCACGGGGTCAATTATTCCAGGCGAGGAGAGTTGGATAGTTTAATGAATATGAACCAGTTAAGGGCCTTTTGTCCGTTGCCTGCCGGAACTGGCTGGCGTCAATCGCTTTTCATAGCTGCTGCCGGTTTGCTGATTACCCTGGCGGCAGCCTGCGGGGCTGAGCCAGCGCCGGTTTCCACCGCCACGCCGGTTCCGGTTGCCACGGCTGCCCCCACTGCCACGCCGGTTCCGGCGCCGGCCGACACGCCCGATATTGAAGCCACCGTGGCGGCGGCGGTAGCGCAGGCGTTGGCCGCCGAGGCGGCGGCCACTACTCCGCCGCCAGGCCCCACCGCCACCGGGGAACCCGCTGCGGAACCAGAAGCGGAGCCGGACGCCGGGTCTGGGGGTGAACCTGGCCCGGAACCGGAACCCACGCCAGAGCCGGCGCCAACCGCCACGCCGACCCCGCAGCCGGCGCCAACCGCCACACCAACCCCGGAGCCGGCGCCAACCGCCATTCCGACCCCGGAGCCGGCGCCCACGGCGACGCCGGACGCTGCGCCGGTTGCCACGGATACCCCGGAGCCGGTTCATACCCCCGAACCGGTTCCCAGCCCAACGGCGACGGCGGCCCCGTTGCCGGAAAACCGGATTGTGGAGCTTAGCGCCGGAAGGGCCCATAACTGCGCCCGGTATGCGGATAATTCAGTTCGCTGCTGGGGAAGCAACATTAGCCAACAGCTGGATGCTCCATTCGATTTCAGCTTTGCCCAGGTGAGCGCCGGCGGAGAGTTCACTTGCAGCCTGCAAGATGAAGACGACCAGGGTTATACCCCTTACTGTTGGGGTGAGCTTCGCGCCTATAGTCTGACCCCGGAAAGAGGGCTGCGACTGCAAGCTATCAGCAGCGGCGAAGACCACGTATGCGGGCTGAAGCTCGATGGCGTCGCCGTATGCTGGGGGTCGGACAACCGCGGTCAGGTTTCGGATACCCCCCGAAAAGAAACCTTCACGGCAATTTCCAGCGGCGACGAATTTGCCTGCGCTTTGCGGGCTGACGGCTCGGTGCATTGCTGGGGAAGTAACAGCGCCAAGCAACTGGAGGTTCCGGAGGGGGAACGGCTGGTGCAAATTGAGAGCGGCTCAGAACACATCTGCGGCTTGCGGGAGGACGGGACTGCTCTTTGCTGGGGCAACAGTCTTTACCAGCTGGATGAACCGCCGGAATTTGAAGAATATCTGGACATCAGCAGCGGAAAGGATTTCACTTGCGCCGTGCGTACCACCGACAACGCCATATCCTGTTGGGGCCGGGAAGTAACCCGCGCGCTGAAACCAACGGAACGCAGCGGATTCGTCGCCGTAGCCAGTGGCGAAAGCCATGCCTGCGCCCTGCGGGTTAACGGGGTAGTAGTCTGCTGGGGCGAGAATTACCTGGGGCAGGCCAACCCTCCGGAAGACCTGCTCCCCTAGCCCTGGCCCGGCGGAGCGAGGCAGTAGCTGAACCCGGCCTGATGGCCGGGTTCAGCGAGTTGGCTGCTGGGCCGGCTGAATGTCGGACGGTTGCAGCGCAGCCAGTGCCGGCTTTCCGGGGGGCGGCCGGGTTATTGGCTGCCGCCGGTTTTCTTTTGCCGCCGGGCCAGGGTGCGGCGGATGTAATCGGCAGCGTCGGGGGTCTTGCAGCCGGTTTCCCCGTGGTCCACTGCCACCTTGCCGATGCGAGCGGCGGCGGCCAGCGCCGGTTCCTGCAGGGCCTGGCTGCGGATACCAATGGCAATCAGGGCCGAGTTCATTGCGTCCCGAACCCGATTCCGGCGGGCGTGGATTTCCCGCTCGATGGTTGCCAACTGCTCCAGGAAGTAGCTGTCGGGCAAATCCTGACGCTTCATAGCCAGCTGGGCCATTAGCAGCCAGCCGGCGCGCCCCACCCATTCACTTTCCGATGCGCGCCACTCCTCCGACCTGGCATAGGCCAGGTCGGTCTTGCCCACAAAGCCGGCGAAGGCATCCGTAACCACATAACTATCCAGGTCGCCAGCCCATGCTTCCAGTAAAGAAGTGTCGGCCTGGGCCGGGTCAGCAACCATGGTGGCCAGAATGCGGGCATCGTGGTTGCCGGTTAACCATAGTTCCCGGGCCAGTGAGTGGTTGCGCCGGATAGTTTTAGCCAGTTTGTTCTGATTGGCGTAGCTGACGCCGAACATGTTCTCACCGACGCCGTGCCGACGGTAAACCTTGCGATTCCGGGCGGTTCCCAGCTGCTCCAGTTGCTGCAATGCCTCTTGAAGGTTCATGCTTTGCCGGTTTGCTTCCTGCCTTCTTTTCCCTGGCTGTGGCGCGCCGGCTCACTATACCTTACCGCAGTGTCAGCGCTCAATATGCCAGCGCTGCGGTTACGGCAGAAAACGAATCGGCAAGGCCAACCGGCCGGTCAGGTTAGGCAGCTGCGATTGCCCGGTCGTGTAGAATAATTTCACTTCCCTTTTTTGAGGTCGCCTGCTATGTACGTTATTGGCACTGCCGGCCATGTGGACCATGGCAAATCCACCCTGGTCAAGGCCCTGACCGACATTGACCCGGACCGTCTGCCCGAAGAAAAAGAGCGGGAGATGACCGTTGACCTGGGTTTTGCCTGGCTGACCCTGCCCAGTGGTCGCGAGGTCAGCATCGTGGACGTGCCGGGCCATGAACGCTTCATCAAGAACATGCTGGCCGGCGTGGGGGCGATTGACCTGGCCCTTCTGATTGTGGCCGCCGATGAAAGCGTGATGCAGCAGACCCGGGAGCATCTGGCCATTCTGGATATTCTACAGATTCAACGGGGGCTGGTGGTGGTTACCAAGAGCGACCTGGCGGATGCGGAGTTGGTGGAACTGGTCAAGGCAGAGGTGGAGGATGCCGTGTCCGGCACTTCCTTCGCGGGCTGTCCCATGCTGGGGGTTTCAGCCTACACCGGCGCCGGGTTGGCCGAGCTGAAGGAGGCCATTGACGACATTCTCGACCAGACCGGGCCGCGCCGCGACCTGGGTCGGCCGCGGCTTCCGGTAGATCGCTGCTTTTCCATAGCCGGCTTTGGCACCGTGGTTACCGGCACCCTGATTGACGGCGTTTTTGCCGTGGGGCAGGAAGTGGAATTGGCCCCCTCCGGGATGCGCGGACGCATTCGGGGCATGCAAAGCCATAAGGAACGGGTAGAGCAGAGCGACCCGGGGGTTCGGCTGGCGGTCAACCTGTCCGGTATCGCCCGTTCAGACATCCAGCGGGGCGAGTTTGTAACCATCCCGGGTTGGCTGACAGCTACCCGCCGCCTGGACGCCCGGCTGCGTATGGTCAAAGGCGCTCCGCATTCCCTGCGCCACAACGCCGGCGTTACCTTTCATCTGTTTACCGGAGAGACCACCGCCCGAGTGCGGCTGCTGGATGCCGACCGACTGAATCCCGGTCAGGAAGGGTGGGTTCAGTTGCTGCTGGACGCCCCGATGCCGATGGTAAAAGGCGACTTTTTCGTCCTTCGTTCTGCCGAGGATACTCTGGGCGGCGGGCAGGTGGTGAATCCGGCTCCTCAGAGGCGGCACCGTCGCTTCAACCCGGAAACTATTGAGCAGTTAATGCTGCTGGACCAGGGCACCGGCGAGGACATTATCCACAGCATCGCCGACCAGTGGGGGCCCTGCGACCTGAATGCCTTGTCCCGGCGCAGCAACCTTTCCGTCCAGGAATGCCTGGAAAGGGCCAGGTCCCTGTCAGAAAGCGGGGAGCTGATAATGCTGGGCGACCGGTCGCGGGAGAGTGATGCGGTGGTTTATACCGCCCAGGGCTGGGACATTCTGAAGAGCAAGGTGCGGGTGGCGCTGCAAACCTACCATAACCGGCACCCCCTGCGCCGGGGCGCTCCTGCCCAGGAAATCCGGAGCCGTACCGGGCTCTCGCAAAGCGTTTACCTGAAGGCGCTGGCCCGGTTAACGGACGAGGAATTTCTGGTGGAGGAGGGGCAGCAGCTGCGCCTGCCCGACCATCGGGTTTCGCTGACCGGGGAGATGGAACAACAGGCGGCGGCATACCTGGCCTTGCTGGAGCGGGAACCCTATGCCCCGCCGACGGAAGAACGCCTGGAACCGGAACTGCTGGGCGTGTTGATTGATGCCGGCAAGGTGGTAAAGGTTAACGAATCGGTGGTGTTTGCCGCCGCAGCCTACCGGGAATTAACCGAGGCGATTGTGGCGCACCTGAAGGAAAAGGGCAGCATAACCGTTGCCGATGCCCGAACCATGTTTAACACCAGCCGCAAATACATTCTGCCGTTGCTGGAATACCTGGACCAGCAGCGCATTACCCGGCGCGTCGGGGATGAACGGGTGCTGCGGTAGGGGGAACTACACTGCTGTAGAACTGAATGGGCCGGAGGAAATTGTTTCAGAAACGCCCGGCAGCCAGTTGTGATTCCCGCCGGGTATCACGTCTGGCTGCCGGTTAACTTTACCGCTTTCAAGCAGCCATTGTCAACAATTACCCGCCGCTATTTTCCGGCCAGCGTCTTCTGCACGGTGGCGCCGATGTCTGCCGGGGTGGGGATAATACGGGCGCCGGCGTCGCGCATGGCGGACACCTTGGCTTCGGCTCGCGCGCTGTCGCCGGTAATTATGGCGCCGGCGTGTCCCATCCGCTTGCCTGGCGGCGCCGTAGCCCCGACGATGAGGCTGCATACCGGCTTGCTGATTTCAGCCTTGATGCAGGCTGCCGCCTCCTGCTCCATGGTTCCGCCAATCTCGCCGATGAATACAATCAGGTCCGTTTCCGGGTCAGCCTCGTACAGCCGCAGAATTTCCGAGAAACTGGTGCCGATAATCGGGTCGCCGCCAATGCCAACGCAACTGGATTGGCCGATGCTGCGGCTGGTTAATTGCCCCACGGCTTCGTAGGTAAGCGTGCCGCTGCGGGAGACCACCCCTACCCGGCCGGGCAGGTGGATATGCCCCGGCATAATTCCGGCCTTGCAGCGGGCGCCGGGGTTAATCATCCCCGGGCAGTTGGGGCCGATGAGGCGCACCGCTGGCCGGCGTTCCAGGCAGCGGACAACCCTGGCCATGTCCTGCACTGGCACCCCCTCGGTAATGCAGGCAATCAGAGGGACACCGGCGTCGGCGGCTTCCACGATGGCGTCGGGGGCGAAGGGCGGAGGCACAAAAATCAGCGAAACGTTAGCCCCGGTTTCCTGCACTGCCGCGGTCATGGAATTGAAGACGGGAACCTTTTCATCGAAAAGCTGGCCGCCTCGTCCGGGGGTAACCCCGGCCACCACGTTGGCGCCGTAGGCCATACTGGCCCGGGCATGGAAGCTCCCTTCCCGCCCGGTAATGCCCTGGACGACGATACGGGAAGCTTCGTTAAGAAGAATGCCCATGGTCCTGACCGCTCCTGGTTAGTGTTATGCCGCCTGGCGAACCGCCTCGGCGGCCTCGGTTAAAGTTTCGGCGAAGGTTACGTTCAGCGAGGAAGATTGCAGAATTTCCTTGCCCTCGGCCACGCTGGTGCCCAGCATTCGCACAATCAGGGGCAGGCGGGACTGGTGGCGCTGGAAGGCCATTACAATACCCTGGGCGGCCACGTCGCAGCGCAGAATACCGCCAAAAATGTTGACCAACACCCGGTCCACCTTGGGGTCGGAGAGGATGATGCCTACAGCGGTAGCTACTTTCTCGGCTTCAGCGCCACCGCCTACGTCCAGAAAGTTGGCCGGGGAGGCTCCGGCGGCGTTGGTTACATCCAAAGTAGCCATGGCCAGGCCGGCGCCATTGACCAGACAGCCCACGCTGCCTTCCAGATTGACGTAAGCGATTTCGTGATCGCCGGCCCTGGCCTCCAGGTCGTCCTCTTGAGAACGGTCCCGCAGCTCCTTCAGGTCAGCATGGCGGAACAGGGCGTCATCCTCAAGCTCCATTTTGGCGTCCAGGGCCACCATCCGATCGTCTCCGGTGATTATCAACGGGTTAATTTCCAGCAGGGAGCAGTCGTTATCGCAGAAGATTTTATAAAGGGCATTCAACAGCCGGGCAGCCGGGCCTGCCTGGGCCGGTTCCAGTCCCAGGCGGGCGGCCATGCGCCGGGTTTGGTAAGGCATCAGCCCCAATACCGGCTCAATGGGTTCGGTATGAATATCCTCCGGCCGGTTGGCGGCCACCTCTTCAATGTCCATGCCGCCGGCGGCGCTGACAAGCATCACCGGCCCCTGAAAGCCCCGATCCATAGTCAGGGCCACATACAGTTCCTGCCGAATGTCAGCCAATTCTTCTACCAGCAGCGAATTGACCGGCACCCCCCGGGCGTCGGTCTGGCGGGTAACCAGGCGGCGCCCCAGGAAGCCCCGGGCCGCTTCTTCGGCTTCCGCCGGCGAGCGAACCACCTTTATCCCGCCGGCCAGGCCCCGGCCGCCGGCGTGAACCTGAACTTTTACCACCCCCTGGCCTCCCAACTCCTGAACGGCCTGACGGGTCTCTTCCGGCGTGCCGGCCAGAATGCCCCGGGGCGTCGGGATGCCATAGCGGGCAAAAATCTCCTTTGCCTGATACTCATGCAGTTTCATTCGGGCTCCCTGGGCAGTCTGCGCGTTCCTTTTTAACGACCCTAAAAATGGCGGCAGGTTGGCCAGGGCGGCGCCCGAAGCATTTCCGGGTTGCTGCCGCCTACCGGCTGCCGGCCTTAAAGGTGCTATTCGGGGGCGCTCAGGAACTGGAAGATATTCTCGTCCGATGACAGGATAAGGGTATCCTGTTCGCTGAGGAACTTCTGGTAAGCCTCCAGGCTGCGCTGGAAAGCGAAAAAGTCCGGGTCTTCGTTGAGGGCTTCGGCCAGTATGCGGATGGCCTCGGCCTCGCCGGCGCCCCGTATTTCGTTGCCTTCCTGCTCGGCTTTGGCGAGGATTATCTCCCGTTCCCGGTTGGCCACCGCCCGGATTTTCAGGTCTTCCTCCTGCCCTTCGGCGCGGAACCGGGTGGCGATGCGGTTGCGTTCCGCCCGCATACGGGTATAGATGCTGGGCGTAACCGATTCGGGGAAGTCGGCCCGCTTGATGCGCACGTCGAGAATTTCGATGCCGAAATCCTGTTCCTGGGTTAGTACCCGCACCCCGTTCAGCACTTCGGTCAGGATTTCATTGCGGGTATTCCGGCCTTCGAAAAGGGGCAAACCCTCATCATCTTCCACCGGGTTGCCGAGTTCGTCCACAATCGGCTCGGAGCCGATAATCTCAAAACGGTTGCGCTGCGCCACCCGGTCGCGCAGGGTAGAGGTTACGATGTCCCCCAGGCGGCTGCTGGCATTGTTTTCGGTCTGGAGCGTCTTGCGGAACTGTACCGGGTCAACGATCCGGTAACGGGCATAGGAATCAATAATCAGGTTCTGCTTTTCCTTATCGGGCATCGAAGCCGCCGGAGCGTCGATGCGCAGTACCCGCTTATCGAAGGTAACTATGGTGTCCACGAAGGGGGCCTTCACGTACAAGCCGGGGCTGCGGTGGGTGTTGATTACCTCGTTGAAGCGCAGGATGATGACCTGCTGGGTTTCATCCACGATGTAAAGGGACTGGCGCAGGAGTACCAGGCTGATTACCACCAGTACCGCCGCAATAATCAATGCTCGCATAATTCAGTTACTCTCTTTCCGGTCCGGGTATAGCGTAAAACGGTTCGCCGGTTTATGGCGCGTCGGCTCGGGCCCGGTTTAAGGCTGGGGGCCAATCGGCACCGGGGTAACGTCCTTGTTTTCGCCCAGGATCAGCACGGTTTCGGCAGCAGGGGAGATGATGATTTTGCTGACCCCGGGCAAAACCTGCTCCATAGCTTCCAGGTAGAGACGCTGGCGGGTAACTTCCCGGGAGTTACGGTATTCGGCCAGTACGGCGCTGAACCGGTTGGCTTCACCGGCTGCCCGGGCGATACGGGCCTGCCGGAAGGCCTCTGCCGCTTCCTTGATTCGCTCTGCGTCACCCTCGGCCTTGGGGATAATATCGGCCTCAAAGGTGCGAGCCTGGTTAATGAGGGTGTCCCGTTCCTGCCGCGCCCGCAATACGTCGTCGAAGGCTTCCCGCACTTCTTCCGGGGCTTTTACGTCCTGGAGCTGCACTGTTTCGATGTTGATGCCGGTGTCGTAGCTGTCCAGGATTTCCTGGAGCCGCAGCTTGGTTTGCTCTTCCACTTCTTCGCGGTTGCGCACCAGCACGTCGTCGATGGAACGCTGGCCCACTACCAGGCGCAAGGCCGCCTCGGCGGCATCCTTCAACGTACGGCCGTCGGGCTTGCCTGGTTCAATAACCCGGCTCTCTTCTCCCGGGTCATCCACATTGAAGAGGAAGCTGTTGAGGCTTTTGATGTTATACTGCACCACCATCTGAACGTCCACGATGTTCAGGTCGCCGCTAATCATCAAAGCCTCGGTGGGGAAAGGGTTGCCAGCCCCGGCGGCATTGCTGCGGAAGCCCAACTCCATGCGCCGGGTTTCGGTAACCAGCACCACATCCTTTTTGCCGATGGGGGTGGGCCACCACCAGTGCAGGCCTTCCTGGGTTACCGGGCTGCCCTGGGCGGCGCCGAAAAGGCGCAGCGCCGCGTTTTCGCCGGGGCCGATGGTGTAAACCCCGGTGCCGGCCCAAACGATGAGGGCCAGAACCACAACGCCCAGAGCAAACAGCCCCAGTCCGCCGCCGCCAAAACGCCCGGTAATTCGGCCAACCCCGTCCCGAAAGCGGGCGCTGACCTGTTCAAAGTCCATTTCGGGCTGACGTTGCCCGCCAGGTGGAAACATAATAAAGTCCTTAAAGTTAAATTGATGCGGCCCCGGTACAACCCGGCAACCTGAATTGTACCACCATTTGGCGGTACGGGTCTAATCGGGAACCGGCGCCCCGCTTTCCAGTATATAATGAAGCCACCAGATAAGCCCCGCCCGGGCAACCCAAAGGGAGGTTCCCGATGCAGGAAAACGGCCTGATTATCCGCCGCAGCGAAGATTTGACCAGAATTCAGGCAACCTGCCCACACCAGAGCGGGCTGCTCTATGTAGTGCCGGCAGAACGGAGTTGGGTGTGTTCCAAAGAACAGACGCCGGCCCACGCCCTGGCCGGTTTCTTCCGCGAGCTGGCAGCCTTGCGCGATGCCCGAATCGCTGATTTGATGCAGCAATGGGGCATTTACTTTCGCCAGCTTCCCCTGGCTGAAGAGCCGGATACCCCGAAGGCGGAGTGAAGCCGGACGGTAATTGCAGATAACGGCGGTTCCTGACGCCCGGCCAGCCAATCTGTCCGGGGCAGCCGGCCCGGGTTCCGGCCGGCTGCCCCGTCCGGGCAGTGGGGGAACTGCCATTACCCGGGCGTATTTCGCGAGTATGCTGCTGTTTCGATTCAAGCTGAATACACGGACTGGCGGGTGACTACTTCGGCCCGGAATGGCCGCTTCCGGTGGCCGCCCCGCATTTTCTACGGCTGGTGGATCGTACTCGTCAGCATGCTGGCTGACGGGATTAAGCAGGGTACTTTCAACCGGGGCTTTACCGTCTATATCATTCCCATCCAGAACGACCTGGGGCTGGGCGCCGCCGCTATTGGCTGGGCCGACACTTTAGGGCGGCTTATCGGCGGCATTCAGGGGCCGATAATGGGTTATTTTACCGACCGGTTCGGCCCCGGAATTATGCTGGCTTTCGGCGGCATAATGTCTGGTTTGGGGTTTATTCTGCTGTCTTACACCGGCAATTACCTGGCATTTCTGCTGGTGTTCGTTGGCTTAATGTCGGTGGGCTTTCGCTCCGGCTACAACAACGCCTCCATTTCGGCAATCAACAACTGGTTCCGGCGGCGGCGGGGCCTGGCCATGTCCTTCGTCTCGGTGGGGCATGGACTGGGCGGCGCCATTGCGCCGCTGGCCGGCCTGATGGTATTAACCTTTGGCTGGCAGGTGGCGGTTCGCATCTCCGGCGTTATCATTATCCTGGTGATCATCCCCCTGTCCTTCCTGGTGCGGCGCTCACCGGAAAGGATGGGCCTGCTGCCCGATGGCGACCCAGCGCCCGCGGAAGAGGTTTCCGGCGGTGAACCCGGCCGGGCCGCCGGCAGACCGGAAAGAAGCGCGCGGGCGCAAGGCCGACGCGGGCCGGCCAACGCCGATACGGACTTCACCGCCCGGGAAGCTATGCGTACCCCCACTTATTGGATGCTGGTGCTGGCGTCCGGGCTGCGCAACACCGCCCATTCGGGGCTGTCCTTTCTGCTGGCCCCGGTAATCGTCTGGTTCCTGGAGGCCGGCGGGCGGGAACCGTCGGCAAGCCTGCAAATCGCCGCCCTTTTCGTGGGCCTGGTGGCAGTTGGCACCATCGTGTTCAACCCGCTGGTAGGCTGGTTGGGCGATCGTTTTCCCCGCAAGCGTTTGAGTGCGCTATGCATGGCTTCGGGCGCAGTATCGCTTACCCTGCTGGTGAACTCGAATGGCAACATGTGGCAGCTGGCCGGTTTTGCCGTTTTGCTGGCCCTTTCCGAAAGCGCCAACTCTTTAACCTGGGCGCAGATGGGGGCTTTCTTCGGGCGGCGCAGCTTTGCCACCCTGCGCGGCTGGCAGCACCTTCCCGATCAGCTGGTTTCAATGTGGACGGCCGTTTGGATGGGGCTGATTTATGACCGGACGGGAAGCTATTACTGGGCCTTGTTCCCGCTTATCGGCCTGTTTGTGCTGGCCTGTCTTACTTTCCTGAGCCTGCCCCGGCCCGGGCTGCCGGCCCGGCTCCAGGCCCGACAGGAGGCTCAAGCGCGAAGAACCGCCCGGTAACGCCCGGCAGCGGCGACCCCGGCTGGTCAATGCGGGACCCACCGGCGTCGGCCGGCGCGCGTCCGGGGAACCACCGCGCCGGCCAGCGCCGGCCGGGTCAACGAAAGCCGCCCGGTCGGCTTTCTAAAGCTGCGCCGAGGAAGGCCAGGGGGGCTGCAAGCCGAAACGTTCCGCAGCCCGGGCAAAGCCGACCACGGCGCCCTCCAGCGTCCGGTCGGCCACGCAATAGGAAATGCGGAAATGGCCCGGAGCGCCAAAACCCTTGCCCGGCACCGTCAGGACGTTCCATTCCTGAAGGGCGTTTACAAAGGCCGCGTCATCGGGCAGGGGCGACCTGGGGAAGAGGTAAAAGGCTCCCTGGGGTTTGACCACCGAGTAGCCCAGCCCGGTTAACTGCGAGTAAAGGAAGTCGCGCTTTCGCTGGTACGCCGCCACGTCCACGCTAACGCCCTGCAAGCCCTGCACTGCATGCTGCATCAATGCCGGGGCGTTGACGAAACCCAGGGTTCGCGTGCAGAAGATGAGCCCGTCCGCCAGTTCCCCCTTGTCCGGGTAATTCGGGTGCACCGCAATGTAACCGATGCGCTCCCCCGGCAGGCCCAGGTCCTTGGCGTGGGAGTTGACGGCGATCGTCCGCTCATAATGGGCAAAGACGTGGGGATAGGGCATGCCGTCGTAGAGCAGGCGTCGGTAGGGTTCGTCGCTGATGATAAAGATTTCGGCGCCCAGTTCAGCCTGCTTCCGGTACAAAATCCGGGCCAGAGCCGCAATGTCCGCTGCGGGATAGACCACGCCGGAGGGGTTGTTGGGGGAGTTCAGGAGCAGGGCCCTGGTTCTGGGGGTAATCGCTGCCGCTATGGCCGTCAGGTTAAGCTGGAAATCTGCGGCAGGCGGTACGATGACCGGGACGCCATTGTGGTTGTCCACGTAGTAAACGTACTCGCCGAAGAAGGGGGCCAGAATTATTACTTCGTCCCCCGGGTTGAGGGTGGCTCGAAGGGTTACGTTAATGCCGCCGGCGGCCCCGCAGCTCATCACAATATCGCCGGCGGCAAAGGGGAGCCCGGTCTCGTCGGCCAGAGTTCGGGCCACGGCGGCGCGCGTCTCCGGGTAGCCGGCGTTGGGCATATAACGGTGCATACCCGGAGCCTGGCTCTGGGCCAGCCGGAGCAGCTCCCGGTTGAACTGCTCCGGCGGTTCCACCATCGGGTTGCCCAGCGAAAGGTCGAAAACCTGCTCCTCGCCATATTGGGCTTTCAAGGCGATTCCGGCTTCGAACATTCGGCGAATCCAGCCGCCCTCGGCCATGGCACGGCGGACATTGCGGGAAATGGACATACTGCTCCCCCAGGGGCCCTGGTTAAGCCAGATGATAACCCCTGAAACCCCGCTTTGGCAAAGCGCGGCGGTCCGGCATGCCGGGCTGCTGCCCGCGCCGGTTCCCGTCCGTGGGGGCTGACCGGGCATGGCCCGGTTGCAGCGCAGCCGCTACCGGTAATCGATGCGGTAAACCTTTACCGCCGTATCGTGAAACAGGGCGGCGCGCTCCGTCGGACTATAGCTGGCAGCGAGCCGCTTGAAGGCGTTGAACAGCACGTTGTAGGAGTAGGATACCTTGTCAACCGGGAAGTTGCTTTCGAACATACACCTTTCCGGGCCGAACTTTTCGATACAGTAGTTCATCAGTGGCGACAAGGCTTCGGCGAGGGCTTCAGAACCGACCGGCCGGGCCCACTGGTGCCAGTCGAAGCCGTAACGGGGCTGTCCTGCGCCGCCCAGCTTCATATAGATGTTGGGGCATTGGGCCACTGTATCGATGCTGCGGCGCCATTGGGCCAGCACTTCGTCATCCCGTCCGCCGTAGGGGCCGGTCCGCAGCAGACCGCCGATGTGGTTGAATATGATGGGCAGGTCGGGAACGGCCCTGGCCAGGTCTGCCATTTCGTCGGCCTGGTGAAAGTAGGCGGTAACGTCCAGCGCCAGCCCCATACGGGCCAGGATTGCGGCCCCTTCCCGGAATGCTGCGCCGGCCATACGCCCCGGGGCAGCCCGGCTTTCTATCTCCGGGTGGGGGTCGCTGCCGGCGTGGGAGCGGATGCCCCGGAACCGGTTGGGACTGGCCGCCTGCAACGCCTCCAGCGTCGCCTGAACCTGGCTGCCCAGGTCCAGGTTGGCGGCGCCGATGATGGCGGCGGCGGCCCGGCCGGAGCCGTAGATGCCGCTGGCGCTGGCGGCGGCAAGGCCCTGGACAAACTCCACCTCGCCGACGGAACGCAGTTCTTCCGGCCCATTGGGCCGGTACATGGAGCGGGCTTCAATGAACACCGTAGAGCGGACATTGTGGCCGCTGTTAATATCGGCGGCCAGTTCGTGCATCAGGTAACGCTGGTAGGGCAGCCGCTCGGTCCGGAAATCCCAGAAATGGTGGTGCGGGTCGCAGATGGGCAGTTCCGGCTCCAGCGTCGCTTCCCGGGTCAGCGCCAGCCAGTCGTTGCCTCCGTAGGGCATTATGCTGCCTCCTTTGTATCCGTTTGGGGTGGTTGGCGCAGCGCGGCGGTATGCGCCGGGCAGCTATAATTCCTCTGCGGTTACCGGGTTGTTCAGGGTGCCGATGCCGGGGATTTCCACCTCGACCACGTCCCCGGGGTGAAGCTGCGCCACCGAGCCGGGGGCGCCGGTCAGAATCAGGTCGCCGGGCCGCAGGGTAACAAACTGGCTGATGCCGCTAACCGTGGCATAGCAGTCATAAATCATCCCGGACGTGCTGCCCCGGTCCTGCTCCTGGCCGTTGAGCCGGGTGATAATTTCCAGGTTGTGCGGAGCAACCTCCGTTTCAATCCAGGGCCCCACCGGGCCAAAGGTATCGCACATCTTGCGCCGCCAGTTGGACAAGTCGCTGGCCCAGGAACCTTCGGCGCTGACGTCATTGGCGCAGGTGTAACCCAGGATGAAGTTGGGCGCTTCTTCTGCCGATACCCGGCGGGCCGGCTTGCCGATAACGATGACCAGCTCGCCTTCGTAGTGAACGTAATCGGCTTCCGGAGGCAGGACAATCGCTTCGCCGGGCCCAATGATGCAATTGGCCCCCTTCTGCCAGGGTCGGAAAGCCGCTGCATCGCGCTGAATCCGCTCGGCGTCCAGAGCATTTTCCTGGTGGGCAATATGGGCGGCGTAGTTCAGGCCCACGGCCCAATAAGCGTTGGGACGGGTCGGCGGCAGCAGCCTTACCCGGTCAAGGTTATAGGAAGCGCCGGTAACGGAATGCTCCCCGAAAATGCTGCCCTCAATCACCCGTACCCGGTTCCCCTCAACCAGGCCGTAGCTTTCCCAGGCGTCAATACTGAATCGGGCCAGTTTCATTCGCCACCTCGGTTAATTCGGGCTGCTATTTCCGCCGGGAATATGGACGACGGCTTCGACTTCCACCAGGAACTCGGGACGCACCAGGGCAGCGACTACCACGGTGGAACTGGCCGGCGGGTTTTCCGGGAAAGTCTCGGAGCGTACGGCGCTAAAGGCCGGGTAATCATCCAGGTTTACCAGGAAGGTGGTGATTTTCACCACATCCTGCATCGTGGCGCCGGCGGCCTCAACAATCGTGCGAATGCGGGCCATCACCTGCCGGGTTTGGGCGCCGCAGTCGCCGGGCCCCACCAGGCTGCCATCGTGGGCCTGGGCAATCTGACCGGAAACGAAGAGAAACTCGCCAACCCTGACCGCGGGAGAAAAAGCCGGGCTGGCCGCCAATCCGTCGGGGACAAGGGTAACACGCTCTGCCATCGGGGCACCTCTCGATATTATGCTGCGGGTTAATGTTCGGCAGTAAAGGCCGCCGCGCCCGATATAATACCATTCTTGTTGCGCTGCCATGCCGGACCGGCCTGCCCCGGGGTTGCAGCGGCGGTTCGCCGGGATGCCGGGTCGGGGCGGCAGGCGGTTCGCTGTCAGCTGCCGGCAAGCCCCTGTCCGGCGCTACGCACGGCTTCAGGGGTGGCGGGCAGCGGCTTGCCCGCCGGAGCCTTAAATCGCCGTCAGCATACCTCGCCGCAGGCCCAGGCCTTAATCAGGTGGTGGGCAATCGCAATGGGGCCGGGCAGCAGCAGCTGCTCACTCTTGCCGGCCAGGGCCAGCAGCACTTCAGAGCGCTCAAACCATTGTACGTCGGTCATCTCCTCGTCATCCATGGCAATGTCGGTAGTATCGGCCTCGGCGTGGCAGCCAATCATCAGGGACGAGGGAAAGGGCCAGGGCTGGGAGGAGTGGTAGCGAACATTCCTGACCTTGATTCCGGCCTCCTCCATCACCTCACGGGCGACGGCCTCTTCAAGGGCTTCCCCCTGGTCAACAAACCCGGCCAGGGCGGAATAACGGTTCATGGCGGCCAGGCGGCCCCGGGACTGACCCAACAGGCAGCGTTCTCCGTCGGTCACCACCATAATTATTACCGGGTCCACCCGGGGGAAGTGTTCGGAGTGGCAGGCGGGACATTCCCGTTTCTGGCCGCCCCGTCTGACTTCGGTGGGGTGGCCGCAGACCGAGCAGAAACCGTGGCGGGCATGCCAGTTCACCTGGGCCCGGGCCTGGGCCATAATGCCGGCTTCGGCCCCGCTCAACAGGTTTTCGGCAGCGCGGCGCGCCTCCTCGAACCCAAAATCCGGCCGGCCGGCCACCGCCTCGGCGGCCGGCTCATCCCCGGTTAAATCAATAGTAAAATAGGCAGCGCCCGGCAGCAGCCCCAGGAACAGGGGCTGGGCGCCGGTGGTCAAGCAGCCTTCCAGGTCGGCCCAGGCGAGCCAGCCCAGGGCCGGTTTCCCCTTCCGGGCCGCTGCGGCATCCACCAGTACGCCGGGCCCGCGCATGGGCAGGAAAAGGCTGGTCGGCTTCTTGACGGTATTGCTAATCCAGGCTTCATCCCGGCGTTCCACCTCGCCCCGGGCCAGGGGGTTGCCGGCAAAGGTATGCAAATGTTTCAGCTCCATTAGCGGCCGCCTCTCCTTTCGGCAGAAAATTGCCTGGGCCAATTAAACAACGGGAAGCCGGGAAAGGCAAATGGGCCGGCGCATGGGCTGTGCGCCTCTTTAAGAGGCAGGTTTCGGTCAATTCTATGCCGGCGGCCCATCGGCCCAACCCCCAACTCCGTAGGGCAGCCATTCCGGAACCGGGGGCGGCAGCCGCCGGTATCTGCCACAGTCTGCTTCGTCAGATTACGGACCTGGCTGAAGCAGACCTTCCCGTCAGGTCGGCGCGGCTGCCGATGTCAGCGAAGAAACGACGGCAGGGCATACCAGGCAGTATATTGCCATATTTCCGGCGGCTCCCCGGGCCGCTGGCAGCGTCCGGACGCCGCATAACCGGCCTAACGGCATTCCGGCCGAGGGTTGCCGGGCCTGACCGGTTGGCCCCTGGCCGGGTTTCCAGCCGCTGCTCGGGGGAAGGCCGGGCAGCTTGCAGCCTATGGCGCCGAACCCGGCGCTGCCGCCGGGCGGGGCAGTCACCCCGCCCGGGCCTAGCACCGCCGCCGGTACAGATATACCCCGACGGCAATTGCCACTACCACCGCCAGCCCGATTATTGCCCACAGCAGCCAGTTGACGCCGCCGGTTTCTGGCGTTGAGGCTGGCGTCGGCGTGGGCGGTATCGGCGTGGCTGTGGGCGGCGAGGGTACTGGCGTGGCCGTCGGTTCGGCGGCGGCCAGGGCCGGGGCGGCCATGGCGGTGGACGCAACCGTCGGCTCCGGGCGCACTGCGTCCAGGGATCTGTCCGGCAGCAGGGGGATGGCCGTCGCCGTGGCCGTCGGACTGGGCCGGCTGGTCGGCATCGCCGTGGCGGTGGCGGTCGGCGGCGGGGTTGCCGTTGCCGTCCGTATTACCACCGGGAGCGGCGTGCTGGTGGGTATTGCCCGCCGGGTAGCCGTTGGCGTCCGCAGCATTGCGGCCGGCAGCATTGTAGGCGTAGCCGTGGCGGTGGGCATAGCCGGCGTGGTCGCCGTCGCCGTTGGCGTGCTGGTGGCGGTGGGCGGCAGCGTTGCCGTGGGGGTTGCGGTGGGCGTGGGCGTGTGGGTTGCTGGCCGCACCACCCGGCGGGTCGGCGTCGGGGTTGCCGCTGCCCGCCGTATGGGGGCGCTGCGCACCACTCCGGGCGGCGGCAGGGGCGTATTGGTCGGCGTGGGCGTTGGCGTGGGCGTATTGGTCGGCGTAGGCGTCGGTGTGGGCGTGTTGGTTGGCGTTGGGGTATTGGTCGGGGTGGGCGTGGGCGTCGCCGGCGGCTGCGTGGTGAAACGCACCTTCACACTGGTTACCTTCGTCTGATCCCAATCCTCCAGCCGGAGCGTCAGGTAACTTACCCCGGTCAGTTCGTCGGTCTTCAGCATCTGCGGCGTCTCCGGGCGTACCAACGAAATCTTCGCCAGCTCCGCGTCCGCGGCGTTGTACGCCCGGAAATGGGTATCGATGTCGTGGCCCGTCGGTTCGGTCATTATGCTGGCGCCAAACCGCCCGGCCATCGGCTCGGTCAGGTCAAAGCGGAACCAGGTTGCCACCGGGCTGCCCCCATCGGCTGCATCCCGTTCGTTGAAGAACGCCGCCGCCTCGATATCCTGGTTCGCCGCCCGGATGATGTACGGGTCTGCTTCCGTCCCGGCGCCGCTGGCGATGGACCGGGGGTCCGGCGTGGGCGTGGGCGTGTCGGTGGGTGTATCCGTCGGGGTTGGCGCATCGGTTGGCGTGGGGGTGGCCGTCGGGGTATGGGTGGGCGTATGGGTATGCGTTGGGGTGGGGGTATCCGTTGGGGTCGGGGTTGGCGTCAGCGTTCCCGTCGGCGTTGGGGTTGGGGTGGGTGTATCTGTCGGGGTAGCCGTCGGCGTGGGCGTATGCGTGCTGGTGGGCGTAGGGGTATCCGTTGGGGTGTTGGTTGGCGCGGGAGTAGGCGTGTCGGTAGGCGTGGGCGTATCGGTGGGCGCACCGCCGGGCGTGGGAGTGGGCGTATCGGTAGGCGTACTGGTTGGCGTGGGCGTGTCGGTAGAGGTGGGCGTGGGTGTATCCGTCGGCGTGCTGGTTGGCGTGGGCGTGTCGGTGGGTGTGCTGGTTGGTGTGGGCGTGGGTGTATCCGTCGGCGTACTGGTTGGCGTCGGGGTCGGACTGGGGGTCAGCGTCCCGGTGGGTGTGGGCGTTGGCGTAGGTGTATCGGTTGGTGTGGCGGTTGGCGTAGGTGTATCGGTTGGTGTGGCGGTAGGCGTAGGTGTATCGGTTGGTGTGGCGGTAGGCGTAGGTGTATCGGTTGGTGTGGCGGTAGGCGTAGGTGTATCGGTCGGCGTGGCGGTGGGCGTAGGTGTATCCGTCGGCGTGGCGGTGGGCGTGGGGGTATCGGTAGGCGTGGCGGTGGGCGTGGGGGTATCGGTAGGCGTGGCGGTGGGCGTGGGGGTATCAGTTGGCGTGGCGGTGGGCGTAGGTGTATCCGTTGGCGTGGCGGTGGGCGTAGGTGTATCCGTTGGCGTGGCGGTGGGCGTGGGTGTATCGGTTGGCGTGGCCGTCGGCGTGGGTGTATCAGTTGGCGTGGCGGTGGGCGTGGGGGTATCCGTTGGCGTGGCGGTGGGCGTGGGGGTATCCGTTGGCGTGGCGGTGGGCGTGGGGGTATCGGTTGGCGTGGCGGTGGGCGTGGGGGTATCGGTTGGTGTGGCGGTAGGCGTGGGGGTATCGGTTGGCGTGGCGGTGGGCGTGGGTGTATCGGTTGGTGTGGCGGTAGGCGTGGGGGTATCGGTTGGTGTGGCGGTGGGCGTGGCGGTCGGCGTAGGTGTGGGTGTGTCGGTGGGGGTATTGGTAGGCGTTGGGGTGGGCGTGTTGGTTGGCGTTGCCGTCGGCGTAGGTGTGTCGGTGGGGGTATTGGTCGGCGTGGGGGTGGGTGTGTCGGTCGGCGTTGCCGTCGGCGTGGGGGTATTGGCCGCGGTCGTCATAACGGTTGCTTCATCCGAGGCGGCGCTGTTTCCGTCAACGTTCACCGCCCGAACCTTGAAGGCGTACTGCGTGCCGTCCTCAAGGCCGGTTACCTCGTGGCTGTCCGTTTCCCCGGTGGACAAGGAAACTATCTGCCAGTTCCCGTATGCCCCGGCGCCCGCTTTCTGCTGGTATTCCCACCGGAAGATGCTGGTATCCTCTGGGTCGGTCCACGCCAGCTTCACGTGCTGGCGGCCGCCGGTGGCGGTCAGACCCGTCGGCTTGGCCGGCGGCGTCCCCGTCGCCCATGGCGTGGGGTGAGGGTTGTTGGCGTTGACGACCCGGACGCTGGCTACCTGCGCCGACCAGGGCATTGGGCGAAAGCCATGGTCCAGCGCCCGAATCCGAAACTGGAGTATGTAGTTGTGTGTAAAACCGGTTGTGCCGATGCTTCTGCTGCGGGCATTTTTAGGCGAGTAACTTCCCCCGACTGGAACGCTGCCGGTGGCCCACGTATCGCCGATCTGCGGCCGTATGTACTTAAGCTCCCAGTGCCCGATTCTGTCGGTGTTATCCCCGGCCCGGGTCCGCACCGTCCAGCGGACCACTATCTGGTCTTCGGTGGCCGTGGCGGTAATTGTATCGGCGGTGGGGAGTAGATCGACAGCCGGTTCCAGGGAGGCCGGGCCGGCGCCGGCGGAGTTCACGGCGCGAACCCGGAACCGCCAGGTAATGCCCATGTCCAGATCGGTAACCGTGTGCCTGGTGGTGGTCGCATCCGAACCGGGGATCGGCAGCCACGGCCCGCGATTCGCGCCCCCTCTCTTTTTCTGGTACTCGTAACTGGTAATCTCCTGGCCGGACGGGGTAATCCACCAAATCTCAATCTCCCGGGGGCCGACCACTCTGCCGCGTGGCTCCCTCGGCATGCCCGGCGGCGCGCTGGGTGTGTTGGTGGGCGTAGGCGTGTCGGCAGGCGCGCTGGTAGGCGTAGGTGTATCGGTTGGGGTGGCGGTGGGCGTAGGTGTGTCGGTAGGCGTGGCGGTAGGCGTAGGTGTGTCGGTAGGGGTGGCGGTGGGCGTAGGCGTGTCGGTAGGGGTGGCGGTGGGCGTAGGTGTATCGGTAGGGGTGGCGGTGGGCGTAGGCGTGTCGGTAGGGGTGGCGGTGGGCGTAGGCGTGTCGGTAGGGGTGGCGGTGGGCGTAGGCGTGTCGGTAGGGGTGGCGGTGGGCGTAGGCGTGTCGGTAGGGGTGCTGGTGGGCGTGGGGGTATCGGTGGGTGTAGCGGTCGGCGTGGGCGTATTGGTAGGGGTGTTGGTCGGTGTGGGCGTGGGCGTGTCGGTGGGCGTTGCCGTCGGGGTGGGTGTATCGGTCGGGGTAGCCGTAGGCGTGGGCGTATTGGTGGGCGGCGCCGCGATTACCGTGATGGTGGTGGAGGTGGTCGCTTCCAGGTTCACGTTGCCCGTGCCGGCGCCGTCGGGGCCGCGCCAGCTCCAGGTGACCTTGTGGGTCCCCACGCCGAGGTTGGCGCAGGGGTTCAGCTCGACGTTCCGCCCGGCGCTGATGCCGGAAATGCTGGTGGTCACGTTAACGCCGTTGGTGGCGTGCCGCAGCGACGCATGGGCGTCAACCGCCGTCATGCCTGGCCGGGTCTCCAGGTAAGTTGTGCCCTTGTGCTTGGCCGATAACAGTCTGAAACAGCCCTGTTTCGTGGCGGCCCCGCCCAGGGAAATAGTCGAGTCTGCTGCCGATACCAGCAGCGGCGCGGCCTGCACCTTGAGGGTTATGCTGTAAAGGGTGCCGGCGGCTGTTGCGCCGGTGAAGGTGTGCGAGCCGACGTTCAGCGTTCTGGTTTCAAGTATGGCCAGGCTCGGCGACTCCGCCACGCGCAGCCGGACGGAGGCGGTAATGCCCGGCGGCAGGGTGACGGTTCCCGTGCTTGAAGTATTCCTGACCCCACGGAAACCGGAGGTCCGGTGGGTTTTGAATGAAACCAGGCTGCCGCTGAAACCCCCAACATCCATAGTGAGGTCAGGGTTGGTCACGGTCACGGTCAGGCTGTAGGAGACGCCGGTGGATGTAGTGCCGGTTACAGTGTGCGTCCCGAGGCCCAGCGTCTTGGTCTGGTCTGACGTCTCTCCGCCACTGGTTCCGGCGAAGAAGTACAGCCGGATACTACTGCGAGGATGCGGGATGTCGGCGGTTATGGTTTTCCCGGAGTACGTCACGTTGTAACCGGCGTCAGCGTTAACCACCCCGGTGGGGCTGCCGTCTGTCGGGTTCAGGTTAATACGGGCGTTGGAGCCGAATTCTTGTGCCTGCGCCGGCTGGGACAGGGGGATGAGGCCGGTCAGGAGCAGCGCCAGCAGCCCCAGGGCGAACCCCGGCTTAAGCCAGCCTGGTTTTATTGGTGGGAAACGCCGCATCACTCCTCCAGTCCCGGAAACTCGGGGGGGGGGGGGGGGGGGGGGGTATTTATTCTGCTTCCGGAACCCGGGCGGGAACCGTCATTATCCGTCATAACTTACCTCGGTAGATTGTACCCGCGCGCAAACGCCATTTGCGCCGGCGCGGGAGTGGCGGCCAGGTCTGGCTGACGCCTTTGCCAAGGGTCATAGGCTTGAGCCTTCCCCAGGCAGGAAGGCTACGACAACAGATTTTAGCAGAGAAATGCGGCATTGGGGAATACTGCCTCCCGCGCCGGTATGGGCCGTTCCATCGTCAACGCTTCAAGGCTTTACCGACTCTTGCAGGCAGGAAAAGAAACGGTCCAGCAAGCCCCGGGCCACGCTTTCCAGCATCCGCTGCCCCACCCGGGCCACCGTGCCGCCGGCCTGGGCCTGACTGGTAACGGTTACCATGGTCTGGCCGTCTGCTTCGGCCAGGGCAACCAGGGATTCGCCGCTGGCAAACCCGATGGAACCACTGCCATTGATGGACAGCCGGTAAGACTGGACGGGGAACGCCTCGGTGATGGCGATTTTCGCCGTGTAGCGTCCCCGCACCGGCCCGACGCCTACGTTGATGATGGCCTGGTACTGGTCGGGGCCGTCTGCGGTCAGGCTTTCGCAGCCGGGTATGCAGGCGGCCAGCGTTTCCGGGTTCATCAGGCTCTCCCAAACCCGGGCCGGGGGGGCGTCAAACCGGTAGCTGGCGGAAATTTCCATTTGGGCAGCCTCCCTCAAAGGTTAGTGGCCGGCAGGGTTAACGGCCGGCTTCGGCGTCCGGCTGCCCGCCCCGGCCAGAATCTGTTCGGCCAGGGTTATGCCCTTGTCTTTATCCAGCCTCCGGCCAAAGAACCGTGGGGGAACCAGGCAATGGGGACAGCCGGCGCGGCAGGCGCATTCCTTCGCCAGCTTCAGGCCGGCTTCCAGAATGGCGCGCCATTGTTCGAAGACCTTCTGCGCTATGCCAATGCCGCCGGGGTAGCTCTCAATAAGAAAGACCTGGCCCGATTGACTATGGGTGGTGGTATCGTAGGTATCTACCGGGAAAGCGAAGAGCGTACCCACCCGCAGCATCTGTTCCAGTTCGGTCAGGCCCCGGTCATCAGCCAGGCCATCAACCGAAGCTGCCGGCGCAGTTCCCGGGTACAAGAGGCCGGCCACGTCGAGCCAGAAGGAATGGCCGGTTGACTGCCAGGTTGTATCGCGCTGCGGGACATAGATTTCCTGCACCCTTTCATCGTCTTCGGCGTCGGGGGGCGAATGCCGCCGGGCATTGCGGCGGACCGACTCGTCGATAACCTTCACCTCCGTAAGGGTTTCCGTCAGGGCCACATCGCCCCAGTGGGTCGATACGCCATTGGCCGCCGGGTCGCTGCGGAAGGTCCGGTGGATTGCCACGCTGCGGGAGAAATACGGGTCCGTCCGAAGGTTTGCCAGGTCGGGCGACTCGGTCAAGTGGATTACGCCGGCTTGCGCCGGCTCGCCGGCCGGCTCAAGCTGCCCCACCTGGAACTTAACGCCCGCTTGCAGGTAAATCGCCCGGTCATAAGCCTCCCGGTATTGCTGGTAGGCGGACATACTGCCGATGGTTTCGCCGGCGGCGCGCAGCTGCCACACCCCGCCGGCAATGCCCCGCAGGTTCACCTGCCCCTGGGGAAAGTCCGGCGCCGGGTCGATGGTTTCCCAGCGCTGGCGCAACGCCTCAAAGACGGGAGCGCCCAGTACGCCGGACGAAAAGGAGTAAACCCGCCCCCCGGTTTCCTGAAGCAGGGAGGGCAGATGGGCCTGGATGATTTCCGGGTTGGCCGGGTCGGCGACCAGCAGGCCGGGGCGTTTTGCCAGAAAAGCAGGCAGGTTGCGGGCATAGAACCGGTTCATCGGGTCGTTCATGGCAAACAGCAAGACAAAGGCTTCCTGGTCCACCCCGCGGCCGGCTCTACCGATACGCTGCAACGCCGCCCGAATGGTATCCGGGAAGCCGGCCAGAATCACCCCGTCCAGCGCGCCGACGTCAATTCCCATTTCCAGGGCGTTGGTGGAAAACACTGCCTTGATAGAGCCGTCCCGCATTCCTGCCTGAACCCGTGCCCGGTCATCGTTCCGCAGGCCGCTGCGGAACAGGTCGATCCGGTTTTCAGGCAGGCCCCGTTCCGCGCCCAGCCGCCGGGCCAGGTCACAGCACCGTTCCGCGAACTTTCGGGTGGGGCAGAAAACGAGGACGGCCCGGTCCATTTCCAGGCAGGCCAGCGCCGCCGCGGCAATCTTTTCCTGGAACTTGACCGAATACGGGGAGCCGGGGCGTTCCGGGTCCACGAACAGGTAATGCCGCCTGGGGGTCATGCCCCCGGCCGCCGACACCGCCGCAAAAGGCTGGCCGGTCAGGTTTTCGGCGTGTTCCAGGATATTTTCGCCGGTGGCGGTGGCCAGGAAGTACCGGGGATTGGCATTCAGCCGGGCCAGCTGGTGGGCGAAGCGGCGCAGCAGCACCGCTATGTGGCTGCCGAAATAACCCCGGTACTCGTGCACTTCATCCAGCACAACGAAGCGCAGGTTCTGCAGGAACGCCGTCCAAAGCTGCGAGTGCGCCAGAATTGAGCGGTTCAGCATTTCCGGGTTGGTTACCAGGATTGAGGGCGGGTTGTGCCGGATACGGCTCCGTTTCTCCGGGGAGGTATCTCCGTCATAACGCTTAATGGTCAGCCCGACCCGGGACAGCAGGTCGCCGAGCTGGAGCAGCTGGTCATTGGCTACCGCCTTCATCGGGTAGAGCATCAGGGCGTGGCTGCCCGTGTTCCGAAGCAGGGTTTCCAGCATGGGAACCGCAAAGGACAGGGTCTTGCCGCTGGCGGTGGGCGCATCCAGAACCACATTGACGCCGGCAAGGGCCCGGTCGATCGCCTCGGCCTGGTGGGCATACAACCGGTCCCGCCCGATTTCCTGCAGCGCCTGGGCCAGTTGCGGCGTCAGCTGCGCCAGGGGCGAAGCGTCCGCATAAACCGGCGCAACCTTATCCCGGGTCGCCTGGTCGATAAAGTCCCCTTCATCAAGGGCCGCCGACCGCCGCAAGCCGTCAAGCAGCGCCGCCAGCGCCGGGGAAGGGATGGGGTCAGGCTCCGGCTCCGGTTCGGGTGGAGCAACGCAGCCAGGAGAGGGGACGGGTTCAGGCTTGGGTTTGGCCTGAGGCCTGGGCCTGGGGCGGGTGGGCCGTTCCACGCATTGCTGCCGGAGGGCCGCTAACTGGTCGGCGTAGGGGGAAGGGATGGCCGTCAGCAGCTGCTGAATATTTTCCAGGCCGGCGCAGGCCTCTTCGCGGGTGAAGGAATGCTGGCTGGTCCAGCTCTGGTTCAGAGTAGCAACCCGGTTGATGAGTTCCGGGTCGGCTGCCGGCAGCGCCGGCCCGAAAATACCGGCCCACCCAGCCTGCATAACCGTTAGCAGATCGCGGGTTTTCAGGTCGGCAAAGGGCTTCTGCCGGTCTTTCACTGGCCCGGCTATCCGCTCCAGGGCCGGGATTGTCTGCCCTTGATGGTGGTTCTCAAACTCCCGGGGCACGAAGGAATCCAGCTCGTTTTTGAGTAGGTAGAGGCCGCGCCCCACGCTGCTGCTATACGCGCTCACTTGTCCTCACTGCTGTTTAAGGGGTAGCTGCTATTCAGGACGATTATACTCTCATTTCCGGCAGATTTAATGCTCTGCCAGGCCTGCTTTGGCCCGAAAGGGCGTGAAGCCTGCTGCCGCCCGGGGAGGCAGTGGTTGGCCGGCCAACCACTGCCGGCTACACCATAACCTTGAAACCGTAACCATCGTGGTTCAATTGACCCTCGGCGAAGCGCGACATGCGCAGCGGCGCAAGATCCACCACCGCGGCCCGGCCGGTCAGCATCAACTCGGCTACCGCCTGACCAACCACCGGGGCAAGCTTGAAGCCGTGCCCGCTGAAACCGGTGCAAACATAAAGGCCTTCAATACCGGCCACTGCGTCAATGATTGAATGGGAATCCGGGGTCGAGGTGTACAGGCCGGCGTAACCGGCGGCCAACTGAGCCCGGGCCAGGGAGGGAATGCGGCGGGTTATCCGGCGCCACACGTCCAGGATGAAACCCGGACTGGCCCGCTGCGCAAAAACCTCCGGGTCTTCCACCACGTCCGTCATGTTGCCATTGCCCACCAGGGTCAGGTCGGAGCCTTCAGGCCGAAAATAGATCCGGTTGATGAGGTCGCCGCCGCCGGGGTGAGCGGCCGGCCCTTCCGGGGGCCGGCGCAGGTGCAGCACCTCGTGGCGCGTGGCTTCCAGGGGCAAGTCAATGCCCTGCCGCAGCAGAAAGCGGCGGCTCCATGGGCCGGTCGCCACCACCACCCGCTCGGTGGCAATTACGCCGGCCGAGGTTCTTACCGCCTGCACCCGGCCGTTGCCTGCAGCGATGCCCAGGGCCGGGGTGCGGAGCAGGATGCGGGCCCCGGCCTGGCGGGCCCGCTGGCCGTAGGCGGCGGCGGTAGCCGAGGCATCGCCGTAGCCGGAAAGGGGTTCGTAGGCAATGGCGGCGCAGTCATCCAGGTAAAAGGCGGGAGCCAGTTCCCGGGCCTCTTCCCGGGTGGCCAGGCGCGTGTCGATTCCCACCCGCTGCTGCATGGCTATGTTGGCCCGGAACGTGGGCGCGTCAGCTTCGCCGGCGAAGAGCAGCTGGCCGGTGCGGGTATAACCGCATTGGCCGCCCACCAGGTCGTCAAAATTGCGGAAAACCGCCAGGCTGAGCCAGGCCATACGGGCATGAATTTCGGTGGAGTAGTGCATCCGTATGGCCGAGGATGAGCGGCCGGTGGAACCGGCGCCGATTACATCCCTTTCCAGCAGCAGCGCATTGGTCAGCCCGCGGACGGCCAGGTTGTAGAGAATGCTGCAACCCATTACGCCGCCGCCAATTACCACGGCGTCGGCGGAGGCGATTGAACCGGTCATGCAATCCTCAACGGCGGTGGTTGGCCCGGCGTACCGGAAACAGGCTGGAACCCTTCTGTTTCCGCACCCAGCGCAGGTAACTGCGCACCCGGGAGTTGGCCAGCAAGCGGGCCAGGGAGTTCAGTTCCCGGGCCAGGGTGGCTTCGGAGAAGAGGGCGTGGAGCTGTCGGTGGCAGGTGGGGCAAAGCCGGGCGGTGGGGCCGAACCGGCCGCCCCTGGCGCGCGGCGTCAGGTGGTGTACCGTGTAACACTCCACCCGGCGCCGGCACAGTTCGCACTCGGCTGCTTCCTGACGGGCCGGCAGGGGGTTAAGTTGGCTGCGTTGGGAGCCGCGACGGGGCAAAAGCGCCCTCCATAGTTTGCGCGCCAGGCCGGCGGGGGAAGGCCCGGGCCGGAGCTAACTGCCCAGAAACCGCCAGCCGGGCAGGTCAACCTGCCATGCGCCGTCCTCCAGCAGCATCGGAATTACCAGGCCGGACATCATTCGGCGGTGGGTTACCGTGCTTTCGTCGGCGGTTACGCCAAAGGGGAGGAAGGCGAAGGCGTGGGTATCGTCAATGTAGCTGGTGGGTGCTACGCCCAAATCGGTCAGGTCCTCCAGGGGCCAGAGCCGAAGCACCGTATCCCGAAAGTCCTTGAGCATGGAAGGCCGCATTTCGTGTTCCGGGTCATAGGCGGCGCGGTAAGCGACTTGCATATCGACGTTGTTCCGGGTGGCCCACACGCCGAGGCGCATACCCCTGGTTTCCCTGGACAGCATGCCCCAGGCCAGGTTCATATCGCCGTCCCGGACGGCTTCAGCGAATATGCCGGCCCGGTTGCCAATATCATCGGGTTCCTGGCTGCGTTTATGTCCGGGTATGCGCATTTCAGGTTGTTCCTGCCGGTGAATCGGGGCCGGCGGCGCAGCATTGACAGCGGGGCCGCCGCTGACCTGCTGACGAGATAAATGCCCTCTGCCGCCCCCGGTCGAACATCCGCCGTCAACATTATGGCCGCATGCTGGCTTATGCCGCAATGCCGGCCCGGTCCGACCCGGTAAAGTAAAGAGCCGGGCAATGACGAACTGCCGGCCTTTGCAGAATTGCGTCCGACGCCCGGACTGCTATTCTCCGGAAGGCTCCGGGGCATTTACGGCAGCCCGAAATTAGCACTTGCCAAACCGATATGTCAAGCCGGTCAACCGCCGCCGGCCAGCCGGCCTTGACCGCCCGTTACCTGCTGCAAGCGGCGCCGGGGACAGCTTAAACCTAATAGCCCACCGCGTACCCATCCCGTCGCGGGTCAGCGGCGCCGTACAGCGCGCCGGTTTCCGGGTTCACCTGAATCATCATCTCGCTGCCGGCGGCCTCCCAGTCGCCCAGGACGTTCAGGACGTGGCCGCGCCGCCGCAGCCCGGCCAGGACGGCAGGGTCGAAGCGGGATTCCACCAGCAGTTCATCGGGGCAGGTGTGCGGCACATTAGACTCGGTAGGGTTCTGGGTATTGCGCCAGCGGGGGGCCTCCACCGCCTCGGCCACCGTCATGCCGAAGTCCAGCACGTGGGTTATCACTTGCAGGTTAGTCTGCACCTGGGTATCGGCGCCGGGGGTGCCGCAGACCAGGAACAGCTGCCGCCGGGCGCCGGCCCCATTGCCGGTTGGGGCGCCGGGCCGGAACACCATAACCGGGTTCATGGTATGGCGAACCCGCTTGCCGGGCTGCAGGCAGTCCACGTGGTCTTCTGCCAGGTGCCAATAAGTCATACGGTTATTGAGCAGAATGCCGGTATCGCCGGCAATCAGGCTGGAACCCCAGGCGCTCTGAATGCTCTGCAGCTGGCAGATGGCATTGCCCTGACCGTCCACCACGGCAAAACAGGTAGTATCCTCCTGCTCCTGACCGGCGCCGACCCGGGGCGGCAGGCCCCGGGGGCCGGCCGGCTGGTAAGGCCAGGGGTTGCCGGCCTTCGGGTCAAGGGCGGCCCGCTCCGGGTCAATCAGTTTGGCCCGCTCCCGGGCATAATCTTTAGCAATCAGGCCGGCCACCGGCACATCCACGTACTCCGGGTCGGCCACATACAACTCCCGGTCAATGAAGGCCAGTTTCTTGGCCTCCACCATCAGGTGGATGCTTTCAGCCGTGTTGCAGCCCAGGCTCGGCAGGTCGAACTGCTCAACCAGGTTCAACTCTTGAAGCAGCACATGCCCGCTGGAATTGGGCGGGGCCTCATAAACGCGGTAGCCGTGATAGTCGGCGGCGATGGGTTCCTGCCAGCGGGCGCGGCAATCGGCCAGGTCCGGCAGGGACAGCAGGCCGCCCTGCTCCTCGCTGAACCGCACCAGGGCCCGGGCGATTTCACCCCGGTAAAAAGCCTCCCGCCCGCCGGCCACAATCGCCTGAAAGGTACGGGCCAGGCCTTCCTGTCGGCAAATTTCCCCGGGCTGCAGCGGGCGGCCGTTGGGGGCAAAGACGGCCTGGGAGGTTGGGAACCGGCACAGCAGGGCGTCTGAAGCAATGGCGCGGGACAGAACGTGGGTTACCGGGAAACCGTTGGCGGCCAGGTCAATCGCCGGAGCGAAACACCGGGCCAGAGGCAGGGTTCCATACCTTTCGTGAACGTCGAGCCAGCTGTTGACCAGCCCGGGTACGGAAACCGACAGGATGCCCTTCATCGGTATGCCCTGGGCCTGGTAACGCTCCCGGGTGGCGGCATAAGGGGCAGCGCCGGTGCCGTTGCATACCTCCAGCCGGTCGTCGGCCTTGCGGTAAACCATCGTGAAGCCATCGCCGCCGATGCCGGACATCAGCGGTTCCACCACGTTGAGGGCGGCGGCGGTAGCCAGGGCCGCATCGGCGAAGTTGCCGCCCTGCTGCAACAGGGCGATACCCGACTGGGAGGCCAGGGGATGACCGGAGCAGACCATTCCGTTCCGGCCCATAACCACGGGCCGGAAAGACGGGTAGTTAATGCCGTGGGGCGATGCCTGGGTCATTGGCGGGCCTCCTATAGACTTATGCGATAGACTTATGCGACTTATGCGCGGCTGCTGCCCAGGGGATATGAAGGAGAAATCAACCTTCGGTGAAATCCAGCTTTTCGGCAGCGCCCTTAAAGCGGGTTATCATTCGCCGGATTTCCCGATCGTCGCGGTCTCTTATTGCCTTCAACCGAGCTTCCAGCATAGTGGCCTCTTCCCGACCAGGCAACTCAGCAAACCAGACCAACCGAGGGTTGCGTCCTGGCTCCCCGGCTTTGGTTCTGACTGATCAAGGTTGCAAACTGCCTCTCTTAATTATGCTGCCTGACTACCGGGCGGCGTTAAACCAGCCGCCCAGGATACTGCTCCGGTACGCTGCGTTCTTTGCTTGCATTTTCCCCGAGCGGGCAACTCGTTAAACCCGTGCTGACCGGGGGCTGCGCCCCCTGGCGGCGGGTGTTGCTGAAGTAGATTGAAGTAGATTATGGTAGGGCGGCTCCGGGGCGTCAAGCTGTCGGGGCAGCAAGGGAAATACTGCGGCCATGGCTACCGGCTCGGCTCGGGAAACCGTCCTTGCTCAAATTGGCGCTCCGGTATAAAATCGGTGCTGGCTTTGCTGGCGGATAAGGACCGGCAGTGGATAAAACACCTTGCCGCCCCTGCCCGGCACTGAAGCGCTCTCTTGGTACTACGTGAGGAAAAATGAAACCTGAAGCTGTAAAGTCGGCATCCATTGCCGGCCTGGTTTTGGCGCTGCTGCTTGCCGGGATGCTCGCCTTTACCGGCCCGCTGCAAGCCCAGTCCGGCTCGGATGCGCCCAAGCCGAACCCGCCGGCCAATGTGCGGGCCAGCGATATAGAGCCAACCGGAGCGATGCTTGGTTGGGAGCCTGGCGGCAGCGGCGTGGGCGGGAAATGCGCGGCGACCGATTACTCGGTCGTGGTTCACAATTCCTCCAGTTGGGCGGTAGTGGCCAATTCCGGCTTCGTCCCGCACCCGGCGGTCGGTTCTCCCGGCTGGCGGGTGGAAGGGCTGACGGCCGGGACTGACTACACAGTCTTTGTGAATGCCTACGGCGCAGGGTGCAACCAATGGGCGCCGTATCCAGGTTTGGCCAGCTTCACGACCAAACCCGCTGGCAGTTTTCAGGGGCAGTCCGGCGAGCCGGAGTCTACGGCAACGGCTACCCCCACGGCCACAGCTACCCCCACGGCAACAGCAACGGCCACCCCCACAGCCACCCCTACGGCGACGCCCATGCCAACAGCCACGCCGACGCTGGTGGCAGCGTCAACGCCCAAGCCGAACCCGCCGGCCAATGTGCGGGCCAGCGATATAGAGCCAACCGGAGCGATGCTTGGTTGGGAGCCTGGCGGCAGCGGCGTGGGCGGGAAATGCGCGGCGACCGATTACTCGGTCGTGGTTCACAATTCCTCCAGTTGGGCGGTAGTGGCCAATTCCGGCTTCGTCCCGCACCCGGCGGTCGGTTCTCCCGGCTGGCGGGTGGAAGGGCTGACGGCCGGGACTGACTACACAGTCTTTGTGAATGCCTACGGGGCAGGGTGCAACCAATGGGCGCCGTATCCAGGTTCGGCCAGCTTCACGACCAAACCTGCTGGCAGTTTTCAGGGGCAGTCCGGCGAGCCGGAGCCTACGGCAACGGCGACAGCTACTCCGACAGCGACGGCAACAGCTACCCCCACGGCAACAGCCACAGCTACAGCTACAGCTACCCCCACGGCAACAGCCACAGCTACAGCTACAGCTACCCCCACGCCAACAGCCACAGCTACCCCCATGCCAACAGCTACGGCCACCCCCACCCCTACGGCGACGCCCATGCCAACAGCCACGCCGACGCTGGTGGCAGCGTCAACGCCCAAGCCGAACCCGCCGGCCAATGTGCGGGCCAGCGATATAGAGCCAACCGGAGCGATGCTTGGTTGGGAGCCTGGCGGCAGCGGCGTGGGCGGGAAATGCGCGGCGACCGATTACTCGGTCGTGGTTCACAATTCCTCCAGTTGGGCGGTAGTGGCCAATTCCGGCTTCGTCCCGCACCCGGCGGTCGGTTCTCCCGGCTGGCGGGTGGAAGGGCTGACGGCCGGGACTGACTACACAGTCTTTGTGAATGCCTACGGGGCAAGGTGCAATCAATGGGCGCCGTATCCAGGTTCGGCCAGCTTCACGACCAAACCCGCTGGCAGTTTTCAGGGGCAGTCCGGCGAGCCGGAGCCTACGGCCACAGCTACCCCCACGCCAACAGCTACCCCCACGCCAACAGCGACGGCCACCCCCACAGCCACAGCCACCCCCACAGCCACAGCCACCCCTACGGCGACGCCCATGCCAACAGCCACGCCGACGCTGGTGGCAGCGTCAGCGGCTGAGCCGAACACGGCGGCCAATGTGCGGGCCAGTGATATAGAGCCAACCGGAGCGATGCTTGCCTGGGAACCCGGCGGCAGTGGCGTGGGCGGGAAGTGCGAGACGACCGAGTATTTCGTCAATGTTTACGATTCTGCCCGGTGGATTTTGGCAGCCAGTTCCGGGTTCATCCTGCACCCGGCGGACGGGTCTCCCGGCTGGCGGGTGGAAGGGCTGACGGCCGGGACCGAATACACGGTCTTTGTGAATGCCTACGGGGCAGAGTGCAACCGCTGGTCGTTATACGGCAGCTCGGTCAGCTTCACGACCAAACCTGCTGACGGCTCCCTGGGGCAGGTCGGCGAGACGGATGGGTCTATGCCGCTGCCCGGCACCGGCTCCACTGGGGGAGTAGATGACTTGGATGATCCCGCGCCGACGGCGACGGCGACGCCGCTGCCGACGGCAACACCCCAGCCAACAGCAACGCCGTGGCCGACGGCAACACCTACGCCCCGCATAGTGCTAGGCCCCATTATAGTTACTTCAATGCCGCTGCCGACGGCAACACCCAAGCTAACAGCAACGCCGACTGCTACGCCGCCGCCAATATTGGTTAACAGCTTCATTCGGCGGGTAGCTGACCCTGCTACGACGACGCCTACGCGCACCGTGCGGCGCATTGTGCGAACAGCTACTTCAACGCCGACGCCGACGGCAACGCTGGTCAACAACGACCCCATCATCGTGCGGGGGGTAAGGGGCATTGCTGCGCCGACGCCGACCACTACGTCCACACCGACGGCAAAGGTGGTCAACGGCCCCATCATCGTAAGGGGCATTGCTACGCCGACGCCGACCACTACGTCCACGCCGACGGCAACGCTGGTCAACAACGGCCCTGTCGGGCGGGTAGATGACCCTGCTACGACGACGCCTACGCGCATCGTGCGGCGCATTGTGCGAACAGCGCACACGCACACGCCGACGCCGACGCGGCGCATCGTGCAAGCAGCTACTTCAACGCCGACGCCGACGGCAACGCTGGTCAACAACGGCCCTGTCGGGCGGGTAGATGACCCTGCTACGACGACGCCTACGCGCATCGTGCGGCGCATTGTGCGAATAGCGCACACGCACACGCCGACGCCGACGCGGCGCATCGTGCAAGCAACTACTTCAACGCCGACGCCAACGGCAACGCTGGTCAACGGCCCCATCGGGCGGGTAGATGACCCTGCTACGACGACGCCTACGCGCATCGTGCGGCGCATCGTGCGAACAGCGCACACGCACACGCCGACGCCGACGCGGCGCATCGTGCAAGCAGCTACTTCAACGCCGACGCCGACGGCAACGCTGGTCAACAACGGCCCTGTCGGGCGGGTAGATGACCCTGCTACGACGACGCCTACGCGCATCGTGCGGCGCATCGTGCGAACAGCTACTTCAACACCGACGCCAGCAGCTGAGCCCAGCGCGCCCGCCAACGTACGAGCCATCAACATAGAACGGACCCAAGCGCTTATCACCTGGGAGCCCGGCGGCAGTGGCGTGGGTGGCCGGTGCGAGACTACCGATTACTTCATCGGGTTTTACGATACCGCAAAGTGGACCTGGGAGGACCAGTCCAGCATGATGCTGGCCTCACTGTCCAGCGTCGGCAGCTGGCTGGCGGAAGGTCTGACTGCCGGCGCCAACTACACCGTCTATGTGTATGCTTTCGGAAAAGAGTGCGACAAGTTCTCGATACCTTCAGTCGCCAACTTCACTACCAAAACCGCTGGTCGGCCAAATCCGACCAGGTCAATCGCCACGCCAACCGCTACGCCGGGCAACGGCTCCACCGGGCGGGTAGATGACCCGGATGACCCCGCATCCACGGCGACGCCTATACCCACGGCAACGCCCCTGCCAACAGCGACGCCTATACCGACGGCGACGGCGACGCCCACGGCCACTGCGACGCCCTTGCCCACGGCAACACCCCTGCCAACAGGGACGCCCACGCCCACGGCAACACCCCTGCCAACAGGGACGCCCACACCGACCACCACCCCTTCCGGGGAACTGCCGATTAACCCGGACATTGTCAAGCTTGTCCACGGCAAAGGGGAGTCCACCTACTACTGGTCGGCAGTTTATGACCCCAGCATAACTGACTTCCAATATGTGTATGTGCCGGGGGTATGGTGTGTCCGCGGCTCTGGTGAACAGTGCGGCGAGGAAGGAAAGGCGCGCGACGCCTTGTGGCACTCCTTCACCGTCATCAAAACCTCCGAATCTTCCATCTTCGGAAGAGTAACAACGGTAACGTACCGGAATCCGGTGGTCGATAAAATGCCCTGGGTATCGGTGCCGCCGGACCAGGCGTCCGGCAACAAGGTTGTGGTGGGGCCGCTTAATGAGGCGCCTAACGAAGCGCTTTATCGGAACCCCAATGAAGAGCGAATGCACCGGAAGAGTTCAATGCTCTTCTTCCGGGCCCGCAATGCTAATGGCTGGACCGAGCCTTATGTATATCATAATAATTATCTTTGGCACCACAACGAGGGTGTTGCCCCTCCGTCCGGGTTTGCCGCCGCCGCCGGCCCCCGGGGAAGCGGCAGCGCAGTTCTTTCCTGGAATGTCGCCCGGGAGGATGACCGGATTTCCCACTACCGATACCGTTATCGTGAAGGCGGGCCGGGCGAGTTCAGCGCCTGGCGGGATATTCCCCAAAGCAACCGCCAGACAACCGGCTACACCGTAACCGGGCTGCCAACTGATTGCGATTGCATTTTCCAGATTATGGCGGTAGCGACCACCGGTTATGACCTTGCCGGCCCGGCCACCTGGTCGGCGGCAGAGAGGGCAGCGTCGAATGCATGGGGATACTGGAAGCGGGATGGGACGAGCGGAAGAACCGTCAGCGCCCTGGCGCGGGTGAACCTGGCTGAAGCCGCGGCAATGCCCACGCCCACGCCGGTCAGTGGCCCCATCGAGCCGGTGGAGCGCCTGAATACACCCACGCCCACAGCAACGCTGCCGCCGGTCAGTATCGAGCCAGTGGAGCACCCGAATACCCCCACGCCAACAGCAACGCTGCCGCCCCGCTGCCTCAACTGGGCCTCTAACGCAAACCTGAGTCACTGCAACTTGTCCGGAGCGAACCTGAATGGAACAGACTTGAGCGGCGCGTATATCCGCCACGCCGACCTGTCGAGGGCTGACCTGTCCGGGGCTAACCTGCAAGGCGCCAACCTGGAATACGCGGACCTCTCTGGTACTGACCTGTCCGGCGCTAACCTGCAAGGGGCTGACCTGAGGTACGCTGACCTGACGGGGGCCGACCTGACGGGGGCTAACCTGCAAGGGGCTGACCTGGGCTACTCGGACCTGTCGGACGCTGACCTGTCCGGCGCTATCCTGCGAAAAGCCTACCTGTCATACGCTGAACTGACTACCGTCAGGAACATGCAGGATGCTGACCTGCGCAGAGCCGACCTGTCATTCACTGACCTGTCCGGCCTGGTTCTGTCTGGCGCAAAACTGCTGCGGGGAGCTAACCTGTCCTGGGCGAATTTGTCGGGAACCGACCTTTCGGGCGCGAAGCTGCGGAAAGCGCAACTGGTTTGGGCCAATCTGTCGGGCGCCAATCTGTCGGGCGCCAACCTGAGAGGCGCTGACCTGGAAAGAGCCTACAGCGAGAAGACCAGCGTTGACCTGAGCAACGCCAATCTGAGAGAGGCAAACCTGACTGATGTTAACTTGCCCGGGGCAGACCTGACCGGGGCAAACCTGACCGGCGCCGACTTGACCGGCGCTGTCTGGGAACGAACCGGCCGGAAGCGAAGGTAATGTCGGAAAAGCGAGCTTTCAGGAGGAACGGTATGGCAGATAACAATCTATTGCTGATGGCGCACCTGATGCGTCGGGCCGGGTTCGGCGCATCGTACCAGGAATTGCAGCAGCGGGCGGCCGGGGGCTACGAGGCCGCCGTGGAAGAGTTGCTGCACCCGGAAGCCCAGCCGGACCTGGACCTGGATGTGATGCAGCGGTATCTGGGCTGGCGCGATATGGGCTACCTGGCGGCGAACCAGGGCTACTGGACCTACCGCATGGTCAACTCGCCCCGCCAGCTGCAGGAAAAACTCTGCCTTTTCTGGCACAGCATCTTCTGCGTCGGCGACTCGAAAATCATGGCGCCCCATAACATTCTGGCGCAGCTGGACAAGTTCCGGACGCACGGGCTGGGCAGCTTCGAGCAGATTCTGACCGAAATGGCCACCGACCCGGCCATGCTCTACTACCTGGATAACCAGTTGAGCCATAAGGATGCGGTGAACGAAAACTGGGGGCGGGAACTGCTGGAACTCTTCTCTATGGGCGTGGGGATGGACGGGCGGCCCAATTATACTGAAGCGGATGTCAAAGCCTGCGCCCAGGCCTTTACCGGCTGGACGGTGGGCAATGGCATGCCCCGCTACCCCTATGGCCGCTACTTTAACCAGTTCCTCTATAACCGGCTGGACCATATCGCAGGGGAGAAAACCTTCCTGGGCGAAACCGGCAACTTTGACGGCCATGACATAATCCGCATCATTGCCCGGCAGCCGGCCACCGCCCGCTTCATTGCCCGCCACCTGTACGACTTTTTCGTGGCCGATGAACCCCAGGTCCCGGCCTGGCAGAACACGCCGCCGCGGGACCCGGCGGCCATCCGGGCCCTGGAGGATGAATACTTCCGCTCCGGCTACGAAATCCGCTCCATGCTGCGGCTGCTGTTCAACTCCGACTTCTTCAAGCAGGCGCGCTTCGCCAAGGTGAAAAGCCCGGCGGAGTTGGTATGCAGTACGCTGCGGTTTATGGGCGATTTCACCAGACCCAAACCCCGAATGTATGACACGGCCCTGGAAATTCGCTATATGGGCCAGGACTTGATGAACCCCCCTACGGTGGAAGGCTGGCATACCGGCAAGGAGTGGATTGACAGCGGCACCCTGGTGGAACGGGTGAACTACGCCGCCAGTGAAATGGGACGGCTGGAGGCTCCGGGCATTCAGGCGGTAGTGCGGCGGTTCAGCGCTGCCGGGCCTTCCGTTTCCTCCGGCGATTTGCTGGATGGCTGCCTGGAAATGCTGGGCGGTTATCAGTTGATGGATGAGACCCGCAACCTGTTCCTGGCGCACCTGGGACCGGATGCCGCCATTGCCACCGACGGCGAGGGTTTTCCGGCGCAGGTGGGGCAAGTGCTTCAGCTGATTGTTTCCACCCAGGAGTACCAGTTTACCTGATTGCCGCCGGCCTTGGCTTGCCGCAATGACCGGGGCGGGTTTTGTTGCCTGCCCCGTTTGTTTTCAGCAGGGCCCGGCTTACCCCGGTCCGGCGCCCGCCGGCGGCTGCCGAACTCCGTGCCGGCGGTTACGCTCCCTTAACGTTTATCGTCTGCCGCAAGGTGTGGACAACCTCCACCAGGCCCCGGGACTGCTCCATCACCAGGTCAATGTCCTTGTAAGCGCCGGGCAGTTCGTCAATGAACGCCTTGGAACGCCGTACCTCAACGCCGGCCAGCTCCCGGTCAAAGTCTTCCATAGTGAAAGACCGGCAGGCATCGGAACGACTCATGCACCGCCCGGCCCCGTGGGGGCCGTGTTGAAGACGCCGGGTTGCCCTTGCTGCGCACCGCGTAGCTGGCAGTGCCGTGGAACCGGGGATTAACCGCCACTGGCTTTCGCAAGCCTCCATTGCGCCCTGCGGGATACCAGAACCCCTTCGATGATGTGCCGTTCCCACCGGGTAAAGTTATAGTGGCGCTCAATTCCCGCCGGTTCCTCGAACTCGCCCAGGCGGTGGGCCGGAATCCGCAAAATGCGCTCGGTCATCTCCACCCGGTTGAGTCGAAGGGCAACCCGGCCAGGTTCCTGATTTGCTTCCTGGCCGACGGTTCAATCTGGTTTTCCGGCAGCCAGCTGCGGGTGGCGCCGCTTCGGTGTTGCAGTGGGGAGACGGCCGGGGCCTGGGGCGCCGAAAATTGCGCCGGCCGGTCCGGTTCGGCAATGACAGCCAATACCCGGGCGAGGGAGGTGAGGCCAGGCGCAGCCGGCTGCCTGGAAAGGTTGGTGCCGGAGGAGGGATTCGAACCCACACATCGAAAAGATAGCGGATTTTAAGTCCGCCGCGTCTACCATTCCGCCACCCCGGCTGGAAACCCGGGCCCCGGTGATGGTGCGCCGGTTAGCCCCGGGTAAACTTGCCGGCGCGCCGGCAAGCGGGCGCCCCTGAAGGGTTTTCGGGGCAAAAGCTGGAGGCGACGGGCGGATTCGAACCGCCGAATAGAGGTTTTGCAGACCTCCGCCTTAGTCCACTTGGCTACGTCGCCTCGGTGTGCATCTCCGGAGCTCCAGCCTGCCTGGTGCCGAGGGCGGGACTTGAACCCACACGAGCTTACGCCCACGGCCCCCTCAAGACCGCGTGTCTACCAATTCCACCACCTCGGCCGGTTGACACAGGAATAATTATAACACATTTAATCAACTGCACAACTGCCCGGTTCCCCGGCGGGCAATTCCAGAGGCCGGGTTGGGCGGCGCCGGGCGGGAATACCCGCTTTTACCGTGGATTGACAGCCGGAGCGGCCAACCCTAGAATGCCCGCGACGCGTGACCTGAACGCCGGCGGAGGTTTACCTTTGAGCGTCAGATTCGGGGTATCCCTGATTCCGGAACCGACCCTTGCCGCCAGGCTGCACCGCGCCCGTCAGGTTATATGCAGTCAGTACGGCTGCTGGGCGGCAGAGATGCACCCGGTACACCTGCCCTTGTTCAGTTACTTCGCCGGCGCCGAAGCGGCGGTATCGCAGGTCAATGACCGCTTGAGCGATCTGGTCGGCCAGTTCCGCGCCCGGGGGGCGGTCGTTCCGTTACTCTGCCGGGGCATAACGCTGGACGAAGCGGCCCAAGGCGGCATTTTCCTGGAATTCGCCGCCGGCGACGCCACGGCTGAAACCGAACCGGCGGCCGGCCCGCCCCGCAGCAATGGCCTGCAACGGCTTGCGGAAAGTGTCCGGCAAACCCTGGAACAGCACAACCTTTCGGCTCCGCTGGAACCGGGACTGCGCTTCGGGTTGTTGCAGCACGCCGGCTTGAAGCCAGCCGTATTCGAGAGCGCTGCCGGTTTCGCCTCTGCCCTGATTGAAGGACTGGAGCTGCCCGGCTATAGCTGCCTGTGGGAAATGGCTCTGATACGGTTCCAGTCCGAGGCCGTTGCTGCCGCAGTCGACGAAACCGGCTGGCGCAGCGGCGGTTGGGCCAGCGATTTGCGCTGGCAGTTTGTCGGCTGCTACCCTATGGTTGACCGTCCGGGGTGAGCTGAAAAGCGTGCCGCCGGGAAGGCTGAACTAGGCCATCTGTAATTCGACATAATTCTGGAGGCGATTTTATGACTGCTGCTGTCAGACCGGCTGTCAGGCCCACCGCCCGCCTGCGGGAGCTGCTGGCCCGGGAAGGGTTAATCGTGGCGCCCTTCATTATGAACGCCCTGCACGCCCGCATCGCCGAATCGGTGGGGATGGAAGCCGTCTATATGACCGGCGCCGGAACCGCGGCCGAAAAAGGCTTCCCCGATGTTGGAATGTTGACCATGACCGAAATGGTGACCAATGCCCGGTACATTGCTAACGCAGTCAACATACCGGTAATCTGCGACGCCGATACCGGGTACGGCAACGCCCTGAATGTGCAGCGCACGGTGCGAGAGTATGAGGCGGCCGGGGTTGCCGGCATTCACCTTGAGGATCAGGTTTTTCCCAAGAAGTGCGGCTTCTTTGCCGGCAAGCAGGTAGTCCCAATGACGGAGCATGCGCAGAAAATTCGCGCCGCTTTGGCTGCCCGCACCGACCCCGACTTTGTCATCATTGCCCGCTGCGACGCCTATGCCGTTACCGGGTGGGAGGATACGGTGCAGCGTTGCCGTGCTTACCGGGACGCCGGCGCCGATCTGGTGTTTGTGGACGGCATTAAGTCGGTGGACGACCTGGAACTTTACGCCCGTGACCTGCCCGACCTGCCCCGGATGTATAACGGCGACCTGGCTGCAACGCAGGACGTGGCCGCTTTGGGCTACAAGCTGATGATTTGCGGCAGCACCATCTGGCTGGTTTACCGTCAGCTGAAGGACGCTTTCGAAGAATTGAGGGATACCGGAAGGGTAAACCCGGAACGGCTCGGCACCCGCTGGGATGTGGCCGACCTGCTGGGGCTGGACCAGGTTTACGAGCTGGAGCGCAAGTATGTTGTTCCGGCTTTTACCGAACCGTAAGCCGGGGCGCCCCGGCAGCCGCTCTGCCCCTGCCGGCCCCGGATAATAGAGCCTCGCTTGCTGATACGGAACCGGCCGGTGCGCTTCCCCGGCGCCAGGGAAGCGCACCGCGGCGGCCAGTCAGCCCTGCGGAATTAGCGGCATAACCTCCCGGGAAAACTGTTCCATTGCTTCCCGCTGCCCCTCCACGCTATCCGTCCGGAAACCCAGGATGAAGTTCGCTACGCCCAGGTCCTGGTACTGACGCAAATCGGCAGCTATCTGCTCCGGTATGCCCTGCATCAGCCGACGGTTGGGGCCGGCGCTGCGGGTAAACTCTATATCGGTACTGAAGCAGGGCGTTACCGCATCTTCAGCGCGGCCGGCCCGCACCGTCAGCCGACGCAGCTGGGCCAGCTTGGCCGCCAGTTCCTCCGGCTCCAGCACAGCCGGCGGGCGCAGGCCGATGGGCATCCAGCCGTCGCCCAGGGCCGCCGCCCGCCGCAAAGCCGGCCCGGTATGGCCGCCCACCCAGATGGGCGGATGCGGCTGCTGCGCCGGCTTGGGCAGGAAACCGGCCCCGGAAGTCTGGACGAACCGCCCGTTAAAGTCCGGGTCATCCTCAGTCCACAAAGCCTTGAACAGCCGCAGGTACTCGTTGGTTACCTCCCCCCGGTCGGCGAAGGTTTCCAGCCCCAGGGCCTGAAACTCCTCTTCCATCCACCCCACACCCACGCCCAGAATTACCCGTCCCTCGGAAAGGGTGTCCAGGGTAGCAATCATCTTGGCGGCCAGCACCGGGTTGCGGTAGGGGATAATCAGCACGTGGGTGCCTAACCGCAGCCGTTGGGTGCAACCAGCCAGAAAGTTCAGGGTGGACAGCGGGTCGTAATAGGGCTGGTCGGGGCTGAACGCCGGCGTTCCATCCGGCGAGTAAGGGTAAAAGGACGCTACCGCTCGGGGCAGAATTATATGGTCGCTGACCCAGGCCGAAGCGAAGCCCAGTTCCTCGGCGCGCTGGGCCAGGGAACGCAGAGAGTGGGGGCTGGCCAAAGGCCCCCGGCTGGGCAGGGAACACCCGAAGGTTACCGACATGGAGCGCCTCCTTTCCAGTGTAAATTGAAGGATGCCAAGGCCCCGGCTGCCGCCGGCGTCAGGGCGCCAATATGGTCAGGGGGTAAAACGGCACATTGCGCAGCATCCAGAAGGATACCACCGCCGCCAGCAAAGCCCAAATCAGGGCCGGGTGCAGGAATGGGGTCGGCAGCTTTTTGCCCCAGGCGGTCAGCAGCAGAGAGGAGAGGAAGGCATAACCGAGCAGCGGCAGGGCCAGCATACTGTAAGGGTTGTAGTCAAAGGCGGCGATGAAGTTGCCGTGCAGCAATTGATGCAAACCGCGCAGGGTGCCGCAGCCGGGGCAGTGCAAGCCGGTAAGGGCGTAAAAGGGGCAGACCGGGTAATACCAGGACTCCGCCGGGTTGCGCAGGTAAACCAGGGCCAGACAGGGCAAAACCGCCAAACCCAGCAGCGCAAAACGCCACCGCCAGCCGGGCAGTTCCGGCAGCCGGGCAATCTTGTGGGTCAGCAAAGGGAACATGGGTCAAAAACCATACCGCAACTCTAAAAGGGCCAGACCGAAACCCCGCGGGTACTCATAAATTGCGCAATGAACAACCCGGCCAGCAAAGCAATAAACAGGCCGTAAGAAGCCAGGCACCAGTTTCTGGCATTGTTGGCAAGCTGCACCGCCTTATCGTAGTCGCCATACTTCAGCGCCATGTTAACCTGGGCGGCGTACACAATGGCGACAATTCCTGACGGAAGGCAGCAGGCAATGGTAACCATAATTGCCCACCCCAAGTGATTCGGCACCAGGGCCGTTCCACACTTGCGGCAAAAGGCGGCTCCCCTTTCGTTAGGGATTCCACAGAGATTGCAGTCCATAAACCGGCGCTACTCTGCCGCCCTCCGAAACAGCCGCCGCGCCGCTGGCCCGGCCGGCCCCCGCGTGTTCACGCCGGCGGCCCGGTTCAAGCCCCTTTGCGCCAGCAACCCGAACCGCCGGGGCGAAGAGAACCCAAAGAATGCACACCCCAACATTAGGTCAAAACCCGGGAATCCGGTCTAAAGTTGCAACGATAAAAAAATACGCAGCCACCGAAGCAAGTCCCAGCCCGAAAGAAACCCAGCACCAGGTTCGGGCATTGCCGGAAAGCCGCACTGCCTCATCGTAGTTGCCGGCCCGGACCGCGCTGTTAACCTGGGCAGCGTACACGATGGCTACAATGCCGGCGGGAAGGCAGCAGCAAATGGTAACCAGAATCGCCGGCGCCAGGTAGTTGGGAACCAGGCGAACCGGCGCGTTGACCGGCGCCCCGTAAACCGGGCCGGGGCTGCCGGGCCGGTCCGCCTGGGCCGGGTCAGCGATGGCGCCGCAGTTGGCGCAGTAGCCGGCGCCCGGTTCCACCGCCTGCCCGCAGGCGCCGCAGTAACCCCCGCCGGGGGGTGGTTCCGGCGGAACTTCCGCTCCGCCCAGGGCCGCCCCGCACTGACGGCAAAAGGCCGCATCCCTTACGTTATAGGTTCCGCAGGTATTGCAGTTCATCAACCAGCCCCAAGCCGCCGCGCCGCTGGCCCGGCCTAGCCCATGTATTGCACGCCGGCCGCCCGGTTCAGGTCCATCTGCGCCAGGAACCAGACTGCCGGGGAGAAGAAAATCCAGAGAATGAAGATCACGATGAACGGGTATCGGTCGCCGATAAAACGGACATACTCTTCAGAGTAATGCCAAAAGGAAAACAGGTCCAATATGGGTATCAGCAGCAAAAGGGTCCAAAGCAGACGCTTTTCGTCCGCTGCGCCGTTGGCCTGCCGCAATTCCCCCAGGGTAACGTAATACCAATACAAACCGTAAATGCCCAGGGTGATGATAAACAGGACGACCTGCATGAACATATTGCGGTGTTTGATGTGGTCATAGCCAGTCATCGAGCCCTCTCCGGGGGATGCCTTAACCGGGAGCCGGATCGCCAGCTCAACGGCCGGGCCGTTTAACCCGGCAGGCCCGGGACGCTCAAGGCGCCGGCGCGCCGGTTGTCGGACGGCGGCGCAATGGGGATTCTAGCTTTGACTGGAACCCCTTGTCAAATAGACCGGCCCCTGCCGGCCCCTGCTATAATCAACCTACCATCAGCGGGAAGGCAGGCAATATGAGTAACGGCAGGGAAATGGCGCTGGACTTTCTGGCCCGGTTGGGGGCCCAGCCGGCCACCTCGTTCCGGGAGGCTGGAGTAGCCGCAGTGGTCAGGGAAACCCTGGCCGAACTGAACCTGCAATGGGCTAATGACGCCTTCGGGAACATTATCGCTTGCCGCCATGGAACCGGAGCGGAATCGGCGCCGCCCCTTGCTTTTGTCGCCCACATGGATCACCCAGGGTTTGAGGCGGTGGCGGTGGACGGCGATTTTCTGGTCGGCGCCGCCATGGGCGGGGTTCCCCCGGCAGCTTTCCAGGCCGGCGTGCCTTTGCTGGTTCTGCTCCCCGACGGGCGGCGGTTAAAGGCCGTTACTGCGGGGCCGCCGGCCGGCGCTGCCGCGGGCAAGGCGCTGCTCCGGCTGGAAAATGCCGCCCGGCTGCCGGAAATCACCCTGCCGGCTTCGGCGGTATTTGACCTGGTGGATTTCCGGCTGGATGGCGACTACATTCGGATGCGGGCCGCGGATGACCTGGCCGGCTGCGGCAGCATTCTGGCCCTGCTGTCCGCCCTGGCTGCCGACCCGCCGCCCGGCGATGTTTACGGGGTTTTCACTCGCGCCGAGGAGGTGGGGCTGGTGGGCGCGCGCCTGCTGGCCGAGGCCGGCACGCTGCCGGCAGAGACCCTGGTAGTGTCCCTGGAAGCCAGCCGCGCGCTGCCCGGCGCTGAAATTGGCGGCGGCCCGGTAATCCGGGTCGGCGACGCCGGGTTCACCTTCAACGCCGCCGCCGAAGCGGCCCTGCTTCGGGCGCGGGAAACCCTGCAGGCCCGGCCCGAAGGGTTCCGGACGCAGCGGCAATTGATGAGCGGCGGCGTCTGCGAGGCCAGCGCCTTTGCCTACTACGGTTACCGCGCTACCGGCATCGCCTTCCCTCTGGGCAACTACCACAACGGCGCCCCGGAGGGCCGCATCGAGGCTGAGTATATTCACCAGGCCGACTATCTGGGCGGGGTGGAATTGATGCGGGAAGCCGTCAGGCAGCTGCCAGCGCGGGGGGATACCGCCTTTCGCCGCCGCCTGCGAGAAGTTCCGCAAGCGTTCCGGGAGCGGCTGCAAGGGTAACGCTCCTTCGGCCCGATGCGGTAACGGCTGGTTCTTGCCCCGCAATCGCTGCCGGCCGCCGGGCGGCTGATTCGGCTGCCGGCATTGCCTCCGGGGGCTGCCGGTGGGGGAATACCGTCCCCGCTAAACCGGGCGGAAGCGGTTGACGATGGGCAGGCGGCGGTCTTTGCCGAAGGCGCGGGGGGTTATCTTGACCCCGGGCGGCGCCTGCCGCCGCTTGTATTCGTTGCGGTCCACAAAGGATATTACCTGCCGCACTGCCGCCGGGTCGTGGCCCAGCGCCACCATATCCTGGTAGCTGTAATCCTCCTCCACGTAGGCCCGAACTATCGGGTCTAACTGCTCATACGGGGGCAGGGTATCTGAATCCTGCTGGTCGGGGCGCAGCTCGGCGCTGGGCGGCTTATCGATAATCGACCGGGGAATGGGCGCGCCCGGCCCGTGGGCATTGCGCCACCGGCACAGGTCATAAACCAGGGTTTTAGGCACGTCCTTGATTACCGCAAACCCGCCGGCCATGTCCCCGTATAACGTAGCGTAACCCATCGCCATTTCGCTCTTGTTGCCGGTGGTCAGAACGAGCCAGCCGAACTTGTTGGAAATAGTCATCAGAACGTTGCCCCGAATGCGGGCCTGAACGTTCTCCTCGGCCACGTTGGGCTGGCTTCCCTGAAAGTGGGGCGCCAGCATCTCGGCAAAGGCGGCGTGGGCCGGTTCAATCGGCGTTACCCAGCATTCCATGCCCAGGTTGTCTGCCAGCTGCCGGGAGTCGCTTACGCTGCCAGCCGAGGAAAAGCGGGAGGGCATGGTAACCCCGGTTACATTTTCTTTACCCAGAGCATCCACGGCGATGGCAGCCGTCAGCGCCGAGTCGATGCCCCCGGACAGGCCCACCAAAGCCCTGGCGAACCCGCTCTTGCGCAGGTAATCCCGGACGCCGGTTACCAGGGCAAGGTAAACCTCCTCCATTTCGTCCGGGGGGCGGGCCGGCGCTGCCGCCGGCAGGGGTTCCCGTGCCGCTGCCGGCCGGTCGGACAGCTCAATCACCTGAGCGGCTCCGATTTCCCGCAGAATGGTAGGGTTCTCTTTACGGGGTCTGGGGTCGCGCAGCCGGGAGCGGAACACCGATTCCAGGTCCAGGTCAACCAGCAGCAAATCCTCGACGAAAGCCGGGGCGCGGCTAATCAGCTGGCCGGTCATATCGCAAACCAGGCTGGCCCCGTCGAAAACCAGTTCATCCTGCCCACCCACCATATTAAGGTAAGCCACATACAGGCCGTTGTCGGCGGCACGGGTGGCAATCATCTTTTCCCGGTATTCCCGCTTGCCGGCATGAAAGGGAGAGGCGTTAATGTTGACAATCAGCTCTGCGCCCGAATCCCGCTGCACCGCCGCCGGCCCGACGGGATACCAGATGTCCTCGCAGATTCCAATACCCACGCCGGCGCCGTTGATGCGATATACCGGGCAGGACTGCCCCCGACGGAAGTAGCGGTCTTCGTCAAATACGCCATAGTTGGGCAGATAGAGCTTGCGGTAACTGTCCACCAGTTTACCGTCATAAGCGACGGCTGCGGCATTGGCGATGTCGGCGGCCACCGCCACGTAGCCCACCACCACCGCCAGACCCCGGGAGGCCGCCGCCACTTGTTCCATGGCTGCCAGGTTGGCCTGAAGAAAAGAGGTCTTAAACAGCAGATCCTCCGGCGGGTAGCCGGTAATAGCCAGTTCAGGGAAGGCCACCAGGTCGGCCTGCGCCTCCTGCGCCCGCTCGATATACTCCAGAATACGGGCGGTGTTGCCGGCTATATCGCCAACGGTGGAGTTTATCTGGGCCAGCGCCAGCCGAAACCGGTCTCTCATAGGAACCCCGAAAGTCCTCTGCCGATGGTCTGGGTATGTTTGTATCTTAAACCTTCAGGCCCTTTCCTGCATCCTGCCGGCCCGGCGAAGGCCGAGTTTCTGGCCGGCAGCGTTCATAACGTCAAGCCCGGCCTCATCCGCAGCGCCGGTATTCCCTGCGTATTGGTGTTAAACCAGGCCCGGCCGCAGGCAGACCAATGCAACGGAACCCTCCGGCAGCCGCCAGCTCTTAAAATCCGCCCACCGCTGACCATCGGACTCTATACTATTGCCGTCCGGAACCATACCTCCCGGCGTTTCCTCCGCCGCCGGGCTTTCTGGTGCGTCCACATTAGCAGTTCACCTATGGTTATGCGATCGGCCAGGCCCGCCACCGGGGGGCAGGCCGGTTTAACCACCGGGCCGGCCTAGCGCCGCCGGTACAGATATACTCCGCCGGCAACCAGCGCGGCCACCGCCAGGGCAATTATTCCCCACAGCAGCCAGTTGATGCCGCCCGAATCTTCCGGCGGGGCTGGCGGCGTGGGCGTCGGGGGTATGGCCGTGGCCGTCGGGGGTGGTACTGGCGTGGCCGTGGGTTCGGCGGCGGCCAGGGCCGGGGCTGGCGTCGCGGTCGGCGGGGTAGTGGGCGCCGGGCGCACCATGTCCAGGGAACTGGCCGGCAGCAGGGGGGTGGCTGTCGCCGTGGCCGTTGGACTGGGCCGGCTGGTCGGTATCGCCGTGGCCGTCGGCTCCAGGGTTGCCGTCGCCGTCGGCGTCCGCAATTCGGACGGGGCGGCCATCGCACCCCGGGTCGGCGTTGGGGTGTGGGTGAATACTGGCCGCAAGGTAGCCGTCGGCGTCCGGAGCATGGCCGCCGGCATTAGGGTCGGCGTGGCCGTGGCGAGCACGGCCGGCGTTGTCGCCGTCGGTATCGCCGTGGCCGCCGGGGGCATGGTGGCCGCCGGGGGCATGGTGGCCGCCGGGGGCATGGTGGCCGCCGGGGGCATGGTGGCCGCCGGGGGCATGGTGGCCGCCGGGGGCATGGTGGTCGGCGTGGCTGTGCTGGTCGGCAGGGCCGCCGGCGCGGTTATCGCCGTCGGCGTGGGTATCCGGGTCGCCGTGGCGCGGCGGGCAGGCGTCGGGTCAAGCGTCTCCTCTCGGGGCTGGCTGGCGCCCCGGACTACCCCGGGCGGCGGCAGCGGCGTGTTGGTCGCCGTGGCCACCGGCGTGTTGGTTGGCGTTGGCGTGTTGGTTGGCGTTGGCGTAAAGGTCGGTGTCGGCGTGGGCGTCGCCGGCGGCTGCGTGGTGAAACGTACCCTTATGCTGGTTACCTCCGCCTCGTCCTGGTCCTCCAGCTTAAGCGCCAGGTAACTCACCCCGGTCAGTTCATCGGTCTTCAGCATCTGCGGCGTAACCGGGCGGGTCAACGCAACCTTCGCCAGCTCCTCCCCGTCAGCGTTGTACGCCCAGAAATAGGTATCTATGTTGTGTCCCGTCGGGTCGGTCATTACGTTGGCGCCAAACCGCCCGGCCGTCAGCCCGGTCAGGTCAAAGCGGAACCAGGTCGCGATGCGGTTTCCACCATCGGAGGCTGCCCGTTCCCTGAAGAACGCCGCAGCCTCTATATCCTGGTTCGCCATCCTGACGATGTACGGCTCTGCCTCCGTCCCGGCGCCGCCGGTGATTGACCGCATGTCCGGCGTGGGCGTGGGCGTGTCCGTTGGTGTATTGGTGGGTGTGGGCGTATCCGTATCCGTATCGGTTGGGGTGTTAGTGGGTGTGGGCGTATCCGTATCCGTATCGGTTGGGGTGTCAGTGGGCGTGGGCGTATCCGTATCCGTATCCGTATCGGTTGGGGTGTTGGTGGGCGTGGGTGTATCGGTTGGGGTGTTAGTGGGCGTGGGTGTATCGGTTGGGGTGTTAGTGGGCGTGGGTGTGTCCGTTGGGGTGTTAGTGGGCGTAGGCGTATCGGTTGGGGTGTTAGTGGGCGTAGGCGTATCGGTTGGGGTGTTGGTGGGCGTGGGTGTGTCCGTTGGCGTGTTGGTAGGCGTGGGTGTGTCCGTTGGCGTGTTGGTAGGCGTAGGCGTATCGGTTGGGGTGTTGGTGGGCGTGGGTGTGTCCGTTGGGGTGTTGGTGGGCGTGGGTGTACGGTTCACCACAGTGAAGATGGTAGTCGTAAGACCTCTCGCTCCGCCGCCGCCGGGGCCATACCAATTCCATCTGACCCCTTGATTTCCGATGCCGACACGGACGCAGGGGTTCAGGTTTACACCACGCCCTTCGCCCTGCGAGGGGAGCGGGTTATTGTTGGAGTTAAAAATGTTAATGCCGTGGGTCGGGTTGGCCAGTATCGGGTTGGCGGCCACCTGGGTCTTGCCCGGCCGTTTTTCCAGATAAACTGTGCCCTCATATTCGACGTAGAGCAGGTTGAAACAGACCTCCACCGTGTCGGCCCCCTGCAAATTTATCGTTCCGCCCTCGTTTGATATCAACGTCGGCGCAGACTGGGCTTGCAGGGGCGGCGGCGGCCCGGCGGAAAACAGGGTCAGCAAAAGGGCGCCAACCCCACCGCCCAGCAAGACGAGCAGCAAGGCCCGGCCCAACCAGGAGCCGGGCGCGCGGCTGGGTTCACCAGCGTGCCTCCACGCCCGAAAACTCGGGGGGGGGGGGGGGGGGGGGGGGGGGGGGTATTCATTCCGGAGCCGGGGCGGTAGCCGCCTGTATCTGCCATAATCTACCTCGTCATATTACAGACTGGTTGAGCAGCCCTTCCCGTCAGGGAAACTGCGGCTACCGATTTTAGCAGAGAAGTTCCGGTGGGGGAATACCTTTTGCCCACTTCATCCCGGTTCACTGGCAGCCAGTTATATACCCGGCAAGCGTCCGTCCGGTATTCTTCCGCTTCGGCGGCCTCCCGTACAGCCGCAGCAAGGGCGCCTCGGAACGCCCCCTTTATACCAACGCATGTCGGGAATACCGCCGCGCAACCGCATTGACAGGGCTGGACGGCGTTACTATCATTTATTTCTGAACATAATGTTGAGCAGGCCGGGTGACGTATGTATGAACGGATATTGCTGCCCCTGGATGGCTCTGAAGTGTCAGCAAGCGCCCTGCCGACGGCCCGCAATCTGGCCTTGACCTGTAATGCTGGGCTGCACCTGCTGCAAGTGCTTTCGCCCAGCGATGACCTGAACCTGATGCGCGGCGCCGAGTTCGGAACCTTCAGCGCGGAGTATTCCCAATCCCTGCTGGATGCGCTGGATGAGGCTCAGGAGACCGGGGCGACCGAATACCTTTCGGGCGTAGCCGCCGGGCTGGAATCCGACGGCGTATCGGTTACTACCGCATTGGAAAAGGGGCCGGTCGCTGAAAAAATAGTCGAGTATGCCGAGGCCCAACAAGTGGACGTTATTGTAATGTCCACCCATGGGCGGGGTGGCGTCCGCCGCTTTCTGGTGGGCAGTGTTACCGACCGGGTCATTCGTTCCACCGGGCTGCCGGTGCTGGTAGTTCACCCTGCTTAAAGGGCAGCCGGCCGCAGCAATCGCCGCCGGGCCGGCCGGTCCCGGCAGCCCAATTGCGGGGTAGCCATTCTTCAGGCCGGCAGCTACCTCAGGCAGCGGTTAGCCCAATCCCTGCCCTTTTACTACGGCTGGGTCATTTTCGCCACCGGAGCGTTGGCCAGTTACTCATCCCGCCCCCTGATGGCGGTAGCCACGCTCTCCGTTTTCGCGGTGCCGATGACCCGGGAGTTTGACTGGTCCTACGGCCAGTTTTCCGGCGTGGTAAGTCTGGGCGGGCTGTGCGCTGTAGCCATTTCCCCCGTTGTGGGTCGGTTGATTGACCGTTACGGTTCGGGGCTGATTCTGGCCGCTACTTCCCTTATAGTAGGCGGCTGCGCCTTCGGTCTGTCCTTAATCAACCATGTATGGGCCTTCTACGGCCTGTATGTGCCGGGCCGGATGGCCTTCGCCAGCCCTCTGGAGCTGGGCACCACTACTGCGATAAACAACTGGTTTATCCGCCGCCGCGCTTTTGCGCTGGCCCTGCTCACGGTTACCCAGGGGATGGGGCTGGCGGCCATGCCACTGGTGGCCCAGTTCATTATCGGCGGCTGGGGCTGGCGCGCTGCCTGGGCCTCGCTGGGCCTCTACACCCTGGCGATAGGGGTGCTGCCAGCGCTGCTGCTGGTCGCCCGCCGGCCCGAGGACATGGGGCTGGCTGCCGACCCCTCCGGCGAAAAACCCCGTTCCGGGGCGGCCCGAACCCAAACGCCGGCAGCTCCTTCCCCACTGCCCGGACCCGGCGACGGGAGAGCCGGCGACCGGGAACCGGGTTCTGCCGCCGGCATGGCCGACGGCGGGCTGCCCTTACCGGAAGCCGGCTACACCGTTTCCCGGGCCCTGCGCACGCGCGCCTTCTGGGTAATGGCCGTCTTTTCCGGGGCCGGGTTCATGGTACAGGCCGGGGTCAGCCTGCATCAGGTTTCTCATTTCATCAATCAGGGCATGGAACCGTCGCTGGCCGCCCTTTCCGCCGGAACCTTCGCCCTTTGCCAGGTGCTGGGAGGGTTGATTTGGTCCGGTTTAACCCGGCATTTGCCGATACGGTTTCTGCTGGCGGCCAGCGCCTTTTGCGTTGCTGCCGGCGCCTTTGGCGTGGAGGCCAGCGCGACCCTGGCTCTGGGTATGCCGGCTGCGGCCAGTCTGGGCGTGGGCGTGGGGGGCCTGCACCTGCTGCTGCGCCTGGCCTGGGCCGAGTACTACGGAAGGGAACACCTGGGCAGCATTACCGGCCTTACCCTGCCGGTACAGGTGGGCGGGCAGGCCACCGGGCCGGTCATCGCCGGTTTCCTGTACGATTTCACCGGCTCGTACCAGCTTCCTTTCCGCTTCTTTGCCGCGGCGGTTTTTCTGGCCGGTTTGCTGGTGCTTACCGCCACACCGCCCGGGCGGAACCGGTAACTCTGGGCCGTTCCGTCCGCCGGGGCGCGCGCTGGCTCGCCGCTGGCGGAATTATACCGACCGGAGCCGGAACAGCAGGCTGCGGGCAGACGTGCTACAATGCCTGCGCCGGCGTCCGATACTGCCGGCGTCAGGGGAGGCTCCGCACGAGACCGCCGTTTCCGCCCTTTCCACCTTTTCCACCCGAGTATTTTGTCCGGGAGGACGAGAACGATGATCGTCTTTTCTACCGCCAGCCCCGGCTGGTAGTGCATATTGACGATGGGGCCATAGCCGCCGTCGGCCGGGTTTTTGAGCGGTTCATTCCGGCTGGCGCCACGGTGCTGGACCTGATGAGCAGCTGGCGTTCTCACTGGCCGGCCGGCCACCCCAAAGAACGCCTGATTGGTTTGGGAATGAATGCGGTGGAAATGGCGGAAAACCCGGATCTGGACGACTATGTGGTAAAGGACATCAACCAGGCTCCGCAGCTGCCCTTTGCCGACGAGACCTTTGACACCATAGTCATTACCGTGTCGGTGCAATACCTGACCAACCCGGTGGAAACCTTCCGGGAGGTTAACCGGGCCCTTAAAACCGGCGGCGTTTTTCTGGTTACCTTTTCCAACCGTATGTTTCCGGATAAGGCGGTGCGCATTTGGCGGTGCACCAATGACCGAACCCACCTGGACCTGGTGGCAGCCTACCTGGAAACCGCCGGAAACTTCCGCAGCATTCAGGGCGGACTGACTAACCCGGAAGACAGCCCCCCCGGAGACCCTCTGTTTCTGGTAGCCGGCATCAAAGCGCCCCGCGACGGTTAGAACATCCGGAGCAGGGAAAGGAACCCCGGTTATGACCCAGCCGACCGAAATTCGCCAGGCTTACCCCTGCCACATGCACGACGCCATCCTGGCGCAGCCGCAAGCCATTGCCCGAATGCTGGCCGAACATGACCGGCCAGCGCGGGAAATAGCGGCCGCCATGGCTGGCCGGCGGCGGCTGTATCTGGTGGGCGTTGGCGCCTCCTGGCACGCCGCGCTGACAGCGGAATACTGGTTCCGCCGCCTGGCTGGCGACGCCCCGGCGGTTCGGGGCTGGCATTCCTGCGGGTTTTGCGCTTACCCGCCGCCTTTGGGAGCGCAGGATACGGTGGTCATAATCAGCCACCGGGGCACCAAAACCGACTCTTTCCGGGCCCTGGAACTGTCCGTGGAAAAGGGCGCGCTGACCGTGGTGGTTACCGCTGCCAACTCCGGCCCTCGCAGACGGCTGGCCGACTTTTCGCTGCCAACAGTGGCGCAGGAACGCTCTGCCGCCTTTACCTTCGGCTGCGCCGCAGTGCTGACCGTTCTGGCCTTGCTGGCGTGCTGCACCGGCGACGCTCTGGCCAACCGGTCGCGCTCCGACCTGAACCCGGCAACGCTGCGGGCGCAGCCGGAACCGGCGCCGGCAGTGGTGGCCGACATCATTGACCGTCGTCAGCAGATTGAGCGGACGGCGCAAGGGTTTGCCGGTCTGGAGCGTTTTGTTTTTGTTGGGTGGGGGCCGAACATGGCCAACGCCTGCGGAGCGGCGCTGAAGATTGAGGAAAGCAGCGCCGCCGATTGCGAGGGTTTTCAGGCGGAACAGCTGCTCCATGGCCCCCTCTGCGCGGTGGATGAACGCTGCCCGATAACCCTGATTGGTCCGCCGGGGCCGGGCGCTCGGCGGGCCCGGGACAGCGCCCGGGCCGCCGCTGCCGCCGGGACGTCAGGGTGGGCGTTGACCCAGCAGGGCGACGCGCAGCTGGCCGGCCGGCCCAGCGAAAGTTCCACCGTGCCGCCCATCCCGGAACTCCGGAGCCCCCTGGCTTGCGTAATACCTCTACAGCTCTTCGCCGGTTACCTGACCCTGGCCCGGAAGCGGAACCCGCAGCCTTTCCAGCAGGACTACCCCCGGCAGGCCGCGGCGCGCCCATTATGATTGTGAAGGAGTAACCAATGTCCACCGATGACCAGCAGGCCTTCCTGGAGGCCCAATCCCGGAACCGGGGCTATACCCTGGAGATGCACCGCATTATGGCGGAGGTTGACCCGGTATGGGCCCGGAAGTATGGGGAGTTTATTGAGGCCACTTATACCGGCCAGCGGACTTTGGACCGCAAGACCAAGGAGTTGCTGCAAATTGCGGTGGAGGCGGCGCTGAAGGCCGACGTAGAGCAGATTCAGGCCCACGTGCGGGTTGCGCTGCAAGAGGGCGCCACGCCTGGGGAAATTCTGGAAGCCCTGCAAGCGGTAATCGCCCCTATGGGCGCCCTTGCTTTCCGCCGGGGCCTGCAAGCCTGGGCCCGGGAAACGGGGCGCCTGCCCGAGGACTAGGCCGGCTAGCTGTCTGATTCCAGCAGAGCCGGCCGGATCCGGGTATTCCAGTAATCACGCCCCCCGGCCCGGCGCAGGTTCTCCACCAGTTCCGCCGTCTCCCGGCCCACGGTGGAACTCAGCTCGGATAAGGTGCGGTCGCCGGCTAAAGCGGTAACTGCGTTCCGCAGCAGCATCACATATTCAGCGACTTCATAGGCGGCCCGCTCCGAGGCGGCTCGGGACTGAAGGGCCTCCAGCCGCTCCAGCCATTCCAACCCCCTTTCGGCATCATCGAAAGGGTCGTCCAACGCATTAGCAACGCTCATATTCCCTGTTTTCCTTGCATCGGCCCGGTGGGCCGGCAGTTATTTCTCCCAGACTACCGGGTTGCTCAAAGCGCCGATGCCGTCAATTTCAATGCGGATAACATCGCCGTGCTTCATATTTTCCGGCGCCCCGTCCGTACCCATCCAGATAACGTCCCCCGGGTAAAGGGTCAGGTAGCGGCTCATCCGGCTGATGTAGTGGCGCACTCCGAAAATGGCCCCGGACATATTATACTTGCTGATGAACTTGCCGTTGAGAACAATCCGAACCTCGCAATCTTCCGGGTTTACCCCGTCGGTTACAATCCACGGCCCCATCGGCTTAAAGGTATCGGTATTCTTGCCTCGCCACAGGGTACGGTCGCCCCGCTGCCACACCCGTTCACTGACGTCGTTGCCAATCGTGTAGCCGAAGACATAGTTCAGGGCTTCTTCTTCCGATACGTCCTTGCACTGCTTGCCGATAACCACCACCAACTCGCCTTCGTACTGGAGCAATTCGTTGGCATCGCTGGGGACTACAATGGCATCCCCATCGCCCACCAAGGCGTTGTTGGCCCGATAGCCCACGTCCGCCGCGTCGGGGAACTGGGGATCCTCGCCCCGCTTGGCGGCCATCTCGGCCACATGCTCCCGAAAGTTAATTCCGGCGGCGTAAAAGGTGGGCGGAATTACCGGCGCCAGCAATTTCACCTCGCGCAGCGGCTGCGCATCGCCGGTACGCTGGTAATCGCCAAAAGGGCTGCCGGAAACCCGGATGACCTTGTCATCTTCAATCAGGCCAAAGGACGGGCCGTCCCCGGTCTGAAACCTGCACCACTTCATAGCAACTCTCTCCCGCATTTTGCTGACCTGGATTTACCGGGGTTATTCTGGCACCGGTTGTTGCGGCGGTCAAGGGTTGCGGTGTCCTGACGACGCGCCTCTGTGTGCCTTTAACCGGAAAAAGGCTGGAGCGGGCGGCCCACGGCGGAACGCGGCCAGCCGCCGGCAGCTCGTTCAAGCCGGCTCCGGGGCGCTGCGCCAAACCAGCGCGGCGGCCCCCAGCATACCCGGAGCGTCGCCCAGGCCGCTGGCAGTCAGGCGAAACTCCCGATGGCCGGAACTCATCGCCCGCTCCATCATCCGGTTCTGCAAGCGGGGCAGCAGCCCCAGCTTTTCCAGGCCGGAAGTTACGCCGCCGCCCAGCACCATCAGGTCAGGGTTGAAGAGGTGAAGCAGGTTGGTCAAGCCCACCGCCAGATACTCGGCAGCCTCGTTCACGATGCGCCAGGCCAGCGCATCGTCCTGACCGGCGGCGGCGAAAACCTGCTCGGCGGTTATCTGCCCGACGTTGCCACGGGCCAGCAGGGATTGTTTCATTTCGGGTTGGGCAGCCTGCCGGCGGGCGGCGCGGGCGATGGCCGTACCTGAGGCCATGGCTTCCAGACAGCCCGAATTGCCGCAGTTGCACCGCGGGGCATCCGGGCTAAGGTCGATGGTCATATGGCCGGCCTCGGCGGCCATACCCTGGGCGCCAAACAGCATTCGGCCCTGCTCAATTACGCCGGCGCCGATGCCGGTGCTAACGGTAACATACACCAGCGCGTCGGCTTGCCGGCGGCGCTGCCGGGCCTCCTGCCCCGCCCCGTAGCGGTATTCGCCCAGAGCAGCCAGGTCGGCGTCATTGCCCACGTAAACCGGGTAGCCGAGGGGTTCCCACCGGGTCTTCAGGCATACACCGTCCAGCGCGGGCAGGTTGGGCGGCTGACGCAGGGCGCCGGTACGGGCGTTGACCGGCCCGGCCACGGCCACCCCCAGCCCGGCGATGCTGCCTTCCGCTCCGCACCAGTCAACCGCCCGGCGGATTAGGCCCTCCGCATCGGCCAGCAGCCGCTCCCGCCCGGCGCCCGGCGCATTGCGAACCCGGTCCCGCCACAGCATCGCGCCGGCCCGGTTAACCACCGCCATCCGGCTCCAGGTGCCGCCCCAGTCCATAACCAGGGCCACATCAGCTTCCTGGGTCATACATCCTTCTCCTGCGCCGGCCAGGTTCCAGACAATCTTAAAGGCCCGACCAACAAAAGGGAACGGGGTATTGAGATTGCCCGGCGCGACAAACCGGCAAAAGTATAGTATTCTTGCAAAACTACGTGGTACATATTGTATATATCAGAGGAATAGCCGATGGACGATATTCCGTCTCGTACTGCAATGCAGCGGTGGACGCTTATGGCAGTACATAAGCTGGGTGGAAGCGGCCACAATAGTGAAATCGGGGAACAAGTCAGAAACAGTCTGCAACTGCCTGCCAATGTAGTTGAACAACTACGGTCGAATGGGCGACAAACCGTTCTGGATCACCGAATCGCTTGGGCCCGTACGCATCTTAAGGCTCAAGGTCTGCTGGATAACCCTCAGCGAGGGATATGGACCTTAACTGAACTTGGAGCAAGAGAAGCAAATTCGATTGCCAGCCAGGTCAGCGCTAACTCACCCGATACGGGTCTAATTTTAGTCGCTGCTGAAGACGATATTGACGATGAAGCTCCCGTTAACGGGGAAGAGTGGCGGGATGCTCTGCTTGACAGGATCCAACGACTTTCTCCTGCCGCTTTTGAGCGGCTTTGCCAGAGACTGCTGCGGGAGAGCGGCTTCGTACAAGTTCAGGTAACCGGCAGAAGCGGAGACGAGGGCATAGATGGTCGCGGTATGTTGCAATTATTGCGATTTGTCAACTTCCCGATATTTTTCCAGTGTAAACGCTGGCAGCGCCCGGTAGGGCCATCGGTGGTACGGGATTTTCGCGGCGCCATGCACGGACGCGCTGACCGGGGCATCATAATCACCACAAGCACTTTTACCACGGCGGCGCAAGAGGAGGCCTCAAGAGATGGCGCACTGCCGGTTGACTTGATAGATGGATATAACCTGACCGATAATCTGCGAGATTTGAAGCTGGGCGTGCAAGAGGTTGTAACTGTAAATGAGGGATGGTTCAACCAATTGGAGGTATGGATGAACGAAGAGCAGCCCCCTCCTGGCCTGGTATTTCAAGACGGTTAAAGGACAGGTTTTTACCGCTCCTCCGGGCGGTCTGCCAGCAGTTCATCCAGGGTTTGGCGCAGGGTCTCCGGGCGCATGGGGCCGATGAATTTCCGGTGCAGCATGCCGTCCCGATTGACGAAGAACTTCTCCGGTATTCCTTTAACCCCATAGTCAATAGCAATAATGCCGTCAGCGTCAATGCCCGTCGGGTAGGAAACGCCGAATTCGGTCAAATAAGCAGCGGCGCTGTCGGGGTGGTCCCAAATGTTAACGCCCAGAAACACTACCCCCCTGGAGGCATATTCCCGGTACGTCCGCTCCAGGGTTTCCGCTTCCTGACGGCAAGGTGCGCACCAGGATGCCCAGAAGTCCACCAGCACCACCTGGCCCCGAAACTGGGAAAGGGTGGCCGTCCCGCCCGATGACAATGCCAGGGAAAAGTCGCGGGCCGGCTGACGGTCAATTTCCGCCACGCCGAACTCGGTGTTGATTCCCATACCGCCCGGCGCCCCCCCGGTTTGCAGCGAAGCCCATACCAGGATGCCTAAAAAGGCGGCAATGACCAGTGCTGCGCCGGTCAGAATCCAGCCGCGCTGACTCACGGCTCCTGCCCCCGCTCTTCCGAACCGGACTGGCTCAGCCGCCGCAGTTGGGCCAGCAGTTCCGCTCGCCGGGCAAGGTATTCGGCCCGGGGAACCAGGCTTTGCGCGAACTGTTCGTCCAGGATGGCTGCGGCCTGCACCAGAGTTTGCCGCCGGCGCGGCCCGGCAGCATCGGCTTCGAGTTGGCCGGCCGCCGGCCGGCTCCGCGGCCCCCGGAACCAGGCGTAAACCAGCACCAGCGCCAACCCCAACCCCAGCATTGCCGGTATCGCCTTTTGCCAGGTTTGACCGGCGGCGATAAACTGACCTGACCGGGTGAGTAAACCAGGCTGCGGCAGACGGGACAGGGTAAGGGTAACACCCCGCCGCGGTGGAATGTCCTGCTCCTCCCACACCAGGTAAGTTGTTCCTTCCACGTCAATGCGCGGTTGGGGCTGGAGCGGCTCCACCCGAATTTCCGACAGCTGCGCCGGGGCCAGCACCCGGTACACGCCGGCGCCCTGGAGCAGGCGTTGATTGAAGGCAACCCGGTCAGCCTGATAGGGAAATTGGTAAGTGTAGCTGATTTGATGGTCGCCGGGCGGCACCGGAGCGGTAACGGCAAAGCCGGCGCCGACCGGAATAATGTCTCCGCCGGGCAGGCTGGAACGCACATCCAGTTCGCTGGCGTTGGGGGGCAGGGAGAAGCGCAGGAAGCTGATTTCCGCCGGGTTGGCAATGTCGGTCAATTCCGGCAGCAAGGTACGGTCGCTGCTGTTGCGGACACTGACCACCTCCAGGGCTCGCAACTCCCGGCGGGCCGGGTCCACATCGGCGATAATCATCGTCTGCCGGTTCACCTGGGCCACGGCAATGTCCTGGGTGGTTTCATACACCATAAACTCCACCGCTGCCAGCCCGTCGCCCTCTTCCAGCAGCCGGTTATAGCGCATACCGTCAAAATCCATCACCAGCACATAACTGCCGCCATCGGGCAGAACCGGGGCGGCAAACCGGAAGCGGCCCAGGGCATCGGTTGCCGCTTCCCGCGTGGCTACCCGCCCGGTCGTCCGGTCAATGGTGTGCAAGGCAATCGGGTGGTTGGCCGGCGGTTTACCGTCCTGCGTGCCGTTGACGGCCCTGCCGCTTATGGTTACTGCCTCCCCACCCTGGGCGGCCAGCGGAGCAGCGCCCACGGGCGGCAGGGCGCCCATTCCGGCAACTGCCAGGATGAGCAGGGCCAAAAACCAGCAGCGCCGGGTCATGTCTGGCCCGGTTCCGCCGGGTCAACCGGGCGTTCAACGGGAACGGACGCCGTCAGGCTGCCCCCGCACTCCGGGCATTGGTTCCCTTCTGCCCGGGTTGGGCGACCGCAGGCCGGGCAAGGCAAGGGAGGTTCCAGGGCCGGGAGCTTCAGAGCAGTCCGGGCCAACCGGATTTCCTCTTCCAGCGCCCAGTCTTCCCCTCTTTCGGCGCTGCTCCGGTCCATTTCTCGCAGCAGCAAAGCGGCCTGAAAGCGATAAGCATCAAGCTGTTCCCGGTACAGCCCTTCCGGTAAGTTGCCCAGCTCCCGTTCCAGTTGCAGCGTATTTATGGCGTCATAAACAGCGTCCAACCGGGCGGCGAGGGAACCCTGACCGGCGGCCGGCGGCGGCCTCCGGGCGGCGAAAAAGCGGTGGCTTACGAAGGGATAAACCGCCACGGCAATGCTCAGCAAGGCCAGGATAGCCCCGATGATTAGGGCCATGACAACCGGGTCTGCCGCCGGCGCCGGGCAATGGCGAGTAAAACCGGCATGCTGCCTAAACCGCGCTGGGACGGGAACCCATTGAGCCGGCCGTCAGCGGCGCGCGCTGCGCCGCCCGGCGGCGTTCCCGTCCGGTTTCCGGCCACAAGGATACCACGGTGCCAAGAATCAGCACCGGCCCGGCAGCCCACATCCACCAGACCAGGGGGCTGACCATGATGCGAAACCCGACCGAACCGTCGGACAGGTTTTCGCTGGGAACCACATAAAAGTCTTCTACCGGCGTGGAACGGATGGCCGCCAGGGTAGAAGCCATGTTAAACGACGGATAGAAACTGCGCCGAGCCTGCATCGTCTCCAGCAACTGCCCGTCCCGGTATAGCTCCAGCCGGGAAAGGTATTCAGTACGGTCGGGTTGCAGCGTTTGCGTCGTATCCAGGTAGCGAACCCGGTAACCGGCCAGTTCGTAGCTCTCCCCCGGGGCCAGAACCACGTCCCGCTGTACCTCGAACAGGGAACCGCCCAATACGCCCAGCGCTACCATCACCACCGACAGGTGGACGATGTAGCCGCCGTAACGTGGTCGGTTGGCGCTGATTAGCCGGATAAAGGCCAGAGGGTAAGGCTCGCCGGCCGTGCGGTGGCGCGCCGCCGTTCCCCGCCGCCATTCCAGCAATATGCCGGCGGCGACCAGGGCGCACAAGCCAAAACCGGCCAGGGCAAAGGGCTGCCGGGTAACCAGAACGGCCAGCGCTGCGACTACCGCCAGCGCCAGGACGGCCGGATACAGCAGGGCCCGCCGGAGGCTGCGCCAGTTGGCTCGGCGCCAGGGCAGCAGCGGCCCAATGCCCATCAGGCCGATTAAAACCAGCAGCAGCGGCCCGTTAACCTGGTCGTAAAAGGGCCGGGCAATGGTTATCTCCTCGCCGCCGCCCAGCCGGGCGAACAAAGGGTACACCGTACCCCACAGGGTTACAAAAGCAATGCCCAGCAGCAGCAGGTTGTTTACCAGGAAAGACGCCTCCCGGGATAGCATGGAGTCCAGGTTCTGGGCGCTTTTCAGCCGGTTGTAACGCCAGAAGAAGACCAGGAAAGGGACAATAACGCCCACCGCCAGGAAAAGCAAAAACACCCAACCCAGCGTGGAAGCGCCGAAGGAGTGTACCGAAGGCACCGGCCCGCCGCGGTTCATGAACATTCCGTAAAGGGCCAGGCCAAAGGCCACGTTAATCAGTACTATGTTCCACATGCGGAACATGCCCCGCCGCTTTTGCACCATAATCGAGTGGACGAAAGCTGTCAGGGCCAGCCAGGGCATGAAGGCGGCGTTTTCCACCGGGTCCCAGAACCAGAACCCGCCCCAACCCAGAATCGTGTAGGCCCACCAGGAACCCAGCAGCAGCCCACTGGCCAGCAGAACCCAGGCAATTATCCCCCACACCCGGCCGGCATCAGCCCATTCGTCCCGGAACTTTCCGCCGGCCAGCGTCCCCAGCGAGAAGGCCAGGGGTATTGCAATGGCAATCAGCCCGGCCATCAACGCCGGCGGGTGGAAGAACATGCCGAAGTGGGTAAGCAGCGGGTTGATACCTTCCCCGTCCGGGGGAACAAAGGGCAGCTTGTCAAAGGGGTTGGCCATGAAGGCCATAACCGCAATGAAGAAGGTCTGCACCACCATCAGCGTTGCTGTGGTGTAGGGCATGGTATCGGTCAGCTGCCGGGGCGCCCACCGGATGGCCGCAGCGGACATGGCGGAAAGCACCAAGGCAATGTAAAGCAGGGAACCTTCGTTGCCGGCGTAAAAGGCTACCCAGGTATATATATCCGGCATGGCCAGGCTGCTGTGGGCGGCGACATAGGCTACCTCAAAATCCCGGTTGATAAAGGAACCAACCAGGCTGAGGGTAGCCACCAGCATTGCCAGGGTCAGCACGTAAACGGCCCGGCGCGCGCTTTCCACCAGGGCGGGAATGGCCCGCAGCTGCCCGAGCAGCGACCCGAAAACGGCGTAGGAAGACAAAGCCAGACCAATCCAGAGTGTGATTGCGCCCAAGTCAGCCATGACTACTGCAAGCCGTCCTTATTGTTCCGGTTTCCGCCCGTCATCGCCGGGGGGCTGGTCAACATCCCCGCCCTGGCGGGGTGGCCGGGCCAGGCTGCGGTCCACCGCTTCCAGATAGGGGGTCAGCTCTTCCGGGGCGGGGGCAAACTGCCCCTCTGTCGGAACGGCAGCGGGATTGCGGACAGTCATCGCCCGGATTACGACCAGACCGGCCGCTAAAGCGGCCGCTACGCCGGCCACCGGCAAAACCCACGCCAGCAGGCTGACCCCGGACTTGGGGGGCGATGCCAGAACGTTCTGGCCGTAGCGGCTGGCGAAGTAGTCCAGAATTTCCTGCCGTTCAGCGCCGGCGCTCAGCATTTCCCGCACCCGCCGGCGCATTTGGCGGGCCAGCGGCACCTGGGCCTGGTCAATCGACTCAGCCGGACAGACCGGACACATCAGCATCCGGTCAATCTCCTGCGCTTCTTGCTCAGCGTAGGCAGGAGGTGCCGGCGGCGGCGTCCGGGCCTGAACCAGGCTGGCCGACAGAGGGGAGGTTGACAGCAGTATCAGCAATACCGTCAGCCAGCGGCCAAGGCTGCGGAGCTGGCCGGGAGAAAGAAACTGTTGACTTCCCGTTCCACCAATCATAGAGGGAAGGGGCCGCCAGCGGAGCAGCGCCAACCGCCGTTTCCCCTAGCGGCACAATTGCGTATTCTGTTCTTGAAGGCAGTTCACCACGTAATCGGCGACGGCGTCAATCTCCTCGGCAGACAAAAGCCGGGAGAAGCTCGGCATTACCGACAAGCCGCCCACCATAATGCTGGTTACCCCGGCGGTATCCCGGGCAATCATCAAAGGGTTATCCAGGGCGGTCAAATCAGCCGGCACGGTGGGGTTGTAGCCGTAGGTTTCCATCATGGTAACCAGCGCCGGGCCATCGCCCTTGCCGGCAACGCCGTGGCACATGGCGCAGTTGGTATTGTACAGGTGCTCCGCATCCAACCCGCGGTTAGTAGCCTTGGGCGCCTCGAAAAAAGGCACTGCGCTGGCCGGCGCAGACAACCGGGGCGGCTCATGCTCTTTATAGGACGGCTGATAGTGCATTTCGTAGAAAATATCCAGCGGGTAAGCGCCCTGGGAACAGCCCAGCGCCAGAATGCCAACCAGCAGTACCAGAATGCCCGCAAAAGCCTGCCGGCAGCGCCGGCGCTGGCTGGCCATCAATTGCCTTGTCTGTTGGTTCAATTTCTTCATTCCGTTGATTGCGTCCGCCGATTTCAGCCTTTTTGCCGGGGCGCTGCCGCCCCTCCGCCGTATGGTCCGTGAGCCGCCGGCTTTGCTTCAGGAGCGTTTTACCTCAATTGCCCCGGCATGGTCCAATACCCCTTCAACCTGGCCATGCTGCGTTTCCTCGGTATTAACCAGAACCCCGATGTACCCTTCGGTAATCCGTTCGTCGTACAGCCCGGACTTCAGCCGGGGCAGACGGGACTCAAAGATAATGCCCAGCACGGTAAACAGGATTGCCCCCAGCATGGTGCCTTCGTAGGTTACCACTGCCATGGGCGGCAGGGAAAGAATCGGCTTGCCGCCGGTTACCATCGGGTAGGCCACCTGGGTCATTGAGGTAAGCAGAATGCCCGAGGTCAACCCCAGCAGGGCGCCAATAAAGGGGAAAATATACAAGCGGTGTTTTTCCTCCCGTTCCCCAAAAGCCCCTTCCGGGTAGGGGGCGTCGGTAAGAAAATCCACATCGGTTTCGGGAATGCCGGCCCGGCGCAGCCCATCGCCGGCGTCGGCGGCTGCGTTGGCGTCATCAAAAAGTCCCAGAATTGGCCGTCTCGCCATAGCTAAAACCTCACAGTATTTGCCGGGGCAGCCGGTCTTCTGCCCGGCTGCCGACTAATCTTCCCGGAAAGTCGCCGGCACCGTCCGGCGTCCAATCTGCACCTGGGTCTTCAGAATATCCCCCTCCTTTACATCGTAGAGAGGCACCAGGGGAAATACCCGGCTGAACAGGAGCATCAGCATGGTTACCAGGGCGAAAGTGGCGCCAACGATAACAACCTCGAAAATGCTGGGCGAGTAATCTGCCCAGGTGAAGGTAAACACCTGCTTGTTGACCAGCCCCGGAACGATGATGAGGAACCGTTCCAGCCACATTCCGATATTCACCGAGATACAGGCGATGGACATTATCCAGAGGTTGCGCCGCCAGGCCCGGCTCAGCCACAGGATAACCGGAATGAAATAGGTGGTAACCACAAATACGATGAACCAGGCGTTATAGGGCCATTGGGTAAACTGCAATTCCCGCACCGCCAGTTCGTCCGCCTCCCGGCCATACATGCCAAAAAGCAGCTCCAGCACCAGGAAGTAGAACCAGCCGGTAGCTACCACGATGAGCAAACGGCCCAGCGCGTCGATATGTTCGTGGCGAATGTAGTCCTGCCAGCCGTAGCACCAGCGCAGCAGAATCAGGACGAAGGCCACCGCCGACACCCCGGAGTGCACCGCGCCCACCACGAAGTAGGGGGCGAACACGGTGGAATGCCAGGTTTTGACCGCCACCGCCATGCCAAAATCCCAGGATACTATGCTGTGCACCGAAACGAACACCGGCAGAATCAGCGCCGACAGCAATACGCCGGCGATGATTTGCAGCTTCCATTGCCGGGCGTTGCCCTCCCAGCCCATCGCCAGGGCGGCGTAAACCCGATGGGCGATGCCGGTGGTATGGTCCCGCAGCACGGCGAAGTCCGGTATCAGCGCTATAATCACGAACAGGGTGCTGGAGGTGAGGTAGGTCAGAATGGCGCTGGGGTCCCAGACCAGCGGCGTGCGGATGTTGGGCCATATGCCCCGGGCAAAGTCGTACGGAAACACCCAGTACAGAATCCGCCAGGGCCGCCCGGTATGGACGATGGGCATAATCATCGCGGTCATCAAAGAGAAAAGGGTCAGCACTTCGGCGGCGCGGGTGGCTGGCCGCCGCCATTCGGCCTTGGCCAGGCGCAGAATGGCGGACAGCATTACCCCGGCGTGGCTTATGCCAATCCAGAAAACGAAGTTGGTGATGAAGAAACCCCAGGCTACCGGACGGTTGAGGCCGGTAACGCCCAGCCCCCGGTTGACCATAATGCCAATGACAATGGCCGCGACCAATAGAATCAGCCCCAACACCGTAACCACCGGCCAGAACCACCGGGGCGTGTCCAGGATTGACCGCAATAAGTCCCGATTTATCTCTCTGGTACTGAGGACCCTGCCTTCCTGCATGGAAGCTCCTGAATGTTATACCGCGTCTAATCCCGGCCTTGCCGTCAGCCGCTGACCCGCTCAGCGCGGCGTTGCTGCCATGCCGACCGGCTCCTGGCGAACCGGCGGCTACTCCGGCTTGGCCAGCACCAGATATTCTCCGTGGAACAGGCGGTCCATTTTCTGGTACATGGCGCCTTCTTTAACTTCCCAAATAGACAGGACGGGCAGCAACATGGCGGCCAGCAGATATACCAAAGCAACCAGCCCCAACCCGCCAACGATTAGCAGAATATCGGCCATACCAGGCCAGACCGCCGCCGGAACCCGTGAAAGGCCGAACTCGAAAAACTCGCCGGTGTTGAAGGCGGCGTTAAAGGTGCGCAGGTTAAACAGCAGCGCGCCAAGCAAAGCGGAACAGCCGGCCAGCGTTGGCCCCCAGTCGCTCCGCCGCAAGGGGTTCCAAATCAGCATCAGGAAGGGCGCAAGGAAGCTGAACAGCATATTGCCCAGGAACAATACCAGGTACGGCTGCACAAATACATACTGGATGATGTACTGCTCCCACTCAAGACGTCCATACCAGTAGGTAACAAAGAAAGCGAAAAGATGATAAGTCCACAGCAACGTCAGCCCCAGCAGAATCTTGCTGGCCGACCAGAAGGGAGCCTTGCCAATATAAGGTCCGTAGCCGCCCCAGCGCCGCATAACGAACAGGATAACCAGCAGCAGCCCCAACGCCGTCTGAAAGCTCATCACCGTGTACATTGGCGGCAGCACGGAGTCTTTCCAGCCCGGCACCAGACTCATAGCGTAATCGGTTACGAACAGAAACTGCACAAATATCAGGAACATGAAGTAGAAAGCGCCCAACAAAGCCAGCCCGGCCTTCTGGGCATTCCATTGGCGCTTGGTGCCGTACCAGTGGCCGGCCAGAGCGCGGTAAAGGCTGCGGCGAAAACCGCTGCCGAGGCGATAGCGCGCCTGGGCCATGTCGGGCAGGGCCGACAGCCACAGAATGAAGAGACTGCAAAAGGCCAGGCCGACAAACCCCATCAAATCCCAGAAATGGGGGGCGCCGATGGGGACTTCGAACCACAGGGTGCGGCGCACTGCCAACTCGGAGCCTTCCACGTGCGCGTTCTGAATCGGCGGCAGGGCCAGCATCAGGGGAATGAACAAAAGAACATTCACCACGCCCATCAGGGCAAACAGCTCGGATATGCGCGAGACTGGCCGCCGCCAGTGGCTCTTGGTAAACCGGAAAGCGCAGGCCACCAGGGGAGCGGCGCCGGTTACCATGAAGACAAAGGAGAATATGCCGGCGTAATACCCCCAGGGGCCGGGCTCGCCAAAACCGGCGGAAGTCAGCTTCAGCGCAAAACCGGCCACGCCCAGGGCGGTCAGAATTGCCGCCAGACCCAGAGCCAGCTTATACGGAGAGGGGGTTCGGGACAGCTTGCCGGCAGCATCCGAAACTATCCGGCTGCCCTGGGGGAATACCCACATTCCGGCGTGCTGGCCGCTTCCGTGATGGTGTTCGCCAACGCTGCTAGCCATGACTGCTGACGCCCTTTGCGCTGGGGTCGACCTTCTTCAGGTAAATCAGGTTAGGTTTGGTATTCAATTCTTCCAGCAATCGGTAACCCCGGGTCTCCCGCTCATCTTCGTGGTGCACATTATGCTTGTTGACATCATCAAAATAGGGGCGTATCGGGCTTGAAGCATCGTACTGGTCGCCAAACATCAATGCGTTGGTGGGGCAGGCCTGAACGCAGGCAGGCATATAATTTCCCGCTTTAAGGGTTTCGTGTCTCAGGGCGCCGCCCTCTTGCCGCTCCACTTTCAACTCGCCCCGCCGCAGTCGCTGAACGCAGAAGGTGCACTTTTCGGTTATGCCCCGGCTGCGCACCGACACATCCGGGTTAAGCTGATTCTGGAGCCGTTCCGGCCAATTGGGGTGCCAGTAATTGAAGAACCGCACCTGATAAGGGCAGTTGTTAATGCAATACCGGGTGCCTACGCAGCGGTTATAAAGCTGTACGTTCAGGCCCTCATCGTTATGATAAGTAGCATAAACCGGGCATACCGGCTCGCAGGGGGCATTCTCGCAGTGCTGGCACAGCACCGGAATAAACCGGGCCTTGATGTTAGGGTATTCCCCCTCCCAGTAACGCTCAATCCGAATCCACTCATAGGCCCGGCTTTGCAGAAAAGCGTTCTTATCGTTAATCGGTATGTTGTTCTCCGCCTGGCAGGCGACAACGCATACCTGACAGCCATTGCACCGATCCAGGTCAACCACCATACCCCACTTGTGGTTAATTCGTTTGGTTACCATGTTTTCTCCCCAAAGCGGTTCATCGCCGGCCCGGCGCCCGTCTCAAGCTCGGTCGAAAGCGGCAAGGTTACAAGGTTAGTTATAAGGTTAATGGTTGGCAACTTTAATTATCTGCTCGCCGTGGGTAATCCAAATCTCCCGGGCCTCAAAGGCGCCCTCGAACTTGGCTACCCGCCGGCTCTCTCCGGTAGGCCGCAGGCGAACCATATTGCCGGCCCAGGCCAATCCGCCGTTTTCCGTCCGCTGCCCGGCAGACAACAGGCTCATAATGTTGGAACTCTCCTGCGGGTCAGCGCCGGCAGCATAAGCGGAGCCATGGCGCCGCCCCTGCCCCAAAGGCACCGCCACTACGTTGGGGGGCAAGGCCGGGTTCGGGTAAACCAGCCCGGTAATAACCCCCGCCGCCGATTCAACCCGCACCACATCTCCCTCGCGCAGCCCCAGTTGACTGGCCCGGCCAGAGTTAAGCTCCACCCAGGTCTGCCAGGTAACCGAGGTTACCGGGTCCGGCGCTGCCTGCATCCAGGGCAGGTGCGCATTGCGTCCATCCAGCAGGGAGTTATGGGCAAAAGGCGCCAGGTAAAAATCACCGTCGCCGGCAAAGCCGGGGAGTTGCCCCAGCGCGGCTATAGCGCGGTACAGCCCGGCCGGCGCGGCCGGGGTTGCCCCTCGGGCGCTTTCATCCCACCAGCCGCCCTGCCGCAGCATCAGGTTCCACAAATCAGCGGCGGAAACCGCCTGCCGGGATGTGCCGCGCCCCGATTCGTACAGCGTCTCGGCGCTGGCCTTGAGCGCTTCTTCCATACTGGCCCAGGGCAGCGCGCTTTCCATCCCCAGGTCCTGGGCCACGCTGAGCAGCAGGTCGCCAAAGCTGCGCGGGTTCAGGTCGCTGAGGGGGTTGACTACCGGCTGCTGCGTTCCCAGCGTTTGATGCCCCGGGCCGGGCTCGGGTACATCGTCGCCCCAATCCTCCAGAAACACCCGGTCGGGCAGGATGAGGTCGGCCATAGCGGTAGTCTCATCCATAAAAGCGGAAAAGCTGACGATGAAAAGCTCGTCCCGGTTCAGGGCATCGGCAAAGCCTACCGAAGCCGGCAGCCCATGCACCGGGTCGGCGTCATGCACCAGCAGCAGGCGGGTGGCGCCGCTGCGAATGCGGCCAGCCAGTCCTATCCAGTCGGACAGGGAACCCACCGCCGCCGCCGCCGGCAGGTCGGCAATGGGGCTTTCCGGGTTAAAGCGCACCCCCCCGGCAGCGCCCACGCTGCCGGCAAGGTAGTTCAACGCATAAATGGCTTGCAGATTGAACAGGCCGTTGGTATGGGCCCCGGCGCTATCGCCGCCCAGGGCGATGGCCGGCCGGTGTCCGGCAAAGTCCCGCGCCAGGCCCCGAAGCATTTCGGCGGCCGATTTGCCGGCGTGCAGTTCCGGCGGTATTCCCAGTTGGCCGGCGATGTTCTCCGGGCGGTAGGACGCCAGCGCCGCCGCCCCCTGACCGGCGGTCAGGGCGTTAACATCCACGCCGTCGGCCTGAAGCCCCTCTTCCAAAATCACGTAGGCCAAAGCCAGTGCCAGAAAGCCCTCCATGCCCGGTTTAACCGGCAGCCACCGGTCGGCATTGGCCGCCGTCATGGAAAAGCGGGAATCCACATGCGCCAGCGTGCCGCGATTCTGCCGGCCCTCGCCCTGCCGGAATTCGCCATAGGCCTGGCCGTAACGGGCGGGTGAACCCCAGGTGGACAGAAAATCGGCCCCGAAGGACAGCACAAAAGCGGCGCGGCCAATGTCGAAATCCGGCAGCAAATCCTGCCCGAATACCGCTTTAATTGCCGCCCGGTAGGTAACGCTGTCCAGCGTCTCGAAACCCCGGTGCCAGCCGCCAGCGCCCTCGGCGAAACGCCGGGCAATCAACCCCAGGTGGCCCCGCAGCGGTTCGGTTACCAGGGCCATGCCCTCGCCCCGGGCGCGCACTTCCCGCCGCAGAATATCCAGCGCTTCCGGCTCCCAGTCCAGGGAGCGGTACTGCCCCGAACCCCGGGGCCCGCTGCGCAGCATGGGGCCAGCCAGTCGGTCGGGGTGGTAAAGGGCCTGCAAGCCGGCTTCAGCGCGGAGGCTCTGCTTGCCCTGGTTAACCGGGTATTTGGGGTTTCCCTGAATCTTCTTGGCTCGCCCTTCCATCACCCGGACGATAACGCCCTCGCCGCCGGTGGCCTGGTGACCAACGGTAGCGTACCAATTGTCCCGGCCCTTGACCAGATCCTCGGGCAGGTCCCGGGGGCTTTGCAGGCTGAGCTCATCTTCCTGGATTTCGAACTGATAGGCATCGCAGGCCACTGCCCCTACTGCGGAGAGGCCGGCCCAAGCCAGGAAGTTGCGCCGTGTTAGCTTCATAAGAATGGTGCCTTCGTTATCCTTCGTTGCTGCTGGCCGATCAGAGAGGCTGCTAACCAGTGCCGCCTTACTTGTGGCAGATGGTGCAATCGGTGGCTGCGTTCAATTCCCGGTGGCAGTCCACGCAGGTGCCCATCTTCATAGACTGGCCCGGCTGCGGCTGCACCTCGCGCATGCTTGCCACATCGCCGTGACATACCGAACAAGCCTCGCCGGTGGTTAAGGGTAAACTGACCGGCTCTCCGTCCCCTACCGGCATGGCCACCGTGCGCGGCTGGCCCTGGGTCAGGAAGCGTATATGGGCCTCGTGAACAAACCGGACGTGATCGGGCACCCGATGCACCCGCTCCCAGTTAATCGGCTGGCCGTCATCGAACTTGTCCACTATTCGCTGCATTTCCGACTGGTTTACCGTTGAAGCGGAAACCAGGTTTTCCGGGTTAATCTGCTGGTGGCAGAAGAGGCACTGTTCCACTGCCGGCACCGTGGCCGCTGCCCCTTTGGTTACGCTGCGGTGGCAAAACTCGCAGGAAATGCCGGCGCCCCCCTCTTCCGGTGGCGCCGCGTGAACCGTATGGGGAAAAGCGATGGGCTGCGCCGGGGCATTGCCCAGGCCGAAGGGCGGGTTGGAAAACCAGGACATGAAGAGAATGACTACGATAAACCCAACAACGCCAGCGACAACCAAACCGACAATAGCCAGGGGGATTATATTTGCGCTTGGCCTCATTGGCGCCGGAACCTGCCTATCATCAATTCGCCGGTCGGGTTTGCCGGTTCTGAAGCCTCCCGGCGTTCCGGAAGCCGACCGGACAGTTAAGCTCTATACCAGAAATCTGTCGTAAATGTTGCCCAGCGTTTGCGGCGTCAGCAGCATCACCGAAACCCAGAAGAACCAGGCTGCCACCCACACTGCTATTGCCAGAAAGGTCAGGGGCCAGACCATATGCCGGAAGCCCTGGGGCAAATGGCCGGTCTGAACTGCTGAAGGAATGAACCCGTGCGCAATCATCAGGGTGAAAGCGGTAATGATTACCAAAGGGAAAGCAATCCAGTACATGGTGAGCCAGGTACTGATGTTGGCCCAGTCCACGCTGGTCAGGGCATTGGGGTCGCTCATCAGCCGGTGATCCTGCCTTGTCTGCCTTTGCCGGTTCCAGAAACCCCGCGCCTTGCGGCCTTGAACCGGGAACTTCTACGTTACTGGTGAAAATTATCACAGTCTTTATGGGGTGTCAAGGTTATTGGCGGCAATTTAACCGGTCTGGCCGGTCTGAACCGGCCGGCTGAACTTTGCGGCGATGCCAGCCATTTCCCCGGTCTGGGTCAGGGGGGCTGCCCGGAGTAAGCCAATGGTCTGGATACCGCCGGTTCCTCCGCTGCGCTGTAAAGATGAATAACGTCTTTTCCAGACTCCGGCTGTCCCCTTTGCGGCGCGGCCAGCCGCGCGGTATAATCAAACCGTGAAGCGGGGTTGCCGCTTTGAGGTTTACCTGATTTACCCGCCAGAGCCGGTCGCTTGCGCGCCGGCCCCCCGGAGGGGCATATGACGCAGGCCAGCAGCCAGGTTGATGCAGCCCGGGCCTTGCCCGAGGGGGTTACTCCCGCCGACCTGGTGGACTTTTACCGCCGCATGGTAACGGTGCGCACCCTGGACGAGCGCATCTGGCTGATGAACCGCCAGGGCAAGGTGCCGATCGCCGCCTCGGCGCAGGGACACGAGGCCGCCCAGCTGGGCAGCCTGCTGGCGGCGGAGAAGGACGGCAACTGTTTTCTGTTCCCTTACTACCGGGACCTCAGCATAAAAATGGGCGCCGGCCTTACGCCCACCCAGGTAATGCTGTCCTTTATGGGCAAGGAGGGCGACCCTTACAGCAATGCCCGCCAGTTCCCTTTGCAGGGCGCCGACCTGGAACGCAGCATCATCCAGCTTTCCAACGTGGTGGCCGCCGGCCTGACCCAGGCCGTCGGTTATGCCCTGGGCTGTCAGCTCCTGGGCGACGGGCGGGTAACCCTGGTCTATTTTGGCGACGGGGCGGCCAGCCAGGGCGAAACCCACGAAGCGATGAACTTCGCCGGGGTGCATCGTCTGCCGATAGTGTTCATCTGCGAAAATAACGGGTACGCCATATCGGTGCCCCAGCGGCTGCAAATGGCCGTTAACGATGTGGCCAGCCGGGCCGAGGGGTATGGCTTCCCCGGCCTGGTTGTTGACGGGATGAACTTTCTGGAATGTTATGAGGCTGCCCGGGAAGCCATTGGCCGGGCCCGCCGGGAGGGGCCGGTTCTGCTGGAGCTGAAGGTGGCCCGCCTGATGCCCCATACCACCGACGATGACGATACCCGCTACCGCCCTCCGGAAGAGGTGGCAGCGGCCCGCCGGCGCGACCCGGTGGCGGCCTTCGGCGCGTATCTGCTGGAACAGGGACACCTTGACAGCCGGCAGCAGGAGGAGATTAAGGCCGAGGCGCTCCGGGCGGTTAATGCGGCCACCGACGCCGCCGATGCCGCCCCGCCGCCGGCGGCCAATACCCTGCATCAGCACGTTTACGCCCCCTGACAACCCAACCGGCAGCGGCGCCTTTCCGGTTGGCTGTTCGGGGTTCAGCGCCCCCTGGTCAGCCGGAAGTTGCTGGCTGTTGTACCGGGAACCCGGGCCGGGGAAACCCGGTTTAACCCGGCAGTCAAGCCCCACCGGCGGCGTGGCAGAAAGGAAAACTGATGGCCGTTAAGAGCGTAATTGAAGCCGTCCGGGAAGCCATGCAGGAGGAGATGCGCCGGGACGAGCGGGTCATCGTTATGGGCGAGGACGTTGGCCCCCGGGGCGGGGTTTTCCTGGCTACCCAGGGCTTTATCGAAGAGTTTGGCCCCGGCCGGGTTATTGATACCCCCCTGGCCGAAGCCTCGATTATGGGCATTGCCCTGGGCGCTTCCTTCCGTGGTATGCGTCCTGTCCCGGAAGTGGAGTTCGCCGATTTTCTCTGGCCGGCGGTCAATCAGCTAATCGGCGAGGCAGCCCGAACCTGCTACGGAACCAATGGCCGCCTCAACGCCCCGGTAACCATCCGCATTCCTTACGGCGGAGGCATTCGCGGGGGGTTGTACCACTCCCAGAACGTGGAAGCCTACTTCTTTCACACGCCGGGGCTCAAGGTAGTTGCGCCGGCAACTCCGTACGACGCCAAAGGCTTGCTTAAAGCCGCCATCCGGGACAACAACCCGGTAGTCTTTCTGGAACACAAGAAAACCTACCGCCTGGTTCGGGGCGAGGTGCCCGACGGGGATTACACGCTGCCCATCGGCCTGGCCGAGGTCAAGCGGCCGGGCCGCAGCATTACGCTGGTCAGCTACGGGCTGATGCTTCACTACTGCCTGGAGGCGGCAGAGCTGCTGGCCGCGGCAGGGGCAGCCCAGGTGGAGGTGGTGGATTTGCGCACCCTGAAGCCTCTGGATACTAATACCGTGCTGGAGTCGGTGCGCAAGACCGGCAAACTGCTGATTGTCCATGAAGACAATGTTACCGGGGGCGTGGGTTCGGAAATCGCTGCCCTGGCCGCCGACCAGGCCTTCGATTGCCTGGATGCCCCCATCGCGCGGCTGTGCGGCCCCGACGTGCCTACCATGCCTTTTGCCGTTACCCTGGAAGAAGCGTATATGCCCAACACCCAGAAAATAGCTGAAGCACTGCGCCAACTGGCAGCCTATTAGCCGGGGCGGTAAAAGACCGGGGTCGCCGGCCCCGGAGCCGGCAGCGCTGCCGGCGCTGCATCCCCAGGGGGCCGGCAAGAGTATAACGAAGGGCGGTGTTTGCCTTGGCGCTAACGATAGAACTTCCCCAGGTCGGCGAATCGGTAGTTGAGGGCACCATTGGCCGGTGGCTGAAACAGCCCGGCGACCGGGTGGAACGCTATGAGCCGTTGGTAGAGGTGGTTACCGATAAGGTGACGCTGGAGGTTCCTTCGCCGGTGGACGGTTCCCTGGTGCGGATTCTGGCCCGGGAGGGGGATGTTGTGCCGATGGGAGCGCCCATTGCTGAAATGGAAACCGCCGACCGTCCCGCCGGGCAGACCCCGGCAGAGGACCCGGCGGCGACGGCGATACAGCCGCCGCCACCTCCAACCAACCCGGCAGCGCCCCCCCAGGCTGATGCCCGGGCCGGGCAGCCCCGGTCGGAACCGGAATCACCCGCCCTGGCGCAGGCCCGAATTGGTTACCTAAATACCTCGGCGACGATGGTGGGCCCTACCGGCGGCGGCGCGGGAGATGACCGCCCGCCGGCCCTGCCGCCGCCAGCGTCGGCCGCCGCCCCGACCCTGTCGGCCGCGGTCAGCGCCCCGACCCCTTCCCAACCGGCCAGCGAAGCCACGCCCCGGCTCTCCCCGGCGGTGCGGCGGCTGGCCCGGGAGCATAACATTGACCTGTCTCAAATCGCCGGCACCGGCATCAGCGGCCGCATTACCCGGGACGACGTGCTGCAATACCTGGAGTCCGGCGCGGCGGCGGCTCCAGCCGGTCAAACAGCAGCCGACGGCGCGGATGAGGAATACCGGCCCCTGACGCCGGTGCGCCGAATGATTGCCGAGGCTATGGTGCGCAGCGTCAGCCAGATTCCCCACGCCTGGAGCATGGTGGCGGTGGATGTTACCGGCCTGGCAGCCGTCCGCAGTGCCCGGCGCGGCGAATTTCAGGAGCGCGAGGGCGTGGCTTTAACCTTCCTGCCCTTTGTTTTGCGCGCTCTCGCAGAGGCCCTGAAAGAGAACCCTACCTTTAACGCATCGTGGGGCGGAGACCGAATCATCCTGAAAAAGCGGCTGAATATCGGCCTGGCCGTGGCGGCGCCGACCGGCCTGATAGTGCCGGTGATTCACGATGCCGACCGTTTGAGTCTGTCCGGTCTGGCGCATGCTGTAGCCGGGCTTACCCAACGGGCGCGCCAGAACCGGTTAACCCTGGCGGACGTACAGGGCGGCTCCTTCACCTTGAACAACACCGGCGCCCTGGGCTCGGCCGCGTCGGCCCCCATCATCAACCACCCCCAGGCGGCCATATTGACCACCGAGGCGGTTCAGAAACGCCCGGTGGTAATTAACGACGCCATTGCCATCCGCTCCATGCTGAACTTGTGTCTGTCCTTTGACCACCGTATTAACGATGGCGCTGAGGCCGGGGCCTTTATGCAAGCCGTCAAGCGTCGCCTGGAAGCTATCGGCCCGCATACCGACATCTAGCTAATGTGGTTGCTATGCCTCCCCCCGTTTCCGTCAGTCATGGCGGCCGCAGCATGACCGATGCTGATGTCTTGAGCGGCGGCGGCAAACCGGGCCAACGTATCAGCGGGACGCAACCCCCCTCGGCCAACGTATGACCGGCCGGCCTCCTTGCCAGGTTCTTTCCCTGGGCCTGGTAGAGTATTGCCGGGCCTGGAACTGGCAGCAGGAACTGGTGAGCCAGGTGCGCAACGGAAGCCGGCCCAATACTTTGTTGCTGCTGGAACACCCGCCGGTCTATACCCGGGGCCGGCTGGCGCGACCGGAGCATCTGCTGGTTACCGATGCTGAGCTGCGGGCCCGGAAAATCAGCGTGGTGGATACGGACCGGGGCGGCCAGATAACCTACCATGGGCCGGGGCAGCTGGTAGCCTACCCAATCGTCAACCTGCGGGAATGGGGCGGCCCCCTCAAGTACGTCCGAACCCTGGAACAGGTGATTATCGACGTCCTGGCCGATTTTGGCATCGCCGCCGGCAGCGAACCCGGCCTGACCGGGGTTTGGGCCGGGCCGGCCAAAATTGCCGCTATCGGGGTGAAAATCAGCCGGGGCATTGCCCATCATGGCCTGGCCCTCAACATCAACCCCGACCTGTCCCGCTATGCTGCCATTGTGCCGTGCGGCATTGCCGACCGACCGGTTACCTCTATGTTCCGGCTGCTGGGGGCGGCCACGCCGACCGGGGCGGCGGTACGGCAAAACCTGGCGCAGCGCTTTTGCGAAAGCATGGGGTATCGGTTAAGCGAGGCGCAAGCCCCTTTCAGGCCGCTGGACGGTTGACCACCTCAGAATCCACCTTGCGGCGCTGGAACCTGCCGGTTCGCTGGTCAATGCGCAGGCGGCCATCCTCGACGGCAACCATCCCCCGCAGAATGGTCATCACCGGCCAGCCTGCTGCCTCGAACCCTTCCCAGATGCTGTAGTCGGTGATATGAAAGTCGTTCATGGTCAGGGGCCGCCGAATTTCGGGGTCAATCAGCACAATGTCAGCGTCGCTGCCGGGAGCGATAACCCCTTTGCGCGGGTAAAGGCCCATAATTTTGGCGGCGTTGGCCGAAGTAACGTCCACGAACCGTTGCAATGACATCCCCCGTTTGGACACCCCTTCGCTGTAGGTAACGCCCATACGGGTTTCCACGCCGTTATGGCCACCGGTAACGTCGCTGACCAGGCGGCCGGCAATCTTCACCTCCCAAGAGGTACAGTATTCGTCGGTAGCCATGGTGCTCAACTGGCCCCGCACTATTCCGTCCCACAGGGAAACCCGGTCCGCTTCAGATTTCAGGGAGGGGTAGGTATGGTATTTCATGCCGTGTTCTTCCCGGTAGTTATCGGCGTTGAAGCAGCAGTAGTTATGCAGGGTTTCCCCGTACACCGGCATACCCCTGGCCCGCGCCTCCTGCACTGCCGCCAGCCCCTCCCGGGCGCTGACGTGAACGAAATAGACCGGGGAACCGGTCCATTCGGCTACCCGCAGCACCCGACGGAAAGAAACGTCCTCCGATTCGTTGCTGTGTACCAGGTGCATATTCCACCATTCAGTGCGTTCCTGGTCGGCCAGCTTGCGGTACATATGCTGCACCATATCGTCGTCCTCGGCGTGAACCATCAACATAGCCCCGTGGCGCTGCACCTGTTCCATCAAGTCGTGCAGGTGGCCCATACGCACCATGCGCGGCTCTCCGGCCATACCTGGCGGCCGAATATTGGTGGTAAAAATCTTGACGCTGGCGAACCCGTCCTGAATATGCTCATTGAGCTGCCCCAGCACACTGTCGGAAATGTCTCCCAGCAGCATCAGATGGTGGGCATAGTCGGCGTAAGAGTTCCCCTGCCACACCCCGGTACGCTCCTGAATGGCCTGGTTAAGGTCAATGCCCGGGTACTGAATGGCAAAATCGAGGATGGTAGTGGTGCCGCCGAAGAGGGCGGCGCGGCTGACTTCCTGCGGGGGCGCCGTTTTCAGGTCGCCGTGCCCCATAATCGGCGCATAAACGTGGGCGTGGGGTTCAATACCGCCCGGAACCACCACCTTGCCGCTGGCGTCAATCATACGGGCCGCCTCATCGGTCAAGGTATGGCTGGCCGCCACTGCGACAATCTTCTCGCCCCGGACGGCAATATCCCAATCGCCCACCCCCCAGGGAGTTACCACCTGGCCGCCGCGAATAATCAAGTCGAACATTGTTTGCACCTCCTGATTTGCCGGCAAATGGGGTCTGCCTCTCCTGTGCCGCCCGGAAGCCGAACCTCAAGCAACCCGCACCCAATCCAGCTCCCGGGCAATCAACAGCTCGTTCATTCTGGCGTTATGCGTGTTCTTCATGGGGATGGACTCATAGTCAAACCCATAACTGACCGCCATATGTCGCAACTCGACACAGTCGTCGTAGGTCATCAGGAAATTGCCGCGCACACCCTGCATTGTGGCGAAAAGCAATTCATGGTCGATCTGGTTGTGGGTATAAAGACGCCTTCCCGCCTTTTTACCGGCGGCAGAGTAGGGCGGGTCAACAAAAAACGCTGCGTCAGGGTTATCCCGGTACTCCCTGATTGCCGCAATGCCGTCTCCCCGGTTGAATTCGAGCCGTTCCCGCAATACCTTGATGTCTTGAATGCGCCGGCACAGCGTTTTCGGATACCAGCGAGACCCTATGCCTTTGCCATTTTCCCCGGATTGAATAAGACCAGCCCCGGGGGCCATAATTCCGCCATGGTTAGTTCTGTTCTGCAAAATAGCCTGAAAAGCTGCTTCATAAATTGTTTCCGGAGCGCGGGATAATGCATCCAGCACATTGGCTTTAGTCATGGAAAAAGTTCTGATTCGTTCGATTAACCGGTCCGTTTCCCGCCCAATGATCGTCTCCCACACGCTGGCAACCCGGTCATCCAGCTCTACCATCAGCGCACGGTCAACCAGGCACTCAAAAACTGCGGTGAGGCTTACTATGCCGCCCCCGGCGAAAGGTTCAACCAGCAATGCCGGCTTATCAGTCATCTGTTGGAACCAAAGCCTGATATAAGGGATAAGCCACGTTTTGCCCCCTGGGTAGCGAAAGGGGCTTCGCTGGGGAACCGATGCTACATTTACCACTGGCCTGGCGCCCCAGAGGTCGGCAGAGTAAATACTCTTTTCCATAGTTATAGGTCAGGATTGGAAATCCAGCGAATGAGTATCGGGGGAATTATCGGGTATCAGCTGGTCTTTGAGCTTGGTTTGCAATTGCGCAACGAACTCTGAAAGTTCCCCAGGTTCCGACTTGGTGAATTGCGCTAAAGCAGAATCAAAAGTGGTAAAAACTGTTCGGTGTCGTACAAGAGAATACGTCTTTTGTCGCCGGTTTAACTGCAAATCGTAAACAAACCACGCCATATCTGCTTTGTTTGCTTCAGCTTCGGTCAGCTTGGGAAGAGTTTCAAACAGGTTCTGGTCAAGCACAATCCCGATTTTCTTGTTCCAGGCCCTCAGAATTCCGCCCTTGGCCAGAATTTGCGGCGCCAGTCGCTTACGACTGGATGATAAGTAATCTGGTCTGGGGTAGTGGGCTTCTTGTTTCCAGTTCATATTAACGTGCGCTCTCGGATCTCGCATGTAACGTTCGAAGGGACGCCGGATATTTCCGGAAATATAGACTGCCTGGATTTCCAAAGCCCCAAAGTTCAATATTCTGCCGGTAGAGTCGTACTCTATCAGAACCATGTCAATGTTGCCTGCGGACTTGCCCTGGCTATCCTTCAGCCGGACTTCCGGAAGAAAGGTCCACTTTGCATTGGGCGAAAAGAAAAACGCTGCCGCATCTTCCAGGATGAGCCGTTCCTGGCGAAAGCGGATGGGGCAGGTAACTACCACCTTGTCTTCATCGAATATACTGCAAACGCCCAAAGGGTTGTCGGCTTTATCCTTGGTGCAATTGGGAACTTTGTTGCCAAAAGGGTACAGTTTGTTGCTGCGATGCCGGTTGGCCCCGCGGGAGAAGTTATTTACCGGAAATCCGAATACCTCAGCCAGTGGGTGATCCGGCATATAAAACCCTCTCCAGCTTTATTGACGTACTTGGCCATTTTATTCCCCCTTGCTTTTCCTGGCTAATCTCCGGCAGCCCCGGCTCGTCCCGGCCGGGGGGCGCTGCGGAACTCTTCGGGCAAATCATCCTCCCAGCCGGGCAGCTGGTGGCGGGAAGTGGACGGCAGCAGCGTAATGGCGATTACCCCGATGGCGCTGAGGAGCAGCGAAGCGGCGATGGTGGCGGTAAAGTCCCCGGAGGCGATGAAGGACGGGTAAGTAAAGCCCTCGGTGAGATCCCGCAGCAGCCCGCCGAGCGCCGCCCCTGAAGCCATGCCGGCGCCGGCGCCCATCATCTGCCAGCCGTAGGTAGTGCCGATGGGAGCGTTGCCGTAATACTGCCGGTTGATGATAGGGAAGGCGGTCATCTCGCCGCCAAAGCCAATGCCGAACAGCACCGCAAACAGGTAGAACATCCAGGGGCTGTCGGCAAAGAACAGGAGAAACACCGGCGCCACTTGCAGAAAGAAGCACACCCCCATTACGCCTTTGCTGCCCAGGTGGTCTGCCAGGATGGGTACGGCGAACCGGGTCAGGGCGCTGGTAACCGACAAGGCCACAAAGGTTCCGGCGGCCAGCCCCGGCGACACGCCGGCCGCCTCGGCCATGGCTACAATGAACACCACCACTATGGCATGGCCGGCGCACCCCCAATAGTGGATGCCAATCAGGTTCCAGAAGGCCGGCGTCCGCTGCACCTGGCGCAGGAAAACCCTGGAGCGGGCCCGGGCGGCCGCTCCGCTTTGCAGCCGCCGCACCGGAGCATCGGCGGCTGCCCCCAAAGGCCGCAGGCCGATGGCTGCCGGTTCGTTGTAGAACAATCGTATCAGCAGCAGCAGCAGCAGGCCTCCGGCAATGCCCGGCAGCCAGAAAGCCGCGCGCAGACCGTTTTCGCCCCCGCCAAAAAGCCCGATGATTAGCAGAATGGCCGGCACTGCTACCAGAGGCCCCAGCCCCTGGGATGCCTGAAGCGCCCCCATGCCCACGCCCAGACTGCGCTGGAACCACTGGGTAACCGCCGCCGTGAGCGGCACCTGGAAAATGCCCATGGCCGCGCTGAGGATGATGCCAAAGTAAAGGTAAAACTGCCATAAGTGGTTGACTGTGCTGGTCAGCGCCATGCCGACGATGAACAGGAAACCGCCCAGAAACATGGCCGCCCTAACCCCATAGCGGTCGCCCAGCCACCCGGCCGGCGGGCCGAACATACCCGAGACTACCCACTGCAAGGCAAAGGCCCCGCCAACCATGCCGTAAGACCAGCCAAAGGTTTCTACCAGACGCGGGATGAGGATGCTGGAGGAGGTGCGAAAGCTGGAAGCGCTGAGCCGCATCAGCGCAGCAACGGTTACGATTACCCAGGCATAGTGGATAGGATGGTTCCCTACGGAAAGTTGGGACGGCCTGAGGTTAAGGTTGAGCAAAGACCCCCCCGTAGCCAGTGTCCGCTGCCGGCAACCCTATCCTGCTGGCAAATCCGCAATCTGTCAAGGCCGGGGCCTGCCGCACGCCGTGCCGCCAACGCATCATTGAACCGGAACAGCTCCAATACAATGGCGACAATGGCGCCGGGGGGCCCTTCAGGAAAAAAGCGACGCCGGCCCCGGGGCCGGCGTCGGGCATACCGTATAAAGAGGCTGGTAGAAGACGCCGTTAAAAGGCGAAGGTATTCATCAAGTCTTCGACCGAGCGCTGGCGAGCCTTGCCCCGGACGTCCTGCATCCGCTGTTCCAGAGAGGGCCGGGCATCATCCCGGTAGATGACACCCATGGGGACGCCCCGCCTTTGCAGCAGGTTAAGGGCGGCGCCCTTATCAACAACGTCGTGGTCTTCCGGCACTTCAAACAGCAGCGGGTCGATACCCTTGCGGGGGTTGCCCTTAATCAGCTCAAAGGTATCGTTATAGGTAGTGCAGGGAGACTGGACGTGCACTATGGCAAAACCCTCGTGGTCCATGCCCTGGTTAATCAGCCTGGCCAGTTCCCGGGGCTGCCCCGAGAAACCCGACGCTATAAAGCCCACTCCCAGGGTCAGGTAAAGTTCCAGCGGGTCAACTTCCGCTTCAATCTTGCCGTAAGGGGTAGAGCTGGTAATTCTGCCCAGTTCGGTAGTGGGCGAGCTTTGGCCTTTGGTCAAACCGTAAACCCCGTTATCCATTACCACGGCGCAGACGTTCAGGTTGCGAGCCGCCTGGGGGCCGATATGCTCGCCGCCAATGCTGAGGAAATCGCCGTCGCCGGCCACCACCACCACATTCAGTTCCGGGCGGGCCATCTTAACGCCCATAGCCACCGGCAAAGCGCGGCCATGAATGCCGTGGAAGCCGTAGGGCTGCTGCCCTTCCAGCAGGTGCACCAGGTTGCCCGAACACCCGATGCCGGCCACCACCACATTGTTCTCCATCGGCAGGCCGGTTTCTTCCAGCCGGTTAATCATAGCGAATTCCAGCGCCCGGCGCACGCCAAAGTCGCCGCAGCCGGGGCACCACTTGAAATCGTACTCCGGGTTCTTTTTGCTCATACTTGCGCCATCTCCTTGCGCCGGGAATTATTTAACTCTACAATCCGCTCTGCCAGCTCGCGCACCTTGAAGGGCAGACCGGTGTATTGGGTAACCGACTCGGCTTTCACCCCCTGCGCGCGCAGAATGCCGGAAAACTGACCTTGGTAATTAAGCTCCGGCACAATGACCAGTTCTTTTTGTCGCAACTCTTCCAGCAGGGCCGGCGGCAGAGGGTTAAGCAGCATGGTGTAGTACCAGCCGATGGGTATGCCCAGTTCCCGAAGCCGGTTATAAGCCTCCCGGGCCGGCCCTTTGGAGCCGCCCCAGGGCATCACCGCCACCGGTTCATCGGCGTTATCCCGTTCATACTCATTCTCTTCCAGCAGCTTCAGCTTGCTGAACCGCCGCTCGGTCATCTGAACGTGGCGGCTGGGCAAATGGGTGGTATCGCCCATTTCATCATGTTCGCTGCCATTGGCCACATAGGCCCCGGGGCCGCCGGGCAAGGGCATCGGGGAAAGCTCAAAGCCCTCGTAGCGATGGTAGCCATTGCTGCCCTGATAAACCAGCCGCTGCTCGGGAACCACCCGGGACAGGTCGGGGCGGCGGATGTTCTGCACCCGTTCCGCCAGGGCCATTTCAGTCATCAGAATCACCGGGCCCTGGTAACGCTCGGCCCAGTTCAGGGCCTTTACGGCCCCGTAAAAGCACTCTTCCACGGAACCCACGGCAATAACCGGCATTCGGACATCGCCGTGGGCGGGGAACATACAGGCCAGCAGGTCCGACTGTTCGGTTTTGGTGGGCAGGCCGGTAGCCGGGCCGCCCCGCTGCACGTCCACCACCAGCAGGGGAATTTCAGCCATCCAGCCCAGGCCCAGCCCCTCGCTCATCAGCGAAAACCCCGGCCCGGCAGTGGCGGTCATGGCCTTTTTGCCGGCATAGCCGGCGCCCAGCAAGGCGGTAATAGATTCAATCTCCGAGCTGACCTGGTAGGCAAACCTGCCCGGGCCGACCAGGTTGTGTTCCATGAAAACGAGGATGGTTGTAGCCGGGGAGATAGGATAACCGACGTAGAAATCCAGGCCGGCGGCCAAAGCGCCCAGGGAAATGGCCTCGTTGCCTTTAAGCATCAGCTGGGGGTAATCGGGCATTTGCGGCGAGGCCAAGTCTCCCAGGCTGAAACCGCTGCGGGAGGTTTCTTCCCGGCCCAGCTTAAGCGCCAGGTTATTGGAGCCGATAATCTCGTCGTCATTATCCCGACCGCGGCGGAACCGGCCTTCCACAAACTGCTCCAGATATTCCTGGGGCATATTAACCAGGTGGGCCAAAGCGCCCATGATTACCATGTTGGCGGCCCGGTTATTCCCCGTGGAACGCGCCAGGTCGTCGATGGGCAAGCCGTAGCTTCGGTCATCCCGCTCCAGTTCAAAATCGTTGGAATTGTAAATAACCAGGCCACCCTCCCGAACATCATCCCGGTGGGTGTCATAGGCTTCCCGGTTAAAGGCGACCAGCACGTCCACATCGTCGCCGGCGCTCAGAATGCTATCCACTGAAATGCGGGCCTGGGTCCAGGTGGGGCCGCCCATAATCTGGGAGGGAAAGGTGGCGTAGGTAAGGGCATGGTAGCCCACCTGGGTAGATGCTTGAGCCAGGCCCTCCGCTGAAGTTACTACGCCCTGCCCGCCTTCACCGGCAAAGCGGACAACAAAGTCGCGCATCTCCATTGCCAATCTCCTGTTGCCAGAGCCCTGCGGAGGGTTCTCTTCGGCAGCTATCCTTATTACTGACTAAAGGGGGTTGGCCGGGCCGACCGGCCGGGACCCAACCGGTTGTTCGCCTCACGTTCCGGCCTGAGCCGAAAGCGGAAACGGAAAAACGGGTTGAGGTTCGCCCAAATAAAAACCCCACTGAGGGGGGGCTGAAGATTTGCCTGTGGCTGTCATCACTGCTAGCAGTACCGGTTGCCTTCAACTTGCCAGTAACGAAACACCCCGGTTTGGCGCGGCGTTCCTGCGCCAAATCCAGTTTGCAACGCCGCCGCTGGTTCGCCCGCCCCGAAATGCTGGCATGTATAATACAGGGGCAGTCTAGCATTTACCGGCGAACCTTGTCAACGAATACCCGGCGCCCCGGTCGGCGGCTTGCTCCCCTCCCCCCTGGGCCGCCGCGAAGCAGAAACGGTCGGGAAGAACCGCAAGGCGGGGTTGGAGCGGGTGATGGGAATCGAACCCACGTAGCTAGCTTGGAAGGCTAGAGCTCTGCCACTGAGCTACACCCGCCGATGGCCATAGCCGATAATAGAATATTATAGCTTCATTGTTCCTTTCCGGCTATAGCCGGCAATGCGCCTTCTGCCACCGACCGGCGGCGCGCCCGTCAGCCGGAGGCGTTTCGGAAAGTAATAAACCGGGGCCGATATTCAACCGGCCCCGGTGGTGCAGCGCCCGATTGCCGGGCCGGCAGCGGCCGGATTGCGCTATACCCTGGCCGCTGCCAGAGAATGCGTGCGGGTAACCGAGGTTACCCCCCGTACCCCCTCCAGTTTGGCGAACAACTTGCTCAACTGTTCCAGGCCAGTGGTATGCAGGGTCAATTCCATAGTAACCGTGCCGTCCGACATTTCGTTGGTTATCACCGAAGCGATGTTTACCTTCTCTTCAGACACCCGGACAGTGACGTCCCGCAGCAACCCCACCCGGTCAAATGCCTCAATGCATACCCGCACCGGGTGAAGCTGCCGGGTTTCGCCCCAGGAAACGTGCACGATACGTTCCGGCTCATCTTCGTTGAGCAGGCTGATGCAGTCCTGCTTATGGACGGTAACGCCGCGGGCCCGGGTGACGAAGCCCGATATTCCGTCCCCCGGTATCGGGTTGCAGCAGCCGGCCATGCGAACCAGCAGGTCGCCCACGCCCAGCACCGAAACCCCTGAACTGGGGCTGGAGATGGGCAGGTCGGGCTTGGGTTGAGGAAAATCCGGTTCCTGCTGAATCGCCAGGGAGAGACGACGGGTCAACTGCCCTTCGCTGAGCCCCCCGGAGCCGAGGTTAAGCAGGAAATCGTCCATGCTGTCAAAGCGGACCAGCTTGAGGATTGCGCTATCGTCCAGGGACAGGTTCAGGCGGCGCAGTTCCCGGCGCAGCTTATCCCGGCCCCGGTTGATATTGCTTTCCCGGGCCTGACGGTGGAACCACTGCCGTATCTTCTGCCGAGCGCTGGCCGACTTCACGTAGTCCCGGTTGGTGTTGAGCCAGTCCGGGCTGGGGCCCCGGTTCGACTTGGTGGTCATGATTTCCACCGTATCCCCGTTCTGCAGGGGGGTATCCAGGCTGATCAGGCGGCCATTAACCTTGCCGCCCATGCAGCGGTGGCCCAGCTCCGTGTGAATCTTGTAGGCGAAATCGATCGGCGTTGAACCGGCCGCCAGCTCCACAATGTCGCCCTTGGGGGTATAGACGAATACCTGATCGCGGAAAATGTCCTGCTTGACCGACTCGATGAAGTCATCGGTAGCGGCGGCTTCCCTCTGCCATTCCAGCAGCTGCCGCATCCAAGTCATCTTTTCCTCAAATTGCAGGTCCCGGGAACGGCCTTCCTTGTAGCGCCAATGGGCAGCCACTCCGTACTCGGATACCTGGTGCATCTCGCCGGTCTTAATCTGCACTTCCATAGGCTGCCCGCTTGGGCAGATGACCGTGGTATGCAGGGCCTGGTACATATTCTCTTTGGGGTTGGCGACGTAATCATCAAACTGGCCGGGCATAGGGCTCCATTCCTGGTGGATAATGCCCAGCGCGCGGTAGCAGTCGCTGACGTTATCCACTACCACCCGCATCGCGTACAGGTCAAAAATATCCCGCAGTTCATCCCCCCGGGAAGCGTACTTCTGCATTTTCTGGTAGATGCTGAAGATGCCTTTGGGACGACCGCTCACTTCACCTTTCAGGTTGGCCTGGGCCAGAATTTCCCGCAGGCGGCGGCAGATTCCTTCCACATACTCTTCCCGCTCGGCCCGGCGGATCGCCAGCATACGGGAAATTTCCCGATAGCGTTCCTCGTTCAAGTGCCGGAAGGCCAGGTCATCCAGCTGCCATTTGATCTCCCAAATGCCCAGGCGGTGAGCCAGCGGAGAGTAAATATCCAGGGTTTCCTGGGCAATAGTCTTGCGCTTGACCAGCGGCATGGCGTCCAGCGTCTTCATATTATGCAGCCGGTCGGCCAGTTTGATTAGCACCACGCGGATGTCTTCGGCCATCGCCACCAGCATTTTCCGCAGGCTTTCGGCGTAGAGCCGGTCCGGGTCATCCAGCGACGGGCCGCCGCTTCCGCCGTCTGCGCCCAACAGCCGATAGTCCATGCGGGTCAGCTTGGTAACTCCGTCCACCAGCTTGGCTACTTCGTAACCAAACCGCCCTTCAATTTCCTGGAAGGTTACGCCGCAGTCCTCCATCACGTCGTGAAGCAAAGCGCCGCAAAGGGTGTGGCCATCCAGGTTCAGGTCGGCCAGAAAGGTGGCCGCCGCCAGGGGGTGCGCAATGTAGGGTTCGCCAGACTTGCGAATCTGGCCGTGATGGGCTTCATCGGCGAAGAAGTAAGCCTCGGCTACCAGCTCCACCACCTCCGGGGGCAGGTAGCCGGCCGCCTTATCCAGCAGCGCCTGGGCGTCCAATGTTGCTGTACCCATTCCTCATTCTCTGCTTAAGGTTGATTCCAATCTGATAATAATACTTCTGTCGAGGCAAAGTCCACCAGATTCTGGCCGGATGATACCGTTTTAACCCGGCTGCGTTAACGTTCTGCGTTAACATTGCCGGCGCCGACTCAACCCGGCGGCTGGTCAAAGCCGGCGGAGTAAGGCTTAAGGTCCAGCACCGGGGAGCCATCCTGGGCATCCAGCCCGGTCAGGGTAACCACGTTGTCGGCTACCGCAAGCACCCGGGCCACCGTGGCGGCAATGCCGTTGGGCCGGTACTGGCTGCGGGTGGCGAAAACGCCCCGCAAGGGGCGTTCCGGGTTATGCCCCGGGTGCAGCTGCAACTGGTACTCGGCAGCCCGGTGCAGATGGAAAAGCACCAGCAGGTGCTGGTCAGGCTCCAGCCCCAGCAGGCCGGGAGCCAAATCGGGCCGCAGGACGATGCGGGAGGTATGCTGACGCATTTCCTCCGATGGAGCATAGCCGTCGAAAATGCTCTCCACCCATCCGATTGGAGTAAAAGTTACGGCAGCCGGGTTCCGGTCAGGGTCCGTTTCGGGAACTGCCATGCTCAAGCGCCTCACCCGGCCCCGGCCGGGTTCAGGCCGGCCAGCCAATCCAGCACGGTGACCGAGGCCTTTTCGGCGCTGTTGGTCAGGGAATGGTTGCCGCCCGGAATAATAACGTACTGGGCGCGGGGGCTGTTAACCGCCGCCGCTACCATGTCCCGGGGACAGTCGCGCAGCCTGGTATGGGTTTCCAGTTCGCCGCCAACCACCAGCAGGGGAACCCGGATTTTGGGAGCCAGGTTTACCAGGTTATACCGCTCCGCCGGGCCGTGCTTGTCCAGGTAGGAAAAGGCGCTGAACATCTGGGCAATGGGAAACCTGACCTCCATCAACTCACTGGCCCGGTCAGCGGCCTCCAGCTGGTCGGCCTGCGCAATAACGGCGCCAAACTCTGCGGCATCCTCCGACGCCATATAGTAGGAATAAGACAGCCGCACCGGCGAAACGGGAATTACCGTCGCCACCCGGTCGTCAGCTTCCATTGCGGCATAATAACCGACCTTTACCGCGCCCATGCTGTGGCCCAGCAGGCCGATGCTGCGGTAGCCTTTGGCCCAAAGGTAATCGACCCCGGCCCGCAAATCCTCCCGGCTGTTATCCAGAATCTCCATAGCGTTGCCGTAATAGCGGCCCTCGCCCTGGGGCGCCCAGACCGTATCGTGGCCTTTGGTATTCAGCGCCAGGCAGGCATACCCCTGACGGCGCAAATCGTCGGCCATGGCCTTGGTGGCCGGGCGGTAGAAATTGCCCCCGGAGCCGTGAATCAGCAGCAGGGCATCCACCGACCCGCGCGGCTTGACGTCGGCGGCCGGCTCGAAAAAGGCGCCGTCCAGGTTTACGCCGTCCCCGCTTGCCAGGTTAATCAGGTCAACCAGCATAATGGCTTGCCTCCCGGTTCGGATGTGTTTCGCTGAAGTATGCCCAACGCCAGCCGGCCGGTTGTCGGGTGGGGGCGGCGAGTTTACCGCCTTCAGCCCCGGCTATGACGGCGTTTGCTCAGGCTTCGCTCGCGCTTTCGGGCCGGCGCGGCGCGTTCTTGCCAGCCCCGCCGCCAACGGCCAGCCTGCCGCAGATAATCGCCATCGGGTGGCCGGCCCCGTGTCAGCCGCCGCCGGATACCCCCACCGGCGGCGGCTATTATTGGCAACCGCCCCAAGTTACGCCGGCCAGCGCTAGCGGGGCGCAGACCAGCAGCAACCATGCCAGCGTCAGCAGTATAGCCAGGACGCATAGCGCAATCAGGGCATACAGGACCATCAGGGGGCAGGATATACAGGCGTGGGCGTCCAGTCCATGCCAAGCGCTAAAGGTGGGCATGTGCGAGCCTCCAGAATGTCCCCCGGCGCCCTGGCCGGGGGGCCGGCGCGGCGCGTTCTTGCCAGCCCCGCCGCCAACGGCCAGCCTGCCGCAGATATACCATAAGCACGGAATGCGCAAGCGATGCCGTTGCCGTTCATGTTGAAAAACGTTTTTCTGACCTCTTGCAGCGTTGCCTTTGCTGTTCAGTATTTTAACACTGCCGGCCGCCATCATTGCCGGCGCCGGCCAGGAGGGTTCAGGGGCAATGATGCACGGGAAAGGTGGCAGCCCTTGCGCCGGCCGGGTTTATCGCCGGGAAAACGGCGGCGCAAGCGGCTGCGGGGTCAGGAACCGGGCCGGGGTTCAGTCTGACAGGGGAATGGAACACCAGACAATAGCGTCGGGATCTGCTGCTGCCCCCTGCTCGCGGGCCAGCTCCCGAATGCGGAGCAGGGTGGCGTTGACTTCGGAAGTCAAAAAGACCCACTCCGGTTCTTCCGGCAGCCAGTAAGGGGAATTGATGCGGACGGCCTGGCCCGCTGCCGGGTTAAGGTAGATTCCGAATTGAGGTTGCTGCTGCATTTTCCCGGGCCCCCTTGCGCGTTTGCGTTGCTCGCCGGGTTATTGAGCGGGCGGGTGATCAGCCCGCCCGGGGCCGGCGCCGAAGGGACGGGCCCCGGTTACGGTATAACCGGTTCCACCAGAATAGTTTCGTCCCGACTGGGCCCGGTAGAGATAATCTGAACCGGGCAGCCGACCAGTTCCTCAATACGGCGCAGGTAAGCGCGGGCATTGTCCGGCAGGTCGGCCAGCCGGGTGGCGCTGGCCGTGGGCTGATCCCAGCCGGCCATCTCCTCATAAACCGGCTGACACCGGGATAACAGCCGGGTATCCGACGGGAAGCGGGTTACCTCTTTGCCTTCAGCCTGGTAGCCGACGCAAACCTTTACCGACGCGAACCCGTCCAGGATGTCCAGGCGGGTCAGCACCATGCCGGTAAAGCCGTTTATCTGCTGGCTATAGCGTCCGGCCACCGCATCGAACCAGCCGACCCGACGGGCGCGGCCGGTGGTAACGCCATATTCGCGGGCCCGCTGCCGCAGGTTCTCCCCGCTTTCGCCGAACATTTCGGTGGGCATCGGCCCGCTGCCTACTCGAGTGGAGTAAGCCTTGTAAACGCCGGTCGCTCCGGCAATGTCCCGGGGGTTAAGACCCAGGCCGGTACAGGCCCCGCCAATTGAGGGGGATGAGGAGGTAACGTAAGGGTAGGAGCCATGGTCCAGGTCCAGCAGGGTTCCCTGGGCGCCCTCCAGCAGAATGTTATGCTCCTGCTCCAGCAGGTCTTGAACCAGCTGCTCGGTGGGCCGCACATAGGGACGCAGCCGCTCTCCCCAGGAGAGGGACTGCTCCAGCACCGCTGCGGTGGAAAAGGGGGCGCCGTCATAGACTGCGGTAATCAGTTTGTTCTTGTGCGCCAAAGTCCTTTCCAGCAGGGGCGCCAGGGATTCAGGGTCCAGCAGGTCGCCGACCCGGATGCCCATGCGGGCGGTTTTATCCATATAGGTGGGGCCAATGCCGCGCCCCGTAGTGCCAATAGCCGAACTGCCCCGCGCCTTTTCCTCCAGGTCGTCCAGCAGCACGTGGTAAGGCATAATCACGTGGGCCCGGTCGCTGAGGTACAGGTTATCAACGCCAATGCCCCGGTTGGCCAGCCCGTCCAATTCCTCCAGCAGCACTTCCGGGTCCACGACGACGCCGTTGCCGATGATGCCGTAAACATTGGGCCAGCAAATGCCGGATGGAACCAGATGCAGCTGAAATTCGCCCTGGGCATTGACTACCGTATGGCCGGCGTTGTTGCCGCCGGCATAGCGGACCACGGCGGAAACCCCTTGGGCCAGGTAATCGATAACCTTCCCTTTGCCCTCATCGCCCCATTGTCCGCCAATTACGGCAAAAGCCGGCATTGCTCCTCCCTGAACCGCAAAAGCTGGCCCGCCTCCCGCGTATGAGGCGGACATTGCCGGCAAGTATAACAAAAAAGGGCGGGTAAGGGAAAGGGGCCGGGGCGGGGTCGGGCGGCCCCCAACCGCATCTGCTTGCCCGGCCAGGTATGAACGTTTTGCGGGTCAGTGAAGGCTGATGAGCGGCGGCCGGCCCAACCACATCTGCCCTTCTTGCCCGGCAGGAACGTTCCCGTTTCCTGCGGCGCCGGGGTTTCCGCCCCCGGTGGCAGCCGTTTTATTTAACCTGCCGGCTTTAACCGCCTTAATTTGCTGGAAGGCGGTCAACCCTCGGAATATATGTATTTTCGCAGTGGTTAAACCGGCAGCAATAACCTATCATGTTTCATGTCCACGATTGCTGCTTGCCGAGGTAACCGGTGAACCCACTTCCCGGGACAAACGCCATTGAAGCCGCCGGCCTGGAAAAAGGGTACGGCGGCGTGCCGGTGCTTTGGGAGCTGGACCTTTCTCTGGAGTGGGGCGAGTTTCTGGTCCTGTTGGGCGACAATGGCGCCGGCAAGACTACCTTGCTGCGCCTCCTTGCCGGCCAGATGCGGCCTGACCGGGGCCGGGTTGCCATCGCCGGCTGCGACCTGCGCCGCCAGGCTGAAGCGGCCCGGCGGCAAACCGGGGTTGTGTCCCACAGCGGGTTCCTCTACGAAGACTTGACCTGCCGGGAGAACCTTGCCCTTTACGGGCGGCTCTATGGCGTTTCCGGCCTTAAGGCGCGGATAGAGCAGACGCTGGCGCAAGTGGGTTTGTCCCGGCGAGGCGACCGGCGGGTCCGCAGCCTGTCCCACGGAATGCAGAAACGGTTGGCTATCGCCCGGGCCATCCTGCACCAGCCCTCGCTGCTGCTGCTGGACGAACCGGAATCGGGCCTGGACCGCAATTCGGTGGCGGCCCTGGCCAGTCTGCTGCGGGAGTGGACGGCGGCCGGCCGCTCGGTGGTAATGACTACCCACAACGCCAGCCTGGGCCGAGAATGGGCCAGCCGGGTGGCGGCCCTGTCCGGCGGCCGCCTTCACTTTATGGCGGATTAAACCCGGGCATTGCCCCCGTTTCGCTGGAAGCAATCATCCCCACGACCCGGCTCGCCCAGCGGGGCCAGCATTGCCCCCGCTTCGCTGGAAGCAATGCTGGCCGGCAACCGCCGGAAACAGAACCTGCGCCTTCTGCTAGAATAGTCTTCAGTTACCCTGACCTGCGAAGGTAATCCGATGCGGCTGCTGAGACCAATGGCGGCCATGGTCTGGAAAGACCTGGCGCTGGAACTCCGTTCCCGGGATATAGTCCTGTCCGCCCTGGTCTTTGGCATCCTGCTGGCAGTAGTGTTCAATTTTGCCCTTCGCATCAGCCCGGAGCGGGTAACCGAGCTGGCCCCCAGCATCATCTGGGTTTCTTTCAGCTTCGTCGGCATTCTGGCCATGAGCCGGGCTTTCGTCCGGGAACGGGAACAGGGCGGGCTGGAGGGAATGCTGCTGTCCCCGGTCAGCCGGGATGCCATATTCCTGAGCAAAGCCCTGGTCAGCTTCCTGTTTATGCTGATTATCGAAGCGGCCCTGCTGCCGGTGCTGGCCGTCTTCCTCAATTTCACCGCCTTTTCGCTGACCCTGGCAGCCGTCATGCTGCTGGCTACCCTCGGCTTCGCCACGCTGGGCACCCTGTTTTCCGCCATCGCCGTGCAGACCCGCTCCCGGGAGGTAATGCTGCCCGTGCTGTTTTTTCCGATAATTCTGCCGGTGCTTATCGGGGCGGTGGAAGTGTCCGGGGCGGCCATTGCCGGGGAACCGGCAGCCGGCGCCGCGGCCCGCTGGCTGCCTCTGATTGCCCTGTTTGACGCTCTTTTTCTGGTATTATGTCCCTGGCTTTTTTCGATAATCGTTGAGGAGTGATCTCTTGGCCGCCAGTGCTAACCTGAAGCAGCGCAGTTCCCGGTTCCCGTGGCTGTCCGGCGCAGCCCTGACCATGCTGGCCGGGCTGATGCTGGTGAACCTTTACCTGATATTCATGGTGGCCCCCACTGACGCCAACCTGGGCCAGGTGCAGCGGATTTTCTACCTGCACGTGCCGGTAGCGATAGTATCCTTCCTGGCCTTTCTGGTAGTCTTCGTTGGCAGCCTGGGCTACCTGATAACCCGACGGGAAGGCTGGGATCGGGTGGCCCACGCCGCCGCCGAGGTGGGGGTGGTATTCGTTACCCTGGCTCTGCTTACCGGCATTGTCTGGGCGCGCCCGGTATGGAACGTATGGTGGACCTGGGAACCCCGGCTGACCACTACGCTGATATTGTGGCTCATCTACGTGGCTTACCTGATGCTGCGGGCCTACGTTCCCAACCGGCGGCAAGGCTCCATCTACGCTGCCGTTCTGGGGATTATCGGCTTCGTGGACGTGCCGATTGTGTATTATTCGGTTCAATGGTGGCGTTCCATTCATCCTTCGGCAGTGGTAGGGCCGCTGGCCGACGCCGGGGCGCTGGAACCGGCAATGCAGGGGATTCTGTTCTTCTCTCTGGCGGTATTTGCCCTGCTGTTCCTCTACCTGCTGCTGGAACGGAATTACCTGCGCCGGGCCGAGGATTGGCTGACGGCGCTGCGCTTTGCCCAAAGACGCCGGGAGGCTAACCTTGGGCATGGAAGATGAAGGCAGCCACCACCGCCGCAGCGATGATGGTTACTCGGCTAGCCCGGGGCATGGGAGGTAAAGGGGCATCAGGCCGTAAACGGGAAGCCGGTTTCCCTGCTGCCGACCGGTCGGCAAAGTTGACCCGGGCCCGGAGCCGGCCCGATTCGTTCCGAACCGGTCAGTTCAGGTTCACCGAATAATCAAGCGAGGGTATATGCCCATCATCCTGCTGCAAAGCCAGCCGCCGACCAATCTGGCCTTTCTGTTCGCCGCCTTTGCCGTAACCTGGCTGGTTTTCTTCATCTACGCCTTTTTCGTTTCCCGGCGCCGGCAGGAACTGGAACGGGAAATCCGGGAAATGCAGCAATCCCTGGAAAACGCGCAGAAAAACGGGGAAACCGAAGAGTAAGGCCGCGGCTTTTCACCCCGGACGCCAAGGGAGGAATGCCGGTCAGGGTTCGCTTTTCACCCGGCAGGTTGACGGAGGGTTGCGGAGCGCCCGGGTTAGCCGGTTCAGCCCGAAAAACCTCGCCCGGCGGCAGCGCCGCAATCAGGATGGCTGAGACGCACCCCCGGGAGCGTAGCTGTTGTAATCGGTCGGCTGCTCTTCCTCCAGAGATTGGTACTTGGAAGGGCACTTGACCAGAATGCTGTCCGCATTGAAAACCTGATTTTCTGCCCCGTAGCTTCCCTCGAGGATTATCTCTGAGTGAGGGTTGAAGAACAGGTCGGGCATTACCCCCACATAAGCGGCTTGAATGCCGGCTTCTTTGCCGGGTCCTTCCCGGTCCACCAACCGGAAACGGGCCAGGGTTCCCCCATCTTCCCGGTGGAACGAGTCGGGGGCCAGCCGGCCTGAAACCCGCAGAACGCGGCCATCCTGGTACTCCGCGCCACTGATAAACTCGCTGACCGTAACAAAATAGAGGGCGTTGCCGGGAAAGGCGGCATAGATCATATAGCCCACTGCCAGGGCCAACACCACGACCAGAATAATCAGCCGGTTTCGGGTACGGTGGCCGGTGTTTGCTTCGGCCCCCGGCCCCAACGCTGCGACTTCTTCATATTTCCACAGGTTTTCTGACAACGGATACCTCTTTGGTAGTTTACTCTTACAGTTATAATACCATCAGCCAGCGCCAGGCGCCATTCGGGGGGCGCAGACTTTGCGCTGGAACCTTGGCCCGGCCCGGAAACCTCCGGCAAGCAAGTCAACCGGCAACAGCCGCCGCGGGAATAGAAAGCATGGGTTCGGTTAACCCAGGTAGTCCAGGGTGGCCGGGTTAGGTGCAATCCGGCCGCCGCGGGACGCGGGAATTGAAAGCACGGGTTCGGTTAACCGGCGTCAACGCTATAGACAACCGTACGACGGTGAATTATAATGATTATATTGGCTGGCGGCAGTGGCTCAGTGGTAGAGCATCTCCTTGCCAAGGAGAGGGTCGTGGGTTCGAATCCCATCTGCCGCTCCAATATTTCTTAAACCGGCCCAACCGCCGGCAGCAGAAGCCCCCGTCTCCCGGTTTGCCGGGTCAGCCCCACCCTTTCAGCCGGCAGCGTTGCCCGGGTATTCCACCGGCAGCTCCCGGTTCATCCACTCCAGGTAAGACCCGTCATAAAGGCGCACCTGGCAGCCCAACCGCTTCAGGGCCAGGCAACCTACCGAATCCCGAGCGCCGCAGCGGCAATAAGCGATAACCGGCATCTGGGGGGTTACCGGCCGGGCGGACAGCAAGGCTTGAAGTTCCACCGCAGGTTTCAGGCAGCCGGCAGAACCGTCCACCAACTCCTGCCATACCAGGTGCAGCGCCCCCGGAATATGCCCCGGCCGGTCGTCCAGTTCCGGCATACCCTGAAACCCCTGCCAGCTGCGCAGGTACAGTAAGGTTACCCGCTGGCCGGACGGCGACGCTGCTTCAGCCACTTCCTCCAGGGTGGCCCGAAACTGTGGGTTAACCCGGGGAACGAAACGGCTGGCCGCGGGTCGCACCGGACGGCAGCGTTTTCCGCGGCCCTGTTCGGCCCATTCCTGAAAAAGAGGGATTTCCAACTCGTCGGTTCGGGGGGGGGGGGGGTACTACGCCCAGGCAGTCTCCTTCTCGTTGGCATACTCCTGGAAAAACCGCCATTTCACCGGCGCGGGGCGTGGCGCATTCCAGCACCAGCTGGTCAATATCCATTTGCGCCAAGCAAGGCAGCCGCGGGCCGGAGCCGCCGGGAAGCAGCGCTGCTTCCCGGCGGCTCCCGTTGCCCCGGCAGACACGCCCGCCCGGTTTAACGTCGGTATCGACGCCAGCCTCCTCCTGGTATTTGAGCGCTTCCAGCGCCGACCGGTCGGCGGCCAGGTTATAAACTCTTCCGCTGAAATCTCGTCGGACTGGCGGCGGCGCAGGGTACTGGAGCAAATCCGGCGGTTGGGGCCAACTGCCTGCACGGTTGCCGGGGAAAGGGGCAAATCTGCCCTATCATCCGCTTCAGCCCGATGGTATCGGGAAAGACAGCCGCCCTGATTCAGACCGCTTCGGCTTGCGCTGAACTGACACGAACACTGCTGCGCTAATTCGCCCACCTGGGTTCGCGTTTATCCAGGAAGGCGGCAATACCCTCCTGGGCGTCATAGGCGAGCAGGTTTTCCACCATGGCGCGCTGGGCCAGGGCGTAGGCGTTGGGCCGGTCAATTTGCAGCTGACGGTAGAAGGCTTGTTTGCCGATAGCCAGGGTATAAGCGCTGGCCCCGGCAATGTGCCGGGCCAACGCCATAACGTTGGCTGCCAGTTCTGCGGCGGGGACCACCCGGTTCACCAGCCCCCATTCCAGGGCCTTTTGCGCCGATATGGGGGTGCCGGTCAGCAGCATTTCCATGGCATGCCTGGGGTTGACCGCTCGGGAGAGCGCAACCGCCGGGGTGGAGCAGAAGAGGCCAATTTGCACCCCCGGGGTGCAGAAGCTGGCCGTTTCCGCGGCCAGCGCCAAATCGCAGGTGGCCACCAATTGGCAGCCGGCCGCTGTGGCCAAACCCTGCACCTGGGCAATGACCGGCTGGGGCAGCAGCCGGATAGCTTCCATAACTTCGGTACACTCGGCGAAGATGCCGGCATAGCTTTCCGCATCGGAACCAATCAGCTCCCGCAGGTCATGGCCGGAGCTGAACACCGGCCCTTCGGAGCGCAGCGCTACCACCTTCACTGCCGGGTCGCCTTTAATCTGCTCCAGCCGGTCTTGCAGGGCCGCCAGCACCTCGCGGGACAGAGCCTGGCGGCGGGCCGGGTTATTAAGCGTCAGAACGCCAACATGGTCAACCAGGTCGTAAATCAGAACCGACTGCGGCATTTCGGCAGCTCCTGTTTTTGCGCCAAGTTTAGCACCGGAAAAGGCCGGGGGCTAGCCGACGGCCCTACGGTTCCGTTTGCTTGACGCAGCTGACCCGTGTTAATCTATGGTCAACCGTTCTCAAGGGTGCAAGAAAGAATGTCTGCAATACTACCAGCGCCGTCAGCAATGCAGAACCCGGACGAGCATATCGCCATCAGCCGTCAATTCGTCCGGCACGCCAAGGAAGAACTGGCCGCCGGCGAGCGTTTGCAGGCCTCGGAGAAAGTCTGGGGCGCCGTCAATCACGCCCTGGCCGCCATCGGCAAAGAACGGGGCTGGCCTTCGGAAAAGTACGATCAGAAAAAGAACATTGCCCGGTATCTGTCGGTAGAGTACCGGAACCCCGATATAGTAATGGCTTATAATTCGGCGGAAGACTTCCACGAGAACTTCTACCATAATACGATGTCTGCTGATGAGGTCGGCGAGGGCATCGGCATAGCGGAAACTTTTGTTGCCACGATTGAAGCGGCGCGGGAGAGCGGCCCGGCTATCTTTACCGTGCGCAACGCCAACGATGCGCGAGCAGTACGTTCACTGACCAATAAACGGGTGGCCGCAGGTCAAACGTACAATGGGGCTGATTTCATCAATCAACGGCGCCGGGAGCGTTTTGAGCGTCGCTGGTCCAACCGGAACGGCGAAAATGATGATTATAATGCCGATGATGACACGCCGCTGCCGGTGAACCCGGTTCAACCGGACGGCTAAGGCGGCGGGCGTCCTCATAACCGGACAATAAAGCTGCCGGCCAGCGGGAGCAAGGGGGCGGGACTGACCGAACCGCGCCAGGAAATTGGCTTCCGAAGCGGACATTGCAACCGGCTGGCGCGTGTGGTATAGTAGCTCCGCTGTAAAGAGAAGATAAGATAGAAGGTTTTGCATAAGTAATGCTGGATGCTGACACCCGGGAACGAATTACGCGGGAATATCGAACCCACCCCAAGGATACCGGTTCCACTGAGTTGCAGGTTGCCATCCTCACCGAAAGAATTCGGCAGGTAACCGACCACCTCCGCAGCCACCGGAAAGACTTCCATTCCCGCCGTGGCCTGGTCAGCATGGTGTCGAAACGCCGCAGGCTTCTTAATTACCTCAGCAACGAAGACGTTAACCGTTACCAGTCCCTCATCAGTCGCCTGGGGCTGCGCCGCTGAGTGCTTCCGGGGCGCCGCGGCGTCTGGTTACCCCGGTTAAGAAGGCCCGCCGGCAAAACGTGCTTGCTTCCCGCTTTGTCTCCTCTTCACATATCTTTGTGAAGTGAGGTTCCGCAACCTGATTATGCCTGAAGCTACTGTAGTAGAACGTATCATCGGAAATGAAAAACTGGTCATCGAATCGGGGAAACTGGCCTTCCAGTCCCACGGTTCAGCCGTATTAACCTATGGGGATACGGTGCTGCTGGCTACGGCGGTAATGGCCGAAAAGCCGCGTCCCGATATAGACTTCCTGCCGCTGACAGTGGAGTTTGAGGAAAGGCTGTATTCCGCCGGGAAAATACCCGGCAGTTTTTTCCGGCGGGAAGGCCGGCCCGGCCAGGAAGCTATCCTGTCCGCCCGCCTTACCGACCGCTCCATTCGCCCCCTCTTTCCCAAGGGCCTGCATAATGAAGTGCAGGTTATCCTGACCGTCCTCTCCACCGACCAGAAGAACCCGCCGGAAATTCTGGGAATGCTTGGCGCATCGGCGGCCCTCTCGGTTTCCCACCTGCCCTTCGCCGGGCCGATTGGCGCCTGCCGCATCGCCTACAACAACGGCGGTTTCATCATCAACCCTACTTACCCGGAAATCGACGAAAGCCAGCTGAATATGGTGGTAGCCAGCACCAGAGACGCCATTATGATGGTAGAAGCCGGTTCCAATGAGGTTTCCGAGGAGATTATCCTGGAAGGGATTCAGAAGGCTTTCCAGGCTAACCGGTTGACGATCGACCTGATTGATGAACTGGCGGCCCAGGTGGGGAAGCCCAAGTTAACGGTAACGGTGGACACCGAAGCGGAAGAAACGCTGGACGCCCGGATTAAAGCCATCCTCAACGGTCGGGTGAGCGGCATTCTGGAACAGAACTCCTTCAAGTCGGAACGGGACGAAGGCCTGGATCGGCTGGAAGATGAAGTGGCGGAGCAGTTGGGCGAGGAATATGACCGCCGCCGCGTCGCCGAGGGCTTCAAGAACGTGGTCAAGGGCGAAGTGCGCCGCCGCATCTTGGACCTGGGAGTACGCCCCGATGGACGCACTCCTTCCGAGATTCGGCCCATTGCCTGCGAGGTAGGTACGCTGCCCCGCACCCACGGCTCCGGCCTCTTCACTCGCGGCCAGACCCAGGTGCTTTCGGTCGCCACCCTGGGGCCGTTGAGCATGAAGCAGACCCTCGACACCCTTTCCCCGGAAGATACCAAGCGGTTCATGCACCACTATAACTTCCCCCCTTATTCGGTGGGGGAAGCCAGGCGGGTCGGTTCCCCGGGCCGCCGGGAGATCGGCCACGGCGCCCTGGCCGAGCGGGCGATCCTGGCCGCCCTGCCCGCCGAGAACGAGTTCCCTTACACCGTTCGGGTGGTGTCTGAAGTGCTCAGTTCCAACGGCAGCACTTCAATGGGCAGCGTTTGCGGCTCCAGCATGGCTCTGATGGACGCCGGCGTGCCGATGAAAGCGCCGGTAGCCGGCATTGCCATGGGGCTGGTAACCGATAACGACGGCCGTTACGCTGTCCTCAGCGACATACAGGGTATCGAAGACTTTTTGGGGGACATGGACTTCAAGGTGGCCGGCACCGCCGACGGCATCAACGCGCTGCAAATGGACATTAAGTTGAAGGGGCTGGATGAAGCCATCCTTCGGCAGGCCCTGGAACAAGCGCGCCTGGGTCGGCTGCACATTCTGGGAAAGATGGCCGAAGCTATTGAAACCCCCCGCACCGAAATGAGCCCCTACGCGCCCAAGACCGTCCGCATTCAGATCCCCGTGGAAAAAATCGGGGCGGTCATCGGCCCCGGCGGACGGGTTATTCGCGGAATCATCGAAGAAACGGGCGCATCCATTGACGTGGCCGATGACGGCGGCGTAACCATCAGCTCTTCCGACCAGCCGATGCTGGAACTGGCCCGCAGCAGAATTGAGGGGCTGACCCGCGAGCTGGTGGTGGGCGACATCCTCACCGGCAAGGTAAATCGGCTGGTCAGCTTTGGCGCTTTCGTGGAACTGCTGCCCGGCAAGGACGGCCTGGTGCGCAACGAGGATTTGGGCGACATGGAGGAGGAAATCAAGCTGGGGCAGGAAATAACGGTAATGGTTCAGGAGATTGACGCTATGGGCCGGGTGAACGTTTCCCGCCGCGCTCTGTTCGGAGATGACGGGGGCGAGCAGCCGCCGCGGCCGGCCAGGCCTCCCCAGAACCGTGGCGACCGTCCCCGGGCGGGCGGCCCGGGTGGTCGGGGCAGCGGCGGCGACCGCGGCCGGCGTCCCGGCGGCAGTGGCGGCCCCGGCGGCAACCGGTCCGGCAACGGACGCGGCGGCAGTAACCGCAGCGGCAGCCCGGAACGCCGCTTCCTGGGCGGCAGCGGCGGCCGGGGCCGCTAACCCTCGCCGCTGCTTCCACCCCTCTGTTCCCACGCTGTTCAACGCCGCAGGAAACAGCCTTCCTGCGGCGTTTCGCTGTCCGGTACAATAAAGCATCGGCTGCCGGCTGCCGCCTTTTCTTTTGCTCTTTTACGGGTTTTGACCCGGCCAGGCACGTGATAATATAGGAACAATTCAGTCCGTGCCAGAGGCCAGGAGGTTGCTATGGCGCCGATTCGGGTGGCAATAAACGGGGCAACCGGAAGGATGGGCGCAGAAACGGTGGCTGCCGTTGCCCGCCAGCCGGACTTTACCCTGGTAGGAGCCACCTGCCGCCGGGAACGGGGCAGCCGCCTGCCTTTGCCCGACGGCGGAGAAATCCCCCTGTCCACCAGCCTGTCGGAAATCCTGGAGCAGACCCGTCCCGACGTGCTGGTAGATTTCACTAACGCTGCCGCCTGCCGGCAAGCCGTACCGCAAGCCGCCGCCGCTTCAACCAACTTGGTGGTCGGTGTCAGCGGCCTGAATGACGCTGACCTGCGGCAGCTAGACGCCATTGCAAAAGACCAGGCCATCGGCATTATCGTGGCTCCCAACTTTGCTCTGGGCGCCGTGGTCCTGAAAAAACTGGTAGAACAGGCCGCCCCTTTCTTCGATTACGTGGATATTATTGAGGCCCACCACGAAGCCAAGATAGACGCTCCCTCCGGCTTTGCGATGGCCCTGGCCAGGGCCATCGGCGACGAGAAGCGGTTCACCCGCAGCGTTACCGAGCAGGAGAACCTGCCGGGCTCCCGGGGCGGCGAATACAACGGGGTAACCATCCACAGCCTTCGGATGCCGGGGCGCAGCGCCCACCACGAAGTGATTATGGGCGCCGCCGGTCAAACCATCTCGCTGCGCCACGATACGCTGACCAGAGACTGCTATATGCCCGGCGTAATTCGGTGCATCCGGGAAGTTGTGAACCGTCCCGGGCTTGTGGTAGGCTTGGAGCAGATTCTGGGGTTGTAGCCGCCGGCTGCCGCGTTTCCCCCGACTTCATTCGGGGTATTTACCTTGCTGAAGAGTGTTGACCGATGCCCGACCTGCAAGACCTGACGCTCGCCGTTGTTGGCGCTACCGGAGCGGTAGGCGCCGAGTTTCTGAAAATCGTCGAACAGCGCCACCCGGAACTGACCAGGTTGAAGCTGCTGGCCTCCGGCCGGTCTGCTGGCCGGCAGTTAACGGTAAACGGTCAGGGGTTTACCGTCGAAGAAACCCGGGAAGGTTCCTTCCAGGGGGTGGACATCGCATTCATTTCGGCCAGCACCGCAGCGAGCCGGCATTGGGCCCCTTTGGCGGTGGCTGCCGGGGCGGTGGTTATCGACGACAGCTCCGCCTTTCGCATGCAGGAAAATGTCCCTCTGGTGGTGCCGGAGGTTAACGGGGCCGATGTGGAATGGCACCAGGGCATCATCGCCATTCCCAATTGTTCCACCACGCCGCTGGCGCTGCTGGCCTACCCCATCCACCGGCGCAACCCCATCCGGCGCATCATCGCCGACACCTACCAATCAGTGTCCGGGGCCGGCAGCGCCGCCGTCCGGGAACTGCGGGAACAGACCGGCGACCTGCTACAAGGCAACCCGGTAACGCCCCGCCACCAGCCCCAGCAGATTGGCTTCAACATCATACCGCAAATCGACCGCTTTCTGCCCAGCGGCTATACTCGTGAAGAGCAGAAGCTGATTGACGAAAGTCGCAAGATACTGCACGCCCCGGAAATCCGGATTTCCGCCACCTGCGTGCGAGTGCCGGTCATGGTATCGCACAGCGCCGCAGTGCATCTGGAACTGGAGCGGCCCATGACCGCCAGCGAGGCCCGCCGCCTGCTGGCCGATATGCCCGGGATGAGGGTGTTGGACCAACCGGAGCAGGGCCGCTACCCGATGCCCTGGCCGGTGGCCGGTGAGGATGACGTGTTTGTTGGCCGCATTCGGCAGGACGCCTCTGACCCCAACGGGTTGGCCCTGTGGGTAGTTTCCGATAACCTGCGTAAGGGGGCGGCGCTTAATTCCATACAGATAGCCGAGGAACTGGTCCGCCGGGGCTGCCGGCGCCCCGCCGCCGGAGCCCCGGCCGGCCAGTCGGTTTCCGGCGTATAAGCGCAGCCGGTTCAATTGCCCCATAGAGTTGCCGCCGCCCCCATCGGTTCGCCGGTACATCGCCGGCTGTACCCCGGCCCTTGAGTCTGTCAGGCCATGCCCTTGCCGCCGGTTACCGGCAGGCAGCAGGGCGGGCCGGGAGTTGGGCTATCGTGGGCTGGATGACTTTCCGGAAGTCGAGCCAGGCATCCCCCGCCGCCGCCAGCCGGCCCGGCCAAACCCCCGGAAGTCAAGCGGTTAAAAGGCCGGCCAGGGAACCGGCTCAATGGCAGATACCCGTCAGGCAAAAGATACCCCCGGCGTGTATAATTGCCGGAAAACCCCGGCAGGAGGGTCAGCATGACGGAGATAGGCAGACTGATAACGGCTATGGCAACCCCCTTTGACCGCGCGGGGCAGGTGGACTATGCCCAGGCCAGGCGTCTGGCCAATGCGCTGCTGGACTCGGGCAGCGACGGCGTTATCGTGTCCGGCACCACCGGCGAATCGCCCACCTTGACCACCGACGAGAAACTTCGCCTCTACGCCGAGGTGAAGGGTGCAGTAGGCGACCGGGGCGCCGTGGTAGCCGGAACCGGCAACTACAGCACTGCCGAAAGCATCGAGCTTAGTAAAGAGGCCGAGCGGGCCGGCGTGGATGGTTTGCTGCTGGTGGTTCCCTACTACAACAAGCCGCCCCAGGAAGGGCTTTATCAGCACTTCAAGGCTATTGCCGCCAGTGTCAAGCTGCCCTGTATGCTCTATAACGTTACCAGCCGCACCAGCCTGAACATGACCCACGAGACCACCATCCGCCTCAGCCAGGTAGATAACATCATCGGGGTTAAAGAGGCCGGCAGCGATCTGGATCAAATAACCCGGATCCTGGACGGGGCCCGGGACGGGTTTCGGGTCTGGAGCGGCAACGATAACGAGACTTTTTACATCATGGCTGCCGGAGGTTACGGGGTGGTCAGCGTGGCTTCGCACCTGGCCGGCCGCCAAATCAAACAGATGATGGGGTTGCTGCTGGAAGGAGACGTGGAACGGGCGGCGGCAGAACATCGCCGGCTGCTGGAGCTTTTCAAGGTCTTGTTCATCGTTTCCAACCCTATTCCGGTGAAACACGCCCTGAACCACGCGGGCTTCAATGTGGGCCGCCCCAGACTGCCGCTGCTGCCGGCGGACGCAAAGTCTGCGGCGCAAATCGAAGCGGTATTGTCTCGCTACGAAATGGACCTGGCAGCTTCGGCCTGACCCGGTTCAGCCGGCGGCGGGGCATTGCCGGGGAACGCAAAAAAGGGGGCCGGGTCGTCCAACCCGGCCCCCTTTCTGCCCCGGTTCTGCTGGCAACGAAGGGCGGTGAAAAGGCCATTGCCGCCGGCAGCCCGGCCGGTTGCCGGCGGCCCGGTGTCAACCGCCCGGCTGCCGGCCGGCATCCCCGGCTGCCAGCCGGGCCTCCCGGCTGCCCTGGTTCCAGCCGTAAACGCCCCGGTATTCGGCCGGCAGCAGGGCGGCGATGCGCTGCATTATCAGGTACAGCACCGCCTCTGCGGCGGCCCGGGTACTGCCTCCTTCCAGCACCGGCGGCGTAAAGGGGGGGCCAATATTCAGCCGGAACCGGCACAGGGGCAAAGGCATACGCTGGTGGGGAAATTTCTCTGTGCCGGCAATGCCGACCGGCAAGATGGGCGCCTGCGATTTCATGGCCAGGTACGCTGCCCCGGCCATGCCCTTAATCAGCTGCCGGTTCGGGCTGCGCTGCCCTTCCGGGAAAATGGCTACTGCCCCATCCTGAGCCAGCAGGGACAGGGCTACTCGCAAGGCGCTTGCGCCAAAGGCCCGGTCCACCGGATAGACCCGCATTGCGTTGAACAGCCACCCCCTGACGGCCGGCTCAAACAGTTCCCGTTTGCCCAGAAAGGATAACGGCCGCGGCAGGGCGGCGGCTAAAGACGGCGGGTCGTTATAGGAAATGTGGTTGGCAACAACGATTAACGGCCCATAGGGCGGCACGTTCTCCCGCCCTGCCACCTCCATACGGCCAAACACGTTGAAGCAAAAACGGGCCAGCGCCCGCCCCGGAGTGTATAGAACCGTCATTGGTCAGCCGCCCCGGCAATGGCGTGAAACCGCTTTTCGATGATGTCCACCACCTGGGACACAGTCAGGTTATCGGTGTTAACCACCAGGGCATCGGCGGCGCAGGTCAAGGGTGAATCCGCCCGTTGCGAGTCGAGCCGGTCCCGGGTCAGGATTTCATCCAGCACCTGGCCCGGCGCTGCTGCCTGACCCTGGGCCAGCCGGTCGGCATAGCGGCGGCGGGCGCGTGTTTCCGGCGAAGCGGTTATAAAAACCTTCAAGTCGGCATCGGGCAGCACAACCGTGCCGATGTCCCGTCCCACCATAACCGCATTGCCGGCCGCAGCGGCAATGCGCCGCTGCTGATGCGCCAGCTCCCGCCGCACCCCCGGCGACCGGGCCACCAGGGAAACCTTCCGGTCAATCGCCACGGTTCGCAGTTCCGGGCCCAGCTCCCGGCCATCCAGCGCAATCGTATCCAGCAGCTCTTCACGCCGGCCCTCCAGGGGCTGCAGAACGGCGCTGCGGGCCAGTTCAGCCAGGCCTGCGGCGTCATCCATCGCCACGCCCCGCTTCAGAGCCAGCCAGGTAATGGCCCGATACATAATTCCGGTATCCAGAAAAAGGCAGCCCAGGCGACGGGCCAACTCCCGACCGGCGACCGTCTTGCCGGCTGCCGTTTCACCGTCAATCGCAATTTTCCGATCCCTTGCCATACCCCTTATCCTGGTCGCTTGACTGACGGCAGTATAACAGAACGCCGCGCGCCGCTGCCGACCGCCGGCGGCGCCGCCGAATCCGTTTTGCCCCTTTGCCCGGCAGGAAGCATCGCCGCCGGCTGAAGTTCGCCGCAATAACCCCGGCCCGGTCAGACCCCCGTATTTTCAGCCGGCAACCCGGAGAAACAGCATGGCCTGCTTCTGGCCTTTGAGCCGGCGAGTGGTTTCAGCCGGCGACCCGGAGAAACCGGGCAGCCCCGGCAGCGGAAGGGTGCCAGAAAAGGGTGCTAGAATATGCGGGCGATAATACTGCTGGAGTGAAAAGATGCCTCGCCCCAGGTTGCCTGGAATGTTGCTGCCGGCGGCGGCAACCCCTCTATTGCTGCTGGCGTTTTCTGCCGCGCCGGTGTATGGACACGGCTTCGGCGAGCGTTACGATCTGCCCTTGCCGCTGAGCTACTTTGCCGCCGCCGGGGCGTCGGCGGTCATTCTTTCCTTTGTGGTAGTCGGCCTTTTTGTACGGGCCGAGGGCGGGCCGGGCAGCTATCCGCGTTTTAACCTGTTCCGGTATGCTCCCGTTCGCTTCGTCCTGACGGTTCCCTTCTTATGGGCTGCGCGGGTTGCTTCGGTGTTTCTGTTTTTCCTGATTATCGCCACCGGCCTTTTCGGTTCCGACCGGCCGGTAAATAACCTTACCCCTACTTTTGTGTGGATTATCTGGTGGGTGGGCATGGGTTTCGTAGTGTCGCTGTTGGGCAACCTGTGGGCGGCGATTAACCCATGGTCGATTATCTTTGACGCCGCCGAGTTTCTGTACCACAAGATACGGCCGGCGGCGGAATGGGAAATGAGCCTGGGCTGGGAATATGCGGAACGGCTGGGGGTTTGGCCGTCGGTGGCTTTGTTCTTCGCCTTTGTCTGGGTAGAGAATGCGCTGCCGGAAAGCGCTGCGCCGTCCCTGCTGGCCTGGTTGATTGCTGCCTACTCGCTGCTTACCCTGGGGGGTATGTACCTCTTCGGCAAGCACCAGTGGCTGCGCCACGGCGAAGTTTTTTCGGTGGTTTACAGCTTCCTTACCCGGTTTTCCATTACCGAAACCCGCACAATGGCCCCGGAAGTGTGCCGGCAGTGCAGCAGCCCGGCCTGTCAAAAACGGCAGCCGGCCGGCGAATGCGTCGATTGCTATGAATGTTTCCGGCACGCCGAAGCAAAGGAGTTCAACCTGCGCCCGCCGGCCATCGGCCTGAACGCTGGCGGCGAATTCGCCTTGCCGACGGGTATGACCGCCCTGGTAATTCTGGTGCTGGCCACGGTTACTTTCGACGGGTTCAGCGATACTCCGGAATGGGCGGCGGCGCTGGGGCTGGCCCTGGAACAGACCCCGGGGCTGACCTCACCCTACTTTAACGGCCTGGCGCTGGCCAATACCCTGGGTCTGCTGGCTTTCCCCCTGGCCTTTGCCGCCATTTACTGGGGGTTTTCGGCGTTGATGGGCTGGGTAGTAAAGCGGGCCGGCGGCAGCAGCCCCGACCCGGCAGCGTTGATGGCTGCTTTCTGCTTTTCGCTGGCGCCCATTGCCCTGGCTTACCACTTTGCCCATTACCTGGGCTTTCTGCTGATTCAGGGGCAGCTGATTATTCCCCTGGCTTCCGACCCCTTCGGCTTCGGCATGGATTGGTTCGGCACTGCCGGCTACACGGTGAACATAGCCATAACCAATGCCCGTTTTATATGGTTCTTTGCCGTAACCTCCATCGTGACGGGACATATCGTTGCGGTTTACCTGGCCCACCTGCGGGCCAGCGCCATTTACCGGCATCGGCAGCTGGCCTGGCGCAGTCAGCTGCCGATGCTGGGCCTGATGGTAATCTATACCGTAGTGAGCCTGTGGATAATTTCACGGCCCATCACCGAATAGGCCGGCAACCTTTTCACGGCTGCCCTGGCAATATCAGCTTTCCAGCTTCACGGGGTTGCGCAGGATGCCAATGCCGTTGATTTCAATTTCACATACGGCGCCGTCAGCCATGTTCTGGGTAGTCCCCGGGGTGCCGGTGAAGATGCAGTCGCCGGCGTTGAGGGTAACGTAGCGGGAGATGAATTCAATCATCGTTGGAACATCAAAAATCAGGTGGGCCGTTGATTCGTCCTGCTGCACGCTTCCGTTGACCCGGGTGCGCAGGCGCTGGTCATGGGGGTTCAGGTCTGTCTCAATCCACGGGCCCATGGGCGAAAAAGTATCGGCAGACTTGGCCCGCCACCAGTCGGAATTGTTCTCGTTCCGATCCTTTCGCTGCCAGTCACGGGCGCTGACGTCATTGCCGCAGGTGTAGCCCAGGACGTGATGCAGGGCATCTTCCCGGGCAACATTGCGGCAGGTATCCCTGATTACCGCCACCAGTTCACCCTCGGCATCCAGCCGCTCCACCTCTCTGGGGCGGATGATAGTATCTTCCGGGCCGATGACGCTGGTGGGCGTTTTGTGGAAAACCATCGGGTACTGGGGCGCGGGCCGGTCGCCAATGTGGCTGGTATAATTAAGCCCCATAGCCAGAATCTTGCCAGGCTCCACCGGCGCCAGCAGCTTTACAGCAGCCAGCGGATGCGCGTGGTCGGTTAGGGTAAATTCTCCGAAAATGCTGCCATCAACAGCAGTTACCGAGTCGCCATTGATAACGCCGTAATGAACTGCGCCATGGGCCTCATACCGGGCAATCCTCATTTGAATCTCCTTCCGTAAACCGGGGTGGTTTTGCCCCCCAATGTTACCACCGGAACCAAAAGCTGGCTACCTGAAAGCCGGTTAAAGCGGCAGCGCGCCCCCTTCTGAACCCTGTCCCGGCTGCGGTCCGGGCGCGCGGTGGGGGGGCGGCATAAGGGGGGTTGTTGATTTGACCGGGGCGGGCGCCTTGCTATAAGAAGCCCCCCGGCTATGGCGGAGGGGCATATTGCTGCTGGGCCAGGGTCTGGTAGGTTACCGGGGTTACCGCAGTCAGCCCGGCGTCCACGGGCAGCGTTACGCCGTTAACCCAACGTGACTCATCGCTGGCCAGAAACAGGGCGGCGTAGCCGATGTCCCAGGCGTCTCCTTCAGTGCGCAGGGGGGCGGCATTCCGGCGAATTTCCCGCAGGGACGCGTCCATTCGGGGCGCCACCATCGGCGAATAGACCAGGCCCGGGGCAATGCAGTTAACGCGTATGCCGTCGGGGCCATGGTCGGCGGCCATAGACATGGTCAAACCCTGCACCGCCGCTTTGGAAGTGGTGTAAGGCGTGCTGCTGTGGGCCCGCAGCCCGGCAATGGAGGAAATGTTGATGATGGAGCCGCCGCCGCTGGCAATCATCCTGGGAATGGCGAATTTGCTGCAAAGGACAATGCTCTTGACGTTGACCGCCATTACGTAATCCCAATCATCCTCGCTGATTTCCAGCACCGACCCCCGGCGGGAGATGCCCACGTTGTTATCCAGAACATCCAGCCGGCCGTAAAGGTCCATGGCGGCATCCACCATGCGGCGGCAGTCATTGGCGTTGATGACGTCCGCCTCGAACACCTCGGCGGCGCCGCCTTCACTCCGAATCATCGCCAGGGTTTCCGCGGCCCGGGCCTTTACCGAATCCACCAGCAGCACCCTGGCGCCCGCCCGGGCAAACAGCACGGCTGCCGCTTTGCCGTTGCCTACGCCGGGGCCGCTGGAACCGGCCCCGGTTACAATAGCCGCCTTGCCTTCCAGCCGGCCCTTTGGTTCAGCCATGGCCTCCTCCTGCCCGGTCAATCCTGAATATGCGCCCGGGAACGGCAAGTTCTAACCGGGCAGAACCCTTACCAGGTTACGCGAGTTCAACCAGTTCGATTTCAAAGGTCAAATCCTGGCCGGCCAGGGGGTGGTTGGCATCCATGGTTACCGTTTCATCCGACAACTCAATCACCTGCATATAAGCCGGCTCTCCGTTCCGGCCAGTAGCCTGCAACTTCATTCCCACTTCCAGGGGAATGGACGGGGGAATTTCGCGGCGAGCCACCGCGAACACGCCTTCGGGCCGGCGCACCCCGTAAGCCTGGTCAGCTGCGATGATGATGGTACGAAGCTCGCCCTGCTCCATACCAACCACACCCTGCTCAAACCCGGGAAGCATCTGCCCGCCTCCAATAGTAAACTCCAAAGGCTCGCTGCCAACGGAAGAATCGAAAATCGAGCCATCATCCAGCTTGCCGGTGTAATGCACCTTTACTGTGCTGCCCTGCTGCGCCTGCGTCATACCCCACCTTGCGGCTCCGGATGCCGCCTACCTTAACACAGGATGAGGCAGAGCGGAAACCCTGGTATCAGGGGCGTCAGGCAATATGCTAGACTAACGGAAGGTGTTCACAGCCGGAACGGGAAGGGTGCAATATGCGTTTAGCTGGCAAGGTGGCCTTCATCAGCGGCGGCGCCAGGGGCCTGGGGGCCGCCGCGGCGCGCTTGTTTGCCGCCGAAGGAGCCAGGGTTGCTTTTGGCGATGTGCTGGTAGATGAAGGCCGGGAGCTGGCGGCGGAAATCGGCGAAAGGGGCGGTGAAGCCCTTTTCCTCCCCCTGGACGTTACCCGCGCCGACCAATGGCAAGCGGCCATTGCCGCCGCCATAACCCGTTTCGGTCAACTGAACGTCCTGGTCAACAATGCCGGGGTGCGGGGCGCCGGGCTGGTGGAAGATGTAACCGAAGCGGAATGGGACCGGGTGATGGACATTAACGCTAAAGGGGTTTTTCTGGGAACCAGAGCCGCTCTGCCGGCCCTGCGTCAGGCCGGCGGCGGGTCCATCATCAACATTTCTTCCCAACTGGGGCTGGTGGGGGTGGATAACAGCAGCCCCCAGTACCAGGCCTCCAAGGGGGCAGTGCGCATCTTCACCAAGGCCACCGCCATTCAGTACGCCGCCGACGGCATCCGGGCCAACTCGGTACACCCCGGGCCCATCGCTACGCCTATGACCGAGTCGGGCCGGGCCGACCCGGAGCGTTACCGGACCACCCGGTCCCGCATACCTCTGGGGCGTTACGGGCAGCCCGAGGACGTGGCTTATGGCATCCTGTTCCTGGCCTCGGATGAATCCTCCTTTATGACCGGCAGCGAACTGGTGATTGATGGAGGCTGGACGGCGCAATAGGCCGGCCTCGGCCTGGAGAAGTCAGGCTACCCTCGGACAGTATCCAGGTGTTTGCCGACGTGTCCCACTAACCATACCCTTTCCGCATCTTCCCAGTGAACGTGAATCCGCAGGGCATTGCCGCCCGCCCCCAACTTGAAATGGGCCGGCATTTCAACATCGCAATTGCGGACATTATCCCGGAAGATGCGCTGGGCGCCGAATTTATTCATCGTAGTGGCGCTTTCACGGGAAGCGTAATCGTGCCCTCTTTCCTGGAACCAATCCTCTGTTTCCTGGCCCAGAGAACTGTTCTGCTTCCGCTGGACGGCGCATTCGCTGAGGGCTTTGAAAATTTTCTGGATGCGGTTTCGGTTCGGAAAATTGGGCGCATCGCCAGCCGACCGGTAGGCGGAGGGGAGAAAGCGGATACCGCTCAAGTTTGCTTCAGCCCACTCAATTACCGCCTTGACTGAGCGGAACTCCTCCAATTCTGCCGGCGGCGCATCCTGCGGTTCCTGCGGCGAATACCCGGCAGTCCGGTAGGCGTTAAGCTCCGAAAGCAGCTGGTATCTTTCCTGCTTAAGGGCTTCATTCTCAGACTTGTAACGCTCGACTAACTCCGTAAGCTCCCGCTCATGTTCGGCGAAATGGTCCAGAACCTGTTGTTCCGCTTGCTGCCATGAACGGGACATGGCGCTCTTTTGTTCCGCACTTCTTACTCTGGCCGACACCTCGTCAAAAAGCACCCGGTAGGGGCGCAAGGCCAGATACGCCAGGGTATTCTCCCGCAGCTCCGTTAGAAGCCCGAGGCCCAGACGTTCCACCTGACCGGACGGCCAGAAAGGGTGCAGCCAGGTTCGGTCAGACTTGGAGCAATTGGGCAGGAAAAGGCGCACCGTCCCCCCGAAGCAGTGCAGGGGGTTCAGCTCTTTGTTGAGCAAATCAACGGCGTTATCGGCGCAAACCGCCACCCGGGCTATGCCCGCCAGCCAGTCCGCTCTGGCCCATTGGAGGGCCCGGCTGCTCTGACCCATAACCAGAAGCAGGGGCAGGCGCCGCTCCGGAGAAAATACCTGCGCCTCGGCAAAGGCCGACGCCCCCTCCGGCGCAACTTCGATTGGCTCGGTTTTTATCGGCTGCTCCAGGTAGCTGCAACTGAACCGGTTGAGCAGGTCGATTAGAAACCGGGGAGCGGCCATCGGTCGCCCGTAACCTTCCGGCGCAATCAGGGCCAGCTCCGACTCCAGGGTATTGCCCTGGGCCGTCAGCCAGAAGTTGAGGGTGCAGGCGGCTCTTTCCGCCTTGAGGTGAAAATAGGCCTCCTGCTCCAGCTCGCCCCGTTCCGTCCGCAGCCGCTCGCCTTCGGCTGGGCCGGTATAATTTTCGCCGGGCGCCGGCTCTTCGGTCAGGGCAAAAGATTGCCGGCACCATTGCCGGACGTAATCCTCCACCTCGGCAAAACGCTTTAACCCGGGGTCTTCCGGGCAATCGATATTGAAACTGGCTCGGAACAAGTCAGGCATAATCTTCTGTCCGCCCTCCGCCGTTGCCGCCGTCAATCTACCGGAAAACTTGATGATTGCCCGGGAAAAGTCCAATATATCACATGAGGCAAACCCGCCGGGGCAGCGTCAGTTTAGCAGTGCCTGACCGGTTTTGCGGGAATAGGCAAAGCGGGCAGCGCGGTCTTTCGCCGGAGGCGCGTAAAGTGAGCAACCCGATTTCCGGAACAATGCCGCTGCGGGTGTTGTTCCTTACCCCTTACTTCCGGCCTTACCTGGGCGGCATTGAGCGGGCCATTGAAGGCCTTTCCCTGCAACTGCTCCGCTCTCCCGAAGTGGAAGCGGTGGGTATTCTGACCACCAAGTACGCCTTTCCGCGCATTCCCCACCCCGAATGGGCTGACCGGGAACAGCTGGAGCCGGGCATCAGCATCTACCGGCTCAGGGGGTTCCCCCGGTCTTCCCTGCCCGTCTATTCAGTCCCGCTGGTCTGGTTTCCGCCGGGACAGATACGCCGCTGCCTGGATGAGTTCAACCCCCACGTAATTCACTTCGTAGGCGATGGCTGGGTCTGGGGCCATTTCTGGAGCTGGTTCTGGCGCAAAGGACGGGCGCGGTTCATCTTCACGCCCTCATACCACACCCTTACGCCGCTTCGCTCCTGGCTGAAGCCCCTGAACCGGCTCTTGTGCCGCGCAGTGGACCAAGTGGTTGCGCTGACCTGGCAAGAGGCAAGGCAGCTCGGGCGGGATTACCGGGCCGCCCCCGAAAAAACGGCGGTTATCGGCTGGGGCGCATCCCGGCTGGACCTGGACGAGGCCGGCCCCGACCGGGCGCCGCCGGAACCGGAGGCCCCGCTCAATATTCTCTGCGTCGGCCGGCTCAGTCGGCACAAAGGTCAGGCATGGCTGCTGGAAAGCTTCCGGCAGGCGCGCAGCCGGTTCCAGCGGCCGGCCCGGCTGGTTTTGGTGGGACGGGACGAGGACGCCGGGGCGGAGCTGCGGGAAGCGGTCAGGGCTGCCGGCCTGGAGGAAGAAACGCTCTTTACCGGCGAACTGGACGACGCAGCCCTGGCCCGATGGTATCGGCAGGCCGACTTGTTCGCCCTCTATTCCCAATATGAAGCCTTTGGGCTGGTCTATTTCGAGGCAATGCTCAACGGCCTGCCGGTGCTGACCCATGATGTGGGAGCCAATCGGGAATTGCTGACCCAGGGGGCGGTGGTAACCCCCAAATATGACCGGGCCGCCGCCGCAGCGGAAATGACGCGCCTGGTCAACGACGGAGAGTCCCGCCGGCAATTGGGAGAGGCCGGGCGGCAATACGTTCTGGGCAAGTTTACCTGGCCGGCGGTGGCCGAAAAATACCTTGCCCTCTACCGGGGCGAGCTGCGGGGTGGAGAATAATGGCGCAAAACCACCTGATTGAAAGGGGCGAGTTGGCAGAGCAGGCCCGGCGGATATTGCTGACCAACTGGCGGCGGGGTGTAGCTGAGTGGAACGGCAAGCCCTTCAGCTTCGCGGCGCCTTCCCTGGCCGGCTACCCCTTTCAGTGGTTTTGGGATTCCTGCTTCCATGCCATTGCCTTAACCCACCTGGAGCCGCAGCAGTCCCAGGCAGAACTGAACACCCTGCTCAGTGGGGCCCAGCCCGACGGCTTCATTCCCCACATCATTTTCTGGGAAATGGAAAAGCAGCCGGCATTCCTGAGCCGCAATATTGTAGGTATGACCTCCCCTTACTTCAGCGCCACCATCCAGCCCCCGATTATCGCTTATGCCGTGGAGCGAGTTTACCGGGCCACCGGCGACCGCGGCTTTCGGGACGCTGCCCTGCCGGTCTTGACGGCCTACTATCGCTGGCTGCGCCATCACCGGGACCCGGACGAGGATGGGCTGATTGCCATCATTCAGCCCGAGGAGGCCGGCACCGACTGCTCCCCCAAATACGATGCGGCGTTGGGGTTGCAGGATTTGAGCAACCAGGGGTTTATCGCGGCCTTGCGTCGGGTTTACGCCGCCTATGAACCGCTGCGCGGGGCTGACCGGCGCATACTGGCAGCGGATATATTCCATTTTGAGGACGCGCTGGTTAACGCTATCTACGCCTTTGCTTTGCGCTCGCTGGGCCGGCTGCTGGAAGCGGCCGCCGCTGAAGCCGGCCGCCCGGCAGAACCGGCGCAGCGGGAGCGGGAAGCGGCGCAGGAGTTCCGGCGGGAGGCGGACAAGACGCGCGACGCTTTGCTGAACAAATGTTGGGATGAAGAGCTGGGAGCCTTCCTCGACCTGCGCGGGGTAGATGAAGCGCCAGTCAGGGAAGTTACGATTAGCGCGCTGATGCCCCTGATACTGCACGACCTGCCACCGGCGGTAGTATCCAGGCTGGTTACCGACTGGGTTAGCCACCAGGCGCATTTCTGGCTGCCTTACCCCTTACCCTCGGTTCCGGCATCCCACCCCCGGTTCATGCCCGGCAACCCCCGGGGCTTCATCTGGCGGGGGCCAACCTGGGTAAACACCAACTGGTTCCTGTCCCGCGCCTTGCGGGAACACGGCTACCCGGAATTGGCAGACGTTATCGTGGCCAAAACCCATGCGGCAGTGCGTATGTCCGGCTTCCGCGAATATTACCATCCTTATACCGGCGAGGGTTTGGGAGCCAGGGACTTCAGCTGGACAACGCTGATTCTGGATATGTGAACCAGGACGGGGAACGGGGCAAACGCCGGTTATATGCGCAGCCCCCGGCGAAATGCATGGCAATCAGCCCGGATTCCCACGGGGGCAGGTCAGCGGCGGCGCAGGCTATCGCCGGCTAGGGGCTGGCGTCCACCGTCCCCGGTTCAGCGGCCCCGGTATCCACCCCCGCCTCCTCTGCCGGCTGAAGCGGGGCAGCCGGGGTTTGTTCTCCAGCGCCGGTCTGCTGGCGGTTGCCGCGCCGGGGGGCTGGCCGCCGTGTTTCCGGGATGGTTTCGGGTTCAGGCGCAGCGTCCGGTTGAGCCGGGGCTGGCACTTCAGCGCCGGTTTGCTGGCGGTTGCCGCGCCGGGGGGCTGGCCGCCGGGTTTCCGGGGTGGTTTCGGGTTCCGGGGCAGCGTCCGGTTGAGCCGGGGCTGGCGCTTCAGCGGCGGTTTGCTGACGGTTGCCGCGCCGGCTGGCTGGCCGCCGGGTTTCCGGGGTGGTTTCGGGTTCCGGGGCAGCGTCCGGTTGAGCCGGGGCTGGCGCTTCAGCGCCGGTTTGCTGACGGTTGCCGCGCCGGGAGGCTGGCCGCCGGGTTTCCGGGGTGGTTTCGGGTTCCGGGGCAGCGTCCGGTTGAGCCGTGGCTGGCGCTTCAGCGCCGGTTTGCTGACGGTTGCCGCGCCGGGGGGCTGGTCGGCGGGTTTCCGGGGTGGTTGGTTCGGCTTCGGAGGCCACTGCCGGAACCGGGTCGGGCGTCAAATCGGTGGCTTCGGCGGCGCCGGCGGCTGTAGTATTATCCGCATCTGCGCCGGCCTCTGTATTGGCCGCAACCGGCCGGGCAGCCGCGGCTTCAACGACTTCCCGGCCCTCGCCATGTGCTGACGGCAACTCGCCAACTGTTTCAGCCTGAACCGTTTCTTCAGACGCTTGCTCTTCCGTGGCTTCACCCGCCATTTCCGGTTCGCCCGCAGCGCCCCACAGGCTTTCCAGGGCCTTGACCACCAGGGGATGGGAGCGCTGGAGATTGAAAGTGCTGCGCCGTCGGGTTTGGCCGGTTTCAGCATCCCGGTTGATATGAACGCCCCGCACGAAAACTTCGGCTTCCCCTAAAGCCCGTATCAGCCGCGTAACATAAGTACGGTTAAAAACCCTGTTGCCCCAGCAATGAACAATCTCCGGATGACCGGCGTCCAGCCCTTCCTGAAGGTTATGGTAAATCTGGCCAATCAGGAAATTAAAGGCGACGTGGCTGATGCCTTCCCGGTGTTCCAGGGCATCGGTCATAATTATCAGGTGGCGGATGCGGTGTCCCTCCAGACCGTCGCCCGGCCCATCGGGGAAATTGGCTTGGGCGAGCGTTTCCGTCAGGGCCTGGGCCAGCGCCGGCCCCAACGGAGCCGGCGCAAACTCCTCCGGGGCGCCAGCCGTCTCTTCCGTCGCCGGCTCCGCCGGGCCGCCCTCTGCCTGGCTCGGAACCCCTGCCTCCCGCTCGGCCTGGGGGGCTGGTTCCCCGGCGGCGGAAACCTCCCGGCCGGTTTCAGAGGTTACTTCTTCCCCGGCGGCCACCGACTCTATAATGCTGCCGGTCAAGGCATCGGGCAGCGCCTCCTGGGGAGTTGGTTCATCGGCCATAAGCACCCAGTCAACCAGCCCTACGGTAACCAGCTTGATGTTCCCTTCCTGAACGGTACGGAGCATCAATTTCTTGAACCCGGAAAAGCCCAGCTTCTTCTCATCAAAACCGGGGAGGCGCCGCATAATCCGCTGCTTCAGAGAGGTCAGCAAGGGGGTGCGGCCGGCCTGACGCTCGGCGCGCACCAGCTCCTCAACGACCCGCATAATTTCGGAAAGCTGCTGCGATTGCTGACGCCGGTTGCCGGCCCCGGCGCTGCGCAGCGAACCCTCGTTTTCCAACGGCGCCGGCTCCGGATGCGTTTCCGGGTCCACGTCGGTATCGTAGAGGATGAGGCCATCTACCTGGTCGGCCAGACGGCGGGAAGTGCTCCAGGATACCCCGATAATTATGGCTCTCTTGCCAATGGCGCGTAGAGAATTGATGACGTGAATAAAGTCAGAGTCGCCGGAAACCAGAACGTAAATGCCGATATTGGGGTAAGAGTGAGCGCACTCGATACAATCGGCGGTCATTTTTACGTCCACGCTGTTCTTGACCCGGGTGGTGCGGGCCCCCAGGACAGACGCGCCGCCCTGGGGCAGCCGCGTCGGAACATAAACCGGTTCGATGCCGGCAGCGTAAAGGGCCGGGGGGTCATTGATGAACTGACTGGCCCCCTTGAGTTCGGGGGAACGGGTAACCCAATCGGCGTAGGCTTTGGCTACAACCACTCGACCGTGGTTGGCGACCTCCTCCTTAAGGGCGGTAACGTTGGGGGTACGATTGCCGGCAGCCAGGCTGATTTTAAAGTTCTCCCAGTCAATAAACAGGGCAACGTCATCTCCGGACTGGGGGCGTCCATTTGCGTTCAGAATAGGCTATAACTCCTTCGGACGACGTTCTGTCAGCTGCCTAAAGTTTAGCCTTCACCCCCTCTTTAGTCAATAAAAGCCAGTAGAAATTGTCGGGGCATCCGCTTAAGTAAGGCCGGTTTTGACCTGGCGGCCTTTGTTCCGGTAATATGCGGACGCCGGCTGTTTCGCATTTCGGGAGAGAATTGGAGTGGGCCGGCTAGAACCTCACCGATTCGGCGACTTGATGAAGCTGGTTAACCGGGGCGCAATCAGGGGTATTGTGAGGCAGACTTTCCCGCTGCCCCAGGTAGCGGAAGCCCATCGGGTTATGGAGTCCCGGGAGTTCTACGGCAAGCTGGTCATCGAAAACTGAAGGCCGGAGGAACCGGCTTGGCAGAGCTTTGCGCCGGAGGAAAATGCCGGTATGCCCCCACCGGAAAAGTATAACATTGGCTATAACCTGGGCGTGGGCGGCGCCGTGGTGCGGGATGGCCGCTTGCTGCTGGTACGGCGGGCCTCCCGTCGTGGCCGCGGCAACTGGCAGATTCCCGGCGGCTTTGTCGAACCCGACGAAACCATTGAGGAAGCAGTAGTGCGGGAAGTGGCCGAGGAATCGGGGGTAGCCGCCGCAGTGGATGGCGTTCTGGCCATTCGCAACCGCTGCGATCCCGATAACGGCAACAGCGTTTACGTGGTATTGGCCCTGCATCCACTGGAGGGCGAACCCACGCCCGACGGGCAGGAAGTGGACCGGGCGGGCTACTTTTCCCTGGCGGAAATCGACGCTTTGGAGCCGGTGCCGCCGATTAACCGCGCGGTGGCCCGCCGGGCCTTGTCCCCCCGGCGCCGGCTGCTGGCCCCCGGTCAGGTTCAGCAGCCCACCGGGGCCGTTTATACCCTCTTTATCGGCTAAACCGGTTTAACCGCAGCCCCGCGATGACCGGCTGACGCTGTCGGCCCTCCGGAACTTCGGGGGTGGCTCACTGCCTTTGGCTGCCGGGACGGCCCCGGAAGGCCGAAACAGCCATGGCCAGCAGCAGCAGACCGGTCATAGTCAGGTAGGTGTAACGCAGGCCCACGGTGAAGGCATGGCCCACCCCGGCGGCGGCGCCGGCCTTAACCGCTTCCAGGCTTGGTTCATACCCCAGGGAACCCATGGTAGCGGTAACAATGGCTGTCGCCACTGCCACGCTGGTAACATTCCCCGCATTGCGCACCAGGTTCAGGAAGGCCGATATTACCCCGTAGCTTTCCCGCTCCACCGAACTGAGTACCGAACTGACATTGGGCGAATAAAACAGCCCCATGCCGCAGCTTTGCAGAATCAGCGCCGGTATTACCAGGGTCAGAGAGGAGGTTTCGGTGAGACGGGAAAAAATAAACAGGCTCAGGGAAGACAGGGCCAGCCCGCCCACCGTAAAGGGTCGCCAGCCGTACCGGTCAGAAAGACGGCCGCTCAGCGGGCCCAGGAAGAGCATACACACCGCGCCGGGTACTACCACCAGGCCGGCCTGGGTGGGGGTGTAACCCAGCACCCGCTGCAAATAGAAAGGGGTGAGAAAGAAGATAGCCGACCCGCCCAGAAAGGTCAGAAACCCGGCGGAAACGCCGCTGCTGAAAATAACCCGCTTGAAAAACCGGGGGTCCAGCATGGGGCTGGGCGTTTTCAATTCCCACCAGACGAAAACCGACAGCATCGTCCCGAAGAGAACCAGCCCCCCGGCTATCGGCAGCGAACCCCACCCGTAGCGGTAGGCGTTGGTAATGGACAGCAGGAACAGCAGCAATGCTCCGGTAGAAAGGGCCGCGCCCCACCAGTCAAACCCCCGGCGGGCCGGGCCCGCCGGCCCGCTGCCCCCCTCTCTGGTGTCTGACAGCACCGCCAGGCCCAGGCTGACGCCCAGCGCCATCAGCGGCAGGTTGACGAAAAAGACCGACCGCCAGCCGAACAGGTCCACCAGGAAGCCGCCCAGGGCCGGCCCGATAATGGCGCCAGTGCTGACTACCGCCATGCTCAAGCCGATTGCCTTGCCCCGCTCGCTGGCGGGAAAGGAGGCTGCGATAATTGCCATGCCGGTGCCCTGGGTCATGGCGGCGCCGGCCCCCTGCAGAATTCGGGCGCCGATGAGGATGCCCAGGTTGGCAGCCAGGCCGGAAAAAAGGGCAAACAGGGCGAAGACGATGGAGCCGATGAGGTAAACCCGTTTCAGGCCGATGATGTCGGACAGCCGACCCATAGGCAGCAGCAGGGCGCTGATGGTCAGGGTATAACCGATAATCACCCACTGAACCGTCGGTATGTCGCTGCCAAAGTGCCGGGCGATGGGCGGCAAGGCCACGTTGACGCTTACCTGGTCTGCCACCGAAGCAAAAGTGCCAATAGCTACGGCGGAAAAGGCCCACCATTTATAGTTTGCGCTTTGCCGGACGGCAGTAATCATATCAGCTATGCGCTGTCACGGAACGATTGCCCGAAGCATCGTGGCCGGGTCGGCGGTTGCCGGCTTCCTCTGCCGGGAAAGGTCCGGCAGCAGGCCGGACATGAGCAAGCCGGCGCCGGAAAGCCGGCACCGAAAGGCCGCCCCCGGTTTCCAGCAGCCTGACCAGGGCGGCTTTCCCCTGGCGGACAATTCCCCGGGGCGTCCGGCCCTCCCTTTACTCCAGCGCACGAGTGCTGCGGAAGGTCAGCGTCATCAGCAGGGCAAGCGCCAGCCCGATGCCGGCAATGACGGCGAAGGCGCCGGAAGGGCTCCAGAAGTTAATGAAAAGCCCAATCAGCAGGGTAGCCAGGGGAACAATACCGTGGTCCAGCATATAGATGCTCATCACCCGGCCCCGCAGGCTGTCGGGAACTACTATCTGGAGCAGCGTGCCGTTGGCCACCCGGAAGACGTACTGGCTGAAACCCAGGCCGGCCAGCATAGCGAAGGAAACCCAGAGCCAGTGGGATTGGGAAAACAGCAGAATGAAGGCGCAGCCGGCCACCAGGCCGAAGAACACGGCCACACCCTTGCGCACCACGTAGCCAATCAGGGCGATGCAGAAAGCGGCAATTACCCCGCCAACGCCTACCGCCGACGCCAGCAGCCCGCCAATGCCCACGTCCTCGTTCAGCACCTCGGTAGTGAAGACCGGCAGCACGTAAATCAGCGGCTGAAAGATGAGGTTGGGAATGAGCGACAGGATAATCAATTGCAGGATGCGCCGCTCTCCCTTAACGTAGCTCAGGCCCGCCTTCAGGCTGGCCCAGGCTGAAGCATGGCCCCGGGAGTCTTCGGTTCGGTAAGGCAGGCGCACGGGCAGCAGCAGCAGCACGATGACCACATAAAGCACTGCCTCGATGAGGAAGTTCCACTTGAAGCCCAGCACCGCCACCAGCAGGCCGCCGATGGCCGGGGCAATAACGCGGGTGCTGGGATATACCATGCCGTTCAGCGCCAGGGCGTTGGCCAACGCCTGACGGGGCACCGTGTTGGCCACCATTGCCTGGCGAACCGGCTGGATGATTGAATGGGCCACGCCGGCAATAATCATATAGACGAAGGGGTGCCACCAGCGCAGCGGCCCCTGCGGAACGTCCGAGTCCAGGTCTGAGACAATAACCAGCAAGGCAAAGCCGACGGCGGCCAGTGCCATTACCGACTGGGTTAGCATAACCACCTTGCGGCGGTCCAGTCGGTCGGCCAGCACCCCGGCCCAGGGGCCAACCAGCAATACCGGCAGGGTACGAATCCCCACCACCGTGCCGGTCATAACGGCGTTCCCGCCGGTAATGTGGTGCACCAGCCAGCCAATGGTAAAAAGCTGAAGCCATTGGGCGCCGATAGCAACGAAGTTTCCGGCCCAAACGAAACGGAAGTCCCGATACAGCCGGGCGGTGGAAAAAGCGCCCAGCCCGGCGACCCGTCGGCGCGGCGGCGGGTCTGCGGGAGGGCCCCGACGGGGGGCGCTAGCTGCCATGCAAGTTTCGGTAGTTCAAAACGGTAAAACCCCTCTCCGATAACCCGAACCGTCCCTTGATGATAGCATAAAGCGGCCTGGCTTTCATTCCCGCGGTAGCGGAACGTCCGTTTCATTCCCGCCGCCGTCCCGACGCCCCGGCGCGCTGCGACAAAGGTCAGCGCCAATATCTGCTGAGCCGGTATTCCCAACGGGCGTTGGCATTAAATCAAACCCAGCCGCCGGCAGCCCAATGCAACGGAATCCTCCAGCATCCGCAAGCTCTTGCTGTACCCCTTCATCTTCCGATGCAGCCGGTTCAGCTGGCCCCGTAATTGAGAATGCAAACCTTCGTTCCGGTTCACCGCACCCCCTTTGCCCACCTGGCGCCGGTTCGCCGTCAGTCAGTCATATACCCGGTAAGCGTCCGTCCGGTATTCTTCCCCCCTCCGGCAGCCTATCGTACAACCACAGCAGGGGCGCCCCGGAACGGTCCCGGCCTCAAAATCCCCCCATCATTGACCGTTGGCCTCTCTACTATCGCCATCCAGAGCCAGACCTCCTGGCGTTTCCCCCGCCGCCGGGCTTTCCGGTACGGCCACATTTCAGCAAAGGAGATGACCCTGGGCCGGGGTTGACCGGGTGGCCGCTCCCGCAGCGGCTCCCGCAGCGGCTTCAGCAACTCCCGGGCCTGACCAACTTTTTTAATCCAGGAATCGACGGTTCCTTCCTTACTTCCGGGATGCCCAGGGGCCGGCTGCTGGCGGCCATGCCGCCTTCAGCGTACAGCGCTACCGCTTGGGCCTTGCTTTGCTCCGGCTGGCGGGGATGCCCGGTTCCCGGGACGAAGTGGCAGCGGCATTGGCCGCAGCGATAGGTCTGCTTGTCGCGGGAATGGCCGTATTTGGGAGCCGGTTGGAACCGCAGCGGGGGCATTGCATACCATCCCGGTATGCTCCGGCCGGTATGCTCCGGGTTTGACCCTGTTGCTGCCTGCTGGCGGTCTGATTTCCCGGCAAACCCGGTTATACACTTATACCAACGGATGTTGGGAATACCGCTGCGCCGGCTTGGTTGGCAGCGCCGAAGGCATCGGCTAGAATTAACCCATCTTTACTGGAGAGGTGCCATATGGCTTTAACCTTGGCGGAAGCCAACCGAATTATTGAAGGGGCTTTGGCGCAGGCCGCCGAACTGGACATAAAAATCAGCGCGGCGGTTTGTGATGCCGGTGGCCGTCTGATTGCTATGCAGCGCATGGACGGGGCTATCTGGGCCAGCGCCTACGGCTCCCAGGGCAAAGCAGTAGCCTCGGCAGCCTTTGGCCGGCCCAGCGGGGAGATGCAGGAACGGGCCGACCAGCCGACGCCCCGGGGCGTCAATGCCGCCTCGGGTGGCGCAATGATTATGGGCCAAGGCGCCGTGCCGATTATCCGCAACGGCGTCATTGAAGGGGCTTGTGGCGTGGGCGGCGGCACCAGCCAGCAGGACGAGGATTGCGCCAGGGCCGGCGTGGCCCGGCTGTAGCTCCAACGCCCTCTGGCCGACGGCGGGGAGGGGGGACTGCGGCAAGCCGCCTTGCCATCACGGTATCAATGCGGTCTCGGATGGCTGCGCCACGATAACCCTGGGCTGTGGTGGCAAGCCGCCTTGCCATCACGGTATCAATGCGGTAACCATTGCCGGCGAGCCGCTGCCTCCCGGCAGCCGCAGCCGACCGATGAACAGGGTTGCGCCGGTCGGGGGCAGCTGGTCCAGGTTGGTCAGGTTTTCCAGGACGATGCGCGGCTGCTCCAGCGCCCGCCGGTTCACCGTGAAGCGGGCATCCTGGCCCCCGTCCACTCCGTGGGTGTCAATGCCGATGCCGGCGGCGCCCCGCTGGGTCAGCAGCGTCCCCAGGGCCGGCGCCCCGAACCCGGGAAAGTGCAGCGCCCCCTGCTCGTCATAACCCAGAAAGTCCTGCGGGCTGTGCCATTTTTCCTGCCAGCCGGTGAAAAGCAGCACCAGACTGCCCGCCGGGACTTGCTGGTGCTGACGCTCCCACGTCAGGAGTTCGGTCATGGTCAGGAGATAGTCGGGGTTGGCGCCGGCTTCTTCCCGTACGTCAATAACCACCGCCGGAGCCGCCAACGCCGCCGCATTGTAACCGTCCACCCCCATGCCGCCGGGGTAAAACCCGGCCGGCGCATTGATATGAGTGCCGCTGTGCTCGCCGGCGGAAAAACGGCGCAGAAAATAGCCGTCGGTTTCCAGGGAGGCCAGCGTTTCCAGTTCCACCGGCGGGTCTCCGGGCCAGCGGGGTATATCCGGGCAGAGGGTATGGCTCAACTCCACCAGGCGGGAATAGGCTATTGTCTTTTGCCGGCGATCGTCTTCCGGCCGGTGTTTCATCCCGAATACCTCTGACGCCCGGTATCAGGTCTTACCGCCCTTGAGCCCGGCGCGCAAGCAGCGCCTTGCCGGCGGCTGCCTGGAGGTGGCTGGCCGGCGGTTAAACTAGGCTAACACCCCGGCCCGAGCCAAGTCCAGCAGCTCTTGCAGGGAAACGCCGGTATCCGAAAGCCGGGCTTCAATGTTGATGCGGGCATCAATCCAGCGCATAGCCTCTTGGGTGGTATCGGCGGCAGCCAGTTCCACCCGTTCCGGCCGGCGGTCGTAGATGGTGTAGCGGAACTGGTGCAGTTCCTTGTGAATGACATAACCCCGGTAATAAACGTTCATACCCCTGGCCATAGTATCCAGCATCGATGAACCTCCTCTAATACTGCTGAATGCCCCGATAACGCCGGCAAGGACGCTGTACGGGTCGAATTGCTGGTACATATGTTCTAACACTTTCGGCGGACGGTCAAGGGCCAGGTGTCAGGGGGATTACCGGGGAAAGAGAATGAGGCAGCGCTGCCAGCGGACGGTTGGGATAAAGCTACCGTATCGGTATGTTTACCCCGGCCAACTTTCCGGTAACGTTGGCCCCGCGCCGAATGGCCTTGGTTTGATGGGGCTGCTTCAGGTCGGCAAAACCAATCTGCGTAACCCGAAAGAGGGGCCGCTCTTTTACCCGGAAAAGAACCGTGCAAAGGATGAACTGATAGACCAGCGGTTCGTTCAAGGTAACCGCCGCGAAGGCTGCTTCTCCCCGGGAGTTTGCTATGCTGGTGTGCAGCGGATGTTCCAGGGCCAGCCCCGGCGTTACGGAAACCGCCTCCAGAACCGCCGGGTCATAATCCAGGTAAACCTGCGCTGCGTCTATCGGGTGGGCAAACCTGGCAGCTACTCGAACCTCTACCGCAAACTCCTCACCAACCGACGCCATTCCGTCATAGAAGCGCAGTTCAATTGTGGTCAACTCACCCGAATCCGGCGTCCGGGTTGGCGTGGGTGTGTTGATGACCGTTGGCGTGAAAGGCGGACTGGCCGGAGGCGCCGCCGCTGGTGTAGGATCCGTTGTGGGCGTCGGACGGGCCTGTTGCGCCGCCGCCGGCCGCAAAGTCTCCGCAACCTCAAGGGCAGCGGCGGCATCGCGGGACGGCGTCGGCGCAGCCCGGTCAACCGGTACGGGCAGCTTTGCCGCCTCCAGGGTTGGCGCGGCGGTTGGCCGGGGGTCAGAAACACTGCGCCGCTGCGCCGGGTAGAACACCAGGGGCGTCGGGGGCCGGGACGTCGAATATACTGGGGAATCCGTCGGCTGGGGGCGAACTTTTACCGGGGCTGGGGTTGCGTTCAGCCCGGCTTCGCCGGACGGGGCATCTTCCCCGGAACTTCCGCCGCAGGCGGCAAGGCCGGCCAGCGCTGCCGGAACCAGCGCAGCCAGCAGCAGCGCCATCCGTAAATGCCGTCGCGCCCACGGTAAAACAAGGAGAGAGCAGGGCATTCCGGCGCTTAAAACGGCCTCAAGTCAGCAGCCTTATAAAGTCTTCCAGGGCGCAAGTCTGCTGTGCGGAAGAGCGCATATCCCGAACCACCACCTCGCCGCGGCGCAGCTCATCATCGCCCAGAATCAAAGCGTAGGGAATATTCAGGGCGTTAGCCTGCCGCAGCTGACCGCGCAGGCCCCGGGAGCCATTGCTCAGTATGGCGCCGACGCCGGCCCGCCGCAGCCGGGAGGCCAGTTTCAGGGCCGACAGACGGGCCGCTTCACCTACGTTGACCACCAGGTAAGAGGGGGTGGGTTCGTCCGGCACTGCCACGCCGCTGCGCTTCAGGTTCAACGTCAACCGCTCTATCCCCGACCCAAAGCCGATTCCAGGGGTAGGACGCCCGCCCAACTGCTCAATCAACCCATCGTAACGGCCGCCGCCGCAGATAGTAGTTTGAGAGCCAACTTTCCTGGGCTGGATTTCAAAGACGGTGCGAGTGTAGTAATCCAGGCCCCGCACCAGCCGATGCTCCACCTGGAAGGGGATGTAGAGCGCCTTCAGATATTGTTGCAGTTGGCCCCAGTGTTCCAGGCTGGCTTCGTCCAGGTAATCGACGGAACGGGGGGCGGCATCGCCCAGGGCCTGGCAGGCTTCTGTTTTGCAGTCCAGCAAGCGCAGCGGATTTCGCTCCAGCCGGTTGCGGCAATCGCCGCACAGGCTGGCCTGCCGTCCGGCGTAGTAGGCTTTCAGGGCCGTTAAATACCGGGGGCGGCTGTTCCGGTCGCCGATGCTGTTGACCAGCAGCCTGATTTCGGTCAGGCCCAGGGAGTGCATAAAGCGCCAGGCCAGCTCGATAACCTCGGCATCCACCGACGGGTTGGCGTCTCCCAGAACCTCAACGCCGAACTGGTGATGCTGGCGATAGCGGCCGGCCTGGGGGCGCTCATAGCGAAAAACCGGGCAGAAATAGTACATCCTTACCGGTTGGGTCAGGTTATGCAGCCCATGCTCCAGGTAAGCGCGGCACACTGGCGCCGTGCCTTCGGGCCGCAGGGTAAGCTGGTCGCCGCCCCGGTCTTCGAAGGTGTACATCTCCTTCTCGACAATATCCGTACCCTCGCCCACGGAACGCACGAAAAGGCCGGCAGCTTCAAACGCCGGGCTGTCAATACGGCCATAACCGAACCGCTGGGCCAGGTTTACCGCTTTATCTTCAATGTAGCGCCGGTACTTCTGCTCTTCGGGAAGCAGGTCGGCAGTGCCTCGGGGAGCCTGAAACAAGCAGCTTTACTCCATGGTTAGAAATCCGGGGAAACGGGCGGCGGCAAAGTACGTGAATTATTATAGGTATTTTCAGCGGGAATGCAATGCGGCCGGGCAACCGGTGGTCCGTACAGCATAAGGCACAAGGTTCCGATTTCCCTAATGAGGCCGCAGATGACCACGGCGCCCTCCGGCCCATCCGGTTATCGGGTTATCCGCCGGTCATCCGGGAAATACGCGCTTTACCCACCCAACCCGGCCGCAGCCGGGCTAACGCCCAACCGGAAGCGCCGATTAAAGACAGCCGGCCCTTCCTGGTATATACTGAAACCGGTTGCAGGAGGGGAAAATGGAGTTGGCAGTCAGGTTCTTTGCCCTGTACCGGGAACGGGCCGGGCGCCGGGTAGCCTCCATAGCGGTGCCCGAGGGCGCCACGGTGGCGGAGTTGCTGCGGGCAGTGCGACGGCAGTTTCCCCAACTGGCTCCGCCGGATGTAAATATAGTGGTAGCGGTCAATGAAGAGTACGCCGAGCCGGACCGGAGGCTGAACGCCGGGGATGATATATGCCTGATTCCCCCGGTCAGCGGCGGCTAGCAGTCGGGCCGGGTACGTCCGGTCGAAAGGTGTGCAGCAGCCATGGGTGAAATGCATGGGTGAAATGATTGTAATTACCGAAGAACCGTTGGACCCGGAGGCGTTCACTAACCTGGTCCGCAAAAACGCCAACGGCGCAGTGGTAACTTTCCTGGGTACTACCAGGGACTTTTCCGAGGGCCGGACGGTGGTTCACCTGGAATATGAGGCCTATGAAGCGATGGCCCGCAGGAAGCTGGCGGAGATACGGCAGGAATTGCAGGCGGAATTCGGCGTCGAAGACGTGGCAATCGCCCACCGCCTGGGGCCGGTGGCAATCGGTCAGATTAGCCTGGTGGTAGCCGTGGCTTCTCCGCATCGCAAAGAGGCGTTTCTGGCCTGCCATGAAGCGGTCAACCGCCTGAAGGAGATTGTCCCCATCTGGAAAAAGGAAGTTTTCGAGGGCGGCGAGCATTGGGTGGCCTGTGAAGACCACGAGTTTTCCTCCGGGTCAGTGAAGCCGCCGGCCGCCGCCGGTCTTTCCGGCCCGGCCAGCGATTGACCTCTTGCGCCGCCCGCCCTTCCGGGCAATGTGCCTGCTGGCCGGGCTGCTGCTCTGCTGCGGCTCGCTCATCGCCGGCAACCCGCCGCCGGCCTACGCCGACGATGGCCTTGCCCGGCTTCGAATCTGCCGAATCAACGTAACCCCCTGTCAATCAAACGTAAACCTGCTGATAAACAACGAGGTTGACCTGGGGTTGTATCTGGAGCCTGGGCCGGGTTTGCCGACGGCCAACGATCTGCGCCTGGCCGGCTGGGAGTTTTACCTGGGGTTCGTCGGCGATGGACTGGTTAAACCGGCGCTTCTGCAGCAAGCGGTTAAACCGGTGCTGGAGCCTGACGCCCGGCAGCCGGCCCGGAAAGGCGCCGGTTCACCAAAATACACCTTGCCAGTCTTGCAACCGGAAGGCGCCGGCTATTATGTTGCGCACAACCGGATGGATAACAAAACCCGGCAGATAGATTATGCTGCGGTAATGGTCAACCCCAACCCGGGCAGCCCCCCGGAACAGGCTGCGTCCGGGCTGCCCGCCCTTAATCCGTGGCCGACTCTGCTCCTGGGTCAGATACGGATTAAGGGAACCCGGAATGGCGTCGTCCACCTGGTTACCGCCGGCGTCGCCGGTCAGCCCTCCCAGGTTGTTCTGCAGAACGAGTCCGGGGAACTTGCTGCCGAAACGGTGGAAACGGAGGCCCCCCTGGCGGTAATCAACGTTGGCCGGGGCCAGGAAAAGGCGCGAATGCAGGGCCGGGTCTGGACACAGGGCCGGCTGGGGCAAGGCAAGCGTATGCCCTACCGGGCCGAGTTCAGCCTTACCTTCTGGCAACCCGGCGCAGTTCCGCCCTGGCTGGGCGGGAACGGAAAACCGACCGCCATTTACGCCGGGTTGACGCTGGCCGAAAACGGCAGTTTTACTTTGCGAGACCTGAACGCCAGCATACTACCTTCGGGGGTTTACGCGCTGCGGGTACATGGCGCCAACACGCTGTCTTACCTTTTGCCGCAGCTTGAGGTTGATACGGGACATGGAGACGCGGCGGCTTTGCCCCGGGTTATCAGGGTCAACCTGGGCCCCCTGGCGGTCGGCGACCTGAACGGAGATGAGCTGGTGGATCGCGCCGATCTGGAGATTTTGAAACCCTGGTTCGGCAAAGAAGACGGCGACCCCGGCTTTCAGGTCAAGTTCGATTTAACCGGAGATGAAATAGTGGACAGCCAGGACTTCTCTTTACTGGCCGCCAACCTGGGACGGGTCGGCGAATGAGCTACCGGAAAGCTCCTGCGCCCGGCCAACCCTGATTGCCGGGCGTCGCTGAATACGCTGCGCTGCGCCATTCACCCACTGCCGCCAGGGGGGTTAAGCTCAACCTTGGCGTCCTTGCCGAAGACTGCTTTTTTGCCCGGTGTTTTTGCCCGGTGGATGAAGCTCGCCCCTTCGTCTTGACAGGGCTGAAGGCCTTTGTTAGCATTTGTCAATTCCAGAACAAGCTCTGTTGTGCCGCCCCAGCGCAAGTTTTCCCTCTCCGTCGGAACTCCGCTGCTGAAAGATGCAAGGGATGAGTAACCAGGCAGCCGCCAGTAGTACCCCCGGCCCGGTCCTGCCCGCCATGTTCGACCGCTACAAAGTCCTGGTGGAACAGGGGTTAGCAGCGGCAATGGCGACCGGGTTGGACGATAGCATACGAGTGTTGCTCCAGTATCATCTGGGGTGGGGCGATCGGGATGGCAACCCTGCCGGCAGCGCCGTCTCTCGGGGCAAGGCGCTGCGCCCCACGCTTTGCCTGTTTGCCTGCGAAGCCCTGAACGGCAACCCTCGGCAGGCCATGCCGGCCGCTGCCGCCATCGAGCTGATTCACAACTTTTCCCTCATTCACGACGACATTCAGGACCAGGACCTGGAACGCCGCCATCAAGCGACGGTGTGGGCTTTGTGGGGGCAGCCCAAAGCTCTGGCCGCCGGCGAAGCCCTGCATACCCTGGGCGACCTGGCGGCGCTGCAACCGGCCGGGCCAGGGGTATCTGAAGGAACCAGAATTCGGGTAACCCGGCTGTTGACCGAGGGCTGCCTGGAAATGATTGAGGGCCAGTGCCTGGATTTGGGGTTTGAGTCTCAAACTGCTATTGCCACCGAGGAATACCTGCGCATGATTGCCTGCAAGACCGGCGCGCTGATTCGCAGTTCCCTGGAAATCGGGGCCGCGCTGGCCACCGAAGACCGGGCGGCGGCCAAAGCCTTTGCCAACTTCGGTTCCTGCCTGGGCCGCGCCTTCCAGATAAGAGACGACTACCTGGGCGTCTGGGGCGACGAAAGCGCTACCGGCAAGTCTTCCGACAACGACATTCGCCGGCGCAAGAAGTCCTTCCCCGCCGTATTTGCCCTGGAGCAGGCCGCCGGCGCAACCCACCGGGACTTGCTGCGCATTTACCGGCAGGAAGAGTTGTCTGACGCCGACGTGGCGCGGGTAATGGCTATCATGGATGAAGTCGGCGCGCCCCAGTACGCCCGGCAGCTTACCCAGGCCAGCGCCCGGCAGGCCGCCGAATCGCTGGAAGGCCTGTCCCTACCCTCCTGGGCCAGGGCCGAGGTAGAACTGCTGGTGGATTTTCTGGCTAACCGGCAGTTTTAGCTGCCGTCAAAGCCGGCGGAAATAACCCTCGATCGCCCGGCGAAATCTGCCGTCCATAACCGGACAAGCCAGCCCGGGCAGCTTCAGCATTCTGCTGCAACGGGCCGCGGGAGTGGTGTATGAAAAGGGCAAAACGGCCATTGGAACTTTCCTTCCGGCTGGCCGGGTATATTCTGGCTCAGCGTTTGCGGGGGCGGAAACGGTTCCCGCTGGTTACCATGCTGGAACCGCTGGAGATGTGCAACCTGGCGTGCATCGGCTGCGGCCGCATTCGCGAGTACCAGTCCGTGATGAACCGGATGATGCCGGTGGAGGTGGCGCTGGAGGCGGTGTATCAGTCGGGGGCGCCGGTTGTGTCCATTGCCGGCGGCGAACCAACCATCCACCCGCAAATCGACCAGATGGTCAACCGGCTGGTGGCAGAGCGGTACTTCGTTTACTGCTGCACCAACGGCCTGCTGCTGGAGCGAATGCTGCCCAGAATACCGCCCTCCAGGTATTTCTGCTGGGTGGTGCATTTGGACGGAATGGAAGCCGGGCATGACCGGTCGGTTGGCCGGCCGGGGGTGTTCCGGCGGGCAGCGGCCGGCATTGCCGCCGCCCTGGAGCAGGGCTATCGGGTTTGCACCAACACCACTGTTTTCCGCAGCAGCGATGTGGCCGACCTGCACCAGATGTTCCGTTACGTTAGCGAGTTAGGGGTGGAAGGCTCCATGATTTCCCCCGGCTATGACTTTGAGGACGCCCCGGACCGGGACTTGTTCCTCCGGCGCAGCGAATCACGGGACATTTTTCGCCAATTGCTGGCCCCCGAGCGCATTAAGGGAATGAAGTTCTACAATAACCCGCTGTACCTGAACTTTCTGCGGGGCAGCCGGGAATACCAGTGCGCCGCCTGGTCTAACCCCACCTACACGGTCCTGGGTTGGCGCAAGCCCTGCTACCCCCTGGCCGATGACCACGTGACGGATGTAGCCGCCCTCTACGAGGCGGAGCTTTGGGAGAACTACGGGGTGGGAAAAGACCCCCGCTGCGCCAACTGCATGCTGCATTGCGGCTTCGAGTCGGCCACCATTTTTCAGGCCCTTGCCACGCCCCGGGATTGGGTAACGCTCATTAAATCCGGGGCGGCGCACAAAGGAGGCATCACCGCTGCCTAGAACAGCGGGCCGCTTATGCTCCTGATTGTCGCTGCTACCAGGTACGAACTGGCCGGCCTGTGGGCTGCTTTGCCCCGGCTCAAGGCAGCCCCGGCGTCAGAAAGGCTTCGCGGCTGCCGGCTTAACCTGGCTGAAGAAACCGAGCTTCAGGTCATCGGGATGGGCCGAAAATCGGTTCAGAACAACCTCCCGCCCTTGCTGGCTCGATTGGCCCGCCAGAACCCGCCAGAGGAGCCCGGCCGGCAGCCTAACCAGGCGCTGCTGCTGGGCTTCGCCGGCGGGCTGAACCCGGCTTGGCGCACCGGCGACCTGTGTCTGCCCGACCGCTATCTGCTGTCCGGCGTTGACCCAGAGGCCGGCGCGCCGGGCCCGGACAGCCTGATGCTGAAGCGGGCGCAAAGGGCGCTCTCCGGCGGCGTGGGCTGGCGCGCCGGACCGTCGCTGACGGCAGCGGCGGCGCTGACCTCGCCCCGGGCCAAGCGGGAGGCCTTTCAGCGCTACCGGGCCGGCATCGTCAATCTGGAAGATTACTGGGCCGCCGCTGCGGCGCGTCAGGCCGGGGTTCCCTTCCTGGCAGTTCGGGCGGTGCTGGACCCCGCCGGGCAGCGGCTGCCGGGTTGTCTGCTAGCAATCCCGCCGGACAGCGTTGCCGGCGCTGCCCGCTATATGGCAACCCACCCCTGGAGCATCCCAGGCGTCTGGCATCTGGCTCGCCAGGCGCGAGCGGCGGGCAGTGTTCTCGCCCGCTTTGCGTTGGCTTACCGGTTCGGTGTGGCGCCGTCCGAAGAACCCTTGCGGCGCGACCGAGCGCCAACCGCCCCGGCATGAAGGTATTGGTAACCGGCGCCACCGGTTTCATTGGGGGAAACCTGGCCCGCGCTCTGTGGCGGCAGGGGTACGAGGTTCGGGCCCTGGTGCGTCCCGGCGCCAACGACCTGACAATCAGAGATACCGGCATCGAACAAGTCCCTGGCGACCTGCTGGAACCCGACTCGTTGCGCCGGGCGGCGCAGGGGTGCCGGGCAGTTTTTCACTGCGCCGCTGCCTATACCTTCTGGGCGCCGGACCCGGCCCAAATCTACCGGGTCAATGTAGCGGGTACAGCCAATGCGCTGCACGCAGCCAGACAGGCCGGCGCAGCGAAGGTGGTCTATACCAGCACGGTCGGCACGCTGCGGCGGCCCCGCCGGGGTTTGGCTTCCGAGGACGACGCCGGCTCTGCGGGAACCGACAGCAATGCCGTCCCGGTGGGACATTACAAAAAGTCGAAGCTCCAGGCGGAGCAAACTGCCCTGGCTATGGCCCGGCAGGGCTTGCCGGTGGTAGTGGTCAACCCTACCGCGCCGGTCGGCCCCTGGGATGTGAAGCCTACGCCTACCGGCCGCATTATCCTGGACTTCATCAGGGGCCGGATGCCGGCATACGTGGCTACCGGAATGAATGTGGTGGACGTGGCGGACGTGGCCGCCGGGCATATTCTGGCCCTGGAAAAGGGCGAACCAGGGCAGCGCTACGTGCTGGGCCACCGTAACCTGACTTTGCGGGAGCTTCTTCAGCTTCTGGCCGATATTACCGGCCGCCCGATGCCCCGCTTGCGCGCTCCCTATTGGCTGGCTCTGCTGGCCGCCCGCCTGGATTCGGCGGTGGAAGGCCGTTTAATGGGTCGGGAGCCGCACATTCCGCTGGAAGGGTTGCAAGTGGCGCAGCAGCCTGTGTATGTTAATTGTCAGAAGGCTATAGACCATCTGGGCCTGCCCCAAAGTCCGGTTGAAGCGGCTTTAGAGCAGGCGGTCTGCTGGTTTACCAAATTCGCCGGCGCCGGAAACCGATAGGCAGAGGGAAGTTTCAGCAGTGATTGCCGGTACAGACAAGCAGGCGCGCGCGCTGGTTCACCGGTCGGCCCGGGAGAGTTTAACCCTGGTGGATGAGGCCATCGCCCGGTGCCACGCTTACTTGCGGCAGCGCCAGTATTCCGAAGGCTATTGGTGGGGTCAGCTGGAATCCAACCCCACCATGGAAGCGGAGTATATCTTCCTGTCCTGCTTCCTGGGTCGGAAAGACGCTGAACGCTGGCGGAAGATGTCCAACTACATTCTCGGCAAGCAGCAAGCGGACGGCTCCTGGGGCCAGTATTATGGCGCCCCCGGGGACGTAAGCACTTCGGTAGAGTGTTACTTTGCCCTGAAACTGGCCGGCTGCCCGGCCGACCGGGAACCGCTGCGCCGGGCCCGTCGGTTTATCCTCTCCAGGGGCGGCGTGCCGTCGGTGCGGGTGTTCACCAAGGTGTGGCTGGCCCTCTTCGGCCAGTGGGACTGGAAGGGGACGCCCAACATGCCGCCGGAACTGATTTTTCTGCCCCCCTGGGCGCCGTTGAACATCTACGAATTCGCCAGTTGGGCCCGGGGAACTATTGTACCCCTGCTAATCATCCTCACCCGCCAGCCGGTCTGCCCGGTGCCGGCAGAAGCCAATATAGACGAGCTTTACCCGATGCCCCGGGATCAGGTGGACTACGCGCTGCCCAGCCCCGGCGCCACCTTCAGCCTGGCCGGGTTTTTCTACCATTTGGATCGGCTGATTGGCCTTTACCGGAAGCTGCCCGTTCACCCTTTCCGCAGAGAGGCGGAGCGCAGGATTCTGGAGTGGATTATCAACCGGCAGGAAGCGGACGGCTCCTGGGGCGGCATTCAACCCCCCTGGGTCTATTCTCTGATGGCGCTGCAATGCCTGGGCCTGCCCAGCGACCACCCGGCGCTGGAAAAGGGCTATCACGGGTTTGCGGGCTTCGCTATTGAGGATGAGGATACCTGCACAGTGCAGGCCTGCCTCTCTCCGGTTTGGGATACCTGCCTGGTACAGCAGGCGCTGCTGGAATCTGGCGTGGCCCCGGATGACGCAATGGTTCAGGCCTCTACCCAGTGGCTCATCTCCCGCCAGATTGACGCGCCCGGCGATTGGCAGGTGAAGGCCGGCCGGGCGCCTTCCGGCGGCTGGTCTTTCGAGTTTCACAACCGCACCTACCCGGACGTGGATGACGTGGCCGAAGTAATCATCGCCCTGTCCCGGGCCCGGCTGACTCCGGAAGAGGAACCGGCCAGGGAAGCGGCGGTTGACCGCGGCGTGCAGTGGCTGTTGGCTATGCAAAGCAGGAACGGCGGATGGGCCGCTTTCGATAAGGATAATAACCGCAGGTATCTGACCAGCCTGCCCTTTGCCGACTTCGGCGAGGTGCTGGACCCGCCCAGTGTGGACGTAACGGCCCACGTGGTGGAAATGTTCGGACGGCTGGGTTATACCCGGGCCTTTCCTCCGGTGAAACGCGCCTGCGACTTCATTATGCAGCAGCAGGAAGCCAACGGCTCCTGGTTTGGACGCTGGGGCGTCAACTACATCTATGGCGTGGGGGCCGTCCTGCCGGCCCTGGAAGCGGTCGGCGAGGATATGCGTCAACCATGCATACGGCGCGCCGTGCGCTGGCTGCTGGAACATCAGGGCGCCGACGGCGGTTGGGGCGAAAGCTGCGGTTCCTACGTGGACCGGCAACTCCACGGGGCCGGCCCCAGCACTGCATCGCAGACAGCCTGGGCCTTGCTGGCCCTGCTGGCCGCCGGGGAGGTGCGCCACCAGGCTGTACGGAAGGGCATCGATTACCTGGTAAAGAACCAGCAGTCGGATGGCTCATGGGACGAACCATACTTTACCGGCGTCGGGTTCCCCGGATACATCCAGGGCGAACCGCCCAAAACCCTCCCCCAACCGGGAGAACGGAACTATCAGGGCCTGGATTTGCCCGCCGGCTTCATGATTAACTACCATATGTACCGTAATTGCTGGCCCCTGCTGGCCCTGGGCCGCTACCGTCGCAAGGCAAAGGCCTTTGCCGGTTCCCCGGCAATGGAGCGCGACCGGTAGCATGCCGCCCGGCAAGGATGCCCCCGCCGCCGGCCCGCCGGGGTCAGAGTGAAATCAATAGTAGAACAGGATGCCCCCGCCGCCGGCCCGCCGGCCCTGCGCCGCTGCTGCGGCGCGTCAGGAACGAGGAAGTTGACTATGACCGAACCATCCCCGGCAGCCGGTTCAGCAGCCTGGACCCGGGAAGCGGCGCACCGCTATTGCCGGCAACTGGCCCGGAGCCACTACGAGAACTTTACTGTCGGCTCCTGGCTGATTCCGGCGAACCGGCTGCGGCATATTTACGCGGTCTATGCCTATTGCCGCACCGTGGACGACCTGGGAGATGAAGCGGCCCCGGGCGCCGGCGCTTCGGCGATTGACGCCCGGTTGTCCTTGCCCGACGACTTCGGCGGCGATACCAGAGCCTACCGGCTGGCTTTGCTGGACCGGTGGCAAGCGGAACTGGAAGCCTGCTATGCCGGCGCCGCGACCCACCCGGTAATGGTTGCCTTGAGCGAGACTATCGCGGCCTTCGACCTGCCGCCGGAACCATTCATCCGGTTAATTGAGGCTAACCGGATGGATCAGCAGGTTCAGCGCTACCCCACGTATGCCGACCTGCTCAACTATTGCGAGCATTCGGCCAACCCGGTGGGGCATTTGTTCCTGTACCTTTTTGGCTACCGGGATGCCGAGCGGCAGCGGCTGGCCGATGCTACCTGTACCGCCTTGCAGTTGACCAATTTCTGGCAGGATATAGCCCGCGACTACCTTGAGGGGCGCCTCTACCTGCCGTTGGAGGACCTGGCCCGTTTCGGCTACGCCGAGGAGGACCTGGCCCGGGGAGTGTGCAACGACGCTTTCCGCGGTCTGCTGGCCTTTGAGGTGGCGCGGACGGCAGAGTTGTTTCAGACGGGGGCGGCTTTGCTTCCCGCCTTGACCGGCCCGGCCCGGCTGGACGCTGCGCTGTTCACCCGCGGCGGCATGGCAGTGCTGGCGGCCATCCGCCGGCAGCGGTACGACGTTTTGACGGCCCGCCCGTCCTTGTCCCGGCGGGTTAAGGCTTTTCTGTTCCTTTCCACCTGGCTGGGTTCCAAACTGGGCGTGGGCCCGGGCCGGCCCAGGCACGCTTGAACCCAGGCCGGTTGTGGTTGCAATAAAACCGGCCGGCGGCGCGGTAGCCGGCTGGCTCAAATGTAAGACGGCCAGGCTCCGGGCCGCCGGAACAGCTTGCGGGATGTTAATCGCCGTCCCCTGGCAAATCCGGCTGCTTGTCCGGTGCATTGCCCGGTCTCCGCAGAACGCTGAAGGAGAAGGTTCGCCTTGACTGACCTGGAAACCGCCTATGAAGAGTGCCGGCGCATTACGCGGCGGGAAGCGCGGAACTTTTACTATGCCTTTCTCACGCTGCCCCACCGGCAGCGGCGGGCGATTTACGTGGCATATTCCTTTTGCCGCTACTGCGACGACGCCGTTGATGTCGAGGGGTCGGTCGCCGCGAAGCTGCGAACCCTCGCTGACCTGCGCATCCGCCTGAACCACTGCTACCGGAACCGGGCCACCGAGCCGGTGTTCTTCGCCTTGTCCGATATAGCGGAACGGCACCAGATACCCCAGGACTATTTTCAGGAGGTTCTGGCCGGGGTGGAGTCTGACCTGGTAAAGAACCGCTACCGGGATTTCGCCGAGCTGCGCCGCTACTGCTACCAGGTAGCCTCGGTAGTGGGTTTGATTTGCCTCCATATTTTCGGGTTCCAGGACCACCGGGCTAAAGACCATGCCATCGACCTGGGCCTGGCCATGCAGCTTACCAACATCTGCCGGGACGTGAAGGAAGACCTGGCTTTTGGCCGCATTTACCTGCCCCAGGATGAGGTGGCGCGCTTCGGCTACTCGGAAGCGGAATTGCAGGCAGAAACCTTTAACGACGCCTTCGTTGCGCTGATGCGGTTCCAAACCCATCGGGCCCGGGACTATTTCCGCAGCGGCTTTCAACTATTGCCTTATTTGTCGCGCCGTTCCCGGGCTTGCCCGGCAGCTTTGGGTCTCATCTACAGCCGGGTGCTGGACCGTATTGAAGCGGTGAACTTCGATGTGCTGCACCGCCGGGTAAGCCTGTCCACGGCGGAAAAACTGCAACTGATGGCCCGCGCCTGGGCGGCCAGCCGGCTGCCCCGGAACCGGCAGGGCTTCCCTTGCCCCTGACAGCGCCGGCAGCCGATGTGGTGGTGCTGGGCGGCGGAATCGCCGGCATTGCGGCGGCAATTCACCTGCGGGACGCCGGCGGTCAGGTAACCCTGATTGAGGCCCGAAAATTCCTGGGGGGCCGCGCCTTTTCCTTCATTGATGCCGCCACCGGCCAGCCGGTGGACAACGGACAGCACATTATCCTGGGCTGCTGTACCCAGTTCCTGCAATTCCTGGAGCGGCTGGGCGTCCGCCAGGGCTGGCAGCTGCAACCCCGGCTGCGCCTGCCAGTGCTGAACCGACAAGGCCGGGTTGGCGTTCTGGCTGCGGCCCCCCTGCCGGCGCCGTTCCATTTGCTGCCCTCTTTTATCCGATACCCCCACTTAAGCCCGGGCGACAAACTGCGGGTTATGGCCGGCATGGCCCGGGCCAGGTTCACCGACCGCACCCGGCCACGCTTGCAGCAGATTACCTTCCACCAGTGGCTTCGGGAACAGGGACAGAGCGAGCCGGCCATCCGCAACCTCTGGAACCTGGTGGTGGAACCGGCCCTCAACGATAACGTGCGGCAGGTCAGCGCCGCAATGGGATTGATGATTATCCAGGAAGGGATGCTTAAGGGAAGAAGGCAGCCGGCCGGCGTGGGCTACCCCCGGGACGGTTTGCTGCCGGCCATCGGGGCGCCGGCCTTGCGGCTGCTGGATAGGCTGGGCGTCCGGGTTATGCTGGGTCAGCCCGTCCGCAGCATAACCCTGGCGCCGCGCCGCCGGCCGGCGCCGGGGGATTACCCATCCCCGGCAAGGGCGGCCGGCGTTGAGTTGGCCTCCGGCGCAGTTATACCGGGCCGAGCCTTTGTCAGCGCCCTGCCCTTTTCCGGTTTGCTGCGAGCGCTGCCGGCAGAAGCGGTAACCCAGGCTTTTTTTGAGCGGATTGGCAACCTGACCTGGTCGCCCATTGTTAACCTGCACCTGTGGTACGATCGGCCGGTGCTGAACCTGGACTTCTGCGTCCTGGTGGACAGCCCCTTGCAGTGGGTGTTCAACAAGAGCCGCATTCTTGACACCGCCAGCTCCCGTCCGGGTCAGTATCTCTCCGTATCCGTCAGCGCAGCATGGGACTATATTGACCGGCCCCGGGAAGAATTGACCGACCTGCTGGTGAACGAAATGGCCGTCGTTTTTCCCGAAGCGCGCAAGGCTAAACTGGAACGGGCGCTGCTGGTCAAGCAGCGGCAGGCCACCTTTCGCTGCCTTCCCGGGGCCGGTCAATGGCGCCCCGGGCCGCTTACGCCGGTCAGCAACCTGTACCTGGCGGGAGAGTGGACGGACACCGGCTGGCCCTCTACCATGGAAGGAGCGGTACGCAGCGGCCGGAACGCCGCCCGAGCGGCGCTCCATGCCCTGCCGGGGCTGTCCCCTTCGCCGTAAACGCAAGACTGCAAGGTTGGCTGCCTATGCCCGGAGAACCTAAAGTCGTTGCTATCACCGGATCCTCCGGCTACATCGGCACGCGTCTGTTGCAGCAGTTAGAGGCTGTCGGCGGCCCGGGAAGGCTGGTTGCTTTCGATCTTAACCCCCTGCCCTTTCCGATTCATAACATCCGTGCCTACCAGCAGGACGTAACTGAACTGGACGGCAGCTTGCTCCGCCGTCAACGGGTAAACACTTTGGTGCACCTGGCCTGCGTCAATCGCGCCGCGCTTACCCACCGGGAAAGGCTGCAAGTGTCGGCAAGAAACGCGGCGGCCCTGGAAGGAACGCTCAAGGCGGTGCAGGCCGGCCGCGTCAAACACTTGATTTATCTCAGCTCCCATCGGGTTTACGGCGCCTTTGCCGACAACCCGATACCCTTAACCGAAGATTGGCCGGCCCGCTGCCTGGAAAGCACGCCGGCCGGGTTTCCGAACCTGCAACCCGACCGAATCCTCACGGCCCTGGCCGAGGCCGGCGCAAACCTGACCATAACCGTGCTGCGGACGTGCCCCGTTCTGGGGCCCAGCGCTGACCTGGCAACCGGCCGCGCTTTTATTCCCTTCCGGCTGCCGGGGCAGGGCGCAAATCTCCCCTTCCAGATTCTGCATGAAGACGACCTGGTTCAGGTATTAATCGAATTCATCCATCGGGAAGAGGCCGGGGTGTTCAACATAGCGGGAGAAGGAGTTGTATTTCTGCGGGAGCTGGCCGAGACCACCCACGGCAAGCTTTCGCTCGGCCCCGGATTCCTGACCCGCCCGTTGGCATCCTTAAGCCGCCAGGCTGCCGGTTTTCCCGCCACTGCCGTAATGGATCTGGATGCGGCCCGCTACCCCATAATCATGAGCATCGGCAAGCTGAAGCAGACTCTGGGTTACCGGTTCCGGTACACTTCGCTGGATGCGCTGCGTTCTTTTGCCAACAGCGCCCTTCTGTAGCCTTCAGCCGCGGTCAGCGTACCAGCCGAAGGACAGCTTTCAGCCGCGGTCAGCGTACCAGCCGAAGGACAGCTTTCAGCCGCGCTCCGCCGCCCGGCTGATTTCCGTCAGCAAAGAGTTGCGCGCTTCCAGCATCATGGAATGCACCAGCAGGCCGCGCTGCGCCAAATCTACAATCTGGCGCGTCAGCAGCTCCAGCATCGCCTTGTCCAGGTCCTCCCGGGCCAGTTCCAGAATCCGGGGCTGGTAAGGGTAACGTTTCCGTTTATTCGGGTCCAGCTTATCGGCCAGAAACACCACCTTGCCCAGAGAATCCAGGGTTGGATGGGCGGTAGTATGCCAGTAAACCGCCTGGTACAGGTCGCCGTCCTCGCCACTGGCGGCCAGCCCGTCATTCCGCCGCAGAACTTCGGCGCCCACCGGCCCGTGCAGCAGCAGGGGAACCTGTCGTTCTACCAGGCCAACGGGCAGACTCAGGCGCAAAGCCTGCTCCATAAGCTCTGAACCGGGCATGGCGCGAGCCACGTCGTGGGCCAGAATACCCAGCTCGGCCCGCTCCGGCTCAAGGCCGTGGCATATGGCCAGTTCCCGCGCAATGTTCCGGGCGCGGGAAATATGCGCTTGCAGCCTGGCGGGCAAGTCGCCCACCCGCCGCTCAACCCGCTCCCGGAGCTGCGCCTGCCGCTGCTGCCTGGCAGCCGGGCTGTTCATGACGGTGAACTCTGGCACTGAGTCAGCCCAACGCAGGCAGGGGCTTGCCCCCCAGCAGATGCAGATGCAGATGGTCGATAACCTGGCCTGCGTCCCGGCCCTGATTGAGCGTCAGCCGGTAGCCGCTGAGGGTAACCCCTTCCCGGCGGGCCATTTCTTCGGCGACAACGTACAGGTGTCCCATTACGGGAACCTGGCCGGGGCCGATGTAGGCCAGCGAGGTCAGGTGCATATTGGGGATTACCAGCAGGTGCACCGGAGCTTGCGGGTTAATGTCCCGAACGACAAACCCCCGGTCGTCCCGGTATATTACCGCTTCGTGGGTTGGATTGCGGGCCATGCCGCAAAAGATGCATTCGCCGCTAGTCATGCTGTCTCTTTCCTTTATGGCGGCCCCCGACGCTGCCGGGTTCACCGGGCAATTAACGGCTTTCGAGCTGCTGAAGAACCATTTCCTTGTGGAAATGGACATCCCCGTAGGTAAGCTCCTGAACTTTGGCGCGGCGGGTGTAAAGCTGAAGGTCGTGTTCCCGGGTAAACCCGATGGCCCCGTGGCATTGGTGCGCCAGGTTGCAAATTCGCTGGTAGGCGGCGCTGACCCAGGCTTTGGCCATGGCGACTTCCAGCGCGGCCGGCTCGCCCTCGGCGATTTTCCAGGCCGACTGGTAGGCAATATAGCGGCAGCATTCCGCATCGGTAGCCATATCGGCGCAATGGTGCTGCACTGCCTGAAAAGCGCCCACCGGCCGCCCGAACTGGGTGCGCTGTTTGGCGTACTCGACGGTCATTTCCACCACCGCATCGGCGCCGCCCAGCATCTCCACGCACTTGCCGGCTACCGCCCGCTGCAGGGCCCGTTCAACCAGGGGCCAGCCTTCATCCACCTCGCCCAGCGCCGACTCTGCCGGCGCATATACACCGTTCAGAGCCACTTCGCACAGGCGGTCGGAGGATATGGTGGTCAGCTGATTGATGCAGAGGCCGTCGCTGCCCGCCGGTACAATAAACATGGTGATGCCGTGGGCCGGGTCATCCGTTTGCGCAGTACGGGCCACCACCAGAAGCAGGTCGGCCGCATGGGCGTCGGGGACGAACAACTTGCTGCCGTTGATTCTAAAACCGCCGCCCTCCCGGGTGGCGGCAGTATTGATTCCCCAGGGTTCACTGGTAGCGGAATCCTCGGTCAAGGCCAGGGTCATCAGCAACTGGCCGCTGCAAATGCGGGGCAGAAGGTCGTTCTTCTGGGCATTGCTGCCGGCGTCCAGCACGGTCAGCGCGCCCAGTATCACCGTAGAGAAGAAGGGGCTGGGCATCAGGAAGCGGCCGATTTCCTCCAGCAGCACGGCCAAATCCAGAAAACTGCCCCCGGTGCCGCCATACTGCTCCGGCAGGGCCACCCCGGGCCAGCCAAGCCCGGCAATCTGCCGCCACAACTCATCGGTGTAGCCCCGCGGGTCTTCCTCCATCTCCCGCGCCAGCGTCAGGGGGCATTCCTGCGACAGAAACTCCCGCGCGCTGTTTTTCAACATCTGCTGAATTTCGCTGAGACCCAGCTCCATGCCATGCCCCCGTCAGTCAGGGTGTAGGACGCAAGCGCCCCTTGCCGGGGTAGTATAGCGCAAACCGGCCCGGTTTGCATTGAGGTTCAGGAAGAAAACCATAACCGGAGAAGCGGCGCGGCGGCCCCAAAAAGGGCCTGGGCCTTTCCGGGTTTTATGCCGGGCCGGGGAACCCTTTAGAGCAGCGCAGCGACAAAGTCGGACAGCCGCTCCAGAGCCTTCCGGATGTTCTCCTGGGAATTGGCATAGGACAACCGCACATAGCCCTCCCCGAATTCGCCAAAGGCAGAACCGGAAAGCAGGGCCACGCCTGCTTCATTCAAGGCCCGGGTCTCAAAGTCGGCGCTGCTCAAGCCGGTCTCTTTGATGCTGGGGAAGACGTAGAAGGCCCCTTCAGGCTCCGGGCAGCTGATGCCCGGAATGCTGCGCAGCCCATCGGCAATAAGCCGCCGCCGCTGGGCGAACTCGGCAGCCATGGCTTGAACCGCATCCTGGGGGCCGTCCAGGGCGGCGATGGCGGCCCGCTGGCTGAAAGAGGCGGCACAGGAGACACTGTTCACCGCCAGACGGGCAATATGCGGAACCAGTTCCTCGGGGATAATGCCATAGCCCAACCGCCAGCCGGTCATGGCGTAGCTCTTGGAGAACCCGTCCAGGATGATTGTCTGACCAGCCATATCGGGAAAGGCGGCGATGCTGTGGTGTTCCCCGGTATAGAGAATGTCCTTATAGATTTCGTCGGCCAGGACGTACAGGCTGCGGCCTCGGGACAGGTTGGCGATAATTTCCAGTTCATCTCTGGTTAAAGCCGACCCGCAGGGGTTTTCCGGCGAGTTGATGATAATCAGCCGGGTGCGGTCGGTAATTTTGCCGGCCAGGTCAGCCAGGTCCGGGTGGTAGTCCTTCTCTTCCAGAAGCTGCATCGGCACCGGCGTTGCGCCCGAAAAGCGGATCATTGATTCGTAAATGGGAAAGCCGGGGTTGGGGTAAATTACTTCGGCGCCCGGTTCCGCCAGGGCAAGAATCAGGTAAAACATGATGGGTTTGGCCCCCGGGGTAACCACCACCTGGGCCGGGTTGGTGTCGATGCCCCGCACCTCGCGGCTGTTGCGGGCAATCGCCTCCCGCAGTTCCGGCAGGCCGGGCGTGGGGCCGTAATGGGTATAGCCCTCTTGCAGCGCCCGGATACCGGCATCGACGATATGCGGCGGGGTAGCGAAGTCGGGTTCGCCAATTTCCAGGTGGATAATCTCCTGCCCCTGGGCCTCCAGGGCCCGCGCTTTCGCCAGAACCTCAAAGGCAGTTTCAGTGCCCAGTTTATGCATCCGGTCAGCTAAAGTCATTTTCCCCTCCGTGTTTGCTGCGGCAGTTTTCGAGGCAAGGGCGGCCCAACTAACCGGGCGGCTGAAGGCCGTTCAGTTCGGCGCTGCGGGTTTGCAGGTTATCCTGCAAACTGAACTGGGCGAACAGCCGAGCTTCGGCGACGCGAAGACCCATTACCATCGGAACCGCCGCCAGGCCGAAACCGCTGGCGACCAGGCCGGCGCTCAGGGCGTTATAAGCCGACGCCCGGCCCAGCCGGCGTCCGCCGCTGCGCATGGTCGCCTGAAGCGTTGCCGGCCCCATCAGGTAGCGCCGCCCTTCAGTTACGCCGATGAGCAGGACCGATGACAGGGGGATAAGGTCCACGCCCAGCTCGGCGGCCACCTCCAGGGCATTTTCCAGGAAACCTTCGGAAAGTTCAGACAACTGCTCACCAGTCATTTCTTCCAGGGCTTGATGGGATATGTCGGTGCCAATAATTTCGGCGGGTTCACTGTCAACGCCACCTTCCGGTACGGCCACCCGAATATCCGGGTATTCGTTCAGGGCCTCTTTGACATAGGAAAGGCTTTCGGTCGCTTTCAGCTGAATTTGCTCCACCGGCTCCCCGTGCCGGTCAAGAATTTCCAGGTCCCAGCCCGGCTGGTTAGGGGCCTCGGCCAGCTGCGCCAGCTGCCCCGGTTCCAGCTGCAACTCGCCTACCGACTCGCCGGCGTTCAGCCGGTCTCGCACCAGCACCTCGAAATACTTGCCCTTGACGTTGTCGCCCAGTTTCTTCAGATATTTATCGCTTTTGCCGACCAGCGATTCCGGTTCAACGTTGGGGCATTGCAGCTTGAATGCCTCCAGCAGTTGCGGGTCCGCAGCCGGCGCCAACCCCAGGTTGACCATGCGGTCGACCGCCACTTCAGCGGCGATGGCGGCCAGCTCCAGAATTTCCCCCTCGCTGCGCCGCCGGTATCGGTCGGCCAGCGCCAGCAATTCCCCACGCTGTCGGGGCGGATAAGCGGCAGCGATTTCAGTCAGCGTAGGGAGGCTCATAGCTATTGTCGGTTGTCTGCCTGGTCCGGGTTTTCCGGGGTTATGAACAGTCGCCGCTCCACGGCTGCCAGCCGACGGGCCAGTTCTGCCTGAAATTGACGGAGGGCCGCAGCTTCCTGCTCCAGCAAGGCTACCCGCTCCCCCAGCTCTGCCTGACCGTGGTGCAGCCCCACCGACACTCTGGTTACCGCTTCAGTGAACTCGTCAAAGCGGCGAATGTCGGCGCCGGACATCAGTTCTCCGGAGCGTTGAATGCCTCGCCAGGCGGCGGTATCCTGGGCGCTGGCGGCCGCCCGGCCGCCGACTTCTCTGATTTGCTGCAAGCCGGGGCGGAGCGACTCGGACGGCTGCCGAAACCGCTGGCGCGCCGAATCCACAGCGCCCTTCCAGCCGGCGGCCTCCCCTGCCGGCTCCGGGCCCTCAGCTTGATTCTGTTCCGGGTCAACCTCCGGGCTTTCGTCGGGTTGCGTCATTGGCATAACCTCCTGGCTGGGCTGCGCTTGCCCTATGGCTGGGCCTGGTTCTGGGTGCGCACTGGCAGCCCGTAAATGTCGATGAAGCCGGCCGCGGCGGCGTGGTCGAACTGATCCTCCCGGTCATAGGTAGCCAACTGGTACTGGTACAGGGCTTGGGGGGCGCTCCGCCCGACGACGACGCAAGACCCCTTATGCAGCCGCAGCCGCACCCGGCCGGTTACATAACGCTGCGTGCTGCGGACATAGGCGTCCAGGTCCTGCCGGTGGTGTGTAAACCACAGGCCGTTGTAAACCAGGTCGGCGTATTCCTGGGCGAGGCGCAACTTGGTGCGCGCCTGTTCCCGGCTCAAGGTCAGGGTTTCCAGAGCCTTGTGGGCGGCGTGCAGGCATACCGCCGCCGGGGTTTCGTACACCTCCCGGGACTTGATGCCCACCAGCCGGTTTTCCACGTGGTCCACCCGGCCCACGCCGTGCTCTCCCGCAATAACGTTCAGGTGGCGAATCAGGTCAACCCCGGCCATACTTTCGCCGTCCACCGCCACCGGCCGGCCCTGCTCGAAGCAGATTTCCAGGCGGGCCGGCTGCTCCGGGGCGGCGTTAACCGGCCTGGTCCAACTGTAGGCGTCTTCCGGAGGTTCCAGCCATGGGTCTTCCAGTTCGCCGGCCTCGGCGCTGCGCCCCCACAGGTTCTCATCCACCGAAAAGCGGCTTTTGCCGGCGTTAATCGGCAGGCTGCGGGCCTGGGCGTACTCCAGTTCATCCTCCCGGCTCATGCCCCAATCCCGAATTGGAGCAATTACCCGGATTTCCGGCGCCAGGGCGGCTACGCCGACATCGATGCGCACCTGGTCGTTGCCCTTGCCGGTACAGCCGTGGGCCACGGCAAAGGCCCCTTCGGCGCGGGCAGCCTCGACCAGACAGCGGGCGATGAGCGGGCGGCCCAGGGCAGTGGCCAGCGGGTATTGTTCCTCATAAATTGCGCCGGCCTGGAGCGCCGGAAAGAGGAACTCGTTGACCAGAACCTCTCTGCCGTCCACGGCCAACGCCTTGGCGGCGCCCACCTGCAGCGCCCGCTGCCGGATGGACTCCAAATCCACCATGCCCAGGTCAATGGTCAGGGTTATAACATCGGCGCCGTACTCCTCTTTCAGCCAGGGCACGGCCACCGAAGTATCCAGCCCGCCGCTGTAAGCCAGCACAATTTTATCCTTTGCCATAGGGGCAAATTACCTCCGTCGGGGTTTTGGTTCAGCAAACAAAAGGCCAAAGGCCCGGCCCGCCTGACGCCGGCGCCGCGATTAAGGGCGTGGGGGCTGCGCCGCGGCGGACTTCCCGGCCGGCAGGACGCTGCGCCCCTCCGCCTAAATCCGGGACAGGGCCTGCTCCAACCGGCTGACCCCCTCATCAATTTCCGCAGCGGTGATGTTCAACGGGGGCATGAACCGGATGGCGTTGGGCTTGACGCCGTTAAGGAGAATGCCGGCTTCATTGGCATAGGTCAGCGCCGGCCCGGAGAGGTCCCGGTCAAACTCCAGGGCCGCCAGCAGGCCCTTGCCCCGCACCTCGGAAATGAAAGAGAAGCGGGACTTCAGCTCGTTGAGGCGGCCCAGCAAATGAGGCTCCATCGCCTTAACGTGGCCCGGTATGTCGTGGTCAATCAGGAACCTGGTGCCGGCATAGGCGGCGGCGGTGGTCAGGGCATTGCCCCCGAAGGTGGAACCATGGTCGCCCGGCGTCAGGGCCATGGCCGCCTCTTTAGACATAAAGGCGCCGATGGGAACCCCGTAACCCAGGCCCTTGGCCAGGGTCATTACGTCGGGTTCAACGCCGTATTCCTGATACCCGAAAAGACTGCCCAGCCGACCCAGCCCGGTTTGCACCTCGTCCAGTATCAGCAGCAGGCCCTGCCGGTCGCACCACTGGCGCAGCCGCAGCAGGTAATCGTCGTCAGGGATGTTCACCCCGCCTTCACCCTGCACCGGCTCCACCATGACGGCGGCGGTTCGGTCGGTAGTAGCGTTCATAACCGCTTCCACGTCGTTATAATCCACGTGAACGAAACCGGGCTGCAGGGGCTGGAAGGCTTCCTGGTAATGGGGCTGGCCGGTGGCGGCCACGGTGGCCATGGTGCGGCCATGGAAAGAGCTGAAGGCGGTGATTACTTCGTAGGCTCCATCGCGGCGCTGCTTGCCGTAGCGGCGGGCCAGTTTCAGCGCGCCCTCGTTAGCCTCGGCGCCGCTGTTGCCGAAAAATACCCGGTCGAGGCAGCTGTTTTCCACCAGCAATTCGGCCAGTTGAAGCTGTGGCACCGTGTAAAACTGGTTGGAAGTCTGCAACAGAGTTCCGGCCTGCTCGGTAATGGCCCGGGTTATTGCCGGGTGGCAATGCCCCAGGTTGTCCACCGCCCAGCCGGCCACAAAATCCAGGTATTCCTTGCCATCGGCGTCCCACACCCGGGAGCCTTCGCCGCGGACAATTACTACCGGCTGACGACGCACGGTTTGGGCATAATATTTATGCTCGATGGCAATCCACTCACTGCTCTTGCTCATGGCCCAGCACCTCTCAAGGTTTTCCGTAGATTTTGCAAGGACTCTTCCAGGCTTTCGAGGCCTTCCTCCAGGTCCTTGATTTTCGCCTCAATCTCCGCCAACTGCTCGAATTGTTCTGCCCGCTCCGCCGGCCCGCCGGCGGCCGGCCGGGGATCTGGCCGGGCGGCCGCTGCGCCGCCGGCCAGCCGGGCGAGGCCCTCTGCCATGGAGTCGGCCATCACCAGGTTAGTATTGTCGGCCAGTATAACCTTCTTCAGCTCCGGAAAGGCCAGCACCTCCGATTGCAGGTACAGCGGTTCAACGTACACTATTGTATCAGCAATGGGAATTACCAGCAGTTGCCCGCGAATAATCCGGGAACCCGAGCCGTCCCAAAGGGTAAACTGCTGGGAAACCTGCTGGTCGTTCTCAATTCTGGCTTCCACCTGGCTGGGGCCGTCAATCTGACGCTCATCGGGCAGATGATAGCTTTTCAGCTGCCCATAGTTGGGCGGGTCATTGCGCGCCGCCAGCCAGCCTACCAGGTTTTTCTTTTGCCCGGCCGGCGAAAAGGGCATTACCAGCACAAACTCTGCGGCTGCTTCTCCGGGAAGCCGCATCACCAGGTAGGTGGGCGTAACGCCAACGCCGGTTTTGCCAAACCGGGTTTCCAGCGGCACGTCCCATTGTTCCGCCTGGTTGAAGAACACCTGAGGGTCGGTAACGTGATACCGCAGGTACATTCGGGACTGGACGGCGAACAGGGTTACGGGATAGCGGATATGCCGTTGCAGGTCCGGCGGCAGCTCTTCCATTTCCGTAAACAGGTCGGGGAAAGCATTCCGGTACATTCGTAGCAGGGCATCCTCCGGGTCAACCACATACAGGGTAACGTCGCCGTTATAGGCGTCCACCACGGCCTTTACGCTGTTGCGCATATAGTTGAAACCGTCGCCGCTCTGGGCAGCGTAAGGGTAACGTCGGGTAACCGTATAGGCGTCCTGAATCCACCATAACCGGCCGGCATCGTCCAGCGCCGGGTACGGGTCCCGGTCCACCTTCAGGAAGGGGGCAATGCGCTGCACCCGTTCCTGCACCTGGCGCCGGAACTGAAGCCGGCTTGCCGCGGTAACCTGGCCGCTGAGCAGGACGTTAATGTCCATAAAGTAGAGCGAGTAAAGGAAGCGGCGGAAGGGAGAACTGAGCGGCACGCCGCCGGAACCATCGTAATTGCCATAGGCGGCGTCCGGGTTAACCTCCCGGATGCTGCTGTTGACGATGACGAATTCTGCCGGGGCCTCGCCGTAGTAAACCTCGGGACGGGCAACCGGCAGCTTGCCCTGCAAAGGTATATCCTGAATGAAAAATTCCGGGCGCCCCTCGCCGGGGGTGAACCCGGTCGCCGGGCTCATGGCCACCCCGTAGCCATGGGTGTACTGAAGCTTTCGGTTAACCCACCTTCCGGCGTTTTCGGGCAGTTCCGACAAGTCCAGCTCGCGAGCGGCTACCAGCACCTGGCGCAGCTGTCCATCCACCACATAGCGGTCCGAATCCATATTCGGAAAGTTATAGTAAAGCTCCATAAATTGCAGCTGGTTATAGGCGTCCCGCAGGGGCTGCGAATCCCACAACCTGATGCCGGCCATGGTGTCCCGGTGTTCCCGGGCGGCCGCGGGGGAGAGCGATTCCGCCACCGGGTAGGAACTTTCTTCCACCAGATTCAGGCCATAGGCGGCGCGGGTAGCCGCTATGTTGTAACGAATGTACGGCTCCTCCTTGGCAAATTCGCTGGGGGCTACTTGCAGCCGTTGATAAGCTAAAGGGTACAGAATGCCGGCCAGCAGGAACATCAGCAGCCACAAGGTAAAGGAGCCGGCCATCAACCGCAAGCCGGCATAGCGGGCGCTGACGCCAAAGCCGATGGCCGACAACAAGGCGATGGCCGCCAGAAACCAGTAGATGGGCAGACGAACCCGGACGTCGGTGTAGGTCGCTCCCGTAACTACGCCGCCTTCAGACAGAACCAGCCCGAAAACTGAAACCCCGTGGTAACTGGCGATAATCAGCATCAATATTGCGCCCAGTATCGCCAGGTGGCGCAGCATGCGGGGGGTCAGGGCAAAGTTGACGCCGCGCAGCAGAAAGAGGAAGGCGTACACAATGGCCGAGACCAGCAGGGAGATAATGACCAGCGCCAGCAGCCAGTTCTGCAAGAAGCGGGCCAGTTCGAAAAACGTAAGGTAAAAGCTGACATCCTGCTGAAAAATCGGGTCCGAAACGCCGAAGGGTTCCCGGTTAAGCAGCAGCACAAAGAGCTGCCAATTGCCCGCAGCGTTCAGGGCCAAAATAATGGCGGAACCGAAGATGGCGATAAAAATAAAGGCCCGCAAGCACACAAAAACCAGGCGCAGAAAGCCGGCGGGCAAGCTACGGACTGCCGGGCCTATGCCCAGCCGCAGGGCGGCGCTTATGTTGGCCAGCAGCACGCTTCCGGCAACCAGAAAGGCCACGCCAAAGGCAGCCAGCTGGTAAAGCAGGATTCTGGCGATAGTGGTCAGGTAGCCTACCTGCTCAAACCAGAGCCAATTGGCATAAACGTTGACCAGATAGGCGCAGCAAGCGCCGACAAACCCACCGGTTATCAGGAGCAGCGACAGGCGGTTGAAACGTTTTCCCCACTTTTCGGAAATGCCGGGATAGAGGGGAGGCGTCCGTTCAGCGTCGTTAAGCGGGCTGGCGCTCACTGGCAGCAACCCGCGTCGGGAGTAAAAGCCGGGGGCAAAGTCGGGAAGAACCGGCTGCCCGGCTGACGGCAGCCGGACGGGGCGGCGCTATACCCCTGTCCGAACCATACGCTGGCGGCTTTTTCCGGTGCGGTAATCTTCACGTCGGGTAATCACGCTGGCCCGGCGAGGGCCTTTGCCATTTCTGCAACAACCATCGGTACGGTTCGGCTGATTATATTCGCTTTTCGCCTTCCCCGCCATTTTCCTGATAAAGCCAGCCCGGCAATCGCCGGTCAGCCTCGCTAAGGCGGGAAGCCGTGCTGCCGGGTGTTAACCGGCTGCCGCGGCTTTGGGTTGTCGCAGCGGCCGGCCGCGGCCGGCGGGTGAAGCGATGGCCTCCGAGGGGTGGTTTCCGGTGGAACGCCCCGGCGCGGCAGCCCCTATGCCCCGGCTGGCTTTGCTGCGCCCAACGGACGGGAACCCGGCAAAGCGAAAGCTGCCGCTGCTACCGGACGGAGAACCGGCCCGAAACAGCGCCGGTGATGCGGGTTCCGGCGCTTTGCCCGGCCAGGCAGTTGAGCAAAGCGCCCGGTTCCCGCCCGTCCACAATATCGGCCACCGCCGACCGCTCCAGGGCGCGCAGGCAGGCCGCCAGCTTGGGAAGCATGCCGCCCCGAACCACATCGGAGCGCAGCAGCAGGTTGGCCCGCCGCCGGTCCAATCGGGCCAGCGTCCGCCCGTTGGCATCCATTACGCCCGGCACATCGGTGAGGAAAATCAGGCGTTCTGCGCCGAGGGCATAGGCCAGTTCTCCGGCCACCGTATCCCCATTAATGTTCAGCGGGCCGCCGGCGTGTTCTGTCCCGTCCTGCGCCTGCGCCGCCAGGGGGGCCAGCATGGGGATGAACCCGCCGGCCAGCAGGGCTTGCAGCGGTTCCGGGTTGACCCGGGTAATCTCGCCGACATAGCCGAGTTCCGGGTTGGCGATGCGGGCCTCCAGCAGCCCGGCGTCGATGCCGCTGATGCCCAGGGCGCGGCCCCCCAGCCCCTGCAGAACGCCGACCAGTTCCTTGTTAACCAGGCCAGTCAGCACGGCAACCACAATGTCCAGGCTGTCGGCATCGGTAATCCGCAAGCCATTGACGAAGCGGGGCGGTATGCCCTGACGCTGCATCCACCGGGATATTACCGGGCCGCCCCCATGCACGACCACCGCATTTATGCCCCGGCGTTGCAGGGTTACCAGGTCTTTAAGGCTGGTGTCGTGGCTGCCCAGGGTGCTGCCGCCGATTTTTATCACGATGGGCGGAGCTACCTGGCGGTCGGCCACGCCGGCCTCCGGGTCATCTTAACGTCCATAGTTCTGAAACATAGTTCCGAAAGGCAGGAGGCCTCCCCGGCTGCTGTCTGCGGTAAGACCGGGAGGATTTCCATTTCCTGATTTGGCTGAGTTTAGTCGGGTGGAGTTAATCGGGTTGGTTAACCGGCAGCCGCCGTTTAAGTGGTGTAGGCGCTGTTGATGATGACGTATTCCTCGGTCAGGTCGCAGCCCCAGGCGGTAGCCTCGCCCTCACCCAGGTTAAGTTGCAGCCGGAAAGCAACCTCCGGCTGTTTCATCAGCGCCACCACCGCATCCCGGTGGAACGGAATGGGTTTGCCGGCCTCCATAATGCAAACGCCGTTGACAAACAGGTCAATCCGGGCCTCTTCGGCGGCGGCGCCGCTGCGGCCCAGGGCGGCCAGCACCCGGCCCCAGTTGGGGTCGGCGCCGTAAACCGCCGACTTGACCAGACTGGAAGAGGCAATGGTGCGGGCGGCTTTACGAGCGTCGGCCAAATCGGCCGCGCCGGCCACCTCGACCACAATCAGGTGCGCCGCCCCCTCGCCGTCCCGGGCCAACTCCCGGGTCAGGTAAGTACACACCTGCCCCAGCGCGGCCAGAAAGACCGGAGCCTCCGGAGAGTCGGCGGTGATTTCCCGGTTCCGGGCCATTCCGTTGGCCAGCAAAAGCACTGAATCGTTAGTGCTGCTATCCCCGTCCACCGTCAGCATATTATAGGTATCATCCGCCACCAGGGCCAAAGCGTGCTGCAAATACCTCCGTTCTACGGCGGCGTCGGTGGTCAGGTAAGAAAGCATGGTCGCCATGTTGGGGTGAATCATGCCCGAACCCTTGGCAATGCCGCCGATGCAGACCGGTTTCCCGTCCAGTTGAAAACTTACCGCCGCCTGCTTGGGGCGGGTATCGGTGGTCATTATGGCCCGGGCCATAGCGGCGCCGCCCTGGGCTGAAAGGTTAAGCTTTTCCACCCCGGCGCGGAGCAGCGCCATGGGCAGCTCCACACCGATAACGCCGGTGCTGCCGACCAGGACCGCCTCAGGCGCGACTCCGGTCTTCCGGGCGGTCAGCTGGGTCATCTCTTCAGCATCGATGAAACCCTGCTCGCCCACGCAGGCGTTGGCAATGCCGGCGTTGACTATGACGGCGCGCATGGGTATGCCCTGACCCAGCCGCTGCCGATTCACGGTAACGGTGGGCGACTTGACGGTGCTGGTGGTAAAAACCCCGGCGGCGGCCGCCGGGGCCTCGGACAGCAGAACAGCCAGGTCCAGCTTATCCTCGGCAAAGGTTTTCAAGCCGGCATAAGTAGCCCCGGCCTGAAAGCCCTGCGGGGTAGTTACAGTGCCACCAGCAATAAACTCTATAGCGCCGGACATGGGAACAGCCCCCAACAAAAAGTGCCGAAGTTAACCTAGGCAAGTATAACATACCGGATAAAGAGCCAAAAGCCGGGGGGCTTGGCGACGGTTCCCGTCGCCCGGCCCCGGCTTTTCTGGACTTGGCGGTTTGCCCTGGCCTATAATCAGTTCAGTATCCCCAGGAGGGTTGCGTTATGGCCGTTTTTCGCCCTTTCCGCGGTTGCCGGTTTGACTTGCAGAATGCGGGAGAGCTGGCCAGGCTGCTTTGCCCGCCCTACGATATGATTGGCCCGGAGTTGAAGCGGGAATTGCAGCAACTCAGCCCCTATAATGCGGTGCACCTGGAGGGCGGCGAACAGCCGGACCCGGTGAACCCGGACGGCGGCTACCGGCAGGCGGCGGCCCGGTGCCGGCAGTGGCTGAACTCCGGGGTTCTGCGCCAGGATGCGGCGCCCTGTTTCTACCTGATGCGGCATACCTACCAGCGCCGGGGCCAGGTTCGCTCGCAACTGGGGTTGTTCGGCCACGTGCTGGTGGAAGATTACGACAGCGGTTCGGTGCTCCCCCACGAATTTGTCCGGGAGCCGGCAGTGCAGGACCGGGCAGCCCTGCTGGAGGCCTCCGGGACTCAGTTCAGCCCGCTGATGACGCTGTACCGGGATGCCGCCGGAGCATTGGCGCCCTTGCTCCGGCAGGTAATGGATACCCCCCCGGCTATGGAAACGCCGGGAAACGCCGGGAGCAATATCGGCCAGGTAGCCCTTTGGCTCATTGCCGACCCGGCGTTGCAGCAGCAGATTACCGCCTTCTTCGCGAACCGACCGGTTTTCCTGGCCGATGGCCACCACCGTTATGAAGCCGCCCTTCGCTATCGCCAGGCCAGGGCCTCCGCCGCAGAAAACCCCGACGCCGCCGGCAATTACGTTATGATGTCGCTTACCGAGTTTGACGACCCCGGTCTGCAACTGCTTCCGTATCACAAGGCAGTCAGCGGCCTGACCCCGGAGCAGCTGGCCGCCCTGCAAGACCGGCTGGCCGAGCTTTTCCAGGTGGAAGAAGCGGTGGACTTGAACCAAATCGGCGGTCGGGGCCTGGCCGATTTGGTAGTAAAGCGCGGCCAGGGGCAGCATGCCGTTGGACTGGTCGGCCCCGAACCGTCGTCGGCTCGTCTGCTGACGCTGCGGCCGTCGGTCAACTGGCGGCAATGGGGCCGGCTGGCCGTGTCGGAGGCCTGGACGCTGGACGAGCAGGCGCTCCGCCCCTTGTTGGGCGACGCCATGCGCCAGTGCGTCGATTACAGCCATGACGCCGACCGGTTGGTTGCCCAGGTATCGAGCGGAGCGCGGCAATTGGCTTTCCTGCTGAAACCCTTTCCGATGGACGCCTTCGAATCTATTGTAGGCGGCGGCCAGCGTCTGCCCGCCAAGTCCACCTTCTTCTACCCCAAACTCCCTACCGGGCTGGTGATCAACCGCCTGGAATGACCGCTGCCCGCCGGGAAATGCTGCCTTCAACATAACGCCGGGGTGCAACAACGCCGGGGTACAACCACCACGCCGGGGCGGGTCAGGCATCCGCCCCGGCGTGGTGTGCCTGCTTTGACCCGTCCTGATTACCCGTAGGCGCAAATCCGTTATTGGGCTGCCCCCCGGCGTGGTGTGCCTTCCCCGTCCCGGGCAGCGCCTTTACCCTTCCAGTCTTTCCTGGTAACGGGCGGTGATAACCTGCTCGGCCAGCTTGCTGTGTTCAGCGATGAAAGATTCCAGGCGGCGAATACTGTCCCGCACTTCCGGGGTTTCATCGCCGGCCCGGGCCCGGCGTTTCAGCTCGGCCAGGGTGCGCCTGGCTTCGTCCACCTGCTTTACCGACTCCAAAGCCGCCAGTTCTTCGGCAGCGGTTTTCTTGATAGCCAACAGACGGCGGCGGGTAGCTTCGGCATCGGCCAGCCGCTCCTCGATTTCCCCCATGGCCGACAGCGAAACTTCCAGCGGCGTCCGGCCGTAGATAACCTGACGGGGCAGCCGCCGCAGTTGGGTGCGAAACTGGCTGATCCGGGTATCGAGCTGCTGCTCCTTGTTCCGCAGTTCCGCCAGGCTCATACGCAGGGCGGCCATGGTCTGCTGCAACTGGGACATGGTCATCGGTAATCCTTGACTGCCGCGCTAGAAACCAACCCTGGGCAGCGCCCGGCCCAGCGCGTCCAGCACTTCCTGAATATGTTCTTCAGTAACGTAACCCAGGTGCCCGATCCGGAAAATCTGGCCGGTCAGCTTGCCCTGGCCGCCGGCCAGCACCACATTCTCCTCGGTGCGCATCAGTTCCATAAGCTGCCCGCCGTCGATTCGGGCCGGCATCCTGACGGCGGTAACGGTGTTGGAAGCTCGGGCCTCATCGGTGCAGAGCAGCTCCAGCCCCAGGGCCTTTACGCCGTCCCGGGTAAACTGCCCGATAGCGGCGTGGCGGTCGAAAACGCTTTCCAGCCCCTCGGCGAAAATGTTCTCCAGGGCCGCCCGCAGCCCGTACATGGCGGAAAGGTTAGGCGTCCAGGGGGTTTGCCCCTGCTCCAGGTACTTGCGGGCCTCGGCCAGGTCGAAGTAGAACCGGGGCATAGCCGCGTCTTTCTGCGCTTCCCAGGCTGCCCGGCTGAAACTGATGAAGGCCAGCCCCGGCGGAATCATAAACCCTTTCTGGGAACCGGTGGAGACAACATCGCACTGCCAGCCGTCCACTGGCAGGGGTACACAGCCCAGGCTGCTCACCGCATCCACCAGCAATAACTTGCCGAATTCGCCCTTCACTACCCCGGCAATGCTTTGCAGGTCGTGGGCAACCCCGGTAGAGGTTTCGTTGTGGGTAATCATCGCCGCCTTAATCGCCGGGTCTGCCCGCAGCCCGGCGCGGACAGCGTCCGGGTCCACCGCCTCGCCCCATTCAAAGTTCACCCGCTGCACCACGGCCCCGTAGGCCTCCAGCGCATCGGCGTAGCGGTCGCCGAAGGAACCGGCGCTGGCAGCCAGAACCTTATCGCCGGGCGAAAGGGTGTTAACGATGGAAGCCTCCAGGGCGCCGGTGCCGGAAGCAGTGAGGATGAACACATCGTTTTCGGTCATAAAGACCTGTCTCAGCCGCTCGGTGCACTCAGTAATCAACTCGAAGAACTCCGGCCCCCGATGGTTAATCATCGGGTCGGACATAGCCCGGTAAATATCTTCCGGAATGGGCGTAGGCCCCGGGGTGCGCAAGTTCTGGCTGCCAATGTTCACGGTTCCTCCTGGTTTATCCCTCGGTCAAAATAGTCCACCGGCGGGCGGTGCGGGCCTCAACCGCAGCGCTGCGCCGCGGATAGAACGCCGCCAGAATTATAACACCGGCAAAATAATGGCGCACACCGGCCAACGGCGCCGCCCGGCTGCCGGCTGCGCCGCTTCCGGCATTTCCCGGCCCGGCAAAAACCCGACGCCGGCATTGAATACCCCTTATCTGGCCGCTCAAGCAGGAACCCGGTTCCGGCTCCGTGCTATAATTGGCGCGCTATGATTAAATCAGAAGAAGACCTGCTTGCCGGGCTGAATGAGGCTCAAGCCGATGCGGTGCGGCACACCGAAGGCCCGCTGCTGATACTGGCCGGGCCGGGCAGCGGCAAAACCCGGGTAATCACGCACCGCATCGCCTACCTGGTGGGCGTGTGCCAGGTCAGCCCATACCGCATCGCCGCCGTAACCTTTACCAACAAGGCGGCCCGGGAAATGCGAGCCCGCATCCAAACCCTGGTCGGGGCGGAGGGCAGCGCCATTTTTGCCGGCACTTTCCATTCCTTTTGCGCCCGCCTGCTCCGCCGCCACGGCCACCGGGCAGGCCTGGATGCCAACTATACAATCTACGACGGCGACGACCAGCTGGCCTTAATCAAGCAGGCCATGGAGTTGGCCGAAGTGGACCCCCGACGGTACGCCCCCCGGTCGGTTCAGGGTGTAATTTCCCGGGCCAAGAGCCTGCTGCTGGATTCCCGGGGCCTGGCCCGCCAGTCCCAGTTGGATAACGACCACCCGGCGGCGCGGGCGGCGCGGGTTTACCACCATTACGAAGAATTGATGAGCCGCAACAATGCGGTGGATTTCGACGACCTGCTGCTGCGCGCTGTCGGAACGCTGCAAGATTGTGCGGAGGTGCGGGAGGAGTATCATCGCCGCTACCATTACCTGATGGTGGATGAGTTCCAGGATACCAACGTCGCCCAGTACCGGTTAGCGCGGCTGCTTACCGGCCCCGAGCAGAACATCTGCGTGGTGGGCGACCCGGATCAGTCCATATACTCCTGGCGCAATGCCGACATCCGCAATATCCTCGATTTCCGGCAGGATCACCCGGAGGCGCGGACTATAGCGCTGGCCCGGAACTACCGCTCTACCCAAACCATTTTGCAGGCGGCCAGCGGGCTTATCGCCAACAACACTATGCGCGTCCCCAAGGATTTGACCACCACCAACGCCGCCGGCGCCGCGGTGACGGTTCACGAGGCTTACACTCAAGCGGAGGAAGCGGAGTTTGTAATCCGGCAGATAAATGACCTGGCCCGCCGGCAGCAGGCAAAGCCCGGCCATTGCGCCGTCATGTACCGAATCAACGCTCAATCCCGTTCCCTGGAAGAGGCCTGCCTGCGCCATGGGGTCAAATACCGCATTATCGGGGGCGTTCAGTTCTACCAGCGCCGGGAAATCAAGGACCTGATGGCCTACCTTACCGTTATACACAACCCGCAGGATGAGGTGAACCTGCTCCGGGCGGTCAGCAACCCTCCCCGGGGCATTGGCGAAAAATCGCTCCAGGACTTAACCCGGTGGGCGGTACGGGAGGGCATTCCGGTTTACCAGGCGTTTCGGGCCGTGGCGGAAGCCAAAGCCGCGGCCCGGCCCGGGCCGCTGCCCCTGACCAGCCGGGCCTGTACCGCCGCAGCCCGGTTTGGCGACCTGCTGGCCCGGTTCGACCAGCTTAAAGGGGAACTGCCCGTGGCCGATTTAAGCCGGCTGGTGGCGGATGAGAGCGGCCTGGCGGACTATATCCGCCGTACCGATGCCAACCCGGAGGAACGGCTGGAGAACATCGCAGAGTTCATCGCTTTGGCGGAAGAGTATAATACCGCCGACCCGGCAGATGGGCTGGCGGCCTTGCTGGAACGGGTTTCCCTGGTAGCCGACGCCGACAGCTACGAAGAATCGGAAGACACGGTTACCCTGATAACCCTGCATCAAGCCAAGGGGCTGGAGTTTCCGGTGGTTTTCATTGTCGGCCTGGAAGAGGGCCTGCTGCCCCATAGCCGCGCCATGGACAGCAGCGAAGAGTTGGAAGAGGAGCGGCGTCTTTGCTACGTGGGCATTACCCGGGCCAAAGAGCGGTTGTACCTTACCAGGGCCTTCCGCCGCAGTCTGTGGGGGAACAGTTCGCCCACGCTGCAATCCCGCTTCCTGGATGAGCTCCCGGAGGACCTGCTGCGCTATGCCAGCCGGCCGGGCGCCGCTGCCCAGCCGCCCAGGCCGGCGGGCGCCGGCCAGTCGGCGCAATTGACCGACTGGGAGCGCAAGCCCCGGGACGGCGGCGCGGGGACAGCGGCGGCCGAGCCATCCCTGCCGGAGTATATTCCGGCCGTTGGCGACTCAGTGCGGCACGATAAGTTCGGCGAGGGCGTGGTAATGACCTGCGAACAATGGGGCAGCGACTACGAGGTGGCCGTCCGCTTTGCCGGCGGCGAGCTGCGCCGGCTGCTGCTCAGTTTTGCCGGGCTGAAAAAGGTTTAGCCGCGGAACCCCTTTCCCGACCCTTCAATGCGGTGGTCAGCGCATCGCCGGGCAAACCTGCCGCTGTAATGCCAGGCGCCGGGCATTCATTCTTCAATGCGGTGGTCAGCGCATCGCCGGGCAAACCTGACCCCGGTAAACCTGACCCTGTCAGCCCGTTCCGCTGCCATACCGCTGTTCGCTAGTTGCCGGACAACTCCTGAAATACCCGATGCCAGGTCGCATCGTCGCCCTGTCCCATACCCTCCCGGTAAATAATATTGCCGGTAGAATCAAGGGCAATTTTGGTGGACTGAATGGTCACGTTCAGGTCTGCCATTACCTGCCTCGAAGCGGTGGCTACCGGCCAGGGGTGTTCCCGCTCCCGGCGATACTGCTCCAGAGTTGCCAGATCCTCAACAACCCCCGGGTGAACGCCCACGGCATAGAAGGCGACAGCATCGGCGTATTGCGGGTAAATACTCTTCAGCCGCTGCAACTCAGCGGTACATACCGGTCAAGTGGTGGCCCAGAAAAACAGGAAGGTCGGCTGGCCGGCTGCTGACAGGCTGGCCGAGGTTACGGCGCTGCCATCGGCCAACTCCAGGGTAAAGTCCGGCGCCCGATCGCCCACCTGGCTGCCAACGTCCGGCGCCGGGCGGGGAAATGCGGCGTCGGTCAAGGCGCTCTGCTCTCCTGCTGTCAGCCCTTCCGTCGTCCTGGTTACCGACTGGTACAGGGATGCCGCCAGGCCGATGGAGGGAACCACCAGCGCTAAAAGCAGCAGAAACTTGCCCAACATTCGTCTCAGCCCCCTCGGTTAAATCCGAACTTCCCGTTCCACCGCGCTGCGTCTATGCCCGGAGTCTATGCCCGGAAAGGGGGTCAGCTGCGCTTCCCCGGCCCATGCCGCCTGGCCGGGATGCAGCCACCGGCAGCCGGGTTGGCCGCAATTTCCCGCCGCTGCCGACCAGAAGCCGCGGCTCGGCCGGCGGACGGGGGTTGCCTAACCGCCCTGGGCCAGGTCTGCAAAAACCTGCCGCCAGGTTGCCGCATCCCCTTGGCCGAACCCGTCCCGGTAGGTTATCACGCCGCGGGAATTGACGGCTATCTTGGTGGACTGAACGGCGACGTTCAGGTCGGCCAAAGACTGGCGGGTAGTGGTAGCTACCGGCCAGGGGTGGCCGCGACGTTCCCGGTATTTTTCCAGGTTTTCCAGGCTTTCGGAACCCTTGTTGAAAGTGCTGACCGCATAAAAATCCACCTGCCCGGCGTACTCGGGGTAAAGGTCCCGCAGCCGCTGCAACTCAGCGGCGCAGACCGATCAAGTGGTGGCGAAAAAGAACAGGAAGGCCGGCCTTCCCGCCTCGGCCAGGCTGGCCGGCGTTACCTGCGCTCCGCCCACCAAATCCAGGGTAAAGTCGGGGATGCGATTACCCACGGCAACGCCCACTGCCGGCAGCGGTTCGGGCGGCGCATTTACGGCAGTCGGAACCGGCGCGGCTGTCGGCCCGGTTGTATTGGCGGCCAGCCCCGGCTCTGCCGCTGTCGGCCCGGTTGTATCGGCGGCCGGCCCCGGTTCTGCCGCTGTCGGCCCGGTTGTATCGGCGGCCGGCCTCGGTTCTGCCGCTGTCGGCCCGGTTGTATCGGCGGCCGGCCTCGGCTCGGCCGCTGTCGGCCCGGTTGTATCGGCGGCCGGCCCCGGTTCTGCCGCTGTCGGCCCGGTTGTATCGGCGGCCGGCCTCGGTTCTGCCGCTGTCGGCCCGGTTGTATCGGCGGCCGGCCCCGGCTCTGCCGCTGTCGGCGTCGGAGCCGGGGCGGCGGCGCCACAGGCCAGGGAAAAAACCGGCAGCAGGGCCAGCAGCAACAAGGCGGCCGGCCAGCGCCGGGGCAAAGTCAACGGTCTGCGCATCAAAAGCCTCTCTGATGGAGGGCGCTGCCCCCCTAAACCAAATGGATAATTTCAATGTCCGGCCACTGCCGCTGCAGATACTCGGCCACCAGACGGCGGTGGCAATGCCGAGGCTGATCCTCGCTGCACAGCAGGCAGCTGTTGGCAAGCAGGTTCCGCAGCTCCGGCTGCCCGGCGCAGCGGTATTCCAGCAGGTCAATGAACTGACGCTCGTAAATCGCCCAATCCTTATGTTCCTTGCGGTAACCATCCAGCAGCTCTTTGGTGGGCGCAAGGTCGGGCCGGTGGACATATTCCATGCGGCAGATTTTGCGGAGAAAATAGGCCAGATCGTCCCGCTTGGCGAAACCGGACAGTTGGGAGACATTGTTCAGCCTTACGTCCACCAGCCGTTCCGCAGCGGACTGCCGGAGCAAACCAAAGAAGCGCGCGGCCGGCTTTCTGGTAAAACCGATGGTATAAAGCCTCAAAAAGCCTCCTCCTCGAAATCCCGGCGGGGGGCCGGTTTTTCACTGGCGTAGGCCACCCTGTCCCCCTGGCGGGCCAGGGCCTCGGCCACTACTTCAGTTCGAGGCCGAAACAGATCGCCGTTAAGGGGCAGCTTGAACTTTCCCAGCAACCGGTCCATCGCGGAGTTGTGGTTTTCCAACTGCCCATCGGCCAGAATGTGCCGGACGGCAACCCCCCTTTCAGCTAATTGACGGGCTACCAGCAAGGTACGGTGACAGTCTAACGGGTCTTTTTCGGTACACAGCAGCGCAATGCGCTCCTCATCTGCGCCGCGAACAATCCGGCTGATTCCGGCAGCAAAAGTATCGGTTTCCGCCACCCGGTCATAGTCAACCCGCCCCGCCGCATCGTAGCAGGACGGCTCCGCCGGCCGGCCTCCCAACTCGCCCCCCATAAAGCGGTAATCCAGGCCATTGCGTTCCAGCATTTCCTGAAGAAAATCATGGTTGAAATGGGGAGTGTAGCGGCTGTAGGGCGCAGAGCGCACATCGGCCACCAGGGTGATGCCGCCCTGCCGCAGCAACTGCAAAAATGCTTCGGGATGATGGCTGGAATGGCCAATAGTAAAGACCGGATACCGGGTTGCGCTCACTGAAGTTCCCCCTGGGGCCGGATGATGGCCGCAATCAGCTTATAGGCATAACCTTGAAAGGGTTCGCCCAGGCTCAAGGTAAGGAAGGCTTCGCCCACCGGGTAATTGCCCGGGGGCAACTGGCGATAGCGATTTTCGTAGTCGGGATCAGTAACCCGCAGCCAGTATTCAGCCCCGTTATGCGTAAAGCGCCCCTGCAATCTTGTTCGTGGAATGCCATAGAGGCGCTCCTGCCGGGATACTGCCAGATGCAGGTCATTGACTTGCACCAAACACAGCGATCGTCGAATCCTGCTGGCAATGTCCAGCGGAATTCGGTCATTGAGTCCGCCGAGGGAGCTATATTCGTTAACCCATAGCGTCCGCAGCCGCTCAGCGAGCAGCCCGGTTTTGTCTTTGGGGACTGCGCCGGCCTTTTCCCAACGCTGCATCGCGTCCAGCAGCCAGTTCTCCGTCTGATAGTTATTTCGCTTTTCCTGCAGCAACGACACATCTATTAAATCGAGCAGCCGTGGCTCGGCGCCGCCCCGATACTGCCGCTCATCTTCGGAAACCGCCTCCCCGTCCCGGCTGCTTACCGGGCGAACCCATCGCCCAAAGCTGCCGTCGGACAGCGCTTCCCGTCCGGCGATGCACCGCCCGCCCGGCTTTCGCGAGTTGGCCAGGCAAACTATCCGTTTTACTTGTCGGCTCCGCAAAGCGCACTTCCTTCTAAGTAAATGAGTAAAGCAAAGGGCATAGCCGTTACACCCGGATCACCCCCACCAGGTCGCCCTCCTGCTCCTCAATGGCGATCCGGGTGCCAAAGGGACGGGAAACTTCCTGCAGCCACTGCAAGGTTTGCCGCGCCACCGGTTCTTCCGCCAGCAGCGGGCGGCCCCGCTGGGGAACCGGACGGCCAAAACCCAGGTCGATCGGGTACAGCAGCACCTCCTTCAGGTCGCCGCCGGCATAGCTGCAAACCGCCACCACGCTTTGCCAGAAAACCGGGTCGGCGGCAAAAGCCCGGGTTCCGCTGCCGGACCTGGTATCCAGGTAATCCCCCGGCGTGTGGTCGAAAGTCAGGTTAAAGCGGTGGTAAGCCTCGTGCGGCAGCCATAAAACGCTCTCGTTCTGAAAGATGAAGTTGCCCAGGCTGTAAAAAATGGGCCGGTTGCGGTAGATTTCGATGCCCCGCAAGAAGTGGGGGCCGTGGCCCACGAAGGCGGCGCAGCCCTGGTCAATGGTCCAGCGGGCAAAATCCACCAGGAAATGGGGCGGCGACAGGCGGGAATGGCCGTGAAACTCCCCCTCCGGGCCGCTTTCGTGGCAGTGGACGCCATAGACCAGCCAGTCGGCCTGCTTTTGCGCCCCGCGAATCCAGTTGCCGATACCGGCCTGGTCTTCCCCGTTCAGGGTAGTCCGGACGGCGAACCCCTCATCCGCCACGAACTTGCGCTCCAGGAACTCAATTTCGCGGTCAGCGTCGAGGGCCTCTGCCTCGCCCCGAAAGCCGAAATGTCGCTGAAAAGCCTGTTCCTCGGCGTAGCCCAGTTCCCGGTTCGCCCGCCGCAGCGTGTCGAAAACGTCCTGCGGCACGTGGTGGGTTACGTGGTGGCGCAGGGCATTAACCCCGGGCCGGCCGCTGAAGTCGGGCCGGCCGGCCCCGGCCCGGGACTGCTCGCTGAAGGTGCTGGTAGCCCCCATTATCGCCACACGCCCCCGGGCCGAATCCACGTAGGCCGGCGCGCGGGCCTCATCCAGGCTGCGCCCCCCGCCGGCGCCGGCCAGGTCCGCCTCCCGGCAGTGTTCCAGGGTGGTCAGAAAACCGCCCTCGGAGAAATCGAAGGAGTGGTTGTTGGCGGTAGTTACCGCATCAACGCCCATCCACTTCAACTCGGCCAGGTTCCGCGGGTCAGAGCGGGTATAAGTCGCGCTGCTCCACTGCCAACTGCTCTCATAGTCATGGAACAGCATCTCCAGGTTAACCAGAGAAACATCGGCGTTCCGCAGCAGCTCCACCAGCCGCAGAAAACGGGGTTCCTGAAACGCCTGCATCCGGCGGGTAATCATGGCATCGCCCCCCAGGGCAAGGGAAATATCACGGCGCTCCGCAGCGTAAATCATCGCCGCCTCCTGGCATTCGCCGGCTGAATCCGGGGCAGAAGCCATTATAGCAGACTGGCCGGAACGCGGGCGGCCGTCCGCCCCCGGGAAATATGGCAATACTCTCGCTTTCAAGTATTCCCTTGTTGGAACTTATCTGCTAAAATCGGTAGCCGCAGTTTCCCTGACGGGAAGGGCTGCTCAACCAGTCTGTAACTTGACGAGGCAGATTATGACAGATACAGGCGGCTACCGCCCCGGTTCCGGAACAAATACCCCCCCCCCCCCCCCCCCCCCCCCCCCCCCGAGTTTCCGGGAGTGGAGGGGTGATGCGGCGTTTCACACCAATAAAACCAGGCTGGGTTAAGCCGGGGTTCGCCCTGGGGCTGCTGGCGCTGCTCCTGACCGGCCTCATCCCCCTGTCCCAGCCGGCGCAGGCCCAGACCACCATCCACGCCCGTGTTAACCTGAACCCGGCAGACGGCAGCCCCACCGGGGTGGTTAACGCTGTCGCCGGTTACGACGTGACTTACTCGGGGAAAACGATAACCGCCGACGTCCGGTTTCCCTTCTCTAGTATTCGGCTGCACTTTTTCGCCGGCACCAGTGGTGGAGTGGCGTCAGAACAGACCAAACTGCTGCCGATCGGGACGCACACGGTAACCGGCGCTACATCCACCGGCGCCTCCTACAGCCTGACCGTGAAAGTGATTAATCCTGATGTCACCGTGCTTGTTGCAAATTCCAGCGGCGCCGTATCTTCAGTGGCGCCCAGGCGCAACTCCGCTTTCAAAGGGGCCCGGGTTAGTTCAACCGAGGCAACCATCACCCTGCCGCCGGGCATCACCGACTCCGCCCGGGTGCGCGCCAGTGAGTCGCCGAGCTATAAAACACTTGGAAGCGAAACGCTGGCCGTCGGCACGCACGCGGACACCTTCACCGGCACAACAACCGCCGGCGGTAGTTACAACGTAACAGTCAAGGTACAGGCCGCGCCGCTGCTGGTATCGGCAGCAGACTCGACTATTTCCCTGGGCGGGGCCGCCACGAAACAGGGCTGTTTCAGACTGTTATCGGCCAAGCACAAGGGCACAACTTACCTGGAGACCCGGCCAAGCATGCCGGCGGTTGCCGCCCATGCGTCGCTGCGGCACGCCACCAACGGCGTTAACGTGACCACCAGCGTTTCCGGCATCAGCGCCGGGCGGAACGTCGACCTGAGCCCCTGCGCCAACCTCGGCGTGGGGACCCACAAGGTTACCTGGAGCTGGCGCGGCCCCGACGGCGCCGGCACGGGCAACGTGAACCTGGAAGCGACCACCTCCACCACCATCACGGTAACCGAGGCGCCGCCCACCAACACCCCCACGCACACCGCTACCCCCACCAACACCCCCACGCCTACCGCTACCCCGACCGACACACCCACTGCTACCCCAACCGATACCCCCACACCTACCAGCACGCCAACGGATACGCCCACGCCCACCAGCACGCCAACGGATACGCCCACGCCTACCAGCACGCCGACCGATACACCTACGCCTACGCCGGGAACGCCGACGGACACGCCGACGCCGACCAACACGCCCATGCCCGGCGTAACGCCAGGCGCGCCGACCGATACCACCGGCAGCGTGGCCGGCCCCCGGGACATTAAGCTCACCTGGACGGCCCCGGTCGGCCAGGCAATCACGCGCTACGAGTACCAGCAAAAGAAAGGGAACGCGGCCCGCGGGCCGTGGCTGCCAATCCCCGGTTCGGACGCAGCCACCACCACGCACACGGTCAGCGGCCTGAATATGGGCTTTACCTGGCGGTTCCGGGTTCGCGCCGTAAACTCCACCGGCGCCGGCCTGCCGTCCACGGAACCGGCCGTAACGCTCCCCGTATTAGTCGAGACGGTCACGGCCACGGTAAGCGAAGACAACGTGGTGGTCAGCTGGACGGTGGGGGCCGGGGATAACCTCAGCGCCGTCGCCTGGTGGGAGGTTCGGTACAGACATGCAGCCAGCGAGGGGTGGTCGGGAGGCGGCCGGCGGGTCTCGGGTCTGGTCGGTAAAGGCAACCGCAGCAAGAGCGCCAACACCTCGGGCGCTCAGCACGGCCACCCGCGCGAGTATCGGGTTCGGGCGGCGGCCGCAGACCTTAGCGTCAGTCCCCTTTCGCCGCAGGGGGTGATCGTCCGGATCATCAACGCCAACAACCAACCCGCGACGCCGTTCCCAACGATGACGCCGCCGGCCAAGCCGACGGGCCTGACCGCCACCGGCGGCCCCAACCGGGTGAAGCTGGCGTGGACCGACCCCGAGGACACCAGCATCTTCCGGTGGGAATACCAGCAGAAAGCGGGAACGGGCAATTACGGGAACTGGCAGATAGTTCCCTTCTCCGGCGCGGCGACGGACAGCCACGAGGTAACCGGCCTTGCCGGCGGCACGCAGTACGCCTTCAAGGTTCGGGCGGTGAACGTTGACGGAAACAGCGCTGCCTCGGATGCGGCAACCGCTACGACGACCATGGCCGACACGCCCACACCCACGCCCACCAGCACGCCTACCGATACGCCCACGCCCACGCCCGGCGGTGCGCCCACCGATACACCCACCCCGACCAGCATGCCAACCGATACGCCCACGCCTACGCCCGGCGGTGCGCCCACCGATACGCCCACACCAACCAATACCCCTACCGACACGCCCACGCCTACCAACACGCCCGGCGGTGCGCCAACCGATACGCCCACGCCCACCAACACGCCTACCGACACCCCCACGCCCACGCCGACGGGAACGCTGAGCCCGACCAACACCCCCACGCCTACCAGCACGCCTACCGATACGCCCACGCCTACCGACACGCCAACACCAACCAGCACTCCTGCCGACACGCCGACGCCCACGCCGGACCGGTCCATCGCCAGCGGCGCCGGGACGGAAGCAGACCCGTACATCATCCGGGCGGCGAACCAGGATATAGAGGCGGCGGCGTCCTTCAACGAACGGGAGGCGGCCGATGGGGGGAGCCTGGTGGCAACCTGGTTCCGCTTTGACCTGACCGAGCCGATGGCCGGGCGGTTTGGCGCCAGCATAATGACCGAACCGACGGGCCACGACATCGATACCCATTTCCGGGCGTACAACGCTGATGGAGAGGAGCTGGCGAAGATTTCGCTGGTACGCCCGGAGACGCCGCAGATGCTGAAGACCGACGAACTGACCGGGGTGAGCTACCTGACGCTCCGGCTGGAGGATTGGGATCAGGTGAAGGTAACCAGCATAAAAGTGCGGTTCACCACGCAGCCGCCGGCGACGCCCACGCCCACCCCGACCAATACCCCAACGCCAACCAACACGCCCACACCGACGCCTACCCCAACCAATACGCCCACGCCAACGCCCACACCGACCAATACGCCCCTGCCGCCGCCCGGAGTAGTGCGCAGCGCCCCCATACGTCGGGCGGCGGCAACCCCGACGCCGACCCGCCGGGTGGTGCGGCCAGCAACCAGCACGCCCACGCCCACCGCAACCCCCACGGCAACGCTGCCGCCCACCGCCACCAGCACGCCAACGGCGACGGCCCGGCCCATAGCGGCAATGCGGACGCCCACGGCGACCCGGCCGGCTCTGCCCACCGCCACCGCCACGCCGACCCGGCGGCCGCTGGCCATGCTGCGGACGCCAACGCCGACCCTGCGGGCCATACCCACCCGCACCCGGCCCCCGGCAGTAATGCGGACAGCAACGGCCACGCCGACGGCCACGGCAACAACGCCGGCGCAGCCAACGGCCACCGCCACGGCGATGCCGACCAGCCGGCCCAGTCCGACGGCCACGGCGACAGCCATCCCCCTGCTGCCGGACAGTTCCCTGGACGCGGTGCGCCCGGAGCCGACGGTCGCGTCCACCGCCATGGCCGCCCCGGCCATGGCCGCCGCCGAACCGACGGCCACGCCAGTACCCTCGCCGCCCACAGCCACGCCGATACCGCCCACGCCGGCCCCGCCGGCAGAAACCGGCGGCGTCAACTGGCTGCTGTGGGCAATAATCGGGCTGGCGGTGGTAGTGGTAATTGCCGTCGGGGTATATTTGTACCGGCGGCGGCAGTAGCCCAGCAAGGCCGACCCGGCGGCGCTGCCGCTGCGGTTGCAGCGCAGCCAACCAGGGGCCGGGCGGAGGTATCCGCCCGGCCCCTGGCTTTTCCGGGGCTGCTGCCCCCCTGACCGCAAGGCCGGCAGCCCGGAACTATGTCCGCCCTTTTTGCCGGCCCTTTTTGCCGGGGCCGGTTGGCCGGCTTGTCCGCGCCGGTGTATCCGCCGTCCCCTCTCCCGTTAATCTGCTACAATGCCACTGCGCCGGCAATGCCCGGCGTCCCGGCCTCAAGCCAAAGACCAAAACAACTTTGGAGGTATGCCCCTATGCCATCTTTCATGGAGCAGCTGACTGTTAACGGGGAAGAAATGGCGCTGTACGCCGCCGTGCCCGATGGTTCCGGCCCCTTTCCTGCCGTGGTGATTGCCTTTCACGTGGGCGGTATGGATGAGTTCGACCAGGTTATGGCCGACCGCTTCGCCGAAGAAGGCTACGTGGCCGTGGTTCCCGACCTGTTCCACCGGCTGAGCGAGGAGGCGATGTCGGGCCCCCGGCTGGACCGTCTGGGCCACCTGAGCGACCCGGAGATTATCGCCGATATGAACGCCGCCGTTGACTTCCTGAAAAGCAATCCGGCAATCGATAACGACCGCATCGGTGTAACCGGCTTCTGCATGGGCGGTCGTATCGCCTGGCTGATGGCCGCAGTCAACCCCATCTTCAAGGCCACCGTCCCCTTCTACGGCGGCAACATCATGACTCCCTGGGGCGCCGCCGACCAGTCCCCCTTTGACCTGACCGAAGGCATTAATTGCCCGATGCTGTTCCACTTCGGGGAAATTGACGCCAACCCGTCGCAGGCGGACATGGCTGCGCTGGACGCCGAACTGAACCGCTTGGGCAAGGAGCATACCTTCCATACCTACCCCGGCGCCGACCACGCCTTTATGGATTGGACCGGGGCCCGCCACAACGAGGAAGGCGCCGCCCTGGCCTGGCCCCGCACTATAGAGTTCTTTAACCGCCACCTGAAGGGTTAGGGATACAATCCCTTCATCAATGAACGCGGGCAGGGCACGAACAAACAGCCTGCATTTGCCGCTTGCTTGTGCCCTTTGCTATTGAAACCGGTATCGTCAATTGGGGGGAGGTATGGATAAGCGCCAGCTCTCAGAAGTTAACCTGCCTGAACCGGTTGAAGAGTTCGATAGCGAGCGCCGGCAGGCATATTTTGACCTGGGCGCTGCTGAAGCTGTTGATATTAAATGGCGTTTGCTGATTAATGAGCTGATTGCCGCCCTGGGCGCGGTCAAAGACACGCTGGGGGCGGATATATCGGAACTGTTATGGAATTTCTGCTATCGGCGAAGTTACCGGTTAACCTGGCTTAAGCAGCAGGCTTGGGGAAGCGATAGTTTGCTCCGGTTCCTGGAGTTTCTTGACTGTTGGGAAAGCAACCCGGATTGGTGGGAGACGTATTTCTATGACCGACGGCTTGCTGCCTGGCGGCCGACCTGGAACCGAAGCAGCTTGTCATTGGATAGCTGCTACAGCTTAATTCAACTGCGGCACGGCTATACCGCTGAAGAAGTGATTGACCCGGAATGGTTTGAAGATTGGCAAAAATTCGAACTGTGGGTGCAAGGGTATCCATCATTTGTATCCTTTGCGATATTCCGCGCCGGTCTTCGCAGTAATGACGACTGGCGCCGGCGGATTGAGTGGATTAGGCGCCACGAGGAGAGCGCCGAGCAGTTTGACGATTATTTAGAACAAGCGTGGCAATGGCCCAGGGAAAAATACTGCACGCTTTCCGAGTGGTTTACGGAACAAGACTGGTATAGCCCCAGTGAGTGGCACGATAACCTGGGGTTGTAACGACCTGAAGGGATTTAACAGCAATGGGAGGCCCGGTATGGCTAACAGTGAGCAGCCCGAAAATATGGTTCCAGTCCGCGGTTGTTTTGTCAGACACCGCTTTGCCAAGTATGGAAATACTGTTGGAGTGGTTCTTGGTTCTGAAACGGAAGGGCATAATACACAGATAAAAGTCAGCTGGGGCCGCGAACAGGTGATTGACCGGCATTCCCTTGCGGATTTGACCTGTGGGTTTGACCTGGGCAACATCGTGCAGGATGCGCCCCGCTCCAATACCAGAAAGTCCCTGGGAACCGGCGAAGTGATTAAAACCCGCCGCATTGCCGGCCGGGAACAGGTGCTGGTACAACTCCATAATACAGGGGAAAGCAAGTGGCTGCCTTACGAGAACCTGCTCTGCACGAAGCAAGGGAATGTCGGCGACCCTTGTGGCCCTGACCGTTTCAGGTTGAAGGCTTTGGCTTACTTCCTCGATTCGTGGAACCAGGTTACCGGCGCTTTGGATCGTCTGGATGTGGACCCTCTTCCTCACCAGATTGACCTGGTGCTCCGCATTATGACTTCCGACCAGTCTAACTGGCTGGTCGCGGACGACGTGGGGCTGGGCAAGACTATTGAGGTTGGCCTGTTACTGGCGGCCAAAAAGCGGCAGCGGTCAGCGCGCCGGGTGTTGATCGTATCCCCGGCTTCTATAGTTCGCCAGTGGCAAGATGAAATGCAGTACAAATTCAACGAGGATTTCCGTATTTACGGTTTGGACTTTCATATCAATCAGCCGTCGCAGTGGGCCGGCTACGATAAGGTAATCGTGTCGATTGATCGGGCCAAGACGGAGAACCACTGCGCTGTTTTCAACGGATCCGGCGATTGGGATATGGTGATTTTCGATGAGGCCCATCACCTCAGCAAAATTTCCGGACGGGCGGTTACCCAGCGTTATCGCCTGGCGGAAACCCTGCGCAAGTTGACCGATGAGTTCATTTTTCTGACCGGCACACCCCATCAGGGCAATTCGGAGCAGTTCTTCAACCTCTTGCGCCTGCTGCGTCCTGACCTGGCCCGAAGGCTTACTGAACTGTTCACTGACCCATCGGTTATTGCAGAAGTGGTTCTGCGGAATCGTAAAAGTTTGGCAACCGATGCCGAGGGCAATTTCCTGTTTCGCGGGCAGGATACCAGACGAAGAGAGGCGCCTGTTTCTGAAGCGGCCAGGGAATTTGACCAACGGCTGCAACGCTACCTGAAAGAAGGTTACGCCGCTTCGGAAGCCGGAGGGAACCCGGGGCGGGCCATCGGTTTTGTTATGACCATATACCGCAAATTGGCCTCATCCAGCATTTATGCCATTGAACAGGCATTGGAACGGCGTTTGGCCCGCTTGCAGGCCACCCCGTCGGCTGACTCTGTTTCATATAGCTTGTGGGACATGTTGGGTGCTGATTTTGACCCGGAGGCTTTCATTGAAGGGACCGATAATCAGGATGATTTGGCGCGGGCGGCGGATACGCCCGCCGTTTCCTTCTTTGAGGGTGAGCAGTCGCGTGTTGCCCAACTGCTGGCCGCCGCTTCAGAGGTCAGAAAAGACGACCGTAAGCTGAAGCATTTTTTGTCGGAGATCGCCGAGCCGATGCAAGCGGCCGGCGAAAAGCTGTTGATTTTCACGGAGTACCGGGCTACTCAGGATTATCTGGTGCAGGCCCTTCAGGAGCGTTATCCCCGAATACCAGTGGCGCGAATTAACGGCGGTATGTCCCTGCGGGAGAAGCGCAGTAATATCGATTCCTTCAATGACCAGGCCGGCTTCCTGGTGTCAACCGAGGCCGGGGGAGAGGGCATCAATCTCCACCATAACTGCCATATCATGGTTAATTACGATTTGCCCTGGAACCCGGGCCGCCTGGTTCAGCGAGCCGGCCGCCTTTACCGCTATGGGCAAACCCAAAGGGTAATTGTGTTCAACCTGCTGGCAGAAGATGGCTTTGATAACCTGACTATTAAACGAATGCTGGAGCGGGTTAACCGGATTGCCGCTGACCTGGTTTCGGTTAGTTCCGAATTCCGGGACGGCCTTCACGACGAAATCGTAGGGGCGTTCCTGGAACGCATTGATTTAGCTTCAATCCTTGCCACTAATCGCAACCTGGACCTCAATCGTACAGCTGCGGAAATCGAGGAAGCCCTGAAGCGCGCTGATCAATCACGCTCTCAACAAGAGCTCCTTTTTGCGAATGTGGAAGGCTTTAACCCCGACTCAATTGCTAATTTTCAGAAGTTTGGGCCGGAAGAAGTTACTGCTTTTCTTGAGGGTATTCTACCTTATAAAAATGTGAAAATAAGAAACCGGCTGTACGCCGGGCGGGTTCTGGAGTTGGAGCTGCCGGAGGAAATGCGAGGCTTGTATTTGGATTTCCCGCCCAGAGCGACGGTTGTCCGAGTGTCTTCGGACCGGAATTTATTTGCTCAGCGTTCAGACATCGTGTTGATGGATTTTGCCAGTGATTTCTTTGCCGGCTTGATTGATTTTGCCAGGTCGCCGGATTTCAAAGGGGACAGGACCGCCTTTACCGGGTTAAAGCCGGGGATTCTGAACCTTTATAAGCTGCGCTGGCAGGATGACCAGGGAACGCCTAAATGGGAAGAGCTGCTGCCTGCCTTTTTGCCGGAGGGCAGTACCGAAGTAATTCCGTACCCCGATTTCTTCCTCCAAATGCTCATTGATGCGCCAGCCACCCCGGCGTTGACCGGAACGCAGCCTTCCGAGTCGGAAAAGGCAAAGCAATTGCTGGATGCCTGCGCCGACCGAGAACTTGCCCGCCGTTGCACCCCCCTGCGTCAGCCCAATGACCAGGTGCTTATAGCCTCGGTAAAGCTGATATAATCGCCCGAATAACCGCTTGGGCAAGGAGCATACCTTCCATTCCCACCCGGCGCAACCCGGCTGCTGGCCGGAAGACCCTGGCCCAGCAAACCGTGCTGGCCCGGCTGCTGGCCCTGAACCTGGAACGGGCGTCAGCATGATTTTTTGTCAGCGAGGTTAAAGATGAGCGCCAGAAAAACCGGGGACGAACACGAAAAGATGTATGCGGCGGCTGATGCGTGGAAGCAGCGGGCTTTGCAGTCCAGCGATTCCCTCTTCACCCCCGACAAAAGCCTTTGGACGCCCCAGTTGCTGCAAGAACTGCATGAGCGGCTTCTAGCTACCCCATCGGTTAAAAGTTTCCATCTCGGATTGAGGGAACAGCTGGCCGGCAGTTCGGCAGAGGTTCACCAGTTGGCGGCGGAAGCCCTCTTTATTGTGTATCTCACCCCTTCTATTGCCTCCATAAAAGCCGAAACCAAGAGGAAAAATGTTGTTGCGGTGCTCGGCTGGGCAGAAGGCTTGCCACAGGACATTCCCGACAGCCTGGCTGATGGCTTGAAGCCCGGTCTGGTCATTCTTATGCTGATGGGCATTGCAGGCTATTTGGACTTCCTGGTGGAGTTTGTTAAACGCTGGAAAGAACTGGATTCGGGGGAACAAAAAAGCTTGCTTGCTGATCCTTGGGAGTTCAAGGATTCTCTCCAGGGTCTGCCGTCTAGCGCCATGAAGCACGCTTTGCTGCACCTGGTTTTCCCGGATACCTTTGAGCCAATAGTCTCCAGTGATGTCAAGACCAAAATCGCGGAAAGCCTGGCGCATCGTGCCGGTTATCACGGCGATGATGTTGACCGGAAAATCTGCCAGATTCGGCAGCATCTGGAGAAAGAAATTGGCAGAAGTTTCGATTTCTTCGACAAGGATGTTCTACCATTGTGGCAAACTACCGATACCCCCCTGCCTCCCCAATCATTGGCCGGCCTGGCCGATGAACTCTTCCTTGACGTTGACTTTCTGAAGAATATTAAACTCCTGCTGGATGAAAAGAAGCAGGTTATCTTCCATGGGCCGCCGGGGACGGGAAAAACCTTTGTCGCCCGGGAACTGGCCCGGCATTTGGCCGGCGATGCTGCGCGGGTAACCCTGGTGCAGTTCCACCCCTCTTACGCCTACGAAGATTTTGTGCAGGGGTTTCGCCCCACCGCCTCGGGCGCTTTCGAGCTGCACGACGGCCCCCTGCTTCGGGCAGCCGAGCAGGCCCGGCAGAAGCCGGAGGCCCGGCACTATCTGGTAATCGACGAGATAAACCGGGGCAACCTGGCCAAGGTGTTCGGGGAGCTTTATTTCCTGCTGGAATACCGGGATGAGGCAATATCCCTTCTGCACCAGCCGGAAAAGCCCTTCTCTATGCCGGAAAACCTCTACATCATCGGCACCATGAACACTGCCGACCGTTCCATCGCCCTGGTGGATCTGGCCATGCGCCGCCGTTTCTATTTTGTTGCCTTCAACCCGGAGGAAGCCCCGGTCAGTAAGGTACTCCGCCGGTGGCTGAAACAGAATGCCCCCCAGATGCAGTGGGTGGCGGAGGTGGTCGAGCGGGCTAATGAGCTGCTGCGAGAAGATAAACACGCCGCTATCGGCCCCAGCTACTTTATGCGGAAAAAGCTGGACGAGGCCGGCCTCCGGCGCATCTGGCAGCACAGCGTCCTGCCCTATATCGAAGAGCAGTTGTTTGGGCGGGAGGAAAGCCTGGCCCGGTTCAATCTGGAAGCGCTGCGGCGCGATACTGCCCGGCAGCAGCCGGCGGAAAACGGCGCAGCATCGGAAGACGTACCGGAAGTCGGGGAAGCCGCAAGCAATGAGCCGTGATGCGACAGATAGATTTGCAGGAATATGAGGCAAGGGAATATCGGCTTTCCGGCGCTGAAAAGGACGCCTTGCGGCAGCTCAACCAGCGCTTCCCCCGGCTGTCCCTGGCGGTTGAACCCTCCGGTGGGGAGGGCTGCTATATCTTAAGACCCGGGGCAACCGTCGGCGCGCTGGAACTGGAATCGGTCGGCCTGTCGCTGTTTATCCGGCCCAAGCTCGGCATCCCGAAGCTGCTGTCGCTGGCGTGCTATGCCATGGGTATATTCTGGCCCCGGGAGCGGCAGCCGTTCAACTTTGCTGAAGAAGCCGCACTGCCCGATACGTTGGCCGTGGCTTTGGCGGCTGCCGCCCGCCGGGCCTTTGCCAGAGGCCTGCTCCACAGCTACCGCACCGAAGAGGCTGCCCTGCATACCGTCCGGGGGCGCATCCGGTTCGATGACCAGCTAAAGCGCCGGTTCAGCCTCGGCCTGCCGGTGGAGGTGCAGTTCGACGAATTCACCGACGATATTCTGGTTAACCGGCTGATTAAGGCGGCGGCCTGGCGGCTGGGCAGAATGCCGCTGCGTTCAGCGATGGCCCGCCGCCAGCTGGGCCGGGTGGCCGCTGCGCTGGATAACGTTTCGCTGGTTGATTTTCCCGCCAATGCGGTGCCGGAGGTGCGGTTTGACCGGCTCAATGAACACTATCGGGATGTGGTTAACCTGGCGCGGCTGACGCTGCGGCACAGCGCCTTTGAGTCTGACCGGGGACCCGTGCGCGCTAACGGTTTTCTGGTGGATATGAACCAGCTCTTTCAGGAATTCGTTGCCCAGGCCCTGCGCGAGGCGCTTAACGTTTCCCCGCAGCTTTTCGGCGAAAGGACGGTGAACAGCCTGGATTATGGCTGCCGGATTGGGCTGCGGCCCGACCTGGTCTGGCAGGTTGACGGCATCTGCCGGTTTGTCGGCGATGCCAAGTACAAGAAGTTAACCAGCGAAGCGGTTCCCAATGCCGACTTGTACCAGTTGCTGGCTTACGTTATCGCCCTGGATTTGCCGGGCGGTATCCTGATCTATGCCCAGGGAAAGGCGGAAGCAGCCAGCTATCGGGTGCGCCATTCAGGCAAAATGCTGGAGGTGGCCGCCCTGAATCTGTCGCTCCCCCTGGTTGACGTTCTGGAGCAGGTTCAAGACCTGGCTGACCGGGTCCGGTTTTGGGCGGCGCAAAGTCGGGGGCCGGCTGTCGCGCCGGTCGCAGGCTGAAAATGGTATTATCTCTCCGGAGCGCTCTGGCTTCAGTAGGATACCAGGGATATTTCGTAGCAAGGAGGCCAACCATGACCACCACCGGAAAGAAGCAATACAGCGTTGGCGGCGTGCTGCTGGACCGGCCTTTCAAGATTCGCCGTCTGGGCCACTTCGGCTTTAACTCGGACCATATGGCCGAGGCTGTCCGCTTTTACCGCGATTTGCTGGGCTTCTGGGAGTCGGACGTTCTGGACTTCAAGCAGATGCCCGGCCTTCAGGAAAAGCTGGCCCACGTTGCCGATGGCCGAGGCTATTTCTTTACCCACGGCAGCGACCACCACGCCTTCGTCCTTTTCCCGCGCAGCGTGATGGACGCTTTCATGTCCGCCGGCGGTGGCGGCGGTGGCGGTGGCGAGGTTACCATCAACCAGATAACCTGGCAGACCGGCGCGCTGGCCGAGGTGGTCAATGGCGCCCATTTCTTTGAGGAACAGGGCATCGGCATTCAGCGGGTGGGGCGCGATATGCCCGGCAGCAACTGGCACGTCTATCCCCTGGACCCCGACGGCCACATCAACGAACTTTACTACGGCATTGAGCAGATTGACTGGACCCGCCGCAGCAAACCTCAGGAAATGTATTACCGCATCTTCCACGAGGAACCAACCCTGCCGCAAATGTCGGAAGAGGCCGAGGTGGCCGAGGCTCTGGAGCAGGGAATCGATATTTTCGCCGGGTTCCGGGGGGTGAACCACCTTCCCGCCAAATATGACGTGGCCGGCGTTATGCTGCCCCGGCCTTTCAAGATAACCAAAATCGGGCCGGTTAACCTCTTTGTGCAGGATATGGCAGCCTCCCTCAACTTCTACATCAACCACCTGGGCTTTGTGGTAACCGAGGAGACGGAATACCTGGGCCACCGCCTTTACTTCCTGCGCAGCGGCGCCGAACACCACAGCCTGGCCCTGTTCCCCAGGCCGCTGCGGGCAGCGCTGGGGTGCAGCCCCCATACCACCAGCGCCTCCTTCGGCGTGGAAGTGGGCAGCTATACGCAGCTGCGCAATGCGGTTGGCTTTTTGCGGGAAAACGGGGTAGAGTTCCGGGAAATGCCGCCGGAACTGCACCCGGGCATCGACTACGCTGCCTACGGCCGCGACCCCGACGGCCACCTGATTCAGCTTTACTATTATATGGAGCAAATCGGCTGGAGCGGCAAGCCCCGCCCCCGGGAACTGCGGCGCACTGCTCTGTCCCATTGGCCGGAAACCCTGGAACCTTTGTCCGATACCTATGTTGACCAGGTGTTCCAGGGGCCTTTAGGATGAGTCAGTCCGGCGCCGGGAAGCCCTTCGGCGCCTCGCCGCCGGAAATCGGCGCCGGCCGCGCCGGGGAGCTTTGGCGTCGGGCCGCCAGGCCTGGAATGAAGGAAACGGACGATATGGCAATTGTTGACCTGCGCAGCCTGCGCCCAGCGATGGGGGTGGCAAGGGTGGCGATTGAATGTGTAAAGGTGGCTTGCTATTGGGAAGCCAACCCGCACTTAACGCCGATGGGGGCCTGCCAGCGATATGGGCAAGCCGGGCCGCCGCCCAACCGCCCAATGCCGGCCACCTGGCGCATGTAGCAACAGGCGATATGCCTGCTGCAAGAAGTGGCCGCCGATATGCATAAGCATGTGCGGGGCTACACAGAGCCAGAGGGCGATGAACCGATGGTCACCATAGACCGCAAATACCCGCCCGTACCCCAAGACTGCGCCTTTTGGGTGGGGGCTACGGCGGCGGCGATGGCTAACCTAGGTGCTGAACGGGGGATAGACAATCTGTGGGTGGCAACGCCGGACGACCTGTTTACGCTGCATAAAATATCGGACACCGTGGCCCGGATGGCGGACGCCCTGGGCCGGATAAGGCGGAACTGACATGGCCCGGAGTATCAAACCGACACCGGACTATACCCGCCGGGGCTGCCGACTAGGGGGCCGCCGGGCGGCGCAGATACCCAACGGCCGGCCCCCGGTGGCCCCGGAAGCCCCGGACATCCGGCACTTTGAGCCGACCGATGATTAGGGGCTGGGCCGCCCCCCCGTCCTGGCTTTGGCCGGGGTTGCGGGGCATAGTCGGTTGGTGTGGTTGGCTGCTGGCCCTGCTCGTATGCCTGCTGGCCCTGCTGGCGACCTGGCCACCGGACAGCCTGGACTGGCTGCTACTGCTGGGCGTCCTTGTGAATGGGTGGTATGTGCTGGTGGGCGTTTGGGACGGGTTGCGCTGGCTGGGCAAGCGCTGGCTGGCCCAGGGCCGCCGGCGCATAGGCCTAACTTGGCTGCTGGCGGCTGCGCTGCTGGCGCTGGGCTGGCTGAACCCCTGGGGGTGGCCTGAAAGCCCCCCGGCGGCGGCCGGCAGTGCCCTGTTTCTGCTGGCGGCCTGGGGGGCCATGGTCCGCCTGGAACGGAACTGCCCCCACTGGCCGGCCCCGGTGCTGGCCGCCACCCGAACAGGTTTGGCGTGGCGATAGGCCTGTTCGGATTGGTGGCCTTTATTAGTGGCCTGGGCGTTGTGTTTTGGGGCCTGATAGCGCTGGGATGGGTTCCCCTCTGGCGCACGTGAAGGAAACGATGAAGCTGCAAAGGAAGGGTGTTGAAACTATGCTGCGATTGGTTGAGGAGATGGTTCTCCTTTTGCTTCAGGATGAGGGCGGTCAGTTTGTGCGGCTGCCCACCTGGGCCCTGGATCATGCCCTGGCCGGCGCCGTTCTGATGGAACTGGCGCTGGAAAACCGCATTGATACCGACCTGGATAACCTGGCTCTGGTGGACGCCACGCCCCTGGAGGATAGCCTGCTGGACCCGGTTCTGGCCGATATTGCCGCCGGCGGCAGCCACGATGCCCGCTATTGGGTGGAGCGCGTCGCCGACCGGGCCGACATCATCCACCGGGAAGCGCTGGCCCGGCTGGTGCGGGAAGGCATTCTGGAGGAGCGGGAGGAGCGTTTCCTCTGGGTATTCCGCTCCCGCCGCTACCCGTCCATTGACGGAAAGGCGGAACGGGAGGTGAAGCTGCGCATTATGGGGGTGTTGTTCAGCGACGAAATCCCAGACCCGCGGGACGTGGTAATCATCTGCCTGGCCGACGTCTGCGGCATTTTCCGGGAGCTGCTGTCCCGGCAGGAAATGACGCAGGTTACCCCCCGCATTGAACAGGTGCGCCGGATGGACCTTATCGGTCAGGCCATGAGCCGGGCAATCCAGGACATTGAAATCTCGGTAGCCTCTGCGGTGCAGCGCTACATGGCCTGAACAGGCCGGCCGGAAGGCAAAAACAGGAAGGGGCGGGCCGGCGGCCCGCCCCGGTTGTTTGCCCGATAACCCGGCCGGCAAGCCCTTACATCATCCGCCGAAGCAGGTTCTGCGCCTGATCTGCGCTCAACCCCAGGGGCCGGAAGGCCAGCGGGCCGCCGTCATCCAGCACTGGTTCCCGCCGGTCCAGGGTTGGGGCGGCCGGGGTCTGGAAGAAAACGCCGGTATAAATGGTATCGCCCCAGGCCATAGCCTTCTCGCAGGCCAGCTTCCAATCGCTGGTATTGTGTTCCTCGTCCTCCAGCTTAACCACCCGATCCTTGAAGAAATTGTGGGTATTATCCAGGTTAAAGGTAACGCAGGGACTGAAAACGTCCACCAGGGCAAACCCTTTATGCTCAATGGCCTGCTGCAGCAAACCGGTCAGGTGGCGCACATCGCCGCTGTAGCCCCGGGCGACGAAGGTGGCGCCGTTCATAATGGCGGCGGTAATGGGGTTAATCGGCATTTCCACACTGCCGAAGGGAGTGCTTTTGGTCTTCATCCCGTCCCGGCTGGTGGGGGAAATCTGGCCGGTGGTCAGGCCGTAAATCTGGTTGTTCATCACCACGTAAGTCAGGTCTATGTTGCGGCGGGCGGTATGGGTGAAGTGGTTGCCGCCGATGCCGTAGCCGTCGCCGTCGCCGCCGGTTACAATTACCGTCAACTCGTGGTTGGCCAGTTTGGCGCCGGTCGCCACGGCCAGCGAGCGGCCATGCAAGGTGTGCATTCCGTAGCTGTTGAAGTAGCCCGGCAGGTTGGAAGAGCAGCCAATGCCGCTGACCGTTAAAATCTGATGGGGCTGCAAACCCAGGCCGGCCACCGCCCGTTGCAGGCTGTTCAATACGCCGAAATCGCCGCACCCCGGGCACCAGTCCGGGTCCACCGACCCCTTGAAATCCCGCGCCGTTAACGCGACGACGCCAACATCATCGGAGCTATGCTCAGTAGTAGTCATGGGCAATTCCTCTACACTATGATTTCCTGGACGGGAACGTAGCAGTCAGCGTCGCCGGCCAGTTGTTCCAGTACGCCGTCCACAATATGGTGGGGCATAAACGGCTCGCCGTCATACTTGCGGATGTGGCCGCTTACCGACAGCCCGGTTTCGCTGCGCAGATAGCGGTAGAACTGACCGGAGCGGTTGTTCTCCACGATGATGACCCGCCGGGCCCGGGACAGGGTTTCGGTAATGGCGTCGCCATGGAGCGGAACAATCCACTTGATGGGCAACTGGTTGGCGGCAACCCCTTGTTCGGCCAGCAGCCCGATGGCCTCTTTAATCGGGCCGTAGGTAGAACCCCAGCCCACCAGGGTTACCGCAGCGTCGGCGGGGCCTTCCAGTTCCGGCGGGGCAATATGGGCGGCCATATCCTGAAACTTGCGGGCGCGCTTTTCCACCATCATCCGCCGTTTCAGGGGGTTGGTGAACTCGTCGCTAATCAGGACCGAGTTTTCGTCGTGCTCGTCGGTGGCTACCACATGCACATAGCCGGGAAGTCCCGGCAAAGCCCGGGGCGAAACGCCGCTGGCCGTGTTCCGGTAGCGCATATAGCCGTTGCCCGGCGCCGGGTCGGCAATCAGTTCCCCCCGGTCGATTACCGGGTGCAAATCGATGGCGTCCGGGTCCACGCTGAACCGCCCCTCGCCGATGAGCAGGTCGGAAAGGACAATGGCGGGGCATTGCGCCCGGTCGGTCAGGTTAAACAATTCGGGCATAGTGTTAAAGCAATCCAGGGCGTCTTTAGGGGCGACGATGAACCGCTCAAAGTCCCCCTGGCTGGCGCCCAGGGCTTGCCACAGGTCTCCCTGCTCCGTTTTGGTCGGCACGCCGGTGGAAGGGCCGGCCCGCTGCACATTGATGAAGACCACCGGAATTTCCATCATGCCGGCGGCGCCAACGGCTTCGGTCATCAGGGCAAACCCGCCGCCCGAGGTGCCGCACATAGTCCGGCAGCCGGCATGGGCCGCCCCGATGGCCATGTTGGCCACGCCAATTTCATCCTCCACCTGGCGCACCATAATGCCCAGGCTGCGGGCGTTCTGGGCCATCCAGTGCAGAATGCCGCTGGAGGGGCTCATCGGGTAGGCGCAGTAGAATTTGACGCCGGCCGCCGCCCCGCCCATTGCCAGGGCGTCGTTGCCGGCCCAAACCGCCAAAGGCTTGCCGCCGGCGGGCATCGGGTCATAGTAAGGCACAAAATTAGCGTTGGCGTACTCGTACCCGGCCCGGGCCACCGCCACGTTTTCGTCAATCACCGCCGGCCCCTGCCGCTGGAACCGGAGGGTAAGGCTCTCTTCCAGAATGTCGAAATCCAGGCCCAGCAGAGACATAATAGCGCCCACAGCAATGGTGTTCTGCACCAGGCGGTTGCGGCTGCTGCTCAGGTCGGCGACAGGCAGCGGGCAAAGGTGTACCCCGTCGTTGACCTCGCCGGGGGTAATGCCGTCCCCGTTATAGATAACCCGGCTGCCCGGCCCCATCAGGTTCAGGTGCCGGTTCATAGTGTCCTGGTTCAGACACAGCAGCAGGTCCAGCTTGTCGCCGTGGCTGTAAAGTTCCTGGTCGGAGACGCGGACCGTCAGGAAGATGTGGCCGCCCCGGATGATGGATTGGTAGGCGTTGTAAGTATATAAGTGCAGCCCGCGGCGGACAAAAATCCGGGCCAGAATGTCGCCCGGAGTGGCAATGCCCTGCCCAGCCTCTCCGCCAATGCCCAGGGCCAGATCATACTTGCTTGACACCATGCAGACGCTCCTTCGGCCAGGTTGCCGGTTTGCCCTCCGACCGGATAGCTATCCGCTAGTATAATGCCGGCCCGCCGCTTGTGCAACGCAGGCCGGGTTCAGCCAACCGGGCGTTTCGGTTTAGGGCCGGACGTCAGGAAGACCACGGCATGGCAACTCAATTTCCGCCGGGCCGCCACCCGGTTCGGCCCGGCCGGCCCGCGTCCTTGACAAGGTTATTTATTTAACCGGATAATTCCGCCGCGTTGTTGATTGGCGCAGCCTCAAGAACCCCCCGGTGTTGGGTTGGCAAAGGATGCCGTCGGAGAGTGGCGGCCCGGCTCCCCGGCGGCTGCCGAGGGTATGCCGGTTTTCCGGAGTGCGTTGTTTTGACCACGTTATCAAATGGAAACCCCGTCGCTTCGCCGCGGTTGACTGCCCTGCGGCAGGCGTCGGATCAGTGGAAGCGGCAACTGTTGGATACCGCCCGCAGCCCGCTGCTGCACTACCGCGACCTGAAGACGGGTACGCTGGACCTGACCCCCGGCGGGCCGGCCAGCCAAGTCAACCGGTCTGCGGTGGATTCCCTGCTGGCCGGCCGACCGGTGCGCCTTTCCCGCCTGATTGCCGCGGACCCGGAAAATCGGGCCGACCCAATGGTGAATGCCCGGGCCCGGCTGAAACGGATTCATCAGGTGGCGCAGACTTACCTGGAAGAGAAGGGCGCCAGCACCCTGTTCCTGGCGGTGGGGTTGGCTGCCTGGGAGCCTCCCGCCGCCGGCGCCCGCCCCAATGCGCCGGTGGTCTTGCTGCCCCTGTCCGTGGCGCCGGAGGATGTAGCCCACCGCGAATTCGTGCTGGAAGCAGCGGGCGATGCCCACTTCAACCCCATAATGGCGCATTCCCTGCGGAACGATTACGGCGCCGAACTGACCGACGACGACTTTGACCTGGATGAGCTGCCCAACAGCTTTGCCGGGATGCAGCAACTGCTGACCCGGGTGGCAGAGCAGTTTCCCCAGGTCAAGGGACTGCAAATTACCCCCCGCCTGGTGGTGGGAAACTTCCGGTACAACAACCTGCCGCTGGTGAACGACCTGGAGCAGAACCTGGAAGCTTTCGCCGCCAATGACCTGGTGGCGGCCATCGCCGGGGCGCCGGACGCCAAAGCTTCGCTGACCAGCGCCGGCGAAGCCCCCTTGCCGGCTGCCAGCCTCCCGGATACGGAACCGCCGGAGGCCGAGTTCCTGGTGCTGGACGCAGACGCCAGCCAGCACCAGGCCATCAACTGGGCCCTGCTGGGGAAGTCCGGGGTTGTGTGGGGCCCGCCGGGCACCGGCAAGTCCCAGACCATCGCCAACCTGATTGCTGCCCTGGTTGCCAGTTCCCGGAAGGTGCTGTTCGTGGCCCAGAAGCAGGCGGCGGTGGAAGTGGTAATCAGCCGCTTGAAACGGGCCGGCCTGGAAGACCTGGTTATGGACTGCCACGGCGGGTTCAAGTCCAGGCGGGAGTTTTCCCAGGGGCTGGCAGAGGCCATTCAGCGCATTCAGTCAACTCCGGAGGTGAACTGCTCCGACCTGCACCAGGAGCTTTTCCGGAACAAACAAGCCCTGGTGGAACACGCCAGAACGCTGCACACGCGGCGAGAGCCGTGGGGAGTCAGCGCTTTTGAAGTACAGACCGAACTTATGCAAGTCCCCGAGGAGGCCAGGACCAACCTGCGTTTGTCCCGGGAGCAGCTGAACCAGTTGAACCGGGAACGGCTGCAGGAGCTGCTGCGGGAGGTGCAGCAATGGGTTGACCTGGAGGGCCCATGGCTGAGCCCGGGGCAGACGGAACGCTACCCCGATTGGGCCGGGGCGGCGCCGGCCTCCGCCGACGAGGTGCGGCAGCTGCTGGACCTGGTGCGAAGTCTTTTGTATGAGCAGCTGCCCCAGTGTCATGGGGAGCTTTCGGCTTTTGCCGCTGAAGTTCACCTGGAGCTGCCGGAAGCGGTGGCTGACTGGCCGCCGCTTACCAAACTGCTGGTCGAGATTGAGCAGTACCAGACCAGGTTCCACCCCGGAATATACCAGTTGAACCTGGGCCAGCTGCTGGAGACGCTGGCCCCCCGGTCGGGGGTTGGCCGTTGGCTGGCGGCGCTTTCGCCGACTTACCGCGCCGCCCGGCGGGCGGTTAGGGAACAGGCGCTGGACGAGGCAGGGTTATCGGGTGATGCGGCCTACCAAGCAGTGGCCGCGGCGGATGCGCAGGTGCGCCGGTGGCAGGAATACTGCCGGCATTCCCCGGCTGCGCCGCAGGTGCCGGAAAACGCCGGCAGCCGGCACGAGCGGGTTGCCGGCATGGTGTCTGCCCTGGAGCGGCTGGCGCAGGGGGTCAACCGGCCGCAGCTGCCGGAGCTTTCGCTTGAAAAGCTGCGGTTCACTCTGGAACGCATGCTCTCCCAGCAGGCGGCAGCTGCGCGGCTGCCCCAGCTGCGGGCGCTGGAAAGGCGCTTCAATGACCTGGGCATTGGGCAGATTATTTCGGTCGTGGGCCGCAGCATACCGGAGAAAATGGCAGCGCCGGCAATCGAATATGCCTGGCTGCAAGGGGTCTGGTCGGAACTCAACCTGGAAGACTCCCGGCTGGCCGGGTTCGCCGCAGCTGCCCATAACCGAGCCTGGAACAGCTTCGCCAGTCTGGACGCCGAGCATCTGCGGCGCAACCCGGAGCGGATTCGGCGGTTGGCCGCGCAGCAGGCTGTTGACGCAATGAACGAATACCCCAGGCAGACTGAGCTGGTACGGCGGGAGGCGGTCAAAAAGAGCCGGCATCTGTCAGTGCGGCAACTGGTGAGCCAGGCGCCGCAGGTGCTGTGCGGGCTTCGGCCCTGCTGGATGATGTCGCCTTTGCAGGTGGCGGAGATGATCCCGGCGGACACCGGGTTGTTCGACGTCGTCATCTTCGATGAGGCCTCCCAGATCCCGCCGGCGGAGGCCATCGGCGCCCTGGCCCGGGCCGGGCAGGCTATCGTGGCCGGCGACAACCGGCAACTGCCGCCCACCAGTTTTTTCCGCAGTGCGGAGCCGGAGGAGGACGATGACTTCGATGCCGATGATGCCGCGGCGCAGGAACTGGCCCCGGCCTTGACCACGAACATCGAGTCGATTCTGGACGTGGTCAAGGGGCTGCCCATCCGGGAGCAGCTGCTGAAGTGGCATTACCGGAGCCGGGACGGGCGGTTGATTGCCTTCTCTAACAACCATATCTACGGCAAAGCCCTGACCGCTTTTCCCGGCACGGTTCAGGAATCGCCCCTTGCCTTCCACCAACTGGAGCTTCCCCCCATCCCGGGGAGTTCCACCAGGTCCCACCCGGACGAAGTTGAAAAGGTGGTTGACCTTATCCTGGCCCACGCACGGCAGTATCCCGGCCAGTCTCTGGGGGTGATTGCCTTCGGGAGCCATCATGCCGAAAACATTGAAGAGGGGCTGCGCCGGCGCCTGGCCGCAGCCAACGACGGGTCGCTGGACGAATTCTTCGCATCGGCCCGGGATGAGGCCTTCTTCGTCAAGAACATTGAGCGGGTGCAGGGAGACGAGCGGGACGTGATTATTCTGAGCGTTGGCTACCACAAGGCGGCCAACGGCGCCCTGCCCTACCGCTTCGGGCCGTTGAACCAGGAGGGCGGAGAGCGGCGCCTGAATGTGGCCGTAACCCGGGCCCGGGCCCGGGTTCACCTGGTAGCCGGCTTTTCCCACCACGATATGGCCCCCGGCCGGTCTTCGGCCAAAGGCGTGGAGCTGCTGCGGCAGTACCTGGAGTTTGCTGCCTCGGGCGGGACGGCCCTGGGCGGAAGCATGAGCAGCGAGCCGCAGAATGCCTTTGAGCTAAGCATAATGCAGGCGCTGGAGCAGCAGGGCATACCGGTTACACCCCAGTACGGGGTCGCCGGTTACCGGCTGGACTTCGCCTGCGGCCACCCGGCCCAGCCGGGGCGAATGGTGCTGGCGATCGAAGCCGACGGGGCCGCCTATCATTCAACCCCCACGGCGCGGGACCGGGACCGGCTGCGGCAGCAAGTGCTGGAGAACCTGGGCTGGCGGTTTCACCGAATTTGGTCCACCGAATGGTTCCGGAACCCCCAGCGCGAGGCCAACCTGGCCTTCGCTGCGTGGCGGAAGGCAGTGGAATTAAGCGATAGGGCAGCGGACGGGCCGGGCAATGCCAGCGTTGCTGCCGACCCGCCGCCACCGCCGCCACCGCTGCTGTCGGAGGGAAGCCGCCCGCGCCGGGGCCCGCGGCCTTCGGTAAGGCCCGGGTTTTCCATCGATGGGTATTCACATCGGCAGCTGGTGGCTTTGGCGGATTGGCTGCTGTCCGATACCCTGCTTCGGACCGATGCTGAGCTGGAACGCGAGCTGCGGTGGGAACTGGGCTTCAGCCGGGGCGGCTCCCGGATTAACGCCGCGTTGCAGCAGGCCATTGCTGCCGCCAAGGCCGGAAGCAAACAATAGGCAACCTCCGGAGCTTTTCGGGCGTTTATGGTATATAATGCCCCGGTAACCGGGGATAGCCGGGGACAGAACCGGCATCCCCCGAAATGGAGGTAAGGCAGCAGTGGCAAACCAGGATATTGCCCAGGATATTGCGTTGATGGCCCATTTGATGCGCCGGGCCGGCTTCGGCGCTTCCCGCGATGAGTTGGAGGCCCGGGCCGCCCGCGGCTACGAGGCCACGGTGGAAGAACTGCTTAACCCCGATTCGCAGGAAGGTTCCGACCGCCTGGATTTCCTGCGCTACCAGCCCGGCTTCTGGAAACCCCCAACATCGGCCGGCATGGGCGGCGCCGTGTGGCTGCACGACATGGTCAACACTCGGCGGGTCTTGCAGGAGAAGATGGTCCTCTTCTGGCACCACGTCTTCGCTACCGGCTACTCCAAAATCGACCACTATCACGAGGTCTTCAAGCAGATTGATATGTTCCGGGAAAAGGGCATGGGCAACTACCGGGATCTGCTGGTGGCCCTGGCCAAAGACCCGGCCATGATTTACTGGCTGGATAACTGCGATAATCATGCCGATGCCGTCAACGAAAACTGGGGCCGGGAATTGCTGGAACTGTTCAGCATGGGCGTGGGCAATTATACCGAAGTGGACGTGCGGGAATGCTCCCGGGCTTTCACCGGCTGGACCATTTCGCCGATGATTCCCCGCAGCGCCTATGGCCGCTTTGACTGGGAGTTTGAATACCAGCCGGAAGACCACGATGACGATGCGAAGGATTTTCTGGGGCATCAAGGCAACCTGGACGGCGAAGCGGTAATCGACATCATTTGCCGGCACCCGGCCACCGCCCGGTTTATTGCCCGCCATCTTTACAACTTCTTCGTGGCCGATGAACCCCAGGTGCCGGCCTGGTCGGTAACCCCGCCCAACGACCCGGCGGCAATCGACCTGCTGGCGCAAACCTTCACCGATTCCGGCTATGAAATTACGCCGGTGCTGCGGGTCCTCTTTCAGTCCGACTTCTTCAGGAACGCCCGCTTCGCCAGGATTAAAAGCCCGGCGGAAGTGGTGGTCGGCGCCCTGCGTCTGGTCGGCGGTTACGAATTCCCCGCTCCGGGCATCGGCAACCTGACCAAGGAAACCGCCTATATGGGGCAGGAACTGATGAACCCGCCCAGCGTGGAGGGTTGGCATACCGGCGCCGAGTGGATTAACAGCGGTTCGCTGATGAAGCGCATTAACTTCTCTGCCGATATGTTCGGCCAGCTTGACCGTCCGGGGGTGCAGGCCATTGTGGGCCGGCTGCAAGCCAGGGGCGACCTGACCCCGGAGCAGTTGGTGGATGGCTGCCTGGACCTGATGGGCCCCCTGGTGGTTGAGGCGGATAACCGCCGGGAGCTGATTAACCACGTCAGCGAGCAGGGCGACCTGCGCTGGAACCAGGCCGGCGCCCCGGAACGGGTGGCGGAAATGCTTCAGTTGATTGTTTCGCTTCGGGAGTATCAGTATGCCTGACGTCCGGCTGCTCCGGAGCAGGCAAGCCAGGAGGACAGCAGTATGGTTACCCAGATTGTAGCCGGGCGGGTTTACGATTACAGCCGGGTGGTAGGCCGTGGCGCGGTGTCGGGCGCCGGTTTTACCATGCCGGTTTCCCTGTGCCTGGGCCAGGATGACCGGGTTTACGTGGTTGACCGGGGCTCCGAATACATCCCCGGCGCCGCCTGGAACCGGCTGGTGCATGGCGCCCGCATCGGCGTCTTTGCCATCGGCGGCGAAAACGAAGATGAAGAGTGGCTGGCCGAGTTTGGCAGCTATGGCGACGCCGACGGCGAGCTGATTTGGCCGGCCGGCGTTGCGCTGGATTCCCGCGGCAATGCCTACGTTACCGACGAGTGGCTGAACCGGGTCAACGTTTTTGACCGGCAAGGCAACTTTGTGACCCATTGGGGTCGGGAAGGCAGCGGCCCCGGGCAGTTCCGGGGGCCCAACGGCATACTGATCGACCGGGAAGATACAGTTTACGTGGTGGATGGCCGCAACTGCCGGGTGCAAAAGCTGGCCGCCGACGGAACTTATCGGTCGGAGTTCGGTCAGCCGGGCACTGGCGAAGGCCAGTTCAACAACCCCTGGGGCCTTGCCCTGGACCAGGAAGGCTGCCTCTACGTGGCCGATACCGGGAATAACCGGGTGCAGAAGCTGACCGACCAGGGTCGGTTCATCGCCCAGTACGGTTCATATGGCGCTGGCCGGGGGCAGCTGAACCGACCTTCCGACGTGGCGGTGGACCCGGACGGAGAGGTATATGTCTGCGACTGGGGCAACAGCCGGGTGCAGATTTTCAGTCGGGAAGGGCGGTTCCTGACCAGCCTGCTTGGCGATGCCCGGGAACTTTCCAAGTGGGCCCGCCCGGTGGTTAACGCCAACCCGGAAGTGCTGAAGCGGCGGCGGGAGGTTAAAAACATGGCGGTGGAGTGGCGGCTGGCGATGCCCACCGCTGTGGCTTTTGACTCCCACCGCAGCCGGCTTCTGATTGCCGACACCCAGCGCAACCGCATTCAGATTTACAACAAGCTGCAAAATTACGTTTCGGCCCAGCGGAACCTGTGATTGAATGCCGCCGGCTGCCGGACAGCAGCCGGCGCCGCCCCCGTTCCGGGTTTCCGGTTTGCCGCGCAACTGAACGAACAGCTGAAGGAACTGACCGGTGCCTTTCCCTTACATCATGCCGGAACAGGAACCGGCTTATATTCAGTTAGCCCTGGAGCGGCCCGATATGCTCTGCTCCGAGGCGCCGCCGGAAATACTCCAGGCCGCCTCCTTCGCCGGCGATGAACCCACCGCCTTTCTGTTCAATTTCTTCGCCGCCGGTTATGCCCAGTGGGTTTTCAAGACCTCCGGGTTCCGAATCGACGCTGACCGGGAGCGCATCGCCCGGGCGGTAATGCTCCTCTGGTTCCGGGCCTGCGAGCTCTTCACCAGCCTGGAATATGACCGCCCCAGCGATGCCTGGGGTCAGGTCTTCTTTTCCGACGCCGGGCTGTCTGAATGAAGCGCCGCCATTGCTGAAGAGGTTCTTGCCATGGGCCGTCCTCAAGGCCCTTCGCCGCTAAATTTCCTGCGCAACCTGCGCCGCTCCGGCCTGCCCTGGCATCGCTGCCTGGCCGTGGCGCTGTCCAATCAATGGCGCAAATTCAGGCCGCAAAGTCCGGGCTGCTGCGGGAACCCGGGCCACCCCGGTTGTTGAAAGGGTTAACCCGGGGTCGGCGTGTCCGACCGACCAGCGCCCGCCGGGGGGCCGGTAGTTTTTCTGCCGGTCAGGCAGTATGATGGGCTGGTACTCCATTGGGCGAGCCGTATTTGCTGGTACAGGAGGGGAGAGCATGGCTGGAAACTACACTATCACCATCGGCGCGGTGGGCGGCGGCCTTTCGCGCAGCCCGGACGGCGGAGAAAGCTGGCACCGCATCAGGAACCCCTTGCCCGCAGAGTGTAATGTCCGCGCGCTTGCCGTCTATCCCGACGACCCCCATCGGCTTATTGCCGGCGCCGACGCCGGCATCTACCGCAGCGACGATAACGGTATGACCTGGCATGACCTGGAAGCTCCGGTCAACGACCTTCAGGTCTGGTCTGTGGCCGTGGACCCGGAAGACCCGGAGATTATCTTCGCCGGCGCCCGACCGGACGCTTTCCGCTCGCGCGACGGGGGCAGGAACTGGCAGCCCCTTTCCCTGGGCGTTGCCCTGCCCTGTCCGGTGGGCATTCCCCGTACCACCAACATGATTGTTGACCCGAGGGACCATCGCACGGTATGGGCCGGCATTGAGGTGGACGGAATCTACAAGAGCCTGGATGGCGGCGATAGCTGGGTTCACCTGCCCGACCTGGGCCCCGACCCTTTCCACGGCGACATTCACGGCATGGCTCTGCGAACAAGCGGCAGCGGAACGGCGGTGCACGCTACCACCCCCTTCGGCATAGCGACCAGCATGGATGAAGGGGAGAGCTGGGAGCTGCACGAATTCCCCCGGTTCCACGAAACCGACCAGCGTTCCTACTGCCGGGGCATGGCCATCAAGCCCGACAACCCCCGGGTTATGTTCGTGGGCAACGGCGACTCCATCCCCGGCGTTACCGGCGCCATTCAACGCACCACCGACGGCGGCGCCACCTGGCAGGCCGTCAACCTGCCGGTAGAACCCAACTCCGTGGTTTACTGGTTTGGCGTTCACCCTGCCGTGCCCGACGTGGTGGTAGCGGCCAGCCTGTATGGCTACGTGTACGTAAGCGAAGACGGGGGCGACCGCTGGCAGAAGCTGCGGAAAGAGTTCGGCGAAATCCGTTCGGTAGCTCTGACGCCCAACTAGCACTGGGCCGGCAGCGCTGGGGCCGAAAGCGTGGGGGCCGGTAACGTACCGGCCCCACGCTGTTTCTCTGCCGAACCAGAGATTACAACCTCCCCTGTTCCGGCGGCGGTCAAATCGGCGGGACTGGCTGGCGTTGCTTCGGCCAAATCCGTCGGCCGGACCGGGCAAGGGGTCGGTCTGGCCCGGCCTCTCCGGTACGCCGAAGCGCCTTCTTTAGCAGCGAGGCACTTCAGCGCCGGGTATTTGCATCGGCCCGGCATCGCCTTTGGATTGAAAACCCCTACTTCTTTGGGGGGTTGTTCCCTCGGCCACCGCCCGACGGCTTGCCGGTGGTGCTCGGTCCGTTGGGGGGACGGGCTCCTCCGTTCTTTCCGCCGCCGCCTCTGCCGCCTTTCATCATCGGGGACATAGTTCCCTCCTTGTATGGTTAGAAATTACCCCGCTCAGTCCCTTGAACAGCCAGGGCGATGTAATAATACCATACGCATATTGTAATTACAATAGGTTATTCTTTGTTGGTAATAAAATTACCAGATGTTTAACTTACCCACCGACATGCCTCGGACTTCAGCGTTGCGGCTTGAACGCCAGGCCCCGATATGCTTCGGCGGAATCGCCCTGTTTGGTTCGGCTTTTACTTTCTGCGATGTGCATAACCGGCGCTTACCCCTTCGGCCCCGGAATTGCTATACTTGACGGGCCGGGCCGCCCCGGCGTACCGGTCAACTGAACGCAGTAATCATAGAGGTGTCAGCATGAAATGGGCCTCGGCAATTTCCGAGCAAACGCCCCTGGAACCGGCCCTGGCCGATTGTGCGGCCCAATTGCAGCGGCAGCTGGGGGAGGCGCCGCCCCACCTGGCGGTGGTATTCGCCTCTTTTCATTACCGGGAAACCTTCCCTGCCATCCCGTCCTTGCTGCGGGAAGCCCTGGGAACGGAGGCCGGCCCGCCGGTGATTCTGGGCTGTTCCGGCGGCGGCATTATCGGCAACGGGCAGGAGGTGGAGCAACGCCCGGCCCTGTCCATTACCGCCGCCAACCTGCCTGATGTAACCCTGGTGGACTTTCACCTGGAGGGCGACCGGCTCCCGGATCTGGACGCCGGGCCCCGTTCCTGGGAGGAGCTGCTGCGGGTCAGCCCGGCGGATGCGCCCCAGTTTGTGCTGCTGGCCGACCCTTACTCTTTCCCGGTGCAGAACCTGCTGATGGGCCTGGACTTTGCCTTCGCCGGTTCATCCAAAATCGGCGGCCTGGCCAGCGGCGCGCAACAGCAGGGAGATAATGCCCTGTTCCTGAATGACCGGATGTACCGTTCCGGCGCCGTGGGTGTGGCCCTGCTTGGCAACATTGCCGTGGATACGGTGGTGGCCCAGGGCTGCCGCCCCATTGGGCAGCCCATGCGCATTACCCAAAGTCGCCGCAACCTGCTGGAAGGCCTGGACGGGGATACCCCCCTCAACGTTTTGCGGAGCCTTTACCCCACCCTCACCGAGCGGGACCAGAACCTTATGCGCCATTCCCTGTTCCTGGGGGTGGTGATGGACGACTTTCTGGATGAACCACGGCAGGGGGATTTCCTGATTCGCAATGTTATGGGTATGGACGACCGCAGCGGTTCCCTGGCAATTGGCGAGATGCTCCGGGAGGGGCAGCTGGTCCAGTTCCACCTGCGGGATGCCGAGACGTCGGCCCAGGACCTGGCGGCGGTGCTGGAGCGTTACGCCGGGGATAACCGGGAAAACCGGATTCATGGAGCGCTGCTCTTTTCCTGCCTCGGTCGGGGCCAGTACCTGTACGGCCGGCCCAACCACGACGCCGATGTCTTCCGTGGCAAGCTGGGGTCGGTGCCGCTGGGCGGCTTCTTCTGCAACGGCGAAATCGGCCCGGTCAGCGGGGTAACCTTCCTGCACGGCTACACCAGTTCCTTCGGCATATTCCGCCCCCGCCATTAAGGACGGGCCCGGGTTCAGCCGCCGGCAGCCTCCGCGCGCCGGGTCGGCCGGCTTCGGGCAGCTACTCCGGGCCGTTCAGGCAGCGCAGCTTTTCGAACAGCTTCCAGGTCTGCACCACGTCGCCCTGGGCCCGATGCGGCCGCACCCGGGCGGTGGAAATGCCCAGGGCTTCGCAGGCCGCCGACAGGCTGTAACGCCGGCCGGGTGCTTTAATCTCCAGCACCCGCTGCACGTATTCCCAATGCCGCTCGCCCGGAGCGGGGTAGCTGCCCAGCTGGTGACCCCGATACAGGCCCATCGTGTCGATGAACCGCCGCAAAGGTAAATCGTCCACCTCGTCGATTACCCGCCGCTGGCAGCGCCCCTCCGCCACCGCCCGGCGGTGTACCCGGGCTGCCTCCAGCAGAAAGGCCCGGTCGAACCGGATGATGTTATGGCCGACCAGGGGCAAGCCGGCAGTGCGCGCCACGAACCATTCCAGGGCGGCGTCGATGGCCTGGCCCCGGGCCGCCAGGTCCCGGTCGGTTATGCCGGTAAGTCGGCCAATCCGGGCGGGCAGAGGGCGGTCAATGGCTACCAGCCTCGAATCAACTGCCACCCGCTGCCCCGGCCGCGCCACGGCAACGCCGATTTCTACAATCAGGTCATCCCAGCAATCCAGCCCGGTGGTTTCCAGATCAACTACCGCATAACCCGACGATAAATCCATCAATGCTGCCTTCCTCCTCTGCTTCCGCCGGCAATTACAGGATACCCGGAACCACCGAAGGTTCCAAACCGCGGAACCGTCGGCGGAGGGTTTGACCCGGGTTCAACCTTCAGTTAATATGCGGTTGCCGGCCCGGTATTGCAACCGGCCGGCCGCCCGATAGTTCCGGGACGCGACCGGGGGGTTGCCATGTCTTTCACTGCTGCTATTGAACAACCGGCGCTGCCGGTTCGCCAGGCTATTCTGGCTCACCCCTTTGTAACCGGCGTGGGGGATGGAACGCTGGAGGTGGCCAAGTTCAGGCATTACGTGCTGCAGGACTACGTTTACCTGGTGGATTACAGCCGGGCGCTGGCGCTGGCTTCGGCCCGGGCGCCGGAACCGGCAACCATGGCCTGGTTTGCCCGGCTGCTGGACGAGACGCTGAACGTAGAGATGGGCCTGCATCGCAGCTACTGCGCCGAGTTCGGTATAACCCCGGAGGAGCTGGAAGCTACCGTTGCTGCGCCTACCACGGTGGCTTACACCTCCTTTTTGCTGGCGGTGGCGCATCAGGGCAGCTTTGCCGAATTGGTCGCGGCGCTCCTCCCCTGTCAATGGGGCTACTGGGAAATTGGCGACCACCTGGCCCGCCGGGGCAAGCCGGCCGCCGCCCCCCGGTATGCCAGGTGGATTGAGATGTATGCGGCTCCGGAGTTCGCCAAGCTGGCCGATGCTATCCGCAGCCTGGCGAACCGGCTGGGCGACCAGGCCGGGCCGGCAGAGTTGACCGCTATGGGGCGGGCCTACCTGACCAGCCTGCGGTTCGAGTACCGGTTCTGGGATATGGCCTATAACCTGGAAGGCTGGCCGGTATAAACGGCTGCCGAAAGCCTCAACCCGGCCGAATTACGGCAGCATTGCCAAGCAAGGGCGGGGCGGTGAATTCACCGCCCCGCCCTTGCCTGACCGCGCAGAAGCGCAGCGGCGTAGTGTATCTGACGGCCAATCAGCCGGCCAGTCCTAGCGCCGCCGCCGGTACAGGTACACCCCGACGGCAATTACCACTGCCACCACCAGCCCGATTATTAACCACAGCAGCCAGTTGATGCCGCTCGCTTCTGCCGGCGGAGCCGGGGCCGGCGGTAGCGGCGTGGCCGTCGCCGTGGGCGGCGGCGGTACTGGCGTGGCCGTCGGGTCGGCGGCGGCCATGGCCGGAGCGGCCGTCGTGATTGTGGCCGCCGGGCGCACTGCGTCCAGGGAACTGTCCGGCAGCAGCGGGACGGCCGTTGCGGTAGCCGTCGGACTGGGCCGGCTGGTCGGCATCGCCGTGGCGGTGGCGGTCGGCGGCGGGGTTGCCGTTGCCGTTGGCGTCCGCATTACCACCGGGAGCGGCGTGCTGGTGGGTATTGCCCGCCGGGTAGCCGTCGGCGTCCGCAGCATTGCGGCCAGCGGCATTGTCGGCGTAGCCGTAGCGGTGGGCATGGCCGGCGTGGTCGCTGTCGGCGTCGCCAGCGCCACTGTGGGCATGGCCGTCGGCGGCGGCGTGCTGGTTGCGGTGGGCGGCAGCGTTGCCGTGGGCGTGCTGGTTGCAGAGCGCACCACCCGGCGGGTCGGCGTCGGGGTTGCCGCCCGACGCGCCGAGGCGCTCCGAACTACTATAGGCGGCGGCGTGGGCGTACTGGTTGCCGTCGGTGTCGGCGTGGGCGTATTGGTCGGTGTGGGCGTATTGGTAGGGGTCGGCGTATTGGTGGGCGTAGGCGTGGGCGTATTGGTGGGCGTCGGCGTCGGCGTCGCCGGCGGCTGCGTGGTGAAACGCACCTTCACACTGGTTACCTTCGGCTGATCCCAATCCTCCAGCCGGAGCGTCAGGTAGCTCACCCCGGTCAGTTCGTCGGTCTTCAGCATCTGCGGCGTCTCCGGGCGTACCAACGAAATCTTCGCCAGCTCCGCGTCCGCGGCGTTGTACGCCCGGAAATGGGTATCGATGTCGTGGCCCGTCGGTTCGGTCATTATGCTGGCGCCAAACCGCCCGGCCATCGGCTCGGTCAGGTCAAAGCGGAACCAGGTCGCCACCAGGCTGCCCCCATCGGCCGCCACCCGTTCGTTGAAGACCGCCGCCGCCTCGATATCCTGGTTCGCCGCCCGGATGATGTACGGGTCTGCTTCCGTCCCGGCGCCGCTGGCGATGGACTGCGGGTTCGGCGTGCTGGTGGGCGTGGGCGTGTCGGTAGGCATGCTGGTGGGCGTGGGCGTGTCGGTAGGCGTTGCCGTCGGGGTATTGGTGGGCGTGGGCGTATCGGTAGGCGTTGCCGTCGGGGTATTGGTGGGCGTGGGCGTATCGGTGGGCGTTGCCGTCGGCGTGCTGGTTGCGGTCGGCGTCAGCGTTCCCGTCGGCGTGGGCGTCGGCGTCGGCGTATCGGTCGGGGTTGCCGTCGGGGTCGGCGTGTCGGTCGGCGCTGCCGTCGGGGTATCGGTCGGGGTATTGGTGGGCGTCGGCGTATCGGTCGGGGTATTGGTGGGCGTCGGGGTATCGGTCGGGGTACTGGTCGGCGTAGGTGTGTCCGTTGGCGTATTGGTAGGGGTAGGCGTATCGGTGGGCGTATTGGTTGGCGTGGGGGTGTGCGTCGGCGTCGGCGTGTTGGTGGCCTCCGCATTCACGTTGATTGTCAATCTGTAACCAAAACTGGTGTCGGCCAGTTGGCCGGTGCGGACGCTGGAGCCAAGCGGCGCCGTCACATAGCGGTACACGGGTTCGGCGCCCGGAGCGCTCACGTGCAGCCGCAGCCGGAAGGAGGTAGTGCCCGGCGGCGCAGATACATTTATTACGGCTTCCGAATAGGTTACCCGGAAACCGGCGGCCGTATCCTGCACTGCATACGGCAGGCCATTTTGGCGGCCAAGTCTGACGGTAGCGTCCGGCGGCGTGGCGCTCACCGTGAAGGTGGTGGAGGTTCTGGCCTCCAGGTTTCCCGTCGCCGGGTTGGGGCCGCCGGGCCCGTGCCAGCTCCAGGTGACCGTGTGGGTTCCGGCGCCGAGGTTGACGCAGGGGCTCAGGTTGACGCCCCGCCCGGTGGAGATACCGGGCGTGCTGCTGCTTACAAAAACGCCGGTGAGCCGGTTGTCCAGCGCCGCGTTGGCGGTAACCTCCGTCATGCCTTGCCGGGTTTCCAGGTAAGTTACGCCCTTGTGCCTGGCGGAAGTCAGGTTGTAACAGGCCAGCGCTGTGCTGCTGCCGAAGGGCACAGTCAGGTTATTGTCCGCGCTTGATGTCAGCAGCGGCGCCGCCTTCACATTTACCGTTATAGAGTAACTACTGCCGCGGATTGTTCCGCCTGAGAAGGTGTTCGAACCGACCACTGCCGTTTCGTTTCGGGGCACGAGGAGACCCCCGTACAGGCGCACCCGGGCGGCGGCCCAGAGGCCGGGCGGCACGGTAACGGTCGCCTCGGAGCTCGAATCCCGGGTGATCCGGAAACCTTCAGCAACTGTTGTTACTGAATCTATACCGGCAGTAACTAGATTAATGTTAATGCTGACATGGGGAGCCGAAATCACGTGCACCGTCACGCTGTAGGAGACATTTGAAGTAGCAGTAGGGCCGGACACAGTGTGCGTCCCGCGCGGCAGCGTTCTGGTCTGCTCTACTGATTCTCCACCAGACGCAAAGCCGCCGAAAAAGCGCAGCCGAACCAATGGCTGGTCCCGCGGGACGGTGACGAATATCTGTGCATCCGATAAACCCACCTGGTAACCATCGGCCTGATCAGACACCCGATAGGGCATGCCGGTGGCCGTATTAATCCAAATAGTGGCGTCGCGGCTGGACTGGGCGTGCAGGGTCTCCGGCTGGGACAGGGGCAGAAGGACCGACAAGCCCAGCGCCAGCAGCCCCAGCAGCAACCCCAGCTTAAGCCGGCTTCGTTTTATTTGCCTGAAACGCCGCATCACCCCTCCAGTCCCGGAAACTCGGGGGGGGGGGGGGGGGGGGGGGGGGTAGCAGTAGCAAGCGTACCTGCCTCGCTCTGGTCTGTCATCATCGTCTCCGCCTGCTCTAATAATTAAGGTTAAAGGGCCGGGGTGGTTAAGCAGCCCGCCCAGCCAACCAGAAACAGCGACAATTTTAACTGCAAAGGGCGGCCGGTTGCAACCGGCCGGCCCGCCGGGTAACCGGCCTTTCGGAAATCGGCCGGCTTTATTGAACAAGTATAGGGCGGAACCGCTCTGATGGCGGTGGGGCATAACCCTGGCCTTCAAGAGGCGGCCGGCCGGTCAACCTTTTTGCCCGCTGCATCGGCGGCCGGTTCAGGGTGCGGAACCGGGGATTGCCGGGGTCAGAGCCAACCGTTCCAGCGCCGCCACGTTTTCCGGAGCCGGGCCCATTTCGCCCCGTTCCAGCCGCTTAACCATGGTTACTGCCGCCGCGTTCATCGGCGTAGGTACGCCGCTTTCCCGTCCTTTGCGGGCCACCAGGCCATTGATGTAATCCACCTCCGTGCGGCGCCCCTTCAGGATGTCCTGGTGAAAAAAGGAACGCGCCTCCCGCCCCTCGGCCCGGGATGCCTTGACCAGGTGGGACACCAGGGCTTCCGGCGAGGCGGCGGCCTCGGGCATGGAAAGGCCGAAAACCGGCTCCATGTGGTAGCCCTGGGCCTGCCCCACCAGGAGCGCCTCCCGGCCCAGCGCCAGGCACACCCGCACCCGCTCCGGCGCTTCGGTCAGGCGGGCCGGCCCTATGCCGGCCAGGGCGCACACCGGGGCCACGATGCAGTTGAACACCAGCTTTGCCCAGCGGGCCCCCCACAGATTGGTGGTCAACTCCGTTTTGCCGGCGGCGCTTAAAATGGCTTGCAGCTCTTGCAGCCGGGGGGTAATCCGCCCGTGCAGTTCGCCCAGCACAAAAGTGGTACGGTCCATGGCCGTGTTGCGCTTCAGATGGCCCGGCTCGAAAACCTCCGACGACATAGTCAGCACGCAGCCGACAGCCCGGGCCGGGCCAACCAGCGGCGCAAGCCACTCGTCGTTCAGGCTGTTCTGCGCCGAAACCAGCGCCCCGTCGTCCTTCAGGTAGGGCAGAATCAGCTGGGTCAGCCACAGGGTATCGTAAGATTTGCCGGCCAGAAACACAAAATCGAAAGCTTCTTCCAGGGTGCATACCTCGTACAGATGCATGGCCCGCACCGGCGAGGTGAACTCTTCGCCGGCGATGGACATATGCAGGCCATGGGCCTGCATGGCCGCAACGTGGGCGCCCCACTGGTCGATGATTACCACATCGTGGCCGGCGGCGGTCAGCATGCCGCCGATGACGCTGCCAGTGCCGCCGGCGCCGACGACGGCGATTTTTCTGCTGGAAGGGGTAGTCATAAAAGTTCTTCCTTATCGCGGGCTGCCGGGTTAAGTTAGGTGGGGTTCCGGGCCGTTGGCAAAGGGCCGGGGGTTAGCCTAACCCGGCCCCGGTCGGCTGTCAAACCGGCGGGAAACCGGTATTCGGGGGCTGCGCTGCCTTCCTTGAATGGTTGATGGTTGGCAAGCCTTTTATTTTTTTCTGCCCGGTTAAAGCGATACTGCCTGCCCTGCCGGGTTCACCGGTTTTTGGCAAGGCAAAAAATAATGCGCTATTATCATTGATATAAGTAGATACTGAAATTAAAACAATCATTACATTATTAGTTGACAATGTTGATATATACTATATAATCATTTCCGACATTATTTTCAGTTTGCGGCAGCCAATCACTGGTGGAGGATGCGCTGCCCGGCTGCCCGGGCTGGCCTGGCGCCCGGAGCGGGAATTGAGGGTGGTTGAAAAGCCCCGTGGCCTGCCCGGTATTCCCGCAGTGATTAAACCGATGAATGGAGGGTGGCATGGTTCCTGTTTTTCCGTACCAGGTTCGCAAGGCTGAGGATGGTTGGCGCGGTGAATTGCTGTTAAGGCTGAAAGACGGCAAATCGGCGTATGTGGTGCATATTTCACTGGAGCAGGCCCGTCTTTTGGCCGTGGAACTGCGCGGGCTGGCCACCGACCATTGCCCGCATCACCACCTGGCCCTGAAAGTGGCGCAGGCAATGGGCGGCGACATCAGCCACATTGTCTTGAAAGCGTTGGACGAAAACGGGGGTGTAACCGGTGTGGTTCGGCTGATTACGCCCCATGGGATGCGGGACGCCCAGGTTGATACTGCGGCGGCCCTGGGCCTGGCAATCCATATGGGGCTTCCGGTTTTCATGGATGGGGAGTTCGCCGTGTCCGGCGGAAACCGGAGGAGCGCTGAAAACCCGGACGCAGCCCTGCCGGGGCCGCCGATTCCCCCGGCTTTCCGGGACCTGATTGAGCAGCTGGACCTGCCGGACGCCGGCGGCCAGACCGGAGATTGCCCGCCTGCCGATTCAATTGGCGCCTGAGGCGCAGCTATTGGAGGAGGAATATATTATGCCCAACCAATCTGCCCGATACCCCAGCCTGTACCATGCAATCTACAGCCGGCGAATGTCGTGGAACTTTGCCGACCGGCCGGTCAGCAAGTCGGCAATCGAGCGGATGCTGGACGCCGCCGTTTGGGCGCCCAACCACCGGCTTACCGAACCCTGGCGGTTTGCCATTCTGGAGAAGGGCAGCCTGGCCCGCGCCCGGGTAGCCGACCTGGGCGGTGAGGCAATTATGGAGCGTACCGGAAATGAAAGGCGGGCGGCAGCCGGCCGGGCCAAAGTGCTGTCCCCGCCTTATGTGATATGCGTATATTGCGTTCCCGGCGCCGACGCTGAAACCACCAAAGAGAACTATGCCGCCGTCTGCTGCGCAGCCCAGAATATCTCTCTGGCCGGGGCTGCGGAAGGGCTGGCAGTTACCTGGGAGACGGGGGGCGTTACCCGCCACCGGGAATTGAACGCCGCCGTGGGCGCCGAGGAGTCCTGGGACCTGGTAACAATGCTGTTGATTGGGTTCCCCGGCGAAGTTGCCCGCGCCCGCCGGACGCCGGCAACCAGTTTCAGCCGCTGGTTCGCCCCGGCGGACGGCTGCCTGCCGGAAAACGTCGTCAGCTCCCCAGCCAGGTAACCGACCCAGCCCGGAGACCGGCGCCGCTGCCGGGCAAAAGGCTTTACCGCGCCGGAATACTGTCGGTCAGCCCGGCTTAACGTAAAAATCTGCCGGGTTCTGGCCGCAGTGCGCCAGCAGGGCTTTGGTATATGCAAGCAATTGCGACGGGTTTGTGTTCACTTCACAGAAAAGGCCGTTTGATAACTTGCGGGCGTCTGTAAAACCCCTTTTGTTGGAGTGAACGGCTTCGTGGTGGACAATATAACGCGTACCTTTAGGAACTGGCACGGGGCATCGATTGGGGGTTAGCAGGCCGTTCCGAATCAGGTATTCCGCGGTTTCCAGCAGGACGCTGTTCCAATAGCGGAGTTGCGCTTCTTGTCCGTTGGGAAACCGTATGGTGGAAGGGGTTTGTCTGGTTTTTCCGGGGTCCAAATCCTTGATGGAAATCCAACCTTCTGGAGGTGGTGGCAGGTTATTGTCTTTTGTCGGTTCAGGAGCAGGTACGGGCAGAATTGGCGTTTCAGCCGGCTTTGGGGTTCCGGTTGCCAGGTTGGGCCGCCACAGCAGCAGCAATTTAAGGGCGAGTTGAGGCGCGGGGTTCTGGGATATGGACACGTTCAGAATGCGCCGTTCTTCCAGTGTGCCGACCCTGAATATTTCATACAGATCCCAGCGGTCGCCATTGGTCAGCCCGGCGTACCTGATGCCGCCAAAATTAGAATAGTTCAGCATTTGCATCTGGTAAGACTCCAGCGGCTCATTGAGTTTCTTGGCTTCCAGGGTCGCCGCCGGCAGGGCTGCATTCCCCAGCTCCAGCAAGGCGTAATCAGCCCGACGCCCGTTGACGTCGTACTCAGGCGTTACCAGAGACGGGTCGGATACATCCCACCCCAGCGCCTGCAATAAGGGGTCTATTAACGCCACGCGGGTTCGGAATTCGTTCTGCCTCAGGCTCTCCCGGTGGGCTGAAATCCGCCCCTTGAGGGTTTCAATCGTTTCAACCAAATTATCCAGCAGCATAGCGAGCCTCCTTCAATTGGCTCCACTTACCGGTTAAGCCTCATACCTTTCCCCTCCGACCGGCTCAAGGTAGGGCTGTTCTGCCACAGCTGACCTTGCCGGCCAAAAGCAGGGCATAATGGGTTGATACCGTCCCGTCGGCTTTTGCCCCTTCACTCCTCCAGCGTGGTAATGTCGCCCGGGTCCAAGCCCAGTTCCTGCGCCTTCAGCAGGCGGCGCATTATTTTGCCGGAACGGGTTTTGGGCAGGGCCGGCGTGAAGTCAATCTCGGCCGGCACGGCGATGGGGCCCAGCTGATTGCGCACGTGGCGGCGCAGGGTATCCACCATCTGTTCCGAAGGGTCATTGCCCAGGCGCAGGGTAACGAAGCCCTTGATAACCTCGCCCCGCAGGTCGTCGGGCTTACCGATGACCGCCGCTTCGGCCACCGCCGGGTGGGATACCAGGGCGCTTTCCACTTCCGCCGAGCCGATGCGGTGGCCGGCTACGTTAAGCACATCGTCGGCCCGGCCCACCACCATGTAATAGCCTTCGGCGTCGCGCAGGGCCACGTCGCCGGAGAAATAGACGCCGGGAATCTGGTTCCAGGTATCGGCGTAGCGTTCCGGGTCGCCCCACACGGTGCGGGAAAAGTGGGGAAAGGGACGGCGGATTACCAGCAGGCCGCCCTTGTCCGGCTCCTCGATGGGCTGCCCCTCCCGGTCCACGACGTCCATCAGGGCGCCGGGCAAAGGCCGGCCCACCCGTCCGGGGCGGGAAGCCATAGTGGCCGTGGTGCCCAGGCAGGGGCCGCCGGTTTCCGTCTGCCACCAGTTATCCACAATGTGGGCCCATTCGCCGCTGCCGCAGATGTGCTGGTAGGCCCAGCGCAGAGCTTCCGGGTTCAGCGGCTCTCCGGCGCAGGTCAGCAAGCGCAGGGAACGCAGGTTATAGCGCTGGGCCGGCTCCGCGCCGTAGCGCATCAGCATCCGCAGTGCCGTTGGCGCCGTGAAGATGACGTTGACCCCGTACTTTTCGATTACCTCATAGAAGACGGCGTTATGGGGGTAGTCGGGCGCGCCCTCCCGGAAAACGGTGGTAGCCCCGGCCACCAGCGGCGCATAGACGATGTAGCTGTGGCCCACCACCCAGCCAATGTCGGACATACACCAGAAAACGTCAGCATCCTTAACGTCCCAGAAGTTCTTGAAGTGGTAGAGGGTGCCGACCATATAGCCGCCGTGGACGTGCACCACCCCCTTGGGCTTGCCGGTAGTGCCGCTGGTATAAAGAATATACAGAGGGGCTTCCGCATCCAGCGCTGCGGCGGGGCAATCGATGGGCTGGCCGGCCAGCAGTTCCGCAAAATCCACCTGTCCCGGCGCCAGGGCCGACCGGGGCAGCTCCCGGCGCCACACCACCACGGCCGTCAGGGAATCGCAGCCGACCACCGCTTCGTCGGCAATGGCTTTCAGCTCCACCCGGCTGCCCCGGCGGTAACCCACATCGCCGGTCACCAGAAGTTTGGCGCCGGCGTCCTGAATGCGGTCGCGCAGGGAGCCGACGCTGAAGCCGGCGTAAACCACGCTGTGAATGGCGCCAATGCGGGCGCAGGCCAGCATGGTAATGGCGCCTTCCGGCGTCAGGGGCATATAAATGACCACCCGGTCGCCCTGGCCCACGCCCAGCGACTTGAGGCCGTTGGCGCAGCGGTTAACCTGCTGAGCCAGGCGGGCATAGGTATAAACCTGCTCGGCGCCATCCTCGCCCAGCCAAATCAGGGCCGCCTTGTTGCGGCGGCCGGTGGTCAGGTGGCGGTCCAGGGCGTTGTAGCAGATGTTGGTCTGGCCGCCGATGAACCAGCGGAAGTTGGGGTATTCCCACTGGAACACCTGCTCCCAGGGGCGAAACCAGTGCAGTTCTGCGGCGGCCTCGGCCCAGAACCCCTCCGGGTCGGCGATGGAGCGGGCATAAACGGCGTCGTAATCCTGAAGCGCGGCCTGGCCGGCCACGTGGGGCGGCGGCGGAATCCGGCCGGTTTCCTGAAGCAGGTGGTCAATCCGTCCTTGCTGAACCATGCTGAAACTCCTGGCGGCTGAAACTTCGGGCAGACCCCGGTACGGCCCGCCTGGCCGGGCAGCGTCCGGCGGCGGCACGCTGCCCCATTCTAATGCCGGCGCCGCCGGGGTACAATGCCGGCCGGCGGACCGGGCCCGGCGCCGCTTGTTCCATTGCCGGCTTACCTTGTATAATCAGCCCCGTTCACCGGAGAATAACCGGGCGGCAAAGGTGGGGAACCAGGCAGCTTCGCCGGGCGGGCCAGGGTTCGGCCGGCAGCGGCGGCTGGTAAACCGGCCGGAGGTTGTCCGGAGATTGTATTGTATGGGCATGTTCAACGTTGTGCTGGAAGTGGGCGACCCGGCGGGGCAGCGGTTTGTTCCCTGCCGCGGGTTGGTGGATACCGGCAGCACGTTCACCGCGCTGCCGGGAAGCCTGCTGCGCTCCCTGGGCGTAACCCCGACCGCCGTCGGGGTGTTTGAGCTGGCCGACGACAGCGTTGTGGAACGCCCCTATGGCTTTACGACGGTTCGCTATAACCGGCAGGTCGGGGTGGCGCCGGTAACTTTTCGGGAGGACGCTGCCGTCCCGCTGCTGGGCGCTACCACGCTGGAAATTCTTGGCCTGATGGTGGAGCCGCTGCGGGAGCGGCTGCTTCCGGTGAACTTCCAGATGCGCTGAAGGTTTTTAACGGCGCATTGCCCGGCGCCGGCAATTCCGGCCGCGCCTGACCCAACCGGGCGATACCGCTCATCTTATGGAGGCAGCCCGTGAAAGCAATGGTTCTTGAACGGTTCGGGGCGCCGCTGCGCTGGCAGGAGGTGCCGGAACCGCAGCCCGGCCCCGGGGAGGCGCTGATTCGGGTGGCGGCCAATGGCCTGTGCGCCACCGACCTGAAGATAGTGGATGGGCTGGTGCCGACGACGCCGCTGCCCCACGTCCTGGGCCACGAGGCGGCCGGCGAAGTGGTGGCGGTGGGGGCCGAAACGCCCGGCCTCACCCCCGGAGACCACGTTACCGTCTATCCGACCGAGGGCTGCGGTTTCTGCGACTGCTGCCGTCAGGGGCTGGAGAATTACTGCGCGGCGGCGCCCCGTACCGGCTTCGAGCTGGCCGGGGGGTTCAGCCAGTATATGCGGGTGGCCGGCCGCAATGCAGTCAAAATCAGCCCGGCGGTGCCCTGGGAAGAGGCGGCCATTATCCCCGACGCCCTGGCCAGCGTGTACCACGCCCTGACCCACCGGGCCCGGGTGCAGCCGGGGGAAACGGTCGTCATCATCGGCATCGGCGGCCTGGGCATTCACGCCCTGCAAATGGCCCGGCTGATGGGCGCGCGGGTCATCGCCGCCGACGTGGCCCCCGACAAGCTGCAAGGCGCCGCCCGCTTTGCCCCGGACGTTATCGTCAACAGCCGGGCGGAAGAGCTGCCCGGAAAGGTGCGGGATTTGACCGACGGCCGGGGCGCCGATGTGGTGGTGGAATGCGTCGGCGGCGCAGCGGTGGCCGCCGTCCTGCCCGACAGCCTGGCCTGCCTGAAAACGGGCGGCCGGCTGGTGGTTCTGGGCTATAACTATGGCGTTCCCCTGACGGTGGATACGGCAGACCTGATTTACGGCCAGTGGAGCCTGCTGGGCGCCCGGGCGTCCACCCGGCAGGATGTGGTGGCGGTGGCCCGCCTGGTGGAACAGGGCCGGTTAAAGCCGGTAGTGTCGGAGCGCTTCCCATTGCCGCAGGCCGGGGCGGCCCTGGCCCGGCTGCGGGAAAGCCCGCCCCTGGGCCGCATTGTGCTGCAAACAGAGGCCTGAAACCGCCGGCGGCCTTGCCGTTGCCCGGCAGCGCCGCCGGAAACGTCAGCAGAAAAGGAGAAAGGCCAGCCCAATTAGGCTGGCCTGACGCAATCTACGGGGGGTTATTGTTGGTCGGGGCGGCCGGATTTGAACCGGCGACCCCCTGCACCCCATGCAGGTGCGCTTCCGGGCTGCGCCACGCCCCGACACTGATAACAGCATACCACAACCCCACGCCGGTTTCAAGCCGGCGGCGCCACCGGGAAAACGCCAAACCGGGCAGCGTTGCGCGGGGCTGCTCTGCCGCGCTTAATGCCGACGCCCCGGACGGACGCCCGCGGCCGGTTGCCTGACCGGGAAGGCGCGGGGCGGGCGGCCCGCCATCAGCCGCCGCCCTTTGGGTTACTATCCGGCAAATCAGCCCGGTTCCGGCCGGGCGCGGCTTCCCCCGGTTTCGTCTGCCCCGGCGCCGGAGTTGCCGCCATAGTTGACCACTGCCCGCCGGTGAACGTGGGTTTCATGTTGCCAGCCGCGGTCTTCAGCAGTGGCTTTCAGGCCTTGCGCTGCCGAGGCCCAAGCCCTCTCCGGGGTTTGTCGGCGGTCTCCTCCGGCGCGCTCAACCGGGCAGCTGGAACATAACTGCCGGCCCGGCGGAAAAACCGCCGCGCCAATCCCGGAAAAACCTTTACCCGGCTTCCTTTTTTCGTTTAGAATAGCTTGACGCCAGGCCCGTCTCGGCCGGTTCTGCCGGCTGATTTGGCCCGACCCGGCCGGTCGGTTGACAACCGGCCCTTTCCGGCTAAAATCACCAGCGTTATTGGACGGCTGAACGAGCAGCCGCACCCTCCGGCGAGCGCAAGGCCGGCCCATTGCCTTGTAGTTTTACTTTGAGAGCAGGCAGCGACGATTATGACGGAGCAGAGCAATACGGCAAGGCGTGGAGCAGCTACCCCCCCCCCCCCCCCCCCCCCCCCCCGAGTTTTCCGGTTGGCGGGCAAACTGATGGGCCGCCGGCGGAGAATTGACCGGAACCTGCTCGGGCTGGCCCTGGTGGCCGGCGTCCTGCTCACCCTGGCCGTCCTGGGGCTGCAAGCCGTGCAGGCGCAGGGCGCCGCGCCGGCCGCGCCCATCGGCCTGGTGGCCTCGCCAGGCAGACTGGATTCGACGCTGTACTGGAATAACCCCGCCGGCGTTTCCGTCAAGAAGTACCAGTACCGGACCAGCATGGTCGCGAATGCCGCTGCCCGCTGGGATGGCCAGTCCTGGACGGATCTCCCACCCCATTGGATTAGTGGCGGTACGAGTGCGGTAATTTTCTCGCTCGATGATCCGGGAGATTACTGGATCCAGCTCCGCATCGTAAACGATGATGGCGTCGCCGGCGCGCACGCCGAAGCTCAGACCCGGGTTACCCAAACCCGGTTTGTCGAGTTGAGTTATGCCGCAGCAAGCGTCTCGGAGGGCGAATCCGCCAGTATCGGCATGACTCCCCGGGATGGCACGCCTTCGAACCTGGCGTTCAACTTCCGGATCGTGCCCGGCCATACGACGGCAACCGACCTGGAAAGCGGCACCTGTGCTGCGCCGGCGCCGGCAACAGCGGATATTTGCTTCCCGAACAGCCGCACCATAACCTTGAACGGCACGGACAAGCACACATTCACCTTCAATGCCATCGACGATTCCCTCAACGACGACGGTGAGTTTATCTTTCTTACCGGGAGCGCCGGCAGCGGAGCAAACGCGTGGATCGCGAACATTCTTCGGATCTCAATCGTTGATAATGACAGCGCTTCGGCCAGCTCGAACATGACGCTCACGGCGGAGCCTACCCACACACCGCCGGGGAATACGCCCACACCAACCAGCGCCCCCACCGACACCCCCACGCCTACCAGCACCCCTACCGATACCCCCACGCCGACCAGTACGCCTACCGACACGCCTACGCCGACCAATACGCCTACCGACACGCCTACGCCGACCAATACGCCTACCGACACGCCCACGCCCACGCCCACCAACACCCCTACCGATACCCCCACGCCCACCAGCACCCCTACCGACACGCCTACGCCTACCCCCACCCCAACCGATACGCCTACGCCTACCCCCACCCCAACCGATACACCTACGCCAACGGCAACGCCTACCGATACCCCCACGCCAACGGCAACGCCTACCGATACCCCCACGCCTACCGCCACACCAACCGACACGCCCACGCCAACAGCAACGCCCACCGATACCCCCACGCCGACGGCAACGCCTACCGATACCCCCACGCCTACCGCCACACCTACCAATACGCCCACACCAACGGCAACACCCACCGATACCCCCACACCAACGGCAATGCCTACCGATACCCCCACACCAACGGCAACACCCACCGATACCCCCACACCAACGGCAACGCCCACCGATACCCCCACGCCCACCAATACCCCTACCAATACCCCCACGCCCACCAATACCCCTACCAATACGCCCACGCCCACCAATACGCCAACCGATACACCTACGCCTACCGCCACGCCAACCGATACACCCACGCCCACCGCCTCGCCTACCGATACACCTACGCCGACGGCAACGCCCACGCCCGGAGGCGCACCCACCGACACGCCCACACCTACCGCTACGCTAACCGATACACCCACGCCAACGGGAACGCTGCCGACGATAAGAAGACCGGCCAAGCCAACCGGCTTTATGATCGAGAATGGCAACGGACAGGTAACTCTGAAATGGAACGACCCGAAGGACGCTTCCATCACCGGTTATCACTACCAGCGTCGCAGCCCCGGAACTGTCGGCTGGCCCAGAAGAACCGTAATCTCCAATGCCAGCGCCAGCACCGTCATGCACACCGTAACCGGGCTGACCAACGGGGAATTGTACGACTTCCGCGTCCGGGCAGTTAACGACCGGGGCAATGGTCCCTGGTCTGACGACATCAGGAGCCGGCCGATGGAGGCGACCAGCACGCCGACGCCTACCCCCACGCCAACCAACACCCCAACGGATACCCCCACGCCAACCAGCACGCCTACCGACACGCCTACTCCCACGCCCGGCGGTGCGCCTACCGATACCCCCACGCCAACCAGCACCCCAACGGATACCCCCACGCCAACCAGCACCCCAACGGATACCCCCACGCCAACCAGCACGCCGACGCCTACCCCCACGCCAACCAGCACCCCAACGGATACCCCCACGCCAACCAGCACCCCAACGGATACCCCCACGCCAACCAGCACCCCAACGGATACCCCCACGCCAACCAGCACGCCAACGGATACCCCCACGCCTACCAGCACGCCTACCGACACGCCTACTCCCACGCCCGGCGGTGCGCCTACCGATACCCCCACGCCTACCAGCACGCCTACCGACACACCCACGCCCACCAGCACGCCGACGGATACACCCACGCCCACACCAACCAGCACGCCCACGCCTACCAACATACCCGGCGGTGCGCCGACCGACACGCCCACGCCGACCAGTACGCCGACGGATACACCCACGCCGACCAATACACCGACGCCGACCCCAACCAGTACGGCAACCCCGACGCCGACCAACACGCATACGCCCACGCCGACGGCTACCCCGACAGATACACCCACCCCAACCCCAACGCCGACGGGAACGCTGACGCCAACCCCGACCCCAACGGATACCCCCACGCCTACCGACACACCCACGCCCACGCCTACCAACACGCCTACCAACACGCCAACACCAACCAGCACGCCTGCCGACACGCCCACCCCCACCCAGGACCGGTCCATCGCCAGCGGCGCCGGGACGGAAGCAGACCCGTACATCATCCGGGCGGCGAACCAGGATATAGAGGCGGCGGCGGTCTTCAACGAACGGGATGCAGCCGATGGGGGCAGCCCGGTGGCAACCTGGTTCCGCTTTGACCTGACCGAGCCGATGGCCGGGCGGTTTGGCGCCAGTATAATGACCGACCCGACGGGACACGACATCGATACCCATTTCCGGGCTTACAACGCCGAGGACGCGGAGCTGGCGAAGATTTCGCTGGTACGCCCGGAGACGCCGCAGATGCTGAAGACTGACGAACTGACCGGGGTGAGCTACCTGACGCTCCGGCTGGAGGATTGGGATCAGACGAAGGTAACCAGCGTGAAGGTGCGTTTCACCACGCAGCCGCCGGCGACGCCCACGCCCACCCCGACCAATACCCCAACGCCAACCAACACGCCCACACCGACGCCTACGCCGACCAATACGCCCACGCCGACCAATACACCCACGCCGACACCGACGGCAACCAGTACGCCCACGCCGCCGCCCGGAGTAGTGCGCAGCGCCCCCATACGGCGGGCAGCGGCAACCCCGACGCCGACCCGCCGGGTGGTGCGGCCAGCAACCAGCACGCCCACGCCCACCGCAACCCCCACGGCAACCCCGACGGCCACCGCCACCAGCACGCCAACGGCGACGGCCCGGCCCATAGCGGCAATGCGGACGCCCACGGCGACCCGGCCGGCCCGGCTCGCCGGCGCCGCCACGCCGACCCGGCGGCCGCTGGCCATGCTGCGGACGCCAACGCCGACCCTGCGGGCCATACCCACCCGCACCCGGCCCCCGGCAGTAATGCGGACAGCAACGGCCACGCCGACGGCCACGGCAACAACGCCGGCGCAGCCAACGGCCACCGCCACAGCGATGCCGACCAGCCGGCCCAGTCCGACGGCCACGGCGACAGCCATCCCCCTGCTGCCGGACAGTTCCCTGGACGCGGTGCGCCCGGAGCCGACGGTTGCGTCCACCGCCATGGCCGCCCCGGCAATGGCCGCCGCCGACCCGACAGCCACGCCAGTACCGCCGCCGCCCACAGCCACGCCGATACCGCCCACCGCCACGCCGACGCCGGCCCCGCCGGCAGAAACCGGCGGCGTCAACTGGCTGCTGTGGGTAATCATCGGGCTGGCAGTGGTAGTGGTAATTGCCGGCGGGGTATATCTGTACCGGCGGCGGCAGTAGGCCCGGCCGACCCGGCGGCGCTGCCGCTGCGGTTTCAGCGCAGCCAACCAGGGGCCGGGCGGATACCTCCGCCCAGCCCCTGGCTTTAATAGCCGCCCCGGTTCCGCCGCCAGTTCGGCGGCAAAGCGGCCAGCGCAGCTCCCCTGAAGCCGGGCTGGCGAAAGAAGGGCAGCCATTTGGGTAGCCAGTCCGTTAGGGAGGCGCAACTCCCCTGAAGCCGGGCTGGGGAAGGAAGGGCAGCCATTTGGGTAGCCAGTCCGTTAGGGGGGCGCAACTCCCCTGAAGCCGGGCTGGCGAAAGAAGGTGGTGGGTAATGCGCCAAAGACGCTGCCCGGCCTGCCGGGGCAGCGCGTCCGGGCCGGCCGGACGGGTACGAAGGGGAGCATGGGCAGGCCGTAACGGGCCGGAATAGAAGGAATAGAAGGAATAGCAGGGATAGCAGGGTTCAGAGGCCGGAGACTACGGCGCGTCGGGCAATCAGCCGGTCAAGGGCTGTCCTGCAATTCAGCTATTTGCGCTGCCAGCAGTTGGGCTGCGCCGGTATCGCCGGCAGACAGACGGAAGCAGCGCTCCAGGTAAAGCTGCGCCAGGCGGGAACCCCGCCCGGTGGCCTGCCGGGCGGCGGCCAGCAGGTTTGGCACCTGAAACTCACCGGGCAGGTGGCGGGCCAGAGCGGCTATCTCCTCAGTAACCTCGCCGGCCATGCTCTCATCCCGTCCTTCCTGGGCAAATTGCAGCTTGCCCAACAACCTGGACAACTCCGCCAGCTTGTCTTTTTCACTCATCAGGCTGAACAGCACCTCGTTCACCTGGTAAGAGGCGTCGGCGTCGGCGTCGGCGCCGGCCTCGGCCTCGCCCCCGGGCAGCGCTTCAGACCGTCCGGCCTCGGCGGTCTGGTCGGAAAACACACCCGCGCGCTCCATGAAATCGGCGCACAACTGCGAGTAGGACTGCACCGCTGCCGTGGTTGCTTCCATCATCCGGGGCAGGTCGAAAGAGAACATGCTGGAACCAAAAACCAGGTCGTCATCCCGCAACTGGCTGATTTGTGCCAATTCCTGATGGCTGCTGACCGGTTCAGGCACCGGCGGCATGGCAAAGGCGGAAAATTCGTTGAGGGGCAGGTTGCCCAGGTGGGCGGCCAGAAAGGGCGGCACGTACTTGCCAAAGTCGGCCTTCAACGGCAGAATAACCATATAGGTGGCGTACAGGGTATCCGGCTCGGTGTCCACCCGAAAATAGACCAGCGCGTGGCCTTTGGGTCGTTGGGCATCGCCCCGTTCAAAAGTTAATTCCATGCGTACCACCTGCCCTTGCGGCCATCGCGCTATTCCCCGGTTTACCAGGTTAACCGTGTCCTGCCGGGCTGCGCCGGCAACCGGCCAGGCTCATTATAGAGTATTAGCCCGGCAGGGGCTACCGGCAGGGAACCGGGACCGGCAGCCCTTGACCCGGTTCGGTTAGCCGCTATAATTGGGTAAACTTCCACGCTGTGAGGTGCCAGGTTTATGGCCGACGGGCAATTGAAACCCTTTGATTACGATGCCGTTCAGGAGGGCGAGGAACTGGGGGCTTACGAGTATGTGCTGACCCAGGAGATGCTGGACAATTTCCGGGCTGCGGTGCAGGACCCGGACGCCTGCTTCCCCACGCTGGCGGTTAAACACGATGCTACCGCTTTCAACATGGTTTACGATGACCCGACCGGCGGCGTTAACGCCGGCAACGAGGTGGAGTTTTTCAACCCGCCGGTTCCGGGCAAACGCATCAAGGTTACCGGCCGCATCTACGCCAAGTATATGCGGCGCGACAAACCCTACATGGTTATTGAGGCAACCGCCGAGGACGAAGACGGCCGGCTGCTGGAACGGCTGCGCACTTACCAAATGAAAAAACCCGACGAGGTGGGCAAGAAATGGCATCCTCAATCCTAGACAACGCAACCATACCCACGCTGACCAAATCCGTTACCCAGGACAGCATCAACCAGTTTGAGTCTTGCGGCATCCTGGAGCGGCAGAACATTCACAACGACCCGGCGCTGGCGGCCCAGCGGCTGGGCACTACTTACGCCATCGCCTCAGGCCGTATGTCGATAACCTTCGCCGCCGAAGCCCTCCGCAAGTTCTTCGGCCCGGAGGTGTTCAACCATACCGGCAGCGTAAACCTGAAGTTCCTCCGGCCGGTAAAGGATGGAGATACGATCACCGTTTCCGGTTCGGTTATCCACCAGGAGCCGGCGGAAACCGGCACCCGGGTAACCGTGCAAGTGCAGTGCCATAACCAGAACGGCGACGCTACCGCCGTTGGTCAGGGCGCCGCCCTGGTACGCTAGCCGGCAATAGCCTTGAATTAACCGGATGCCTGGGCTACACTAGCGGAGGTTCTACCGGTTCACGACTGGGAGAACCTGGCCGCGGCAGGACAGAAAAGGGGGATGGCCATGCCAGGAGCAGAGTTCGGCAAGGTTGAAGTTGACATCGTCTATTGCGTCCCTTGAGGGTATCACGCAGTCGCCATGTGGCTGGCGGCCGAGTTTCTTAAATACCAGAACCCCGGCGATGTGGCCATTAAGTTGACGCCGGCGGACAAGGGCCGCCTGGAGGTTTACCTGGACGGAGAGAAAATCTTTGACCGGATGGACGAGGGCGGGGTGTACCCCAACCTGTCGCGGGCCAACGAGTTGAAAATGGATATTGACGAAAAGATTTTTCAGGTGGATGAAGCGGTGGCTAACGGCTGACTTGAGCCGGTCAGCGAGGCCGGCTTACGCGTCAGACCGGTAATCCGCTGGGCAACCGCAGCGCAGAAGCAGCCCCGGCCGCCGTGTCCCGGGCTGTTTCTCTTTGCCTGCCAACCAGGCCTGAAACCGTCGGGTTGGCAGCCCCAGCGTCAGTTAATCCGCAATTTTCATGGCCCCGGCAACGCCGGGAAGCTGTCGGGCGTCAGGCAGGCAGCCGGCAAGCATACCTTAAGCAACTGCTATCGGAGAAGGAACTGTGGCTAATCCCGACCATATTGCAGCGGCCCGGAGCGGCCGCCAAACCCTGAATCAATGGCTGGCAGATCACCCCGATACCACCCTGGACCTGGCCGGCGCCGATTTGACTGGCGTGGACCTGGCCGGAGTGCGGCTGCGCAACGCCGACCTGACCGGCGTTAACCTGAAGGACGCCAGACTGGTTCGGGCCAACCTTTCGGGGGCCAACCTTGCCGGGGCCTGTCTGGAAGGCGCCGACCTGGGCCGGGCCGGTATGACCGGCGCTAACCTGGAGAAGGCCAACCTGACCAACGTCAATATGTTCTGGGCTGACGCCAAGCAGTCTAACGTGCGGGGGGCGACGCTGCGGGCATCCCACCTGATGCGCACTTCCTTCCTCAATGCCGACCTGACCGGGGCCGATCTGAGCCAAACCACGATGATTGAGGCGGATTTGCGCAGCGCTACCCTGAACGGCGCCAGTTTTCAGGCGGCTAATATGAACGGCGCCGACTTGAGCCGGGCGGTGATGGACGGCGCCGACTTTACCCTGGCCAAGATTCGCGACTCCTTATGGATTATGGCGGATATGCGCGGGGCTGATTTCCGCCGGGCCAGCCTGCACCGCTCGGACTTGAACATGGCCAGGTATGACGCTACTACCCGGTTTCCCGAAGGGTTCGACCCCAGTAACACCGGCTATAAGGACGTTATGGATTAGCTGCGGGGCAGTTGGCTCGCAAAGACGGCGGGGCCGGTTGTGCAACCGGCCCCGCCTTTTACCGGCGTTCCGGTGGTTGGCGCAGTGGAACCTACTGGCCGCCGGGGCCGGCCGGCGTTCCGGGCGCGGCCCCGGCGGCTCCTCTTTTAACGATTGGGCAGCGGCCGCTCAGCCTGGTGCTTTTCAATGGTCCCGGTATCCCAGAAGCGGGAGAAATGCAGAGCGCGGGGGCAGTGGCCGTAAGCTTCATCTACTTCAACAATGATTCCCTGCAAGTGGTAACCCCGTTCATCCGGTTCGTAAAGGGAAACTGCCACATCCTTACTGGTCAGCTCTGCCTGCTCCACAATGGTTACCCGTCCGTTGACTCTTACCGTATCGTTGACGCCAGGAATGAGGAAAATCAGGCCCACATGAGGGTTGGCGTCCATGTTCAGGTAAGACTGGAAAAGACGGTTGCCGGCTACGTCGGGAACCAGCAGGTGCCGGTCATCCAGGATTTTGATGAAGCCCGGCTTGCCACCCTTGGGCGAAGCGTCGCAGTTGCCCGCGGCATCGCTGGTAGCCATAACCGCAAAGGGGGACAGCCGAATGAACTCCTGCACGAAATCGGTCATATAGTTGACCACCTTGGTTACTGCCCGACCGTTGGGATCCGGGGCGCCGAACACGGCGGTAAAGCGGTTGTCGTTGGTAATGGAGTAAGGGCTTTGCGTAGTTGTTGCGCTGGTCATTATATCGGCTCCTTCGGCAAACAGAATCCGGGGTGGGGCGCCGGCTTTCCGCCAACTGTAGCCTATGCCGGGCGCGGACGCAAGGGACGGCGGCGAGGCTGCTTGCCTTTCAACCCGGCGGCACAGCAGCGGAAATCTGCCGACGCCGGCCAACTGCAATTACGCCGGCCAACTGACCACCCTGCCTGACTTCCGGGTTTCAGGAACCGGTACGGCGCCGGCTCAAAGCAACCGGTTAAAAATTCGCCAGGCCGTTTCCCCGGGCCAGCGCCACCGCCAGGCGAATGGCTTCCAGCATACTAACGTGCTGGGCAATACCCTGGCCGGCAATGTCAAAGGCGGTGCCATGGTCAACGGAGGTGCGGACGAAGGGCAGCCCCAGGTTGGCGGTAACGCTCTCCTCAAAACCATACACCTTGACCGGAATATGTCCCTGGTCATGGAACATAGCCAGCACGGCGTCATAGCGCCCCTGGATGGCCTGATGGAAGACGCTGTCTGCCGGAACCGGCCCCACCACGTCGATGCCCCGCTCCCGGGCTGCCTGTACCGCCGGGGCGATCTCTTCCGCTTCCTCATGGCCCAACAACCCGCCGTCGCTGTTATGGGGGTTAAGGCCGGCCGCCGCCAGCCGGGGCTGGGGAAACCCCCACTGGACAAAACTGTCGTGGGTCAGTTGCAGAAACTCCAGAATACGCTCCTGCTTAACGTAATCGCAGGCTGCCCGCAGAGAACGGTGGGTGGTCAGGTGAACCACCCGCAGGTTCCGGGACAGCAGCATGGTAGCAATGGTTCGGATGCCGGCCAGTTCCTGCAAAAGCTCGGTATGGCCGATGGACTGGAAGCCGGCCAGGCTGGCCGCTTCCTTATTCAGGGGCGCAGTAGCGATGCCGGCCACGATGCCGGCCAGGGCCAGTTCGCCGGCCCTGGTTACCCATTCCATAGCGGCCTTGCCGCAGGGAACGCTGATTTGGCCGACGGTAATATCCTCCGGGTTCAGGTTATGCAGCTCCACCACGTCCACCGTGGCCGGGTCCTGCCCGGCGGCGGTAAGGTCGTCGGTCTCGTTAACGGTCAAAGGCCGGCCGGCAACCCGAACCGCCTGCTGCATGGCATAGGCGCTGCCAATGACCACCGGGCGGCAGGAAGCGTAAACGCGCGGGTCGGTCAGCGCTTTGACCACCACCTCCGGCCCAATGCCGCAAGGGTCGCCCATGGTTATGGCGATAGCCGGTTTTTCCGTAATTGCGTTGACCATAATTCAGTCAGCTCCCGAAAGCGGAATAGGCCGGGGTTGGCCGAATTATAGCACGGAGCCGGGAGGAAAGCCGGCGGCGGCGCCTACTCGCACTTGTTCCAGCCGCAGCTGATGCACATCAGGCAGCCTTCCTGGAAAATTACCTGGGTATTGCAGTCAGGGCACTTCCGGGCCAGGGTCGCTGCGCCGCTGCCATTGCCGTTCTGATGCACCGGCTCGGCTACGAACTGCATCTGAACCGACTGGGATTCCACCCGGTCTGAATCATCACCGTCGCCTTCGATGTAGCGTTGCAGCACCAGGGCTACGGCATCCGGACCGGAGCGGACCAGCGTGCCATCATCCCAGCAGGGACAGCAGGTAATGCCGCGCAGCTGTTCCACCACCTCGGCTACGCTGATTCCCGACCGCAGCGCCAGAGAGGCCAGGCGGGATATAGCCTCCAGCTGAGCCGAGTCGCAGCCGCCGGCCTTGCCCAGGGTGGTAAAGACTTCGAAGGGTTTACCCGGCGTCTGCCCATCCTCCTGGAAGTTGATAGTAACGTACATGTTGCCGTGGCCGGAGCGTACCCGCTCGGTAATGCCCCGGGTCTGACGGGGGCGGTCCCGGGGTGTCCGCGCTGGCGCCGCCGGGGTGTCGGTCGCTGCCGGTTCCGCCGGCCTGGCGCCGGCCTCGCCAGTGCTGAGCACCTGGCCGGCCTTGCTGCCGTCCCGGTAAACGGTAATTCCCTTGCAGCCGGTCGCATAGGCCAGGCGGTAGGCTTGCGCCACATCTTCGACGGTAGCCTCCGCCGGGAAGTTAATGGTCTTGGAGACCGAGTTATCCGTGTATTGCTGGAAGGCCGCCTGCATCCGCACGTGCCATTCGGGAGCAATGTCGTGGGAGGTACGGAATACCTCTTTTACCCAGCCGGGCACGCCCAGGGCGTCGTCCAGGCCGGCCAGACTGCCGGAGCGGGCCAACTGCTCCATCAATTCCCGGGAATAGAACCCCTCGTGCCGGGCTACCGCCTCGAAGTAAGGGTTGCCTTCCACCAGGCGGGTATTGTCCATTACATTGCGCACGTAAGACAGGGCGAAAAGGGGTTCGATACCGCTGGAAGCGCCGGCGATGATGCTGATGGTGCCGGTGGGCGCAATGGTTACCGGGGCGGAATTGCGCATCCGGCGCACGCTGCCCGGCCGGTTATAGATACTTCCATCCCAGGCAGCGAAGACGCCCCGTTTTTCCGCCAGCTCCGCAGAGGCCTGGTACGTTTCCTCCTGAATACGGCGCATTACCTTGCCGCCCAACTCCAGGGCCTCCTCTGAGTCGTAGCGGAGGCCCAGCTGCGCCAGCAGGTCGGAAAACCCCATAATTCCCATGCCGATGCGCCGGGTCTGACGGCTCATCTCCGCAATTTCCGCTATCGGGTAATGATTCATGTCGATGACATTGTCCAGCAGGTGGACGCCGGCGCGAACCACCCGGGCCAGCCGCTCCCAGTCCATTGCCACGTCATCGCCGGTATAGCGAACCATACGGGCCACATTCAGCGAGCCCAGGTTGCAGGATTCGAAAGGCAGCAAGGGTTGCTCCCCGCAGGGGTTGGTGCTTTCGATATAGCCCAGCTGGGGGTTCGGGTTGTCCCGGTTGATTCGGTCCAGGAAAACGATTCCCGGGTCGCCGGTCTGCCAGGCCATACGGGTCAGCTGGTCAAACACCTCCCGGGCGTTCAGCTGTCCGGTAACCTGACCGGTGCGGGGGTTCACCAGGTCATAGTCCGCGCCCCGCTCCACCCGCTGCATAAAGTCCTCGGTAACGGCCACCGAAATATTGAAGTTGATCAGGCGCTCGCCATCCTCTTTGGCGTAGATGAAGCGTAGAATATCCGGGTGGTTCACGCTGAGAATGCCCATATTGGCGCCGCGGCGAGTACCGCCCTGTTTCACCACGTCGGTAGCGGCATCGAAGGCGTTAATGAAGCTGACCGGCCCCGAGGCAACGCCGCCGGTGGAACCAACCACGTCCCCTTCCGGGCGCAGGCGGGAGAAGGAAAACCCGGTGCCGCCGCCGCTCTTGTGAATCAGGGCGGTTTGGCGCACCCGGGTAAAAATGGATTCCAGGGAGTCGTCTACCGGCAGAACGAAGCAGGCGGAAAGCTGCTGCAACTCCCGGCCGGCATTCATCAACGTGGGCGAATTGGGCATAAACTCCAGGCTGCGCATCACGTTATAGAACTTTTCCTCGGTGGCCTGGCGCTCCGGCTCTGCGGCCGGGGGGTAGTTCAGGTCGGCCTGAGACAGGTTGTGGGCCACGCGCCGGAACATCCCTTCCGGGTCTTCCAGGGTGTTGCCTTCCCGGTCTTTGGACAGGTAACGCCGTTGCAGCACCACGCGGGCGTTTTCGGTCAACTCGGTGGAGCGATTGTTAATCTTGTCGGCGATGCCGGCAGCGACCATCGCTTCACTTATGCGGCGCCTTGCCGCTGCGCTTTGGCTGCCTGACTTTTCCAGTGCCGTTGCCATATTGTTCTCTGCCTCCTTGGCCGCCTCCTTGGCCGATTGAATTCAGCCAGTTGACCGGGTTTTAACACAAATTACGCTGCGGCTTCCATTTGGTTAATTTGCTTTAATTTCCCGGTTAACGCCAGGTCGATGGAGGTTCCCCAGTGAAAATACATCACCGGAACCGGGCGGACCGGGCGGAAGGTTCGCCCGGCGAGCCGCCCCAGCAGCCCGGTGAACAGCGGGCCGAAAAACGCATGCCGCCCCAGGCAGCTAATCAGGCTGTTGCCGGAAGCCGGCCGGTTGGCGGTAGTTTCGTAAACTACCCCGGCAGTGGTGCGCGCCCCCCTTTGCGAAAGAGTACGCTCAATCAGGTCGGCCAGGTCCTTAAGGGCGCCGTAGGCCAGCGTGTGCGGCGACGCCAGGTCAATGGTCAACCCGACCGGGGCAATCCGGCACCGGGTAACCGGAAAGTCGCCGGCCAGTTCCCGGGTTATAGGCGCTTCCTCAACCGGCGCAATGGGCTGACATTGGACCTGCACCAGGTATTTAATCATCTGCTCCATTAGCTTATGCTGCTCCTGAATTGGTCTGGGAACAAAGGGGGCAAACCCTCTGTTGGTTTATTCGGCGAGCGGCCGGCCCGCCGACGCCCGGCGGCCCCGCTGCTGCCGGCGCAGTCCGGGGCCGGTCAGGGAAGGGGTTCAGCCGCCGGCTTCCGCTCTGGTCCATTGTTTTAGCACATTTTCCGCAGATTTTCGCTGGGCATGTGTCAGTAAAATTTCGGCCTGGGCCAGTTCTGCCCCAATCTCGGCATGCAGCCGCCACATACGCTGCCCTTCCATTTCCAGAAACTGCAACTCTGCTGCAATTTCCACATCCGCCGGGTCGGCGGCCACCGTCCGGTGGTTCCGGGTTGCCGTCGCCGGCCCGGCCGCGGCCGCGGCCGGGCCGGGATGCGGCCGACGCTGGCCGGTTTGCTGCTGCTGACGCTGACGCAAGGCTGCCGCCCGGTGGTCCAACCCCACTGCCGCCCACTCCGCCCGTTTGTGGCTCTTCCACAAAACCACATATTCCGCAGTGCGATTGATGCTCACGACGTTACTTCCTTGATACCAGCGATGAAATATGCCTTTTCCGGCCTTAAGCGTCCGGCTTGCGGGGGCTGGCCGGCGTTCCGCTTAAACTTCCTCCAGGTCATCCAGCTCCCTGGGCATCGCGAACCAGCTGGCAACCAGGCTGGCCCGCACTTCCCGGTCAATGTCATCCTGAAGGTCGGCAATGGCATTGTCGTCAAGCTCCGGGGAGGCGCTGCCCGCCGCCAACGGGGCCGGCAGCCGGAGCAGCAGGTCTTCCAGTTGGTGCACCTTATTGTTATGGGTCAACAGCCGGGTAAGGGCGGAGTACTGGGCGCTCTTGTTCATTTCAGAAAGCTCCTGTTAATAATCCGAAAGGTTGGTATGGTCGCGGTCTTCCTGAGTTCTACGGATCAGGCTCTTCATCCCCCTTGAGTGGGGCGTTCCTCGCTGCTTCTGTTCTTGCTGCTTCCTCCTGCGCTGCGGTTTTCCGGTCGGCCTCCGGGCTTCGCCGGCGGCGGGCGCTGCGGTTGGCGGCGGCGGCGCCCCGGGCGCCCTGCCTGGCAGAGCGGCCCGGTTCCGACGGCGGCCCGGTCAGCCGGCCGCCGTCGCCGTCTCTCAAGTCATTAACCGCCTGCTCAAAACTCTCGATGTCCTGAAAGTCCCGATAGACGCTGGCAAAGCGGATGTAGGCCACCCGGTCCAATTGCTTCAGGTGTTCCATTACCGCCGCTCCAATCGCGCTGGTGGCTGCCTCGCCCTGCTCCTGCAAGTCTCCTTCGATATCGTCGGCTATTTTTTCAACGGAACCGACCGACACCGGGCGCTTGGCGCAGGCCTTAAGGATGCTGTTGACCAACTTCTCCCGGTCAAAAGCCTCCCGGCGGCGGTCTCGCTTGGTTACCATCATTACGCTGGCGTGAATGCGTTCGTAGGTCGTATAACGCCGGTGGCAGTCTGCACATTCCCGCCGCCGCCGTATGCCAGCGTTAACGACCCGGGAATTGGTTACCCTGGAATCGGAGAAGCCACAATGGGGACACCGCATCTGCCTTTCCATATTTCTTAAAATATTTTAAGACTTTTTTCAGAAATACATTATGTTGTATTTCTTGAATAACCGATACAATTTATGGTATGAACGATTTTATTGCCCGTCAAATCATTAGTCAATGATTTATACGGCGGATTTCCCGGTTAAAATACCGGTCGCCCAATCGGCAAACGCCGGAAAGCGGCGGGCAAGCAGCGCATTACCCGGCGGAAGCGAGGCAGTCGGCAGGGTTGGGGTTATACCGGGGAGGAAGCCGGCGGCATTTCCTGGACAAGCGGAGGCCCAGCGGCGGGGCAATCACCGGAAGAAAGTTCTGCCCGGGGAAACGTTTCGTGAAGCCGGTTTAACGGCGGGTATCAAGGGGCTGCGGCCCAGGGCGGGCCGGCGGCAGCGCCGGGTTCAGGTTCAGGCGGACTGTTGCAGCAATTCCGGGTACAAAGGTACGACTTCGCCGGTTTTGGCGTGCAGGGTTGGGCTGCCCTCCCCTTCTATAGCGTCCCGGCCCACCACGCAGCGCGCAACCTGTTTCAGGGACGGCATTTCGTACATCACGTCCAGCAAGGTATCCTCAACTATATGGCGGAGGCACCGGGCGCCGGTATAGTGGTTCAAGGCCCGTTCCGCCGCCGCCGCCAGCGCCTCTTCGGTAAACTCCAGCTCCACCCCGTCCATGCTGAACAGCTGCTGGTACTGTTTAACAATCGCGTTTTTCGGCTCGGTCAGCACCCGCATCAGAGCGGCTTTGTCCAATTGTTCCAGGCTGGTTACCACCGGCAGGCGGCCCACCATCTCTGGTATAAACCCGAACTGCAACAGGTCTTCTGGGGTTGCCTGGGAAAGAATGCTGCTTTCGCTCTCCGCCCGGCCGCGGCTGCCGCCCAGGAAGCCCAGTTGCGACCCGTGGCTGGCGATGCGCCGGGAAACGATTTCGCTGAGGCCGGCGAAAGCGCCGCCGCAGATGAAAAGAATATTGCGGGTATTAATCTGCAGGAATTCCTGCTGGGGGTGTTTGCGCCCCCCCTGGGGCGGCACATTGGCAACGCACCCCTCGATAATCTTCAGCAACTCCTGCTGCACCCCTTCACCGGAAACGTCCCGGGTGATTGACCGGTTAACCCCTTCCTTGCGGGCAATTTTGTCCAGTTCATCAATGTAGATTATGCCCTGTTCGGCCCGGGCCACGTTCCAGTCAGCGGCCTGAATCAGGCGCAGCAGAATGTTTTCCACATCCTCGCCCACATAGCCCGATTCGGTTAAAGAAGTGGCGTCGCAAACGGCAAAGGGCACCGCCAGGGTGCGGGCCAGGGTCTCGGCCAGCAGCGTCTTGCCGCTGCCGGTAGGCCCCAGCAGCAGAATGTTGGCTTTCTGCAACTCTACTTCCGAAGGGTCGGACTGGGTGCGCTTGAAATGGTTATAGACGGCTACGCTGAGGGTTTTCTTGGCCCGTTCCTGGCCGATGACGTAGGCGTCCAGGCTGGCGTAAATTTCCCGGGGCACCAGCGGGTCCCGCGCCGGGGGCCGGGCCGGCGGCGGAGTTTCCGGTTGAATCAGTTGGCCCAGGGCCCGGATGCAGTCGTGGCAGACTGAGACGCGGCTTTGGCCGGCCAATACCAGCTCCGACCGGGCCCGGGCCTTGCCGCAAAAGGAACACGGCATTGGACGGCTGGCGTTTCTGCCGCCGCTGTTCCGGCTGCTGGAATTAGTCAACGTTCATGTCCGCTGTCAACGCAAAATCAGGCTGGCCCGGCCCGGCCACTGGCCGACGGGTTACCCCCGGGCGCTTAAGGTTACGGCAAAAAAAGACCCGGCCGGCAGGCCGGGCCGGGGGCCGGTCAGGCCGATTGTTCAGCATTGGCGGCTGAAGCGGCGGCAGTTTCCCTACCCAGAATTTCATCCACCAGCCCGTATTCCACCGCCTGCTCCGGGGTAAGGTAGAAGTCCCGGTCGCTGTCCTGGGCAATTCGCTCGTAAGACTGGCCGGTATTGTCAGAGAGAATAGTGCGCAGGCGGTCTTGCAGGCGCAGAATTTCCCGGGCGGCGATTTCGATGTCGCTGGCCTGCCCCTGGGCGCCGCCCAAAGCCTGGTGCATATGCACGGTGGAGTTGGGCAGGCAATAACGCTTGCCTTTGGCTCCGCCGGACAGCAGCACGGTGGCCATGCTGGCGGCCATGCCAACGCAAACGGTAGAAACCTCCGGGGAAATCATCTGCATCGTGTCATAAATGGCCAACCCGGCGCTGATTACCCCGCCGGGGCTGTTAATGTAAATGCTTACCCCCCGGTCCGGGTCTTCCCGCTCCAGGTAAAGCAGCTGGGCGATAATGGTATTGGCTACCGGGTCGGCAATGGGGGTGCCCAGGAAGATGATCCGTTCCCGCAGCAGCAGCGAATAAATATCGAAGGCCCTTTCCCCACGCGGGCTGGTCTCAATGACCATCGGGATTATGCTTTGGGGCGTTGCCAAAGACGAATCAAAAGGATTATACAGCATCGGGTTTTGCTCCTTCTTCAGTTCCTTCCGTCTCCGCGGGGACGGGGTCTGCCGGGCTGGCCGGGGTATCAAGGTCAGCCGCCGGGGAGGCGGGAGGCCGGCTGCCCTCTTCCGCCTGAACCGCTTCAGCCGGGGCCAGTGGGGGTTGCTCTTCGGCCAGCGCGCCCCGTTCCAAACCCTGAACAATTTCCAGAAACCGCTGGGTCAGCTTGCGGCTGAACAGGCTGGAGCGGATATTTTCCTGCCCCCGCTGGGAGCTCCAGAAACTGCGTACCGGCTCGGTATCCTCGGCCGACCCGTCGGCAATCATCCGGTCAATTTCTTCAGCGATTTCATCCGGGGTTACGTCGATTTCTTCCTGCTGGGCCAGCTTGCGCAGGGCCAGGCTTCGGTTCAGGCGCTGCCGGGCCGCAGGAAGCATTTCATCCTGCAATTCCTGGGACGTTTTACCCACATAGGCCAGGTAAGAATCCATGTCCAGCTGCCGGTTGCGCAGCAGCTGCTCCCGCTCTTCCTCCATACTTTCCACTTCGCGTTGCAGCAGCAAGGGCGAGGCCTCAATAGTGGCGCATTCCAGCAGGGAAGCGATACTTCGCTCTTCCAGGTCGCGGTCAGCGTATCTTTCGGCGGCAGCAACCAGGTCGGTATAAATTGCCGCGCGCAGGGTATCCAGGTCCGGATAACCATCGCTAACGCTCTTGGCAAACTCATCGTCCAGTTCCGGCAGGGTTTTCCCCTTAATGGACAGAACTTCCACCTGAAAGTCCACGCCCTTGCCGGCGAATTCCGGCCGGGGGTAATCTTCCGGAACGATTACGGTAAAGCTCTTTTGCTCGCCTTCCTGCATACCCACCAGGTAAGGAGCAAAGCCGGGGAAGGGCAGCACATTCTCCTCTTGAAGCCGGTAATCGGCGCCTTCCTCGCGGGCCAACTCCTCGCCGTCCAGGGCAGCTGCCATATTAAGGTTCAGCAGGTCGCCGAACTGGGCGGGACGGGCCACCGGCTCCCAGGGGGCAGCCCCGGCGCGGAGCTGTTCCAGCACCCGTTCCACCTCCTCGTCCGTTACTTCATCCGGCTCCTTTTCCAGACGGGCTTCATAAAAGCTGCCCAGGTCCACCATCGGTTCCAAAGGCACTGTGGCGGTAAAGGAAACCGGCTCCAGTTCGGTTACCTCAATCCGGGGTTCAACGAAGGCCTGAATTTCCTCTGATTGCAGAACCTGGTTCAGGACTTCGGGAACCATGAAGTCCAGGGCTTCCTGCACCAGAGCCGCGCGGCCCACATAGCTTTCCACGATGGAACGGGGGGCTTTCCCTTTGCGGAATCCGGGAATATTGAGGCGCGAGACGGTACGACGATAAGAACGGTTAATGAAGGGTTCTTCGTCCTCGGCATCCATTTCAATGCTTAAGATAACCTCAACAGCGCTGGACGATTCCCTGGTAATTTTCACAGGCGCCTCTCCGTCGGAAATGTAATGTCAACCCACGCAAAATTGCTGCGGTTGGCGCTTGAAGCTGCCGCCAAGTATAGCATAATCCCCTTTCGGTTAAAAGAGCGGGCCAAAGGCCGGGGCGGTAAACGCGCCCAACGAAAGCGCTGCCGCAATGCCCCTCTTTCCCTGGCGATTCAGGCTCCGGCAAAATCCCCCTGCCGTCAATCGGGAGCAACGCCGGGCCCTCTGTCCGGGCCGGGTTTTCCGGGCAGCGGACCAGCCGGCGGGGCAAAGCGGTTATCGCCAGCTCCAAGGGCGCTTCGGGCAGCGAAATTAACTTTTCTAAAACTCGTAAAAAAACGCTGGTTTCTTTGGTTGACAGCATCTTTAGAGGATTGCTAATTTCAGTGTCAGTGATGGTGGTGAGGGGTTCGTGGGTGGCACATCTCCGTAACACTCTGCACAACCGCCGTTCAGGGCAGCTGCGGCGCTCTGCATCGGTCTTTTCCGACTCTTTCGCAACTGACCGCAGTTGAGCCAGGAGTCTTTCGATTATCAGTTCGGGGTGCGGTTCAATAAGGAACCGTTTTCGTGGTCAAGCCGGCAAGTCGCTGCCCCTTTCCCGGTTTTCCGGGCGGCAATCGGCAGCGCTGCGGCGAAGCAATCTTTACTCTATCTGAAACCCCGACGGTTCGACAAAAGGACGAGGCGTTCCAGGAAGATGATGGTAACTCAGGCAGCAGCAAGCAGGTTGAACCGGTCGGCCGGGTTGGGCCTGGCCCTGGCCCGGCAGGACGCCGGCCCCGGGTGGGACGGCGCCGGCCGGGGGTCGGAAGGGGCAGCGGAAGCTCCCTTTCATCAGCCGGCGCTGTTGTCTGAAGTTTTGGGACGGTTGGCGGTGCGCCCGGCTGGGCGGTATGTGGATGGTACGGTGGGTGATGGAGGGCATGCGTTGTCCCTCCTCCGGGCCTCCGCCCCGAATGGCAGTGTGTTGGGCATCGACCTGGACCCTCGCTCCTTGGCTCGGGCAGCAGCGCGGCTGGCGCCCTTTGGCGACCGCTTTACGCCGGCGCAGGGCAGTTACGCCGACATGGTTTCCCTGGCCCGGCAGGTCTGGCCGCCCCAGGCTCTGGCCGATGGCATTCTGCTGGACCTGGGCATCTCTTCCCGCCAGGTGGATGCGCCGGGCATGGGCCTCAGCTTTCAACGGGATGAACCGCTGGATATGCGCTTCGACCCGGCGAAGGAAGGGCCTACGGCGGCAGATATTGTTAACACCTGGCCCGAGTCGGAACTGGCCCGTATTCTGTTCCAGTTTGGCGAGGAACCGAAAGGCCGGGTCATTGCCCGTTCCCTGGCAAACCATCGCCCTATTGCCACCACCGGGCAGCTGGCCCGGTTGGTAACCAGCGCGGTGGGCGGACGCCGCGGAAGAATCAACCCGGCCACCCGAACCTTTCAGGCCCTGCGCCTGGTGGTGAACGACGAATTAACTACCCTGGCCGCCGGGCTGGCGGCGGCCGTCCGGTTACTGGCCCCGGCGGGCCGGCTGGCGGTCATCAGCTACCACAGCCTGGAAGACCGGCTGGTAAAAAACACCCTGGCCCGGCAATCGGCAAAGTGCCTTTGCCCGTCGTCCCTGCCCGTGTGCGCCTGCGGACATTTGCCGGCCTTCCGCCTGGTTAACCGCCGGGTGGTGCGCCCCAGCGCCGAAGAGGTGGCCGCTAACCCGCGCAGCCGCAGCGCCCGGTTAAGGGTGGCCCAGCGTCTGCCGGATGCGGACAGCGCGCATTAACGATACCCGACCGGCTGGCATAACGGAAAAAGGCGGCGCGCCATTGCCCGGTTAACGCCCAGGCCAGCCAGTTCATAGCCCCGGTTGTTAAGGCCGGTCATTAAGGAAGGTTAAGCTTGGCGAAAGAAACGTTATACACGGCGGTAGATATTGGCACCAGCAAAGTTTGCTCCATCGTGGCCCGGGTGGGCGCCGAGGGAGAGCTTAAAGTGCTGGGCACCGATGTCGCTCCGGTCAAAGGGATACAAAAGGGGTGTATTGAAGACATCGAAGATGTTAAAGCTGCGGTGCGCACTTCTATGGGGGAAGCCCAGCGCTACGTGGGCCGGGGGGCCAATCCGGGCGCTTACGTGGTAATCAGCGGGGCGCACATCAAAAGCCTTACCACCTGGGGCAGCATGCAAGAGGCCCCGGACCCGGGCGGTATTACCCACGAGCAGTTGCAGCATTTTGTCCGTTCCGCGCTTCCCCAGTTAGCCCCGGGCCAGGAACTGCTGCACGTAATTCCGGTCGGGTACGAGGTGGACGGGCTCTCGGGCGTGCGCAACCCGGTGGGGCTGCACGCCAATAATGTTCGAATGGAAGCCTATATCGCTACGGGCGACGCCACCATGATTAAGAACACGGTAAAGGCGGTGGAAAGCAACCGTATTCCGGTGCATAGCCTGGTGCTTCAGTCGCTGGCGGCCGCCGAGGCTACGGTGAACGGCGACGAGCGGGAAATGGGGGTAATTCTGGTGGACATTGGCTACGGCACCACGGATATTACCCTGTTCCGTAACGGCGGCCCCTGCTTTTCCACCGTGCTGCCGGTGGGCGGCAGCCAGCTGACCCGCGACCTGGCAGTGTCGGAGCGCATCCCCTTCTTTATGGCCGAGGAAGCCAAAATCAAATGGGGCTGCGTGTTCCCCGATTTGGTTAACGGGGATGAAGAAGTGGTTCTGGCCGGCAACATGGGCCAGCAGAACAAGGTTGTCCGCACCAGAGATTTATGCGAACCCCTGTATCTGCGGATGCTGGAAATTCTCAAACTGATTGTTCAGCAGGTCAGCCAGGCCGGTTTGAGCCGTATTCCCGATGGCGGCCTGGTGCTGACCGGCGGCGGCGCGGAAATGTACGGCCTGGCCCAGTTGGCAGAAGGGGTAATGGGCGGCCCGGTACGCATCGCTTACCCGGAAGGGGTGTCGGGCTTGCCGACGCAGCTCCGCCGTCCCGGGTTTTCCGCCGGGGTGGGCGCCCTGCTCTGGGGCATCAAGCACCAGGGAGAGCGGCGGGCCTACCGTCAACCATCGGAAAACTCAACCAGGGGGCGGCGGTCTCTACTCAGCAAATTCAGGCGCTCCCGGGAGCGGGTCCCGAGCTAAAGGCGGCTGGGTGGGAACAATTCCGCTCCGGCGGGCGCCCCGCGACGCCGCCACTGCGCCGGGGAGACCGGGGAACGGAAAGGACAGGATTACTGAATCTTCAGGCAAATTTAGGTATTCGGAGGAATGTCATGGTATTTGGAAGCTCGGCCTCTTGGGAACCCGGGAAGGAAAGCGATATGGGCAATTCCGTGCCGGAAATCGCCCGGGGCGTTCCCCTGATTAAAGTGATGGGCGTGGGCGGCGGCGGCAGCAATGCAGTCAGCCGTATGTATAAGGACAAGCTGCCGGTGGTGGAGTATTACGCTCTGAATACCGATGCCCAGCATCTCTTCCGCTGCGATGTCGGCCACCGCATCGCCCTGGGGCAGACCCTGACTATGGGCCTGGGTTCGGGCGCCCAGCCGGAACTGGGCCGCCAGTCGGCAGAGGAATCCCGCGCCGACATCGAAAAGGCGGTGGAAGGCGCCGATATGGTGTTCGTCGCCGTAGGCATGGGCGGCGGCACCGGCACCGGCGCTGCCCCGGTGGTTTGCCAGATTGCCAAGCAGAGCGGCGCCCTTACCGTAGCCGTCGTCAGCCGGCCTTTCACCTTCGAAGCGGCCACCCGCCGCCGGAATGCCGACGAAGGCATTGAACGGCTGAAGCAGGAAGCCGATACCGTTATCGTAATCCCCAATGACCGCCTGCTGGAGCTGAACCAGGAACGAGACCAGGACTATACCTGGGAGGACGCTCTGAAGCTGGCCGACTCGGTGCTGCACCAGGGCGTGCAGGCCATTGCCGAGGTGGTAACAGTGCCCGGCGAAATTAACGTGGACTTCGCCGATGTGAAGACCATCCTCTCGGACGCCGGCGAAGCCTGGCTGGCTATTGGCCGGGGCCGGGGCGAGAACCGGGCGGTTGACGCCGCCAAGATGGCTACCCGCAGCCCCCTGCTGGATATTGCCATGGACGGGGCCCGACGGATTCTGTTCGTCATTACCGGCGGCACTAACCTCTCGCTGCAAGAGGTGCAGGAGGCAGCCCGCATTCTGGAAGAGATGGCCGATTCGGAAGCCAACATCATCTTCGGCACCAGCCGGGACCCGCGTCTGGAAGACGAGGTGAAGATGACTATGGTGGCGGCGGCTTTCCCGACCCAGGACCAGCAGCGGCTCCGGGACGAAGAATTACAGCGTCTGCTTCAGGATATGCCCGGGGGCAGTATGGATGACCTGGACGTGCCCAGCTTCCTGCGCCGGCAGCAGGGCAGCCGCCGACCGGGTTACTTTCGCTAAACCATAGAAATCAGGGCCGGAGAGCCAGGACGCGGCATTCACGCCCGCCTGACCGACTTCAACCGATCAGTTCCTGGCCCTCCGGCTCCTGCCAACACTGAATCAACAGTACCTTCCTAACGTGGAGGAATATTCTCGGAGGCTTGCAGCAGTAATACTATTATTCCGGTAACACTGACCATCAAAGCGCCGAGAACCAGCTTAAGGCCGCCCCGCAATGCGGGGCGGCTTTTTTGTTGCAAGACGGACGCCGGGAGCAGGCTGACCGGGCCGACGGGCGGCGTCTAAATGCCGACCGGCAAGCCGGCAGCGTTTATCTCCATTCGGTAGATGGTAGTGCGACAGGCGAAAAAGATGGTATTCAGTTCCGGGCCGCCAATGGTGAAATTATGGCAAGGCTCCGGGGTGCGAATCAGGCCCAGATGGTTGCCCCGGGAATCCAAAACCCAAACCCCGCCGGGGCCGGTGCAATAGACATTGCCCTCACAGTCCACCTTTATGCCGTCGGGGTGGCCCACATCGGCGCCGGACAGGTCGGCGAAGCGCCACGGGTTGGCTATGCCCCCGTCGTAGGTTACGTCAAAGGCCCGGATGTAATGCTGGGTGGTATCGTTGACGTAGAGTACCGATTCGTCCGGCGAAAAGCAGAGGCCGTTAGGAAAAACCATATCGTCGTTCAGCAGGGTCAGTTCCCCGGTATTCGGGTTAAGACGATAAACCCCCTCGTAATCCAGGTACTTTTGCAGGTCGTCGCCCTGGTGCCCGGCCAGATGGCAGCCATTGGAAGGGTCCGTGAAATAGATTTGGCCGTCAGACTTGACGACAATATCGTTGGGGGTATTCAGCTTAACGCCGTTATAGTGGCTGGCCAGGGTGGTTGCGGAGCCGTCGGGTTCAATACGCCAGACGGTGCGCCCGCTCCAGCCGGCGATGACCAGCCGTCCTTCCTGGTCGAAGGTCATGCCGTTGGCGTGGGCCGAGGGGCGCATAATAATGCTCTTGCCCTGGCCCGGCATCCACTTCCAGATAGTATCGCCGATGATGTCCACCCAGGCCAGGTAGCCCTCCCGGCCGTTCCACACCGGCCCCTCGGTGAAGCTAAAGCCGGCCGCCGCCTTGCTGAAAGTGGCCGTCGGCGGAACCAGCCGGCGAAATTCGGGCGTAAAAGCTTCGGTTACCATAGCAGCCTCCCGGGCCAGGCCAGTAAGGGTGGGGGTGGGCGTTGCGCTGACTGCTTCCTGCCGCGAAAGAGCTGACCCGGGGCCAGACCTTTGGCGCCGCTCCCGTCATTGCCCCCGACGCATCCCCGGCACCCCCCAGGCTGACCGGCCTTTTTTGACCGGAAAAAGACCTTGACCACCGTCAGCATACACTGCGCCGGCTGGTGAGGGCGTTCCGTGCAAACTCTGGGTTGCGCTATGTTCATACCTTCCGGTGGCCTGATTTTATTGCTGGCTCTATTCTACACCTGAACCAACACTCGTTGGGAATACCCGGTATTCAGACCAATGGAAGCTGTCGGGGAACCTGGTCGTTTGGCCGGTTTTCAGTTAAGGAAGCGTTGGCTGCCGAGCTGGCGGTGGCGCCAACCTGCTTACCCAAACGCTCAACGCCGTTAAGGAAGGCCGCAAAGCTGGCCGACCGGTTTTCTTCTCGGGTCAGGTGATTGGCCATCAGCCGGGCTCCGGCGGTTTTCTGGAAGGAGGGGACTAACCGCTTTACCACGGAGGATGGGTTTGTGATTTCATCCGGGTTCCGGTATCGTGGCTGACTGGCAATGCGCCGCAGCTTCGCATCGGCAAAAGCGGCTGCCATGGCCTCCGGTTCACCAATGTACCAGGCCTCTAATTCCTGGCAGACAATGCGGATTAGGGTGTCATCTCGTCCGCTTTCCCGACACCGGCGTTTCAGCCGGCGCTTCAGGGCTGAACAGTCCCCGTTATCATTATCTTGAACCACTGCAAAGATTACTCCCGGTTCACGCCAGGCCTTCAGTTTTCGGGGTATGCTCTTCTCCAGGTCGCTTTTTCCTTCGTGTTCGATACAAAAGAACGGCAAGCCCGGGAACATACGCGGCAGCAACCCTTCGATAAGAACCTTCATGGATCGTTCTTCCAGGAGGAATATTACTCTGCCCAAGAGGGTTCTGCTCCGGCAAAGATGCCTTGCTTCCACAAGGAACCCGGCAGGTCTCCGGCTGCAGCCAGGTTGCGAATGGTATCGCTTTCAGCCAGCCGCCTGACGGTGGTAAAACCCCCTCTTTTGTTCAGCCAGAAAATTTCGCTCAGCGCCACGCCGTTCAGAAAATCCGGCGAATGTGTGGAAACGAAGACCTGTCCGCCACGTTCCGAATACGCCCGGAATTCCTCAGCTAATTCATGTAGTAAATCAGGGTAGAGCTGGTTCTCAGGTTCTTCTACTGCCAGAAGGGGGTGAGGCTTGGGGTCATGCAGCAACACCAGATAGGCGAACATTTTTATGGTGCCATCAGATACATATCGCGCAATAAACGGGTCCTTGAAACTCCCGTCTTGAAAGCGCAAGACGAGACGCCCATCGTCGGTAGATTTAGCCTCCACGTTGCTTACCCCGGGGACCCGCCGTTCCATGGCTTTGAGGACATTGTTGAAAATACCCGGGTGATTCTGGTAAAGGTACTGGGCCACTTGAGCTACATTGTCCCCTCTGGTGGAAAGATGCTCGTCGTAGCCAGCCTCGGCGCTTGGGCGAGCATCAGCTATGTGAAAATCGGAAATGTACCAGTTTTCAATCAGGCTTCGGAACTCCGAGACAATCCGGAACTCTCGAAACTGACCCAGCCCTTTAATCGCCAGGATGCTGGGATCGTCAAGGGCAAAGTCATCCCGTTTTTCACTCGCTCCTTGCTGCCCGTAGTCAAATTCGTTGGTGATTGCTTTTCCCGACCCTTTTCTGAAATCTACGAAGTTCCAGGGCTTTCCGTGCTGGCCTCGCCGGTAGCTGAGAATTTCCCGCTCAACCACAATCCGCCCGTTATCTAACGCTATTTCCAAATGATACGTTACCAAAGGCCCGTTCTTCTCCCTGAACTTAACCGTCAGTTCAATCGGACCTTGAGAGTCCCGGCTAACCAGTTCCCGGAAGCCGCCCCTTCTTTGCACGGCTACCGTTACGTTCTGGGTCAGAGATTCCTGAAGGAAAGTGAACACGTCGAAGAGGGACGATTTTCCGGAACCGTTTGCGCCGACAACCACGGTCATGCGAGGCAAGTCGTTCAATGTTGCACGACGGAACAGACGGTAGTTCTTGATTTCAATACTCTCTATCTGCATAGCTCAGCACCGAATCGTATTGGTTCCTGAAGCAGTTTCCCGGGGATAACCGGCGCAGAGGCCTTTTCGGGTTAAACGATGGTTAAACGGGGGGGCTTGCAGCATAGTCATTTGCCGGCCAGCCATTGTTATTACTGTTATTGCTGACCTCTAATCAACCCCATTCTGCGCCTCTTCCGCCGTCAGGGGGCCGGGGGTTTGCCGCAGCCGGGCCAGGCAGCGAATGCCCTTGCTGGTATCGCTGGCCACCCGGGCCGGGTCCCACAGGCTATAGCGGCGCTTGGACAACCAGTAGGTAAACTCTTTGCCATCCGCCAGGGAAAGGGGGGCGCGTTGGCCGATGCCGGCTTCCTGCCGAAACGCCGTCAGCAGCGCGTCCCGGGTTTGACCGTAAAGACGGGTAAAGGCCTCTTCCACCAAATCCTCATGGTCGGGATAGCAGCGGGCCCGGTGCTGCTTGCGCACTTCATCCTCGGCAGCCTGTTGCAGCGCCTCTTCCACCACCACGCCGTACCAATAGTTAAGGTAGGCCCGGTATTTGTGGCCGCCAATCCAGTTCCGGAAATCCTCCGGGGTTACTTCGAGAGGAAGCTGCCCTTCGAAGAGCAGACGCTCCAGGTCGGCGGCGGGAATGGCGCCCGCAACTTCGCCGCAAAGCCTTTCGGCCAGGGCCAACCAGTCCAGGGCTTCCCCCTGAATCAGGTAACGGTAGGTGCGCTCCTGGCCGGTTTCCCGGGGGGCGCTCCACATGCCGATGGCCTCCAGCAGGGCGCGCGGCCAGAAAAGGCCGGCGTCAATGGCGGCGCGCAGGCGCAGCACGGCAGCGGGCGCTGGCTCTGCCAGGGCGGCGGCGCCGTTATGCCGGTGATACGCAGTCATGGCGACGCCGTGGCCTCCGGAGCGGCTGCCGGCGCGTCGGCGCCGGCGTCAAAAATGCCGATGCGGTCGGGCTTGGGAGTGCGCAGGTAGGCCAGGAACCGGGAAAGCGGCAGGGTGTTCAGAATGTGGCGCGGCTCGCACCAGGCCCGGCGGGCAATGGCGATGCCGAACCGCCGGCAGCCCAGGCTGGTAAAACGGTGCGAATCGGTGTTGATGACCAGAGGCACGCCCAGTTCCCGGGCTCGCTGCGCATGGGTGTCTTTCAGGTCCATGCGCTCCGGAGCGGCGTTAATCTCCATGGCCGTGCCGGTAATCCGGGCAGCGCGCAGCAGGGCCTCAAGGTCAAACTGCACCGGCGGCCGGCGGCCCAACAACCGGGTGGAAGCGTGGCCGATGATGGTAACGGAAGGGTGTTCCATGGCGCTGATTATCCGCCTGGTCATGGTTTCCCGGTCCTGCCCCATGGCCGAGTGCACCGAGGCGATCACCACGTCCAGTTCCGCCAGCAGGCAGTCCGGGTAGTCCAGAGCGCCATCAGCGCGGATGTCCACTTCAGAGCCGCAAAGGATGGTGATGGGGTATTGTTCCTGCAGCCGCCGGAGCAGGCCGATTTGTTCGGTTAACCGTTCACTGGAGAGGCCGTTGGCGACGCCGCGGCCGGCGGAATGGTCGGTCAGGGCCATATATTGATAGCCCTGTTCTGCTGCCGCTTCAATCATCCGCTCAATCGGGTCCCGGCCGTCGCTCCAATTGCTGTGCAGGTGCAGGTCGCCCTTCAGGTCGGCCTCGGTTACCAGGCTGGGCAGGCGGCCGGTCTGGGCGGCCGCCAGTTCGTTCCCGCCAACCCGCAGTTCCGGCGGAATGTAAGACAGGCCCAGGTGGTGGTAAAAAGAGGCTTCATCGGCAAAACGGCGCAACTGGCCGCTGGCCAGGTCGGTAATGCCGCGCTCACTCAGCGAAAGGCCCTGACTTCGGGCCAGGTCGCAGAGCTGCCGATTGTGCTGCCGGCTGCCGGAAAAATATTGCAGCATGGCGCCAAAGGAATCGGCCTCGCCCAGCCGCAAGTTCACCTGAAGGCCCGACTCCAGGACCACGCTGGTCTTTGGGGGGCCGCCGGCAAGCGCCCGCTGCACCCCCGGCAGTTCAGCCAGAGCCGCGCTTGCCCCGGCCTGCTGCGCCTCGGGAACTGCGCCGACCAGGTCAATGCCCCCGACGGTTTCTTCCCGGCGGCGCAGGCTGCCGGCCGGGTATAGCTGCTCCAGGCCGGGACACCGGGCCCGCAAGGCGGCGATGGTTTCCTCGGCCAGGGGCAGGGCCTGCCCAATCGGGGTACGCCCGTCCATAGTGCGCATGGAATGGAGCTGCCGGAGAATGTTGTCTGCCGTACGCTGGCCCATGCGCGGCATGGCGGCCAGCCGGCCTTCGTGAATGGCCTTTTCGATGCCTTCAACAGTGCTGATGCCCAGTTCCCGGGTGATGCGCAGGGCCGTTCTGGAACCAATGCCCGGAATAGTCATCAGGGTCAGCACGCCGTCGGGCAGTTCGGCCGCCAGCCGTTCATAAGCCTCTACCCGTCCGGTTTGGAGGTATTCCAGGGTTTTGTCGCTGATGGCTTTGCCGATGCCCGGAATTTTCCGCAAGTCTGCGCCGTCCCGGGCGGCCTGCTCCAGAGAAAAGGACAGGTCGCCGATGGTGCGGGCAGCCCGCTGGTAGGCGCGAATCTTGAACACGGTATCGCCCTTCATTTCCAGCAAGGCGGCCATGTTCTCAAAAAGCCCGGCTATTTCTTCGTTGCTGACCGGCATGGAAACCCCTGGGGACTAGGGTAGTTAAAGGTAGTTTACCATAAAGAGGGCGCCGTTCCCCGGCTTTGGCGGCGGCGGGAAAGGGTTCAGCCGGCAGCCGGGCTGCCTCCGTAAAACTCGCCGACCATTCGGTTCATCAGCGAGGAGAGGAAGCCGACGCCGCTGATCGCGTCGGCGTAGCCCATGCGGGTGGGGCCGATAACGCAGATAGTGCCGCTGGCCTGGTGGGGGATGCCGTATCGGCAGAGGATGACGCCGAAAGGGCGCAGCGGTTCTTCCCGGTTTTCGCCGCCGATGTAAACGGCGATGTCGCCGCTTTCCGGCTGTTCCGATAAAAGGCTGCCCAGCAGCACCTTCTCTTCCAGCAGTTCCACCACTTCCCGCGCCTGACGGCCCTGGGACATTTCCGGCTGGTTAAGCAGCCAGCGCAGGCCGTCCACATAGTGTTCGGGCAGGCTGAAGGTTTCGGCCTCCTGCAGCAGGGCCAGCGTATGCTGCCTGACCCGCTGCTCCAGGCAGGTGAACTCGCCGCCGGCCTGGGCAATTTCGGCCCGGTTAAGGCCGCTCAGGTTTTCGTTCAAGCCGCTGGCCACCCGGTTGAGGGTTTCCTGACTGGCCGGTTCCTCCAACGGCAGCCGACAGCGCAGCAGGCGAGCTTCCTGCAGCACGATAATCAGCAGGGCGGTAAGCTCCTCCAGGTTGACCAGCTGGATTTGCTTCAGCCGGGGTGAGCGGGCCTGCGGCACGGTAACGATAGCCATGTTGGCCGTCAGACGCGACAGAATCAGGGCACAGCGGCGACTCCAGTCGGCCAGGTCGGCGTCGGCCTGGTAAAAGTGCTGGTGAATCTGCCGCTGCACCGTATCGGACGGCGGGGGCACCTCCTCCAGCGATTCTACATAGTAGCGGTAACCCCGGTCTGAGGGTATGGCCCCGGCGGATACGTGGGGACGGGAAATGTACCCTTCCTCGGTAAGCCGGGACATGGCGTGGCGCACCGTCGCCGGGCTTACCCTGGTCGGCGAGAGCCGGGCGATTTCCTCCGAGGCCACCGGGTTGGCCGTGGTAATGTACTCATTTACCAGAATGTTCAGTACGCTTCCGGCGCGTTGGCTGAGCATGGTTGGTTCCGCGTGTATTTAAGTATATTATGTAATACGGATAGCGCCTTCGGTTCGGTTTTCCGGGCGCAAGGGTCAGCCCGTATCTGCCCGGCCAGGCGGCTATTGGCAAGGACTTTAGCACGGTCTCAATTTGCCGGTCAAGCATTGACCGGGCTGGCCGGTTGCAATTATAATTTCCTGCCGTGGAATACCTCACTGCGGCAGCGGCGGCTTTGCGTTCAACCTGAATTGAGCCGGGGCGCCGGCGGCAGGTAACCCGGAGACGGCATTTAATTGGCATTATGACGGTTGATTGGCTGCCGGAAAACGACCGGCTGGGGAATGCGCCTTGCTTGCAAAATCGCTAGCCGTTCTGCTTATGGCCCTGCTGGCGGCGCTGCCTCTGGCAATGGTCATGGCGCAGAGTGAGCCGCCCCACGTGTTCGTCGGCACGGCCACCCTGGGACGGGCTGACCGCCCCGGATAATACCCAGGTAACGGCCTGGGACGGGGATAAGCGGATTGGCATGACCACAACCCGCGGCGATGACGGCTACACGCTGCAAGTGGCCCGCTCCGGCGGGATAATCAGCTTCAAGGTGCAGGGGCTGGACGCCGAGCAGACCTTCCCCCAGTGGACCATGGGCAGCGTGGAAACCGGGTTCAACCTGAGCGCTGTATCGCAGACCGGGAGCGGCTGCCGGGACCGGGGCCTTCGCCCGCCAACCTACGCTGAACCTGACCCGACGGCCTTAACCAGCCAACCGCCCCACATCTTCACCGGCATGGCAACGGTGGATGGACAGGCAGTCAGGGCCGGTGTCCTGGTTACCGCCTGGGATGGCAGCGTTCTGGTGGGACGTACCCGGGTGAAAGGGAACGGCGGGTACACTATTGCCGTGGGGCGCAGCGCCGGCAGCATAGTTTTCCGAATCGGTCAGTTGACCGCAAGTCGCACCCACCCCTGGGTCATGGGCAGCGTAGAGACGGGTTTCAACCTCGCCGCCAGCGCGGCGGCGGAATGCGGCGGCGGCCCGGTGGAAATAGACTTGTTGGTTTCGGCTTTGGGCGATAACTTTGTGCGGGCCTTCAGCTTCGATAATAACCGCAAGGAATGGCGGTTTTACGACCCGCGGGCCGGCGAGGCCAATACTCTGACCCAGTTGGTTACGCGGCATGCTTACTTCATTCTGGTTCGGGAAGATGCCGAGTGGCGGCTTAACGGCCGCAGCGGCCGCCTTACCTGCCGGGGCGGCAACTGCTGGAACGTGATTGTCTGGTAAAGTTCTCGGCGCTGGGCCCGAAGGCCGAAGGGGGTGGGCGGCAAAGGGTTGCGCGCCCTCGCTAGGCCGGGCAGGATATTTCAATCATTCAACCAAAGGAGAGTTTCAGTCAAATGGCGATGCGAAAACTAGCGGTTCTGGCGGCGGCGGCAATGGTGGCGGCGGTGATAGCAGGGGTAGCGCTGACGGTTCCCGGAAACGCGCCGGCGCCCCATGGCGCGGTTATGGCCCAGACGGCCATGCCCGCCGCCGAAGCAGTGGCGCCCCTGGGCAACCGGTTCGTCCGCTCTTTCAAGTTCGATAATGCCACCAAGGTATGGCTCTTCTACGACCCGAGGGCGGGGGATGCCAGCACTCAGAAGGATTTCGTAATCAACGAATCTTACTGGATTCTGGTTACCGAAACCATTGGCGTAATTACCCTGGGCGGCAAGGATCATAACCTCAGCTGCCGCGGCGACAACTGCTGGAACCAGATTGTCTGGTAGCCGGGGCGGCGCGGTGAAGGGTTTTGATGGAAGCTAATCCGCAGCGATATTGGCCGGTGCTGGCCGACGCTTTGCTGCAATCTGGTGGTCAGGCTGACGACCGGGCCCGGCGTCTGGCCCGGGATGTTGCGCTGGTGGTGGGGGCCTGCCTCCTCACCGCCCTGCTGGCCCAGGTCAAGATACCTTTGGGGTTTACCCCGGTGCCGATTACCGGCCAGACTTTCGCCGTCCTGCTGGCGGGGGCCGCCCTGGGCCGCCGCCGCGGGGCCGCCGCCATGCTGCTATACCTGGCGGCGGGCAGCGTCCTTCCATTCTACGCCGGCGGCGCCTCGGGTCTGGTCTGGGCCATGCCCTCCGGAGGCTACATCATCGGGTTTATCCCGGCGGCCTGGCTGGTGGGCTGGCTGGCCGAGCGAGGCTGGGACCGGCAGCCAAAAGTCATTCTGGCCATGCTGGCTGGCAACGCAGCCATTTACATCCCGGGGCTGTTTCAATTGTCCCGGTTCGCACCGGGGATTGACCCTTCGGCAGCCGACGGCCAGGTATGGGCCGCCACTTTGGGGTTGGGGCTGTACCCCTTCATTCCGGGCGACCTGGTTAAACTGGCAGCGGCCTCCCTGCTGCTGCCCGGCGCCTGGCAGCTGGTAAACCTGGTGAAAGGCGGCAGCCGCTGACTATGGAAATTACCTGGCTGGGCCACGCCTGCTTCCGTCTGCGCTCCGACGACCTGGTAGTGGTTACCGACCCTTACCCGGCAGCGTTGGGCCTGCGGCCGGAAACCCGCCCGGCCACTGTGGTTACCATCAGCAACAGCCACCCCAATCACAACAACCCGGGGGAGGTAAGCGGTTCGCCCAGGGTGTTCAATACCCCCGGCGAGTATGAATACTCCGGCATTGCGGCCCGGGGGGTAATGACGCCTCTGACCGAGGGGCAGCCCCCGGCCCGGCGCAACGTCGCCTATTCCATAGTGATGGACAACGTGAACGTGTGCCACCTGGGAGATATTGCCGCGCCCCTGACTGCCCGGCAGGCCGAGGAGTTGCAGCCGGTGGACGTGCTGCTGGCGCCGGTGGGCGGCGGCTGCACCCTGTCGCTGAACCAGATAATCCAGCTGATGCAGGACCTGGCCCCCCGGGTAACAATCCCCATGCATTACCAGATCCCCGGGGTGAGCGAACCCCTGGGCAGCCTGGACGCCTTCCTGCGGGAGATGGGGGTCAGCGAGCTTCAATCGCGGCGCAGCCTGACGGTTGCCACCGGCAACCTGCCGGCCAACCTGCAAGTTATCGTGCTGGAACCCCGCGCCCGTCCGGTTTAGCGCCCCGCCGCCGCGCCAACGGGAACTGCCGACGAGGCCGTGAGGGTGGTCGTCAAGCCCGCCCGCGTTACAACGTCAACAGGACCAGCCTTCTGAAACCCGGCTTCCCCTTGCGCCGCGGCCACCCTTTTGCCAGTTGGCCTAAAAATGGCCCGCATACCTTGCTCTACCCTTGCGCCGCGGCGGCCCTGACTGCGCTGCCACGCTATCAGCTTCCCTGGTTTGGCGCCTCCGGTGTGTCCACCAATTCCGCAGCGGGGCGCCTGCGCCTACCACACTATCAGATTCCAGCAGTTCCGGGCCACGCAGGTCAGCGGGCGGGTTTTACCGTTGAGCGATACTATTGCCTGCTCTTGAACCAGAAGCCAATAAGCCTGCCCGGTTATCAGATGTTTCCGGGAACTGGCCTCCTCAGCCTGCGGGTCATAAAAGCTCCAGGTCTTGGCGTCATTATCGAAGTGGAACAGCCGCACAAAGTTATCCCCCAGGCTGGCTAACGCCTCGGCCGTCGGCTCGCTGTCGCCTGGAATATTGCCAGACATTACCACCTGCACTATGCCACTGGCCGTATGGCCGCCCGCTTCCACTGTAACCGGCACGGCGCCCAGTGACACATGGGGCAAGACAACCTCCAGGGCCACCGTTCCCTGCTCGTCGGTGTAGGGCCGGGGCGCCGGCGTAACGTCAACGGTTCCGACCAGCACCCGGCTGACCGGCGTAAAGGCCCGGAACCCCTCGCCCAGCAGGGCCACCGCAGTACCCGGTGGGCCGTCCGCCGGCTCAGCGGCTACCGTAGCGCCGGGGACGCTATGGTAAACCAGCGTGGTAATGCGCTCGCCCCGGTCGTCCACGAACTCCACCTGCACCTGGTTGGTAGAGGGGGCAGGGACGCCGCGGGGGATGGTCAATTCCGCCTCGAACTGGCCGGCGGCGTTGGTTTCGGCTACCGCCAGTGATTGTCCGCGCTCCGACTGGTAGGTTATCGTTATGCTGGTGTCCGACGCCTGAACATTGCGTGCCGGGAACCCCGCGCCGCTTACCGTCAGCCGGGTGCCGGGACGCCCCCAAATCGGCGTCAGGGTTACCTGCCGCTGGGGAAAGACCACCGTGGTTTCGCCGACCCAGCCAAATTCGTCCCGCGCCCGCAGCGTCCGCTTCCCCGGGCCGGCTACCGTCTGGTCCAGCGGCAGACTTACCGTAGCCTGCCAGCGGCCCTGGGAATCCAGCCGGGGCAGTCCGCCACCACCGTTGACCCGCTGCGGGTCAATTTCCTGCCCCCCCAGGGTTAGGGACACAATCTGACCCCGCCGCCGGTTCTGGTAGCCGAAGCCGTAACCACTGAGCCGGATGTTCTGGTTGGGCAATACTGCCGACGGGTTGGCAATTACCACGGAGATGGCCGGTATCAGCAGGGTTTCCAGCACTTCCCGCCGCTGCCCGTCGGCGGCGTTGACGGTTATCCGCAGAACCTGGGTTCCCTGCCGCACCCCCGGCGGCAGCGGTTCGGTGAATACCAGGCTGCCACTGGCTGGCACCCGGTAGCTTCTGCCGGACGGCAAAGGCACTTTGACGCCCCCCAGGGTCAGGGATGTAATGGAGCCGGGCGGAAAGTCGGCCAGTTGCAGTTCCAGCTGCCGATTCGTCCCTACCAGTCCGATGACCTGCGGCTTCAGTTCCAGCGTTTGAGGCGCCTCGGCCAGGCTGTTGGCCACCACCGCCGCTGCGTCCCGCACTACGGTAGCGGACTGCTCCCGACCGTCCGTCGCGTTGACCAGGTTGCAATCGGCCGGCCCGTCCAGGGTACAGTTGCCGACCCCGGGAGCAAAGGGCGGACGGCTAATCTGGAAGGTGCAATAACCGTCGTCATAGCGGCTCACCGTAACCCGGCACAGAACCGACTCGTCCAGGTCCCGCCGTCCGTCCAGGTTTCCGTCCCGCCAGAAGGTAAGGGTTGTGTCATTGCGGTAGCCCCGGCCAAAGACAGTTATCGCATCGCCCCGCCCGGCCTCGTCCTGGCTCAGCTCAATTTCCCGGTCCACCAGCAGGCCATTGAAAGCCGGGTCAAAGCTGTCCGGCGCCGGGTAATACTGGTCAGGCTCCCGCTGCCCGTGGGCCCGGCGCACTGCCGCCTCCGGGTGCCGGGCCGCCACCGAAGGCGTGGCCTCCCCGCCGATGCTGGTGGCTACCAGCCAGGAATAAGCCCCCCCCTCGGTGGGGTTGCTCAGGCCGGCCAGCGCCGGCAAGGTCAGCGTAACCTGAGCGCCGGCCGGCACCGCCCGCCGCGTCGGCTCCCCGTCGGGCCCGGCAAACGTCGGGTAGATAGTCAGCGTGGTATCCAGGTTCGGGGCATCCTGGTTGGTCAGAGACACCGACGCCGCCGCGCCGAGGCCGACCTCAGTCTGGTCGGCGTTCTGGTAGCGCACCTGCACCGCGGTCGGCGGCAACTGAGGCGGCACCCTTACATCCCGGTGAACCGTCAGCACAATAGCGTCTTGAAGGGGACGCAGGGGCTGGCTGCCGTTGATAAAGGTTACCTGGTAGCTGGCTCGCCGGCCCGGACTGCGCGGTTCCGCCGCCACCGTAGCCTGGCTGGGCGCAGTGGACGGCGTCTCCTGCTGCGGCGGCGCCGCCGCCACCCGGGGCAGGCCGGCCGGGTACAGGCCGGCGGCCAGTATCAGAATCAGGGTCAGCAGCGGGGCAATGCCAATGCCGGAAAGCCGGGACGGCCTGAGCGGCAGCCGGGGCCGGGCCGGGAGCAGCAGTTTAAGGGATTCCATTCCATTGTCCTTAAGCGGGCTGATTGACCGCGAAGTCAACTCTATTATAGGCCAATGGCCCCGGGTAATCATCAAGGACGCCCCGCCCGTTCTGCTCCCGGCATCCTTTCCTGAAGCGCAGAGTATCCAGCCCGGGGTCGGGAATACCCGGCGCCTGAAGCCGTCCGGGCCCGTCTATCTCAAACCGGGCAGCGTCAACCTTGACAGCAACGCCGCGGCAGCGCTGCCCCGGTAAAGTGGTTTCCCCTGCCCTGACCACGGCGGCCTGGGAAGGACGCTGACAACCGGGGGGCGCAGTGGCAAGGGCGGCGGTGGTACAATGCCTGCACTGAACTTTTAAGCCATGAGCCATGGTAGTATCTGCGGGCAGCCCCGGCAATCTGCCCCGTATTGCCCATCGGTTGCGCTGCCCCGGTATTGCGCCGGGAGGGCGCAACCCTAATTCAGGTTGGGTTCTTTAGATTACCCTGTTGAGTTTCTGATGCTGTTCCGGCCCCTTTATCCGGCAACTCTGGAGGCATAGCCAATGACAACCTTGACCGATGACCTTGCGCACCGGCTGGATATCCTGGAAAGAAGCCAGCAGGAAACCATTACCCGGCTGGACACCCTGGAAAAGGGCCAGCAGGAAACCATTACCCGGCTGGCGGCGGTAGAACGGCGCCTGGATACCGTGGAAGAAGGCCAGCGGGGAACCAACACCCGGCTGGACGCTCTGGAAAAGGGCCAACAGGAAACCAACACCCGGCTGGACGCTCTGGAAAAGGGCCAGCAGGAAACCAACACCCGGCTGGCAGTGGTAGAGCAGCGCATGGCTGGCACGGAAGAGAGCCAACGGGAAATGCGGGAAGACCTGCGGGCCATCAACGGCCGGTTCGACCAGCTGCATACGGCGCTGCTGCAGAACCAGAGAGATACCAACGCACGGTTCGATCGGCTGTGGCATACCATACTGGGCATCGGCGGGGCCTTGTTTGTAGGGTTGGTTATTGTAGGGGTGGGAACCTTCTTTTCCTGAAGCGGACAGCCTCGACAACCGGGAAGTGGCTCCTGGAGGTGGGATAATGGCAAAACTCTGGAGGCATAACGCTAATGACAACCTTGACCGATGACCTTGCGCCCCGGCTGGATACCCCGGAAAAGGGCCAGCAGGAGACCATTACCCGGCTGGCAGTGGCAGAGCAGCGACTGGACGACACGGTTAAGGGAGCCAACAGGAAATGCGGGAAGACATGCGGGCCATCAACGGCCGGTTCAACCAGTTGCATACGGTGCTATTGCAGAACCAGAGAGATACCAGCTCCCGGTTCGAGCGACTGGAAGCCAGCATCAACAGCCGGCCGGATAAGATGCATGACGCTATCCGGATGCTGCTTTTCGTAGTTTTGGCTTGATTGGCAATGTGGCGGCGGGTTTAGCCGTAGCCGGGGCGAGCGATTTCTTCTTATGAACTCCGGCACTTGAATACTCCCCCTTCCGGCCAAACCCGGTTCATTCTGGTAACACTCTGGTAACACAAGGGTTGGTTAAATGGGTACATCCAAAACAAAAAGGAGCGGTTTTATGGGACGAGTTTATACACCGGCAATTGGCCTGGTGGTGGCGGTAGCGCTGGCGATGGCCGCGGTGGTGGGGGCATTAGCCCTGCCCGGCGGAGCGCTGGCGGCGGTCAACGCCCCGGTCGGGGAGGAGCTGGCCCAGGCTGGCCCGGCCCCGCAGGGGAGCCCCGATGTGATGGTAACCATGAAAGCGGGCGAGACGAAACGTGTGGACATAACGGATAGCATTCCCAATGGGTTGAGCAACGCTTCTACGGCGCGGCGTGTCCAGGTCACCAGATTTGATGACGGGAAGCTGACCGCTTCAACCAGTGGGATAGTTACGACCACTGATGTAAGCGTAACGCTGGTGGCGGAACCTAACGCCAAAGGGAGTACTGTGGTGGTAGCCAGGGTTCCCTTGCGGGAGAGCGGTGATGTGCGGGTAGTGATTCAGGTTACCTTTGAGGCGGCGACGCCGACCACAGTGAAGGAACTGGCGCCCCTGGTAACGTTGAGCACGGCTGCCGGGTCAATGCAGAAGGTTGACGTGGCACAGTACTTCAACAAGGGAACTGGCGGCACTATAAGTTATATGGCAACTGATCGAGGTGGCAACGCTATGGTGACTACGGATCCTAGCATTGCCATTAGCGGAGAAACCCGCATACCAACCAACGACGATGGCATGGCCTACTTAACCTTATCCACCATGGGCACTCCCACGGCCGGGCAAGAGAAGTACTGGTCCATAAAGGCGATGGATCAATCGGGAGCCGATGATCACCCGACGGTGCGGCTGACAGTGCGGTATGTAGTGCCGGGAGATGCCATGATGGTCGGCACTGGGACGGCCAGCGGGTTGAGCTTCAAGCCGGACAGCATGGATCCGGGGAAGAACACCCGGTACACGGTAACGCTGACCGCCGGGCAGAACTACATTCCCGGCGCGCCGGATTCAGACATCGTGCTGGACCTGGTGGATTTCCAGGTGCCGTCGAACATCGACCCGAACTCGATAACCATCGAGGCGGCCAAGGTCTATACCGGCACCACCGGCATGACAGCGATACCCGGTGACTTGGGCACGCGCGGCTACAACCAGAACCCGCCGATGAGCGTATCGGTGCCGGAACAGGTAACGGTGGACGATGAGGAAATCACGCTGGTGCTGGCGGATCTGGACGGAGACGCCGACGGGCTGCAGGTAATCCGGACCGGCACGAAGATTACCATCACCTTCCGGGCTTCGGCGGGGATCAGCAACCCGACCGAAGGCGGGCCCTACGATGAAATCGAGATTGAAGGGGAAATGGCGCCGGAGGTGATGATTGCCCGGACACTGAGCCTGAGCGAAGAGGACGGGAACCTGGGGGATACCATCGATGTAACCGGCAAGGGCTTCAAGAACGGAACCACCCTGAAGGTATTCATCGACAGGAACTACGATGCCGATGACGATGACTATATGCCTATGCTGGACGCCAACGAAGATGTCATCTGCACGGTGCTGATTGATAGCAACGACGTTGGCATATGCAGAGATGTAGAGATAAGCCACCCGGTCTTCAGAGGCGGGGCCACGGGCAACTGGATCAGCGCGGTGGACGGGCAGAACAACTACGTCACCGTGCCGGAAAAGTTCATCCTGGAAGACTCGATTACGGCGACGCCGGACAACGGGTCGCCCGGGGAACTGATTCTGGTGCGGATGGTGGACTTCCCGGCTGGCGCGGTAAGCAACGTGGAACTGGCGCGGCAGTCGATTTGCGACAACGATGGCAGCTCGTCCGGGGACCCCGGGAACATGGATGCGCCGGCCTGCACCGGTTCGGTGGACGCCACCGGGAACGGGAGCTTCAGCATCACCATCCCCGACTGGGCGGAGCCCGGCAGTCAGGAACTGCGGGTACACGTAGGCAGCGCCAACGCCTCGACCAACATCACGGTAGCCGGCCCCCGCATAAATGTAACGCCGGGCACGGTAGTGGCGAACCAGCGGGTCAGCGTAGTGGGGTCAGGCTTCACGCCCGGGTCGGAGCTGTCCTCGCGGGAAAGCGTATCCAAGATTACCATCAACGGTCGCGCGGTGGACTGGGCGCGGATCAACGGCGGCGAAACGGTCAACGTGGACAATGGCGGCAACTGGTCGGCCTCGATTGACATGCCCCTGGCGGAGGTAACGACGTCAGAAGGGATGCGGACGCTGCGGATTACCGACTCCATGGGCCGAACCGGCACGGCGGAACTGATGGTTCACGAGCGGACCGTAACCATTGACCCGCAGGTGGGCCGGGTAGGCACCCTGGCCACGGTGCAGGGGATGAACTTCCCCGGCAAGAACGATGAAGGCTCCAGCTTCAACATCACCGTGCGCTACGAAGCGGGGCAGGGGAAGCAGACCACGGTCAGCGCAGTGCCCGATGCCAGCGGCCGGTTCGAGGTGCAGCTGCGCATACCGACCACTGCGGCGATCCCCTCGACCAACACGGTTAAGGTGGAGTTCGACGACGACCAGGGGGTGAAGGTGGTAACCTCCATCTCCCACGATGTGCCGGAAGGGGCCATCAGCCTGAGCGAAACCAGCGGCGCGCCGGGGACGGTGGTAACCATTAACGGCGAGGGCTTCAAGTCCTTTGCCCCGGTCAGCTCGGTAATGATCGGCGCGGTGGAGGTAACCCCCTCGCCGAAGCCCACCTCCGACGCTCAGGGAATGATGGAGTTCGCCATCCGGGTGCCGGGGCTGGACGTCGGCATTCAGACGGTGGAAGTAAAGGTGGGCAACACCACCGCGAGCACCGGGTTCACGGTAACCCCCTCCGGCGTATCCACGGGCAGCGTAACGCCAGCCATGGAAGCGGTGGAGAACCTGGGCGACAACTTCGTGCGGGCCTTCAACTTCAACAACGACCTGAAGAGCTGGAGCTTCTATGACCCGATGGCGGTGGAAGCCAGCACGCTGGACAGCTTCATTACCGGGGAAAGCTACTGGATGCTGATTAAGAGCACCCAGGAAGTAATCCTCAACGGGAAGACGCGGAACCTGACCTGCGTGGCCGGGAACTGCTGGAACCTGGTAGTCTGGTAGGCCAGGAAAACGGAAGGGTCTTCGGGGCCGGCCGGCCCCGAAGACCCTTGATACCTACACTGTAAAGAGGAGGAACCATAGTGGCAAAAGTCAGTAGAATCCTGGCCCTGCTTGCTGTCGTGGCGCTGCTGGCGGCGCTGCCCCTGACGGTGGTCATGGCGCAGAGCGAGCCGCCCCACGTGTTTGTCGGCACGGCTACCCTCAACGGGCTGACCGCCCCGGATAATACCCCGGTAACCGCCTGGGACGGGGATAAGCAGATTGGCATGACCACGACCCGCAGCGGCGGCGGCTATACCCTCCAGGTGGCCCGCTCCGGGGGGGTAATCAGCTTCCGGGTCCAGGGCCTGGACGCCGAGCAGACTTTCCCCCAGTGGACCATGGGCGGCGTGGAAACCGGCTTCAACCTGAGCGCCCAGGCCGGCATGGCGCCGGCTATGGAGGCCGCCCCGGGGGAGCCGGGCGAAAAAGGCGACAAGGGAGACAAGGGGGATAAGGGCGACCCGGGCGAACCCGGCGCTCAGGGCCCCCAGGGAGAGCCGGGGCCGGAGGGCCCCATGGGCGCTACCGGCGCCCGCGGGCCGGTAGGTCCCCAGGGCGATCCGGGCGCCGCCGGCCCCCAGGGCCCCGCGGGCGCCCAGGGGCCGCCAGGCCCAGCCGGGCCCCAGGGCCCATCGGGCGCCGCCGGGTCCGCCGGCGCCAATGCCAGCGGCAGCGCAATGGTCTGGATTGCCCTGGTCATCGCAGTAATTGCGGCCATTATCGCCATTGCCATGCCCTTCCTGATGCCCCGCCGCTAACCCCTTTTTCCCTTAAGCAGCGGCGCGGCGGCAGCGGCGGCCAATACAACGCCGCCGGAATACGGCAACCCCTGCGCCCCCGGGTCAGTACCCGGGGGCGTTAAACCCTGCCGGAAGCTCTGCCCCACGAAACCTTGGGGGGTTATACTGCCGACGGCGGGGGCTGCCAGTCGGCGGGGCGGCTTAACCCGCAAGCCTCCGCCACACAGCGCCCCTGAATCCGTGGCGGCAGGAACTTTACCCTTAAAGGAGTCATTGCCGTTTCCAGGGCAACTACGAATAACGTCAGAAAAAGCCCGGCTCCTGTGACCGCCTCTTCTTGACAAGAGACTTGCGGGGGTTATTATGGGTTGACATGGTCTATCATTTGCCAGAACCGGGAGGATTCGGCTATGGCTTCCCATTCCCTGGGGCTTTCGCTTTATGAAGCAGCGCGACAAAAGGGTGTTCCATTCACCCGGGAAAATGAACCAACGGACAAGACCGTAGAAGTTAACGGTATGTCCTTTCATTACCTGGAATGGGGGCAGCCAAAGAACCCTCCGGTTGTTATGCTCCACGGCGGTTCGCAGCAAGCCCATAGCTGGGACTTCATCAGCCTTCCTCTGTCGGAACATTACCGCGTTATTGCCCTGGACCAGCGGGGCCACGGCGACAGCGACTGGGCGCCCGATGGCGACTATTCCATTGAGGCTCACCAGCAGGACATTGACGGGTTTGTGGCCGCTCTGGGGCTTGACCGCTTTCACCTTATCGGCCATTCCATGGGCGGACGCAACAGCTACGTCTGGGCTTCACGCAACCCGGACCGGCTTCGCTCTCTGGTGATTGTCGATACGGGTCCGGTAGCGCAGCCCCGGGGTCGCAGCCGGATTCAGAACTTCCGGGAATTGCCCGACGAGCTGGATTCCTTTGAGGAGTTTGCCCGCCGGGTTCAGGAATATACCGGACGCTCCCGGGAGCAGACCCTGGGCGCCCTGAAGTACAGCATCCGCCAACGACCCGATGGCAAATGGTCGTGGAAATACGACAAGCTGCTCAGGACTCCAGCCTATAAGTCTCCCACCTGGTCTCCGGAACAGCTGTGGGCAGCGGTAGGCAAAATTGCCTGTCCGACGCTGGTGGTGCGCGGCGGCAGCAGCGACATTTTCGCCGATGCTACCATGCGGCAGATGCAGCAGGTTATCGCCCACTGCGATACGGTAACCATCCCCGCCGCCGGCCACCTGGTAGCCGGCGATAACCCGGCAGATTTCCTGGCAGCGGTGGCGGCCTTCCTTAACCGTTTACCTGGATAAGCTAAAGGGTTCAGCGCAGCTGACCCGTATCACCGACGGCAGCCGGCAATATGGCTGGCGGTGTACCCCGGTTGACCCAGGCTGGCCGTGGCTCAAGGTCAGGTAAACATTCTGGGAATCAAATCTCCCAGGACGAAGCCGACGGCCGCTGAGGCCGCGCCGATGCCCAGAATTTCCAGGCCCTGCAAGACCGGGGACTTTCTGACCAGCCGACCTTTGCCCATACCCAAGGCAAACAGGGCCACCAGAGCGCTGGCCACCGATACCCCGATGGCCAGCCGGCCGGCAAGAAACAGGTAAGGCAGGATGGGAACCAAGGCGGCAACTACGAAGGATGCGCCCATCACCAGGGCATCTTTCATCGGATTGGTTGTTGCCTCCGGGCTAATGCCCAGTTCTTTTTCAACCAGGGTACTCAGCCAAAGGTCTTTATCCTGGGCTATTTCGGTAGCCAGGGAATAGGCTTCCGCAAAAGATTTGCCCTCTCGCTGCAATATAACCACCAGTTCGGCCAACTCTTCCGCCGGGTTTTCGGCCAACTCCCTGGCTTCCCGGGCAATTTCCGCCTGCTGCACATCCTGTTCCGCCCGGGAACCCAGATAAGCGCCGGTAGCCATGGAAATCATTCCGGCCAGGGCTGCGGCCAGCCCGGCCACCAGAATAGTAGCGCCGTCGCCAATGGCAACTGCCACCGAGGTAACCAGGGCAACAGTGCTGAGGATGCCGTCCTGCGCGCCAAAAACCACCTCGCGCAGGCGTCCCAGGTTGGCCACCCGAAAGCGTTCACGGTCCACTTCTGCGGCAGCGGCCGCATAGGCATTCAGGTCAATGCGGGCGTCGCCTTCGCCGATAGCCAAATCCGGCCCCAGGGCAACCACCTCCACCGCTGCCGGAGGCTCATCCACCGGCGGGGCGTCCCTTTCCTGCGCCGGCGGGCTGGCCGCTACGGCGCCGCCGGAAGCGGCTGCGGGCGCGGCTGCGGAAGTTTGCCGCTGCGCCAACCGCTCCAGGGTAAGGGTGAAGGATTCCAGGTGCCGTTGTTCCCGTTCCAAAGCCAGCGCGAAGGAAGCGGCGGCATCCTGGCGCCCCTCTTGTCGGGCCTCGTGAATCATTCGGGGGTACATGGCGATTATTTCCTTGCCCTCCCCTTCAATGACGGCCCGGAGGTTATCCGCAGTGGCGCCCAATTCCCCGGCCACTCGCAGATGGTTCACCCCATGAATAGTCTCGGCCCCGGCTGCCTCCTGAAAAACCTGCGCCACCTCAGGGTGGCCTTCTTCCAGAGCTTTATGGGCATAAGCGTTATACTTCAGGTTAGCCATTGCCTCGCCGACAATAGCGTTCCACAAATTGCGTTCGGTGCGGGTCAGCGCCGGAAGCTCCTGGCTCATAACGACACCTCCCATTTAGAGTTGCCGCTGACCGAGCGGCTGAAGCTCACCGTCCTCACCCGAAGCCCGCGAAACGAAAGGCGCCCTTGCGAATATAAGGCGGGAACTGGTTCAGTATATTTCATTGCAGGGACAAAGAAAATCGGGCTGCCGGAAAGGGAGCAAGGCCGCATTGGAAATACCCACCTTGACCCCGGCTTGCCGGGTTCGGGGTTGGTGTGGTAAATTGGCCCCAACCAATACTGCAAATAGAGTAAAGGAGATTTGAATGGCTTTTGTAACACCCCGCGAAGGTGAAAGCCCGGAGAGCCTGGTCAACCGGTTCCGCGCCTCGGTGCAGCACGCCGGCATTCTGCGGGAATTGAAAGACCGCCGCTTCTTCCGCTCCAAGGCCCAGAAGGAACGCCTGGCCGCCCAGCGCGCCGCGCGCCGCCGTCGCCGCCAAAGGCGCTAGCCCTACCCTGACCGCCTCCCCCTGGCCATATAATAACTCGCCCAATGGCCCGCTCGACGGGCTTTTCATACCTGGTACGACTGCCCTGGTACGACTGCCGAAAAGGCTGTTGTTTGCACCTTGCCCGGCAGCCGCGCTGTCAATTGCCCGCCGAGGTAGATCACACGCTAAAGGTCGGTAAATGAACGACGATTACGATGAAGCCGAGCGAGCTTGCCTGGAATATCGACAGCAACAAGCTGAGCGGCAGGGCGAACAGCAGACGTACTATAGGCACGAGCCAGATGAACGGCAGACGTACTATAGACGTGCGCCGGGCGACAAGGGCTTTATGTACGGGGCTATGCAGGTTGCAGTTGGCGTGCTGATTGGCGGGCTAATTATAGGGGTACTGACGCCAGGGTTCGCAGTGATGGGGAGCGGCTGACAGCTTCGCAACGACGCCTTAACTTCCATCATTGGCAGTACCGGATTGCATCAGCTTTCCATGCCCCTGCCGAAATGGATGTCCTGCCGTTGGGTTTGTCTTTATGAGTAGCAGCGGCGCTGATAAGATTCCAATGTAGCCAGCCCGGAGAAATCGGCTGAACCGGAGGCGGGTTTGACCGGTTGAACGGCGCCGGTTGCGTTGACACCCGCCAGGCGCAATGATACATTGTTGAACGGACTATTGCTATTCGGAATGAAACCGCCGCGGCTGCCAGCCCGGTTCTTTCCCTATCTTCAGTTCCCTTCAGGAGAAGAGTAGATTGCCCCGATACGATTATCAGTGTACCAGCTGCGAACACCGCTTCGAGTTACTCCAGAGCTTCAGCGAGGCCGGTTCCGGTACTTGTCCGGCGTGCTCCGGGGCTGGCCGCCGGGTATTTCACGCCGTGCCGGTAATCTACAAGGGTTCCGGTTTCTATACTACGGACTACGGGCGGCCTAAAACGCCCCCTTCGGAAAACAAGGAAAACTCTACCGGCGCCGAGAAGAAGGCCGATGACTCCGCCAGCGCCGCTGCCGCCGCCGAGTCCGGGAGCGCCGCTGCCGCCAAAACCGCTGCCGAATCCGCCGTGTAGCTGCGGCCGGCCGGAAAGCTTACCGGGCTTTCCGGCGTTCAAGTCGGCGGAAGGGAAGCAGACAGAGTAAATTGCGGGCCTTGATTCAGCGAGTAGCCTGGGCCTCGGTATCGGTGGCGGGCCGCGAAACAGGGCGAACCGGCCCGGGCCTGGTGGTTCTGCTGGGCGTGTCGGTCGAGGACACTGAAGCAGACGCCCGCTACCTGGTGGACAAGACGGTTAACCTGCGCATCTTCGCCGATGCGCAGAACCGCTTTAACCGCTCGGCCCTGGATACCGGGGCAGAGTTGCTTCTGGTAAGTCAGTTTACCCTTTACGGCGACACCCGCAAGGGTCGGCGGCCCTCCTTTACCCGCGCCGCCCCGCCGGAAATGGCGCAGAGCCTCTACCAATACACCGTCCGGCAATTTCAGGCCACCGGGTTGACCATTGCCACCGGGGTGTTTCAGGAGTATATGCAGGTGCGGCTGCAAAACGACGGCCCGGTTACGCTGCTGCTGGACAGCGCCGACCGCTACCACCCCCGGCGGTAACCGGTCAATAACCGGGGTTGCCTTAAGCCCGGCCGTCAGCGCCGTTGCCGGCGTCGGGTTAATCTACAATTTCCGCTTTAGCGCCCTCAGGCAGTTCCACCTCAAAGGCGGTCAAAATCTGGCCCACCAGCAGGTAATGGCCAATCAGGCCGGTAATGTCCACCGTCTTCCGGGGGCCGAACCGCTCCATAACCGCATTAAAGGCAGCGTCGCTAATCTTGCGGTTTTGCAGCAATTCCTGCACGTAGCGGACTACCAGAGCCTCGTCGCCGGACAGCGTTTCAGGGGCGGCGCCCCGGGCAATGGCGCCGATGGTTTCTTCGGTAACGCCATGGCCCCGGGCCAGGCGGGCGTGGGCGGCGAACTCGTACTGGTTGCGGATTTCCCGGGCCGTAGCGATGATGATTATCTCTTTCAAGGCCTCCGGAATGTCGAAATCGAAGCGGACGTAGGTGCCGGTGTCAGCTACCCGGGCGGCCAGTTTGGGGCTGTGCAGCAAAACCCCGTAAGGGCCGCGAACGCTGCCCCGGCTGCCGACAATTTCATCGAAAAAGCGCTGGTCTTCCGGTAGCAGCTCTTCTCTGGTTACGTTTGGCAGTCGCGCCATAATCTCTCTCCTTTTGCATTCCCGGTTAAGGCTGGCCCGCTGGTTTGCGCTAAAGTAAATGGCGGCGGCCCCGGTCAGGGAAATTCCAGGTCCAGGCTGATGTCCAGCGCCTGGGTGGAGTGGGTAAGGCTGCCGACGGAAATCAGGTGAACCCCGGTTTCCGCCACCGCCCGCACCGATTCCAGGTTGATGCCGCCGGAGGCTTCTATCACCGCCCGGTCGCGTACCAGCGCCACGGCCTGACGCATCATTTCCACCGGCATATTGTCCAGCATAATGATGTGGGCGCCGGCCGCCAGAGCTTCCTGCACCCCGGCCAGGGTTTCCACCTCCACCTCCACCTTGATGGTATGGGGCGCGCGGGCTCGGGCCAGCCGAATGACGTCGGTCAAGCCCATTTCCCGGGAACCCAGGGCCGCAATGTGGTTGTCCTTGATGAGCATGCCGTCGGCCAGGTTCAGGCGGTGGTTGTGGCCGCCGCCCATGCGCACAGCGTATTTATCCAGGTAACGGTGGCCCGGCGCCGTTTTGCGGGTGTCCACGATGCGGGCCGGGAGGCCGGCAATGGCCTGCACATAGCGGTTAGTATCGCTGGCAATGCCGCTCATGCGCTGCATGAAGTTGAGGGCGACCCGCTCGGCCCGCAGGATGCCGGCCGCCGAACCCTGGAGCCGGGCGATTTCCCCGCCCAGGGTGAGCGGAGCGCCATCGGTCAGCAGCGGGGTGAAGGTCAGCCGGGCGTCAACCCGCTGGAAAACCGCACGGGCCACCTCCAGCCCGGCCAATACCCCCTCCGCCTTGGCCCGCAGCGCCCCGATGCCGGCAACATCCGGTGGAATCAGCAGGCCGGTGGTAGGGTCATTAAAGGTTTCATCTTCCGACAGAGCGGCGTCAATCAGCCGGTGGACCTCCGGGGGCAATTGGCTCATGCTGGCGCCTCCTGAGACAGGACTACGTGCTTTGCCCAATGAGGAAGGGTTTCCGGGAAATCTTCCCGGTAGTGGGAGCCGCGGCTTTCCTGTCGCAGCAGGGCCGATTCTACCACCAACCTTCCCAGCAGCGCCATGTTGGTCAGTTCCCACGACTCCCGGTCGCCGGGGGGCGGCATGGTTCGCTGCCACTGGTTCAGGATACGCGCCGACAACAGAAGGCGGCTGCCGTTGCGGTGAAGGCCGACGTTGCGCCACATCAGGTCTTGCAGATTGGCCCTGGTCGGGGCCGGCGCGCTGGCACACACCGCCGCCCGCGCCCGCTGCGGCAGCCCGGACGGCTGGCAATCTTCAGCGTCGGCAGCAAAGGCCGGGGCCTGACCCAGGGCGCTGCTGACCAGGCGCTGGGCAAATACCAGGGTATCCAGCAGGGAATTGCTGGCCAGGCGGTTAGCCCCGTGAACTGCGGAACAGGCGGCCTCGCCGCAGGCGTAAAGGCCGGGGACGCTGGTGCGCCCCCAGGTATCTATCTTGATGCCGCCCATCATATAGTGGGCCGCCGGGGCTACCGGGGCCGGCTCCCGGGTAATGTCCACTCCGTAGTTCAGGCAGAAGTGGTAAATGGTAGGGAAGCGACTTTGCACCAGGGCGGCGGGCAGGTGCGAAATGTCCAGAAACACCGGAAGCCCATCGTCCTTTTCCATTTCGGAAGCGATGGCTCGCGATACCACGTCCCGGGGGGCCAGGTCGGCCAGGGGGTGGTAATCGGCCATAAAGGCATAACCCTGGCGGTTGCGCAGAACGGCGCCCTCGCCCCGCATCGCCTCGGAAAGCAGAAAGCTGGGCGCGCCGGCAACGCTCAACGCCGTCGGGTGAAACTGGTAAAACTCCATGTCCATTACCCGCGCCCCGGCGCGAAAGGCCAGAGCTACGCCGTCGCCGGTAGCCACTTCGGGGTTGGTAGTATAACGGTACAGCTGACCGGCCCCGCCGGAGCCGATGACGATGCACCGGCCCCGAAAGGTTTCCCGGCGGCCGGTTTTCAGGTCCAGCGTAGCCACGGCCACGGCCCGACCGTCCTCCACTATTATGCCGACAGCCAGCGTATATTCCAGCACAGATATGCCTGCTTCGGCGACCCGACGGGCCAGGGCAAGCTCAATATGCTGACCGGTAGCATCGCCGCCGGCGTGCAGGATGCGGGGCCGGCTGTGGGCGCCTTCCCTCCCCAGGGCAATTTCCCCGTGGCTGGTATCGAAGGGTACGCCCCACTGAATCAGGCTGGTTACCTGCCGGGGGCCTTCCTCGGTCAGCACCCGCACCGCTTCCGGGTCGCACAGCCCGGCGCCGGCCGCCAGGGTGTCCTGCATATGCAGCGCGGGTGTATCGCCGGCGCCAATGGCCGCGGCGATCCCCCCCTGGGCATAGCGGGTATTGCAGTCTTCCACCTGCCCCTTGGTTATAATCAGCGCCGACCCGTGGGCCTGGGCCAGCAAGGCGGTGTTAAGCCCGGCAATGCCGCTGCCGATAATTATATAGTCGTAGCTGGTTGCTGCCATAGAAACCGGAAAAAGTCGAGGATTTCCCCTGGCTGGGTCGGGGTGGACTTACTATACCCCGGCGGGCCGGGCTTGCCAAGCCGGGTAAAGGAAGACCGGCGCGCCGCTGCCCCGGCTTATTCGCCGCCGGCCCGCAGGTCGGCCCGCAGGAAAAGGCCGGCAGCGGCGGCGGTCAGCAGGGCAATATACCCGGCGGCTATGGGGATAAACCAGGGTCGGGCAAGGGTATCGCTGCTCCCTTGCAGGCCATTGCTTATGCCCCACAAAGTCCAGGCGGTAACCTCGGCCAGGGGCCAGCCCAGGCCCTGACCAATCAGCCCGGCCAAAGGGTAAAAAATCATTTCGAAGGCGATGATAAAAATGCCCACCCCCACAGTGAAGGCGGTAGATTCGCGCCAGTGGGAAAGCAGGATGCCCAAAGCCAGGTAAAGCAGCCCGTTCAGCAAGCTGGCGGCGATGTCGGTCAGGCCGTCGTCCCAGCCGGCGAAGTGTGGGGCAGACACCAGCGCCGGCACCGCGGCCAGCAGGAAGGCGGCCAGGTGGTAGGCCAGCAGAACCAGCGCGGCGGCCAGGGCCTTGGCGGCCAGCAGGCTGCCGCGGTGAGCACCGCGGGCGGCCAGGGTACGACAGTTTCCGTTCTGCAAGTCGGTCGCGAACACCAGAGCGGCCAGAACAATTGTCAGTATGGGGGTAAAAATCATCAAGCCAATGGGGACGGCTTCGAAATAGCCCCATTCCTGGTTCTGGAACACGGCCCACCGGTTTTGCCCTACCGCTATGGCCAGCGGCAGCAGGGCGACCAGTATGGCTATTGCTGCCAGGGGCCAAAAACCAACCCGTCGGCGCAGCCGGAACCACTCCCCCCGAACCAGCGTCAGCATTCCGGGCATGGCGCCGCTCCGTCGCCGGCGCTATTGACCCGGCCCACAGCCGCCAGGTAGATTGCCTCCAGCGAGGCGGACGCCGGCGCCGGCGCTGCCGGGGTCATCGACGTGGGGAAAACACCGATTTCGGCCAGGTCGCGCGCCGGCTGCCATTCCGCCCCGGGCATAGTGGCCACCGCAAACGCTTCCGGCGGGCCATTGGCCGCATCTCCGGCCATAACCTGCCAGCCTTTCTCCTCCAAATGCGCAATGGCCCGGGCGTTATTGGTAGTTACCATGCTGGTCAAAGGCCTGCTTTCGGCAGCGGCGTCCAGCGAACCCTGGCTTACCAGGTGGCCCCGGTAGATGATGGCATAGTGGTCGCAGGTTCGTTCTACTTCGTTAAGCAGGTGGCTGGACATGATAATTGAGCGGCCCGAACTTCGCCCCAGCTGTTGCACCAATTCCCGGATTTCAACCATTCCTTCCGGGTCCAGTCCGTTGGTGGGTTCATCCAACAGCAGCAGTTGCGGGTCGTTTACCAGGGCGGCGGCCAGGCCCAGCCGCTGCTTCATTCCGGTGGAACACTGGCCGAACTTGCGGGCTGCGCCATCGCTCAGCCCCACCTGTTCCAGCAGCTGCTCTACCAGTTCCTTATTCTGCTGGCCGGTATAAATCATTTGCAGGCAGCGCAGGTTGTCTCGGCATGAAAGGTGCGGCCAGAGTAAGGGGCGGGAAATCAGGGAGCCGGTGCGGGCCAAAGCTGCCCGGTGGTTGGTTTCTCCCAGCAAGCGGAATTCCCCGGCGGTAGGTGCCAGGAAGCCGGCCAGAATACTGAGCAGGGTGGTTTTGCCCGACCCGTTGGGGCCCAGCAAGCCAAGAATAGCGCCGGACGGCAAGGTAAATTCAACGTTGTTCAGCGCAATAAGGCTGCCAAACCGTCGCGTAAGGCCCTGAGTAACCACTGCCTGGTCAGCTGTTGTTGACCGGTTCCGGTCAGCGTGGTCAATCATAATTATGTCGGTAAAGCGCCCTGAAGATTTCCGTTCGCGCCGACCCGGCCAGGTTGGGCAAAAAGAGACCGGGCCCGGGTTCTCGTAGAGAAAGGGGCGAGGCGGAGAACGCCGGGGCGCCGGCAGGTGAATTATACACTGCTCCCTGTGCCGGCGCATTCACCCGTTTCCAACCGGATTAAGGCAAACTTGCCGACGGCTGCTCGCCGCGCTGACGCATCGCCCGGTTGATACAAGCCCGGCTGGCAGCCGGCGGCTAACGCGCCGGCGCCGGATAGTCGTCCAGGTTGAAGGGCTGCCCGTTAAGGTTGATGGTATCATCGAAAAGTTCGGGCCGGCCAAAGGACTGGCGGGCGTAGCAACCGTTGCGCGCGTTGCGCAGCAGCCCGGCCACCTGTTCCGGCGAGTCAGGCGACTCCACGTCGTAATGAATCACAATCTTGTCGGCCCTGGCCTGCACCGTCTGGGCCAGCACCGAGCCTTCGGAAGAAACGGAAAAGCCAATGTTCGCTTTCACCTGACCCAGGTTTACCTTCATCATTTGAGCGTACCGCTCAAGCTGGGTCATTTCTCAAAACAGAATGGCTACCGCGAAGTAGGTCATAGGCGAAGGGGCGGTATTGTCGCCCATCGGCGGCCCCTCATCGCACATAATGGTGAACCCCCGGGCTTCGGCCTGCTTTTTCATCCCCTCCAGGGTCATAGCGCTGCCCTGAATGGTGAAGGCGCGGGAAATGCGGTCACTTTCAGATGAAGGGCCGGAAGCAGCCATTTTCATCTCCTGAGGCGCTGAATTGGCCGAATTATAACACGAAATCCGCTGCGCCGTTGCCGGCAACGCTCAAAATGACCGCAATTTCTTCGGTTGGGGTGCAATGCCCCAGTGAATTGCCGGTCAGCGCCGTCCCCGGCAGGCAATTCAGGGTACAATAAACCGGTCGGCAGGGTGCGCCGCCGCCGGGTCGTTGCAGCACGGGGCTCAATCAGCGGCCAGGTTGACTGGCCGAAAAGCCGACGTCAGGAGCAGTTTATGCCAATCATCGACCACACTCAGGCGCCGGAAGTTCCCTGGCGCCCCGGCTACCGCAAGTGGGACGTGGCCGGCCACGAGCAGGGCGTTACCAGCACTTTCAGCATTAACGCTGCCGACCCCGGCTCTGGCGCGCCCTTGCATACCCATACCATCGATGAGCTTATTGTCGTGCTGAAGGGAACCCTTGAGGTGGCGCTGGACGGGGAAACCCGTACCGTTGGGCCGGAGCATACGGTGGTTATTCCACCGGGAGCCGAGCACGGCTTCCGGGTCGTCGGCGAGGATACGGCGTACCTGCTGGTGTTCTTCCCGGCCCTGAACCCCTACGCCCCCCACCATACCCGCTACCTGGAAGGGGCGCGCCCGGAGTCGGTGCGCGATTAGCCCCGGTTGGCCGGCCGCCAACCCCATAAAATACCCCGGCGCAAATACCCGACAGAGATTTTGTTGGAGGAGCCATACTATGACCTGGATTCGTCAGGAAGCTTCGGGGCTGCCCGGAATCATCAATTCCATGTCGATTAGCCCGAAAATGATGGAGGCGGTTCGCAACCTGAACCAGGCAATCAGTTTCGGCGCTTCGGAGCTGACCCGGGTTCAGGAAGAATCGATCGCCGTTGTGGTCTCGGTAATCAACCGCTGCCGTTATTGAGCCTCTTCCCACGGAGGGTTCCTCCGTCAACACTCCGACGACCCGGAATACACCAGCCATCTACTGCACGACTACACTGCCGCTGACCTGGACCCGCCAACCAGGGGCATGCTGGATTTTGCAGTTAAGTTAACCCGGAAGCCGACGGAGATGCAGGAATCGGATGTGGCCGCCCTGCGGGACCTGGGCCTCAGCGACGGGCAGATATTATCGGTAGTCGGCATTACCTGCCGGTTCAATTTTATGAACCGGCTGGCCGACGGCCTGGGCGTTGACCTGGAGGCGGAACGGCAGGAAGCCATGCGGCGTTGGGTAACCGCCCGGCCCGCAAGCAAAAATGGCTGTGGGCCGGCGAGTGAACCATCAAAACGGAGACGGCAGCTGACCATGAGCCGGCCAGCCGCCGCAGACGCCCGGTTAAGTGGCAGTAACATCGGAAGGGGTAGCGCCGAAGCGGGCGGCCTGCAATTGGTCTGAAGTGGTGGGCGGTTCTGCCGCCAGTTCCTCCACCAGCCCGGCCGGCGGCATCACATCCTGAAGCGCCGGAATGACCTCCTCGCCCATCAGCCGGATGGAGCGCATGATTTTCTCGTGTTCCAGGCCGCCGAACATCATCCAGTTGCTGACGTTGGTTACCCCCAACTCGGCGGCCTGCCGGAACTTCTCGATGACTGTCTCCGGGCTGCCGAAGTAAAGGCGCTGCATAAAGCCGTCGTCGTCCAGTTCCCCTTCATACGGCCCCACCTGAACCCGGCCATTCACCACTGCCAGGCGGTTCAGGGCCCGGCCAGCCCGGTTCTGCCAGCGGGCATAATCCAGCTCCTTGCGGGCTTCAGCGTCGGTGGGGGCGACGTGGGTAATGGCTTGCAGCCCCAGCTCCAGGCCGTGGATTGGCTTGCCCAATTCCATGCGGGCATGAATCAGCGAACCGAAATGGGTGCGAACCCCGGCTGAACCCAGCAGCCCGGTGGTCAGGGGCATCATATCCCACTGGGCCGCCAGTTTCATCGACTCCACGCTGGTGCCGGCAATCCAAAAGGGCGGATGCGGCTTTTGCAGCGGCTTGGGCCATACGGTAGTGGCATGGGGCACCTGCACGTACTCGCCTTCGTAAGTGAAGGATTCATCCTGCGTCCAGGCCTTGACCATCACCTCCAGGCTTTCCACGAACTTCTGGCGGGAGTCTTCAAGGGTAACGCCAAAGCGGGACATCTCGTGCGGTTGGTAGCCCCGACCCACGCCGCAGATGAAACGGCCGTCGATGAGATTGTCCAGCACGGCCACTTCTTCCGCCAGACGCAGCGGGTCCCAGATGGGGACTACCAGGATGCCGGTGGCTATCTGCAGCCGTTTCGTCCGCTGCCCAATGTGCAAAGCCTGGAGCAAGGGGGCCGGAGAGTTGCCGTAGTTGGAAAAATGATGCTCGGCAATCAGGCAATAGTCGAACCCCACCGCCTCAGAATACTGTATCTGTTCCACGCCCTCCTCAAAGAGGGTCTTCCAATTGCGGAGCGTGGGATTCGGCCATTCGTAAAAGAGGCCAAACTTCATAGGTTTCTCCTTTGCACGACGGGCAACCAGCTCGGCGGCGAGGGTGGCAGTGCAACTGCACTGGAATATTAAGCGCAGGCAGTTTACCGGCCAACCCGGCCAACGTCAACCGAGCCGGTAATTACCGGCCGGGCCGGGGCCTTGGACGCATGCCGCCGGCAGCGGCGGCCTGGCGTCGGCAAAGCCGGAACGCCGCCGGACGTTAACCGTTGCAGCCCGGGGCGGCCGGCGCTGACCGGGTGGGGTTCGTCAGCGCCGGCCATGCCGGATTGTTTCCGTATCATCGTCCGGCATAATGGCGGGGGTTGCGTCAGCGCCGGCCATGCCGGATTGCCCGGCCATTCGCCATAGGCAACTGCCGCCCGGCTATCGGAATGGTATATACTTTCTGCACCCTTGAGAGGTTGTTACGTATCGTCGATGGCGGGCGCTGTTGCCGGGGTTATTTTTCTGGCGGGGCTGCTTTTTGTGCTGCTGTTCGTGGCCCATGACCCGCGCCGGGTTTTCTGGCGGGACCCGCGACGGCGGGACAGCCGGGGTTCCCACCTGCCCATCCGTTTCTTCTGGTGGTAGCCCCAGGTGAACCTTTGACCGGCGGAAAGACCGGAGACCGGGCCCGGCAGCAGCAGCGCAAGGTAATTCGGGCCTGGTGCATGTACGACTGGGCCAACTCCGCTTACGCCACCTCGGGCGGCGCGGCTATTTTTCCCATCTACTTCGTTTTCCTCTTCAGGGAATCCCTGGGTGAATCGGCGGTCTTCCTGGGTTTAACCTTCACCGGCAGCTCCGTATGGAGCCTGGCCATTGCCGGCTCCACCGCTGTGGTGGCCCTTTCCAGCCCCATTCTGGGGGTAATTGCCGACCGAACCACCATCAAAAAGGCCCTGCTCTGGATTTACACCGGCGTTGGGGCCCTGTTTACCGTGCTGCTCTTCTTCTCGGCCTACACCAGCCAGCCCTGGTTATGGTTTATGGCCATGTTCATGCTGGCCAATATCGGCTTTGCCGGCTGTCTGGTATTTTACAATGCCTTTCTGCCCCATCTGGCCCCGCGCGAATTGATGGACGATGTAAGCAGCCGCGGGTTCGCCTTCGGGTATGTGGGTGGCGGTGTGCTGCTGGCCCTGCACCTGGCGATGATTGCAGCGGCCCAGCACACTGATTACGCTGACCTGGCAACCCGCATTGCCATTGCTTCCATCGGGGTATGGTGGTTCGGCTGGGCGTTATGGACGCTGCTGGTGGTGCCGGAACCCCCCATACCCAACCCGGTTCGGGGCCTGCGCCCCGGCCGGGCGGTCGCCCTGGCCGGCCGGGAGCTGGGGAGAACCTTTCGGGAAATCCGGAGTTACCGGGCGCTCCTGGTTTACCTGGCAGCGTACCTGCTGTTTAACGATGGCATTCAGACGGTGCTGACGGTGGCCGGCGCCTTCGCCGCCGATACCATTGGCATTCCCCTGGTATTCAACATGGCTACAGTGCTGATTATTCAGTTTGTCGCCGCCGGCGGCGCCCTGGCTTTCTCCTGGCTGGCCGGCAGAACCACTACCAAGAGCGCTTTGGCCCTTACTCTGGCGGGCTGGTCGCTGGTCATCCTTTTCGGGGCCGCCATAGCCCCCCTGAGTCAGCGTCAGCACGAGGATTTTGACTACCAGCTGAATTACCGGGCGGCCAGCGGCCAGTACCAGATAGCGGCGGTTCCGGAAGCGGCGGCGTCCCGTCTTAACCGGGAATGGCAGGAGGAACTGGCCGCGGCAGGGCTGACGGCGGCGGCGGCGGCGCCTTTGGCCAGGGGCGATACGCTGACCGCTGCGCGGGCGGCCGCGCTGCTGGCCCACGTCGGCGGTTCCGACCGCTCTCTTTACGGCTTGTCCCTGGCCGGCGGGCCGCTGGACGGCCAACGGGCGGTGGGCCGGCTGCACCCTTCCTCGCTGGGCGATGGGCCGCTGGACTGGTGGCCGGCCAGCATTCGCCGCCTGGTTTGGGAACCCCTGGGGCTGGCAGCCGGCTACCAGTGGCTGACCCTGGGGCTTTTGGTTGGCCTGGTTATGGGGGGCAGCCAGGCATTGGCGCGCAGCCTCTTTGCGCAGATTACCCCGCACACGCGCAGCGGCGAATTCTTTTCCTTCTTTGGCTTTATGGGGCGCGTCTCCTCGGTGTTTGGCCCCATATTGTATATACTGATAACCGGAGTGGGGGACACTCGCCTGGGGGTGGTGTCTATTATGGCCCTGGTTATTGCCGGCGGTATTCTGCTGCGCTGGGTGGATGTGGCCGCTGCTACCCGCGCCGCCGAAGCTGAAGATGCCCGTCATTACGCCGAAGCTGCGAAAACGCCGCCGGAGCAGCCGGGTATGGCTGCCGGTTAGCTGCCGGACAACGGTTCAGCCAGCCCCGGCGCGCGCCGGTCGAAACAGGCAACGCCCTTACCGAGGGGGGTAAAGACTATGGAAAGAGCAGACCGGGGACAGTGGGTTTTTTACTATGACGGCCATTGCGGGTTTTGTACGAAGACGGTCAACATTCTGGCCGGAATGGACTTCTTCCATCAGTTGACCTGGAGCGATTTCCGGCGGCTGGAGACCCCGCCCGGCGGGCTTTGTTGGGATGATTTGACCCGGGAAGCCTACCTGTCCACGGCCGGGGCGGCGGCGGAGGGAACGGCCGCCGGGCCGGCGCCGACAGGCCGGCTCTACGGGGGGTTTTATGCCTTTCGGATGCTTTCCCTGCGGCTGCCGCCCTTAATGCCGCTGGTTCCCCTGCTGTGGCTGCCCGGCGTTAACCGGCTGGGAGAGGTGGTTTACCGCTGGGTAGCCAACAACCGATTCCGGCTCAGTCGCGTCTGCCGGCGTCCCTTCCGGTGAAGACCTGGGTTGTTCCGCTGTCCTGCCGGTTAGCCGGCGCCGGCCCCCCTGCCGCATGCTCCCGGAAGCGTTCCCGCAGGGCTTTCTTGTCAAACTTGCCCACAGTAGTCTTGGGGATTTCCGGCAGAAATACTACGTCATCGGGCAGCCACCACCGGGCGAACTGGCCCTGGATGAAGTCGAGCACCTGGGCCTTGTCCAGGGTAGCACGAGCGGCTTCCCTGGCTACCACACAGGCGAGGGGGCGTTCCTGCCAGACCGGGTGGGGAATGGCAATAACCGCCGCTTCCAGCACATCCGGGTGGGCGATGATGGCGGTCTCCAGGTCCACCGAGGAAATCCACTCGCCGCCGCTCTTGACCATATCCCGCACCCGGTCGCCGATTTGGACATAGCCCTGGGCATCCACCGAGGCAATGTCGCCGCTGTGATACCAGCCGTCAATGAAAGTATCGGCGCTGCGCTGGTCGTTATAATACTCGCTGGCCAGCCACGGCCCGCGCAGCAGCAGTTCCCCCCGCTGCTGTCCATCCCAGGGCAGGTCATCGCCCTTTTCGTCCACCAGCCGCATTTCCAGGCCGGCCACCGGCAGGCCCTGGCTGCCGGCCAGTTGATACTGCGCCGCTTCAGAAAGGCTATCCAGGCCAGACTTGCGTCGGTTGCAGGCAACAATGGGCGCCGCTTCGGTCATACCGTAGGCGTGCACAACCTCCAGCCCCAGCCTTTCCTTGTAGGCCTTGATGACGCTGACCGGCATGGCTGAACCGCCGCTGATTATCTGCCGAACCGAGGAAAAGTCGTAACTTTGGTCGGCGCTTTCCAGGTAATCCAGCACGCCCACCCAAACAGTAGGCACTCCCGCAGCAACAGTTACCCGGTGCTGCTCAATCAGGTCGCAGATGGCCGGCGGGTCGGGCCGGGCGCCGGCCATTACCTGGCTGGCGCCCACCATGGCGCTGGCGTAAGGAAAGCCCCAGCAGTTGGCGTGGAACATGGGAACTATAGCCAGGGTAGTATCCCGCTCGGAAAACCCCACGCTGTCAACCATGCATTCGCCCATAGCGTGCAGGTAAAGGGCCCGGTGGCTGTAAACCACGCCTTTGGGCAGCCCGGTGGTGGCCGAGGTATAGCACAGGCCGGCCGGCGCATATTCATCCACCGCCGCCGGGTCAAACCGCTCCGATGCCCGGGAAAGCAGGGTTTCATACCCCAGCGCGCCGGGCAGCGTGGTAGCCGGCGTTGGCGCATCGGACATAATAATGTAATGCTGCACCGACTTCAGGCGCGGGGCCAGCGCCTCAATTACGGGAGCCAGGTCCGGGTCAATCAGCAGCGCTTTATCCTGGGCGTGGTTGATGATGTGAACCAGGTCATCGGCGGCCAGGCGAATGTTGATGGTGTGAATAACGGCGCCCATGCCGGGAACGGCGAAGTAGGCTTCCAGGTGGCGGTTGGTATTCCAGGCGAAAGTACCCACCCGGTCGCCCGGCGCCAGACCCAGCGTCTTGAGGGCATTAGCCAGGCGCCCCACCCGGGCCGCCAGCTCCCGGTAGTTACAGCGATGGACGCCGCTTTCCGTCCGGGTGATTATCTCTTTGTCCGGGAAGATAGTTCGGGCCCGTTCCAGAATTCGGGGCACCAGCAAAGGGTAGCGCATCGTCATAGCTGACTCCTTTAATTCCGGGAAGCGGCCGGTTTGTTTCATTATTCTTCAGGCGCTCTTGATGCTGACCCCGCCATCGACGGCCCAGGTTTGGCCGGTAACGTAGGCGGCGGCCGGCGAGGCTAAAAACACGGCCAGACAGCCAACTTCCTTAAGGCAGCCCAACCGGCCCAGGGGAACCTGCTCTCTGGCGGCATCCTGCCGGGCCTGGTAGGCTTCCGCGGACATCTGCTCCGGGTCCGGGAAACTGCCCGGCGCAATGGAATTGACCCGCACGCCATGGGGGGCCCATTCCTGGGCCAGCGACTCGGTGAAGCGCATCACCCCGGCCTTGGCGGCGTCATAGGCGGCGGAACCCTGGCGGCCCCGGAAAGCGGCCCAGCCGGAAATGTTAATGACGGAACCCTGCCCCCGCTCCAGCAGGTGGCCGCCAAAGGCGCGGCACCCCTGAAAAGCCTCGGTAAGGTTAACGTCCATAATGAAGCGCCACTCATCTTCGGTCATCCCCTCGATAGACACGCCGGGCAGCCGAACCACCGGCTTGCGGATCGCATCGCCGACGCAGGTAACCAGGGTATCAATGTGGCCGAAGTGGGCCAGGGCCGCCTGGGCCAGGCGATCCATATCCGCGGCCCGGGTTGCATCGCCGGTCAGGGGCAGGGCGTCCTGCCCCAGGGCGCGAATTTCCGCGGCCACCCGGTTAACCCCCGTTTCGGTCAGGCCGGTAACCGCCACGGCGGCGCCGGCTTCGGCAAAGGCCAGGGCAATGCCCTTGCCGATGCCCCGTCCGGCGCCGGTAATCAACACTTTCTGGCCGGCTACGTCAAACTCAGGCAGACTCATTGCCCTCCTCCAAACCGCTGATTGCCTCTTGTCGGGCAGTGTAAAGGGAAGGACGAAGAGGCGTCAATCTGCCCACTGCCGCCGCCGCCGCTGGCAGCGTATTCTGCTGACCAGGGCTGCCGCTCTTTGATTGACCGGCGACCAAGCCAACCCTACAATTCTAAAATCACCGAGGGTTTGCAGAGGGAAGCTCCCATGGCTGTTTGCAATGTGCCCGGCCGCACTATTTTTACCGGCGACAATCTGGATATTCTGCGGGGTGTCAACTCGGAGTGCGTGGACTTGATTTACCTGGACCCGCCCTTCAACTCCAACCGGAGCTATGCTGCGCCTCTGGACAGCGAGGCCCGGGGGGGCGAGTTTGACGATGTGTGGACCCTGGACGATATGAAACAGGAATGGGTGGCAGAGATAGAAATCCGCCGGCCGGCCCTGTACCACCTGATTAATGGCGCCAGGCTGTCGCACGGAGAGAGCCTGGCCGGGTATTTAACCTTTATGAGTATCCGGCTGATTGAACTGCACCGCATCATCAAACCCACGGGCAGCATTTACCTGCACTGCGACCCGAATGCGTCTCATTACCTCAAGGTCGTTATGGATTCGCTTTTTGGCAGCGACAATTTTCGCAATGAAGTGATTTGGAAGCGTACGGGAGCGCACGGAAGCGCCCGCCGCTGGGGGCCAATTCACGATATTATTCTCTTTTATTCGTCCTCAGCCCGGCGCCAATGGAATCGATCGTTCCAGGAATACTCGGCCGATTACCTCAGCGAACACTACCGCTACCAGGACGAAAAAGGAAATTACCAGCTTGTTTCTCTGACCGGGCCCGGAACGACTCAGGGAGAGTCGGGAAGGGAATGGCGAGGCGTGAATCCAACCCTGGCAGGCAGACACTGGGCTGTTCCGCAGCAAGCCCTTCAGAACGCTTACCCGCACCGGACTGACTTGAACGGACTGACGACTCAGGAAAAGCTGGAGCTTCTTGATGCAGCAGGTCTGATTTACTGGCCTCCCAGGGGAAGCATGCCCCGGCAAAAGCGATATGCGCATGAGGGGCCGGGGGTTCCGATTCAGGACATTATCATAGATATTCCCCCGATAGCGGCTAATGCCGCAGAGCGTACCGAGTGGAAAACTCAAAAACCGGTCGCTCTTCTGGAGCGCATCATCGTCGCATCCTCCGACCCCGGAGACCTGGTGCTTGACCCCTTCTGCGGCGGCGCTACCGCCTGTATCGCCGCCGAGAAGCTGGGCCGTCAGTGGATTGGCATCGATATTGTTCCGCAGGCGGCGGAAGTGCTGCGGAACCGGGCTAAAAGGGAGTTGCAGATTCCGCTGGATGCTGGCAATGCGCAAGCCTGGGAAGACTGGAGCAGGAGTATGCGCGCTGAAAATACGGCTCCCGGGCGCACCGACCTGACTATGCTTACCCCGATAAACACCCAGTCGGAGAAAGAGTTCCTGTACGCCAGCCAGCAAAGGCGCTGCGCCGGCTGCCGCTACGAACTCCCGCTGCACGTATTGACCGTTGACCATATAACGCCCCGCTTCCGGGGCGGCCAGGATGCTACCGGCAATTTGCAGCTGATGTGCCACACCTGCAACGCCATTAAGGGCGACCGGGGAATGGCTTATCTCAGGCAGCGTTTGGGGGAACTGGGCATACTCCGGGAGTAAGCGCCAAAGCGCCCCCTGCGCCCGCCCCGGACGAATAGCTGCCTCCGCCACGCCGGAGGCCCCCGCGCCCACGATACACCAGCTATTGACAACCATAACCGGCTGCCCGGATAATTACCTCTCCCTTCCTTGCCATACATAGGGGCCGCCCGCAGCGGCGAGAGGCTTCAGTTGGTGGTATCTTTGCGTGAATGCCAGTACGCCTGAACCGCCCGACCGAGCGGCCCAGAGAACCCGGCAGTTGAATTTTGGGGAGTGTGAAAATGACCAGCAGCAGGAAAGATCCCGTATTGGTGGTGCTTCAGCTTTCCGGCGGCAACGATTACCTGAACACCGTCATTCCCTACGCTGACCCGCTTTACCGGGACAATCGGCCGGCCGTAGGGGTTCCCGACAATGAAATTATCCGCATCAACGACGAGCTGGGTTTTCACCCCAGTATGGCGGTAATGCGAGAGATGTTTGACCAGGGCAACCTGGCCGTCATTCACGGGGTAGGCTACCCGGATTCCCCGCGCTCGCACTTCCGCTCTATGGACATTTGGCATACCTGTGAGCCGGATAAGTTGGGCACCGAGGGCTGGTTGGGCCTGGCTACCCGGGAGATTGACCCCCATAAGGAAAACGTGGTTACCACCGTCAGTATGGGCCCCAGTATGTTCCGGGCCGTATCGGTGGCCGGCGTTCCTGTGGCTGCCGTGGACCGCCTGGACAGCTATGGTCTGCTGACCGGCATTGCCGACCGGGAGCAGCGCCTGAAGATATTGGACCGCTTTGCCCAGATGTACACCCCGACCATTGGCTCCGGCATGGTGATGGAGTACCTGGGCGAGACCGGCCTGGAGGCCATGAAAGGGGCGGATATTCTCAAGGCAGCGCCGGGCCGGTATTCCTCCAGTATCGAGTACGCTGATACCCCGATCGCCCGCAAACTGCGGGACATTGCCCGCATTCACCTGGCAGACCTGGGAACCCGTATCTTCTACTGCGACTATGGCAGCTTCGATTCCCATGCCAACCAGCCGGGGATGCACGCCGGCCTCTGGAGCGACGTTTCCGCCGCAGTGGGCGATTTCTTCGCTGACCTGAAGGAGCATAATGCCGACGATAACGTAATTATGCTGCTGTTTTCGGAGTTTGGCCGCCGGGTGCGGGACAACGGGTCGGGTACTGACCATGGCGCGGCCGGCGCCGCTTTCGTGCTGGGCGAGCCGGTGCAGGGCGGCTTCTATGGCGAGTATCCATCCCGCCGGGCCGAGGATTTGCAGCAGGGCGACCTGGTTCCCAACCTGGACTTCCGGGGCCTTTACGCTTCCATTCTGGAAGACTGGCTGGGCCTGGACGCCAAGCCTATTGTCAAGGGCGAGTTTGAGCAGCCCCGGTTCCTGCAAGGCTGAAACCGGGGCGAGGCTGAAACCGGGTCAAGGTTCAAGGCCAGCGCTCCGGTTAAGGCGCTGGCCCTTTAATCAGCCGGAACGCCGCCGCAATCCCCGCTGATTCTGAACAGCCAGCACGGCCGCACCCGGATTTACAACGGTCTGAACAACTGCACTGCCCTAACCGGGAATTTGCCGGGCAAACTGCGCATAGCCGAGTTCTCAGTAATCCGGGCCGGTCAGGAAATCGAGTGCAGCCGGGGAACCGAGCAGAGAAAACCTTACTCACCCTCTCCGAAATAGGCTTGCAGAAATCGGTACGCCTCGCGTTTCTGCTCCTCGGAGGCTGATTGCAGTATGGCGATTACGTTAAGCCAACCCGTTTCGTCATCCCAATAGTTCTTCTTCATAACTTGATGCCGGCCACATAGCGGTTGCCATTGGGCCGGGTCTCCAGCGTCTGCATTGGCGTGTATCGAGTGCGGTCTCTTATGGTCAGGGGTCAGGCGCACTGTCCCACCCCCGACCGGGTCAATATCGCCTTGCTGCAAGCCGCAGGTAACACCTTCTTCTTCCCAGGCACACGCTGAATTGTAAACCGAAAGCACATTTTGCCAGACAGCAGCAGTTGGGCGGGAGCGCCTGGATGCTGTGCTGCGTCTTTCTGCATTGGGCATCATGTATTCGCTTACCCGTAGATACCCCCGGTTCCGCCAGGACCATATAGTATAACCATCGTCTGTTCGCAATTCCGATAATCGCTGATGCCAATTTTCTGGCACCCGCCCGGTGGTTGGGTCAGTGGCGACCGCGATAAGTTGTTCCCTGGTTGCAATCTTGCCCAGGTTTTCCAGGAAGAAGGCTTCCATTCTTGCTTTAATTGAACGCTGCCGGTAAGGCCCGCCTACCACTGCATTGCGGTCTTCCATAATCAGGCTGCTTCCAGCCTCTTTTTGGTCACATCAAGCCATTCAGACGAATGGTCGCACAATATAACTTTTCGCCCTAACCGGATACAGGCTTCCCCGGTAGTTCCCGAACCGCACATAGGGTCAATCACCAGGTCTTTTTCCCGGGTACTCATCCGGATAAGCGGCTCAATAACTGACAAAGGCTTTTGCGCCGGGTGGCCAGTCTGCTCTTTCTTCCCTACGAAACCGATGTTAAGGGGCGCTTCCAGCACCGATGGGGGTCCTGGTATGAAGCGCATCTTACCCGCATTAAGGCGCTCTAACTGCTCATCGGTCAGGAAATGTTCAGGGTACATAGTGGCGTTGGTTGCCGATAGGTGCAGGCAGGCGTATTGCGCAGAACGCCAGCCTCGAACCACTGAAGGACAATTCTTGTAATACCAGGTAAGCCACATGGCCAGCTGGTGGCTCGTTGGCAGAAGGGCTATCTGGCGACTGACAATCTCGGGGAAGCCCCACACGAACACATGGTCGGCAAGTCGGCAGGCGGCTGCGATAACACTGGCCAACCAATCGTCGTAATCTACCCGCTCCCCGCCTACCCCCTTATTGTACCAGGGGTCAAGAATCACCGTTTTTGCAGCAGGCGCATTCCGTAGAGTGGTGAGGACATCCGCCGGCGCGAGAACGCTGATGTCTGGCGCTTCAGGCTGGGCGCTGCTGGAACTGGCGTTTACCATAGATTTACTCTGACTGGTTGAAGATTTACGATCCCGGCAGTTCTATTTATGGTTTCATGGTTCCGGGCCGGTTTCCGGGCTGCCGGGGTTTTGGCGGCCTGACGTACCGTACTTTTGCCAGGTTCCCCTACCGGCGGCGTTTCAGTTGCGCTGCCCTGTTCGGTGCGCCGCAATCCCCGCTGGTTAATCCTCCAGGTGAATGGTTACCGTTACCCGGGGCGCGTCGCCGACTACGGCGGTGGTGTGGCCGTCGCCGGTGGTGTCCTCAGCCAGGTTTACGTCGCCGGGGCCCAGGCGGTATTTGGTGCCGTCGCGCAGGCCGATTTCCCCCTCACCGGACAGGGTAATCACGTATTGACGCCGGGGAGCTACGTGCCAGTCGCTGAACCGTCCCGCTTCCGCCGACCGAAATACTACCCCTCTAGCGTCGTGCCGGCTGGTAAAATCGGGGCGGGATTCCCAGTCCAGCTCCTCGATATGGGTATGGCCGTCATCGCCGGTATAAAGCCGGATGAACTTCATGTTCAAGCCTCCATTATGCTGGATTGCTGCCGTCCGGGCCGGAGCCGTTCCGCCGGAGCGTCTGCATTATACTCCTTTCAGGCTGGCGACGCTGAAGATTACCCGGAAAGGCATACAATAGATGATTACGCTGCCCTGGGCAGTGGGGTCAACGTCTGCCGGTATTTCATAATTCTGGCTGCCCCGGTTGCCCTTGAGTTTCGCCAGGTGTATATAGCCGGCGGCCTGCAATTCGCGGCGGTTTTGCGGGTCGGGAGCGGCCGCCAGCAGCACCCGCAAGTCCGGCCCATTAGTAACGCTGAAGTCTTCCAGCCGCAAGATGTGCGCCCCATCGTCCTTCCGGTAGATGATGGCGGAACCGCTGCCCTTGTGGAAAGAGTCGCCGTCCCGGAACACCCCGGCAGATACCGCGGCCGGCCCGGGTGGCATGGCTTCCGCCATTAGCGGCTGCTCCAGGCGGGCCATTACCGACAGCGTTTCCTCAACCTCGGCCATGGTCATTCCGTCGGGAATTTCGGCTTTGGCCGCCCGGGGAAACTCTTCCTCCACCGTGGTGCTGGTAAACAGCGGGGCAAGGAGCCACCAGGCCACCACACCAACGGGAATGAATACCACCAGCCCCAAAATCATCCCCACCTTTCTTTTGCGCATAAACTCCTTCTCCCAATGGCTGCGCCGAGCGGGTTTCCACCCGAAAACGTCCTGGCATCAGGTTGGCTGCTGCTTATAGACCTCCGGGTTGGCGCACTGTACCAGCGGCCGGCCTTCCAGGCCGGCGATGAGATTGTCGGCAGCCAGCCGGCACATAGCCCCCCGGGAAGCCAGGGAAGCGCTTCCGATGTGGGGCGCAATAACCACGTTGTCCAGGGTAAGGAGCGGGGCATCGGCCGGCAAGGGTTCCGGCTCGGTTACGTCCAGGCCGGCGGCGTAAATCCACCCCTCAGCCAGGGCGGTGTACAGGGCGTCCGGGTCCACGACCGGCCCCCGGGCGGTGTTAACCAGGACGGCGGTCGGCTTCATTTGACGGAGCTCGGCCTCGCCGATGTAGTGATAGGTCTCGGGCGTAAGCGGCATATGCAGCGACACGAAATCGGAGCGGGCCAGCAAGTCCGGCAACTCTGCGTATTCCAGGTCAAACCGCTCTTCCCAATCCGGACGGCGGGTGCGGGAATGGTAGATAACCTTCATATCAAAACCCAAACCCCGCCTGGCCATTTCCAAACCGATTTGGCCCATCCCCACAATGCCGAGGGTGCCGCCGTGCAGGTCCACGCCCAACCAGCGCAGCGGATGAAAAGCCAGCGTCCATTGGCCCCGGCGCACCCAGCGTTCGCTTTCGGAGATGCGGCGGGCGGCGGACAGCAGCAGCGCAAAAGCGACATCGGCGGTGGCTTTGGCCAGAACGCCGGGCGTATAACCAACGGGAATGCCGCGGCGGGTAGCTTCAGCGACGGCCACATTGTCCAGCCCCACCGCCATTTGGCTGATTACCTTCAGGTTCGGGGCGGCATTCAGCAAGGCCAGGTCCACCCGGTCCATAATGTTGGTCAGGAGGCCCGCCACCGCGGCGGCTTTCCGGCGCAGTTCCGGCGGAGACGGGGGTTCATCCAGCGGCCAGACTTCCATGTCCGCCGCGGCGGCAATTGAATCCAGGGCTTCCGGCATTATCTGACGGGTAACGAAAACGCGAGGCTTGCTCATTGCAGCGCCGCCTTTGACACGATTTGAGGTCCCGGATTTAAGGATAATGACTTAAGAGTAGCAAAAAAGGGAAGTAAAGAAAATGCGAAAAACCCGAAGCAGAACCCGACTGGCCGAAGGAGAGCGCCGGACCTGACGACCCGGTGGCCTTGATTAAACCGGGTTCTTTTCGCCGGGCCGGAGCGGCCGCCCGGCGGCCGCCGTCAGGCTCCGTCCGCCCGGTCGTTGGCCGTCCGGTGGAACGGCAGAAGGTTTTCCCGCAGCCGGGCGACTTCTTCTGCGGCGTAACGTTGGGCGTCCTGGCGAATTTTGCCGGGGATATTCAGAACCAGGCTGTCCCGTAAAACCGGCTGGGCGTACTGACTGCTCCGGGAGTCGGGTATCCGGTCGGGCCACTCTATGCCCAGCATAACCCCGTAGGCCAGCGTCCAGCAGCGGGCCACCGCCTCCAGGTCGTACCCGCCGCCGCCCAGGGCCAGCCAGGGGAGGTTCAGCCGGGCCAACTCCCGAATTACCGCCACGTAGCCCCGGGAAGTAAGCTGCAGGTGAGTGAGCGGGTCGCTGTGGTAGCTGTCAATGCCCAATTGGGTTACCAGTATATCCGGGGCAAAGGCTTCCAGCAGCGGCATGGCCGCCTGGCGAAAGGCCCACAGATACAGCTCATCCTCGGTATAAGGATACAAGGGAATGTTCACCGAATAACCCTCGCCGGGCCCGGCCCCGCTTTCCGTGGTAAACCCGGTGCCCGGAAAGAGGTAATGCCCCGATTCGTGAATGGAAATGGTCAACACCCGGTTATCCCGGTAAAAGATGTTCTGTACGCCATCGCCATGGTGGGCGTCCACGTCCACATAGGCTACCCGCTGGCCCTGCGCCAGGAAGTAATGAACCGCCAGGGCCGGGTCGTTAAAGATGCAGAAGCCGGAAGCGCGGGCGGGCGCAGCGTGGTGCAGTCCGCCGGCAATGGAAAAGGCGGCGTTGACCTGGCCGCTGCCCACCATTTCGGCAGCCAGCAGGGTTGCCCCGGAACTCAGCAACGCCGCCTCGTACATGCCCGGATATACCGGGTTGTCGCCCAGGTCGCTGAACCCGTACCGTTCCGGGCTAACGCTGCCCCGGCCCGAGCTGAGGCTCCGCACAGCGGCGATATACTCCGGCGTATGCACTCGGGCCACTTCCGCTTCGGCAGCAGTTCTGGGGCTGACCAGCCGGGAGGCGCTGCCGTCGAAAGCGCCGTAAGAGCGCAGCAGTTCGTAAGTACGGCGCAGCCGCACTGGACGCATAGGGTGGTCCGGTCGCAGCACGTGCCGGGAAAGAGCATCGGCATAAACAAAGGCGGCCTGGGCCATCGGTGCGCCTCCCCTTGATAGTTGGGTTATACTGGAATGGCAGGACTGGCCGCGCGGCCGGAAAACCCGGCCGCGCTTGCCGGCGCATAGTTTAACCCAACCCGGGCCGGGAGCGCAGCGCCGCTGCGGTCGGCAGCTGCCCGGTTCGGAGGCCAACTGCTTTGTTGACGCCCGACGCCCGGTCTGCCAGCACAGACAACCAGCCTCGCCAGGCATTGGCCGGCGACCAGGCCTTCGAGTACCGGGTGGTGCGGAGCCGCCGCCGCCGCAAGACCGTTCAGATTGAGGTAAGGAACGGTGAGGTAGTGGTAACGGCGCCCTGCCACGTTGCCAACCAGGAACTGGCCGACATAGTGGCACGGCGCGCCGACTGGATATTGTCCCGTTTGCCGGCTGGCGAACCAAAGACGGAACAGCCCGGGTTAACCACCGGCAGCCTAATGCCTTACCGGGGCCGCCGGCTGACCCTGGCGGTGGCATTGACCGACTCGGTTGCGGCGGAAGGCCGGGTGTCGCTGTGGGAAGACCGGCTGCAGATTTCGGTGCCGGCGGGCCTGTCCGAAGCCGAATGCCGGCAGCGAGTAGGGCAGGCGGCTACCGGCTGGTATTGCCGGCAGACCGAGCGACTGATTCGGGCCGACCTGCGGCGGTGGTGGCCGGCCCTGGGCGTCGACCGGGATGGCTATCCACCCATTCACATCCGCAACCAGCGGAAGCGCTGGGGCAGCTGCGCCTCCGACGGCTCCCTGCGTTTCAACTGGCGGCTGTCCATGCTGGAGCCGGCCTTGCTGGAGTACGTGGTAGTCCACGAACTGGCGCACCTGACCCATATGAACCATTCAGCCCGGTTCTGGGAACTGGTGGCGCGCCACCTCCCGGACGTAAAGGAGCGGCAGCAGCGGTTGAAAGAGGCGGAAAAGACCCTGCCGCCCCTGTAGCGCCGTGGCGGCAATAAGGGGTATGCGCGGCGGCGGGCAGAGCGGTTCCGAAGGGGCGCCGGCTGCCGCTGCGGTCAAAGACGGCGCCGGGCCGGAGGGCAAGCGCAGCGGCAAGCCCGGTGTGGCGGAGGGAGTGGGATTCGAACCCACGATACCCGGAAGGTATAGCGGTTTTCAAGACCGCCGCAATCGTCCACTCTGCCATCCCTCCGCAGCCGGTCGGGGCTGGTTCCATTCTACCACGTCTTCAGCACCGTATTGCCCCTGGGGAATGCCGGCACCTCCCCGCCGCCGGCCGGCAGGGTTAAGGGCTACAGTCCTTCGGCCGTCCGGGTAGGGCGGCTGGCGCCCGGCCCCTGAAATTTACAGCTGACGTTCGGCATGGTACTATTGCCCAGTTTTCCAAAAAGCAATATATCGTGGTGGTTGTGGCAAGGGGTGAAACATTAAGGCGGGCTGATTATGAACGGTGAACCGGAACTGACTGTAATCTCTTTAGGGGGAGGCGTACAAAGTTCGGTTATGGCTTTGATGGCCGCCCGTGGCCTGGTTAAGCCGATGCCTGACTATGCCATATTCGCTGACACCGGCTGGGAGCCGAAAGCGGTATATCGGCACCTCGCCTGGCTGGAAAGCCAACTGCCCTTTCCGATTCGTCGGGTAAGCAATGGAAATATACGGGATGATATTCTGGCCGGCACCAATTCCACCGGGCAGACTTTCAGTTCCATCCCCGCTTTTGTCCGCTCACTGAACGGCAAAGTCAGCATCATCAAACGCCAGTGCACCCGCGAATACAAGCTGTCTCCCATTGAAACTGAACTGCGTAATTTGCTTGGGCTGGGCTACCGGGAAGCAATACCGGCCGGTATGTTTGTTGAACTGTGGATTGGCATCAGCCGGGACGAAATCATCCGCATGAAGCCCAGCAGAGAGCGGTGGATTGAGCATTACTGGCCGCTGATAGACCGCCAGATGACTCGTTCCGACTGCAAAGCCTGGTTTGGGGAGCATTATCCGGGGCAGATACTTCCCCGCAGCGCCTGCATCGGCTGCCCGTACCATACCGACGCAGAATGGCTGGAGATGAAGCTGGCCGACCGGGAATCCTGGCAGGATGCCATCTTTGTTGACGCCGCCCTGCGTGAAGGCCGGCGGGCCGAACGGTTCGGCGGGGAAATATACCTGCATAAAAGCCTTACGCCCCTGGGCGAAATAGGCTGTTTCCCCGATACGCGACAATACCCCCTGCCGATGGGGGAAGAATGTGAGGGAATGTGCGGAGTTTAGCATGGGAACCTTGCAGTGTGCCGTTAGCGTTCTGCGAAGCCGGCGGAAGGGGTTTGATTACAACTTTCATAACCGGGTGGAAGCCGGCACAGCCGGTATATATGCGTTCTGGCTGGAAAGCGGCGCCTGTCTGTATGTGGGACAGAGCGTCAATTTGGGCCGGCGTATGTATCAGCACCGGATGAATGAGCATAACACCGAGCTTGAGCGGTTCTTTCGGGCTTTCGCCCAGCAGGTCGAAGTTTCTTACATTTCCCTGAAGCACTGCTCTGAATCCGAACTCCGCCGGCTGGAAATCAAGGTAATCAGCATTCTTCGCCCTCTCACCAACAGAACCTAGTTTACTGGAGGAATCACCATTTGCAGCAGCCCCGCCAGGGCGTCCAGCAGTCGGGAATCACCAACAGAACCTAGTTTACTGGAGGAATTACCATGCCTACTACCATTCCGGCATTACGGGGCAGCTTCGGCTCCAATGAGTATTGGGTTACCACAATGAACGTCGGCGAGTTCGTCCGGATAGTTCAATTCCCCCAGGAGCTTCAGGGCTGGGAGTCTTTAACCATAGAGGAGAAATACCAGCGGGAACTCAGCCTTAACCGTGTCCGTCAGCACATTGCCCCCTATTTTGCCCAGGACCCCGACCGCTTTTCCGGCTCCCTGGTTATCGCAGTGATGAATCACGAGGAAATGACCTTTGAGCCCCTTGCGAATCTCGGGGGGGGGGGGGGGGGGGGGGGGGGGTAGAGCAATCCCCCAGCTCTATCAAAGCGCTGCCCGGGACATGGGTTTCCTGACCCTGCAAGGCGGCGAAATCCTGGTTCCGATTGACGGGCAGCACCGGGCAAAGGCCTTCAAGTTCGCCATTGACGGCACAGACGACAACAACCGTCCCCTGCCCGGCGTAACCGCTAACCAGAATTTGGCTAAAGAACAGGTAACGGTCATTCTGGTGCGTTTCGATACTGAAAAGGCTCGGCGCATCTTTAACAAGATTAACCGTTATGCCAAAGCTACCACAGCCTCGGAAAACCGGATAATCGATGACGATGACCCTATAGCGGTCATCACAAGGGGGCTGCTGGACGAAGCTGGGGTAATACCGGTCAGGTTGGTCAACATCAGCTCTAACACCTTGACGGCAAAAGCGCCGGAGTTTACTACCCTTGCCACCCTGAATTCCTGCAACCTGGAAATTGTCCGCAGCCTGAAATTGGTTGGCTCCGGCAGCTTTCAGGGTATGCCTCCGGGACAACGGGACCTGGCACAGGAGCAAGTGCGACAGCATTGGGAACGTTTATTGAGCGGCATAGACCTTTGGGCAGCGGCATTAGCGGATACATCGTCCAATGGCGACGCCAGCCGCATCCAGATACGCGCAGAAACTCTGCCCGGCAAGCCCATCGGCCAACTGGCGTTGGTGCGCGCTTACCTGTTAATGCGGGAACGCTGCGAGGGGGTATCCGAGATTGAGCTTTGCCAGCGGTTGAATCGTATCAACTGGGACGTAAACGCCCCAATGTGGCACGGGGTGTTGATGAACCCCAATGGCCGGGTTATGTCGGGAAGGGGCGCCGTAAACCGCGCTTGCGAGTTTATTGCCCACCTCGGCGGCGCAAAGCTGACTACAGAGGAAACCGGCGTTTGCTCAATCACATTTACGGGGAACCCTGGGAGCAGGAGGGCCGGCATTTGCCTGAACCGGCAGCTTGATTCTTTCATAAAGGGGGCGGGTCAGCAAACTCGTCCCCCGCCGTAGTTCCTGAAAACCCTCACTCAGTGCCCTTGACTCACTTCAACCTTGCAATGACTGTATCGGATTGGTTATCCCTGGCAGCCGCAAAACCGAAACCGGAACCAGCGCCGCAACCCGGTTGCCCCGGCGGGCAATCTGGGTTAAAATGTTATGTCAGCAAGGGCAAAACAGCCACCTATCATTGGCTCTTAAGGAGGGCGAACAGATGGCAGATAGTGGTTTCGAAAAGTTTATTGCGGGAATGTTTGTCGGAGTGTTGACCGGGGCAGCTACCGGCGCGGCCCTTGGGGTGCTTTTTGCGCCCCGGCCAGGCAGTGAAACCCGTCAGGTAGTTCGGGAACGGGCCAACGAGTATATCGGCGCCGCCCGGGAACGGGTGGAAAATATGCGGCAGTCCCGCTATCAGAGCGATGTGCCGGAAGAGGAAATCGTCGGCGATTACTAGGAGCGAACACCGGGGCCGGCGCCCGCAATCCATTGCGCTGCCGCCGGTCGGTCAGGCAGAATACCGGCTATTGGTCAGGGAGGGGCAAACCCCCTCCCTTTCCGCAGTTGGCGCTTTTTGCCGGATTGTTCCCCCTTTGCCGCTCCAGGGCAACTCCGCCCGGCGCCGGCGATGCCGTTACAGGTTTAAACGCTGCACCAGCTCTTCAGCGGTAACTATCGCTCCGCTCACCCCCCGGGCGTCCTGACCAGCCAGGAAAACCGCTGCCTTGACCATATCCTCCGGCGTGGCCCAGGCGGAAAAGTCGGCCTCGGGCCGCTGGGCCCGGAAACCCTCGGTCAGTACCGGCCGCAGGGGTTTCAGGGTGTTGACCGCAATGTTGTGCTGCCCCAGTTCGGCAGACAGCCCCCAGGTAAACCGTTCCACCGCTGCCTTGGCTGCTCCGTAGGCCTGCCCAATCAGGGCTACCCCCTGGTCGCGGTCGGCGGCCAGGGTGGAGGAAAAGATGTTGGCGGCAGCGTGGGAAGAAACGTTGATGATGCTGCCGCCCCCCTGTTCCACCATGACCGGCGCGGTTGCCCGACAACTGATGCTGACCGCCCGCAGATTAATGTCCATTACCAGGTCCCATTCCTTTAGAGTGGACTCCAGGAAGGGACGGTAGGCGCCGATTCCGGCGTTGTTTATCAGAATATCGATCCGCCCGAAAGCATTCAGCGTCCCGGTTACCATGTCCAGAATGCTCTGCTCGTCCCGCACGTTGCACCGGATTGGCACGGCCCGGCCGCCCAGCGCCTCGATTTCGGCGGCGGTAGCGTAGATGGTTCCCGGGCGGTGCGGCTGTTCCGACTCGGAACGGGCGGCTGCCACCACACTGGCCCCGGCCATGGCCAGCCCCAAGGCCATAGCCTTGCCAATGCCCCGGCTGGCTCCGGTTACGATGGCTACCTTATTGGCAAGCGACATGGTTTTACCCTCCGGGCAGTTTCGGGGAAGTCAGCCGGTTGGCGGCAGGAGCCGCTGCCGTGTATTGTGAGTGGATTTTAGCACGCAGGAACCGGCCGGCGCAGACATATCCCGGCAGTTGACCCGACGGCGCAGACTGCTCAACTCCTCAAGAAAGGTTCTTAATCCAGTGATTAGAACCTACGCCGCCTTAAGCTGCCAGGGTGTTATACTCTGGCCGTTTCACCAGATATGAGCGGCCGGAATGGCCGCCGGGCCGGGGGTTTCGGCGGAATCTCCCGGCCTGAACCTTCGCTCTTTAAGGGCAAAAGGGAGGTAGCCGGTGTCGGGCTGTTTTATAGCATTTGAGGGGGGCAATGGCGCCGGCAAATCGACCCAGGCCGGGCTGCTCCACCAGATCCTGGAGCGGCGGGGAACCCCGTCCCTGCTGGTTCGCGAACCGGGTGGTACGGAGCTGGGCGAATACCTGCGGGATTACCTTAAGGCGCAGCGCCCCATTGACCCGCTGGCGGAACTGCTGCTGTTCACGGCAGCCCGGGCAGATTTGATGTTCAGCCGGATTAAGCCGGCGCTGGCGCAAGGCCGGGTGGTTATCGCCGATCGCTTTGCCGCTTCTACCGTCGCCTACCAGGGTTATGGCCGGAAGCTGGGACTGGAAACTATTGACTGGCTGAATCGACTGGCCACCGGCGACTTCAACCCCGACCTCACTTTCCTGCTGGACCTGGAACCCGGGGTGGGCCTGGAACGGGCCGCCGCCGCGTCCGGCATCGTGGAGGGACGCCGCTTTGAGACGCTTGACCTGGCATTTCATCGCAAGGTGCGGCAGGGTTTTCAGGAGCAGGCTGAAGCCGAGCCCGAGCGGTGGGCAGTTCTGGACGGCGGGCTTTCGCCGGAAGAGATTCAGGCCCTGGTCTGGGCGCGGGTAAAGAAGCTCCTGACCCGATTGCCGTCCCAGCCGGATTACTCGCATATTTGAGCTGCCGGAGCAATCAATGCCGGCAGCCCCGGTTCGGGTTGGCCGCCCGGCTGCTGCCATCCGGAACCCCTAGTTTGGACCGGTTTGACGGTTTTAAGAAAATGTACCCGCTAAATTAAACTGAAAGGACTTTTCAGTTTAACAATCTTGTTTTACACTGCTTGCACTAACCGCAAGGTTACGGAAAACTTGTTAATCTGGGAGGATTGTATGGCATCACATTCGGAGAGCGCAGCGGTTTCGTCCGGCAGCGGAATATTCGGCGGGGTGCTGGGCCGATTCGCCGATGAGTTTTACCTGCTTTTTCGGCTCGTGTTTGCTGTTCTGGTTGCTCTTCACGGGGCGCAAAAAGCCTTCCTGCTATGGGGCTTTCCCGCCGGCGCCAACCCCAACGGGATGGGGGCATTGGTGGACCTGGCCGGCTGGGTGGAACTGATCTCGGCAGTCTTCATTGCCCTCGGAATCTTTACCCGGCTGGGCGCCGGGGCTTTGTGCGTAACCATGGTTGTCGCCTACTTCGGCGTACACGCCGCATTAAGCCCGGTCTGGCCCTGGCCTCACCTGTACCCCAATCCCCCCGATGGCGGCAACGCTTTCGTAGCCCATGGCGGCGAGGTAACCATCCTGTGGTTCATCATCGCCGGCATTATCGGGGTGCTGGGCAGCCGCAAGTACGGCCTGGAGCGCAAGATATTCGGTCGGGAGATTTTGTAAGCCAACGTTTCCAGGAAACTCACCTCCTGCCGCCCCCCGTTGGGTCGGCGGTCGGCACGGGGCGTTGGCTAATCGACAGCGGGGGCGAGTTGAATATACTCGCCCCCGCTGGTTTTCGCTAATGGCCGCCCGGGCGTCGGCTTTAAGCCGGCGGCTGATACTGCCAGATGGTTCCCTGGGCAGTGTCTTCCAGCGAAACGCCCTGGGCAGCCAGTTCGTCGCGGATGCGGTCGGCCAGGGCATACTGCCGGGCCTGGCGCAGTTCGGAACGGGTGTTTACCAGCAGGTCTATGAAGGGGGTGGCCGCCAGCTGCCGGCCGTCCGGTCGGCGCGCTGCGAAGGTAAGCCCCAGCACGCCGCCCAGTTCCCGCAAAGCGGCCTGGGCAGCGGCCACCTCCTGCCCCTCGCTGCGGGCCCGGTTAATTTCCCGCGCCAGGTCAAAAAGGGCGGCAATGGCTTGTGGGGTGTTCAGGTCGGCGGACATGGCGGCAAGGAACCGTTCCCGGAATGACCCGGCATCCAGTTGCCCCCCCTTTGCCGGCGCATCTTCGCTGTTGAACCGCAGGGCATGGTGAAACCGGTCCATGCTGCGTTCCATCGCCGCCAACCCCGCATCGCTATACTGCAACGGGCTGCGGTAGTGGGAACTGAGGAAGTAGATACGCAGGGCATCGGCGCTGCAACGGGTTAAGGCTTCTTCCACCGATACCAGGTTGCCCAGGGATTTACTCATCTTGTCTTCGCCCAGCTGCAGCAGGCCGTTGTGTACCCAGTAACGGGCAAAGGGCGTTATGCCGGTATGGGCCTCGCTCTGGGCGATTTCATTTTCGTGATGAGGGAAAATCAGGTCCTGCCCGCCGCCGTGGATATCCAGGGGGTATTCCAGGTAACGCAGGGACATGGCGGTGCATTCGATATGCCAGCCGGGGCGTCCCGGCCCCCAGGGGCTTTCCCAGGCCGGTTCGCCGGGTTTGGCGCCCTTCCAGAGGACAAAATCCATTGGGTGTTCTTTGCCGGCATCCACCTGCACCCGGGCGCCGGCAATCATACCCTCAAGAGTTCGGTGGCTTAACTTGCCATAATCATCCTTCCGCTGCACCCGGAAGTAAACGTCGCCGCCGGCAGGGTAGGCAAACCCCTTGTCCACCAGGCTTTGGATGGTATCGATTATGGAAGCAATTTCCTGGGTAGCTTTGGGGTAGATGTCAGCGCGGCGAATGTTCAGCGCATCCATGGTATGGAAGAAGTCGGTAATGTACTGCTCGGACAGTTCAGCCTCAGTGAGGCCGGCTTCCCCGGCGCGCTGAATAATCTTGTCATCCACATCGGTAAAGTTCTGAATATGACGAACCTGGTAGCCCAGATATTCCAGGTAGCGGCGGAGGGTATCGAAGATGACGTAGCTGAGGGCGTGTCCTACATGGGTAGCTGAGTAGGGGGTAACCCCGCAGACGTACATCCTGACCGTTTTGCCGTCGGCAGGGAGGAATTCCTGCTCTTCGCCGTTAAGCGTGTTGTATAAACGCATCTGAATGCCGCATCCCGGTTGGTGGCCTGCTGCGCTTAACCCTTATGACTGAAGGGACAGCCCCGGGCCTGGCCGGAATACGGCGGCCACTGCCACCGCTGCAATGCCCTCTTCCCGCCCGACAAAGCCCAGGTAATCGGTGGTAGTAACCTTGATGCTTAACCGTTCCGGCGCCAGGACAAGGGTTTCGGCGGTCTTTTCCCGCATCGCCGCCAGGTACGGCTCCAGTCTGGGCCGCTGCGCCAACATTGTAGCATCTACGTTTGCTATCCGCCAACCGTGGGCCGTTAGCAGATTGCCGACGCGGGCCAGCAGCAGCCGGCTGGAGATGCCCTTGTATTGCTGGTCTGAGGAGGGGAAATGCTGCCCCTTGTCGCCCAGGTTGGCTGCCCCCAGCAGCGCGTCAATTATGGAATGGAGCAGCGCGTCCCCGTCGCTGTGGCCGGCCAGCCCCCGGTCGCAGGGCACGGCCACCCCGCCCAGCGTCAGCGTCCTTTCCGGCGCCAGGGCATGCGCATCGAAGCCAATGCCAACGCGGTAATCGGGCAGGTTCACTGACGCCTCCGCAGCACGGCCTCGATGGCCGCCAGGTCTTCCGGCGTGGTTACCTTCAGGTTATCGTAAGAACCAGGGAACACCTGCACCGGACAGCCCAGACTTTCCAGCATCATCGCATCATCGGTAGCATCGCCCTGGTATTCAGCATGGGCTTGCCGCAGCCGGTCATAGGCAAAAATCTGCGGGGTTTGCGCCGCCCAAAGGGTTTCGCGCCGCAGCGTAGCCGTAACCTGTCCCTCGGGTGAAACAACCTTGATGGTATCTTTAACCGGGATGCCGGCGGTCGCCGCCGGGCATTGCCGGCCGGTTACCGTCGCCAATCCCCGTTGCAGCAGCGCCGCATCCAACCCTGGCCGGGCGCCGTCATGCACCATTACCCAGCGGCAGGGCTGCAAGGCGGCCAGCCCGACCCGCACCGACTCTTGCCGGCGGACGCCGCCGGCGCAGACCCGGCTTACCTTGCGGTATCCCCGCCGGCGCACAATATCCCGGCCGGTCGCCACCGATTGAGCGGCCAATACCAGGACTATTTCAGCGATGGCCGGAAACGCTTCCAACTGGTCCAGGGTATAGACAATCAGGGGCTGCCCCAACACCTTAACAAAGGTTTTATCCACCCCGGCCATTCGGACGCTGCCGCCGGCCGCCACCACGACTGCGCCAACCCGCTGTTCAGTTAACCCGTCGCGCATACACTTCGCCCTTTATCCGGCTCGTGGCGCAAGGGCAGGAAGCCGCTTCTTGCGACCGGCCCGGAAGCCTTTGCCGGGGGCGCCTCTGGCGGAAAACCGCCGGGGCGTCCCGGCCGCTGCCGCATAAATCAGCATGTGAAAGGTTCGGAGGCAGTCAGGCTTCATGTTCCGTTACGGTTCCGTTGCCGGGTTCCGTCACCGGCCTTGCTGCCCCCGGCCGGTTGAGCCGGGGGCATTTGAGAAAGACTGCCGGCTAACCGTTCTTGCATTGGGCGAAGATGATGCGGCCGGCAGCGGTTTGCAGCACTCGCGTTATGGTAACGTCGTGGTAGGCGTTGATGTAACGCTTTCCCCCTTCCACCACCACCATGGTTCCGTCGTCCAGGTAGGCTACGCCCTGGCCTGCTTCCTTGCCTTCTTGCACGATGTTAACCCGCATTTCTTCGCCGGGCAAGACGATTGACTTCAGGGCGTTGGCCAGTTCGTTTACGTTAAGCACCTGCACGCCCTGGAACTCGGCGACCCGGTTCAGGTTATAGTCGGTGGTCAGAATCGGGGAGTTCATCCGGCGGGCCATTTGGACCAGCGCCGAATCCACCTCATCGCCGTTGGCAAGGCCCATGTCCAGCACTTCCAGGTTAATGTTTTCATCCCGGCGCAGGCGGCCCAGAACCTCCAGCCCCCGGCGCCCCCGGTTGCGCCGCAGCGGGTCGCTGGAATCGGCGATGTGCCGCAGTTCATCCAGAATAAACCGGGGCACTACCAGGGTGCCTTCCAGAAAGCCGGTGCCGGTCAGGTCGGCGATGCGTCCGTCAATAATGATGCTGGTATCCACCAGAATCTTGCCATTGCGGTTTTCCCTGACGAAGCCGTTGGGGTGCGGCATCGGCTCCCGAATTGGAAAGGCGGCCTGGACGTCTCTGCCCCGCAGACCGCCCAGGAGCAAGCCGGCGCCGCCGAGGGAAAGACTTACCATTATGGGTATGCCCCAGGCCATCCAGCCGTTAATGTTGTAAAAGGGAATGGAAATAAGGGCGGCGAAAACGAGACCGAACAATGCTCCTACGGCGGCGGACAGCAGGGTTGAGCCTGGCAGACGGTCAATGTAATTGACCGCGCAACGCCAGGGGCGAAGAACCAGATAAGGCGTTACCAGGGCGCCTACGGGAAGGCCGACAATAGCCAGAACAATACTCCAGGGGATTAACTGGCGGTCGCTGGAAGGGAACTCCGGCATATAAGCCCCCATGCGGTAGCCCAGGGCGCCAAACCCGCCGGCGCCAATCAATCTGAGGGTCCATAATTCCAACACGAACACTTACCTCCTTGCAGACGCCTCCCGTTGCCGGCCATCCCTCCCTGCTCAACCAGCCCGCCGCCGGGCTTCAGGCCGAGCCCGCACCACTACTTCCAGCCGAACCTTGCGTCGGACGATACCGGGGCCGGGGCCCGGGCGGACGCCGCAACCAGGCAACGCCAAGACAATAATGATGATTAAGAATACAGATGGAAAGACTGTTCCAGCCGGCATTGCCGGGTTGGCCGGACCGGAGCCAACCCAATACCGGCCCAGGCAATAAAGGGGCAGATCCGACCTGAAAAAAGGCAGTCTTATCCACAATTAAAATAACATAATGCCGGAAAATAGAAAACCCGACAGCGCAGAACGGCTCTTTCCACCGGAACCGGGCGCCCGAAGCTGCCTGAACCGGCGGCAGGACAAGTGCTATACTTGCGTTACCCAACCCCCTGGAGGAGTTATGGCCCTGTTTCTGAACGAGCAACAAGTAGCTGAATTGCTGCCCATGTCTGAGTGCGTGGCTGTGCTGGAAGAGGCTTTTGCGCACGCCGGCGCCGGCAAGGTTAACCTGACCCCCCGCTCCCGCATTCGCATGCCCGGCGGTTTCTTCCATTTCATGGCCGCCGCCGATGCCGGGCATCAGGTCTTTGGGTACAAGGCCTACCCCTCTTTTGCCGGCGGCGCGCGGATGGTGGTAATGCTCTATGACTACCAGACCGGGGAACTGCTGTCCTGCATGGAGGGCAGCCGGTTAGGGCAGATACGGACCGGCGCCGCTTCCGGTCTGGCCACCCGGCATATGGCCAACGCCGACGCGGACAGCGTGGGCATTATTGGCGCCGGCTTTCAGGCGCGCAGCCAGCTGGAGGCGGTGTGCGCCGTCCGCGACATCAAGTCGGTAAAGGTTTACAGCCGGCGGCAGGAACGGCGGGAAGACTTTGCACGGCGCATGGGCGAGCGGCTGAACCTGGAAATTGAGCCGGTGGCTAGCGCCCAACAGTGCGTTGCCGACGCAGCGATTGCGATAACCATCACCTCGGCCCGGGAGCCGGTGCTGGAAGGGGCCTGGCTGCCGCCCGGCGCGCACGTCAACGCCGCCGGCGGCAACCACTGGATGCGCCGTGAGGTGGACGAGGCAACGGTGCTGCGGTCGGCGGTTATTGCGGTGGATGACCTGGAGCAGGCCCGAATCGAATGCGGAGACCTCATCTGGCCGGAGAGCCGGGGCGAGTTCCGCTGGGATATGGTCTGCGAACTACAGGATATAATTGCCGGGCGGACGCCGGGCCGTCCCGACCGGCAGGCGGTAACCCTGTTCGAGTCTATGGGCATAGCCCTGGAGGATATTGCCGCGGCGCAGCTGGTCTATCGCAAAGCCCTGGAACGGGGCATCGGGCAGGAACTGCCCTTTTAACTGCACTGGCCGGCCAGGTTAAAGCCCCAGCTTTCCGGGGTTCATAATGTTGGCCGGGTCCAGCGCCCGTTTCAAGTCGCGGATAACCTCGTGGCCCACCCCCAGCTCCCTGGCCAGCAGGTGGTTAAGTTTCACGCCCACGCCGTGGCAGTATTCCATCACTCCGCCCATATCCTGGGCCAGGGTCAGAACCTCGGCCACGGCCTGGGCCAGGTCTTCCCGGCTTCCCGGCTGCGCCGCGTCTTCCGGCGCCACCAGCATGGAAAACAGTTCGGGCCGGCTCCAGAGGGCATACTCCAAGACCCGGACGTTTCTGGCGGCCAATATCTGCTGGCAGCGGCGGCGGTAGTCCAGCACCCGGGAAATGGGCAGGGCCATGTGCAGGTAGTCGAAGCTGCGCCCCCACTGACGGTTCCACCGTTCTTCCCGCGGCCGGCCCAGGGCGCTGCGCTTGTACCGCTCCCCGGATTCGTGGCGGTCTTCCCAGTAGCGCATGGTCGGGCCCGGCCCCAGGTCGCGCCCGCCAAACCGGGCGCAAACCTGCCTGGCCCGCGACTCCTGGGCGGCCACCCCTTCACGGTAGCCTTCGAAGAGCAGAAACATTCTGACCTGACCATCCTCTTCAGTCAGGTCCAGCAGAGCGGGGTGCAGGTCAAGGGCCATCAACTCGGCGGCGGCGTCAAAACCCTGGTCGAAACTGTCGAAGGCGGCGGCAGCGAAAACCCGGGCCTCCGGCTGCCGGAAAACCCGCACCGTGGCCTGGGTAATAATGCCGAAGGTTCCTTCCCCGCCGATGAACAGGTGGTTAAGGTTGGGGCCGGAGGAATATTTGGGCACCGGACGGGTTTGCAGAATGCGGCCGTCGGGCAGGACTGCTTGCAGGGATACCACCTGCTGTCCCATAGGCCCAAAGGCGCTGGCGCGGTAGCCCACGCCATTGGTAGAAACAGCGCCGGCCACGGTGGCAATGGCTACGCTGTAAGGGTCGTGGCCCGGCATCAGGTTATAGTTGTCCAGGGCATCGTACAGGTCTTGCAGTACGACTCCGGATTCCACGGTGGCGGTCAGATCCCGCGGGCTGATTTCCAGGATGCGGTTGAGACGCTTCAGGTCAACTATAATGCCGCCCTGAACCGGCAGCACGCCGCCCATAACCCCGGTTCCGCCGCCGTAAGGAACCAGCGGTATGCCCTCCCTGGTTGCCAGGGCGGCGATCTGCGAAACTTCCGCAGCGCTGCCGGGGCGCGCCACCAGGTCGGCCAGCCGCTCAAAGGCGTGGGCTGCGTGATAAGCCCGGAAAGGCGTCAGGGCGTCGGCGGAATATCGATCCAGGTCGTAAGGGCTGGACAGGACGTTTTCTTCGCCAACGATACGCGCCAGGGCTTCGGCCAGGGAAGTTTCGGTCATACTCATCACGTTTCTCTGTTACCGGTACAACCGGGGTATGGCTGCGCCGGAATGCGGTTCGCCCGGCGCGCGCTCAAGGGTGGGTTTGCTGCCGTTATGTTTTGGCGCTGTTCCCGCCAGGGGTTAAGACTCCTGCTCGAGTTGGGCCATCCGGTTCTGGTGAACTTCCGCCCAGTACGCCGCATATTCCCGCCGGGTAGCTTCCTCGGTTTTGCCGGACGCATAAGCCGGGGAAATCAGGGGAAGGGCTCGTTCTACCTTGACCAGGACATAGGCTCGTGCGGGCAGTGTTACCTGGTGGATGCCCCTGGTTCCCTGCTGAAAGGCCAGCCGGATGGCGCCAAACAGGGCCGGGTGAGTAGTTTCGTTGATGATGGCGGCGGCGCCCTTGAAGCGGTATCCCTTGCGCGAAAACCCGTCCACCAGGTTAATTTCCACTGCCGGGTTGCGCTGCAAGTTGGCTATGGTTCCCGGCGAGGCCAGGTCGGCGAATACCAGGTGGTCGTCGTCCCACACTGCCGCAGTGCCTTTGGGAGACAGGTTAGGGGTGCCATCGGGGCAAACGGTGGCCACAAAGCCCAGCCGTTGCTGCCGCACCACCCGCTTCATATCATCGTTCAGAATGCCCATACGGTCGGCGTCTTTCTTGCCGGGCGCAGGTTATGTCTTATATTCCGGGGCTGCCGCACAAGGGTTCGGCCCCTCTGATAAATCGAGGGGCCGAATCACCGGCACAATTACACCAGGACGGCTATGCAACCGGCGCCGTCAGTTAGTTGTCCGCCGGAACAGGCTCCACACTGGCGATTTTCTCGGTGATTACTTCCTTCATCTTGCGGACGCGGGCCAGATCCGGGTAGGAATTGCCCTCGGCCTTCTTGTCGAAAATTTTTTCACCATCTACAAAGACTTCCATGATGCCCTGGCCGCGCGGGGAAATAGTGATTGCGGCATCGGGCCCATAGGCGCGGAAGAACTCATTCGCCATCCACGTGGCGGTAGCATGGTGCTGTCAAGGCACGCAGTAGGTAATCTCGATCTGGACTTTCCCTTCCATAGTATCCCTCCTTGACCCATCAGTTTATTGAGGCCTTTCCCAATTGTAACCCAAATTACCGATAAGTCAAGCATGAATGGAGTAATCACGGGCGATTTCGCAACTCCAATTCCTGGGAATACCGGTTCATCGGCAGTATTGAAGCCGCCGCTCTGAAACTTTAGAATAATTCGGAACCGCTGGACGAAACCGCGGTATCCCACACGGCGAGCAGACGCCCAGGAGAAAAGCAACGCCCAAACCAGCCGCCAGCCTTCCACACCCCAAGAGGCGCAGCCCTGAAATGGCTAATGGCTGCCGCCATAGTCATGGCCGCACTGACAACCATCGTGGCAGCTGCCGCCGTCCAGGCTCAGAGATCCAACGCTCCCAACCCGCCCGCGGGACTGATGATGGAAGTGGTAACCCCCACTTCCATCAGGGTTGCCTGGCAGACCCGGCCCCCAACAACTGTCAGGTAAGCCAGTACAACATTCTGGCTGAAGCCCAACTCAGCAACGCTTACGTTATCGACGTTTTGGTTCCAGCCTCCGAACTTCGGTATGAGCTGGACAACCAGGACCCAGCCACCCGGCACTGCATTCGCGTTTACGCCAACTCGGAAGAGGTCGGCTGCGACCTTGGCAGCACGCCAAAGGAATAACGCAGGTCGAAATGCCCACGCCCACGCCCACGCCGACACCGTCTCCCATGTAGGAAATAGAAGTAGTCAAGGATGGCATAACCTACGGAAAGGGCAAGGGGCAGACGCCAAAGCTGACCATCACCGAAGGAGACTCGTAAACCAAAACAGTACCCCTTACCCTCCGGCTTACCGGCGCTCCATCCCATGACGTCAGCGTGCGGGTAAAGTTCCAGAAACCCAACGACACGAATGTTCGCGGCAGGAAAACGCCGGCGCAGACCGGGACTTCTACTTCATGGACCAGCTATTTATCTGGGAAGCCGGCGCCTCCAGCGCCGCCCTGACCAAAACGGTGAATTTCCGGATCATCGGCGACACCCGGAGCGAAAGCGACGAAACAGTGCGATGCAACGTCAACCGGCTGATGACCGAAGACCCGAACATCAGGATTTCCGGCAACCGCAGCCGGATTTTCGTCCAGGTAGTTATCGCCAACGACGACTGACCTTTCAACAGGTTCCCGCTTTCCCGTCCATTCGGGACCGACCAGCCCAGACTCAACCGGCCCGGCGTTGTCAGATCAGAGAATAACGCCGGGCTGCCAATTTCCCCAAATCCAACATCATCAGGCAAAGAACTTTCCCAAGCCCGTGTTCAACCCGGAACAATCCCCAAACCAGCGCCGGCACCAGTCCGGAAAACCGCCGGCCAGTACCCGAATATATACTCCACTCCGCCAGCGCTTACTGTGCCACTTCGGTTTCACCTGCCGGAAGAAAGCCATACTTTCCAGGGCAACCCCCTCCGGCAGGGGCCGGTCGCAACCCGGCTGCGTTACGGACTTAATCCAGACCAGCCAGGGGCGGCTCTTGCCCCGCAGCGGCTCCAGCAGCTTTTGCAGCTCGGCTTCCAGGTTCGGGGAGGCGTGCCCGCAAGGCCAGCCCCCCATTGGGCCGCCTCAGCGCCGGACAGCCAGCGTCCGGTGGTCAGCAGCTCCACGGCCCGCTGCATGCCGATGCGTTGGGGCCGCCGCTGGGTGGCGCCGCCGCCGGGGATCAGCCCGAAATTGCTGTGCTGGCCGCCGATGCAGGCGTCTTCGGCGGCCAGCACCAGGTCGCACGCCAGGGCCGGTTCCAGGCTGCCGGCCAAAGCGAAACCATATGCTGCGACAATGGTAGGTATAGACCGGTTTTCCAGCTGAAAAAAAGCAGTCGTTCATCAGCCGGACACAGGGCAGCCGGCGGGAAATGTCGTCCAATACGGTATCGAAGTAGTAAAAGTGGGCGCCGGCAGAAAAGGCCCGCCCTTCGCCCCGAACCACCAGGGCCTTAACCGATTTCGTCCTTGCCGGCCGCGGCGGCGGCATGGGTCAGCTCCGTCAGCAGCTTTGCGCTCCGGGCGTAAGGGCTGCGGGCCGGTTCAGCCAGCCCGCGGCTGCCGCCTCAGCGATTTCCAGCCGGACATTGGTATATTCCACGCCTATTCCTCCGCGGCAAGGTTCACTTTGCCGGAACGGCTCCGGGAACGGCTCATGGCTGGCCGGCTTGGCGGTACATTGGCTTGAAGAAGCTGTGCAGAAAGTTTCGCTGGTGCGCCCAGGAGTGGGCGCGCTTGACTACTGCCTGAGGTATGGCCTGCCCCTGCCGCTGGGTAATGCGCATCGTCTCATAGCTGCTCAATTCCGGTGGGGCGTCGGCGGTGAAGACAATCTCGCACCCTTCTGACTCGACGAAGAGCTTAAGCGACGGGAAACCGGTTAACTTGCGGTTCGGGGTTTGGTAAATATAAAGTTCAGTGCAGCCATACAGATCTTCCACATGGTCGTTGCCGCTGCCCCGGCCGCCGCCCTGTCGCAGCTGCCGCCGGTCAATGCCGTACCGTCCCAGGTTCATGTTCATAAAGCCTGCCTCAAGTCTGCTAAAGCTGGCGCCGCCGCTCGGCGACTATACCTTAATGCGGCGGCCGGTTGACTAATGCGGTGAAAGATTCGCTGCAATGCTCTGTCGGCGCGCCGGCTGCTTTCGGCTTCCTGCCGGGTTTTATCACAGCAATATAAAGGCGCCAGGGCGGCCGCCGTAAGCCCCCTGCTTAAGGGTAAATAGCCCAACCCACCCGGTCGGTTTCCGCCCGGTAGAAGTGCCCGTCGGTAGAGGTAACGTACAGAGTGGTCAGGGCCGGCCCGCCGAAGCAGCAGTTGGTCGGCCGGTTGCAGGCGATCGGGTGGGTCTCCAGCACCCGGCCGGCGGGAGAGAAGATGTAAATCATCGAGCCGGGGCCGCCCTGCTCCCAGCCGGCGGCAGCTACGATATTACCCTCGGCATCCAGGCACATACCGTCGATGCCCCGGTGAACTGCGTTGGCATCCCGCCCAAAGGTATGCAATGTTCGGTGGGGGCCCAGGCTGCCGTCGTCATTGATTGGGTAGGCGCGCAGCTCCCGGTCAAGGTCCATACGCTCGCTGTTGCTTTCGGCCACGTAAAGGGTACGCTGGTCGGGAGATACCAGCACGCCGTTGGGCATGGTGGTATCAAAGGTAACCCGGGTAACTGCGTAGCTGCCGTCCGGCTGGGGGTCGGCCCGCAGAACCGAGCGGTTGTCCAGTTCCTCCACCTCGCTGGAGTCAATATTGCCGGCGTTCCAGGGGTTGGTAAACCAGATGCGCCCCTGGCGGTCAATGGCCAGGTCGTTGGGGGTGTTCAGCTTCTGCCCGTCCACCCGGTCAGCCACCGGGACAATAGCATCGTCATCTATGCGGACAATGGCCCGCCCGCCGGAGCAGCAGCCGAACAGCCGGCCCCGGCTGTCGAAAGCCAGGCCGTTGGTGTGGTTGGTTCCGGCGCGGGCTTCGGTAATTTCGCCGGAACCGGGGGCGCAGCGCATAATGCGACTGGTCGGAATATGGGTGAAGAGAACGGCCTCGCCATCCCATACCGGGCCCTCGGTGACACCGCCGTAAGGTCGGGCAAGCAACTCAAACTGATACTGCCAGGTCATGGTGCAATCCCTCCGAAAAAAGTGTTGACGCCAAAAGAACCAACCGCCGGCCGAGGCTTGGGGGAATGGGGACGCCCGCCCCGGTTCCGGCAGATTTACCTGCCCCCCCTCTTCGGCCGGCCGGGGCCGGGGCTTCCCGGTAATTTACGGGCAGCCTGTGCCGTTATTTTCTGCCCTCCCGGAACGGTTTTCCCGAAGCCGGCGGCCGGCCGGGGGCCAGGTCAGCCGGCCGGCCCGGTACAGTCCATAGCCTCCCGAAACGCTCAGCAGCGCTGCGCCGGCCACGGTAGTCAGGGCTATGCGCATGGTAGCATCGAACCAGAAACCGGCGGGGAACATTATCAGCAAGTAGTCGGTATAGGGGTTGAGCTGCCACAGGTCGTTGCGGAAACTCAACTGGTGAAACAGCAGGAACATCCGCTCGAACCCCAGCAGGGCGAAAAGCCCCAGAGTCAGCGTCAGCCCCAGGGTCAGCGCCCCCCCATACAGCAGCAGCCGGGCCAACGTCGGCCAATAGTCGCCCCTCTCCCGTATGAACCCGGCCAAACCCAGCAGCAGCAGGTATCCCCCGGTCAACAGCGCCGTCAGGTAAACGCCGCGCACCAGTTGTTTTACGTCCCGCATATGCAGCGTCTCCCGCTGACTGTAAAGGGGGCGAACCTCGCCGTGAACCGGAACGCTTACCAGCAGGGGTTCCCCGGCTGAATTAAAGTAACGGCGCAGGTCGGCGCCCACCTGTAGCAAGTCGGCCTGGGTAATGCCGGTGCGGCGGGCAATATCGTACTTCTGGAACCCCCGCTGGTACAGGCCCGGGTCATTGACGGCCCAGGCAACGCTGACCGCTACCAGAAATACCGGCACGGCGGCAACGAAACCCGCTTCGGCTAACGTCTTGACCAGCTTCATTGCAATTCCAGGGGAGGTGTTCTCCGGTAAAAAAACCCTTCCAGCGGCGGCGGCCGGAGGTTGAGCAATCTTCAGTCTGCAACTATAATCGGGTTATGCCTGACAAGCAAATCAACCAGCCTGCTTCGCAGCAGCCGACCGGGGCCGACCTGGGCAGTTTCCAGACTCTGGTTGACCTGGTAGCCCGCCTGCGGGCGCCGGGCGGCTGTCCCTGGGACCGGGAACAGACCCATGCTTCATTGAAGCGCAATCTGCTGGAAGAGTGCCACGAAGCGCTGGAAGCCATTGACCGGGACGCCCCCGAATTATTGGCCGAAGAGCTGGGCGACCTGTTGGTGCAGGTGGCTTTTCACGCTGACATTGCCCGGGAAGCCGGCGAGTTTACCCTGGCGGATGTGTTGACGGCGATTAATGGCAAGCTGATTCGCCGCCACCCCCACGTCTTCGGTAATGCCAGCGTCAATGACGCCCGGCAGGTGGAGCAGAACTGGGAGCAAATCAAGGCGGCGGAGCGGGCCGAGCAGGGCCTCCGCCAGTCGCCGGTAGAGGGCATACCACAGACGCTGCCCGCTCTTGGCTACGCCCAACTGATGCAGGAGCGGGTAGCCCGTTCCGGGTTCGACTGGGAGGATATTGACGGGGTTCTGGAAAAGATTGGCGAAGAGGTGGCCGAGTTGCGCTGCGCCGCTACCGATGCCGACCGGGCGCATGAACTCGGCGACCTGTTTCTGACGCTGGTTAATCTGTGTCGCTGGCTGAACGTACCGGCGGAAGATGCGTTGCGTCAGGCTAACGGACGTTTCACCCGCCGCTATTTGCGGATGGAAGAGTTGGCCCAACGGCAGGGCCTGGATTTCGCCCGGCTGCCACTGGAAGAGAAGGAAGCTCTTTGGCAGCAGGCCAAAGGTCTGGTTGGGTAGCGGCTGATATTCAGGCTGGGCGCCGCCCGCCAGCGCCGGAAATTAACCCGGCCTTTACCTCTGCTGTTCCGGCAGCCCGGCGGCGCTGCCGGAACCGGTTCAATCAACCGGCGCCGTTCTTAATCGCCCTTAATCGCCGCCTGCGAGGGAAGCAATGCAAGTACGGGAACCCATAGCCGCAGATTTGGTGCAGGCGGCGCGCAACCTGGCTCCCGACATCGCCGCTGCCCGGGAGGAAATGGACCGACTGCGGCGGGTGCCGGCCGGGCTGGCCCGGCAGGTGGCCCGAACCGGGGCCGGCCAGCTCTTCCTGCCGGCCAGTATGGGCGGCCCCCAGGCGGACCCGATTACCGCTTTCCGGGTAATCGAGGAACTTTCCAGGGCCGAGGCTTCCGTAGGCTGGTGCGGCCTGCTGTCTAACGGCGGCGCAGTGTTCACCGGCAGCCTTACTACGGCTGCGGCCCGGAAAATGTTCGGCTGCCCGCCCGACTTCCGGGCCGCCGGGTCTTTCCGCCCCCTGGGTCAGGCCCGCCCGGTAAGCGGCGGTTATCGGGTCAACGGTCGCTGGGACTATGCCAGCGGTATTGACAACGCCAACTGGCTCTTCGTCAACAGCAAGGTGGTTGACCCGGACAGCCCGGCCGTCTCCGACGCCGGGCCGCCGGAGACGGTTATGCTGTTTACCCCGGCGGAGACGGCCAGAGTGCTGGATACCTGGCAGGTGGTGGGATTGTGCGGCACCGGGAGCAACGACTTCGAGCTGAAAGATGTTTTCGTCCCCACGGAACGGAGTTTTCGTCTCTACAGCCCACCCCGGGAACCCGGGTTCCTCTACAGCCCGCGCACTATGCTCACTGCTATCTGGCTGCTGGTGGCCGCCGTCGCCTTGGGCGTCGCCCGGGGCGCCATGGACGAATTCATCCGGGTGGCAACCCAATCAGGAACGACCATTTCGGCAGCGCTGCTGCGCGACCGGACGCCGGTTCAGGGCAAGGTTGGCGAGGCCGAGGCCATTATCAGCGGCGCCCGGGCTTACGTGCTGGACGCAGTTGACCGGGCATGGCAGGCCTTCGGCGATGTTATGCCCCGGCCCAGCCCGGAAGTAACCCAGGCGAGGTTAGCCATTACCCACGCCATACACCAGGCAGTTAAAGGGGTGGACATACTCTTTCACGCCGCCGGCACCAACGCCATTCACCGCAGCCTGGGGCTGGAGCGGCGCTGGCGCGATGTTCACGTGGTTGCCCAGCACGGGGCCGGTCTGCTTGCCAATTACGAGTTCGGGGGGCAAGCCCTGCTGGGGCTGCTGCCCAAAGATGCCGGTTGGTGACCCCGGCGGCGGGACGGCGAAGCCGGGCCGGGGGCAGTTCACCCGGGGCGCGGGTTACCCCAGCCTCCCCGGCGGCCGGCTCCGCCATTCCGGCCGGCGCCCGGCCGGTTCAACGGCAAGGGGCGCATCTGGCGGAGGCGTCCAGCGCAAACCGGGCCGATTTACTCTCCGCTGCCCAGCAGGGATGCGGGTTCCAGATAATAGAAGCCGCCGGTCAGCAGACGCTGCCAGTCTGCCGGCAGCAGGCTCAAGGCGCCGCTGCCGTGGGTTTGCGCCGCCGGGCGGCCGGTGAGCTTTTCCGAAAAGGTCCGGTGGGGGCGCACCCAGCGCGGGCGCGCCCGGCCCGGCGGCAGGTTGGCCAAGCTGCCGGCCAGCTCCAGCGACTGCTCGAAGCTCATCAGTTCGTCCACCAGCCCCAGCTCCCGGCCCCGCTGGGCGGTAAAAAGCTCGCCGGTAGCCAGTTCCCGAACCTGGGCCTCCTCCAGCGGACGCCCCTGGGCCACCACGGCCACGAAATTGTCATAGACCTCGGCAATCAGGCTCTGGAATCTCTCGGACTCCTCATCGGTGGGGCTGCGCCAGAAACCGCCCATATCCTTGAGCCGCCCGCCCTTGAACACCGAGAACTCGACCCCGGCCCGGATTAGCAGCTGCTCCAGCACCGGACGCAGGTAGATAACCCCGATGGAGCCGACCATGGTGGTGGGCAGGGCGGTAATTTTCCCGGCGGCGCAGGCCAGGTAGTAGCCGCCGGAAGCCCCCAGACTGCGAATGTGGGCCACCACCGGCTTGCGGGCCGCCACCTGCCGCAGGCTGTGGTGCAGAATCTCGGAACCGGCCGCCGACCCGCCCGGAGATTGAATATCCAGCAGCAAAGCCCGGTAGCGTTTGCTGCCGGCTATGTCCTGGAACAGCCGGGCGTACACCGACTCCCGGACCCGGGCGCCGATGACCCCGTGAATTTCTACGACGGCGATACGGTAATCATGTCGGAACAATCGCAGCATTGCTGGTTCCTCCCGGGTTACCCCCGGCTAATCAGCCCGTTGACGGTTCGGACGACCCGGGCAGCGTTGGGGACGTAAGCGTCCTCCAGAGGCCGGCTGTAAGGCACCGGCGTATGGGGCGCAGTTACCCGGGAGGGCGGGGCGTCCAGGTAATCAAAAGCCTCTTCGGCCACCCGCGCGCAGATGTCCGACGCCAGACTGCACACCGGCGTATCCTCATCCACCACCACCAGCCGATGGGTACGGCGCACCGAATCGATAATCAGGTCGTAGTCGATGGGCGAAACACTGAGCAGGTCCACCACCTCGGCGTTTACGCCCTGGCCGGCCAGCTCCCCGGCGGCTTCGGCAGCCACCCAGGTCATCCGGGAAATACCCACCAGGGTAACATCGGCGCCGGGCCGCAGAATACGCGCCTTGCCCAACGGCAGAGCATAGGGGGCTTCCGGCGCCGGGCCGGTATCGCCATACAGCCCCTTATGCTCAAAATAGACCACCGGGTCATCATCGCGGATTGCTGCAATCAGCAGGCCCTTGGCGGTATAAGGGTCGGAAGGCGCCACCCCCTTCAGGCCGGGAATATGGCTGAAAATCGAGTAGAAAGATTCGGAATGCTGGGCGGCGCTGCCAAAGCCGGCGCCGATACGGGTAAGCATGGTAAAGGGAACCTTAACCTGACCCCCGAACATATAGCGCATTTTGGCGGCATTATTCAGCAGCTGATCCATACAAACGCCCACAAAGTCCACGAACATCAACTCGGCCACGGCGCGCATTCCGGTAGAAGCGGCCCCGATCGCCGTGCCGATGAAAGCGGCCTCGGACAGGGGGGTATCCAGCACCCGCTGGCTGCCGAACTGCTGAATCAGGCCCACGGTGGTACGGAAAGGGCCGCCCCAGGCATCCACGATGCCCAGATGCTCCCGGCCGGCCCCCCCGGCGATTTCCTCGCCCATGATGATGACGGTTTCATCCCGCTCCATTTCCTGGCGCAGGGCCTCGTTAATAGCTTCCCGGTAACGCAGCGCCCGGTCAGTGGCGGGCAGCATGGCGGTGGTCATGGTGTTGCTCCTTATGTTTATCAGGCGTCCGGGCCGGTCTTCTTGGTTCCGGTAACCGTAGGTTCACTGCACCACTGGTGGCGCAGAATTGCCAATTGCTCAACGGCGTTATCGTCCAACCCCAGCACTTCCGTAAGCAGCCGGCGGTCCAGTTCCTGGCGCACCGGGTCCCGGTAGGCTTCGTTAGCCGGCAGCAGCTTTTTCTGGCAGAGGTCTTCGTAGATTTGGACGGCGGCTTGCAGCCGGTCAGCGTCAAGACTGGTGACGTCCAAGCTTGGGATATTCGGTATGGCGGTTACGGTAGTTCTCCCACGTCCGACTTGGGTACGGTTACTATTTATCCAAAAGCATATAAGTCCTAGTGTTCCATTAAGCCAAACGCACGCAGCTTTCTCCATTTCTGTAGTTTTCATCTGGAGGTTAGGCCAAGAACTACCGCCTAAAGATTTCTGTTGAGTAAAGGCTGCACAAGTAGGGCTGGAATTAAACCCGCACTCGTTGCTGATATGCAAGTGGCTCGCCATCTGCCAGATTTGCTCCGCCTCCGCGTCGCAGCCCGACTTTACGATGCCGTGGCTATCGGGGGAAACCCGCATGCTCTGTTGTATTTCGCTGTCGCGGTTCCACAGGAAGGGCCATTCCGTTCCGCTACCGGCTCCGTCGTGCTTGGTAAAGGGGCCCCTGTCGGGTTCCAGGTAACCGCCGTCAATATCTCGATGCAACGGCCCAACCGTGCCTATTTTACCCATTTGTGTCATTGGTATCGGCACTGCCTTTGCACTGCGCGGCAGCCGCAATTTGCCTTGGGCTAACTCTTCCGCAGCTTGTACCAAGCCTAAATTCGCAACTCCGACTGTTGTCCATCTCTCTAGTGGTTTAATTCTTCTCAGTTGCACAGTACCGACTTGAAAGTCGCCTATGCTGACATTGGAGTAATCTCCCGGCTGAGTCGTACCAGCTATGATTTTCCTGATTGCCTTAGCGGTTTCCTGCGCCGCCAATTTGTCCGCCGGGCGTTCCAGGAGGTTGACGAAATAAGCCAGGTTCTGGGGACGCTCTTGGTTTTTCAGGCGCCGGGCTATAACAAGAACTTCCGCCATATTGGTATCGGCAGAAAATGATGAATCCCGCGCCGCCGCTTGGGCTATGGTAATGATAATGATGTCATTGTAGCCTTCGGCCAGCAAGCGGCGCAGCTTCTGCCAGCTGCGTTCATATTTGCCGTCCCAAATACCGCCAATCATTGCCGACAGGGGCAGTATCAATGCTATATGTCCACCCGGTCTGACCATATTGTGGGCAATCTGGCTGAAATTTGAACCCAGCCCGGCATTGCCGTCGCTGATGGTTCCCTTCGCCAGTTTCTTCACCTTATCCGCCATAACCTTCTGTTCCGCCTCGGTAGTATTAAAGGCGGCGAAAGCCGGGTTGCCGGGCTTGGCATGGTCGGCGGCGTGGTTGGTGGGAGTGGTAAAGGGCGGGTTCATGATGACCAGGGATTGGGAGAGCGGCGCCATATCCACTTCAATCGTCTTGCGTTTCCGGGTTGCGCCCAACGCCATTTGTTCGTTCAGGGGCAAAACCGCCTGGTAGGTGGTCGTCTTGATGTTCAGCAATTCCAGCGAGCCGACGTTAACTATCGGCTTCCCTTTCTGATCCGTTTCCCCGGCGCCGCCAAAAGGGTAAAGCACGTTCCGGGTTCCGGTGTAGCGTTCCCCGGGCGCCACGGAGGCCAACAGCGACGAGGTCAGGTGTACCGCAGCCGGCATTATGTCGCAGGCGGTAAGGCTGTTCTCCATCATATAGCCGTGGACGCTGTCCGGGTTGCCGCCGTGGTTGCGGTGCAGGTCTCTGGCCCGCTGGTAGGCGGCCAGCGCCAGCCCGCCGGAGCCGCAGGCGTAATCGGCAATGCGGTAATCCTTCAGCGTGTCGGGGTTCGCCCAATCCAGGTTATCCGGCACAGCCAGGAAGGCCGCCAGGGTAGTGCTTTCCGGTCGGGTGTAGTAAGTAGCCAGCGTCTGCCGGTCGGCAATCAGCTTCTGAAACACCGTGCCGGCCACGTCGTTCTGCTTGATAGCGTCCTGAATGGCATTGGCGGTTTCATCCATGCCGGCCAGCAATGCGTTAGCCGCCGATGCCGGAATAATCAGCAGCAGCTTCTTGGCGATGTGGAAAATGGGCCAGTAATTGATGGAAAGGATGTTATCCCATTCGGCTATTACGTCGCTGAGGTGGAGACCGGTAGGTTTGCTTATTTCCGCCAGGTTTTTGATGGTGCGGGTTTCCTTGCGCCCGTCGATTTCCACCTCTGCGGAGTAGCCGGCCAGGTTCTGCTGATAGGCCAAGGCGTTGATTAGCATGGTGGCGGTCATTTTCGCCGTCTGCTTTCTGGCTTCCTGGTCCGCCTTTTCCTGGTTCAACTCGCTGGGCGTTTCAGGTTCTTTTTCCGGATAGGCCGGCCACTGCTGGCGCAAAGCGGTTCCGATACGCTCGCCGAACTTATACCTTCTGGCATAGGACAAGATTATAGTAGCAGCGTCTTCCACGCCCTGCTCAAAAGCCTGGGTTGCCAGGTTAATAATGTCCTGCGGTTCTGCAGCCGGACGGATGAAGTCAACCAGATCCTTGATGTTTCCTCTGATAAACCCTGCCGAGGGGAAGCGCGTCTGCTCCCGGGCGTTTCCCTGGTAAACGGCGTACTCGATTTCATGTCCGGCTTCAAGCATTTCCTGGGCGTCGTCGCCGGTGGCGCACTGGTGCAACTCTTCAGTGGCGCGGATGGCAATAACGGAACTGACTTTGCCGGAAGCTTCCGCCACTTTCGGTTCAAGCTCTCGTCCAATGCTCTTCATGCAATCGTCGGCTACGGTTGCCGCCGGCGGGTATTCCACTTCCAGCACAATGGGCGGACCTTCTTCACGAATAATCAACACGTCCGGTTTGGTTTGGGGCCCGCGCAAGGCTCCTCTAAGCTCTTCGCGGGCTTGCCACCCGGCCGAACCGGTTATCCTGTTGATGACGCTGGCGATGCGTCCGTTCAGTTGAGGTTCTTCCAGCATAGACCGCTTACCCCCCTAAACCTCCAGGTTAACCCCACGGCGCATCATATCTACCGGGTAGTCCACGTAAACGTCGTCGTATAGTTCCCGGGGCTGCGGCAGGGGGCTTTCATCGGCGAAGCGGATGGCTTCCTCCATCAGTTCCTGCGCCTCCCGGTCCAGGGCGTCCAGCTGCCCGGCGGCAATCAGCCCGGTGGGCACTACCCGCTCCCGGAACAGCTTCAGCGGGTCCCGGTTCCGCCAGTAATCCTGCTCCTCCTGGGTACGGTAGCTTAAGGGGTTGTCAAAAACCGTGTGGCCGTAATAGCGGTAGGTACGGCATTCCAGCAGGGACGGCCCAGCGCCGGCCCGGGCCCGGCGCACCGCCTCGCCGCCGGCCTCGTAAACATCGAAAACGTCCATCCCGTCCACATGCACGCCGGGCATATCGTAGCCGGCGGCCCGGTCGGCCACCCGGGCGGTGGAGAGGGCGTATTCCACCGGGGTGGATTCGGCATAGCCGTTGTTTTCGCAGCAGAAGATGACCGGCAGCTTCCAGACCGAGGCCAGGTTCATGCACTCGTGAAGCACGCCCTGGTTGGCCCCGCCGTCGCCGAAGAAGGCCACGGCCACCCGGCCCAGGTTGCGCAGCTTGGCGGTAAGGGCGGCGCCGACGGCCAGCGGCACGCTGGCGGCGACTACGCCGTTGGTCCCCAGCATTCCCTTGCTCATGTCGGCGATGTGCATGGAACCGCCCTTGCCCTTGTTAGGGCCGGTAACCCGTCCGAAGAGTTCGGCCATCATCAGCTTGGGATCCACTCCCTTGGCGATGCAGTGGCCGTGACCTCGATGCGTGCTGCCGATATAGTCGTCCACGGTCAGGTGGGCGCAAATGCCGGTGGGCACCGCCTCTTGCCCGGCTGAGGAATGAACCGAGCCGGACATTCCCCGTTGTCCGGTTTCCGGTATGCCCCGTTCCTCAAAATGGCGGATGGTAGTCATAGTCCGATAAAGCTGCAAGAGAGTATCCCGATCAAGTTCCGCCATAATTCCCCTCTTCCCGCCGGTCAGACCGTCGGCCTTCAGTTTTTGCCGTAGTTAAAGCAACCAGCCTATTGTAGCACATGGATTTAAGCGCAAGGACGGTGAAGCGGTATTCCCAATATACGTTGGGTGCAGGTGTGTATCGGGGTCGGTGCCGGCGTAGCCGTGGGTTTGGCGGCAGCCGGGGCCGGGGCGGCCGGGGCGGGTTGGTGGGCGTATCGCCAAACAGGACGCTGGACCAAGCGCCGGAGCTGCGGCTATCGTGCGCCCGCACCCGGAACTCGTACGCGGCTCCGTTTTCCAGTCCCGTTATGGTGTATGCGGTATCGGTGTCTTTGACGGCAGCCACCGGGCTGGCGTCGGGCCAGCTTTCGCCTGCTTTGCGATGCTGAAATCGTACCGGGGTTATCCCGCGCACGGCCTGATAATGGCCCGCCCGGCCCCCCGGTAAACCGCAAGGCCGGGGTTATCCCGCGCACGGCCTGATAATGGAGGGTTGCCCGCCCAGACCCGGCAACGACCCGGGAGAATACCGGCTTCTTCGGTGGGCTTGAGGGCGTGGGCGTATTGGTTTGCCGGCCGAGCAGCGGTCCGGTCTTACCCGGAAGGCTGCCCTACCAATCCACCAGGCCGGCGCTGTCGATGTCCCGGTCCAGGTTGCAGGCGGCGCTAATCAGGGCCAGGTGCGTAAAGGCCTGGGGAAAGTTGCCCAGGCCCTCGCCGCTATGCCCGGTTTCCTCGGCGTACAAGCCCAGGTGATTGGCGTAGCTGAGCATCTTCTCAAAAATCAGCCGTGCCTGATCCAGCGCCCTGGGGTCGTAACGGCCGGCCCGGCTCATGGCCTCCACCAGCCAGAAGGTACAAATATTGAAGGCCCCTTCGTAGCCGGTCAGGCCGTCGGGCGACGACTCCAGGTTGTACCGATACACCAGGCTGTTGGAGACCAGGCCCCGGTTCTCCGGCGGCCGGTTGGTCGCCTCCAGCGTTTTCAGTATTCGGGGGTCCGCCGGCGCCACAAAAAAGACCAGCGGCATCAGCAGGTTAGCGGCATCCAGCGAATCGCTGCCGTAATACTGCACGAAGGCCTGACGCTCCTCGCTCCAGCCATGCTCCATAATATCCTCATAAATGGCATCCCGGGCGGCCTCCCAGCGGCCCCGGTCAGCCGGAAAGGCACGCGAATCGGCCAGACGGATGGCCCGGTCAATTGCTACCCAGCACATCAGCTTGGAATATACGAAATGCTTTCGTCCGCTCCGCACCTCCCAGATACCCTCATCCTCCCGATGCCAATTCTCCACCACCCAATTGGTCAGCCGCCGCAGGTGAATCCAGAAGTCAAAGGAAATCGGCTGAGCGTGCTTGTTGTAAATATACACCGAGTCCATCAACTCGCCGTAGATGTCCAGTTGCAGCTGGTCATAGGCGCCGTTGCCGATGCGTACCGGGCTGGAGCCTTTATACCCGTCCAGGTGCCACAGGCTTTCCTCGGTCAACTCGTGCCGCCCGTCAATGCCATACATCACCTGCAGGGTGCCGTCCTCGTTCATTTCGGAGGCCCGCGCCTCGATGAACTTCATAAAGTTGGTCGCTTCCTCGGTAAAGCCGATGCGCAGCAGGGCGTAGAGGGTAAAGGCGGCGTCCCGAATCCAGGTATAGCGATAATCCCAATTGCGTACCCCGCCCACATCCTCCGGCAGGCTGCACGTGGGGGCGGCCACAATGGCCCCGGTCGGGTCATAAGTAAGCAGTTTCAACACCAGGGCCGACCGCTCCACCATTTCGCGCCAACGCCCCTTGTAGTTGCAGCGCGACAGCCAGTTCCGCCAGTATTCCACCGTATCCGAGAAGAGCAGTTCGCTTTCCGATTCGTCCAGCGGGTGGTAGGGAGACCGGTTGTTGCTGCTGTCGTCCAGGGCAAAGGTGGCCGTCTGCCCGTCGGCGTGGAGGGTGAATTCGCTGACCACCCCGTTCTGCTCCTGACGCAGGGGCATACGCGTAACCAGCTGAAGCTCCATGCCGTCGGAGGTAATCAGGGCGCCCAGGTCGTTCATGCGAACCTCGTGGCAGTCCCGGGCAAAATTGAAAGCGGGGAAACATTCCATCCGGAAGGTCATACAGCCCCGCACCACGTTTACCCGGCGCACCAACTCGTTATGCTGATGCCCCGAATGGCGTTTCCCGACCGGCATAAAGTCGATGACCTCGCCCACCCCGTCGGGCGAGAAAAAGCGGGTAACCAGCACATTGGTTTCGGGCCAATACATCTGCTTGTGGGTAACTTCGCCATTGGCGCCGGCCGGGGCAATCTTGAAATGGCCCCCCTTCCGGTCATCCAGAATAGCCGCAAAAATGCTGGGCGAATCGAAGTTGGGGCTGCAAAACCAGTCTATTGAGCCGTTCATCCCGACCAGGGCCACGGTGTGCATATTGCCAATAATTCCGTAGTCTTCAATCGGCTGGTACGCCATTCTGCTGCTCCTGGTCAGTTTTCTCCGGCTCGGTTCCGCCGAAAATTGCCCAACAATTATATGGTTCAGAAAGTTCGGTTTACTACGAGATTTGCGCCTTTCCTGAAGCAGTTTTGGCCCGGCGCCGCCTGGGGCGGCCAAAAACCGGGCCGGGCATAAAAATACCCCGGCCCGGGAAAGCCTCCGGCAAGCCGGGCAGTTGAAATAATGGGAGAGGGGGGCGGAGAGGTTCTACGGGGTTTCCGGCTTCAAGTAGCGAACCGGGTTCCGCGCATTCCGGTACTTCGCTGGCACACGTTTGTTTACGTACTTATTCAATATTTCCGGTTCGGCCTCCTCGCCAACAAAGCCGATACGATCCCGAATAGCCGTTATACCTTTATGTTCCAGGTCAGGAAAGTTTTCCGGGGTGGCCGGCTTCCATTCAGTCGGGCGGTAAGCCCCGACAACCAAACCATGGAGCCGGGCGAGCACGAGCTGGTAGGTCTCGGCGTTCTTCAGGCTCAATGGCCACGCATGGCGGACGGCATCATAGCAGCCGCGTTCGGAGTAGGTATTGTTGACGGTAATCAGCATTAGCGGTTCTTCGACAACAAACTCCTCCCCAACATACTCGTTAATGATTTCTTCCACATGGCGGCTTCCGTAGTCTCTTGACCCTCGCCCTCTCACTTTGTTGAGCAGCCCCGGGTAGGCGTCAATAAGGGCCGCCTCTACTTCATAAGCCTGTTTCTCGCTCATGCCATGCCGGTGGATTACGTGGGATACCTCCAGGCCAAGCCCCTTGATTTCCCTGATGAGCTGCATTTTAGGGTCGGAGATTTCGTCGGCTTCAACCTTCTTCTGCGGGGCGGTCGAGTCCTTTGCGCCGGGCTGCATTTCAGGGTCGGAGATTTCGTCGGCTCCATCGGTCAGCCGCCCATTGGCATGGGCAAAGACCCGGTTTCCTTGTCCCTTGCCGACGTAAAAGGTCTGGCCGTTGCGCGGGTCAATCAGGCGGTAAACATACCAGTTAAGCTGTTCGGCGACTCCTGGGGGGAAGCAGTCTCTGGCCATTGCGCTACAACCTCGATTCGTATTTTACCCGGTTACGCAGCTGCAAAGCTGTCGGAGTATTCAAGGACGCTGGCCGGCAACCCAATCACCGCCACCTGGCAAAACCCATGGCGCAGCCGGTGCCGGCCGGAGAACGGACAATTGACAGAGGGTTATTGAGCTTTCGGTTCCAGGTAGCGAACCGGATTCTGGGTTCGGTAATTGTCTGGCAAACGGTTGCCTGCGTACCTATTCCATACTTCCGGTTCGGCCTCTTCGCCATAAAAGCCGAAACGCCCTGGCATAGCCGTTATACCTTTACGTTCCAGGTCAGGAAAGTTTTTCAGGGTGGCCGGCAGCCATTCGGTAGGTCGCCAAGCTCCGACAACATCTCCTCGGATACGGGCCAGCACCAGCTTGTATTCATTTCCGTGTTTAAGCCGCTTAATATCTACTTTCCAGGCGTGGCGAACTGCATCGTAGCAGCCGCGTTCGCGGTAAGTATTGTTAATGCAAATCAGCAACAGGGGCTCCCCGACTACAAACTCACCCCCAGCATTGCGCCCTTCCCGGTTCCTGCTATCTCTTGGCATGGCTGGCCTCCTTTCATCGCTGAAATAGAGTTAGGGACAGGGTCAAGATACTACCGCCACCGGGCAAAACCCATGGCGCAGCCGGTGCCGGCCGGAGAACGGTAGCACGGCACATAGTCCACCACCGGCATACCCAGGTGTTCCACGGCGCCGGCCACGGCAATCCAGTTGCGGATTTCCGAGTTGCCCGAGTTCAGCTTCTCCGGGGGGAGCGCGGCGAGGGCGGCCGCATCCCGGCTGCCCAGGGCGGTCAGAACCTGCTGATCCAGGTCTTCGTCGATGACGAAATGGCTCAACCCCCCGGAGGCGACTACCGCGACCCGGGCTTCACCGGGCCATTCCGCAACGGCGGCGCGGATTGCCTGCCCCAGTTCATAACAGCGCCGGGGCGTTACCTGGTTGGGCGGGTAGTAAGTGTTGACCATAATCGGCAGGGACGGGATGGGCTTTTGCCGCAGAATGCGCTGGTAAAGGTAACCGAAGGCGTGGCCCATGCCCTGGCCGGCCGGCAGCCGCCGGGAGTGGGCCACGTCGAACCGCCGGCTTACCAGATACTCGATGACGTGGCGGCCCAGGTCAACAGCGACCGGGTAATCAATCTTCCGGTCGGGAAACCAGCCCCAGGCGTTAGCCTTGCGGAAGGCTGGCGCCGTCTCCGGTATAGTTGCCGGCACGCTGCGGATGGTTTCCCCCCAATACACCAATACCGCCGGCATATTACCCTCATTGAACAACTCCAGCTGGTCATCGCCAATCATCACCACCACATCGGGCGCCTGCTGTTCCAGGGCGCTGCCCAGGGCGGCGATACCCTGCTGACAGGCCTGGTAGCGGGCGGCCATAGCGCTGGCGGTCAATTCCCGCTCAATGGCCGCCCGGTCAATTCGGGCCAGCAGTTCCTCAAAGCTGTATGGCTTGCCGTCAGCGGCCCAGAGTTCCCGATGCCGCCGGTCGCCCTGCCCGTAGTCCAGCCACAGCTCCGGGGGCGTGCTAAGCTGCGGACTGTGGGAAGAAGCCAGGCCCAGCACAATTTCCGCCATAACGGTTCCCTCCTGTCTGCCCGAAGCTGACCGGCCCGGGCGGCAAGGTATCCGGGGCGGCTTGAGTATAAGAAGGGGGGTGAATCTCTGTCAAACCCGAAACGGAGCCGGCCCGGCGGGCCGGCTTACCATAGTTACCCCCCTCCCCGGTATTCCTTTCCCCGTAACTTTCTGCTAAAATCCGCCTTTGTAATCTCCTTGCTGCGACGGGGCGGAAAACTCTACCCTTACTATCTGGAGCGGTCAGCCGGCTCTGGCCGCCATTACCCCACTGGCGCAAGCAGTATTCTGCCTGAAGACGCAATCTGCCGAGGTAAAGTATGTTGGCTCAACACGGTTCCCGTCCCGGCCCTGGAATGAATACCCCCCCCCCCCCCCCCCCCCCCCCCCGAGTTTTCCGGTTGGGGGGCAAACTGATGGGCCGCCGGCGCAGATTTGACCGGAACCTGCTTGGGCTGGCCCTGGTGGCCGGCATTCTGCTCACCCTGGCCGCCCTGGGGCTGCACGCCGTACAGGCGCAGGGTTCCCCTCCCGCTGCGCCCACCGGCCTGCTGGCCTCACCCCAAGGGAGCAAGCAGGTGCATCTGTACTGGAATAACCCCGGCGACCCTTCGATCGAGAAGTATCAGTACCGGGCCAGCACGGTCGCGGATACTGCTACCCGCTATGATGGCATCGACTGGGCTGATTTCGTAGGCGAAACCGACAGTGATTCAACCAATGTGGCGATTTATCAGCTCACCAACGAGCGCGATTACTGGATCCAGCTCCGCGCCGTTAACAACAACGGCAATAGCCCGGCAGTCGAAGCTCAGACCCGGCTTACCAACACCCGGATTGTCCTGTTGGGTTTTCGCGCAGCAAGCATCACTGAGGGCAAATCCGCCGATATCAGCATGGTTCCCGTGGGGGGCACGCCTTCGAACCTGGCGTTCAACTTCCGGATCGTGCCCGGCCACTCGACGGTAACCGACCTGGAAAGCGGCACCTGTGCTGCGCCGGTGCCGGCAACGGCGGATATTTGCTTCCCGAATGGCCGCACCAAAACCTTAAACGGCACGAATACGCAGACATTCACTTTTAGTACTATCGACGATTCCCTCAACGATGACGGTGAGTTTATCTTTCTTACCGGAAGCGGCGGCAGCGGGGCAAATGCGTGGACGGCGAACATTATTCGGCTTCCAATCGCTGATAATGATAGTCCTTCGGCCAGCTCGAACCAGACGCTCACGGCGGAGCCCACCCACACGCCGCCGGGGGGTACGCCCATAGCGGGAACCGATACCCCCACACCTACCAGCACACCCACCGATACCCCCACGCCGACCAATACACCTACCGCTACCCCCACGCCGACCAGCACACCCACAGATACCCCCACGCCGACCAATACACCTACCGCTACCCCCACGCCTACCAGCACACCCACCAATACCCCCACGCCTACCAATACACCTACCGATACCCCCACGCCTACCCCTACCGACACGCCCACGCCGACCAACACGCCTACGGATACACCCACACCCACCCCGACCGACACGCCCACGCCCACGCCGACAGGAACGCTGAGCCCGACCAACACCCCTACGCCTACCAGCACACCCACCGATACCCCCACCCCCACGCCCACCAGCGATTGCGGTCTTCTTTGGCCTTGCGAAGTACGCCCCACCCCCACGCCCACGCCCACCAGCACACCCACCGATACCCCCACGCCTACCAGCACGCCTACCAATACACCTACCGATACCCCCACGCCTACCCCTACCGACACGCCCACGCCTACCAACACGCCTACGGATACACCCACACCCACCCCGACCGACACGCCCACGCCCACGCCGACAGGAACGCTGAGCCCGACCAACACCCCTACGCCTACCAGCACACCTACCGATACGCCCACCCCCACGCCCACGCCCACCAGCACCCCCACCGATACCCCCACGCCTACCAGCACACCCACCGATACGCCCACACCCACCCCTACCGACACGCCCACGCCGACGGGAACGCTGATACCGACCAACACCCCCACGCCTACCAGCACACCTACCGATACCGACACGCCCACCAGCACACCTACCGATACCCCCACGCCCACACCCACCCCGACGGACACGCCCACGCCCACGCCCACGCCGACAGGAACGCTGATACCCACGCCTACCCCGACGGACACGCCCACGCCGACCAATACGCCGACGGATACACCCACCCCCACCAGCATGCCCACCGACACGCCCACGCCGAACCCCCGGTCCATCACCAGCGGCGCCGGGACGGAAGCAGACCCGTACATCATCCGGGCGGCGAACCAGGATATCGAGGCGGCGGCGTTCTTCAATGAACGGGAGGCGGCCGATGGGGGGAGCCTGGTGGCAACCTGGTTCCGCTTTGACCTGACCGAGCCGATGGCCGGGCGGTTTGGCGCCAGCATAATGACCGACCCGACGGGACACGACATCGATACCCATTTCCGGGCGTACAATGCCGCGGACGAGGAGCTGGCGAAGATTTCGCTGGTACGCCCGGAGACGCCGCAGATGCTGAAGACCGACGAACTGACCGGGGTGAGCTACCTGACGCTCCGGCTGGAGGATTGGGATCAGATGAAGGTAACCAGCCTGAAGGTGCGGTTCACCACGCAGCCGCCGGCGACTCCCACGCCGACGCCAACCAACACGCCTACCCCGACCAACACGCCCACGCCGACGCCTACCCCGACCAACACGCCCACGCCGACGCCCACACCGACCAATACGCCCCTGCCGCCGCCCGGAGTAGTGCGCAGCGCCCCCATACGGCGGGCAGCGGCAACCCCGACGCCGACCCGCCGGGTGGTGCGGTCAGCAGCCAGCACGCCCACGCCCACCGCAACCCTCACGGCAACGCTGCCGCCCACCGCAACCAACACGCCAACGGCGGCGGCCATGCCCATAGTGGCGCTGGCGACGCCGATGGCGACAACGCCGGCTATGCCCACCGCCACGGCTACGCCTACCCGGATGCCGCTGGCAATGCTGCGGACGCCAACGACTACCCGGCCGGCAATACCTACCCGCACCCGGCCCCCGGTAGTAATGCGGACACCGACCGCCACGCCAGCGCCAACGGCAACACCGCCAGCGCCGCCAACGGCCACCGCCACGGCGATGCCCACCAGCCGGCCCAGTCCGACCGCAACGGCCATCCCCCTGCTGCCGGACAGCTCCCTGGACGCAGTACGCCCGGCGCCGACGGTCGCGTCCACCGCCATGGCCGCCCCGGCTATGGCCGCCGCCGACCCGACGGCTACGCCAGTACCGCCGCCGCCCACGGCCACGCCGATACCGCCAACCGCCACGCCCACGCCGGCCCCGCCGACAGAAACCGGCGGCGTCAACTGGCTGCTGTGGGTAATAGTCGGGCTGGTGGTGGCAGCGGTAATCGCCGGCGGGGTATATCTGTACCGGCAGCGCCGGTAATCACTGCCGCTGCCCCCATGGGCGGCCCGCCGGGAATGATATGGCGCCATACCTTTGGCATTCCATACGCCTTTGGGACTGGCGCCTGTTTCTGTTCATTTTCTTGTTCATCGGCCTGCCCAATGTTTACCAGCTCTATCGTATCTACCTGATTGGAAATGAACTGCCAGACCCCGGCAGCCTGGCAATTATCTCCCAATGGCAATTCGCCGGCTTGGTGGTGGAGGTTTTTCAGGAGGCCACGGTCCTGGCCATCTTCTTTTTCATCGGCTCGCAGCTTCGGCAGGGAACAGCGGTGCAGCTGGACCGGGCCAAAAGCGTCTTCAGCTTTATATTTATCGCTTCCCTGCTTTTCTCCGGCGTATTGTTCCTGTTTCGCGATGCTTTCATAATGCTCATCGGGACCTCTCCAGAGATTCACCGCGAAACCCGCCTTTACCTGGGCATCTCCATCTTCAGCATTCCCTTCACCCTGCTGGCCGCTGCAATAGTGGTACTGTTCGAAGCCATGGGTTTGCGCGCCCTGGTCTTTGCCATGGCCATTGCCAACCTGTTGCTGCGCTTCGCCCTGGACAGCCTCTTCTTTGGCGCTTTCGGGTTTTCCCTGCAAGCCGACGTTTCCGGGGTGGCCTGGGCCACCCTGCTGTCCAGCGTGGGGCTTTTCATTGTCGGCGTACTGCTGCTGCTCGCCACCCGGAATGTGGCAATAGCCGACTTCCAAACCCGGCCCACCTTCGCCGAGCTGCGCCAATATCTGCGAGTGGGGCTGGGCAGTGGTCTGGACAGCCTGATTCGCAATGTGGCCTATTTCTTCATGATTATCCGCATCGTAAACACCATTGGCGCCGAAGAAATCGGCGGGTATTACCTGGCGATTCAGATATTCTGGAGCTTCATGCTGGCGCCGGTGCTGGCCTTGGCGGATTCGGCCAAGGCCCTGGTCGCCAACACTTCCGACGACCTGAACCGGGTACGGCAGCTGTGGCTTTCCGCCATGGCCATTACCGCCGGGATGATGCTCCTTTGGGTTGCCTTTGTGCCGGTTTTCCCGGCTTTTGCCGGGTTCCTGAACAGCGACCCGGGCACTATCAGTTGGGCGAGGGTTGCCTTCAGCATCCTCTTCGTCCCATACATCCTCTTTTCTTTCAATACCGTAATTGACAGCGTCTTTTACGGCCTCGGGCTAACCCGCTATATGGCATACCAGGCAGCATTGACCAACGGCTCCGTTTACCTGACCGCCTTTCTGCTTTACGCAGCCGGCTGGTGGCAGCCAACTTTTGCCGGGGTAATGCTGCTGTTCGCCCTGGGAATATTGGTGGATTCCATCTTGACCTTGTTCTTCCTGGTGAAGGCCCTTTACGTTGAGCCTGCCCGGCGCAGCTTTTCAGGCCGGTAAAGGGAAATCAACCCGCCTCCTGGCAGTCTGATTTTCCTTGCCGGCTCTATATACATTTACACCAAGACGCACTTGCTGCGACTGTACGCCAGGCTGCCGGAGGGGGAGAATGCCGGACGGACGCTTGCCAGGCACCTAACCGGCTGCCAGCAAACCGGCGTCAGGTGGGCAAAGGGGGGCGCGGTGAACCGGTGGGGACGCTCCGTTCCCGGGACGAAGTAGTAGTGGCGCTGGTTGCAGGGTAGGCGTAGGGGTAGGCGTAGGCGTCCCGGTGAGGTTCCCGGGACGAAGTAGTAGTGGCGCTGGTTGCAGGGGCAGCCCCGCCGGGCTACGCCAACCGGGGCATTACCTCTTTGCTGAACAACTCCATCGAACGCATCACCTTTTCCCGGCTCATCCCTCCGAAGTCGAAATTGCAGCCGAAATAGTCTATACCCTGAGCTTGCAGAGCCCTGATTTGGGACACGCACTGGTCGGGGGTGCCAATAACCGCCCGGTTGGCCGCCAGGTAGCCATAGCTTTCGGGAAGTTCGCTGCGCGCGCGGCGCCAGTCATCCATACTGCGATACACTTCGCTGCCGGTCGCGATGTTACGGCGCCACTGCATAATATCGGCCACCCAGTTAATACGCTCTTCCGTATCCCGGCGCACCTCCTCTTCCGTTTCCGCCACGTAAAAGTAACGGAAGAAGGGGATTTCCGACATAGGCCGGTGGCCGCCGGCCTCCGCCGACATTGCCACAAAGCGGCGGCACAAGTCCAGGGCGGCGGCGGTATCCTGCACTACGGCAATACACAGGTTATGTCCGGTAGCAACCAGGAACTCCAGCGTGGCCGGCGTCCGGGTGGCCGCAATGTAAATGGGCGGGTGCGGCTTTTGCAGCGGCGGCGGCACCAGGTTAATATCCTGCAGCCGGTTATAAGGGCTCTCATAGCTGAAGCCGGGCGTCGTCCACAAGCCCTGGATAATCTTTACCGAGTCCTGAAAGCGGCCGGCGCTTTCCGACGGGTCCAGCCCGTACCCGGTGTATTCATACCCTCCGGAGCCGCGGCCAAAACCCACATCCAGCCGCCCATTGCTCACCAGGTCCAGCATAGCCGCATCCTCGGCCAGGCGCAGGGGGTTATGCAGCGGCGATACCAGCACTGCCGTACCCAGCCGTATCGTTCTGGTGCGGGCAGCCAGGTGGGTAGCCAGAATCAGCGAAGAAGGCACCATACTGTAGCGGGTAAAGTGGTGTTCTGCCAGCCAGGCGCTGACAAACCCCAGCTCTTCGGCGTACTGAATCTGCTCGGTGGTTTCCGCCAGAATTTGCCCGGGATCGGCGCCTTCGGGCCAGGGTGCGTGGGTGAAAAAGGCGAATTTCATCGATGCATACCTTACTGAACCCGGAAATGCCGGGCGTCGGGGTGAGCCGGCCCCGGGCCGTCCGGCGCCAGGCATTCTGACGTTGACGGTATGATACTACCGACCGGGAGCGATTGCTACCGCGCCGCGGTCATCCGGATTACGGCGGCAGCGGGCCGGTTAACGCCCTTCCGGTGAATCAGGGAGGCAGCCACCCCCGGCCAGGGCCCGGGGTATGTCGGCAACGGAAAAAACGATGCTATCGACGGCATTGTGCATAATATCCGGTTCATCGCCATCGTGCCACAGCAGCACGGTATGCTTGCCGGTGCCAATGCCGTAGCCCAACTCCAGGTGCGCGGAACGGCCGCAGGGCAGCACGCAGACCACCGCATCGCAGGCCCGCAGCGCCTTCATATCGTTGTGGAAGCGGGATTGAACCGCCGGGTGGTTAAGCACGTCGAACAGCTCGCCAGCGGCGACGCCTTCGGTTACCGCCCAGTCGAACTCCTCCCAGGAAGCGCTTTGGTGGCGAAAATCGTAAACTTCATGCCCGGCGCTCCGGAGCAGTTCGACCACCTGCGGGTAAACCTTGTTGCGCCAGGAACTGGCCACGTAAACCTTCATGCCTTCCTTCCAGCTATGTTGGGCCGCCAAAGACCGCTGCCCATTGCCCATTGCCCGGCCGCCGGCCGCCACCGTCAGCCGTTTGCGGCGGACGTCGCAGCCGCGGCTGGCCGCCGGGCGCCGCTTACCGAGGCTGCGGGGCGAAGTCCGGGGAGAGCATTAACCAGGTCTTCTGCTTCACAATCAGGCCGCGCACCGCCGGCAGGTACTTGCCGGTCCAGTCCGGGTCCCGGGCCACCTCGGCGCGGGCCTGGTCAAAATGCTCGTAATCCCGGTAGGCCCAGATGTGAACCACCTGATTCAACTCGCCCACCTCGCTGTAGTACCAGCCAGCCAGCTTGACGCCATACCTGGCCCGGATAGGAATGGAAAGTTCCTCCACCGCCTGCATGTAATCGGGTATCGCCCCCGGCTTAAAGGTATATTGACGAAAATCATAGACCATTGCTCGCAACCTCCTGCGCTGATTCGGGTCGGTTCCACCGGTATTGACGCCGGTGATTGTTCAAGGGCGGACCGAGCCTACAGCCCCGCAATTTCCCCCCCTGGCAAAACGTCCATATCCAGGGCCCGGGGTCGTGGGGGCAGGCCGGGCAGGGTTTCGATTCTGCCGGCCAGGGCGTAAAGGAAGCCGGCCCCCACCGAAGCCCGAATGTCGGATACCGGGAAGGTATAGCCAAAGGGCGCGCCCCGCCGGGCCGGGTCGTGGGAAATGGAAAGGTGGGTTTTAGCCATACAGATTGGCAGATTGCCCCAACCCTGGGCGGCAAAAAAGCGGGACTTGCGCCGTGCTTCAGCCGTCCAGCTTACCGCATTGGCTCCATAGACCCGCCGCGCCAGGGCCAGCGTTTTATCCTCAATGGAAGCATCCAGCCGGTAGGCGTAACCCACCTGGGCCGGAGTCAGCCCATCCCCCGACGCCGCTGCCGCTACCGCCTCGGCCAGGGCGGTTGACCCGGCGCCGCCCTCAGTGAAGCCGGCATACTCGGCAGTGGCGGCGCCGCCGGCGGCGTGGGCAATATCCTTTACGGCTTGCAGCTCTTCCGGGCTGTCCCCCGGGAAGCGGTTCAGGGCCACCACTACGGGCAGGCCAAAACTGCGTACAATGCCGATGTGGTGAATCAGGTTAACCGAGCCGGCTTCGACGGCGGCGCGGTTCGGCTGGGCCAGTTCCTGCCGTCGGGCGCCGCCATGCCACCGAAGGGCCCGCAGGGAAGCCACCAGCACGGCGGCGGCGACCGGCAGGCCGCTTTGACGGGTTTTAATGTGCATAAACTTCTCGAAACCCAGGTCGGAACCAAAACCGGCCTCGGTTATCACGTAATCGGCATAGCCCATGGCCAGGCGGTCGGCAATAACGGAACTGCACCCGTGGGCAATGTTGCCGAAGGGCCCGGCGTGCACCAATGCCGGCTGCCCTTCCAGGGTTTGCACCAGGTTGGGCATTATGGTGTGGCGCAGCACCGCCAGCAATGGCCCGGCCAGACCCAGCTCCCCGACGGAAACCGGCTCGCCAAACCGGTTTACCCCTACCACGATGCGCGACAACCGCTCCCGCAGGTCTTCCAGGCCGGCGGTCAGGGCCAGAATGGCCATAATCTCCGAGGCGGTAACAAAATCGAAGCGGGTTTCCCGCAGGGGGCTGTTGGCGCTTCCGCCCAGCCCGGAGGCAATCTGCCGCAGGGCCCGGTCCGAGGCGTCGGTTACCCGCGCCCACTCGACCCCCTCCGGCAGCAGGTCGCGGGCCGCATTCCGGTAAACGGCGTTTTCCACCAGGGCCGCCAGCAGGTTATGCGCTGAACCTACGGCATGGGCGTCCCCGGTAAAGTGGATGTTTATTTCATCTTCAGGAACTATGCGGGCCTTGCCGCCGCCGGAGCCGCCGCCCTTGATGCCGAATATAGGCCCCAGGGCCGGTTCCCGCAGGTTGACCACGGCCCGGCGTCCCAGCCGGCCCAGCCCCATAGTCAGCCCAATAGCCGTGGTCGTTTTACCCTCTCCGGCCGGGGTGGGCGTAATGCCGGTAACTACCACCAGCTTGCCCGCGCCATCGGGCCGCATCGCATCCAGGCCAATCTTGCCCTTGTAATGCCCGTAGGGAATCAGATGTTCCCGGTCAATGCCAAAACGCTCGGCCACTGCGGTAATCGGGTCCATGCATCCTCCGGTAGCTGCCAAATCCCTCAGCCGTCCGGGCTGGCTTCTGTTTCAGGCAGCCGCCCGCCAGCCGGGGTAATTATACCCCTTTTGCCATGGGCTTGGGGACGGAGCCGAAATCCCGGTATTCCTTTTCCGCAACTTCCATGCTATAATCTACAGCCGCAGCCCCCACGCGGGTAGGGCTGGCACCAACCGAACCGGCAACCTGACGAGGTAAGTTATGGCAGATAAAAGCGGACACCGCCCCGGCTCCGGAATGAATACCCCCCCCCCCCCCCCCCCCCCCCGAGTTTGGGGGTGAGCTGATGGGACGCCTACGGAGAATTGACCGAAACCGGCTGGGGCTGGCCCTGGCCCTGGCGCTCGTCATCCTGCTGGCCGGGCCGGTTTTACTGACCCTGTCCGCCACCGGGTCGCCGTCGCCGCTGCAAGCCCAGGGCGGCACGCCGACGGATACGCCCACACCGACCCCCACGCCGACGGATACGCCCACGCCAACAGGAACGCTGACGCCCACGCCCACGCCCTCAAGCCCGCCGAATGCGCCGGCCATCCTGTGGGATGCCCAGGGAGATGGCCAGATAACCATCCGTTTTGTTGCTGTGAGCGGGGTAACCCGGTACGAATTTCAGCATCGCAAGAAGGGCGCAAGCTGGCCCGGCAGCAGCCCGGAGATTACCCTCAAGGACACCGACAACACGTACACTATAAGCGGGCTGGACAACGGCGCGACTTACGAGGTAAGGCTGCGGGCAATCAATAGCGCTGGCAACAGCAACTGGTCCCTGGTCATTGAAGTAACGCTGCCCGCCAACACGCCAACGGCTACGCCCACGGGTACACTGCCCCCCACGGCCACCCCAACGGATACGCCGACACCGACGAATACGCCCACAGGAACACTGACACCCACGCCCACGCCCTCAAGCACGCCAGATCCGCCGTCCATTCTGTGGGATGTTAAGGGAGATGGCCAGATAACCATCCGTTTTGTTGCCGTGAGCGGGGTAACCCGGTACGAATTTCAGCATCGCAAAGCAGGCGCAAGCTGGCCCGGCAGCAGCCCGGAGGTTACCCTCAAGGACACCGACAACACGCACACCATAAGCGGGCTGGACAACGGCGCGACTTACTACGTAAGGCTGCGGGCAATCAATGGCGCTGGGAACAGCGACTGGTCCCGGGTCATTGAAGTAGCGCTGCCCGCCAACACGCCAACGCCAACGAATACGCCAACCCCCACCAACACACCAACGGCTACGCCCACGGGAACACTGCCCCCCACAGCCACCCCAACGGATACGCCCACGCCCACACCGACGCCCACGGATACGCCCACGCCGACAGGAACACTGATGCCTACGCCCACGCCCTCAAGCCCGCCAAGGCCGCCGTCCATTCTGTGGGATGTTAAGGGAGATGGCCAGATAACCATCCGTTTTGTTGCCGTAAGCGGGGTAACCCGGTACGAATTTCAGCATCGCAAAGCAGGCGCAAGCTGGCCCGGCAGCAGCCCGGAGGTTACCCTCAAAGACACCGACAACGAGTACACCATAAGCGGGCTGGACAACGGCGCGACTTACTACGTAAGGCTGCGGGCAATCAATGGCGCTGGGAACAGCGACTGGTCCCAGGCCATTGAAGTAGCGCTGCCCGCCAACACGCCAACGCCAACGAATACGCCAACCCCCACCAACACACCAACGGCTACGCCCACGGGAACACTGCCCCCCACAGCCACCCCAACGGATACGCCGACACCGACAGATACGCCCACGCCCACACCGACGCCCACGGATACGCCCACGCCGACAGGAACACTGATGCCTACGCCCACGCCCTCAAGCCCGCCAAGGCCGCCGTCCATTCTGTGGGATGTTAAGGGAGATGGCCAGATAACCATCCGTTTTGTTGCCGTAAGCGGGGTAACCCGGTACGAATTTCAGCATCGCAAAGCAGGCGCAAGCTGGCCCGGCAGCAGCCCGGAGGTTACCCTCAAAGACACCGACAACGAGTACACCATAAGCGGGCTGGACAACGGCGCGACTTACTACGTAAGGCTGCGGGCAATCAATGGCGCTGGCAACAGCGACTGGTCCCAGGCCATTGAAGTAGCGCTGCCCGCCAACACGCCAACCCCCACCAACACACCTACGGCTACGCCCACGGGAACACTGCCCCCCACGGCCACCCCAACGGATACGCCGACACCGACGAATACGCCCACACCCACGCCCACCCCAACGGGAACACTGATCCCCACGCCCACGCCTTCCGGCCCGCCGGGGGCGCCGGCAATCACCTTTTACGGCGGCGGCGAGTCCCGGCAGATATCCTTCGATTATGTTGCCGTGCCCGGGGTAACCCGGTACGAATTCCAGCATCGCAAAGAGGGCGAAAGCTGGCCCGGCAGCAGCCCGGTGGTTACCGTCAAGGACACCGATACCAGCTACACCATAACCGGGCTGGACAACGGCGTGACTTACCAGGTACGGATGCGGGCGTACAATAGCCGCGGCGCCGGCAGCTGGTCCATCGTCGTGTCTATAGATACGCCGGCCAACACCGCCACACCGACACCGACGCCCACGGGAACGCTGACCCCCACGCCGACACCGACGCCCACGCCCACACCGACGCCCACGCCCACACCGACGCCCACGCCCACCAATGCACCAAATCTGCCAGAGCCGCCGGTCATCCAGTCGGATGTACCAGGGGATAGGCAGCTAACCATTCATTATACGGCGGTGAGCGGAATAACCCGGTATGAATTCCAGCATCGCAAAGCGGGCGCCAGCTGGCCCGACACCAGCCCGGTTACCGTCAAGGACACCGATACCAGCTACACCATAACCGGGCTGGACAACGGCGCGACCTACCAGTACCGGATGCGGGCGTACAATGACGGCGGCAGCGGCGGCTGGTCCAGCGTCTTTGACGCAATTCTCCCTGCCAACACGCCCACGCCAACGGATACGCCCACGGCTACGCCCACGGGAACACTGCCCCCCACGCCCACCCCAACGGATACGCCCACGCCGACGAATACGCCGACCGATACGCCCACGCCCACGGGAACGCTGACCCCCACGCCCACACCAGCAGGCCCGCCGGGGGCGCCGGTATTCGTCCGGTACGGCGGCGGCGAGTCCGGGCAGATAACCTTCAGTTATGTTGCCGTGACCGGGGTAACCCGGTACGAATTCCAGCATCGCAAAGCGGGCGAAAGCTGGCCCGACACCAGCCCGGTGGTTACCGTCAGGGACACCGCTGACAGCCACACCATAACCGGGCTGGACAACGGCGCGACTTACCAGGTACGGATGCGGGCGCACAACAGCCGCGGCGCCGGCAGCTGGTCTTCCGTCGTGTCTATAAATACGCTGACCAACACCGCCACCCCCACGCCCACGGGAACACTGCCCCCCACGCCCACCCCAACGGATACGCCCACGCCGACGAATACGCCGACCGATACGCCCACGCCCACGGGAACGCTGACCCCCACGCCCACACCAGCAGGCCCGCCGGGGGCGCCGGTATTCGTCCGGTACGGCGGCGGCGAGTCCGGGCAGATAACCTTCAGTTATGTTGCCGTGAGCGGGGTAACCCGGTACGAATTTCAGCATCGCAAAGCGGGCGAAAGCTGGCCCGACACCAGCCCGGTGGTTACCGTCAGGGACACCGCTGACAGCCACACCATAACCGGGCTGGACAACGGCGCGACTTACCAGGTACGGATGCGGGCGCACAACAGCCGCGGCGCCGGCAGCTGGTCTTCCGTCGTGTCTATAAATACGCTGGCCAACACCCCCACCCCCACGCCCACGGGAACGCTGGCCCCCACGCCGACGCCGACGGATACGCCAACGCCGACGAATACACCGACACCCATGCCCATGGGAACACTGCCCCCCACGCCGACGCCGACGGATACGCCAACGCCGACGAATACACCGACACCCATGCCCATGGGAACACTGCCCCCCACGCCGACGCCGACGGATACGCCGACCCCGACGGATACGCCGACCCCGACACCCACGGGAACACTGCCTCCTACGCCGACGCCGGCGGCCACGCCGTCCGACACACCCACGCCGGCCCCCAGAGTGGTTCGAGGCGGCCAGCACTCGGCGGCGGATGTGCCTACCCCGACGCCGACCCGGCGGGTAGTGGCGAGGGCAACGGCAACCCGCACGCCAACGCCCACGCCGACGGCCACCACCGCGCCGGCGTCGCCAACCGGCACGCCGACGCCCACCGCAACGGCGCGGGCGCTGCCCACTTTCACGCCGACGGCAACCATGCTGCCGGCGGAAACGCTGCTGCGCACGCCAACAGCGACCCGGCGGGCAATACCCACCCGGACGCCGACGCCGTTGGCAATGCGAACCGCAACGGCCACCCCGCCGACCAGGACGCCAACCGCCACGACGGCGCCCACCAGCCGGCCCACGGCCACCGCAACGGCCACGGTAGCGCCGACGGCCACCCCGCTGCTGCCGGATGGCGCCCTGGACGCGGTGCGCCCGGAGCCGACGGCCGCGACGGCGCCCCCGGCCATGGCCGCGGTGGAACCCACGGCCACGCCCGTACCGCCCCCGACGGCGACGGCCGTACCGCCGACGCCTACGCCGCCGGCCCCGCCGGAAGATACCGGCGGCGTCAACTGGCTGCTGTGGGTGATAATTGCGCTGGTGGTAGTAGCGCTGGCTGCCGGCGGGGTGTACCTGTACCGGCGGCGGCAGGCCGGCTGACCGGCCAGCAGCCATGCCGGGCCGCCTGATGGGCTATCGGGCGGCCCGGAACCGCCGCCGCATGTAAGGGATGCCCCGACGTCGGGGCATCCCTTTACGCTGCGTTGGGATATGCTGCTGGACTATGCCAGCTCCCTGACCGACGCCGGTATCCCCAACATGCGTTGGGATAAGTGCATAGCAGGGTTTGCCGGAAAATCAGACTGCCAGCAGGCAGCAGCATGGCCCAACCTGGAGTGTACCGGGACGGAATGCAATGACCCCGCTGCGGCTCCACCTGGCCCCCCCAATACGGCCACTCCCGCAGCAAGCAGACTTACCGCTGCGGCCAATGCCACTACCACTTCGTCCCGGGAACCGGGCGTCCCCACCAGCCGGAGCAGCTTAAGGCCCAGGCCGTAGCGCTGTACGCTGAAGACAGCAGCATGGCCGACAGCAGCCGGCTCCTGGCCATCCCGGAAGCACGGAAGGAACCGTCTATTCCCGGATTAAAAAAGTCCGTCAGGCCCGGGAGTTGCTGACGCTGCTGACCGGTCAGCCCTTGTATCCCGGCGCGTACTCGCAGGAAGCCAGGTCGGTTGTTACCGTGTACCGTTCCCCGTCAGCACGCCGGACGTTCCGGTACAGCCCGCCGGCGCGTTCGGCGCTCCAGCCTTATGCTGTTGGATTTGGGGAAACAGGCGGCCCGGCGTTATTCTCTGACAACGCCGGGCCGGTTGCGTCTGGGCTGGTCGGTTCCTCAGGGACGGGAAAGCGGGAACCTGTTGCAAGGTCAGTCGTCGTTGGCGATGACTACCTGGACGAAAATCCGGCTGCATCTGCCGGAAAGCCTGACGTTCGGATCTTCGGTCTTCGGCCGGTTGACGATGAATCGCACTGTTTCGTCGTTTTCTTCCCGGGTGTCGCCGATGATCCGCAGGTTCACCGTTTTGGTCAGGGCTGCGCCGGTGGCGCCGGCTTCCCAGGTGAATACCCGGTCCATAAAGTAGAAGTCCCGGTCTGCGCCGGCGTCTCTCTTGCCGCGAACTTCCAGGTCGTTGGGTTTCTGGAACTTGACCCGCACGCTGACGTCATGGGATGGAGTTCCCGTAAGCCGGAGGGTAAGGGGTACTGTTCTGGTTCCCGAGTCTCCTTCGGTGATGGTCAGCTTTGGCGTCTGCCCCTCGCCCTTTCCGTAGGTGATGCCGTCCTTGACCACTTCTATTTCCCGTATGGGGGTTGGGGTGGCCGCATTTTCCCGCGGCATTCCCCGCATGTCGTTGTTCCCCGGCATGGGGGTTGGGTCCACGGCGGGGACGGATTCGGCAGCCGGGGCTGCCGGCAGGGTGGTTGCCCGGATTGACGATTGCAGTCCGGTGCCGTAAACACAGGGGCTGCCTTCCTCGCGCTGGGGCTCTGCGCTGACGATGAGTAAGTGTGCCGTTTCCGGCCGCAGGTTTATGAACGTTTTGGTCAGGAGACCACTGGTTGGAACGATCGGGTTTGCCACCTCTATGAAGTCGCTATCGTGGGAATTGAACCTGCTGACCCGGAAGTGGTTGGTTGGGCAGCCGCTATACGGGCCGGCGTTCCATAGTAAGGGTTATCGAAGTGCTGGTTATGGCGGTTATCCTGAGGTTGATTGGTTCGGGTGGGCGTTTGCTATGGGCCTGGGCAGTGCCGGTAGTTGCGGCGACGGTGGTGGTGATAACTAACAGGGCCATTATCCCAATCATAGCCCATCGGATAGTGCATCCCCGGGTAATCGACTGCCGGAATATCCAGGTCATATTTTCCTGCTCTTTTTTAGAGTGATTTTCTGCAACCGGTAAATCCTGATCTTCCGGGTCGGGGTATATCAATTCGTCAGCGCCGGTTGCCATTCTGCGCCGAGTCTCGGGGGCCGTTCAGCCCCATGCTGACTTCCTGATCCACTGTTCCCGTTACGGCGTCCATGCTGTATTTCTGCCGGAGGGCGATTCCAATGAACTCCCCTTCGCTTTCCAGTATCTGCTCCGCCTGCACTTCGTTGTGGCTGATGCCGGTTCCTTCGGACTATCCCATAATAGTCTGTCTGGGCGCTGCCTGGTCCGTTTCGATTTCCACCCGCAGTTGCGGGTTTTCCCGGTCGGTAGGGTGAACCCGTCATCTTTGACTTGCGGCGCCACGCCGCTCAGGACGGGTCAGGCGCTGTTGGGCTCCGGGCATACAGCGACCCGGGCGGCGGCCGGCCTCAGCTCTTTGGCCGGAAAAAGCGCCGGAAAAAGCAATGGGATGGTATGGTGCGGAATGATGACTCGTCGGTTTCCCCGGAAATGGGGCAGCGGGGGGGGGGGGCCGGTAGAGCCAGGCGCGGACTGTTCGGGTGTTTACGCCGACAATCCTGGCAGTTTCCTTGATATTGAAATTACCGTTCCGCGGTCTTGCTGACCCGGGCAATCACGGTTTGGCCTCAGATTGCAGCCTGGTCGGTTCCGGGTTTGCGTTTGGTAGTAAAATTATTGAAATAATTGCACGATAGTTTTTCAAGGTGGTACAGGAATGGCTGGGACATTCATCGATTGTGCTAACAGCGGATTTATATTCGCATGCAGCGCCGGGAATACAAAGGGCTGCTATAAAGATTTCCGGAGAGATCTGGAAGGGTTTTCCGATGGAAAAAGATTAGTGAATGGCAACAATGGCATACCGGCCTGAAATGAGGGTGTATCCGATACGAAAATGGGGGTTGTGGATGGTAGCCCACGCAACGTCAGGAAAAGCCGGGCCGCCGAGCGCAGAGGAACCTTGCCCGTTTATGTAATCTACGGGGACAGTTTTCTGGTCTCTGACCAGTTGAAACGCATCTCTTCCGATACCGGCGCCGACAGCCTGCTGGACGCCAACCGCCACCAGCTGAACGGCAACGACCTCAAGCTGCCCGACTTGCTGGCCGTCTGCAACGCCCTGCCTTTTATGGACCCCTGCCGCCTGGTAATCGTTAACGGACTGCTGGGACTGCTGGAAAACCGGGGCGGGCGGAGCAGCCGGGGCCGGAACGCCCGCGCCCTCGGAGAATGGGAACGGCTGCCAGCCGCTATTTCCCAAATGCCGGACAGCACCCTCCTCTGCTTTGTTGACCAGATGCTTTCCGATGCCAACCCTTTGCTGCGAGCCTTAACCAATGCAGCTCAGGTCAATAAACTGGCCGCTCCCAACGGAGAGGCCCTGGCTCGCTACATCAAGGAATTAGCCCAGACCAAGGGAGCCGGCATCAGCCCGGCAGCCATCCAGACCATGGCAGACCTGGTGGGCAATGACCTGTGGACCCTGGATCGGGAACTGGAAAAGTTGTCCCTCTACGCCGCCGGGCGCAGCATAGAGGAATCGGACATACCGAAAATGGTGGCTCAGGTTCGGGAGGCCAGCATCTTTAACGCCGTGGACGCGCTGATTGAGGGACGGGCTCCGGAGGCCTTGCGCCTGTTGCAGCGACTGCGGCAGGACGGCGCCGCTTTGCCTTACATCATCGGAATGGTGGAACGACAGCTGCGGCTGGTAGCTTTAGCCCGCTATTGGCTCGACCAGCGGCTCAGTCAGCAGGAACTGGCAGCCAAACTGGGGGTGCCGCCCTTTGTCGCCCGAAAAACGGCAAACCAGGCCCACCGTAATTCCTGGGCCGACCTGGACCGCCGCTTCCAGCAGTTGCTGCAAACCGACCTGGCATTAAAGACCGGCCAGGTAGATTCAGAGGATCTGGCCCTGGAATTGCTGGTAGCCGACCTGGCCGCTCAATCCCCCGGCAGCCGGCGGCCCGCAAGATAATGCGCCGCACTCACCGGCTGACGTCCATCGGGTTGTAGCAGGCCACAGCGTGCCCCGGCTCCGCCTCGGTCAGGGGTGGTCGGGGCTGCGTGCGACACTCGCTGCGCGCCTTCTGGCAGCGGGGCAGAAAAGCGCACTGGTTGGGCAGGTTTAACAGATCCGGCGGGCTGCCTGGCAGGGGCCGCAGGCGTTTGCCCACATCGTCCAGCCGGGGCAAAGACTGAATCAGCGACCAGGTATAAGGGTGGCGTGGTTCCTGAAACAGCGGAATCACATCCGCCGTTTCCGCCAAAGCGCCGGCATACATCACCGCCACCCGGTTGCCCATATAGGCCACAATGCCCATGTCGTGGGTAATCAGCAGCACCGCTGAGTTGAAGTCGCGGCACAGGCTTTTAAGCCGCTCCAGTATTTCCGCTTGCAGGGTAACATCCAGCCCGGAGGTAGCCTCGTCAGCGATAATCAGACGGGGCCGCATTACCATCGCAATGGCAATCATTACCCGCTGGCACATACCGCCGCTCAGGTTAAAAGGGTATTCGCCCAGAATGCGCCGCGGGTCGGGCAGCCCCAGTTCGCGGAGGATTTCCAGCGCCATCCGGTTAGACTGACGGCTGTTCAGCCCGGTGTGGTTGAGGATGACCTCCTCCAGTTGGGCGCCTACTGTCTGAACCGGGTTAAGGGCCGACTGGGCATCCTGAAATATCATGGACATTGCCCGGCCCCGGACGCTGCGCAAATGCTCCTGGCTGGCCTGCAGCAGGTCAACTCCTCCGAAGTAAATGCTGCCCTGGGTAACGGTGGCCGAAACCGGCAGCAGGCCCATAACCGCCAGGGCCAGGGTGCTCTTGCCAGCGCCGCTCTCTCCCACTACGCAATAAACCTGGTTTTCTTCCTGGGAAAAGCTCACGCCGTTCAACGCTTTTACCGGCCCGGCAGCCGTCTTGAACTCTACGTGAAGGTTTTCTACTCGCAATGCTTCAGCCATGTCGCCTGTTCCGTCCCCTGGGCCGGTATCGTCCGGCGGGAGTGGGTCAACAAAAGAGTGTTTTACCGATTATGCCCCGGTATTGTTCTTCAAGCTATTACTTCCGGGCGGAAGCGGCCCGCCCTGATTTCAGCAACCAGGTCGCCGAGGCTGCGAACCGGCCGCTCAAAACGGGTAGCTGCGGTGCCCAGTTGCGACGCCCGATGGGCATCGCTGCCGCCGGTGGCCGGCAGCTTCAAGGCAGCGGCCAGGTCCCGGGAAAAGGCGTTTTCTTCCGGCTTCCCCCGACCGTTGACCCCCTCGACCGCATCACACAGCCCAAAGTAATCATCAGCCGCTGCCCGCTTCAGCATCTCGGCTCGAGCTTCGGGCCGGCGGCCCGGTTCCGCCAGAAAGCGGCGTCGGTAAGGGTGCGCCGCAATCATCGCTCCTTGCCGCCGCTTCACGCGCTGGCGCAAAAAAGGGGGCTTGTGCAAGCCGAATTCATAGCATTCCAGGCCAAAAACCAGGGTATGCCCGGCGTCGGTGTTCACTTCACTGCCCGGCAGAACCACAAAGTTATGCCGTCTGGATAGTTCCTGCACCACCGTCAACGGCCAAAAGGCGTCGTGGTCGGTCAGGCAAATGCCATCCAGCCCCAGAGCTTTGGCCTGCACAATGAGCTCATCCACGCTGACAAAGCTGTCATCGGACATCGGGTAGCTATGGGTATGCAGGTCAATCAGCAAGGGAAAACAAGCGTCAAGGAGAAAATAAACCTGCCGACGGCAAGCCGGCAGGCATATGATACCACAAAGAACAACGCTTGCTTAACGGGAAACCGTCAGCCCTTCATCTTCCAGCATTTCCAGAACCTGCGCCGCCCGGCTGCCGCCGATTTTCAACCGCCGCTCCAGCAGGGACGAGGTCAGGTTAGGGTTGCGCAAAGCCAGCTCTCTGGCTTTCTGGTAGATTCCATCGTCCACCGGACTATCCCCCTCCTCTTCATCATCTCCTTCATCCAGGGTTATTTCCGGCAAGGGCGGGCCTTTCTGCTTCTGCCAGAAGCCCACAATTCCCTCGGTTTCCTCATCCACCACCAAAGCGCCCTGTACCCGCCGAGGTTTGGGCGAGTCGTTGGTAAGCAGCAGCATATCGCCCTTGCCCAGCAGTTTTTCCGCCCCCACCGTATCCATAACTACCCGCGCATCCACCTGCGAAGCGACCGCAAAGGCTACCCGACTGGGTATGTTGGCCTTCAAGAGCCCGGTTACCACCTTAACCGACGGACGCTGCGTCGCCAGCACCAGGTGAATTCCGGCGGCCCGGCCCAATTGGGCCAGCCGTACCAGAGATTGCTCAATATCAAACCCGCCTACCAGCATCAAGTCCGCCAGCTCATCCACAATCAGCACCAGAAAGGGCATAGGAGCGGGGGCTTTGGCATTGTAGCCGGTTATGTTGCGTACCCCTATTTCGGCCATGGACTTATAGCGGCGAGTCATCTCCCGAAGCATGCCCTTAAGCATTGGGCTCACTTCGTCCACCTCGGTAATCACCGGCGTTACCAGATGGGGAATACCGTTAAACGGCGTAAGTTCCACCTGCTTGGGATCTACCATCAGCAGCCGCAGCTGGTCCGGCGGCTTGGTAAGGAGCAGGGAAGCGACAATGGAGTTGATACAGACGCTTTTGCCGCTGCCGGTGGCGCCGGCAATCATCATATGCGGCAAGGCGCTCAAGTCCACCGACACCGGAGCGCCACTGGCATCGGCCCCCAGGGCAACCGGCAAGCCGCCCCTGGCTGCCGTCCTGCGGAAATCCTGGGCGTCCACAACTTCGGAAAGGGTAACCTTGCCGGGACACGGGGACGGCACTTCCAGGCCCAGCAGGGCTTCCCCGGGCACCTGCTCAAAGCGCAGGCTGGGGGCGCTGATCGCCAGGGCCAGGTCCTTCTCCCGGGCCATAATGCTCTGCACCCGCACCCGACTGCGCTCGCCAGCGTCGGGGGCATCCTTGCCAGTCCCTTTTTTCTGTACCCAACCGGGCATCAGGCCGAACCGGGCAATACGCGGGCCAGCCTTAACGTCGGCAACCTCCACATTCACCCCATGATCCGCCAGGGCATGCTCAATCTCCGCCGACATTTGCTGCAACAATTTTTCGTCCGTGGCGCGGGCTTCCACCGGGGATAACAGGTCCATCGGCGGCAAATGCCATTTGGAACCTTTAGCCTGCACCGGCGCCAGGGGCGCCGGCGTTTCCTCTTCCCCGTCCACCGTCGCGGGCATTGCCTGCGGCCCGGCAGATACCGCCGCCGGCTTCTTTGGCGAAGCGGCCGCGCCGGCGCCGCCGGCCAGCCTTTGGCCGAACCGGTGGAATATGCTCTCCAGCCAGTTCGGACGTCGTTCCCGCACGAAGATGGCCGACCCGGCGCGCCCCCCTTGCCGGGTCAGCCAGACCATCGCCAGCCCAACGGCCCGAAGAAACCGGCCGGCGGCGGCAAGGGCCCGCCAGTACCAGCGACCAAAGGCCCGGGGGGCAATGGTCAGCGGTATAACCAGCGCAATGGCTGCCAGACGAACACTTCCCCATAAGAGAGATTCGCCAACCAGGGCCTGCCCCCAGCGCCCGCCCAGACCGATGAAAGCCAGCTGCCCGTAATCAGCATCGAAGAAGGCCAGCAAGCCAACGCTGATGACGACAACGCCGGCCGAGGCCAGCAGCCAGTGCAAATGACGCAGCAGCCATCGGATACGGTAGCGCAGGGCAGCCAGGGCAGCCAGACCCCAAAGGGACACCGGCGCCCAGCCATACCCCAGGGCGGTATAGGCTTCCTTCCGGAAGTCCGCATACTGCCACAGAAACACAGCGGCAGCAGCGGCAATAGTCAGAACCACTGCCAGATCCACCAGCAGAAATCCGGGGGAGAAAGACGGGAAAGCGCCCCCGGTTGAAGCGGAGTTGCGGGTTTGATTTAAGCGCGCTGAATTCGCCATATTTTCCCTGCGCAAGTGAAAATAGCCTTCCACCCTCGATATTAGGGGAACGGAACAGAAACTTAAAGGAGCGATGAGGAAGCCTTTGACTGATTCCCGGTCCTATTGGGACCAGGTCAGCAACCCGGGGCTGCCTGGAGGCAATACAGCGCGACCTGGGAGGCGTTGACCTTCCCCGGGACGCCCGGCCGGGGCGAATCAGGGAAATACCGGTTCAGGGGCCGGTAAAGCTATACTTCCAGAACTACCGGTACAATGGTAGGACGACGGCGTACCTCAGTCTGCAAGAAACGACGCGCAGAATGATGCAGTTCTTCCTTCAGCTGGGCATGGTCATCCAGCAGTTCGGGCTGGTCATCGACCAGCGCGTCCAGCAGCTTCGACAGCCGCGGAAACAGAGAACACGTTTCTTCAGCTTCCATAAAGCCGCTGGACAGAACTTTAGTCGGGCCAGCCGGCAGGCCGGTGCTTCGGTGGGTGGTTAACAGCAGCACTACCACACCGTCCCGGGCCAGGGCGCGGCGTTCCTGCAGCACGCCGCTCCGGCTATCCCGCGTGCTCAAACCATCAATGTAAATTGGGCCGGCCGGCACAGTTTCCACCACCTGGCCGCCGCTCTGGCTCAGCTCCAGCACATCGCCGTCTTCCAGAACAAAAATCCCCGACTCCCCAACGCCCATATCCCAGGCCAAACGGGCGTGGGCCATCAGGTGGCGATACTCGCCATGCACCGGCACAAAAAACCTGGGCTTGGTCAAACTCAGCATCAGCTTCAGTTCTTCCTGGCTGGCATGCCCATGAACGTGAACCAGGGCAACCCGGTCATACAGAACGTTGGCGCCCTGCCGCAGCAGGTTATCAATAGTCCGGCTGACCAGCAGTTCGTTGCCGGGTATGGGGGTAGCCGAAATAACCACCGTATCCCCTTCCATCACTGAAACGTCCCGGTGTTCCTGGTTAGCGATACGGACCAGGGCTGAAGTAGGCTCCCCCTGACTGCCGGTAGTCAGCAGCAGAACCTGCTCCGGCGGGCAGCGCCGGATTTCGTTCAGGCCCACCAGGGTATCCGGGGGGAAAGAGAGATAACCCATTTCCGAAGCCATATGCACGTTATCCGCCATACTGCGGCCCACAATGGCTACCTTGCGCCCATGCCTGACCGCGGCGTTCATTACCTGCTGAATCCGCGAAATCAGGGAGGCAAAGGTGGCCACCATCACCCGGCCGGCGGCGTCTTCAACCGCCCGATCCAGCGAGTCGGTGAGAACCTGCTCCGAAGGGGTATATCCGGCTCGCTCAGCGTAAGTCGAATCGGAGCAAAGAAGCAGAACCCCGTTAGCGCCATGTTCCGCCAGGGCAGCCAGGCTAATAGTCTGGCCATCCACCGGCGTGTGATCAATCTTGAAATCCCCGGTATGAACTACCGTGCCCAGAGGCGTGCCGATAACAATGCCCATCGCATCGGGTATGCTGTGGCAAACCCGGAACCAGTGGGCGGAAAAGTTCTCGCCAAACTGATAGGGTACATCCGGCTCTATGATTTCCACCGTTGCGTCCCGGGTGGCCCGATACTCCCGCAGCTTGACGGAAATCAGCCCGTGCGCCAGACGGGGCGCATACACCGGAACCGGCAGCCGGGGCAGCACAAAAGGCAGGGCGCCAATATGATCCTCGTGGCCATGGGTAATCAGAATGCCGCGCACCCGGTCGGCCCGCTCTACCAGATAGGAAACATCGGGGACTATCAGGTCAACGCCCAGCATATCCTCAGTGGGGAACTGCACGCCGCAGTCAACGACGATAATATCGTTGCCCCACTCCAGGGCCATCATGTTTTTGCCGATTTCGCCCAGGCCGCCCAGGGGAATGACGCGTAAAGTATGCTGTGAATCCAAATCAGTTCCTGTAAAGACTTTGATTAAAAGAGGTTCAACTGCCCGGGCGGCGGGGCTTCCTCTGCCGCTGCCGGCGTCAGCAGCAAATACCCGCCTCCAGGTCAGACAACCAACGCTGAAGGAACGGCCAGCAGGCAAGCCAGGGTTCGCAGCGCCGGGGCGAGGGTTCACGGCAGCCAAAGGAACGCTATTCGTCAACAACACCGTGGGCCGCCAGATAAGCTATGGCATTCCCAACGGTTTTAATATTGGCAGCGTCTTCATCGGAAATTTCCACTGCATTTCCTTCAGAGGAAAATTCCTCCTCAAAGGCCATAATCAATTCGACCAGGTCAAGAGAGTCGGCGTTAAGGTCATCAACGAAAGAGGAAGTGTCCACCACGTCGCTCTCTTCAACCCCCAGTTTATCTGCTACGATGGACTTGACTCGTTCACTTATGGAGGCCAAAAGGTCATCTCCCTTCAGACATGGGAATTTCCGGGTTTACCTCCCCTCTGGAGATAGCCGCCATGACCGACCCCAGGACGCCATTAACGAACCTGGCGGAACTTTCACTGCCAAAAACCTTGGCCAGCTCTACCGCTTCGTTGACGGCGGTTTTAGAGGGAGTATTAGTATAGTAGAGAAGTTCGAATAATGCGATACGCAGAATGTTACGATCTATCGGGGAAAGAAGCTTTACCGGCCAGGCCGGGGCAAAACTCTGGATAACCCGGTCCAGGTCAGTCCGTTGCTGCCAGGCCCCCATAAACAGGGTCCTGGCGAAGGAAACCAACGGCTCAATATCAGGTCGAGGAACCGGTTCCTCCTCCGCCAGCCACTCCAGTATGGTGCTTTCAACATCGCCCCGCAGGTCGCCGGCAAACCCGGCCTGCAAGGCCATTATCCGGGCCTTTCGTCTCAGGACATTGTCCAATGGCCTGGCCATAATTACCGGGGGCCGAGCGGCGCAGATGCTTTGACCAAGCCTAGCCTGGCACTTCCCAGGTAACTTTTTGCAGGGAAGCAGCGTCGCTCAGGGTATAGGCGGCCACACCGCGGTCGATCCGCTTAATCAGGCTGGAAAGAACCCGCGACGGCCCAAATTCCACGAAGCGAGAGGCCCCGGAGTCCACCATATAGCGAACCGACCGCTTCCAGTGCACACAATGGCAAAGGCCGTTAACCAGCTCGGCATGCACCTGTTCCGCCGTGGTGACCGGGGTTGCCAGAGAGTTGGCGATGATGGGCACTTCGGGGTCGCGCAACTCAATCCGGGTCAAAGCCTCCACCAGCCCTTCCCGGGCGTGCGACATCAGCGAGGAATGGAAGGCTCCGCTTACTTTCAGGGGCACTGTTTTCCGGGCGCCCCGAGCCGAAGCCAGGTCCATCGCCCGGGCCACTGCGAGCTTCTCCCCGCTGATAACCACCTGGTCGTCGCTGTTTACATTAGCCAGTTCCACACCGGTCTCGGCGCAGATGTCTTCGAAAGCATATTCATCCAAACCGAGAATCGCCGCCATACCGCCGGGCTGGGCTTCGGCGGCCGCGTGCATCAAGCGGCCCCGTTCCCGTACCAACCGGACGCCCTGACTGAAATCTACCACGCCGGCCACCACCAGCGAGGTATATTCGCCCAGGCTATGCCCGGCAACGGATATGGGCCGGGGCGACTGGTTCCCCAGGAATTCCTCCCAGGCTTTCCAGCAGGCAATACTAACCACCATGATGGCCGGTTGGGAATTAACGGTATCCTGAAGTGCCAGAGACGGCCCCTCAAAAATCAGGCGCGACAGCTTAAAGTTCAGGCTGTCGTCCGCTTCCTCGAATACCCGGCGGGCGGCCGCAGATGTATGAAACAATTCCAGCCCCATGCCCACGCTTTGGGAGCCTTGACCAGGGAAAACGAAGGAATACCCGCTATTATTCTGCTTGCTTTTATCCACCTCTGCTCCCCTGCCTTAACCCGCCCTGAAGGTCTAAAGGCCGGCCCGGGCGAAATTCGGCAACCACCGGAACAAGAAATGCTGAAGACGGCGCAGCGCTGCGCCGTCTCTGGCTATCAAGCTATTAAGTACCTACGTCGATTACCTGTCGGCCGCGGTAATAGCCACACTGCGGGCAGGCCGCGTGGGGCAGCTTGGCAGTGCGGCAGCGTTGGCACCGGGCCGGATGCACCGGCTTCAACTTATAAGAGGCCAGTCGCCGGCCTCTTCTGGCCCGGGTAACCTTTTTTTTCGGCAATGCGCCCATTTTTTGCGTTCCTTCAGAGCTCAGGTTTCCTGCAGCAAGGCCACCAGGGAACCCCAGCGGGGATCCGCCAGGCTTTGCTTACAGGCGCAGCTTTCACTGCTCAAGTCAGCGCCACACCCCGGACACAGCCCGGGGCAATTCAACCGACACAAGGGCTTAATCGGCTGCGCTGCAATCACGTTCTGGCGCAGAACTTCCGTCAAATCCAGTATATGGTTGTTATCAATGGTTTCGGCTTCGGCATCCTCCGGCAATGACCGACGCAGGCCCGTATTAACGTCCAGCAGCGGAAAGAACTCTTCCTCCACTTCCAGGAAGGCCCGTTCAGTGAACTCCTTCAGGCAGCGCCCACAGGTCGCGGCTACCGGGACGGCCACACTGCCGCGGACCAATACGCCCTGGTGGGTTCGCAAAAGCTGCAAACAACCAGCCGCAGCCCCGCCGAAGTCGCCGTCCTTTTCCTGGCTGCGGCTCAATTCTACCGTGCGGGTTGCGCCGGTGGGTTCTTTCAATAGTTGGGCAACATTATACCGCATCGGTTTTCCCGGCAGGGCTCAGGTTCCCTTAAGCCGGGCTGCGGCAGGGCAAACTTCCCTGACCCGCTTCCGGCGCAGAATATATTCCAAAGATTATAATTCCTCAATGCCGCCCAATGTCAAGAGTCAATGCCAACAACCGGCTCCGAAATCAACGTCCCGGACGCAGAAGCTGTCCGGAATAAGCCGGGCATAACGGCAGCAGAATGCTTAAATCACGGCTGATGCTAATCAGGTTGCCTGGAAGCCAGCGGAGCCGGCTTCAGCCGCCTGACGAATGAACCGGACTATATCCTGGGTGGACGAACCAGGGCCGAAGACGGCGCTGACCCCCACTTCGGCCAGGTACGGGCGATCTGCATCGGGGATGATGCCGCCCAGCACCACCAGCACGTCATCCATCTCCTGCTGGCGCAGCAATTCCATAATTTCAGGAATAATCTCCATGTGCGCCCCGGAAAGGATGCTGAGGCCCAGCACCTGAACATCTTCCTGTACCGCCGCCTGAACAATCATCCGGGGCGTTTGGCGTATGCCGGTATAAATTACTTCCATCCCGGCGTCCCGAAGGGCTCGGGCAATTACCTTCGCCCCCCGGTCATGCCCATCCAGCCCTGGTTTCGCCACCAGCACCCTTACCGGACGATTACTCTCAACCATCGACATGGACTTCATCCTTCAAGCAACGGAGCGCCGCCAAAGGGTTGGCCTAGATTGAAGAACAGGGGCCATTGCCGCGCCGGCCCACATTCCGACCGTCGGCTCCGCCTTGACACCGTAGCTGAACCTGCGCTAGATTATACCAGTTATACCGAGCGCCGATACAGCCCAAAGCCTCCCTTCCCCTCTGCCAGTCCCAGTAGCTCAGTGGATAGAGCGGCTGCCTTCTAAGCAGCGGGTCGCGGGTTCGAATCCTGCCTGGGACGCCACCCTTATTCGCAGCTGACGCCCGGCGGTCAGGAATATTTCCCGGTCAACTGCGGGGTCGTAGTGTCAAAACCCTGATTCTGCCGGTCCAGCCGGGTTTCCCGCGCCCAGGTGCGCTTCAAGTCATCCTTGAAGTTTATCTTCAGATTGCCCAGCCCTGCCACTTCCAGGTCAACGACATCCCCATCCATCAAGGCGCTGAGCCCCCGGTGATTGGTTCCGGTGGCGACAATATCGCCCGGCTCCAGCGGGTGAATAGAAGTTACCCACTCCATTATCCGGGGTATCTGATGGGCCATATCGCTGGTGTTGTAGTTCTGTTTGACTTCGCCGTTCACCGACAGCCGAACCTGGCGGTTAAGCGGGTGGGGAAACTCGTCGGCGGTAACCACCCAGGGCCCAATTGGGGCAAAGGTGGCTCGCGACTTCATCTGATAGAAGGTGTTGCCCGGCGGCAGCACGCCCCGCGCCGACCCGTCAATAAAGTTCAGGTAACCAAAGATGTAATCGTACGCTTCTTCCTGCGAAACCTGAACTGCCCGCTTGCCGATAACGAAGGCCATCTCTGCCTCGAACTCAAAAATGGTTGCGGGAATATCCGGCAGCATTACGGTATCGCCGGGGCCGATGATGCAATGGGGCGATTTAAGGAAGGCGTTAATCGGCGCCGGCTCCGCCCGAGTGCCATCCTCCATATAATTAACCGCCATGCAAACGATGGTGTAAGGCTTGGGCAGGGGCGGACGCACCCTGACGGAACTGAGGGCCACGCCGGTTTCAGCATTAACGATAGCCTCAATATTGGCCCGGTGGTGGTCAAACCCCTCTATAACCCGGTTGATCAGGTCCTGCGGTGAAGTATGGGGCACGCCGCTCACCGCGGCCGAAACGTCCACCACATTATCCCCCTTTACTACACCCAGTCTGAAATCATCGAAAAAAGCCAGTTTCATCTTGACTTCACTCCATCACAGGCTGCTTGCGGAAAGGCCGATTCCCGTTCCCGCCGGCGAAGCGTCGGCTACACCAGAACGCCAAAACCGGAAACGGTGCAAAGCTCAATCCGGTTGCCGTCCGGGTCGTTAATATAGAAAGCGCGCTGCCCATCATTACGGGTCTGAATATCCGTAGTCTCCACACCCTTGCCGATGAAGTAGGCCTGCGAGGCTTCAATATCGTCCACCTCAAAGGCGGTATGATGGGACGGCGCCGAAGGGGCGTCCGGGTTCTCTATAATATGCACCATGGCGCCACTGGGCAGCTGCAGCCAGTAAAGATGCTCGCTGTTCACCATCCGCGGAATCTGCTTGACGCCCAGGACATCCTCATACCAGCGCAGGGCGGCATCCTTATCCTTCACGTTATAAGTGATATGGTTAATGTTCTTCAACCTGATGTTATCGGCAAGCATGGCGTCCTCCTCCGGCCAGGTTATTGCGGTTACATTGCTGCGGGCATAATACCAGCATTCAGACGCAGCGCCAAACAATCGACCGGGACACGCCCGGTGGCTAGATGCCCAGCGTCCGTTCCAGGTTCTTCCAGAGAATCGCCTCTTTCTCCTCCTGGGTCAAACTTTCCAGACTGTTGACCCATTCCACCGGCGAATCAATGCCCATATCATAGGGCCAGTCGCTGCCCAGAAAAATCCGGTCAATGCCGGCCGAATCAATCATGTAACGCAGCGCCGCCTCGCTGTGGGTCAGGCAATCATAATAAACCTTATTCAGGTATCGGCTGGGCATATCGGCGCCTTGGGCGCGGGCTTCAGAGCGCACCTGCCAGCCCCGATCCATCCGACCGGCGCCGAAGCAGGCGAAACCGCCGCCGTGGGCCAGGCAAACCTTCAAGTCCGGGAACCGGTCCAGCACGCCGCCATAAACCAGGGCGCCAAAGGTAACTACCCGGTCAGCCAGGTTGCCGATGGAGTTATCGATGAACCAACCCTTGGTGTCCCGGGGCGCAACAATGGTGTCATCCCCTTCCTGGTGGAAGAAAATCAGGGCGCCCAACTGCTCCGCCGCCGCCCAGAAGGGGGTGAACTCCGGCTCGTCCAGGGTTTTATTGTTCACATGGTCGCTGATTTGCGCCCCTTTAAGGCCCAGCACATTTACCGCCCGTTCCAGTTCCCCGACGGCAGCGTTGACATCCTGCATGGGCAGGGTCGCCATGCCGGCAAACCGCTGCGGGTAGGCGCCGGTCAGTTCCGCCACGTAGTCGTTGCATTCCCGCGCAATAGCCGCCCCCTGCTGTGCCGGCAAGTCATAATTATAGAGTCCCACCCAGGTGGTTAAAACGTGCACCGCCACGCCCAGGGAGTCCATATCGGCGATCCGCTGTTCGGGGGTAAGGGAATACCGGGGGTGCAGCCACTGGCGTTTGTCGCCCTGTACCAGAAAATGCCGCCCGTTAATTTCCTGGCGGGTAAAACCGTGCCATTCCTCTCCTTCGGGAAGGTGAGCCGCCGCCGCCGGCGCAATGTGGGCGTGAAGGTCGATGCTGCGCATTATCAATCTCCTGTTATAAATCGGCAGAACCCGGGCAAATCACCAGCTCAGCAACGATTCCAGGTTCTTCCAGAGGATCGCTTCCTTTTCCTCCCGGGTAAGGCTCTCCAGGCCCATAACCCAGGAAACCGGCCAGTCAATGGCCATATCAAAAGGCCAGTCCGTGCCGAAAAAGACCCGGTCAACCCCTACGGAGTCAATCAGCATCCGCAAAGCCGGTTCGCTGTGGGTCAGGCAGTCGTAATAGAAACGATTCAGGTAGGCGCTGGGCGGCTGATGGATGTTGACCCGCGCCTCGGAACGAACCTGCCAGCCCCGATCCATGCGGCCAGCGCCGAAGCAGGTGTAGCCGCCGCCGTGGGAGAGGCAGACCCGCAGGTCGGGATACCGGTCCATTACGCCGCCAAAAACAAAAGAGGCGTAGGTGATCGCCCTTTCCACCAGGTTGCCGATGGAGTTGGGCAGGTGATAACGGTTTAACCGGGGCCCTACCAGGGTTGTCATCCCCTGGTGCACCAGAATCAGGGCGCCGGTCTGTTCCGCCGCCTCCCACAGGGGGAAGAACTCCGGGTCATCATAGGTTTTGCCGTTGACGCTGTCGTCAATCATGGCCCCTTTCAACCCCAGCTGGGTCATGGCCCGTTCCAGCTCGGCAACGGCGGCGGACACGTCCTGCATCGGCAAATTGGCCAGGCCGGCAAACCGGTTCGGCTCCTCCCGCACCAACTGGGCCACGTAATCGTTGCATTCCCGGTCCATCGCCGCCACCGTGTCGGCGTCCCGGTCGTAGCAATAGAAAACCGCATTGGTGGAAAGGACATGCATCATCACGCCGATGGAATCCATGTCGGCAAGGCGCTGTTCCGGAGACCACATGGTGCGGGGGACGGCCCGGTGAAACTGGTGGGACATGCCGCTGATGCCATACCACTCCCGGTCGGCTTCAACGGCCCGAATATATGATTCCGGGCTGATATGGGCATGAACGTCAATCGACTTCATCGCTCGGTATTCCTCCATGGGCTGAAAGTTGGTTTTCGGTCAAAGTCCCAGCAGCTTTTCCAGGTTCTTCCAGAGAATGGCTTCCTTTTCCGACTTGGCAAGGCTCTCCAGCCCCATAACCCAGGAGACCGGCCAGTCAATCCGCATATCGGCCGGCCAGTCGGTGCCCAGCACCACCCGGTCGATGCCTACCGCATCAATCAACATCCGGAGGGCCGGTTCGCTATGCGTCAGACAATCGTAGTAGAACTTATTCAGGTAATCGCCGGGCGGCCGGTTAATGTTGACCCTCGCTTCGGAACGCACCTGCCAGCCCCGATCCATCCGGCCAATGCCGAAACAGGCGTACCCGCCGCCGTGGGCCAGACACACCTTCAGGTCAGGGTACTGGTCCATAATGCCGCCAAAGGTAAAGGCGGCAAAAGTTACCGCCCGGTCGGCCAGGTTGCCGATGGTATTGCGGACATGGTAGCGCGGCTGCCGTTCCGAACCGATAGTCTGGCCGCCCTGGTGAATGAAAATCAGGGCGCCCATTTGCTCCGCCGCCTGCCAGACCGGCCGAAACTCCGGTTCGTCAAAGGTCTTGCCGTTAACCTGGTCGCCAATCATCGCCCCTTTCAGCCCCAGCCGGTTCACCGCCCGGTCCAACTCAGCCACCGCAGCCCCGGCATCCTGCATCGGTATAGTAGCCAGGCCAGCCAGTCGGTCCGGGTAATCCATAGTCATCTGGTAAATCTCGTCGTTGCAGTCCCGGGCAATGGCCGCAGTAACCGACGGCTCCCGGTCATACTGGTAAAAACCGGCGTTGGTAGAAACCACCTGAATATCAACCCCCAGGGAATCCATATCGGCAATCCGCTGTTCCGGCGTCCAGGCATTGCGGGGGTTAAACAACTCCCCATCGGCCGAAGTCATGCCATGCCAGTCGTTGCCGGCCAGCACTGCCCGCTGAAAACACTGGGGGGTTGAATGGGCGTGAACGTCTATACTTCGCATCAGCTTCCTTTCCGGTTTCCCGATTTTACAGCAACGGAGAACCTGCCTGACCCGACTTGAGAGGACTATGAGAGGACTGGGCAGGTTTGCATCTCCCTTGCACAGAGCCGCTGGATGCCCAGCAGCCTTTCCATATTCTTGTAGAGGATGGCTTCCTTCTCCGCCATAGTCAGGCTTTCGAGGCCCAACACCCACGCCACCGGCCAGTCGATCGCCATATCCGCCGGCCAGTCGGTGCCGAAAAGCACCTGGTCAATACCGACCGTATCAATCAGCATCCGCAAGGCCGGCTCACTGTGGGTAAGGCAGTCGTAGTAGAAACGACTCAAGTAGGCGCTGGGCGGATGATTAATGTTGACCCTGGCTTCGGAGCGCACCTGCCAGCCCCGATCCATGCGCCCGGCGCCGAAACAGGTGTAACCCCCGCCGTGGCAGAGACACACCCGCAGGTCGGGGCAGGCATCCATTACGCCGCCAAAAACGAACGAGGCATAGGTTACCGCCCGGTCCACCAGGTTGCCGATGGTGTTGTGCAGATGGTAGCGAGGGTTCCGGTCCCGAACCAGCGTGCGGCCCCCCTGCTGGTGCACCAGCATCACTGCGCCCATTGCCTCCGCCGCTCTCCACAGGGGCATAAACTCCGGATCATCGTAAGTCCTGCCATTAACATGGTCGTCAATCATGGCGCCGACGAAGCCCATGCCATTAACGCAACGATCCAGTTCGGCAACCGCCAGGTTAACGTCCTGCATCGGAATTATAGCCATACCCTTGAAGCGGTCCGGGTAGTCCACCGTCATCTGGTTAACTTCATCGTTGCACTCCCGGTGCATGGCCGCAATGACCCGGGCGTCCCGCTCGTAATAGTAATAAAAGCTGAAAGTGGACACCACGTGAACGCCCACGCCCAGAGAGTCCATGTCCTGAAGGCGCTGCTCCGGCGTCCACGAGTTGCGCGGCCCCACCCGCATCTCTCCGGGCTGGACGCCGTGCCACTCCCGCCCGGCCTGGCTGGCCCGAATAAAGCACTGGGGCGTTAGATGAGCATGAATATCAATACTGCGCACTTTTACCTCCGGGCGAAAGCCTCCAGTCGCCGCTTATTCCCGCCGTCGGGCAGCCCGATTGACCATTATCCGCGCCGGGCGACGGCTAATCCTGGCTCTCGATGCCCAGCAGCCGCTCCATGTTCTTGTAAAGGATAGCTTCCTTTTCCTCCATGGTAAGGCTTTCCAGGCTCAGCACCCAGGATACCGGCCAATCTATAGCCATATCGAAAGGCCAGTCGGTGCCAAACACCACCCGGTCGATTCCAGCCATGTCGATTAACATCCGCAGGGCGGTTTCGCTGTGGGTCAGGCAATCGTAGTAGAAGCGGCTTAAGTAGGCGCTGGGCGGCTGGGGAATCTGGGGCAGGCGGCCCACGTCCCAGCTGCGATCCATACGCCCCACTCCGTAACAGGCGTAACCTCCGCCGTGGGCCAAACAGATTTTCAGGTCGGGGCAGGCATCCATCACGCCGCCCATAACAAAGGAGGCAAAGGTAACGGCCCGGTCAACCAGGTTGCCCACCGAGTTGGGCAAATGGTACTTGCCGGTTCGGGGCCGCACCAGCGTACCCCCGCCCTGATGAATAAAAATCACCGCTCCCATCTGCTCGGCAGCCTGCCACAGCGGCAGAAACTCCGCCTCGTCAAAAGTCTTGCCGTTCACCTTATCGTCAATCATGGCGCCGACCATTCCCAGCTGATTCACGGCCCGGTCCAGCTCGGCAATCGCCAGGTCAACATCCTGCATGGGAATCTGCGCAAAGCCGCGGAACCGCTCCGGGTGATCCACAACCATCTGCCGCACCTCATCGTTGCACTCCCGATGCATTGCGGCAATGGCCTGGGCGTCGCGGTCGTAAAAGTAAAACTGGGCGCCGGTGGATGCCACCTGCACATCCACCCCCAGAGAGTTCATATCCTGAATGCGCTGCTCCGGCGTCCATTCCAGCTGGGGTTCCAGATCCAACGGGCGGGGTTCCAGGCCGTGCCATTCCCGGCCGGCTTGCATGGCCTGGATGTAAGCCTGGGGTGTTACATGGGCGTGTATATCTATGCTGCGCACCTGAACCTCCAGTTTGGGGTAGTAGTGATTGATGAATGATTATATTGAACTTATTCAGCCGGCGCTACCCCGGGCCGCTGGCCGGCAAGCCAATCTCCCCCTGTACCCAGGGGGAGATTGACATTAACGACCGCCCGGCTGCTTTCTGGCGCAACCTTCCACAGGGGCTAGCGGCCCCGCTGCCGCGGGTCCAGCAGGTCGCGCAGGGCATCGCCAAAGAAGGCAAACCCCATTACGGTAACGGTGATGAAAATGCCCGGGAAGGCAATAATCCAGGGAGCGCGGGGCGCATACTGGGCTGCCTGGCCGGTGAGCATCCGCCCCCAGGAGGGGGTAGGCTCGGAAATGCCCAGGCCCAGGTAACTGAGCCCGGCCTCGGTGAGAATGGCCGTGCCGAACATCGAGGACATAATTATCAGGAAGGGCGCCACCGTGTTGGGCATTACGTGACGCAGCATTGTCCGCAGGTCCGAGGCGCCGATGGAACGGGCCGCCATGGTATAGTCCATCTCCCGTATGGCAATGGTCGAAGAACGGATTACCCGCACGCCCCGGGGCAGAATCGTTGCCGCAATCGCCAGAATCACGTTGGGCATCGTATTGCCGAAAACGGCCACGATGGTCAGCGCCAGAATCAGGTCCGGGAAAGACATCCACATATCCACCAGACGCTGCACCACAGCATCCACCTTGCCCATAAAGAAACCGGAAGCAAGCCCGATAATGGCGCCCAGGCCGGTGCCGACGATAACGGACAGAAAGCCGACCAGCATAGAGATGCGGGCCCCGTGAACTACCCGGGAAAATACATCCCGACCAAAGTTGTCGGTGCCGAACAGAAACTCGGCGCTGGGGGCGTGCAGCACGTCTTCATAGTTCTGCTGCTGGTAGGCGTAAGGCGCAATCAGGTCGGCAAACACGGCGGTCAGCAGCATTAACACTACGATAATCAGACCAACCGTTCCCAACAGCTTGTGCCGGAAATAGTACAGCGTATATTTGGCGAACCCCGGTCGGCGCGGCGGCTCGGCCGCCATCAGGTTTTCGCGCACCGATTCGGCGCTGGTCATCTCGTTTTGTGTAGCCATTTCATTCCCCTCGGGCTAAAGTGCCTGGTTGCCTGGAACAAGGCGGTCAATCAGCAGCGCCGGGCCCGCGGCTAGGTGTAGCGAATTCGCGGGTCCAGCCAGGCGTACATTACGTCAACCACCAGGTTCGCCAGCAGTACCACCAGGGCAATGAACATCACAATGGCCTGCACCACCGGGTAATCCCGCGCCGCCACTGCCTGCACAAACAGCTTGCCGATGCCATGCAGGTTGAACACCTGCTCAATAATCACCTGGCCGCTCATCAGGAACACCACTTCAAAACCGGCCAGGGTGGTAACCGGCAGCAGGGCGTTGCGCAGTACGTGCTGCCCCAGAACCCGGGAGCGGTAGAGGCCTTTGGCTTCTGCGGTTCGGACATAGTCTTCGCGCAGCACCTCCAGCACCGAGGAACGGGTCATCCGCAAAATCTCCGCCGAACTACGCAACCCCACCAGAAAGGCCGGCAGCAGCAGCACCGACAGGTTGCGGACCGGGTCCTCCCACAAGTGACGGTATTCAATCGGCGGTTTCCACCCCCAGATGGCCACCAAGCCGGCAATAACCATTAAGGCCAGCCAGAAGCCGGGCATCGCCTGCAAGGTCATACTCGAAGAGCGCAGTAGGTAATCAATCCAGGTATCCTGACGCACCGCGGAGATTACCCCGCCGATAGTACCCAGCACCATGGCCAGGGCAACGGCCAGTACCCCCAGTTCCAGACTGAGGAAAATGCGGGGGGCCATCCGTTCCCAGACCGGCTTGCGGTTAGTCCAGGAAGTGCCGAAGTCCCCCGTGAAAAAATTGCCCAGCCAACGCGCGTACTGCTCCGGCAGGGAACCGTCCAGCCCTAATTGTTCCCGCACCTTCTCGAACTGCTCGGAGCTGGCATCGTATGCCTCCCCGGGCTGACCGCCCAACAGCAGGGCGGTAGCATAGTCTCCGGGGATGGTGTGCAGCATCACAAAGATGAAGATGGACACCCCGAAGGCCGTGGGGATAAACAGAATCATGCGCTTAATCAGATAGTTTCTCATAAATACCTACCCAGGCTTCCCTATCGGTTCGCCGGCAGCTGCGCCCGGAAAAGACCGCTTGCCGCAATACCACCCGGATTGCCCTTTCAACGGTCGGGTTTGGTCAATAATATCGCAAAACCGGCGCTGCAACAATCCGCAATAATCAAATACCGGGCTGCAAATCGGAAAACGCGAACCCAATCACCGGCAACGGCTTGGGACCTGCTTGTTTGCCAACACAGACCACCCACGACAGCGAAGAGCGGGTGGCCTGTGTCTCTAAAAAACTATTGGCTGTGGTTTGGCGAAGGCTGGCGAACTCTAGGCGCCGCCGGGCACTCCGGACATCTGACCGGAGTTGCCAGACATATCCCGGTCGTTCTCGTCAATCCACAGGTGCATGAACTTGAGGAAGGAGCCGTTGGGCGCCGGGAAGTGGGCGTAACCGTTAACCTCCGGCCAGAAAGATACGGCTTCCTGCTCCCAGTAAACCGGGAAGGAGCTGTATTGCCGCATCGCCGCCAGCTCAATCTGGTGGGCCAGATCCAGCCGCCTGGCCGGGTCCAGCTCCGTCTGGGCCTGGTCCAGCAGAGAGACGATGCTCTCGTCGCACGGCCCGTTGGGGGTCCAGTGGTTGCCTTCCGATTCACAGCGCAGGAAGGCCGACACGCCGGCATTGGGGTCATCCGCCGTTACGGTGTTGTTGCCGGGCTTGAAGTCGCCCCAGGTGCCATCGGCCTCCTGCTGCCGGTAAGCAATGGTCTCCACCAGGTCGAAGTCCGTCTTGACGCCAATCAGTCGGAACTGTTCCTGCAGGAAGGTGGAACGGGCCTGCACCTGGGCGTCAGACTCAACGGTAAAGGAGTAGGTCTTGTCAAAGTCAAAGCCCTCGCCCTCCAGAATGGCTCTGGCTTCGGCGCGGGTAGCTTCCATATCATCGGAAACACACCAGCCGGGCACCGAGCAGAGCTGCTCTTCCGACAAAGCCCAGCCGCTGCCCGGGGCATAGCCGAACCCGCCGGCGGCGCCGTGACCGTCCTGCAATACGGCGATAGCGGCCCGGCGGTCAATCCCCATAACCAGGGCCTGCCGTACCTTCACGTTGTCAAAGGGGGCGTTGCGGCCATTAATCCACAAGCGGAAATTGCCGCGGGTAGCCCGGATTACGGTCATAATATGGTCGTTATCCACATAGGCCTGGTACTGACCCCAGTTGCGAACCCAGTGCCAGTCAGTCTGGTGGGCCAGCTGGGTAGCCTGCTGGGTGGACTCGTCCAGAATGCCGTTGATTACCAGTTCATCCACATAGGGCAGGCCGGGGATGTAGAAATTGGGGTTCTTGTCGAAATACTGGGTATCGACGCCCACCGACTGGCCGTCCCGCCACATGAAGGGGCCCAGGCCAACGGAAACGTCCTGGAACATGGCATCTTCGCCGCCGGCTTCGAACCAGGCTTTGTTGAAAATCTGCGCCCGCCGGTTAGAGAGGGGCAGCAGCAGCACCGCTTCGCCGCTGGGGCCGGTAAAGTTCATCTGCAGGGTATTGTCATCCAGGCAAACCAGGCCTTCGCCCATCGGCTTGACATTCGCCAGGCGGCCCTGCATATAGCTGGCGGTGATGCCTTCGCCGGTCTGCATCGTCTCAAAGGAGAACCGGGCGTCCTCGCAAGTAAAGGCATCGCCATTGTGCCAGGTAACCCCGTGCCGGAAATTAAAGGTAATTCCGTCCAGGTTATCGGCCAACTCCCAGCTCTCGGCCAGGTCGGGAATTATCGGGGCGCTGGAGTCATAGGGGTTCTCCATCACCAGCAGGGCGCCGGTAGGCATACGATACCGGTCGGTTACGCCGGAAGCAGCTCCCCAGGCATTGGCGTGTTCCAGCGGATCTTCGTAATTGATGCGCAGGGTGCCGCCGTGGGTAACCTCCCCATAGAACTCGGCCACATGGTCGGGAATGGGCAAGCCTTCCATCATATCCATATCCATACTTTCAGGCTCGGCCATCATTTCCATGGTCGGTTCAGCCATCATTTCCGGCTCGGCGGTCGGCTCGGCCATTGCCGCCGGGGGTTCCGTGGGAACAGCAGTAGGCACCGGGGTGGCGGTAGCCGCGGCGCCGCAGGCCATCGCCGCCAGCGCCAGAACCGCAACCACGGGCGCCAGCGCCCACGCCTTGGGTTTCCTTAACCAATGGTAGGACATTCTCAAATCCTCCAAATCTCTAGTTTCCCTTAACCAAAGCGCCTTGATGTTTAACGTTGAAACGAATGAATACTACTCTTAAGCGCCCACCTCCTTAGTAACAATGCATAAAGTGAATCCGGAAGCGTCGCAAAAACGGAGAGTAGCCCGTTACCAGCTAACGCCTTTCCAAGTTATTGGCAAAGAATATATTACCCCTTTACCGCTAATGTCAACCGGTTGTTAAAATCCCTGCCGAACCCGGCAGTTTGACCGGTCTGGTACGGTGTAATATCATCAAAGAACTATCCCGCTTGCATCGGTCAGGAAATGCCGGCCCATTCGGGTTGGCTGGCGGCTGAATCCCGATTCAACCCGGCAAGCAAGGAGTTGCCAAGCAAGGAGTTGCATGGATAACAGCGAAAACCGGGCAGTGCGGTTACTGCTGGCTATAGCGGTGGTGGGAGCATGCATTGCCACAGTGCCGCTGGCGGCATACCTGGGCCTGCTTTTCCTTTATATTGAACCCAACCCCAAACATATGCCGCCCGACCTTACCGGCGAGGCGGTAGGGTGGGCGGTCATCGGTCTGCTGACCGGCAGCATCGTTACCGTCGTTGCCGAGTCGTTAATGTGGCCCAGCAGTCAAACCTTCCGGGACAAGTACCTGGGCCTCATAATCGGCAGCGTCATCGCCCTGGTGTGCGGCGCTACACTGGGAGCATTCTTCGCAATCATCCAGATGGACAGCGTGGACGGGCAGGCTATGACTTCCCGAACCCTGGCCGTCCTGGCCGGGGGAACGGCCGGCTTCCTGGCAACCATCGCCGGCATTATTGCCGGCTTCACCCTGCGCCGCTTTGTGGTAAGCATGTACCGGCTGCCCGGCCCGGCGCGAAGCCGCCGGCCAACCCTTGATGACGAAGCTGCCGCCGGTTCAGTTCAGCCGGCCAGCGACCGGAGGGGCCATGCAGGATAATACCCTTAAACAGAAACTGGCAGCCGGGCGGGCGGTCTTCGGGGTGATGATTACCTTCCCTTCGGCTCCGGTGGTAGAGATGCTGGGCTGCCTGGGCTTTGACTGGGCCCTCATTGATAACGAACACGGTTCAATTACCGTGGACAATTCCGAGGAGCTGGTGCGGGCGGCGGAACTGAGCGGCATCGCCCCCATCGTCCGGCCCGTGGCTAACCAACCTGAAATCATCGCCCCTTTCCTGGACCGCGGCGCCTGGGGCGTTCAGGTTCCCCACGTCAATACCGCCGCGGAGGCCCGGGCAGCGGTGGATGCAGTCAAGTACTACCCGGAAGGACACCGGGGCATCTTCAGCCGCGGTCGTCCCGCCGGTTACGGCTTTTCCGGCGCCACCGCCGACTATGTAAAAGAGGCCAACCGCAATACCCTGGTCTGCCTGATGCTGGAAGAGCTGGCAGCCATTAACAACCTGGCAGAGCTGGTCGCCGTTGCCGGGGTGGACGTATTTTTCATCGGCTCCGGCGATCTCGCCCAGTCAATGGGCTACCCCGGCCAGCAAACCCACCCTGAAGTGCAGGCTCAAATGGAGCGGGGAGTGCAGGTTATTACCGGCGCCGGGCGGGTCGCCGGCGTCAGCTGCCCCGATAGCCTGGTGCCCCGCTTCCTCGAACTGGGCGTGCAGTATTTCCACAGCAATGTAGGCACGCTGCTTCAGACGGCCAGCGTGGACTACCTCCGTACTATGCGGGCTTCAGCAGCCCGGGCCGGCCGCTGACCCGGGGCCGGGCCGCGTTGCCTTCTGCCCATCGGCGCCTGACCGGGACAGGCGCCTTGTTTATGCCCGGAGCATTTCTTCACAAATAGCCCGACCAGAGTTTTCAACCGGCCTGCAACCCGGCTGCCTGCAACCCGGCAGAAAGCCGGGCGGCTGCAACAAATAACCGCGGAGGAACCATGCAATACCATTCTCCAGGACGCACCCTGATTGCCCCCTTGCCCGGCAGCGCCACCCTGAAGGCGGAGGAACCATGCAATACCGTACTTTAGGACGCACCGGCCTCAAAGTTTCCGAAGTGGGCTTCGGCGGCGCCGGAATCGGCCACGTTTGGGGCCCAGCCACCGACCGGGAGTGCCAGCAGGCAGTCCAGCAGGCTCTGGCCCTGGGGGTTAACTTCTTCGATACTTCCCCCAGGTACGGCGGGGGCCGGTCCGAAGAAAACCTGGGCCGGGGCCTCGCCGGTCGTCGGCATGAAGCGTACATCGCCACCAAGGTCCGGCTGCCATCGGAAGAAGCCCGGGCCAGCCAGGAAAATATGACCGCCGCCGTGCGCCAGTCGCTGGAGGCCAGCCTGCTCCGTTTGGGCGCCGACTACGTGGATTTGCTTCAGGTGCATCACCAGCTTGGGCTGGAACGGGGCCAGTACCTGGCGGCCGTCGGCCCGCCGCCCCGTTATGCCCTGCTGCTGAACCTGGAAGACTGCCTGGCTCTGGGCCGGGCCATGCAGACCATGGTCGCCGAGGGAAAGTGCCGCTTCATCGGCATAACCGCCTGGGACGGCCACCCGGCGGTGGTTCAGGCGGCCCTGGCCAGCGGCATTTTCGATACCGCTCAAATCCTGTACAACCTGCTGAACCGCACCGCCCTGACGCCGCCGCCGCCCGGTTTTGACGACATTGACCAGGGCCAGTCGCTGCCGGCGGCGCAGCAGCACAATGTCGGAGTCATCGGCATTCGCTCCCACGCCGCCGGGGCCCTGGTGGAACGGCTGGACCGGGAAGTAGCTGCCGATTCTGACGTGGCCAGAGATTTTGCCCGGGCCGGTCGGGCGGCTCCCGACCTGTTGACCGATAGTCCCTATACCACCCTGTCTCAGGCCGCCCTGCGTTTCTGCCTGGACAACGACCGGATTGCCACCGTAACCCCCGGTTTCAAGAACGCCGCCGAGGTGGCCGAAGCAGCCGCCTGCTCCGACTTGCCAGGCCTGACCCCGGCCCAGGCTGCCGCACTGGACGCCCTGTACCAGCGCCAGTTCGCCAGCTAACCCGTTTATGCCGCCCGGCAGCAGCCTTGTGCGGGCAACCGGGTTCGGCGCCCCGGGGCCAGCATGAGCCATAACTGATTGAAGGAGTTTTGCAATGGGTGTTTACCGAATGTACACCGGCCCAGACGGTGAAACGCACCTTGAAGAGCTATCGGAAGATGCCATCAAGGGGATACAACTTGACGGGGCGCGAATGAACTTCAGCGTCTCCCAGCGGGAACCGGGACATTTTTCCGACTTTCATCCTGCGCCCCGCCGCCGCTGGCAAATCGGCGTTGTCGGTCGAACCATCATCGGCCTCAGCGACGGCTCCTCCCACACCTTCGAACCCGGCGACGTCCGCCTGATTGAAGACCTGACCGGACGGGGCCACACGACCACTTACCCGGACGGCTACAACATCACGCTGCAAATTACCCCGGCAGAGGAGCTGGCCGGTTAATCCGCCCAACAGCAGCGCTGACCTTTCACCGGTTAACGCCGGCCGGTTCAGCCCTTTCGGCCCGAACCGGCCGGCCCACTGCGCAGTTATGCAGTCACCTTACCGTAAACCAAGACAGAGCGGCCAACTGGAAGCATCCGGATGCGAATCTCGCCAGCGCTGAAACAGGCTTTTTACCCCGTCTCCATTCTGGGACAACGAAACTTTGCCCTGGTATGGGCCTCCATCGTTCAATTCCAGGTTGGCAACCAAATGGAAGCAGTGGTTCTGGGCTGGTTCGTTTATCAGCTGACCGATGACCCGCTGCTGGTAGGGTTGATTGCCGCCGCCCGCATGGGGGTTAACTTTCTGGCCCTCTTTGCCGGCGCCATCGCCGACCGACTGCCGCGCCATCGTCTGCTGGCCGCCGTCGAGGTGGCGATGACCGGCCTCGGTTTGCTGGTTCTAACCCTGATTCTTACCGGGCTGCTGGAAGTCTGGCACCTGTTCGCCGTTACGCTGGGCGCCGGCCTGGTGCGCATCTTCCAGATGCCCTCGGCCCAGGCCCTGGTCGGCGACACTCTACCCGAGGATAAGCTGGGCAACGGCGCCGCCCTGACCAGCATGGGCCAGAACATTTCCAGCATCCTCGGCCCCCTGTTTGGCGGCCTGCTCTACGCCGCCTTCGGCCCGGAAGGCGCTTACACCGTCATCATCCTGCTCTACTTTTCCAGCGGCGTATCGGTAACCTTTGTCCGCCCCCACCGCCCGGTCGTCCGCCGCCCCCAAGAGTCGGTGCTGCAAACCGTGGCCGCCGGGCTGCGCTACGTGCGCGGCGAACAGATTCTATGGGCCACCCTGCTTATGGCGGTAATCATTAACCTGACCGGCTGGCCTTTTCATACTGCCCTGATGCCCATTTTTGCCCGGGATGTGCTGCATACCGATTCGGCCGGGCTGGGTTACCTGGCTTCCGCTTTTGGCGTCGGGGCGTTATGCGGTTCTATCGCCTGGGCCTCAATCCGCAACCTGCAAAACGTGGGCAAGCTGATGATTCTGGCCATTCTGCTCTGGCACGGCAGCATGTTCCTCTTTTCCCTGTCCAGCTCCCTCTACCTCTCTATGGCTATTCTGCTGGTAACCGGGGCCGCCTTTTCCTCCTCGCAAGTCATGATGCTGACCCTGCTGCTGCGCACCACCCAGGCCGAGTATCGGGGCCGGGTACTGGGGCTGCGGGCCCTGGCAATTTTCGCCTACACCGGCGGCAGCGCCGGCGTGGGACAGATGGCCGCCCTCTGGGGCGCCCCCTGGGCCGCCGCCATCATCGGCTCACTGGGCATAATACTGACCGGCGCCCTCGTCGCCGTTACCCCCAGGCTCTTCCGCTCCTGACTTCAGCAGCCACCAGCCCTGTCTCCGTCCGGGAACCGCCATACTGCCCACGGAACCGGCCTCCCAGCGAACCCCGCCAGTCCGTCTGCCAGCCGATAAGGACGGCAAACGCAGCGGAAACCCCGCTGACGGCCAGAGGTTGACATCCTGAACCGGCAGGGCTAAATTACCGGAACCGGGCAAAACTGCCCGGTGAAAACGCTCCAACGCCCTACCTTGTATTCAGCGGCCAAATATTGAAATTGGAAGGTAAATCTGCTATGGTGAATGATTTCGTAGCGGAAAGCGGAAAGCGGAAAGCGGAAAGCGGAAAGCGGAAAGCGGCAACCGGCAACCGGCAACCGGCAACCGGCAACCGGCAACCGGCAACCGGCAACCGGCAACCGGCAACCGGCAACCGGCAACCGGCAACCGGAAGCCAACCAGCCAACCAGCCAACCAGCCAACCGAACCCTGGCCATAATGGACAATCTGCTTTTCCTGCGGTCATTGAACAATGAATGCATCAATCTGATAGCCATCGACCCACCGTTTGCCACTAACGAGACCTTCACGAGGGATCCCAAACCAGCAATTACAGAAGCAGAGTTGGCCGAAGAGAAGGCGCTAGCAAAGCAACACGGCGTACAGCACAACGAAGGGATAGGTTCAACCCGTGTCATGGACCATTGGAACTGGGATGATGATGTCCATCCCGCTTGGAAAATGCAAATACAAGACGACTATCCTAAAGTCCACGCTGTTATTGAAGCAGTAGAAGCCTGCGCCAATGAGAACGAAGCCGCCTATATAGCATTTATGGCGGTGCGGCTATTGGAATGTCGACGGGTGTTAAAGGATACCGGGAGCATTTATGTCCATTGTAACAGTCACGCCAACAGCTACCTGCGAATGTTGCTAGATTCCATCTTCGGATTTGAGAATCAAATTAGCGAGGTCATTTGGAATTATGGCACTCCGTCTGGAGGTCGTGCAGGAGGTGCAAAACACATCAAGGCGCACGAAACCTTGTGGGCTTATGGCAAGAAATACGGCAGTCACATCTACAATCCAATTCATCTGCCTTATTCGGAGAAGTATATTAGAGAACGTTTTACCTTCACAGATGAAGTCGGAAGAATTTATCGTACCAGAAAAAGGGCCAACGGCGAGGTGCAACGGCAATACCTTGACGAATCCAAAGGCGTACCGCTGTCGACTGTTTGGAACGATATTAAGCAACTATACGCTTATCACCTCGTAAAGAGACGTCAGGAAGATACCGGCTATGCCACTCAGAAACCACTGGCGCTCTATGAACGGATTATTGAGGCATCTAGCAACCAAGGGGATATGGTGCTGGATATATTCGCCGGCTGCGCCACCACTGCCATAGCCGCCGAGCGGTTAGGGCGTAAGTGGATTGCCTGCGATATGGCTTACCGTTCCTGGACTATGCTCAAACGGCGGTTCTACCTGAATGGCTTTGCCTTGTCCGATATGACCGATGCAACCCGGCAGGCTTTGGGCGAACATCAAACCAACTTGCCAGAGGCCGCGTCCAGAACCATCGGCCCTAACGAACTACCCAAAAGAACTGACCGAGACCCGGCGCCGTTCCACAATCTGGCGCAAAGCAAAAGGGCGGCAAAAACCACCCAATCATCCAGTTGGTCCGGGCGCATCTCCAAAGACGAAGCCAGGAAGCTGTTGATTGAACGCTTTGGCCCAGTCTGCTGGGGCTGTGGGTATGAACCCCGCCGGCCCAACGGGACGCTCGATGATACCCTGCTGGAGGTTGACCACATCCGGGCCAGAAAAGCCAGTGAAGGAACCCAGGGCAATGATGAGCTTTACAACCTAGCCCTGCTTCACCGCACCTGCAACGCACTGAAGCGAAACAAATTGACTTTGGAAGAGCTGCGGAATGACAATGCCTTGAACGGGCGGCTTTACGTGAACGGACCTCGGGATCTGGTTGACTTATTCGAGGCGCAGAAGTTTGCCAATGAGCAGATAGCCCGGCACGTCGCCGTACATGGCTATCAGACTACAATGACTTGAACCCGACAACCCGAAAGGGGCAAGGTAACCCCGCCCCTTTCCCTGCTCCCAGGTTAACCGGCTGAAAGGCGCTACTCCGTACCCTCCTCCTGACGCCAGCGGGTCTCCAGAATGTTGGCCGAGTTCATTGGCAGGCTGTTCATCCGCAGGCCCACGGCGTTATGAATGGCGTTGGCTATGGCGGCCATCGGCGGCACCAGCGATACCTCGCCTACACCCCGCACCCCCAGCGGATGACCGGGGTTGGGCACCTCCACGATTACCGTATCAATCATCGGCAAATCCAGCGAGGTCGGCATTCGGTAGTCCAGAAAGCTGGAATTAACCATCAAGCCTTCACCGTCCATGTAATACTCTTCGTTCAGGGCCCAGCCGATGCCCTGCACTGCGCCGCCCTGAATCTGGCCTTCCACGTAGCTCGGGTGAATTGCCTTGCCGGCATCCTGCAAGGCCGTATAGCGCAGAACATCCACCTTGCCGGTATCCGGGTCCACCGCCACATCCACAATGTGCAGCCCGAAAGCGTTGCCCACGCCGGCCGGGTTGGCCGTCGCCCGCCCCACGACCGGCCCACCGCTGCCGTTGAGCCGCCGGGCCAACTGGTTGAAGGTCAGCCTCAATTCCGAGTCGGACTTGTGGCTGAGCACGCCCTTGTTATACTCCACATCCTCCACCGGCACATCCCAGATTTTCGCCGCCCGCTCAATCATCTGACGCCGCACATCCTCAGCCGCCTGGTAAACCGCCGTACCCATCTTGAAGGTTACGCCGCTGCCGCCGGCGCCGGAACTATAGCCGATCGAGTCAGTGTCGGCAATGGAGGGCTTCACATCTTCGGCGGCAATGCCCAGCACTTCGGCCAGCTGCATGGCCATGGCCGCCCGGCTGCCGCCAATATCCGGGGAGCCTTCCACCAGGCTGACGGTGCCATCCGGGTTAACGCTGGCTACCGCGCTGGCCGGCCCGGTGCCGTTCATCCAGCAGCCGGCGGCCACGCCACGTCCCCGGTTCCGGCCCGCAACCGGCTCCGCCAGGTGAGGGTGCTGCTGCGCCGCCTGGCACAATTCCACCATGCCAATCCTGCGAAAAGTGGGGCCGGTAATCTGGCGGTCGCCCTCTTTAGCCGCATTAAGCAGGCGAAACTCCACCGGGTCCATCCCCAGTTTCTCGCAAACCTCGTCCAGCGCTGTTTCGGCGGCAAAGGCGGCAGTCGGCGAACCCGGCGCACGATAAGCCGCCGCCTTCTGGGTATTCACCACCACATCCAGCCCTTCAATATAGCCGTTGGGTATGGCGTAAGGGGCAAACATAGTGCGGCAGGCCGAGGCCACCGGAGATCCCGGAAAGGCGCCAGCCTCATAGGTCAGGTGGGCTTCGGCGGCGGTAATCCGCCCGTCCCTGGCCGCGCCGACCTTTACCTTTATATGCGTAGCCGGAGCCGGGCCGGTGCCCAGAAAGACTTCGTTGCGGGTCATGGCAATCTTCACCGGCTTTCCCGTCTTGCGGGCAAGGGCAGCCGCCACCGGCTCCAGGTAGCAGCCGCCCATACCCTTGCCGCCAAAGCCGCCCCCAATCTCCATCGGAATTATCTTAACCCCGGAGACGGGAAGCCCCAGAATGGTGGAAGTATGGTCGCGCAGCGCGAAATGACCCTGGCTGCTGGCCCAGATGGTAACCGTGCCGTCGGTATTCCACTGGGCCGTCGCTGAATGGGGTTCAATGTAGCCCTGATGCACCGGCCGGGTATGGAACTCCCGCTCCGCCACCACGTCAGCCTCGGCAAAGCCCCGTTCCGGGTCGCCCAGAGTGTACTCGAACCGGTTCGCCAGATTGGTAACCTTGCCCGACTGATCGCCCCACGCCCCCGGCCGCCAGCTGGGGCTGTCAAAGGTAACCAGCCGCTCGTGTACCAGGGGCGCATCCTCAGCCAAAGCCTCCTCCGCATTCAGCGCCGGCCTCAATACCTCATAGTCCACATCAATCAGGGACAGGGCCTCCTCGGCCAGATGAGGGCTGGCTGCCGCCACCGCAGCTACCGCATGGCCTCGATAGAGCGCCTTTTCCCGGGCCATAACGTTGCGGCTGTAGAAGCCATAATTAACGTTGGCCCCCTCGGACAGGTCCGAAACCTCGGCGGAAACCTCGGGAAAGTCGGCGGAGGTTACCACAGCAGCTACCCCCGGCAAGGCCAGGGCCCGGCGGGCGTCAATCCCCCGAATACGGGCGTGCGGGTGGGGGCTGCGCAAAATCTTGCCGTGCAGCATTCCGCTTAAATGAACGTCGGCGGCGTAGCGCGCCCGACCCATTACCTTGTCCGGCCCATCATGGCGAATGGGCCTGGTGCCGACGACATCGTACTCTTGCGTGGCCAGCACAATGTTTGGCTTATAATCCAGCATCTCTTCCTCCCCTGACGCCCGGCTTACGCCGCCGGGCGCTCGACTGCGCTTTAATTTACCACAATTCCAGCATTTTGGGCTGAAAACCCACCCTGAAGTATGCTGACCGGCGGCTGACAATAACCCCTTTGCGCCGGTATTTCCGCCGGCGGCAACCCGTATTGACTACCCGGTTCCCTTAATATATAGTGCTTTCAGATTTCAGTTGTTAGCTGGAGGCGTATCAATGGCAATCAAGCTTTCTCGCATCGGACATGCTGCCGTTCGCGTCAGGGACATTGAACGGGCCAAAAGGTTCTACACCGAAGTTCTCGGCTTTGTGATTGAAGAAGAAGACCCGGAGCATGGCGGCGTATTTATGAGCTTGGGCCGGGACGACGTCCAGGAAGGCCACGTGTTCGACCTGTCGCCAGTGGAAGACCCGGAAACCGCCGCCGAAGCCCCGGAACACAACCAGGTAGGCGTCGCCCACATCGCCATCAAGGTGGATAGCCACGAAGATATGAAAGACGCCTATAACCATCTGGTCAGCCACGGGGTTACGGTGGACCGTTTGGTAGAACACGCCAACCAGCGCAGTATGTACTTCGCCGACTCGGAAGGCAACCGCCTGGAAATTTATTACGAATACCCCACTTCCAGGGAATTGTTCAAGCGGGGCCGCGGCGACCGGGACTTTGTCTTTACCTTCGACGACCCGGTGCCCCCCTGGGCCAGTGAGGTGCCTGCCGATTGGGATCCGGATACTACCGTGGACCGTTACCATCGCGGCACTGTTCGCACCATGGGCGACTAGCCGCCCTCTCCAATCCTTCCCCTCAGACATCTACCGGGCGGGACAGCGCAGGCTGTCCCGCCCCTTCCTTTTCCCTTGCCAGCGCCTTCAGCTTGCCCCGGTATCCGCCTTTGTGTAGAATGCCCCCGCGCACCCATCTGAAAGGAGAATGAAACATGGATTTTGGATTAGCTGGCCGAAAGGCCTTCGTCGGCGGCGGCGGTCGCGGCATTGGCAAGGCCATCGCCCGGGTTTTAGCCCAGGAAGGCTGCGACGTGGTAATCGCTTCCCGAACTGCGGCGGAGCTGGAGGCCTCGGCCAAAGAAATCGCCGACGCCACCGGCCGTACCATCATCCCCATGACTATGGATGCCACCCAAACCGGGCAGGTTAACCGAACAGTCGCCGAAGCCGCTGCACGGCTGGGAGGGCTGCACGTTATGGTCAACAGCGCCTCCCTCCCCGGCGGTTCCGACGATGCCATTGGTTACATCGAACAGGTAAACGAAGATTCACTGCTGCGGGACTTCGACGTCAAGTACGTAGGAGCCTTGCGCTGCTCCCGGGCGGCCATTCCTCTGCTCAAGGAACAGGGCTGGGGGCGAATCATCAACATCAGCGGCGGCAATGCCCGCAACGCCGGCAACCTGAGTGGCGGCGCCCGCAACGTTTCCCTGGTTCACCTCACCAAAACCCTGTCCGTTGACCTGGGCCGCTACGGAATCACGGTCAACTGCATCCACCCGGGCACTACCCGCACCGAGCGCACTGCCGGAACATTGTCCACCCGGGCCGCGCAGCAGGGCATTACCCCGGAAGCAGTAGAGCAGCAGGATTTCGCCCCCGGCTCAGCCCGGGGCAATGCCATCTGCCGAATGGTCGATGCCGAGGAAATAGGCTTCCTCACCGCCTTCCTGGCTTCCGACAAGGCCTGGGCCATTACCGGCGAAGTAATCGCTGCCGGCGGCGGCGTGGGCAGCGCAGTTTTCTATTAGCGCCTCCCGCTCTTCCGACGCTGCCAGACTCACCGGCAAACACCACAAACCGCCAGGACGGTCCGGCAGCGTCCCGGAATGCCATCAGCTATTAACCCTTCGCATCCGTTAACGCACCCGGCAGCACCCGGCAGCAACGCCGGCCGGTTTTACGCTCCGGGTTCTGCCCCGGGCGGCGGCAGCAGGCTTTTAGCTTTGCGGAAAACGCCAAACAGCAGGCCGGCAATAGCCACCGCCGCCGCCACAATGCCTGACGGCAGCAGCCAGGGGTAACGCTCGGTCAACGGCACGTCGAAACCACTGAAGGCTTCATTGGGCCGCCCGGCGCCCAGAGTCGCCTCCGGCAGATCGCCCGTATCCATGTATTGCACCATCGCCGCCAGGTCATAATCGGGCTGCCGGGCCAACGGATTGCCGTAATAAAGCCGGTATTCGCCCCCGGGTTCCGCCATAAAACGCAGCCGGCGATCGACGCTGTGCAAGGTAATGCGCTCCATCGGCAGCGGCAGATTATCCCCGTTATGCACCGAAAGTTGGTAATAACGATAGCTGCTCTCCGGGTACTCCAGCGCCAGCCGGCTCCCGACAAACTCAGGCAAGTCAAAGGAATAAACCTCAGCCGAAGCCCGCTCCTGCCAGGCCTCGCCGTCGTTGCTGCCGGCAATGACCACCTGGCGGTGAAAGTTCGCCGCCCTGCTCTGGAAAGACAATCGACTGGTGGGAATTCCTTGCCTTCCCAAATCCACCACCGTTCTGGCAATACCCCGCTCCCCGTCATCCGCCGCTAGCAGAACCCGGGGCGTGTAGGCCGTTGACGCTGCCGGCGCTGCCACGCTGCGGAACACGCTGGCGCCTTCAATATCCAGCGGCCGGTTCGGCCCGTTAATCACGCGAACCCGCAGGTAACGGGCAGCGGTTTCCGGGTAGCTGATTCCCGTATCGCGGGCGTTGAACTCTCCCTCATCGGCGGTGAAGTCATAGATTTCCGCCCCCTCGCGGGCCACGGCCCAGGTCTCCCCGTCGAAACTGGTTTCTACCAGAGTTTGCCGCCGGAAGTTTCTATTGGACGCATCAGCCCGGTCAATATCGATTTCCACCTCGTTGTGCAGGGCCGGCTCCGGCCCCAGGTCTGCCACAAAGCTGGAGTGCGCCCCTTCCAGGTAGCTGCGGTCCCGCACCTTTGCCGGCGCCGACTCCCGGCGACTGCTGCCGTCAGCCACTTCCAGTTGGTAAGGAACTTCCCGGACCTCGTCCTGCAATATGCGCAAATCAACCTGTCCCTGGGCAGACCCGGCAAAGACCTCGCGGTCCAGGGTCAACTCCACCAGCTGCCCGGCAGCAGCGTCAGGCGGCAGAACAATCGGCTTGAGGTACTGCCAGTTTGCCGGCGCAAAGTCCGCCCAAACCGGCTTGACCAGCAAAAAACCAGCAAGAACCAGCAGCAAAAGCAGGCCGGGCCGGCCCAGCCCGGCCCGAAGCGATGCGGGAAATAAACTGCGCCTATTCAAGCAGAAACCCCCGAATGGCTCGACTATGACGCTGGTACAGGAAGCCGCCGATAACCAGTAACCCTCCCAGGCCAACGAAGGCGGCAACCCGGTACACCTGATCCATCTCGAAGGCATCATAGGCAAAGAGCTTAACCACCGGTACAGCCAGCAAACCCAGCCCGCCCAAACGCAGCCATCGGTTTCGCAAGACGATTCCCAAAACAATCAATATGGCCGCATAAAGCGCCCAGAAAACACTCAGCCCCAGGCTGATTATGTTATCCCGGGCCTCCGGGGTCAGCCCCGGAAAACCCGGATAAACACTCTCCATAATCTCCACGCTCAGGGCAGAAAGAGTCAGAACATTGGCCGCCACCAGCAGAACCGGAACCAGTTGACGCTCCCAGGAATAAGCCAGCCGCTCCTGCCACCGCCACCAGCAATAGGCAGCCATATACAGGGCCACAACCGCAGCGGCGAAGGGGAAGAAGTACCAGTTAACCACCGGCCAGTTGACCCTGAAATCAGAGTCCCTTCCTGCCCCGGGCAAATAGGTCGGATCGTAGAATACCAGCCAGAAAATAAGCAGGGTCAGAATGGCTATGCCGGCCCAGCGTAATTGGCGCATTCCCTGAATAAAGGATAACCAGACCAGAACGACGCCTTGCGCCGCCCACGCCGCGGAGACCCAGGGGCCGTCAAATTCCACCGGCACGGCCACCGTCAGGAAAACCAGCGCCAGACCCAGGGCGAACAGGCTCAGCTGCGCTTGTTCCCGGAAGCGGGCCAGAATCCCATATCCCAGCAGCCCGTAGAACAGCGCCAGCAATAAAGTAAAACCACCCATCCAGACCCGGTACTCGTCGAACATTAGCATATAGCTGACGCCGAAATAGGCCAGGCCGTTCAGCGTAATCAGGCCCTGGTCCAGCGGGTTGGGACGCCGCCGCCAGATGAGGTGGAACAGGGTAGTCGCGCCAACGAAGATGAGGAATATAAGGGTAATGCCCACCTGCGCCAGGGGCGTGGCCGGCTCCAGTTCGGCGTACCAAAAAAGAAAGAGCGCCAGCGACCCCACCAGGGCCAGCAGAGTAAACCAGCGCCAGTTGCGGAAGGTAGCCAGCGCCAGAACTCCCAGGTCCAACACCAGAACATAAACCAGCAAAGCCCATTGCGCCGGCAGCTTGTCGGCCAGGAACAGAGGCGTAGCAAAGCCCCCAAGAATGCCCAGCACGGCAATAACCCGGGCTTCGTAGCGCAGAGCCAGGCCGGCGGCACTCAGGGTTACCAGGCCGGCAAAAGCCAGCGCCGCCCAGGCCGGCATCAGGCCGTACAGGACAAAGGCGGCAAAGACCGACAGGTAAAGAATGGCAATGCCGCCGCCGGTAACCGCCTGGGCCCAAACCGGGTATTTCCTTACCCAGTATTCGCCGCCGCCCAGCAGCGCCAGGCCCGCCGCCAGGCCCAGAACCACCCGCCCCGTCTCGCCAATCCAGTCGTTATCGAAAGCCAGTTTAAGGAAGAAACCAACCCCGATAATCAACGCCAGAACGCCGATGCGCGCCATCCAGTTGCCGCCAATCAGCCATTCCCAGTTCCATGCCGAAAGGCCCGGCCAGTCGCTCCGGCTGCTGCCGGACGGCGGCGGCGCGGCGGCGCTCCGGGCCGGCGCCGGCGGCGAACCAGCGGCGCCGCCACCCCGGGATGATGCGACGGTGGATCCCTCCCGGGACGCCGGTTCTCCCCGGGGCTGTTGCCCCTGGGCCGGCGGAGCCGCAGCGGCGTTTTCCAGCGCATAGATGCGCCGGGTCAGCCCGGCCAGCTGCGCTTGCAGACTCTGTATAGTTGCGCGCAATTCAGCCGGGTCTGCGGCCTCCGCAGCATCGGAGGCTGCTTCCCCGGTCAGGCCCGCCCCGCAGTGGGCGCATCGGCAGGCATCCGGAGGAGCCTCGCAGCCGCAACCAGGGCAGTTCAAAACAGCTCCACCGTGTCCGGCTGACGCGAACCACGCAAAGGCATCGCCAATCAGGAACGGCCACGGTCACGGTTATGTCCATGCCCGTCGCCCTCAGCTTCAGCGCCCCTGTGTTGATGACCTTGCCCGCCCGGGTTGCCTTCAGGATTGTGTCCCTGGTCGGGGCTGCCAGCCTCCGGGCGGGCCGGCGAGCCCTGGGGCAGGCGAATCAAAGCAAGTATGACGATGGCCGCCACGTAAAGGCCGGCAGTATAGTAGAACAAGTTATCCGGGTTAATGCCATAAAGCCAGCCGGCCAGCAGGGGAGAAACAGCGCTGAAGGCGAAGCGGGAAGTGGACATCATGCCGAGGGTCGTCGCCGCCGTGCCCTCCCGCACAATATCCATGGCCGAAGCGGTAAGAATAGGCTGGTCGCTGTAAAGGAACAGCCCCAACCCCGCCAGCAAAACCGTCATCACTGCCAGGTTATCGCCCCAAAAAGCCATCAGCAGCGTCAACACTGCCAGAACCAGCATGCCGGGAATCAGCACCAGCTTGCGGCCCAGTCGATCAGACAGGTAGCCCATTACCGGGCTGGCAAAAATGCCTACCAGAACCAGCAGGCCAATCAGCGACCCCCGAATGAACAAATTCTCGAACCCGCCGCCCTGACTCCTGTCGGAAATCAGCCCCAATTCATCGGCCAGGTAAAGCGGCAGCACGGTTATGAAGCCAATGTAAGCCATACCCCTCAGGCCCGCCACCAGGGTAATCCCCCACATTCGCCCATTGCGGGCCAGTATTCTGGTTTCCTCTACCTGGTGGCGCATGGTTCTGGTTTGCCGGGCGCCGGCAGCCGCCTGGGCCCGGTGCCCAATATCCCGGAAAGCCCAGAAAACCAGAAAAGCCAGAAAGACGGGTACAGCCGCATAAATGGTGATGATCGCTTGCCAGGTAAAGGTAGCCAGCAGCAGACCGGTCAAGACCGGCCCAGCCACGTCGCCTACGTTGCCGCCCACCCCGTGGAAGGAAAGCACCGAGGCGCGGCGGTGACTGAACTGAGCCGAGAGGGCCGCCATCGCCGGCAGATGCCAGAAAGACGCCGCCATTCCCACCACTGCCATCCCGATAATCAGCAGCAGATAGCCCGGTACGTTCAGAGAGGTTTCCGTTCCGCCGGCAGCCGGGAGCTGCTCGGAAGTCAGCCAGTGGCTGCCGGGAACCGCCCAGCCCCCGGCGGCCATCAGCAGCCAGCCAATGCCGAACAAGGCCATGCAGACGGCCATTACCCAACCCCAGTAACGGCGAAGGGCGTCGGTCAATACCCCGCCGGGCAGCGAGACGACGCCGGAAGCTATTTCCCGCGTAGTCTGAATGCTGGTAGTGGCGACCACGCTGCCGCCCAGCAGCAGGTCCCGCACTTCGGGCAGTACCACAATAAAGCTCTGGGCAATCCAGTGGAAAACGCCGTGGCCGCCGGTTAACCCGCCAATGATGAAGGCTGCGCCGCGCCGGAACCCCCGGTGCTCCTGGGTTGGCTGCAAGTGGGCATGCTGGTGGGTATGCGCCATAATCAGCGTCCCCCCTTACGCTATATGCCGGCAGTCTCCCGCCAGGGGAAGCTCGCCGGTTGCAGGCCGGAACGCCGCCAGGTCAACGCGGCCCGGAGCCAGCATTAGAACATTCCGGGCGGCCCCTGTCGGGCAAGTTCCGGGGCAACGGTTATTTGGTCCAACTAGTCAAACTGGGAGGTATGACCTTGCGAACCGCCAACGACTCGCGTCATCTTCCCGGCGCCCAAGATTAGCATACCCTTTAAGCTGTTGTAAACCAGCGCCAGAATGAACAAGCCGGATGAGAAAAGCACTACGCTGGCCCCGGAGGATATGTCGGCCTGCCAACTGACATAAACACCGCCAAAACCGCATATGGCCCCGGTGAGGGTAGAAAGGTAAATCATCGTCCGGAAACGGTGCGTCAGCAGGCGTGCCACGATGGGCGGAATGACTATGGCCGCCGCAATCATGGTAACTCCCAGCACGTCCAGCGAGGCGACGATGGCCGCCGCCAGCACCAGGGAAAATATAGCATCCATCCATACTGTGGGAACACCGTAGAAGCCGGCTACTTCCGGCTCGAAGGTGGCAAACAGGAACTGCTTGTACCCCGTCAGCAATACGATGCCGGCTGCCGCCGTAACAATAATAATGACCGCCACGTCGGTTGAGGTTACCCCCAGAATGTTGCCAAAGAGCTGGGCCTCAAAGTCGCGAAAGGAATTGGTGAAGCTGATGAAGGCGATCCCCAGCGCAAAACTGGCGGTGGTAATGACGCCTATCGCAGCATCGGCGCCGATAATGCGCTTGCGGGCCACCAGGGTTATCAGCAAAGCAGCAGCAAACCCCCATAGAATTGCGCCAACCAGGTAATAACTTTCGCCGGGCCGACCGGCCCCCAGAGAACCGGCCACAACGCCGGAAAAGATGACGTTGAAAAAAATGAAGTGGCTTACCACAGCGCCGCCAAAAATGGCATGCGCTAAACCATGTCCGATGTAGGACATATGGCGCAGGATGATATACACCCCCACCAGTCCACAAAGGCCGCCGGCCAGGGTGGCGGCAATTATTCCCCGAACAAAGAACTGGTAGCTGAAGGGTTCCAGCAATTTCCTTACCTGCTAATCATACCAAGCTCCGCGCCTGGCCCATTCCGTCTTTATCAAGCTCCGGTCGCGGTCGTTTCCGTCATAGCTGCCCTTTGGATTGAATGACCCTCCAAAGGACGGTCAGGCTTGCCGGGGCTTCCGTTGCGGTCAGACCAACTGCCGGCGGCCGTCCCGTTGCCATTACGCCCAAAATGGTGGGGACTCTCGGCCACCAGCGTCATGCCATCATGTTCAATCACCGGCATCTCGGCCCCGTAAGTAAGGCTCAGAACGTCGCGGGAAATTACTTCTGCGGGGGGGCCTTCAGCCAGCACATGGCCGTTGAGGCAGACCAGCCAGGGCAAATGCGCCGCCACAGCATTAATTTCGTGGGTAGTCATGGCAATGGTAATGCCCAGGTGGTTCAGGTCATGCAGCAGATGCATAACCTCATCTCTGGTCCTTATATCAACCCCGTTGGTCGGCTCATCCAGCAGCAACAGGGACGGGTCGCTTACCAGGGCGCGCGCCAGAAATACCCGCTGCTGCTGGCCACCGGAAAGCTGCCGGATATGCCGACGCTCCAGGTGTCCGATGCCCAGCCGCTCCATCATTTCCCGCGCTTTTCGCCAATCCTGTTTGCGGTGCCAGGGAAAGAGCGGGCTGCGGCGGGTATAACCCATCATAACCACTTCGCCGACCGTAACCGGAAAGTTCCAGTCGATAGTCTCCAGTTGCGGCACGTACCCAATTCGGGAACGCCCCTTGCCGGCAGCTTCGCCGGCAATCCGGGTTTCGCCGGCGAAAACGCGCGCTGCCCCCAGAATCGTGCGCAAAAGGGTGGTTTTGCCCGAGCCGCTGGGCCCCAGAAAACCCACAAAATCCCCGGACATTATTCTCAGGTTGACGCCGGTTAAAACCCGATGGCCTTCGTAGCCGGCGGTAACATCCTTAAACTCTACAATTGGCAGTCCATTGCCGCGATGGTGCGGAAAGGGATGTAACATTAGCCTACCTTAAATTATTCAGCATCGTATTACTGGGGGTAAACGGCGCCGCTTTCGCCGTTAAATACCGGGCCAGGGTCAAAGCCCTCCAGGGCAGAAACATCGCCGCCCAGCGCCGCAACGATAATCCTGGCATCCTCCAGAATCAGGCCCATATAGGTATGGTTGGGGTCGCCCGGCGCGCCGGGCAGGTCATCGTCTCGCAGCTGAGCCACGAAAACGGCCCCGCCCTCTTCGGCTATCTGCTCCATTACCGGACTGGGGAAGACCTCGGAACCAAATATCGCCGGCACCTTCGCCTCCCGCACCTGGTCAATCAGTTGCGCCACTTCCCGGGCCGAAGGCTCGGTGAAGTCCGAAGGCTGAATGGCGCCGATTATCTCAAAGCCGTAACGCGGCGCAAAGTAAGGGAAGGAATCGTGGTAAGTCAGCAGCTTGCGATTCCTCGCCGGTATCGTCTGGGTCGCCGCCATTATTCTCCGGTCCAGGTCTTGCAGTCTGGACTGAAGGCGGCTGAAATTCTCCAGATAATATTCCGCATTGCCCGGGTCCAGCGCCGCCAATTCATCCCGAATCAGTTCGGCGTATTTCAGAGCCAGGTGGGGCGCCGTCCACAGGTGGGGGTTGGGGTGTCCATCCCCTTCCGGAAAGGAAAAATCAAACACCCATTCCTCCCGGGTAACCGTCTTCTCTGCCAGAAGAAGCGTTCTGGCGTCAGTTCCCAGGTTAGCCTCCGCCAGCCGGATGGTGGGCTGTTCCAGAAAAAGGCCATTGGCGACGAACAGGTCAGCGTCAACCAGCGCCGCCGCCACTGAAGGCGAAGGTTCAAAGGTATGCGAGTTGGTGCCCTCCGGGACCAGCCCTACCAGCTCAATGCGGTCGCCGCCAATATTTTCCACCAGGCTGGTAATGGGGGAAACGGTGCTGGCTACTTTGAGCCGCTGCCCGGCTACCGGGTCAGCCGACGGCAAGGTTGAAGGAGGCGGCGAAGCGTTGGACGCACACCCCAACGCCGCCAATGCGCCCAGGGCAAAGCAGAGACACAGGAAACGCAGAATTATTTGCAAAGTGCTTACCGGTTTGGTGATTGACAGTTTCATAGACTAAGCGCTGTGGTCTGCGGAAAGTCCTCTTTCGGCACGACAATTAACGCAGAGACCGGTTATGGTGAAGTGGTCCAGGTCGGGAATGAACCCGAATTCTTCCACCAGGGCATTGCTGAAGGCTTCCAGGTAATGCGGACTGAGATTAAAAGCGCCAAAGCACTGGCGGCAAACCATATGGTGGTGTCTGCTTTCCGGGTGCGTCAGCTCATAGTGCAAACGGTCGCCAATGGCCACCTCGGTTACCAGACCCGCGTTCTTGAACAGGCGCAAAGTGCGATAGACCGTTGCCTGGTCAACGTAGGGGTAGGCCGCCTGCACCTTGCGGTACACTTCGTCCACCCCCATATGCTGGCCGCCTTCGGCTACCACTTGCAGCACGATAAGCCTTTGCGGAGTAACCCTGTGCCCTTGCTCTCTGAGCGGCTGCAATAGATGTTCGAAACCAGTCATGCCATCATTAGTTATTGCAACTGATTGTTATAACATTGTAACGTTGTTTGCTGATTAAATCAACGCATCTCAAATCAGCAAGCTGGCTGGCGCCGTGGTCGGCGGCCCCGGCAGCCTGGTTGGTTCTTCCCGGACGGTCAGCCTGGCGCTGCGGGCGGCGCTGCAAGGGGCGGAAGCGGCCAATCCCTTGAGGCTCCGGTTCTGATTTCCCCGACTGCCCGGCTTCCTGCCGACGGCCGGCCAACCCTGCCGCCCCGCGAGGGGGCAGACCGGCTCTATTTTTACCTTTGCAGTCTTCCCAACAACCCTGCCGACCCGCGAGGGGGCAGACTGGCTACAGCCTGCCCGGAAGCGGCGCCCGGCGGTGGGGTTCCGGACGATGCCCCCGGTCTGCCGGTTCCTGCCTTCAGCCGCCGCCCGGCTGACGGTCGGCGGCAGTCACGGCCACCGATCGGCGCAGGGTTCCCAGCTGCCACGTGGCGCCGGTTGACGACACGGCCCACCTGGCAGCGGCAGAGAGGCCCGAGGCTCTGGCCAGTGTCGCAGCCGGCTTCGGGCAGAACCGGGAGGCTTTCGCGGTGAAGCGGCAGCGGAGCGTGGTTCACCTGTCATCACCCCCTTCCCATCCAGGGTAAACCACCCCTAACATAATATACATGGCCCCATATCCCCCGGCCCGGGCCAAATCCAACCGGCCACCGAGGCAACCGTATGCTTCATGTCCACCAAACAGAAGAAATCCCGACATCCCAATCGCCCAACTCCCCCCTCCCCGGCCACCCAAAAGCCGGAACCAGCCGGCCAACCCGTCCCCTGCCATAACCCGGCAGCGCCAGGCAAAAACAGCCCGCTGGTTGACCTCTCCGACCTCACCTTCCGCCAGCAGGCCGCCCTCCCCGTAATCGCCCTCTCCCCCTCCATCGCCCAGGCCGCCCGCCTCTCCGGCATCGGGGAATCTACCCTGCGCCGCTGGCTGGCCGACCCCGCCTTCCGAAGCCAAATCGACCAGGTGCGTCAGGAAGCGGCCCACTCAGCCGCTCAGGAACTTCAGCGCCTGATGCCCCTCTGCGCCTCCGTCTTCGCCGATGCCATGCAATCCTCCGACCCAGCCCTTCGCCTGCGCGCCGCCCGCTACACCCTCTCCTTCATCCTCCGCATCAGCGAAATGGAAAAACTCTCCAACGACCTCTCCGATTTGCAAACCGCCGCCAGCCTGTCCAATACCGCCCGCCCTTAAATCAACGCTGCGACGCTGTCCCACAGCGCGCCCGCCAAAGGCAGAACGACGCCAAAGGAGCGGAAATGGCGGGAAATTTCAATTTTCCCCTGCCAGCTCAGGAAACCAAAAACGAGCGTTTCACCAGCCCTGCCATATTGAGGAGGCCAATTTCCATGTACACCCTCTCCCAAATCCGGCGCCGCCTTGACGTCCTCAAGCACAAGTACGCCCTGGAACTGGCCATCGTTAAACTGCGCCCCCTCGCCGAAAGCTTCTCCCTCTACTGGTCCCGTCAGGCCGCCGAGCGGCAGCCCCTTCCCGCCAGCCAGCCCTTCATCCGGCTCATCGCTCGCTGCGGCTTCCGGCTCAATACCTTCATGGCCCTCCACCAGTACCTCGAATGCTGCCGCCGCGAAAACGCCATTCCCGACGCCCCCGGCATCCTCTCCCGGCTGCTCCCCTATCTATCAGACGCCCGGCTGCTCGAAATGCTCCGCTGGCCGATTCATCCAGCATCCCCATCACCCGATTGGTGCCTCCGCCGCGCCCGCTGCGCTTGCGCCGCGCCCGCCAATATCCCCGGCAGTTTAACCCCCTTGCCCACCCCCGCCCGCCGGTGCTAAACTGCCGCCAACCACCCCATCCCTGCAACCCTATCCGCCAGCCTTTTGAGGTGTTGACATGCTTATTGGCCACTTTACCGAACAGCCCTGGCAGGATGACCAGTCCGGCTTGATGGGAACCCAGTCCACCGACCTCAGTATCTCCAACGAACACTACAACCCCGCTGTCGGCGCGCAGCTGTATAACCGCTACCTCGACGAGAAGGTCTATGCCGAGGAAATGGGCTTCGACGCCCTGATGCTTAACGAACACCACAGCACCCCCTTCTGCATGCAGGGCGTAACCAACGTCGGCGCCTCCATCCTGGCCCGCATCACCAGCAAAGCCAAAATCATCATCCTCGGCAACGTCCTCCCCATCTGGGACGACCCCCTCTGGCTCGCCGAGCAGCTGGCGATGATCGATATGATTTCCCACGGCCGCCTGGTTTCCGGCTTCGTCCGCGGCGGCGGACGGGAAAGCTACTCCCATAATTCCCCGCCCCACTTCAACCGGGAGCGTTTCGAAGAGGCCCACGATTTCCTGCTCAAAGCCTGGACTACCCCCGGCCCCTTCCGCTGGGAGGGCAAGCACTACCATTACCGCTACGTCAACCCCTGGGCCCGCCCCTTGCAGCAGCCCCATCCCCCCATCTGGATCCCCTCAACCGTCAGCGTGGAAACGGTGCAGTGGACAGCGGAAAAGGGCTACCCCCTGGTGCTGCTGGCTACCAAACTGGAGCCGACCAAAGAGGCCTTTCAGTTGTACCACGACACCGCCGCCGAATTCGGCTACAAGTCTGGAACGCAGAACGTCGCCTACCTGTGGAAGGTCCACGTGGACGAAACCGAGGAAAAGGCCGAGGAAGTGGGCCGCAAATACCTGTCCGGCGTCAGTAACCCCTTCCTTTCCGGCAACGAAGGACAGGTGAACCCAGCCATCATGAACCTGCCCGGCCACACCTCCCGCACCTCGCGACGGCTGTCCGCCACCTCCTTCGGCCCCGCCGGCCGCTTCGGCGCCAACCGCCGCCCCTACGAGGACCAGGCCGCCGACTATAGCATCATTTCCGGCACCCCCAAAACGGTACTCCCCAGGATCCGCCACGTGCTGGAGTACCTGCGGCCAGGCAGCGTCTTTTTCTGGGACGGCGACGGCGCCATGACCCACGAAGACCAGATGCGCAGCCTGCGGTTGATGGGACAGGAGGTCATTCCGGCAGTACGGGAAATGGCCCGGGAACTGGAGCTTTACTCCCCCTTCGAGGTCGACCCCAAAACCGGCGAGCCAGTATCCAATGACACCGCCCAGGAGCCGGCCCTGGCTCCTGCCGACGATTAGGCTCTGCCGACTCAGCAGGGCAAAACCCGGTTGCCGGAAGCCGCCCGGCAACCGGGCTCGGCAGCCACAGCGAGGCGTGCCGGCCGTTGGTTTCCAGGCCGTTGGTTTCCGGTAGTTGGCAGTATGAAGTCGGGCAGATGACACGGGCTTCCGGCATCTCGCGCCGACCGCCCCCCGGCTCTATTCATGCCAACCCCGCCGTTTCGCTGACGGTGCGGCCCACCGGCGATAACCGCCCCCACGTTTGTCAGAGCGTTCAGGGGGGCAGGAAAGTGGGGAAGGGCCGGGATGGGTGGGAGATTATCCCTGAAAGACGGTATGCCGGTGGTAAGCGAGGAATTCAGGAGCAGGTCGGAATTTCTCTGGCAACCGAAGAGGCTTACCATCATACGTTACTCTAAAAGTGGAGAAAAATTCGTCATTAGGGTAGGCAGTAGAAACCGATACTGTCATATTTTCATTGATTGTCATCAAACCGGCATCGAAGGCACGGTCGTGAAGCACCGAAAGTAAAAGGCCGTTCCGGGGGTTAACCCGGTAGTTCGGGGCGTGACTCCAGGGCACTATATGACTCGCCACCAACAAACTCGGAACTCCCAGACCAGTTATACAACACTTACCGTCGTACGCACTCAACAATGCAGAGCGGAAAAAGCTCTGACCAACCCTGAACGTGGCGTCAACCGGCTTGTCCATTCCTAATTGTTGGTACGCTCCGTAGAAGTTGTCCTCATTATTTTCATTTTCCGGTTCATCCACCAAGCCCGCTTCTTTCAGCGCGTTATGGGATTCAATGACAAACCGTTCCCAGTCCTTGTTCATCTCTTCCCACATAGATCGGACGGTAGCAGAAGCCCCTCCTTTGAGTCCAACCCTACCGGTAGAAGTAATTTCAGGATCGAGGCTGGCGATATTCGAGAGCCTCATCGCAAGAGAAGACGGACTTCTTCCGATACCTTCAGCGTATCTGATTACATCGGGATTCCGACGATCCAGCTTCCCGAATGGGAGCTTGCAGTATAAGTCAAAGGCAACCAGGAGCTGCTGGCGTGTCCAAGTCTGACGAATTACCATACTTCAGGGCTGGAATAAAATAAGGAGAGCCGGTTACAACCCGGGGATGGAGCTGAGCTTTGCTCCGCATTTTTGGGGAATTATTCTCTTTTCGATTCCTCGGCAGGTTATTGACTTGCTGCGAAGCGCTTTAGTGGGGGGCCTCTGACTTCGGTACATCAGAACAGGGAAAAAATCAGAGACAGGCTGATTTTCAGGTATAAGGGATTCTATCAAGTTTACTCCCTTCTGGATTTGCTCGACCACTTTGTTAGTGGATATACTGGCTCGCCCGCCCTTCAACTCTACTATAATAAATATGTCTTTATGCAATGAAAGAATGGCGCAATCAGCGATACGACCTTTTCGCCCGGTAACTCTCTTGAGGCAGTCCAGGTTGAATACCTGGAAATTCTTAGCTTTACCAGCAAGATCAATACCGCAATTGGCTTCACAGCAGGATTCGCGCTTGCAATTGAGGGCCTGAGGAGGAAGGTACATGTGGTTTAGCCCATATGCTCCATTCTGATAGACTCATCATAAAGAACCTGATGAACGGCATCAAAGGATTCAGTGGAAATTCCACTGCCTGGCTCGATGGGCAAAGCGGTAACTTCTGTGCCATTGGAGCCGGGGCAGAACATATAAGCAGCTACTTTATCGGAATCCAAGACCTCCGTGGCATAATATCCCATCCTCAGACGCCTTCTTGGTGGAAGACCGGACGCCTGCATCAAGTTATTGATTTGATTGAGAAATATGTCGCTATGGGTAGTAACCAAGACGCGAATATCAGCATTGACCATCATAGCGATGGCTTTGGCCAAACGACTCTGGTTAGCAGGGTCCAAGTGAGATTCCGGCTCCTCAATAACGAAGAGTTCTCCGGGCCGCACCAAATATTTCAGGAGTAATACCAGCGGAGCAATTTCGGACACCGTCGATGATACTTGATGGAGCTGAAAGGCTCCTGCCTGAGTGGTGTAGGTAATGTCAGGGTATTCAAGCTGCCTTTCAAGATCCACCGAACCATTGACAATATAGCCTTCCAAATACTGGGTGATTCTGGACACTTTTCTAGATTGCTGCCGATCGTTGCGGAGAAGAAGGAGGGCCCGTATCAAGTCTGTTATGACGCCGGGCAGCCGTTCAACTTCTATAGGATCAATCCAAGCCCTTGAGGCCCGGTCAACAATTAAACTTGCCAAGGTTTTATGCGCTTGCAGTATCCCGGTTCTACTAGCCGGCAGGTAATGGGACTTCGACGGGTAACTACTCAACAAAAAATTTGCGTAGGCCCCCATTAAGAGATGCATTAGAGATATATCGCCCGGGGCATTCAAAGCCATCGCAGTTAACCTACGAGGAAGACTAAAAGGTTGGGAAGAACGAGGTGGATCGGGTTCCCATTTTCCGGCAACAAGCGAATCGTCTTGACACCTGAATTCCAAACAGAGACCGGTCAATTCATCACGAAGAGCGACGGAAAATTGAAGGTTCTCGGCCTCGGGCACTTTCCTTCCCAGTTGGTCAAGGCCAGAACCAAAGCAACGACGTAGTTCATGACTTATGATACTTGAAAGAAACGGAGCTAAGGGCTTGGATTCATTACGCATCCACTGCTGAATTTCAGGAGGGAATTCGTTGAAGCCCATACCTTCGGACTGAATTTTCTCAAAGGGCGGCAACTGATACCCTGAAGCATCAATTGCACTCTTAAAGCGGCGATTAAAAAGACGGTCTGACCGGGCGTCTCTGAATAGTCTGCTGCTAGACCGAAACACATAGGGCGGGATAAAACTCGCAATGGCGCGTGCTAGGGAGTAAGTTGCCAAAGCAAAATAGGATTTTCCAGTATTGTTGGGGCCAATCAATACTGTGAGAGGTTTCAACTCAACGCTGGCGTGGGCGATGGGGCCAAAATTTTTCACCGAGATTGAAGACAAAGGAACCTTCCTAAAATACCAGCAAGTATAACCCACCTTGAGAGTTTTAATTATACCCAAGCATTAGAGCTGTGAACAGCGATGGTTGGCCAGGCTCACCCTTGAGCCAGGAAGCCCTGGACGGCTGCGGTGAACCTTTCCGGGTGTTCCACTTCGGGGCGGTGGCCGCAGTTTTCCAGCACTTCCAGGCGGGAGTTGGGGATGGATTGGTGGTACAACTGGCCGGCGCTGAGGGGGATTATCGGGTCCTGGCGGCCCCAGATAATCAGGGTGGGGAGGCGCTTGAGGCGGGGCAGCAGGTGGGGCAGGGCCGGGTAGTGCATGTAGGGGCGCCAGCTGAGGCGGCAGGCGCCTTCCAGGGATGTTTCCCAGTTGAAGGTCTGCGCTTCGGTTGGTTCGTCGGGGCAGATGGCCTGAAATTCGGGGACGGCGGACGGGTTGAACAGGCTGTGGGCAATATACGCTTTGGCTACTACCTGGAAAATGTCGTAGATTTCCCCTTCCGGGGGGCGGACGCCGGCGGCGCTGACCAGAATCAGGCGGCGGAATTGCTGGGGACACATAACCGCCATTTCCGCCGCCAGCCAGCCGCCCAGGGAAAAGCCCATAACGTCCACTTCCTCCAGGCCCAGGTCGTCCAGGGCGCCCAAGTACCAGACAGCCAGGTCGTGCAGGTTCATCACCCAATCCAGGGGGGGAGACTCGCCGAAACCGGGGTGCCAGGGGATGTAAAGGGTGTGGTTCTGGGCCAGGTTCTGGTGCCAGCGGAGCCAGCCCGGGTGGCCCATTTCGTCGTGCAGTATCAGCAGGGGGGCGCCGGAGCCGCCCTTAATCAGCTTTATCGGGGAGCCGGCTATCGTTATAGTTTCTTCGGTCCAGGCAATGGAACTGGTGGTCATGGCTACTCCTGGCCGCTGGGACGGGGCCCGGCGGGTTTGGTAGAATCGGATGCGCGGGGAATACTGGTGATTGTCAGAGAGCGGAGGCCGGATGTCAAGAACGGGCGGCATGGAAAGGCTGACTGATTTTATTTGCTGAAAACCGGCAGCTGTCCGGGGGGGAGCAGCCGGGCTGCCGGCGTCGGCGGTCGGGTTGCCGGCAGGGGTGGAGATGACGAGGGTATTGGGGGGCGGCGGCAATTTCCCGGCATAAGGGCCGGTATTGCTTGACTGGCAGGTTTTCCTGTGGTATGGTCTGCTGACATTCTGATAGCGTTCTGGCGGGAGCTTGGTTATGCCAGGCTGAGAGGGCGGCCACAAAGCCGCCGACCGTAGTACCTGATCCGGGTAATGCCGGCGTAGGAACTGGGATTGGTTGACCGATGACCGCCAGAGTTGGGAACCTGGCGGCTTTTTCGTGTTTGCAGGCTGGCCGAGCCGCCGCATATTGAGATGTGGGAGGCTGGTTATGCTGGATACGAACCTGGGGGTAGCTGCCCTGATAATCATCTGCGCTGCCTTTCTGTCCCTTGGCCTGGCGTACTCGTGGCGGCGGCGGCGGCAGAGTGTTGAGGATTATACCGTTTCCCGGAACCATGCCCCGATTAACGTGGGTATTGCCACCCTGGTAGCGTCTATGTTCGGGACGTGGGTGCTGCTTAGTCCGGGGGAGGCGGGGGCCAATTTTGGCGTTGTTTCGCTGGTGGGTTACGCCGTTGGCATGGCGGGCATTCCGGTTATGTTCATGTTTGCCGGGCCGCGCCTCCGGCAGCTGATGCCCAATGGACATTCGATTACCGAGTATGTGCGGCACCGTTTCGGCGCGCTTTCCTTCATTGTCATCCTCGTGGCCATAATTTTCGTCATGGGTATTTTCATCACTGCCGAGCTGACTGCGGTTACTGCCGCCGTGAGCATTCTGACCGGGCTGCCCAACTGGGCTACTGCCGTGTCGGTGGGGGTGGTGGTTATCGCTTACACGGCCTACGGGGGGCTGCGGACTTCTATTTATACGGACCGCATCCAGTTCTGGATTCTGATACCGGTGTTGATTTTGCTGGTGGCGGCTGCGGTGGTATTGCTGGGCAATACCGATGCCTGGGCGACGGCGGGGGAGGCCGGGTTGTTATCGGTGGAAACGCCGGGGAGTTACTTCTTTGCCGTTGTGCTGGTTATCGGCATCGTGGCCTCCAACGCCTTCCACCCCGGCATGTGGCAACGGGTGTACACGGTAAGAGACCAGCAGGCCCTTAACCGCAGCCTGTGGGGTGCGGCGGCCATTGCGATTCCGCTCACTTTTCTGATGGGGATGGCGGGGATTGCGGCCGTGGGGAACGGGTCGGTGGCGCCTTTTGAGTACCCGGCGGTGGCGGCGGCTCTTTTCGCGCTGGCGGGCGATGTTTTCCCGCTGTGGATGCACCTGCTGCTGCTGCTTTGCGCCTTGATGCTGGCTATGAGCACGCTGGATACGCTGATGAACGGGATTGCCAGCGGCGTTGTTACCGATATGGCCGGGCTGGGAGTCCGGCGGGATGGGCTGCTGAACCTGGCGCGCGCTATTACCGTGGTTATTGCCATTCCGGCGATTGTTGTTGCCGCGCAGGGGCATAGCGTGCTTTATATTTTTCTGATTGCCGACCTTATCGGGGCGGCCTTTGCTGCGCCGGTGCTGGCCGGTTTATATTCCCGCCGGCTGCCCGGTTGGGGGGCGCTGGCGGCGGGGGGCGCCGGGTTGGTTATCGGGGCGCTTTACTACCCGCAGCCGGACCTGCTGAGTCCCTGGGCCTTGACCGCCCCGGCCGGCGGGCAGATGTTCTGGGCTTTTGCCGCGGCGCTGGCGGTTTCTACGGCGATTACCCTGGTCGTTATTATTGGGCGCCGGGCAGCTGCGCCGGCCCGGGAGTTTGACTTTGCGGCGCTTGGCGCAAAGGTGGAACTAATCGACGGGACCGGGGGCGGCGATAACTAGACTGCTGTCGCTATGCCCTGCCGCTTTCGCTCGCGGTTGCGGCTGTCGAAGTCGGATTGAATGACAGCCGCAACCGAGCCGCTATGCCCCGCCGCTTTCGCCGGCGGTTGCGGCGGGGGAAATCCTGCCATATAGTTACTGCTCCGGGAGCCGCTGGCGGACAGGCTTCGGAAGGCTGGCAAGAAAGCCTTCGTGAAGCTTGTCTGGTAGATAATTACGCTGCCACGAAACGACAAGGCTTCGGAAGGCTGGCAAGAAAGCCTTCGTGAAGCTTGTCTGGTAGATAATTACGCTGCCACGAGACGACAAGGCTTCGGGGGCTGGCAAGACCGAGCCTTCGTGAAGGGCTGGCGCAAGGGCGGTGAATGGGGAGCCGGGTATGTGCCGGCAGCTGCTGTTGTGGCGGGGCTGACAAAGCGCCGGACAGCCCCGGACGTTCATCAGCCGCGGCCTCAAACTCGGGGCGGGTTCGACCGGGCGCCGGCCGGCAGGGAAATCCGGACGGGGGGCTGGCGGTATTGTTCCGGGGGGCGTAAACGATCGGCTGGTAGATAATTACGCTGCCACGAAACGACAAGGCTTCGGGGGCTGGCAAGACCGAGCCTTCGTGAAGGGCTGGCGCAAGGGCGGTGAATGGGGAGCCGGGTATGTGCCGGCAGTTGCTGTTGTGGCGGGGCTGACAAAGCGCCGGACAGCCCCGGACGTTCATCAGCCGCGGCCTCAAACTCGGGGCGGGTTCGACCGGGCGCCGGCCGGCAGGGAAACCCGGACGGGGGGCTGGCGGTATTGTTCCGGGGGGCGTAAACGATCGGCTGGTAGATAATTACGCTGCCACGAAACGACAAGGCTTCGGGGGCTGGCAAGACCGAGCCTTCGTGAAGCTTGTCTGGTAGATAATTACGCTGCCACGAAACGACAAGGCTTCGGGGGTTGGCAAGACCGAGCCTTCGTGAAGCTTGTCTGGCAGATAATTACGCTGCCACGAAACGACAAGGCTTCGGGGGTTGGCAAGACCGAGCCTTCGTGAAGCTTGTCTGGCAGATAATTACGCTGCCACGAAACGACAAGGCTCCGGGGGTTGGCAAGACCGAGCTTTCGTGAAGGGCTGGCGCAAGGGCGGTGAATGGGGAGCCGGGGAGGTGCCGGCAGTTGCTGTTGTGGCGGGGCTGACAAAGCGCCGGACAGCCCCGGACGTTCACCAGCCCTGGCCTCAAACTCGGGGCGGGTTTGACCGGGTGCCGGCCGGCAGGGAAACCCGGACGGGGGGCTGGCGGTATTGTTCCGGGGGCGTAAACGATCGGCTGGCAGATAATTACGCTGCCACGAAACGACAAGGCTTCGGGGGCTGGCAAGACCGAGCTTTCGTGAAGGGCCGGCGCAAGGGCGGTGAATGGGGAGCCGGGTATGTGCCGGCAGTTGCTGTTGTGGCGGGGCTGACAAAGCGCCGGACAGCCCCGGACGTTCACCAGCCCTGGCCTCAAACTCGGGGCGGGTTCGACCGGGCGCCGGCCGGCAGGGAAACCCGGACGGGGGGCTGGCGGTATTGTTCCGGGGGCGTAAACGATCAGCAAGTAGATAATTACGCTGCCACGAAACGACAAGGCTTCGGGTGCTGGCAAGACCGAGCTTTCGTGAAGGGCCGGCGCAAGGGCGGTGAATGGGGAGCCGGGTATGTGCCGGCAGCTGCTGTCGTGGCGGGACTGACAAAGCGCCGGACAGCCGCGGCCTCAAACTCGGGGCGGGTTCGACCGGGCGCCGGCCGGCAGGGAAATCCGGACGGGGGGCTGGCGGTATTGTTCCGGGGGGCGTAAACGATCGGCAAGAGGATGGAACCGTACCTTAATCGATGATTGTTCAACAGGAGTTGGGGCAATGGAAAAACAGGAACTGGGGGTAGCGGTGGTTGGTTCGGGGCGCATTGGGTCTTTGCGGGCCAATATGGCTGCCCGGCACCCTTCGGTGCGCTTTCTGGCGGTGTCGGATATTGATCCGGAACGGGCGGGGGTTGTGGGCGAGCAGGTGAAAGCTGATTTTACTTCGAGCGATAATTACCGGATTATCGCCCACCCGGAGGTGAATGCGGTGGTGGTTGCCACGCCGGAACATGCGCATGTGGAGCCGATATTGCAGGCGCTGGAGCTGGGTAAACCGGTTTTTGTGGAAAAGCCTTTGGCTTTGACTTTGGCGGACACCGACAGAATAGTCGAGGCGGTGGAGCGGACCGGGGTGGAGCTGCGGATTGGCTACTCGCGGCGGCATGACCGAAGGTGGATGTCGGCCAAGGAGCAGATTGCGCAGGGAAGGCTGGGCGGTATCATCGGCATTCAATCGCGGGTTTATAACTCGCGGGCGCATATGATGGAAATACTGAAGCGTTCTCCGGAGGCCACCCCGGTGCTGGATGCCCTGACTTATTATGTGGATATGGCCTGCTGGTATCTGGAGGGGGTGCGGCCGGTGGAGGTTATTGCCCGGGGGAATTACCGGCTGTACCGGGAGATGGGCCACGATATTCACGATGTAACCTGGGCGATAATTACTTTTGAGGATGGGTGCCTGGTGAACCTGGGCATCTGCTATGCTTTGCCGGCCCGCTATCCTACTTATGGGCAGAGCGCGCGCTTTGAGGTGCTGGGCGAGGAGGGGGCAATTATTCTGGATATGGATAACAAGGACAGCTTTCTGTTTACCGACAAGGGGGTGCCGCATGCCTATGTTCCCGACCATTATGTGGATGCGCTGTTTATGCAGAGCAATTCTTCGGGGGACTGGGCGCAGGGCGAGTATTGGGGGCCGATTGCCAATGAGACGCGTTCCTGGCTGGACCATCTGGCGGCCGGCACGGCCTGTTCGCATACGACTGTCCGGGAGGGACGTCGGACGGTGGAGGTAACGCTGGCGATTGAAGAGGCGGCCCGGTCGGGGGAGGCGGTAAAGCTGTCGGGGCGGTGAAAATTACGGGGGTGGTGGGTGTCAGAGGGAAGGGGCGGAGTTATTCCGCCCCTTCTGCCGCTGTGCGGCGGGCCTGATTGTTGCCGGGGGGGCTGCTTCTCCGGCCGGTTTTTTTACGGCCCGGGGGTGAAATTCGGTATTCCCAACGGGTGTTGGTAAGGGTGCGGAATAGAGTCAATCGGCCAGGAGGGCTTGCTTTAATACCGAAGCGCGCAAGAACGCCGGGACGAGGGTATTCCCTCGCCGGAACTTTTCTGCCAGAAATGCCAGCCGCAGCCGCCTGATGGGAAAGGCTACTTCAACCAAACTTGTAACCTGATGAGAAAAACTATGACAGCTAAAGGCGGCTACCGCCCCGGTCCCGGAACGATTACCCCCCCCCCCCCCCCCCCCCCCGAGTTCCCGGACGGATAAAGAGGCGCCGGCTTTCCGTTGCCGCTGAGCCGTTTCCCCGACTAAACCTGCCTCTGGCAGCCGTACTGCTGTTGGCCGGCGCCCTTCTGCTAATCCTGTCCTTCGCCGCAGCGCCCCCACCCTTGTAAGCCCAGGGCAATACGCCAACCAGCACACCAGCGCCTACCAAAACCATCACCCTGTCAACTACCAACACGATGATAACCGAAGGCGATTCGGGCCTTACCTACGTCTCTTTGACCATTACTCTGAGCGAGCCGTCCCCGGTCAACAATTTTAATATCATACTTGCGCGTAGCGGGTCAGCCACGATTGGCAGAGATATTGTAAGTTGCAGTTCACCAGCGGACGCTTGTGTACATCCACAAACGGATGTACCACCAGGTAATACCCAGCATACCTTATTGTTAATGGCTATCCGTGGTGACACGAGCGACGAGGAAAACGCAACCGTCGTAATAACTGCCAGGGTCGGGATCGGGGGAAGCAGCACTACCGACCCTTCCTGGCGGGCTGGCACGCTCACCATAACCATAGTGGACGATGACGGCCCGACGCCGACGCCAACCAGCACGCCCACCGATACGCCGACGCCTACTAATACCCAGACCGATACGCCCACCCCTGCTGCTACGCCAACCAACACACCTACTGACACACCTACGCCGACCAGCGCCCCTACCGACACGCCCACGCCAACCAATACCCCCACACCGGAAGGGCCCGGCGTTGTCTATGGCGCCAACAGCGGGAGGGGCACGGACCGAAGGGCTTCGACCACCGCTGCGCCGACGGCGACGGCAACAGCGACAGCGACCCCGGTTCCGACGGCGATGCCCACACCGGCACCGGCAATGACGCCGACGGCTGCGGCCACCAGAACGCCGGCGCCGACAATGGCGCCGACGGCCGCGCCGACGGTTCCGGCAACCAATATGCCGGCGCCCACCGTCCCGACGACAGCCACCAGCACACCGGCGCCGGCAATGACGCCGACGGCTGCGGCCACCAGCACGCCGGCGCCGACCAATACGCCGACACCGGTTCCTGTCCGGACCGCCGGGCCGACGGCAGGCCGAAGGGCTTCGGAGTCGGCGACGCCGACCTTGCCGCCCCCGGTTCCGACGGCCACGCCCCGGTGGCAGGATTCTTCCCTGACGGCGGTTCAGCCGACGGCGACGGCGACGCCGGCTGCGACGGCCACTCCGGAAATGGCAGACGCGGAACCAACGGCGACGCCAGTACCACCCCCGCCGGCAGCGCCGCCGACGGAACCGCCGGCAGCGCCGCCCCCGGAACCTTCCGGCGGCGTCAACTGGCTGCTGTGGGGAGTAGTCGGGTTAGCGGCGGTGGCGCTGTTGATTATCGGCGGGGCGCTTCTGTGGCGGCGGCGGTAGGCCGTCTTGAGCGGCGGGCCGGCGGGCATGCCTGGTTCTGACCGATACCCGTCAGGCGACCTGGCCGGCTCGCAGCCAGGAACCGGCCAGGGGATGACCTGACCGGCATGCGACCGCCGGGGCAATGTGAGGGGATGCACTGCCGGCGCCGGCAATACGGGAACCGGCTGGTTACCCTTGCCGGTTGTTGAGGTGAAACAGGGGGGCGAGGCCAGCCCCCTTACCGGTTGGGGGAGGGGGAATCGGAAGCAGTCAGCCCGGCCAGCTGATGGCTGAGCGGTAAGGTTATCGGGGCGGTGAAAATTACGGGGGTTGGAGGCTGTCAGCGGGTAGGGGCGGAGTTATTCCGCCCCTTCTGCCGCTGTGCGGCGGGCCTGATTATTGCCGGGGTTGGGTTGCTGCTGCCAATGCGGCAAAGGTCTTCCACCAAGGCGGGGGATGGCCAGGGCGGGGGGTGGCCGGGGGGAGGGCAGCTATTGCCCTAACAGGTTTTTCAGTTTGTCCCGGGACTCTCTGATGGCTTCTTCCGCTTTTTCTTCAGCAGCTTCCAGGCTGCCTGGGTTGAGTATTGAGTCGATGCCGGCCAGATTGGCTTGAAACCCGGCATCGGCCAGCACCAGGTTATCTTCCAGCACGCTGCTGCCTTTTATCAGCAGTCGGAAAGGCAGGGAGGCTTTTATATTGCCGTTGAGGGGCGGATAGTCAACCTGAAAATCAACGCTGGCGGTGGCTACGACAATGTGGCTCCCGTCGCCGGCGGGCGCTGCCGGGGAGAACGTCCAGAGCAAATGCTCATTGATTCGGTCTTCAATCCACTCTCCGGCCAGTTCTTTTAAGGCCCAAGCGCCAATTCCCTCCTGTCCCAGGGCGTCGAGGATAAAGGCGGCGATGCTTTCGCCGGCGGCGTCGGCGTTGTTGCTGGCCCATTGCCGGGCCACTTCTTCAGGGGTGGGGCGCGGCCACAAAAAGAAGAGAACCGCCGTAACCGCGACGACGCCCAGGGCGGCACCGAGAATTAGATAGAGCCGCTTACGCCGACCGGACTCGGGGGGGGGGGGGGGGGGGGGGGGGGGGGGGGGGGGGGTACTCATGAAACAGCCTCCTGATTTATGCCGGTCAATGCAGAATTTGCACTATTTACCGGGGGGAAAGGCGAAAGCAATGCTTAACCCAGGCGTTCCAGGGTTTGGTCTGCGATGCCGGGCATTACCCAGACGGGGCGTGGGGAGAAGTCGAAGGATATGTTGGGGTCTTCCGGGTTGAGGCCGGAGAGGGTCATTTTTTCTTCGGCGAGGTATTCAATTTCGCCGTTGACCAGGTGAAAGGGGCGGTCGTGGCCGGGGTAGATGATTTCGGCCTGCTCTACGATGCGATTGATGCTGCGGGTAGCGTCGGCTTCGTTCCAGAATACCAGGGGGTTCTTGCGGGTGAGGGCGACGGTGGAGTAATGGAGGACGTCGCCGGTGATGGCGCAGAGGCCTTGAGGGGTTTCCACCATTACGGAGAGGCTGCCGGGGGAGTGGCCGGGGGTGTGGGTGAGGGTTATGCCCGGCTCGATGATGTGGCCTTCCTCTACTTCGGTCACCCGGGGTTGAAACTCAATCATTGCGCCCGACCAGGCTGGCGTGGCCCAGTCGTTGCGGTGGGGTTTATGGGCGTACTTGCGTTCCAGGGGGTGGACCAGCATGGGGGCGTGCTGGAAGAGGTCGTAGTTCTGGCTGTGGTCCCAATGGGCGTGGGTCATTACGGTAAGGTCAATATCTTCGGGGGTGAGGCCCCGGGAGTGGAGGGCGTTCTCCAGGGCGGTGCGCCGGCCCACGTGGCCCACGTCCACGAGGATGCGCTTTTCTCCGGTAAGCAATACCACCGAGCAGAACCCTACTATGCCTGCGTCGGTGCGCAATGGGCTGCCCTGGAGCAGCACGTCGATTTCCGGCATGGTCGTCTCCTTGCCTTAAGATTCAGTGGAACATCAAACGGGCTAGAGTGTAGGGAAAGGAGGGGGCAAAGTCAATCGGTTTGGTTGACTGACCGCCGGGGCGGTGCTAATGTGCAGCCGATAGAGCGATGGGTTTACGTTTATAAGGGAGGGTTTGGTATGCCGAGGATGACCGGGGCCCGGTTTGTGGCGGAGACTTTCAAGGGGTATGGGCTGACGCACGTTTTTTATGTGCCGTCGATAGCCCGGCGCATACTGGCGGAGTTGGAGCTGGTGGGGATAGAGCGGATAGTTACGCATGGGGAAAAGGCGGCGGTCTATATGGCGGATGGCTATGCCCGGGCGGCCAACGGCCCGGCGGTGTGCATGGCGCAGTCGGTGGGGGCGGCCAACCTGGCGGCTGGGCTGCAAGACCCTTTTCTGGGTCTTTCGCCGGTGATTGCGATTACCGGGCACCGGCCGCTGACGCACCAGTACCGCAACTCGTACCAGGAGATTGAGCATTTTCGGCCTTTCAGTTCGACCACCAAGTACAGCGTGGCGGTGGACACGGTGGAACAGCTGCCGCATCTGCTGCGGCAGGCCTTTCGGGAGGCTACGTCGGGGGCGCCGGGCCCGGCGCACCTGGACTTTATGGGGATTCAGGGGGAGGTGGTGGAGAACGGGGAGGCGGATATGGAGGTAATAGTGGAGGGGGATTTTACGAAGCGGGCCGGCTTGCGGCCAACGCCGGGGGCGGAGAAGCTGCGGGAGGCGGCGCGGGCGCTGGCGGAGGCGAGGCGGCCGGTAATTATTGCCGGGGGCGGCGTTACCGCTTCGGGGGCGCAGGCGGAGGTAGTGCGGCTGGCCGAGATGCTGAACATACCGGTAGCTACCTCGCTGAATGCCAAGGGGACGATACCGGAGAACCACCCTCTTTCGGCAGGCGTCTGCGGGCATTATTCCCGCTGGTGCGCCAACCGGGTAGTGGCGGAAGCCGACCTGGCGGTTTTCATTGGGAGTCATACGGGGAGCCAGGTAACGCTGGACTGGCGGATTCCGCTGCCGGGGACGCCGGTAATTCAGATAGATATTGACCCGTCGGAACTGGGGCGGAGCTACCCGACCCGGGTGGCGCTGCAAGGGGATGCGAAGGCGACGGTGGCGCGGCTGCTGGAGGCGCTGGAGCCGATGGGGGAGCGGGCGGAGTGGGTGCAGCGGGCGCAGGAGCTGGTGCGGGGGTTTCGGGATGAGACGGCGGCGGACTTTCACTCTGATGCGCAGCCCATTCGACCGGAGCGGTTGTGCCAGGAGTTTACCGACAACCTGCCGCCGGATGCGATGCTGGTGTCGGATACCGGCCATGCGGGGATCTGGACGGGGGCGTACATTGAGCTGCACCACGCCGGGCAGGAGTATATGCGGGCGGCGGGGTCTTTGGGGTGGGCGCTGCCGGCCGCGTTGGGGGCCAAGTGCGCGCTGCCGGACCGGCCGGTGGTGGCTTTCACCGGGGACGGGGGGTTCTGGTATCACGTATCGGAGCTGGAAACGGCGGCGCGGTACGGGATTAACGCCGTTATTGTGGTGAATGACAACCGGTCGCTGAACCAGTGTCGGGTTGGCGATGAGCGGGTGTATGCCAATTACCCGGGGGGCGATTCTGCCGCGATGTGGCAGTTCAGCGATGTGGATCTGGCGCGGGTGGCGGAGGCGATGGGGTGCTTCGGGGTACGGGTTACGGAGCCGGCCGGGATTGCGCCGGCTATTGAGGCGGCGCTGGCGGCCAACCGGCCGGCGGTGGTGGATGTGGTATCCGATTGGGATGTGGTGTCGCCGCCGCCCTGGGGGCCGTAGTTGGGGGAACCCGGGGCTGGTTGAGGGGGAATCAGGGGGGCATTTCCGGTTGCTGACCGGCGGAGGCGGAGCGTTGGCTGGAGCGGAACACCTGGATGAAAGGGACCCGAAGTACCGGCGGCTGGCGGAGGAGCTGCTAAGGCGGCACGACCGGAATGAGCCGGAGGCGAACATTACCAGCGCGGTGCGGGACTTTCTGATGGGGACGGGGTTGGCTCGAAGCGATGAGATGGTGGAGGAGAACCCGCCATCGGACGGGTCGCGGCGGGGGGTTGACCTGACGGCGCTGGATACTTTCATTGAGTTGAAACGCCGGGTGGGGACGGCCGGCGCGGGGGAGCCTAACCCGGAATACGTTAAGCAGCTGGATGATTACCTGGCGCTGTCGTGGCAGCAGGGGCGGTTGAGGACGGGGGTGCTGACCGATGGCAAGTACTGGCTGCTGCGCTGGCCGGATGCGGGCCCGGTAAACACGGGGCCGCCCTATGGCTTCACGCTGGAAGGGGCGGAGGGGTGGCTGCCGCTTTTTGAGTGGCTGCGGGATAATGCGCTGGAGCAGCTGAAGGATGAACCGGTTGACCGGGGGAGTATTGCCAGGCATTTTGGGCCGAGCAACCCTAATTACCGGCGGGATATAGCCGCTCTGAGGGAGCTGTACCGGCCGGCGGCCGACCTGGAAACGGTGCGGGTTAAGCGGCAGTTGTGGCATGACCTGCTCCGGACTGCCCTGGGGGAAATCGCCGGCGGCCCGGAGCAGCTGGAGCATCTTTTCATTCGGCATACCTACCTGAGCGCCGTTATTGGCATGGCGGTGCAGGCGTCTTTCGGGATAGAGCTGCGGGGGCTGGCGGAGAGGGAGCCGGAGGATTTGCTTTACGGTCGGGATTTCCGCAGCCGAACCGGCTTGCAGGGGATTGTGGAGTCGGACTTTTTTGCGTGGCCGGCGGAGGTGGGCGGCCGGGGCTGGCTGCGAACTCTGGCGCGCCGGGCGGCCAAGTTTGACTGGAAAGGGGCTCCGGCGGATATTGGGGCCATCCTGTACGAAACGGTTATTCCGCCGGAGGAACGGCGGCAGCTGGGGGAGTATTATACGCCGGGCTGGCTGGCGCAGGCGATTGTGGAGGAGTTGGCAACCGACCCGCTGGAGCAGCGGGTACTGGATCCGGCGTGCGGTTCCGGGGCCTTTGTCGCGGCAGCGGTAAGGCATTTCATCGGGGCGGCCACGCCGGCGTCCGGGCGGCCCCGATGGCACCCGCACGAGACGCTGAACCGGCTGCGGCGGGCGGTTACCGGCATCGACATTCACCCGGTAGCAGTGCATCTGGCCAAGTCTGCCTGGACGCTGGCGGCCCGGCCGGTTATTGAGGCGGCGGGGGAGGCCGGGTTCAGCGGCGGCCTGTCGATCCCGATTTACCTGGGGGATGCCCTGCAGCTGCGGTTCCGGACGGACGATCTGTTTGCGCAGGACCGGGTTACCATTCAGACCGGGGACGGGCAGAACACGGAGTTGAGCTTTCCGGCGAGCCTGGTGCACCGTCCGGAGCAGTTTGATGACCTGATGAGTCAGGTGGCCGAGGCGATTGAGCAGGGGGACAGCCCGGATGATCTGCTGCGGGAGGCGGGGGTTGACGACCCGGCGGAGTGGGCGACGATGCAGGCGACGATTGCGACGATGCGGCGGCTGCATGAAGTGGGGCGCAACCACATATGGGCCTATTATACCCGCAACATGGTGCGTCCGGTGGCGTTGTCCCGGGACAAGGTGGACGTGCTGGTGGGGAACCCGCCGTGGATTAACTATAACCAGACGGTGGATGCGCTGCGGGAGGGGCTGGTGAACCTGAGCCGGAACCGCTACGGGATCTGGGCCGGGGGGCGCTATGCGACGCACCAGGATGTGGCCGGGCTGTTTTTTGCGCGGAGCGTGGAACTGTACCTGAAGGAGGATGGGGTCATCGGTTTTGTGCTGCCGCACAGCGCGCTGCAAGCGGGGCAGTATTCCAAATGGCGCAGCGGGGTTTGGCGGGAGCGGAGTTCGAGTTCGGGGGTGCAGGTGAGTTTTGCCGATAAGCGGGCGTGGGATTTGGAGGGGCTGGAACCGAACACCTTCTTTCCGGTGCCGGCCTCGGTGGTTTTTGCGCGCCGGTGCGGGCCGGATGCCCGGGGGCGGGCTCTGGCGGGGGCGGTGGAACGGTGGCAGGGGCCGGCCGGGGGGGCCGGTGTGGCGCGAACCCTGACGGAGATTACCGATACCGGGCAGAGGGGCGATTCCCTTTATGAAAGCCTGTCCAAGAACGGGGCCACCATTGTTCCCCGCTGTCTGTTCTTTGTAAATGAAACGGAAAACCCGGCCATTATCCGGGCCGGCGGCACTGTTACGGTGAACCCGCGCCGGGGCGGGCAGGACAAGGCGCCGTGGAGTACGCTGGATTTGACGGAAATCAGCGGGCAGACGATTGAGCGGGAGCATTTGTTTGGGGTGCATTTGGGGGAGACGATTGCCCCCTATGTGGCGCTGGAACCGCTGCGGGCTTTGCTGCCGGTGAAGCCGGGGGATGAGGCGATAGCGGCCGCTGAAGATGGCCCCGGCGGGGTTGACGCGGCGGGGCTGCGCCTCCGGATGCGGCGGCGGTGGCGGACTATCGCCGACCGGTGGGAGCAGCATAAAGCGCGGGCTAACAGACTTGATTTGCTGGGCCAGCTTGACTATATGCGCAAGCTGTCGGCCCAACTGGCGTGGCAGGCGGATGCCGGGGAACGTCCCATCCGAATTGTATATACCTCTTCCGGCGCGCCGACGGCTGCGCTGATTGGGGACGATAGCCTGCTCATCGACGGAACACTCTTCTGGGTGGCCTGTGCCAGCCTGGATGAAGCCTATTACCTGCTGGCGATTATCAACAGCGACGTGCTGCATGAGATGGTTAAACCATTGATGAACAAGGGACAGTTCGGCGCCCGACACTTGCAGAAGCACTTGTGGAAGCTGCCGATAGCGGAGTTTGACCGGCGGCAGAAGCTGCATCTGGCGGTGGCGCGGGCGGGGGAACGGGCGGCGATGGGTGCGGCGGGGGAGTTGGCGCGGCTGCGGGAACGGCGGGCGGGGGAGGGGAAAGGGGCGACGGTAACGGTGGCGCGGCGGGAATTGCGGCGGTGGCTGCGGGCTGCGGCTGCGGGCAGAGAGGCGGAAGCGGCGGTGGCGGCGCTGCTGGGGCATGGGGTGGATTACCGGGGGACGATTACGGTTGAACCGGGCAAGCGGTTCGGCCAGCCGTGCATTCGCGGCCTGCGCTTCACGGCGCAGGAGGCGATGGAGCGGCTGGCCGGCGGCACAAGCTGGGCCGATTTGCTGACGGATTTTGACGACCTGACCGAGGCGGATTTGCGGGCGTGCCTGTCCTTTGCAGCCGCCGAGCAGATGGACGATGACTACAGCGGCCTCCGCAGCGCTGCTGTTTGACAACCCTGGCAGGACGGCCGGAAGGCTCAAGAGCGGCGGAGAGAATAACTGTCCGGATTGAAGATGAGAGAGCCAGAGAAGAAACAGACTCACTGGAGCTGGATAGTCATTATAGCGGTATGCGCCGGGTTATCGCTGGCGCTACTATATATGTGGATAGTTACCAGATAGACCGGTCATTATCCAGTACCATCTTCATTAAGCAGGAGGAGGCGAGCATGTAGCGTTTTACGCTTGATGAAGCGGGCAGATATGTTAGGCTCAAGGGAACAACCCATACAACATTTGTGAGGTTTGCCTGATGATAGAGTTCTTTGAACTAAAAAATGCCCTGGAGTGGATATTGTGGCTTTTCGTTTACATGCTGGGCGCCAGCATAGTATTCGGGTCAATCTGTGCCGGTCTAAACAGGGTTTTGCTGAAACTGAACGAGTTATAGCCCGGAATGGGTGGAGGTTGGAAAGTTCCGGTGGCTGCGTTATAATGGGGTGGTCAGTACCGGTTTGGGAACCGTCAGCCGAACTAAGGGGGGAGAGCTTTGCCAGCCAGGAAGGCGATACGCCAATCGGTTAAGCGTAACCGACGCAATCAGGGTATCCGGCGTACTACCCGGACGTCTATTGTCAGCGCCCGGCGGGCGGTGTCCGGTGGGGATGCCGAAGCTGCCGAGCCGGCGGTGCGGCAGGCGATTAGTCTGCTGGATAAGGCGGTGAGGAAGGGGGTTCTGCATAAGAATAATGCTTCCCGGCGGAAGTCCCGCCTGGCGGTTCGGCTTAACCGGCTGCAGAATTAGGGTGGCAAGGGCGCCGTTGGCGGTATTTATCGAGGCTGCGGGCTTTATGGCGCGCAGTTCTTTTTTGACTGGCCGGGGCAGGTTCCGGCAGGGTGTTTTTCCGGCAGCCGGGCGCGAGGTGGGCGAACCGGACGGGTTCGGGTCGCCCGATCGACCGCGCTCATCGTGGCGGCCGGCTGGGGCTGACTTTGTCGTCCGGCATGGCCGGTTGTGAAAAGCGAAGGGGATGCCGTCGGGCGTCATTGAATTATCCGGGCGGTGGCCGTAGAATCAGGGTGCAACCCGGCGGGCGTTGGGGGCGGCGGCCTTTTGCGCACCGGCAACTTTTGCGAGCAGGAGTTTGTTGTGACCAGTGAAAATGCCCCGGAAATCGTGATTTATACGCACCCTGACTGCTCTTTTTCCGTTGCCGCCAAGATGGAGTACCGGCGGAGCAAGGCGGCCTATACCGAGATTGATGTGGCCAGGGAGCCGGAGCGGATACCGGCGCTGCTGGAATTGACCGGTGGGGAGCGGATTACGCCGGTCATTGTGGAGGACGGGAAGGTTACGATTGGCTACAAGGGCGGTTATTGAGACTTTTAGGGTTGGACGCCGTTGGCGTCCGTGCTGACCGCGAAGCCGGTTCCGGCCGGCAACCCGGCGTTGTTGCGGGTTGCCGGCCGGGTTTTTTTGGTGACTTTCCGCTACCAACCTTTCCTTTGCCAACCTGGCGCTGCCGAGGGGAAGCCGGCGGCAGTGCTTACTGACAGTTGCGCCTTGTTGCGCTTTTCCGGGCTGTGCTAGGATTTCGCTACTATATGCAGATGGAGTGAATTTCATGCCGACGGATGCGAACAAGGACAAGCTGGCCGCCCTGGAGATAGCTTTGGGACGGATTGAAAAGGATCATGGCAAGGGCGCGGTGATGCGGCTGGGGGAGGAGGCGGCGCAGCGGCTGAGCACTGAGGTTATACCCACCGGGTCGCTGGCGCTGGACATTGCTCTGGGGGCTGGCGGGGTGCCCCGTGGTCGGGTAACCGAGGTCTATGGGAGTGAATCGGCGGGCAAGTCCACTTTGGCCATCCATATAATGACGGAAACGCAAAAGCTGGGGGGGATAGCGGCTTACGTGGATGCGGAGCATGCGCTGGACCCGTCCTATGCGGCCAACTGCGGGCTGAGGCTGGATGAACTGTTGATTTCGCAGCCGGACAGCGGGGAGCAGGCGCTGGATATTACGGAGCAGCTGGTGCGGAGCGGCGCGGTGGATACCATTGTGGTGGACAGCGTGGCGGCGCTGGTGCCGCAGGCGGAGATTGAAGGGGACATTGGGGATACCCATGTTGGCCTGCAAGCCCGCCTGATGTCCCAGGCTTTGCGCAAACTGACCTCTACCATTCACCATTCGCGGACGGCGGTGGTGTTCATTAACCAGCTGCGGGAAAAGGTGGGTATCAGCTATGGCAGCCCTGAAGTAACGCCGGGGGGTCGGGCGTTGAAGTTTTACAGTTCGGTGCGGATTGACTTGCGGCGGACTGAGTCAATCAAGCAGGGTTCGGAGATTATCGGCAGCCGGGTGCGGGCGCGGATTGTCAAGAACAAGATAGCGGCGCCGTTCCGGGTGGCTGAATTTGACATTATGTTCAACCAGGGCATCAGCAAGATGGGCGACCTGCTGGAGCTGGGGGTTAACGAGGGGATTCTGAAGAAGGCCGGGGCGTTCTATTCGTATGGGGATACCCGGCTGGGGCAGGGGCGGGAAAACTCCAAGGATTTCCTGAGTCAACACCCGGAGATTGCCCTTTCCATCGAAGCGCGGGTGCGGGCGCAGCTTTCGCCCGGGGGCAATACCGAGCAGGCTGGCGAGGCTGGGGGGTTAACTTCCGAGGTGAACTCTATTCTGGCTTCGCTGAACGAGCCGGAAAAAGGTGAGTAAGGGGCAGCGGCGGTTTCGGTTCTGGTGTTTTCTGTGTTGAAGGGCGGTAGCAGGAACCCGGTTCCCGCGTCCTTGCGGCCGGTTGAGGGTGGGGGCGAGACATATGCGGGGGCGGTTCGGGCAGCCTTGACCCTGCTCAGCTACCGGCCGCGCAGTGAGCATGAGGTGCGCCAACGGCTGGCCGGTCGGCGGCCGGCGGAGGTGGTGGAACGGGTTATTCAGGCGCTCAGAGGCTATGGGTATCTGGACGATGCCGGCTTTGCGCGAACCTGGCGGGAGGCGCGGGAGCGGCGGCGGCCGAGGGGGCGCCGCCGGCTGAAGCAGGAGTTGCGCCAGTTTGGGGTAGCGGAGGCAGTGATTGAGGAAGCGCTGGAGGGTTTTGATGCCGGGGCCAGCTGCTACCGGGCAGGGGCGAAAAAAGCGCGGCTGCTGGCCGGGCGCAATACGACGCCGGAGGTTTTCCGGCGCCGGCTGACAGACTTTCTGCGGCGGCGGGGTTTTGAGTATGACGTGGTCAGGGATACGGTTCAACGGTTACTGGAGGAGTCAGCGGCGGAGGCGCTGCCAGGCGAGAAATGCGCCGATGAAGAGGAAGGCTAACTCCCAAAGGCCGAACAAGCCCACGCCGGAGCCGACAATAAGGTGAATTATCCGGCTGACCAGAAAGGCGCCAAGCACCGACAGGGCGGCGATATAGGAAAGAAGGGGGCTGCGTTTACGGTTAACTGAAAGGCTGATCAGCTCGCCGAAGGCAAGGCCGGCCGGAATGGCCAGCATTCCGGAGACCGAGCCGAAGGCGCCCAGGGTGAACATAAAGAAATCGAGGAGGGACCATACGATTCCGCCGCCGATGACCAGGAGCAAAGCGACTGAAAAGCCCCGGAGGTAATTGGCGGGGCGCACGTCGTAAGTGGGCATGGGCTGGGCTTTGCCGCATTCCCGGCAGCGAATGCCCACCGGGGCTTGAACCAGGCATTGGGGGCAAATAGCCTTGTCGCAGCGGCTGCAAGAGAGGCCGGTTTCTATATCCGGGTGCCAATAGCAGGCGGCTGCGGCGGGCTGGTTTTGCTCAACCGATTCCGGTTGGTTCAGGGACATGGGAGCATTCTCCTTCAGCGCTGGTCGGGTATCCGGGCCAGCCATTCCGCTCTGTCAGCTACATCCCGGTCTTTAAGGAGACGGTTCAGCAACACCTGGCGGCGTGGGGTTCCGGCGGGAAAGGCCAGAGAATTGCCGGTGAGCCGTTTCAGGATGACCAAAGTGAGGATAATTCCGTTGAAACAGCTTAACACAATTGGCGCAATAGCTGGTAATGTGGTCTGGCGATTGCCGTCCGTTGCCAGGGCAGACAGGGCCGGGAGGTCGGTCGTCAGCCAGCCGCCCGGCAGCCAGGGGAGGAAACAGAGGGAGGCCAGCGCAGCGAGGGCCCAAGGGCCTGAACTACGGGTGGCCGACCAACCGGCCAGGTATAAAGACAGCCCGGCCAGGAACAGCAAAGGGGTCATTGCGGCCAGAATGCCGCAGATAACCACCAGGCCTCGGCCGCCCCGAAAGCCGATGAAAGCAGACCAGTTATTGCCGGTCAGGGCCAGCAGGGGGGCGGCCAGGGCCGGCCAGGGAAGGGTGGCGATGCTGAAGGGGGAGCTGAAGAGAAAAGTGGCAACGACCACCGGGGAAACCCCTTTAAGGAAAAACTCGAACAGGACCAGTGGAGCGGTCCAGTGGGCGCCGAGCAGCTGGCGGAGGTTGGCGGTGCCGATGTTGCCGCTGCCGTATTCCCGCAGGTCAACGCCCTTGACCAGGCGGGCGATGATATAGGGAGTAGGAACGGAGCCAATCAGGACGGAATAAAGGTAGAGGGCGGCCCAGGGCAGAAGCATCGGTCGGGTGGCGGCAGTTTCAGCGGGCCGCTGCCAGTTTACGGGCGGCTTCGGCCAGCCGTTCCACCGATTCCATGGGGGGGCCGGCGGAGCCGGGTTGCGGCTCTCCGGAGTTGCCGAGTCCGTGGAAATCGCTGCCGCCGCAGGGGATCAGGTCGTAGCGGCGGGCCACGTTGAGCAGATACTGTTCCGTTTCCGGGCCGTAAATTCCATAGTGGACTTCCATACCGGCCAGCCCTGCTTCTTTCAGGTCGGCGACGTTGGCTTCCAGGTCAGCGAGGTTGGCCGGGTGGGCGAGGACGGCGGGGGCGCCTACCCGGGCGAGCAACTGAATGCCCTGCGCCGGGGTCATTTTCTTCCGCTCCACATAGGCCAGGCCAGTGCGGCCCAGGTATTCGGAGAAGGCGTCTTTAGGTTCCCGGAAATAGCCGCGTTCCACCAGGGCGAGGGCAATGTGGGGGCGACCTACTGAAGCGTCGCCGGCGATTTCCTGCACGCGTTCCCACTCTACCGGCAGGCCAAGTTCTGCGAGTTTTTCCACCATCAGGCGCCCGCGCTCCAGGCGGGTTTCCCGGAAGCGCTGGAGGGTAGTCTGGAATGGTTCATCGTCATATTGGAGGAAGTAACCGAGCATATGGAGTTCATCGCCGGGGAGGTCGGTACTGAGCTCAACCGCCGGGATGATTTCCAGGTTTTGGTGGCGTTTCGCGGCCTGATAGGCTTCGGCGAGGCCGTTGGTGGTGTCGTGGTCGGAGATTGCGGCTACCCGGATGCCGGCGTCGGCGGCCAGATCGACCAATTGAGTTGGGGAGAGGCGGCCGTCGGAGGCCAGGGTATGGAGGTGGAGGTCAACGATTGCGTTCATATCAGTCCATCATACGGTCGATGCGTTGAATTGAGACGGCCCGGCCGGTTGCGGCGTCGATTTCGACCAGGGCGGAGTTAAGCATAACCGGACCGCGGGCCACTGCCAGGCGCTGGGGCATTCCGGTCAGGAAGCGTTCCAGCACGGCGTTGGTATCGCTGCCGATAACGGAGTTAACCGGCCCGGTCATACCGACGTCGGTAAGGTAGGCCGTACCGCGGGGCAAAATACGGGCATCCACGGTGCCGACGTGGGTATGGGTGCCTAATACGGCGCTGACGCGTCCGTCGAGGAACCAGCCCATACCTTGCTTTTCCGAGGTTGCTTCGGCGTGAAAATCGACGAATATTATACTGGGGCTTTCCGGGGGGGCCAGGTCTGCCAGCAGTTGATCGGCGGTGCGGAAGGGGCAGTCCAGGGTGGGCATAAAGACGCGGCCCATGAGGTTCACAACCGTTACGCCGTTATGCGTCAGGCGCCCCCGGCCGGGGGCGTCGGGGTAATTGGCTGGCCGAATGAGGGGCAGGCCTTCATCCATATGGGGGATGATTTCCTTCTGGTCCCAGATATGGTTGCCGGAGGTAAGAACATCCACGCCGCTTTCCAGCAGTTCTTCGGCGGTTTCGAGGGTAATGCCGAAGCCGCCGGCCGCGTTTTCTCCGTTGGCGATTACCAGGTCGATGTTCCATTCCCGGCGGAGGTCGGGCAGGAGACGCTTAACCGCCCGTCTTCCTGGCTGGCCGATAATATCGCCAATCATCAATATGCGCACAATGACCTCTCTTCCGGGGCTATACCGGGCCGGGCGTGATGGCAGCCGGGGCGAAAAGCCCGACCTGCTGCTGCCGCCTTGGCGCTGCGTTCAGCGAAAAGGCGGCGCTGCCCCGGAAAAGACCCAGGGAACCCGTAGCGGGTTCCTGGGTCTGAAGCGCATGAGTTAAGGGGGCTTCCCGACTGGCGGTTGAGACCCGGACGGCGCCCGGTGGAGATTTGAGCATTTCAGCGGGCAATTTCCACATTCCGGGTTTCCCGAATTACCGTAACTTTAATCTGACCGGGGAAAACCAGGTCTTCTTCCACCTTGCGGGCAATATCCCGGGCCAGGGCGGCCGAACCGATGTCGTCGATGTCGGTGGGCTTAACCATTACCCGGACTTCACGCCCGGCCTGAATGGCGAAGGCGCGTTCCACGCCGCCGAAGCCGATGGCGGTATCTTCGAGTTCCCGCAGACGTTTCACGTACTGGTCCAGGGATTCCTTACGGGCGCCGGGGCGGGCGGCGCTGATTGCGTCGGCGCTGGCGACGATGAAGGATTCTATAGTGGAGTGTTCATCGTCGTGGTGTTCGAGGATAGAGAGGTAGGAGTTATGGTTAACCCCGTACTTCATGGCCAGGTCGGCGCCTATTTCGGCGTGGGGGCCGGGCACTTCGTGGGTTAGAGCCTTGCCGACGTCGTGGAGCAGGCCGCCGAGCTTGGCCACCTGAATGTTGGCGCCGACTTCGGCGGCCAGCATACCGGACAGGAGGCAAACCTCGATAGAGTGTTTGAGGACATTTTCGCCGTAGCTGTAACGGTATTTCAGTTGACCGAGCAGGCGAATCAGTTCGGTGTCAATGCCGCTGAGGCCCACGTCAAAGGTAGCCTGCTCGCCGGACTTCCAGATGGTTTGTTCGATATCCGTCTGGGCGCGGTTGACCATATCCTCGATGCGCGCCGGCTGAATACGGCCGTCGCTGACCAGCCTTTCGAGGGCCAGCCGGGCAACTTCCCGGCGGACGGGGTCAAAACAGGAGAGAGTTACGATTTCCGGGGTATCGTCGATAACGATGTCCACCCCGGTAAGGGATTCCAATGCTCGTATATTCCGCCCTTCGCGGCCGATGAGACGGCCTTTCATCTCATCGCTAGGCAGGTGGACTACCGACGTAGTAGTCTCAGAGACGACGTCGGTAGCCAGACGGTTAATTGCCAGGGTAATTATTCGGCGGGCGTTTTCCTCGGCGGTTACCTTGTATTCGCGTTCCAGCTCATAAGTGCGACGGGAGAGTTCGTGCCTGGCCTTTTCTTCGCCTTCCCTGACCACCAGGTCCCGTGCTTCGGCGACGGAGAGCATGGCGGTGGTTTCCAGGGCTTTAACCTGTTGCTGCTTAAGGTGTTCAGCGGCTTCCAGGGCCTGGTCAACTTCTGATTCTTTTTGAGTCAGGCTGGTGCGCTGTTGTTCCAGGGCTTCACTTTTGCGCTCCAGTTGCTCTTCCCGTTCCAGGTAGCGACTTTCCAGGCGAGTTAGTTCCTGTCGCTGCTCCTTGAGTTCGTTTTCGCCGGCGGAACGCAATCGTAAAGCTTCCTCCTGGGCTTCCAGGAGGAGCCGCCGCTTCTCTGACTCGGCCTGCGCTACTAACGAGGTGGCTTCTTCTTTGGCGTTTTCTACCCGCTTACCGTCGATTCTGGTGCGGTAGAGCAGCCAGCCGGCTGTTCCCGCTGCCAGTATCCCTGCGGCCGCAAGGACGGAGAGGATGATAAGTTCCATGGGGTCACCCATTCCTTTCCGTCTTTGGTTCCGCTTTGCAGAGGAAATTCCTCTTAAAGAATATGCTACTAACCAACCCTGTGGATGTCAAGGTAGAACCGGCCCGGGGTAGAAGCGGTATTCTGCGTAAAGGGCTGCACTGCCATGTTATTCGCGTCAGGATAGCTTCCACCAAATGGACAGCCGAAGTCGGCACAAGCGACATGCGGCGCTGCCATGTTATTCGCGTCAGGATAGCTTCTGCGCCGGCAGACAGCAGCAACAATTGCCGAAGGGGTTGCCGGGGGCGCTGCTGGCTGTTCCGGCGGGCGGGCGGCGTTGGCGCGATGATTAAAGCCCTGGACAACGCCAGGGTGGTTGTTCCGGCGGGCGGGCGGCGTTGGCTTAACTGCCTGGGGGAGAAGAAGGCCGGGCAAAGCTGAGTTCGTGTCCGTCCGGGTCTTTGAGGTGGAAGTAGCGTTCACCCCAGGGGGCATCCGCCGGGGGGGCATCGGGGTGGAGGCCGGCCGCCGCCAGCCGCCGGTGCAGGTCATCTACGTCGTCCACGTAGAAAATTACCCGTCCCCACCAGGACACTACGGCAGTGGAGCCGACAAGGTTGAGGTAACCGGGCCCGACCCGGAAGCTGGTAAAACCGGCGGATTCGCCGCCGTAAAGCAGGGAGAGACCGATTTTATCCCGGTAGAAGGCTACGGAACGGGGCATGTCGGCCACCGCCAGGGTGATTGCGCTGATGCTTTCAACTGACACTAGCTTAACTCGGTGACCCGGCTGGCATAGCTGGTATAATATTTGCGATAACCGGCAAATTTTATCAAGCGGGCGGCGATGATGGCAGAGAATTATACTCCGGGGCAGGAGGGAGCGCCAGGCGCTTCGCTGCGTCGGCTGGAGGCTGTTCTAAGGGAGCTGGGGTCGGTGGTTGTGGCTTATTCCGGCGGCGTAGATAGCGCCCTGCTGGCGGTAACGGCCTACCGTGTTCTGGGAGAGCGAGCCATAGCGGTAACTGCGGTCTCGCCGGCGCTGGCGGCCCGGGAACTGGAGGGGGCGGTTGGCCTGGCGGAGCGGTTCGGCTTTCGGCACCGCGCCATTCATACTGCTGAAATGGAGCGAGAGGGTTACGCTGCCAATTCGCCGGCCCGGTGCTATTTCTGCAAGAGCGAGCTTTATACGCAGCTGTGCCGGCTGGCGGCGGCAGAGGGGTATTCCTGGGTGGTTAATGGGGCCAATGCCGATGACCTGGGGGATTACCGGCCGGGTTTGCAGGCGGCTGCCGAGAACCGGGTTCGCAGCCCGCTGGTGGAGGCCGGCCTGGACAAGGAGGGGGTGCGCCGTTTGGCCCGGGAGATGGGGCTGCCGGTGTGGAACAAACCGGCCCAGCCTTGTCTTTCCTCGCGGATTCCGTACGGGGCGCGGGTTACCCTGACCGCTCTGTCCCGGATTGAGCAGGCTGAAGATTACCTGCGGAAACTGGGGCTGCGGGAGGTGCGGGCGCGGCATCACGATAAATTATGCCGCATTGAAGTTGGCGAGGCGGAGCTGGAGCTGGCCTTCGCCCACCGCCGGGAGATTGCGGCCAACCTGAAGAGGATCGGCTATCTGTGGGTTTCGCTGGACCTGACCGGCCTGAGGTCGGGGAGCCTGAACGATGTGCTGGAGGCAGCGGACAGGTTGGAGCTGGTTCGGACAAAGCCTTGATTTTCCGGGGGAGGGGGGCATGACCAAGGCGGTTTACCTGCAATCGATTGGCGGCGCCAGCGGCGATATGCTGCTGGCCGCCCTGCTGGATGCCGGCCTGCCGATAAGCTCTTTAGAGGGTGAATTAGGCAAGCTGGGCGTTGGCGGTTACCGGCTTTCGCTGGCCCAGGATACCCGCTGCGAGGTGCGTGGGGCCAAACTTACGGTTACGCTGGAAGAAAACCGGCGCAAATTGTCGCCGCGGCAGCAGTTGGGTCTGGTGGCGGCCAGCGGCTTGTCTGACCGGGTTAAGGAACAGGCGGCGCGGACGCTGAAGCGGTTGTGGCAGGCTGAGGGTCGGGTGCATGGGGAAGCGCCGGAGGCGGTGGAACTGGAGGAACTGGGTACGGTGGATACCCTGGTGGATGTGGTGGGCTTTGCGGCCGGGTTGGAGCTGCTGGGGGTGGCCGAAGTTTATGCCGGCCCGCTGGTTCTGGGGGCGGGCAGCCCGCCCCGGCGGGCCGGCGGATATGCTAACCCGGCGCCGGCCACTTTGGAACTGGCCGCCGATGCCGGCGCGCCGGTTGCGGCGGAACTGCCTATGCACCAGGGGGTCGGGGAACTGACTACGCCCACCGGCGCCGCCATCATTACGACGCTGGCTCAATTCCGGCGTCCGGCCATGGCGGTGAAGGCGGTTGGCGTTGGTCTTGGGGGGAAAGACCCGGCCCAGTTTCCCAATGCGCTGCGCCTGTGGCTGGGGGAGCTAACGGAAACGGCGGCGGCGGCAAACGAGGCTGCGCCGCTTCAGGCCGGGCTGGTTCTGCTGGAAACCACTATGGACGATGCAACCGGGGAGACGCTGGGGTATGTTCAGGAAGGGCTGCTGGAGCTGGGCGCCCTGGATGTGTGGCATACGGCGGTGCAGATGAAAAAGAACCGGCCGGGGGTAATATTGTCGGCGCTGGTTGCCGCGGAGCTGGAGGCCGCTGCGGTGGCGTTGATTCTGCGGGAAACGCCGACCCTGGGGGTGCGGCGGCGCGGGGTGGAACGCTATGCGGCCCGGCGGGAGGTGGTTTGGCTGGCGACGGACTGGGGGAGGTGCCGGGTCAAGTTGAAGCGGCTGGCGGGAGAGGTGGTTGCCGCCGCCCCGGAGTATGAGGATTGCCGGCTGATTGCCCGGGCCGCCGGCCTGCCGCTGCAGGAGGTTTACCGCCAGGCGGAGCTGGAAGCGCGGCGGCAGGGGCTGGTTCGGGCCGGCATTGCCAAAGATGGGGGGCGGTTTCAGTAAGACTGAAACAGCTTGCCCCAGTCGGTTTTCAGGGCGGCGTTTATTCGCTGGCGGCCGTGGGTATTCAGCCAGTAACCGTTGTGGTAGAGGTTGGAGGCCAGATAGGCCCAGGAGGCGATGGGGCTGCGGAGCAAAAAGGTTTCCAGGGACTTAAGGGGGCCCCAGTAAATGAGTTTCTGGCCCCGGCTGGCGAGGGTATTTTCAGTGCCGGTAAAGCCCCAGTTGACGTTGGCGATGTCTTCCCCAACGACCTTGATTTGGGAAATATCGCCGCAGCCCAGACCGCGCTCATGGGCGAGCCGGATGAACTTTATGCGCATGGGGTCAAAGCCCATCATATGGGCGGCGACGGCGTCTATGGCTACCTGGTCTGCGCTGGCGAGGATACGGTTTTTGATATGCCAGCGCATGGCGCGGGGGCCGGGGCCGTCGCCGGCAAAGGCGCCGTCCATTACAGCAAAGATGCCGGGGTGGATTTCCTGCTGTATTGCCAGCAGGTCCACCAGAGTTTCGTGAATGACTGAATGGGTCCAGTGGCGTTTGCGGTGGAGCAGGCCGCCGAAAGCGTTCTTCATGGCCCCGGTCATGGTAGTGAAGACGTGGGTCTTCATGGTGGGCAGGTGGAGAATGTTCTTGCCGGCGAAGGTTTCGGGTATCTGTATTCCTTCCGGGAAGATGTCATCCAGCACCAGCATTTCGGCCTTGGGGCGGTAGTCCACCCAACGGTTGGGGGGGGTATCGAGGTGAATGGTGGGCAGGTTATAGCGGTCCTGAACCACCTTGTGCTTGTTGTTGACTTCGCCTTCAAAGGAATCTACTACCACTGTTCCGTTGTGGGCGGCAATGAGGTTCCGGTGGCCCAGTTGGCGGAGGGCCTGGATTACCCCTTCCAGCTGCCAGGGGGAAGTGGAACAGCCGGGATACCAATGCTGCCAGGAGATGTTGATTTTGAGCAGGGTGGATAATTCCGGGGAGAGGGTCTGCGCGATGCCGGCCAGGCGCATGGCCTGGCCGGCGTCTTCCAGCGCCGTTTCGGGGCGGGTAGCTACTACTGAAACCACGGAAGCGCCGGCAGGGCTGGCAGCCGGTTGTTCGCCGGCGCCGGAAGGCTGGGTGGCTAAATTGTCTTGCTGCGCCATATTTCAATCCTCTTTTTTCAATCATTTTTGCCTGGAGCGGTTATCCCGGCAAGGCTGGGTCAGCTGTTCAGGAGCAGTACCGCCGACGATACTGCGACCCAGGCGATTACCGATAATAACATAGGGCCATCCCGCACAATCAGCAACTCCGGGTATTCCGCTTCACTGCTGGTATGGAGGAGGTAGAGGAAGCGGAAGACGCCGAATACTACCAGGGGGATGGTCAAGAGCATGGTGTGGTTATCGGGCAGGTTGGCTGCTTCCACGGCGTACAGGGCGTAAGCGACCAGAGTGATTGCCGCCGTTGCCACGGTCAACTGAGCGATGAAGGGGGGCGGATAGTGGCGAAGCACGGCTCGCTGCGCTTCGGCGCTATCGCCGGCCAGTCGGACTTCGGAGAAGCGTTTGCCGAGGACGATGAAGAGGGCGGCGCCGCCGGTGGTGGTGTAGAGCCAGGGAGAGGGGAGGACGCCGATAACGATAGCGCCGGCAACGGCGCGGATAACGTAGCCACTGGCTACCAGGAGCACGTCGACGATTACAATCCGCTTGGCGCCGAGGGAATAGAGCAGGTTCAGGATGATATAGAGGGCCCCGATGCCGCCCAAAAGGGGAGAAAGCCGGAACAGGGCGCCGGCGCCGACAATCAGCAGGGAGGCCATTGCCAATACCGCTGCCGTTGGCTTTACCTGCCCGGCGGCCAGGGGGCGGAAGCGTTTGACCGGGTGTTTTCGGTCATTCGGCAAGTCCATCAGGTCGTTCAGCAGGTAAACGCCGCCGGAGAGGGCGCAGAAAGCGAGGGCGGCTTCGGTTACCCGCAGTAAAATACCGGCCACAGCGTTAAGGTCTTCCGGGGACCAGGCCAAATCAATGGCAAAGATGAAGGGCAGGTACACCAGGGCGTTCTTGACCCACTGGCGGGGCCGCAGGGCTTTCAGCAAGGCCAAGAGGGCAGACCATGCCGGCGTTCTGCCGCTGAATTGAGCCGGGGGAGCGGATTGGGGCACGGGGTTAATTTTCCTCGGGGATGCCGGCAGCCAAACTGGCGTCCGGTTCCGGCAGCGGGGGGGCTGGCGCTGAACTTGGCGGCCGTCGGTTCAGCCAGCCGAGGGCGAGCAAGCCCAGGGCCACGGCGAACCAGAGGGTAACGACCCGCACCAGGAGGGTGCCGACAGCGGCGACCTCTTCCGGGGCGCCGGCCTGGCCAATCAGGGCCACCATGGAGAGTTCGGTGAGGCCCAGGCCGCCGGGCAGGGTGGTAAGGGCGCCGAGCATGGAGGAGCCGGCGTAGATGGGGAGAGAAAGCAGCAGGCTGACGTCGGCGTTCAGGCCATGGAGCACCACCCAAAGGGCTACGCCTTCGCTGACCCAGGCGATAAGGCCTAAAGTTATGGCAACGGCCATTGGGCCGGGCTGGGTCAGCTGGCGCATTATTTCCCGGCTTTCGGCCAGCTCGCCGCCCCAACGCCGGAACAGGGGCCAGCGCAGCAGGGCGTCGGTGTGGCGGGTAGTGAGCAGGTACATGGCGATACCGGCGACGGCGAGGGCGCCGACAAGCAGCGAGGATACCAGGGGGGGCAGCAGCAGGATGCCCAGCAGGCCGACCAGGGCCACCGAAATCAGGTCGGTAACGCGCTCCATCAACACGACCGGGGCGGATGCAGCCACGGGGACGGCGGCTTTTTCCTTGAGCAGGTAACTTTTGAGCAGTTCCCCGACTTTGCCGGGGGTTATGGTCATGGCCAGGCCGGCCAGGAAAATGAGGCCGCTGAGGGGTATTGGCGCCGCAACGCCGAGAATTCGCAGGTAGAAGGCCCAACGGAAGAAGCGGAGCAGGTAGTTAAGCAGGGCGAGGGAGAAGGCGGCCGCCAGATGCCCGGGCGGGAAGTTCCAAAGCTGGCGCCAGACCTCGCGAAAGTCGCCGTAGGCGGCGATCCCGACAAAAACCAGCAGGGCGAGCAAGCCGACCAGCAGGAACTTTTTGCCGCTGCCGGACATACTAGGGTTCCATCCGGTTCATCAGGTTGATTTGGGCGGCCAGGTAGCCGGCGCCGAACCCGTTGTCGATGTTGACGGCGGCGACGCCCGGGGCGCAGCTGTTCAATATACCCAGCAGTGCGGCCAGCCCCTGGAAACTGGCGCCGTAGCCGATGCTGGTAGGGGCCGCGATGACCGGGGCGGATACCAGGCCGGCTACCACGCTGGCGAGAGCGGCTTCCATGCCGGCTACCACGATGATGACGCGGGCCTGGCGCAGGAGGGGGAGGTGATTGAGCAGGCGGTGCAGGCCGGCCACCCCGACGTCGTTTATCCGCTGGGGAGGGCTGCCCATGAGGGTGGCGGTAAGGGCGGCTTCTTCCGCCACTGGCAGGTCGGCGGTGCCGGCGGTAACGAGGGTTACCCCCGGGCAGGCTGGGGGGGAGACCGTACCGGGGACAACGATGGCCCGGGCGTCCGGGTGGTAATTGGCCTTTGGAGTGGTACGCTGAACGGCTTCGAAAGCGTCAGGGCCGGCCCGGGTAACCAGCGTGGGCTGCTCGCGTCCGGCGAGGGCTGCGACAATCGTCGCTATCTGCTCCGGGGTTTTGCCCTGACCGAAGACTACTTCAGGGAAACCGGTGCGCAGGGGCCGGTGATGGTCAATCTTGGCAAAATCGAGCTCCTGGTACGGGTAGTCCCTGAGCCAATTCACCAGTTCAGCGACGCTGCCTTCGCCTTTCCGGAGTTCTTCCAGACGCCGGCGCAATTCAGAGGAGGTTATCAAATGGGCAACCCCAAGCGGTTGATGGAAGAATCCCCAATCAATGACGGCGCAACAGACACAGGCGGGCAACCCCAGGCGGTTAATGGAGAAATCGTAGCTATTATTCGCCGGGGCGTCAAGGAGCGGGGGCAGCTGCGGAGGCGGTTTTCAAGGCATTGGGGCGGGGGCGCTTAACCGCTTTTCAACAAGGGCAAAACCAGTTCTTCGATGGCTACCGCGAGAGAGGTCAGGACGGTAGAGGAGAGCGACGTTTTCAACAAGGGCAAAACCAGTTCTTCGATGGCGAGGGCCAACCCGTCCTGCTCCACTGGCGGGGCGAGGTAATCGGCAATAGCGGTTACTTCGGGAGGGGCAGAGGCCATGGCGATGCGGAGGCTGGCGGCGTGAAGCAGGGGGGAATCGTTAAAGCTGTCGCCGGCGGCGATAAAACGGTTCGTCCGGCTGCCGAGCAGTTCCAGCAGCTTTCGGGCGGCGTAACCTTTGTGAACCCCGGCGGCGGTGAAGTCCACGGCCCAGCAGCCATTGTAGTGCAGGTAAGCCTCAACTACGTTCAGGTCGGGGGCGGGGGAGAAACGAACCGCCAGCGCTTCGGCTTGCGCTTCGGGCGAATCCATGAGGGAAATACGGGTCAAGTTCCAGCGCTTGACGTCGGAGAGGGCGAAGATGTCTCCTTCAGGGTGGGTTGCGATAAAGTTCAGCCCCTGGGAGGCGGCGAGGGAGAGGAGCTGGCGGGCGCGGGTTTCGGGCAGGGAACTAGTCCAGAGGATCCGGCGGGTGGACGGGTCAAAATCGTACCGCCGCCGTCGCAAATCTGCGGGGCGGTCAGGCCTAGCTGCCGGGCAAAGCTGGCGGTGTCGGCGACCCGGCGGCCGGCGGCGATGGAAACCGGGAGCAAGCGGGCTACCCTGGCTACGGCTAACGCCACCCGGCGAGAAACGGCATTGCCGGCCAGCAGGGTGCCGTCCAGGTCAATCAGCAGGGCGGAGTAGGGGGAGGAAGGAGGGAGCATTATTGGCGGGCTTCGCGGTCGGGGAAAGGGTCGGGGGTGTCTTCGGCGGCGGCGGGCTGGCGGGTTTCCCGGGCTGACGCGCCGGCTTTCTGCTGGTCTCGCAAGGTTCGGAACATGGCGCCCATTGCGCTCAGGCTGCCGGTGTAAAGGATGCCTACGGCCAGGAAAAGCCAGACCAGCACCTGAATGCGGTCGTCGTCAAACCGGGCTGTCAGCAGAACCGCCGGTATGGCTGCGATTAACCCGACCAGCAGGGCCAGCGATACGCCATAGAGGAGGCCGTGCAAGGCGTAGTGCCGGTCGGCGTTGGGGGCAAAGGCAATGCCCCAGTAACCGGCAATGAAGGGACTGGCCGGAACCAATACAAAGTGGGCAATCGGTATCAGTGGACATACCAGCATTACCGCTATACCCACAACCAGCCCGACGAACATTCGACCTCCCGGACAGCTTCCGGCATCCCTGCGGGGCGTGAGTTCATTATAACCGGTAATTATAGCCGGTTCATGGGGGCCCGGGGCTTTGACTGTGCGCCAGACATGGGGTAATTGCGCTTCATTGCACAACCGGGCCAGTACAGCCGGATTTCACCATTGTCAGCAATGCCTCGTCCAGCGGTAATTGCGCTTCATTGCACAACCGGGCCAATACCGCCGGATTCCACCATTGTCAGCAATGCCTCGTCCAGCGGTAATTGCGCTTCATCAGCACAACCGGGCCAGTACTGACGCATCGGGCGGGCGCCGGCAAGGGCGATTGTCCTGTCGCTGACCCGGCGGCGAAAGAGTCAAAACAGGGGGCGGCGGCCTGGGGGATAATGCCGGTTTGCAGAGCAGAGCGGGCGTTCTGCTGACGGCCGGCGGGGGGCGTTATGCGCGTTCCGGCGGTGGCGTTACCGGCGGACTGCCCGGAGTGTTATAATCAGCCGGCCGTTCCGGTATGGAGGGAAGCGTTATGCGCATTCCGATGAAAGTGGATTATGGTGTCCGGGCTTTGGCGGAGCTGGCGGCGCATTACGGGAATGGCCCGGTGCAAACCTCTGAGATTGCCGCCAGACAGGGCATTCCCGAGCCTTATCTGGTGCAGCTGCTGACGATGCTGAACCGCTATGGCTTTGTGCAGAGCCGCCGCGGCCCCCAGGGCGGGCATATGCTGGCGAAACACCCGGCCGACATTAACCTGGGTATGATTATGCGTACCCTGGACGGGAATGCTTCGCCGTTAGATTGTTTTACTTACCCGTCCGACTGCAAATTCGGGGATTGCTGCGCCCAGCAGGAAATCTGGAAATCGGTGGAGGAAGCGGTGCAAGAGGTTCTGAGCAACATTACGCTGGAGCATCTGGCGCAGCGCCAGGCGTATTTATCTACCCACCGGTGAACCGGTTCAGGGATGCCTGAGGGTCGCGGTAACGGCCGTTCCGGTTGACAACGCCCCGGGGCAGGAATAGACTTTACGAAGCGATGAAAGAGTTTGCTCGGCTTGACAAGTGTACCTGTCCCCGGACATAGGGGGCAGGCAGGTAAACTACTGACCGGAGCCTGCGCCCGCCCGTTTTGGGCTGCCTGTTGAGGCCGCAGGTTTTTTTGTGGGCTGCAAGCAGGGAAGCCCGGGAACGGGGTTCGGGGGGATAACGGTTCAGAAGGACTTTGGGCGGAGCGGGAGATGCCCGCCACCGTGGTTTAAGGAGGTACTGGTAAGATGACGCAGCAACCATTGGCGCTGACGCCGGAACAGGTAAAACGCTATAGCCGGCATATTATAATGGGCGATGTTGGCAGCGCGGGACAACGGAAGCTGATACAGGCGAAAGCCCTGATTGTAGGAGCGGGGGGGCTGGGTTCGCCTTCGGCGATTTATTTGGCGCTGGCCGGGGTGGGAACGGTTGGCATAGTGGATTTTGATGTGGTAGAGATTTCCAATTTGCAGCGGCAGATTCTGCACCATTCGAGTGACATTGGCCGTCCCAAGCTTCAGTCTGCGATCGACAACATCAAAGCCTACAACCCGGACGTTACGGTGGTTCCGCATGAGGTTCGGCTGGAATCGGATAACGCTATGGAGATAATCAGCCAGTATGACCTGGTGATTAACGGGGCCGACAATTTTGCTACCCGATACCTGGTTAACGATGCCTGCTACCTGCTGAACAAACCGCTGGTAGATGGGAGTATCCTCATCTTCGACGGGCAGGCTACGGTGTTTCTGCCGGGGCAGGGGTGCTACCGCTGCCTGTTCCCGTCGCCGCCGCCGCCGGGGATGGTGCCCAACTGCGCCGAGGCTGGCGTGCTGGGGGCGCTTACCGGTTTGGTTGGCAGCATTCAGGCTACGGAGGCCCTCAAGCACTTTCTGGGCATTGGTGAAAGCCTCTGCTCGCGGCTGCTTCTGGTTGATGCCTTGAGCATGACCTTCCGGGAGGTAAAGTTAAAGCGCAACCCGGCCTGCCCGCTGTGCGGGGATAACCCGACAGTGACCGGGTTAATCGATTATGAGATATTCTGCGGATTGGCTGCCCCGGAAATGGCCGGAGTCGCTGACAATTAGTCCGGTGGCGGCAGTTCGGGCTGTCGGCCGCTTTGGGGATGAATTGAAAGCCTATGGTTACTAAGCTGGCCTATAAGGGTATTCTGGCGACCATCGGGAACACGCCGATGGTGGAACTGGTAAACCTCAGTCCCCGGGCGGAGGTGCGGATTTTTGCCAAGCTGGAGGGGCAGAACCCTACTGGCAGCGTGAAAGACCGCATTGCGTTGAAGATGATTGAGCGGGCGGAGGCCGATGGCGAGATTTCGCCGAAGCGGACTCTGCTGGAACCGACCAGTGGGAACACGGGCATATCGCTGGCGATGATTGGCCGGCTCAAGGGTTATAAAGTTACGGTGGTGATGCCGGAGAACGTCAGCGAGGAGCGCAGTCAGTTACTGTACGCCTATGGGGCCGAGATAATCTTTTCTGATGGTGAAAAGGGGAGCAACGGCTCTATTGAGGCGGCCCGGGCGCTGGCCGAGAAGCCGGGCAATGATTACCTGATGCTGTATCAGTATGGCAACCGGGGCAACCCGGACGCCCATTATGAGACGACCGGCCGGGAGATTATTGAGGGGGCGCCGGAAGTGGCGCTGTTTGTGGCCGGGCTGGGCACTGGCGGCACGCTGATGGGCGTGGGACGCCGGCTTAAGGAACACAACCCGGAAGTGAAGGTGGTGGCGGTAGCGCCGGAGCCGGACGATTTTATTTCGGGGCTGCGCCGTTTGGAGGATGGTTATATTCCGCCTATTTTAGAGCTGAATATGCTGGATGCGCGGCTGCTGGTGGGGAGTCTGCCGGCTTTTCGGACTACCAAGGAGTTATTGCACCGGGAGGGCATTTTTGCCGGCATTTCTTCCGGTTCCGTGGTTTACGGCGCCCTGCGGCAGGCGGAGCGGATGGAGCAGGGGGATATTGTTTGCCTGCTGGCTGACGGCGGCTGGAAGTACCTGAGCACCAGTTTGTGGACCAAGGATTACGCTGAGCTGGAAAAGGATGTGCAGGGTAAAATCTGGTGGTAGGGTTTCCCGGGCCGGGGGTGAGGCCGGCTTACCCCGCCGGCAATAGAGGCGCTCCGTACTGTTTCCGGCGGGGCGGCGCGGAAAGGGCGAGGCTCACAACCACGGAAAGGCCTCTGGCGGTTAAGGGGGCAGCCGAAACCGCCCTGCTTTGGGAGGGGTTGACCGGGCTGGCCGGGTTTCAGGGCTTTGCCGCCAGGCTGCCCATGGGGTCCCACGGCGGGAGGGTTACCGGAGGCAGCGACAAGGCTGTCCGCAATTCTTCAGGCAGATAGCTGACCGGGGCGGCTATCTCAAACATATATTCGGCGAACCAGGAATCTTTCATCAGAAAGAAGCCCTTATCGCCGACTTTGTCGTCCCAGCTGTTTTCCACGCGCCAGCGCCGCGGCTGACCGTTGACCACATCCACGCCGGTAAACAGCATGGCGTGGGTCATAGCCGTCTGGTAGTACTCCAAACGCTCTGCCTTATTCAGGGTGAACTCGGCGCCATAGACGCCGGAGTAGTCGAACAACGAAGCGTCCCACAGCCCCAGGTCCCGTTGCAGCTGCTTGCCGGTATCGCAGCCCAGCCACACCGGCCGGCCGTCCTGAAGCATTTGCATGGCAATGGTCTTCATCAATTCAACAGCTGCGTTCAGGTATTTGATGGGGGCGCCGTCAACCATGCTGCCCAGGTATTGAACGGTATAGGTACGGCCCGGCGGGTTGCCGGGCCGGGGGGCGTGGACCAGGCAGACGTAGTCATCCATGGGGGTGTTGATATACTTTCCGGCGAACTCGAGGGGGGCAGCCAGCCGTCCCGGTGGAAGTTTCCGTCCTTATCTTTCCATTGCCAATCGAAGCGGGCCGGGGGAGCGCCCAGGTGGATGGAGAGGATTTGATAGACGGACTGGAGGGTTTCGGTTCCGGCCTGGCGCATGGTCATGGTTCCGGCTTCCCGGGCGCAGCAGCTGCGGATATTTCTGGCGCCCTGGCGGACCTGGTAATTGAGGGCGGCATTCATGCGCATTGAGTTTCCCGAGCTTTCCGTTTCGGGCATGGCCGATTTGGGTGCTGCTCCGTGCTTGCGTACCAGGCTGACGAACATATCCCACTGGCCGCCGTCGCCGAGGGGCTGCTGCAACAACCAGGCTACCACCCGGTCGCCGCTGGGGCGATGGGCGGTTTCGATAACCGCTTCCAGGATATAGTTGGCGCGTTCCAGCTTGTCCCAGAAGATACGGTTTCCCGGAAGGCTAGGGTTGCACATCCAGGGCGCCGGGGTTAGCTGGTACGGTCATTTGAACGCCGCCTGATGGGCTGGTTGGCTTGTATTGGGGAAACGCCGCCGGGGCGCAGGAGCCTCCGGCGAGGGGGCTTGCGGGTCGGTACGGTTATGGTTTTTGCTGGCCGGCTTCCGGGGCGGCGGACTGGCGGGCTACTGTCTGCAATACTTCGGACACCGCGCGGTCAATCTCAGCGGTGGTGGTGCAGCGGCCTACCGAAAAGCGCAGGGTTCCCATAGCGTATTCGGTGGGGAGGTTCATTGCCGACAGGACGGGGGAGAGGGTGACCTGGTCGCTGTGGCAAGCGGCGCCGGCCGATGCGGCTACCGTGTCCAGATCGGCCAGGATGCGGTCGGCGGCCAGGCCCCGGAAACTGATGCTGCAGGTATTGGGCAGGCGGCGGAGGGGGTGCCCGTTTACCTGGGCGTCCGGCGCAGCCGTCAGGAGACCGGCCTCCAGACGGTTGCGCAGTTCCGACATGCGGCTGGCGTAATCGGGCAGGTTCTGGTGAATCAGGCGACAGGCCTCGCCCAGGCCGACCATTGAGATTACGTTTTCAGTGCCGGCTCGTCGGTTGGCTTCATGGTTGGCGCCGTGCATAAACTTTTCCAGGCGGACGCCGGGGCGGATGTAGAGGGCGCCAATGCCCTTGGGGGCGTAGAGCTTGTGGCCGGCCAGCGACAGCAGGTCAACGCCGAGTTGGTCCACTTGCACCGGGATTTTGCCGATGGACTGGGCGCAGTCGCTGTGGAGCAAAGCGCCGGCCCGGTGGGTGATTTCGGCGATTTCAGGGATGGGCTGAATGGAGCCTACTTCGTTATTGGCGTGCATGATGGTAACCAGGGCCGTCTCCGGCGTTATGGCGTCAGCCACCTGGCGGGGAGTGACCAGCCCGTAACGGTCCACGGGCAGGCAGGTTACCCGGCAGCCCTGGGCTTCCAGGTAGCGGCAAACCTCGGTTACCGCCGGGTGTTCGACCGCTGAAGTAATAATGTGGCTGGGCTGTTTCGGGCGGGCGGCAACCACCCCTTTGATGGCGTGGTTGTTGGCTTCGGTGCCGCCGCTGGTAAAGACCAGGTCCTGCTGGTTGCAGCCCAGGAGGCTGGCGACCTGGGCGCGGGCCTGTTCGACGCCCTGGCGGGCGGCGCGGCCAAAGGAATGGGCGCTGGAGGGGTTGCCGAACTGCCCGTGCAGATAGGGCAGCATTGCTTGAGCCACCTGCGGGTCGATGGGGGTTGTAGCGTTGTAATCGAGGTAGATGTGTGCCATTTTCACCCTGCCCGGCGGGTTTAAGTGCGGCTGATTACCGGCCGGTTTTTTTCAATTATGAAACAATTATAACCGCAGCCGGTTGGGCCGCGGCGCTGCGGGGGGTAAGCTGGCGCCAGTGATAATTGTTATGGCAGGGGAGCCGGCCGGGGCAGCGGCGCGGCGGCAGCGGCCGGGGCCAACCCGGTTTCGGCCAGAAAAGCCCGCAGCAAGTTCTCCATTTGCGCTTCGTACAGGGGAGAATACCGGGTAAACTCCCCAAGGAACCGTTCCGATTCTTCTTGCGGGTCAAAGAGATTGCCCATGAGGCGGTAAGCGTCAAACAACTCCCGGTTCCACACAGGCAGGGCTGCCAGCGTCAGCTGCGGCTCAAACTGGAAGCCATAGCAATTGCCGCAGCGAAAGGCCATGTTTATTCGCAAAAAGGAGCCGTCGCGGCGGAGCATAAACCCTTCGGCCAGCTTGACTGCGCCTTCCGGGATTGAAAAGCAGTCTCCGTGGAGGGTAGGGACCAGGGGGACGGTGAGACTTCCGAAGACGGGGTCGGCATGGCCGGCGGGGGTGATGGAAATGCGGCGGAGGCCGAACTGAAAACCGCCGGTCGGCTTGATTTGTCCGCCGAGAGCCTTGGCCAGCATCTGGGCCCCGAGGCAGACGCCAAACACGGGAATGCCGCGGCGCACGGCGTTTTTCAGGTAGTCCAGCTCGGTCAGCAGGGCTGGGTAGTCGTCGTTGGCGGACAGGGGGCCGCCCAGGGCTATAACAAGGTTGACGGCCGCCAGGTCGGGGGCCGGGAAGTGGGCGTACTCCGGGCTTTGGGCGAAAAAGTTTACCGTATCCAGCTTAAAACCCAGCCCGGTCAGCAAGCCGGTGAAGCTGCTGCCCAGGGTTTCCGGCGCGGCATGCTGTATAATCAGGGTGCGCGGCACAACAACTCCGGTATTTTCCCAAAGGCGCTGACTATCCTGGTGTGCTGACTATCGTACAGCAGGAGAGGTTTTATGTCATTGCCGGGGGCGTGCATGGGCAGCCGGATAAACGGCCCCGGCACGGCGGCGCTGCCGGTGACCCCGCTGCCGGCGCCCCTTATGGAACCGGAGGGGCGGCTACCGGTTCCGATGACCCCGCCGCAGGGCCCGGCCGGGCAGGGCGCCGGTGTTTTCGCCCTGGTCAATAACCACCTGGCCGTTGACGATAACGTACTCAATGCCTACCGGGTAGTGTTTGGGGTCTTCCCGGGTAGCGCGAGTTTTCACTGTTTCCGGATTGAAGATTACGAGGTCAGCCTTGAAGCCGTCGCGGAGCAAACCGCGGTCGGGCAGGCCCAGTCGCTGCGCCGGGAAAGAGGTCATTTTGCGGATGGCTTCGGGCAGACGGAGGTGTTTTTCCGCCCGGACGAATTCGGCGAGGACGATGGGGAAGCAGCCATAGGTGCGCGGGTTAGGGTATTCGCCCAGGAGGATAGCGTCGCTGGCAATCATGCCGTAGGGGTGGGAAACAAAGGCCGGCAGGGTTTGGGGGTTGGTGCCCAGGCCTACGGTGGAAATGCCGAGGTTCTCTTCCAGCAGCAGGTCGAACAGGGCGTCGGCCGGGTCCTGGCTCCGGAGCACGGCGATGTCGGCAATCAGGCGTCCTTCGTAAACCTGGTTTCGGGGCTGGGTGAAATTAGTCAGCCAGTTATTTTCGAGCTGTTCCGGGGGCAGTTCCCGTTTCAGGCGCGCCCGGTCGTTCCGGTTCTGAAGGGCAGCCAGCAGCCGCTCCGGGCCGCCGTCTTTAGCCCAGTGGGGCAGGATGATGGTAACGGTGGTGCCTGAATAGGGGTAAGTATAGCAATCGAAGGTAACGTCCATACCTTCGTCCCGGCCTTTTTCGACCAGACCCAGATAATCGAGATGGCTGCCTGAGCCCTGGGCGCTTTGCCGGTAGTGGGTCAGGTGGATGGGGCAGCCGCTGCGCCGCCCGATTTCCAGCGCTTCTTCCCAGGGGGCGAGGAGGCTTTGCGCCCGCAGGCTGGCGCGGGTGTGGGTGTGATAGAAGCCGCCCATAGCTGCGGCCACGGCGGACAGTTCGGCCAGTTCAGCGGTATTGGCGTAGGAGCCGGGCGGGTAGTCCAAACCGGTGGAGAGTCCCCAAGCCCCTTCGGTCATGGCTTCCCGAACCACGGCTTTCATGTCTTCTATTTCGTTGGGGGCAGCCGGGCGGTCGCGCCAACCTACGCTCCAGATGCGCACCGGGGAGTTGCCGAGGATGAAGGCGATGTTGATTGCTACGGAGTGGTCATACCTGGAGAGGAGGTCGGCGACGGTCAACCAGTCGGCCGGCATGGGCGGGTAACCGTTCAGGCCTGAGTCCAGCCAGATGTAGCGGTGCAGTTCTTCCCGGGTTTTGAAGGGGGCGTGAGAGATGCCGTCGATGCCCACCAACTCGGTGGTAACCCCCTGACGCACCTTGGGGTCGTGGTGCGGCTCCCCCAGAATGGTCAGCCCGGCGTGGGAGTGGAGGTCAATGAAGCCGGGGCAAACCACACAGCCGGCCGCATCAATGACCCTGACTGCCTCCAGGCAGCCGGCATCCCCCCGAAAAACGGTTACCCGGTCTCCTTCCACCAATACGGCGGCATAAAATCCGGGGCTGCCGCTGCCGTCGATTACCAGGCCATTCTCAATTTTCAGGTCCAGCATAATCAGCTTTCTCTCAACTGCCGGGGCAACTACCGGAAAGGGCTGCCTTGAAGAGTCGGCCGGGGAGGGTTGGCCGGGCTTGCGCCGCCCTGCCGGAACCGGATGGCATGGAGGTTCCTGCCGGCTCAAGCTGATTTTAACACTCTGACGGGGCGTCGGCTATAATGTCCGGATTCGCCCTCGATACGGCTGCTGGCAATGTCGGGGCAACTTTTACCGGCTGCTACGCAGGTGTTGACTGTGGGGGTTGTTCCCGCCCTGGTTGCAGCAGTTTTTCCGGGGACACCGGGGGAACCGGGGCGGCCCGGCGCTGGCCGGACGAAGCGGCTGCCGCTAACCGTGGCCGGCCGGCATAGCGCCCGGTCGGCCGGGCCAAGCTGGCCGGGGCAGACTCCGGCCAGTTTTCATTGCAGCTTTCATTGGCCAGAGGGTTTCAGGGAGGACAAGTCCTTCGTGAACGACTTTGGCCTGGCGGCCCGGGCGTATCGGTCGGCGCAAGGCAGACGCGACAGCGCCGGATGGGAACCGGAAGGGCGGCGGGAAAGGCTTGAGTATGCGATACGATGCAGTTATCGATGCAGTTATCGCAGGGGGCCGCAAGGGGCTTGCCGGGCGGTGGTGGACCAATTCTGCCGGGCGCTGGGCGCAGGGTTTGCGGGTTAGCGATGCGTGGGCGATGCGGGATATTGCCAGGGGCAGCGCTGATGCGACCATTTATGTGCTGGTGGAGGAGCTTCCACCCCCCTGCTCCAGCCATAGCGTCCGCAGCGCAGCGCCGATGCGACCATTTATGTGCTGGTGGAGCCGCAGGGCAACGGGGGCCGTTGCCGGGGTATTACAAGCAGCGCCGATGCAACCTTTATGATGCTGGTGGAGCGGGCGGCGGGCTTTATCAGGGCGGGGAATTAGGAATAGTGAAGGCCTTGTAGTAGAATAGGCGAGGTGCCGGAAATTGATACGAGGGTACAGGAGCGCTTTATGGGCCTTGAGTTTGGGGTTTTTGATCATATTGAGCCTTGCCCGGGTGTTACTTTGCAGGAAATATATGAGCGGCGGCTGATGCAGCTGGAGCGTCTGGAGTCGGCCGGCTTTTATGCGTACCACCTGGCAGAGCACCATACGCCGGCGGTACACAGCCTGGCGCCTTCCCAGAATGTGTTTCTGGCGGCCCTGTCCCAGCGCACCAGAAGCTTGCGTTTTGGGCCGTGCGTTTATGTGCTGCCCCTGCATCACCCCATTCGGCTGATTGAAGAAATCAGTATGCTGGACCACCTGAGCGATGGGCGGCTGGAACTGGGGGTTGGTCGGGGCGGCGTCTTCGAGGCTTTTTTCTGGGGGCAGGATTCGGATGTGGAGATTAACGCAGCGCGCTATTATGAGACGCTTCGCTGCGTTCAGGATGGTCTGAGTAATGCGGAGCTGACCTTTCGCGGCGAGTTTTATAATTTTGAGGAACTGCCTATGCGGCTGCGCCCGAAGCAGGCGCCTTACCCGCCTTTCTGGTATATGCGGAATGTGGAAACCGCAGCGATTGAAGGTATGAACACGATTATTGTCGGTTCGCTGGACGGCTTTGAGGCCAATGTGCGGCGTTACCGGGAGGAATGGGAGAAACATCAGGGCAAGGGGGCGCTGACGGTACAGGGTAGTGAACCCAGGATTGGGCTGGTTAACCATATGCTGCTGGCGGAGACCGATGAGCAGGCGCAGCGGGAAGCCCGGCCGGCCTGGGAATCTTACCGCTGGAACCTGGGGACGCCCCGCCGGCTGGAGGCGGAACGCCGGGGGTTGACCCAGTTTTACGGTTCCGGCATGAACCCTCGGCCGGTTGCTGCGCCGCCCCGGGACTTGCCGCAAGAGGAGCGGCGGGACCTGGACGCTTCCCTGGAAGATGCGGAGCGGCGGCAGCGGCGGGCTAACCTGAGGGGAGGTTTGGGCGACGGACATTCCGGGGCCGGGGCCGGGTTCGGCGCCATTGCCGGTTCGCCGGCTACCATTCGGGAATATATGGATGCCTACGTGGAGACCGGGGCGAATTATTTTGTTTGCTCTTTCCAGTGGGGAGACTTGACCCACGAACAAGCCATGCGGTCAATTGAACTGTTTGCCGGCGAGGTTATGCCCCATTACGCAGCCAGGCTGGAAGTCGCCGCCGGTTAGCTGCCGGGCCGTTCTTTGACGCTAATTCAGGGGCCGCCGGGGTGTTGAAACAGCCTTTGCAGTCAATAGTCTGAAGGGGAAGACGGCCCGCCGGGACAAGGCGCAGCCGGCCGGGGAGTCAAGCCCGACGGCGCGAGGGTTCATTGCCGCCTTTGGCTGAATGCGCTTTCAGGCAGCCGGAGCCGGCTCTCTGGAGGGGGGATATTGGGCTATGCGTTTACTGATGAAAGCAGGCGGGGTATATTTAATTGTAGTGGCCATGGGGGTGGCCTTTTTCTTTGCGGCGAACCCTCTGGTGGCCAGATATACAACTATTGACGTTCTTGGCATTTGGCAGGGGCTGAACATACTGGTGGCGGTTGCCGTGCCGCTGGCGCTGAACTACAACTATGTCCGCAAGCGGCGGGTGGGCGGGCGAGCGCCCGGCGAGCGGGTATATCGGCGGTATCTGGAAGCTAACGTGGCTTTTTATGGGACGGTGGCGGTAACGCTGCTTTTTCTGAACAACTGGTTTTCGCTGCTGATTTATGGGCCGGAAAATCTCGGCGCTCCGGCGCCCGGGGGCAACCATCAGGCGTGGGTAATATGGGCGGCGGTGAATGTGCTGCTGCCTATAGCGCTGGGAACTACCGGATACAGCCTTTGGGGCGACGCGGAACAGCCGATGAATGCCCGTACTGCCGGCAATGACATGTAGCCCGGTTAACCGGCGGGAAACGGCTGCCGGACGGGGCGGGGGCCGGGTCAGCCGCCGACCGGGGCTTTTCCGCCAACCCGAGCCGGGTAAAAAGCGTCGAGGATTTGCTGGGCAATGCCCTCGGCATCCAATTGCAGGTAATGCCGCTGGGCTGCCGCCGTACCGTGTTCTACGAAATGGTCGGGCATGCCGATGCGATGCACTGCTACGTCCTTGACCCCGGCGTCGGCCAACGCTTCCAGCACTGCTGAACCAAAGCCGCCGGCCAGCACATTTTCCTCGACGGTAACGATGCGCCGGCAGTTACGGGCGGCGTCCAGCAGCAGGTCCAGGTCCAGCGGTTTAACGAAGATGGGGCTGACTACTCCGCAGGCTATGCCGTACCGGGAGAGGGCGTCTGCTGCGGACAGGGCGGCATAGGCGGTATTGCCCAGCCCCAGGATTACCACGTCCCGGCCCTCCCGCATTACTGCGCCCCGGCCCAGGGGCAATTCTCTTAATTCCGAGTCCATGGGTACGCCCATGCCGGTTCCCCGGGCGATGCGAATGGCGAAAGGGCCCGGATACCGGTAGGCGGTATAAATCAGGTGTTGCAGCTCATTTTCATCCCGGGGAGCAGCGACGACTGCGTTGGGGAGGCAGCGGAGATAGGAGAGGTCAAAGGCTCCGTGGTGGGTCTTGCCATCCTCGCCGACGATGCCGGCCCGGTCGGCGATGATGGCAACCGGCAAGTCTTGCAGACAGACGTCGTGAACGACCTGGTCAAAGGCGCGCTGCAAGAAGGTGGAGTAGATTGAGACGAAGGGGCGCAGGCCGCTGGCGGCGAGGCCGGCGGCCATGCTGACGGCGTGCTGTTCGGCGATACCGACGTCGAAGATGCGGTCGGGAAACTCCCGGGACACTTCAGCCAAACCGGTGCCTTCCAGCATGGCGGCAGAAATGCCCACGACAGATTCATCATTACGCATCAACCGGGCGATGGTCTGGGCAAAGACTTTGGAGTAGGTTGGGGCGCCGCTGCCGGGGGCCAAAGGTGAACTGGGCTGGTGAAACCTGACCGGGTCTTCCTCTGCCGGTTGATAGCCGTGTCCTTTGTGGGTTACCACGTGAACGAGGGGAACCGAAGCGCCGGGCAATTTAGCCTGGGCCAGGGTTTCTTCCAGCTGCTTGAAGTTGTGGCCGTCCACCGGGCCGAGGTACTGGAACCCCAATTCGGTCCAGAAGGTGGTTGGCACAATAAACCCTTCTACGCCATCGTTGAGCCGCTGCACGAGGCGGTAAATTGCCTCGCCCTGGGGGACGCGCCGGGAGAGGGCCCGCATGCGGTCCACGAGGGCGCGGTATTCCGGGTGGGTAATGAGGCGCTTGCGCCAGTTGGTAAGAAAGCCGATATTCTCGGAGATTGACATTCCGTTGTCGTTAAGGACGACAATCAATTTTTGCGGGTTAAGATGGACGATGTTGTTCAAGGCCTCAAAGCTGGAGCCGGAGGTCATGGCGCCGTCGCCCACGATGGCGATGGTCCAGGAATCGAGTTGCCGACTGGCGGCGGCCTGAGCTACGCCCAGGGCGATGGAGAGGCCGGTGCCGGCGTGGCCGGCGGCCAGGACGTCGTGGGGGCTTTCCTTAGGCTCGCCAAAGCCGGACAGTCCTCCTGCCAGACGGATACCCTTGAACTCGTTACGCCGGCCGGTTACGACCTTGTGGGTGTACATCTGGTTGGTAGTATCCCACACAATCCGGTCTTTGGGGCTGTCGAACATTCGGTGCAGGGCCAGGGTAAGCTCAACTACGCCCAAGTTAGAGGCCAGGTGCCCGCCCCGTTCGGTTATTACCGAGATGATGAGGTCCCGGATTTCCTGAGCAACCTGGCCGAGCTCTTTATAATTGAGCGGCTTAAGGTTTGCCGGTTCATCAATGCAATCCAGGAGTCTGTTCTGCATTAAAGGGGGCCCTCCGCATGAGGTCTGTCCCAGCTTGCCCTGATTGAAGGGAGGTTGAAAGATGGTTCAAGGGGGCCAGCCAATCCTGTTAAGGTTATGTTGATTGGGGGAAACTGTCAAGAAAAGGGGCGGGCCGCCGGTTTACTTCGGCGGGCTGCCGGAAGCTGGCTGCCGTCTGAAACGCCGGCAACCTTGAACCGGGTGGGAACGCAAGGCGGCCCGGTCCGGCAGGGGCAAGGCTGGGGGGAAGTGAAAGAAGCTGATTCCGGGGGGGCGTTGACGGTAGGGTTTTCCTGTGCTAGGATTCGGGAGGTAAACCGTAATTTGACAAGATTTTTATAGTTTTCTATAGATTTATGGCAAGCTCTCAAGCGATTGAAAGAGCCGATTGGCTGGCGCTTAAAGACGCCTGCGAGCTGCTTCAGGTTAACCAGGCAACCCTTCGCCAGTGGGCTGATGCCGGGCATCTGCGCGTCTTTCGCACGCCTGGGGGGCATCGCCGCTTTTCCCGGGAGGACGTGCTGGCCTTAACCCGCCAGCCCCGTCCCGCTGCGCCGTCGGAAAGCCTGGAACGGCTGGAAGGCGCTGCGCTCAGGCGCATTCGCCGACGCCTCAGCCGGGAGGAAGTTGCCGGCCAGTCCTGGTACAAGTCGGTGCAGGGGGAAGGGCGGGACCGTATGCGGCTCTTTGGCCGGCGTTTACTTTCCCTGCTGCTGCAGGAACCGCCCCAGCGTCGCGGGTCGGGTCGCCATCAGGAAATTATGGCAGAGGCTTTAATGCTGGGGCATGAGTATGGGGCGGAAATGGCGGAGCGGAACGTGCCGGTGAAGGACAGCGTAGAGGCCTTCATATTTTTTCGTACGCTGGTGCTTGATTCGGCGACAGCCCGCTCCTGGTCTCTTGTATTGGAACTGGGCGACCAGGTGCTGCTGGGGGTAGTTGAGGCGTACCAGAACCGGCTGTCCGGCGCCGGGGCAGCGGCGGAATCGGGGGAGGGGGAGCCGCAGCAAACTCCGGCAGCGCCCCGGGTTAATGCCGGGCATAGGGTTAATGCTGGCCGGAAATAATGCGGCGGGCCGGGAGTTCTGCCGGGGAAGCTGGCCGCCGGCAGCGGCGTTTGGCCGGCCCGGTCGGGGAGAAACCGGGCCGGACATTGCGCTATTCGGCGTCAAAACGGGCCGGGGTCAGGGTATAATAGCTGAGGGCTTGGCGGTTTTCTTCTTTGGCAGTTTCCTGCAGGGTTAAACCGGAGCAAAACCGGTTGATTCGGAAGCGCCGGCCGCGAGCCTGAAGCCCATTGGCGGGAGGTTAAACCGATACTGTTATGGACTTGATTGACCGCAAGCTGCTGAACCTGATTCAGAGCAGCTTTCCGATGGTAGAAGAGCCTTATTTGTCGCTGGGCGAGGCTCTGGGAGTGGCTGAAGAGGGGGTTATTAACCGGCTGGCGGAGTTGAAGCGGCAGAATGTGGTGCGGCAAATCAGCGCCATTTTCGATACCCGACGGCTGGGCTATAAGACCACCCTGGTGGCTATGGCCTTTGCGGCGGAGCGGCTGAACTCCGGCGCATTGTTCATCAACCGGCACCCGGGCGTGAGCCACAACTATGCGCGGGAGGGTTCTTATTACAACCTGTGGTTCACCCTGGCGGTTCCCCCTGAGGGTGACCTGCAAAGCACGGTGGACTGGATGGCCGAACAAACCGGGGCGTTGCGCTGCCGGGTAATGCCGACCCTTCGTTTTTTCAAAATCGGGGTCAATTTCGACATGGTTAAACAGAAGGGGGCGGCGCACCATTACAACCCGGACAGCGTCGGCGAAAGCGCGCCGGCGCCGGCGTGGAATGAGGCGGCGCCGGTTTCGGAGTTTGACCGGTCGGTCATTCGGGAGCTGCAAGAGGATTTGCCGCTGGTTTCGCGGCCTTTTGATGCTATGGCGGAGCGGCTGAACCTGAGCCTTTCCCGGTTGTTTGATGTGGCTGAGGAGTACCAGCAGCGAAAGATTATGCGCCGCTTCAGCGCCGTGCTGCACCATCGCCGTTCCGGGTTTCGGGCCAACGCTATGGTGGTCTGGCAGGTGCCTCCGGAGCGTTCTGAAGAAGTGGGCCTGACTATGGCGCAGCATTCGGCGGTTACCCACTGCTATGAACGGCCTACTTTCCCCGACTGGCCGTACAGCCATTTTTCGATGATTCACGCTACTACCCAGGATGAGTGCGAGGAAATCGCCAGGGAGATTAGCGAAGCGACCCGGATTACGGAAAACCTTCTGCTTTACAGCACCCGTGAATACAAGAAGACCCGTGTACGCTACTTTGTGGAAGATTACGAAGAGTTCCGGAAGAGCGAACCGGAAGAAGCTTTGACCGATTAAGGCAAACGAGACAATGGGGGGAAGCAATCAACCGATGCCCGACTACTATCCGGTGTACCTGAACCTGGCGGGGAAACGCTGCGTAATTATCGGCGGCGGGACCATTGCCCAGGGCAAAACAGGCGGCCTGCTTGAAGCTGGCTGCCGTATTACTGTGGTCAGCCCCGATGCTACGCCCGGCATTCAGCAGGCGGCGCAGCGAGGCGATATTCAATGGCTGCAACGCGCCTACCAACCGGGCGATCTGGCCGGCGCTTTCATTGGCGTGGCCGCTACCAATGTGTGGCATGTGAACCGGGAAATTTACGAAGAGGCTGAACGCCTGGGCGTTTTGCTTAATGTGGTGGATGACCCGGATTTGTGCAGTTTCATTGCGCCTTCCATTGTCAAGCGGGAGCCGGTAACCCTGGCTATTTCCACCGGGGGGGCCAGCCCGGCGCTGGCGCGGAAGCTGCGGGAAACCCTGGCGGGCAGTGCGGCGCTGGAGTGGGCCGATCTGGCGGATGTTCTGGCCCAAGCCCGGCGGGTTGTCAAGGAACGGAGGGCAGTGGTGGACCCGGAAAGGTGGCAGTGCAGTATTAACCGGCCTCTGCTGGAAATGGTTCAGGAGGGCCGCAGTGAGCAAGCCCTGGAAACTGTGCTGACCCAACTGCTTGATGGCAGAGATCCCGAGCGCTGCGCCGACCCGTCCCGATGCCGGCCCCGCAGCTGTCCAACCCGTCAAGCGTCCCGGGAGGCCCGGGCCGGGCAGCAGGAGGCGGTACGGTGAACCTGCTGGCGCTGGGCGTTAATCATCATACCGCTCCTTTGGCGCTGCGGGAGCGGTTGGCCGTTCCGCCGGCTGGTCTGCCCGATGCATTGCGGGCTTTGACCAGGCAGGTGGCCCCCGGCGTGCTGCTTTCCACCTGCAACCGGTTGGAAGTTTACACTTTGGTTGGCGAGACACCGGGGAGGAAGGACCCGGGGGAGCAGCTGGAGAACTTTCTGGTTGATTATTTCGGCCTGGCGGCGGGGGATTTGCCGCCTCATCTGTACCGTTACCGGGGAAGGGAGTGCGTACGGCACCTCTTTCGGGTAGCCAGCGGGCTGGATTCGATGGTGGTGGGCGAGTGGGAGATTCTGGGGCAGGTAAGGGCTGCCTTCAGCGCGGCCGCCGGCGGCGGGAGCCATGTTCGGGGGCCTTTGTCGCGTCTTTTTCATCAGGCTCTCCGGGTGGGCCGCAAGGTACATCATGAAGCCAATATCGGCGGCAACCGCCGGCGGTCAGTGAGCCAGGTAAGCGTCCGGTTGGCCCAGCGGCTGCTGGGTGATCTGTCGGAAAGGCAGGTATTGCTCATCGGGGCGGGCGAGGCGGGGCAGTTGGCGGGCCGGGCCCTGGCGGCAGCTGGCGCCGGGAATCTGGTGGTTACTAACCGCACCTACCGGCGCGCCGAGGAGTTATCGGGCGAACTGGGGGCGATGGCGGCGCCTTTTGAGCGGCTGCATCAGTCGCTGGCGGAATCTGATGCGGCCATCAGCACCACGGCCTCGCCCGATTACCTGCTGCACCGGGAAACTATGCAGGAAGTGATGAACCGGCGCAGCGGACGGCCTTTGCTGCTTATAGACATTGCCGTGCCCCGGGATATTGAACCTGAAGTGGGGCTGCTTGCCGGCGTCCGCCTGTGCGATATTGACGATCTGGGCGCCGACTCGGCTGCCGGAAACAGCCCCGAAAACAACCCCGGAAACGGCAATGGGGAGCCGGAGGCAACCGAGGCTGAGCGACTGGTGGCCCGGGAAGCGGACGCTTTTATGGAGTGGTGGGAATCGCTGGATACCATTTCCGCCATTACGGCCATACGGGAACATGCCGAGGATATTCGCCGGGCGGAAGTAAACAAAACGATGGGACGCCTGCGAAACCTTTGGGGCATACCGGCTTCCGGGGAGAGTGTGGACTGGCTGAACAACGCAGACGCCGACCCGGTCGCCGGCGGAACCGCCGCTCGTGATTTGGAGCTGCTGGCGGCGCGCCTGGATGCCATGACCGCTGCGCTGGTAAAGAAGCTGCTGCACCACCCGACGATGTATTTGCGTGAGGCGAAGGAGCCGGCGCAACAGCAACTAATCAGGGATTTGTTCAACCTGGACGGAGATGACCGGCGCAATGGGCGATGCTGATGCGGCGGATGCCCAGCCGCTGCCGGGCGACGGCGGCGGCGGTTCCAGCGCGGCGCTGCGTGGGGTAGTTCGCGTGGGGACCCGGGCCAGCGCTTTGGCTCGGCGGCAGACCGAACAGGCGCTGGAGCGGCTGCGGCCGCTTTACCCATATATCGATTTCCAGGTGGCTGCCATTACGACCCGGGGCGATGCCGACGCTGACGCGCCTTTGGCCGGTATGGGGTTGGGCGTCTTCGTCAAGGAAATTGAACAGCAGCTGCTATCCGGCCAGTTAGACTTGGCAGTGCATAGTCTCAAGGATTTGCCCACGCAGCTGCCTGATGGGTTGTCCCTGGCTGCTCTGCTGCCGCGCGAAGACCCGCGGGATGTGCTGGTAAACCGGTGGGGATGCCGGCTGCAAGAGCTGCCTGAAGGCGCCCGTATAGGCACCAGCAGCCCCCGGCGGCGGGCCCAATTGCTGAGTCAGCGCCCTCATATGGTGGTAACTCCTCTCCGGGGCAGCGTGGAAACGCGCTTGCGCAAGGCCGAAGGGGGGGAATGCGATGGGGCTGTTCTGGCGGCCGCCGGCTTGCTGCGATTGGGGCTGAAGGAGCGGATTAACGAATATCTGTCGCCCCGGAAGTTTGTACCGCCTCCGGGTCAGGGGGTTCTGGCGGTGGAAACCAGGGCTGGCGATGACCGGATGGCGCAGATTTTGCGGCCCATTGACCATGCCCCAACCCGTTGCGCCGCGGCCGCCGAGCGCGCTTTTCTGGAACGGCTGGGCGGCGGCTGTCAGACGCCGGTGGGGGCTTATGCGCAGTCCGGCGAAGGGTTGATGACCTTGACGGTGTTTTTGAGCGATGCCGATGGACGGCAGAGCTACCGGGCTGAAGTTTGCGGTCTGCCCGGTTCGCCGCAGCAGTTGGTCAGGGACGCCTACAGGGCTTTGGTGGAAAAGGGCGCCGGGGGCCTGCTGCGTTAAGCCGGGTTCCGGGTGGCCGGGGCCGGCCAACGGGAGACCGGATTGAAGGCGCCGCTGGCGGGAACCCGACCGCCGGGAGATTGCTGCCCGCATCGAGTCAGGCTGACCAGAGATGCTGTCGGAGGGCGCTGGAGCGGAGGGTACTGGAAATGAAGGGTATGCTTAAAGCGGCGGCGGATTCAGTCGGATGAGTAGATTGCCTGGCAGAGTTTTTCTGGTCGGCGCCGGCCCCGGCGATCCTGGGTTGATTACGGTCAAGGGGCTGCGCTGTTTGCAGCAGGCCGAGGTAGTAGTTTATGACCGTCTGCTGGACCCGTCGTTGCTCCGGTCGGCGGCTTCTGATGCCGAGCTGGTATTTGTCGGCAAGGAGCGGGGGCGACAGGCCCTGTCCCAGGAGGAGATTAACTGCCTGCTGGTAGAACGGGCTTCGGCCGGGCGGAAGGTGGTAAGGCTCAAGGGAGGGGATCCTTTCGTGTTTGGTCGGGGCGGCGAAGAGGCTCTGGCCCTGTCGCGACATGGCGTACCTTTTGAGATTGTGCCCGGGGTTACTTCGGCCATTGCCGCTGCGGCCTATGCCGGGATTCCGGTTACCCAACGGCAGGTGGCTACCAGCTTCACAGTGGTCAGCGGCAGTGAAGACCCGTCGAAACCCCGTTCCTCGGTTCCCTGGGACGTACTTGCCCGCACTGGCGGCACTCTGGTAGTGCTGATGGGGTGGGCGTCGCTCCAGTCCATTTTGCAGACTCTGCGACAGGCAGGCATGGCTGAGGAGACGCCGGTGGCGTTGGTGCAGTGGGGAACGTGGCCGGAGCAGCGAACCGTTACTGGCTGCCTGGGCGATGTGGCCGGCAAGGCCCGGGCGGCCGGTCTGGGGGCGCCGGTGGTGGCCATAATTGGCCCGGCGGCCGAGCTGCGGCAGGAGCTTGGCTGGTTCGACCGGCGCCCCTTGTTTGGCCGGAAGGTATTGGTTACCCGCTCCAGAACCCAGGCTTCCCGTTTGCAGTTTTTGCTGGAGGAGCAGGGGGCCATTCCGCTGGAGCTTCCCACGATTGAAATTGCCGACCTGGAAGATTACGGCGAGCTGGATTCCGCCCTGGAACGGTATGGACAGATGCCTTCGTATTGGCTGATTTTTGCCAGTGCAAACGGGGTTGAGGCGGTATTTGCTCGCCTGGAGGCCCAGGGGCGCGATGCCCGCGCGCTGGCTGGCGCGACTATTGGGGCGATCGGCCCGGCAACCGCCGCCGCCCTGACCCGGCGGGGAATTAACCCGGATTTTGTTCCCGGCGCTTCAGCATCGGAGGCGGTGGTAGCGGAGCTGGCTGGCCGCCAATGGGAGGGGGTTCCGGTTCTGCTGCCCGGAGCGGACATTGGACGCGCCGTACTGGCGCAGGGGCTGGCTGAAGCGGGCGCCCGGGTGGAGCGGGTTGCCGCATATCGTACGATTACCCCCAAAGACGCCGGGGCAAAGGCCCGCAAGCTATTGTCGCAGGGGGTAGATATTATATCTTTCACCAGTTCGTCCACCGTGCGCAACCTGGTAACTCTGCTGGATGGGGATACCGAATTGCTGGCGTCCCCCCTTATCGCCTGCATTGGGCCGGTAACGGCGGCCACCGCGGTGGAACTGGGGCTGCGGGTCGATTTGGTGGCGGCGGAGGCGTCGGTGGAGAATCTGGTCGCTTCGTTGATGAACTACTGCGCGAGGGAGCCGGAGGGTAAAGCATGACCAGTTTTCCGGATTTGCGGCTGCGCCGGGTTCGCGAATTGGAGCCGGTGAGAGCCCTGGTGCAAGAGACGCGTTTGAGCCCGTTGAACTTTATCTACCCCCTGTTTGTAACCCATGGCCGGGGCGTCCGCCAGCCGATCGAGCCGATGCCCGGCTGCTGGCACCTGTCGCTGGATTTGCTGGCGGAGGAGGTATGCGAGGTTGCGGAGCTGGGTATTCCGGGGGTGCTGCTCTTTGGGCTTCCGGAGAAAAAAGACCCGTCGGGGAGCGGCGCTTATGACCCGGAAGGGATTATTCAGGAAGCGATAAGGGTGGTCAAGCGGGCGGCGCCGCAGCTGCTGGTAATCGGGGATGTTTGCCTGTGCGAATATACCGACCATGGCCACTGCGGGGTTATCGCGAACCGGGGGATTGACAACGATGGCACCCTGGAGCTGCTGGCGCTTACTGCGTTGACGCAGGTTCAGGCCGGGGCAGACATGGTGGCTCCTTCGGCGATGATGGATGGGCAGATACGGGCCATACGGGAGACCCTGGATGCCCATGGGCGGGAGCAGACGCCAATAATGGGCTATGCCGCCAAGTATGCCTCGGCCTTTTACGGGCCTTTCCGGGTGGCGGCTGACTCTACGCCCCGGTTTGGCGACCGCCGCAGTTACCAGATGGATCCGGCTAACCGGCGTATGGCGATGCGGGAGATTGAAAGCGACATTGCCGAGGGTGCGGATATAGTAATGGTGAAGCCGGCGTTGGCTTACCTGGACGTTATCAAGGCGGCGCGGGAGCGGTTCGACCACCCGATGGCGGCGTATAATGTCAGCGGCGAGTTTTCTATGGTTAAGGGAGCGGCCCGGCAAGGCTGGATTGACGAAAGGCCGGTAACCATGGAGCTGCTGACGGCCATTCGCCGGGCCGGGGCCGACATTATTATCAGCTACCATGCCAAGGACGCGGCGCGCTGGCTGAAGGAAGCCGGGTGAACCGGTTCTTCCACCTTTTGACAGCCCGGACATTTCCGCTGCATGAACGGCGAACCAGGTCTCTAGTGGAGTAACCGATGCAACAATCCAAATCCCGGGAACTGTTTACGCTGGCCCAGAATTTCATTCCCGGAGGGGTTAACAGCCCGGTACGTTCTTTCCGGTCAGTGGGCGGCGTTCCGCCATTCATCAGCCGGGGACAGGGCAGCCGGGTCCGGGACGTGGACGGCAACGAGTATATTGATTATTTAGGGTCGTGGGGGCCGCTGGTTCTGGGGCATGCACACCCGGCGGTGGTGGAAGCGATAAGCAAAACCGCCGAGGGGGGTGTCAGCTTCGGGGCGCCGGTGGAGGGGGAAGTGGAACTGGCGCAGCTTATTTGCCGGGCGCTGCCCTCGGTGGAAAGGGTGCGGCTGGTCAGCTCTGGCACTGAAGCCTGCATGAGCGCCATCCGGCTGGCCCGGGCTTATACCGGCCGGAGTAAAATCGTAAAGTTCGCAGGCTGCTACCATGGTCATGCCGACGGGCTGCTGGTGCGGGCTGGTTCCGGGGCCTTGACGCATGGCATTCCTACCAGCGCCGGGGTGCCTGAAGCGTACGCTGCGGAGACCCTGGTGGCCGAATATAATGACGCCGCTGCGGTAGAGGCTTTGTTTCAGGGGTGGGCTGATGCCATTGCCGGGGTTATTGTTGAGCCGGTTGCCGGCAATATGGGGGTGGTTCCGCCGGCGGCCGGCTTTCTGGATGCGCTGCGGAGCATAACGGCCCGGAATGGAGCGCTGCTTATCTTTGACGAAGTGATTACCGGTTTCCGCGTTGCCTATGGCGGGGCGCAAACCCTTTTTGGCGTTACCCCGGACCTGACCTGCCTGGGCAAAATCATTGGCGGAGGGCTGCCGGTGGGGGCGTACGGAGGCCGCCGGGAGGTAATGGAAATGGTGGCCCCCCTGGGGCCGATGTACCAGGCGGGCACTCTGTCCGGCAACCCCCTGGCGGTAACCGCCGGCCTGACTACCCTTACCGAGCTGGGGCGGGAAGGCGTCTATGAGCGGCTGGAGGCTTTGTCGGCCCGACTGGCCGCCGGGCTGACCGGGGCTTTTGCGGAGGCTGAAACGCCGGCCGTTCTGAACCGGGTGGGGTCAATGCTGACCGGGTTTTTCAATGACGCGCCGGCAGTGGACAGTCTGGCCCAGGTAGAAGGGTCTGATACGGAAAGCTATGGGCGGTATTTCCACGCCATGCTGCAAGGCGGGGTGTATATTGCCCCGTCGCAATTCGAGGCCGGTTTTGTTTCGCTGGCCCATACTGAGGCCGACATAGACCGGACGATAGCGGTTGCCGGCCAGGCGCTGGCGAGCCTGGGTCAGGGATGATGCGGGGCGAAAAGGGGGGTGGTTTGCCGGCAAGGGGGGATGGGAAACGCTTCGGGCGCCTCCTGCGTTGCAAAGGAGGCGCCCGAAGCGCGGTTGGGGCATCGCAGGTATAACCCCTGGCGCAGGTTCAGGCGCTGAACGAGTATCTGAACAGAAAACTGCTTTCCCTTGACTGAAGCGCCGTGGGGTTACAATTCAACCGGGCGCAGGTAGGTCATCTGTCCGCGGCGTTCCAGGTAGCCGGCCCGGACGTCGTGGCCGTGGGAGAAGACGAGAAGCCAGCCCTGTTTTTCGGCGTCGTTCAACAGTTCCCGCTTCTGTTCCAGGGTTGCTTCCGGGGAATGGTCGAAAGCGGAGATGACGGCCATATTCAGGTGATGGGGGGTAGGCACCAGGTCGCCGAGGAAGGCGAGGCGTTCCCCTCCGTGGTTGAACAGTATAACCTGATGGCCTTTAGCCGGGCCTTCGGCAATTATCACGTTGAGGCCGGGGAATATTTCGGTATCCCCTTCCAGCAGTTCCAGCTGCCCCTTCTGCTGGATTGGCTCGAAGTTATCGGGGCGATAGGCGTGCATACAGCGTTCGCTGGGGCTGGCGGCCTCTTCCCAGGAAGCGCGCTGGGCGTAATAGCGGGCTTTGGGAAAGGTGGCGACGATAGTGCCCTGGCGGTCGAGGCGGGTACAGCCGCCGCAATGGTCGAAAGAAAGGTGGCTGAGAATTACTGCGTGAATATCTCTGGGCGTCAACCCGGCGGCCTTCAGCCCCTTGAACATACGGCTGGGCACCAGGCCCAGCGACTCTTTGTCTTTTTCGTTATCTTTAGAGCCGATTCCGGTATCAACCAGAATGTTTTTGTCGCCAATCTGCAACAGCAAACAGTTAAGTCCGAGGGTCATCCGGTTCTTGCGGTCGGTGCTTACGGTGTTCTCCCAGACCACTTTAGGAACTGGCCCGAAGATGGAACCGCCGTCCATTTTCATAATACCGTCGCTGATAATTCTGGCTGACGTTGATACCATACCCCCACACCTCCAAAAGCTCGTCTAAACTGTGTCGCAAAGCCGTTGGCAGCCGGCGCAATTATGGGCTGCCATTTCCAGCCGGGTTGTGCGGCCTGCGGCCGCGGGGCATTGGGCGGCCCCGGGGCCGGATTTTCTGCTCAAAGAGATACCGACCGCACCGTTATAAATCACAAAAGGATGGCCTGCCGACCGGGTGAATGCCGACAGCAAGGGCAACGAAAACGGATAGCCATTTGTGAAAACCGAAAGAGGAGGACAGCCTGGAAAACGGAACCGGAGAAAGGGGTGAAGCCGTCCCGGTGGGCCTGATTTTCCTCTGCAAGAGAAGCCTAATTTACGGCAAATTGGGGGTTGTCAAGGCAAAAGGCCTGGAGTTTTCCAAAATCGTAAAGAGTAATTAACGGCCCTGATTTACCGGGATTCATAGCTGATTTATAGCTAAACTGAAGGGGGTTCCGGGAACAGATATTCTGTTTGTTTCCGGGTTCCGGCCGCAGGAACGATGCTGCCTCTGAAAAAGCGAACGCACGAAATTCTTGAAGTGGCGCCGGCCGGCGACCGTTTAAGCCAGGCGGTTGACCTTTTCATTATCAGCCTGATTCTGCTGAATGTTCTGGCGTTAATTGCCGGCACGGTGGAGCCGATTTACCGGCTGGCGCCCGGTTTTTTCATTTACCTGGAGGCGGCGTCGGCGGCGATTTTTCTGGTTGAGTATCTGCTGCGGCTGTGGTCGTGCACCGTGGCGCCCCAGTATGCGCACCCGGTTCGGGGGCGCCTGCGCTTTGCGTTTACGCCCTTGCTGCTGATTGACCTGGCGGCCATAGCGCCTTCCCTGCTTCCCTTGCTGGGGGTGGACTTTCTGTTCCTGCGGGCGATCCGGTTAATGACGAGGGCGGCGCGGCTGGGGCGCTACTTCCGTGGCATCAACACGCTGGGCCTGGTGATACGAAACAAGGCGCAGGAATTGCTTACCGTGGTACTGGTGCTGACCATACTGCTGGTAATAACGTCGTCCCTGATGTATTTTGCGGAACACCGGGCGCAGCCGGAAGACTTCGCCAGCATTCCGGCGGCTATGTGGTGGAGCATCATCACGCTGACGACGGTGGGTTATGGAGATGTATCGCCGATAACGCCAATAGGCAAGGCTATGGCCGGGTTTATCGCAATAATTGGTATTGGTCTGTTCGCCCTGCCGGCGGGAATTCTCAGCTCCGGGCTGATGGAGTTGATTGAAAGACGGCAAGAGCAGCCGCAAGTATGCCCCCATTGCGGCGAGGAGCTGGAGGAAGCGTCCGGGAAAGGGTAGCTTCGGGCGGCGTTACGCCGGTTCCGGCAAGGCGTTCATTTGCGCTTCGGCCCACTGAAGGCGGGCCAATACCCGCTCGCGTCCCAGAACCTCGATGGTTTCAAAGAGGGGGGGCGAGACGCTGCTGCCGGTAACCGCAGTGCGCACCGTTCCAAAGAAACGCCGGGCGGTAAGCCCCAGCGTAGCTGTGGCGGCGCGCAGGCTTTGCTCCACAGCTTCGGCGGAAAAACTTTCCAGCTCTGCCAGGCGGGAGCGGGCGGCAAGCAGGGCGCTGCGGGTTTCGGCGGCGTTCATTCCCGGTTGCAGCAGCGCGGCCGGGGGGTATTCCGGCTGCGGCTCAAAGAAGCAGCGAAGCATTCCGGGGGCTTCCGCCAGGGATTTAAGGCGCACCTGCAAGAGAGGTACAATCCGCCGGAGATAGTCCAGATCCACTGGCAGCAGTTCGGCGGGCCAGTCGCGTTCCAGGAAAGGCAGCAGGGCGTCGGCGAGGGCATTGGTGGTCATTTCCCGCAGGTAAACGCCGTTCATCCAGGCGAGTTTTTCCAGGTCGAAGATAGCCGCCGGCTTGCCCACGCGCTCCAGGCTGAAGTTTTCGATGATTTCCGCAAGGGGGATTACCTCGGTTTTATCGTCTAAAGACCAGCCCAGAAGCACCATGAAATTGCGCAAGGCTTCGGGCAGAAAGCCGTCGGCCCGGTATTCGAGAATGGAGGTAGCCCCGTGGCGCTTGGAGAGCTTGGCGCGGTCCGGCCCCAGAATCATGGGGAGGTGTCCATGCCGTGGGGGGGTGCAGCCCAAAGCCTGATAGAGTAGGAGGTGCCGCGGCGCGCTGGAGAGCCATTCTTCAGCCCGCAGGACGTGGCTAATCTGCATCAAGTGGTCGTCGGTTACCACGGCCATGTGGTAGGTGGGGAAACCGTCGGACTTGATGAGGATGAAGTCGTCCAGCAATTCGTTCCGCCATTCCACTTCGCCGCGAATCAGGTCGTGGAGCCGGGTAACGCCGGTATGGGGGACGGCAAACCGCACGACGAAGGGGGAGCCTTCGGCTTCGCAGGAACGGCGCTGCGGCCCGGTCAAGCGGCGGCAGTGGCCGTCGTAGCCGAGGGAGGCCCGGCTGCGCCGCTGCTCTTCCCGCAGGGCGTCGAGGCGTTCCCGGGTGCAATAGCAGCGGTAGGCGTCGCCTTGACTAATCAGCCGCTCAGCCTGGGCATGGTAAAGGGGCAGGCGTTCCGACTGAAAGTAAGGGCCGTAATCGCCGCCGACCCAAGGGCCTTCGTCCCAGTCTATTTGCAGCCACTGCAAGCCTTCAAGAATGCCGGCTACGGCGCCGGGAACGAGCCTTTCCTGATCGGTATCCTCAATACGGACGATGAACTTGCCGCCGTGATGGCGGGCGAACAACCAGTTGAACAGGGCGGTGCGGATATTGCCGATATGGGGCAGCCCGGTGGGGCTGGGGGCGTATCTGACGCGAATATGGTCGGACAAAGCATTCCTCCATTTGGGGCATGCCTTCAGGCTGGGTATGGCAACCCGGGCGGCATTGGCCGGGCCGGGCGGATGCGCTGGCGGGGCCGCGTTATGGGCCGGTTCCGGTCTGGGCTTGCTGTATGCGGGACCAGGAGTCCCGCAGGGAGACGGTCCGGTTGAAGACGGGCGCGCCGGGCCGGGAGTCCACCAGGTCGGCGCAGAAGTAGCCCTGACGCTCAAACTGGTAGCGGCTGCCCGGAACGGCATCGGCCAAGCCCGGTTCGACCTGGCAGTCGGTCAATACTGCCAGGGAGTTGGGGTTCAGCCTGGCGATGAAATCCGGGCGGTGCGGTTCAGTTTCCCCCTGGTCGTTCTGCAGCAGATAGTCGTAAAGGCGCACTTGAACCTGGCGGCAATGCCTAGCAGAAACCCAGTGGAGCGTACCGCGAACCCGACGGCCGTCGGGGGTGGAACCGCCCACCGATTCCGGGTCGTAGGTGCAGTGGAGTTCGAGGACTTCACCGGTATCCGGGTTTTTCACCACTTCCCGGCAGGTAATGTAGCAGGCGTAGCGGAGCCTGACCTCGCGCCCCGGGGCCAGACGGAAGAAACGGGGCGGCGGGTTTTCCTGAAAATCTTCCCGTTCAATGTACAGTTCCCGGGAGAAAGGGAGCTGGCGGGCGCCCATGGCCGGGTCTTCCGGGTTATTCGCTGCGTCAAACCAGGTCACCTGGCCTTCCGGGTAGTTGTCGATTACCACTTTAAGGGGGCGCAGAATGGCCATGGCTCTGGGGGCGCGCCGGTTCAGGTCTTCCCGAAGGCAATGCTCCAGCAAAGCCATGTTGACTACCGTATCCCGCCTGGAGATACCAATCTCCTCGCAAAAGCGGCGGATGGCTTCCGGGGTGTAACCGCGGCGGCGCAGGCCGCTGATGGTGGGCATTCGCGGGTCATCCCAGCCGGAAACGTAGCCGCCCTGCACCAGCTGGAGCAGCCGGCGCTTGCTCATGATGGTATTGGTCAGGTTAAGGCGGGCAAACTCAATCTGCTGGCTGCGATAAACTGCCAGCTCCTGCTGGGTCCAGTCGTAGAGAGGCCGGTGGTCTTCAAACTCCAGGGTGCATAAGGAGTGGGTAATGCGCTCGATGGAGTCGGAGAGGGCGTGGGCGTAGTCGTACATGGGATAAATGCACCATTTATCGCCGGTGCGGTGGTGGTGGGCACGACGAATACGATAGAGGGTTGGGTCGCGCAGGTTGATGTTGGGCGAGGCCATGTCGATTCTGGCGCGGAGGACGTGGGCGCCGTCGGGGAACTCTCCGGCGCGCATCCGGCGGAACAGGTCCAGGTTTTCGGCGACGGGGCGGCTGCGGTAGGGGCTATCCTGGCCGGGTTGGGTCAAGGTTCCCCGGTATTGGCGGATCTGGTCGGCGTCAAGGCTGTCCACATAGGCTTTGCCGTCCTGAATCAGCTGCTCGGCAAACCGGTAGAGGGCGTCGAAATAATCCGAGGCGTAATAGAGATGGCCCTGCCAGTCGAAGCCCAACCAGCGCACGTCTTCCTGAATAGAGTTGACATACTCGTCGTCTTCCCGCTCCGGGTTAGTATCGTCAAAACGGAGATGGCACACGCCGCCCTGGTGTTCGGCGGCGATGCCGAAGTTCAGGCAAATGGCCTTGGCATGGCCGATGTGAAGGTAGCCGTTGGGTTCGGGGGGGAAGCGGGTAACGACCCGGCCGTCGTACTTGCTGGACGCGAGGTCTTCAAGAACGATGCTGCGGATGAAGTCGGTAGAGGGGTTGTCCGGAGTTGTCATTCTGGTTGTTTCCTGTCGCGGCTGCAATTTGGCTATGGCGCGCCTTGCTGACTATTTTAGCACCATCGGCCTGACGGAATGAACCGGCGGGGAGGCGGCCTTCGTCATTTCGGGGTTTCAGCCCAGGTCGCCGCGCCAGGGCAGATACGGCAGGATACGGCGCTTAAAGCAATCGGCAGAGAGGATCAGGGGGGTCAGGCGTCCGGGGGGCGGCCGGGCTGCGGCCGACCGAGGGCGGACAGGAGGTCTTCCAGCTCCGGCGGCAGCTGAGAGCGCAGTTGCAGCCACTGGCCGGAAACCGGGTGCCGGAACCCGAGGATGCCGGCGTGCAGGAAATGGCGGGGCAACAGCGGGCTGGCTTTGCCGTACACGGCATCGCCATACAGGGGGTGGCCCAGGGAGGCCAGGTGTACCCGGAGCTGGTGGGTACGGCCGGTCTCCGGGCATAACTTCAACAGGCTGCAACCGCCGATGGTCTTTTTAACTCGATAGCGGGTGCGGGCCGCGCGTCCGCCGGCCACGACCGCCATACGCTTGCGGTGCCGCGGGTGGCGGCCAATGGGGGCGTCAATCAGCCCTTCGGGGGGCGCCAGCCGGCCCAGCGCCAGGCCCAGGTAACCTTTGCGAACCTGCCGTGCCTTGAGCTGGCCGGAAAGGGAGTGATGCGCCCTTTCCGTTTTAGCCACTACCAGCAGGCCGGAGGTGTTCCGGTCGAGCCGGTGGACAATGCCGGGTCGGGTTACGCCGCCGATGGCCTGAATGTCGGGGCAGTGGGCCAGCAGGCCGTTGACCAGAGTGCCGTCCGGGTGGCCCGGCCCGGGGTGGACCGGGAGGCCGGCCGGTTTGTCCACCACGAGGAGCTCTGCGTCCTGATAAATTACCGACAGGGGGATCGGCTGGGCGGCTATTGCGGCCGCCCGGGCGGGGGGCAGGGTGAGGGCCACCCGATCGCCGGCCTGCACCTTCTGCGCCGGCCGCGTTGGCTTTCCGTTGAGGGTTACCATTCCTTCAGCGATGAGGGCGTGGATACGACTGCGGGTTAAGTCCGGCTGGAGTGCGGTCAGGAACCGGTCCAGGCGCGCCGCGTTGGCGGCGGCGGTAAAGCAGCGGGTAACCGGGCCGGCAATGGCGGTCATTTTCGGCCTACCGCCGGGCCAGGCGGCGCTGCGCCTGGCGGCTGGCATAGGGGGGGCGTCTGCAACTGCGGCGCGGGTTAAGCCGTCCGGCGGCGGCAGGGCAGACGCCGGCCCGGCGGGGGCAGCGGTTCCGCCGGGGGGCGCCGGCCCGGTCAGGGAGCGCAGTTTCCGAATATTGCGCCGCTGGCAGCGGGGCTGCTGTTTTATCGGCTGCGGGCCGGAGCAGGGCCCAGCCCAGCAGGCAAAGGCCGGTTACGATGGCAGCGTCCGCCAGGTTAAAGACCGGCCAGGCCCCGATGTCGATAAAGTCGGTAACTGCGCCCAGGCGGAACCGGTCCAGCAGGTTGCCCAGGGCGCCGCCGGTTTGCAGGGCCAGGCTGAGCCGGAGCAGGTTGGTTGGGCGCGCCTGGCTCTGGTAAATGAGGGCAAGCACGATTATTCCGGCGAGGGATACGAAAATCAGTGGGGTATTGTACCCCTGGAAAATACCGAAAGCGCTGCCGGTGTTGTGGGTGTGGGTAATGCGGAAGAAGCCGTCGTAAGGGAAGGAATAACCGAAGGGGAGGTAAGCCCGCACCAGGAATTTGGTCAGCTGATCAAGCAGAAAGACCAGGATTGCGGCCTGCAGCAGGTTGAAGTCGCGGTAAATGGGGGTGCGGCGCGCCGGAGGAGGCGGTTCTTCAGGCCGGGGCGGCAGGGGCGGGCCGGCAGCGGCAGCGCCAACGGTTGAGTCCGGCGGCCGGGCTGCGTCAACCCGGCGGGCGCCGTTATCGGAAGCAGCCTGGGGCAGTGGGTCAACCGGCGACTTGGGGGGGTCTTCCGGGCGGTTTTCCGGTGGGGTCATCAGGGGTTACTTCAGGTATTCGGCGAAGAACTCGACTACCGGCCTGGCCAGCTGCCTTTCCATACCGCCCCAAAAGTGGTCGGCCCCTTCAATGACCCGGAAATCGGGCTTCCGGGCGAAGGCGGCGAGGTTTTCCGGCAATTCTTCCGCTGCCGCCAGTTTGTCCCGGCTTCCGGTTACAATCAGAAGGGGGGATTTGTTCTTCCTGAGGGGGGTTGCCGGGAAGCTGCGAATGGCGGGGGAGATGAGGGCGATGGATTTGGCTTTCTGCTGCAGGGGGGCGCTGCCCATAATGACCGAAGCGCCGAAGGAGTAGCCCGCCAGCCCCGGTTTCTGGTCAGCGACGCCGGGCCAGGCCCGGAGCAGTTCGCAGGCGGCCAGCGCCTCCGCATGCTCCAGTTCTCCTTTGGTATGCTCACCTTCACTGTTGCCTACGCCGCGGAAGTTGAAGCGGAGGACGGCGAAGCCCTGGGCTACCAGGGCAAAAGAGAGGGCAATAACCACGTTATTGTCCATGCTGCCGCCGAACAGGGGGTGGGGGTGGCAAATTACAATGCCGGGGACCGGGGCGCTTAAATCATCGGGAGCCGCCACGATGCCCTCAAAACTCAACCCCTTTGCCTTGAAGCTGACTGCGCTTTGACGCATAAGCAGACCTCCGCCGGCGCTGCCGGGTTAAAACCATATTAGAAGAGTGCGTAGAGTTTGGCAAGGAAGCCTGCTAGAATGGGCGATATTTGCGTTGCGCAGGAGCCGGAGATGAAGGTTATTGACTTGCGAAGCGATACTCTTACGCAGCCCACCGATGAGATGCGCCGGGCTATGGCCGAAGCGGAAGTGGGCGATGATGTTTACGGGGAGGATCCTTCCGTTAACCTGCTGGAGCGGCAGGCAGCGGAATTGCTGGGGAAGGAGGCTGGCCTGCTAACCGCCAGCGGGACGATGAGCAACCTGATAGCCGCCCTTACCTGGTGTCAGCGGGGCGATGAAATCGTGATGGGGGACCAGGCGCATATGTTCTGGAATGAGTCGGCCGGGGTATCGGCGTTGGCCGGAGTGCAGGTGAGCCTGGCGCCCAACGACGGGCAGGGGCGCATTGCGCCGGAGGCGCTGGCGGGCGCCATTCGGCCCAGGGGCAACGTTCATGTGCCGCCGACGACCCTGGTATGTCTGGAAAACACCCATAACCGTTGCAGCGGCGGCGTGCTGACGCCGCAGGATACCGAAGATGCAGCCGAGGCAGCCCACGCTGCCGGGGCCAGGGTGCACCTGGACGGCGCCCGGCTATTCAATGCCGCCGTGGCGCTGGAGGTGCCCCCCAGCGCACTGGTGAGAGAGGTGGACGATGTATCCTTCTGTCTGTCCAAGGCATTGAGCTGCCCGGTGGGTTCCGTTCTGGTGGGCAGCGAGGAGTTCATTGGCCGGGCGCGCCGTTGGCGGAAGATGATTGGCGGCGGAATGCGGCAGGCCGGGGTGCTGGCGGCGGCCGGCCTGGTGGCGCTGGATACCATGATTGGGCGGCTGGCCGACGACCATGCCAATGCCCGCCGTCTGGCCCGTGGGCTGGCAGATATTGCCGGCATTAATGTGGACCCGGATAGTATTCAGACCAATATTGTCATCTTTGAGGTGGAGAGTGGGGTGGCCGATGCCGTCGCGGTCAGCGACGCTCTGGCCGGGGCCGGGGTGAAAGTATCCCATTCCCGGGGGCAGTCGCTGCGCATGGTAACCCACCGTCATATCTCCGGCGCCGACGTGGAGGAGGCTTTGTCGCGGGCAGCCGATGTAATGCGGCAGTGGACGGCCGGGTGAAGGGCGCGGAGGCGGCCGGTTTCCGTGGGCCGGCCCGGGGGTTCGCCTGTGCCGTCCATGACGGTTAACCGGGCGGCCATCATGCCTGACAATGGATAGGTACAACAAAATAGTTCGCCTGTGCCGTCCATGACGGTTAACCGGGCGGCGGCTGTCTGCCGGCCGGCCGGCTTGTTATGGGGAAGTGATGAATACGGCTACCGGTCTGCCCACCAGCGCTTGAGCCGCTCGGCGATTTCCCGCTCCCGGCCTTCGCGGGATGGCTGATAGTAACGGCTGTTCTGCAAAAGCGGGGGCAGGTATTCCTGCGGGACAAAGTGGCCTTCGTAGTCGTGGGCATAGCGATACCCTTTGCCGTAGTCCATGGCCCGCAGCATGCCGGTAGCCGCGTTTCTCAGGTGCAAGGGAACCGGGTCGTTGGGTTTATTGCGCACGTCGGACAGGGCCCGCTCCAGGGCGATGTAAGCCGAGTTGCTCTTGGGGGCGGCAGCCAGGAACACGGCGGCTTCGGCCAGGGGTATTCGCGCTTCGGGCATGCCGAGAAAGTGGACTGCCTGCTGCGCGGCCACTGCCAGCGGCAAAGCCTGGGGTTCGGCGAGGCCGATGTCCTCTGAAGCCAGGATTACCAGGCGGCGGGCGATAAAGAGGGGGTCTTCCCCCGATTCCAGCATGCGGGCCAGCCAGTAGAGGGCGCCGTCGGGAGAAGAACCGCGCACCGACTTGATAAAGGCGGAAATGGTATCGTAGTGGCCTTCCCCGGCCTTGTCGTAAAGGGGGGAGCGCCGCTGCAGGGCGTCGGCGATGACCTCCGGGGTGATGCGGCGTTGTCCGTCCACGCCGGGCGGGGTGGCGAAGGCGGCCGTTTCCAGGGCGTTGAGGGCCACCCGCGCATCGCCGTTGGCGATATTCACCAGATGCTCCAGGGCGGCCTCGTCGATGTGTGGGTCAAGGCGGCCCAGCCCCTGCTCCGGGTCGGCCAGAGCGCGGCGGACGATACGGGCTACCTGTTCACCGGTCAGGGCTTGCAGGGTAAACACCCGGCAGCGGGAGAGCAGCGGGGCGTTGACTTCGAAGGAGGGGTTCTCTGTGGTGGCGCCAATGAAGGTAACGGTTCCATCTTCCACGTGGGGCAGGATTACATCCTGCTGCGCTTTGTTGAAGCGGTGAATTTCGTCCACGAAGAGGATGGTGCGGAGTTGGTACATACCGCGGCGTTCTTTAGCTTCGGCTACTACCCTCCGGAGCTCGGCCACTCCGGAGGCGACGGCGCTGACCGGTTCGAAGTGGGCTTGCACTGTGCCGGCGATCAGGCGGGCCAGGGTGGTTTTGCCGCTGCCCGGCGGCCCCCAAAGAAGGATGGAAGGCAGCCGGTCAGCGGCGATGGAACGGCGCAGCACCCGGTCTGAACCGAGAATATGTTCCTGACCGATAAACTGGTCGAAAGCGCGGGGGCGCATCCGTTCAGCCAGAGGCGCCTCGGTTCCGGCCAGCCGCTGGCGACCAAAATCGAACAAGGAATCGGCTGCTGACATGGCGGCTGCTCCCTGATAAAGCGTTGCGGACGGCCCGGCCCCGACCCACGCCGCCGGGCCGTCCGGGCAGTTTACGGCCGGGCGGCGGCCGGCCGCTGGCTTGAATTAACGAAAGTGCGGCATTACCTCTTCGGCGAAGAGGCGCATGGAGCGCTGGACATCCTGGTCAGGGAGCAGGCCGCCGACGGCGAACCAGCACATAAATTCGTCAGCGCCCAGCAATTCCCGCAAGGATTCCAGCTTTTCAATTACCTGCTGCGGGGGGCCGATGGCGGCAAACTCGCCGGATACATGCTCATAGCTCAGGTCGCGGGCGCGCCCGGCGACGGTGCGGGAGCGGTTGCCGGCCAGGATATTCAGGTAATTCCGGACACTGGTTTCGAAGCCTCGGGCGGAGCTGCCTCCGGAGTCGCGGGTAACGTGAACCAGCACGTTTACGTTGACCTTTACCTTCTGGGGGTTATGACCATGCTCGGCCAGTTTCTGCCGGTATTCCGTCAACCCGGCCCGGGCGCCGGCCAGGGAAACCACCAGGGGGGCAACCAGAATGTTCTGCCCCAACTCGCCGACCAGTGGGTAGGTATCGGGGCTGTTGGCAGCAATATAGACCGGGGGATGGGGTTGCTGGTACGGCTTGGGGACAACGCTCACTGCTTCAAGCTGGTAGTGCTTGCCCCGGTGGGTAAGGGTCTGGCTGGTCCAGGCCTTCAGCACCAGGGCGAGGCCTTCGAGGAACCGTTCCCGCCCCTCTGCCAGGTCGATGCCATAGCCGGCGTACTGCTGAAGCATTGCGCCCCGTCCGGCGCCGAGGATGGCGCGGCCCCGGGAGAGCAGGTCCAGGACGGCGAACTCTTCAGCCAGCCGAACCGGGTGGTGCAGGGGCATGAGGTTGACGGCGGTGGCGATTTTAAGGCGCTGGGTGGTTTGGGCGATGGCCGAGCCCAGCAGCAGCGGGGCCGGCAGAACGGAAAAACGGGGGTTGAAGTGCAGTTCGGCCAGCCATACGGCGTTGAAACCGAGGGCGTCGGCCAACTGGGCCTGGGATATAGTATCAGCGTAGCGGTCGGCCGGTGTCTGGTGGTCGGCGCAAGGCAGCTGCTCGAAGATTCCGAATTCCATAGCCGGCTCCTTTTTGCGCAAGGCGTTGTTAGCTGAAACGGGGTGGGCGGCTGGCAGGCCAAAGGGTTAAAGCGGAATGTTGCCGTGCTTCTTGGCGGGCAGGTTGTCCCGCTTGTTGCGGAGCATTTCCAGGGCGCTGATTATGGCAGCCCGGGTTTCCGCCGGGTCAATGACGTTATCCAGGAAGCCCTGGCCGGCGGCGATGTAAGGGTTGGTAAAGCGTTCCTGGTAGGCGGCGATCAGTTCCTGTCTGCTGGCTTCCGGGTCGTCGGCTTTGCTGATTTCTTCCCGGTAGATGATATTCACCGCTCCATCGGGCCCCATTACGGCGATTTCCGCCGAGGGCCAGGCCAGGTTGATGTCGGAGCGGAGGTGTTTGCTGCTCATTACGATGTAGGCGCCGCCGTAGGCCTTGCGGATGATGACGCTCACTTTGGGGACGGTGGCTTCGGCGTAGGCGTAAATCAGCTTGGCGCCGTGGCGGATTATGCCGCCATATTCCTGGTCCACGCCGGGCATGAAGCCTGGCACGTCCACCAGGGTAACCAGGGGGATGTTGAAGCAATCACAGAAGCGGACAAACCGGGCTGCCTTGGTCGAAGCGTCGATGTCCAGCACGCCGGCCAGATAGGAAGGCTGGTTGCCGATTATTCCCGCCGTTCTTCCGTTGAAACGGCCAAAGCCGATGACCACATTGGGGGCGAAGTCGGGCTGAACTTCCATAAACTCTTCGATGGGGACTTCCTCCAGTTCCTCCTCGCCGGCAATATCGACAATCCGGTAAATAATATCGCGCATATCGTAGGGGCGGTTGGGTTCGTCGGGGACCAGGCAGCGCAGGTCGGGGTCGATGCGGGCGGGCGGGTCGCCGGTGGGGATGGCTGGGGGGTCGGCCAGGTTGTTGGCAGGCAGGAAGCCGAGCAAACGCCGTACTGCGGCCAGGCATTCGTCCTCGCTGTCAAAGACGAAATGGGCCACGCCGCTGCGGGTAGCGTGGGCGGCGGCGCCGCCCAGTTCTTCATGGGTAACCTCGGCTCCGGTTACCGCCTTGACCACGTCGGGGCCGGTTATGTACATCTGACCGGCGCCCTGCACCATGAAGATGAAGTCGGTGATGGCCGGGGAATAGACTGCGCCGCCGGCGGAGGGGCCCATTATTACGGAGAGCTGGGGGATAACGCCGGAATAGAGGGTGTTGCGCAGGAAAATATCGCCGTAGGCGCCCAGGCTGGCGACGCCTTCCTGAATGCGGGCGCCGCCGGAATCGTTGAGGCCCACCACCGGGCAGCCGGCCTTGCCGGCCAGGTCCATCACCTTGCAGATTTTCCGGCCCACCACCTCGGAGAGGGAGCCGCCGAAGACGGTAAAGTCCTGGGCGTAAACAAAGACCTGCCGGCCGGCGACCCGGCCGTAGCCGGTTACCACGGCGTCGCCCAGTACCTTCCGGTCGGCCAGGCCGAAGTCGGTAGTGCGGTGGGTAACGAAGGGGTCCAGTTCCTGAAAAGTACCCTCGTCCAGCAGGCGGGCGAGCCGTTCCCGGGCGGTAAGTTTGCCTCGGCTATGCTGCTGCTCAATGCGCCGGATTCCGCCGCCCTGGCGGGAGGCCCGCTGCAGCTCTTGAAGGTTTTCTATTTTCCGGTCGATGGCACGCTCTCCAGCAGTCACAGGCGCTCCCGGTCAATGATTATGGATACCAGCAAAACCGTCAGCATTATAGCCTAATCTGACCGGCGGCGGGCAAGTTGGAAGATTTACGCCAGGCCGATATACTCTGACGGAGCGAACGCAACGAAAAAGCGAAGGTAATTTACCGATGGAAACACCTCGGCAGCCCGGGCTGCCCGCTCCGGTTCCGCTAAAAACCGCCGGCGGCGAACCGCTGGTCTGGGGCGCCCGCACCTATGTTATGGGCATAATCAACCTTAGCCCCGACTCCTTTTCCGGGGATGGACTGGGGGGCGACCCGGCGGCGGCGGCGGAGCGGGCCCTGGCATTGGAAAGGGAAGGGGCGGATTTTATTGACGTAGGCGCCGAATCTACCCGGCCCGACGCGACGCCCATCAGCCCGGAGGAGGAACTGAAGCGGCTGATGCCGGCGCTGGAAGCGATGCGCGGTCGGGTGAGCGTACCCATCAGCGTGGACACGTACAAAGCGCCGGTGGCCCGGGCCGCCCTGGCCGCCGGCGGGCAGATGATTAATGATGTATGGGGGCTGAAGGCGGACCCGGCGATAGCGCCGGCGGCCGCCCGGGCCGGCGCGCCGCTGGTACTGATGCACAATCAGCAGGGGCGCCGGTATCGCCGGCTGCTGCCCGACATATTGCACAGCCTGGTTCGGAGCGTTGACCGGGCCCTGGCCGCCGGCGTCCCCCGGGAGAACATTATTCTGGACCCGGGGATTGGCTTCGGCAAGACCGCTGACCATAACCTGGAGATTCTGCGCCGACTGGCCGAGTTCCGGGTTCTGGGGTATCCGCTGCTGGTGGGGTGTTCCCGCAAGTCCACCATCGGGTACGTGCTGGACTTGCCGGTGGAGCAGCGGCTGGAGGGAACCGCCGCTGCGGTGGCGCTCTCCATTGCCGGCGGCGCCGACATAGTGCGGGTGCATGACGTCAAGGAGATGGTGCGGGTGTGCCGGATGACCGATGCGATTGTCCGGAACTGGCGGCCCGCCGGTTGGCCGCCCTGAACCGGGCCGGCGTTGTGGCCTACCTGGGGCTGGGGGCCAATGTGGGCGACCGGAGCGGAAACCTGGCGGCGGCGCTGTCGGAGCTGGCCGGGGCTGCTGGGGTGCGGCTGCTGCGCCGCTCGGCCGTTTATGAAACGGAACCATGGGGGTACGCCGGGCAGCCGGCTTTTCTGAACTGCGCCGCCGAGGTGGCAACGACGCTGTCGCCAGCCCGGCTGCTGGCGCTGGTCAAGGATATTGAGGCCAGGCTGGGCCGCCAGCCGGGTTTCCGGTACGGCCCCCGGGTCATTGATTTAGACATTCTGCTGTTCGGGGAAGCGGTTATTCACCTGACGGAGCCGGACTTGCAGATACCGCATCCGCGGCTGGCGGAGCGGGCCTTCGTTCTGGTTCCCCTGGCAGAGTTGGCTGGGGGTGTTACCCACCCGGAAAGGGGGCGGACCATTGCGGAGTTGAGGGAGGCGTCCGGCGGAAGCCAGGGGGTAAGGCCCTGGTTCCGCCGGCTCGGCCCGCCAGAGGATGGCGGGCCGTTGTAACCGCTGCGGCGGCTAGCTGCGCCGCAGGTACAGGTATATTCCGCCGGCAATCAGGGCTGCCACCACCACCCCGATTATTACCCAGAGCAGCCAGTTAACGCCGCCCGGTTCTTCCGGCGGCGGGGCCGGCGTGGGTGTGGGCGGTATGGGCGTGGCCGTGGGGGGGGGCGCTGGCGTGGCGGTAGGTTCCACGGCGGCCATGGCCGGGGCATCCGACATGGCTGTTGGCTCCGGCCGGACTGCGTCCAGGGAACCATCCGTCAGGAGGGAGGGAGTGGCCGTTGGCGCCGGCGCAGCGGTAGCGGTAGCCGTCGCTGTCGGCCGGCTGGTGGGCCGCGCCGTGGCAGTAGGCCGCGGCGTCGCGGTCTGCATTACCACCGGCGGCAACGTGCGGGTGGGCAATGGCCGCAGCGTTGCCGTTGGCGTCCGCAGCAGCATTTCCGCCGGCAGCATGGTCGGCGTCGGCGTGTTGGTCGGCAATGCCTGTACCGTCGCTGTTGGCGTCCGCATTGCCGTCGCCGTCGGCGTATTGGTCGGCAGCGCCGGCGCGGTGGTTGCCGTCGGCGTGGGCGTATTGGTCGCCGCCGAGCGCACCACCCGGCGGGTCGGCGTCGGCGTGTTCGCCGTCCTACCGGGCCTCAGGTTCTTGCTCCGAACCACTTGCGGGTTGGGCGTGGGGGTGTATGTGCTGGTAGGCATCGGCGTCGGGGTATGGGTAGCCGTCGGCATTGGCGTATTGGTCGGCGTGGGGGTGGGGGTGGCCGTCGGCATCGGTGTATGGGTAGCCGTTGGCATCGCGGTAGCGGTATTGGTTGGCGTGGGGGTAGCCGTTGGCATCGCGGTAGCGGTATTGGTTGGCGTGGGAGTGTCCGTCGGCATCGCGGTATTGGTTGGCGTGGGAGTATCCGTCGGCGTACTGGTGGCCGTTGGCGTCGGCGTGGCCGTTGGTGTATTGGTTGGCGTGGGGGTATCCGTCGGCGTTGCGGTGTTGGTTGGCGTGGGGGTGTCCGTCGGCGTTGCGGTGTTGGTTGGCGTGGGGGTATCCGTCGGCGTACTGGTGGCCGTTGGCGTATTGGTTGGCGTGGGGGTATCCGTCGGCGTCGCGGTGTTGGTTGGCGTTGGCGTACTGGTGGCCGTTGGTGTATTGGTTGGCGTGGGGGTGTCCGCGGGCAACGACAGGTCCGCGACGTAGGACCATGCGCCGGCGACGCCGTCACTGACCCCCCGCATCCGGAATTGATAGGCCTCCCCGTTTTCCAGCCCGGTTACGGTGTAGGTGGTGTCGGTATCCCTGACCGTAACTGTGAAGACAGAGCCGCTGTCGGGCCAGCTCCCGCCTGATTTGCGATGCTGAAATTCATATTGGGTTACCCCGCTCATGGGATCATAATGGAAGGTTGCCTGCTTATCCCCAGGGACTATCTGGGAGAGGGATGGCACAGGAGGGCCGCTGGGCGTGGGTGTATCGGCGGGCAGCATTTTGCGCAGGATGATGGACCAGGCACTACTGCCGGAGTCACTGATCGCCTGCGCCCGGAACTGATAGACCTTCCCGTTTTCCAGCGCGGTTATGGTATAGGAGGTGGCGAGGTCATGGACGACGATCTCGGAGGTAGTGGGCCAGGTTCCGCCCACTTCGCGATGCTGAAATTTGTACCGGGTTATTCCGGGCACGGCCGTATAGTGGATGGTTGCCCGTTTATCCCCGCCGTCAATCCTGGTGATGCTCGGCGCCGACGGCGGTAGTGGCGTCGCGGTGTTGGTTGGCGTGGGCGTCGCGGTGTTGGTTGGCGTGGGCGTCGCGGTGCTGGTCGGCGTTGGGGTATCCGTCGGCGTGTTGGTTGGCGTGGGCGTGGGCGTGGCGGTGTGGGTGTGCGTGGGCGTGGGCGTCGCGGTGTTGGTTGGCGTGGGCGTATCCGTCGGCGTGTTGGTTGGCGTCGGGGTTGGCGTGGGCGTATCCGTCGGCGTATTGGTAGGCGTCGGGGTATCCGTCGGCGTCCCGGTGTTGGTAGGCGTCGGGGTGGGCGTCAGCGTTCCCGTTGGGGTCGGGGTGGGCGTCGGGGTATTGGTGGGCGTCGGGGTATTGGTAGGCGTCGGGGTATTGGTAGGCGTCGGGGTATTGGTGGGCGTATTGGTAGGCGTCGGGGTATTGGTAGGCGTATTTTCGGGCGTCTGTGCGTCCACTATGGCGGACCAGGGGCCATTGCCGTTGTCATTGACCCCCCGCATCCGGATTTCGTACAAGAATCCGTTTTCCAGCCCGGTTATGGTGTAGGTGGTATCCGTGTCCTTGACTGTAGCGACAGTGCCGGTGTCGGGCCAGCTTGCGCCTGCTTTGCGATACTGAAATTCGTACCGGGTTAATCCGCTGAAGGCAAAATAAGAGACGGTCGCCTGCCCAACCGCGCCTTGAGCCATTATGATGGCCGGCTTCTCCGGCACGCCGGCGGAACCAACGGGCGTGGGGGTACTACCGGACAGTGTTCTGCTCAGGGTGATGGACCAGCCGCCACTGCCGGCGCTGTTGACCGCCCGCATGCGGAACTGGTAGGAGGCTCCGTTTTCCAGCCCGGTTATGGTGTATGAAGTGTCGGTGTCCTTGATGGTGACGACCGGGCTGGAGCCGGGCCAGGCTGCGCCTGGGCCTGATTTGCGATGCTGAAATTCGTACCGGGTTATTCCGGGTACGGCAGCAAAGTGGATGGTTACCTGCTTATCTCCGGCGACAACTCGGGAGACAATTGGCGCACTGGGTGGGGAACCCTGGGCTTGCACAGCGGTTTGCAGCCCCAGAACGGCCAGAAACAGCAGGGCGGCCACGACCAAGCCCACCCCCAGCAGGTTTAACCGCTTTACGTTAGCATGTCGCATCAGCCCAACTCCAAAACCCAAAATCGGGGGGGGGGGGGGGGGGGGGGGGCATTTTTAGGTCTAGTCCGTGGGCCGCTCTTATCTGCCATAACTCAACCTCGCGTAGATTTTACCCTTGTCCGAAGACAGCCGCTCCCGTCCGGGAAGGCTACGGCAACGGATTTTAGCAGATAATTTCCGGCATGGGAATACCTCGTCAAGGGCAGTATGGCGGATTTCTATAATGATTCTTGAAGCAAGGGAGAATCAGGGAGGGGACTACCCGGCAAGGGCGGCCGGCGCTAGCGGGCCGGGCTTTGGCGCGGCGTCCGGAACCGGGCAAAGGGGGCGCTGGCGGCCGCATAACCGGGTGGGGTTGGCAAAACAGGAGAGGGGCGCATGGCCTTCCGAGCATGGCCGGCTGAACCGGGATAGTTGACAATCGGCCCGGCCTATCGCAATATTTTGGCAGGGGAGATTGCTTCGCCGGGGGTAAAGCCGGCGGGCAGCCGGCCCGAAGCAAACACGAAACGATGGGTAGCCGGCGGGGGCTGGCGCCCGGGAAGCTCGGAGGTATGGTTAGAGAATGGCAGACAAGCAATTGATTTTCGATGAACAGGCCCGGGCCAGCCTGATGCGCGGGGTGGATGAACTGGGCCGGGTGGTGGGGATTACCCTGGGCCCCAGCGGCCGGAATGTGCTGCTGAACCGGATGTGGTCGCTGCCGGTGGTTTGCAGCGATGGGGTTACCATTGCCAAAGAGATTGAGCTGCCCGACGTGTACGAGAACATGGGCGCGCAGCTGGTTAAGGAGGCGGCGGCCAAGACCAATGACGTGGTAGGCGATGGAACCACCACCTCGGTAGTGCTGGCCCGGGCCATGGTGCGGCAGGGCTTTATGAATATAGCGGCCGGCGCCAGCGGGATGACCCTCAAGTCGGGGATTGACCGGGCGGTGAAGGCGGTGGTGCAGGAGCTGGACCAGCTCGCCATTCCGGTGGAGAACCGGGAACAGGTGGCCCGGGTGGCGGCCCTTTCGGCCCACGAAGAAGGCATTGCCGAACTGATTGCCGAGGCGATGGATAAAGTGGGGCGGGAGGGGGTAATCACCGTTGAAGAGTCCAAGAGCATAAGCGATGAACTGGATTTTGTGGAAGGGATGCGCCTGGACCGGGGCTACCTGTCGCCGCACTTTGTAACTGATGCCCAGCGGATGGAAGTGAGCCTGGAAGAACCGCTGATTCTGATAACCGACGGGAAGATAACCTCGGTCAATGATATTGTTCCGACGCTGGAGAAGGTAACGCAAGCCGGGGGGCGTCCGCTGGCCATCATTGCCGAGGAGGTGGAAGGGGAGGCGCTGGCTACGCTGGTGGTCAACAAACTGCGGGGTACGCTGAACTGCGTGGCGGTGAAGGCGCCCGGTTTTGGCGACCGCCGGAAGGCTTTGCTGGAAGACGTTGCGGCGCTGACCGGGGCGACGGTCATCAGCGCCGACACCGGCCTGAGCCTGGATGGGGTGGAGATTGCCCACCTGGGTTCGGCCCGGCGGCTGCTGGCGCTGAAGGAAGAAACCACCATCGTTGAGGGCCGTGGCGCGGCGGACGCGGTGGCGGGGCGGGTTGCCCAGATTCGGGTGCAGGCGGAGGAGACCACCTCGGATTATGACCGGGAGAAGCTGCAGGAGCGGCTGGCGGCGCTGGTGGGGGGCGTGGCGGTGATTCGGGTGGGCGCGGCAACGGAGCCGGAGCTGAATGAGCGCAAGTCGCGTACCGAGGATGCGCTGTCCGCCACCCGGGCCGCCGTGGAGGAGGGGATTGTCCCCGGCGGCGGCGTAACGCTGATCCGGGCCGAGCCGGCGCTGGCGGCGCTGGAGCAGGGCCTCGCCGGGGAGGAGGCGCTGGGCGCCCGGCTGGTGCGGGAGGCGCTTTCGGCCCCGCTGCAGTTGATTGCCGATAATGCCGGCTACCCGGGGCAGGTGGTGCTGGAGCATGTGCGGCAGGGGGAGGATGACTGGGGTTTCGATGCGGAGAATGGTGAATATACCAACCTGATGCCGGCAGGAATCATCGACCCGGCCAAAGTAACCCGTTCCGCCCTGCAAAACGCCGGCAGCATTGCCGGGATGCTGCTGACCACCCAGGTGGCCGTCGCCGAGATTCCGGTGCATACTCCGCTGCCGGCCGACGTGCAGGACTTTATGCACGACTAGGCATTGCTGCCGCCGGCAAAACGGCAGCCCGTTTCCGGAGCGGGGGTTTACTTGAAACCGGCACGGAGGGCCCGGCGACCGTCGGCCCTCCGTGCCGCAGTGTTTGGCCGCAGTGTTTGAGGGGTAACTTGAAGAACGGCGCCCTGGACCGGGAGAGTATCCGTCAACTGATTATTGCCGGCGATACCGGGCAGCTTCCATTGCTGGAAGGGTTTTCTTCCCTGTCGGAGCAGCTCCAGCCCAATGGCGTGGACCTGACCCTTGGCGCGGTGGCCGAATTTGATAGGCCGGGCGAACTGGGGCGGGATGACGACCGCCGCCGGCTTCCGGGAACCCGGCCTTGGCCGGTTGAGGCCGACGGCTGGCTGCACCTGGCGCCGGGGGCGTACCTGGTTACCTTCAACGAATGGGTTAACCTGCCGCTGAACCTGATGGCCCTGGGGCGCCCCCGTTCCAGCCTGCTGCGCTGCGGGGTCAGCCTGCACACCGCCGTCTGGGATGCCGGATACCAGGGCCGCTCACAAGCGCTGCTCACGGTGCATAACCCCCACGGGCACTTGCTGCAGCCGGGGGTCAGGCTGATGCAGTTGGTCTTCTTTCCGCTGGCCGGGCGGGCGGAACCGGGCTATTCCGGCCGGTATCAGGGGGGGAACCGGTGAACCCGACCGCCGCCGGGTCGGACGTTACGGCCCTGGTCAAGGAGTGCGCCCTGGAGTGCGGGTTTGACCTGGCGCGCATTGCCGGGGCTGACGAATTCGCCGCCGAGCGGGAGATTGCGCTGGCCCGAATCCGGGAGGGGTTGATGGACGGCCTGGCCTGGTACACCGAGTCGCGGGTCTGCCGGGGAACCCGGCCCCGGGAGTTGCTGCCGGAGGCGCGGTCAATCATCTGCCTGGCCAGCAACTACTTTACCCGGGATCCGGACGACGCGGCGGAGGCGCCGGGGGCAACGGGCAAAATCGCCCGCTATGCCCGGGGCCGCGACTACCATCGGGTGATGAAACGCCGGATGCGGGATTATGTGCAGGTTCTGACGGCCCGCCTGGGCCATAGCGTAAAGGCGCGCTGGTATGTGGATGACGGGCCGATGCTGGACCGGGCGGCGGCGGCCCGCGCCGGGCTGGGCTGGTTCGGCAAGAACACCAACATTCTTACCGGGGGGTTGGGTTCGTGGGTTTTTCTGGGACAGGTGATTACCGACCTGACGCTGGAACCGGATGCTCCCTTGCGGAAGACCTGCGGGAGTTGCGTCCGCTGTATTGACGCCTGCCCGACGGGGGCGATCGTTGCTCCTTATGTAATTGACAACGCCCGCTGCATTTCGTACTTGACCATCGAGCACCGGGGGCCAATTCCCCGTGAGTTAAGGCCGTTAATGCTGAATTGGGTCTTCGGCTGCGACATATGCCAGGAGGTTTGTCCGGTTAACCGCAAGGCGCGGCCAACGGCTGAACCCGGTTTTGCTGCGCCGGGGCTGTCGAGGGCCGACCTGGTGGAACTGCTGGAGCTTACCGATGCTGCTTTCCGGGAGCGGTTTCGGGGTAAGCCGATACTGCGGGCGCGGCGGGAAGGGCTGCAAAGGAATGCCTGCGTTGCCTTGGGCAACCTTAAGGATGCCGCCACGGTCCCGGCCCTGGCGGCCGCCCTGAGGGAAGGGACGCCGTTGGTAAGAAGCCATGCCGCCTGGGCTCTGGGCGAGATTGGCGGCGCAGCGGCCCGGTCGGCCTTGAGGGGGGCAAAAGCCCGGGAAGAAGACCCGGAGGTGTTGGCAGAAATCGGGCAGGCCCTGGAACCGGAGCGCGCCGGAGCCGCCGGCCCGGGTTGAAGGCGGCCCCACTCCGGGGACTCTCGGGCCGGGTCAGGGTTCGGCCGGGCTGGCGTCAGCCCTGGCCGGGGCTTCCCGGCGCGGGCCGGCTCGCCGGGACTTGCGGGGGCGTACCGACGGAGCGGCAGGGGCGTTCCGCTGGTAGTCTCGGCCCAGCTTGAGCTTCTTCATCTCCTCTTCAATCAGGAAGAAATCTCCCTTGGGCAAAAGGTGCAGGTTGCCCTGAAAGGCCATGTACCAGTTTTCCGGCGGCCACCGCCGGATATAGTCCAACCGGTGGGCCAACAGACCGGCGGTGACATACTGTTCCCGGTCCAGGATTATGTCCGGCTTGATTTGGACTTCGTAGGGCCAGGCGGCTTTGCCTTCGCTGCTCCAGGTGAGCGATTCCACTTCCTGGTAGGGGGCGGTTACCGTGGCGGTGGCGGTAAACTTGCGGATGCCAAAGACGTAATAGAGCAGCCGGTCGTCCTTTTCCACGCGCTGCACCTTGCGGCGGTACTCGGACTTCAACCCCTGCCTGGAGAAGTTCAGGGCCCGTGATATGTTAAAGTTCTCTTCGTTGCAGGTAATCATCCAGAAGTTACGGGGCATATACGTCCTCGCGGGGCGCGGTCGGGCCGGATATTCGGGGCGGCGCCGCGGCCGGCATTGCTTCGTCTGAAAGGCGCTGAAGCTCCAGACCTGATTTTACCATTTTCGGGCCAACGAGTCGGGACTCCGGCCGGCAGGGCCAATGGGCTTCAAGGATTGTTCATTTCCTGCCAATTAGTGTAACATCCTGGCAAAGGCCGGAAGGCCACCGCTGCCGGAGCAGGGCCGCCGGCGCAGAAGGAAGGTAAGGAAATGGCTTCAACCGCTAACCGTCAACGGGACATTGCCCTGGTCGGAGTAGCCGAATCTGATGCGATGGGTACGGTGCCCGGCAAATCGTCTTTGCAGCACCACGCAGAGGCGGCCTGTAACGCCCTGGAGGACGCCGGCATCGCCAAAGCCGAGGTCAATGGGCTGCTGACGGCCGGCTTCTCTACTCTGGCTACCGCCGAATACCTGGGCATTCAGCCCGGCTTTACGGACAACACCTCCGTTGGCGGGTCGTCTTTTGTGATTCATGTGGCGCACGCCGCCGCCGCCATCCGGGCCGGGTACTGCGACACGGTGTTGATTACCCACGGGCAGGCGGGGCGTTCTGCCCGGGCGCGGGTGCCGGCCGACCCTAACCTGCCGGCAGCCCAATACGAAAGCCCTTACGGGCTGATTGGACAGCCGATAAATTATTCGATGGCCTGCACTCGCTATATGCACGAATACGGGGAGGAACGCACCCGCCAGGCGATGGCTGAAATTGCCGTTTCTACCCGCAAATGGGCCAACCTTAACCCCAAAGCGGTGATGCACGATACGCCCATGACTTTTGACGACTACCACAATTCCCGCTGGGTATCCTGGCCGTTTCATCTTCTGGATTGCTGCCTGGTTACCGATTCGGGGGCGGCTATCGTGGTAACCACGGCGGAAAAGGCCGCCAACTGCCGCAAGGCTCCGGTCTGGCTGCTGGGGGCCGCCGAGGGACATGACCATAATATTATCAGCCAGATGCCCTCGTTCACTTCGCTGATCGCGCGGGAGACCGGCCCGGCTGCGCTGGAGCGGGCCGGCATTGCCCATGCCGATATTGACCTGACGATGATTTACGACTCTTTTACCTACACGGTGATGCTGTCGCTGGAGGGGCTGGGTTTCTGCGGGGCGGGGGAGGCGCCGGATTTCGTGGCCGGGCAAAGGACGGCGCCGGGCGGCGATTTCCCGTTGAACACCAGCGGCGGCGGGCTTTCTTACACCCACCCGGGGATGTACGGCAGTTTTCTGCTGGTGGAAGCAGTGCGCCAACTGCGGGGGGAGTGCGGCGACCGGCAGGTAAAGGCAAGGGACGGCGGCGACTGTCCCCGGATTTCCCTGGTGAACGGCACCGGCGGCTCCCTCTCTTCTACCGGAACGATTGTGCTGGCCCGGGATTAGGGGGAGTGAAGGGCTGACCCAGTTAGCCGTTACAGCCGCCGCGCCGGTATTCAGCAGGGAATTAAAAGCCTATGGACATTGGAATTATCGGCCTGCCCCAATCGGGCAAAACCACCGTTTTTAATGCCTTGACCGCCGGCCATGCGGATACCAGCGGGGCCAGCGGGTCGGCCACTGAAATGCACCTGGGGGTCGTGAAGGTTCCCGACCCGCGTCTGGACGAGCTGGCCCGGATGTATAAACCACGCAAGGTAGTGCCTGCGGAGATTAAATATTGGGATTTGCCCGGCCCGGAGGCACTGGCGAGGTCGCAGGGCATTGGCGGGAAGTATCGCAACATTCTACAGAGCGCCGACGCTTTCCTGGTGGTTGTCCGCGCCTTTGACAACCCGGCGGTGGCGCACCCGCTGGAAACGGTGGAGCCGGCCAGGGATCTGGCGGCGATGCTGGGTGAATTAACTTTCGCTGACCTGGAGGTGATGGAGCGGGCGGCGGAACGGCTGGAAGGGGGGATGAACAAGGCCAAGCCGGCAGAAAGACCGGCGCTGACCCGCCAACTGGAAGCGGTGCGCCTGGCGCGGCAGGGTTTGGAGGACGGCCGGCCGGTGCGGTATCAGCAATTGAGCAGCTCGGAAACCGCCGTGCTGGCTAATTACCAGCTGCTGACCGGGAAGCCGGTGATGGTGGCCTTCAATACCGGCGAGGATGGGCCTGAACCATCGCTGGAGGAGCTGGGCCTTCCCGAGGCGGCCGGCCTGGAGCAGGTGTGCCTGAGCGCCGGTCTGGAAGCGGAGTTGGCGTTGCTGCCCGATGCTGAAGCTAAGGAGTTTCGCGCTGACTTGAACTTGCCTGAGTCGGCCATGTCCCGGGTTATCGGGCTCAGTTACCGTACCCTGGGGCTGGTGTCCTTCCTGACCGTGGGGCCGGACGAGGTACGGGCCTGGAGCATCCCCCGTGGGATGGCCGCCCAGGATGCGGCTGCTACCATCCACACCGATTTCCACCGTGGGTTCATCCGGGCTGAAGTAATTCCCTATGAGGATTTGCGCCGCTGCGGCAGTATTGCCCAGGGGCGCAAGGAGGGTTCTCTTCGCTCTGAGGGCAAGACTTACCAGGTGCAGGACGGAGACGTTATCAACTTTCTGGTCAATGTTTAGGCGGTGGCTGGAATTGAGGAAGCACGGTTTCGGCGAAACTTTCCATTAACTCTCTGATGCGCGCCACGTCGCCGGTGTTCAAGGCCAGCGTCAGATGCTCTACTCCGGCGTTCCGATAGGCGGCGATGGTGCGCGCTGCCTGGGAGAAATCGGCGCCGGAGATTCGGGCCCGGTCAGCTGCTTGCGGGCTGGCGGGCCCGGCGGCAGCGTCAACTTCCACTCTGGCGGACATTGTCAGGGAGTCCGGATTCCGGCCGGCGGCCTGGGCCAAATCCCGCACTTGCTGCCGTCCGGCGGCGTACTCTTCCGGGGTCAGGCCGGAGGGGTGCCAGCCGTCGCCCAGGCGGGCGGCGCGGCGCTGGGCGCCGGGGCTGGCGCCGCCAATCCACAGGGGAATGTGGGGCTGCTGTGCCGGTTTGGGTGAAAAACGGAGGTCGGAGAAGCGCCAGCGCCGGCTGTGATAGCTGGGGGCTTCCCGGGTCCATAGTTCCTTCAGCAGCCGAATGCTTTCATCAGTTCGGGAACCCCGCTCCGCCATTGGTATGCCCAGGGCGGCGAACTCTTCGGGCATTGCCCCCACGCCGACGCCCAGGGTAACCCGGCCGCCGGACATTTGGTCCAGGGTGGCGGTGTACTTGGCAAGGGCTACGGGGTTATGGTAGGGCAATACCAGCACCGAAGTGCCCAGCAAAACCCGCTGCGTGGTAGCGGCCAGGTAGGAAAGGGTCGCCAGAGGGTGATAGTAGGGGCGGTTGTCCATCCGCTCGCGAATGTAACCGTTGTTGAACAAGTGATCCATCACCCAGACCGAAGCATACCCCAGTTCCTCGGCCAGGGGGCCAAAGGCCAGCACCTGCTGTACGTCTGCAATGCCCCAGTTATTGGGGATGGTAACGCCAAAGCGCATATTCCTAACCGGTCCTTATTGACTGCACCAGCCGGGCGGTTTCCACGGCGGCCAGGGCGGCGTTGGCGCCGATATTTCCCGACTTGCCGCCGGCCCGGTTAATGGCCTGGTCCATATTATCTGCGGTCAAAACGCCAAAGATTGCCGGCACTCCCGTTTCCAGGGCCACCGAGGCAATGCCGCCGGCTGACTGACCGGCCACCATTTCGTAATGGTCGGTCTCCCCCCGGATTACGGCGCCCAGGCAAATCACTGCGTCGTACCGGCCGGTCTGGGCCAGGGCTTTGGCTACCACCGGCAACTCAAAAGAGCCGGGAACATGGGCCACGCTCACGTCTGAATCTCTCACTCCGCAACGCTGCAGGGTTTCCAGGGCCCCGGTCAGCAACTGCCGTGTAACCAAATCGTTGAAACGGGCCACCACCACCCCTACACGCAGGCCTCGTCCGTTCATATCTCCAGTCAATTCTTGGGGCAACTTATCCTCTCCGTTGCATTTACCGATGGGTTTCTTTTACCGGGCTGGATACATGATACATCCGGCCCGGGGGTCAGCGGTCCTGGTTCAGCAAAGCCCGTATGGTGAACATCCGCTGAAACAGGGTGAAGCACGAAATGAGGGCGATAACCAGCAGCACCCAGGGCATCAAATCAAAGGTGGTTGCGCCATCCACCGCCAGGCTAATGCCGAGGACAGGAACCCGTTCAGCGCGGGTCATCAGGCCATCCCGGGTAAAGGCGCCCAAGCCTTCCCCCCGGGCCCGCAGGTAACTGACGCCCTGGGAGAAAACGAGGGCCAGGATGATAATAATCAGGTAAAAGGTCTGAAAGCCCGGCGTGAAACCGGCATGGATGGCATAAAAGGCGAGGCCAACGAACAGAGCGGCCTCGCCGAGCCGGTCGAACACCGAATCGAGGAGAGCGCCGAAGGGGGTGGCCCGCCCGCTCATACGAGCCAGGGCGCCGTCGAACATATCCAGCCCACCGCCCACGAGAAAAACGAGCCCGGCGGCAGCCAGGAGCCAGCCGGCGCCGGTCAGGCCGGCGGCGCCGGCCAGGCCGGCCGCCGCCAGGCACAGGGCAAAGCCCAGCAGGGTGATGCCGGCCGGGGACAGACCCATAGCCTGAAAGGCCCGGGCGCCGGGGGTTTCCAGGTAACGGGACAGGGCCCGGCGAATTGCTTCTCTATCCGGCATGGTTTTCGGCATGGTTATGGGAGGTTTCGATACAATCGTAGTAATAAGTTTCGACCTGCCGGGCTACCACTTGCCAGCGATACTGTTCTACCAGCTGACGGCCGACGGCGCCCATCCGGGCGGCCTGCGCCGGGTGGTTAATCAGTTGCGCCAGGGTTTCGGCCAGGGCTTCAGAGTTTTTGCGCGGGAAAAGCAAACCCTGCTCTCCGTCCCGGATTATTCCCATGTACCCCTCAATGGCCGATGCCACTATGGGTTTGCCGGCGGCCATTGCCTCCAGCAGCACTATGCCAAAACTTTCCTGACCGGTGGCGGGGGAGCAGAAAATGTCGGCGGAGGCGTAATAACGGGGCAAGTCCTGGTAGGATACGCCGCCCACCAGCGCCAGGTCCTGAAGATTGCGGGCGCTGAGTATCCGGTGGGAATCCTTGTCCAGGCTGCCGGGGCCCACCACAATCAGCCGAATATTCGGGTGTTCCCATTTCAGACGGCTATAGGCTTCCAGGAGATACTTCAGGCCCTTCCGTTTCTCCATGCGCCCGACGAAGAGGAGGTTGGTCTTCCCGTCCTGGTATTCGGGCCAGGGCCGGGCATTGCCGGCGAAATGGTCCACGTCGATGCCGTTGGGGATTATCCGGTAGTCGCGGGGGAAGAAGTTGTGAACGTATTGATGGGCAGCCGGGGAAACGGCGATGCCGCCGTGCAGCCTTTGATGCCAGCGTTTAATGATGGGCTGGCTGAAGCGGTAGAGGTGCTGTCGGCTGTAGTAGGCGTGAAAGGTGCCTACGTTTACCGTGTTGGAACATTCCAGGACGCAGAGGGGCAGCACCGGAGCCAGTGGTTCATGCAGGTGAATAATATCGAAGGCTTCCCGCTTCAGGATGTCCCGGACCCGCCGGTATAACCACCAGGAGAGGGAGACGCGGGCGATGGAGCCGCCGCTGGGGACCGGCACGGAGCGGCCCAGCGGGACAAAAGCCTCAACCGCGATGCACTCGCGGGCCGGCGAGTGGGGGGCCAGTACCGTTACCTGGTGGCCGGACTGCCCCAGGGCGTGGGCCAGCTGGGAAACGTGGGCGGTTACCCCGCCCGGCCAGGTGAAGTCGTAGGGGGAAACCATTGCAATCTTCACGTTCGGTTATCAACCCTCCGGTCCGGGCGGGAAGAGCGTCAACTCGGACGGCAAAAGCGAACGAGCGCCAATGGCGGCAGCGGCTATTGTTCGGATGCTTCAGGGAAGGGTTCGGTCTTCAGGCCGTCGCCCCGGATAAAGGATTCTACCATTTCCCGAGCCACGTCGTCGGTATATTGTACCGGCGGGGATTTCATAAAATAAGCGCTGGGGCCGGGGATGGCGCCGCCGATTCCCCGGTCCATAGCGAGTTTGGCGCAGCGAATGGCGTCCACGACCACGCCGGCGGAATTGGGGCTGTCCCAAACTTCCAGCTTGGCCTCCAGGCTAATCGGCGCGCCGCCAAAGACGGCGCCTTCCATGCGGATGTAGCACCATTTCCGGTCATTAAGCCACGGCACGTGGTCGCTGGGGCCAATGTGGATGTTGTCGGCGCTAATTTCATCGTCCATCTGGGAAGTTACCGCGCCGGTCTTGGAAATCTTCTTGGAAACCAGCCGCTCCCGCTCCAGCATATTAAGGAAGTCGGTGTTGCCCCCGAAATTAAGCTGGTAGGTGTTTTCGATGCCGGCGCCCCGGTCTTCGAAGAGGCGGGTCAGGACCCGGTGCAGGATTGTTGCCCCTACCTGGGATTTGATGTCATCCCCCACAATGGGGACGCCTCGCTCGGCGAAGCGGTTGCGCCAGTATTCTTCCCGGGCGATGAAAACCGGGATGCAGTTCACCATGGCGCAGCGGGCGTCCAGGATCTGCTCGGCATACCACTTGGTCGCCATTTCGCTGCCCACCGGCAGGTAGTTTATGACCACGTCCACCTGGCGTTCCCGGAGGATGCCGGATATGTCGGCGGTGGAATGGGAGGACTTTCTGACCAGGTGGGAGACGTACCGGCCAATGCCGTCATGGGTCATGCCCCGTTCCACCGTTACGCCGGTGGCCGGCACGTCGCTGAACTTGATGGTATTATTAGGGGGGGTGAAAATGGCTTCGGCCAAGTCTTTCCCCACTTTATTCTCATCAACGTCAAAGGCAGCGACCACTGCAATATCTTCAATACGGTAGTCGCCAATCCGGTTATGCATCACACCGGGGATTTCCTCCTGGGCCGGCGTTTCGACGTATTTATGGATGCCCTGAACCAGCGAGGAGGCGCAGTTGCCCACGCCGATGATGGCTACATTTATTTTGCCCAAGTTTTATCTCCTTGCGACAGGCCGGCTGGAAGTGCGCCAAGCGTCTGAACGGCTGAATTCTACCAGTTTCCCGGCTGCCTAACAAGCCGGGGGCATGCCCCCGGCTTACCGCCGCCTTCGGCCGGCGCCGGGCGGCGACCCTGGGGGGGTTGCCCTAACTCAGGAACCGGAAAATGGCCGACTGGTCGTCGTGGCGGAAGCGTCCGCCGAGCAACGCCGGGGTTATTCCCTGTTTCAATCGGTCGTCAATAGTCCGCTTGACCTGTCCGGAGGCGGCTTCCGGGTCGCTGGCGCTGCGTATAATATCGGCCAGTTCTTCCGGTCTTACGTTATCGGTTACGCCATCGGAAGCGGTAACCAGACGGTCTCCGGCGGCCAGGGTTGTTTCGGTTCGGTGGAGGTTCAGCGCTTCGCTGGCGCCGATGGCTTTAGCCGTTCCCATGCGCAGAATGCCGCCAATACGGCCCGAAAGCTGCCAATGCTGCTCGCCGCGAAGGTGAAAAATCGGGCTGTCGCCGGCGCTGATAATATACAGGGGGCCGCCCAGATAGAGGGCCACGGAAACGGTAGTGAGCAGAAAGCGGCCGCCGCCCACCTGAAAAAAGTCGGCGTTCTGTTCCGTGAGGGCGGCGGCCACGTCCTCGGGCGAGGCGATGCTGATGGCTTGCAGGGCCTCGGCGACGGAGCGGCTGGCTTCCTCGCCGCCGTGTCCGGTAACGCCGTCCATTACCGCGTCGAGAAAACAACCGCTGCCCAGGTCCCGCACCAGAAAAGTATCTTCGCCGTGGGTGGAATTATCGTAGAGGGTAGCCACAGCGCTTTTCAGGTTATCTGCTGGCATGTTCCCGTCCTCTGATTCAAGAAATTGATTGGGCTTTCCGCAAAAGATTGAGCGCATTATGCGCGGCTTAATTCCGCCAGGTCCGTGTCGGCGTCGAACAGATACTTCCGCCAGTGGTCTTCCCGCAGCAGGTTAAGGGCTTCCTGCCAGGCCCGCTGCGCCTCTGCCAGGCAGGAAAGGCGCTGGTTGCGCTCTCGCAGGGCAGCCAGGTAAAGCGTCAGGTCGCGCCGAAACTCGCCAAAATCCGCATAGCGGCGGCAGCGTACTCCCGCAATCACCTTTAATCCGGCACCTTTAACCGCATCGTCGGAAGTCCCGGCGGTCAGGTTTCGGGACAATTCGTCCAGTTCCTGGGCAAAGTTGACCACCGGCCGCATTCCGCAGGGTTCCCGATAGCCGTCCGCAGCGACCGGCGGCGTCTGAGGGGTAGTGTAATATTTCAGCATTTCCAGGTAAAAGTCGTGGATGTCCCGGGGCGCGCGGCCGGCCGGCGGCCGGCCCATGTCCCTGGGGAACAAAGCGCCCGGGTCAATAACGGCAATCTGACCGCTGGACGGCTGGAAGAAGACATTCTGGGGCCCCAGGTCCAGAAGCAGATAGCCGGCGGCGTAAAACCCCTCCTCCACTTCCAGCAGCTGCTGCTGCACCGGGAAGGGGGTTTCTGATTCCAGGTAACAAATCGGGTAAAGGGAGAAGAGGGTTTGGCCCAGGCCGGTCGGCACGCGGAGAATGCGCGCCCGGACGTCGCCCGCGAGGGGTATGCCGTGGGCCCGCTCCGATACCACTACCCGGTACTCCTGGCCTAAAGCATCCCCGAAGTAGGCGTCGTGATTGGCCCGCGCTGAATAGCCGAGGATGGGGCAAACCCGCGGAATGGAGTGGCCGACTTCGGCCCAAACCTCCAGGGTCTGGTCGGTGCGGGTTTCAATTGTCCGGTGCATCCTTCGGGAGATCATTTGCGGAACCGGCCGCTTAAGGACTACGGCCCCGCCGGTTTCCCGGTCCACAGCGGCCCGCACTTCATAATCGGCGCCGCTGCCCAGCAGCCCGGTCAGTTGGTAGCGTTCAAGGTCAACTTGTTCCATAGCAGTACCACGGATTAACCGGGGGGATTATAACACTTTCCGGGGGTATCTACCGGCTTCGGCTGCGCCGGCAAACCAGGGTAACCCAATCTTCTCTGGGCCAGGTTTCTATGGCGGCGAACCCGGCGGCGGTTAAGGCGCGTTCGGTTTCGCCCTGCTGTTCCTGAATGATGCCGGAGGCAATCAGGGCGCCGTCGGGTCGCAGGGCCGCCAGCAAGTCGCCGGCCCGTTCCCGGACGCCCCGGGCAGAAATATTGGCTAAAGCCAGGTCGAAGGAGCCGCCCGGCGCCAGGCGGTGGGGCAAGGTGCCCTGGGCCAGGCTTACCGTCCGGCGAAGGCCGGCCTGCTTAAGGTTCCGGCGGGAAGACTGGACTGCCTGCGGGTCAATATCCAGGGCGGTAACGCTGCCGGCCCCCAACTTGATGGCGGCAATGGTCAGAATGCCTGAACCGCAGCCCAGGTCGAGGACGGCCAGGCCCGGCCGGGACAATTGCTCCAGCGCTTCCAGGCAGGTATAGGTGGTGGGATGATAGCCGGTGCCAAAGGCCAGGCCCGGGTCCAGCTCGATGAGGACGTCTTCCGCCTGCGGCTGGTAATCAATCCACGAGGGTTTTATGACCAGCCGCTTCCCGATTTTGAGCAGGCTGAAGTGAGACTTCCAGGCGTCTTGCCAGTCGGCGTCCCGGGGCAGGGGGGTTACGGTCAGTTCTCCGAGGGGCTGGATGATGCTGGCCAGTCTGATGCCCACCTCAATGTGCGAATAACGCTGGCTGGCGCCGCCGGGCAGGTAAGTGCGCAGTTTAATCCGCTCCGGCCCGTCATCCTCCAGGGTCAGGCCGTATCCATAGCGGTCAAAGAGATAAGAGACCGGCTCCACGTATTCAAAGGGTACGCTTATGCTGATTTCCTGCCACATTTAACCTGGCAATTCCGGCGCTGGTTGGGGTGTCCACCAACGGCCAAGGGCAAGGCTGACCGCCATGTTTACGCTTCCAGGGGCGCCGGACGGAACGGGGCGCCGGGACATTCCGGGGGCAATTTTCCGGAGGGAGCGCCTTTGCCGCCGTTCCGGGCCGGGGAAAGGACCGGCCAGCCGGAGCTTAACCCAGGGCATCTTTTATCCGGTCAAACAGGCCCTTTTCCTTGCCTTCATCGGGTTCTTCTTCCCGCGCGGTGGGGCGGGGTTCCTGCCGCTCGTCCGGACCTTCTGCCGGGGGAGCAGGGCGGTCGGAACCTGGATTCATTGAGCGGGCCAGCTCCTCCAGCAACTTGCGCTGCCGTGGGTTCAGGTTTTTAGGCACCTGTACCCCGGCATAAACCCGCAGGTCGCCGCGGCGTCCGGTGTTGACATGGGCGATGCCTTTGCCGCGAAGTCGGAATTCGGCGCCGTGCTGGGTGCCTGACGGAATTTTGAGCGGGGTTTCGCTGCCTTCCAGGGTGGGAATGGCTTTTTCCACGCCCAAAGCTGCCTCGGCGACGTTCAGGGGCAGGTAATAGAGCAGGTCAGAATCCTCGCGCTGGAAAAAGGCGTGGGGGCGAACCTTAACCTGAACGTAGAGGTTGCCGGGCGGGCCGCCATTGCTGCCGGCGTTGCCCTTGCCGGCAAGGCGAACCTGCATACCGTCCTGTATGCCGGCGGGGATGTTGACCAGGCTTTTCCGCTTGCGGCGTTCCATGCCGGCGCCGCGACAGACCCGGCAGGGGGATTCTATGGCGCTGCCCTTGCCCTGACAGGTGGGGCAGGTGGAAACCTGGGCGAACTGGCCAAAGACGCTGCGCTGGGTACGGCGCACGCTGCCGGCGCCGCCGCAGCTATTGCAGGTATTGACCGGGGTGCCGGGTTCGCTGCCGTGGCCGGAGCAGTGATGGCAGATTTCGACACGGGCGACCTCTACCTCCTGTTCCACGCCAAAGGCCGCCTCCTCAAAGGAAAGGGTTACCGGCAACTGCAAATCGCCGCCCCGCCGGGGGGCGTTGGCCCGGCGCCCTGAGGCGTCGCCGAAGAAGGAATCGAATATGTCGCCGAACCCGCCGAAGACGTCAAAGCCGTCGAAGGGGCGGTCAAAGCCGTTGGCGCCAGCGTCGGCGCGCCCGAAGCGGTCATATTGGGCGCGCTTCCTGGAGTCGCTCAACACCTGGTACGCCTCGTTTACTTCCTTGAATTTATCCTCGGCGCCGGGGGTTTTGTTGCGGTCGGGGTGATATTCCATAGCCTTGCGGCGGAAGGCTTTGCGGATTTCCTCTTCCGAATCCTGCCTGGAAACGCCCAATACTTCGTAGTAGTCAGTCAGAGCCATTGGCGGCCGTCCAAACAATAATCTGGTTTCAATCTGGAATTATAATGCAACAACCAGAGTAGTATAGCGCAAGTCGGCATAGCCTCTCAAGCAAAAACGCAGCCGGCAGCGGCGCAATGCCGGTTTCACAAATGCCGGTTATACCGCGGGGCGGCCGGCCTTTGAGCGTTTGGCCGGGGCGGCCCGGCGGCGCCCTTGCGGCGGCAGAGTGCGCCGTGTTCTCCAGCCGTTGACCAGCCCGCCGGCTGCCGCTATATTACTGGCAACCGGCGGGCCAGCCGGGGGTTCCCCGGTTAACGTTAGCGGCTGAAGGTGGGGGGCTGATGTACGCTTTGATTCTGGCTGGCGGTATGGGGGAGCGGCTGAAGCCGTTGACCAATTCCCTGCCCAAACCTATGGTTCCCTTGCAGGGTAAACCCATTCTTTGGCACCAGGTGGAGTGGCTGAAGGGCGCCGGGGTTACCGACGTGGTGTTCCTGGTTGGCTACCGCTGGCAAATGGTGCGGGACTATTTCGGGGACGGGGCAGAGTTCGGGATAAGGGCCGGCTACAGCATCGAAGATGCGCCTTTGGGGCGGGGCGGAGCGATCCGGCGGGGGTTTGAGCGCCTTCCCGAACAGGAAGACACCCTGTTCGTTCTGAACGGCGACATTATAACCGCTGCGGAGCCGGGCGATGTTCTGGCCGGCTTCCGCGGCAAGAAGTTGGCTAACCCGGCGCACCTGGCTACGATAATGGTAACGCCCATGGTCAGCCCCTATGGGCTGGTGGATTTCGACGGGAACAACGACGTGGTGAGTTTCCGCGAAAAGGCGGAACTGCCCTGCTGGATAAACGCCGGCGTTTATGTATTTGACCGGGAGATCTGCGGGCTGCTGCCCCGCCTGGGCGACCATGAGGTGGATACCTTTCCGAAGCTGGCACTGGAGGGGCGCATTTCCGCCTGTCCGACTACCGCTTTCTGGCGCAGCGTTGATTCGCTGAAGGACCTGCGAGAGGCGGAGGAGTTCGTGCAGCGGCAGGCTCTGCCCTCCACCGGCAGCAGCTAGAGGCGCTACCCGGCGTGGCAGCAATCATCAGCCCCGAAATGGTGGGTCGGGTTTCCGAAGCCGCTGCCCGAATTAAGGCCAGCATCGGCCAGGTGGTGGTGGGGAAAGAGGCAGTGGTGGAACTGACCCTGGCCGCCGTGCTGAGCGGGGGGCATATTCTGGTTGAAGATGTGCCGGGCAGCGGGAAGACCACGCTGGCCCGGTCGCTGGCCGGCTCCCTGGACTGTGTGTTCCGGCGCATTCAGTTCACTCCGGACCTGATGCCTTCCGATATTACCGGCATCCATTACTATAACCAGAAGAGCAGCGAGTTCGAGTTTCGGCCCGGCCCGGTGCTGGCCCAGGTGGTGCTGGCCGATGAAATTAACCGGGCTACGCCGCGCACGCAGTCGGCGCTGCTGGAGGCTATGGGTGAACGCCAGGTAACCGTTGACCAGGTTACCGTGCCTTTGCCGGCCCCTTTTCTGGTCATAGCCACGCAGAACCCAATCGAACTGGAAGGCACCTTTCCGCTGCCGGAAGCCCAGCTGGACCGCTTCCTGATACGGCTGCAAATGGGCTACCCGGATGTGCCGGAGGAGGAAGAGATGCTGCTGCGATTCGAGCGCGCTGACCCGTTGGCCGCCCTGAAAGCGGCAAGCTCCGGTGCGGAAATCGTTGAGTTTCAGAACACGGTTCGGCAGGTTTATGTGGACCCGGTACTGCGCAATTACATTGTGCGGCTGGTGCAGGCGACCAGGGAGCACCCGGAGGTGGAGCTGGGGGCCAGCCCCCGCGCTACTATGGGGCTTTACCGTTGCAGCCAGGCGCTGGCCGTCATTCGGGGCCGGGAATATGTTACCCCTGATGAAATCAAGGCTTTGGCCCCCTATACGCTGGGGCATCGGGTAATCGTGAAGTCGCAGGCCCGGCTGCGGGAAAGGACTGCCGGGGGCATTATCGCCGACGTGCTGGAGAAGGTTGCGGTCCCGGTATAAGGTTGCGGCCGCCGCCTTCAGGCTCAGTCGTTCTCAATCATCCGGGGCCAAAAGCGGTTGTTCCGGGGCAGCCTGAACCCCTGGTCCGGCCCGGCATTCTGCTGCCGTCCCGGCCGGTGAACGATTATGCTGAACGACTTCTGGGTTTTCGTTAGCTGCGCCCTGCTTTTCATCGGCCTGGCAGCCAGCCAGGGGCTGCTTCTGGTGGTCGGGGGGCTGGTATTGGCGGTCTGGGTTCTGTCCAGGTTCTGGAATCGCTTTGCTTTCCGGGAAGTAAGCCACGAAAGGACGTTATCCCGGACGCGCGCCTTCGTTGGCGACTCGCTGGATTATTCGGTTACCCTGTCCAATGACAAGGTACTGCCGCTAATCTGGGTTGACATTCAGGACCATCTGCCGCCGGAGCTGGACCTGCCGGGGGCTACCGTGCGCGGGACCGGGCTGGAGGTGGGCCGGGAGCATCGAATCACCACATCGCTGCTGCCGTACCAGCGGGTTACCTGGAAGTATCTTCTGCGCTGCCGGGCCCGGGGGTATCATCGCATTGGCCCGGCCCGGCTGCGCAGCGGGGACATTTTCGGGTTCACCGCTTTCGAAGCCCCTTTAACCGGCGCAGCGCACATTCTGGTGTACCCGCGAATTGTGAACCTGCGGGAACTGATGCTTCCGTCGGAACACCCTTTGGGGGAAACCAGGGGGCTGAACCCCGTTCATCAGGATACCAGCCGCTTTTTCGGGCTGCGGGATTACCAGCCGCAGGACCCGATGAAGCATATCGACTGGAAGGCTACCGCCCGGCGCGGCGGTTTGCAGACCAGGCTGTTTGAACCGGCGGTTTCCCTGAATGCGCTGATTGCCATGAACGCCGCCACCGGCCAGTTTGCCTGGCAGGGCAGCAACCGGCGCCTGTTCGAGCGGACGGTAACGGTAGCCGCTTCGGTGGCGAGCCATTGCGCCGGGGAGGGCTACAGTTTCGGGCTGGTCAGCAACGGCGTTGCCGCTTATTCGGGGAAATGGTTGAGTGTCCCGCTCAGCAGCTCGCCTTCCCAACTGGGGGTGGTGCTGGAATCCCTGGCGATGGCTGCGCCGTACTCGGTAATATCCCTGGGGGAAGCGCTGCGCCACGAGCGGGATTCGCTGCCGCCGGGGACTACCATTATTCTGGTTACCGCAATAATAACCGCCGCCATTAACGACGAAATTGCCGCAGCGCGCTCCCGTGGTTACCGGCTGATTGTCCTGTATGCCGGCGACCGGGGGCCGGAGATGCGCCCCGGCGATGTGCCGGTTTTTTTTCTGGGCCGCGCGCTGGAAGCCCTTGAGGTGGAACAGGAGGGGTATGAGTCAGTTCTGGCGAATTAGCGCCGTTACCGGCGCCGCGCTCTTTCTGGAGGCCGTCGGCGCCTATCTGGTTATTTCCATGGCAACCCTGCTGACCACTGCCGTTGGCGCCCGCCTGCCGCTCCCGTTGGTATTCGGCGCTTTGGCCTGGTCTTTCATATTGTCCCGGTACGTGCAGACAATCCGCTTTTCCCTCAACCTGCGGGGGGGCATCGGGCTGTTCCTCAGTATAATTTCCCTGCTGATTCTGGCCAGCCTGAACCCCCGAATCGGCTTCTTTCCGGTGGGCGAAATCCTCAACGGCGACCTGGAAACGGTGGCGGCGGCAACGCTGACTCTGGTTTTTCTGGCGGCCCTGTGGTGGCGGGGCAGCAGCCTGGCCCACGATGACGTTACCCTGGACACGGTTAAAACCGCCTTTCTGTGGGGCCTGGCGGCGCTAATTGTCGCAGCGGTAGTTGACAGCCTGGTTGCCGTCCGGATGGTCAGCGGGTTCCTGATTCTGGGGTTCTTCGCGGTGGGACTAATCGGCCTGGCCCTGGCCCGCTTTGCCGCTGAATCTGCCGATGGTCAGGCGATCTCCCGGGACTGGTTTCTGCCCATTGGGGCGATTGTAGGGGCGGTGCTGCTGGTGGGCCTGCTGATTAGCGGTCTGGGGCTGGGCGGGCTGGACGACGTTACCCGCACTCTGCTGGGGTTAGCGGGGCGGGTGGGCGAGTTGATACTGAAACCCGTTCTGCTGGGCCTGGGCTACCTGGCAGCCGCCCTGGTGGCGTTCGGCAATTGGCTGACCGCGGCGCTGGGGGGCGGCGACCTGAGCGGCCTGCAAGAGGCTCAAGAGCAAATGCGGCGTTTTCACGAGAATCTGGAAGATATGGAGGGCGGCGGGCCGCCGGAGTGGGTCTATATTCTGCTCAAGTGGCTGGCTTTTCTGGCTGGCGCCTCTCTGGTTGGCTGGCTGCTGTTTCGCGTTTACCGGTTCCGGCGGCTGCTCCGTTTATCCGGCGAGGTGCAGGAGGTTCGGGAGTCTATTTTCAGCTGGGAAAAGGCCAACCGGGACATTTACGGGCTGGTCGGGGGCTGGTGGAACAACCTGGTGCGCCGGGCCATGGCTGACCGGGAGGAACGGCCGCCACCCGACAACCCCAGGGAGTTGTACCACCACTTTCTTCAGTTGACGGAAGACCTGGGCCGGCCGAAGGAGGCCGGACAGACACCCCGGGAACATCAGGTTGACCTGGCCGATGACCTGCCGCCGGAGCCGGTGGAGCAGATTGTAGGCAGCTTTCAGGACAACCACTATGGCAATCGGCCAACCGGCCACCGGGAAATGGACGGTCTGCTGCAGGAGTGGGAGCTGATACAACAACGGGGGGCTGAGTGGAAGGCCCGGCAGGAAACCGACCGAAAGGAGTCTGACCAGAATCGTGGTTCCCGCACCTGATTGGGACGGAGTACGATATTGCTCAAGCCCCGGCTGTGCCGGCGGGGTTCCCGCCCCTGATTGGGGCGGAGTGAACCGGCAGACATTCTACGGGGCCAGGACTGACCGGGAAACGCCGCCGCCGGCATAGAGCGGTGCAGCCCCGCCGGCGAGGCTGGAGGGGCTATTCTGTGTAACCGTCCGGGGAACCGTCGGGCTTCGCCAGAGGCGCAGCTTATTTCCGGGGCGGAGCGGCGAAGAGGATGACCACGGCGGTAATGCCGGCCAGCGCGGCAAAGGAAACCAGGGCAATGGCATAGCTGCCGGTAAGGTCGAAGACGACGCCGGCGGCCAGAGAGCCTATTGCCTGCTCCAGGCTGGTAAAGGGCTCGGTAACCCCGCGAATGGCGCCGAGGGAGCGGCGTCCGTAGTAGTCGGCAAAGGCTACCGGCGGCACCGACAGCATACCGCCCACGCCAAAACCGAACAGGGAGGAGACCAGCAGGGCGGTGAAAACGGCATCAGCATACAGGAAGAGCAGGGCTGGTACGGCTACGGCTACCGCTACGGCAAACAGGACGTAACGCACGGGGAACCGCTCGGCAACCCAGCCCCAGGCCAGGCTGCCGGCGCCCATAAAGGCGGCATTGAGGCTCAACCCGACGCCCGACAGGAAGAGGCTAAGCCCCTGGTCGCGCAGCAGGGCCGCCATGTGGGTGTTGATGCCGGCCTGTACCAGGAACAGGGTTCCCACGCCGGCCGCCAGAATCCACAGGGCCGGCGTCCGCATAGCCTCTTTCAGCGTCCAGACCGGTTCAGCCGGCTGAACCTCGGCCCCGGGCCCGTGTCCGGGGGCTTCCAGGCCGCCGTCGGGCCGCAGGCCCAGGTCTTCCGGACGCTGCACCAGCAGCAGGGCCACCGGAACCAGGGCAATCAGCCAGACCAGCGCGCCCAGCACAATCCACGCCGCCGGCCAGCCCCGGCTGGCGATTACCGCCGAGGCAATCAGGGGGAAGGCAATCAGGCCGAGCGAATGGGCGGCGAAGAGCATGCCATTGGCGCGGCCGCGCCGGCGCACAAACCAGCGGGACACCACCACCGAAGCGCCAATCGGAACCGGGCTGGCGAACATGACCCGGCTGATTCCGTAAGCAGCGTAGAAGAGGAGCGGGACAGTGGCCCAGGCCAGGGAAAAGGTGGCGGCGCCCATAAGAAAGACGCTGGAAGCAAGCACCTGCCGGGCTCCGTACCGATCTACCAGCCACCCTACCAGGGGCGAAACTGCCGAAGCTGCCAGTCCGCCAAGACTGGCGGCTCCGGCAATCAGGGTACGGCTCCAGTTAAGGTCATCGGCCAGGGGAATCATAAAAACGGCCAGGGTAAGGCTGGCGGCGCAGTTGCGCACTATGTTGGTGGTGGCCGCCGAATACAGTATTACCCAGCCGTAGTAGAAAGGCAGGCGGCGAGCCAGGTTTTGCGCCAGTCGGTTCATAACAGCCCATCCCCAGCGTTATATGCCGGCAGCCTGACCGGCGCGAACCCGGCCCCGGCCATCGGGTTTTGCGGCGCGCTGCCACCGTAAAGGAAGAGAGGCCGGCCGGCGGATGCCAGGCTGGCCGGAAGTTTAGCAGACCGGGCAGGGGGGAGGGACATCTAACCGGTAAAACCAGGGCCGGCCCGGGGCCGGCCAGAAACGGAGGGGAGACGGGAAAAGCCGGCGACGAACTGGCGCTCAAACAACCCGTCATAAGCCGGCGGGTTCGGGTACGGGGGTCAGGCTGGTCGGTGCGGGAACTGTAGTGGCTGCCCGGCCGGGGTTCGAACCCAGACTTTCAGCTCCAAAGGCTGACGTGCTACCGTTACACTACCAGGCATGGCAAAGCAGGCGGAAACCGGACGGGAGGCAATGAAGCAGCGGCGCCCAACTGCTGCAACATAACTATTCTGGCCCCGCTATTGCCGGCAGTCAAGGGGCCGGTATTCCCTATGTGCGTTGGTATAAGTATATAACCGGGTTTGCCGTGAAATCAGACCGCCGGGAGGCAGCAGCGTGGCCCAATCTGGAGCATTCCGGGGCGGAATGCAATGCCTCATCCCGGGAACCGGGCTTCCCCACCAGCCGGAGCAGCTCAAAGCCGAGGCCGCAAAGGTATTCCCCCGCCGGAACTTCTCTGCTAAAATCCATAGCAGCAACCAGCAGACGGGAACCGGGCTGCTTCAACCAAACCAATATCCTGACGAGGTAAGCTATGGCAGATAAAGGCAACCACCGCCCCGGCTCCGGAATGAATATACCCCCCCCCCCCCCCCCCCCCGAGTTTGGGCTGGGCTGAACGGCCGCCTACGGAGAATTGACCGAAACCTGCCGGGGCTGGCCCTGGCGCTCGTCATCCTGCTGGCCGGGCCTTTTTTACTGACCCTGTCCTTCACCAAGTCGCCGACACCGCTGCAAGCCCAGGGCAGCACGCCAACGGATACGCCCACGCCCACCAATACGCCGGCGGCAGGGTTGTCCAAGCCGGCCAACCTGCGGGCGGAGGCCGGTAACCGGCAGGTAACCCTGACCTGGGATGACCCGGGCGATGGGACCATCAGGGGGTATCGCTTGAACTATCGCAAGGCCAGCGCTAGCCAATGGCCGGCGGTAGTCAACATCTCCGGGTCGAGCGCGACGACCACGAGCTACACGGTAACGAACCTGGATAACGGCGACGAGTACATCTTCCGGATCCATGCGGTCAGCGCCAGTCAGAGCGGCCCGTGGTCGGAAGAAGTCCGGGCCACGCCGGGAACGACGCCCACATCCACATCCACGCCCACGCCCACGGGAACACTGACGCCCACGCCAACGGATACACCCACGCCCACGGGAACACTGACGCCCACGCCCTCAGGCCCGCCGTTTGCGCCGGCAATCTCCCGGGTCGTCGCCGGATCCGGTCAGATAACCATCCATTACACGGCGGTAAGCGGGGTAACGCGGTACGAATTTCAGCATCGCAAAACGGGCGAAAGCTGGCCTGACACCAGCCCGGAGGTTACCGTCAGGGACACCGACACCAGCTACACCATAACCGGGCTGGAAAACGGCGCGACTTACCAGGTTCGGATGCGGGCGCACAATAGCCGTGGCCCCAGCGATTGGTCCATCGTCCTGAATCGAGATACGCCGGCCAACACGCCCACGCCGAACAATACACCGACGGAGGGGCTGTCCAAGCCGGCCAACCTGCGGGCGGAGGCGGGTAACCGGCAGGTAACCCTGACCTGGGATGACCCGGGCGATGGGACCATCAGGGGGTATCGCTTGAACTATCGCAAGGCCAGCGCCAGCCAATGGCCGGCGGTATTCAATATCCCCGGGTCTGGCGCGACGACCACGAGCTACACGGTAACGAACCTGGATAACGGCGACGAGTACATCTTCCGGATCCATGCGGTCAGCGCCAGTCAGAGCGGCCCGTGGTCGGAAGAAGTCCGGGCTACGCCGGGAACGACGCCCACATCCACACCCACGCCCACGCCTACGGGAACACTGACGCCCACGCCCTCAGGCCCGCCGTTTACGCCGGCAATCTCCCGGGTCGTCGCCGGGGCCGGGCAGATAACCATCCGTTACACGTCGGTAAGTGGGGTAACGCGGTACGAATTTCAGCATCGCAAAGCGGGCGAAAGCTGGCCCGATACCAGCCCGGAGGTTACCGTCAGGGACACCGATACCAGCTACACCATAACCGGGCTGGAAAACGGCGCGACTTACCAGGTCCGGATGCGTGCGTACAATAGCCGCGGCCCCAGCAACTGGTCCATCACCCTGACTCGAGATACGCCCACGGATACGCCGACGCCAACAGTAGCGCCGCCGAATCCGCCGGCCATCAAATGGAATGTCCCGGGGAATGGCCAGCTAGCCATCCATTATCATGCCGTGAGCGGGATAACCCGGTATGAATTTCAGCATCGCAAAACGGGCGAAAGCTGGCCCGACACCAGCCCGGTGGTTACCGTTAAGGACACTGATACCAGCTACGCCATAACCGGGCTGGAAAACGGAGTCGCGTACGATTACCGGATGCGGGCGTACAATGACGGCGGCAGCAGCGGCTGGTCCACCACCGGTACCAGTAGAATGCTGCCCGCCGACACGCCCACGCCGACGCCGACGGGAACGCTGACACCCACGCCGACGCCCACGCCCACCAATACGCCAACGGACACGCCCACGCCCACCAATACACCCATCCCCACCAGTACACCGACGCCCACGCCCACGCCAGCCATGCTGTCCAACCTCCGGGCCACGACCGGCGACGGGCAGATAACCCTGCGCTGGGATGACCCGAAGGACGCTTCGATCACCGGGTACTATTTGCAGCAGCGCAAACCCGGCGAACCATGGCCGGCCAGAACCGAAATACCTGGCCTGACTACGCATACCATAACGGGGCTGAATAACGGAGAGGCGTACGAATTCCGCATTAGCGCGGTCAACAGCAATGGCAGCAGCATCTGGTCGGCCATGCTCAGCGCCAGGCCGAAGGAGGGGCATTCCAAGCCGGTCGGCCTGCGGGCGGTGGCGGGGAACGGGCAGGTAACCCTGTCCTGGGACGACCCGGGCGATGCGAGCATCACGGAGTATCGCTTGAACTATCGCAAGGCCAGCTCCAGCCATTGGCCGGCGGTAGTCAACATCCCCGGGGCGGGCGCGACGACCAGGAGCTACACGGTAACGAACCTGGATAACGGCGACGAGTACATCTTCCGCATCCATGCGGGCAGCGTCGGTCAGAGCAGCCCCTGGTCGGAAGAAGTCCGGGCCACGCCAGACGGAACGCTGCCGACCAGCACGCCGACGCCAACGCCAACGGGAACACTGATGCCCACGCCCACGGCAGGGTTGTCCAAGCCGGCCAACCTGCGGGCGGAGGCGGGTAACCGGCAGGTAACCCTGACCTGGGACGACCCGGGCGATAGGACCATCGGGGGGTATCGCTTGAACTATCGCAAGGCCAGCTCCAGCCAATGGCCGGCGGTATTAAACATCCCCGGGGCGGGCGCGACGACCACGAGCTACACGGTAACGAACCTGGATAACGGCGACGAGTACATCTTCCGGATCCATGTGGTCAGCGCCAGTCAGAGCGGCCCGTGGTCGGAAGAAGTCCGGGCCATGCCGGGAACGACGCCCACACCCACGCCAACGGGAACACTGACGCCCACGCCCTTACGCCCGCCGCCTGTGCCGGAATTCTCCCGGGTTGTCGCCGGGTCCGGGCAGATAACCATCAATTATCGGGCCATGAGCGGGGTAACGCGGTACGAATTTCAGCATCGCAAAGCGGGCGAAAGCTGGCCCGACAGCAGCCCGGTCGTTACCGTCAAGGACACCGACACCAGCTACACCATAACCGGGCTGGAAAACGGAGTCGAGTACCAGGTTCGGATGCGGGCGCACAATAGCCGCGGCCCCAGCCCTTGGTCCATCCTCCTGATTAGAGAGACGCGGGCCAACACACCGACCCCGACGCCTACAAATACGCCAACCGATATGCCGGCCAACACACCGACCCCGACGCCTACAAATACGCCAACCGATACGCCGGCCGACACACCCATGCCGCACCCCATAGTGGTTCAGGGCTACCTACCGCCCCCGGCGGCGGATATGCCGACCCCGACGCCGACCCGCCGGGTAGTGGCAGCGGCCACCAGCACGCCCACGCCGACGGCCACCACCGCGCCGGCGTCGCCGACCCGCACGCCGACGCCAACCGCCATGCCCACGACAATGCCTACGCCGACCGCAACGGCGCCGGCGCTGCCCACCGGCACGCCGACGCCGACCATGCTGCCGGCGGAAATGCTGCTGCGGACGCCTACAGCAACCCGGCGGGCAATACCCACCCGGACGCCGACGCCGGTGGCAATGCTAACCGCGACAGCAACCCCGCCGACCAGGGCGCCAACCGCGACGGCCACGACGCCGCCCACCAGCCGACACACGGCCACCGCGACGGCCACGGCAGCGCCGACGGCTACGCCACTGCTGCCGGACCGCGCCCTGGACGCGGTGCGCCCGGAGCCGACGGCCACGACAGCCGCCCCGGCCCTGGCCGCGGTGGAACCCACCGCCACGCCAGTACCGCCCCCGACGGCGACGGCCATACCGCCGACGCCCACACCGCCGGCGCCGCCGGTATCTGCCGGCGGCGTCAACTGGCTGCTGTGGGTAGTAATCGGGCTGGTGGTGGTAGCGCTGGCTGCCGGCGGGGTGTACCTGTACCGGCGGCGCCAGGCCGGCTGACCTGACCGGCGGGACTGCCGGGTTCCGCCCGATACGTTTCGGGCGACCCGGCAGTCTTTGGGCCGGTTCCCGGCGGCGGCCCGACTGGCCCGGGCCAGTCGGGCCGCCGCCGCAGCGTAAAGGGATATACCAACACACGTTGGGAATGTCGGCTTCCGGTCTGGCCTCCGCAGGATTGGTTCCGAGTGTGGTACACTGGGTCAGGTTCCCCATCTGGATACAGGAGGAGTTATGCCCTCCAAGCAGTACGCCAACCCGCCCGACCTGATTCTGGACCCGGCCAAGCGCTATTCCGCTACTATCCGCACCAGCCAGGGAGATATGATTATCGAGCTGTTGCCGGCTGAAGCGCCGCGCGCCGTCAACAATTTCGTCTTTCTGGCGCGGGAAGGCTTCTACCAGGACGGCTGTTTCCACCGGGTCATCAAGGATTTCATGATTCAGGGCGGCTGCCCCGAAGGCAGTGGGCGAGGCGGGCCGGGGTATCGCTTTCCGGACGAGGCGGTAGCCAGACCTTACGTTAAGGGAACGCTGGCTATGGCCAATGCCGGGCCCAACACCAACGGCAGCCAGTTCTTCATTGTGCACGGTCAGAGCGTCGGCCTGCCCCCCAACTACACCATCTTTGGTATGCTGGTGGGCGGCGAGGAGACCCTCGATGCCCTGGCTAACGCCCCCGTTGCCGCCGGCGCCGGCGGCGAGCGGTCCAGTCCTGCCGAGCGGCTGGAGATTCGGAATATTGAAATTAACGAGCGGGACGTTAACCCGGACAGCTGAAGGGGCCGGTCGCTGCCGTGCCGGGGCAATGATCGCCCCGGACAGCTATCAATGAAGGGGCGGGTTATGCCCCCGCCCCTTCAGACAGCCGCAGGCTACGCTCGTTTTCGGCCCTGACCCGGAGCAACGCCTTGCCCGGCGTTCCCTGACCCGGCGCCAGACCTTCTATCCGGCAAACCCGTGGGCGGCATTCCGACGGAGCGTTCAACGCAAAATTTGACCATAGTTTCTTTCAGCCCCTGTCGTCCGGCGCAGCAACCTTCCCGCCGGCTTCCAGCCAAAGGCGGTACGCTTCCTGCCGGGGCAGGCCGGTGGCTTGGCTTACCACGGTTACCGCTTCCCGCGCCCTGGCTCCGGCCTGACGCAAATCGGCCAGCTGCGCTCTGGCTGCTTCCCGGTCCGGGGGCGGGGGCTGGTTCGAAACGGGGTCTGCCCCCGCCACTACCAGGGTAAACTCGCCCCGGGGGGCCTCGAAATGGGCCAGTGCCTGCGCCAGGCTGCCTCGCCACACCACTTCATGCCGCTTGGTCAACTCCCGGCACACGGCAGCCCTGCGGTCGCCCAGGGCTGCCGGCAAATCCTCCAGGGTGGCCCGCAGCCGGTGGGGCGCCTCGAAGATGACCAGCGTAAAGGGCAGGGCGGCCACGCCGGTCAGCAGCTTGCGCCGGGCCCGACGCTGGCGCGGCAAAAAGCCCAGGAACAGGAAGCGATCGGCCGGCAGGCCGGCGACGGCCAGGGCCGCAGTTACTGCCGAAGGGCCGGGGATCGCCTCCACCGGGAACCCGGCGGCGGCCACCCGGTCGGCTATCGCCGCTCCGGGGTCGCTGATTGCCGGCATACCGGCATCGGCAACCAACGCCACGTCGCCCGTTTGCAGCGCCTGCATCAGTTCCGGCAGGCGGGCTTGCCAGTTATGGGCGTGGCAGCTGATTACCGGAACCCTGCTTGCCAGGTGATTTAACAGCCGCCGGGTTACCCGCGTATCCTCGGCGGCCACCAGGCTTGCCTGTCCCAGAATGCGGGCTGCCCGGCCGGTAATGTCTTCCAGGTTGCCGATGGGTGTGCCAACAACGTAGAGAACGCCCATAGCCTGGACTATATACCCGCCAACCCGCTTAATCAAACCGGCGTCGGCTGACCGGAGCCGTCCGCCTTGCTGAAATCCGGTGGGCAAGGTAAGCTGGGGTAAAACCCGGCCGGGTCGGCCCGGCGGGAATCTCACGGTTCCCGGCCGGGCCGACCCGGCACTTCCAAACATCAGGAGACGTTTATGCCTAACCTGAATGGAGGACATCTTTTCATCCGCTGTCTGAAGCAGGAAGGCGTCAGGCGGGTGTTCACTATCGTTGGCGACACCGTGCTGCCGCTGGTAGATGCGGCGGCGGACGAAGGCATCGAGTTCATCGACACGCGGCACGAAGGGGCGGCAATGCATATGGCCGATGGTTATGCCCGCATTACCGGCGAACCGGCAGTGGCTCTGTTCACCGGCGGCCCCGGGTTCGCCAACGCCATCTCCGGCCTGCCGGCCATCTATACTTCGGAAAGCCCGGTCATCTTCGTCGCCGGCTGCGCCGAACTGCCCGAGAAGGGCATGGCCACTTTCCAGGAGGTGGACCAGATTGGCATGACCGCCCCGGTTACCAAAGGCTCCTGGCTGATTCACGACCGCAAGCGCATCCCGGAGTTTGTCGCCACTGCCTTCCGCACTGCCATGTCGGGCCGTCCGGGGCCGGTGCACCTGACCTTGCCCATCGACATTCAGGAGCAGCCCGTTACTGAAGAAGAGCTGCCCTCCTGCCTGCCTGGCGAATACCGCAGCATGGGCCGGCCCCAGGGCGACCCGGGGCTGATTCAGCAGGCCGCCGACCTGCTCCGCCAGGCCCAGCGTCCGGTTATCATCATCGGCAACCCGGCCCGCTACACTGCCCGGCCAGAGCAGTTGACCGCCCTGGTAGAAGCCGCCGGAATACCGGCTTTCACCGTGGAACAGGCCCGGGGCATGCTGGACGACGAACACCCCCTCTGCTTCGGTTACGCCGACGGCGCCCTGAACGCGGCGGCGCGCCGGTTTGCCGAGGCCGACGTGGTGCTGCTGCTGGGCAAGCGTTTGGACCACCGCTACCGCTACGGCCGGATTTTCAGCCCGGCGGCCCAGCTGATTCAGGCAGACCCGGCGGCGGCGGAAATTGGCCGTAACCGGGGCGCAGCCGTGGGGCTGCTGGGCGACCTGGGAGCTATTGCCGAGCAGTTGACCGCAGCGGTCGGGCAGGGCCGCCGCGCCGATATAGCCGCCTGGGTTGGGCAGCTGACCCAGGACCGGGAAGCCTGGCTGGCGCAGCTCCGCGCCCACGCCACCGGCGAGGAACCCATGCACCCGCTGGATGTGTTTACCGGCATTGAACCTTTGCTGGACGATGATACCTTCATCGTGCTGGACGGCGGGGATTATGTGCAGTGGGGCCGGTCTTACTTCCGGGCCCGTCGGCCGGGCCGCTTTCTGCGGCTGGGCCCCTTGAGCCACCTGGGGGCCGGCATCCCCTACGGCATGGCCGCCAAGCTGGCTTACCCGGAAAGCAAAACGCTGGTCTTCTGCGGCGACGGCTCCTTCGGTTTTTACCCGATGGAGTACGATACCTGCCTCCGCCACAACCTGCCCATAACCACGATTATGGGCAACGATGCTACCTGGGGCATCGATAAGACTTTCCAGGTGGCCTACTATGGGCGGGCCGTAGGCACCGATTTGCGGTTCGTCCGCTACGACCGGATGGTAGAGGCCATCGGCGGCTATGCCGAGTACGTGGAACAGCCGTCGGAGGTGGCGCCGGCCGTGGCGCGGGCCATCAATTCAGGCCGGCCATCCCTGGTCAACATAGCAGTACGCTCCGGGGCCAGCCCCCTGGCCGAAGCAATGATCCGCCGCCGGACGGGGGGTTAAGGGGGTAATGCCGGCTGGTTGAACTGATGCGGGCGGCATCTGCTTTAACTGAATAATACTATAATCAAGGTACATGCAATGCGCTGCGGGGAAGCCCGCTGAGCGGGGGAGCAGGATGTCCTATAGCGTGTTGACAAAAAGGTCCAGGCACAGCGAAAATACGCTATGCACCGTAGTACGCTACACCCAAACCGCAACCACACCGGAACCGCCTCATGATCCGCACCCTTACCTGCAGACAGCGTAGCCGCCACCACCTCCGGATTGCCCACAAACCGCGCAACAGCAAGCGCCGCCAACACGCCGTAAAACGGCAACAGGAAAAAAGCCGCCGCTTTACCACAAGACGCAACCAGGATATGCGACAACAAATCCACGCCATCCTGTCAGCAGAGCAACCCAAACTCATAGCCGTAGAAAACCTACGTCCGGTGAATTGGAACCAACCCCGGATGCGCGCACCCAAAGCCGATCCCTTGCGCAACGATCTTGCGCTGCCTCACAAAGCGGCCTGACACCATCGGCCGCAACACCAACCAAACTACTCCATTACCCAACCCGGAGGAACCAATCCATGCCCATCGCCAACGTCCAGGATGCCCGCGAACACGGCTCACGGTTAAATGCCGTTGATCTGTTCTCCGGGATAGGCGGCTTTAACATAGCCGCTCGGCAACAAGAAATCGAGACCATCTTCGCGTGCGATACTGATAAAGCTGCGTCAGAATGTTACGAGGCCAATCTCGGTCTGACGCCGTTAGGCGACATAAAAGAATGCAAGGGAAAAAAACTCGTTCCGTCCCACGACATCCTCATGGCGGGCTTGCCATGCCAGCCTTTCAGCATAATAGGCAAGGGCGACGGCCTTAAAGATGCCCGCGGTATGCTGGTAAATCAAGTCGCTGACATTGCAGACTTATTGAAGCCACGAGCCATCATATTGGAAAACGTCAAGCGGCTCAGCACTCACCGAAACGGCAAAACTATGCAAAAGGTCGCTAGCCTGTTCGAGGAGAAAGGCTACGTGATTTACCATAGAGTCCTCAACGCTTTGGACTTCGGATTGCCCCAACATCGGGAGAGGATTTTCATCGTAGCGCTGCTGCCGCACTATACAAACTTCCATTGGCCAACTAAAAAAATCGGACACGGACCGCTTACGGATATTCTTGAGCAAAACGTTCCCGAGCGATATTTCGTAAAACCGCGAATCCAGGCCAATCGCAGGGCCAAGCACACCAGCGCTATAGTTCCGCCGGCTATCTGGCACCAAAACATGAGCGATAACGTCACGAGCAAACCGTTCTCGCCGGCGTTGCGTGCGAGCGCGTCGTACAACTATCTGTTGGTCAACGGGGAGCGTCGCTTGACGGAACGCGAAATGCTGCGGCTTCAGGGCTTTCCCGAGTGGTTCGAGCCAACTGGTTCATACCAGCAAACCCGGAAGCAGACCGGCAACGCCGTGCCTATCCCGGTAGTCAGAGCGGTCTTGCACGCAGTTAAACAAGCTATCACCCATGCCGCGCTCGACGGTATCGGAATTGCGCAATCGCTCGATGCTACTGGTGAAATCAGATGTGCAGCAGACTGAAATCGCTATTATGGGAGTTGGCATACGCTCGCTAAGAGTGTAATATCGGCCTACGCAAACTTCAAGGAGGCCGCTTTATGACCCCGAACCCAGAAGATCACCACCTCACCCCGAGAATAAAGGGCGACGACCGTGTCATACGAATACAAGGGACTATTGACGACGTCCGCAGGCACGTGCAGGACATCACGTCAGAAACGTTCCAAACCCTGGTGCCAGTGCAGATATTCAAGCAAGGCAACCGCACCATGGTCAACACCGTCTTGCCCATCAAACTCCTCAACCGCACCGTGATGCGCCAATCGGCAAGGAAAGGAGACACTGCCGAAAAAGCTCTCACTGCTACAAACCGCCCAGTTGTGCCGGAGCACCAGAAGGGCATAGCCGCTTACCTCGAGAAAGCGGTGATGAAGGAGCAGGACTATATTATCCCACCCCTAACGTTGAACTCCACGGCCGACGTCAAAATATACGCTCCAATGGGCGACTCCGCCTCCAATAGCGGATACATGATACTCCCTGACGAGGCGACAATTCACATCACTGACGGTCAGCATCGGTTTTTGGCTATTGGAGACGCCATCGAAAGATTGCGGGGGACGCTACACGGGGCCAAGTTCGAAAACTCGGGTGTTCCAGTCATGATGACCCTCAGCAGCGACACTGCACAGGTTCACCAAGACTTTGCTGACGCAGGCAAAACGAAGGCCCTACCGCCATCGCTGCTGGCTATCTGGGACACTAGGCAGCCTGCCAACCACGCCGTACTACAAATCAGCGAACGGGTGCCTTTGCTCAAAGACAGGGTGGACGCTACGTCTGCGAGTATCGGCAAAAGCTCGCCGTTCATCTTCTTGGCGAATCAGGTCCGTCAGTTCGTTAAGCACAGCTTGACCGGCGCCACCAGCACGAAAGAACAGCAATTCGCCGACGAAGCGGAACACGCGCTCGGGAACACGGAATCAATGGAACGCTGGGTAACCGCTCGCGTCGCCTTCCTGAAAGCAATGACCGAAATCGTCCCGGACTGGGATGAAATCGCGAAGCTGTCTCCACCTGGGGGCGAAGATTCTGATAGCGTCGTACAGAAAACCAAAGAAATCAGGCAACGGCTGAACGTGCCTGTCAACGGCGCATTTCTCACCGCGCTTGGCCTTGTCTCGCACGACCTGCTCAAGGAAGCCACCAGCACCGACAAAGACGAAGTCACTTGGATGGAGGAGTTGCGGGAAAAGCTTCGGCCATTCAGGCAAATCGATTGGTCACGGCAGTCCGACACTTGGGAGGGCAACATCGTGATTGGCCGCGACAAAATCAGAACGCAAGGTCCTGCGGTAAAGGGCGCAGCCGAAAATATGCTGGCCTTGCTTGATAAGAACTAGCGCCATGCGCCAGAACACGAGCAAACGCCACGACCAAGCGGCCAGCAATACCTTGAGCGCAGATTGCGAAGGCGCCGGGGCCGCCTCTGACGCTGAAATGTGAGCGTTTCGGTTTATCGTGTTGCCGGCGCTTATGCCGGCTTTAGCGCACCGGTACGGGCAGCAGTTTAGAGAAGTTGCGCTTCTCGTAAATTAAAGCCGCAACATATAGTTAATTCGCTAATATGCCAACGTATATTCCCAATAGCAACCCCTCGCTGCCCCTGTGGTTGACAACCAAATCGGCAGCTATTATCTTATCCACAGGATAGGCCCTATCGCTCATCCGATTGAGTTTGGCAGCAGGAGGAGAATTATGCTGAAAATCGGGCACGAAGTAACCCGTCCGGGCAAGACTCTGGGCGAAACTGAAGTAACCATCCCCATCCCCACGGAGCTGGAAACCGTTCCCGGCATTCCCATGACCCAGCGGGAGGTTGACTGGTATGCCCGGGAATACCCCCTGGAATCCATCAACATTACCGAGCGGGCTTCTCGGGACTGGGCCAATGCCCTGCGGGACCAGCACGCCGAGATGCGGGAAATCCGCAAGGAACACGAGAAACTGAACCGACCCCTGATTATGGCTTGCCGCATGACCGCCGACCTGGAACCGACCGCTGAACCCACCGGCGAGGATGTCAGCGAGTTGATTAAGAACAAGGCTCGGGAACTGGGCTTCGTCGAAGTTGGCATCACCGCCTTCGACCACCGCTACACTTTCCAGAGCAAGAAGGGCAGCACCACCTATTACCCTCATTTCGTGGCCCTCGCTTACGAGCAGGACTTCGAGCCGACCCAGACCATCCCCAGCGTGGACGCCGAAATTGTTCACTCCAGCACCTACCGGACGGAGGGCGCCGCCGCCCTGGAACTGGGCAACTACATCCGCAGCCTCGGCTATCGGGCCCAGGTAATGGGTTCCGGCGATTCGGCCGGCCCTTACATTCCCATGCACGTGGCGGCCGGCACCGGCCAGCTGGGCGCCTGCGGCTATCTGCTTACCCCCCACGTCGGCTCCCGCTGCCGTCTGGTGGGGCTGACCACCGACGCCAATGTTACCTATGACCAGCCGGTGGACTATGGCATCCACGCCTTCTGTCAGGTTTGCCAGGTCTGCGTGAACCGCTGCCCCGGCCGCGCCCTGATGCGCGACAAAATCTGGTGGCGGGGAATTGAGAAGAACAAGCTCTACTTCAAGCGCTGCCGGCCGGTAATGGCCCGCTACCTGGGCTGCGGCATCTGCATGAAGGTATGCCCCATCCAGAAGTACGGCCTGAAGAACGTGATGGATCACTATGCCGAGACCGGTCAGGTGCTGGGCAAGGGAACCCACGACCTGGAAGGCTATACCCTGGAAGGCAAGGGCTATTTCGGCCCCGGCGAAATGCCGGTCTTCGACGCCGCTTTCTTCGAAATGCCCCACGGCGGTTCCGATGATTGGGCCGTGGATAACTTCAAGGAGAAGGCCAGGGCCGCCGGCGGTGACATTACCGATGAGATGCTGCAAGAGTTGAAAGACGGCATCGTCAAGTCCCTGTTCCAGGCCACCGACAACGTCGGGATGATGGACGAAGACGCCGACTACATCTAGTCCGGCTACCCCCGGCTTAAGCCATTGCGCCAATGGCGGCCGTCAGCCTGATTAAGCTGACGGCCGCATTCTATTGGCGTCGGGGCTGGCGCCGTTTAACCGGCCACCTCTGCCGGCGCCGGAACCGCTTCAGCCCGAAAGCGGCACAGCAGACCGCCCGGCTTTCCATAGGGCATAGGGCATAGGGGAATTGCCCGGTTGACGGCCTCCCAGCATCGACAGCGCAACCGGTATAATCTGGCATGCTCCCACTCGGGCGCATCCAGGAACTGCCGGTTGACGGGGTTACTCGGCTATGGATTTTGACCTGCTTGCGATAATTGACAACATCTGGGTTTGGAAAACGGCCGCCATAGTGGCGGTAATAGTCGCTTACCAGGTTTTTCAGCTGGCCTGGTATCGGGCCATCGACCGCATTGCCAATTACCGCACCTTGTCCCCGCAGCGGGTAGTAACGGCCCGCCGCATAGCGTTGCTGCTGGGCCGCACTGGCTTGCTGGCGGCAATATTGGCGCTTCCCGATTCACATCGGAGACCGCATCGGCCTGCCGGGCAAGGAAGAACCACTGGGAACAGTGCAAGACCTGACCGCCTTCTTCATCATCCTCCCTGACGATAAGGGCAATACTATTACTATCCCCAACAACCAGGCTTTGCAGCAGAACTTTGTCATCTACAATTCCCTTCCCCCGGAAGGCGCCGCTGGCCCGAAAGAAGGCCCGCGAAGGGAAGCCGACGCCTGACCCCAACCGGCAGCTGCGAGGCCGGGAATGCAAGCCGCTTACCGGGCGGCAAGGGCTGCTCTCTGCCGCGCCATTCCATACCGGCTGTTCAACCCTCGGCCCAATCCGGTATTCTGGGGGCAATAACCGGGCCAGCGTTGACGGCGACGGAGGAATTGGGATGGAGCGCGTAACCATTCAAGAAGCATCTTACCGGCTGAACCTTTCCCAGGCGGAAATACGCCGCTACATTCGGGAAGGACGGCTGAAAGCCCGGCGAGGGGGCGGCGCCGGCGGCCGCGCCTGGCTGGTGGAACTGCCCGCTCCGGGGTGGCTGGATGACGCCAAGGCCCGCTACCACGAAATGGCAGAGAATATGCCGGTTTGGTGGTGGCCTACCGCGGACCAGACCGGCCGCGTGCACTACGTTGTGGACGTGGGCATTGAGGAGACGGCGCCAGTGTTCCTGTGCGGGTTGAAGAGTGAGAACATCTGGACGGCGGCCGGCTTTACTGAAGCCGACTGCTGCCCCCAATGCCGGCAAGCTGCCCGGGAGCAGGGCCTGCCCAAAGGCTTCGCCTAGCCGGCCCGGGTTCCGCAGCCCGTCGAAGCCCACCGGCCCGGTAGCGCTATGGCCCCCTTTTCGTGTACCATTATGCCAGCAGCAATTCTTTCACCTGCGAATTTCCCAGGGGCCCCGGCCCAATTCCTCCGGTGCAGAGGTAAGCGCATGAAAAAGCGTCGGGCAACCAGGCCGGTTTACGTCGGCGGCGTCCAGGTCGGCGGCGGCGCCGAAATTACCGTTCAGTCCATGACCAAGACCGATACCAGGGATGTAAAGGCTACGGTGCGCCAGATTCACGAACTGGAAGAGGCCGGCTGCGATATTATCCGCTCGGCCGTGCCGGATCTGGAAGCGGCCCGGGCGATGGCCGAAATCAGAAAGCAGATTCACATTCCCCTCATCGCCGACATTCACTTTCATTACCAGCTGGCCATCGAGTGCGCCCGGGGCGGCGTAGATTGTCTGCGCCTGAACCCCGGCAACCTGCGCAACGAAGAACAGGTTAAGGAAGTGGTCAAAGCGGCCCGGGAACGCAACATTCCCATCCGCATCGGCGTAAACTTCGGCAGCCTGCCTCCGGTGGGCGGCATTGGCCGCACCCGCGGCTTTTCGCGCCATATGGACCTGGTAAACCGGCTGCCCAAGGCCGGGGAGGCGCGGGATGGCGAGTACAGCATCGTGGACCATATGGTGGCTACCGCCCTGTGGGAAATAAGCCTGCTGGAGCAGCAGGACTTCGACCAGATTAAGATTTCCCTGAAGGCTTTTGACGTGCCAACTACCGTGGAGGCCTACCGGAGCCTGGCCGGAATGGTTCCTTACCCGTTCCACCTGGGCATTACCGAAGCGGGAACCGCTCAGGCCGGTTCCATCCGCACTGCCGTGGGCCTGGGCTGCCTGCTCTATGAGGGCATTGGCGACACCATCCGGGTTTCGCTCAGCGACGATTCCGTGGCCGAGGTGGCGGCCGGCTACGAAATCCTCAAGTCGCTGAACCTGCGCAGCAAGGGCGTTACCCTGGTGGCCTGCCCCAGCTGCGGCCGGGCAGATGTGGACGTGCGCCGGCTGGCTAACGAGGTGGATGCGCTGCTGAAACGAAGCGACCGGACGGTTAAGGTGGCAGTAATGGGCTGCGAGGTGAACGGCCCCGGCGAGGCCAAGGACGCCGATGTAGGCATCGCCGCCGGCGCGGGACGGGCGGTAATCTTCCGCAAAGGCCAGAAGGTTCGGGTGGTGCCTGAGGCCGATATGCTGACGGCACTGATGGAGGAAGTGGAGAACGCCGGGGCAGCGGCCGGAGGTTAACCGACACCCTGTTCCAACCAATTAACGCACTCAATGCAGACGAAGCTCTGCCAAGCGACCGGGAACCGGGCGGGGCGTTACGGCAGCCGGCGCCGCAGCAACTTGAGGAACGATTATAGCGTATGCGATTCAGCCAACTGGTTACCAAAACCCTGCGCGCAGACCCTCCGGAGGCGGAAACGGCCAGCCACCGGCTGATGCTGCGGGCCGGCCTCATCTACCAGGTGGCGGCCGGCGTTTACGCCTATTTGCCCCTGGCGTGGCGTTCCCTGCGCAAGATAGAGAACATTATCCGCCAGGAGATGGACCGGGCCGGCGGTCAGGAACTGCTGATGCCTGCCCTGCAGCCCCGGGAACTGTGGGAGCAGACCGGCCGCGCCGACAGCATGGGCCCGGTTCTGTTCTCCCTGGAAGACCGCCGGGGCCGCGCCATGGTGTTGGCCCCCACCCACGAAGAGGTAGTAACCAGCATCGTCCGGGCCAACGTGCAAAGTTATCGGGACCTGCCGGTAATTTTGTACCAGATTCAAACCAAGTTTCGCGACGAGCCGCGGCCCAGGGCCGGCCTGGTCCGGGTGCGCGAGTTCGATATGAAGGACGCCTATAGCTTTAATGCTGATGATGCCAGCCTGGAGCAAACCTACCAGGCCATGGCCCAGGCCTACCGCAATATCTATCGCCGCTGCAATCTGCCGGTGCTGATGGCCGAGGCCGACAGCGGCGCCATCGGCGGCAAGGATTCCCACGAATTCCTCCTGGCTACCCCCGCCGGGGAGGATACGGTAATTACCTGTCCCGCCTGCGGCTATACCGCCAACGCCGAAAAGGCGGTGGGCCTATTGCCCGAACCGGCGGCATTGCCCGAACTGCCGCTGGAGGAAGTTGCCACCCCCGGCATCCGGACCATCGCTGCCCTGGCTGAATTTCTGGCGGTGCCGACGGCGCAAACCCTTAAGGCGGTCTTCTATGCCGCCGATGGGGAACCGGTTTTCGTTGCCCTGCGGGGCGACCTGGAAGTGAACGAGGTGAAACTGAAGAACGCCTTGCGCTGCAACGATTTGCGCCTGGCTGCCGACAGAGAAGTTCAGGCCGCCGGCCTGGTGGCCGGGTCGGCCTCGCCGGTGGGCATAACCGGCATCCGGCGGGTGGCCGACGCCTCCATAACCCGGGGCGGCAACTTTGTGGTGGGCGCCAACCGTCCGGATACCCACTTCCGCAACGCCAACTACCCCAGAGATTTTCAGGTGGACCTGCTGACGGATATTGCCTTGACCCAGCCGGGCCACCAATGCCCCCACTGCCATCAGCCGCTGGAGGCTACCCGGGGCATAGAGGTGGGGCATATTTTCAAGTTAGGCACCGCCTACAGCGAAAGTCTGGGCGCTTTGTACCTGGACCGGGAAGGTCAACAGCAGCCGATCACCATGGGCTGCTACGGCATTGGCGTGGGCCGGCTGCTGGCGGCTGCGATTGAACAGAACCACGACGAGAAGGGTATCGTTTTCCCGGCGCCCATCGCTCCGTACCAGGTGCACCTGGTGGGGCTGAACCTGACCGATGCGGCGGTAGCCGACGCTGCCGACAGCCTTTATCATGCGCTTTGGGAGCAGGGCATCGAAACTCTTTTCGATGACCGGGCCGACCAGGGGGCCGGCGTAAAACTGAACGATGCCGACCTGATTGGGCTGCCCCTGCGGTTGGTGGTCAGCCCCCGAAACCTGCGCAATAACGCCGTGGAACTGAAAGCCCGCGCTGAAACCGAAGCGTCGCTGGTTTCCCTGCCGGAGGCGCCGGCGCAGGTGCGGCAGCTCCTGGCCGGCTGAAAATGCCGAAGGCAAGCGCAGGGCTTCCCGGCCGCCAGCGCCGGTCGGCAGCCCGTAACCGGATGCAGCGGCGGCAGAATCGACCGGACGGCTGACCGCCATTAGCCAGGTTAGTCCGCCGGGCGGCTCCGCAGTAGAACCGGCGCTGTCCCGAACCCGGAAGGCAGCGTTTATATTATTACCGGAGCAGCCACCAGTCCGGGGCAGCCTTGGCTCGGCGGCTGGCCGGCAGAGGGGTGTTGGCAGTAATTAACCATACTCGCAGCCAGGCCGAAGCCGAAGCAACGGTAGCCGTCGGCCGGGAATTGGGCGCCGCCGCTGGCGGCGGAAAGGTTTGGGCGCGGAAAACTACCCGGCCTTTATTGACCGTTGCGCCCAATCGGCGCCCCGGAAAACCGCCGGCCCCCCGAAGCAGGGGCCGACCCGATGGTCGGGCGGCTGGAGCGCGCCGAACCGGTAACCGGCGAAACCATACTGGTCGATTCCGGCGCACAGCCGGGTCCGGATCCCGCTCGACCGGCCCCGATTGCTCGGCGCAGCAGAAAAAAACAAGGAGGAAACCATGCCTAAATATCTGGTTCGCGCATCATATACCCGCGAGGGATTGCAAGGCCTTTTGCAGGAAGGGGGTTCTTCCCGCCTGGCGGCCATTACCGCTACCGTCAAGTCGGTGGGCGGTTCGATTGAATCCTTCTATTACGCCTTTGGCGATGACGATGTCTATATCATTGTAGAAGCGCCTGACCAGGCTACCATGGCCGGATTGAGCCTGATGGTGTCGGCGGCGGGAGCGGCGGTCTGCCATACCACCGCGCTGATACCAGTGGAGGAGATTGACGAGGCCGTGCGGAAGGTGGTGCAGTACCGTCCGCCGGGAAGCCAGGCCGACCAGGGGTAAGGCGCGCCCTACCCCACCCGGCGCTCCCGGCTCCAGGTAATCCCTGGTGTATAATTCCCGGAAACTACCCGCCGCTACGGAGGAACCGACATGCGTCTGGAACCCTTGAACCTTCACGAGCTGGAAGAACACGCCGCCCGGTTTATCAGCCCCCATGCCTGGGCCTTTATCGACGGGGCAGCCCAGGATGAGGTTACCGTGAAACGGAACCGGGCGGCCTTTGCGGCCGTTACCCTGCGGCCCCGGTTCCTTCAGGATATTACTGACCGGGACCTTTCTACCACCGTGCTGGGCGAGAAAATCAGCTTTCCCGTGATGGTTGCCCCGGCCGGCGGGCACCAGATGGCGCACCCGGAAGGGGAACTGGCTACCGCCCGGGGCGCCGGCGCCGCCGGCACACTGATGACGCTGGCCACCGGCTCTCATTTCAGCATGGAACAGGTGGCTGAAGCGGCCAGCGGCCCGCTGTGGTTCCAGCTTTACCACCAGGATCACGACACCAGCGCCATGCTGGTGAAACGGGCTGAGCGGGCCGGCTATAAGGCCATTGCGGTTACGGTGGATACTCCAATCAACAGCCCCATTGAACGCAGCATCCGCCACGGTTCCGAGCGGCCCCGGGGCTTCAACCCGGGGAACTTCGTCGGCGAAGAGGCCGGGCTGGGCCTGGCAGCCGATAGCCTGGAAGCTCTTTACTACCAGCGGCCCTGGAACGTGCCGCTGACCTGGGGTGAATTGGCCTGGCTGCGGGAACAAACCTCCCTGCCCATTGTGCTTAAGGGCATTCGCACCGCCGAGGACGCCTACCAGGCAGTGGAACACGGCGTTGCCGGGATTTGGGTATCTAACCACGGGGCGCGGCAGTTGGACGGTACTCTGGCTACCATAGAAATGCTGCCGGAAATTGTGGCGGCGGTCAATGACCGGGCGGAAATCTACCTGGATTCGGGCATTCGGCGAGGCAGCGACGTCATCAAGGCCCTGGCCATGGGCGCCCGGGCCGTTCTGGTAGGGCGGCCCCTGTTCTGGGGACTGGCCTGGAATGGGGCCGACGGAGTCCGGCTGATGCTGGAAATTTTACGCCAGGAAGTTGACCTGGTTTTGGGCCATTGCGGGCATACCTCGGTGCATACCCTGAGCCGGGATGCGGTAAATGTGCCGGCCCCGGCCTGGCAATAACCGGCTGCCCGTTCCCGGAAATGGCAACTTTGGCCCATCCCCCGGCGCTGCGGCTATGCCTCCACGCCCCGGGCGAGGCTGTCGGCGAACTCTTCCCGGCTGAAGCGGTACTCCTGAGTTCCCAGAACCTGGATCACATAGTGGGCGCAAAGGGCGCCCATCAGCAACGCCTGTTCCAGGGGAGCGTGGTCGATTAACCCCTTAATCAGCCCGCCGCGAAAGGCGTCGCCGGCTCCGGTAGGGTCCACCACGTTATCGGTGGGGATTGCCGGCGCTATGGTGGTTCCCGACGGGGTAATGGCTTCTACCCCTTGCGCCCCTTTGGTGGTAACTATGGTGTCCACCAACTGCTGCAACTCCCCGACCGATTTGCCGGTCTTGTCCTTAATCAAGGCCAGTTCATAGTCGTTAGATACCAGCATATTGGACTGGGCGATGCACCGGGCCAGGTCCTGGCCGGACCAGGCGGGCAGAGATTGACCGGGGTCGAAAATTGAGTATATACCCAACCGACAGTGGGTTTCGGTGTATTCAGCCATATCCTGAAGGTTGCCCGGGGCAACAATGGCGAGGCACTCTGCCGGGTTTACCTGGCTGAAATCAAACCTGGAGGGGTGCTTCATGGCGCCGGGATTAAAACCGGTTATCTGGTTATCGGAAAGGTCGGTAGTAATAAACGCTGAAGCAGTAGCTTCTTCGGGAATGATGCGAATATCGCTGCTGTCCAGGCCCTGCTGCTCCAGCCATTGGAAGTAGCGGTGGTAATCGTGGCCGATGGTGGCTAAAATGCGGGGCTTCTCGCCCAGCAGCGCCAGCGAGTAGGCAATGTTTCCGGCAGTGCCGCCCAGATTCTCGGTAAGCCCGTTAACGGTAAAACTCAGGTTAATGGCATGCACCTTGTCGGGCATTATGTGTTCGGAAAAGTGGCCTCTGAAGTCCATAATACGGTCGTAGGCCAGCGAACCGGAAACCAGTAATTCCATTGAGCTTTCCTTCCCGGGTGTTTTCCCGTTTTTAGCGCGCGGCGGGTATTCGGCTCCTGCCGTTCGCTGTTTACTCTACCGCAGCCAACCGGCCAACGCAACCTGAACTGAAGCCGGCGTGCCGACGGCATGGCCGTCTTTCTTGTCCCGGCGGGGGCTGTTTGGCTTGAATCGAAGTTTGGAAGGCGGCGGCCGGCGCAGCAAGACAAGGCGCGCGGCAGTCATTATGGCAGCCCTGGTCAACCCCGCAAGAAGTCAACGCCCATGCGGCCGGCAATGGGCGGCGGGCAATGGGCGGCCGGGTTTCTGCGGTGGCGGTGCAAACGGGCAGCCGGGGTATTTTAACAGCCGTATTGGCCGGCAATAGTTCCACCGAAGGTTACCGTGGCTCCCCGGTTGATGCCGGCGGCCTCGTATTCGCCGGCGTTAATTTCCAGCACGTATTGGGCCGGGCCCGACGGAGAGAAATGGGGCAGCTCGGCCAATGTCTGGCCGGGCCGGGGCGGCGGCGCATTCAAGGTAACGTCCAACACCCGGCAGTCGGCGCCAATCCAGACCATATCCAGCGGAAAGTGCATATCCGGCATCCAGAAAGACAACGGTTGTTCGCTCTCGTAGATGAAAAGCATTCCGGCGCCGCCGGGCAATTCCTGCCGCCCCGACAGCCCCTGTACCCGCTGCTCAACGGTGAGCGCCAGGTCCACCGTCCAGGCAGTGTTCCCAATGCTCACCAGGGGACGGGACAAGTCGGGCGAGGCGGTTGGCGACGCTGCCGGTTCACCCACCGGCGCGGCGGCCGGCAAAGCCAGCGTCGCCAACCTTTCAGAGGCTCTGGTTGGCTCGGGCGAAAGGGGCAGCGGGTCGGGTTCCGGGAAAGGCGTAGCTGAGGGTAACGGCGCCAACGTCGGCAGTGGCGTTGCCTCCGGCAGGGTTTCTGCCGCGGGAACACGGGTAGCGGACGGCGAAGACCGGGCCGGCGTCAGGGCCGGCGCCGGGGTTGGCCGGGTTGGTTCCGGCAGCGCTGGCAAGGCAACCGGCTCTCCGGCGCTGCCGCTACAGGCGCTGCAACCAACGGCAAGGGTCAGCAAAGCAGCCAGAATGAGCAATGTTCGCAAGTGCATTGACAACCAACTTCACCGGCGCATCAGGTTAAACGCCGGCCGGATACTGGAAAACCGCATCCCGCTCCAGGCGGGCCGGAACCCGGAACCAGGAAACGTTAAGGCTTTGCCTGCGCCGGAACGACCGGGCCGGGCCGGCTGTGAAAGGCCGCTGCTCTGGCCCGTACTCTGCCCTGTCGGTCAATGCCGGCGCAGGCTGATGCCTTCCCGCCCCGGCGGCGCGGGGGAGGGGGGACAGGCCGGCACGCTACCCGATTTCTGCCCGGATTGCCTGCATTCTTTCCCGCAGGGAACGCAGCAGCGCCGCCGGCGGCGCTGGAGCCACGTGGGTATAGCCTACCCCCAACTCCAACAGCTCTCTGGGCCCCAGAGGCAGGGCCGAGTGGTGCATCGGAAACTGCATTTTGGCTTTGCCGACAGCCTTAATCCGGTCAGCCAGTTCAGTCAGCTTGGCCCGCAGCTCCGGGCTGCCGGGGTCGCGGATGCCCATAAACTCGGAAAAGTCGGTAGGGCCGATGGATACCAGGTCAATGCCATCCAGCCCTGCGATGGCCTCAATATCGTTGACACCCCGTTCATCCTCGGTCATCACTGACAGGAGGATTTGCGCGTTGGACTGGCGGCAATGCTCGTCCCAGGCGATGGAGCCATAGGCGGCGGCGCGGGTTCCGCCGGCCCCGCCCCGGTGGCCCAGGGGCGCATAGCGGACTGCGTTCACGGCCTTTTTGGCTCCTTCCAGCCCGGCCACGTGGGGGATAATGATACCCTCGGCCCCGGCATCGAGAATGCGGAGAATCAGCTTCTCATCGTTATCCGGCACCCGGACGATGGAAGTTACCCCGGCCAGGTCCGCCGCCCGGATCAGCTCCTCCACCAGGCGGAGGTCAAAAACGGTGTGTTCCAGGTCGATAAAGGCAGCATCGTAGCCGGCCAGCCCGATAATTTCCACAATCTGCGGGTCGGCGAAGGTAACGTAGGTTCCCAGAGCCAGCCGCCCCTCGCGCATCACCCGTTTCACTCGATTTTCGCGCATACCACAACTCCTTCCGCGGTTAATCCGGACCTATTATCCTACAACAAGCGGCTTCCCGCCAGCCGGGACGACGACCGGGTTTGCCCGGGGCGGCGGAAAGGCCGACGCTTGGGGAAGGGGCATTGCCCGGCCCGCCGCCTTGCCTCAATTTGCCTAACCACGGCCCTTCCGCTACAATCGCTAATGCTTCGGCAGCCGACTTCAACCCAAGCAGCAGGAGGCCCTATCGCCATGTTCCCCGGCGCGCTGGAAGGCGTAAAGGCGCTGGATTTAAGCGAGGATATTGCCGGTTCCTTTTGCGCCCGGCTTCTGGCCGACTACGGGGCCGATGTGCTGAAGCTGGAACCGCCCGGCGGGGCTGCCCTGCGCCGCCTGGGGCCCTTCTTCCACGACGACCCGCACCCGGAAAAGAGCCTTTTCTTCCTGGCCCTTAACCTGAACAAGAAGGGCGCTACCCTGAACCTGGCAACCGCAGCCGGGCAAGCCATCCTGAAGCGACTGGCGCCCCACGTGGATGTGGTGGTGGAGAGCTGCCGGCCCGGTCAGCTGGCCTCTCTGGGCGTGGGCGCCGCCGACCTGCAAGCGATTAACCCGGCCCTGACCATAACCTCTATAACCCCCTTCGGGCAGGACGGCCCCTACAGCCAGTACCGGGGCGAGGAAATTGTCAACTACGCCATGGGCATGATAATGAGCATCAGCGGAGTGCAGGGCCGGGAGCCGCTGAAGCACGGCGGCTTTCAGGCCCAGTACCAGGGCGGGCTGTTCGGGGCGGCGGCCACGACTATGGCCCTGTTCAACCGGGAGTTCACCGGCAACGGCGAACACGTTGACGTTTCCATCACCGAATGTGTTGCCTCTACCATGATGGCTACCCAAACCATGTATCCTTACATGGGCGGCACCCAGACCCGGCGGCCGGCCAGCGGCAGTATGTTCGGCCACCCCATGCCCTGCCGGGATGGGTGGGTCATCGTTCAGACCGGCGGCGGCGCCTCCTGGGAAGACCTGGCAGAGTTCTTTCAATGCCCGGAACTGCTGGAACCCCGCTTCGCCGACCGGGCCCGGCGGGTCGAGAACGGCGCCGAGTTGGACCGGATGGTAGTAGAATCTATTCGGGAGCGGGGCAAGTGGGAACTGTTCCCCAGGGCCGCCGCTATGCGGATGCTCTTCGGCCTGGTGCAAACCCCTTCGGAGTTGGCTCAATGCCCGCAGCTGGAATCCCGCAACTTCTACCGGGAAATCGAGCACCCGATCATCGGCCGGGTGAGCGTCCCCGCCGAGTTGTTCAAGCTCAGCGAAACGCCCTACCGGCTGAACCGTCCGGCCCCAACCCTGGGACAACACAACCGGGAAATCTACGTTGACGGCCTGGAATATACCCCGCAGCAGCTGGCGCAGCTGCAAGAGTCGGGGGTGGTTTAGGTAATCCCTGCTGCCGCCCCGCTCCATCGGGAAAGCGGGAAATGGGGCTTTCCGGCCCGGAAGCGTTGCTCCCTGAAATGGCTTAAAATACTCTGGTCATCCTTGTTTAATCAAGGCGAGGTTGAATGGTCATGCCGGCCCGGGTTGAAAACCCTTACCGGAAAGGGGCGCCGGACGCCCTGGGGCTGGCCGCGGCCCGGGCCGCCCAGACCGCGGCCAGCCCGGCGGTGGTAATCCTGTTCGGCTCCCGGGCCCGGGGCGACTGGCGGGAACATTCGGATATAGACCTGCTGGTGATTGCCGAGGAGGAGAACCGGCGAGCCGCCGAGTCCGCCGCTTACGGGGCGGTAGCCGACTATTTGAAGCGCAGCGGGATTGACCTCTCCTTTGACGTTATCGGCATGTCCCGCAGGGAGTTTGAGCGCTGCCGCCGGGCCCGGCAGCATATCGCCGGGCAGGCGGATACCTACGGGGTAGTTATGAGCGGAGATGAACTGGAATGCCGCAGCGGCGGCGAGGATGGCTACCCCGACCACTGGCCGGAAACGGCCCGCCGCATCCGCTGCGCCGAATCCTGGCTGCAGAACTATACCGAGTTGGTCGAGTCCGACCACTGGGATCAGCAGTTGATGGGCTTTGCGGCGCAGCAGGCGGTGGAAAACGCCCTGAAAGGCGTCCTGTCCGCCTACAATGAGGCGGTTACCTATACCCATAACCTGAAGGACTGCTGGGAGGGCGTTCTCCGGCTGGAATCGGGCAACCCGGAGGCCGCCGACCTGCGGCAGGCCGGGCACGATTTGTTCTCCTATGTGGACTGTCCCAACCCGGAGCGGCCGGCCGGCACCCAGGACTGGTTGACGATGTACGCAGCGATTTACCGCTACCGGGAGCCGGACGGGTATATGTCCCGGGCGGAAAAGCTGGAACTGTATCACCTGATACGGCCCTTTGCGGCGGCGCTGCTGGAACGTATTTACCGCTTGAGCGGCGTTACCGAGCAGGACGTTTACCCCGACGGTCTGCGCCCCTGGGAACGCCGCCGGGCCGAACCTTAATCGCCGACCCGGCAGGAACAGGAGAACTACCGTTATGCCCAGGCTGCCCCTGGAAGGCATCCGCATTCTGGATTCCACCTACGTTTTTGCCCTGCCCTATGCCGGCGGCCACCTGGCCGACCTGGGCGCCGAGGTTATCAAGATTGAGGGGCCGGGCCGCCCCGACATCACCCGCACCGGCGGCTACGCCGGCTCCTTCCCGGAGAATGAGCCCGGCGAGGACTGGTTGCAGATACAGCGTGCCCGCTAGCTCAAATGTGAAAAGGAGGTATTTCAATGCCTGATTTGGTATCACCAAAGTACATATCCCTAAAGGGCCACTCGAACTTCGACGAGTATTGGTTACATCAACGATTTAAGGATGACCCTTCGTTGCTCGGATTGGGTGACTTGCAGACTATCGACTCCGAGCGTAGGCAGCCAAGCGGCGGGCGACTTGATTTGCTATTACGAGATCCGGAGAGTCTTGCCAGGTACGAAGTAGAAATTCAACTCGGGGCTACGGACGAAACCCACTTGGTACGGACTATCGAGTACTGGGACATAGAACGACGCCGCTATCCCCAGTACGAGCATACCGCAGTAATAGTTGCTGAGGATATAACCAGCCGGTTCCTCAATGTAATTTCCCTATTCAACGGATCTATTCCATTGATCGCCATACAGTTGAAAGGTGTTGAAGTGAACGGTACGTTTACTTTGATAGCTACCAGGGTTCTCGATGTGATGCCCTTGGGAACTGACGAAGAGGATGAAGGCGAGGTCTTCGATCGGGCTTCTTGGGGTCGTAAGTCATCAATCACGATTCTATCGCTGGTTGACCGGCTGGTCGAGATGATACAGAACGTAGTTCAGGGAATAATGCCGAAGTTCAACAAGCACTACATTGGCCTTGCCATGCCGGGCAGTGCGGCGCAGAACTTCGTCACTTTTGTGCCGCGTAAAACGCACTTAATCGTGAATTTTCGCATTGCACAAGATGACGAGTTGTCTTCATGGCTCAGCGAGAGCAACCTCAACCTTCTCAACTACGAAAAGCGATGGGGATACTATCGCATCAAGGTTAGACAGTCTGATTTGGAAGACCCAGAACAGTGTGACACCATTGGCAGACTTATCGGCATGGCGTATGACGCATATCCCACTAAATAAACAGGAGAACTACCGTTATGCCCAGGCTGCCCCTGGAAGGCATCCGCATTCTGGATTCCACTTACGTTTTTGCCCTGCCCTATGCCGGCGGCCACCTGGCCGACCTGGGCGCCGAAGTTATCAAGATTGAGGGGCCGGGCCGCCCCGACATCACCCGCACCGGCGGCTACGCCGGCTCCTTCCCGGAGAATGAGCCCGGCGAGGACTGGTGGAACCGTCCCTCCACCTACAACCTGCTGAACCGGGGCAAGCGCTCCCTGGTTCTGGACTTGTCCGATGCGCGTGCCCGGGACCTGTTCCGCCAACTGGTAATGGTCAGCGACGTGGTGATGGAGAACTTTACTCCCCGGGTGATGCAGCGCTGGAACCTGGATTACCCCAACCTGCGGAAGCTGAAACCCGACATCATCCTGGTATCCAACACCGGCTACGGCCACGGCGATGGCCCCTACTCCGGCTACCCGGCCCAGGCCACTACCCAGGAAGGCACCCACGGCCATTGCTGGGTTACCGGCTACCCGGACGGGGAACCGGCCAAGGCAGGGGCTTCTTTCGTGGACTTTCTCTCTACCTGGAGCGCCATTTTCGCCCTGGGCGCCGCCCTGCGCTACCGCCACCGCACCGGCAAGGGCCAGTGGATTGACCTCGCCATGTACCAGGCCGGGGTTATGTTCCTCTCCGAGTACCTGCTGGACGCCACCGTCAACGGGCGGGAAGGCAGACGCATCGGCAACCGCCACCCCACCCGCGCCCCCCAGGGCTGCTACCCGGCGGCCGGCCCGGACCAGTGGATTACCCTGTCGGTGGGCAGCGATGCGGAATGGCAGGCCCTGTGCCGACTGATGGGCCGGGAGGATTTGGCCCACGCCGCCGATTTCGCCGACGCCGACGCCCGCCGCCGCAACCACGACCGGCTGGATGAAATCCTGGCCGGCTGGACGGCTGCCGGAGACAAATATGACCTGATGCACCAGCTCCAGAATGCGGGCATTCCTGCCGGGCCAGTGCTTACCGGCCGGGACGTGCATTTCGACCCGCATTACCAAAGCCGGGGGTTCCTGGAACGGGTAGCTTTCCCCGAAGAGCGGCAGGTGGGGCCCCGCTACCTGATGGGCCGGCCCTATAAATACTCCAACACTCCTCTGTCCATACGCGGGCCGGGGCCAACCTTCGGTCAGGACAACGAACTGCTGCTGCGGGAATTGCTGGCGCTGGACGCCGCCGCCTATGCGGAGCTGGTTCAGGACGCCATCATCGCCGCTGCGCCCACCAGCGGGGAGGCCTCCCCGCAGATGGAACCACGGCGCGCCCTGAAAATGGGCCTGCTGGCCGGCTATGACCCGGACTATCGGGAGCGGCTGGGCCTGGTTTAGCCTCCGCCGGCCAGCCGGCTGATACCAGGCCGGGGCCCCGCTGTGGGCCGGGTTATGCTTGTCGGAACCGGCAAACCTGCTTATAATTTCGCTTATGTTTATCCAGCCTGCCAATGGGGGTATGTCGTGAGTACAGGTCAGACCAGCAGCGAAGCCGGCGAACTTTTGGCCTTCTTCCAGGGGGATTACGTCCCGGTCAGCCAGGCCAAAGTCAGCGTTATGACCCACGCCCTGCACTATGGCACCGGCGTCTTTGAGGGCATTCGGGGCAACTGGAATGAAGAGCAGGGGGTAGTCAACATTTTTCGGCTTCGGGAGCATTACGAGCGTTTGCTGCGGGGCGCGCGTCTGCTGCTGCTGGACATTCCCTACTCGGTGGAAGACCTGTGCGACATTACCGTCGAACTGGTGGAGCGCAATTCCCACCGGCAGGATATTTACATTCGCCCCCTGATGTATAAAAGCGCTGAACTGGTAGCCAACCTGAAGCTGCAAGACCTGACCAGCGACTTTACCTTGATAACCGTGCCCTTTGGCAATTACCTGGGTTCCGATTTGCTGCGCTGCTGTACCACTTCCTGGCGGCGGGTGGACGACGCGATGATTCCGGCCCGTCTGAAGATTTGCGGCATCTACGTCAACAGCATTCTGGCCAAAACCGAGGCAACCCTGGCCGGTTTCGACGAGGCTATCATTCTGAACCAGGACGGGCACGTCTGCGAAGGTTCCGGAGAAAACCTGTTTATGGTGGTGGACGGCCGCCTGATAACGCCCGCGCTGGAGGATAACGTGCTGCCCGGCATTACCCGGGACACGGTGATTCAGTTGGCCCGGAGCGAGTTGGGGCTTGAGCTGCAAGAGCGCAGTATCGACCGCAGCGAGCTTTACCTGGCCGATGAGGTTTTCCTTACCGGCACAGCGGCCCACCTGACCCCGGTGGTGCAGCTGGATAACCGCCCGATTGCCGATGGCAATGCCGGGCCAATTTCCCGGAAACTGCAAAAGCTGTACTTCGACATTGTGGTTGGCCGCAACCCCAGGTATCGCCACTGGTGCACCCCGGCCTCGCCGCGCCTGGTAACCGTTTAATCTCCCGGCGCTGGCCGACCTCTACGGGCCGCTGACGCCGGGCCGGTACGCCGGTGATTGTACCCGATTCCGCATGGAATGCCCTGCTGCTGGCCGTTGGCCTGGCGGCCTTCGCCTACCTGGTCGGCAGCCTTTTGCCAGCCTACTGGGTAGTCCGGCGGCTGCGGGGGCAAGACATCCGTCTGCTGGGCGACGGCAACGCTGGGGCGGAAAACGCGGCCCGGGCAGCCGGGCTGAAGGCCGGTATTCTGGTTGCCTCCATGGACATAGGCAAGGGCTTGCTGGTCGTCTTGCTGGCCGGGGCGCTAACCACGGCAGCGGCCCCGGCATTCCCGCCGGCACCCGCCGTCGGCCCGGATTACCGCCAACTGGTTATGCTGCTGGCTGGCCTGGCGGTGGTCTCCGGGCATAGCTGGCCGCTATACCTGCCGGGAACCGGCGGACGGGGCGCAGCGTCCGCCGTAGGCGTTCTTTTCGCCATCATCCCCCTGGCCGCCCTGATTGCGGCGGCGCCGGCCGCCGTTCTGTTGTGCCTGACCCGCAGCGCCACCTGGGGTTTGGCCGCCTTCTTCACCGGAGCGGTAACATGTACCGCCCTCCTGGGCGGCCTGGGGCTTTACGGCTACGCCTGGCACTGGGCGCCCTACGCAGCGGCAACTCCCGTTCTGGTAGCGTTGGTTCACTGGCAGCGCCGGCCCCGGTCAAGAGGCTGATTAAGGCTGCTGCCAACCGGCGGAAAGGCCCTGGCCGCTCCGGTCGGTTCCGCCAGCCCGGGATCCCGGCCTTCGCCGCGGCCCGGCATTGCAGCCGGCCTAATACCCAAAATCAATTATAAGCTGTTAGACTTTTAACCTTAGGCTGTCCCATTGCCCGGTTCTCATCAACTTTATGCGCCGGAGGCGATCCATGCTTAAACCAGGACTGGCAAACCGGTCTGCACACCCCCTGATACTGGGAATATTCCTGGGAGCCTTCGCGGCAGCGCTGGTCGGGTTCGCCCTTTTCCGGGGGCCGCAGCTGCCCACTGCCGTGGCCGCTGACCATGCAGCGGAGGAACCGAACTGCGTGGCGCCGGTCGCCATGGGTCAGACACAGGAAGACAACATGGCCCATAATTACTTTGCCCTGCTGAAGAAGGTTGAGCTTTGGCGCCATAAGGGCTACCCTAACAGCAACGATCGGCTGACCCGCCAGGCCACCGCTGACCTGGTCGCCCCCTTCCATTGCGGCTACGTGGCTGCCATGCAGTACCTGGGGCGCGATGACGGCGCCGGGAAGCGTTACTGGTCTTTCATCATGGTCGATATGTCCACCATCGAGGTTATTCGCAACCACCACATCGGCGACTACCGGCTTCGGTTAGCCGGCCGGGAACTCCGCGTATCCTATGACCTGGGCAAGGCTATCGGTTTCCCCGAATAGGATTGCGCCGCCGGGACGCATTCCGCCGTCTTTAAGCAACTGGCCGGGCGCAGCGACTGGCGCGCCAACGCTGCGCCGCTGCGGCCATCGAACCCCCTGCCGCGTCAGGAATACATTCAGCCCGCTCTTCCTGCGTTGACCGCGGCGGCGTTCTGCCGGGAATGGCCCCTTCAGGAAAGCGCCCGAACCAACCATGTGGATTTTCCTTTCTCTGACCTGCGCCGGCCTGCTGGCTGTGATTAGCCTGGCTGACAAGCGGCTTTTGGATTACCATCTGCCCAGCTTGTCCACTCTTTATTTATGGGTTGCCCTGACCCTGGCGGTATATGTGGTGTGCGCCCTGGCTCTTAACGGCGCGCCCCGGGACGCCTCCTGGCTCGTTGCGCTGATTGCGCTGGGTTCCGGCCTGAGCCTGGGGGCCGGGTATGCCCTGGTGTTCGTGGGCCTGAAAGCCGGCGAAGCCTCCAGGGCTATTGCCATCTCCCAGATACACCCCATCTTCGTGGCTTTGCTGGCCGCTTTAATCCTGGGCGAGCGGCTGCTAACCGTTCAATGGTCGGCCATTCTTCTGGTGGTGCTGGGCGTCATCCTGGTATCCCTGCCGGCCTGGCCCCCCGGCCGGGCGGCGTTCCGCCCATCGGTCGGCTTCTGGGCCTTGATGACGGCGGGGCTGTGCCTGGGCGCCGGTTACTTTGCCGCCAAGGTGGCGCTGGTTGAAAGTTCCTTCGCTACCGTCTTCATCTACCAGCAGACCGGCACCATGCTGGCCTTCCTGCCCTTCGGACGCCCCCGGGTCTGGGGCGAGTTGTTGCAGGCCCTGGGCAGCCGAACTACGGTAGCCTTGCTGTTGATTGGCGAAGGGGCACTCCCCCTGCTGTTCCTGGCCGGGTCGCTGTATGCTACCTACCTGGGGCCGGTATCCCTGGTATCCGCCTTCCTGTCCACCACACCCATGTTCGTGTTCATTCTGGCTACCCTGATTAGCCTGGGGCCCCGGCGGTTGCTGGATGAGACCGTTACCCGCTCGGCCCTGGCCGTGAAATTCATCGCTATTGCCATGATTGTCGCCGGGGTAGGCGCGCTGAGCCTGTTCGAGGTTTGACAGTTCCGGGCGGCTGTTTCACAATCCCCGGCAAACCGGTCTCGCATTCAGCGCAAGGAGGCGATTATGGGCTGGTCCAGACACCACAAAAACGGACTGATTTACTACAACCCCAATCAAAGCTGCCGGGGCTATACCCTGGTGGCCAACAACCGGGGCGGCAGCTGCGCCAACCTGATTGATATGGAAGGCCGGGTTTGCCATCGCTGGCAGCACCCGGAGGAAATCGTGTACGGTTGCCTGCTGACCAACGGCAACCTCCTTTTCCGCAGCCGCGCCGCCCGGGGCGGCTGCGAGGGCCCTGAATTGGGCGGACGCTCTTTGTCGTTGATTGAAATAGATTGGGACGGCAGCGTGGTGTGGCGCTACCAGCCGGATGATATGTACCTGCACCATGACTTTGAGCGGCTGCCCAACGGGAATACTCTGGTTCTGCTGTGGGCCCCGGTGCCCGCCGCTCTATCGGCCCAGGTACAGGGCGGCTACGTCGCCGCGGATGACCCGGAAGAGATGTGGGGCGATGTGGTTCGGGAAATTACGCCCGATGGTCAGGTAGTCTATGAATGGCGGTCGTGGGAGTACCTGCGGGTGGCGGAAGACCTGATTTGCCCCCTGGAAGGCCGGAAGGAATGGTCGCACCAGAACGCCCTGAACGTTACCCCCGAGGGCGACTTGCTGGTCAGCTACCGTCAAACCAGCACCGTGGGCATTGTGGACAAGGCCACCGGTCAGTTCCGGTGGAAGTGGGGGCCGGGCCAGGTTAACCATCAGCACCACCCCACCTGGCTGGACAGCGGGCGGATTATGATTTTCGATAATGGCTGCCACCGGCGGGGAGCCAGCCGCTCCCGCATCATTGAGGTGGATCCGCAGACCAACGAAATCGGCTGGGAGTACCAGGCCGTGCCGGAAATCTCTTTCTTCAGCTATAACATCAGCAGCGCCGAGCGGCAGCCCAACGGCAATACCCTGATTTGCGAGGGAGCTCCGGGGCGTCTGTTCGAGGTAACGCCCGCCGGGGAAATTGTCTGGGAGTACGTCAACCCCTTTCAGGGCGGGGAAGCCGCCGGCGGGCCGGCGCAGAACAGCGTCTTCCGCGCCCACCGCTACAGCCCCGACCACCCAGCCCTGCAGGACAAAGACCTGGACCCGGCCCGCTACGCTAACCTGAACCGGCTGTATGCCGTTTAGCCGCAGCCCGGGGAGCGCAGCTTCCCATTGACCGCTGCCCCGCAAAACCCTGCTCGCCGGGCAGCGGTCAATCCCGGTTCCTGATGCGGCTTTTTCCTTCCTCATTCTGCCAGCGAGGTAAACATGATTAATCACCCTGACCCGGAACTCCGGCAGCGCGCCTGGGGCCGGGTATTCATCAGCTTGCTTCTGTTGTCCACTATAGGAGCAGCGGCTTACTTCGGTTACCAGTCTTACTACTGGAATGACGCTTACCGGCAAATGCAGGCCCGCTGGAGCCAGGTCTCGGCGCAGTATGCTCAAAGCGAGGCCGGTCTGCGTCAGGCCAACCGGAATATTGCCACCGTCAACGCTGCCCTGCGTCAAACCGAGGCGGAACGGAACCAGGCCATTGCTGTGGTTGACCGGCACGCAGAGCTGCTGCGGCTCCGCAAAGCTCAGATACAAGAGGCCAATAACGTCATATCGGAACAGGGCGTCCGGCTGATGGAACAGGATGCGCAGCTGGCCGATTCTCGACAGGTCAACGCATCCCTGAAAAACTCGGTAAACGAACTGAATGCCTCGGTGGGGCAGCTGCAAACCGTCAACGCCTCTTTAACCGAGCAGGTTGACTCTCTGGAGGCTGACCAGGCCCGCCTGACCCGGCAGATAAACGACCTGGAGCAAGGCAATGACCGCCTGCGGCAGGAGAAGGAGGATCTGGAGGCAGTGAACGCTGACCTGCGCCGGGAAAGCGAAAACCTGAACCGGCAAGTGGCGACCTACCGTAAATCCAATACTGACCTGGCGGCCAGGAACCGGGAATTGACGGCTGCCCTGGAGCTGGCCAGAAGCCGGCAGATTAACATCCCCCATTGCAGCAGCAACTATTACACGCTGGTGGGCGGCGAACTGTCCTGCGTCCCTCGCAGCAACAGCCGCGTGGTAGGCCCGTTTACCGAGGCCCGGGAGGTTAACCTGTTCTGGTCCGGCCCGGTAAGGTTGACAATCAACCGCCCTGAAGGTAAAGCCGGTTCCGCCCACAGCATGGATCTGCTGGAACACGCCGTTGTAACCATTGAGCAGTTTATGGGCGAGCCTCTGCCGACACAGGCCGGGGAAATCCGGCTGGACTTTGTAGAGGAGCTGGGTTACGCGGCAGACATTGCCGGCCAGTACAAAGGCACCCACATCGAAGTGCTGCACAAGTACGAAGCGAACACGTCCCGCCGCGGTGAAGAGGCCCTGGCTACCATTATTGCCCACGAGGTGGCCCACTATTACTGGAACAACGAAAAGGACTGGCTGGATGAGGGGGCCGCCGAGTTTCTGGCCGATTACTCCGAAAGCCGGCGCACCGGCCAGCCAATCAAGGCTCAAAGACACCCGCTATGCCGGTTGTCTTCCCTCAGACACCTGGAACAAATGAAAGCCAGGCCGGGCGACCGGTTCTTTACCTGCAACTACAGCCTGGGCGAGGGGCTGTTCCTCGACCTTTACCGCGAGATGGATGAAAATGAGTTCTTTCGCCCCGCTTTTCGCCGGCTGTACGCGTCTTCACAAAACAAGCAGGGCGGCATCTATCAGATACGTCAGGCCTTTTATCCCGAGACCGATTGGGTACAGGAAATTATTGACCAATGGTACGGTTACCGGGAAACCCCGGAGCTGCATTGGCCGGATGGCTCTTTCCTCGCCTATTATACCTGGCAGGAAGGCGGGCTATGGTGGCATAAGACCGTGGACGATAAACCCTGCGCCCTCCGGATAACCTATAACGAGGCTGCCAAATACTTTACAAGGCATTCCTACAGTCTTTGCCGATACGCCGGGGAGTGGGACGAGAATGATGACCTGCTGGTAACTATTGACGGTGAAACCTACCGGGCGGTAGAACTGCCTTTATCCGAAAACCCCGATCCTTCCGCCCACCGCCAGGCCAACGGCAATTGACAGCGGCGCCGGGCTGTTCCACAATCCCGGCAGCCGGGCGGTTGGCGCCCGGCTGCCGGGCTGCCGGTCAACCCCTCATCGCTGATTCACAATCAAACTCAGGAGGCGCCATTATGGGAAAGCTGGATGGCAAAGTAGCTTTGATTACCGGGTCGGGCCGCAACATTGGCCGCGCCGCCGCCCTCAAGTTCGCTGAAGAGGGCGCCGACATTATCGTTAACGCCCGCAGCAACCAGGCCGAGGCGGAAGCGGTGGCCGCGGCGGTGCGCGCCCTGGGCCGCCAGGCTCTGCCGGTTCTGGCCGATGTGGCGGACAAGGAGCAGGTGGAGGCTATGGTCAAAAAGGGGCTGGCCCACTTTGGCCGCATCGACATTCTGCTGAACAACGCTGCCATCCGTCCCCACAAGCCTTTCCTGGAACTGACCCAGGCTGATTGGGAACAGGTGCGGGGCGTGGTGCTGGATGGCGCCTTCTACTGCACGCAGGCGGCGCTGCCGGCGATGGTGGAGCATAATTACGGGCGGGTGCTTTTCTTCACTGGCGACGGCGCCTGGGCCGGTGGGGCGCAGCGAGGCCACGTTTCCGCCGCCAAAATGGGGCTGGTAGGCCTTAGCCGCAGCCTGGCCACCGAGTTTGCGCCCTTCAACATACGGGTAAACGTAGTTTCGCCGGGCAGCATCGATACCAGCCGGGCCAACCCGGAATGGTATCCTGGCAGCCGCCCGCCCAACGCTGCCGGCATACCTCTGGGCCGCCAGGGCCGGCCTGAGGAAATTGCCGCCGCCTGCCTGTTTCTGGTCAGCGATGATGGCGGGTTCATCACCGGCCAAACGCTGCACGTAAACGGCGGGGCGGCGTTTTTCTGAGTGAAACTACAGCCCTTTCAGGAAGCTGCGCAGTTGTGCGAAGGCCGCTGCTTCCCAATTCCATATACCGGCCTCCGCGGCTTCGGCTACCCGGAGTCCGGGCCGCTCCCGGGTGGCCAGATAAGAGTATAACCTGGCCTTGCTCGGTGAACGGCTGGGAGGGTCTTCCTGCGCCATACAGGCTATAAAGTTCTCTATGCAGGTCAGGGTGTTACGATTATCGATGGATTGCAGGCACAATTGCTCCAGGTCGCCCGTGGCGCCATTGCCGGGAAGAACCCCCAGCGAAACGGTCCGCCCATTGCTTTCGACCGGTTCCCAGGGTTGCGCCGGCGCCGGTAAACCAGCGTCCTGCAAAGCTCCCTGCAAGCTGTCAAAGGCTCTGTCGGGGTTTTCATCAGCGTCCCGCAGCACGCCGAGACTGCGCAGGCTGGAGAAATTATCAGCTTTGACTAAAGTGTCGGAAATGAAGCGGCGGAAATTACCCTTGCCATCTACCTTGGCGACTTGAACCTCCGCTTTGCCTAACCCTTTGCGCAGGAAGGCATCGAAAAATCTGGCGTCCTCAATTCCCTCAACCAGAAGCAACTTCTCTTGCTCTATACCTTGGAAAAGATACCGGTTTGTCGGAGGCATTAACGGATTTCCGCATCCTGCTCAAGGGCGAAGTTCAGCGAGTCAAAGGGGTAACTGACGGCGACAATTCCTTCATCCCGGAGGCTTAATCGGTAGAAGCCAAGCTCCCGGCTTCCCGAAGCGACAAAGGCGTCCCGCGCTGCCACCATACACTCCAGGCTATGGGTAGTAGCAAACACCTGCACGTTAAACTCTTTGGACAACCATAGCAGGTCCTGCCAGATTTCGGTCAATACAGTATGGTGCAGGCCGTTCTCCACCTCATCAATAAGCAGCGTTCCGTTGCGGGCGTTATAAAAGGCAAGCGACAGGGAAAGGAGCCTTCCCACGCCGTCGCCCAGAAACCCGGTAGGTATGGGACGGCTCAACCCCACGTCAGCGTAAATCATCGGGGCCGACGGGGCGGCGATGGTAACCAAACGCTTGATTCTCGGATCGACCCGTTGCAGACATTCCACAATCCTGCTGGAATACCCCGACAGTTCCGCTTCCCCAAACCTGACCACATCTTCTATTGGGTCATTGCGATGCCGTGCGCTCATAAATATGTTGCCAGGACGCTTAGGCAATCGGGCCTGCTTGGTTACCATATCCTGGGCTGTTATTCCCACTTGCATATTAGGGCCCAAGTTTGCTGAAGGCCCGGTTGATTGAATCAAGCGTCCAATGGAGCGGTGGGTCTTCTTATCTTCGTCGGTATAGTCCAGCACAATCACAGAATTTGAAATTGCTGAGGCAGCCGGATCTGGCAGCCCCGGGATGGCAGAATACAAATCCAAAAACGATCCTCCCAGGTCTTCACTGTTGCTGGATTCAGCGGATTGGGAAGAAATCTCAAGGGAGCGCTTTCCCCAGTGCCCTTTTCCAACGAGGTTTACGGAATGTTCAGGATTAAAGTCGTGGAACAGGTCGTGAAGCAAGTGAGCCGGGTCCGAGCGTTGCACGCCACGGAAGGCATGCAACCGAGTTCCCAGGTCTGGCAAATTGGGGCCGGAATGCAACCACAAGGCCTCCAGAAATGCCGTCTTGCCAGTGTTGTTCCTGCCGGCAATCAGGTTAACCCTGGCTAATTTCTCAGCGGTTAAACTCTTGAAGCAGCGGAAATTCTCTATCGTAAACTCGGTGTACATATGGTTCTCTCGGGTTAAGCCGACTTAAATCTGTGCCGATTAGCCTCCGGCGCCCGTTACCCCCTTAACCACGGAACCGGAACTCCTTCAGGTCGTCGGGGGTTATCAGCTGCGCTTCGGTCAGCGCCTGAATCTCCTGCGGAGACCAGCCGGGGGCATGCTCCCGCAGCTCGAAACCACGGGGCGTTACCTGGAACAGGCCCAGGTCGGTGGCCACCAGGGTTACCACGCCGGGGGCGGTAATCGGCAGAGAGCAGCGCTTCAGCAGGCGCGGTTTACCGTCCCGGGTGGTGTGTTCCATGGCGATGAATACCCGTTTGGCGCAGGCGGCCAGGTCCATCGCGCCGCCGATGCCCCCACCCTTGCGGTTCGGAATGCGCCAATTGGCGAAGTCGCCGTTCTCGGCCACCTCATAGGCGCCCATAACCGTAACGTCCACCATACCGCTGCGAATCAGGGCAAAGGAATCGGCGTGATGCACAATCGCCATACCGGGCACTGCCACCACATTCTGCCCGCCGGCGTTTACCAGGTGCTTGTCCTCCTCCCCGGCCGGAGCCAGCGGCCCGTAGCCGATAACGCCATTCTCCGAGTGGAACACCAACTCCTTGTCCGGGTCAACGTAGTTGGAACACAGGGTAGGCATGCCCACCCCCAGGTTCACAATCCACTCGTCCTGAAACTCCATCGCCAGGCGGTCGCACATAGCCTGACGTTCCAGCCTGGGCTTATCCGTCGCCATCGGTTTCCTCCTTGCGGGCCTCCGGCGCCGGGGAAAGACGCCGGGGGCGGCCGATTTCGTGGTCAGTCGAAGATGCCGTCGGAGGGGATTTTCACCAGCCGGTTAACGTACACGCCGGGGACGTGAACCGCATCCGGGTCCAGCTCTCCGACGGGAACAATCTCATCCTCCACCTCCACCACGGTAACCCGGGCCGCCATCGCCATTATCGGGTTGAAGTTGCGCTGGGCCAGCCGGAACTGAAGGTTGCCGAAGGCGTCGGCGCGCCAGGCGCGAATCAGGGCATAGTCGGCGTGGAGCGGGTATTCCAGCACGTAGGCGCGGCCGTTGATTTCCCGGTGTTCCTTGCCTTCGGCCAGTTCCGTGCCGACGCTGGCCGGCGTATAGAAGGCGCCGATGCCGGCGGCGGCGGCCCGAATGCGCTCGGCCATTGTTCCCTGCGGCACCAGTTCGGCGTCCACCTCCCCGTCGTTATACATGCGGACGAAGGGGGTAATCTGGGAAGGGTGGGTCGGGGCGGTGAAGGCGGCGTACATCTTCTTTACTTGCCCGGCGGCAATCAGGGTGCCTACGTCCACCTTATCGTCCAGCGTGCCGGCGTTGTTGGAAATGCCGGTAAGCTCCCTGGCTCCCTGCCGGTTCAGGGCGGCCAGCAGGTTGCGCGGAACCCCTACGCCGCTGAACCCCGGCGCCATGAAGACGGCGCCGTCGGGAACGTCGGCTACCGCCGCGTCAAAGGACGGGTAGATTTTGTTCTTCATCCTGGCCTGCTCCTCAGACAAGTCTGCCCTACATACTAGCGCAGACGGCGCAAGGTTGCCACACCCGGAGGGCAACTGCCCGGGGGCCGGGGCCGAAAATGTGGCTTGCCGGCGCCGGGTTGTGGTATATTTGCGCCGATAACGGGGGAGGGAGCCGGAGAATGCCCACGCTGGATTTCAAGGGTAAGCAGTTCATCTACGCCCACCACCTGGCGGTTCCTTACCGACCCCTGAACCCCGACGCCGCCAAATCCCTGAACCCGGCCGGCCAGGATGACAACCTCATAATCCACGGCGACAACCTTCACGCCCTCAAAGCCCTGCTACCCCGCTACGCCGGCCAGGTCAAATGCATCTACATCGATCCGCCCTACAATACCGGCAACGAGGGCTGGGTTTACAACGACAAGGTTAACAGCCCCCTGATGAAGGAGTGGTTCAGGCAGCAAACCCCGGTGGACGGGGAAGACCTGGAACGGCACGATAAATGGCTGTGCATGCTGTGGCCCCGCTTGCAGCTGCTGAAGGAACTGCTGGCCGACAACGGGGTTATTTTCGTGTCCATTGACGATAACGAACAGCACCATTTGCGGATGCTGATGGATGAGGTGTTTGGGGAGGGGAATTTTGTTGCTGCTATTGTCTGGCACCACCGGAAGTCTAGTCAGAACGATATTGATGTTTCACTTTCGCACAATTACATACTTTGCTATGCACGAGACCGTTCATCGTTTGTTTTCAATGCCGGCGATGTTGACGAAAGCCGGTTCGCAAACCCTGATAATGACTCGCGAGGCCCTTGGGTAGCGGACCCAATGGATGCCCCAAACATCAGAGAGAATCTGACTTACGAGATCATCAACCCTAATACCGGTATGGTCCATTTGCCTCCTACGGGTAGATGCTGGAGGTTCTCTCAGGAACGATTTGAAAAAGCAATGCAAGATAACCGAATTATCTTTGGCAGGACGGGTACAGCCAGACCACAATACAAACGTTTCCTTTTCGAAGCCCGAACAAGAGGCAGAAACATATCTACTATTTGGAGCAATGTAGGAACTGCAACAGACGCCACCAGAGAATTGCAGCAGATGTTCGGAAGGGGACAAACTTTTCCTACTCCCAAGCCAACCGATTTACTACTGAATATAGTCAGAATATCAACTGACAAAAACGATATAGTTTTGGATTCCTTCGCTGGCAGCGGCACTACCGCCCACGCCGTCCTTGCCCTGAACCGGGAGGACGGCGGCAGCCGCAAGTTTATTCTGGTGGAATGTGAAGACTACGCCGATACGATTACCGCCGAGCGGGTTCGCCGGGTAATCAACGGGGTTCCCGAAGCGCGGGATAAATCCCTTCGGGAAGGGTTGGGCGGCTCCTTCACCTACTGCACGCTGGGCGCGCCGATTGATACCGAGGGGCTGCTGACCGGGGAGCAGCTGCCGGAATACGGGGCGTTGGCCGCCTATCTGCTGCACACCAGCGCCGGCATTTCCGCCGGGGCCGACGGCCTGGAACCCAGGGATGCCGACGGCCTCTTCTACCGCAGCGGGGCGGTGGATTACTACCTGCTTTACCGGCCGGAAGTGGAATGGCTGGGCAGCCACGCCGCCATGTTCAATGCGGAGCAGGCTGGGCGCATTGGCGAGCGCAACCGGGCGGAGGGGCGCAAGGCGGTAGTCTTTGCCCCCGGCAAGTATATCGGGCAGCGGGAACTGACCGGCATGGGGATAACCTTCTGCCAGCTGCCTTACCAGATTCACCAACGGCTGCGAGCGTAATCCGTTATGTTTGAGTTGAAAGAGTACCAGGAATCGACCTTGAACGCCTTCTCCCGCTGGCTGGAGGCGCTGGAAGACGCCCGCCAGAAGTCTGCAATAGCGATCGAAGCCCTGAAATCGGCCCAGGTGGATATACCGGAAGATTCGCGCAACTACCCGAAAACGGCCTGGCAGCGGCTGAAGGAGGCTGGCGGCGTGGCCCAGAGCGCCGGCGATTACGTGAGCCGCACCGATGAGGCCGACCGGCCCATTCCGCACGTCTGCTTCAAGGTTCCTACCGGCGGGGGCAAGACGCTGCTGGCCGCCGCCGCGCTGGAACGACTGAACCGGCAGACGGGCCTGACCCTGTGGATTACCCCTACCCGCGCCATTTACGACCAGACGCGGGCCGCGCTGCGGAACCGGGAACACCCTTACCGGGAGCTGCTGGAACGGGCCAGCGCCGGCCGGTTCAAGCTGCTGCAGAAAGACGATTACTTTACTTCCGGCGATGTAGCCAACTACCTTTGCGTAATGCTGCTGATGCTGCCGGCGGCTAACCGGCGGAAGGGGCGGGATTTTCTGCGCATGTTCCGCGATTCGGGGCGCTACCCCACGTTCTTTCCCGACGGCGACGACCTGCTGGGGGACGGCCGGCTGCTGGAACGGAGCCCGGACCTGGAACCAACCGCCGAGGGCGGGCCGGTCAAGCACAGCCTCTTCAACCTGTTCAAGATGCTCCGTCCGGTGGTGGTGCTGGACGAGGCGCACAAGGCCTACGGCGCCAGAACCGATGCCAACCAGGAGTTCGTCCAGTCAATCAACCGCCTGGACCCGAGCCTGGTAATTGAGCTTTCCGCCACCCCCAATCGCGGCATCAGCAACCTGCTGGTGGACATTACCGGCGTGGAACTCAAGAATGAGCAGATGATTAAGCTGCCGGTGAAGGTCAGCTCCTTTACCAATACCGACTGGCAGCATACTTTGGCCGAGGCGCACGACCAGCTGGAGCTTCTGGCCGCCGATGCGGTCGCCTTGCAGCATCAAGGGGGACGCTACATCCGGCCGGTTGCCGTGGTACGGGTTGAGCGCACCGGCAAGGAGCAGCGGGACGGCGAGCGGATTCACGCCGAGGACGTGCGGGAGCATTTAATCAGCAAACTGGCTGTACCCGCCGAAAGCATCGCCGTAAAGTCTTCGGAAATGGACGAGCTGACCGGCGTTGACCTGCTGTCTGAATTGTCGCCGGTGCGGTGGATTATTACCCGGGCGGCGCTGATGGAAGGCTGGGATTGTTCCTTCGCCTACTTGCTGGTAATGCTGGACAATACCACCGCCCAGCGCGCCATTACCCAACTGGTTGGCCGGGTAATGCGCCAACCCTTTGCGCAGCGTACCGGGGTTGAGCGGCTGGACCAATGCTACGTCTATTGCTGGAACACCAGCGTCGGCGAGGCCGTAGTCCAGGTGCAACGGGGGCTGGAAGCGGAAGGGATGACTGGTCTGGCCGGCGAGGTAACCGCCGAATCGGCCGACCTGACCCCCGTTACGGTAACCCGGCGGGAAAAGTTCAAGGGCGAAAACATCTTCCTGCCGATGGTGCTGCACCAGGAAGGCGCCGGATGGGTTGAGCTGGATTACCAACGGCACATTCTGCCGGCCATTGAGTGGGACGCCCTGCACGTGCCCGGGGAGCTGCAGGCCTCAATGCCGGAACAGGCCCGGCGGCAAACGGCAACCGTTGACGTTGGCGAAACGCCGGCGGTGTTCCACCAGGACCAGGAAGTGTTCATTGACAAGACTATGCAAATCGCCTGGTTCGCCCGCCGCATTGCCGATATAGTGCCGAACCCCTGGCAGGCAACCCGGCTGGCGCAGGAAATGGTTGCAATATGGCGGAAGCGGGACTCCAGCGACGCTGATATTCACGACCGGCGGTCTTATATCTGTTGGGAACTTCGGAAAGCGGTAAGCGAGGCGCTGGGTAGTCAGGCCCAGGAAGCCTTTCAGCAAAAGCTCGGGAAAGGCGAAATTTCCTTTGACTTGCAGGCCGGCCGGCCCAACTTCAAAATGAAAGAATCTTATGAAATTACTATTGACCCGGCCGGCCCGACGCTTGCGAATAAGGGCATGCCCATGCAGTTGAGCCTCTTTGAGCAGGTGTTTCATCGGGAGTTTGACAGCGACCTGGAGCGGCAGTTCGCATTGTACCTTGATGAACAGCGGGCGTTAAGGTGGTGGCATCGGGTTGCGGTTCGGCAGCAGGGCGACTATTACCTGCGGGGCTGGCGGCAGGAACGCATCTGGCCCGATTTCGTCGCTATGGCCGGCCGCAACGGCGCTCAACCGCATTTTCTGGTCTTTGAGACCAAAGGCGAACACCTGAAGGACAACCCTGACACCGTATATAAGCAAAAGGTGCTGGAAACGCTCCAGAACGCCTTTAACTGCGGAAGTATGACCGTTAAAGACGGGCCGGCCAAAGGCACTTTCCGTTTGGTATTCAACAGGGAAGAGTTCCCGGAAGCTATGGCCGGGCTTGCGGAAATTTATACGACCTAGCCCCCCGGTTCCTTCACCCGCCAGCCTCCCGCCAGGCCCGTCGCCCCAATTCCACGAACCGGCGGCCCCGGCCCGGTGTATCGCCGTCAGCCATTTAGTATAATTATATTGTGAGGCAAACTTATTCCCGGCCTCCCGAACTTTTGCTTTTGAGGGAGTAGTTGCCATGCAGGTTTTTGACTATCTGAACCAGTACGGTTACGAACAGCTGACAATGTTCACCGACCCGGCGGCCGGCCTGAAGGCCATTGTGGTAATTCACGATACTACCCTGGGGCCGGCCTGCGGCGGTACGCGCATCTGGCCTTATGCTTCCGAGGAGGAGGCGCTGCAGGACGCCCTGCGTTTGAGCCGGGCCATGACCTACAAGGCGGCCACCGCCGATTTGTCGCTGGGCGGCGGCAAGGGGGTAATCATCGCCGACCCGCATACCCAGAAGACGGAGGCTTTGCTGCGGGCTTATGGCCGCTGTGTGGAGGCCCTGGGCGGGCGTTACCTGACTACTACCGACGTGGGCAGCGTTGGCCGGGACCTGGAGTATGTGAGCCAGGAAACCGACTATGTGGTGGGGCTGCCTTTGGCGCTGGGCGGCAGCGGCGACACGTCGCTCATGACCGGGTTGGGCGTGTATATGGGTATGAAGGCCTGCGCCAAAGAGGTGTGGGGCAGCGATTCCCTGCGGGGCCGGCGGGTAGCGATGCAGGGCTTCGGCAAGGTGGCGGCCCAGACGGCGGCTCATCTGCTGAAGGAGGACGCCCAGGTGGTGGCTGCCGACGTTTACCAGGGCGCCCGGGAAAGGGCCGCCGCTATGGGCATTGAGGTGGTAGCCCCGGAAGACATCTACGACGTGAACTGCGACATCTTCTCGCCCTGCGCCCTGGGCGGCGTTATCAACGAACATACTATCCCGCGTCTGACCAGCCGCATCGTGGCCGGCGGGGCCAACAACCAGCTGTTGACCGATGCCAACGGGGACGACCTGCACCGGCGGGGCATTCTGTATGCGCCCGACTATGTAATCAACGCCGGCGGCATCATCAACGTATCGGCAGAGGTGGGAATGGCCTACAACCCGGAACTGGCCCGGAAAAGGACGGAGCGGATTTACGAAATTATGGAGCGGGTAATCCATACCGCCCGGCAGGAAGAGGTAACTACCGCCCAGGCCGCCGACCGCCTGGCTGAAGAACGTCTGACCGCGGTGCGGAGCGTGCGTCAACTCCGCCGCCGGGCCGGCCCCGGTTAGGGAGGCAATCATCGGGCCAACGGGGAACTGCGGCGGACGGCAGCGCAAAACCGCCGGCGTCAACTGCCGGGGTAAAAGCCGGTTATCGCCAATGGCCGGACGAGGGTAAACCGATGGAAGCCGTTACCGCACTGCCAGAGCAGCTGGCGGAAACCAGCGATGCGTCCATCCGGCGCCCAAAACCGATGGAAGCCGTTACCGCACTGCCAGAGCAGCCTCGCCCAGGCCAGCCACGGCAACCACCGCCCGGTCGCCCGGCTGCAGAAACCTGGGCGGCACAATGCTGCCGGTAATAACAACGGTTCCCCGGGTCAGCGGCCGCCCCTCATCCGCCAGCCGGTTGGCCAGCCAGGCCAGCGGCTCGAAGGGGTGTCCCATTACGTCAGAGCCGAAGCCGGCGCCCACCTCTTCCCGGTTGATGCTGGCCGAACCTCTGACCGCTGCCAGGTCCAGGTTCCGCCAGTCGGTTACCTCCGGGCCCAGAACGGCTCCGGCGTTAGAGATATTGGTCGCCACGGAAGTAAGGGTGCGCGCCAGGCCGTCCATACCCTCCGGCAGGCGCATATCGATTACTTCAACAGCGGCCATTACCGCGCCCACTGCCTCGGTCACCGAGTCCCGCGAGTAGGGAGCGCCCGACGCCGGCAGGTCGGCGGCCAGACGCACCGCAATTTCACCTTCCATACCCAACCGACGGTAGTCAGCGCCCCGCAGCTCCGCCGGCGAGGGGTAAATCACGCCGGACAGCAGCGCCCCGGCGCAGGGTTCGCGCCAGCCGGCCCGCTGCTGCATGGTGGCCGTGGTGTAAGCCAGCTTGTAGCCGGCAACCGGCCCCTGAACCTCTGCCAGCAGCTTCAGGTATTCCCGCTGCACCGCGTAGGCCGCCGGGATGGTGTCGATGCCCCAGGGGCCCGGCAATGCGGTAAAGGTCTCCCCGGCCTGATATTGGGCGAAGAGGGCCTTAGCCGCCTCAAAAATCGTGCCGGCGTCAGGCATTCTTTCCGCTGCGTCGATGCAGTCCTCCAAAATAAAAGACGCAGGGCCTTCGGGAGGCCGGCGCAATTGGCCGTCCCGCCGACGCTGCTGCGTCCTGGTATCAGAGTGCCGGTTCCGTTACTGCTTACTGGGCTTCGCTGGGCGCCTGAAACCCGGCGTCCCGGTGGCCGCCGTCGCAAAAGGGCTTGTTGCCGGAAGCGCCGCAGCGGCACAGGGAAACCCACTGCCCTTCGGGAATGGTGTAATTGTTCCCCGACTGGTCCACAATGTCAATGGGCCCGGTTACCCGGTTCGGGCCGTTAGCTCGGATCTCGATTTTCACGTCCGCCATGCAATTCCTCCCGTTACTTCTTGCGCCCGGCAACTCCGGCGCAGCCAAGCCGGCAGCAACCGGAGACGGGACGCCAAGTATTCAGCAGAGGTAGTCTGACATTTGGGGCAGGGGGTGTCAAGGGCCTTCCCGACCGGGCGGCCTGGCTGCCCCGGCATAAGCTCCCGGTATTTGCCGGCCCGCCGTTTCAGTGGAAACAGCCGCCGCCACAGCAGCCGCCGCTCCGGGGCGGGGTTGGCATGGCGTTGAACTCGCCGCTGCCGGAACTTTCGCCCGATGCTATGGACGCGAAAACGGAAATGGCCCGTTTGGCCGGCTGTTCGCATCGGGGGCAGTCGGCGCCAGCGGCATTCATCGCCTGAAGTTTGTCGAACTTATGGCTGCAAGCCGGGCAGTGGTATTCATAAATTGGCATGGTAAACCTTCCTTGAGGCAGGCATGGGCTTTCCGGTGAATTCAGTTATTATGGAATGTACCCGAACCCGCTGGCCGCCGTCAAGGCGTTCCGGTCGGCCACGAGCCGGGCTGTTGCGCCGGCGTTGCGCCAACCGGGGCTGCGGCATTAAACTTGGGGCGCCCGGTGAGCGGCAATTCTTTACTATAGAGGCTGATTATGCTTCCCAAGGTCTTTATCGATGGACACGCCGGCACCACCGGCCTGCGCATCCACCAATGGATGGCCGGGCGGGAAGACGTGGCGCTGCTGACCCTTCCACCGGAACTGCGGCGCAACCCGGAAGAACGCCGGGAGCGGATTATGGAAGCGGACGTGGCAATTCTCTGCCTCCCCGATGCGGCGGCGCAGGAGGCTGCCGGCTGGGCGGCCGCGGCCGATACCCGCCTGATTGACGCCAGCACGGCCCACCGGGTCGCCGCGGGCTGGGCCTATGGGCTGCCGGAACTGGCGCCGGGCCAACGGGAAGCCATTAACGCGGCTAAATACGTGGCTAACCCCGGTTGTTACCCCACCGGGTTTATTCTGCTGGTTCGCCCGCTGATCGATGCCGGGCTGCTGGACCCGGCTGCCCCCATCTCCATCAACGCTCTGTCCGGCTACTCCGGCGGCGGCAATTCCCTGATTGCCAAATGGGAAGACCCGGAGACCGGGCTGACCAACCTGCCTTACGAGGCTCCCTATGCCCTCTGCCAGCGGCACAAGCACGTGCCGGAGATGCTGCAATACGCCGCCCTTAAGTCCGAACCCCAGTTTGTTCCCGCCGTGGGGCCTTTTCGCCGCGGCATGCGGGTGCAAGTACCCCTCCATGCTGCGCTGCTGGCCTCGGGCGTTGACGGCGCCCAGGTATGGGAAACCCTCAGCCGGCGTTACCGGGAAGAGCCCTTTGTGGCCGTAGCGCCCCTGCCGGCTCCCTCCGAACTGGATGAGCATAGCTTCAACCCGGAGGCCTGCAATGATACCAACTGCATCCGGCTGCACGTAGCGCCCCACCCTTCAGGCCATGTGCTGCTGGTCGCCCTGCTGGACAATCTGGGCAAGGGGGCCGGCGGCGCAGCCATCCAAAACCTGAACCTGATGCTGGGCTTTCCCGAGGAAACGGGCCTGCCGGGGACGGGCTGAAAGCCAATGCCGGTAACCAAAGAGCTTCTGGATGAAATTGCCCTCAGCCGGGCCGAATACGACATGATTGTTGAACGGCTGGCCCGGGAGCCTAACCCGGTCGAGCTGGGGATGTTCGGCGCCTTGTGGAGCGAGCATTGCGGTTATAAGCACTCCCGGCCTTTGCTCCGTTTCTTCCCCGGCAGTTCGCCCCGGGCGCTGTCCCGGGCCGGGGCGGAAAATGCCGGGGCGGTGGATATTGGCGGCGGTCTGGCAGTGGTGTTCAAGGTGGAATCGCACAACCACCCCTCAGCGGTGGAGCCGCTGCAGGGCGCCGCCACCGGCGTGGGGGGCATCGTGCGCGACATTCTGGCCATGGGCGCCCGGCCCATCGCCCTCCTGAACTCTCTGCGCTTTGGCCCGCTGGATTCGCCCGCCAACCGCCGCCTCTTCCGCGGCGTGGTAGAGGGCATCTCCTGGTACGGCAACTGCATCGGCGTCCCCAATGTCGCCGGGGAAATCTGTTTCGCTGAACCCTACTCGCAGAACCCCCTGGTCAACGCAATGTGCGTTGGCCTGGCGCCCACCGCCGAACTGGCTTCCGCCGCCGCCGACCGGGTGGGCAGCGCGCTGCTGCTGGTTGGCGCCGATACCGGGCGCGACGGCATTCATGGCGCTTCGGGCCTGGCCTCCCGTACCTTTGAGGAGGAGCAGGAGCGGCGGCCGGCGGTGCAGGTGGGCAACCCCTTTCTGGAAAAGACGCTAATCGAGGCCTGCCTGGAGGCGCTGGCTACCGGCTGGGTCAGCGGCATCCAGGACCTGGGCGCAGCCGGCTTGACCAGCGCCGCCATAGAGTCGGCTTATCGGGGCGGTCGGGGCATCATCCTGGACATCGGCCAGGTGCACCGCCGGGAATCGGGAATGACCGGCTACGAGGTAATGCTGTCCGAGTCTCAGGAACGAATGCTGCTGGTAACGCCGCCGGAGGGCGTGGAACGAGTGCGCCAGGTGTTTGCCAGGTGGGATATACCCTGTCGGGAAATTGGGCGGGTAATTAAAGAACCGCAGGCCCGCATCCTGGATGGCGACCAGGTTATCGCGGAGCTGCCCATCAAGCACTTGAGCGAGGCTCCCCGCTACCGTTTGTCGGGCAGACCGTCAGCCGACCAGTTAACCCGGCAGCGGCTGGTGCTGAACGAAGTTCCCATGCCAGACCAAAGCCCGGCGGAAACCCTGCTGACCTTGCTGCGCGCGCCCAACATAACCGGCAAGGCCAGCGTGTACCGCCGCTATGACCACCAGGTGCAAACCAATACGGTGGCCGGGCCGGGCGGCGACGCCGCCATACTGCGCATCAAGGGCGGAAACCGGGCCATTGCCTTGTGCATCGATGGCAACGGCCGTTACTGCTACCTGGACCCCTACCGGGGCGGGCAGATAGTAGTGGCCGAGGTTTGCCGCAACCTTACCTGCGTCGGCGCAGAACCGCTGGCTCTGACCGACTGCCTGAACTTCGGCAGCCCGGAACGCCCGGAAGTTTATTACCAGTTGGAATGGTGCATCCGGGGCATGGCCCGCGCCTGCCGGGCCCTCGGCGTGCCGGTAATCAGCGGCAATGTGAGCCTGTATAACGAATCCCACGGGCAGGCCATCTACCCTACGCCCATAGCCGGCGGCCTGGGGCTGCTGGAAGACGTCGGCTGCCGTACCGGTTCGGCCTTTCCCGAAGAAGGGTTGGCAGTGTACCTGCTGGGACAGGGGCAGCTGCGTCCCCGGTCTGCTGACCTGGCCGGCAGTGAGTATTTGCAGACCGTTCACGAACAGGTAGCCGGCCGGCCGGCCATCAGCCTGGTTCAGGAACGAAGGGTACAGAGGCTGTGCCGGCAACTGATCCGGGATGAGGTAATCTGCGCGGCCCACGACTGCGCTGACGGCGGGTTGGCAGTTGCCCTGGCCGAATGTTCTCTGGCCGGCGGCATCGGCTTCCGGGGCGGGCGGACGCTGGCCCGGCCCGGCCTCCGTTGGGATGCCGTCCTGTTTGGCGAGCGGCAGTCCCGCATTGTGGTTGCCCTGCCCCCGGAGCGGCGTTCCCGGCTGGAAGCTATGGCGGCTCAGGCCGGGGCGCCCTGGCTGCCGCTGGGAACCACCGGAGGCGACCGCTTCCGACTGGGCGGCTATCTGGACCTGGCAGTGGAGGAAATCGCCGCCGCCTGGCACGGCGGTCTGGAGCAGCTGCTGGCGCAGTAATTACCGGCCGCCGGTCTGCATTTTCGCTGCTGCCAGGGCTGTTCCCCCGAAGGACAATTCCCGGCGGGCCGGGGCGGCGCCGTGGGCATGGCGGCCGGCCGCCGGCGGCGTTTCACTGACCCGAAAGCGGGGCAGACCGGCCGGTCTGCCCCACTATTTTCCGTCGGGAAAAGGAGCAGCGTTGCCAGCTGGGCTACCGGGGCAGCACCTCCAGGTAACCCAGCTCCAACTCAACGGCCGCGGCGCCGTCCCCGCCGTGGTGGTGGTCGCCGCCGGCTGCGCCGTCAGCGTGGTGGCCCGGGCCGCTTGGTTCTCCCTTATCCCCTTCATCCACCGACACTGTAGCTGACACCGGCCGCCCATTGTAATGATAAGGCCGGCCCTCATTGTTCAGCAGGGCTACGCTGAAGGTATGGGTTCCCGCTCCCTGGGCCGGCGCTTGCAGCCAGGGTACATACATACGGTTAAAGGGCTCGCCATTGATACTGAGCAAGGCGTAACCCTGTCCCGGCACATGGGGAAGACCGGGTTCCTGGGCGAAGGTAAAGCCCGGCGCGGAAACTTGCAGGTTATACCCGCCCAGCGCATCCGCATGGGGGACGATTCCCACTGACATGGGCGCTTCGGCGACTACCGGCTCCGGCGGGCGACGGTCAGCGCTGGCCGGGGGTACGGTTACCGTAACCGAAGCTTCCAATGGTTCACCCTGCCAGGTCATAACGCTATGCTGATTGTCGTTCAGGTTAACCCGCACGTTGCGCTGGCCGGGTTCCAGGTCAGGCAGGTAGTGATAGGGGCCATAAACCCGGCTCATCTTTACGCCATCGACATAGATGTGAGCGTGGCCGGCGTTGGGCGAGTTTTCCAGGTTAACCTCTTCCGGGGCCCAGCGCCAACCCTCGGTTGCAAGCCCAACGTGGACGCCGCCGTGGTCATCGGCCCGCGCGTTTATGGACACGGCAGCCGGGCGGGCCACTTCCGCCAGGCCGTGCTCCATACTGCCGTGGTCCATGCCGCCGCCGCTGGCGTGGCCCATGCTTTCATTCAGGCCCAGGGCGTCCGGCCCGTCGGAGGACGGGTTGACGCTGCCGGTGTAGGCCATACCACCCACATTCCGGCTGTCCGAAGCGGAATGGGCCAAGCCGGCCAGATCCTGCATACTCTTTTCCAGGACGTCGGCCGGGTCAGCCTCCGGCTGGTTGGCCGGCCCGTGGAAGTTAATCAAAAAACGCCCCGTGGCGTCGGCCGCAAACTGAAAGTCGGCATTGGCGCCCGGCGCCGCTTCCCGTTCCAGGTCATAGCCGTGCAGGTGAAAAACGCCGGGCCGGTCGCTTTCGATACTCAGGGTTATGTTGTCGCCCTGCCTGACTTGCAGGGTATCCGGGGTCAGCTTTCCGTCGGCAAAGGCTGCCGTAAAGGAAACATCTTCAGGGGCGCTGCCGCCGCCGCAGGCGGCAGTCAGCAGCAGGGCAAAGGCCAGCAGCGGCCCCACAAACCAAATCAGCCGGTTAGAACCATAAAACTGCATAACGAGCCTCCAGAGCCAATACTTCAGACGAGGGGAGAGCCGGCCATTCCTTATTCGGGCCATTGGGTTTACCGGGCATCCCCGGTTGGTTCCGCGCATTAAGGGAACCAACCGGGAGCGGCAAAGCTCCGGCGGCTTTCCGGTCGGACGCTTCAGCCGGCCAGCCGCTGCTGAACCGGCCGGAGCCGGCGGAAGGAAAGGAATGGCAAACAGCGTTGGCGCCGCCGACAACCCGGTCGGCCGGCCCGGAAGGCTAAAAAGTCGGCGGCTTGCGCGGCGGAGCAGGGGTGAAACCGGGGGGAACCGACTCCTCGGCCAGATAGCCGGCCAGGGGCGGGCAGCCGCCCGAGGCGGGGAAGCAGAGCGAGGCGGCGGCTGAACCGATGGGCGCATAGACGGCCCCGGCGCCGGCACTGTCGAAGGCAGTGAGAAAAACCAGGCCTTCGGGAAGGGGTTGACCGTTCCGACTGGCCGGCGCCGGCCGGTGTTCGTGCCGGCCGGAAAGCTCGTAGGCATGGACGTGGTCGGCGCCGAAACCGGCCCGGCTGCCCAGATAAATATGGTCGTGGTTGTGCTGCCACTCAGCGAAGTGGTGGTCCAGCGCCGGGCCGAAAACCGGCAGCAACAGGGCATAAAGCCCGATAATTGCCAAAGGACGGAGCAGTTCCGCCATAATACGCTAAAACCTTTACCCTGCTCTGCCGGCGGGAATTATTTCAGGATAATGTCCGGCGGCGACGGCGGCTGCGCAGGCGATCGTAAGTCCAGATAACCAGCGCCGCTACGGCTACCGCAATGGCTGCCAGCAGAATCAGGTTAATCGGTTCCCTGGCCCGAACCTCCATCGGAACCAGTATCGTTTCCTGCCCCAGGTCGGTAGCCACGCTGATGCTGACCCGCCAGGGGCCGGGTTCGGCAAAAGGCAAAGTGGTTTCGAAAAACTGGGGCAGCACGTTGTTGTCGGCAACCAAAGGCCCGAAACCGCCGGAGTTAGCCGGCCCGGCAGCGCTGACCTGCACCCGGGCGCGGGTCAGCGGGCTTTCGCTGCCCAAAGGAAACAGTCGCACGCTGAGGTGCGTGTTGTTGACCACCGGCCGGCTGGGCACAATCGCCACCTCTACCCGGTAAGGCCCCTGCTCATGGTTGGCGATTACCGTGGCGCGGCCGTTGGCCGAAGCCGGCGCAAACCCGAAGGCAATAGTGGCGGCCAGAACCAGAAAGACTAATGCCAACCGGCGCAGCCGGCAGTAAGGGACAGCAGAAAGGAGCGGCAAATCGCTTATGCTCGCATTTTATAAGTACTTTAACAGCATAGCACGGCCCAGGCTGGCCGACAATGTTGGCAGCCCAACCGGGTGGCGACGCCCGGTTGCCTTTAGCCTGCTTTTAGATTAAATTAGACTGGTCAGAAGAAGGGTTTTTCCATTCTGGTCAAATGACGCTAATGAGCGGGTTGCCTGAAGTATGTCGGCAGTAACAAGGGAAATTCTGGAAGCGGTGGTTCTGGCGGTGGTGGTGTTTATCGCAATCCAGGCCAGCATGCAGAACTTTCGGGTGGAAGGGCAGAGCATGTCCCCCACGCTGAAGGGAAGCCAGTACCTGGTGGTAAACAAGTTGAGCTATTGGCGCTTTGACCAGAACCGCCTTGCCCGCATCATTCCCTTCTGGCGTCCGCCCGAAGTCAAAGTGCATTACCCGTTCAGCGAGCCGCAGTTCGGCGATATTATAGTTTTCCGCTACCCCAGTGAACCCAGGCGGGACTTCGTCAAGCGGGTAGTGGGCCTGCCCGGGGATGAAGTGGAGATTGTTGCCGGCAAACTGAAGCGAAACGGACAAACGCACCTGGAACCGTACGTGGCTAACCCGGATTCGGTAAGTCTGCCGCCGCGCGTTCTGGCGAAGGACGAGTATTTCGTGATGGGCGACAACCGGGGGTACAGCAACGACTCGCGCGATTGGGGGCCGGTGCCGGACAAGAACATCATTGGCCGGGTGTGGCTGGTTTATTGGCCCTTCTCCGAGGCGGGAGCGCCTAACTAGCCGGCAGGCTGCTAAAAGGGTTTCCCGCCCGGCCAACAGCGACCACCTGACGCCGGGCAGCAAAACCGTGAACCATCACACACAGGGGTGCCGGTGCGGTTGCAAATCCGCCACTTTCCGCTTCCACCGCTGACTGAAAGGGCAGTCAACCGGACCGGTCAGGCCTCTTCCCGGGCTGGCCCCACCAGAATATCGTTGCCTTCCACCTTTACCTCGAAGGTGCGGAGCGCCTCTACTGCCGGCGGAGTAAGCGCCTGGCCCGTCCGCACGTTGAACACCGCCCCGTGCAGGGGGCATTGCACCTCGGAGCCGTCCAGGTCGCCCTCGGACAGGGAGGCGTAGGCGTGGCTGCAAATATCTTCGCAGGCATGCACATCGCCAGCCACGTTGACCAGCAGAATCTGGTCATCGCCCACGTCCACCGCTTTCATGTCTCCGGGGGGTACATCGCTCAACTCGGCAACCTTTACAAAATCGGCCATATCTCCTCCTGTCCTTTGCTTACCGGGGGCATTTGCTTACCCGGTTCAAGCAGCCGGTTACTCTGTGGCGCTGCCATTATAGCTAACCCGGCCCGGCGGATAAAGGGCCGGCAGGGTGGCAGCCCTTGCATTATGGCCGTGCCAAAGCGGGGAAGCGCGGGATGACGGACAGCCAGGCCAGGGCGGGCATACCCGATTGCGGCCGTGCCAAAGCGGCGATAGGCCGGGGTCTTCCCGGCTGGTCGGCGGGCAGTGTGCGTTATGCCCGCCAGTCTGCCTTGCGGCAGGACAAAAACGGGGCCTTCCGGTCAGTTCTCCGGAAGGCCCCGTTAGCTGCCGGCCAGCCTGCCGGCGGCGTTATACTGCCGCTTACCGGGCGGCCCGCAGCAGGTTCCAATGGCTGGTCTTGGAACCGGCGGTGCCGGGGAAGGTCCAGCTTTCCACCACCTCCGGGTTGAACATTACCGTCAGGCTGAACCAGAAGAAGGGGATGTCGGCAAAGTTGTAGTACTTGTCATCGCCCACTTCCAGCAGCAACTGGTTAATTCGGTCATGGTCCACCGAATCCAGCGCCTGGTAGGCCGCATAATTACGCTCAATGACGTCGGAGTAATAGCCGGCGCCGCCTACTCCCTGGGCGGAAGACCAACTGCGCAGGCGGTTAGTCAGAGAGCGCATGGTGATTACGTTGCCCCAGCCGCCCTTCTTGATGAAGTCGGTCCGCTCCCGGTAGTTCTTGCGGACAGTGCCCCATTCGCTGTCCAGCAGGGTTACGTCGATGCCGATGGGTTCCCAGTAGTTAATCAATGCTTCCAGCATCACCGCCGTTTCGGGCTCATCGGCAGAGAAGTAGTTATAAGAAGTGAAGGGCATCGGGCTATCCGGGGTAAAGCCGGCCTCGGCCATCAGCTCCCTGGCGGCGTCCGGGTCATAGCCGTACATCTCTTCCCAATCGCTTTCCCAGTCCTCGTTCCAGACACCCAGAACCGGGTGGTACTGGGTCAGGAGCATCAGTTCACCGTCGCCCTTGAGGACGTGGTCCAGCATTTCTTCCCGGTTAATGGCCTTGTTCATGGCCTGGCGAACCAGATTGCCGGTTTCCGGGTTGGCCCAGGGTATGCTGGGGTCATAGTCTTCCTGCCAGGCGCCGTAGTATTGGCCGCCCAGGAACATGGTCAGGTAGTTGGTAGGCACCCCGGCAGCGGCCGGCTGCATCCCGCGGCGGCCGGCTTCCAGCTGCAACTCGCGGGAGAGGGCGGCCACGTGAATTTCGCCGGTCAGCAGCGCCGCCAGGCGGGTCAGGTCTTCCCGCACCCAGCGCAGCTCCACTTCCTGAAAGTCCGGGTTCTCTCCCCGCCAGTGAGGCTGGGGGGCCTTCTCGAACCAGATGCTCTGGCCCAGCGTCTTGCCGCCGTACTGATAGGAACCGGTGCCGGCCGGCTTTTCGTCGAACCCTTCCAACCCGTCGGTATCGAACTGGTTCTTGCTCAACATCATAATTTCGCCGCCGCCGAAGCCGCGGGAAACAATGGACGGGGTATCCAGCGAAATCTGGGGAAAGTTCAATACCACCGTGTAATCATCCGGGGCTTCGTAGGTGGCGCCGTCAAAAAAGGCCACTGCGGTTACCTGGGAATCTTCGCCCAGAATGCGGTCAAAGGACGCTACCACGTCGGCGGAGGTGAACTCCCCGTAGCCGAAGTGGAAAGGCACGCCCTCCTCCAGCTTGAAGGTCCACACCCGGCCGTCGGGCGTGGATTCCCAGCTTTTGGCCAGCCGGGGTATCCGCTCGTTGGTCTGGGCGTCCAGTCCGATGAGGGTCTCGGAATACGGGTCAAACTGGTAATATGACGGACGGCCGACGGTCCAGTGGCGGTTGGTTTCCTGCACCTCGCCGAGGGCGTAGATAACCCGCTCCACCTTGGCATCCACCTCATCCATCATTGCCGGCACTGGCGTCGGGGTGGCTATCACCACCTTTTCAATCACCGTTTCTTTGGGTACTTCCCGCAGCACCTCGACCTCTCGGATAACCTCGACCGGCACTTCCCGAATTACCTCTTTTTCAACGACCACCTCTTTAGGTACTTGAACCTCCCTGACTACCTCGACTTCCTTGATTACCTCCTTCTCCACTTCCACCACCTGCGGGGCAGCAGCGGAACCGCAGGCCACCACGAAAACCAGCAGCAGAATCAGTGAACTTAACAGAAGCGCTCGAGAGCGGCCAAACCAGTGTGTCATCTTCAGGAAACCTCCCCAAGTTCAGATAGGGCATTCCGATTCCGGTACTAAAATTGAGCCAGCGGGGAACCCCCGGAAATCTGACAGAGTATAGAGCGGCGGTTTTCCCGGTGTCAACACCCGGTCGGTTCGCTTATTGACAAAAGGCGGTTCGGCATAGAATATATTGCCTTGACCGCTTGAACTGTCAGGCGCAGCGTTAACCTGCGCCCCGGAAAGGCTCGATGCAACGCTTCATTCTGGTACGGCTCTTTCATTCGGCAATAGCCCTGGTTGCCGTCAGCATGATTGTCTTCGGTTTGGGGAGGCTCTCCGGCAACCCGCTGGACACCTTGCTGGACGTGGACGCGACGCCGGAGGATTATGCCCGGGTAAGCGCCTATTGGGGGTTGGATCAGCCCCTGCACGTCCAGTACCTCACGTATATCGGCAACTTCGCCACCGGCAAGTTCGGCGAGTCGATCCGCTTCCCGGGGCAGGACGCCCGCGACCTGCTGTGGCAACGGCTGCCGGCCACCCTGGAACTGGCCGCCATTGCCCTGGTGGTGAGCGCTCTGCTGGCCGTTCCCCTGGGCGTGATTGTGGCGGTGAAGAAGGATACCGGCATCGACTTTGCCGGCAAGATAATCGCCCTGATGGGCCAGTCCCTCCCCAATTTCTGGCTGGCCCTGATGCTGATGTGGGTGCTGGCGGTTCAGCTGCAATGGCTGCCCACTTCGGGCCGGGGCACCTGGAAGCATATATTGATGCCCGGCATTGCCCTCGGCTATTTCCAGGTGGCCGCCCTGATGCGCTTAACCCGCTCCTCGATGCTGGAGGTGCTGGATACCGAGTACGTGAAGCTGGCCCGCATTAAAGGCCTCAAGGAATGGCGGGTCATCTGGAAGCACAGCCTGCGCAATGCGCTCATCGCCCCCATAACCTACTTCGGTCTGGTTTTGGGGGGCGCCATGACCGGCTCGGTGGTAATCGAGACCATCTTCGTCTGGCCCGGGGTGGGGCTGCTGGCTATTGACGCCCTGCGCGCCAAAGACTTCTCGGTAGTTCAGTCCGTGGTGATTTTCTTCGCCGGCATCTACATCGGGGCCAACCTGCTGGTGGACATTGTTTACGCTTACCTGGACCCCCGTATCCGCTATACCCACTAGGCCAGTGGCGGCCTGGCGGGAGGAGCGTTAGTTTATGGCAAATATAGCTGCGCCGACCAGCATACCCGGAGTGCGCCAGGTTAACGGCGTGTGGCGGGCCCTGGGGACGGCGCGCCGCTACCCGATTTTTCCGGTGGCAATCCTGCTGATGGTGCTGGTGCTGCCGGCCGTGTTCGCCGACTGGTTGTCTCCCTATGAGCCGGAGGTGGGCCGGCTGAGCGACCGGCTGAAGCCTCCCTTCTGGGTGGCCGGCGAGGGGGAGGGCATTTACGCCGTCCCAAGCGGTTCCACCGAGTTTCTGCTCGGCACCGACAAACAGGGCCGGGATATATTGACGCGCATCATCTACGGCGCGCGGGTTTCCCTTACCGTTGCCGCCATTTCCATTTTCCTGGCCGGGTTTATCGGGACAAGCCTGGGTTTGATGGCCGGTTACTTCGGCGGCAACATTGACCACATAGTAATGCGCGCCGTGGATATTGGCTTATCCATGCCGGCCATCCTTTTTGCGCTGGTGCTGGCCACGGTGCTGGGGCCCAGCTTTCAGACGGTAATCATCGTTATCGTTACTATATTCTGGGCCCGCTATGCCCGCCTGGTGCGGGGGGAGACGCTGGCCATCAAATCTCAGGACTTTGTGGCCCGGGCCCGGGTGGCCGGAGCCTCCAACCGGCGGATAATCGCCCGGCACATCTTCCCTAACGTGGTTAATACCATCATCGTGCTGGCTACTCTTGAGGTGGGGCAGGTAATTCTGCTGGAATCTACGTTGAGTTTCTTGGGCGCCGGCCTGCCCCGGCCTACGCCGGCCTGGGGCCTGATGATTGCCGACGGGCGGGAGCTGCTGGTTACCTCCTGGTGGGTGGCCGCCTGGCCCGGCGTGGCGATCCTGCTTTCCGTGCTGTCGATGAACCTGCTGGGCGACTGGCTGAGAGACCGGCTGGATCCCAAGCTGCGCAACGTTTAACCGGCGCAAGGGCGGCCCGGGGACAATTAAACCGGGGCGGGCTTGTTTCCCGCCCCGGCGCTTTTGCCGCTGGAATGCGCCGGCTCAACCGGCCCGGTTTCCCTGCTCCCGGCTATGACGGCAAGAAGGCCCTGAACGCTTGCGCCGGCCCCGGTCTGCGGAAAAGGGACGTTGCCCCGGCCAGCGGCCCGGCGCTTATTCTTCCGGCGGCGGCCACTGGGTGCCGCCTTCAGCGGGACGCTGGCCGGGGGCCAGGGTCAAGCCTTCAGCCACCACGCTTTGGAACTCGCGCAGAATAACCTCGCCCCATTCCTGCGCTTTGCCAACCCGAAAGGCGGTACGCTTGCCCCGGGCAGCCGCTGCGGCATCGGCAGTTCCGGCGGCGGCGGCTTCCTGCGCAATGGCATCGTCCATAGCGTCGATTTGAGGCACCAGGGAGCGGGCCGTCTCGACGAAGCGGGAAACTTCGCCCATCGCGGCGTCAAAGGTTACGAATACCGGCACCGTGCCGGCCCGATGTTCCGGCAAAAAGCTGTTGGTCAACGCCAGTTCCGCATCCCGGCTGAACACCTTCAGCCGAAGCTGGTCCGTGCTGTCGGCCAGGCGCAGGATGGCCGGCGTAGCGCTGAGGGCATCGCCGCACCAATCCGAGGTGAAAACCGCCAGGTTCAGCGGTTCCGCCAGCCCATCGAAAAAGGCATGCACTTCCGGCGGAACCGCCACGCCGTTGTAAATGTCGATGAAAGGCTGCCGGTTAACCTTGATGCCGTCGATATACTCCTGGGTGGTCATTCCCTGCTCGAACTTTTCCAGGGACAGGGTCATACGTTACCTCCTGTTGCAGCCGGGTTTCCCGGTCGGCGCCGCGTCTTCAGCCCATCCGGGGCAAGGGGTTGGCCGGGCTAGTAGCCCGGGGTGCGCCATTCGAAGGCCAGGAAGGCATAGCGGACAAAAACGGCTCCCCCCGGCGCGCCGAGGGGCCCGTTCACCGCCAGCAAAGCAATGGTATGGGCATCGCCCGGTGCCGGTTCAGCATCCACCACCACCCGCTGCGGCACGTTAAAGCCCTGCACGGCGCCCCGGTCGCGATTGCATTCCCCATCAATCCAAAGCTCGCCGTAGTCGTCGATACAGGTCTCAAAAATGCAGCGGGCGCCGGCTATATCCCGCCCCTTCACCCGAGCCGGCAGGGTAACCTTAATGCGATACCAGGCGAAGGCAACCCCCCGCGAGCGCCATTCGGTCAGGTCGTCGCACACCGGCCAGCCGGAATCGTCGTAATCCGCCAGCCGGGCCGGGCTGCCCGCCAGACCGGCGGTCAGGCCTTCGTTGGGTTCGCCGGGCGCCAGACCGGGCGCCCACCGCCACACGCCGTTCACTGCCTTCAGGTCTTCCGGGTCCTGCAAATCCAGTATTTCCCTGGGCATTGTCTTCACCTCCACAATTCCATGCCGGTATCGGCCGGTTCTTTCGCTGGGCAGTCATAGTGGCTGACGGTTTACCGGGGCGCGTCAGCCGAAGTGGGGGGCGGGTGGTCGGCGCGGCCCCGGATTGGTTCCGGCAGCTATACCCCCACAATCCGGATGCCGGAATGAACCCGGTATATCCGATTGATATTTACCAGCAGGGGGGTAATTTGCTCCACATACCGGGCATTAATCAGGCCGCCGCCATCCACCGGTCGCAGCCGGGGAATCTTCCTGGTCAAGGCCATAACCAGGGACTTGGCCTCCCGGTCGTCGGCGCAGACCACCACATCGCCTTCCATTTCATGTTCAAGGTTTTGCAATTCTTCGGCGCTGACGTTCTGAAAAGCGGCGGCCACCGGCGATTGGGGCAGCAGCAATTGAGCCTCCTGGGCGGCCGACCCGGCCGCCACCGGCACGGCAACGGCGCCTTGACCCCGCTCGAACCGCATGGGGGCGATAACATTAACCACGGCTTTGCCGGCCAGGGGGCCGGCCAGCTGTTCCAGCAAAGGGCGCTGGGCCTCGTAAGGAACGGTAAGGAAAGCGGTGGAACACTGGTCGGCGGCGGCTGCATTGCCGGCGCCGCTCACGCTGCCGGCGCCGGCGCCGATAAGGGCGGCCAGCTCCGCCGCCGCCCGGGCGGCCCGGTCGGCATCCCGCGAGCCGATTACAACGTCCTCGCCGGCCTGGGCCAACCGCAAAGCCAGGCCCCGGCCTTCCGGCCCGGCGCCGCCCAGAAATGCCAGCATACTGCCCTCCTCTCCTTGACCTTTCGCCCGTTGACTTCGGTTCCTAATATACCATATCGGAAGCCGGCGGAAAGCTGCGCCGCCCGGCCGGGGCCGGGCGGCGGCTAGCCGGCGAAGCCGGGCTTAAGGTAAAATTAGCCCGGTTCAGTTTGTTGCCAAAAGCGTCTGGTGTAAGGAGCAGACCGGTTGACTACCAGCCCAGCCGAACCCTATCTGAAGTACGCCCTTTTCTGTCAGGATGCCGAGACCGGCGCAGACGATTCACTGACTTTTCGGGGAGTTATCGACCTGGTTGACCTGCCGGCGCCGGAGGAACCGCCGGGGCCGGCGTCTCCGGTGTTGACGCAGTTGGACGTTAACCTCGCCTTCTGCATCGCCGGCGCCGCGCCGGGCAGCCACCGCCTGATGGTGGCCATCAAGGCGCCGGGGATTCCCCTGGAAACGCCGCCGCCGCAAAGCATTGACTGGGAAGAGGGCATCCTATTTCAGCGGTGGATCAAAGCCTTCCGCATTCCGGTACAGCGGGCCGGGTGGCACATAGCCGCCATTCTGCTGGACGGCGCGCCCCTGGGCGAAGCCAGCTTTCTGGTGCGCTTCAATGGTTGATTGCCGCAAAGGCAGGTCGTCATCGTTTACCTGATTGCTATCAGCCTGGCAGTTTTGCTGCTGGCCTTTAGCCAATGGACGGCGCGGCGCCTGGCACAGCGCAAGAACCGCCGTCCCGTCCCGGTAATTCTGGCCGGCACGGCCCTGGGCATCGGCGCATTCGGCTTGCTTTGGACCGTAAGCCTGGTTTACGGCGGCCTTTACGCCCGGCTGGCCGGCATCGCACTGTTCATTGCCATGCCGGCCCTGGTCGGCTGGCTGCTGCCGGCCAAACAGTGATCCGGTTCCTGCGGCAAGGTGAAGGACGGGCCCAACAAAAAAACCCGGATGACCTCCCGCGCCGCCTTCAACGGCCTGGGCGCGGGCAGCCTCAAGGCAGGTGAATCGCTTGAAAGCAATGGTTATACATCAGTTCGGCGGGCCGGAGGTTATGCGGTGGGAGGAGACGCCGACCCCGCAGCCCGGCGTCGGCGAGGTCTTGGTTAAGGTTCATTCCGTATCGGTCAACCGCACCCTGGATTTGCAGGTGCGGCAGGACGGCGGCGGCTATGGCGCCGTCCTGCCCCTGGTGCTGGGCAATGACCCGGCCGGCGTGGTGGTCGGAACCGGCCCGGGGGTGGCAGCATTGAAAATTAACGACCGGGTGGCTGTTTCCCAGGGGATTCATTGCAACGCCTGCGACCAGTGCGCCGCAAGCCGGCACTACCAATGCCTCAACCGGCAAATGCTGGGTGTTCACCGGTGGGGCGGTTATGCCGAATACCTGAAGGCGCCGGCCTCCAATTGCGTAATTATTCCGGAGGGCGTTTCCTTTGGTCAGGCCACGGTGGTTGCCCGCCACTTCCCCCTCGCCATTGCCCAAACCCGCCTGACCAATCTTCAATCGGGCGACTGGGCCCTGGTTATGGGGGCGGCCGGCGGCCTGGGCAGCTGCATCGTGCAGGCGGCCCGCCACATTGGCGCCCGCATTATCGCCGGCGCCGGCGCCGACCAACGGGTAGCCACCGGGCTGTCCCTGGGGGCGGACTATGGCGTTAACTATCGCCGGCAAGACCTGGCCGGCGAGGTTATGCGTCTTACCGGGGGCCGGGGCGTAGATGTAGTGTTCGAGAATATCGGCGACCCGAGCCTGTGGAAAAGCGCCTTTGACAGCCTGGCCCGGGGCGGGCGGCTGGTTACCGTGGGGGCCCACGGCGGCGGGATGGTAACCTTGAACCTGAAGAAACTCTACCAGCGGCGGTTGCAGGTGCTGAGCGGGCTGGGCGCCGAGGGGCGCGAGGAGCTGGAGCAATCTCTGGAACTGACCGCCCGGGGCGAGTTTCAGACCCTGATTGACCGCACCTTGCCCCTGTCAGAGGCGGCAGCGGCTCACCGCTTGGTGGATAGCAATGAACCTCTGGGAAAGGTGATTCTGGACCCAACCCTGGGGTAAGGAGCCGCCCTTGCGCCGGCGAACCGGCAATGCTCCGGCTGCCGGCAGCTGCGGTTACCCCGGTTATCGCAGGCAGCTTTACCGCCGGCTGCTGCGGAAAGCTGCATCGCCGGCATGCTCTTTGGCCGGTGCTACCTTTATTGCCGGGCATCGTTTTTGCCCGGTCGCCGGTCTGGCTGCCGGGGCGGACGTCCGGCGCCCTGGCGTTGGTCGTCATCGTGGCGCCGCTGGTGATAATATTCGCTCTGCGGTTCAGAAAGACTGCTCAGAATTAAGGAGGTACAAGGCAATGCCTGACTTAACTTCGGTTTCCGCCTCAGTGGGGGCTTTGCTGAAAGAGAGCGGACAATCTCTGGCGGTATCCGAGTCCAGCTGCGGCGGGTTAATTTCCGCCGTTCTGGTGGCGGTGCCGGGGGCTTCGGCTTATTACGTGGGCGGCGCGGTAGTCTATACCCGCACGGCCCAGCAGGGTTTGCTGAACGTGTCCGAATCGGCCATGGCCGGCATTCGCGCCAGCAGCGAGCCTTACGCCCAACTGAACGCCCGCACTATCCGCGAGGGGCTGGGCGTTACCTGGGCGATTAGCGAAACCGGCGCCAGCGGGCCTACCGGCAACCGCTACGGCGACTCGGCCGGCCATGCCTGCATCGCCATAGCCGGCCCGGTGGAAAAGGTCATCACCGTGACCACCGGCGAGGCAGACCGGGAAGCGAATATGTGGGCCTTTGCCCGGGCGGCCCTGGCTTTGCTGGAGGAGTGCATCCAAGAGTCCCGAGGTTAGCGCCTTGCCAGCCAGGCGCCGGCGGCAAGGCCCGCCCCCCTTTGACGGCGACAACCTGCCTCATTCGGTTGAAGCGGGCAGGCTGTCGTGTTTAGTTAACCTCTCTGGGGCAGACCATTCAGCGGAAACTAGTCGGCGGTTGCTTCTTCCAGTTGCAAGGGTTTGGCCACGCCGCCGTTCTGGTGCAGCCACTCTTTAGCCTCGTCGTGCAGCATATCGACGAAAACCTCCAGCCGGTTGCCGTCCGGGTCGAAGAAGTAGATGCTTTGGCTCATCACGTGGTCCATAGCGCCGTCAATCTCCACGCCGTGGTTTTGCAACTGCCGGTAATAATCCCGCAGCTCGGCCTCGCCCCCTTCAAGCTCCAGGGCAATATGATTCAGGCCCAGGTGGTTCTTTTCCAGTCGGCCCGACGGCTCCCGGAAGGGGAACAGGGCAATGTCGTGGTGTTCCCGGCCAAAGGAGAGAAAGGCGATATTGCGTTCCGGGTTATGGCTGACCAATTCCATCCCCAGCACCTGCGTATAGAACCTGACGGAAGCGTCCACGTCCCGACAGTTCAGGACGATATGCTGCAAGCGGTTGATTCGGGCCATATCGTTCACCTCCAGCGTCTTCGGTTGACGTTATTCTAACACAACCAATAATTGCATAATGCCGGGGCCTCTCGCTTACCGGCCGGCCCGGTGCATTTCGTAAGGCAGCTGGCAGAAGGTTATCCCCATGCCGGTCAGTTCCCGCTGCCCGATGTACTTGCCGGGGGCAAAGACTACCGCCTTGCGCCCCTCGGCCTCGTTGCGCTCGGCAATGCGCCCGGCCTGCTCTGCATTGAACATAGCGGCGTGGCTGCCCAGCCACTCCACTTCCGGCCGGTAAAGCAGGTAATAATCCACCGCCCCGCTGCGGTAAAAGAGGCCGTCGGCATCCCTGGGTTCCAGGCCGCCGGCCCCGGCGGAGATGCCGGCGCTGGTGTGCAGCAGATAAGCAGCCAACGCCCCGTATTCCGGCAGATGCTCCCCGGTCAGCAGCCCCTCGGTATCAATCGGCGCGCCCAGCGTGCAGTAAGTAAAGGAACCGCCCAGCCCAGCCCGCAAGGCGGCATCCCGCGCTTGGGGAACCCCGTTGATTACCCGGCGTACCCTTTCCGCCGTAATGGTATCGGCGTAGTCTTCACATTCCACCAGAATAAACTTGCGGCTGCCGCCGTCCTCCTGGTTCATAGCAAGGACGGCATGGGCGGTAGTGCCGCTGCCGGCGAAGGAATCCAGGATGATGTCATTCGCTTGGGTAGATAACTGAATGACACGCTCTACGAGGCTAACAGACTTTGGATTATCAAAGGGGTCGTCATGGTCAAAGAAGATTTCTTTAACTGCCTGACGAGCAGACGCAGTATGTCCTACTTCTTCATGCTTCCAAATAGATACTGGCACTATGCCTTGATTAACGTCGGTTAAGTATTTCTTGCGCATTGGCCTACCCTTGCCATCTCTACCAAAGTAGATCCGGTTATCTTCAATCCACATCTCCATTGTCTGTCGATTTGTCATCCAACAACGTCCACGCGGCGGATTATGAATCTCACCCGTATTTGGATTTGTTATGGGATAATCGTACTCTGGAGTATAAGATTTGACGCTCAAGTCAGACGTACCGTAACGTCCTCTTCCATCTCCATCGTTGTACCGGTATGTGCTGATGGAATCTTCAGTACGGGGCAGCAAATTCCTGCGCCATCCGACGTTGCCATCAATATTCCCGGTTATCCTGTTTTTGGCGAAGCAAACAAGAAAATCATGATTGTCTGAGAAGTACTTGGCATCGCTCTGCGGGCTGAACTTCTTCTGCCAGATTATATTTGTAATAAAATTCTCCTCCCCAAACACCTCATCCAGCAGCATTCGCAAATGGTGCTGTTCGTTATCGTCAATGGACACGAAAATAACCCCGTCGTCGGCCAGCAGTTCCTTTAGCAGCTGCAAACGGGGCCACAGCATGCACAGCCATTTATCGTGCCGTTCCAGGTCTTCCCCGTCCACCGGGGTTTGCTGTTTGAGCCACTCCTTCATCAGGGGGCTGTTAACCTTGTCGTTGTAAACCCAGCCTTCGTTGCCGGTGTTGTAAGGTGGGTCAATATAGATGCACTTGACCCGGCCGGCGTAGCGGGGCAGCAAGGCTTTCAGGGCGTGGAGGTTGTCGCCGTGGATTATAAGGTTATCGTCTTGCGGCTGAGAGTCGGGGGGGGGGGGGGGGGGGGGGGGGGGGTAGAATTCACCGACTTGTCGGTATGGGGAACCAGCGGGCGGTAAGGCACTGTAAGGTGGTGGGCGTAAACAACCTGTTTTCCCTTGAAGTCCAGGGTAGGCATCGATACTATCCCCTCGTATTGGTAACCGGATACATAATCCCGAAATATACGCCGCGCCGGCGTTACCCCTTGCGTCCGCGGCACGCTGGTTTGTGCAGCTCGTCCGCCCATTCGGCCCGGACGTTACCCCTTGCGTCCGAGGCACGCTGGTTTGTGCAGCTCGTCCGCCCATTCGGCCCGGACGTTACCCCTTGCGTCCGCGGCACGCTGGCAGAACCCGGGGGCCGGTTGCCAGCCGGCTCGGAATGCTGGCAGAAACCGCCGCTTTCGGCAGCCCGGCCGGCCCGAGCAATAGTCAGACGGCCGGGCTGTCCCTTCCAGGTAAACGCCGCCCGGGAACTTAAGGTTTTTCTATGGGCGCGCCGACGATGCTGCCCCATTCGGTCCAGGAGCCGTCATAGTTGCGGACATTGGGGTAGCCCAGCAGCTGGGTCAAAACGAACCAGGTATGGGAAGAGCGTTCACCAATGCGGCAATAGGCCACCGTTTCCCGGCTGCCGTCAATGCCCTGGCTGGCGTACAACCGGGCCAGCTCGTCAGCCGACTTGAAGGTGCCATCCTCATTGGCGGCCTGGCCCCAGGGAATGTTGGCGGCGCCCGGAATATGCCCGCCCCGCTGGGAGCCTTCCTGAGGCAGGTTGGGCGGCGCCAGCAATTCTCCGCTGAACTCCTGGGGAGAACGCACGTCCACCAGGGCAATACTGCCGCTGCCCACCCCGGCCAGCACCTGGTCCCGGTAGGCGCGGATGCTCTCATCCGGGTCGGCAGCAGTATAGCTGGTCGCCGGATGCCTGGGTACATCGGTAGTCATGGGGCGGTTCTCGGCCAGCCACTTGGCCCGCCCGCCGTTCATCAGTTTAACGTCCGGGTGTCCATAGTACCTGATTTGCCAGAAGGCCCAGGCGGCGAACCAGTTGTTGTTATCGCCGTAAAGGACGATGGTAGCGCTGCTGCTCACGCCGGCGGCGCCCAGCAGGGCTTCCATTTCGGCCTTGCTTACCACGTCGCGGCGCACCGACTGCTGCAACTGGCTCTGCCAATTCCAGCCTACTGCGCCGGCGATGTGTCCCTGTTCATAGGCGGCGGTATCCACGTCCACCTCAATGAGGCGCACATTGGCATCGCTGCCGTGTTCCGCCACCCATTCAGTGCTGACCAGAGATTCGGGATGGGCGTATTCTGCCATGCTTCTCCTCCGTTGCTTTTACCGGAAAACCGGGGGGATGTGATTCTACCCAGTATAGCGGCCCGCGGCAATACTGGAAATACGCAGTGGGCCTCGGCGCATATCCGCCGGAAATACCCCGGGCGGCGTCAATGGCCGACCAGGGCCAAAAGGCTGCTGGCGCGGCGTTATCCTTTCTGCCTTCTTCTCTGACTTCTTCCGCCCGGCAGCAAAGAAAGGCTCAAATCCTGCTGCGCGGTTCACCGCCAACTGCGCTCATAGCTGGTCGATGACGGACAGCAACGGCGGCGGGCCTGGCTGCCCTTTGCCGACCAGCCCTGCCGACCACACCGCCCGTTGATGACCGCCTGGTTCGCCATACCGGGTCAGCTGACTACCTTTCGCAGACCATACCGTCCCCGTCGCCGTCCCGGGCGGAAGGCACCATTGCTTTGGGGAACCCCCGGCCGGAACCCTGACTGCCCAGCGCCCGCAGCTCGCCGGCAGCGGCGGCGGCATCACAGGAAGGGTAAACGCCGGCGGCTGCCGGCGTTGCGGCCGCGCCGCCCTCGTCCGGAGGGGGCGCCGGCGCAGCTGTACCGGTTTCCGGCGACGGCGCGGCGGAGCCATCCGGAGAGGGAACGATAGCCGGCCTGGAACCGCCCTCGCCGGGAACCAGTTCGGGCGCATTGGCACAAGCGGACAACATATCCTGAAGGGCTGCCGCCTCCGCCGAGGTAGCGGAAAGCCCCCAGGTCTGCTTAACGCGAATCCAGGCGGTAGCGTACTGGCACCAGTAAGCCCGGTTGGCTGGCCGCCATTCCTCGGGGCCCTTGGCTCCCTTGGCGCGATTGGCGCCGGCAGTAACGGCAATCAGATGCTCCGGGTCAGCCAGGCTGTTGGCATAGTCGCGTTTACGCTCAGCCGTCCAGGCCCAGCCGCCGGACTTATGGGCATTGGCCAAAGGCACCAGGTGGTCAACATCCAGCCTGGCCGGGTCGGTTACGGTGGTATCGGTATAGGCGCCATACCAACGGCCGGCCGCCACCTTGCAGCCGCGTTCCGTCTGAAAAGTTACCCTGGATTCACTCTCCGCCGCCAAAACCTCGTGACGGGTATTCCGGCAATCGCCGTCGGCATCGGTCCAGTGCCGCCAATCGTCCCGGTCATAATCGGGCAGACCGTCGGGAACCCTGGCAACGCTGATGTCCAGCTGCGCTTCGGAAGGCGCCGGCTCTGTCGGAACCGGAGATGCCGGCCTGGTCTGAGTCGCCGGCGTATCGGTGGCCACCGGCAGGGGCAGGTTATCGCACGCCGCCAGGCCCAGCGCCAACAAAAGGAACAGAAAAAAGGCCGGAATCCACCGCAGGAAAGCAATTGCCATTGGGACACCTCGTCAACATACTCCGCCAGCCGATTGGAAACAAGCTCCCAAAGGCGCTGCGAAGGCAGTCAGGCCGGGGCAGCGCGGCCAGAGCCGGAGGCGATCCGGCGCCGGTTTCCGTGGGGAATTATACCGGGAGACGCCGGGCCGGCATAACGGGCGGCAGTCAGCGGGAGTGAACTAACCGGCTGGACGGTCCGGCGGCCGGCCCCTGCCGGTCAAGCGCAGCAAGCCGTCCAGGTCTTCTCCGGTATGCCGACAGGCGTAGAGAACGATGCCGGCCGCCGCTCGGGCGTCCTCCAAAGCGTCATGGTGCTGAAAAGCGATGCCCAGGTCGCTGGCTACCCGAGCCAGATTGTAGCCGCGCCGGGCATAACGCTCCGGCCAGGCGCGGCGGGCCACCATAGCGCTGTCCAGCCAGCGGGCGGTTATGGGGGCCAGGGCATACTTGCGGGCTGCTTCGTCCAGGGCCGCCCGGTCGAAACCGGTATGGCTGACCAGCGGCGGGCCCTCCAGCAAAGCGCGCAGCTCCGGGTACAGGTCGGGCAGCGCCGGGCATTCCTGCACCGCATCGGGGCCGATGCCGTGGAGCCGCACATTGAAGGCGTTGAAGCGTTCCCCGGGGTCCACCAGGGCCGACCAGCTGCCGGCTATTCGCCCCCGGCGCACCTGTACGATACCAATCTGGCAGATGCTGGCCGGGCGCTGGTTGGCCGTCTCCACGTCGATAGCGTTGAAGGTAACTTCGCCGGACATCCGCTCTACTATCCCCGGTTGACGCCGGGCCGTCAACCCTGACCGGGGAGCGGCGAAACCCGGACGGCGGCGATTTTCCCCGGTTGACGCCGGGCAGGAGGATTGATAAACTCTTAAGCCCGGGCGGTTAGCTCAGCTGGTCAGAGCGCTTGCTCGACACGCAAGAGGTCAGTGGTTCGAGTCCACTACCGCCCACCACCAACCATTGCAAGCCATTACCGGCCCTTTATGTCCGCTTCCGCCGGGCCTTTGACGAAAGCCCGGTTATCCGCCGGCACGGGAAACGAGCACCGGGTAACGCCCTTGCCCACAGCTGCGGCGTCCTTCCTGCCCGGCGCGCCGGCGGCAGCGTTCTGCAACCTGGCCGCAGCTGAATGCGAGGAGGCATTATGAACCAGCCTGATGACCAGCCAGGAACCCCGCCGGGCGCTGGTCTATATGTGGACGTGGAAAACCTGAACTCCGATGGTCAAGACCTGATTATAAAGCTGGTTGAAAACTGGCCGGCCAACGTCCCGGCGCTGTCGCGGCTGACGCTCTATGTTCGCGCCGATCAGGTCGAGTTGTGGCGGTTGTGGGCCGCGGCCCAATTCAGGGAACTGAAAGTCGCCGTCAAGGGAACCCAGCGCTTCAGCCTGTCTTCGTCCAAGAATTCAGCCGACATAGCCATTGCCACCAACGCGATGGCCGATTTGCTGTTCCGAAGGGTTGCCCATGTTGTGGTATTCAGCGATGACAGCGACTTTATATCGTTATACGCCGCTATCCGGGACGAACCGGAGCTTCTGGCCGGCGCTGGCGAGACGCCGTTCCTGTGGGTGGTAACCGACCGGGCCGGTTCCTTATCCTCTACGGTCAGGCAGTTCTTCCCGCTTGACCAGCTGCATATAGTCGAAGCCGGGCCCGGTTATGTCAAAGGGTTGGCTGCTGCAAAATCGCCCCCGGCCAGCCAGTCAGAGAGGCAAGCAAACCCGGCTGGTTCCAGATGGGCTGCAATAGCGCGGCAGATTATAAGAGATATACCGACAGGGGTGTTCAAAAGCACCGATTGCCAGCCGATAATCAAGCAGCATTGGCCGCAACACCCGATGGCCGACGCTGGCGGGCCGGTCTTTGGCACTGAATTCAAGAACAAAATCTGGCCGGAGCTTGAACGATACGGGGTGATAATCCGCGGCGGGGCCCCGGTTCGCTATGAGATGACTGCTGAAGCGAAGCGAGGAGTGTCCGGGGAGCAGTAGCCGGGAAACCGGGTTGTTTTACCGTGGCAGGCCGCTGCGATTGCTACGCTGCCGACGTTGCCTTCCCCAACCCGATAGGTAGGCATACCCCGCACCTCCCCTACCGGCCCACGCCCGACCGGGGGGAGGGGGGGCAGCCTGGGCTAATTATAACATACTCTGGCAAGTCGGGGAAGCGGCCGGCGCAACCCCGGCGGTTATTGACACGCTGGGGGCGGAAACCACCCCGGGAAAGTGGTTTCCGGGCGGCCACGGCGCTACCCGGCCCGAAGCACCTTCAGCGCTTCGTCGCCCAGGTGGTTGATTACCTTGACGGCGATGCGGCCCGACGCCGGTTTGACGAAGGGGCGGGAGATGGCGCTGTGCAGTGTGGCCCAGGCGTCGGCGTCGATTTCCGCCCGCAGGGTGGTTTTGAGCGCCTTGTACGGGTCGCCGGCCCCCAGAAAGTAGGCGTGCCGGACGAAGAAACTCTCCTGGTTATAGTCGGTGTCGATGAACCAGCAGGCGATGCCGTCCGGGTCGTCGCTGCGGATTTCGCCGGTATTGGGGTGAAAAACGTCCACGCCGTTCACCCGCACCTGTATTTTCCCGTCGGGGCAGTCCAGCAGGTCAACGTCCGGCTCGCCGAAGATGACGAACAGGTTCCCCTTGCCGGTATTCTTCAGCTCGCCCGCCATATGCAGGTCGGCGTTCATCCGGGCCTTCAGCACTGGAATACTGCCCAGCCGCTCAAGCTCGGCGCTATGGGCGTCATAGTTAAAGGCGCAGGCAATCAGCACATCAAAGCCGGCTTCGGCGGCCTCCTGCGCCGCCTCCACCAAATCGGGGCGGGACACGGTGCCGAACTCCGGCCCGATGAAAATGCCGGCCCGCCGCTCCCGGCCGGCCGACGCTTCAGCCGCGCCGCCGTCCTCTTCATCCCCGCCGGCGCCCTCAATGTAGCGGCCTTCGGCGCAGACCAGCTTCCCCGACCGGGGCTCCAGCGAGGTGAAGGTTATCCGGTCTTCCTTGTGGGCCTGCTGCACGCCCGATTGTTTCAGGGTATCCAGCATTACCCGGCCGAAGTCGTAGCCGGTGCTGTAAGGCCCGGCAGCCTCGGCCACCCGGTCAATCACATCGCCGTTTTCGTCCACGCCCAATACGCGGTGGGGCGAAATGCTTTCCACGGTAAAGGGGCCGGCCACCCGCACCTTGCGGCGGTCTTCGCAGGGCTGGTCGTACAGGTATTCGTAGTCGGCCCGGGCGGCGATGGCGGCGTCTATCTCCTGCTGGCGGGCGATGCGCTGTTCCCACCATTGCCGGTGCCAGTCTTTGGCTGCTTCAGGCCAGGCCGCTTCGGCCTCCCGCGGGATTTCCCATTCCTGCCAGGTCTGTTGCAGGGCGGCATTGAGCCGCTGCCGGAGGGGTTCCAGTCCGGCTTGATGCTGCTCCCAGATGACGTCGATTTCAGCGTTGTTGGCGATGGCCCGCAGGGTGATGTGGGGAACCCGCCGGTACACGAAGCCCTGGCGGAGTTTGCCGTAGGTGGGCATTTCCGAGGGGAGGCGGCGGGACAGTTCCGCCTCTTTCCGCTGCCCCTCCGGGCTGTCGGCCAGAATGTACCACGGGTAGCGGGCGCCCATAATGCGGGCGCGGGCCAGCGCCAGGGCCACCCGGCTGGTATCGATAGTAACCCACCGCCGCCCCCACTGCTCCGCCACGTAGGCCGTGGTGCCGCTGCCGCAGGTCGGGTCCAGCACCAGGTCGCCCGGGTCGCTGGTCATTAGAATGCAGCGTTCTAATACCGGTAACGCAGTCTGGACAACATACATCTTACTTCCGCCAAACTGGTTTTGCCCAACGGTATCTGTCCAGATATTTACCAATGGGAAAACTCGGAAATCATCTAGGAAACGAACGTAGGAAGGTGTGTTTTGTAAAGCCGCTACTCGTCCCGCCTTCGTTAGACGGTGAATGCCTTCTGTAGTAGTCTTCCAGTGCATTCCTTTTCTTGGTAGGAATCGCTTTCCGTCCACAAATAATGGTTGGTCATTCTCCGACTCGCCTTGCGACGTTAGATCAGCTAACGTCGCAAGGCGAGTCGGATCAAAAATTTTTTTGATCAGAGAGCCAATTGATCCGACTGGCCTATAAGACCCCGCCCCTTCCTCGCCTACAACCTTGTCCTTCCAAATAGGCCGGTACTTTAGATAAGATAGATCTCGCGAATACCAAAGTATGTGGTCAGAAACATTTGACAAAGATTCTCCGGAAAACCCTGTAGTCTTGGCAAAATTTATCTGGCTTACAAAATTCTCCTCCCCGAACACCTCGTCCATAACTGCCCTTACCCGGTGGACGTTTTCGTCGCCAATCTGGACGAAGCAGGAACCGGAGTCGGCGAGCAGGTCGCGGGCGACGGTAAGGCGGTCGCGGAGGTAGGAGAGGTAGGAATGGATGCCGTCGCGCCAGGTATCGCGGAAGGCTTTAACCTGCTCCGGTTCTCTGGTAATGTGGGCCCGGTTGCCGTCCCGGACGTCCCGGCTGGTGGTGCTCCACTGGAAGTTGGAGTTGAAGCGGATGCCGTAGGGCGGGTCGATGTAGATGCACTGCACCTTTCCTTGCAGCCCTTCCCGGTGGGACAGGGAGGCCATCACCTGGAGGCTGTCGCCGAGGATCAGCCGGTTCTGCCAGTAACCTTCGTGCTGGTAAAACTCGGTGCGCTCGGCGCCTTCGGGCAGGCCGTTAAAGTCGGCGAACATGTCCACCGTCTGCGGTTCTTCCGCCGCCCGGCTGGCTTTGGTTTGGGCGGCCAGGTCGGCGATGAGGGCCTGGGGGTGCACCTTTTCCTGAATGTAAATGGGGGGCGCATTGACCGTCAGGTCGGCCAAATCCTGCTCGTCCTTGCCCCGCCAGACCAGCTGCGGATCCAGGTCCCGGTTGCGCCGCTGGTAGGCCGTCGGCCGGGGCGCCCTGTCTTCCGGGGCCACCAGCGGCTGGTCTTCGGCGGTGGGGATGTTGGGGCGGCGGTCATCATCGTGGCGCAGGGCCTCAACGGAGCGGTCGGCATTCCGGCGGCTGCGGGGTGTTCGCGGCATAGTGGAAAACTCCTTGCTGCTGAATCGGGGCGGCGGCCGGGCCTGCTGAACAGAAAAGGCTGAAAAAAGTCAACAGCCGCCGCCGTCAGCCCTCCGGGGCGGCGGCGCAGTAAGCGTCAAGCAGCTGCCCCAGCTCGGCATCCATATCCCAGACGCTGTTAAACTGGGCGAAAGCCCAGCGGCCATAGCGGCCCAGGGCGTTGACGCCGGGCAGCCAGCAGGCTTCCATAGCGTTCTTTTTCTCCCGGACATTATCGTTCTGGAAGCCCTTGACTTCAACAATCAGGTTCAGCCGGTCGGCGCGCCCGTCGTCCACCTGCAGGATGAAGTCGGGGAAGTAGCGGCGGGAACAGGCGCCGGCGCGGTAGGGAACCTCCAGCCCCAGGTTGTGGTTCTTGACGTAGGCCAGCACCCTGGGGTGTTTCTCCGCTACCCGGCAGAACTCGCCCTCCCAGCCGCTGTCCAGCACAGCGTAGTTGACGTGGCACTTTCGAGGGTCGGTTTGCCAGTGTTCCTTCCGGTTGGAGACATTGAAGTTGACGTGGCCGGTTGAGCCGGTGGGGTTCCAGGAATCCAGCAGAACCTTGATAACCCGCTCGCCCTGCCGGTTGGTGATGGCGGCGGCGATGCGCTCGCAGGCTCTATCGGCCAGGGACAAGTACATTAACTGGGCCGGCCAGGTTCCGCCCCGGCAGGCAAGGCAGGTATCCAGCCACTGGCGCACCACGCTTTTCAGCCGGCCGAAAAGGTGGAGCTTAAGCTCATCGTTGGCGTCGCGCCAATGGGTTTCCAGCAGCCGTTTGGTCAGGTAATAGGCCAGGCTGGCCGTGCGCAGGCTGCCGGTATGCGCCAGGGTCAGGTTAACCCCCTCTCCGATGATTCCCTCGTTCCGGACGACGGTCGGGCCAACCTGGTCGGGCGTCAGTTCCATGCGGGAATCTTCGGTAAAGTTGGCCGTCAGGTCGTCTTTGGGCGGGTCTTCCCGATAGCCGACGACCCGCGGGAAGGTGATTTCCAGGTGGTCGCGCTCCGGGCTGATGGCCCGTACCTGAATGGTTCTGACATGCGGGATCGGCTTGATGATTACCGGGCGGGCGTTGAAATCGAAGGGTATGCCCAGCACATCGGCGTACTCCACGTTGAACAACCCGGCGTCGTTCAGCGCATAAGATTGACGGCGCAGGGCCCGCCCGACCACCTGTTCGCACAGCAGCTGGGTGCCGAAGGCCCGCACGCCCAGGATGTGGGTTACCGTGTTGGCGTCCCAGCCCTCAGTGAGCATGGACACCGATACCACGCAGCGGATGGATTCGCCCAGGCGCCCTTCCTTGCCGACGGTGTTCATCACCTCCCGCAGCAGGTCTTCATCGTTAAAGGCTTCGCTGCTGCCGGAACGGGCCTGCCGTTCCCGGCGGAACTGCTCAATCTGGGCGGCGGCCACCCGGCGGAAATCATCGCTGAACTTGTCGCCGGCCTCCAGCTGCCGGCTGTCAATCAGCAGGGTGCGCGGTATCGGGCAGCGGCTGCCCTCGGGGTCAAAGTTGCGGAACAGCTCCAGCTGTCCGGGCGTCAAGGTGGTTTCGCCGTCCTCGTTCTGCCGCTCATAGCCGGAGATGTAGTCATAAACCAGCTTGGAGGTGGCGGTGTTGTTGCAGACCACGATGAAGCAGGGCGGGCAGCGCAACTCCGCATCCGCCTGCCACTGCGCAAAAGTTTTCTGATAGTGGCCGTAGATGGCTTGCAGGGCAGTTTGCAGCATGGCCGGCAGGTGGGCGGGGTCCAGCTGCTGCCCCGGCCGGCGGCCGGCCCGGGGCATATCGCTGCGGATATGCTCCCAGAGGTTCCGGAAGCGCGGGTAATTTTCGCTGGGGATGTTGTCGGACACCGGAACCCGGGGCAGCTTGACGATGCCGCACTCAATGGCGTCCATCAAGGAAAAGTCGCACACCGTCCAGGGAAACAGGGTGCCTTCGGCATAGCCGGAACCGCGCAGGAAAAAGGGCGTTGCCGACAAATCTACCACCTGCTGCAAGCCCAGCGTCCGTTTCACCGCTTCCAGCCCGGAAATCCAGACCCGCGCCTCTTCGGTATTCTGCCTGGCCTCCTCTTGCTCTTCCCGGGTCAATGCCCTTTCAGCGTCCTCGCCCGGCTTGCGGCGGTAGCAGTGGTGACCTTCATCGTTCAGCGCCATAATATTCTTCAGGCCCAGCAGCTTTGGCATGGCGCGCTTAAGCATCTGCCCTTCGGTTTCCAGGGTATCCAGCGGCGGGCCGTGGCCTTGCAGCAGGTCGCGGCCGCCGGCAGAGATTGGGCGGGTTTCCTGCCGGCGCAGGGCGTGGTAGTTGGTAATTACTATTCTGGCGCGCTGCATGTCGGGCAGCAGGTCGCCGGGGATCAGCTCCCGGTTTTTATAGTAATTGTCCGGGTCGTTAGGCTGCAGCACCCGCAGGCGGTCTTTGATAGTCAGGCCGGGGGCAACCACCAGAAAGCCGGTGGTGAACCGGGGGCTGCGGGGGCTGCGGACGGCGTTGAGGGTCTGCCAGGCGATGAGCATGGCCATGACGGTAGTTTTGCCGGAGCCGGTAGCCAGCTTGAGGGCCCGCCGCAGCAGGCCCGGGTTGGCTGCTTCGCTGACGCTGGACAGACGGTTCAGGATTCCCCGGTGGCGGGGTTCCCGGGGGGCGACTTCGGTAAGCCAGATGAGGGTTTCCACCGCTTCTATCTGGCAGAAGAAGGGGCGGTATTCGCTGAATTGATGCTGGCGCCAGTGCAGCAGCAGCCGGGCCGTTACCTCGGTAACGCCCCAATCGCGGCGGTTGGGGAGCTTCCGCCAGGCGTCAACCCGCTGCCGCAGGTCATTGACTGCCGCCTTAATATCGTCGTACTGCTGCTCTTCGGTGGACAGCCCGGCCTCTTCGTCGATGACCATTTCCTGCTGAACGCCTTTGCCCTTGCCCCGCTGTTTGGGCCGGGGAATGGGGGTCTTGAAATCCGCCTCCCGCCGGCCGTCAACAATCTCCCCGGTCGGCTGTCCGGCTTCCAGTTTCCAGTGCTGCCAAGGGTATTCGTAAGGCGAATTGATGATTGGCCGGTCAAAAAAGGGGTTAAAGGGGTTTTGCATATTCACCGCTCCTGAGTGCCGGTCAAGGGCGCAACGCTGCCGCATGCCGAGTTCGGGACGCCCTCCGTCCGCCCCGGTTGCCGGTCAGGGGCCGCCAGCAGCGCTTCAGCGCCCGGCAGGACCGCAAAAGAATGCCGGCCGCCCGGCCGAGGGTGAAACGGGGGAGCGCCCCGGCTATTGAGACTGCCCGGTTCGACCCCGGCAAGGGTCAGGGGCCGGTATGGTAACCCGCCCCTGATTGCCGGTTGTCGCCCTGGCCTGCCGGGAGGTTCCCTTCTCTTCCTGACCCTGTTTCCACGTGTCAGGGTCGTCGCCCTGGCCTGCCGGGAGGTTCCCCCGCCGGAGGGGGCGCGGCTACTTCGGGAAAACCTCGCCGCCCAACTGGTCGCGGTGCGGCGCATACTCCAGGTTAGAAGCAATATCCCAGGCGCAGCAGCCAAAGTTCCACAGGTCCAGTTCCGGGCCTACCGGCCAGACCACGTTGATTGCCGCAATGGGGAAGTGCACCGCATTATCCAGAATCCACTTGGCCGTTTCCCGCTGCAACGCAATGCGCCGCTCGAAGTTGGGTTCCCCCAGAATGGCCTCCACCTGAGCGTCCAGGTAAGGATGCTCCATGCCCCGCATAATGAGGCCCTGGCTGGATACCCCCTGATTGTAGGCGTCAATCGGCTCGTTCTGGGGGCTGTTGTCGTGGGTATTAAAGCCCTTCCAGGTGCGGTTGACGAAATGGGGACGGAAAGCGGTCATCGGCATCCGGTGCTGGTTGCAGCGGACGTTGATTTCCTCCCACATTACGCAGACGGCCTCGCCCACCTTGGGCGTACCCGGGTAAGAGCGCTGGGTCAGTGCCATGTCGATGTCGAAGCCATCGGCATAGCCGGCATCGGCCAGCAGCTGCCGGGCCCGTTCCGGGTCATACTCCGTTTTGGTATTGCGCATCTCTTCATCGAAGAAATGCTCATAGCCGGTCCACCGCCAATAGGGGTTATCGGCGTAGCCCTCGCCATCCAGCACATTATCCAGAATCGACCCCCGGTCAATGGATATGCGCAGGGCTTCCCGGACGTCCCGGGCCCGCTTCCATTCGGCGGAACCGGTATCGGCGGTCGGCGAAATCCAGGGCAGGTTCACATCCCGTTCCGGGATGCCCTCCCGGTCGATGTAGAGCTGGCCGTGCAGGGTAATGTGCAGTTCCAGGGCGCCGGCAAAGCGCATGAACTTGACGCCTTCGGCATCAATCAGGTTGGGAACGGAACCCAGGGAGGTTTGCATAGTATCCAGTTCGCCGGCCAGGAAGTTGGCAATGCGGGTAGATTCCTCGGCAATCTGGAAGTAGTGCAATTCCTGAAAATAGGGCGTCTTGTCCCAGTGGTCGGGCACCGCCTCGGAGATGAAACGCTCGTTAGTGCGGAACTCAACGAACTTCCAGGGGCCGGTGCCTACCCCCTCCAGGGTAGCCTTATCCTCGCCCACAGCGTCAGCGTACTTCTTGCTGGCCAGCATTATAAAATTGTTGGCCCCGTATTGCTGGAAACGCCAGATGAAGTCGAAAGCCTGGTGGTCTCCCGTGTTGATTTCCAGGGTCAGGTCGTCAAGGTAGTTAACCGTAGTTTCCGTATCTTCCCGCTGGAAGATGCGGCGCATATTGGTCTTGCCCGGGTGGCGGGATTCATCCAGCATAATCTGCTCCACCACCCACATCAGGTCTGCGGCGTTGATATTGCCGTAGGTATTGCCGTTCAAGTCGGCGTGGTAGGGTATGCCATCGCGCAGCTGCAACCGCCAGGCAGTGCCATCCTCCGACAGGCTCCAATCCTCCAGCAGGTCGTTCTGCAGCTCCCGGCTGGGGGTAATCTGCCACAGGGCGTCGAAGATTACCGGGCTGACGTAGGTGGCCTGGGGCACCGCCATATTCTTGGGCAGGAACTGGGGCGGCCCCAGGTCTTTATTGGCAATGCGCAGGATGCCATAGGGCTTGTGGCCCATCGGCTCGGTTTCAGGTTCGGCTTCAGCCTGGGCCGGTTCGGCCGTAGGCGTAACCAGCGGGCCCTGGCTGGTCGCAGCCGGTTCGGACGGCGGCGCAGCCGGTTCAGTCGCGGGCGCGGCCGGTTCGGCCGGTTCAGCGGCCGGCGCGGCGGGCTGCGCCGCGGGAACCGCCGTCGGTTCGACGGAAGAGCCGCAGGCCACGCCGATTAGCATCAGCAGCAATATCGCCGGGTAGATAACCGATTTGGTGCGGAAACTGCCTGCCTGCTTTTTCACGTTTACCCCCTGAATTGCCCGCCGGCGGCGCGTAATCACCGTTCCGATTTAACGCGGCGGGCGGCATAATACGAAAACCCTCTATGTTTTGCTGAAATTGAACGTCTTGCACAGAAATTACGGCAGGGTAACACCCCTGTACGCCAATGCCGGCCCGAAAGGTTCGCCAGATATACTATATACTGTACCCTTTGTCAATCAGCGTCAGGTGAAAACGCCCAACGGGTTGAGCGAGCGGGGAACGTCGGTTACGTCCATCTGCTCCTTGCGTTTCATAAACCCCACCACCAGGTAAGTGAAGGGTGTCGCTGCCGCTTCGTACAGAACCTTCACAATCCACTGAGCCAGGGCCGCGCCCAGCAGCGCCTGGCCGCTCCAGTCGCCGAAGGCGCCAAAGGCGAGGAAGATAAAGATGAAGGAATCCAGCCCCTGGCCCACCACCGTCGAGCCAATGGTGCGCACAAAGAGCCACCGGCCCCGCATCTGGTACTTCAACAAGGCCAGCACGGTGGAATTGGCGAACTCCCCCACCAGGTAGGCGGCAAAGGAAGCGGCCAGAATGCCGGGCACCTGGCCCAGTATGCGGGTATAGGAACCCTGGTCGGCCTCGCTCCAGAAGACCGCCCCCGGAATTATGCCGGCAAGCGCCAGGGCAACCACCACCAGCAGGTTGGCGGCAAACCCCAGCCAGATGACGCCCCGGGCAATGCGAAAGCCGTAAACCTCGGTCAGCACGTCGCCAACGATGTAACTGATGGGAAAGATGATGATGGCGGCCGGCAGAATTACCGCCGGATTGCCGAACCACGCTATCGGCAGAATGGTTATGGGCTTTACCGCAATGATGTTCGAGGTAATCAGCACGGTAATGAACAGAACGACCACGATAACGAAGACGCCGGTAAATCGCATTCCTGTCTCCTGTGCCTGGTTTCCCCGGCTTCGGGCCGGGCGGTAGCGGTTATTCCGGCGCCCGGTACTCTACGCCCACTACCGTATGAATGCCGCCCCTCACCTTGTAATCCAGCGTTACCTTCAGCCACCGGGGCTGGCAGCAGCCGACCAGGTCTTGCAGGATGCGATTGGCGGCATGTTCCTGAACAATTCCCACGTCCCGGAAAGACAGCAGGTAATATTTCAGGGATTTCAACTCGATGCAGCTTTCCCCGGGCGCGTAAGCTACCGACAGGGTTCCGTAATCGGGCAGTCCGGTCCAGGGACAGACGGCGGTAAACTCGTCGGTGTCGATGGTTACTTCCGATTCCTGCTGCGGATACTCATACCGGAAAGCCAGCAGGCAGGAGGCGTCAATAGCTGCCTCTTCGCGGACTTCCACTTGCCGATCCAGGTTTTCGTACCGTTCTTTCAACGCCGGTATAGTAGCCATTGGCCGCTGACCTCCTGAAGGCTGCTCCTTGAATGCAAGGGAGTATATTCTAGCATACCGGGCTTCGCCGGTTCAGGGACGGTTTAAGGCTGCCCTGGCCCGGGGCGCTTGTCGGTTCAGGCCATAATTGCCGCCGCAGTTTGCTATAATGCGCCCATAATTTCGCAGGAGCTGGTCGCAATGGCCCTGGACGAGCTTTGTCAGTTAATCGAAACCCTCCGCGAGCGGGCGCAGATTTATCAGGCTGACCTGGCCCGAAGCGAGGCGTTGACCCGCCAGGCGCTGGTGGAGCCGCTGCTGCGGGGCCTGGGCTGGAATACGGAAGACCCGTCCCTGATGCGGCCTGAATACCGGTTGGGCGATGAGTTGGTGGACTATGCCCTGCTGTCCGGCGGGAAACCGGCGGTGGTGGTGGAGACGAAAAAACTCAGCGTACCCCTTGCGGGCGTGGCCAACCGGCGAATTGGCTACTGCGCGCAGGACGGCATCAGCTGTTTTGCCGTTACCGACGGCCGAAGGTGGGAGCTGCACCAAACGCGCCGGCCGGTTCCCCGGTCGGATAGAGGAATAGTCAGCTTTGATGTGGTAGCGGACCCCCTGTCCAGAGTGTGCCTGAATGCCCTGTCGCTGTGGCGGCTTAATATCGAGGAAGGCGAAATGCGGCCGGCGCAGCAGCCGCTGACCCTTCGGGAGGGTTCATCGCAGCTCTTTAAGCTGCCGGAACCGCCGGGCCCGGAACCGTCCGGCAACTGGCGCTCGCTGACCGATGTGCCGCCGCCGACCGGCAATAACCAGCCGCGGGAAATACGTTTTCCCGATGGCAGCCGGGAGCCGCTCAAGGCCTGGGTGGATGTGCCCCGGGCCATAGTGCGCTGGCTGCAGCGGCAAGACCGGCTGGAGGCGGCCAGCCTGCCGGTCAAATACGCCAGTCGTTACGTTCTGGCAAGCAGCCCCTTTCATCCTTCCGGCAAGGAATTCGACATCGACAAACGCCAGAGAATTGGCCTATGCTACTACGAGGCCGCCCACCAACCGGTAAATGAAGTCAGGAACGCCAAACTCATCATTGAGCAGGTCGGCATAGGGGTTTCGGCTGACCAGTTCCGGCTGCGGCTGCCGGATTGAGCAGGTAGGCCGGCTCGCCGGCCGGCATCGGGGCCAGGCCGGCGCCGCGCGTCGCCCCGGCGTCCGCCCGGAACGGGGGAGGGGAGATGGATACGGTGCTTTCTGGTGGGCCCGGCTGGGTTCGAACCAGCGACCTACCGGTTATGAGCCGGTTGCTCTGCCACTGAGCTACAGGCCCGCTGCCGGTTCAGCTTATAGTTTGCCCCTTGATTCTGTCAATGCCGGGACGGCGGCCGTCCCGGCATTAAACCCGGTTTGACATGACCCCGGCGCCGTCTATAGTATGCCCCTATGGCCCCAGGCCAAATCGCTTTCGGGGAAATTGCCGCTATGCCGCAGAAAGAAATAATCACCTGTTCCGCCCTTGCTCCGGGCAGCAACCCCCTGTCCCAGGCAGTCAGGTTCGGCGACCTGGTGTTCGTTCAGGGCTGCACCGGCCGCCACCCGCGCAGCGGCGAACCGGGCGCCGATATTCGCGAGCAGACCCGCTACGCCCTGGAACGCATCCGCATGATTCTGGAGGAGGCCGGGGCTTCCCTGGATGATGTGCTGACCAATACCTGTTATGTTGCCAACCGGGCAGACCTGGCCGGGTTTAACGAGGTTTATGCCGAGTTCTTTCCGCAGGACTTTCCGGCCCGTACCACCGTCATCGTCAATTTTGGCGCGCCGGATAACCTGGTGGAGATTACCGCTGCGGCCGGCATACCCGGCTGACGGCGGCCAGTCCGGACACTGACCGGGGCCGGCGCCGCTGCCGCCGGCCACTTTTCCACCGCCGGCCGGGACGGCCGTTCAACAACCGTGCGGGAACCGCCAGCCAGCCGCCCTGACTGGCCGGCCAGGGTTGCCGCCCTCCGGAGGCCGGACGTATTTTTCGAAGGCCGCCGGATTGGTCAACCCTTCGGGCGTTCCGCCGCACCGGCCAGGAAAGGCGTCCAGCGCCCGACCCGTAATGTCGGTCAGCCCCCTGCTCAATATTCCAGCACGCCGCTGCCGGAAGGGTTGACGCTGAACGCCCTCCTGCTGAAGGGCTTACTCCCCACCCGGCGACCGTGGCTGGGCCGGGCCGCCGGCGAATATGGCTGTATATGGCGCTTGCCGGTATTCCTTTCCGAAAACCCCTCTGCTAAAATCCATAGTCGCAGCCACCCGACGGGAAGGACTGTTGCAACCAAACCGGCAACCTGAAGAGGCAAACTATGGCACATAAAGGCGGATACCGCCCCGGCTTCGGAATTACCCCCCCCCCCCCCCCCCCCCCCCCCCCCCCCCCCCGAGTTTTCCGGTTGGGGGGCAAGCTCATGAGCCGCCGGCGGAGAATTGACCGGAACCTGCTCGGGCTGGCCCTGGTGGCCGGCGTCCTGCTCACCCTGGCCGTCCTGGGGCTGCAAGCCGTGCAGGCGCAGGGCGCCGCGCCGGCCGCGCCCATCGGCCTGGTGGCCTCGCCAGGCAGATTGGTTTCGACGCTGTACTGGAATAACCCCGCCGGCGTTTCCGTCAAGAAGTACCAGTACCGGACCAGCATGGTCGCGAATGCCGCTGCCCGCTGGGATGGCCAGTCCTGGACGGATCTCCCACCCCATTGGATTAGTGGCGGTACGAGTGCGGTAATTTTCTCGCTCGATGATCCGGGAGATTACTGGATCCAGCTCCGCATCGTAAACGATGATGGCGTCGCCGGCGCGCACGCCGAAGCTCAGACCCGGGTTACCCAAACCCGGTTTGTCGAGTTGAGTTATGCCGCAGCAAGCGTCTCGGAGGGCGAATCCGCCAGTATCGGCATGACTCCCCGGGATGGCACGCCTTCGAACCTGGCGTTCAACTTCCGGATCGTGCCCGGCCATACGACGGCAACCGACCTGGAAAGCGGCACCTGTGCTGCGCCGGCGCCGGCAACAGCGGATATTTGCTTCCCGAACAGCCGCACCATAACCTTGAACGGCACGGACAAGCACACATTCACCTTCAATGCCATCGACGATTCCCTCAACGACGACGGTGAGTTTATCTTTCTTACCGGGAGCGCCGGCAGCGGAGCAAACGCGTGGATCGCGAACATTCTTCGGATCTCAATCGTTGATAATGACAGCGCTTCGGCCAGCTCGAACATGACGCTCACGGCGGAGCCTACCCACACACCGCCGGGGAATACGCCCACACCAACCAGCGCCCCCACCGACACCCCCACGCCTACCAGCACCCCTACCGATACCCCCACGCCGACCAGTACGCCTACCGACACGCCTACGCCGACCAATACGCCTACCGACACGCCCACGCCGACCAACACGCCTACCGATACCCCCACACCTACCAATACGCCTACCGACACGCCAACGCCGACCAACACGCCAACGGATACACCTACACCGACCGACACGCCGACGCCTACCAACACCCCTACCGATACTCCCACGCCAACACCCGGCGGTGCGCCAACCGACACGCCCACACCTACACCTACCGATACTCCCACACCTGCACCACCTAACCCACCTGGAGGCCCTTTAACGATTACACGTACAGGCACTCGTACATTTACATTTGCTTGGCAAGCGCCATTAGATGTACCAAGTGATGCATTCTATGAAATTGTCGTAGATTCTAACGCACCACAACAATCATTCGGTTTAAGTTACAATTACACTATGCCTAACGCACCAGACAACCGACAGCATACAGTTGCTATCGGTACAATTGTTTCACGGGCTATTACTCTTAAAAGTACTACACTGTCCGGCACTTTCACATACACTAGTCCAACAAATACGCCTACACATACTCCCACCAACACGCCTACCGACACGCCCACGCCCACGCCGACGGGAACGCTGAGCCCGACCAACACCCCCACGCCTACCAGCACGCCTACCGATACGCCCACGCCTACCGACACGCCAACACCAACCAGCACTCCTGCCGACACGCCGACGCCCACGCCGGACCGGTCCATCGCCAGCGGCGCCGGGACGGAAGCAGACCCGTACATCATCCGGGCGGCGAACCAGGATATCGAGGCGGCGGCGGTCTTCAACGAACGGGAGGCGGCCGATGGGGGGAGCCCGGTGGCAACCTGGTTCCGCTTTGACCTGACCGAGCCGATGGCCGGGCGGTTTGGCGCCAGCATAATGACCGAACCGACGGGCCACGACATCGATACCCATTTCCGGGCGTACAACGCTGATGGAGAGGAGCTGGCGAAGATTTCGCTGGTACGCCCGGAGACGCCGCAGATGCTGAAGACTGACGAACTGACCGGGGTAAGTTACCTGACGCTCCGGCTGGAGGATTGGGATCAGCCGAAGGTAACCAGCATAAAAGTGCGTTTCACCACGCAGCCGCCGGCGACGCCCACGCCCACCCCGACCAATACCCCAACGCCAACCAACACGCCCACACCGACGCCTACCCCAACCAATACGCCCACGCCAACGCCCACCCCGACCAATACGCCCCTGCCGCCGCCCGGAGTGGTGCGCAGCGCCCCCATACGTCGGGCGGCGGCAACCCCGACGCCGACCCGCCGGGTGGTGCGGCCAGCAACCAGCACGCCCACGCCCACCGCAACCCCCACGGCAACCAGCACGCCGACGCCGACCGCCATGCCCACCGTGTCGCTGGCGACGCCAACGGCGACCGTGCCGGCCATGCCCACCGCCACGGCTACGCCTACAATGCCGCCGGCCGCAATGCTGCGGACGCCGACGGCTACCCGGCGGGCAATACCCACCAGCACCCGGCCCCCGGCAGTAATGCGGACAGCAACGGCCACGCCGACGGCCACGGCAATAACGCCGGCGCAGCCAACGGCCACGGCCACAGCGATGCCGACCAGCCGGCCCAGTCCGACGGCCACGGCCACGGCAACGGCCGTCCCCCTGCTGCCGGACAGCTCCCTGGACGCAGTACGTCCGGAGCCGACGGTTGCGTCCACCGCCATGGCCGCCCCGTCCCTGGCCGCCGCCGAACCGACGGCCACGCCAGTACCGCCCCCGCCCACGGCCACGCCGCTACCGCCCACGCCGGCCCCGCCGGCAGAAACCGGCGGCGTCAACTGGCTGCTGTGGGTAATCATCGGGCTGGCGGCGGTAGTGGTAATTGCCGGCGGGGTGTATCTGTACCGGCGGCGGCAGTAGCCCCGGCCGGCCGACCCGGCTGCGCTGCCGCTGCGGTTGCAGCGCAGCCAGCCAGGGGCCGGGCGGAGGTATCCGCCCGGCCCCTGGCTTTAATAGCCGCCCCAGTTCCGCCGCCAGTTCGTCGGCAAAGCGGCCAGCGCAGCTCCCCTGAAGCCGGACTGGGGAAGGAAGGGCAGCCATTTGGGTAGCCAGTCCGTTAGGGAGGGCGCAACTCCCCTCAAACCGGGCTGGCGAAAGAAGGTGGTGGGTAATGCGCCAAAGACGCTGCCCGGCCTGCCGGGGCAGCGCGTCCGGGCCGGCCGGACGGGTACGACAGAGAGCATGGGCAGGCCGTAACGGGCCGGATAAAAGGGATCGAAGGGATAGCAGGGTTCAGAGGCCGGAGACTACGGCGTGCCGGGCAGTCAGCCGGTCAAGGGCTGTCCTGCAATTCCGCTATTTGCGCTTCCAGCAGTTGGGCTGCGCCGGTATCGCCGGCGGACAGACGGAAGCAGCGCTCCAGGTAAAGCTGCGCCAGACGGGAACCCCGCCCGGTGGACTGACGGGCGGCGGCTAATAAGCCTCAGGCTGGGCGACCGGCCTCCGCTTTGCGGTTCAGCAAGGCCGGGGGCTTTGCGGCATACACCAACGCTATGCCGGCTATGGCGTAACCTCAAACTGCACCTGAGCGACCTTGCGTCCAGCGTGGTACAGGTATGCCTGGTAACGGCCGGCGGCCCAGGGTTCCGGCGGCGCCGGGCCCAGACTTAACCATTGCACGCCGCCGCTGTAGTAATCCTGGGCCTCAATGGCAAAGGTATAATACCCGAAAGGGATGCCGTCCTGGTACAGCTGCACCAGCGCAAAGTCCAGTTTCTGGCCCGGGCCGGAAAAGTCATGGGAATATTCTATTTGCAGATACACCGGGCCCGCCGACTGCCGGGCCGAAAAGCGGGATACCGGCTTCCCCTGCTCCGGGTTCAGCGTAACCGCAGCCCGTTCAATCCACCCGTTGACTTCCGGCAGTTGCGGCACCACCGGGCCGGTGTCAAAAGGCCAGGCGTCGTAACGCCCGGCGCCGGTGTACCAACGCTCGGTTACCGCCTTTACCGCCGCCGGCTGCGGACTCGAAACCCCGTTGTCCTGGGTAAAGGCGGTCAGGACTGCGCCAATGCCCAACGGCCGGCCTTCCGCCAGCCGTTGGAACGCCAGCCTCCGGTAAAGACGGGCAGCTCCGGCCCGGAAGGCTTCCTCGCCCAGCAGCCGGTATAGCTCATGGAACATTCGCTCGCCCAGCGCATAGTTGCAACGGTAGCCGGCCTCCTCCGGGCGGTAGTTTCGGCGTTCCACTTCCTGGAGCGATGCCGCCTGGCTGCATGGCGGATTAGCTGCGGTCAGCGGGCTGCCGCTGCCCGGCTGCCGGATAACGGACGCCGTAAGTTCGGCCATTCCTTCATCCAGCCAGTCCTCCCCACCGTGCCAGTAGTAGTGCGCTACCTCGTGGGTGATGATGCGTCCGGCATCTTTGGCCTCAAAACTGCCGTCGTCAACGTCATAAACTGCCGTTATGGTCATGTGGGAGCCCAGGTTAACGCCGGCCTGCGCCTCCGGAGACGCCAGCGCCTCGGCGAAAAACAGGGCCACGTAAGGCTGAGGAAAAGGTTCGCCGACGAAACGCTCAACGGCCCGAACCGCTCCCTCCAGCAGCTCCATACTGCGGTCAGCGCCGGGCCGGGTGCGTAAAACCGCCAGGGTTACCGGCCCGGCTCCGGGCAGTTGAATCGTACGCCGCTGTACCATTACCCGGGAAAAGTCCCGCAGGGCGGCCAGCTGTTCGGGGTTATTAGCTGCCGTCCCTCCCAGCAAGGCCGCCACCGGCGCCTCGGCATCGGTTATGCCGTCGGCCACTTCGGGGTAGGCCATAACCTGACGGAAACCGGCCGGGGTCCGGTGAGCGAGCCGGCTCAACGAATCCAGGGTCACCGGGTCGTGCGGCTCCAGAGTATCCAGAAAGGGCATGGCGGCGATTTTTCCGGCGGCGTCCGGTTCATCAACCAGCAGGTAGCCCAGATTCCGGAGGGCTTCGTTCCTTCCCGGCGCCGCCGGGGCCTGCACCCACGGCTTTTCCAGCAGGCTGCGGAACAAGTCCGGCGCATTGGTTTCGGCAAAGCGCAGCCACTCTACCGCTTTCCGCTCCGATGGCTGCACCCCATCCGCAACCCAGGGCAGGGAACGCAGGCTGACGGCGGCCCGGCGGTCGGATTCCCCCCGGGAAAAGTCCGGCGCCGCCGGCGCATCCCGGCGGAACCGTTCCGCTGGCAGCGTATCCGGCGACGGGTTGGCGCAGGCCGAAAACAGCCCTGCCGTCAACGGCAGCAGGCCGACCAGCGTTAATATTATGCCGATGTGGGGAAAGAGTGGCCGCATGACGTGCCGGAGCGGACCTTTGCCGGAGGGCCGGTTTCGTTCTTTGCCCGGGTTCCCTAGAGTATTTGCGACAAGAATAATTGGGCTCGTTCATGTTTGGGGTTGGTGAAGAATTCCGCCGGGGTTCCCTCCTCGATAATGTTGCCGGCGTCCATCATTATCACCCGGTCGGCCACTTCCCGGGCAAAGCCGATTTCGTGGCTGACGGTAAGCATGGTCATACCGGTGCTCGCCAGCTCCCGCATCACATCCAGCACCTCTTTAATCATCTCCGGATCCAGGGCGGAAGTCGGCTCATCAAACAGCATTATCCGGGGCTGCATCGCCAGGGCCCGGGCAATGGCTACCCGCTGCTGCTGGCCGCCGGACAGCTCCGCCGGGTACTTTTGCGCCTGTTCCGGAATACCTACCCGGGTCAGCAGTTCAACGGCCACCTCCTGGGCCTGCGCCCGGGACCAGTGGCGCACCCTGGTCGGCGCCAGGGTTATGTTCTGCATTACGGTAAGGTGCGGAAACAGGTTGAACGACTGGAAAACCATGCCCACTTCCCGGCGGATGGCGTCAATGTTGCGGACGTCGCCGCTGATCTCGATTCCGTCAACGATGATGTCGCCGCGCTGGTGCTGTTCCAGCCGGTTAATGGTGCGGATGAAGGTGGACTTCCCGGACCCGGAGGGGCCGAGAATTACCACCACCTCGCCGGTTTTAACGGTAGTGGATACCCCCTTCAGGGCATGGAAACTGCCGTACCACTTATGCACGTCCCGGCAGATAATAATATTCTCGCCTTCGGTCGCGGTCTCGCGGCTGGCTGGCGGTTCCAGCGTTGCCATCCTGTCCTCCCGTCATTGCGCCGGATTACCGGGCTTGAACCTTTACTGCCTTAACGCCGCCCTACTCCCAGGTGTTCTTCCACCTTGCTGCTGACGTAAGACATTCCGTAGGTGAATACCCAGAACACCAGCGCCAGAAAGACGAAAACCTCCCGGGCGTTGGCCAGGTATTCGGGGTTGCTCTGGATGAAGGAACGGCCAATGGCTACCACGTCCAGCATCCCGATGATGTAAACCAGGCTGGTGTCCTTGAACAGGCCGATGAACTGCCCCACAATGGCCGGAATCACGTTGCGAATGGCCTGGGGCAGGGTGATTAGCAGGGTGGTCTGCCAGCCGGGCAGGCCCAGGGCGCGGGCCGCCTCTTCCTGGCCGGGATGCAGCGCCTGCAAGCCGCCGCGAATGTTCTCGGCCATGTACGCCGAGCTGAACAGGGTAATAACCACGGCGGCGCGGAACAGCGAGTTCTGGGGCATATCCTCCGGGAAGGCCAGGGGAACCAGAGTCTGGGACATAAACAGCAGGGTTATCAGCGGGACGCCGCGAAACACTTCAATGAAGAATACGCAGAGCGCCTTTACCACCGGAAGCCGGCTGCGGCGTCCCAGGGCCAGGGCGATGCCGATGGGCAGGCTGAGGGTAATGCCGCCCACCGCCAGAATCAGGTTCAGGGTCAGGCCGCCCCAGTAAACCACCGAAACCGGCGGCAAAAAGGGCAGCCCGGGCAGCCCGCGCAGCAGCGCCAGGGTGAGAAAGAAGATGCCCACGCCCAGCAGCGTTACCCGCGCGGCGGAACCCAGGGGCGTGCGGCGGGCCAACCACCAGCCCAGAGGGACGACCGGCAGGTTCAGCAGCAGCAGTATCCGCACATCCCAGCCCATGGTTTCCAGGCGGTAGGGGAGGAAAGCGAAGGCCGCCGCAGCGCCGGCCGACAGCCAGGCCAGGTTGCGGGCCACCCGGTTGCCCCGAAGCCCCCAGGCCGCCCCCAGCAGGACGTTCACCATAAGCAGCGCGGCCTGGGGACGCCAGAAGCAGTTCTGACCGGGGCAGGCGGCCTCGGTGTTGTAACGTCCCAAAAGGAACCGTCCGCCCAACTCGGCGATAACCGTCCAGTCGGCGGCCGCAAAAACCCAGTTCAGGCCAAACCAGAGGCCCAGCGCCAGCGCCGCGCCGGAAACCAGGGTTAACAGCGCGCTGAACCAGCTGCTGAACAGGTTGGCGTGCAGCCACCCGATAAGGCCTGCCTCGGAGCGGGGCGGCAGCATGGGTTCCGGCGCGGCTGCGGGACGGACGGCCACAGGCTACCCTCCCTCAAACCGGATGTGGCGGTTATACAGATTGCCAATCAGGGACCAGGTCAGGCTCATAGCCAGGTACGACGCCATTATCAGGATGAATATGGAGACCGCCGGGGCGGTCTGGGTCATGGTCACGGCGATGTTGGTCAGGTCGCTGTAGGCCACGGCGCCGCCCAGACTGCTGTTCTTGGTCAGGTTCAGGCACTGGCTGATCAGGGGCGGAATAATCACCCGCAGAGCCTGGGGGAAGGTAACGCTGCGCAGGGTGTTCATGGGCGAAAGGCCCAGGGCGCGGGCGGCTTCGGTCTGCCCCCGTCCCACCGACTGGATTCCGGCCCGGACGATTTCCGCGATGAAGCTGGCGGTGTACATCACCAGGCCGATGAGCAGAACCAGCAGCCCGGCCCGGGCGGTGAACCCGCCGACAATGTTGCCGAACCGCCCCTGGGGTTCCGGCATGGAGAGGTAAAAGGGCGGCTGGCCGGCCAGGAAGCTCAGCGCCAGCCAGGCGGCGGCGCCTGCGCCAATGGTCACGGCGGCGCTGTAGAGCAGGGGGTAGCCGGAGCGCCCCGTCTGCTCTTCCCGGCGGGCCCGCCAGCGGTAAACCAGCACCCCAGCCACCATGGCCGCCCCGGCCAGCCCGACCCAGGTCAGGGCTATGCGGTAGTCGGCAGGGTCAGGCCAGGGCATGGAAAAGCCCCGGTTGCTCAGGTAGAAGGCATCGGCCAGCACGTAGCTTTCCCGGATTGGGGGCAGTTCCAGAATAATGTAAAACCAGAAGAAGAGCTGCACCAGCAGCGGCACGTTGCGAAAGAACTCGATATAGACCAGGGCCAGTTTGGCTACAATCCAGTTGCCGGACAGGCGGGAAACGCCAATAAAGACGCCCAGGGCGGTGGCCAGGATGACCCCGGCAACGGCCACGATAGCCGTATTGGTTATGCCCACCAGAAGCGCGTAGAGAAAAGTATCGGACGATTCGTAGGGCAGAAAGTGTTCGCCAATGGGGGTTTGGTACTCGCGGGACAGGAAACTGAACCCGTAAGGAATATCCCGTTCCTGGATGGCCTGGGCCATGTTCGTGAAGAACCAGACCACCAACGCCACCACCACAATACCCGATACCAGCTGCGCAGCCCACTGAATCATCTGGGCGTGCCGCCATACCGGGATACCCTGGTAGGTTAGTATGCGAGAGGCGCTGACCATATGCTGCGCAGCTGACGTCCGGCCGGAAACAATGTGATGCTGATTAAAAACCGGGTAGATTGTAGCGCATTTCTGCGAAGTTTGCCGGCTTATCGTAAACCGGCCCGGATTTCGGACACCCGGCCAGCCTGCTTACGGCGTCCCTGGGCCAGAGACGCGCCGGAAAGCCACCGGCGCTGCCGGCTTGCCGGAACCGGAGCCGGCCGGGGACCGGGAAGCTCCGGGCAGTGGCGCGGCTCTGAAATGAAACCGGGGCGGGCGAGACCCATGAAGCTCCGGGCAATGGCGCGGCCCTGAAATGAAACCGGGGCGGGCTTGATGCCCGCCCCGCGTCATTAGGCTGGCAGCGCTGCCGGTCAGGAAAACTTACCGCAACGGCGCAGCGTAAATCTGGCCGCCCTTGGGGCAGTCGGTGCAGGGGGCGTTATTCCACAAGGCGTTGCGCCCGCCTTCCCGCGGCAGGTTAATGCCATTCGGCCCCAGGTTGCGATTATAAATCTCGCCATAGTTGCCGACGCCCCGGAGTACGTCCTGCGCCACGGTCTTGCTCAGGCCCAGTTCCTCCTGACCGAAGGCGCCTTCCAGCCCCAGCAGCCGGTCAACTTTGGTGTTGCCGGTCGCCATGTCAGGCACGCTGCCCTGGCTTACCCCGTAGGCTTCCCCGTAAATGAGGATCGCCATAACGGTCTTAACGATGTCGAACCACTGCTCGTCGCCGTGCGGCACCACAGGGCCGAGGGGTTCTTCGGAGATGGTATTGGGCAGAATGACGTGGTCATCCGGGTTGCGGAGGGCCGTGCGCAGGGCGGCCAACTGGGAATTATCATTGGTGAAGGAATCGCACTGGCCGGCGTCATAGGCCGCCACCACTGCGTCGGTATCCTCAAAAGTGGCAACAGTGAGGTTCAGGTTGTTCTGGTTGGAAAAGTCTTGCAGGTTCAGCTCGGTGGTCGTGCCCAGGGTTACGCACACCGTCGCGCCGGCCAGTTCCAGGGCATCGGTAACCCCCAAATCCTTGCGCACCATGAAACCCTGGCCGTCATAGAACATGGTTTGGGCGTAATTGCCCCAGCCGGCATCCCGGGAGGTGGTCCAGGTTACGGTTCGGACCAGCAGGTCCACCTCGCCGGACTGTATCGTCGGCCCCCGTTCAGCGGCGGTAATCAGGCGAATTTCAATGGCGTTAGGGTTGCCCAGCACGGCGGCGGCCAGCGCCCGGCAGAGGTCAATATCGAAGCCCACGTTATTGCCGGCGGCGTCCAGGCCGCCGTAGCCGGGGACGTCGTCGCGGCTGGCGCAGATTACATGGCCCCGCTCCCGGACCGCCTCCAGCCGGCTGCCTTCCATCATCGGCACCGGGTCGGCCATCGCCTCCATCTCACCCATTTCGCCCTGCATACTCTCCAGCAGGGCTTTCAGGTCATCATTTTCCATTTGCAGCGCCGCCATCGCCGCAGCATCGGTCATCGGCGCCGGGTCAGCCATTGCATCCATCGCGCCCTGCATTGCGTCCATTTCGCCCTGCATGCTTTCCAGCCGGGCTTTCAGGTCATCATTTTCCGTTCGCAGCGCCGTCATCGCCGCATCATCGGGTTGCTGGCAGGCCACCATAGCAGCAACGGCAACGGCTAAAAGCGCAAACAGAATCAAAGTCCTTCTGGCCATAGTATTAATCATTCCCTCCCAGATGTCGCAAAATGTGGAACAGCTACAGTCAACCGGAGCAGTGTTAAATTCAACGCAGGTTGATTATTGCAACCATAATTTTAGCAGTCCTGGCGTTTGTGTCAAATATGCGCCGGGGCCGGCTCTGCCCGGCAGACCGGGCGCTGGCGGTTTTTCAAGGATACGAAAGCTGCTTCGTTCCGGATTGCCGCCCCGCTTTCCTGACCGACAACGCTGAAACAAGCCGCGCAAGGCCGGGAAGAATATCCCCCGGTATGCTAGACTGACGCCAGCCATTTCAGGCAGTGAGAGTCGCGATGGAAATATTACGGATGCTGGTGGGGTTATTCCTCCTTATCACCGCGGCGCTGGTAGCGGGCCAATTCGTTGCAGCCCCGCTCTACAGCAGTGTTGGCAACGCTGCCACCGTAGTCTGGTATTATCTGAACATCCCGGTGGCGGTCGCCCTGGTGATTACCCTGGCGGTTCAGCTGTACCATAAAAGGCTGGCTGACCGGGTCAGGGGCGACGGCCTGGGGCGGGCCAGGCTGGAAGCCAATGTCCTGTTCTATGCTGCTCTGCTGGCTTCGCTGTGGTTCTTCCGGAACTGGCTGGATTTCCTGGCGACGATTCCAGACGGCAGTCAATCTACTGCTGACCTGATTCTCTGGGACCTGCTGAACCCCCTGGTGGTAATTGTGGTGGGCATAACCGGCGGCCAGTTGTGGCGCAATTCCTTGCCCGGCGGCAGCTACTCAGGCGGCGGGCGCAGTTAAGGAGACCTGGAGGAAACCGGGAATGGAAACCCGGCGGAAGCTGCTGGCGCTGGCTTTGCTGGTTGTTGCCCTGGCGGTTGCCGTTCACTTCGTCTTCTCGGAGGTGTACGGGAATCTGACGCCGGCGGTGGGCCGGCTATGGAGTTTGCTCAACCTTTTCATGGCTCCCGGCATTTTGGCAGTGTTGGTCTGCGCCTGCCGGGAATGGCGGCGGGTGAACCGGGCCGGCCGAGGAGTTGACTACCCTTACCTGTACGCTAACGTATTGCTGTTCACGGCCATGGTGGCCGCCCTCTGGTTCTTTCGCAACTGGCTGGCCGCACTGACCGGCGGCCCGGGCGCCGGTTCGCCGTCGCCGATACTGTGGCTCTGGGTTAACGGCTTGTTTGTCGTCATTGCCGCAGCAACCGCCGTCAACTTGTGGTTTGGCCGCCGGATACGGGCTGACAGCCCAGCGCCGAACCGGGCGCAACCGGAAGATAATTGAAACCGGCCCCGGCTGCGCTGAAAGCCGGTCAGCCGGGGCGGCGGCAAGAACCCGGCAACCGCAGCCGGCCGCCCCTTCAGCGAAGCGAACCAGCGTCCGGCCTTGAAACCGGCGGCCCTTTCCGCTGAAACCCTGGCTGCCGGCGGCTCCGGCGGCCGGGCCGGCCCCCGGCAAAGGGGCGAAGCATATAAGCATAACGGTTGACTGCCTTCACGTGTTATTATAGCCGGAGTAAAATTGGCAACATCGTAGGCCCGATTATCTGGGGACGGCCCCTTTCCTGGCCCTCGCAGACTGGTCCGGGTCCTGTTCGGGAGGGAAAAGCAATGCTCGGTGGACAAGGCAACTCAACTCCGCTGGATTTCACTACGCTGTTCGATACCCTGAGCCCGGAATACCGGAATGCCGTCGTGTCCCGCGTGCTGCGCTCGCGGGAGCAGATAATTGGGGAAACCTCCCGGGTTCTGGACTCGGCCATTCGGGGGAGTATCAGGTTGTTGGGCTACGCCAACCCGGCGCTGGCCATCCCGGCCGTTCTGCAGGAACCGGTAGCTTTCGCCTTGAGCCGGTCGGAAAATCTGGCCGGGGCCACCTTGCAGGCCTGGGTTGCCACCCACGAACCATTGCATCAGCTGGTGCTGGAGCACCTGACCAGCCAGGAAATCTCCGCGGAGTATCCCGACCTGACCAACAACTCCTTCCGAAACTTCTGGGACATTGACCTGTGGGAACGGCAACTGGACTGGATGGCCGAAATAAACAGCCAATGGGTCGAGGATGATATAGCCCTGATGCTGTGCTATGTGTCTGGCAGGACGATTAACCCCGCCTCGATGGACAGCCTGGAAGAAGAACCCTGCGCCACTCCTCAAACCCTGGAGCCGGCTGTTGACCCCGCCGGTTCGGCGCTCAAAACTTCCCCGGAACCGGCCGGCGCCCTGCCGCTGATCGACCGGCTGGCGCTGCCTCAGGAACCAGCGGCGCCGCTGGTTCCTGAGGCAGCTACGCCTTCCGGGCCGGTGGGCGCGCTGACCGGGGAATTAACCGGGCCCTGGCTGCTTTCTGATTGTATCGCCTATTTACAGTCCCTGTCGCCGGAGGCCCCGGATTGGGAGGAAGCCGTACCGGGCTTTGTTGCCACGATTAACGAGGTCAGGGAGCTGAAGACCGCCCAGCGGGAAAAGCGCGCTGCGTTGTCCACTGCCCAGTCGGAAATAAGCCAGGAATTTTCCGGCGAGCTGGACTTTCTGGAAAGCGACCTGAGCCAGTGGTCGCCAGGGGGGTTGACGGACCTGGCAACCCTTGACCGCATGCTGGACTTGATTGCCGTCCTCGGTCAGCTTTTGGCTGAGTACCGGCGGGTGCTGCCGCCCGGCCGCACCCTCAGCGAGGAGACTAATCGCCGGGAGCGGCGCCAATCGGTGGAACCCCAGATACTGGATGCGCTGCGGCAACTGAAATCGTCCCCCCAGAACGTTTCGGGTTAAACGGGCTGGCTGCTATTCCCGGTCATTCCCGGAAGGCGTAATCAAGCGTCCCGACCGGCCAGCGGCCCGTCGGTCTCAGGCATACAGCCCGGTTGGAGCGGTTGACCGGCCTGGCCCGGGCCAGCGCCGCCAGCCCCCGCAGGCTGGAATGCCTTACTGAAAGCCGGCAGCTGGTTGGCTGCGTTCCTGTTACGGGGCTTGACGCAGTGTTTTCTCTGGCAGTAAAGAGGCTCAGCGATGGCGACCAAAAGCGACGAGTTTCAGCAGATTTCCCTCCCCATTCGCGGCATGACCGGCGCAGCCTGCGTTCAGGATGTTGAACACGCCTTGCAGGAAGTGCCCGGCGTGCAGAGTGTTCTGGTTAACCTGGACGCCGAGCAGGCCGCAGTGCAGCTGGCCCCGGGCGATGTTCCCCTGGCCGCCCTGCAAAAGGCAGTGGACAATGCCGGCTACGGTTTGGCCGCCGCCCAAACCACCCTGACCATCGGCGGAATGACCTGCACGGCCTGCGTCAGCCATGTGGAGCAGGCCCTGAAAAGCGCGGCGGGCGTGCTGAATGCCACGGTAAACCTGGCCACGGAAAAGGCCGGCGTTCAGTATGTACCGGGGCTGTCCGGCATTGACGACTTCCGCCGGGCGGTGGAGGACTACGGCTATCGGGTTACTGCCGCCGAGGGCGATGCCGAAGATTCTGCTGCCGAACTGGAGCGTTTATCGCGAACCGCAGAAATTGCCTACTTCCGCCAACGCTGCATCTTCGCGCTGGCCGTAAGCGGGCTGCTGCTGGCCGGTTCCATGCACGTCTTCCCCTGGGTTCCGGCCTTGCTGCGGCTGGATTTCTACCCCTGGCTGCTGTGGGCGCTGGCAACCCCGGTACAGTTCTGGGCCGGCTGGCCTTTTTACACCTCCGGGCTGACGGCCTTGCGGCACGGTACGGCCAATATGCATACCCTGGTGGCCCTGGGGTCTTCAGCCGCTTACGGCTTCAGCGCCGGCATAACGGTAATCAACACCCTGGCGCCCAATGCCCTGGGCCACAACGGGCTGGGCGCCGGCCTCTATTTTGACACAGCGGCGGTAATCATCGGCCTGATTCTGCTGGGGCGCTTCCTGGAGGCCCGGGCCCGGGGGCGCGCCTCCGCAGCCCTCCGGAGGCTCATCGGCTTGCAGCCCAGCGTCGCCCGGACGCTCCGCGACGGGCAGGAAGTTGAGATTCCCGCAGCTGACCTGACGGCCGGCGACGTAGTGGCAATCCGGCCAGGCGAAAAGATACCGGTGGATGGCCTGATAATAGACGGCCGCTCGGCAGTGGACGAGTCCATGCTCACCGGGGAAAGTATGCCGGTGGACAAGGAACCGGGCGATTTGGTTTATGGCGCCACATTGAACTGCGTTGGCTTCCTGCAAGTTCGGGCCACCCAGGTGGGACAGAACACCGCCCTGTCGCAGATTATCCGGCTGGTGGAAGCGGCCCAGGGCTCCCGGGCGCCAATTCAGCGAATGGCCGACCGGGTGGCGGCGGTCTTCGTGCCGGTGGTAAGCGGCATTGCCCTCATCGCCTTTCTGTTCTGGCTCCTGCTGGGCCCGCCGCCGTCCTTCACCTACGCCATCCTGACCTTGATAGCAGTGTTGATTATCGCCTGTCCCTGCGCCCTGGGGCTGGCTACCCCCACAGCCATAATCGTCGCCACCGGCAGGGGGGCGGAACGGGGCATTCTCATCCGCAGCGCCCAAATCCTTGAATCGGCCCAGAGCATAACCACGGTGGCGCTGGACAAGACCGGCACCCTCACCGAGGGGCGTCCGGTGGTAACCGACCTGGTTCCGGCGGAGGGCGCCGGACGGGAAGGCACCCAGGCAGAAGCGGAACTGCTGCGGCTGGCGGCGGCCATTGAACAGGGTTCCGAGCATCCGCTGGCCTTGGCCATTGTCGGCGAGGCCCGCCAGCGGGGTTTGCCGCTGGGCCGGTTAACCGACTTTCAGGCCTGGCCCGGCCGGGGTGTCAGCGGCCTGGTGGACGGACGGCGGACCCTGCTGGGCAGCGGCGCCTTGCTGCAGGAACAGGGGGTCTCCCTGGCGGGAACGGAACGCGCGCTGGAACAGCTTTCCCGCCAGGGCAAAACCGCCGTAGTTCTGGCCGCCGATGGGGCTGCCCTGGGCGTCCTGGGGTTGTCCGACAGGGTCAAGGCTTCCTCCCGTCAGGGGGTGGCCCGGCTGCAGGCCATGGGGCTGGAGGTAGTTATGTTGACCGGCGACAACCGGCCCACGGCCCGGTTCATCGCCGAAAGCCTGGGCATCAACCGGGTCGAGGCAGAGGTTCTGCCGCAGGACAAGGCAGCGGTGATACGCCGGCTGCAAGCTGAAGGCCAGCGGGTAGCGATGGTGGGGGACGGCATCAACGATGCTCCGGCCCTGGCAACCGCCGATGTGGGCATGGCCATGGGCGCCGGCGCCGACGTCGCCATGGAAGCGGCGGATATTACCCTGCTGGGCAACGATGTGGCCGGGGCAGCGGCGGCCCTGGCCTTGAGCCGCCAAACTTTGCGGACCATCAAGCAGAACCTGTTCTGGGCCTTCTTCTACAACGTGCTGCTGATTCCGGTGGCGGCCGGCGCCCTTTACCCCCTGTTTGCCGCCGTCGGCGGAGTGCCATCAGGGTTGGAGTTCTTTTTCGGCGACCGCGGCTTTCTGAACCCGGCGCTGGCCGCCCTGGCCATGGCGTTCAGCTCGGTAACGGTGGTAAGCAACTCGCTGCGGCTGCGGGGAGCGGCGCTCGACCCGCTCGACCCGGGGGAAGGCTGACGCGAAACGGCGCCGCTTACCTGGCTGAACTTCTGCCGGCCCTGGAAAGGGAAACTACCATCCAGATTAGGTTGCCCAGGCCAATGGCCCCGGCGATGAGCCAGAGCAGGGAGCCGGCGGTGGGGCCGGAAAGCGTCAGGCCCAGGAAAGTAACCCCGGGCCAGGCCAAACCGATGCCCAACCCGAAGAAAAACGCGGCAAAGGCCACCAGAAACAGGAAAAGATGCAATATTATTTTCAGGATTTTGCCCATTAGGTCAGACCTTGCCCGTCGGGACAGCAAGCAGCGGCTGCCGGTCAGACGTTGGCCCCGCAGCAGCGCTTATACTTCTTGCCGCTATTGCAGGGGCATTTGACGTTGCGTCCAATCTTCTTGCTGACCGGAACAGCCGGGCTGTCCGGACGCATTACGGTTTGCATTGGGCTGGCGCCGGCAGGTTCAGCCTGGCGGCCGGCGCGTCCATTGGCGGGCCGCTCTGCTACCGTTACATGGAACAGGGTACGCACCACATCTTCCTGCATCCGGCGCAGCAGCTCCTGAAAAGCCTTATGACCCTCGGTGCGGTACATCACCAACGGATCCCGCTGACCGTAGGCGTGGAGGCCAATGCCGGTGCGCAGGTTTTCCATGGCGGTCAGGTGGTTAACCCAGTGCAGGTCAATGGCGCGCAGCAGCAGCAGCCGTTCCAGGGTGCGCATCTGCGGCGCGCCCAGTTCCGTTTCCCTGGCCTGATATACTTCTTCGGCGTAAGCATGAAGCAGTTGGGCTACTTCCTCGTGCCTGAACCGGTATAGCTGCTCTTCGTCAGACAGGGCCGGCGGCAGCGGGCAGATAAGGGCTAGTTCGGAAAGGAAACCCGCAGCGTTCCAGTTGTCGGAATGCCGGTCGGGCAGCTGCCGACGCATCACGTCGGCCAGCTCCTGCCGCAGCATTTCTACCACTTTGCTGCGCAGGTCATCCCCGTCAAGGATCCGTTCCCGGTCGGCGTAAATGATCTCGCGCTGGGTGTTCAGCACGTCGTCAAAGTCCAGCAAATGCTTGCGAATATCGAAGTGGTAACCCTCCACCTTAACCTGCGCGCCGCTGATGGACTTGGAAATCAGCTTGTTCTCGATAGGGGTATCCTCTTCCAGCCCGGTCCAGCCCAGCACCGACTTCATGCGATCCCCGCCGAACCGTTGCAGGATTTCGTCTTCCAGGGCCACATAGAACTGGGAACTGCCCGGGTCGCCCTGGCGGCCGGCGCGGCCCCGCAGCTGGTTATCGATTCGCCGGGCGTCGTGGTGTTCGGTGCCGACAACGTGCAAGCCGCCCAGCCGGACAACCTGCCGATGTTCTTCAGCCCAACCCGGGTCGCTGGCGTCGCTGCCCCCCAGGACGATGTCGGTGCCGCGCCCGGCCATGTTGGTGGATACGGTAACGGCGCCCAGCCGCCCGGCCTGAGCCACGATGGCCGCTTCCTGTTCGTGGTTTTTGGCGTTAAGCACCTGATGCGGCACGCCCCGCTGCCGCAGCCGTTCACTCAGCGCCTCCGATGCCTCCACCGAGGCAGTACCCACCAGCGCCGGCCGCCCGGTCCCGTAGGTTGCCACAATAGCTTCAACCACAGCATTCCACTTCGCCGCCGTCGTCTGGAACACCAGGTCAGAGGCGTCCTGGCGAACCATCGGCAGGTTCGTGGGAATTACCGCCACCTCCAACCCGTAAATCTTGTAGAACTCGTCGGCCTCGGTAGCGGCGGTGCCGGTCATTCCGGCCAGCTTGCGGTACATACGAAAGTAGTTTTGCAGGGTAATGGTGGCGTAGGTAACGCTTTCCCGTTGAATTTTCAAGCCCTCTTTGGCTTCCACCGCCTGGTGCAAACCGTCAGACCAACGGCGTCCGAACTGAAGACGGCCGGTAAATTCATCAACGATGACCACTTCGCCATCGCGAATCACGTAATCCTTGTCCCGCTGCTTGCTGATGTGGGCGTTCAGGGCGTTTTCGATGTAGTGAACCAGGTGGTAGTTTTCCGGGTCGTACAGGTTCCTGACCCGCGACCAGCGCTCCATCTTCCCGATACCCTCCTGGGTAAGGGAAATAGCCTGGGTGCGCTCGTCAATGGTATAGTCTTCTTCGGCGGCCAGGCGGGGCGCCAGGCGGGCGAAAGTGTAGTAGTGCTGCACCGGTTCTTCGGCCGGCCCGCTGATAATCAGCGGGGTACGGGCCTCGTCAATCAGGATGTTATCCACCTCGTCAACAATGGCGAAGTTTCGTTCCCGCTGCACTCTTTGACCGGGTTCAACCGCCATATTGTCCCGCAGGTAATCGAACCCGAATTCGTTGTTGGTGCCATACAGAATATCGGCGGCATAGGCCTCAGCCCGGCTGACCGGCGTCAGGCGCTTCAGGCCGTCGCTGGCATCGTCAGCTTCCGGGTCGTACCGGAAAGCGGCATCGTGCTGCAAGCAGCCAACGGTAAGGCCCAGGTGATGGTAAACCGGCCCCATCCACACCGGGTCGCGTCGGGCCAGGTAGTCGTTAACCGTAACCACGTGAACGCCCTGGCCGGTCAGGGCATTAAGGTAAACCGGCAGCGTGGCCACCAGGGTTTTGCCCTCGCCGGTCTTCATTTCCGCAATCTGGCCCCGGTGAAGCACCACGCCGCCGATAAGCTGCACATCGTAATGGCGCTGCCCCAGCTGACGGCGGGCCACCTCCCGGACTGCGGCAAAGGCTTCGGGCAGCAGGTCATCCAGCGTCTCCCGCCCGGCCAACCGCTCCCGGAAAGAGTCGGTCAGCCCGCGCAGTTGGGCATCGGAGCGGCTTTGCATCGCCGGTTCCAGGCTGTTGATGACTGGCGCCAGAGATTGAGCAATCTTCTGCACCGCCTTTTCGCTGGGGTCGCCGATAAACTTACGGAGCAGGGTAACCATGGGCAGCACCGCCTTCCGGGTAAGCTCCCTGACGGGAGCGTCGCTGTTTGCTCGGGAAATGGGGTTGCAGAAAATCGGGGGCCAGAGCCAGCAACCACTGACGCGAACACTGAAACATTATCGCCAATTTTACCGGAAAACGGGCAGGGTTGCACCTGTGTTCGTCGGCGGTAAGCCGCCGGTAAAACGTGTGAGGGCAGTGGAAAGCGCAAAACCCTCGTCGTCCTGACGGGGGCTTTGCGCCTTGCGGACCGGGAACGAAGGGTTCGGGCCTTCAGGCATGGAAGCGGTAATAGCGTACCCCCGCAAAGGGCACCGAGTAGGTCCAGGCGGCGGTAGTCAGCTCGGAGGGCCGCTCTTCCCGCAAGACCTGGGGATCCCCGGCTTGAGACGCCTTGACGATTTCGAGCGCCTGTCGGTGCACTTCGTCTTCCAGGATGCACTGATTGTCTTCCACCTTTGGCCGCAGTCCCAGAGTTACCATGGTTTCACCTCCTTCACAACGAACAAGTGCAGAATCGCCCAAGTCTGTAAAGCTGATTCCTGTGCTATATACCCAATTATAAACCTTGATATTGATTATGTCAATGCCGGTAATGCGCTCAAACGCAAAACGGCTTCCTGTTGAAGATGGCTCAGGGGGGCAACGGGAAGGCCTCCCCGAGTACTCGAGGAGGCCGTTGCTTTCCGCTTTTCGGAGGGAACCCGGTTGGTTAGCGGGTAATGCTGGTAGATTCCAACTCCAGTTCAATGCGGCGGGCTTTGGCCAGCTCCTGCCGCATCCGTTCCCGTTCCGACATAGCCGGCCCGGACACCCAGGCGTAGGCAATGATAATGTCCTGAGCGATCCGCTCCAGGATGTTAGGGGAAGGCGCATCTGTTTTGGTGGTATTTATCTCGGTCAATTCTCGTTTCTCCTGTTTTTGATTTCCCGGTAACGTTGCCAGGGCTTTAGAGCAAGCCATTGCCGTGGCGGTCATTACGGACCTCAGCCAGCAAGCGGTTTAACTGCGCCTGCTCGGACATCCCGGCGCCGGCCAGCCAGTCATAGGCTGCTCCCAGGTCGCGGCTGATGCGGGCGAGGATCCCGCTGTGGTTGTGGTCGAAATGCAGATGAAAGTGCAGGTTCATGCTTTACCTCCTTGCTATAGCCATGTTGTAAATAATGCATAGCCATTACTATTGAATAATATGATACACAAGCCGTTATATCTTGTCAATAGATATTGTTATAGATTTATTATTTATTGGTCAAATGCTGTTATAAAGCGCTCCATGGTCATCAGAATGGCCCCGGTCCTGCCCCGATTTCCGTTTGCGGAAAGATAGCCCCTGCTTGCATAACACTCCTCGGGGGGCAGCGAATAATTGGCTGATCGCATATCAGGGTGTTAAAATAACGCAACGGGGCTCGGGAAAGCGCGATTTTGCTCACCAGGCTAGATAAGCTCACCATCGACTTCATCCTGGCGATTGTTATAACCGACGCCCTGATCGGTTTCTTTATATGGTATGAAATTTTCTACTTATCCAACGATAACTGGCTGAAAACCGCTTTAGGCATCGGCGCTGGAATAGCGATTGCCTTGGCGGTAACTATCGTTATCTTTGCGCATTGGGAGGCTATACGAATGATTTCGGAACGATACAAGCGGCTGCGTTATGAGGAAGGGCGCAGAGTGGGCCGGGAAGAGGGCTTGGAAGTAGGCCGGGAAGAGGGCCGGGAAGTCGGACGGGAAGAGGGCCGGGAAGTAGGCCGGGAAGAGGGCCGGGAAGAGGGCCGGGAAGAGGGCCGGGAAGAGGGCCGGGAAGTAGGCCGGGAAGTAGGCCGGGAAGAGGGCATTAAAGTAGCCGAGTTGGCGTTGGCATCCCAGCGCCAGCGCTTCAGGCAGTTTCTGCAAAAAGCCGGCGTCGAGCTGAACGACGAAGACGCTGAAAGCTTATTCGGCAGCCCGGACGAACTAGCTCAGGACAATGGCGCGAAGGGTTGAAGCGGCCTTCCCCGGCCCGACACCTCAGCCACGCCGCCGTTTTTCACCGCCGCCGTCCCCGATACAGCGGTAACTATCGTTATCTTTGCGCATTGGGAGGCTATACGAATGATTTCGGAACGATACAAGCGGCTGCGTTATGAGGAAGGGCGCAGAGTGGGCCGGGAAGAGGGCTTGGAAGTAGGCCGGGAACAGGGCCGGGAACAGGGCCGGGAACAGGGCATTAAAGTAGCCGAGTTGGCGTTGGCATCCCAGCGCCAGCGCTTCAGGCAGTTTCTGCAAAAAGCCGGCGTCGAGCTGAACGACGAAGACGCTGAAAGCTTATTCGGCAGCCCGCACGAACTAGCTCAGGACAATGGCGCGAAGGGTTGAAGCGGCCTTCCACGGCCCGGCCTCTCAGCCGCGCCGCCGTTTTTCGCCGCCGCCGTCCCCGATACAGCTGAGCAAACCCCGCATCTGAGCGGCTGCCTCCCTGGATAACCGGCGCACCTGCCGCGTCCGGACGGCAATCAAAAAACGCGGCATTGCCTCGCCGTTGCTCTGCAACACACCCCATCGTACCCCGGTTATATAGCCGCAGCTGCCGCTGGCCGGGCCGGAATGCAGCAGCCGGCTCCGGCCTTTCCGGGACCCCGGCCACAGGTGCGTCGTATCCTTGCGAGGGGTAAGCTACGTCCTCATTGATGAGGGGCATAGTGCGTCGTATCCTTGCGAGGGGTAACCCTGTTCTTTAGAGCCGCGGCTACAGCTGCCGGTCAGAGACGCGTCGGCAGGATGGCGCATTGGGCGTTGGAAAAGGCCGGCAGTCACCGCCGGTTGGTATGGCGTATTTCCGGAAATTGCCTTATCCTGTGCCTTGATTAGCCGATATTTAGATTCACGGTTTCGGTCAGGAGGGCGAACTTTGCAAATAGACCCGGAAACCTTCGGCAACTTTTATCGCGTACTCACCGGCGTGGTGGTGCCCAGACCCATCGCCTTTGTTTCCACCCTTTCCGTTGACGGCATAGCCAACCTGGCTCCCTATTCCTTTTTTAACGCCGTGGCCCCCGACCCGCCTACCATCGTCTTTTCTTCCTCGCGCCGCGCGGGCGGCAAGACGAAGGATACACTGACCAACGTGGAGCAGACCGGGGAGTTTGTGGTTAATGTGGTGGTGGACGAAATCGCCGAGGCGATGAACAAAACGGCCGCCGAGTTCCCGGTCGAAGTCAACGAGTTTGAAATCGCCGGCCTCACCGAGGCCCCTTCGATTAAGGTAAAAGCGCCCCGGGTAGCCGAATCGCCGGTTAATATGGAGTGCCGCCTGAAGCAGGTGGTGGCCCTGGGCCGTGACGGCGAAAACGGGAATGGTCTGGTCATCGGGGAGATTGTGCTGCTGCACATACGGGACGACCTGATTGACGGCCATCGGATTAACCACCAGCGACTGAAGCCTACCGGCCGGCTGGCCGGCAGTATGTATTGCCGCACCGATGACATATTCGAGCTGGTGCGGCCAGTCTATGACGGTTAGCCCTTGCCGCCCCCAGTTAGTAAATCGGGCGGTGTTCCTGGGGCGGTTCGTCTCTTTTGGGAGGGTCTTCGGAGGCCGGGCCGGTCGGCCGGTCGGCAGCCTCCGCTTCGGGGCCGGCCCCTTCCGCCTGCTGGCCGGTTTCCGGCTGGGCAGTTTCAGCTGAAGGCCCTGATTGCTCCAGTTCCTCTGCCTCTTCCGCTGCGGGGGGCGCCTGCCTTTCAACCACGGCGACAGCGGAGCTTTCCGGAGGCTGGGAACCGGCGTCAAACTCCGGGTGTTCCGAGCGGAAAGCGTTCAATGCATCTTCCAGATGGCTGCAAAACTCTTCCGGGTCCCGCACCCGGATCGACTGCCGCCGTCCCTTAACCGGCCGCACCCGCAACTGTTCCAGCCCCAAGGGTGAAAACTCTACCACGGCAATGTCCTTAAAATGAATGGTTTTGACCCGGGGCGTGCCATAGGCAATGCACAGCGCATGCGGGTAAACCAGGTACTGCCGGGGGGTGAACAGCCAGGTGTAAATAGCTACGGCAATGCCCAGGACAAGGATCAGTTCCGCGCTTCCGCCGATGGGCAGGATCCCCAGGGCTGCTCCGGCGCCCCAAGCCGCAATGACCAGGGCCAGCATCAGGGTCAGGTTTATCGGCACCCGATCTTTGGCCCAATACAAAGGCTGATTTTCTGTTTGCTGCATTTGCTCCCAAGTCCTTTGGAATACTTGTCGAAAGTTGCTCAGCTCAGCGCTCCCTATTGTACCAAGCTGCCCCATTATAGCGCATTTGCCCCGGGCTGACCAAATAATGAACGACCGGGTAGCTGCCGTTTACCCGGCCCCGCTGAATTCAACTCACCCGCGGCCCTGCCGGTTTTCGCTCCGGAGCGTGCCGCACGACCCGGGAAGGGCCAGCGAGCAACCGGGAGCAGGTGAAGGGTTAATCGGCGTATAATGCAGCTGCCGGGGGCCAGCGCAGCAGCCCGGCGCGGCAGGGCCGGACCAAGGCGAGCTGGCGCCCAACGCGCCCGGCAGCCCAATAATTACTGAGCCAGGTTTCTTTTCGGTGGCATTGATGCAAAATGAACCCGACACTTCATCCAGCGGCAGCCCACCCCCCGAACCGCCAACGCAAGGCTGGCGCGCCAGGGAGGATGCGGCCAGACTGCGGCATACGCTGGTTTCAGAACTGGCCCGGATTGACGCGGAACGGCGGAACAGCCCGGCGCTGGTGGTTTTGTGCGGCCTGCCGGGGACTGGCAAGTCCCACTTTGCCGCCCGCCTGGCTCGCCGGATTCCCGCCATAATTTTAGGCAGCGACCGGCTGCGCAAAAGCCTGGTCGCCTCGCCCGCCTACACCCGAAGCGAACACATCCGGGTGTTCCAGGCCATCCACTACCTGCTGGAGGAGCTGCTGATTGAGGGTTGCCTGGTAATATTCGACGCCACCAACTTGACGGAGCAGACCCGGCAGCCGCTTTACGACATTGCCCAACGCACCGGCGCAGCCCTGACCCTGGTGCAATGCCATGCTCCCCCGGACCTGGTACGCCGGCGGCTGGCGCAAAGGGCTGACGGACAGGCTTCGCCCAGCGGCTCCGATGCCGACTGGCGCATCTATTGCCGGTTGCTTCCCGGGGTTGAACCGGTAGCCCGCCGCCATTTCCGGGTGGATTCTTCCCGGAACATCAACCCGGTGCTGGACCGGGTTGCCCGGCTGGTTAGCCGCCAAAGGGCCTGAAAGCAAAATGAGGTCGGGAACCGGCCAACCCCTACGGGGGCAGGTCGTAATAGTCGGTGATTACCCCCAGCACAATGCCGATGATTATCAGGACGATTATCAGTCCAAAACAGCCGCCCAAAGTGAACAGACACCCTCGGCCAAGCTGTTGAAATGGCGAAAACAGAAACCCCATGCTGCAACCTCAAGCCGGTGCGCCGGCCCGGTTTCCGGACCGCCCGACTATATCCATCGGGCGAAAAGACGGAAAGTTGTTTGCTGGTCAATATTCAGTGTAAATCCCGCCCGAAAGATTTTCCAGAGAGCCGGCTTGCCGGAACATGCTTGCTGAAGCCCCTCTGCTGGCGGGCGGTTAACCACAGCCGGTCGCCGGCAGGCAGGTTGGTCAAAAGGCAACTATCGACTGCCCTTCAGCCGCTATGCTATCATCCACCCACTGCGGAAGATATGGAGGAACGGATGGAAACCGGCGTATTTATGGCTCTTTCCGGTCAGGGAGTTGATGTTGCCGAGCTGGCGCAAAAGGCGGAAGCGGTCGGCTTCGAGTCCCTGTGGCTGCCCGAACATCCGATAATACCGGTACACACCACCAGCCGCTATCGGGGAACGCCGGACGGTTCTATTCCCGAGTATATGTACGACATGGTGGACCCTTATATGGCCCTGTCCCGGGCTTCGGCGGTTACCAGCAAAATCAGGCTGGGCACCAGCATCAGCCTGATTCCCGAGCGCAACCCGCTGCTGCTGGCCAAGGTCATTGCCACCCTGGACCTTTACTCCGGCGGCCGTTTCATTCTGGGCGTCGGCGCAGGCTGGCTGCGCGAAGAGACGGAAATAATGGGCGGCAATTTCGACCATCGCTGGAGCCAGACCCGGGAGTCGATTCTGGCCATGAAAGAACTCTGGGGCCAGGACGAGGCCGAGTTTCGCGGAACTTACGTGAATTTTCCGCCGGTCCGGTGCAGCCCCAAGCCGGCGCAAAAGCCGCACCCGCCGGTGCTGCTGGGCGGAGCGGCAGCCAACGTGTTCCGCCGGGTTGCCGCCTGGGCCGATGGCTGGCTTCCCTCCGGCCCGTCGGTGGAGCAGGTAAAAGCCGGCCGCGCCACGCTGGACGAATTGGCCCAAGCCGCCGGCCGCAGCCCGGCGGCCATCCAGATAACCGCCTTTGCCGTGCCGGCAGACAAGGCCGCTCTGCAAGAGTACGCCGCAGCCGGCGCCGACCGTTGCATTGTAGCCCTGCCCAACGCCCGGAGCGCCGGCGCCCTGGCAGAGCTGGAACGGCTGGCCGACGCAGTCCTCTGAACCAACCGGAAATCGGGGGGCGCCGGTATTGCGGCGATTGCCGGCTGGCGCAGCCGGTCGGAGCGCGGTTCAGCTTTCTGCCGGCTTAACCGTCAGGCCGGCCCGGCTTCACTGCTCCGGCGCTTCAGCTTTCTTTCAACCCGCAACCCGGGCGCGGGGAAACGCCCCGGCCGGGCCGTAAATTGCTTCAAGGGGGGAATATGGTCGCTTCCTTCTCAGTAGTGGGACAACCCATCGTACGGAGCGAAGGCGCCGAAAAAGTATCCGGAGAGTCCATTTACACCGCCGACATTAACCTGCCGGGGATGCTGTGGGGCAAAGCGCTGCGCAGCCCCTTCCCCCATGCCCGCATTGGGCGCATTGACACTGCCCGGGCCCGCCAGCTTCCCGGCGTCCATGCCGTTATCACCGGCCAGGACCTGCCGGACCGACGGGTAGGCCGGCTGCTGCGGGATTGCCCGGTGCTGGCCCGGGATAAGGCTCTGTTTGTGGGCGACAAGGTGGCTGCGGTAGCTGCCGTTGACCCGGACACGGCGGAAGAAGCCCTGCTGCTTATTGACGTGGAGTATGAGGAACTGCCCCCGGTGTTTGACCCGATTGAGGCAATGACTGAGGCAGCGCCCACCCTCCACGAAGCTATGGCTGCTTACCCCGGCCTGCCCCAGCCGGCCTCCACCATTAACAACGTCTTTGCCCATAACGTATGGAGCAAGGGGGAAATTGAGCGGGGTTTCGCCGAGTCGGACCTGGTATTTGAGCATACCTTCAATACCCAGCTGATGCATCAGGGTTACCTGGAACCCCACGCCTGCGTGGTGCATATTGACGCTGACAGCCGGGTGCAGGTGTGGGCCAATAACAAGGGCCCCTTTATGCTGCGCGAGCAGTTATCCGCCGTCTGGGGTTTGCCTCAGGAACAGATTCGGGTAAACCCTTGCAGCATCGGGGGCGATTTTGGCGGAAAGGGCTCCTTCATGGACATTCCCCTCTGCTATTACCTGGCCAGGGCTGCCGGCCGGCCGGTCAAAATGGTTATGGACTACCTTCAGGAGTTGATGGCGGGCAACCCGCGGCACCCCGGCATAATTACCCTGAAAACCGGCGTAAAAAAGGATGGCCGCATCTGGGCCAGGCAAGCCCGCACCGTCTTTAACAGCGGGGCCTACGGCGCCTTCAAGCCCAGAGTGCATCTGCGGGGCGCCGACCACAGCGGCGGCCCTTACCGGATTCCCCACGTGCAGATTGACAGCTACATGGTTTATACCAACAACATTCCCTGCGGCCATATGCGGGCGCCGGCCAAACCGCAGGTTACCTTCGCCGTGGAAGCCCACATGGACCTGATCGCCCGGGAAATCGGATTGGATCCCTACCAGTTTCGCATGCTCAACGTGCTGCGGGATGGGGACGTTAACCCGGTGGGTGAGCAATGGCGGAATAACCGGGCCGACGAAACCCTGCAACGCGCCGCCGAAGCCGCTCAGTGGCACACGCCCAAGTCCGGGCCTTATGTAGGCCGCGGCATTGCCATTTCTGACCAGCCCCCCGGTTCCGGCCAGTCGGCTGCCGAGCTGCAAATGGACGCCGCCGGAAAGGCAACCCTGCTGATGTCCCTGTGGGATACCGGCACCGGCGCCCATACCGTCCTGCGTCAGGTGGTAGCCGAAACCCTGACTATCCCCGTGTCCGATGTAGGCGTCGTAATTCAGGACACCGACGCAGTTGCCTTTGAGTCGGGCCCCGGCGGCAGCCGCGTAACCTACACTTCAGGGCAGTCCACCCTGGGCGCCGCCGTGGACTTGAAGGAGCAGCTGACCGTGCTGGCGGCGGAATATATGAGCTGCTCTGCCGATTCGGTTAACCTTCAGGCCGGCCGGTTTCAGGCCGGCGATGGCCCGGCCATGCGCCTGGCCGAGGTGGCAGCCAGGGCGGTAGCCGTCCGGGGGGAACCCTTGTCGGCGCAAAAAACCTATACCTCGCCCCCTTCAGAATACACCTCTTACTGCGCTCAGGTAGCCGAAGTAGCAGTGGACCCGGAGACGGGAGAAGTAACCGTCCGGAAACTGGTAACCGCCCACGACGTCGGCACGGTGCTTAACCCCCTGACCCACCAGGGGCAAATCGAGGGCGGGGTTATTCAGGGTTTGGGCTATGCCCTGATGGAGGAAATGGAAACCGAAGAGGGCCGCATTGCCACCTTGAGCCTGGGCGAATATAAACTGCCCACCATCAAGGACATTCCCGAACTGGTAACAGTGCTGCTGGAACCCGGCGGCGGGCCGGCCCCCTTTGCCAGCAAGGGCATTGGCGAGAGCAGCAATACCCCGGTGGCCGGCGCCATTGCCAACGCCGTCTATGATGCCATCGGCGTACCCATAACTCAACTTCCGATAACCGCTGAACGGGTGCTGCGGGCAATCAAGGGCCAGGGCCAGGGTTTTCCGCCCCAACCCCGGCCAACCGGCGGGGCCGGAACGGGCATTCCCGGCGCGCCGCAGCGTTAACGCGGCCCCCTGGGGGCGCCGGCCGGCCCCTTATTGGCGTAGCGGGGCGGACGGCGGCGGTTCGCCGGCTGCTTTACACCCCTTTTCAGCCCTGAATGCCTAAAAGCGCTGCGGCGTTTTCCCCCAGAATCCGGCGCTTTTCGAAGCTGTTGAGGCAATGCAGGGAGTTTATCCAGCCTACCGGGTCTGCCGGCCCCATATCGAAGGGGAAATCGTCGCCCAGCAGCACCCGATCGACGCCTACCCGGTCCACCAGAAACTTCAAGCCCTCATCGCTGTGGGTTATGCTGTCATAATAGAGACGCTGCAAGTAGTCGCTGGGGGCATGGTCAATCCGGTTAACCTGCGGCTCCGGCCGGACTTGCGCCCCGAAATCCATACGGCCAACGCCAAAGCAGGCATACCCTCCGCCGTGGGCGAAGCAGAGTTTAAGGTCAGGAAAGCGATCCAGCACGCCGCCAAAAATGAAAGATGCAATGGCAATGGTAGTATCCACCGGGAAACTAATCAGGTTGGAAAGATAATAGCGACTGGCCCGGTCGGCTCCTGCCGGGTTGTGCGGATGAAAAAAGACAAAGGCCCCCAGCCGCTCGGCGGCTTGAAAAAAGGGCAAAAACCGGGCTTCATCCCAGTTGCTCCCCTCCATATTGGTGTTCAACTCCACCCCGGCCAGGCCCAAATCCTCCATTGCCCGCTCCAGTTCCGACACCGCCGCCGCCGGGTCCTGCATCGGCACGGTAGCCAGGCCAATGAACCGGTCGGGTTCCGCCCGGGCAAACTCGGCTACCTGGTTGTTCAATTCCTGGGCCGCAGCCAGGCCGGCCCCGGCATCCAGGTGGTAGTTAGTCAGGTAAGGCGCTACCGACAATACATGAACGTCCACGCCCTGCTGGTCCATAAAGGCGATGCGCTTCTCCGGCGTAAACCGCCATCTGGCGTCAATCGGCCCGGCGATGCGGTTGGTGGCATTGATGTATTGGGAACCGTTCCGGGTAAACAGGGAAGCGCCATACCAGTTGCCCTCCCGGTCGTTGGCCTCCCAGAAACAGGGCGGTACTATGTGGCTGTGAATATCTACAACTTTCATTGGCCGACTCCTTGTGAACTGCGCCCTACAGTATCCACCCGGTTAGGAAATTGGGCAACCTCAGCCGCCGGACAACCGCTTGCCACCGGGGGGGCTGGAAAGCATTCCCAGCATGCGCTGGCATAGGCGTCGTATAGATAGACCCAGCCAGAAAACCAGACCGCCGGGAGGCAGCAACATAGCCAAACCTGGAGCGTACCGGGATGGAATGCAATGCCCCAATACGGCCATTCCTGCGGCCAGCAGACCTACCGCTGCGGCCAGCGCCGCTGCCACTTCGTCCCGGGAATCGGGCGTCCCGCCAGCCGGAACAGCTCAAGGCCCAGGCGGTAACGCTGTACGCTGAAGACAGCAGCAGGGCCGCCAGCAGCCGGCTCCTGGGCGTCCCGAAAGTAAGGGAGGAACCGTCCATTCCTGGATTAAAAAAGTCGGTCAGGCCCGTGAGTTGCTGAAGCTGCTGCGGGAGCGGCCACCCGGTCAGCCCCGGCCCAGGGTTATCTCCTTCGATGAGATATGGACGCACCGGAAAGCCCGGCGGCGGGGGAAACGCCGGGAGGTCTGCCTCTGGACGGTGATAGTCGAGGGAGCCGATGGTCAGCGATGGGGGGATTTTGAGGCCGGGAACCGTTCCAATGCGCCCTTGCTGCGGCGGTACGGGAGGCTGCCGGAAGGGGAAGAACACCCGACGGACGCTTACCGGGTATATGACTGGCTGCCAGCGAACCGGCGACAGGTGGGCAAAAGGGGCGTGGTGAACCGTAACGAAGGTTGCAATCGCAATTGCGGGACAAGCTGAACCGGCTGCACCGGAGGACGAAGGGGTACAGCAAGAACTTGCGGCTGCTGGAAGGTTCCATTGCGTTGGTCTGCCGGCGGCTGGATTTGTTTAATACCAACGCCTATTGGGAATACCCGCCCCGCCGGACCTACTGGCGCGCCGGCCATTATCGTAATATAATGAGCCGGGTGAGGTATTAGAGTATGACTATCATCAACAACAGTGATGACCTGTTGCGACTGCTGCGGGATGACCACCACTTCCACGAGGAGGCGCGTCGGCTCATTCTTACCGGCAAGTTGATTGACCTGCCGGAGCAATTCGTTGCCCTGTCCTCCAGGCTGGACCGTTTTATTGCCGATCAGGAAAAGTTCAACGAAGAACAACGGCAGTTCAACGAGGAGCAACGGCAGTTCAACGCGAAGATCAGCGAGGATGTAGCCGAACTGCGGCAGTTCGCCGAAGAGCAAAAGCAGTTCAACGAGGAGCAACGGCGGTTCAACGCGAAGATCAGCGAGGATGTAGCCGAACTGCGGCAGTTCGCCGAAGAGCAAAAGCAGTTCAACGAAGAGCAACGGCGGTTCAACGCGAAGATCAGCGAGGATGTAGCCGAACTGCGGCAGTTCGCCGAAGAGCAAAAGCAGTTCAACGAAGAGCAACGGCGGTTCAACGCGAAGATCAGCGAGGATGTAGCCGAACTGCGGCAGTTCGCCGAAGAGCAAAAGCAGTTCAACGAAGAGCAACGGCGGTTCAACGCGAAGATCAGCGAGGATGTAGCCGAACTGCGGCAGTTCGCCGAAGAGCAAAAGCGGTTCAACGAGGAGCAACGGCGGTTCAACGCGAAGATCAGCGAGGATGTAGCAGAGCTGCGGCAGTTCGCTGAGGAGCAACGGCAGTTCAACGCGAGAATTAGCGAGGACGTAGCACAGCTGCGGCAGTTCGCCGAGGAGCAACGGCGGTTCAACCAGCGAATCAGCCAGGATATAGGTGAATTGAAAGGAAACAGCGCTCTGCGCATGGCCAGATTCCATTCCATCGATATAGCCGAATATCTCGGCTACACTTGGCAGGCAGACTTGTCTCGCGGCGAACTGCGTGGCATAGTCGGGCTCCGGCCCCAGTCGGGCCTGGAACCCGGTGAATGGATCAGCTTCACCAACGCCGACCTGACCATCAGGGCCCTGGACGCGGACGGCGATATTCACTATCTTTCAGTGGAAGCTTCCTACACCGCCGACGAGCGCGATACTGACCGGGCATTGCGCAATGCCCGGATAATCCAGGAGCGTACCGGCAAACCCAGCCACGCAGTTATTGCATCGGTGCGCAACGATGACAGCATTGCCCCGGCAATCGAATCCGACACCGTTCTCTGGTATCAGCTGGATGCCGGCTTGTTCGCCCCGGAATAGGCTGCCGCCCAGCGAGCTTGCCGGGTTATTGCAACCTCAATTGCCAAGGCAACCGGGCGGTCTTTTCTTCAATTAAAAGGCCGCCATCAAGGTTTTTCGGTCAGTCAAACCCGCTCAGGGCCTCCGGCAAGAAAGCGAAGGCCATTGCCGAAGCCCGCCGGCGGGCGGCTAATGGCTGAAAACAGCTGTCGGTTGGTTGGCAGCGCAACCTTGCTCCATTTGCAGCAGTTGAGCCTTTACCTTCAGGCCGCCGGCGCCGTATCCATGCAGGTCGCCGTTGCTGCCAATGACCCGATGGCAAGGTATGACCAGGGCCAGCGGGTTCTTCGCCATGGCCTGACCGGCCGCCCGGGCGGCCCGGGGTCTTCCGGCCTCTGCTGCCAGCCAGGCATAACTGCGGGTTTCGCCGGCCGGTATGCGGCGGCAGGCTTCCCAAGCGGCGCCGAAGAAGGGCGGGGCCTCGCTTAAATCCAGAGTTATTTCCGACAAAGCATCATTCTCGCCCTGAAAATACCGCGACAGGCAGGCGCGGACCTGCCCAAATGCCGCATCGTCCGCCTCGGTTCCCTCCAGAGCATCGTTCAGGTCTTCCAGGGTTTCTTCCGGCGTGGGTTTCATGCTTAACCGGCACAGACCCTGGTCGCTGCCGACCAGTCCGATCCAGCCGTGGTCTGATGGGAAGATGGTATGCTTATACCTGATCATCAGCGTGGTTCCTCCTGCGGAACAGATTTAGCAACAAGGGCATACGAACCGCCAGCCAGGCTTGAGTCAGCCGCTCTGCCTCTGCCGGCGTGGCTTCCTTCCGGCCGTAAAGGCTGCGGACGTAGCTGACGACAATTATGGAAAGGGAATCCTGGTGGGCGGGCAAAACCTCCTGAAGCCTTCCCAGATACTGGTAAGGGGTTTGATAGCCTACCGGGCCGGCCGCGTTCAATCGCCCCAGAAACGCCAGGTGTCGGAAGGTCGCCGCCGGGTCGGTTGAGGAAGCCAGATAACGGCGCCAGAACCCCCACATTACCCCGCCCGCCAGCAGGATTACAGCCAGGCCGCCGCTGATCCAGGGCAGGTATTCCTGCAGCAACCGCAAGGCTGAGGGTTCCTGCGGGGACAGCGCTGTGCCGTCGCCAAAGAAATCCTCTTCGCACCCCTCTTCATCCTCGAACTCGCACAAGGGAACATCCGAATCTTCCGGCAGGGCGGTGAAGACGAAATCCAGTTCTTCGGCCACCGGTTTTACGGCTACCGGCATAGATGCGCCGGGGGTTGGCTCGAACCCGATCCAGCCGTATCCGGGGAAATATACCTCCGACCAGCCATGGCTGTGGCTGTCGGTTACCACGTAAACATCGTGGTTCGGCACCCGGTCTCCCGCAGTATAACCGGTAACCATGCGGGCCGGTATGCCCTGGGCGCGGAGCAGCACGGTCATGGCCGAAGCAAAGTATTCGCTGTACCCCCGCCGTTCTTCGAACAGAAAATGGTCCACTCCATCGGCGTTATAGGGGGGTGGTTCGATGGTCAGCGAGTAGGCATAGGTCTTAAGGTGCGACTCGATGGCTTTGGCTTTATCGTAGGGAGTTTCAGCCCCGGCAGTAATTTCATCGGATAAATCCCGAATGCGCTGGGGCAGCTCCGGCGGCAACTGGGTGTACCTGGCCAGCGCCCAGGTAGGGTAGTCCAGCCCGGCCCGGCGCAGGTCCTGCCCGGTGGCCGAAGACACGGAAGAGGTTACCTCGTAAGTCTGTCCTTTTTTCAGTTCCCGGCCGGCGGTGCGCAGCGACAGGGTATCGGGTTGTTCAGGCAGCAGCTCGGCCAGGGTTGCTTCCTGTACCAGGTTGTTTTCCCGCCGCACGTCCACCAGCGCAAACCCTTGAGGCGCCGCCTGGCTCAGTTGAACCCGGCTGACTGCCGGGCCGTTCTGCCGAACTGCCTGTTTCAGGTTAAGAACGGCCCGGTCCAACCCGGGATACGTCCGGCCCGGCGTTGCCGGCTGGCTCAAATCCACACGGTAAATCGGTGAATCGTAGGTTTCGATACGCGCATCCTGGCTGACGTCGCTGACCTGCCCTCCGGCAAAAAGGTTGCGAGTATCGTAATTGACAGTCAGGGAATGGGTTACCTCAAACCGCTTTTTATAGGGCTGGTAAAAGCTGTGGGACGGCGTCCAGTCCGTGGGCTGCAGAACCGTATCTTCAGAAATCCAGCCCTTGGGCGTATAGGTGCCATAGCTGCGAGCCTTCCAGTACATGGCCACCGGCGACTCTACCTGAAGCACCGGCGTGGTGGTGGGGTTAATAGTGCCCTGAAAGGCCATTACATCTCCCCAAATGCGGTAGGGCAGGGGCCGACGGGCCGGCAGGCCGGCAAAGAGGCGGTTAAAGTCATCCTCGAACCGTACCAGGGGCGACCGCATATATTCGTAAACATTGTGGGCCGGCTGCCAGAAGGAACCGGTGGGCAGCAGCGCAAAGGCGATAATCAGTACCGCCATAGACAGCAATGCGCTGTCGGAGGCCGAAAGCAGCCCCAGGTGGCTATCGGCCTGAAAGTTATTGCGCTTCCACTCTTGCAAACGGCGCACCGCTCTTACCCGGGCCACCAGCAGCAGGGAAGTCAGCAGGTAAACGCCCAGATAAACGCTGCCCTCGGCCGGCAGAAAAGTAAGGTTGGAAAGCAAGCCGGCGCCGCCCAGCACAAACACGCCCCAGAAGTTGCGCAAGCGGAAGAAGACCCAGGCCGCCAGGTAACCGGACAGCCAGGTGGCGCACATAAGGCCGAAGGCGAATGGTTCCCGGTCAATGTTGATGCTGCCCGTGCGGGCGGCCACCAGCCACAGGTTAAGCCGGTGCCAAAGCTCCCCGACATTAGCCAGCTCCATGCCTGCAGCCTGGAAGGAGGTAATCTGCCATACGATGACCCCCAGGCCAATAACCAGCCCCACCGGCAGCGCCAGCAGCCCCCACACGGGGGCCCGGGCCAGCGCCAGGCCGGTAATCATCGCCAGCAGAATCAGCGCTGCCAGGTTGGGCGTAGGAACCCAGTCGGCCTGCTCTACCGACCAGACTACCACCATCAGGTTCAGGGCCAGCAGCGCTACCGAGGCCCAGCCGTCGGCCGGCCGGGCATAGCGCAGCAAGGCCATTGCCTTGTTCCAGAGGGCTTCACCGTTGAAACCGGCGCGGGTTAAAGGCAGGCTGCCCGTATCGGCCCGGATCATGGTCAGGCCTCCGGAGGCATTGGGTTATCCGGCGGCGTCCCGGTTTCGGGAACCGGACGCTCACTCGCCGAAACGCTATTTTCCGGCACGGCGGCGGCCGGGTCGCTGAATGGGTAAGCGTCGGTACGAGTGGCTGGGGATACGGTGGCGGCAAAAGGCAGCGGCGGCAGGTAAACGGGCATTTGCAGCGCCTCGTTCAAGGGTTGGCCCCGTCTTGCCTGATAAACCGGAATGTCGTTGGCATGGAGAAAATCCAGGGGTGATTGGGGGTCGTTCAGCTGACCGAAATCCGACGGCTCCACGTAAATTACCGCCACATTTACCCCATACCGGCGCAGGCTGGCCAGCGCCGGAATCCAGTCGCTGCGGCGGCTGGCGGTAATGACGGTCAAAGCGTTGAACCGGCCAAGGCGGGGCTGCAAGTCGTAGATGAACCGTTCCAGGGTTAAATTGCCCTGGGCCCGTACTGCCGCCAGGGCCTCCATCAGGTTGCCCATATGGGCCGGGCCAGCGCCGGGCCGCAGCAGCCAGGTGTGGTCTCCGCTGGCCGCCAGGCCCACCGGCAGGGAAAGCTCTTCCAGCCGACTGGCCAGGGATGCGGCGATTTTAACCGAAAGTTCCTCCGTGTTGTCCAGCGGGTCGTCGCCCAGGTGGGAGCTGCGCTGCATATCCAGCAGCACCCAGGAGTCGGCAGACAGGCCGGTATCGAACTCCTTGACCATCAGGTTGTTCATTCGGGCGGTATAAGGCCAGTGGATTTGGCGGAAGCTGTCGCCGTAGCTGTATTCCCGAATACCCGAGGATTCCGGGGTAATGTGGTCAGAACGTCGGCTGACCCGGCGGTCGCTGGGCAGGAAGGCAAAGCGGGGGTCCAGGTCGGGCAGGGGCTCGGTGGCGGGAAACACCACGTATTCCCGGGGTTCCAGGAACCGGCGCCGCAGCAGAAACAGGCCAAAAGGGTCCTGGCTGGTTACCTCGATCTGCCCGGTCCGGAAAACGCCCCGGCGGGGCAAGTGGGTTTCGATACGCCAAAGGCGCGATTGGTCGCGAACCAGGGCAATGCCCCGGCCAGTGGTGTAGCCGGGCAAGTCGGAAACTTCCTTCACTTCCAGCCAGGATTTGGGCAGGCGCCATCGGTTGATTACCTGCACCTGGCCTTCCAGAACCCCCCCGGCCTGCCCCCGGTGGGCCAGGCGGAACAACTTTACTTCCAGCCCTTGCAAGTTAACCCAGGCCCAGAGCAGACCAACTACCAGCACCAGGACGATTACATAGAGCAAGCGGTAGAAAAAGGGGAACCCGGTGCCCAGAGTATAGAAGGCGACCACGGCCAGAAGAATCAGAATTCCGATGGTTCGTTTGTTCAAGGTCACGGCGCCGTCCGTCCTGGGTAAAGGTGGGTTTTACCGGCGCCCCCGGCATTGCCCCGACTGCGCCGGGACGCCGTCATTAGCCTGGAGCCGCCCGGTGCGCCGCTGGCGGGTTCAGCATTAAGCGGTGGGTACACTTTGGACCATGCCGGGAACGGTTACCTGGTTCAGCAGTTCGGTAATCACATCCTCGCTGTGGATGCCCCGCATTCGGGCCCCCGGCGAAAGAACCAACCGGTGAGCCAGGGAAGGAGCCGCCAGAAATTTCACATCATCGGGAACCACGTAGTCGCGGTCTTGAATCAGGGCAACAGCGCGGGCCATCCGGAACAGCCCCAGGGTAGCGCGCGGCGAAGCGCCCAGAGCTACGTCCCGGTGGCTGCGGGTAGCCTCGGTTAACGACACGATATACTGGCGCACCAGCCGATCGACGTAAACGGTTTTGGCTGCTTCCTGCAAGGAACGAACTTCTTCAGGAGTAGCGACCGGCTCCAGCGAGTCGATCGGGTGGGCCTGTTCCTGACGCTCGATTATGGCCATCTCTTCGTTGAAATCGGGGTAGCCCAGGTTGAGCCGCATCAGGAACCGGTCCAGCTCGGCCTCGGGCAAGGGAAAGGTGCCTTCATATTCAATAGGGTTCTGGGTGGCTACCACCATAAAAGGCGGACGCAGCGGGTGGCTGACCCCGTCCACCGTAACTTGCAACTCTTCCATGGCCTCCAGCAGGGCGGCCTGGGTTTTGGGGGTAGCCCGGTTGATTTCATCGGCCAATACTACCTGAGCCATTATCGGACCAGGGCGGAAATTGAAGTCGCCGCTCTGCTGATTGTAAATCGATATGCCGGTAACGTCGCTGGGCAGCAGGTCGGGGGTAAACTGAATGCGCTGGAAGGAGCAGCCGACCGAAATAGCCAGGGCCTTGGCAAGGGTGGTCTTGCCCACGCCGGGCACGTCTTCCACCAAGATATGCCCCTGGGCGACCAGGGTTGCCAAAGCCTGCTCTACCACCGGCCTTTTGCCCACAATAACCCGGGAGACGTTATCGATAATCCGGCGCCCCACCTGGGCCGGGCTTGGGGTATCTTGCACTGCTTCCCCCTCTGGTTCTCCGGTATGCAGTATTCCAGTCAGCAATGGCTGTAATCAAGAAGTTTAGCACAAGCGGCGGCGGTCAGGTAGGGTCAGCAGTCCGCCTCCGGCCAACTGCATACGCCGGCCAGGAAAACCTGGTCGGAATTCACTCCCTTCCCCAGCAGCTGGTGGATGTTGAAGAAAGCCGCCGGCCAGGCCCTGGCTCCGGAGCAATATCCGCCGGCCCCGCAAAGTGGACGGTTTGAGTATTCATCTGTACGCCAATAGCGTACAATACTAAACCATCGGGTTAACTATCAAGAACCCCACCAGCCAGGAGCCCCGCAGCCGACCCTGGGGCAGCCCGCAGCCGGTAAAAACGGCTGGTTTGCCGCAGCGCCGAACTGCCCGGGGCTGAAGCCGGCCCCTGGCGCCGGGGCCGGCTTTCGCAAGGAGTTTACCGTGAGCTTTCTATACCAAGCCAGAGCGGTACGTTGTTTCCGCTCTGGCCTCCTGTCGCTGGTCGTGGCGGTTCTGCTGGTTGGCTGCGCCGCCGACTCCGGCAATGAAACGCAGGAACCCACATCACCGGAACCGCCGGTTAACCGGCCGCCGCTGGAACCGGCCGGCCAGCAGCCAGTCCTGGAGGCAGCCCCGACTACCGAGATAACCCTACCGTCGCCGGTTGCTCCCGGAGAGGTGTTATACCTTCCCACCCGTCAACCGGCCGGCGTAACGGCGGCAACCCCGGAAGCCGCCAGCAGCGCAGCGACGCCGACGCCGCGGGCCGCCGACGCCGGCCGGTCAGTGGATGCCGGCGAGGCCGCCACCCGCGAACCGGTTGTCGTGGCGGAGCTAACGCCGGTCGTCCCCACCGAATCGGCCCTGGACGCCCTGTCGTTAACCCCGCCGGGGCCCGCCGGTCAGTTGGCTGCGGAGCCGGTGGGCATTGCCGCCTGGATTAACACCCCTCCCCTTACCCTGGAAGAACTGCGGGGCAAGGTGGTGCTGGTGGACTTTTGGACCTATACCTGCATTAACTGCATTAGAACCTTTCCTTACCTGAAGTTGTGGCATTCCCGATACGTCGATGACGGCCTGGTAATTCTGGGCATTCATACCCCCGAGTTTGAGTTTGAGAAGAACCTGGAGAATGTGCTTCAGGCGACCAGGGAGAACGGGGTTGTTTGGCCGGTGGCCCAGGATAACGATTACCAGACCTGGCGAGCCTATTCCAACCGCTTCTGGCCGGCCAAGTACCTGATTGACCACCGCGGGGTAATTCGCTACACCCATTTTGGCGAGGGTAAGTACGCCGAGACGGAAGCTGAAATTCAGGAACTGCTGCTGGAGGCCGGCGCCGAACCCTTTACCTACCCGGAGCTGCCCGGCGACCAGCAGCTGGACCCGGCATACCTTTCCGCCCGTACCGCTGAAGTTACCCGGGAGCTTTACGCCGGTTACCGGCGCAACGTCAACGCTGTTTACAGCGGCCGGCACCCTTACGTTATCCAGCAGAGTTACTACGATGGCCTGGATACGGTGGTGAACCTGGCAGCGCCGGAGGAGTTAACCCCCCATTACATTTTCCTGAACGGCCCCTGGCTGGTGGGCCCGGAAAGCGTCCGGCACGGCCACGTTTCCCGGGATTACAGCGACTATATCGCCCTCCGGTATTCGGCCAAGAGCGTTAACGCCGTGCTTACCTCCCAATCGGGCCGGGCGTATCAGGTGCGGGTAACTTTGGATGGCGAGTACCTTACCCCGCAAAACAAGGGGGCGGACGTGGGTATCGGCCCCAACGGAGAGAGTTACCTGGTGGTTGACCAGCCCCGCCTGTATGAAATAGTCAACAGCCCGGCTTATACCCAGGGGCAAACCCTGCGGCTCAGTTCCAATTCGGCAGACTTTGGCCTCTTTGCCTTCACTTTTGGCGTTTACCAGGAGGGGCCTTAATGTTCCCATATCGCGGCCCGGCAGCCCGGCAGCCCGACGGCCCGGCCTCCGCTGCCCGACGGGCGCCGGCGCCGTGGTTCCTCTGGCTGCTGGCGGTTTTGCTGCTGCCCTTCGTAACAGCTTGCAGCGGCGCCGCTCCGCCGCCGACCCGGGTTACCCCCGTCGCGTCGGCCTCCCAGCCGGTTGCCGAGGCGCCGGCAGCGCCCCGGCCGGCTTCGCCCGTTGTCAATGCCGGGACGGACCCCGGGGAAATTACCCCTATTCTGGCCACCAAAACCCTGGAGACCGGCCGACAACGGGTAGCCTTCCTGCTCAGCGGCAAACAAGCCCTGATCAAGGCCCCGGAGGCTGCTGTTACCGCCACTTACCTGGGCGGCGCTGCCGGAGCCGGCGCTGCCGCCGGCGAGACGCGGCAAGCCCGCTTCCACCTGTGGCCTTTCGGCATACGGGGGGCGTACAGCGTCGAGTTTGATTTCGACCGGCCCGGCCTCTGGCGTCTGGATATTGCCGTTGATGACGGCGGCTTTTCGGCGGACACCAGCCTGGAAGTAGCGGTGACCGAGACGTCGCCGGTGCCGGGTATCGGCAGCCGGCCGCCCTTGAGCGAAACGGCTACGGTGACCGCCGGGGCCGATGTAACCCGGTTGACTACCGACTATACCCCGGACCCGGACCTTTACCGTCTGTCGGTAGCTGCGGCGGTAGCCAGCCCCCGGCCGGCGGTTATCGTATTCGCCTCCCCGGCCTTTTGCACCAGCCCCGCCTGCGGCCCCCAGGTGGATACGGTGTCGGAGTTGAAGGCGGCTTACCAGAATCGGGCCGATTTTGTCCATGTGGAGATTTACGCCCGGCCGCAGGAAATTCAGGGAGACTTGAACCGGGCCGACCTGGCTGACGCAGTGGAAGAGTGGGGGTTTACCCAGCTGCCCTACTGGTTCAACGAGTCCTGGGTGTTCATCCTCAACGACCAGGGGCGGGTGGAGCAGCGGTTTGAGGGGTTTGCTACGCTGACGGAACTGGAGGCTGCCCTGAAGCAAACCCTGGGAGAGAGTTAGCGCGCCCGTCCGCCTTGCCCCGACGGCCGGGTTCGGTTAGGATAGCCGGCGACTACCTGCTACAGGAGGCCTCCTGATGCTTGGCAGCAACCCGTTGCCCCGCCAACCCTTCACCGCTGACCTTACCCTGTCGGTTAACGGACAGGCCCACAAGCTTCAGGTGCGCCACCACTGGACGCTGCTGGACGTGCTGCGGGAACAGCTGGACCTTACCGGTTCCAAGAAAGGCTGCGACCGGGGCGAGTGCGGTTCCTGCACCGTTTTGCTGGATGGTCAGCCGGTCTATTCCTGTCAGCTGCTGGCAGTGCAGGCGGCCGGGCGAAATATCCTGACGATTGAAGGCCTGGGCAGCGGCGCCGGGGGCGCCACGGGCCTGGATCCGGTGCAGGAGGCTTTTCTGGCGAATGACGGGGGCCAATGCGGGTTCTGCACGCCCGGCTTCGTTATGTCTGTCCGGGCGCTGCTGAACCAAAACCTCAACCCCACCGACGCGGAAATCCGTCAAGCTCTGGCGGGGAACCTGTGCCGCTGCAACGCCTATGGCCGGATTCTGGAGTCGGCGCGGGCTGCGCGCCCCGGGTAGAAAGCGTCCTTCCGTTTCGGGCCCCGCCGCGCCTCGGACGTGGAGCAGTTTGGTTCCTTCGGGCTGAAGCAACGTCGGCGCATTCCGCGCTTCCTGTTTCAGCAGCCACGGTTTGGCCGCAGCTCCTCCGCCGGCCCCGCCGGGGCGATGTCATCCGGCTTGCCCAGCCCGGCCGGGCTTCCCCCGGTTCAACCTCTATCTGGGGGGTGCGCTGCCCGGCAACGGCCGCTCCCCGGTCAGCCATGGGCAGGCGTCAGCTTTACGGGACAATGCCTCCGGTTGACAGGCCTTTGACGCAAACCTAAACTAAACTGCAATCTGTCCCGTGTCAGCTCAACCCTTAAGGAGAAGCAAATGACCGCAACGCTGGAACATACCCACGGTGAAAGACACGCCCACTATCACGGTCACGGCAGGGCCACCGTCGAGATGGCTGAGGCTGCGCGAAAGTGGCTGGACAGCCTTTCGGCGGAACAAAAGGCCAGGGCTACCTACCATTACCTCGACGGCGAGCGGCAGTTCTGGTACTACCCGCCCCTGAATCGGCACGGCCTGCCCCTGCGGGATATGACGCCGGAACAGCGGGAACTGGCTTACGGCATTATGGAAAGCTCCCTGGAGCCGCAGGCTTACGAACAGGTCAAGGCGATTATTGACCACGAACTTATTCTGGGCCCTTTGGAAAAAGAGCGGGGAATAGAGACTTTCGTCCGCGACCCCTTGCTTTACTACTGGACGGTTTTTGGCGAGCCGGGCGGCGAAGACCCGTGGGGCTGGCGCGCCGAAGGGCACCACGTTTCCCTTCATTTCAGCGTCTGGGGCGATGAGGTAACTGCCGTTACACCCTTTTTCTTCGGCGCCAACCCGGCCGAGGTGCCTCATGGCCCCCAGCAGGGTTTGCGCATTCTGGGGCAGCGGGAAGACCTGGCCATTGCGTTGATGGCTTCGCTGACCGAAGAGCAGCGGGCCAGGACGGTTATTCACGACAAGGCCCCCTGGGATATTTTGACCTATAACACCACCAAAGCCCCGGTTCACGAAGGCGAAGGCCTCGCTGCTGCCGATATGACCGGGGAGCAGAAGGAAATCCTGCTGGCGCTGATTACCGAATACGTCAGCCAGGTACGCACTGATGTGGCGCAGGAGAAACTGGAAGCAGTCAGGCAGAATGGACTGGACCATTTCCGTCTGGTGTGGGCTGGGGCAACCGACCGGAGCCGCGACCATTACTACCGCATTCACGGCGGCAATTTCATCGTCGAGTTCGATAATATCCAGGACGGGGCCAACCATATTCACTCCGTCTGGCGGGATGTGGAAAACGACTTTGCCGCCGATGTGCTGCGCGACCACCGGTTGATGTTCCACGTTTTATAAGGCAAAACCCGCAGGGGGCGGCCTCAGGCAATTTCTATGGCCCGGATGACGACAGCCCGGCCCGAACTCTGCGCCGCCTTTCGGGATGGCCCATGCCATACCCTTTGCCGGCGCCGCCGGAAGAAAGCCTCAGTGTAACCCTGGAACCCTTCGTCCGGGCCGGCGCGGCGCTGGCCGCCGGCCCGGACTGTTGCCGGCAGCCGGCCGGTTCCGGTTAATGCCACCCGGGCCGTGAAAAGCAGCCGGACCATCGGCAGCCTACCTCGCCCCGGCCTTGCCCGATTCTGCATCTTGAAGGAGCCGCCCATGACCACCCTGTCGGTAGTTGGTCAGAATGTAACCCGCCGGGATTTTCCGGAAAAGTTGACCGGACAGGCCCGATATTCCGCCGACCTGAAGCTGCCGGGGATGCTTTACGGCCTTGTTCTGCGCAGCCCGCATCCCCACGCCAACATCAGGAGCGTCGACACTACGGCGGCGGCCCGGGTTCCCGGCGTGCGCGCCATCATTACCCCGTTTGACGCGCCCAACCGACCAGTGGCGCCGATTGCCCTGGATAACCCGGTGCTGGACTGGCGCGTCCGCTTTGTGGGCGACGAGGTAGCAGCCATTGCGGCGGTGGATGAGGACGCCGCCCGTCAGGCTTTGGCCCTGCTTCGGGTGGATTATGAAATATTGCCCTTTTATACTGACCCGGAGGCGGCCCTCCGGCCCGATGCGACGCCGATTCACCCCGGCGGGAATCTGGCGCTTAACCCGCCCCTGTCCATCGGCCGGGGGGATGTAGCGCAGGGATTTGCCGAGGCGGATCTGGTGCTGGAAGAAACCTGCAATATCGCCTGCCACTCGGCCACGCCCATGGAACCCCGGGCCGCCCTGGCCCGTTGGGAAGGCGACGCCTTAACCGTCTGGAAATCCACCCGGGGCGTGCATGTGGACCGGGCCGCCCTGGCCCAGGCCCTGGGCCTTCCGGCGGAACAGGTGCAGGTTGTCGGCCCCTTCCTGGGCGGCGGCTTCGGCAACAAGGACGAATCCCGCCTGGCGGCTCTGGCAGCCCTGCTGTCCCGGCAGGCCGGCCGGCCGGTGCGTATCGAGTTTTCCCGGGAGGATGAGTTCGTTGCCGGCCGTACCCGCCACGCCGGAAAGATTAACCTGAAGGTGGGGGTTAAGCGGGATGGCGCCATTACCGCCATTCATGGCGTTGCTACCCTGAATACCGGCGCCTACGCCGCCTCGGGGCCCAACGTAGCCCGCCGGGCCGGACAGGGCATCATCTACCTGTACCGCTGCCCCAATGTTCGCTACGAGGCTTACCTGGCCTATACCAACTGCCCTTCGGCCGGCTCTTACCGGGCCCTGGGCGCGCCCCAGGGGCACTTCGCCCTGGAAACGCTGATGGAACGAATCGCTCAGGAACTGGGCATGGACTCCCTGGAGTTCCGGCTCAAGAACCGGGTTCCCCCGGAAGGACAGCCCGGCCCCCGCCTTTCGCCGCCGGACCAGATTGTGGACAGCCAGCCCATTGAGGGGGGCATTCCCTTCTCCAGCAATGGGCTGGAAGAATGCCTTACCCGGGGCGCCGCCGCTTTTGGCTGGGAGCAGCCTCTGGCCCAGCCGACCGACCCGGCCCGGCGCCGGGGCAAGGGCATGAGCATGATGATTTACCGGGGCGGCCCCGGTTCCACCTCGGCAGCCACCGTCAGCGTCGCCCGGTCGGGGGAAATTTCGCTGCTCACCGGGCTGATGGACGTGGGCGAAGGCGCCTCCACCGTCCTGCCTCAGATGACCGCCGAGATTCTGGGCGTCCGCGCCGAGCAGGTGCGGGTGGTGTTTGGCGATTCGGCTGCCACCCCCGAAGCGCCGATTACCGCCGGCTCTACCGCTACTTTCTCTACCGGCAGCGCCCTGGTGCGGGCCGCCGCCGAAGTGCGCCGTCAGTTGCTGGACCTGGCCTCCGACGGGTTGGAGGCCCCGGTTATGGAGCTGGATATTCGCGAGGGACGGGTTTTCGTTGCCAGCGACCCTTCCCGCAGTATGGCCCTGTCGGAAGTGGCCGCCCGTATGGACGGCGACGCCATTACCGAAGAGGTGACCATACCAGCGCCGGGCAGCGCCGATTACATCGTTAATTCCTTTGGCGCCCACTTTGTCGAGGTGGAGGTGGATACCGACACCGGCCGGGTTCGGGTGGTGCGCTACGTGGCCGCCCAGGATTCGGGGCGCATTGTGAACCCCCGCCTGGCCCTGAATCAGGTAGAGGGGGCTGTTTCCCAGATGCTGGGCTTTGCCCTGTCGGAAGAACTGGTTACCGACGGGCCGACCGGCGTTACCCTGAATGCCAGCTACCTGGAGCATAAAAGCCCGACGATTATGGATTACCCGGACATTCAGGTGCTTTTTGCCGATACCGTGGACCCGGTGGGGCCTATGGGGGCCAAAGGGTTGGGCGAAGTGCCTTGTCCCGGCGTGGCGCCGGCCATTGCCAACGCCGTCTATGACGCCATTGGCTGCCGCCTGACCGAACTGCCCATGACCCCCGACCGGGTGCTGCGGGCTTTGCCGGCGTAGGTGGGCGTATCCAGTGTCAGGATTTCCTGACCCTATGGTACTATCCATTAACCAGCCCATTAACCAGGGCGTTACCCTGGGCAGCTTCAGGAATGCCGCAATCAAGCAATCATATGATCGGGAGGGCGCAACCTGAGCAGCCCCCGGAAGAGGAGGCCCCATGCACCCCTTCGAATACCGGCAGCCCCAAACTCTGGCGGAAGCGGTGGCTTTGCTGACCGATGCCCCGGAAGCCGCTGCCCGCATCATCGCCGGCGGCTCCGACCTGCTGGATGAAATCAAGGAAGGCATCATCCACCCGGGCCGGGTGGTCAGCCTGGCCGCCGTACCCGACCTGGCCGGCATTGCCGAGGCCGCTGACGGGTTATCTATCGGCGCTATGACCACTATTGCCGAGATTGCCGCCCACCCGGTCATCGCTGCTGCCTACACCGCCCTGGCCGAAGCCGCCGGCGGGTTGGCTACCCCCCAAATCCGCAATGTCGGCACCCTGGGCGGCAACCTGAACCAGCGCCCGCGCTGCTGGTATTACCGCCACCGGCTGACTCCCTGCATCAAGAAAGGCGGCGACCGTTGTTATGCGCTGGCCGGCAGCGCCAAATACCTGTGCGTTACCGGCGGCGACCGCTGCTACATCGTCCATCCCTCAGATACGGCAGTCGCCTTGTCCATCTTCGAGGCGGTCATTCACTGTCAGGGGCCGTCGGGACGCCGCTCCCTGCCCATTGGCGATTTCTTCACCGGCCCCCAGGTGGACGTAACCCGGGAAACCGTCCTGGAGCCGGGCGAGGTGGTAACCGGCGTTTCCCTGCCCCGGCCGGCTGACCTGGGAGTGGCGGGTAAACCGCCGGAGAGCCTGTACCTGAAGGCCCGGGAGCGGGAGGCCGGCGACTTTGCCCTGGTCAGCGTGGCGGCCCGGCTGGCCGTGGCTGGCGGCGTGGTGCGGCAGGCAGCGGTAGCTCTGGGCGGCGTGGCCCCCATGCCTTACCGGGCCAGCGCAGTCGAGGAATACCTGCGGGGCAGACCGGCCGCGCAGGTAGATGCTGCCTATGCCGGCAGCCTGGCTCTCCCCGATGCCCGCCCCATGACCGATAACGGCTACAAGGTGGTAATGGCCGGCAACCTGGTGAAGCAGGCGGTGGCCCGGCTGGTGGCAGCGTAATGACTTCCCGGCGTTGCGGCTGCCCGCTTAACATCCACGAGGCGGTGGCGGGCCGAAAGCTTGACTGGCCGCCAGTTCCCTGAACTTTTGTGCAGCGTTAAAGGCAGGGAAACAATGACCACAGAGCTGCTTCCGGTAATTCTGACCATGGTCGGCATTGGCATCGGCCTGGCCGGGTTGATGCTGTCGGTAATGCTGGTGATAGTGCGAATGATGAATCAGCGGATCAGCGATTCCGACGCCCGCACCAGCCGGTTGATAGCGGAAACAGAGGTCCGCTTGACTCAGCGGATTGAAAAGGTGGAAGATCGCCTGCGCGGCCTGGAACTGGAGGTGGCCGAGGTTAAGGGAACGTTGAACGTAATACGGGATGCGCTGCCTATGCGCATAAGTGAATAACGCGGCGGAAACTGCCGATCCCTTAAACCTCGCTCCAGTACTCCAGAGCCAGTATTTCAGAGAGGGAAACAATGACAACAGAACTTCTTCCGGTAATTCTGACCATGGTCGGCATTGGCATCGGCCTGGCCGGGTTGATGCTGGTGATAATGCGAATGATGAATCAGCGGATCAGCGATTCCGACGCCCGCACTGCCCGGCTAATCACCGAATCAGAGGCACGCACTACCCGGTTAATCACCGAATCGGAGGTTCGCTTGACCCAGCGGATTGAAAAGGTGGAGGATCGCCTGCGCGGTCTGGAACTGGAGGTGGCCGAGGTTAAGGGGACGTTGAACATAATACGGGATGCGCTGCCCATGCGCATAGGTGAATAACGCGGCGGAAACTGCCGTTTTCTTAAACCTCGCTCCAGTATTACAGAGCCAGTATTCCAGAGAGGGAAACAATGACAACAGAACTTCTTCCGGTAATTCTGACCATGGTCGGCATTGGCATCGGCCTGGCCGGGTTGATGCTGGTGATAATGCGAATGATGAATCAGCGGATCAGCGATTCCGACGCCCGCACTGCCCGGCTAATCACCGAATCAGAGGCACGCACTACCCGGTTAATCACCGAATCGGAGGTTCGCACCGGCCGGTTGATCACCGAATCGGAGGTTCGCTTGACCCAGCGGATTGAAAAGGTGGAGGATCGCCTGCGCGATCTGGAACTGGAGGTGGCTGAGGTTAAGGGTACGTTGAACATAATACGGGATGCGCTGCCAGTGCGCATAGGTGAATAACCCGGCGGCGTCAGCGGAAGTTGCAGCGCAGCGGCAAACCGTTCAATGGCTGCTCTCTCCCGCCGGTTTTGGCCCGGCAAACCTGTCTGCGAGGCACAGCCGGCGGAAGGCCGGCTTTCCCGCCCGTTACGCCAGCCCCGACATCTGCCGCAGTACCTGATACAGGACTGCAAAGTCCTGCTCCGAGTAACCCAGGGCCCGGGCAGCGTTCAGGTATTCGTTGGTGATGGCGCTGGTGGGCATAGGCACCGCCAGCTCCCGCCCCATGTCCAGAGCCAGCATCAAATCCTTTTGCATCATTGTTACGTCAAACAGAGGCTCATCCGGCGGGTTAACTGCCAGCGGGAAGCGGTACTTCAAGGCCGGCGATGCTACCACGCTGTTCAGCAGGGCGGTCAGCGCTGCTTCCCGGGGAATGCCGCTCTTTTCCGCCAGCAGCAAACTTTCGCAAAAGGATAATATCTGAATGGGGAGGCTCAGGTTCACTGCCACCTTCATTGTAGCTGCCAGGCCATTCTCGCCCACGTAATCCACCGTGGGGCCAATGTCTTGCAGGAGCGGCTTCACCGCTTCATACACCGCGTAATCGCCGCCCACCATCACCGAAAGCTGGCCGGCCTCCAGGGTAACCGCACTGCCCGATACCGGAGCGTCCAGCATTTTGGCGCCTCGCTGGGCCACCCGGGCCGCCAGGGAGCGGCTGGCCGCCGGACTGACGGTGCTCATGTCGATGAACACCTTGCCCGGCGCCATCGCCGCCAGCACGCCGTCCGGCCCGTCGGTTATGGCCTCCAGCGCCTGGGTGTTGGCCACCATGCTCAGGGTAACATCGGCGGTCTGAGCCACCACTCGGGGCGAGTCGCCCCACTGCATCCCCAGTTCCAGCAGCCAATTGGCCCGGGAACGGGTGCGGTTGTAGCCGGCAACAGTATGCCCGGCCTGCAGCAGTCGCTGGACCATCTTACCGCCCATAGTACCCAGACCAATAAAACCGAGATTAGCCATAAAGTTCTGTCCTCCGCTGCAATTGCGGCTACATACTATCACACCCGGCCCGGGCCGGGTAACTGAAGCGGCTTGGGTTGGGGGCAGCGGCAAGGGGGTTCTGGCGGCCAACTGCTGCGGTCGGCCCAATCAACGGAGCCTTCCACTGCCCACAAATGCCCCCGGTTGGGGTATAATCCCTCCGTCCTATTTTTGGTTGAGCGAGCAACGATGAGCAAACTGCTAGACTTGTTACAACGCATTAGCGACGGTTCGCCGGCGCCGCTGGGTTTCGGCGCAGCCCGGTCGGGCAGCCTGCCCGGCATGGCCCTGCTGGGCCGCGCCGGACGTCCCGCCCGGGGGCGGCGGCCCCGGGGCCTTACCGAGGCGGCCGTGGCCAGCCTGGATGCCGTTATTGTGGACGACGCCAGCAGTCCGGAGCAACTGACGCAGCTGGCCGGCCAATTTTCCGGCACTCCCTGGGGCGTGGCCCTGAACAGCCTTACCGAAGGCGAGGCCCAAGCCTGCGCCGAAGGCGGGGCCGATTTGCTGCTTTTCTCCCTGGAAGGCGCCGAGGCGGCGGCGGTGTCCGGCGCTGACACTCTGGCCCGTCTGCTGACGGTATCTTCTGACCTGACCGACCGGGAACTGCGGGCCATTGCCGCCTTGCCAGTGGATGCCCTGGTAGTGAATATGAAAAAGGTGTCCGGTTCGTGGACCCTGGCCGACATGGTAAAGGTGGGCCAGATTAGCCGCCGCGTGGAAGAATATGTTCTGGTGGAGGTTGCGGCTGCGCCCGGCAGTAAAGAGCTGGAAGCCTTGCGGAATATGGGCGTCAGCGGCCTGATTGTGGAAGCGGCTTCCCTAAAAGGTTCCGACCTGACCGACCTGAAGTCGGCCCTGCGCGCCATGCCGCGTTCCCGTCCCCGTCGGCGGGGCCAGCTGCGGGCTAATGCTCCTTCCCCGGGCCTGGTCTCTGACCACCCCCCGATTCGCGAGGATGACGGAGACGACTATGATGATGACGATTAGGGGGTGTTGACGAATTGCCAGGGGTCTGGGGGTGTCTGCCGAAAAAGGCAGACAAACCCGGCGCTTTCGCCAGGGGGGGTCTTGCCTTGCCGGTTCCGGCCTTTGTCCGGTCTGCTGTCGTCATGCTTCCTGACTGGTAATTCAAACGGCTATGCTGCTTGGTTCCTATCAACTGCTGCTGGATGACCCATCCGGGTTTCTGCGGCTGGCTGTGCTGGTTATGTTCGCCCTGCTGACGGCGATTACGATTCACGAGTTCAGTCATTCGCTGGTGGCCACCAGTCTGGGCGATAACACGTCGCGCCAGTTGGGGCGGCTGTCGCTGAACCCGATACGGCACCTGGACCCCGGCGGCACTCTGATGCTGCTGGTGGTCGGTTTCGGTTGGGGCAAGCCGGTTCCGGTAGATCAACACAACCTGCGCGGGCCACTGGGTATGACGCTGGTCGCCGCCGCCGGGCCTCTTTCCAACCTGGCTCTGGCCTTCCTGGCGGCTATTCCCGTTAAGCTGGGGCTGCTGAGCTGGAGCGGCTTGACCCTGGGCCGCGCCAATTATGTTCTGGCCGGCGGAATGCGGGAAGCGTTGTCTGATGTGTTCAGCATGGTGATTTTTTTCAACCTGCTGCTGGCGGTGTTCAACTTAATACCCGTTCCCCCTTTGGATGGTTCCAAGGTAGTGGGCGGGCTGCTGCCGCGCAGCATGGCGGAAGGCTACGCCCGCTATGAACGATTGGGGCCGCTGCTGCTGCTGCTAATCATATTTTTCGACTTTGTGCTGGGGTTCGGCCTGCTGTGGCGGGTAATCGGGCCAATCGTATCGCTGCTGGTATATCTGGCCACCGGCTACCGACTGGCTTAACCCTCTTTTACCTCTCCGGGCATCCCCGGCGTCGGTCGGGGGGGTGTTGAAAGCAATGACTAAAAATAACGCCGGATTCAACCTGACCTATCATCTGGCCCGGTTCCACCGGGTTTCGCGCCGCTATGGGCAGGCCATCCGGCTGCATCAGGAGGCCCTGGCCCAGCGGGAACGCGACCTGGGCCCGGAACACCCAGAGACCCTGCAAAGCAGCTCAGCCCTGGCCAACAGCTTCTACGCTGCCGGCTATTACGCCGAGGCCATTGCCTTGTTCCGGGAAACCTGGGCCCGTCGGAAGCGCACGCTGGGGCCGCTGCATCCGGATACCCTGCGCAGTAGGGGCAGCCTGGGCAACTGCTGCTACGCAGTCGGGGATTATGCCGGGGCCGCCCGACTGCACCGGGAAACCCTGGCAGCCCGGGAGCGCGTGCTGGGCCGCCACCATCCCGGCGTTCAGGCCAGCCGCCGGAACCTGGCCAGGGCCGAGGAAGCCCTGACGGCCGGCTCCGGGTAACGGTCCCGGGTAACTGAGGCATGCCCGTCGCCGGGTATGCCCTCCGCTGACCTTCCCCGGCATTGAGCTTCAGGCCGCTGGCCGGCTAATCGTCAGCCAACGCCGGCTCCGCCGCCGGCGCTGCTGCATAGCGAGCCAGGAACAGAGCCATACTCTCCACGATGGCCTGGCTGAACTCGGGCAACTGGTCAAACATATGGTCCTGGCCGGCGAAGATACGCAGGTCAGCGGCCACGCCGGCCTGTTCCAGGGCTGCGAACATCTGCTGCGTCATAGCGTGGGGCACCCGGTCGTCATTGGCGCCGTGCAGCAACAGGGTTGGCGGAAAGTGCGGGTTCACCAATTCCACCGGGTTGGCGGCTGTCAGGGCCGCTGCCGAGGAATCGTTGGCGATGTAAGGCGCCAGCGACTCCCGCCGCCAATATTCCCGTATATCCGATACCGCCGCTACGGCTATGGCCGCCGCTACCCGGCTGCTGAAGGCGGCATTGGGCCCATTGCCCTCATATTCCGGCCGGCCATTGGCAGCCGCCGCCAGCAGGGCCAGATGCCCGCCGGCAGACTTGCCGCCCACGGCGATACGCTCCGAGTCGATGCCCAGATAGCCGCTGTTGGCCCGCATCCAGCGCAGAATGGATTTTACGTCCTGAATAGCGGCCGGCCACCGGGCCTGTTCCAGCACCCGATACTCTCCGGTAACGCAGACAAACCCTCGTTCAGCCATGGGCCGGCCGTAGCGCGCCTTAAGGGGTTCCCGGTTGGCGGCAACCCAGCCTCCACCGGGCAAAAACAGCAGCCCCGGGGCGCTGCCGACGGCATCGGCAGGGCGGGAAATATCCACGGCCAACTCATACCCGTCGGCGCTGGGAACGGTTACATTCTCTTCTATAACTACGTTGACCATAACGTCCTCCGTGGGGATACCTGACTGGGCCAGTTTACCATAGCCTTGCGGCGGGCGGCGGAGTCTGTTCTTATTGCCGGTTCGGTTTGATAGAATTAAATCACCAGTATTCAAGGGAGGTTCCGGTGGTTGTAAAGGAGATGGCTCTCGAAGTTGAAGAGACTGACGTTCCCGACGATGAGGAAGCCCTGAATATTCGCTACGACATAATGTCGTACCCGGCGGATTATACTTTGCAGGTTCTTTATGAAAAGTTGACCTCTGAGCAAATCATTGTGCCTGATTTTCAGCGCAATTTTGTTTGGAGCCAGACGCAGGCCAGCCGCCTTATAGAGTCATTCTTGTTAGGGTTACCCATCCCGCAGGTATTCCTGTACCGTGACCGGTCAGCTCCAACCTTGACGGTCATTGACGGTCAACAGCGGCTGGGTTCTATAGCCCATTTTTATAAAGGGGAATTGCGCTTGAAAGGCGTAGATTCCAGGTGGCTCGGCCGGTCTTACAAAGAACTGAATGACTACGACCGCTCTTTTCTGGATGACTCGACCCTCCGGGCAATAGTCATACGGCAAATTCAACCGGATGACGATTCCGGCATTTATCAGATTTTTAGTCGGCTCAACACTGGCGGAACCCAGCTAAATGATATGGAAATCCGACGTGCCGTATCTATCTCGCGGAGCGCTATGGACTCCCGAAAAGGCGCCGTTAAGTTTCTGGACGGTCTTAACGACAACCCGGACTGGCGCGCCTTAATTGGAACCAGGGACCCCGCCCCCCGGTTCCGGGATGTGGAATTGATTCTCAGAATCCTGGCCTTGGCCAGAAACTGGCGCAATTACGGAGAAGGGCAATTCGGTGGACAGTCCATGAAGAACTTCATGGACAAGCACATGGAATTCCTGGATAGAACCGATAACCTTACCCTCGAAGAATTGGGGCAGGAATTCCAAACGGCTTGCAATACCATTTTATCCCAACTGGGTAAAAAGCCATTCCACTTACGCGGTAGGCTCAACCTCGGAGCATTAGACTCAATCATGGCTTGTGCTGTTGAACTGGGGGCTTCCCTTAAACCGAACCTTGCCGGTGAATACTCTTCGCTGCAAAACAACGAGGGTTTTATCGCTGCGGTTACGCACAACACCAGTCATGCGCTCGAGGTTAAGAAGAGGTTTACCCTCGTCCATTCCTCTTTCCGTTCCGGTTAGTATGCCCGTTCTGCCCCGGACCGAGGCTGCCATTGCAGATTATCGCAGCCACGTAAGTCAATTTCCGGAAACGGATCCGGTTATCCTGGCATACCTGATTCGGCACATTAATGGCCTGATGTGCGCAGAAATTGAGCAAATAGTGACCGAGCTGGTCTGCGAGAAGCTGGGCTCCGGATCTAGCGATGCGGCAGTTTTCCGGTTCTTTCCCAATTTCCTGCATTCCAGGCGCATAAGCAGCATAAGGAATGCACGGGTCGATGCAATACGCTGTACTGTGTCATCGTTTGGCCCCGGTTATCAAGAGAAATTTGACGGTCTGTTACGCGCTGCCAACGTGGACGAACAAGGTGTTGGCAAATTAAATGCAGCAGTGCAGAAACGCAATGCCAACGCCCATAGCATACCGCCCGTTATAACTTTCGAGGAACTTGAAGCAACCGTCAAAATTGCCGCCGCTGTAGTTGAAACAGTCAAACTAACCCTCTAGGCCTGATAAACCCGGGCAGCAGCAACAATCCGGCCTCCGGCCATGAGCGTGGCCGGAGGCCGGTCATTCTGCGCTGCGGTTACCCGGAGCCTTCCGGCAGCCCGGTTTCCCGGACGGCCCGGTTCCGCGCCTGAACCAACGCCGGGCCGGGGTACTCCCGGCCCGGCAGTTTATCCCTTGTCAGTTCACCGGTGGTTATGCGGACGGCCAGGCCCGCCACCCGGTGGCAGGCCGTTGCAACCGCCGGGGCGGCCTACTGCCGCCGCCGGTACAGGTACACCCCGCCGGCAACCAGCGCGGCTATTACCAGCGCAATGATCACCCACAGCAGCCAGTTGACGCCGCCGGTTTCCGCCGGCGGGGCCGGCGTGGGCGGTATCGGCGTGGCCGTGGGCGGCGGGGGTACTGGCGTGGCCGTAGGTTCCACCGCGGCCATAGCCGGGGCCGCCGTCGTGGCCGTCGGCTCCGGGCGCACCGCGTCCAGGGCGCTATCCGGCAGCAGGGGGGTGGCCGTCGGCGTCGCCGTAGCCGTAGCCGTGGGCCGGCTGGTGGGCAGCGCAGTGGCCGTTGCGGTCGGCGTCCTGGTCGGCGGGGTGGCCGTCGGCGTGCGCGTTATCACCGGCGTCGGCGTCCGGGTGGGCACTGCCCGCCGGGTCGCTGTTGGCGTGCGCAGCAGCGTTTCCGCCGGCAGCATGGTTGCCGTTGGCGTGAAGGTGGGCAGCGCCCGCGCCGTTGCGGTCGGCGTCGGCGTGCGGGTGGGCAGCGCCGGCGCGGCGGTGGCCGTCGGCGTGGGCGTTGGCGTGCGGGTTGCCGCTGCCACTACCCGGCGGGTCGGCGTCGGGGTGGGCATATCCGCCTGGCGCTGGAGGTAGCCCTGAACCACTATAGGGGGCGGGGTGTTGGTGGGGGTGTTGGTCGGCAGCGTTTCAGCATAGTTGGTCCAGAGGCTGCTGCCCCCGTCATTGTACGCCCGCATCCGGAACTCGTAAGTCGCTCCGTTTTCCAGCCCGGTTATGGTGTACGTGGTAGCGGTGTCACTGACGGTAACCACCGGGCTGCTGTCCGGCCAGCTTTCGTCCGTTTTGCGATGCTGGAATTCGTACCGGGTTACCCCGCTCACGGCCTGGTAATGGAGGGTTATCTGGCCATCCCCCTTGACATCCCACAGGATGACCGGCGGATGTGGCGGCTCTATTGTTGGGGTGGGCGTATCCGTGGGGGTGTTGGTGGGCGTGGGCGTGGGCGTGGGGGTGGGTGTGTTGGTGGGTATGGGTGTATTTGTTGGCGTGGGCGTGTTGGCCGGCGTCTCTCTAATCAGGAGGAGGGACCAAATGCCGGGGCCGCGGCTATCGTGCGCTCGCATCCGGAAATGGTACTCGAACCCGTTTTCCAGCCCGGTTATGATGTACGTGGTATCGGTGTCCCTGACGGTAACCACCGGGCTGTTGTCGGGCCAGCTTTCGCCTGCTTTGCGATGCTGAAATTCGTACTGGGTTATCCCACTCACCGCCCGGTAATAGATGGTTATCTGCCCGGACTCGGGGACGCCCGGGCGGAATACCGGCGCCGACAGCAGGCCTGGCGTGGGCGTGGGCGTCAATGTTCCTGTCGGCGTGGGGGTGGGCGTCGGCGTGGGGGTGAGCGTCGGCGTGGGGGTGGGCGTGCTGGTCGGCAGCGTTCCGTCCGGCGTGGCCCGGACTTCTTCCGACCAGGGGCCGGACTGAGCGTCGCTGACCGCATGGATCCGGAAGAGGTACTCGTCCCCGTTATCCAGGTTCGTTACCTTGTAGCTCGTGGTCGTCGCGCCAGACCCGGGGATGTTGATTACCGCCGGCCATTGGCTGGCGCTGGCCTTGCGGTAGTTCAAGCGATACTCCGTGATGCTCGCATCGCCCGGGTCATCCCAGGTCAGGGTTACCTCCCCGTTCCCCGCCACCGCCCGCAGGCCCACCGGCTGGGACAACCCCTCCATGGGCGTGGCGCTGAGCATGGCCGCCCAGACACTGCGGCCACTGCCGTTGACCGCGCTAATGCGGAATTCGTACGCCTCTCCGTTATTCAGCCCGGTTATGGTGTGGGTGGTCGGGCCGGGTATTCCGGTTCTGGCCGGCCATGGTTCGCCGGGTTTGCGCTGCTGCAAATAGTACCCGGTTATGGAAGCGTCCTTCGGGTCATCCCAGCGCAGGATCATCTGCCCGTCGCCGGTCGTGGCCCGCAGGCTGGCCAGCATGGCTGGCGTGGGCGTCGGGGTACTGGTGGGGGTGGGCGTATCGGTAGGCGTCGGGGTAACTGTGGGCGTCGGCGTATCCGTGGGCGTATTGGTGGGCGTCGGGGTTGGCGTGGGGGTCAGCGTTCCCGTCGGCGTGGGTGTGGGGGTTGGCGTGTCCGTGGGCGTATTGGTGGGCGTCGGCGTATTGGTGGGCAGCGTTTCCTCAAGGAGGTAGGTCCAGTCGCTGCTGCCGCCGTCATTGAACGCCCGCATCCGGAAATCGTACGCGACTCCGTTTTCCAGCCCGGTTATGGTGTAGCTGGTGTCGGTGTCTTTGACCGTGACAATTGTGCCACTGCCGGGCGGCCAGCTTGCCCCGGTTTTGCGATGCTGGAATTCGTACCGGGTTATCCCGCTCACGAGTGTATAACGGATGGTTATCTGGCTATCCCCCTTGACATCCCACAGAATGACCGGCGGATGTGGCCGCTCTATTGTTGGCGTGGGCGTCGGCGTATCGGTGGGCGTATTGGTCGGGGTGGGCGTCGGCGTCAGTGTTCCCGTTGGCGTGGGCGTGGGCGGGCCGATTGGTGTGGCCCGGACTTCTTCCGACCAGGGGCCGGCCTGAGTGAGGCTCAATGTATGGATGCGGAAGACGTACTCGTCCCCGTTATCCAGGTTCATTACCGTGTAGCTCGTGGTCGTCGCGTCAGCCCCGGGGATGCGGACTACCGCCGGCCACAGGGCGGCGCTGGCCTTGCGGTAGTTCAAGCGATACTCCCTGATGGCCCCATTGTCCGGGTCATCCCAGGTCAGGGTTACCTGCCCGTTCCCCGCCACCGCCCGCAGGCCGGTCGGCTGGGACACCGCCTCCGTCGGCGTACTGGTGGGGGTCAGCGTTCCCGTCGGCGTATTGGTGGGTGTGGGTGTGTTGGTCGGTATATCTCGAGTCACGACAATGGACCAGCGGCTGAAGCCGCGGCTGTTGCGCGCCCGCATCCGCACCTGGTAAGTCGCACCCTTTTCCAGCCCGGTTATGATGTGCGTGGTGTCGGTGTCCTTGACGGTAACCACCGGGCTGGTGTCGGGCCAGCTTTCGCCCATTTTGCGATGCTGAAATTCGTACTGGGTTACCCCACTCACCGAAGTATAACGGATGGTTATCTGCCCGTCCCCGGCGACGGTCCGGGAGAATGCCGGCGGCGCCGGCGGGCCTGAGGGCGTAGGCGTGGCCGTGGGGGCCAGCGTTCCTGTTGGTGTGGGTGTAGCAGTTGGGGTGCTGGTGGGCGTGGGCGTATCCGTTGGGGTATTGGTCGGCGTGGGCGTCGGCGTCGGCGTGGCGGTGTTGGGCAGCGTATCGATAGACACGACGGAGGACCAGCTGCCGGCGCCGCGGCTGTTGTGCGCCCGCATCCGAACCTGGTAAGTCGCTCCGTTGTCCAGCCCGGTTATGGTGTAGCTGGTAGCGGTGTCCTTGACGGTAACCTCCGGGCTGCTGCTGGGCCAGCTTGCGCCTTCTTTGCGATGCTGAAATTCGTACCGGGTTACCCCGCTCACGGCAACATAATTGACGGTTATCTGCCCAGCCCCGTCGACGATCCCGGTGAATACCGGCGCCCCCGGCGGGCCTGAAGGCGTGGGCGTGGGCGTCAGTGTTCCCGTCGGCGTGGGCGTATCCGTTGGGGTGCTGGTGGGCGTGGGCGTGGCAGTATCGGTGGGTGTGCTGGTTGGCGTTGGCGTGGCAGTTGGCGCACCGCCGGGCGTCGGCGTGGGCGTTGGCGTTGGCGTGGCAGTTGGCGCACCGCCGGGCGTCGGCGTGGGCGTTGGCGTGGGCGTGTCGGTAGGCGTATTGGTGGGCGTAGGTGTAGGCGTATCCGTTGGCGTGCTGGTCGGCGTGGGGGTGTCGGTCGGTGTGCTGGTCGGCGTGGGGGTGTCGGTGGGCGTATTAGTGGGTGTCGGCGCGTCAGCCGGGGTGGCGCTCTGCGCTGTGGGAGCGGCTCCGTAGCCGGCGTGGTTGACGGCGCGGACCTGGAAAGCGTACGCCGTGCCGCTGGTAAGGCCGGCAACCTCGTGGCTGGTTGTATCTTTGTCGGAGCCAGGAATGTTTGTCCAGTTTCCGTAGGTGCGTCCGCCCCGCTTGCTGCGGTACTGCCAGCGGGTGATGGTGTCGTCGCCGGGGTCGGTCCAGGCCAGGGTGGCCGCGCCGCCGCCGGCGGTGGCAGTGAAGCCGGCGGGAGCGGCGGGGGCGGCCGTGGGGCTGGGCGACGAGGCAGAGACGAAGAATGTGACGTTATTCGAAAAGGCCCGCCAGCCTGGCCTTACGAAGCCGCCCAAAATGTTGGGAGCCATATTGAGGCTAGATATATAGGTGTTCTCGTTGGTGAGGCCCGTCTGTATATACGATCTCGTGGCGGAACTGCCTGAGCCGGAGGGTATAGGACTCCTTGCGCCCCAACTTGCGTTCCCTCTTTGGAAGGCGATGCTCCAACTCTCGAACGCAGGAGAAGGGGCTATGGGGCCGCTTAGCTCCCATCTGAAAGTTGCCTGCCCGTTGCCGGCGGTTGCAAAGAGGGTGATGAGCGGGGCGGTAGGGGTTGCGGCTGCCTCTGCGGAGGCAGTGCCGACGCCGGTGGAGTTTCTGGCGCGAATCTTGAACCGGTGGGCAACGCCGGCGGCAAGGCCGGTTAGCTCGGCGCGGGTGGTGTCCTTGTGGGAATTGGGAATCTCGGCCCAGGCGCCATAGTCGGCGGTTCCCACTTTCTGCTGGTATTCGTAGTAGTCGATGGTGTCGTTGTTGGGGTTGGTCCAGGCGAGGGTTGCCTTGCTGGGGCCGGCGGTGGCGCTGAAGCCGCCCGGAGCTGCCGGGACGGCGGCCTGGTTGGCGAAGGAGGCCAGGATGGATGCGCCAACGCGGCCGGGGGAGGCGAGCAGCATCGCGAGGATAAGGGAGGCGATGAGGGCCAGCCCAAGCAGGATTGGGTTGATTCTACGCAGCTGTCCCATTCGGATTAACCCCCAAACTCGGGGGGGGGGGGGGGGGGTAATTCCGAAGCCGGGGCGGCTGCCGCCTTTACCTGCCATAGGTTGCCTCTCCAGGTTAAAAATTTGGTTGCAGCAGTCCTTCCCGCGTGGGGGCTGCGGCTATGGATTTTAGCAGAAAAGTTCCGGCGGGGGAATAGCTGTGGCGGATGGTATATCACCTTAAAGGGTCAACGGCGACCGGGAAGGCCGGCGTTACGCCTGATGGCATAGCGCTTGTCCTTTGGCGGAATTACAGCGGCGGCGGCCAGCCGTTCAGCAAATCACCCGGGTCTGAAGGGTATCACACCGCATTGGCCCACCTTCCGGGGCTTTCCTTCAGCCGGGCGAAACCCAGCTCGTCGCACAGTTCCTGATAAAGCTCCCGGAGGGCGCCCTGCCATTCCAGCTGCGGCAGTTCTTCGGCTATGGGAGCATCGAGACGCAGGGTAGCCAGTTGGCGGTAGAGGCCGGCCGCCGCCCGGTTATCAGCCAGGCTGGCGGCCATAGCCGGCGCGCCCCGCACCTTTACGGACCACCGGGCCGGGTCCGGCGGAATGTTTTCCAGGTGGCCGTAATAGGCCAGCGCTTGCGCCGTGCCCCGGGCGCCCCAGCGGGGTATGCCGGGTATGCCGTCAGCGCTGTCGCCTACCAGGCCCAGGTAATCGGGGATGGAGGCCGGAGCCACGCCGAACTTTTCCCGCACGCCGGCCTCGTCGGTAACCAGGTTCCTGCGCCGGTCCAGGGTTACCACCCGGTCGGCGCGCACCACCTGGGCCAGGTCCTTATCCGGCGAACACAGCACCACCTGCGCCACCCCCGGGGCGTCCTGCCAGCGGCAGGCGGCGGCGGCCAGGGCATCGTCGGCCTCCAGTTCCACCATGGGCCAGACCACCAGGCCCAACGCGGCGGCGGCCCGTTCCGCCAAAGGAAACTGGGCCAGCAATTCCGGCGGCGTACCCTCGCCGGTCTTGTAGCCGGCGAACAGGTCGTTGCGGAAAGAGCGGATGACGCTATCAAAAGCGACGGCCACGTGGGAAACTTCGGGCTGCCGCAGCAGGGTCAGCAAGGTTTGCAGCAGGCCGCGCACCGCCCCAACTTCCCGGCCGTCGGGGGCGGCCAGGGACGGCAGGGCAAAGTAAGCGCGGAACAGTTCGTAAGTTCCATCAACCAGGTGAACTTTCATACCATCCTCGCTCCGTCAATAAAGAGACTTTAAGGCCGGCAAAGGGTTCTTCCTGAACCGGGGGTTGACTGGCGTCAGCCGTCGATTTATCCCCCGGCGCAACCGGCGCCAAGTCAATTCGCGTTCCGGGCGGCGCCGACGGCGTGCCGGTTCCGGGCGCCAATTCGTGAATAGAGCGGCTATAGCGACTCCGAAAGGCGGGCGATACGCGCCACGCCTTCCAGTACCCGGTCGGCAGCTCGCTGCAATCTTCCCGCCATTGCGCCAGGTGGCCTTGCGGCCCCTGGAGGGCGGCCAGGCCGGCCAGCTGCACAAAGGGAGGGACGAAGCTGGCTGTTTGTTCCCACAGCTTCAGCAAAGGCTCCAGCAGCGCCGCCGGAGCTACGATGCAGCCCAACCGCCAGCCGGCCATGGCATCGGCCCTGGTATAAGGTATAGCCGGTCAGCGTCCGCTCAACCATACCCGGCATACCCGGCAGGGTCAGCTGCTGGCTGCCGTCATAAGTAAAGTCCTCCTGAATGCCGGCGTCTATGATGCGGCGGGCGTGGTATGGTAGGGGCTGGCTTGGCCCAGGTCAATCACGTCCTGCCCCTGGCGAACCAGCTGCCGGGCTTTTCGCCGTCAGCCAGAGCTGCCGGGTGCAGCCCCCGGCAGATGCGGGCGGCGGAGTTGTGCGGCATGGCGCTGCTTCTCTGCCCGGCCCGGACGTACCCGGCCGGTTCAGCCGCAGTTTATCACACCGCCACGCAGAACTGCGTTAACCCCGGCGCGCTGGAGGATGACCGCTGCCGGCAACCGATTGCCCGGCAACGGGAAGAAGCGTAAACTGAACCCATAGGCATAGTTCGCCGCCCGAAGGACGAAAGGAGCTGGCATTGCATATTGGGGCCGGCCGCATACTGTTGCACTTGCCGGAATCTCAGGGGTTGAAGAGCCGCCGCCAGGCAGCCCGTTCCTTGACGGCCCGCATTCACCGCCGGTTCAACGTGGCGGTGGCCGAAGAGGACGATAACCAGCTATGGCAGAGGCTTACCCTGCTGGTGTGCGCCGTCAGCAGCGACGCCGATTACGCCGGCGAGTTGATTGCCCGGGTGGTGGCCTTCATCGAGGAAACCCGGCCCGACCTAGTGGTGCTGGACTGCCAGGTAGAGCTGCTCTCCGGAGTTTAGGCCGGCCGCGGCATGGCCGCCCCCGTTCTGCCAGCCGGTGGGCGGCAGCCAGGTAGTTTAGCCTGTCTGCGGCAGGGCCGCCCCCCGTTCTGCCAGCCGGTGGGCGGCAGCCAGGTAGTTTAGCCCGTCTGCGGCAGGGCCGATCGGCCTGCCGGCGGGTCAAAACGGACGGCGCCGGGCAGCAACACCGGGCAGGGCTTTTGCCGTCCCGCCCGGCTGTTTCGCTGCCTGCAAAGCCGGGGCGGGCCCGGCTGATTGGCCGCTAATGACCCACCGGCAAACCGGTACGGTCGGCAATAGCCCGCATTAAATCCTGAAGGTCAGGGAAAATGTGGGCATCGGGTTCGTGGCGGTGTTCGGCCACCACGTCGCCATCCACAATAACGTCAAACTTGCCGTGCGGCCCCGGAGTCAACTTGAAGGCGGCAATGCTCTCTCCGGCCCGGCTCAGTGCTTCTCCCGCCATCCAGGCGGCGCGCAGGGCATGGCCTCAATCCTGGCAGTAGAGAATCTCCAGTTCCAGCTTCTTGTCCGTCGCCATTTCCCACCTCACCATTTGGTTTCAGTCAAGGAAATAATAGGCAGACTGACCGGGTATGTCAATTGCCGCAGTTGGCCGGTCGGGTCGTTGTTTATCCCCGCCGGCCGGGGAAGCGCCGGCATTTCCGGACGGCCCGGGCAGTGCGGCGGAAAGCCCGGTAAATACCTCTCTGCCGGTATGCTAAAATAGCAATGCAATCCACAACATGCCAGCGGAAAGCCTACCCTGCCAGACTGCCCGGCTGAAAACAGGAGGGAGCAATGCCGCTTATTGACATTCTCCGGAAAAGCTATTGGCGGCCAGCGTTGCTGCTGGCGGCGCTGGCCCCCGGGCTGGCCGCGGCCGCCTGCACTGGCGGGAATCAACCGTCGGAGGACGCCGGCGCCCGGAACACCGTCTATTGGGCTGGGCCGGCCGTCTGGGAACCGGAGGACCTGGCCAGCCTGGAACGCGTTACCCAGCAACTGGTGCCGCCGCCGGCCCTGCCCGCGCACCAGCAGGTAGTCGCCGGGCCGCCCAGGGTGGTACAGGTCCGGATGGTGGTAGAGGAAACCAGGGCCGAAATCGCCCCCGGCGTATTTGTCTGGGCCTTTACCTTTAACGGTTCCATGCCGGGGCCCATCATCGTGGTCAACGAGGGAGATTACGTGGAGCTTACCCTGGTTAACCCGGCCCGCAACAAGCTGCTGCACAACATCGACTTTCATGCCGCCATCGGCGCCCTGGGCGGCGGACAGCTGACCGAGGCGCCGCCGGGGTCGGAAGTGGTATTGCGCTTCCGGGCCGTAAAGCCGGGCGTGTTCGTTTACCACTGCGCCCCGGGCGGAACCATGGTGCCCTGGCACGTTACCCACGGGATGAATGGCGCCATTATGGTGCTGCCCCGGGACGGCCTGAAAGACCCGGCCGGCAACCCGGTGCGCTATGACCGGGCCTATTACATTGGCGAGCAGGATTTCTACATCCCCCGGGATGAGGACGGAAACTTCAAGGATTATGACGACCCGGCTCTTTCCTTTGGCGATGACCTGAAAGCTATGGAGACGCTTAAGCCTACCCACATAGTTTTCAACGGCAAGACCGGCGCGCTTCAGGGAGACCGCCGGTTGACCGCCAACGCAGGAGAGAAGGTGCTGATTGTTCACGCCCAGGCCAACCGCCAGTCTTACCCCCACCTTATCGGCGGACACGGCGACTACGTCTGGGAACGGGGCGGGTTTAACAATCCGCCACTGCTGGACCTGGAAACCTGGGCCATTGCCGCCGGCTCTGCCGGCGCATCCATCCACCACCTCCGACAGCCCGGCACTTACGTTTACCTGTCCCATAACCTGATTGAGGCTTTTGTATATGACGCCAAGGCCATTCTGGAGGTGGCGGGCGAGTGGAACGATGACTTGATGGAGCAGCTGGAACCGCCCGGCCCCATCCGGTAGTTATACCACTCCGGCGAGGAGGCGCGGGGCTGCCCGCCGCCGCTGACAGATGCGGCAGGACCCAGCCCTCGCGCCGCTCAGTCCAGCTACCGCCGCTGACCATAGCGCTGCTGCCCGGCATAGTTCAGCCATCCGCCGCCGCCCGGCAGCCGGCGATCTGCGCGGCTTGCCCCTTCACGCCGCAGCTGCCTTACCGGTGGCAGTCTCGCTTCGGGACGCTGCGGTTCATGTCCTCATCGGCAAACGGGCCAATGGCACTTACCCGCTTCAGGTTCAACTCAAAGGCTCCCTTTTCCGGGTGAACTGACCCGGGTGAACTGACATGGAATCCCGGTTGCGCGCCCCAGGCAGCCGGACGCTACCGCGGCGCCTCCAGCGAGGCCAGAAAATATTCCAGGGCGCCCCATAGCTCTTCCGCCTCCGGGCCCAGGGCGGCGTTATGTCCGGCGCCGCGCCACAAATGGAAGGCTTTAGGGTGGCCGGCGGCAGCATAAAGCTGCTGGCCTTGACTTACCGGAACAACCTCGTCCACATCGCTGTGAATAACCAGCAGGGGCTGCTGAATCTGGCCAATACGCGCCAGATTATTAAACCGGTCGGGAATCAGGAACCGCAGCGGATTATAGCGGTTCCGTACCAGGGCCATATCCTTGATGCTGGTAAAAGGGGAAACCAGAATCACTCCGGCAGGCTGTTCTTTTCGGGGCAGAGCGGCAGCCAGCTCTACCGCTACGGCAGCGCCCAGGGAACGGCCCAGAAACACCAACCGGTTAGGGTTCACATCATCCCGGGCGTTGAGGTAGGCCAGAGCGGCCCGGGCGTCCAGATACAGCCCATCCTCGGTAGGGCGCCCCTCGCTCAGCCCATAGCCCCGGTAATCGAAAATGAAGACATTAACTCCCAGGCGTTGGGCCAACCGGGAGACGTCGGCGGCCCGGTGGCCCAGGTTGCCGCCGTTGCCGTGAAACCACGCCACGGTGGCTGCGGGAGCATCCCCGGCCCGGGCAGGAGCGGGCAGAAACCAGCCGTTCAGCCGCACCCCGTCGCTGGTCAGAAAATACACCTCTTCAAACTCTGCTCTCTCGTCGGCCGGGGTTGCCGCGATGGCGGCGGCAGGAAAGAACAGATACCGCCCTTCGACGTTTTCCAGCCACTTCATGCCGGCCCAACCCGGGAACAGCAAGAGGGCCAGGGCAGCCGCCAGCGGGACGAGTTTGACCATACGAACAAAGTTTCAGCTTAAAGGGCATCCGTCCGATGGAATATCCTGGCTATCAGTTTGCGGCGCAGCTTCTTCCCTTCTGCGGCGGGACCGGTTGCAGAACCGATGCGTAAGCCTGACGTTTTCCGGGCCTGGCGTTTCCGGGATGGTACGCCCGCCTTTCCAACAAGGTTCTATGTGGTGAACTTGCAAATCGCGGTTTTATGTCTCGCTGGTTCAACGCCAATGCTGGCGAAACAGTTATGGCGCTACCCTTCATACCGCCGCAGCCGTTCTTCCAGGCGGCGAATCTGCTCTTCGGCGGCCAGCCGCGCCGCCCGTTCCCGTTCCGCCCGAGCAGTTTCCCGTTCCGCCCGGGCAGTTTCCTGTTCCGCTCGGGCAGTTTCCCGTTCCGCCCGGGCGCGTTCTGACTGGAAGGAGGGTATGGGCTGACCAGTGCCCGGGTCGTACCAGAAAAGCTGCTGCCGTTCCCACCTTATATTCAGCCCCAACGCCGCACTGTACCCCTCCAGAATGTCCGGAGCCAACTCCCCAATCTCTACCGGCCGGTACTCCCCTTCTGCCAGAACCTCCCCAGCCAGGCGCGCCTGGTGATATTGTCCGGTCTTGTCAAATCGCCAGTATTCGGGAATACCCCACTCCGCATAGATCCGCCGCTTGTCAACTATATCCTGCCACGGGTTGCTGCGCGAGGCTATTTCCAGTACGAAATCCGGCGGCTTCCCCTGTTCCGCAATCACATACGCATTCCGGGCCATAAACCGCGCGCGGTCCACGTTGAACGCCACCAGCATATCCGGCACGCGCCTCTCTGTCGGCCAGGCGTTCAGCTCCGCCATCAGGTAGCGTTCACTGGAAACTATCGTCGTCTCCGGTTGCCCCAGAAAGGCTATTAAATGGTGCGAGTTGCCAGTTTCCCCCAACTGTTCGAATGTAGTCATAGCCTGGCGGCGTCCTTTGGGCGGGTCCGCCACGGGAACCACGTCCGGGTAGGCTGGAGCTGGCGATTTGGCGGTGGTCATAACGCACCTGTCCCTGATTGGAGTCGGGGCGGCGGGCCCTGCCGGTTGAACCAATTATAACTTTGCCGGGCTTAATTACCCAAACTTTCCACTGCAAAAATGCCGGGCGGAACAGTTATGGCGCTACCCTTCATACCGCCGCAGCCGTTCTTCCAGGCGGCGAATCTGCTCTTCGGCAGCCAGCCGCGCCGCCCGTTCCCGTTCCGCCCGAGCCATTTCCTGTTCCGCTCGGGCAGTTTCCCGTTCCGCCCGGGCGCGTTCTGACTGGAAGGAGGGTATGGGCTGACCAGTGCCCGGGTCGTACCAGAAAAGCTGCTGCCGTTCCCACCTTATATTCAGCCCCAACGCCGCACTGTACCCCTCCAGAATGTCCGGAGCCAACTCCCCAATCTCTACCGGCCGGTACTCCCCCTCTGCCAGAACCTCCCCAGCCAGGCGCGCCTGGTGATATTGTCCGGTCTTGTCAAATCGCCAGTATTCGGGAATACCCCACTCCGCATAGATCCGCCGCTTGTCAACTATATCCTGCCACGGGTTGCTGCGCGAGGCTATTTCCAGTACGAAATCCGGCGGCTTCCCCTGTTCCGCAATCACATACGCATTCCGGGCCATAAACCGCGCGCGGTCCACGTTGAACGCCACCAGCATATCCGGCACGCGCCTCTCTGTCGGCCAGGCGTTCAACTCCGCCATCAGGTAGCGTTCACTGGAAACTATCGTCGTCTCCGGTTGCCCCAGAAAGGCTATTAAATGGTGCGAGTTGCCAGTTTCCCCCAACTGTTCGAATGTAGTCATAGCCTGGCGGCGTCCTTTGGGCGGGTCCGCCACGGGAACCACGTCCGGGTACGCTGGAGCTGGCGATTTGGCGGTGGTCATAACGCACCTGTCCCTGATTGGAGTCGGGGCGGCGGGCCCTGCCGGTTGAACCAATTATAACTTTGCCGGGCTTAATTACCCAAACTTTCCGCTGCAAAAATGCCGGGCGGAACAGCTATGGCGCTACCTTTCATACCGCCGCAGCCGTTCTTCCAGGCGGCGAATCTGCTCTTCGGCGGCCAGCCGCGCCGCCCGTTCCCGCTCCGCCCGGGCGCGTTCTGACTGGAAGGAGGGTATGGGCTGACCAGTGCCCGGGTCGTACCAGAAAAGCTGCTGCCGTTCCCACCTTATATTCAGCCCCAACGCCGCACTGTACCCCTCCAGAATGTCCGGAGCCAACTCCCCAATCTCTACCGGCCGGTACTCCCCCTCTGCCAGAACCTCTCCAGCCAGGCGCGCCTGGTGATATTGTCCGGTCTTGTCAAATCGCCAGTATTCGGGAATACCCCACTCCGCATAGATCCGCCGCTTGTCAACTATATCCTGCCACGGGTTGCTGCGCGAGGCTATTTCCAGTACGAAATCCGGCGGCTTCCCCTGTTCCGCAATCACATACGCATTCCGGGCCATAAACCGCGCGCGGTCCACGTTGAACGCCACCAGCATATCCGGCACGCGCCTCTCTGTCGGCCAGGCGTTCAACTCCGCCATCAGGTAGCGTTCACTGGAAACTATCGTCGTCTCCGGTTGCCCCAGAAAGGCTATTAAATGGTGCGAGTTGCCAGTTTCCCCCAACTGTTCGAATGTAGTCATAGCCTGGCGGCGTCCTTTGGGCGGGTCCGCCACGGGAACCACGTCCGGGTACGCTGGAGCTGGCGATTTGGCGGTGGTCATAACGCACCTGTCCCTGATTGGAGTCGGGGCGGCGGGCCCTGCCGGTTGAACCAATTATAACTTTGCCGAGCTTAATTACCCAAACTTTCCGCTGCAAAAATGCCGGGCGAAACAGTTATGGCGCTACCCTTCATACCGCCGCAGCCGTTCTTCCAGGCGGCGAATCTGCTCTTCGGCAGCCAGCCGCGCCGACCGTTCCCGTTCCGCCCGAGCCGTTTCCTGTTCCGCTCGGGCGGTTTCCCGTTCCGCCCGGGCAGTTTCCTGTTCCGCTCGGGCAGTTTCCCGTTCCGCCCGGGCGCGTTCTGACTGGAAGGAGGGTATGGGCTGACCAGTGCCCGGGTCGTACCAGAAAAGCTGCTGCCGTTCCCACCTTATATTCAGCCCCAACGCCGCACTGTACCCCTCCAGAATGTCCGGAGCCAACTCCTCAATCTCTACCGGCCGGTACTCCCCTTCTGCCAGAACCTCCCCAGCCAGGCGCGCCTGGTGATATTGTCCGGTCTTGTCAAATCGCCAGTATTCGGGAATACCCCACTCCGCATAGATCCGCCGCTTGTCAACTATGTCCTGCCACGGGTTGCTGCGCGAGGCTATTTCCAGTACGAAATCCGGCGGCTTCCCCTGTTCCGCAATCACATACGCATTCCGGGCCATAAACCGCGCGCGGTCCACGTTGAACGCCACCAGCATATCCGGCACGCGCCTCTCTGTCGGCCAGGCGTTCAGCTCCGCCATCAGGTAGCGTTCACTGGAAACTATCGTCGTTTCCGGTTGCCCCAGAAAGGCTATTAAATGGTGCGAGTTGCCAGTTTCCCCCAACTGTTCGAATGTAGTCATAGCCTGGCGGCGTCCTTTGGGCGGGTCCGCCACGGGAACCACGTCCGGGTACGCTGGAGCTGGCGATTTGGCGGTGGTCATAACGCACCTGTTCCTGATTGGAGTCGGGGCGGCGGGCCCTGCCGGTTGAACCCATTATAACTTTGCCGGGCTTAATTACCCAAACTTTCCGCCAGGATTTCCAGCACATCTTTGGCCGCTTTTTCCTGCGCCATGCCTTTGGACTGAATCCCCTCGGTCATCATTTGCAGGCAGAAGGGACAGGAAACGCCCACGGTATCAGCGTTGGTTTCCAGGAAGTGGTCGGTGCGGACGTGGTTAATGCGCTCGCCCTGGCTTTCCTCAATCCACATATGGCCGCCGCCGGCGCCGCAGCAGAAACCCCGTTCCCGGCAGCGCGGCGACATCTCTACCAGCCGCAGGCCCGGTATCGAGCGGGCAATTCTGCGGGGCTGGTCGTAGATGCCGTTATGCCGCCCCAGGAAGCAGGAGTCATGGTAGGCCAGGTCCAGGTTCATCATCTTGATGGGCTTAATGCGGCCCTGCTGAATCAACTCATCCACGAACTGGCTGTAGTGCAGCACCTCAAACTCGCCGCCGAACTGGGGGTATTCATTGCGCATAGTGTTGAAGCAGTGCGGACAGATGGTAACGATTTTCCTGACGTTGTAGCCATTCAGGGTCTCAATGTTCCTGGCGGCCAGCAGCTGGAACAGATACTCGTTGCCCATGCGGCGGGCCGGGTCGCCGGTGCAGGTTTCCTCGCTGCCCAGGATGGCAAAGTCCACGCCGGCCGCCTTCAACACCTTGACCATGGAACGGGCCGTACCCTGGCTGCGCTGCTCCAGGGCGGCGGTACAGCCCACCCAGAACAGGATCCCGGCATCCGGCTTTTCGGCCAGGGTAGGCACTGCCAGCCCTTCGGCCCAATCAGTGCGCGAAAACTGGGTTCCCCGCCAGGGGTGCCCCCGCTGTTCCAGGCTGAGCAGCGCATTCATCCCGGTCTCCGGGATGCGCGACTCTTCCAGCACCAGGCTGCGCCGCAGGTCCATTATTGTGGGAATATGCTCTACCACCACCGGGCATTCTTCCATACAGGCGCCGCAGGAAACGCAGTCCCAGATCATCTGCTCCGGTATTGCCTCATTAATCAGGGGCGTCGGCTCCACGTGTTCCGGGTCCCGCGGCCCCTGGTGTCCGATGGCGAGCATATGCTCTTTCAGGTTTTCCACGATGTGCATGGGCGACAGGATTTTGCCGGTGGCGTTGGCCGGGCAGGCATCGGTGCAGCGACCGCAAACGGCGCAGGCGTAACCGTCCAGCAGCTGCTTCCAGGTGAAGTCCTGAACCCGGCTGGCGCCAAACCGCTCGGCGTTTTCCAGGTCGAGCGGCGCCAGGGTTCCCCGCGGTTCCAGGGAACGGAAGTAGGCGTTCAGCGGCGCGCCCAGCATATGTATGTGCTTGGACATGGGAATGTAAAGGCCAAAGCCCAGGATAATCGCCAGGTGCAGCCACCAGAAGATGGCATGGAGCGCGCCGGCCGCCGCCTGGCTCAGGCCCAGGCTGACCATGCTATTGCCCAGTAAGCGGCCAACGGGAACCTGCGCTTCCGGCCCCGAGCCGCCGGCAGCCACATAGCTGGCGTGTACCAGCAGGGTGGCCGCCATCAGGCTGGCAGTCAAGGCCACCACGATAACCGCATCGATGTTGCGGGTCAGGTCAAAGCTCAGGCGGTAGGGCTTAACGGCCCAGCGGCGAACCAGGGCCCAGACCAGAACGCCCAGAATCAGCACGGCGTAAAGGTCCAGATAGCTGCTGTAAATCCGGACGCCGGTCCCGGTAAGCAGGGTTTCGGGCAGGGGCGGCCACAGGGAAGCGCCAAAGATGAAGATAAGGTAGCTGAGGGAGAAGGAGAGGAACCCCCAGAAGATGAAGGCGTGGCCCAGCCCGGCCAGGTCGATTCCCCGGCTGCGGGCGTCCTGCGTCCCGACCCGCTGCAGCACCTTGCGCTGCCCCAGAACGATGGCGGCGGCCCCGGTGAACCGCTCCCAGGGACGGTCGAAGCGGGCTGCGCCGCGCCCCTGCCGAATCAGGTGAATTACCCGCCGGTACGCCAGCCCGCCGGCCAATGCCTGGGTGATAATCAGGGCCAGGTAAACGCCGACCCACAAGGGGATAACGCCGAAAATGTCGCCCGGTGGCGCCATGCGCAAGCACTCCCATGGTTTGATTGCCCGGCATAGAACCGGGGCTAGGATAGTGTAACACACGCCCCGGCGCCGAACCGGCCGTTAAAGGCCGGGGGAAAGCTCCGGCTGAAGTACGCTGCGCCGTCGCCGCCGGCAGCAAAAAGTTGCCGAAATTAAATTTGCCCGGACGTGAAATAATAATAGTAATAGCGGGTGGGTGGTGCATGGTAAGCAGGAAGAATAAGCTCATTAAGCTGGAGGTAAACAGCATGAAAAGCATATTGGATATTGCACCGGAATGGCGGGACTTTCCGGGGCGCAAGACCTTGCGCAAGTGGGCGGTTGATCATATGCGGAAGCAGGATAAAACCACCGTGCGCCGGATGGTGAAGGAGGGAACGCTGGACGAGCACCTGGATGCCATTGTCAGCATGGTGGAGCAGCATGCCCAGATGTTAATCCGGGTTGGCGCGCTGCCTTCGGATGCATGGCGCCGGGCAATCCGCGTCCATGTATATGGCGGGACCGACGATTAGGCGCGTTTGCGGTTGTTCAGCGTATGGAATGCAGCGCCCGGTGGCCCCTACGCTGCTGCTGCGCTACTGCCGGCCGCAGAATGCTGCCGAAATCAGGCTTGACAGGTGCGCTACAATCGGCTTGTGCAAGCCGGAATCAACCGGGCTTAATGTTCAAGTTACATGGAGGAACGAAAATGGCAGTACCCCCATCCAGCCAATTCAATCGGGCTGTGCTGGAAATAGCAGCCGAAGCCGAGGGCGCCTTTTCGATTAAAGACGTCAGAGACAGTCTTTCTGGCAAGCTTGACTTAACCGAAGAAGACCTCAACGAGATGATACCGACAGGTGTCCTTACCAAGGTATATAGCCGTACCTCGTGGGCCATTAGCAGTCTGAAGAACGCCGGACTGCTGGAATCGCCAGAGAGGGGCAAGCGGCAAATCACGGAGCAGGGGCGAAAGTACCTCATGGATCACCCAAGGGAAATTACGACTTCAGAGCTGATGAAGTTGCGGGATGAACTGGAGAGGAAACCGGAACCAGTTAATGGAAATACTATCGGAGGAGAACCCACTGAGGAGATCGACCCATACGAGCAAATCTCCAAAAGTTACCTGGAATTGCAGGGTCAGTTGGAGAGAGAGCTTCTGGAAAAAATCAAAGATGTATCACCGAAAAGTTTTGAGATACTGGTGAACCGGTTGCTGAGCCGGATAGGTTACGGGGAAATTGAGCAGGAAGCTGGGAAACCCGGCGATCAGGGGATTGACGGTATCCTTAACCAAGACCCCTTGGGGCTGGAAAAGGTTTACGTGCAAGCCAAGCGGTACACCACCGGGCAGGTAAGAGAACCGGACATACGCAATTTTTCCGGAAGTCTGGATAGATACGGCGCAACCAGAGGTGTGTTTATAACTAATGCCGAATTCGCTTCCCAAGCCTACAAAACGGCCCGAGAGATTTCCAAAGGGCCTAAATCCATCCAGCTGATTGATGGCAAGAAACTGGCGGCGTTAATGATCAAGCACAACGTAGGCGTGGTAATCGGAGAAACCTACGAAGTGAAGAGGCTGGATGACTATTACTTTGAGGAGATTGCGTAAGCACCTTTTCCAGCTGTCTCCTCAACACCCGCTACCACGGCGGCCGGTTACGCACTTTCCGGGCGGTCGGCCACCCTGTTTTTCCGTCAGCTTTTCTTCCTCTGACCGGTTGAACTGCCAGCGGCCGGCCGTTAACCGCCGCCGCTACCCACCCCGGGGCTGAACATTGCCAGCGTTTTCCAGGTTTGCCACCAGCCCGCCGGGGTGTTTGGCGGTTGTTGCCGGTGTATTATAATAACCCTCGCTATGGTTAAGACAGCGCGGCAGACTGCATCCGGCCGGTTGACGCCCCGCATCGTGGCCGCCTTCCGTCCCTACACCGGACGGGTTGCGCTGGTGGGGGCGCTGATTACGGTTACCGCCGGCCTGGGCGTGGTTAACCCGGTGCTGATTCAGGTGGTCTTCGACTCGGCCCTGTTTCCGGAGGCCGGGCAGCCCAACCTGGGCCTGCTGTGGCTGCTGGCCGGGGTGATGGCCGCCGTTACTGTGCTGACCGGCGGGCTGGGCATCATCCAGACCTACCTGACCAACCTGGTGGGCCAGCGGGTAATGCGGGACCTGCGGGATACCCTCTATCGCCACCTGCAAAGCCTGTCCCTGGGCTTCTTTACCGGCACGCGCACCGGAGAAATTCAGTCCCGGGTGGCCAACGACGTGGGCGGCGTGCAGCGGGTAGTAACCAACACCGTCTCCGACGTGCTGTCCAACTGCGTTATCCTCATCAGCACGCTGATAGCGATGCTGGTTCTTTCCTGGGAACTGACGGTGGTGGCGGTGGGAACGGCGCCGGTCTTCTTCCTGCTCAGCCGGGTGGTCGGGGCCCGGCGGCGGGCGGTGGCCGCCGAAACCCAGCAGACTACCGCCGAGGTTACGGCCATAACCCAGGAAACCCTGTCTATTTCCGGCATTATGCTGGCCAAGCTGTTCGGCCGGCAAAGCCGGGAAATCGAGCGGTTTCACCAGGAAAACCAGAAACTTTCCGACCTGGTAATCCGCCAGCAGATGACCGGCCAGTCTTTTTTCACTTTGATGCAAATCTTCTTTTCCCTGTCGCCGGTGGCCATTTACCTGCTGGCCGGCTACCTGATTGGCGGCGGGGGCGCCAATCAGGTTTCCCCCGGCACCATCGTAGCCTTTACCACTCTGCAAAGCCGCCTCTACTTCCCCATTGGCCGGCTGCTGGAGGTGTCGGTGGAACTGCAAGCCTCGCTGGCGCTGTTCGAGCGGATTTTCGCCTACCTGGACATCCGGCCCGAAATCGTGGACGCCCCGGACGCCCTGACTTTGACCCCGGAACAGGCCGCCGGCGCCATAACTTTCGACCGGGTACGGGTCAACTACGCCGCCCACCGGGAGGCCCTGCCGCCGTCCGACCCGGAGCAGGAAGCAACAGCGCCGGCGGCGGCCGAAACCCGCTGGGCCCTGGACGGCGTCAGTTTCCACATCGAGGCCGGGCAGCTGGCCGCCTTCGTTGGCCCCAGCGGCGCCGGCAAGACGACTATCTCTTACCTGATACCCCGGCTGTACGACGCCACCGAGGGCAGCATCCGCATCGATGGCATCGACGTCCGGCAGATACGGCTGGACTCGCTGGCCGGCCTGATTGGGTATGTTGCCCAGGAAAGCTACCTGTTCCACGCCTCCATTCGGGAAAACCTGCTCTACGGCAACCCCGGGGCCGCCCAGTCAGAGGTAGAGGCCGCCGCCCGGGCCGCCTATATCCATGACCGGATTACGGAGTTCCCCGACGGCTACGATACCATAGTCGGCGAGCGCGGCTACCGGTTGTCGGGCGGGGAACGGCAGCGCCTCTCGATTGCCCGGGTAATTCTGCACCAGCCCCGGCTGCTGATTCTGGACGAAGCTACCTCGGCGCTGGATACGGTCAGCGAGCGTTACGTTCAATCGGCGCTGGAACCGCTGCTGCGGGGGCGCACCACCGTTGCTATTGCCCACCGGCTTTCCACCATCATCGCCGCCGATGTAATCTACGTCATCGACCAGGGGCGGGTGGTGGAACATGGCTCGCATCCGGAGCTGCTGGCCCGCAACGGCCGGTACGCGCGGCTCTACGAGGAACAGTTCGAGGGCGGACGAGTGGAGTGTTACTGTGAGGATGGGGTAGTCCTTTCCGATGGCAGCATCCGGCATTCGGAAGCCGGCGCGCCGGCCTGAAGGGCTGGGCCGGCCTTTGCCGCCGGTTCTTTGGCCCGGCAAAACCGGCCCTTCCCGCCGGCCGGCTGAAGCAGCCGTAGCCTCTTAATCCTTAACCCGTGGTATCACCTCCCGGCCCAGCAACTCAATTTGCCGCAGGGCGGCTTCCTGGGGCATTCCCGGCCATTGCATTCGGCAAATCAGGTAATTGACCCCCAGTTTCTGCTGACAGCGGCGGATTTCTTCGGCCACGTCTTCGGGGGAACCCAGCAGAAAGCGGCTGCGGGCCAGTTCCCGGTAGGGGACGGCAAAGCTCTCTTCACCGGGCAGGGCCTTGTCCTGCCCCCAGGCAGCGTAGGCGGCATACTTGGGCGCCAGGTAAGGCTCGCTTTCCCGATAAGCGGTTTCCCGGTCCTGGGCCACGTACAGTTCCCGCATCATCGGCAGCGCGGGCGGCATGGGCTGCCCCGCCTGCTGCAACTCTTCCCGCCAGCCCTGCCACTGATTGGCTACCATCTCCAGCGTGGCGTGAGGGTTAATCAGCCAGGGGTAGCCCCAGCGCGCCGCCCGCCGGATGGCCCGGTCATTGTTGGCCGCCACCCAGATGGGCGGGTGGGGCTGCTGCACCGGACGGGTAGCCGGCGCAATGGGGGGAACCTGGTAATACTTGCCTTGAAACGCCACCTCTTCCTGCGTCCACAGCTGCCGCATCACCTCCAGCGCCTCGCGCAGACGCGGCGCCCGTTCCCCCCGCTTAATGCCGAAAGCGGCATACTCCTCCTCCCGGTAGCCCAGGCCCACGCCGAAAATAAACCGGCCGTTGCAGATAGCATCCATCGTAGCAACGCTTTCCGCCAGCTCCACCGGGTTATGCAGCGGCACCAGCGACACGGTAGCGGCCACTGCCATCTCCCCGGCCTCCGCCGCCAGCCGCGCCAGCAGGGGAAAGCTGGCGCTCATCTGGTAGGGTGTGGACAGGTAATGCTGGCCGGTGCAAATCAGGTCGAAGCCGGCCGCCCGGGCGGCCCGAACCTGTTCGGCGCTTTCCCGGATTTTGTCGGGCATGGATTCTCCGGGCAGGTACTGGTTGGTTACGAAGAAGCCCAATTTCATAGCGCGTCTTTCCTCCGACTTCGGGAAGTTGATACCAGGCATTTTCAGGCCGTAACTGCCGGAAAGTCAACCGGATTTCTTGCCGGTGGCCCCGGCCCGGGCCGGCCGCTGTGGTTAAAGCCGGCCGGCAATGGTGTAAAATAGGCTCAAAAAGAGGAGGCGCAGCCATGCAGCTGGGCGCAGTTTTCCCCCAGACCGAAATCGGAGCCGACCCCATCGCCGTGCGCGACTACGCCCAGGCCGCCGAGGCGCTGGGCTATGAGCATCTGCTGGTGTTTGACCACGTGCTGGGCGCCGATGCCAGCAAAAGAGAGGAATGGAACCGCCCGTACCGCCATACCGACAGCTTTCACGAACCCTTCGTCCTGTTTGGCTATCTGGCCGGCCTCACTGAAAAAATTCAGCTGACTACCGGCATTCTCATCCTGCCCCAGCGGCAGACGGCCCTGGCCGCCAAGCAGGCGGCGGCGGTGGACGTGCTGACCGGCGGCCGGCTGCGTTTGGGCATCGGCGTGGGCTGGAACGACGTGGAGTACGAGGCGCTGGGCGAGAACTTCCACAATCGGGGCCGCCGCTGTGAAGAGCAGATTGCGCTGCTGCGCGCTCTGTGGACTCAGGAGGTAGTTAACTTCAAGGGCCGCTACCACCAGGTTACCCACGCCGGCATCAACCCCTTGCCGGTGCAGCGGCCCATTCCGGTCTGGTTCGGCGGGGGCGCCGACCGGGTTATTGAACGTATCGGACGGCTGGGCGATGGCTGGTTTCCCCAGTTTCAGCCCGACAGCGCCGGTCAGGAGCGAATTGCCCGGATGCGTGAGGCGGCGCGCCGGGCCGGCCGCGACCCGGCCCGGATTGGCATTGAGGGGCGGCTGAACATCGCCGACGGCGACCCCGATTCCTGGAACCGCGCCGCTGCTGCCTGGTCGGAAGCCGGCGCTACCCACCTGTCGGTCAACACCATGCGCGCCGGCCGGCCTAACCCCGAGGCCCATATCAAAGCCATCGAGCAGTTCCGGCAGGCAGTGGCCGGCTGACTACCCAGTTTGCCACTATACGAATAGCGATTTTTGAGAGATCGAGCAGTTCCGGCAGGCCGTGGCCGGCTGACTACGGGGTTTGCGCTTCAGAGAACCGGGGTTATACCAGAGCGTTGGGCAGTCAAAATCAAAATACCGCCAGCAGCCGGGCCCTGCCCCAGGGCTTGCGGGGCAGCTACCTGCTGGCCCTGCAGCTGGAGGCCGAGCTCCGCCGGTCGGTTGGCCGGCTGGGGGAATTTGCCTTCCCGCCCGGCCATTACCTTTACTTTGGCAGCGCCTTGAACGGTTTGGCCGCCCGGGTGCAGCGCCACCTGCGGCAGGACAAGCGCCGCCACTGGCACGTGGACTATCTGACAACGGCCAGCCGGGTGAATCGGGTCTGGTGGGTGGGCGACGGCGTACGTCGGGAGTGCGACTGGGCGCAAGAGGCGCTGCGGCAGGGGGCAATGGTAGTTGCGCCGGGCTTTGGCGCCTCCGACTGCCGCTGCATTGCGCACCTGGTTTACCTTGACCGCCCGGAAGGTTTGGCGCGCCTGGTTCGGCTGCTTATGGACGGTTTGCCGGCTAACGTTATTCAGGGTTGTTTGCCGGCAGCAGAGCCGGGGTAATGGGCCGCCGATGTCGGGCCGGCTTCACTCCTTAATCCACTGCCTCAACCTTTGCAGCAGGGACGGGCCTGCCGATTCCACCGGGCGGCCGCGCCAGCGTTTTTCCCGGTTCTGGGGCCGGGGGCGGACGAAGAAGAGCAGGTAGGCCGCTGCCAGGCCCAGCAGCCCGACCCAAATCAGCCAGCTTCCCCAGCCCATGGAGTAAAGCAGCAAACCCAGCGCCAGCATCGCCAGACCGGCCAACGCTACCCGGCCCGGCGTAACCGACTGCCAGCGTAAAGCCGTCCTTGACGGGACGACTCCCCGCTGCTGGACGGTCGGCCCGGGCCGGTCTTCCGGTGGAGGCTGGTTCGCGCGCGCTGGCGGTGGAACCGGCTTTCCCGCTTCCTCAATACCCTTCAGAATTTCTTCAATCTCGTTCTGGTATTTTTCCGGCACAGTCCCCTCCCCAATACCCTGGGGTTTTCTGAACCCGGGCCGTTGCGCTGTATTTTCTGCCAACAGCCCAATTATACAAGACAACCAATGGCAGGAAAAGAAGAATGACGCAAAGGCATGCCCGGTATGCGTTGGCATAAATGTATAAACAGGGCTTTCCGCAAAATCAGACTGCCGGGAGGCTGCAATATGGCCCAACCTGAAGCATACCGGGACGGAACGCAATGCTCCCGCTGCGGCGCCAACCGGCTCCCTAAATACGGCCACTCCCGCGGCCGGCAGACCTGCCGCTGCGGCCAGTGCCGCTACCACTTCGTCCCGGGAACCGGGCGTCCCCACCAGCCGGAGCAGCTCAAGGCCCAGGCCGTAGCGCTGTACGCTGCTGCCAGCAGCCCGGCCGCCGGCAGCCGGCCCCTGGGCATCCCGGAAGCAGGAAGGAACCGTCTATTCCTGGCTTAAAAAAGTCGGTCAGACCCGGGGGTTGCTGAAGCGGCGGCGGAAGCGGCCACACGGTCAGTCCCGGCCCAGGGTCATCACTGCCGGTTATAGACAATCGTAGCCAGAAAGCCCGGCGGCGGCGGAAACGCCGGGAGGTCCGGCTCTGGACGGCGATAGTAATAGTAGAGGAAGCCGATGGTCAATGGCGGGTGGGTTTTGAGGCCGGGGATCGTTCCGGGGCGCCCTTGCTGCGACTGTACGGTAAGCTGCCAGAGGAGGAAGCATACCAGACGGACGCTTACCGGGTATATACCTGGCCGCCGGCGAATCGGCTCCCGGCAGGCAAAGGGGGCGCGGTGAACCGGAACGGAGGCCTGCATTCGCAATTGCGGGATCAGCTGAACCGGCTGCATCGGAGGACGAAAGGGTACAGCAAGAGCTGGCGGATGCTGGAGGGTTCGGTTGCGTTGGTCTGACGGCGGTTGGGCCTGATTTAATACCAACGCATGCCGGGAATACCCCTTTTACGGCAGCCGATTGACGCTGTATTATGTATGGAAACGGGCCGGTCGGTGCGAGTGGAGTTGACGGCTGAAGGGTTGTGCGGCAGCCGGCGGAGTGGCGAAGCAGCGCTGTTCCATCAAAACCAGGAAACAATGAAATGGGCTGCCTCGCCAGTCAGGACATAGACACCTCGGCATATTTGGGGTATATTTCCCCTGCGCCAATTCAGACATTGGGATTCGAAATGGCCGATACGCAGCTGATTTCCCCCTTTCTCTGGTTCGACGGCCAAGCCGCGGAAGCAGCCGGTTTTTATGTTGCCACCTTTCCCGATTCCCGGATCCTGTCGGTGGAAGAATTAACCGACGGGCCGGCCGAGGGCAGCGTTTTGGTAGAGTTCAGCCTGAACGGGCAGCGTTTTACCGCCCTGGATGGCGGGCCAATGTTCCGGTTTTCCCCGGCCATTTCCTTTGTAGTCCACTGCGCCGACCAGGAAGAGGTGGATTACTACTGGCGCAAGCTGTCTGAGGGCGGCGCCGCCGAGCAGTGCGGCTGGTTGCGCGACCGGTTCGGCGTTTCCTGGCAGGTGGCACCCGAGGCGTTGGGCCAGCTGTTGGAACAGGGCGGCTCCCGGGTGATGGACGCCCTGCTGAAAATGGGCAAAATCGACCTGGCGCAGCTGCAAGCGGCGGCGCAGCCGGACTGACCAGGCAGATTCTGCGAAGCGCCGTCCTTCCCAGGCGCTGCCAATTCAAGGAGGTTAAGCGATGGCAACCAAGCGCAATGGAGAACGCTATTGGGGCGAGGAAATACACGTACCCCTGTCTGCTGATGGACAGGTTACCGCCTATGTCTGGCCCTTGCGGATGCTCACCATTCGGGACCGGGGCTGCGGCGGGCCTACCATCGGCGTGACGGTGGGCAACGAAGAGGTGCTGCGGTTTGACTGCCATGCCAATATGGGCCACTGGCATACCGGCGGCTATGACCGTCTGGGCGCGCCCGGCGCTTCCCACGTGGATTTCCCGGACGGCGTAACGACCGTAACCGAACAGGTGGCCTGGTCTTTGCGGCGTTTACGCGAAGGCGTGGGGCAACTGCTGGAGCAATCGGAACACGCAGAGGCGGCGGCAAAGGTGGAGTCTTGCCTGGTGGAAACAGGCTTGATTAACCTGAAAAACCACCTGGAGCAGACGGCTCACCTCCGCGCCCGGGCCATTGCAGAGAACCTGATTGCGCCCTGATGCTTTGACGGCTAAAGGGGCTCCATAAGGCCGTCCCGGAATTCCTGGTCGGGCCCCCTCCGCCATGCGGCAAGGAGCTCTTCAGCCAGTTCAACCCCCTTCACCTTGTCGATATTGGCGTTGCTCAGATCCCAGGTCTTGGCCGGCTCAATACAGTTCTGGCAGCCGGAAGCGCAGCGGCAGCCGCGGGCGATTTCCATGCCCCGCTCAAGAGCCTCGGGCCACACATCGAACAGTTTCTTCGCTACCCCGATTCCGCCGGGGTAATTTTCGTAGTAGTAGGCAGCCAGGTCGGCGCCGGCGCTGGAGTATGTGCCGGCATCGAACCGATCTGCCGGTATTACGAACATTGCGCCCACCCGGAGCATATGCTCGACCGCGCCAACCCCGCCAGCCGCCGTTGCGCTTTGGGGAATGTCAATCCAGAAAGAGTGCAGGTTGTTCAGGTAAAGGGAATCGTTAGCCCTGCCCTCCCGGATGATTTCTACATTCCGCTCGTCGAACAGCTCGTACCCGGTAAAGTTCATAACTATGTTGAGCGACCCGTGATAAACGCGAATATCCCCATAACCGAAGCCGGCGAAGAAGTCTGACCGGTAAAGCGCCGAATAGAACTTTCCATTCGTTCGCCAGTGCTGCTCGGCATCTTCCAACACTATCGTCCGCTCTTCGTGGGAACGCACGAGGTAGTTTTGCCCGAAGAAGGGGAAAACCGCTCCCAGATAGGCCTCCCGAAACTTGCGCACAGCCGAAATCTGTCCCAGTTCCTCACCATTCCGCTTCTTCAAGGCAAAAGACTGACCGATTATGCCGCGCAGGTTCAGCCTATGCTGCGGATTAGATCCCCTGGGCGCCTCGCCCCGGTTTTTCGCGGCGGCGATGTAGAAGGGCGCCCCCAGAATCGCTTCTTCCGCGTGATCTACCTTTCCGCCGGTTTCCTCAACCAGCGACGGAAGGTGTTTTCTGATAAGCTCTTCGTTAGCCGGGTCAACCACCAGTTCATCAAATGGCTTGGTAAGAAAGGCTTTCAGGTTGCTGGCGACGAACCGGTCGATCGGGTCATTCATGGCATAGAACAGCACAAAAGCGTCCCGGTCCCAGCTGCGCCCGGCCCGCCCAATCTGCTGCCAGGCAGACATGATGTTTGCGGGGAAGCCGGCCAGGATAACCCCGTCAAGGCCGCCGACGTCTATGCCGATTTCCAGAGCGTTGGTGGTGAATACCACCTTTATGTCCCCTGATTTAATCCCCTCCTGGACTTTCTGTCGTTGGTCGGCTTTCAAGTCGGCGTGATAGGCGGAGATTTGTTCCGGGTTCAATTGCGATTCCGGAGCCTTGCGCCTTGCGCTTCGGAAAGCCTCTTCCAGGAACTTTTTGGTGGGGCAGAACACCAGCGCCTGCAACCCTTCAGCCAAGGCGGCCAGGCTGGCCTGTTCAATGCGCAAGCGGAGAATTTCCCAATACTGGTAAGCAGGTATCTCCGGCTGAACGAAAAGGAAATTCCGCTTCGGCCGCAGCACATTCCTGGCCGACACGACTTCTACGTCGCGCCCGGTAAGGTTCCTGGCATGCTCCCGGGGGTTTGCACAGGTGGCTGTGGAAAGGAAAACCTGCGGGCTGGCCCCAATTCGGTTCAGGTACAGGAGGAAGCGGCGCAGCAGCAAAGCCATATTGCTGCCAAAGAACCCCCGGTATTCGTGCATTTCGTCAATGACAAGGTAGCGGAGAGCGCTCAGAAACCTGGCCCCTTTAGGGTGCTTGTCCCATGCCCCCCGACTGCCCAGGAAAGACATATTCAAGTATTCCGGGTTGGTGAGCAGAATCCGGGGCGGGTCTTCACGGATCAAAGCCTTGATGTCCTCTTCGGTATCCCCGTCATAGGGCCACGACTCGATTCTCAAAGGCTCGCAGACGCGCCGGAGCTGCTCGCGCTGGTCAAAAGCCAGCGCCTTCATCGGGTAAATCATCATGGCGTGGGAAGCTGGTTCCTGCTGCAGGGCGTGGAGCATAGGTGCGGCGAAAGCTAAAGTCTTCCCGCTGGCCGTCGGCGACTCCAGCGCCACGTCAGCGCCGGCCAGCGATTTGGCAATTGCCTCCGCCTGGTGCCGGTAAGGCCGTGGAATGCCCGCCCTGATCAGTGAATCCCGAACCCGGTCATTCAGCTGCCGCGGCCATTCATCGGCAAAGCCGGGCTGAATGCGCTCCAGGGAGTCCCGGTTTACCGCGTCAGGGTCGCGAAGCGCATCAAATTCCTTCAGCCTCGCCGCGAACCGGTCAATGTCAAGCCCTTCCATCATTACCTTCCTTTACCAGCCGGCTCATTGTCCGCCGGCTGGCAGCGCAATTTTATTCGCCAGCCGGCCAGCCGGCCAACCGGCCCGGTCGGGTTAGAGCAGCAGCCACCGGTTGGGTTCTACGCCACCGCCGCCCCTGGTAGAGCGGGTTAAATCTCCAGCAGTCCTGCCAGGTTTTTCCAGAGGATGGCCTCCTTTTCCTCCTGGGTCAGGCTGGTCAGGCTCAGCACCCAGGATACCGGCCAGTCAATCTGCATATCGGCCGGCCAGTCAGTGCCGAAAACCACCCGGTCGGCGCCCACGCAGTCAATCAGATAGCGCAGGTCGGCCTCGCTCTGGGTCAGACAATCGTAGTAGAAACTGCGCAGGTAGGCGCTGGGCGGCTGGCTGATGTTTACCCGCGCCTCGGAGCGCACCTGCCAGCCCCGATCCATACGCCCAATGCCGTAGCAGGTATAGCCGCCGCCGTGGCACAGGCAGACTCGCAGGTTCGGATACCGGTCCATCACGCCGCCAAAGACGAAGGAGGCGAAGGTAACCGCCCGGTCGGCCAGGTTGCCGATAGTGTTGGAAAGGTGGTATTTGCGGTTGCGGGGGCTGACCACCGTCGGCCCGTCCTGGTGAATCAGCAGCACGGCTCCCAACTGCTCTGCCGCCGCCCACAAAGGGAAGAACTCCGGGTCATCGTAAGTCTTGCCGTTCACATTATCCCCAATCATTGCCCCTTTCAGGCCCAGCCGGGTAACCGAGCGTTCCAGCTCGGCCACTGCCGCCGCCACATCCTGCATTGGCAGGTTAGCCAGGCCGGCGAAACGCTCCGGGTAATCTCCGGTTAACCGGGCAACGTAGTCATTGCACTCCCGATCCATCAGCGCCACCGTATCCGGGTCGCCGTCATAGCAGTAAAGGAAGGAATGGGTGGAAAGGACGTGGACATCCACCCCCAGGGAGTTCATGTCCTTAATTCGCTCCTCGGGCGTCCACATGCCCCGGGGGGTATAGTCATCGTAGCGGCGGGCCACCTGGGCCGGGCTGAGGGCATAATAGCCCAGGCCTTCCCGCATAGCCTTCAGGCAATTCTCCGGGGTAATGTGGGCGTGAATATCGATACTGCGCATGGGGAAACCTCACTTCAAGCGTGCAGAGTATATTGCTGCTGACGCAGCGTCAGCCTAGAGGCTGGGGGTGGTTGTGTCAACCGGAGGCGCGCCTCCGGCAAAGCGGCGCCGGCAGAGCGGCGCCGGCGTCGGGCTGCCAATGCGCAACGCTGCCCGAAAAGTTCCGGTTATTCCGTTCCGGACGGCGCCGAGGGGTTAGCCGGGCGTCTTTCGGGTTTCGCTTCGGCTGTTCGCAGAATCACCGGGGGCATTGGACACTAACCCTTTCCTCCTTTATAATATGCCGGTAGAATAACCGGCGGAAAGCAGTTGCCACCTTAAGGCGAAGCTCTCACACCAGGCCAGCTGTTTCGCCGGCTTTGCTATGGGCGAGGCCAGCGGCCCGGTGAACCGGGAAAACCTGAGAGAAGGAGTAAAGGTATGGCAGATAATGACATCATGCTGATGGCTCACCTGATGCGGCGCGCCGGGTTCGGCGCCTCGTATGAGGAACTGGAGGAACGGGCCGCCAAAGGGTATGCGGCGACGGTAGAAGAACTGCTCTACCCGGAAGAACAGCCGGACCTGGAAATGGACGTGATGAACCGTTATATGCACGGCTGGCGCGACCTCCAGGGCTTGATGGCGAATCAGGGTTACTGGACCTACCGAATGGTCAACTCCCCCCGGCAGTTGGAAGAAAAGATTTGCCTCTTCTGGCACGGCATCTTCTGCGTGGGGGATTCCAAATGCATGCGGGCCCGCCAGATTCTGCTGGAGCTGAATAATTTCCGGGCCCACGGGCTGGGCCGGTTCGATGACCTGCTGATGTACCTGTCCACCGACCCGGCAATGCTGTATTACCTGGACAACCAGCTGAGCCATAAGGATGCGGTGAACGAAAACTGGGGCCGGGAGCTGCTGGAGCTGTTCTCCATGGGCGTAGGCATGGATGGTCAGGCCAACTACACGGAGGACGACGTTAAGGCTTGCGCCCAGGCTTTTACCGGCTGGACTATCGCCAATGCCATCCCCCGCTACCCCTATGGCAGCTACGCTAACCAGTTTCTGTATAACCGGTTCGACCATATCGAGGATGACAAGACTTTCCTGGGTGAAACCGGCAACTTCAACGGCCAGGACATCATCCGCATCATCTGCAAGCAGCCGGCTACGGCCCGCTTTATCGCCCGGCATCTTTACAACTTCTTCGTCGCCGACGAACCTCAGGTGCCAGCCTGGCAGCACACGCCGCCCCGGGATCCGGAACTGATTAAGGCCCTGGAAGACGAGTATTTCCGTTCCGGGTACGAAATTCGCTCCATGCTTCGGGTGCTGTTCAATTCCGACAGCTTCAAGAACGCCCGCTTCGCCAAGGTCAAGAACCCTTCCGAAGTGGTTTGCAGCACCCTGCGCATCGTTGGGGATTTCAAGACGCCCAAGCCGCGCTTCTACGACCCGGCGCTGCAAATCCGCTATATGGGGCAGGACCTGCTGAACCCGCCAACCGTAGAGGGGTGGCATACCGGCAAGGAGTGGATTGACAGCGGCACCCTGGTGGAAAGGGTTAATTTCACTGCCGGCGAAATGGGGCGCATCGACTCGCCCGGCATTCGCGCCATAATTGAACGGCTGGCCGCCCGCGGTCCGGTAATCACTGCCGACGAACTGCTGGACGGCTGCCTGGAACTGCTGGGCGGCTACGAGTTGATGGCGGATACCCGCTCCCTGTTCCTGTCGCAGGCCTTGAAGGCCAGCGAGCTTCGTACCGACAGCGACGAGTTCGCCAGCCAGGTAAGCCAGTTGCTGCAACTGATTGTGGCAACCCAGGAGTATCAATTCGCCTAACCCTCGGGAACCTAACTCTCAGGAAAATGAAAACGTCCCGGCCGGCCGGTTAAGGCGTTAACCGGCCGGCCGGGGAAACCGGGCCTCAATCGGCTCGACTGCCAAGAATCAGGAGGATATATGACCAGCACCAAAAAAGAGCCGGTCCTGGTAGTTCTTCAGCTATCCGGCGGCAACGACTTCATGAACACCCTGGTGCCTTTCACCAACCCGTTGTATCTGGACAATCGGCCCAATGTCCACATTCCGGTGGACCAGGTTATGCCCATTAACGACGAGTTGGGTTTTAACCCCAATATGCGCGAGTTCAAGGCCCTTTACGACCAGGGCAAGGTAGCCGTCATCCAGGGGGTAGGTTATCCGGTGCCTAACCGTTCCCATTTCCGCTCCATGGACATCTGGCACACCTGCGAGCCGGAGAAGATTGCCGATGAGGGCTGGCTGGGCCGGGCGGTTCGCGACCTGGACCCCGATAAGGATAACGTGCTGACCGGCGTTAATTTCGGACGGGGGCTGCCCCGGGCCATGGTGGCTCCGGGGGTGCCGATAGCCTCGGTAGGCAACCTGGAAAGTTACGGCGTGCTGACTACCATCGAAGCCGAAGAGCAGCGGTCAGAGGCGCTGGATATTTTCGCCCGAATGTATTCCCCGGCTATGGGCCAGGGTCCGGTGGTGGATTACCTGTCCCAGACCGGCATGGACGCCCTTAAGGGGGCCGATATTCTGGCTACCGCCCCCGCCAGGTATTCCTCCACCGTGGAATACAGCGACAGCGTCATCGGCCAGTATATGCGCAACATCGCCCAGGTGCACTGCGCCGACCTGGGAACCAGGGTGCTTTATACCACTGCGCCCTATAACAGCTTCGATACCCACGCCACCCAGCTGACGGCCCACGCCAACCTGGTCAGGGACGTGTCCCGCACGGTAAACGACTTTTACCAGGACCTGCAGGAACAGAACGCTTCGGATAACGTTATGCTGCTGGTCTTCACCGAGTTCGGCCGGCGGGTGCACGATAACGGTTCCGGCACTGACCATGGCTCCGGCGGCGCCGCTTTCGTCATCGGAGACTGCGTTAAGGGCGGCCTGTACGGCGAGTACCCTTCGCTGGAGGCGGACAAGCTGCTGGACGGCGACCTGCACTTCAATAACGATTTCCGCGGCCTGTACACCACTATCCTGGAAGACTGGTTCGGGCTGGATGCCAGGCCGATTGTCAACGGCAGCTTTGAGAAGCTCGACTTCGTAAAGAAATAAGCCCATCCAAGCAGGGAGGGCGCCGACAAAGCGGCGCCCTCTTTGACCTGCCTGACCGAGGTGAGAATGACTACTGAAGTTCAAGGGGTAACTTTTCGTTACACCCACACAATAGGCCGGGGCGAAGAGGCCGGCCCCGGCTTTAAGAATCCGGTTTCGCTGGCCCGCGGCGAAGATGATGTTATGTACGTGGTCAACCGGGCTTACGACTACCGGGCCGACTCCAAGCGCATAACCGTCTGTACCGTCAGCGAAGAGTATATCGGCGAAATCGGCAACGGCGGTCGCCTGGGGCGCGACCTGATGGACACCGGCGAAGACGCGGCTGACGGCTCGCTGGTTTGGCCCACTTCCATTGCCCTGGACCGGGATGAAAACCTGTATGTAACCGACGAGTGGCTCAACCGGGTGGCCATATTCTCTAAAGACGGCGACTGGCTGGGTTCCTGGGGCGTGGTCGGCGATGGCGACGGCCAGTTCAACCAGCCTTCCGGCATCCATTTTGACGCTGACGATAACCTGGTGCTGGTGGACACCGGCAACCACCGGGTTCAGAAATACACCAAAGACGGGCAGTATATTGCCGCCTTTGGCAGTTTCGGCGCCGAAGACGGCCAGCTTAATCTGCCCTGGGGTATCGATATTGACGCCGCGGGCAATATCTTTATTGCCGACTGGCGCAACGACCGCATCCAGAAGTTTGACTGCCAGGGCGGCTTCCTGATGAAAATCGGCAGCCGCGGCGTCGGAGAGGGAGAGTTCAAGCGGCCCACCGACGTTGCCGTGGACCGGGAAGGTATAATCTACGTGGCCGACTGGGACAATGACCGGGTGCAGGTTTTTGACCGCAACGGCCGGTTCATTACCCGGATAACCGGCGATGCCACCCTGTCCAAGTGGGGCGAAACCAAGCTGGACGCCAACCCGGATATGCGCTTGCAGCGGGAAATCGCCCAGGGGCTGGAGCGGGAGAAGTTCCTTCGCGGCCCCATCGGCGTTGAAGTGGATAACCAGGATCGGGTCTTCATTGTGGACTCGCAGCGCAACCGCATTCAGATTTACCGGAAGTTGCAGCCCTTCTTCTATGGTCTGTACGACGGAGCCAGGCTTTAGCGGGCGGCCCTCGCTCGCGGTGAAACTCAACCCGTCCCCCGGCTCAGGAATGGCTGGCCGGGGGGCGGCGCCAGCCCCATGCCGCCGCCAATAACCCTGCGCTGTATCCCGGCTGCCAGGCTTTCGCCAAACCTCCGAAACCGGATACACCAGCTCTGCGACCTGGCCTACGGCGAGGCGCTGACGCACCTGTTCGCAGCCTATACCGCCGACCACCACATAGTCGCCATTCAGGACGGGGTTCCGGTCAGCCACGCCATGACGGTTACCCGGTGGCTGCAGGCCGGCTCGGGGCCGCCGCTCCGCACTGCCTACGTGGAGCTGGTAGCGACCGCCCCGGATTGCCAGGGACGCGGTTTGGCCACCGCAGTTATGGAACGGCTGGCCCGGGAAATTGCCGGTCAGAATTACGCCCTGGGCGCCCTTTGTCCGGCCAGGGACGGTCTCTACCGGCGCCTGGGCTGGGAATACTGGCGGGGGCCCCTCTTCATCCGGCAGCCGGGCTTGCCGGGCGCGCCGCAGCCCTGGCTGCTGCCTACCCCGGAAGAGCGGGTGATGATTCTGCGGCTGCCGCGAACCCCGCCGCTGGACCTGGAACTGGCCCTGTCCGCCGAGTGGCGGGCCGGCGGCGAGCTATGGTAAAAGGGCGGCCGGCCGGCGGGCTTCCGCCGGCCGGGGGCCGGTTTCAGGTAGCGTCCGTTTGCTGATGCTGCCCAATGTAGCCAATAATCACCTGGTTCCGTTCCTTGTCCCAGTTAAAGGCAATGCGAATGGTATTCGCCGGGTCCTTGCTGTTGCCCCGCCCGATATGCTCTTTCAGCCGGAAGGTTTGACCATCCACAATCGTTCGGTAATGACTTTCATACCGCCCCATGGTTACTTCGCTCTGGCTGTTGGCATACTTCCAGCGGCAGACCCGGTATATGGAATCATCCAGGTCAGCCACGCTGATTTCCCCGGTGCGCGAGCGGTAGTAGGTGGTAGCCAGCCACTCCAGGGCGTCGAGCACCGCCTGCGGGTCCTCATAGGGGTTATTCTTGACCCAGGACCTGGAATTAAGGTTGAAGAGCAGTTCCCCGGGAAACTTCCCTTGCGATAAAATTATGGCTTCGTCAACGTTCCTGGGGCGGCTTCCGTCCCCCAGCCAGGCCCCGCTCTCCTGCTTCCGTGAGGCATCCACATAGGCATGCCGCCAATACTCGCCCTGCTCTTTTTCGTGGTACAAACTTTCCTTCAGGGTTTCGATTTCCCGCAGCAGGGTTTGGTTGTCCAGTTCCGGGGAGCGTTCTTCCCCGCGACCGGCTGCCGGCTCCCGGGAAACTTGCGCCGCCGCGCCTGCTGCGTCATTAACCGGAGTTGCAGTCGGGCTGTTGATTGCTGCGCCGGCGACTGAAGGGGCCGGCGCAGCCGGCGGTTCCGTACTGGATTGCCCATCCGCAGCAACAACCGCCTGGGAAACCGCCGGCGCAGGAACTGTCCCGGCGGCAGCCTCCGCAGCCCCGGCCGGCAGCGGAACCGTCGCTGCCGGCCGGGCCGGTTCGGCCAGCTCTGCCGGTTCCCGGGTGTCTTCAGCAATGTAAGCCCTGATTTTAACCAGGGTTTCCAGGATTTGTCGTTCCAATTCCGCCCTTAACCCGGCCCGGCGGGTTTCCTCGCTGCGAACTGGCGCCTGATCCCGGATGGGACGGTAAGACTGGAGCAGGTCTTCCAGCTGGTGCAGCAGTTCCCGGCCATCGGCCACTCTTTCCGGGCTTTCCAGAGAGCCTAAAGAATTCAGGTCGGTTTCCTGCTCCAGATAGGTCAATTCCTCGAGGTAAAGGCTGACCAGAGCAGTGATTTCGGCCTGAAATGCGTTTACCGAAGCCTGACGGCGTTCTTCCTCCTTCAGTTCCACTAACGTACAGACCGAATCGGCGAAGCCGCGGGCCTCTTCCCATTGGGGAGCATCCGCCGGCAAAAGCTTCAGCAGATCCAGCCACCCGGGGAAGTTGACCCATTCCGGCGGCGCGTCTTCGTTGGACGAGTGCATGGTAACGTAACCGGATACATACCAGAGCATTAACCCTACATCGTCCTGCTCCAGCCCTTCCTGCTCTTTCAGCAACGCCGACAGGTGGGTTTGCCAAATCTTGTTGTCCCAAACTCCACGGAAACAGGATTGCTGGCGGTCCGGCCCGTACATTGGCACCGACTTGCTGCGCAGGTATTCGGCCACAGTGTTGTACAGGTCCGATTTTCCCTCCGCCCAGACCTTGAGCAGAGCGCCGGCCAGTTCTTCCGATTGAGGCAGGATACGCTGTATCGGACCATGCAGGTGGTGGGAAGGCGCCCGGTGAACATTATGCGAGCGAAACCCGCCCATCGGGACGCGCACCCCGCTGCTGATGATGGCTTTATCCAGGGCTGCCCCGGCTTCCGGGGATACCCGACTGCGGGCTTCCAGGGTGAAGCGAATCATCCGGGTGATATAGTCCGGGCTCAACCATTCTTCGGCAGCCAATGAAAAGTAAGAGAGTTTCGGGCCTGCGGCAGAGTTTCGGCTAACCATCCGCCATTGCCTCCCTGTTGCTGGTATTGCATTAAGCCGCCAAACCGGGCCATATAGCCAGGGGGCGGTTCGGCTGATTCTCAAATCGGTAATTAGTTTAACATATCAGATTAGACCAATTAGCGGCGGCCGGCCGACGGCTGTGCGGCATTTACGTAAAGCAACGCCAGCCATTGGCCGGAGCGAAAATTAAATCGGGCGAAGGACCGGGCTTGCTTTGATTTTGCCGCGGACCGACCCCCGGTTTGACGACCGGGGAATTGGTCAGAGGCCTTGAGACTGGGAGGCTGGCGCGCCGCCTTCCAACCAGCCCGGCCCGTTAACCCGGTCGTAAAGGTCGGTTACCGGCTGAGGCGGCGGGGCGGTCAGCAGGGATACGGCCACGCCCGCCACCGCCGCGGCAATAAAGCCGGGCACCGCCGGGTTCATCTGCCAAAAGCCGACTTCATCCAGCAACTGAATGGTGGCCGCGAAGCCCAGCAATTCGGCCAGGCTGCCCGCCTGTTCATAGCCTAACCCCATCAGCCACCACCAGGTAGAAACCACCGTGCCGGCAACCACTGCGCCCAGGGCGCCCCACTGGTTGAAACGCCGCCAGTATAAAGCCAGCAGCAGCGCCGGGCCGAAGGCGGCGCCCATGCCGCCCCAGGCCAGGGACACCAGGGCAAAAACCGATTCCGGCGATACTATCGAGATAATCGCCGCCACAATCCCCACGGCAATCAACATTCCCCGTCCCAGCCAAACCCGGGCGCTGGTTCCCACGGAATAAGCAATCTTCTTGAAGAAGGGCATATCATCGGTGGCGATAGCCGAGGCCAGCAGCAGCTGGGAATCGGCGGTACTCATCACCGCGGCAACTACGGCGGTCAGCAGCAAGCCGGTAATTACCGGATGAAAGAAGACCTCCGCCACTACCAGATACAGCTTTTCCGCATCAGGCAGCGCTATTCCCTGGTTCAGCAGGGCCGGCGCCGCCACCAACCCCATCAGCATGGCAAACCCGAAGATAAGCACTCCCCATAAAATGCCGATATTCCGGCTGCGGTTAATATTCTCCTCCCGGTCAATGGCCATAAAGCGGGCCAGCATGCGCTGCGCGCCAAAGGCGCCCAAAGCCCAGCCGATGGAAGAGAGGAAGAACACCCCGGTTAAAGCCTGGTTTTTATGGTCGGTAAAGGGGTTCCAGAAGCCGTCGGCGGTAGCTTCCATACCCTGAAAAGGGTTATCCAGGGTGAAGATCAGAGTTGACGGTATGATTACGAAGCCGCCCAGCATGATCAGCGCCTGGAAAACATCGGTGCGGGACACTGCCAGGAAGCCGCCGATAACCGTGTAGGACAGTATGGCTGCCAGGGAAATCAGCACGGCCAGATCATGGCCGGCCGTCTCGTGGGACAGGCCGAAGACCTCCTCCAGCAATTTGGCGCCGGCAATCAGGCCGGAACAGACGTAGAGGGTGATGAAGTAAAGGCTGATTAAGCCGGAGATAGTGCGCAGCAGGCCGGTTCGGTCAGCGAACCGCTTCTCCAGAAACTCGGGAATGGTCAGGGAATTGGCGGTGGCGGCAGTATAACGGCGCAGGCGTCGGGCCAGCAAAGTCCAGGTCAGCCAGAAGCCCAGGATAATAGCGACCATGGTCCACAGGTGCATCATGCCGGCGGTAAAGGCCAGTGCGGGAAAAACCAGCATGGTCCAGCCGCTGGCGCTCGACGAGGCGGCGCTGAGGGCGGTAGTAAAGAAACCCATTCTTCGGCCGCCAAGAACGTAATCGGACATATCCGCCATCTGGCGGGCCCGGATTAGGGCTATGCCGACCAGGACGGCGAAATAGGCGATGAAGACGACGAGGATCCAGTAAATGCTGGACATGGGGGGGTAGTTGCTCCTTTCCACTAGAAGTTAGCTAATCATTTGGAGATTCACGTTCATCTTTTGAGCCTACGCTTACTATAACCGGGAGCAAAACCGGGGCTATATAATCAGTAATTCTTGCCACGTAATCAGGCAAAAGTTCTTTCATTTCAGCATCGCCTTCATCGTCTTGGGACGAGTAGCCACGAATAATCGATAGTGCAAGGATTACGATGGCGGTCTTAAAGGACTGGCGTGCTGCTTCCAGGGGGTAATTTTTGGTGTGAGTGAAATAATGAATATACTCGTTATCCACGTTGACGTAGAAATCCCAAACCTCATTACCTTCACGGCCTGAATCGCTGGCAGCTATGCGGCAGGCAGTTTTGTTATTCAACGGCCCCAGGGGATGGCTATCCCAATCTTCTTCATAGACAGGAACAACGTTAGGGGAAGCAACCGAGGACGTCCCCTCATGTCTCCTTGGTCTTCTACCACCGCCTTTATTTTCGATGGGTTCTATTATGTTAAGTTGGAGCGTACTCTCTAATGGTTCTACTCGAGACTCATCCTCTATTGTCAGGGTGAACTCAAAACTATTTCCGATCTGTACTAGGCCCGGAGGTAATGCTCCGGTATCCCAATAGAACCGCGCCACGCCATCGTTCGGGCCAGTACGATCCCAGAAATTAGTCCAATCACCACTGTTTTTTTCTTTAAGCGACCAACTACCTGGGGAAAGTGTGCGCGTAAAATAACTGTTCTCGACGTCGGTCTGAAATTGCAATTGAGCTTTATTACCCAGCCCAACGTTCCATACCAGCCGGTTGGGTCTAAAATAGGTTGGAAACTGCTTCCCTTGAAAGACTCCCTTTATATTTTTCCGGGATCCCCTGCCAGTCTTTACTGGCAACACTCCTTCCAGCAAATACCGGGAAATCTCTGGATTGTTCTCCAGAATATCCTTCAGCAGATCTTCCCTGCTACCATCGCTATCTTTCCCTGAGATAGCAGCATCACGACGCTGTTTATCTAAAGAACGTAAATTCTCATCTCGCAGCAGGAATTCTTCGAGTTTTTTTTCTAACTCGTTTGCAATTAGGGAATCAGACCTCAAGCGGTCCCTGCTATTCATGAACAGGTCTTCAAACTCTCGCCGTCCGATGCTGCTACAGTCCACTACCACCAGCAAATCGTTTGCCAAATAGCTCTTTTTTACATTTTGACGCTGAAAAAATCTTACAGGTCGACTCGCATGCGTCTGACCGTTGTATAGAAAAAGTACCCTATGCTGATTTGTCAGGTGACTTCGATACATCCCCGGCTTGAAAACGAAAGTAAGAATCCTGAAGTGTTGACCGGCTATCGACAAATCAGCACTCTGAGGGAACCCTTCTTCAATGTCATTCCGGTTTCGCTCCAGGTCAGTGAGGATACCACGAGCATTACGATAAACTTCGTTCGCGTTATACCTCCGGCATTCATAAAGTTTAACCGGCAAAGCAGGCTGGGCTAAGGCAAGTTCAATCCGTCGAATTAGACTGCGTCCTTCGCCAGGCATAATAATACTGGAACTGGTTCCTTGCCACCGGTATTCATACAGCTTGATGAGAGAGCCATATTCAGAAAGTCGGCTATAGGGTTGCCCAGCGCGACTGGGGAAAATGGGAAAGGTATCAGATGGGAAGGAAAGTACTTCGCCATACAGAGAACTTTGGGAGCGCACCGGCGCCAAATATTCAAACACTGAGCTGCGAGCATTATCTACAGGGTCACGCCGACGCACAATTGTGAAGCCCCATTCCGATTCCCTACCATCAGAGTCATTATCCACCAAATCCGGGTTACGCCGCGATATGATCAACTGAAAGTTATGACGTTCACTGCAATATGGAAGTGCGCCAGTAGCTCCCATGTTGAACTTGCCCTGGACAAAGTTAATGCGAACTTTGTTGCTCTTATGAAGGGACAGAAAAGTAGTAGAAAAATCTTCCGGGGCCTGTCCCTCTCCTCGGTCTGAGATGGTCAAGCAAGGATGGGAGCCGGAGCTTCTGCGGGTTTCCGGCCGGCGACCAGTGGCAGTTACCGTGATGTAGTCTCCTTCCTGATTAAGTTTATCATCTCTCCAGTTGGACAACCGACCGCTTCGCTCCGGATCAAAGGGGCCTCCCGCACCAAAATAACGGTGAACCGCTTCATGTATGGATCCGGGAGCTTCGGAAGCTTCGGGACATTCACCTCGCAGCAAGCACTCATTCATCAGCCGAGCATCAATGGCATTGACTATTTTCTCTACCAAGGCAGCTACTGCTTCACCTTGTTGATTACCTATAGTGCCATAGTTGTTCTCCAAATCACCGTAAGGACGCCAAGTTTCCGGGTCATTCCAGTAACCGGCGTCCTTCAGAACACGCTCGACTTCCTCTTCACAATCAGCAACTAACAGCTTCCAGCATAATTCCCGGTTATTCAAACTAACACCTCAGATTCGATACCCCACCGTCCTAAACCCACCGCAGCAATTCTTCCTGAATGTGGTCCGATTGAAGGACTGACTGCTTTCAGCAACCGGCGAGTTGCCCCGGATCACCATTTGCTCAGATGGGGTTTTCGCATGGCAGACGAGGTACAGCCTGATATTTGCCGGGGTCAGCGCTTTTGACCGGCCCCGGCGCCAACCCCGGCAAAGGGAGGCAACATCCCACCGGCCAGCTGCCCCACCGGTGGCTCAGGCCAGCCGCCGACCGGACGCCCTCGCATAACCGGCGGCCAGCGGCCCCGCCGGTGGTTCCTGCTCTACCTGGCCGGCAGGTTCCAGCCCAGCCAGTTGCAAAGGGCCCGCCCCATAATCAGTTCCCGGTCGGTTTCCGACAGCCAGGGCAGTTCCTCGGTGAACATAGTAATGCACTGCTGCCAGGAACAGGGCATCCGGGTAATGTCGGTGCCCCAGAACATTCGCTCCGGGCCGAAGGCATCGTAAACCTGGCGGATATAGTCGTGAATGCTGGCATAGGGGTAAGGGCCGCTGGAGTAGCTCGGCGCGCCGGTAGCCTTAACTGCCACGTTGGGGTATTGCGCCAGGGCCAGCAGGTCGGGCAGGTTAGCCCATGCTTCCGCATCGACTGCGCCGCCGCCGCGGCCGAAATGGTCAACAATCAGTTTAACCTCCGGGTTCCGCTCGGCGATGGGGCCGAGGGCCGGCAAAAAAGCGGAACCGGCCAGGGCCACGGGCAGCCCGGCGGCAGCGGCGGCCGGCCACAGCCAATCCATGGTGCCGTCGGTGGGCCAGGAAAGCATATGCGGCTGCTGAAAGGTAAAGCGCAGCCCCAGCATTCCCGGCTGGGCCTTCCAGCCGGCCACCAGGCCCCGGCTGGCTTCCTGGTCCAGCGGGAAATTGCCCAGCACGGCCAGCCGGTCGGGGTGTTCCGCCGCCGCTGCCAACGCCAGCCGCCCGGAGTCGGGATCCCAGCCCGGCGGATGGATCACGGCGGCAGCCACGCCGGCCTCGTCCATCTCCCGCAGCAGGTCGTCTTTGGTATAGGAGGTTATCTGCCGGTGGGCCGGGTTAGCCGGCAGGTTCTGCCCCCAGATATGCACTTGCGCATCAACAATCAGCATAGCTTGCTCCTTTATTTCTTGACGGCGAAACCCGGGACGGCCGGCCGCATGGCGGCGGCGGCGGCCGTCCCGGAGCAGCGGAAACCGCGGCCAACGCTATTGGGCGACGCCCCGCTGAACCAGCTTTTCCGGGGTAGCCACTTCGTACAATTCCAGGGCATATTCATCCAGCAGTTCCTGCATCCTGGGGTTGAACTCGCGCACTACCGCCGGCACCCGGTCCGGCCAATTGGGTTCAATGGTATCCTGCGTCCACTCGCAATAAACCACGTTGGGCGTGCCGGGCAGACCCTGGCCGCCGATGTAGATTTGCGCCTTGCTGCGGCCATTCGCTTCATAGGCTTCACAGATTTTCGCCAGGTATCCGGCCACGGCCCATGCCTGTCCGGGCTTGGTTCGACAAACTCTGCGCACCAGGTACATACTGAAACCCTCCTTGCCAGGTGATGCTGCGATTATACGGCGCAGCGGGCAGATTAACCAGCGCTGCCGGCGTTCCCGGGGAAATCCCCGCTGCCGGTTGCCAGACCGGGCAATCTGCCGGCATAATGGCCGAAAGCCGGGTGATTTGCCCGGCATACCCGTACTGGAGGCAACTGTTGGAGGCGAAGATGGAACTGACCGGAAAAGTGGCCCTGGTTACCGGGTCGGGGCGGAACATTGGCCGTTCCATTGCCCTGGCCCTGGCCGGCCAGGGCGCGGATGTGGTGGTGAATGCCCGCAGCAACCGGCAGGACGCCGCAGCAGTGGCCGAAGAAATCCGCTCTCTGGGCCGCCGTTCGCTGCCCATCCTGGCGGACGTGGGCAGCCGGGCGGCGCTGGAACAGCTCCTTGAGACCGCCCTGGCCGAATTCGGCCGCCTGGATATTGTGATTAACAACGCAGCGGTGCGCCCTCACAAGCCCTTTACCGAGATGATCTATGAGGACTGGCGGGGCGTGCTGGCTGCCGACCTGGATTCGGCGTTTCTTACCTCCCGGGCCGCGGCGCCGGGCATGGTGGAACGGGGCTGGGGCCGGATAATCAACCTGGGCGGGCTGCAGGCCCACCAGGGGCGCCACGGCGGGGCCCACATTTCCGCCGCCAAAGTGGGGCTGGTCGGTTTTACCCGCGCCCTTTCCACCGAACTGGCGCCTTACGGGGTTCGGGTTAACTGCGTGGTGCCGGGCATGATTGACACGGTCCGGGAGGGCGGCCATGCGCCCCGAACCGGCAGCCGGTTGAACGATATTCCCGCCGGGCGCATGGGCCGCGCCGCCGACATTGCCAACCTGTGCGCCTTCCTGTGCAGCAGCGCCGCCGACTACATCTCGGGCCAGACCATTCACGTCAACGGCGGCGAGCGCGCCTTTGGCGGTTAACCCCGGCCCTTGCCGGGCGCCGCTTTCGGTAGTAAATTAGCAGCCGGCGGGCCACCCGGTCCGCAACCGGCGGAGGTTCCAGCCGGCGCCGGTATCCCCGGCAGCCACCGACGCCGGTCTAACCCGAACAAGCTCAGCGAGCAGCAAGGAGGTTGACTATGGCAACTCAAACCGACCAGTCCGTTGGCCGCGCCGCCAGACCCCTGGTAACCATTACGGAGCTGGATCATATCGTGCTGCGGGTCAGGGACGTGGAAAAATCCCTGCGTTTCTACTCGGAGGTGCTGGGCCTGCCAACCGAGCGGGTAGCGCAGTGGCGGGCCGGCGAAATCCGCTTCCCGTCGGTGCGGCTCAACGCCAATACCATCATCGACCTGTTCGCTTCAGAGCAGGAACCCATCGGCCGGGAAGGAGCGCGCAACCAGGATCACTACTGCATGGTCATCGAGCCGACCGACATGGAGGCCCTGAAAGCGGGGTTTGAGGCGCTGGGCGTAGCAATCCAGGCGGGCCCCGGCCGGCGCTGGGGGGCGCGCGGCGACGGCGTTTCCCTGTATATCTACGACCCGGACGACAATGTGGTGGAACTGCGCCACTATTAAGCCGGCAGCCCGGCCGGCGCCAGGTTATCCACCTGCTGCAATTTGCTTCAATACCCCGGCGCAAGGAGGGGACGCTATGCCTTTCGGAGGCAATGACTGGCTGGAACTGACCCGGGAAGATACGCTGGAACCGGATTTGCCCATCTGCGACCCGCACCATCACTTCTGGGATGGCCGTTCCGAGCGTATTCCATATCAGCGATACCTGCTGCCGGAGTTGGCCGATGACCTGAACTGCGGCCATAACATCCGTTCCACTGTGTTTATCGAGGCGCGGGCCATGTACCGGGCTGACGGGCCGGCGGAGCTGCGGCCGGTCGGCGAGGTGGAGTTTGCGCAGGGTCAGGCGGCGGCCAGCGCCAGCGGGTCGTACGGGCCGGCCCGGGCCGCCGCTGCGATTATCGGCCACGCCAACCTGAACCTGGGCGCAGCGGTGGCGCCGGCGCTGGAAGCCTTGCAGGCCGCCAGCCCCAACCGGTTCCGGGGCATCCGCCACTCGGTAACCTGGGACCCGCACCCGGAAGTGGAAAACACGGCAGCCCACCAGCTGCCGGGGCAGTTGGCCGGCGACAATTTCCGGGCCGGCGCCCGGGTGTTGGCCCGAATGGGCCTGTCCCTGGAGGGTTGGCTCTACTTCCCGCAGCTGCCGGAACTGGCCGACTTCGCCCGGGCCGTACCCGACCTGACCATCATCCTGAACCATATCGGCGGCCTGATTCGGGTGGGCCCCTATGCCGGACGGACGGAAGAGGTAATGCAGACCTGGCGCAGCGGCATTGCCGCCGTGGCTCAATGCCCCAACGTGGTATGCAAGCTGGGCGGAATCGGTATGCCCCGCACCGGCTTCGACTGGCATACCCGCAGCCGGCCCATCGGCTCGGCGGAACTGGCCGGCGACATGGCCCCCCTGCTCCATTACTGCATTGAACAGTTCGGCCCTGACCGCTGCATGTTCGAGAGCAACTTCCCGGTGGACAAGGTATCTTATTCGCACCACATCCTCTACAACGCTTTCAAACGCCTGTCGGCCGGCTATTCGGACGCCGAGCGGGCCGCTCTGTTCCACAACGTCGCCGCCCGGGTCTATCGTATCGATTAGGCGCCGGCGGCGGCCGGGTTCGCTTTGCTGACCATAATACGCCGGGAATACCGGCCACCGCAGATTATTGTTTTATCCGGCGGCAGTCTTTATAATACCGCCGGCGTCGGTGAAACGGCCGTAAAGTTCCGGCATTGCCAAAGGCCCAGCTGCCGCCCGCTTCGGTTGTTGCCTTCCAGCTTTCTTTAACTCCAATTGCAGAACGGTATTGGCAATTTTTAATCCGGGAAGCGATGATAGTGAACCGACTTAATCAGGGCAAGCGCCGGCGCGTTTCACCCCCCCCCCCCCCCCCCCCCCCCCCCCGAGTTTTTGAGCGAGGCGGCAAGCCGATGAACGTTTTGCGCAGCATCAAAACCCGGTTTGCCTGGCCGATTACCGCCGCCGCCGTCCTGCTGGCCTTATCCGGGGTATTGGTAACGGCGCTGGCGTCTGATGCCCTTCCCCTCGAGGCCCAGACCAGCGGGGGCAGCCCGGTCAAACCGACCAGCCTGACGGCCACTGCGCCGGAGGAGGACCAGGTTACCCTGACCTGGACCGCGGCCACCGACAGCTCCATCTCTGCCTGGGAATACCAGGCGCGGGAAAAGGGGAGCCCCTGGCCGACCGGCAGCAGTCAGAACCAGGCGGTTACCGGGGCCACCGCGGCGACCAGAACGCACAACGTGGACGTATCCAGCCTGTACCACGGCCAGGTGCTGGAATACCGGATACGGTCCGTAGCCCAGACCGGCGTTCCGGGGGTGGTTAATGACAGCCCCTGGTCCGATACGGCGGAAGTTACCGTGGTGAACGCTGACACCCGCTACCTGGCTTTCCAGAACGCCCCCAATACCATACTGAAGGGCGAGACGGCGACCTACCAGGTCTTTACCACCGATGATGCGGCGAGCGCGACGATTACGCTGACCAGCAGCGACACGGATATAGCCACTGTCGCCCCGGCATCGGTGGAACTGGAGAATGGGGATACGGAGGGCGTCACGATAACCGCCGTTGCCACCGGAACCGTCAGCATTACCCACCGTTTGAGCGCCGCGCTCCCGGTGGCCGGCACGGTGATGGTTACGGTCATCGAGGCCGGCGCCCCGCCGGGCAAGCCGTCTTCCCTCATCCCCGTCCCCGGCGACCGGTCGATTACCCTCCAGTGGGCCAACCCGTCGGACCCCACCATTGCCAAATATCAGTACCGGCAGAAGGCCGGCGCTGCGGACTATGGCGCCTGGAGCGATCTAACCCCTTCGGACGCCGACACCACCTCCCACGTTTTTTCCTCCCTGACCAACGGCACGCAATACGCCTGGGAAATCCGCGCCGTCAACTCCGCCGGCAGCGGCCCGGCGGCCGACGAGGTGCTGGCGTCGCCGACCACCAAAACCGTCTCCCTGTCGGTCCAGAATGCCAGCCTAACGGAAGGAAACTCCGGCACCCGGGAAGTGGAGGTCAGCGTTACCCTGGGCGAGGCGGCGCCGGACAGCTTTCAGCTCAACGTCGCCATGGACAGCGCAGCTTCCACCGCAACCGCCAACACCAACTTTGGCAGCGCCTCCTGTTCCGCGCCGAGCGCGGCTGACGCGGACTACTGCTATGTTCGGGGGTTAACCGGGATCAATGACAGCGTGCTTCAGGTGTCCCCGGCAAGCACGACGGCCAGCTTTGTCATCGCCATTCGCGGCGACACCCGGCCGGAGGCCGACGAAACCCTGACGCTGCAGGTCACCCCATTAGCGGCCCTCTGGAATCCCGGCTCGGTCAGCCTGGTTATTGCCAACGATGACGACATTACCGCCGCCCCGGGGCAACCCACCGACTTCACCGCGGCGGTGGGCGAAGCTGATGGTCAGGCAGCGCTGGCCTGGACGCCCCCCGCCGCCAACCCGGAGCAGATTGCCGGCTGGCAGGTGCGTTACCAGCAGCACGAAGGCAGCTACAGTGTCTGGCAGGACATTGCCGGTTCCTCGGCGAAAACCGCCGGCCACACCGTCAGCAGCCTGCGCCCCGGCTTCCGGTACACCTTCCAGGTTCGCGCCCGCAGCGGCGCCGTCCCGTATGTTCCCGGCGCCGCCTCCGCCGCGGCGACCACCTCGGCCCAACGCGTTACCCCGTGCCGAATAGGTCTGGCTGGCAGACTGGGGGGTATTTTCATCACAGCGACGCTGACCATTCCGGCCAACTGCGGCCACATCACCGGCATCCAGACCCAGGTGAACGACGAGGCCTGGCAAACGCCTTTTCCTCCAGCGACCGCCGCCATTGCCAGCAGTCCTGACCAGGCCACCAGGCCGGCTTTTGTCATGACCGTTCCGGGAGATGGCCTTTCCCGGTTTCGTGTCCGCGCCGTGAATGGCGACGCCGCAGGGGGGGCATCCAACAGCCTGACCTTATGGCTGGGCCCGCCGCCGACCCCGACCGGGCTGACCGCAACCACGGGTCCGGGGCGGGTAACCCTGCATTGGGACCAGGCTGAAGCGATCTGGCAACTCACTAGCTGGAATTATCGCTACCAGGCCGCCGGAGAGGACTGGAGCGCCTGGGCAACTATTCAAAAAAACGCTGGCCCATCCGCCACCGTCACCGGCCTGACCGGCGGTACGGAATATACTTTCGAGGTGATCGCCAATAACGCATACTCAACAAACAACCCGGCGGCGACGGTGAAGGCCACGCCGTTGTCCTTGCCAACCGGCAAGCAGGTCGCGCTCTGGGTGGCCAACAACCGGGTTGCCGAGGGCAATTCCGGCAAACAAGACGTTACCGTCAATGCCCTCCTGGGCGAGGCGGCGCCGGCTAACTTCACAATCACTATGGGAGTCAGCGCCGGAACCTCCACCGCCACCCTGGTCGCCGGCGCCGCCGGAACATCCTGCACCCAACGCGCACCGACAGCGGACGTCTGTTACCCGGACGGGACGGCTTTAACGGTTGCTGAAGGGACTAAGCAGGGAACCTGGAAACTGGGCATTTGGGGGGACACCGACGTCGAGCAGAACGAGTCGGTAACCTTAACCGCCAGTTACGGGCCGCCCCCCGCCCCCCAGTCGGGCTGGACTTTTGGCAACGTCAGCCTGCTTATTGTGAACGATGATGCCGCGCCCACCCCCACGCCCACCAGCGCGCCCACCGATACCCCAACGCCCACCAGCGCACCCACCGATACCCCAACGCCCACCAGCGCACCCACCGATACGCCCACACCCACCAGCGCACCCACCGATACGCCCACACCCACCAGCGCACCCACCGATACGCCCACACCTACCGATACGCCCACGCCCACCAGCACGCCCACCGATACCCCAACGCCTACCAGCACGCCCACCGATACCCCAACGCCCACCAGCGCGCCCACCGATACCCCAACGCCCACCAGCGCACCCACCGATACCCCAACGCCCACCAGCGCACCCACCGATACCCCAACGCCCACCAGCGCGCCCACCGATACCCCAACGCCCACCAGCACGCCCACCGATACCCCAACGCCTACCGCCACGCCCACCGATACCCCAACGCCTACCGCCACACCTACTGATACGCCCACGCCGACGGCCACCCCAACCGATACGCCCACACCCACCGGCGCGTCCGGCAAACGGCCGGGCCAGCCGACCGGCTTCACCGTCACTCTGGTCGGCCCCCGGGATGTTAAGCTCGCCTGGGCCGCCCCGGTCAACACGAATGTAACGGGCTATGAGTACCGGTACAGGATCCGGGACCAGGAATGGAGACCGTGGACGCCGATAATCGGCTCGGACGCGGCAACCACCACGCACATAATTACCGGTCTGAGTATGGGTAATACCTGGCAGTTCCGGATCCGCGCCGTGAACTCCGCCGGCGCCAGCCGGCAGTCCAGTCGAACGTCCCTGAAGGTCCCTTTCAGACCCGAGACGGTTACGGCCACGGCAACCGAGGACACCGTGACGTTCAGGTGGACGGTGGCGCCTGCGGATAACTTCTCCAATATCCGGTGGTGGGTGGTGAAGTACGTACTACCCGGCGAGAAGTGGGAACGGGGAGGCACTTTAATCGATGAAAGCCATGTGCGTGAACCCGGCCGCATCGGGACCATAGACACCTCTGACCTTCAGCACGGCGAAGTGCGCCTGTATCGGATTCAGGCATTGACCTTTACCGGTGCGGGAAGAGCCCAGTCGGAAACGTTGATTGTCCGGATCGTCAACATTGACAACCCCCCCTCTACCCCGCTCCCGATGGTGGCGCCGCCGGCCAAGCCGACGGGTTTGACCGTTACCGGCGGCGCCAACCATGCAGTCCTGGCGTGGACCGACCCAGAGGACAACAGCATTGTCCGGTGGGAATACCAGCAGAAGGCGCTCGGGGAAGCCTACGGGCCCTGGCGGATAATTCCTTTCTCCGACGCGGAGACGGACACCTACGATGCGCCTGGCCTGACCCACGGCACGGACTACGCCTTCAAGGTTCGGGCGGTGAATGCCGCCGGAAATGGCGCTGCATCGGATGAGGCGACCACCACGCCCAACACCCCCACGCCAACGCCCACCAGCACGCCTACGCCCACCAGCACGCCTACGCCCACCAACACGCCTACCGATACACCCACGCCCACCAATACCCCTACCGATACACCCACGCCTACCCCAACGCCTACCGATACGCCCACGCCTACCCCAACGCCTACCGACACGCCCACGCCTACCCCAACGCCTACCGATACGCCCACGCCTACCCCCACACCTACCGATACGCCCACGCCTACCCCCACACCTACCGATACGCCCACGCCTACCCCCACACCTACCGATACGCCCACGCCTACCCCCACACCTACCGATACGCCCACGCCTACGCCCTCAAGCCCGCCGGGGGCGCCGTTATTCACCCGGATATTCATCGAGCCCGGGCAGATAACCCTCCATTATCAGGCCGTGAGCGGGGTAACCCGGTACGAATTTCAGCATCGCAAAGCGGGCGCAGGCTGGCCCGACACCAGCCCGGAGGTTACCGTCCAGGACACCGCTACCAGCTATACCATAACCGGGCTGGACAACGGCGCTACTTACCAGTTCCGGGTGCGGGCGCACAATAGCCGCGGCTCCAGCCCCTGGTCCGCCGTCGTGTCTGGAAAGACGCCGGCCGGCACAGCCACACCGACGCCCACGGGAACGCTGACGCCCACCAATACGCCAACGGATACGCCTACGCCGACGCCTACCAATACGCCAACAGACACCCCGACACCCACCCCCACGCCGACGGGAACGCTGACGCCAACCCCGACCCCAACGGATACCCCCACGCCTACCGACACACCCACGCCCACGCCTACCAACACGCCTACCAACACGCCCACACCCACGCCCACACCCACGCCCACGCCTACCAACACGCCTACCAACACGCCCACACCCACGCCCACGCCTACCAACACGCCTACCAACACGCCTACCAACACGCCTACCAACACGCCTACCAACACGCCCACCCCCACCAGCATGCCCACCGACACGCCCACGCCCACCCCGGACCGGTCCATCGCCAGCGGCGCCGGGACGGAAGCAGACCCGTACATCATCCGGGCGGCGAACCAGGATATAGAGGCGGCGGCGGTCTTCAACGAACGGGAGGCGGCCGATGGGGGCAGCCTGGTGGCGACCTGGTTCCGCTTTGACCTGACCGAGCCGATGGCCGGGCGGTTTGGCGCCAGCATAATGACCGAACCGACGGGCCACGACATCGATACCCATTTCCAGGCGTACAACGCCGCGGACGAGGAGCTGGCGCAGATTTCGTTGGTACGCCCGGAGACGCCGCAGATGCTGAAGACCGACGAACTGACCGGGGTGAGCTACCTGACGCTCCGGCTGGAGGATTGGGATCAGCCGAAGGTAACCAGCATAAAGGTGCGTTTCACCACGCAGCCGCCGGCGACGCCGACCCCCACACCTACCGATACGCCCACGCCTACCGATACCCCCACGCCTACCAATACCCCTACCAATACGCCCACGCCCACCAACACCCCTACCGATACCCCCACGCCAACCAGCACCCCCACCGACACGCCTACGCCGACGGCAACGCCTACCGATACGCCCACGCCAACCAGCACGCCCACCGACACACCTACGCCCACCGCCACCCCAACCGATACGCCTACGCCAACGGCAACGCCTACCGATACGCCTACGCCTACCAACACGCCCGGCGGTGCGCCTACCGATACCCCCACGCCAACCAGCACCCCCACCGACACGCCTACGCCGACGGCAACGCCTACCGATACGCCCACGCCCACCCCCACACCTACCGATACGCCCACGCCCACCAATACCCCAACCGACACACCCACGCCTACCAGCACGCCTACTGACACACCCACACCCACCAACACGCCTACCGATACCCCCACACCAACGGCAACGCCTACCGATACCCCCACACCAACGGCAACGCCTACCGATACCCCCACACCAACGGCAACACCAACCGACACGCCCACGCCTACCCCCATGCCCGGCGGTACGCCAGGCGCGCCGACCGATACCACCGGCAGCGTGGCCGGCCCCCGGGACATTAAGCTCACCTGGACCGCCCCGGTCGGTCAGGAAATCACGCGCTACGAGTACCAGCAAAAGAAAGGGAACGCGGCCCGCGGGCCGTGGCTGCCAATCCCCGGTTCAGATGCAGCCACCACCACGCACACGGTCAGCGGCCTGAATATGGGCTTTACCTGGCGGTTCCGGGTTCGCGCCGTGAACTCCTACGGCGCCGGCCTGCCGTCCACGGAACCGGCCGTAACGCTCCCCGTCCTGGTCGAGACGGTCACGGCCACGGTAAGCGAAGACACTGTGGTGGTCCGCTGGACGGTGGGGGCCGGGGATAACCTTGACGCCGTCGCCTGGTGGGATGTTCGGTACAGACGTGCAGCCAGCGGGCAGTGGTCGGGAAGCGGGTCGCAAATCTCGGGTTTGATCAGTAAAGGCGGCCGCAGCAAGAACGTCAGCACCTCAGGCGCTCAGCACGGCGACCCGCGCGAGTATCGGGTTCGGGCGGCGGCCTCAGACCTTAACGTCAGTCCCATTTCGCCGCAGGGGGTGATCGTCCGGATCATCAACGCCAACAACCAACCCGCGACGCCGTTCCCAACGGTGACGCCGCCGGCCAAGCCGACGGGCCTGACCGCCACCGGCGGCCGCCAGCACGTGAAGCTGGCGTGGACCGACCCCGAGGACACCAGCATCTTTCGGTGGGAATACCAGCAGAAAGCGGGAACGGGCAATTACGGGAACTGGCAGATAGTTCCCTTCTCCGGCGCGGCGACGGACAGCCACGAGGTAACCGGCCTTGCCGGCGGCACGCAGTACGCCTTCAAGGTTCGGGCGGTGAACGTTGACGGAAACAGCGCCGCCTCGGATGAAGCAACCGTTATGACGACCGCGGCCAATACCCCCACGCCGACGGCAACGCCGACCGACACACCCACCCCTACGCCGACCGATACACCTACGCCCACCGCTACACCTACGGATACACCTACGCCCACCGCCACGCCAACCGACACACCTACGCCCACCGCCACGCCAACCGATACCCCCACGCCTACCGCCACACCTACTGACACACCTACGCCCACCGCCACGCCTACCGACACACCTACGCCCACCGCCACGCCTACCGATACCCCCACGTCCACCGCCACGCCTACCGACACACCTACGCCCACCGCCACGCCTACCGGGACGCTGCCCCCCAGTCCGACCCCGACGCCAACCAGTACGCCGACGGATACGCCGACGCCTACCCCTACCAGCACACCCACCGATACACCAACGCCCACACCGACCAACACACCCGGCGGTGCGCCCACCGACACGCCTACCCCTACCAGCACACCCACCGATACACCCACGCCCACACCGACCAACACACCCGGCGGTGCGCCCACCGACACGCCTACCCCTACCAGCACACCCACCGATACACCCACGCCCACACCGACCAACACACCCGGCGGTGCGCCCACCGACACGCCTACCCCTACCAGCGCACCCACCGATACACCCACGCCCACACCGACCAACACGCCCGGCGGTGCGCCCACCGACACGCCTACCCCTACCAGCACACCCACCGATACACCTACGGATACCCCCACGCCTACCGCCACACCTACGGGGACGCTGACCCCCAGTCCGACCCCCACGCCTACCGCCACACCAACCGATACGCCGACGCCTACCTCAACCCACACGCCAACGGCCACGGCCACACCAACGGATACACCCACGCCCACCACCACACCAACCGATACGCCGACAGGAATGTCGCCCACGGATACGCCTACGCCTGCCAGCATGCCGACGGATACCCCGGCGCCAACGCCAACGGCCACGCCTGCGGATGCGCCGACCAATACGCCCACGCCTGCCAGCATGCCGACGGATACCCCGGCGCCAACGCCAACGGCCACGCCTGCGGATGCGCCGACCAATACGCCCACGCCTACCAGCATGCCAGCGAATACCCCGGCGCCCACCAGCACGGCCACGCCGATGCCGGCGCCCCGCGTCGTCTTCGGCGGACGGAGGCCCTCCGCAGCCAGCGCCACGGCCACGCCGACGCCCATGCCCACGGCAACCCGGGTTCCGGCGGCTACCACCAGGCCGCGGCCAACGCCGATAACGGATCCGGCCACCGCTACGCCGCCCACCGCTACGCCGACCGCCACGGCCACAGTTACGCTCACGCCCACCCTGACGGCGACGCCAACAGCAGCCCCCGTTACGCCCACCCGCCGGGCGGCGCGGCTGCGGACGGCCACGCCGGAAGTCAGGCCAACGGCCACGCCACAGCTGACGCCAACGCCAACGGCCACCCCAACGGCCACGCCGACCGCTACGGCTACCGCTACGCCAACGCCAACGCCCCGGTGGGTGGCCCGCGCTCCGGTGGTCGTCCAGCCGGCAGCGACGCCGACGGCTGCCGCCACCGCCACGCCGACGGCAACGCCGACCGCGACGGCTACCGCCACGCCGCTGCCGCCGGCGGCGCCCACGCCGGCCGCCCCGCCGCCGGAACCTGAAGACGACGTTAACTGGCTGCTGTGGGGAATGGTGGGACTGTTCGGGGTGGTGGTCGCGGCCGGCGGAGTGTACCTGTACCAGCTGCGGCGGTAGGCCGCGCCGGCAAGCTCCATAACCGGCGGCGCAATGCGAAGGAAGCCGCCCGGGCCGGCCGCTAGCCTTGATAGCGTTGGGGGGAAATGCTATTATCCCCCTAACCGTATATCCTTCAGACTATGTTGAGGAGGAGCAGGGATGGCAAATCATGATATTGCCTTGATGTCCCATTTAATGCGGCGCGCCGGGTTCGGCGCGCAGTATGATGAGCTGGCCGCGCGCGCCGCCAAAGGCTATGAGGCAACGGTAGAGGAATTGCTGAACCCCCGGGAAGATTCCCACGGGATGGACCTGGATTTGGCGGAACGCAGTTTCCTCGAGTGGAACCATTTCATCCGCTGCGTTCCGGAGTATATTGCCTGGCGCATGATTAATTCCCGGAACCAGTTGGAAGAGAAGATGGTCCTCTTCTGGCACGGTATCCTGTGCACCGCCGACAGCAAGACCCAGAGTTACGTTACCTCCAATGCGGAAATCGATTTGCTGCGGCGCTGCGGAATGGGCAATTTCCGGGACCTGCTGGTGGCAATTTCCCGGGACCCGGCGATGGTCTATTTCCTGGATAACTGCCTTAGCCACAAGGAAGCCATTAACGAAAACTATGGCCGGGAACTGCTGGAATTGTTCTCTATGGGCGTGGGAATGGACGGCAGGTTCAACTATACCGAGGATGACGTTAAGGAGTGCGCCCGCGCTTTTACCGGCTGGACGATTGCTAATGGCATCCCCGGCCAGCCTTACGGCCGCTATACCGCCCAGTTCGTTTATAACCCCGCCGACCACGACGACGGCGAGAAGACTTTCCTGGGCCACACCGGCAATTTCAACGGCGAGGACATTATCGATATTATCGTCCGGCAACCGGCTACGGCGCGCTTCATCTCGCGCCATCTGTACAGTTTCTTCGTAGCCGACGAAGCCCAGGTGCCTTCCTGGATGGATACAGCCCCGCGGGATCCGGAAACCATCAGGATGCTGGAGGAGGAATATTTCCGTTCCGGCTATGAAATTCGGGCCATGCTGCGCGCGCTCTTTAACTCGGACGCCTTCAAGAACGCCCGCTTTTCCCGCATCAAGGGGCCGATTGAAACGGTAATCGGTACACTCCGTCTGGTGGGCGACTGGAACACCCCCAAGCCCGGCTTCGAGGCAATTTTCGATGAGATGAAGCATATGGGCCAGGAGATTCTGAACCCGCCCAGCGTGGAAGGATGGCATACCGGCAGGGAGTGGATTGACGGCGGTACGCTGGTGCGGCGAATTAACTTCGTTGCCGATTACGTGGGCGATGTCCGTCAGCCCGGCATCAGCGACATAGTGCAGAAGCTGGCGGCGGAAGGGCCGGTCATTTCGCCCCAAAGCCTGGTGGATGGCTGCCTGCGGCTTCTGGGGCATTACGAGTTGGCCGAGACTACCCGTCAGATGCTGATTCAACACGCCGAAAAGAACGGTGATTTGCTTGCCGACCACCCGGATTTCCCCGGTCAGGTTGCCCGGATGCTGCAAATGATTGTAGCGACCAAAGAGTACCTCTACGCCTGACCGTCGCTTTCCGTTGGCCAGCGCCGCCAGGCCGGCAATACCCAGACCCATTCCGAAAAGGAGCAAGCGATGACTTCCAACAAGAAAGACCCGGTATTGGTAATCCTGCAAATGTCCGGCGCCTATGATGCGGTCAATACCTTCATCCCCTACAATGACCCCCATTACCCCGACTACCGCCCGACGCTGGGCGTTGCCCCCGAGGATGTGCTGACAGTGGATAACCAGGTAGGTTTCCACCCGGCTATGGCCCCCCTGAAGGGGCTGTACGACGAAGGCAAGGTCGCCGTCCTGCAGGGCATCGGATACCCCAACCCCATTCGCTCCCACTTCCGCTCCATGGATATCTGGCACACCGCCGAGCCGGATAAAATGGTAACCGACGGCTGGCTGGGGAAGGCTATCCGCGACCTGGACCCCAACAAGGAGAACATTCTGACGGCGGTTAACTTCGGACGCGGCCTGCCCCGGGCCCTGGCCGCCCCCGGCGTATCGGTAGCCTCGGTGGGCGACCTGGCCAGCTATGGCGTCCTTACCGGCATTGACGGCGAGGAGCAGCGCATGGACGCCCTGGATATTTTCGGGCGGATGTACTCTCCCCTCATCGGCTCCGGCCCGGTCAACGACTACCTGTCCCAAACCGGCCTGGACGCGCTGAAGGGCGCCGATATTCTGACTACTGCGCCCCAGACGTACTCTTCCAGCATAGAGTACGGCGGCAGCCCTTTTGCCCAGTGGCTGAAGAATATTGCCCAGGTTCACCTGGCCGGCTTCGGCACCCGGGTGCTTTATACCGGCGTTAACCCGGGCACTTTCGATACCCACGCCAACCAGAACATTACCTTCCCCCGGCTGTGGGGCGACGTTACCACCGCCATCAGCGACTTTTACCAGGACTTGCAGGAACACCACGCCAACGAGGAGGTGGTAATGCTGCTGTTCACCGAGTTTGGCCGGCGGGTGCAGGAGAATGGCTCGGGCACTGACCATGGCTCGGGCGGCGTTGCCTTTGTGATTGGCGATGCGGTTAAGGGCGGCCTGTATGGCGAGTACCCGTCCCTGGAGCCGGGCAGGCTGGATGAAGGCGACCTGCAATGGAATAACGACTTCCGCGGCGCCTATGCCACCCTGCTGGAACAGTGGCTGGGCCTGGACGCCAAACCCATCCTGGGCGGCAGCTTCGAGCAGTTCGACCTCATCCGGTAATTGGCGGGAACCCGGCGAAGGCTGGCAGCGGAACTGCTGCCAGCCTTCAATTTATCCGGCAGCGTTATGCCGGCAGCGAGGAATGTATGGTTACTGAGATTGCACCGGTAACATTCCAGTATAGCCACACCATTGGGCGGCAGGAAAACCGAAGCGGAAACGGGTTCTTTTACCCGGTAGCTATTGCCAAAGGCAAAGGCAATGAACTGGCTGTTTTGAGCCGCGGCTCGGAAACCCCGGCCTTCTTCCCCTGCAAGCGGGTTACCGTTTTCACGGTGGATGAGGAGCTGATTCGCGAGTTTGGCCAGAAGATTCCCCCGGAAGCTGCCGACGCCTCGGCGCCGGCCGGAACCTTTATGTGGCCCACCGCCCTCGCTATCGACAGCGAAGGCAGCACTTTCGTGGCTGATGAGTGGCTCCAGCGCATTACCAGCTTCGACCAGGCGGGGCAATGCCTGGGCCAATGGGGAACAACGGGCAGCGGCGACGGGGAATTCAACCGCCCATCCGGGCTGGCTTTTGACCGGGACGATAACCTCTACCTGGTGGACAGCGCCAACCACCGGGTCCAGAAGTTTACCAGGGACGGCCGGTTCCTGGGCAAGTTCGGCAGCGAAGGAAGCGGCGCCGGCCAGTTCAGCTACCCCTGGGGTATTGAAATCGACCATAATGGCGATATTTTTGTGGCCGACTGGCGCAATGACCGCATCCAGAAGTTCACTGCCGAAGGCCGGTTCCTGATGCAGTTCGGTTCTTCGGGGAAGGACGACGGCCAGTTCAACCGCCCTGCCGGCGTGGCCGTGGACCGGCAAGGTATTATCTACGTTGCCGACTTCAAGAACGATCGGCTCCAGGTGTTCGAGCCCGATGGAACCTTCATCACCAAGCTGACCGGCGAGGCTACCCTGTCCCGGTGGGGCCGGGAACGGGTGGAAATGGACCCGACGATTGTGCGGGGCCGGCAGTTGGCGCAGAACCTGCATGAACGGGAGAAGCAGTTCTATGGCCCCATTGCGGTGGAGGTGGACGATGCCGGCCGGGTTTTTGTGGTGGAGTGCCCGCGTCAGCGCCTTCAGGTTTACCGCAAGCAGCCAGCCATCTTCGGCGGCGGGCAGTTGTAACCGACGGAACCCGGCCAGTCCGGTTCCCTGACCCGGTTCCCCGAATGAGCGGGCCCGGCAGCTCTGCCGGCAAAAGAGACGGAGGCGGTCTTATAGAGACCGCCTCCGTCCTTGTCCGGTTCTGAAGCAACCAGCCCTTTCGGGTAAGGGGCCGGCGGGTTACCGGGAACCGGCCAGAACTTCCTCCACCGGGCCTTCAGCCGGGCGCTCCCCGCCGAAGACCGTACCGGTTACCCCGGTGTCAAACCGGGCCTGCGCCAGGTCATATACCCGCTGGGGGAAGGGAATGTACCCCACCTCTGCCGCCAGTTTCTGCCCCGCTTCGCTCAGGTAGTACCGGATGAACTCCGCTATGTGCGCTTCATCCGCCGCATCCTTCCGCACGTAGATGAACAGAGGCCGCGACAACGGCGAGTACGTCCCCTGGTTAATCGCTTCATCCGTCGGCGCTACGCACCCGTTCCCACCGTCAATTTCTAACGCCCGCAGCTTGTCCGCATTCTCCACGTAATAGGCATACCCCAGGTAGCCAACCCCGTTCTTCCCACCGGCTACCCCCTGGATAATCAGGTTGTCGTCCTCGCTCGCCGTAAAGTCTCCCCGCGACGCCCCGGAATCCCCGCTCACCGTGTCCGTGAAGTAATCGAAAGTCCCCGAATCCACCCCGGGGGCATACATCTCCATCTCCGCATCGGGCCACCCTTCCCGCACCTGGCTCCACCTGGTGATGGTGTCTTCCGCCGCCGGCCCCCACATCCGATCCAGTTCCGCAATGGTCATGCAGCGCACAAAGTCGTTATCCTTGTTCACGATTACCGTCAGCCCGTCGATGGCTGCCGGTATCTCTATGTAATCTACCCCGCCTTCCGCACACAGGGCTACTTCCGTCGCCTTGATGGGACGGGAGGCGTCGGATATATGGGTCTCGCCATTGCAGAACTTCTTGAACCCGCCGCCAGTTCCCGATACCCCTACGGTTACGCGCACCTGCTTGTCCGTCAGGTTGCCGAACTCTTCCGCCACCGCTTCGGTAATCGGAAACACGGTGCTGGAACCATCTATCGCTATATCCCCTTTCAGGCTGCGGTAATCCACCAGCCCCGGCTCTGTAGCGGCCTCTTCCATTTCAGTATTCATGGCCGCGTCCGGCATGGGTTCAGCAGAGATAGACTCAACCGGGGCAGCGTCGGCAACGGGGGTGTTGGCGCTGCTGCCGTTGGAAGGCTGAACTGCCGGCTCTGCCGGCTGGGTTGAAGAACCGCAGCCGACCAGGAGCAGGCCAACCAGGGCCGCCCCCAGAACCACCGCTGCGGCCCAGCCGCTGAACGGGAAACGCTGAACTATCGGTGAAAGCATTATTCCTCCTGCCAAAATTGGTGTCCGTTTCCTGACTGCACCAATGCTAGGCTCGTGGCTTAAATCGCCGGTTAGACCTCGGTTAATGCCGGCTTAAGGTCAAGTTAAAATTGGTTATTGGCCGGGCGGCCCAGCCCGGCGGGCTTTTTCTGCATAAAAGAGACGCCAGCCTGAAGTTGTATGGGGTTATAATAAGCCTCCCCGATGGCATTCCCGCTTATTGCCCACCGGGGTTTAACCCGGCGTTCAACGGAAACGTACCCGGCGGTAATCGGCGCTTCAACCGAAGCCGTTAATATTCCGTGACACCGGAAGCGGATTGCGGTTACAACACGACCCGGGAGGTAGAGCATAATCTTGTTGCGAAGCGCTGCCGCAGAACTGATTGGCACATTCGGTCTGGTGTTCGCCGGCGCCGGCGCCATAATGATTGACGAGTTATCCGGCGGGCGGGTCGGTCATCTGGGCATTGGCATCACCTTCGGTTTGGTGGTGGCGGCGATGATTTACGCCTTTGGTTCCGTTTCCGGCGCCCACATCAACCCGGCGGTAACGCTGGCCTTTACTTTGACCGGACGCATAACCTGGCAGACTGCCCTGGCCTACCTTCCGGCGCAGCTGGCCGGCGGCGTACTGGCCAGTCTGTCCTTGTACCGGCTGCTGGGCCCGGCCGCCCATATGGGCGCCACCCTGCCGGCCGGCAGTGTAACCCAGTCCCTGTTCCTGGAAATCATCCTCACCTACTTTTTAATGGCGGTGATTATGGCGGTCAGCATCGACCCGCGCCGGGTCGGGCCGGCAGCCGCTCTGGCGATCGGCGGCACGGTCGGGCTGGAAGCTATTTTCGCCGGCCCCATTTCCGGGGCATCCATGAACCCGGCCCGCTCCTTCGCTCCGGCCCTGGTATCCGGGAACTGGTACGGCCATTGGGCTTACTGGGCCGGGCCGGCCATTGGCGCCGCCCTGGGCGCCGGCTCAGTCCTTTGGCTGAACGGCAAAAGCCTCCGGGGGAAGGACTGAAAAGAGGCCGTCCCGCGCCGTCCTGCCATGCCGACCGGCAGCCAGACTGGTCGAAAGCGGGCAATACCCCATGAAGGAGCGTTGACCGTGGAAGGCCGGCGCCGGGTGATTGACCGAAGTAAGAGCCCGGCAAGGGGGTTGACCGCTTCAGCCTTGCCGGGGCGGCCGGCTGGAGCGTTATCTGGCGATTGGCGCCGTGAAGGTAAAGGCGCAGCCCTCCCCTTCCCGGCTATCCACCGTTATCCGCCCCCCCTGGGCTTCCACCAGCTGCTTGACGATAGCCAACCCCAAACCGGTGCCGCCGTCGCGCCGGGAACGGTCCACTTTGTAGAACCGCTCAAAAAGGTGGGGCAGGTGCTGCGGCGCCACGCCGACCCCGGTGTCGCTTACCGTAACCGACAGGCAGTCGGCGCCAGCTGCCCCTGTAATAGTAATGCGCCCGCCGGACGGAGTAAACTTCAAGGCGTTCTCCAGCAGGTTAGCCAGAATCTGACCAAAGCGGCCTTTATCAACCATTGCCAAAGGCAGGTCGGCCGGCATAGCGACTTCAATTGCCACCTGCTGCGCCTCGGCCGGCCGGGCCAGCCGGCTTCGGGCGAAGTGGGCCAGCTCGTTCAGGGATGCCGGCTCTGCCGCAAAGCTGAATTGCCCGCTTTCCATTCGCGACAATTCCAGCAGGTCGTTGACCAGGCTGTTGATTCGATCTACATCCTGCCCGATGCGGCGCAGGTAATCGGCGGCCACCTTCCGGTCGTTCAGCGCGCCCGCTTCCAGGGTTTCCACCAGCGCCCGGATGGCGGCCATAGGGTTGCGCAGTTCATGCGAAACATTGCTGACGAACTCCTTCTGGCTGGTTTCCACCTGGCGGATGCGGGTCAGGTCATGCAGCGTCAACAGCGTCCCCGGCGTATTGGCGTTATCCAGGGGTGTAGCAATGGCGCTGAGGTAACGCCGGGGGGAAAGCAAGGCCACTTCGCCCTGCTGACGAGTCTTCCCGCTCTGACATTGGCTGACCAGACGGTGCAGGTCGTGGTCCCGAACCAGCTCAATAAGACGGGCGTCGGCAAGCTCCCGCTCGCCCAGAGCCAGCAGGTCCCGGGCAGCGGGGTTCATAAGCGTTACCCGGCCGGTGGGTTCCGTTACGATTACGCCGTCGGCCATGGTGTCCAGCACTGCCAGCAGCGTATCCCTTTCGGTGGACAGGTCTTGCACCAGTAACCTGACGGCATCCGCCATTCGGTTGAAAGGTTCCACCAGTTCCGAACCTTCCGGGGTGTTTGGCGGCGCTGCCCGGTAGTCCAGCCGGCCCTGGCCCAACTGAAGAAGCCCCTGGCCCAGGGCCGCCGCTGGCCGGTAAAGGCGCCGCCCGAACCGATAGAGCAGCAGCAGCAGAACCGCCCCGACCGAAAGGCCCCAAACCGTTATACTCAGCAGAACCGGCGCCGCCAGCCGGGCTTCCTGGGCCAGAGATTGCCCCTGCTGCGCCAGCGAACGGTTGGACAGAATTACCAGGACGACCAGAGACAGACCGGCCAGAGACAAAAGGACGAAAGCCGCATAAACCCAGGCAATGCGCCAGTAATAATAGCGGTAACGTTTCATCCGTCCAGGCGGTAGCCAACCCCCCGGATCGTAACAATGCAGTGGGCGGTGGTCGGGTCGGCCTGGAGTTTCTCCCGAAGCCAGCTTATATAAACATCCACGGTCCGGGTCTGCCCGATGTAGTCGTAGCCCCAGACCTTTTCCAGAATCTGGTCGCGGGTAAAGGCCCGCCCCTTGTTGGCCGCCAGCAAGGCCAGCAAGTCGAACTCTTTGGGTTTAAGGCTGAGGGGCTGCCCGGCCAGGCAGGCTTCGTGGCGGTTCAGGTCTATTGCCAGGTTGGCCACCCGGTAGGTGCGGTTTTCGGTATCGGCGGCGCAAGCCCCTTCCGGATAGCGGACGCGGCGCAGAATGTTGCGCACCCGCGCTACCAGTTCCCGCATGCTGAAGGGCTTGGTGATATAGTCGTCGGAACCCAGTTCCAGCCCCACCACCCGGTCAACCTCTTCCCCTTTGGCGGTCAGCATCAGTATCGGCACTTCCGATTCCCGGCGCAGAATGCGGCAAACCTCAAAGCCGTTCAAGGTCGGCAGCATCACGTCCAGCAGCACCAGCGAAGGCTTGACCCGGCGGGCCAATTCCAGGGCGTCACCGCCATCAACGGCGGTATGAACCAGATAGCCCTCAAGTTCCAGGTTGTAACGCAGGACTTCCAGGAGGTTTTCCTCGTCTTCCACAATGAGCACCGAGCGTTCCGCCACAATTACCTCGAGTTGGTTAAAGTTTACCTTCAGTTGAAATTGCCGAAACAGCTCTCCGGGGGGCGCCGGGCGCAGCCGTTTTCAGTTGCCGGCAACGTCAATTATAACAGGACGCTGCCGCAGGGTTTAACCGGGTTAATCGGCTGCCGCCGCCGGTTCAGGGGGCCGCTGCTCCCGGCAATCGCCCTTTGCCGGTTCGCTTGCAGCAGGGTATAAAAGTGGTTTTAACCCGCAGTTGCGGAAAGGTTAAGGCGGAATGCCGCCAATGTTAAAATAACGTTAACCGCCAACAGCCGGATAGCGCACCAAAACTGAAGGCATGGCAGTTTCCTGATTTGACATTTTATGCCTGGAGGTTAGAATAAATGCGTCAGAGGGGGAACCGGACGCTGACCGGTATCCTGGCAATTTCCTTTATTCCAGTCTGACAAAACCGACAGTTGCATTTCGGAGAGGTTCAATTTATGACGAAGAAAGCCCTTGCCCTGTTCTTGACTGCTTTGACCGGGCTGCTCCTGGTCATTGCCTGCGGCCCGGCCGCAACCCCCCAGATAGTAGAAGTAGTCAAGGAAGTGCCGGTTGAAATTGAAGTGCCGGTGGAAGTTGAAAAGGAAGTCATCAGGGAAGTTCAGATAACCGTGCCCCGGGACGTAATCAAAGAGGTTCCCGTAGAAGTCCCGGTGCCGGTTGAGGTAGTTAAAGAGGTGCCAATCGAGAAAGAGGTGATGGTCGAGGTAATGGTTACGCCCACCTCTATTTGGGACAATGAACCCTACGTTATCGGCGTGATGGATTCGGTTACCGGCCCCGGGGAGAGCTACGGGACGGTGATAGTGCAGGCCAAGCAAATGGCGGCAGACGAGATTAACGCCGCCGGCGGCATCAACGGGCGCCCCCTGAAATTGATTGTTGAAGATTCCAAGTGCGGCGGGCAGGACGCCATTACCGCCTACAAGAAACTGACCGAAGTGGATGATGTGAAGATAATTCTGGGCACCAGTTGCAGCGGAGCGATGCTGGGCGCTGCGCCTTTGGCCGAAGCCGACGGGGTGGTCCTGTTTTCGGCTTCCGCTACCAACCCCGACATCGCCAACGCCGGAGACTACATCTTTCGGACTGCCATCAACGACGCCCGGCTGGGCGTGGACGCCGGCAATACCCTGTGGGTTGACGGCCTGCGCTCCCTGGCCACCATCAGCGAAACTACCGACTATGCTGAGGGAATTCAGCGCACCAGCGTAACCCAGTTCGAGCAGAACGGCGGCTCGGTAGTTGCCGAGGAGCGGTTCAGCTCGGATGTAACCGATTTCCGCAGCCAGTTGACCAAGCTGATTAACGCCAACCCGGACGGCATTCTGGTCGTCGCCCAGCGGGAGTTCGCCGGCGGCACCATCCTCAAGCAGCTGCGCGAGCTGGGTTACGAAGGCCCGATTTATACCGACGTAGTTCCAGTCAGCGCCGAGGCGCTGAACATTGCCGGCGAGGCGGCAACCGGCGTGAAGGCCATTCTGCCCAACCCGGACCTGGAAACCGACCGGGGCAAGGAGTTCCTGCAGGATTTCCGGAATAAGTACGGCTATATTACCCTCAACTGGTTCCTGGGTTCGGGGTACGACACCGTCTATATCGCCGCCGAATGTCTGGGGCATACGGAGGATGACCAGGACGCCGACGGGTTCCGGGACTGCCTGTATGACCTTACCTACAGCGGCGCCATCGGCGATAACTATACTTTCGATGAGCAGGGCGAGGTGGTGGGCCTGACCAACGTGATTGGCGAGGTTTTGCCGGTAAACGAGCGCACCGAAATCAATAACGGCCTTCATATCATCGGGCAGGCCCCCATGCCGTAAGCCTTTCCGTCAATTTCGGGCTGAGCCATCGTTTACTTTCTGGGATGGCGCAGCCGGCACTTTCTGACGCCTTGACCTGACCGGACTATCAGGCCAGCGGGGGTTGATTGATTAAGAACCTGGCCAGCAGAGAATGGCTGGGCCGGCCCAGCCGGTCGGGCAAGAATGTTCTGGCGGCAGCCTTGTTGGCGTTGGGCGCAGCGTACCTGACCTGGAAGGTTGGTCAGTCCGGCGACCAGGCCATTCAGTTTGCCCTGAATGGCCTGGCGGTAGGCGCAGCCTATGCGGTAATGGCTATGGGCTTTACCCTGGTCTATAGCACCGTCTGGTTCTTCGACCTTTACTACGGGGCTGCCGCCGCCCTGGGCGCCTATGGCGTTTTCTACCTGCGGGCGCAACAAGGCCCCACCTTTCAATACGGCATCGACAGCATCTACCTCAACATTCTGCTGGCCGCCGTGGCCGCCGTGGCCATTGCCTGGGCCTTGCGCACTGCCCCCTGGCCCGAACCGGTCGGCCGGCTGAACCCCCGGCTGCGCCGGACGCTTGAAACGTTCCTGGCCCTGGCTGCCGGGGTCTATGTCGGGTTTATCCTGGCATACCCTCAATCGCTGCACCTCACCTTCGGCCCGGTCCTGGCGGCGGCGCTGGGGCTGCTGGCGGTCGGCGCAATTCGGCAAGCCACCCGGCGGCTTCCCGCGCCGGCCAGACTGGTCGCCCGGTGGGGCGGGGGGGCTTTGGCGGCAGCGGCCAGTATGGTCATTGGCTACCTGCTGTTCAACGCTCCCGGGGCCAACCTGTACCTCAGCTGGCTGGCAGCCTGCCTGCTGGCCGGGGCTACCAGCCTGGTGCTGTATCGGGGTCTGTACGTTTACATGCGCGAGCGGGCCCGTTCTCCTCTGGTCATGCTGGTAGCGTCCCTGGGGTTGCTGCTGGCGGTTATGGCGGCGATAACCATCATTTTTTCCAGCGCTCCCCGGCCCCTGCCAACCGCCTTTCTCAGCGCCCCCTGGCTCATTGGCGGGGCCTACATCAAGGGCTTCAACGTATTCGCCATTGGCGTAGCCCTGGCCGCCTTTATCGGGCTGCTGCTGTTGCTGCGGCGAACCGGCTTCGGCAAGTCGGTTCGCGCCATTGGCGACGATGAAGAAGTGGCCAAAGTGGTAGGCATAGACACCCGAACCGTCATCGCAGTGGTCTTCTTCATCGGGGCGGTACTGGCCGCTGTGGCCGGCGTGCTTACCGGCCACGACACGGCAATTCAGCCCAAAATGGGCCTGCTTCTGCTGCTCAAGGGGTGGATTGCCTCGGTGGTCGGCGGCATGGGCAACCTCTACGGCGCCCTGCTGGGCGGCTTCGCCCTGGGCCTGATTGAACAGTTCGGCGTCTGGGATCTGTCCGGCGAGTGGAAGGACGCCATCTCCTTCGTCCTGCTGATTCTGTTCCTGTCCTTCTGGCCGCAGGGACTGCTGCCCCGCAAGTAGCGGAAAACTGACAACGCCAGGGTTGAACCGAAAATGTCCAGGCTGACCGAAAGCTGGCAGAGGTTGTGGGGTATCGCCGACGATTCGGCGGGGCCGCTGCGGCTGTTCCGCGGCAACCTGGAATTGTGGATTAACCTGTTAATAGTCTTCTGGGCCGCCGGCTTTATGCTGTGGCAGGGGTTCGGGTTCGCCATTACGCTCGGCACCGTTTTTGCCATCTGGGCAATCCTGGCGGTCAGCCTGAACCTGGTAGTAGGCTTTGCCGGGCTGCTGTCCGTGGGGCATATCGGTTTCTTCGGCATTGGCGCCTATACTGTAGCCATTCTTACCGCCACCCCGGCGTACGAGCAGCTGCGCAGCGAGTCGCTACCAACCATCGGCTGGCCCTTTTTTGCGGCGCTGCCGGTGGCCATACTGCTGGCCGGCGTTGTGGCCCTGGTGGTAGGAGCCGTCTTCAACCGCTTTCGGGACGACATCTTCGTGCTGGTTTCCTTTGGTTTCGCCATCATTGCCTTCAACGTTTTTCTCAACCTGCGGCCGGTTACCCGGGGCGCCTTTGGCATACACGAGATTGCCCGGCCCCAGATAGGCCCCTGGCTTTTTGACGGAGACCTGGAGTTCATGGTTCTGTGCCTGGTCTTTATGAGCCTGGTAATGCTGCTGGCCTGGCTGCTGGTTACCTCGTCCTTTGGGCGGGTGCTGACCGCCCTGCGCGAGGATGAGCAGGCCATTGAGGTATTCGGCTACCGGGTAACCCATTACAAGCAGGTGGTGTGGGTAATTTCGGCGATGCTGGCCGGCCTGGCCGGGGGGTTGTTCGCCAGCTGGGCAACCTACATTGACCCCAACTCCTTTATTCTGCTGGAATCGGTCCTGCTGGTGGCCATTGTTATTCTGGGCGGGCCGGCCAGCATCTGGGGTTCCCTGCTGGGGGCTATGGTCTTTGTGCTGCTGGAAGAAGGGATGCGCTTTTTGCCCTTTATTCCCAACGAATACAGCGGACAGGCCCGGCAGATTGTTCTGGGGCTGCTGCTGGTATGCCTGATGCTGTTCCGCCCGCAGGGTCTGGTCGGGAAGTACCGGTTGTGAAGCCGGCAAACCCCGGCAGCCAGCCCCCGGCGGCGCTGGAGACGGTGGAAATATCCAAACTCTTTGGCGGGGTACACGCCGTCGAGCGGCTTTCCATTGCCATTGAGCGGGGCAAAATTACCAGCATTGTGGGGCCTAACGGTTCCGGCAAATCCACCCTGATTAACCTCTTGAGCGGCATGCTGCCCCTGGACGAAGGCATGGTGATAATCGATGGGGCCGGTCTGCGGACGCTCAAGGCCCACGAAACCCCGGGCCACGGCATAACCCGCACCTTTCAGCAGGTGAGGCTCTTCGACCAGATTAGCGTTTGGGACAATGTTATGGTAACGCTGACCAGCCGGGGCGTCTTTTCCGCCCTGCTGGAACGGGCCCGCCCCCAGCGGCGAGCGAAGGCCCGGGCCATTCTGGAAGACGTGGCTATGTGGGATAAGCGCAACTCGCTGGCGCTGGACCTGTCTTACGGCCAGCGCAAGCTGCTGGAAATTGGCCGCGCCCTGGCCATGGGGGTTAACATTTACCTGTTCGACGAACCCTTTGCCGGTCTGTTTCCCCAGCTGCTGGAACACGTCATCGACATTCTGAAGCAGATGCGCGCCGACGGACGCACGATTATTTTCATCTCGCATAACATGGAAATTGTGCGGGACTTGTCTGACTATACCTTTGTTCTGGACAGCGGCGCGCTGCTGGCTGACGGGGAAGTGGATGAGGCGTTGAGCCGGCCGGAAGTGATTGAAGCCTATCTGGGCGCCTAGCCCGGCAATGCCCCGGAGCGGCGCGCCTGCCGGCCCGGTCCGGGGCAGTTGCTGAAGAGAGTTAATTCCGATGGCCGCTGCAATACCGCCTTCCGAACCTGACCTGCTGGAGCTGGTGGGGGTATCGGTGCATTTTGGCGCAGTTGTCGCCCTGGACGAAATTTCCCTGAAGGTTCAACCAGGGGAAATGGTGGCGATAATGGGCCCCAACGGGGCCGGCAAGTCCACGGTGCTTAAGGCCATTATGGGCCTGGTCCCGGTAACCGCCGGGCAAATCATCTGGCGGCAGCGCCGGCTTAATGCGCCTACCCACGAAATAGTGAAGGAAGGCATCTCCTTTGTACCCCAGGGACGGCGGGTCTTCACCCACCTTTCCATCGAAGAAAACCTGGAAATGGGCTGCCGGCACCTGAAGGACTGGGCGGAAAGGGAACGGCGCAAAGATTCGGTAATGGCTATTTTCCCGGCGCTGCGCGACAAGCGCCGGGACCGGGCCAGTGAAATGTCCGGCGGTCAGCAGCAGATGCTGGCTTTGGGCCGCGGGCTGATGGCCAACCCGGACGTTCTGCTGCTGGATGAACCAACTCTGGGCCTGGCGCCGCTAATCGTCAAGGAAACCTTTCAGAAGATTGCCGAAATCAGCCGGGCTTTGGGAACCACTATTCTGGTGGTGGAGCATAATATCAAAGGCGTACTGGACATTGTGGACCGGGCCTATGTTCTTGACAAGGGTCGGGTGGCTCACGACGGCACTCCGGCGTCGGTGCGGGAAACCGACATACTTACCCAGGTATTTTTAGGCTCCGGATAGGCGGCTTTTCCCTCTTTCCGCCCCGGCCTTATGGTTCCTCCTTGCCCGGCGCCGGTCTGCCAGGGGACGCCTTAACCGGACAATCGCCGCCGGCGACTGAGGCCCATTGACACGGTATATAAGTGGCATTAAAATCGCTTATGATATGAACTTTATAAGTGATGGGAAGCCGGGTTCCGGCGCAGGCTATGCTTGAGTATCGGCAAGCGCGGCCTGGACGGTCAACTATACCCGCGCCCGCCACGCTTAACCTGCGTTTGCCCGCATCGGCCGGCGCATCGTCCCCAGCCCGCAGCCCCTCCCTTGCCAATTGCCCGGCATACTTATGCCCGGATTCTGTTGACTGGAGCGTGAATTGTTGCTGCATCACCTGCTGCATCTCAGATTGAAGCTGCTGCCGTTTGTGGCCTTTGCCGGTATTCTACTGGCCCTGTCCGCTTGCGGCACAGAGCCGGAGCCGGTACTCAGGGTGGGCGGCATTCCCGACCAGGATACGGCCCGGCTGGCCCGGAGATACCAGATTTTTGCCGACTACCTGGCCCAGGAACTGGATGTGGCGGTGGAATACGTCCCCAGCGCCGATTACGCTGCGGTAGTTACCGCCTTCGCCCAGGGCGACTTGCACCTGGCCTTTTTTGGCGGATTGACCGGAGTGCAGGCCCGTTTGCAGCGCCCCGGCGCCCTGGCCATAGCCCAGCGGGAAAACGACGCCCGGTTTCATTCCAAATTTATTGGCCGAACCGAGCTTAACCTGACTTCTCTGGAGGATGTGAAAACCCGGGCCAGTGGCCTGACCCTTACCTTCGGCAGCGAAAGCTCAACTTCCGGCCACCTGATGCCGCGCCACTTTCTGACCCAGGCCGGAATTGACCCGGACGCCGATTTCCGCGCCCCGCCCAGTTACTCCGGTTCCCACGACAAAACCTGGCAACTGGTGCAAGGCGGCGCTTATGATGTGGGCGCCCTTAACGAAGACGTCTGGAACCGCGCGGTGGCCGAAGGCCGGGCCGACCCGTCCCTGACACAGGAATTTTACACTACCCCCGACTATTTCGACTATAATTGGACCGCGCAGGCTAACCTGGACGCACTTTACGGAGATGGCTTTACCGATAAGCTCCGGTCGGCGCTGCTGAACCTGAACCCCCGGGAGCACGGAGAAATCCTGAGCCTGTTCAGCACGGAACGGTTTATTGAAACTGACAATGCCAACTACCAGGCGATTGAAGACGTTGCTCGCAGCCTGGGTTTAATCCGGTAGCCGAACCGGCGCCCGAACATTGGCCGCATTGGCCCACCCTCTCCTGAACTTGCGGCTTGCCGAACCTCCTCCGGGCGTGCCGGCCAACCCGGTTCAGACCAGGCTGAAACGACATAGCCCAAAGCAGGGTAAAGCGCTTGAGAACCTCGGTAAGGATAAATGGCCCCGGACCTTGTATCCGGGGCGGCGCGGCAAATGGCAGAACGGGTAAAACATAAACAAGCACTGAAGAGCAGCCAGCAGGCTTCGCTGAACGCGGCGCAATCCGCCCGGCCGCCTCTGGTAGCAGTTAAGGGCGTATCCAAAGCATTTCCCCGGGTGCAGGCCCTGCAAGGCATCAGCTTTACCATCCAGCCCGGCGAGCGGGTCGCCCTGGCCGGCCCCAGCGGCAGCGGTAAAACCACGCTGCTGAACCTGTTGTCGGGTATGGAGCAGCCCGACAAAGGCTCCTTGTCCATTGAAGGCCGTCCAATGGCCCGCGGGCTGCGCCGCCGGGAGTTATCCCGCCTGGTAGGGTTGATTCATCAGCAGTACGACCTGGTGCCGCAATTGCCGGTGGTGCATAACGTTCTGGCCGGGCGCTTCGGACAATGGGGCATCGCCCGCTCGGCCCTGTCCCTGTTCTGGCCGCAGGAATATGGCCTGGCGGAAGCGGCCCTGTCCCAAATGGGTATAGCCGACAAAATGCAAGAGCGCACTTCCCACCTTTCCGGCGGGGAACAGCAGCGCGTCGCCATTGCGCGCCTGATGGTGCAATCGCCCCGGCTGGTTCTGGCCGATGAACCGGTAGCCTCTCTGGACCCCGTCAGGGCTGCGGAAATGCTCCGCTTGCTGACCGGCCTGACCGGGAAGGGCCGCGGCGCTGAAAAGGCTCTGGTCGCCAGCATCCACTCTACCGACCTGGTGCAGCGTTTCTTCTCCCGGGTTATTGGCCTGCGGGATGGAGTGAAGCAGTTCGATTTGCCGGCTTCCCGGCTGACCCAGGCTATCCTTGACGACCTTTACCAGCCAGGCATGGACGAATTCAGCCGGCGCCTGGCTTGAGGCGCGCCGGCGGATGAAGGGGCTTCGGTCGCTGCTGGAAAGCCGCCGCCTGCTGTCGCTGCTGCTGCTGGCTGCCGTCATCTGGAGCGCCGCCAGCGTCGATTGGGGCGGCCCTTTAGTCCATACTGGCGGCGTTCAGTCGGCTCAACGCTTTGCGCTGGCCCTTTTCCCGCCCGACCTGTCCGTTGCGTTTCTGCGCATCTGCGTACGGGCGACCTGGCAAACTCTGGCCTTTGCCCTGGCCGGCCTTACCGTGGCCGTGGTCATCGGCTTTCCCTTGGGGGTTATCGCCTCCGGGGTAATGGTTTCCTCCCGTTCCCGACTGCAACGGCCGCTGATTGTCGCCGTGCGGTTCTTGCTGGGGGGGCTGCGGGCCATCCACGAACTGGTTTGGGCAGTGTTATTCGTAGCGGCCATCGGGCTGTCCCCGCTGGCGGCCATCCTGGCCCTGGGCCTGCCCTACAGCGGCATTCTGGGCCGCATATACGCCGAGTTTCTGCAGGACGCGCCGGCGGAACCGGCCCAGGCGCTGCGTTCTGCCGGCGCCTCTTCCTGGCAAACGCTCCTGTTCGGTTACCTGCCGATGTGCCTGCCCGACCTGGTCAGCTACACCTTTTACCGTTTTGAGTGCGCCATCCGGGCTGCCGCCATTCTGAGCTTTGTCGGTATTCGGGGGTTGGGCTACGAGATTCAGCTGTCCCTGGGCGATTTGCTTTTCGACCAGGTATGGACGCTGCTGCTGGCCCTGCTGGCCCTGGTGGCCCTGGTAGATTGGTGGAGCGCCCGGGTGCGCCGCAGCCTGGTATCGTCATGATGAAAGCGGCGCGGGAGGCAATCAGCCGCCGCCGGCCCTGGACCTTTGCCCGAGCCTCGGCCGGCCTTTTTCTGGCTCTAATCGTGGCGGCCTGGGCCTACATATTCGGGCAGGGGAACAGCGGCTTTCCGGAACTGTTTCAGGCCGGAACCTGGCAGAACGCCGGGCGGTTCATTGGTCAACTGCTGGGGGTCAACCTGGCCGGGCCTCCGGCTTTTCTGCAGCCGGGGCAATGGTGGGCTGCCGGCCAGCTGGCCGGCAACACCCTGGCGATGAGCATATTGGCCATGGTCATTGCCGGCGCCGGGGCATTGCTGACTTTTCTGCCGGCGGCCCGCAGCGTCAGCAATGGCGCCCTGGGCGGGCCGCCTTCCCGAACCGGCGCCATCATCTACTACCTGCTTCGCCTCTTTTACGACTTCACCCGGGCGGTGCCGGAACTGGTTTGGGCCATGCTGATTGTGTTTGTCCTCTCACCGGGCATACTGCCGGGGGCTATTGCCCTGGGCCTGCACAACCTGGGCATTGTCGGGCGGCTGGCCGCCGAAGTGGTGGAAAACATGGACCCGGCGCCGGCGCGGGCCTTGCGCTCCGCCGGCGCCGGCAACCTGCAAATCCTGCTATACGCCGTTTTACCCCAGGCCCTGCCCCATTTCATAACCTACCTGCTCTACCGGTGGGAGGTGGTGATACGCACTACCGTAGTGGTAGGGTTTGTCAGCGCCGGCGGTCTGGGACGGGAGTTCCGGCTGAACCTCAGCTTCTTCCATTACGACCAGGTAGCCCTGATAATTCTCTGGTACTTGCTGCTGGTTATCGGCGTGGATTTGCTCAGCGCCTGGCTGCGCCGGCTGACCCGGTTGGACTAACGACCGGGATAGGCGGCAAAACTTAAGCTCCGACCTGCCGCCCGCCGGGAAAGGGAGCGGCTTGCGACAGGCGGCAAATAACTGAAGGCGGGGTTTCGCCCGCCTTTCGGTCAATACCCGGGAACCCCGAACCGCCGGGTTCCGCCGGGCATCAGAACTGCACCGGATAGACCACCTGGATAACCCGTCCCTCGCGCAGGGCGTCGAAGTAGCCGTGGGAACCACCGGGGTTGTGCAACCACCGCCGCACGAAGTAGGCGCACAGGTTAGACAACTGGGTACAGACCGATTCGTCGGCCCCGACGTAACAGAAGTTTTCCAACACTGCCGGCGTCGGAATTTCTACCTCTGAATGCAGAAACCGCGCCATATGCTCCGGCTTTACCGACTTGCCGGTTTCGGCCACTACCAGGGTATAGTCCTTAATCGGGCCGGCAGAGTCCATTATATGTTCCGGGGGAACCTCAGCCAAAGCTGCCTCATCCACAAACATATTGAGGGCAAACAGAAACTTGCCGACAATAGCTTCCGCCGGAGTATTCCAGTCGGCAGCGACATGGTTGCCCTCAGCCCGGGCCTGGGCCCACTGACTTTTATCCACATAGCTGATAATCACCGGCGTTTCCCGGCGAATCAGGATGTTAAGGCAATCCTGAATCAACTCGGCCCGCCGGGCTGGCCGCCACGATTTGAAGAAGCCGGAACCCTGAAAGACGGCGGACGGCTTAAGCTCGCTGGGCGCATCCCCCGTACCCAGGGGGCAGCCAAAATGGCGGCGGCAAAGGGCGTTAAACTCGCCGTTCATCGCCACTAACTGGCTTTCGTGAACCACCAGACCGGAAAAAACGTGCTGCTGCTGCTGGGGGTCACGGATACTGGCGCCGGTAATTCCCGATTCACCCAGATATACCAGGTACATGGCATTGCCTCCCCAAATTGCCCAACGCCGCTGCTCTGCTGCCTTGGCCCCATTCTATAACCGAGGCCAGCGAAAGAAACCGGGAGACCGGCGCCGGAAACGGTTGGGCGATTTCCCCAAAGGTCAGCTTTCGCCCTCGGCATCCCCGGAATCTTCCTGACCAGGGGGTTCCGGAACCGCTTCGTCTGCGGCAGCCTCCGCTGCTTCCTGACCAGCGTCAACCCGCGCCACCGTCGCCTCGGGGTCGGTAAGCAGGGTTACGTTGGCGGGAAGCGGCAAGTCCCCGGCTCTTACTACGGCGTTGGTTTCCACCAATTCCACCAGGTCAATCTCAATTTCGCCGGGAAGCTCCAGAGGCAGGGCTTCCACCTCCACCATAAAGAGAACCTGGGCGACGGAACCACCGGTGGCCCGCGCCCCCGGCGACTCGCCGACCAGGTTAACCGGCACCTGAGCAGCCACCCGGTCGGTAACGGAAACTGCCAGAAAATCCACGTGCAGCAACTCGCTTCGTACCGGGTTCCACTGAATTTCCCGGGCAAAAGTCAATCTTTCGCCCCCCTCTCCCTGCACAGCCAGGGTGATGGGGTTAGCGCTGCCCGCTTGAGCCAGGGTTCGCAGCAGCAGTTTCTGTTCGCACTGCAAAGGCCTGGCAGCCAGGCCAGGCCCGTACAGGTGCACCGGCACAATACCCTGCCGCCTTAGTTGTTTCACTTTCTTGCCCAGAATTTCCCGGGGTTGCACTTCCAGCCTGATTGCCTCGGTGGTCATCAAAAATACTCCTGCCTAGCTTGGCCTTAAATAATAACACCTGACCGTAGGAAAATAAACCTTGGGGCCGGTCGGCATTCCCAACATGCGTTGGTATAAATGGATAACCGGGTTTGCCGGGAAATCAGACCGCCAGCAGGCAGCAACATGGCCCAACCCGGAGCATACCGGTACGGAATGCAATGCCCCAGGTGAGGTTCCAACTGGCTTCCCCAATACAGCCATTCCCGCGGCCAGCAGACCGGCCGCTGCGGCCAATGCCACTACCACTTCGTCCCGGGAACCGGGCGCCCCTGCCAGCCGGAGCAGCTCAAGGCCCAGGCAGCAGCGCTGTATGCTGAAGGCAGCAGCATGGCCGCCAGCAGCCGGCCCCTGGGCGTCCCGGCAGCAAGGAAGGAACCGTCGATTCCCGGGTTAAAAAAGCCCGTCAGGCCAAGGGGTTGCTGAAGCGGCTAACGAAGGGCTGCACTCGCAATTGCAGGGCCAGCTGAACCGGCTGCATCAGAGGACGAAGGGGGTACAGCAGGAGCTGGCGGATGCTGGAGGATTCGGTTGCGTTGGTCTCTCCGCCGCTGGGCTTGATTTAATGCCAACGTCCGTTGGGAGTACCGCAAAATCGGCTGCGTTGACAAGGCGGCCTGCGCTGGCTATATTCACTGGCAAAACAGCCGGGCAGCGCCGAACCGGCCGCGGTCAGCAGCGTAACTTTCCCCGCCGATGACGGAACCCTTTTCGGCGGCAGGCCGGTACGCAGCCCGGACGGGCCGGGTTTTCCCCTTCGGGACATTGACCGGGTATTACTGACCCACCGCCCTTTCGCCCACGCCGGCGGCTGTACCCGTCACCGCCGGGGCGTCGCCGGGGCGCTGTCCGGCTCCGGCAGGCCAACGGACGGCTTGCCAGCCCCGGCGGCTGCGGCCCAGGCATGGCAAGAGGTGAAGCGTTGACCAGCCAGGGGGCTTATTGTGTCTTCTGCGAAATTGTCGCCGGACGGGAGCCGGCGCGGGTTCGCTACCTGGACGAGGATATTATCGTCATCGTAAACCGCCTGGACTGGACGCCGGTTATGCTGCTGGCCATGCCCAAACGGCACCTGAGCCAACTGGAAATGTGGCGCAGCGGCTTGATGCAGCGGCTGGGAACTGTCGCCGTCGATTTGGGTTGCATGTTCTGCCCCAACGGGTTTCGCATCCTGTCTAATTTTGGCTACGACGGGCTGCAAAGCCAAAGCCACGGCCACCTGCACATTATCGGGGGAACCTACCTGGGCCACTATGCCTGAACAGCCCGGCCCCGCCCGGCAGAAGCAAGAAGGAGCAAACCGGCATGGCAGATACCGTACTCTACGAAAAAACCGACAACATCGTAACCATTACAATGAACCGGCCCGACTCCCTCAATTCCATCAACCGGCAGTTCCGGGCCGACCTGGCCGATGCCATTACCCGGTTCGACCAGGATGAAGCGGCCCGAGTGGCTATTATTACCGGCGCCGGGCGGGCCTTTTGCGCCGGCCGGGACCTGAAGGAGCGGGCCAGCGATAACGCCGCAGGGCGCCAGGCCCGGGCCGCCGACAGTATGTATCCCGACCGGCCCTATATGTGGCCTCAAACCTGGAAACCATTGATCGCCGCCATCAACGGCTATGCCCTGGCCGGCGGCTGGTCGATCGCCCAGATGTGCGACCTGCGTATCGCCGCCGCCGACGCCATGCTGGGCATTACCGAAACCAGGTGGAGCCTGATGCCTCCCTTTGGCGTCATCCTGCCCAAACAAATCGGCCTGGCGGCCACCCTGGAATTGTGCCTGACCGCCCAGCCCATAACCGCCCAGCGCGCCTGCGAAATCGGCTTCGTTAACAGGGTGGTTCCAGGCGAGCAGCTGCTGGAGGAGACAATGACTATGGCGGCGCAAATTGCCGGAAATGCGCCCCTCGCCGTGCAGCGCTTCAAGGAACTGGCTTATCGGGGGCTTAATATGTCAGTGCCGGACGCTTCCGCCCTTACCTATCACCTGTACGACCGGCTGCTGACCACCGAGGACGCACGGGAAGGCCCCCGGGCCTTTGCCGAGAAGCGGCAGCCCCATTGGCAGGGCCGTTAGGCCGGGAAGGGCTTTTGCCGCCCCGGCCGGCGGGTCAGCGCCGGGACAACGGCGGGCAGCCTCGCCGGTTGGCTGGCTCACCGCCGGCTTATACTGACCGTCGCCGCCCCATCCCCCTCAGAGCTTCAGGAAACGCCGAGGTGTAAATATGCAGACCCAGGCTTCGGCCCCCAACGGCAAGGTGGCCATCGTAACCGGCGCCGGCAGCGGAATCGGCCGCAGCGCCGCCCTGGCCCTGGCCGCTGAAGGTTATGCGGTAACCCTGACCGGCCGGCGCGCCGGGCTGCTGGAAGAAACCATCGCCCTGGCCGGGCCGTCCGCCGACCGGTTGCTGGCCGCGCCCGGCGACATCAGCAAACCCGAGTCGGTGGCCGCCCTTTTCGCCGCCAGCAAAGCGCGGTTCGGCCGGCTGGACCTGCTGTTCAATAACGCCGGCATCAGCGCGCCGCCCGTTCCCCTGGAAGATTTGACCTATGAGCAGTGGCAGGCGGTGGTGGATGTTAATATCACCGGGGCCTTTCTGTGCACCCGGGAGGCCTTCCGAATGATGCAGGCGCAGGAGCCTCCGGGCGGCCGCATCATCAACAATGGTTCGGTTTCCGCCCATGTTCCCCGGCCCAATTCCGCCCCTTATACCGCCACCAAGCACGCCATGACCGGCCTGACCCGCTCCACCTCGCTGGACGGGCGCAAGCATAACATCGCCTGCGGGCAAATCGACATCGGCAATGCGGACACGGATATGGCGGCGGTTTTCAAGGCCGGGGTTCCCCAGGCCCACGGCGCCGTTGCCGCGGAACCAACCATGGCCGTGGAAAACGCCGCCCGGGCGGTGGTCTATATGGCCAGTTTGCCGCTGGACGCCAACGTTCAGTTCATGACGGTTATGGCTACCGCCATGCCCTTTATCGGCCGGGGCTGAAGGACTGGGAATGGCCGGGCGGGCAAGCAAGTGAAAACTGGAGGCAGTATGCAGTTCGGAGTTTCCCTGAGCGGGATGGGGCAGCAACCGGTGGGAACCGATATGCGGCAGAACTTCCGGGAGATTGTGGAGTATATCCGCTTCGCCCGGGAGTTGGGGTTCGATTTTTTCTACCAGGGACAGCATTACCTGACTTCGCCCTATCAGCAGCTGCAAACCCTGCCGCTGCTGGCCAGGCTGGCCGCCGAGGCCGAGGGTATGGGTGTTGTGGCTACGCTGCTGGTTCCCTTACACCACCCGGTGGATTTGGCAGAGCGGGTAGCTACCATGGATGTAATTACCGACGGCCGTTTTGTGCTGAGCGCGGCGCTGGGTTACCGGGATGCGGAGTACGCCGCCTTTGGCCTGGAACGGCGCCGCCGGGTGTCCCGCTACCTGGAATGTCTGGAGGTTATGCGTCAGCTGTGGACCCGGGATGAGGTGCATTTCCGAGGGGAACACTTCAACCTGACCGGGGCCAGAATGGCGCTGAAGCCGGTGCAGCAGCCGCATCCGCCGGTCTGGGTAGCCGCCAATGGCGAATCCGCCATCAAACGGGCGGCGCGGCGCGGCTATACCTGGTACGTTAACCCTCACGCCACCTACAGCGCCATCAAGGGGCAAATCGCCTTGTACCACCAGACCGCAGCCGCCGCCGGCGCCGCTGCCCCGGCCGATTTGCCTATCGCGCGGGAGCTGCTGGTTCACCAGACCCGGGAGCAGGCCCTGGCCGAGGCCGCCCCCTTCCTGGGCGGCAAGTACGCCGCCTATGCCCAGTGGGGGCAGGACAAGGCGATGAACGAAGAGTTCAGTTCCGACTTCAACGAGCTGGCCCGGGATCGGTTCATCATCGGCGACCCGGAGGACTGCATCGGCGAAATTGAAAAACTGCGGGAACTGGGCATGTCCCACGGCAGCTTCCGCATGATTTGGCCGGGCATGGACCTGCGGCGGGGCCGGCGCAACCTGGAACTGTTCGCCCGGCAGGTAATGCCTCATTTCAGGAAGTAGGCGCAGTTCGCCCGCCGGGCCGGCCGCCACAGCCGGAAAGCTCAGCCCGCCGACTCCCCGGCCTGGTTACCCTTCCTGCCCGCCAATAATCTCCCCCAGGGCCGCGCTGAAGCGTCCTTTACTCAAAGTCTGACCGGCTCCCAACGCCGCTGCCCGCGTCATGGCGGCGGTATCTTCGTGGGGGCCGAAGGCAACGATGCGCGCCGCCGACGCCTCACCCCGGCGAATGCGCTGCTGCAATTCGGCAAGCACGGCGGCCCAGACCACGGCGTCACCTTCCAAATCCACCAGCACCAAAGCGGTAGTTGGCCCATAGCTGGCCCAGAAGTCGGCCGCGGTGTGCGTCTGGCGTACCGGCCGGCCCAAGGGTTCGGCGACGGCGGCGACCCGCCCCTGAAAGAACAGGTTCTGACCCAGCAGGATGATGCCCTGCTCGTCAGCCATTCAGCCGCCCTGGGCCTGACGCAGCCGCTCGCCCAGCAGGTCGATGGCCGCCTGGGCCGCGCCCCGCTTGTTCCCGTCCCGGTCGCCGTCCAGCAGAATATGGCGCGCCACATCATCGCCGCTGCGGTCGGCCAGGCCGATGTAAAAGGTGCCGATGGGCGCAGCGGAGCGGCCCTGTCCCGGGCCGGTTACGCCGGTGGTAGAGAGCGCATAGTCGGTTCCGGTCAGCTCCAGAACGCCCCGGGCCATGGCCAAGGCCATTTCTTCGCAAACGCTGCCCTTGCTTTCGTACAGCTCGTCCGGCACGCCCAGAATGCTCTGCTTCAGGCCCCCGGTGTAGGCGATGACCCCGCCGGGGAAGAACCGGGAACTGCCCGGAGTGGCCCCCAGCAGGTAACCCACCAGGCCGGCGGTGTCGGCTTCGGCGACGGAAACCCGCTTGCCTTGAGCCAGCAGCAGCTCGGCTACTTCACTTGCATCCATCTGAACCCTCCCTTGAATTAAAGGCGTCAACCCCGCTGCGGTCTTGCCCGCATTATAGCCGCCAAAGCCAGGTTGGCAACCCGGCGGCCGCCGGAGGTGGAACCATCCGGCGCCAGGCCGGTCAACCGGAAAGGGGCAGCGGCAGCGGCAGCCCCGGCGCCGGGCGGGCTAGTCCGGGCCGGGCAAAGCAGTCGCCGCAGAACGGAAACGGGACAGAGTCAGCCGAGCGTAAAACAGGCCGGCCAGCAAGCCGCACAGGTGCCCCTCCCAGGAAACCGCCCCGGCGGTAGGCGCCAGGCCCACCAGCATCCCCCAGCCAAAAACTCCGATAACCAGCAGCGCTACCAGAATGGACAGGAAACTGCGCTCGTACCACCCCCGGGCCACCAGGTAGCCGAAGTAACCAAAAATCAGGCCGCTGGCCCCCACGTGAACCAGGGGCTGGCTGTCCAGCAGCGGCCAGGGCCGGCCAATAAGCCACAGGCCGGCCCCGCCCATCAGGATGATAAAGACGCTGGCCAGCAGGAAGTTGTTTCTGCCCCGAACCGCTGCCAGGCCGCCCAGAATTGCCAGGGGAATGGTGTTGGATAGCAGATGTTCCAGGCTGGCGTGCAGGAAGGGGCTGAAGGGAATGCCCCATAAGCCGGCTGCGGTGCGGGGCGCCAGCCCAAACTGGTTAAACCGGTAGTCGAAAAAGACGGCGTTGACCAGCCACACCGTCCACAGAACGGCAATAAAGGCGACAAGCCACAACAGGCTGGCAATCCGGTCATTCACCGGGCCGGGTCTCGTTTCTGGTTGAACGGAGCGGCCGGCTGCGGCGGCCGGCCGGCGGCCGGCCCGGCCCATTGGCGCGACTCGTTCCGGTTGAGCGGGGCGGCCGGTTGCTGCAGCAGCAGGAAGAATTCCCGGTTGCCCTTGTCTCCCCGAAGGGGCGAGGGGCAGAGATTGCGCACCCGCAACCCACAGCCCACGGCGCCGGCTATAGCGCGCCCCAGGGCAGCAGCGTGGATTTGGGGGTTTCGCACCACGCCGCCCCGGCCAACCTGGCCCCGTTCCGCCTCGAACTGGGGCTTGACCAGGGCGGCGATGAAACTGCCCGGTTCAAGGTGGGCCATCACCTGCGGCAGAACCTGGGTCAGGGAGATGAAGGAAACATCCACCACGGCCAGGGCCACCGGCTCCGGCAGACTGAAGGGGTAGTGGCCGTTGCACCTTTCCAGCGATACTACCCGCTGGTCCTGACGCAGCCGCTGGTGCAGCTGGCCGCGGCCCACATCCACCGCATACACCCGGGCCGCGCCCCGTTGCAGCAGGCAGTCGGTAAAGCCGCCGGTAGAGGCGCCCAAATCCAGCGCAGTAAGGCCGGCCACCGTCAGCCCGAAGACATCCAGGGCATAAGCCAGCTTAACGCCGCCGCGGCTGACGTAAGGCAGTCTTCCCCGCACTTCCAGGGGCGCGGCGTCGGGCAGGAGGGCGCTGGCCTTCAGCACCCGACCGGCGGGGGCGAATACCAGACCTTCCATTATCAGCAGCCGGGCCTGCTCCCGGCTTTCCGCCAGGCCCCGGTCGGTCAACAGCCGGTCGGCCCGCTGCTTGCGCATCTTTGCTGGCATAGACTACCCGGAACTGCTCACTCGCCGATGAAGTTGGGCGCGCGCTTTTCCAGAAAAGCCCGGTAGCCCTCCCGGTAATCGCGGGTATCGAACTGGGTCAGGGGCAAATTCGCTTCCTCCGTGGTCAGGTTATCCAGTCCCGGCTTGGCCAGCGCCTGGTTAAGGGTTTGTTTGTTGGCTGCGTGGGACAGGGGAGCCAGAGCGGCGATTTCATCGGCCAACCGGTACGTTACAGGGCGCAGTTCTTCCGGCGCTGCCACCTGGTTCACCAGACCAATACGCAGGGCTTCGTCCGCGCCCAGCAGGCGGCCGGAAAGCAGAATGTAGAGGGCATTGCCCTTGCCCACCAGGTTAACCAGCCCCCGCATTTCCCGGTGGCCGATGCTGATGCCCAACCGGGCAGCGGGAATACCCAACCGGCTATCGGCGGAAGCAATACGCAGGTCGGTAGCCACGGCCAGTTCGCAGCCACCGCCGGCGGCAAATCCCCGAATCATCGAAATGGTGGGCGTACTCATACCGGCCACCGTATCCAGCAGCCGGTCCACCGCCGCATTATAAACCCGGCCCTTTACCGAATCGGCCCGGTACTGGTCGAAGTCCTGAATATCAGCCCCGGCGGAAAAGGCTGCGTCTCCGGCTCCGGTAAGCACTATGGCCCGCGTCTCCCGGTCGGCGTCCAGTTCCAGCAGCCGGTCGGCCAGCTGCCCCCACATAGCATAACTGATGGCGTTGCGCTGACCGGGGCGGTTGATGGTAATGGTAGCAACCGGGGGCTGGCGTTCCACCAGGATGCAGTCCTGGACGGTGGACATTATAGACTCCTCCGCAGCGGTGGGTGGGCGCAGTCTGCGAAGGCAAAGCCTACCTTGAAGATTAAGGGGTGTCAACTTGCCGGGGGTACGCTGCGGAAGACCGGCCCGGGCGGGCGAGCTGGCGGCCGGCCCAGCCCAGCCCGGGCCGGCCGCCCCGGAATCAGCGCCGGTCAAAAACCGAAGCCGTCGTCCTTGCCCCAGTGTCGGCCGCCCCGAAACCCATCGCCGTCGCCCTTGCCCCAATGGTGGCCGCCCCGGCGGCCATCGCCGTCGCGGCCCCGGAAATGGCCCCTGGATTGTTCCAGCCCGGCCGGCAGTTCCGGCCGCTCGGCGTACCACGCCTGTATGCCGTCGGCCTGGGCCTGGCTGATTGCCTCCCTTGCCACCAGCCGCTCCAGAACACCGCTCACCCGGTCCGACTGAACCAGACCGACGGGGCGGAGCTTAATCAGGTCGCTGTAAGGGTAAGCGCTGAACCAGGTCATAATGGCCGCCGCCGGCCCTTCCGCCACTGCCAGCGCATCCAGCCGGGCTTGCAGCATTTCCTCCTGCCAGTCGCCGTGGGCGGCGTTAAAGGCGTCTTCAACCTGGCTTTCGGTTATCGCCGTTTCCAGGCCCAGGGCGCCGGTCAACTTGTCGGCTACCCGGGCGGCGAAGTTCCGGCTGCTGCCATCGGCCCGGTGGCCGTCGGCCAGAGCCGTGGCGGCCAAAGCCGTAGCGCCGGCGCCAACCACCAACCCTACCGCCAGCGCGCCCACCACCAGGGGAACCACCAACCACTTGCGGGAAACCTGAAAAACCTTCAGTTTGGGAAACTGCACGGGAAAACCTCCTGTATCGGTCAATTATTTTAACCTGCCGGGACATGACCCCGGACTGCGACTGCCGCTGACGCAAATATACCGGCAAACCATGAAGAAATTATGAAGATTCCGCCGGGCTGCGGCGCCGGGGGGGGGGGGGGGGGCGACTACCGGAGGGCAAAGCTGTCCAGAATCGTCTCCTGGACGGCCTGGTAACGCTGGTAAGAGTGGAGGCAGCTCCAGGCAAGCAAACCGTAGCTTTGCGCCGGCTGGTAAATCAGGATTTCCGTATTCTGCTGGCGGCAGTTATCGGCGCCTTCCCGGGTCTGGTAAATCAGGTAGCCCAGAGCGTCGTTGTCGCTGCGAACGATGATTTGCCGGGCCAGCAGCCGGAACTGGTCGGGGTAACCCTGCCGCCGCCGCTCCAGCGCCCGGTCCAGCAGGTCGGCAACCGACCCGGGCGACTGGCTGTACCACTCTACGGCGGCGCCGGCAAAACCGTCGGGGCTGGCAAAGGAAACCCGGCCGTCGGCCTCCTGGCTGACGGCCCAGTCCCGGGGAACGCTCAAGCGGTAGCCGGCCTCCTGGCTGCGGTATTCCTGCCATTCCACCGGCGGGGCTGCGCCGGCGGTATCGGGGAACGTATCGGGCGTGGCTGTCGGGGGTGTAAAGCGGGCCTGCGCCTCCCCTTTCAGCTGGGGAAGGATGTTCTGGATACTGCGCTCCGAGATGGCAAACCCCAGCCCTTCGGTGGGGTTGCCCTGCCGGTCCTGGGTGCGGACGAAGGTGTTAATGCCGATAACCTGGCCGGTAGTTAAAAGCAGGGGGCCGCCGCTGTTGCCCGGGTTCATGGGGGCGTCGGTCTGAAAGACCCATGAGCGGTAGGCCGGGTGGTAGCGAACCGCCGAGACAATGCCCCGGGTTACCGTGGCGGAACCGCTGAAACCCAGGGCATACCCAATCGCCACCACCTCGCTGCCGGGCCGAACATCTTCAGAGTCGTAAAAGGCCAGGGGCTGAAACCGGTCGCAGCAGATTTCCAGCACCGCCAGGTCGCGCACCGAATCGTAGCCCGCCACCTGCGCCTGGTAGCGGCGGCTGTCATCCACCAGCACGCCAATCCGATTGGCCTGGTGGATGACGTGGTAGTTGGTCAGCACCAGGCCTTGCCCTTGCTCATTCGTCTCGAAAATAACGCCGCTGCCGCCGCCGGAGCGGGTCTCAATGCGTACCACTCCCGACTTAACCTGTTCCACCATACCCGCCAGATCCGCCCCCCGGACCGCCGCGGCAGCGGGCGGCGTCGCCGGAACGGGCGAGGTGGCGGTGGGCGACGGGAAAGCTTCCCGCAGCTGCGCCTGAAACTCGGCGCGCAGGTCGGTCATGGCCGCCTGCACTTCCACCTCCACCAGGGCCTCCACCGTGGCTTCCAGCTCCGGGCCCGGCTCCGGGGTAGCCGGGCCGGTCATCGGCAGCGGCGCGCACGCCCCGCCGCCGAGCAGCAGCAACAGGGGCAGCAGCCAGACCAGGGGAAGTTTACCTCGCCTTTCAGCCCGAAGCATAACGTTGCGCCGGCATCTCCCTTTCCTGACGGTATCACTATTATTGCCCACTTCATTATTGCCCACTTCCCCGGTCAGCGGCAATGGGCGGCGGAATACTGCCGGCGGCCCGGAACCGTCCCAAAATAAACTAAATCCGGGCTGCCGGCTGCGCCCTGGCCGAAGACGGCGCGCCGGGCCAATCTCACTGCATCCTGGGGCGTCCGGTAATTTACCTGATGGCCGGATAGTGGCAAAATGGTTTGACCCGGCGCCAGGCCGGAAACTCTCCCGGAGTACGGAACATTGGCATGACCGCCAGCAAAGCGGCAAGACGGGGATGGAGCCTGCCGGACTTGGACCGCCCGGAGCTTTTCGCCGCCCTGGACCCATCGGGAATGCGGCATCGCCTGCGCTCCGTGCCCCGGCAATGCCGGGCCGCCTGGCGGCAGATTGAAGAATGGCGGCCCTCGGCTCTGTCCGGCGACTACGACCGGGTAATCATTGGCGGAATGGGCGGGTCGGCGATTGCCGGCAGCCTGACCGCCGACCTGTCCGCCTGGCAGCAGGCCGTGCCGGTTGTGGTAGTTCGCGGGTTCCACCTGCCCTTTGCCCTGAACCGGCGCACCCTGTTCATCGCTTGCAGCCACTCGGGCAACACCAGGGAAACCCTGTCGCTGTACCATCAGGCCCGCGCCGAGGGCGCCGACATTCTGGCGATTACCGCTGGCGGGGCCCTGTCCCGGGCCGCCGCCGCCCATGGCGCGCCGACGCTGCCGGTTAATGCCCCCGGCGAGCCCCGCAGCGCGGTGGGCTACAACCTGATATTGCTGCTGGGCGTCCTGCGCCGTTTGCGCCTGCTTAACCTGACGGCGGATGAAGCAGCCGACAGCGCCGCCGCCCTGGAACGACAGGTTGCCCGGCTGGGCGAGGCGGTGAACCACCCGGATAACCCGGCCAAGCAACTGGCCGGGGAGTTGGCGGGCCGGCTGATTGTGGTTTACGGCGGCGGCATTTTTGCCGCCGTGGCCCGCCGCTGGAAGGCTCAGCTTAACGAGAATGCCAAGGTCTGGGCCTTTTACGAAAACCTCCCGGAAGCATTGCATAATTCGGTAGAATCTTACGGGGAAACCTCGCACAGTGGGGAAGAGCTAATAGCATTGCTGCTGCGGCCCAACGCCGCCAGCAGAGAATTGACCGATTGCTACCGGGCGCTGCGCCAAATGCTGCAATGGGGCGGCATTGACCACCGGATGCTGACCGTCCCGCCGGGGCCGCCCCTGACCCAGCTGCTGGGCATGCTTCTGCTGGGTGATTACGTCAGCTACTACCTGGCCCTGCTCCGGGGGCTGGATCCTTCGCCCACTCCGGCTATAGAACGCAGTAAAGGGCTGGCCGGCGGTTAGAACTTGCCGCCGGAACCCGGCCGCCGGTTGCCCGCCGCCAGCCATTGGCCCGCCGGAACCCGGCCAGGGCAATGGGGGCGCTGCGCCCGGTTTCCTGGTATTCCCAAATGCGTGTTGGCGTATCCCTTTACGCTGCGCCGGCGGTTACGGACCGGATTAGCCGGCCCCGGGCCGGTTCCCGGAGCGAGCCACGCCTGGCCGGCCGGGCTGCCCGATACCCCCTCGGGCAGCCCGGCGTACCCTTGCCGGCAGGTCAGCCGGGGCGGCCTACTGCCGCCGCCGGTACAGGTACACCCCGCCGGCAGCCAGCGCGGCCACCACCAGCCCAATGATCACCCACAGCAGCCAGTTGACGCCGTCCGGTTCTGCCGGCGGGGCCGGCGGCGTAGGCGGTATCGGCGTTGCCGTTGGGGGCGGCGCTGGCGTGGCCGTGGGTTCCACGGCGGCCATGGCCGGGGCGGCCGTCGTGGCCGTCGCCGCCGGGCGCACCGCGTCCAGGGCGCGGTCCGGCAGCAGGGGGGTGGCCGTCGGCGCTGTCGTAGCCGTAGCTGTGGCCAGGCTGGTCGGCATCGCCGTGGCTGTTGCTGTGGCGGTGGCTGTCGGCTCCGGGGTTGCCGTCGGCGTGCGCATTGCCACCGGCGTCGGCGTACGGGTGGGTATTGCCCGCCGCGTCGCCGTGGGCGTCCGCAGCAGCGTTTCCGCCGGCAGCATAGTCGCCGTCGGCGTGAAGGTGGGCAGCGCCCGCGCCGTCGCGGCGGGCGTACGCATTGCCGTGGGCATGGCGGTGGCCGTCGGCGTGCCGGTGGGCCGCGCCGGCGCGGTGGCAGCCGTCGGCGTGGGCGTGCTGGTTGCCGCTGCCACTGCCCGGCGGGTGGGCGTCGGCGTGGGCGTATCCGCCGCTCGGCGCTGCTGGAAGCCCTGAACCACGATAGGGGGCGGCCTGGGTGTATCGGTGGGTGTTGGCATCGGGGTATTGGTCGGCGTGGGGGTGTCGGTAGGCGTGCTGGTCGGCGTGGGGGTATCGGTGGGCGTGCTGGTCGGCGTGGGGGTATCGGTAGGCGTGCTGGTCGGCGTGGGGGTGTCGGTTGGCGTGTTGGTCGGCGTGGGCGTATCGGTAGGCGTGCTGGTCGGCGTTGGCGTATCGGTGGGCGTGCTGGTCGGCGTTGGGGTGTCGGTAGGGGTGCTGGTCGGCGTGGGGGTGTCGGTGGGGGTGCTGGTCGGCGTTGGCGTGCTGGTCGGCGTGGGGGTGTCGGTGGGCGTGCTGGTCGGCGTTGGCGTGCTGGCGGGCAGCGTTACTCCGAAGACGCTGGACCAGAGGCCGGGGCCATCGTCATTGTACGCCCGCATCCGGTACTCGTACGAAACTCCGTTTTCCAGCCCGGTTATGGTGTAGCTGGTGTCGGTGTCCTGGACGGTAACCGTCGGGCTGCTGTCAGGCCAGCTTGCGCCCGCTTTGCGATGCTGGAATTCGTACCGGGTTATCCCGCTCACGGCCCGATAATGGAGGGTTATCTGCCGGTCCGCCAGTTCACGCGACCGGAGGATCGGCGCCGCCGCCGGCCGGCTGGTGGGTATGGGCAACGTTTCCTCAATGAAGGGGGTCCATCGGCTGCTGCCGCCGTCATTGAACGCCCGCATCCGGAACTGGTACGCGACTTCGTTTTCCAGTCCCGTTATGGTGTATGAGGTGTCGGTGTCCTTGACCGTGACAATGGCGCCGCTGTCAGGCCAGCTTGCGCCCACTTTGCGATGCTGGAATTCGTACCGGGTTATCCCGCTCACAGCCCGGTAATGGAGGGTTATCTGCCCATCCCCTTTGACATCCCACCGGATGACCGGCGGATGTGGCGGCTCTATTGTTGGTGTGGGTGTCAGCGTTCCCGTCGGCGTGGGGGTGGGGGTCGGGGTGTCTGTTGGCGTATTGGTAGGCGTCGGCGTGGGCGTATCCGTTGGCGTATTGGTGGGGGTGGGGGTAGGCGTCGGCGTATCCGTTGGCGTATTGGTGGGTGTCGGCGTGGGTGTCGGGGTGTCTGTTGGCGTATTGGTGGGCGTCAGCGTTCCCGTGGGCGTCGGTGTGGCTGTGCCGGCCGGCGTCTTTCCAGACACGACGGTGGACCAGGGGCCGGAGCCGCGGCTATTGTGCGCCCGCACCCGGAACTGGTAAGTAGCGCCGTTGTCCAGCCCGGTTATGGTATAGCTGGTAGCGGTGTCCTGGACGGTAACCTCCGGGCTGGTGTCGGGCCAGCCTGCGCCCGCTTTGCGATGCTGAAATTCGTACCGGGTTACCCCGCTCACGGCCTGATAATGGAGGGTTATCTGCCCGGGCTCGATGAATATCCGGGTGAATAACGGCGCCCCCGGCGGGCTTGAGGGCGTGGGCGTGGGCGTGGGCGTCAGTGTTCCCGTCGGCGTGGGCGTGGGTGTCGGTGTATTCGTGGGCAGCAGCGTTCCCGTGGGCGTCGGTGTGGGCGTATCCGTTGGCGTTGGCGTATTGGTGGGCAGAGTTTCCCCAAGGATGGAGGCCCAGTCGCTGCTGCCGCCGTCATTGATTGCCCGCATCCGGAAATCGTACGCCACTCCATTTTCCAGCCCGGTTATGGTGTAGCTGGTGTCGGTGTCCTTGACCGTGACAATGGCGCCGCTGCCGGGCCAGCTTGCGCCCTCTTTGCGATGCTGAAATTCGTACCGGGTTATCCCGCTCACGTTCTGATAACGGATAGTTATCTGGCCATCCCCCTTGACATCCCACAGGATGACCGGCGGACGTGGCCGCTCTATCGTTGGTGTGGGCGTCAGCGTTCCCGTCGGCGTGGGTGTATCCGTCGGGGTAGGTGTATCCGTCGGCGTGCTGCCCTGGGCTTGCAGGGGTGGCGGCGACCCGGCGTAGGACAGGGTCAGTAGAAGGGGCCCGGCCAGCAGGATGGCAAGAACCAGGGCCAGCCCCGGCAGGTTTCGGTCAATTCTCCGCCGGCGTTCCATCACCCACCCCCAAACTCGGGGGGGGGGGGGGGTATTCATTCCGGAGCCGGGGCGGTAGCTGCCTTTATCTGTCATAGCTTGCCTCGTCAGGTACGGGTCTGGTTGGGGCAACCCTTTCCGTCGGGGGGCTGCGGCTATGGATTTTAGCAGACAAAGCTCTGGCGGGGAATACCGCTACGGCCCGGGTTTTGACCTGCTCCGGCTGGTGAGGACACCCGGCGCCCTGGATGAAGTGGTAGTGGCGCTGGCCGCAGCGACCGGCCCGCTGGCCGCGGGAATGGCCGTATTCAGGCAGCCGGTTGAAGCCGCATCCGGGGCCGCTGTATCCCGTCCCGGTATGCTCCGGGTTGGGCCGGTGGCGCTGCCCCCCGCCGGTCTGATTGCACGGCAAACCCGGTTATACACTTATACCAACATATATTGAGAATACCGGTTGCTTCCTTGACAAGACCGGGCAGCCTTCCTACAATCCGATAGTCCTACAATCCGATAGTCCAGCCCGGCAGTTCAAGCCGTCGGGCGGCAGGGCTGGCCGGTTCCGCCCGGCCCCCTTTGCCGGTTGGCGACCCTGCTGCCAGCCCTGATTGAGGGCGGAACGGAACAAGGTTCCCTTTCGGCCGGCTGATTGCCGCCGGCGCCGCCGGTCAGCCGACCCCGCTGCCCCACCGACGCAAGGAGCAACCGGAATGCCATCAGAAGCCTTTTCCGCCGAATTCAGCCGTATCGTCAAGCCTGACGCCGTTCTGGAGAAAATCTCCGGCGGCCACATTTTTACCGAAGGCCCGGTCTGGAACGGGAAGGGCAATTTCCTGGTCTGGACCGACATCATCGATAACAAGATTTGGAAATGGATGCCCGGTCAGGGAGCCAGCATCATCATGCACCCGTCGGGCAAGGCTGATGGTATGTGCTATGACCACCAGGGGCGCTTGCTGGTGGCCGGCTGGAGCAGCCGCACCGTCTGGCGGTGGGAACACGACGGCTCAACCACCGTGCTGGCCTCCCACGTGGACGGAAAGAAACTGAATACCCCCAACGACATTGTCATCAAGTCTGACGGCGCAGTCTATTTTACCGACCCTTCCAACGGCATCCGCAACGTGGGCATGGAAGGGGACGACGTGCAGAAATATGTGGACTATGAGGCCGTCTATCGGCTGGACCTGGGCGACGGCAGCCTCACTTTGCTGGCGGATGACTTTATTAACTGCAACGGATTGTGCTTCTCGCCCGACGAATCGCTGCTTTACATCAACGATACGGCCCGCCGCCACATTCGGGTTTTCAACGTGCTGGCAGACGGAACCATTGACCACGGTCGGCTTTTCGCCGAACTGTTTCACGACGACCACGGCGCCCCCGACGGCATGAAGGTGGATGCGGCCGGCAACGTCTATTGCACCGGCCCCGGCGGAGTGTGGGTTGCCGACCCGCAGGGCAACCATCTGGGCCGCCTCCTGGTGCCGGAAGACTGCGCCAACTTCAGCTTTGGCGACCCGGATTACCGCACCGTCTATTTTACTGCCCGCAGTTCCGTTTACCGGATGCGGGTGGAAATACCGGGGCTTCCCGCCTACCCCATACCGGGCAGCAGCAGCTGAACGGCAGCGGCGAATGAACGCCCCTGCCCACCCGCACCCCTCGGCTGAATGTTCAGCGCCGGGGAAAGCCGGGGAACCGGAAAACCGGGACGCCCTTGCCGGGACGCCCGCCGGGGTCAGCGCCCCGGGCCGCCGATTGGCGGCTGGAATGAACCCCATATCCATCAGGAGGCTTCCATGACCTGGGAATTCGAATTGCTGGCCGGGCCCTGTGGCAGCCCCACGGACGGGCCGGCCTGGGACGGTGAGGCGCTCCTGTTCACTGCGGTATCCGTTCCTGCCAATACCATCCACAACAAAATCCTGCGCTATGACCCACGGTCCGGCGAAGTAACCGACTTCCGCCGCTGGACCAACCGGGTAGTGGGCCTGGCCTTTTCCGCCGACGGCGTTTTGTATGGCTGCCAGAGCGGCGCCCGGCGGATATTGCGCTATAACCGGGACGGGTCTGCCTCGGTAATGGCCTGCCGGGTGGACGGCAAGTTTCACAACCAGCCCAAAGACCTGGCAATTGACCGCCGGGGCCGCATCTGGTTTGCCGACCCGGTCTGGGGGCCGCCGGTAGTCGGCGGCCTGCGCGATTACGAACTGGCCCCCTATTCCATCGACTACCGGGCCGTCCTGCGCATCGAAACCCCCAACCGGGACGCCCCGATTACCCGGATGACCTTCGATACCGTTACCCCGCTGGACGTGGCTCTGTCGCCCGGTGAGGATACCCTGTACGTGGCGGAAAGCAGCGAGGAACCGGCCGGCAAACGGGAGCTGCGCGCCTACCCCATCAACGCCGACGGAACTTTGGGCGAGTATGCCGTCCTGCACAGCTTCGGCGCCGACTACCGGGGCCCGCACCGGGGCATCAGCGGTATGTGCCTGGATGACCAGGGCAATATTGTTGCTTGCGCCGGCTGGGAACGGAGCGGGCCGGGGCCAATGCTTTACGTCTTCTCTCCTGCCGGCCGGGTGCTGGAGACCTACCCGGCGCCAGCCGAACCGACCAACTGCGCCTTTGGCGGCCCCGGCCTGACCGACCTGTACGTAACTACTGCCGAAGGCCACCTTTACCGGGTAAACAACCCCGGCCGCCGGGGGTATGCCCTCTACCCGCCGTCGGAGCCGGCAAACGCTGGCCGCCAATGAAAGGGCGGCGTATCGCGCCAACTCTGCCCATAAAGGCGGCGGCCTGAATCTGCGCCGGCAGCCCGACCAGCCCGCAAAACGATGGCCTGAAACCGGCCCGGAGCCGACCGGCCCGGCCCCCGGAATAGCCCAGCCGTTCCGCAGGCGCTGCCGCAGAACGCCGCATATTGAAAACCGGGGCTGCTATGTCTAAAATAAGCAGGACGCTCGTTAAAGGCCCAGCTTCAAGACTTGATTTCATTAGGTATATGGGAACGGTTCTAACCGACCTTTCCCCCAACGGCAGGAGTGAATACCCAAACTATGGCAAGCAACGATTACGACAACGTTTCCACTATGGCCGACCTGTCGGAACAGGACCTGTCCCCCCGTCGGTATCGGCGGGGGGAAATCGTGCCGGGGGAAGTGGTACGGGCCGACGACGACGGCATTGTGGTCAGCATTGGCCTGAAGACCGAAGGAATTGTACCGCCCCAGGAAATGCGCAACATGGCCCCGGAAGACCGGGCGCAGCTGCGCCCCGGCGACAAGGTAATGGTTACCGTTAAAAGCGGACGCGGCCCCGGCGACATGGCTCTGCTCTCCATAGACCAGGCCCGGGAGGAACAGGGCTGGCTGAAAGTGCTGGAATGCCAGAAGAATGACGCCACGGTAACCGCCCAGGTGGTGGAACAGAACCGGGGCGGCCTGGTGGTCAACTTTCTGGGCATCCGCGGCTTCATCCCCTTTTCCCAGTTGGCGCCCACGCCGGGCGTTCCCCGGGAGGAAGCCCTGGCGGCGCGCATCGGTAAAGAGTATCCCTTCAATATTCTGGAGGTTGACCAGGGCCGGGACCGGTTAGTCCTTTCCGAGCGGGCCATCTGGCAGCAGCAGCAGCAGGAAGCCCGCGACCGGTTTATTGCCCGGCTGTCGGTGGGCGACCGCATTACCGGGAAGGTTACTTCTCTGCGCGGGTTTGGCGCCTTCGTTAATCTGGGCGATGCCGAGGGTTTGGTCCATATCTCTGAACTGTCCTGGAGCCGCATCAAGGGGCCCGAGGAAGTGGTGCAGGTGGGCCAGGAGCTGGAAGTGCAGGTGCTGAAGGTGGACCCGGAAACCCGGCGCATCAGCCTCAGCCTGAAACGCACGCTGCCGGAACCCTGGGAAACGGTCCCGGAACGCTACAACATCGGCGAGATAGTGGAAGGCACTGTTACCCGCCTGGCCGATTTCGGCGCCTTTGTCCGCCTGGAAAACTGGGTGGAAGGGCTGGTACATATCTCCGAGCTTTCACCCCGCCAGGTTGCCAACCCTGGCGAGTGCGTTTATGTGAACCAGAAGGTGCGGGTGATGATTCTGGATATTGACCCGGCCCGGCGCCGGATCAGCCTCAGCTACAAAAAAGCCTTTGGAATGTAACCATGCCTGACCCAGGCGCACCACTGGGGCGCATTGAAAGGCCGGCGGCAGACCAGTATCGCGGCCAGCGCAAGCTGCTGCTGGTTCCCTTGGTTTACCCGCCGCAAGAGCCGCCGGCCGCGGCGGCCGACGCCGGCGCCGCCATCCTGGAGCGGTATTGGCAGCAGGCGCAAATCCAGGTTAACGCCTTAAGCGCCTCCCTGGGCCGCCTGCGCCGCATTTACCACGAACAGCTTACCCAAAGCAGCGAAGCCGGGTTGTCTTACCTGCAAATGGCCGACCACGCCAGCTACGGCCTGATTCACCCCCTCTGCGAAGCCGGGGCCGGGCTGGAAGAAACGGTGAGCATTGACCTGCTTACGGAAAACCTGGACTTGCAGTTCTGCCTGATGACGCCCTTTACCAACCCAACGGTGGCCGGACGGCTTCAGGAGTGGTTCCAGGAAAGCAACCGCAACCGCTACGCCTACATTGCCCGGCAGATCGACCAGACTCTCCAGGCCGACGAGGCCGGCCTGCTGCTGATTAACGAGCGGCACCAGGTTCAATTTCCCGCCGATATAGCGGTGTTCTACATTTCCCCGCCGTCCCTGGACGAATATCGCCGCTGGCTGCAAAACCGGCTGTCCCGCCGGCAAAGAGCCGCCGCCACTGCGGCCGGCGAAACACCGGAACCGTCCGATGCGGCAGAGAACGCGGCCGGTGAAGTTGCGGGCAGTTAACCGGCTTGGCCCTGCCAGTTACCCCCGGGACAGCGTCCCGACTATTGCCGGCCCCGGCCCTCGCCAGCCGGCAAAGCAGCAGCTGCCCAACCCCGATACCCGCCGTCTCCGGGGCAGCCTTGCCCCTGCGCCCGGCCTGAATCAACCCCAACGCTGCGGCCGCCTCAACCCGCCGCGTCCGGCTTCCCGCTGCCGGCTGGAAGAAAGCGGTTCCCCCAAATTGGCCGGCATTGGCCCGGCAACGCTGCGCCGCCCCGATAGACGCTGCCGCCGGGCCAGTGGTACACTGCTGAATGCCTTTGCGCGTGCGTTTTTCGCCGCCCGGTCAACCAACCGCTATTTCCTTACCGCCGCCTCAAACTACTATCCCGGCAATCTGCCAGCAAGGGGACGCTGCCATGACCGCCACGACCACCAATACCCCAGGCGATATTCCCAGGGCCTATGACCCCGCTGCCGTAGAGCAGCGCATCTACCGGACCTGGCTGGAGCAGGGCTATTTCACGCCGGAGATTTCGCCGGAGCGGCCGCCTTACGTCATCATCATGCCGCCGCCCAACGTTACCGGCGAGCTGCACCTGGGCCACGCCCTGACCGCCACCATCGAGGACGCTCTGATTCGCTGGCACCGGATGCGCGGCGACGCCGCCCTGTGGCTGCCCGGCAAAGACCACGCCGGCATCGCCACCCAGTGGGTGGTGGAAAGGCTGCTGGCGGAAGAAGGAACCAACCGCCACGAACTGGGCCGGGAGCAGTTCCAGGAACGGGTTTGGGAATGGGTCGGTCGCTACGGCAATACCATCGACGAACAACACAAGCGGCTGGGCGCCTCCTGCGACTGGTCGCGCCTGCGCTTTACCCTGGACCCCGGGCCGGCCAAAGCGGTGCGCACTACCTTCGTTAACCTCTACCGCAAGGGTCTGATTTACCGGCACGAGCGCATAATCAACTGGTGCCCCCGCTGCGCCACCGCCCTTTCAGACCTGGAAGTGGAATACCGGGAACAGGTCGGCAGGCTCTATTACATCCACTACCCCCTGGCCGATGGCGCCGGCCGCATTACTGTGGCTACCACCCGGCCCGAGTCTATGCTGGGCGACACCGGCGTGGCCGTGCACCCGGAAGACCCTCGCTACACCCACCTGATCGGCCGGCAGGCCATTCTGCCGATAATGGAACGCGCCATTCCCATTGTGGCGGATGCGGCCATTGAGCCGGAGTTTGGCACCGGCGCCCTGAAGGTTACCCCCGGCCACGATGCAACCGACTTTGAGATTGGCGAGCGGCACGGGCTGGCAATTGTTAACGTCATCGGCTTCGATGGCAACATGACCAGCGCCGCCGGCAAGTATGCCGGCCTGGAACGCTTCGCCGCGCGCCGCGCCGTGGCCGAAGAGCTGGACCGACTGGGCCTGCTGGAAAGGGTGGAAGACCTGCATAATTCCCTGGGCCACTGCCAGCGCTGCGCTTCGGTGGTGGAACCCCTGATTAGCCTGCAATGGTTCCTCCAGGTCGGCAGCCACCGGGAACCCGCCAGCATCGCCGGGCGGGCCCACGCCGCCGTCGCCAACGGGGAAATCGCCATCGTCCCGGAGCGGTTCACCCGGGTTTACCTCAACTGGCTGGAAAACATCCGGGACTGGTGCATCAGCCGCCAGCTGTGGTGGGGCCACCGCATACCGGCGTGGTACTGCAACCGGTGCCCCGAAATTACCGTCGCTCTGGAAGACCCGGACGCCTGCCCCGCCTGTGGCAATCCGGGGCTGCGTCAGGACGAAGACGTGCTGGATACCTGGTTCAGTTCCGGCCTGTGGCCCCATTCTACCTTGGGCTGGCCCGAAGACGCCGAAGACCTGGCCCGTTTTTACCCGACGGCAGTGCTGGAAACCGGCTATGACATACTCTTTTTCTGGGTCGCCCGTATGATTATGCTGGGCCTGGAAAACACCGGTCAGGTCCCTTTCCGCACCGTTTACCTGCACGGGTTGATCCGGGACGCCAACGGCGAAAAGATGAGCAAGACCAGGGGCAATACCATGGACCCGCTGGCCCTGATTGACCGCTACGGCACCGATGCCATGCGCTTTGCTCTTTCCACCGGCGCCGCCCCGGGCAACGACCTGCGCATTACCGAAGGCAAGCTGGAGGCGGCCCGCAATTTCGCCAACAAGGTCTGGAACGCCGCCCGCTTCGTCATCAACGCTCTCGAAAGCCCGGATAACCTGACCGGCTGGCACGCCTTGCCCTACCTGACCCACCGGGAAGACCGCTGGATTATCAGCCGGCTGGACCAGACAACCGTCGCGGTCAACCAGGCCCTGGCCAGCTTCGAACTGGGCGAGGCGCAGCAGAAGCTCTACGATTTCATCTGGAACGACTTCTGCGACTGGTATATCGAGATGGCCAAGGTACGGCTGCGGGGCGAAGCCGCAGCCGGCCGCGCTGCGGCTTCGCCCCGGCCGGCGCTGGCCCACGTCCTGGAACGGACGCTGCGACTGCTGCACCCCTTTATGCCCTTCATCACCGAAGAAATATGGCAAACCCTGGCCGGCAGCCTCCCTTGGGAAGTTGCGCGTCCGGCCTCCATCATGGTAGCCGAATACCCCCAGGCAGCCGCGCCCCGCCGCGACCGCCAGGCGGAAGAGGAGGTTTCCCTGGTAATACAAACCATCCGGGCGGTGCGCAATGCCCGCGCCCAGCTGCATGTTCCGGCCAGCCGCCGCCTGGAGGCCCTGGTGGAGGCCAATGGACTGGCGGAGGCGCTGACCGAGGAGGCCGAGGTGATTCGAACCCTGTCCCGGGTAGGCCCGCTGCACATTGCCGCCGGCGGTTCCGAAACTCCGGAACTGCCCCGTGGCGTAACCCTGCTGGTGAACCCCCTGGTGGTGCGCCTGCCCCTGGAAGGGGTGGTGGATTTGGCCGCCGAGCGGGAACGCCTGCAAAAGGAACTGACCCATTGCCAACAGGAGCTGATACGGAAGGAACGGCTGGTCGGCAACCCCGACTTCCGCGCCAAGGCCCGCCCCGACGTGGTGGAAACAGAGCAGGAACGCCTGCGCTCACTGCAAGAACAGCAGCAAAGGCTGGCGGAAATACTGGCCCAGCTGGGGGGGTAAGGAACCACTCCGGCCCTGCGGCAAGCTGGCCCAGACGATTTCGGGTATCGAAGTTTACCTTCAACACTGAGCAGGTTTGATCATCCACATAATTTGCTATCCGATGACCTTGCTCTTTTCCAGTCATAAGCTCGCTGAAACTACGCTCTTTGACGCGCTTTGCCCAATGATTATTAACCAGAGTCAGTATTTCCTGTTTTCGCGCATCTTCGATAGCCATAAATAAGCCTCTAGCGAAACTCAATGGAGAATAGCAGCCCATATGCCCGGCATGTCAACATGTATTTGACATTACCCCCCTAAACCCACGGGCGCTGCTTGGAACGCTCCTTTTGCGAGGTGTAGGCGGGCAGGCCCTGGCGTTCCAGGGTTTCGGCCACCAGCTGCCTGAACAGTTGCCGATCCCGTCCGTTTACTACCGCCTGTTCGTGAGCCTCGGCAATAGCCACCGGGTAACCCTGCCCCAGGCGGCATTGCGCTGCAATCAGGCTGTGGCCCAGGGACAGCAGGGCATCATCCTCCGCCACCCAGGCCGGCGCCTCTATCCGGGCAATCTCTTCACCGGCGTTCAGGTAATAGAAATATACCTGATGGTCGCCGTAGTATTCCCGCGATACCGACGAGTTGGTTATATAGACCGGCGACCGCTGGCCCGGCGCGAGCAGTTGGGCGAAAATCTCCCGGTCCAGAAAGTCGTTGGAGTTGCTGCATGGGGTCAATTCCGACCGACGCTGGCTGCAAGATTGCCGGCAATAGGCCAGGTCGTTGGGACACAGGCAGCGGCGAATGGCGTTGGCCACCTCCCGGACCCTCGGCAGGGAAACGTAAGCCGCCAGGGTAACATTGCGGCGCGCCGCCGCCAGTTGACGGAACCCTTCCAGCGCCGGCAGCAGCCCCTCGTTAACGATAGCCTGCCGCACAAAATCCCGATACCCCCGGCCGGCCAGGCCCCACAACACCAGCGTGCCATCCACCAGCGCCAGCGTCGGCTGCTCCGGCGGGCATTCCCGAACCACTGCCAGCAGCTCTTCCAGCTCCCGCACCGTTCGGTACAGGCCCAGCAGGTTGCCGGCGACCGCTTCTTCATCTGCCGGGCGCTGCGGGTCCGCCAGGTATAACTCCTCGTAGGCCGACGCCAGGTGTGGACGGCTGAAGAAACGGGCGTCGGGCTGCCGGCCATAGGTCAAAAGGCAGCCGCCCAGGTTCAACAGGTAGCATTCCACCGGCAAGTGGCGGTCAACATCAATGTGGGAGCCGTCCACCGAGGCGGCGGCCCAATCGGCCGGCAGCGGCGGCGGCGATACCGCGCCCAGCAGCGTATCCACCACCTGCGCGGCCAGGAAAGGGACATCAGAACCAATCGTTTTCTCCCGCGCGGTTTGGGGAGGCACCGCCGCCGCCTGCTCCAGTAACTGCGCCAGCCGGCAGCGCCGGTCCCGGTAACCTGAACCCAGGTTGCCGGTGGCCCGCTCCAGCTGAACGATGGTCTCGCCCAGGTCGAGGGACATTAACGCTTCTCCGGACAGTCAAATAACTGCCCTTTTATGAATATGGTATCACAGTCCCTGCGCCCCGGTGGGGGCAATCCAGGGGGCAGCGGCGCCGGGGCTCCCGAATTGACAGGTTCGGGGGTGGGCCGTAGAATTAGCCGGCAGCCCAGCCAACCGGATTTTGAGGAGCAATATGTCAACCAAAGCCTACCTTTTAATTGAAACCTATGTGGGGCAGACCCGCGATGTGGCAAACACCCTGGCAGGCATCGACGGCATCGAATCGGTGGACGTGGTTACCGGCCAGTTCGACATTATCGCCACCATCAACGCCGCCGACCTGACCGCCGTCGGTGCGTTGGTAACCGAGAAGATTCATACCGTTCCCGGCATTGTCCGCACCCAGTCGTGCGTAGCAGTGGGGCCGGTTTAAGTCCGGCCGCTGCTTCCGGCATTCCCGCCATGCCCGGCATGACTGAACCGGCGTCCTGCTTCGCCCGGAATACCATATTTGGACACTGGAGAGGGTTCCGTGGATTTTAAGTTTACCCCCGAAGACGATGTTTTTCGCCAGCAGCTGCGCGACTTTGTGCAGGAAACCCTCCCGCCAGATTGGGAGGGCGGCGGCCGGTGGCCCGAGGAGTGGAATTGGGAGCTGACCAGGGATATGCGCCGCCGGATGGCGGAGCGGGGCTGGCTGACCATGCACTGGCCCACCGAATACGGCGGTCAGAATGCTTCGCCGGTGCGCTCTGCCATTTATAACGAAGAGCTGGCCTACCTGCGGGCTCCGGGGCGGGACATATTCGGCGTGCGAATGCTGGGGCCAACCCTGATGATTCACGGCACTGAAGAACAGAAGCAGGCCCACTTGCCGCCGGTAGCCCGGGGCGAGGTTCAGTGGTGCCAGGGCTACAGCGAACCTGAATCCGGTTCCGACCTGGCATCCCTGAGCACCCGGGCCGTGCGGGATGGCGACGAGTATGTGATTAACGGTTCCAAGATTTGGACCACTCTGGGACACCGGGCCGACTGGATTATGCTGCTGGCCCGCACCGACCCGGAGGCTCCCAAGCACCGGGGAATCAGCTTCATTCTGGTAGATATGAAATCGCCCGGCATTCAGGTGCGGCCAATCATCAACATGGCCGGCGGCCACGAGTTCAACCAGATTATCTTCGACAATGTGCGGGCGCCGGTAGCTAATGTAGTGGGGGAAGAAAACCGGGGCTGGTATGTGGCGGTTACCCTGCTGGACTTCGAGCGGTCGGGGATTGACTATTCGGCCATGGGGCGCCGCCTGCTGGACGAGGTGCGGGGCTACGCCAGCCAAACCAGGCACAACGGCAAGCCGCTGCTCCAGACCCCCTGGGTACGCAACCTGCTGGCCGACCGCTATATCGAATGCGAGGCGGCCCGGCTGATGGCCTATAACGTGGCCTATATGCAGGGCGAAGGGCTGGTGCCTAACAAGGAAGCCTCTATGAGCAAGGTTTTCGGCAGCGAAACCCTGCAGCGGGTAACCATTGCCGGCATGGAAGTGCTGGGGCTGTATGGCGTGTTGGGCCGCAACGAAAAGTGGGCGCCGCTGCGGGGCCGCATTCAGGAACACTGGATGACCAGCTTCTCTCACAAAATAGCGGCCGGCACCTCGGAAGTGCAGCGCAACATCATCGCCAGCCGGGGCCTGGGCCTGCCCCGGGGGTAACCCGTCAATGGCCGGCGCCAAAGGGTTAAGCGGCGGAACAATCAGCGCCCGGTAACCCAATATGACCCCGGAAGATAGGTTCTCCACCGCCCCTTCGGTCCGGATGATGCGGGTGTATCCAGGCGGCGGAAGAAAGTTCCCCGCCGGCCCTTCAGTTTTCCTGACTTCGCTGCCCCTGATTTTACCACCCCGGTTGGCGCCCCATTCCCCGGCGGCTGCGCCGCTGCCCCGGCCCGCGCCAATAGAACTAGGCGGCGAAAGCCGGCAGTTCCGCGTCATCCGTGGCGTTGACCGCCAGACGGCAGCGGCGCAGAATGCGGAAGATGGTGCGTACCGTTACCGAAAAGCGTTCCGCCGCTTCCTCAACCGTTAAACGTTCCTGTTCCATGGTGTACTTTACCTGAAAGTCTTTGGCCAGACGGCGGTTCCGCTGATACCAGGCCGGGTCATCATACTTGCACTGAGGCAGCGGGCAATTGAGGCAGCTTTCCGAAGCCTCGCAGCCGGTGTCCTCGTAATGGTAAAACTCCGGGGTTGCGTCGGGCGTTTCCGGCTCATCATTCACAACAAACGTTCTTGTCATCTCTCTCACCTTCATTGCAAACTTTTGTTCTAATTGCAACCAAAGTATAGAACGAGCGTTCTGAAACTGTCAAGTCGGTTTCTGGCAGGATTTTAATATTTTTCCGGGAATTACCTCTGCCGCCGCCCGGTGGCGCCCCGGCCGTATTCGGGACGGCGCGGCTGAATGGGCGCGCCGCCAGGGCCGGGCCGGCAGCAACGGAGGAACTGAAGGCGCTGACCCATCAAAGGATGACCGGGGAGGGTTGGAGCGGAAGGGCGCTGCCCGGCGCGCCCGGGCCGGCGCTATCCGGCAGCCATAAAGAACAGCCGCTACCCGGCCCAGCGTGCCCGGACCGGATACCCTGGGCTGTCAGTCCGGGTGGGGTACGCCTACCTCGCTCGGGTTTTCCGGACGGATACGGCGTCAATGATTGACTGGAACAGCAGGTTGCCGTCCTCGCTGCCCAGCAGAGTCTCGCAGCTGCGCTCCGGGTGGGGCATCATCCCCAGAACGTTGCCCTGCCGGTTAATAATCCCGGCGATGTTGCCGGCAGAGCCATTGGGGTTGGCGGCAGCGGTAACCGCCCCCGAAGGCTCGCAGTAACGGAACAATACTTGCCCATTGGCCTCCAGCTGCGCCAGGACAGCGGCGTCGGCGTAGTAATTGCCTTCGCCGTGCGACACCGGCACTTGCAGCACCTGACCAGGCTGGCAGCGGCCGGTAAAGGGAGTATCGGTTCGCTCGGTACGCAGGTTAACCCACTGGCAGCAGTATTCCAGGCACCGGTTTCGCATCAGGACGCCGGGCAGCAAACCCGATTCACACAAAATCTGAAAGCCGTTGCAAATGCCCACCACCAGCCCCCCGTCGGCGGCAAACCGGCGCAGAGCCGACATTACCGGAGCAAAGCGGGCAATGGCGCCGGCCCGCAGATAATCCCCGTAAGAAAAGCCGCCGGGCAGAATTACACAGTCAATCCCGGCCAGGTTTTCCTCCCGGTGCCAAAGGTAAGCGGCCTCCTGACCCAGAACATCCGCAACCTGATAATGGCAGTCGGCGTCGCTCCAGGTCCCCGGAAATACCACGATGCCAAAACGCATTGCCGGCTCTCCCCGGCGGCTGATGCGGGGCATCAGCCGCCGGCTTCGCTCGCCTCCAGCAGTCGAGTAACCAGCGCATTAACCTGGGCGCCGTCGGCCTTGCCCTGCACCTGGGGCATCAACCGCCCCATAACCTTGCCCTTGTCCCGCAGGGTTGACGCCCCCACCTGGGCAATTACCTCTTGAACCAGCGCCGCCAACGCTGCCTGGCCCATCTGCTCCGGCATATACTCTTCCAGCACCGCCAGGTCGGCCGACTCTTTGGCTACCAGGTCGGCCCGGTTGCCCTGCTCAAACATCCGAATGCTGTCCCGCCGGTCTTTAACCTGGCGCACCACCACCTCGGCAATGCCGTCGTCGTCCAAAGTAACCCGCCGATCGATTTCCACCCGATTTACGGCGTTCTTCAGGAAACGCAAAGCATCCAGCCGCTGCTGGTCGCGGCGGCGCATTGCCACGATAATATCGGCTTCCAGTCGTTCGCGAAGGGACATTAAACCACCGCCCAAAGCGCGGGTTGCCGGCCGGAATCAGGGCCGGAACGTTGACGGAACAAAGCCGGCGGCCCGCAAAGCTGAACCCGGCCCCGATGGTTGAATTATAGGGAGGCGTAAACCGGGGTGTCAATTGAACCGGGGCAATGGCATTCCCGACCGGCGTCGGTATAAGTGTATAACCGGGTTTGCCGTAAAATCAGATGCAACGGGTGGCAGGGGGTTTCCCAAGGCTGCCGATGCCGGGGCTGGCAGCCGGTCAGTTTTCGGGGAAGGTTATCACGGTCACGCCCAGGCTATTGGCCAGGGACTGGCGTTCTTGGTCAATGTTTGCGGCGATCACTGCGGGGATGACGTTGACGTTTTCCGTGGCTTTCTTCAGGATGTCGGCCCGGTTGGCGGCGCGGTTAATGTCTTCGTTCCCGGCAGTAATTGACACTTCAGCGGCTACCAGCGCCGTGTTCCGTTCAGGGGAATCGAGCCCGGAAAAAATCAGATCAAGCAGCCAGAGGTCGTAGTATTCGGCCTCAGTGATCAACCCGTCCGTTTCGGCTTGTTCAGTTATAACATCCAGGTCAGGGTCTCTGGGCACGTTGATGCTTTTAAGGGTTTTGACCCGGCGCAGGCGGAGGGCTTGCCCGGCGATGCTGCCGATGTTCCCCGATACGCGGGCTTCGTAATTAGCTCCGAAGCCGTTATCCATACGTCCATCCATCTTGTCCATACGCCCGTCCATCCTGTCCATACGTTCATCTATTTTGTCGAAGCGCCCGTAGATATCGCGGATGCTGCTTTTGATTTCCTGGATGTCATTTTCCATCCGATCCTGTCGGGCCTCCATCCGATCCTGGCGGCCTTCCAGCAGCGTCAGCCGTTGGTTAGTCATTTCCATGAATTGCTTCAGGGTGTCCAGAATCGTCTGAACCAGCAGCGGCAGTTGCAGAAATTCCTGGTCCAGCAAATGGCGGCGCAGTTCCTCCCGCAACTGCGGGTTGTTTTCCAAGGCGTCGATGATGTCCTGAAAGGTGTTGACTGGCATATTCATGGTTCAAGTCTCCTGCTTCAGTTATAGCCTGATTGCCATTGAAATGTCAATCGGTCTGGAGTCTCGGTATTCCCGACGGGTATTGGTGTAAGTGTATAACCGGGTTTGCCGGGAAATCAGACCGCCGGGAGGCAGCAACATGGCCCAACCTGGAGCATACCGGGATGCAATGCCCCCGCTGCGGCGCCAACCGGCTGCCCAGATACGGCTGCTCCCGCGGCCAGCAGACCTACCGCTGCGGTCAGGGCCACTACACTTCGTCCCGGGAATCGAGCGTCCCCACCAGCCGGAGCAGCTCAAGGCCCAGGCGGTAGCAATGTACGCTGAAGGCAGCAGCATGAACGCTAGCAGCCGGCCCCCGGGCATCCCGGAAGCAAGGAAGGAACCGTCTATTCCCGTGATTAAAAAAGTCGGCCAGGCCCGTGAGTTGCTGAAGCTGCTGCGGGAGCAGTGGCGGAAGCGGCCACCCGGTCAGCCCCGGCTCAGGGTCATCTCCTTCCCCCCGCCTGACGCCCTTGTCCCGGGGCGCAAGTTCCGTTAAACTGAACCTTGGCAGGCCGCTCGGCAGCAGCGGGTTGACGCATGCCTTCCCCAGGCCGGTGTAGCTCAGAGGCAGAGCAGCGGTTTCGTAAACCGCAGGTCAAGGGTTCGACTCCCTTCACCGGCTCCATCCTGCTTTGGGTGCGCCCTTTATTTCCGAATACCCGGTTCCCGGAAAAGCAATTTATGCACCGTCAACGCCGGAATCCGCTCACCCTCGGCTCCATCGGCTTCCTTTTGGCTCTGCTGGCCCTGGCCTGCTCCACTATGTCCGCTCCCGCCGGGCCCACGCCGACCCATATGACGCCGGCAGCCAAAGACCCGACCCCGACCGTTTCAACCTCTGTTCCCGGAGCAACCCCGCAACCTGTCAGACCGGGCAGCCCGGCTAATACTCACGGGGCAACCCCGGCCGTCAGCCTGACCCCGCCGCCGGAGCCGGCGGTCAACCCGGAGACGAGCGTCAGCGCCGGCGCAGCGCCGGCGGCCCGGCAACTGCCGCCGCCAGCCGAGGCATTCGCGCCGGCGCCCGACCGGGACCTGTATCAACTGGCGGCGGAGCTGCTGCTGCCACCGAACCACCCGCCGGTTTCGCCGGTCGTGAACCCGGAGCCGGTAAGCTATGCCGCCGGCCGGGTTGACCGGTTCTGGCTGGCCGACCTGGAGCGGCTGGAGATTTACCAGTCGGACTTTGAGCTGCGCCTGGTTACGCCCCACGCTTATTGGTACGTGGAAAAGGGGCAAGTGGTAGCGGACGAAGACCTGGAACGGGCCTCCCAGGAGTTTGAGGAGGTTATCTACCCCCGGGTTACCAGCTACTTCGGTCAGGAGTGGACGCCCGGCGTGGACAATGACCCACGCCTGACCCTGGCTCACGGCAGAATTCGGGGCGCCGCCGGTTACTTCAGCTCGACCGACGAGTACCCCAAATCAGTGCGCCCCCGCAGCAACCAGCGGGAAATGTTCTATATTGATACCCACCACCTGAAGGTAGGCTCCGATTTTTACCGGCAAGTGCTGGCCCACGAGTTGCAGCACGCAATCCACTGGCGGCATGACCGGTCGGAAAATACCTGGGTTAGCGAGGGTATGGCCGAACTGGCGGTAACCGTCGCCGGCTATCCGGCGGGCAGCCCCAACCTTTTTATGGAACACCCCTTCGTGTCCTTAATCCATTGGCCGCTGGACCATGCCAACATCGCCGCCCATTACGGCGGGGCTTCCCTGTTTATGCATTACCTGGCCCAGCATTACCCGGCGCCTCAACCCGGCCAGCGTCGGGGGGATTTATGGCAGCTGCAAGCCCAGCCGAAAAACGGCATTCCCGGGGTTGACGCTTACCTGAAGGAGGCCGGCTATACCGCCGATTTCCACGCCGTTTTTCAGGACTGGACCGCCGCCAATTTTCTGGACGCCGACCAGGGGGTTTACGGCTACGCCCCCCAATCGGTTGCGGTGAGGCCCAGCCGCACCCTTAACCGGGCCGCCAACCTGGAGCGGGAGGTTGCTCAGTACGGCACCCACTACATTGAATTGGGGCCCGCCCTGCGCGACCAGCCTCTGCGTCTGCGGTTCCGGGGGGCGGCGGAAAACCGGCTGCTGCCCGCCGAGACCGGCCCGGAAGGCTGCTGGTGGAGCAACTCCGGGGACTCAATCACTTCAACCCTTGCCCGCAGCGTGGATTTGCGTCAGGCCAGCCAGGCTACCCTAACCTATGAGGTCTGGCATAGCATTGAAGAGGATTGGGATTACGTTTACCTGCAAGTTTCCCGCGACGGGGGCGCCCGGTGGGAGGTTCTGGAAACGCCCCATACCTCTTATGATGACCCACTGGAAGTTGCCTTCGGCCCCGGCTATACCGGCCAAACCCAGGACTGGGTAACGGAACGGGTAGATTTAAGCTCTTATGCCGGCCAGGAAATAATAGTGCGCTTTCAGTACGTAACCGATGATTCCGTGAACGGAATCGGGTTATGCCTCCGCCGGTTGGCTCTGCCCCAGGCCGGCGTAGTTCCCGGCGATGGCGGCTGGCAGGCCAACGGCTTTCTCCGCATCGACAACCGGGTGCGGCAAGGTTACTTCGTGCAGGCATTGCAAAAGGGGCAGGAGAACCGGGTTGCCCGCCTTCCCCTGGTCATGGACGGGAACGGCGGTCTGGTCGGTGAAACAACGCTGGAACCCTACCCGGGCCTGGAGCAGACCATAGTGGCAGTATCGGCCTTTGCCCCTGCCGCCCGCAGCTTGGCGCCCTACCAACTGAGCGTATCCGCCGCCAGCCGGTAAGCCGGCCGGCTGCGCTGCCGCTGGCGGAAGCCGGCCGGTTAGAGCATGGGCAGGTAACGCTCGATTTCGTAGTCGGTAACGGTGGCCCGGTAACGGCGCCACTCCTCCTGCTTGTTGCGGATGAAGCTGCGCAGAATCGGCTCGCCCAGGGCCTCGCGCAGCAGGTCGCTGTCTTGCGCCAGGGCTATTGCCTCGCCCAGGCTGCCTGGCAGGGTCTTTATCTCCCGCAGTTCCGGTTCCGCCCGACGCATGCTGTCGGTAGCCGGCGGCGCCGGGTACTGTTCCTCAATACCCTTCAAGCCGGCGGCCAGCATAACGCTGAAAGCCAGGTAAGGATTGCACGCCGGGTCGGGCGCCCGGTACTCAATGCGCACCGAGGTTTCGTAGCCGGGTTTGTAAGCCGGAACGCGCACCAGTTCAGAGCGATTGTGGGCCCAGGAGATGTTTACCGGAGCCTCGTAGCCGGGCACCAGCCGCTTGTAAGAGTTGACCCACTGGTTAGTTACCAGGGTTATCTCCGGGGCGTGGCGAATCAGGCCGGCGATGAAATGTTTGGCGATGCGGGAAAGTTTGTATTCATCCTCCGGGTCATAGAAGGCGTTATCTTCCCCCTGAAACAGGGATTGGTGGGTGTGCATTCCCGAGCCGTTTAAGCCGGTAAAGGGCTTGGGCATAAAGGTGGCATAATAACCCTGCAACTGCGCCAGTTCCTTTATCGCCAGCTTGGCCGTAATCACGCTGTCGGCCATAGTCAAAGCGTCGGTATATTGCAAATCGATCTCGTGCTGGCTTTTCGCCCCTTCATGGTGGGAATATTTGACCGGAATGCCCATCTCCGACAGGTTCAGCACCGTATCCCGGCGCAGGTCGGCAGTCGGGTTGCTGGAAAGCTGGTCGAAATAGCCGTCCTGGTCTAACGGGCTGGGCGTTCTGGAGTTCTCCAGGTAGAAAAACTCCAGCTCCGGGCCCACGTAATAGGTATAGCCCAGGCGGGCCAGGCGTTCCAGGTTGCGCTTCAGGGCCAGCCGCGGGTCGCCCGAGAAGGGTTCCCCGCCGGGCGAATAGATGTCGCAGAACATACGTGCCACCGCATTCTGCCGCGGACGCCAGGGCAGCAAAGCAAAGGTAGTCGGGTCGGGAAAGGCCCGCATATCGCTCTCATCAATGCGGTCAGCGCCCGCAACAGGGCGGGCATAGCCCTCAATCGCCGACCCGTCAAAGCCCACCCCCCGTTCTATAGCGTCCGCCAGGTCATCCGCATTAATAGCAAAACCCTTCAAGCTGCCCAGAATATCGGTAAACCACAGGCGAATGAACTTCACGTCATTATCCCGGGCAGTGCGCAGTACATACTCCTGCTCGGCGCTGCGGCGGTCCACCATGCCAAATCCTCCAGCAAAAGGGTACAAAAGGGTAAAGGGAGCGGGGCGCAGCCGCCCCTGACCGACAACCGGCCCGGCAGCGACATGAACCGACCGGGCCAGGCGCAGGTAAAGGAAACGCCGCCCCCGGAGGGACGGCGTTAAACCCTCGCGAAAACCCGGGGCCGGGCTGGTCAGGTCCGGGCGGCCGCTGCGCCGACGGTTTCGATAATCAACCTGGTTACGGTATAAGGGTCGCAGTTGGCATTGGGGCGCCGGTCTTCAATGTAACCCCGGCCATCCCGGGCCACCTGCCAGGGTATGCGCACCGAAGCCCCCCGGTCCGATACGCCATAGCGGTATTCCCGGTACGAACAGGTCTCATGCAAACCGGTCAGCCGCTCCTCAATCCGGTGGCCGTAGTTGGCAATATGCAAATCGTGGCGTTCCCGCAGGGCTTCTGCCGCCGCAACGCAGGCGTTGTAATTCTCCCGCATCTGGTTGGTGGAAAAGTTGGTATGGGCGCCGGCCCCGTTCCAGTCCCCTTTTACCGGCTTGGGGTCCAGGGTAGCGCTGATGCCCCGGCGGCCAGCCACCGTTTCCACATCCTCGCCAATGCGATAGAGCAGCCAGCGGGCCAGCCAAAGGTGGTCGGCCACCCGGGGCGCGTCAATCGGGCCAATCTGAAACTCCCACTGGGCCGGCATCACCTCGCCATTAATGCCGGAAATGGACAGGCCGGCATACAGGCAGGCGTCCATATGCCTTTCCACCACCGGCCGGCCGAAAACCTCGTCGGAGCCAACGCCGCAGTAATACCCGCCCTGGGGAGCCGGGAAACCGTTATCCGGCCAGCCCAGGGGCTTAATGCCGTCGAAGAAAGTATATTCCTGCTCTATACCGAACCAGAAGTCCAGGGAAGCGTACCGCTCTGCCGCCGCCGCACAGCCGGCCCGCGTGTTGGAGGGGTGGGGCGTCATGTCGGTGAGGAGCACTTCACACATCACCAGCTTGTTATTGCCGCCGCGCACCGGGTCCGGAACTACCAGCACCGGGTTCAGCACGCAGTCCGAGGCTTCCCCGGGCGCCTGGTTAGTGCTGGAACCGTCAAAGCCCCAAACGGGGGGTTCCTCGCCGTCCGGCACAATCTTGCCTTTGGAGCGCAGCTTGGCAGTAGGCTCCTGCCCGTCAATCCAGATATATTCCGCCTTGTAAGCCATAGGTCAAACCTCGTTTCTTGATTTTCGGCGCTTTGCGTTCCGACGGCTATTATACCCTAAATCAGCCCGCTGCACAGCTTGCCGTCCCTTAAATTGTGTACGCACCCTCGTTATGCTGGGAAACATCCAGGCCCAGTTCCTCTTCGTTAGCCGGCACCCGCAGGCCGATGGTGAACTTGAGGGCCAGCAGGATGATGGCGGTTACGGCAAAAGACCAGGCGGCAGTGGCCGCAATGCCAATCAGCTGAATCAACACCTGCTCGCCCCGACCGACGCCGTCGGGCAGGGCGCTGAAGCCAATGCCCACGAACAGGCCGGTAGCCAGAGCGCCCCAGGCGCCGCCCATGCCATGCACCCCCCAGACGGCCAGAGCGTCATCCACCCGCAGTTTAAGCAGCAGTTCAATCGCCCCGTAGCAGATAATGCCGGCGCCAATTCCGATGACCACGGCCGGCATGGCCCCGACGAACCCGGCGGCCGGGGTAATTGCCACCAGGCCGGCTACCGCGCCCGAGGCGGCGCCAATAATGCTGGGCCTTTTGCCGAAGACCCAGGACATAGCCACCCAGGATACAATGCCGGCGGCGGCGGCGGTGTTGGTAACCACGAAGGCGTTAACTGCCGTTCCGTCGGCGGCCAGGGCGCTGCCGGCATTGAAGCCGAACCACCCGAACCACAGCAGGCCGGCTCCCAGCACCACCATCGGCACGTTATGCGGGGGCATGGGCGCTTCGCCAAACCCGATGCGCTTGCCCACTATCAAGGCCGCCGCCAGGGCCGCAATCCCCGAGTTGATGTGCACCACCGTGCCGCCGGCAAAGTCCAGCGCGCCCAGGCCAAACAGCCAGCCATCGCTATGCCAAACCCAGTGGGCCACCGGGGCGTACACAATGGTTACCCACAGCACGGTAAAGACGACAAAGGCGCTGAACTTCATTCGCTCGGCAAAGGCCCCGGTAATCAACGCCGGAGTAATAATCGCGAACATTCCCTGGAAAACCATGAAGACCTGGTGGGGAATAGAGCTGCCCTCCTGCGGCTCACTGGCGCTGACGCCAGCCAGACCAAACCATTGCAGGTCGCCCACCAACCCCAGGCCGCCCAGGTCGTTGCCGAAAGCCAGAGTATAACCCCACAGCACCCAGACCACCCCTACCAAACCCATGCAGGTAAGGCTGTGCATTATGGTAGCGGTAGCATTCTTCCGGCGTACCAACCCACCATAGAAGAAAGCCAGCCCCGGGGTCATCAACAGAACCATCGCCGAGCAGACCAGAATCCAGGCCGTATCTCCAGTACTCATTGTTTGCTGCTACTCCCTTCAGCCGGGGAAGGATGAAAAAGGTTGAAGCGAAACCCGTCTGCCGAAGGCGAAAACCGCCCTTGACCCGGCGCTATCCGCCCCACACGCAAACGGCCCACCCACTGGCAGCCGACTTTGCGCATCGACGCTGAAAATCCGCCCCACACGCAAACGGCCCACCATCGAAGTCCCTTGCCGGGTATGGTGTGCCGGGCGGGCGGCCTGAGTGGACGGCTGCAACAAGGCCGGCGCCTTCATTGCCGTCAGCGCTTGAGCGGCAGCCAGAGGTCAGCTGCCCCACCGGCCGAAGGGACCGGCAGAAACAGACCTTCAGCAGCAACGACTTCCATTCCTTTTCGAACCTTGACCCGCGGCGTTGATTTACAACGCCGATTCTGGCCGCTGCGTGTTACGAACAATTTACCGGGATGTTAACTTTTTGTAACATCCACCCGGCCAGTGACAACCGGAAAGAGCGTCTCCGGGGGCTGCTGCCGCGCCGGGCAAGCTGGGCTGCCGCATGGTCCTTTGGCTGCCAGCCTTTTCCCGGAGAAGCGGCGGCGGGCAGGGCGTTTACCGCCGTGTTTACTTCTTAATCAGGAACCGGGGCACCAGCACCCACAGGCTGAACAGGGTTATGAAGGCTCCGCCGGCGATTATGATTTCCATAGGGTTTATTCTCCTGCGTTTTAGGGTATGCAGCCATTTTGTCGGGCCGGTGTTTCAGGGAAATATCGCCGATGTAAACTTTCTGTTAACTGACTGGGGGGGTTGCCGTGTGAATAACGGTCATATAAATACAAAAAGCTCCAGTTCGGTCTGAAGTCAGGGAAATGTTTATTTCGCAGTGCGGGTTTTAGCAGAAGAATGACAAACCTGGCAGTGTATTGGCTGAAAAGTTAACCTTTCCCCTGGTATGGTGTGCGTTTTTCCGACAATGCCAAATGCTGGGCCTGGTATTCCCAAGCGGCTGCATCGGAGGACAAAGGGGTACAGCAAAAGCCGGCGGATGCTGGAGGCTCCCGTTGCGTTGGTCTGCCTGCGGCTGGGCCTGGTTTAATGCCAATACATACCCATTTTGTGGAGCGAAGTCGTAATGATTCGGAAATAGAACGGAAATGAAATGGCGTTTCTGGTATTATTCAAGTATAAAAAAGTGAAATGACCTGGAAATGAAACGGAAATGACTTCAGGGAATATCAGTCGTTATCTCCCGCCTGGGCAGTGGATTTATTACGACTTGAACGCCGTTTTTGAGCCTCTGGTGGAAGCCAGGGCCCAGGCGATCGCTTTATCCAGCTTGCCTTATTTCCCCCAGTGGATTGAGACCGTTCATGAGGAACAATTGCGCCTGGAAGCCGTGGGAACTTCCCGTATTGAAGGCGCAGAGTTCAGCCTGCGCGAACAGTCCGAAGCTCTTCTCCCCGGGGTGGATGCGCTGGCCGATTTGACCCATTCACAAAGGCAGCTTCGGGCCGCCGACTCTACCTATCGTTGGCTGCGCTCTCAGCCGGCTGGGCGTCCGGTCAATCCTGCGTTTATATTGGAAATCCACCGGCGTATTGTGTCGGGTTGTGATGATCAACATTGTGAACCGGGGGCTTTGCGACCGGATGGGTGGAACGTTACCTTCGGGGGGCCGGTATGCCGGGGCGCTTCAGGGGGCGGCGATTGCGCTGCCGCTTTTGCCGGGCTCTGCGATGCCGTGGCCGGTGAGTTTTTCCGGCATGACCCTATCATTCAGGCGCTCGCTCTTCATTACCACATTGGGGCTATGCATCCTTTCGGCGATGGCAACGGACGTACCGCCCGGGCCGTGGAATCCTTCATGCTGCAAAAAGCCGGTGTCAGCAGTCTGATTATGGTCAGCCTGTCCAACTATTACTACACTCATCAGGATGAGTACCGGGCTGCGCTGTATGAATCCCGTAGGCGGGGGCACGCCCTGACTCCTTTTCTCTTGTTCGCATTGCCGGCGGTGGCGGAGCGTTGTAAGGCAGTTGCCGGTGAAATCCTGGACAACAACAAGCGAATTCTGTTCCGGCAGTTTGCGGTTTCATTGTTCGGCAAGTTGCGCACCCCCCGCCGCAGAGCTTTGGGTGAACGGCAGCTGGCGATACTGGAATTTCTGCTCGATGCCGGCGATACGGAACTTTTAGAGCTGCTCCGGCGCACTGAAGGCGCCTACTCGCATCTGAAAACCGGCTTCAAGGCACAAGTCCGGGACATTGGAAATCTGCTGGTATTGGGCGCCATTTCTCTAGGTACAGGTGGCGTTGTCTCGGTCAACCTGAATTGGCCGCAGCAGACTTCTGAAACGGATAGCTTGCACACTTTGGAAAATATGCCTTCGGCGATGTCGCACAATCATCCGTTTTTTGCGGATCTGTCGCAGTTGCTGCGACGGCGGCGTTGATTGACCGTTGTAACTCTATAGCCCTTCTTTACGCGTGGGCTGGTTCTTGCTCTGGTATTCGGGTTTTGCAGTGCAGTGGCAGCAGCTTCGTTCCGCTTGCTTGCTGCAATAACGTGGAATATACATCCGCAGGTTGCGCGTCGGCGCGGCTAGCGGCCGTTTTCCGGGAACAGCTCCGCTTGCTCTATCACCAACCGGACAGCCCGCTCTTGTTGGTCGGGCGGGTATTTATGCCGGGTCAGGGTTCGCTTGACCATCCGCCGCAGGTGCGCGCGCCCGTCTTCGCGCAGCGTCCAGTCAATGGTGACGTTTTTGCGCACCATTTCCACCAGCTCGCGCGCTATCATGCGCAGTTGTTCGTTTCCCAGCACATGCACGGCGCTGTCGTTGGCTGCCAGAGCGTCATAGAAGGCCAGTTCATCATTAGACAGGCCCAGTTTTTCGCCGCGAGCGTTGGCTGCGCGCATTTCACAGGCCAGACTGATCAGTTCCTCAATAACCTGCGCCACTTCAACGGTTCGATTCCGGTAGCGAAGCAGCGTTTGCTCCAGCATTTCCGCAAAAGAGCGCGACTGCACCACGTTTTGTTTGCGGCGGGCAGCCAGCTCCCCTTTCAGCAGCCTTTGCAGGGCTTCGACCGCCAGGTTGCGCTGCGGCAGCTGCCGCACCTCGTCGAGAAAATCATCAGACAACACTGAAAGGTCGGGCTTGTCCAGGCCGGCGGCGGTGAATATGTCCAAAACACCTTCGGACGCTACCGCCCGTGAAACAATCTGGCGAATGGCGGAATCCAGCTCTTCGTCGGTATGCGCTTCGCCGGGAACGCGTTTAGCCAGTTGGGCGCGGATGGCCTGGAAGAACTCCAGGTCGTTTCGGATTAGCAGCGCTTCCTTCTGCGGTACGGCCAGGGCGAAGGCCCGGGTGAGTTCGCGCACCGCTTGCCGGTAACGGTCCCCGCCATTTTCTTGAGCCAGGATGTGTTCCAGGGCTATCGGCAGCAACCGCAATCGCTGTTCCGGAGCGCCGTTGGTCCAGTCAGAGTAGTCAAGGCCGTGGCAAAGCCCGCGGCATACTTCGTACTTCTCCTGCATTACCGCCACCGCTTCGGTTTGGTCAATCGTGGTCTCCCCCGTACCGCCGCTTTCGGTGTACGTGGTCAGAGCCTGTTTCAACTCTCTGGCAATGCCCAGGTAATCCACAATCAAACCGCCCGGCTTGTCCTTGAACACGCGATTGACGCGGGCGATGGTCTGCATCAGGCCGTGGCCGCGCATCGGTTTGTCCACGTACATCGTGTGCAGGTTGGGCGCATCGAACCCGGTCAGCCACATATCCCTTACAATTACCACCTGGAAAGGGTCCTCGGGGTTGCGGAAGCGCTGGGCCAGCGTTTCGCGCCGGGCCTTGCTGCGGATGTGTTGCTGCCATTCGAGGGGGTCGGAGGCTGCGCCGGTCATCACCACCTTGATTTTGCCGACGCTGTCTTCATCGCCGCGCCAATCCGGTCGCAGCCGGACAAGTTCGCCGTACAAAGCAACGCAGATGCGGCGGCTCATGCAGACGACCATTGCCTTGCCGTCCAACACCTCCAGCCGCTGCTCAAAGTGTTTCACAATGTCCTGAGCCACCTGCTTAAGGCGCGGTTCCGCTCCCACCAGCGCTTCCTGCTGGGCCCACCTGGTCTTCAGATGCTCCTTTCGTTCAATTTCTTCGCCTTCAGTCGCTTCCTCGAAGTCAGGGTCAATGGATGGCTTTGCCGACTCGTCCAGCATCAGGCTGGCCAGGCGGCTTTCGTAGTAGATAGGCACGGTGGCGCCGTCAGCTACCGAGCGCTGGATGTCGTAGATGCTGATGTAGTAGCCGAAGACGGCGCGGGTATTGGCATCTTCCAGCTCGACCGGCGTCCCGGTAAAGCCGATGAAGGAGGCGTTGGGCAGGGCGTCGCGTATGTGCCGGGCGTAGCCGTCGATGAAGTCGTACTGGCTGCGGTGGGCCTCGTCGGCAATGACCACGATGTTCCGGCGCCGGGAAAGCGCCGGGTAGCTATCTCCGCGTTCCTCGGGGAAGAACTTCTGCACGGTGGTGAATACCACGCCGCCGGATTCTACCGACAGCTTCTGCTGTAAGTCCGCTCTGCTTTCCGCTTGTGTCGGCGGCTGGCCCAGCACGTCCTGGCAGCGGGCGAAAGTCCCGAAGAGCTGGTCGTCCAAATCGTTGCGGTCGGTGAGCGCCACGATGGTCGGGTTCTCCATAGCGGGGTGGCGGGCTACCGCTCCGGCGTAAAAGGCCATGCTTAAACTCTTGCCCGCGCCCTGAGTATGCCAAACGACGCCAATGCGCCGGTCGCCGGGCTGCCCGCCGGGGGCCTGACCCGACCCGTAGCGGCCCCCATCTTCTGAAATCCGCCTTTCGGATTGCTGCAAAGCGGCGGCGCGCAGGGTTTCCTGCACCGCCACTCGCACCGCATGAAACTGGTGATAGCCCGCCATCTTCTTGACCGGCTCGCCGCCGCCGTCATCCTCAAACACGATGAAATCGCGGAGCATTCCCAGCAGCCGCTGCGGGCTGCAAACCCCTGCCAACAGAACCTGAAGCTCCGGCACGTCGGCAGCGGCCAGTTCCTCGCCGGCGACCGTACGCCAGGGCTTGAACCACTCCCGGCCCGCCGTCAGCGTACCCACCCGCGCCTGCGTGCCGTCGGAAACCATCAGAAGTTCGTTCATGCTGAACAGCGATGGCAGTTCTTCCTTGTAGGTCTGGAGTTGGCTCCAGGCGTCCCAGATGTCGGCGTCCGGGTCGGCGGGGTTCTTGAGTTCAATGACGCCCAGCGGCAGGCCGTTGACGAACAGCACGATGTCGGCGCGGCGGGTGTTCCGGCCCTCGGTGACGGTAAACTGGTTGACGGCCAGAAAGTCGTTGGCGTCAGCGTGGTCAAAATCGACAATCTGCGCCTGCGCCCCGCGCATTGCGCCGCCGTCGGTTCGGTATTCGACGGCAGCGCCGTTCACCAGCATCCGGTGAAACGCGCGGTTGCGAGCGACGAGGTTGGCGCCAACAGGGCGGGTCAGCTTCGTAAAAGCGCGATCCAGGGCTTCCGCCGGCAGCCCCGGATTCAGGCGGGCAATAGCATCGCGGAGGCGGGTTTCCAATACGACGGCGCTGTAGTCGGCGCGCGCGTCGGGCAGCAGGTCAGGCCCGTGGGCCGTCTGCCAGCCGACGCTTTCCAGCCAACCCAGGGCGGCAAGTTCCACTTCGGCTTCGGTAAAGGAAGACATTGCTTAATCTTCTTCCTCATCATCGCGAGTTATAATGGACACAATGCGGGGACTGGAAAGACGCCACCGCTGCCCGAACCGCTCCAGGTCCCCCTCTACGATGACCGGCTCCTTTTCCCGGTGGGCTGAAATGGCCCGGTCGTAGTCTGCCTGATTCAGCACTGCGGTAACCGACTGAGTTTTACCTTCAACGGACACGCGCAAGGTTACCGTCCCATCCGTTTCGTCGTTATCCCGTTTCAACCTTTGCACAAAACCGAACAGGCGCAAATCCGGCTGCGGTTCGCGGCTGCGGAAGGAACGGGCGGCCTCCCGCAGAATATCAACATCATCCCTGTTGAAACGAACTGCCGGCCGGGGGCGGTTCACCGGCCGGGTCAATGCCCAGCTTATGCCGATGTCCAGCGTCGGGAAGGGGTCAACCAATTGAACCAACGCCTCGCATAAATTGGCGCTGGCGCCCTCAGCCACCGCGTCTGAAAAGGCCTTACTGTCGCCGGTATTAGCCCTTTCCAGCGCCTGCCGGGTCGCCAGCAAGGCTTGTTCCAGTCGCCGCGTTACCTTTCTGGCCAGGGGCGGTTCTTCTTCCATTCCCGAAAAGAGGGGTTCCTGCAAGACCGGCGGAATGACCGGGGTTAGCAGGACGATTGCGAAGCTGCCCGGTTCCGTCTGCCCCAGCCGCACCAACTTCAGAAAGTCATTGGCCTCTCTGCTGGAGCCGCCGTGATAAAGCGGGCGCGGAGTTTGCAGGGAGAGCGCCGCTGCCAGAAGCAGATCGCGGGCGCCGTTCACCAGACCGGCCCCATCGCTGAGCGGCGCCGTACCATCCCCGCCGCCTGCGTTGGCGCGCACCCGGACGACATCCTGGCTCGCGGTAACCAGGTTGATATATAATGCGTGTTCGTTCCGTCCGGCGGCAGCAGCGAAAATCTCCAGCAGCTGCGCCACCACCCGCGCATAGTCGCCAAGCTGGCGCGTCCGCGGCAAAATAATCTCCGGCAGCCCATCGCCGACATACACATCGGAATGGTCGCCGTAGGCTTCCGCTTTGCGCCAGCCGTTGGCGCGGGCGTAGGCGGAAAGGGACGCCGGGGAAACTTCGGCCAGGGCTGACTGGCTCTGCATCAAGGTTAGCATCAGAGCCTCCCGGTACGGGATTTTTCCATCAATGCCCGCAAGCTCGCCACGTCAAACCGGTTTTCCTTCGGAATGTGGACTGTGACACTGGTCTCATTGTCGGTTTCAGCGTACCCGTGCAAACTCAGCCAGTAGGCCCGGCGGCGCATCACCAGTTCAGCTGCGGTAACGGTCAACCACTGCTCCCGTTCCCTGGGCAAATCGAGCACTACCAGCAGGCGCGGCGTCTGGGCTTCCATGCGCAAAAGGTTATAGTTCCGGCGGGGCAAACGGAACCGGACATTGCCGTCCCCGGCATCGGCGAGGTTGACCGTTGCCTTCAGCTGAAGTTCCAGCGCCGGGCGCATCGCTCCGCCGGCCTGGATGCGCAAGTCAATGCCGTCCCGGTCCATTTCATAAAGAGCGGTAACGTAACCGGCCCGCGACGCAACCGCATGGGCATAGGCTTTGGACAGCAATTCCTCCTCGTCGGGAACGCTCAGCAGCCTATCCATTGCCATACGCCATTAACTCCCCGGACAACAGCTTCGGCAGCAGTGTATCACGCTGGGCCGCAAGGGAGCGAGAGTTGTGACAATTCATAAAAACTCTATCTGTCAGTATATCGGCCGACGGCATGAGCAAGGGTAATCCACGCAGGCCAGCCCGGTTAATGCCAGGCTGCGCCGAGTTGGAATTCAAGGCAACTATTTCCTGAGTCAACCACTGCTGGTCCAGCCAGAAAAAGAGGTAACGCTGCGCTTGAGGGTTTAACAATCGCAATATGAAAACATGCTCGTTGACAGCGCATTCGGGGTGCGGAAACCCGCAGTCAAAGTATGTCTTGCGTCCAATCTGCGCTCCGTCTTTATATAGTAATACGTCGCCATTTCGAACGTCGGCACAGCCCGCCTTAACCTGGCGGTAAAAGTCGTATGGTATGTATTTTTCTCGCGAGAAGTCGTAACGGCCTAATCCAATTACGTTTTCGGCGCCAATGCTGGGAATACCTTCTGCTGTAGCTCCGCCACGGGGTCTTCTCCCGGAAACCAACTCTGATATTTCGTCCCCCAGCGCCTTCACCCCCCACCCTTCCGGTATTTCGCCAAGTTCCGATGGAACCAGCCGGTTCGGGAACAAGTCGTAAAGCTCGGCCGGCAGGCCGGGCAGCGACTGGCCGCGCCGCCAGCGTCCCTCCAGCCTGGCCCGCACCGGGTCGAAGTTCACGAACCACGACCGGAACAGGGCGCGGGCCAGCTGCTCCAGCGTCTCATTCATCCGGCGGTTCAGCTCAATCTTGTCGTCCAGCGCGCCGAGGATGCCGGCAATGCGCCGCTGCTGGGGCAGGGGCGGCAGGGAAATCTCCAACTCCTCCAAATCAGAAGGTCGTATCGACGGATACGCAGATGTGCTGTTCTCAGCAATCGTTTGCAGGTATTCAACAATATTGTCCTGTGCCAGGAACCAGTAGATAAAGTCGGTATGAGCAACATCAGGTCGCCCGCGAATTACCGCAAAGCCAGTAGATACCAGGAAGTTCTCCGGAATGTGTTTAATCAGTCCAAAGTGCCGCTGATTCGGGCGAACCGTTGAATACACGATGTCGCCCGGCTGAACCTTGCGGCGTGCGCGGCTCGGCAGTGCCATTTCGCTGACGGTAATGAGCTGGATCTCCGAGATACGGTTTTCAGTAATGTTGCTGGTGTCCAGGTAACTGACAAATGGCCATGCTTCCCTTGGCGAATAAGTTGCGTCGTTGGCTACAATGCAATCACCAAGTCTGATAGTTTGCCATCCATGCTTCAACAATGGCTGGACTACTCGCGTCAAGCTATTGCCCATACTCAGCGCTCCAATGCCGGGAACCCCAACGCTGCCAGGTTATCGGCGATAGCTGCGTCCAGGCGTTCACTTTCCGCTTGCTGTTCGCGCCATTGGGCGGCGAGCCGGGCCATCTTATCGGCAAAAGGCTCGCCGTCGTTATCGGCGGGCGCCGCGCCGACATAGCGCCCCGGCGTCAGCGCGTGGCCGTGGCGGCGCACTTCTTCCAGCGTAGCGCTCTTGCAGAAACCGGGCGTATCGGCGTAATCGGCGGCGTCTTTGCTGCGCCATGCGTGGTAGGTATCGGCGATGCGGGCGATGTCTTCGTCGCCCAGTTCCCGATGGGTACGGTCAACCATATTGCCCAGCTTGCGGGCGTCGATGAACAGGATTTCGCCCCGCCGGTCGCGGAACTTGCCGTTGCGCCGGTCCCTAGCCAGGAACCACAGGCAGACCGGTATCTGCGTGGCATAGAACAGCTGCCCGGGCAGGGCTACCATGCAGTCCACCAGGCCGGCCTCCACCAGGTTTTTGCGTATCTCGCCCTCGTTGGACTGCCCCGACGACATGGAGCCGTTGGCCAGCACGAAACCGGCGACTCCTGAGGGCGCCAAGTGGTACACCATATGCTGAACCCAGGCAAAGTTGGCGTTGCCGGCCGGCGGAACGCCGTACTGCCAACGGCGGTCATTCCGCAGCCGCTCGCCGCCCCAGTCCGACACGTTGAAGGGCGGGTTCGCCAGAATATAATCAGCCCGAAGGTCGGGGTGCCGGTCGTTGTGGAAGGTGTCGCCATGTTGGATTTGACCACCGTCGATGCCGCGGATGGCCAGGTTCATCCTGGCCAGGCGCCAGGTGGTGTGGTTGAATTCCTGGCCGTAGATGGAAATAGGCGATCTGGCGCGGCCCCCGTTGCCGTTGCCGTTGGCGTGCGCCGCAACGAATGCCTGCGACTGAACGAACATACCGGAAGACCCGCAGCAGGGGTCGTACACGCGGCCGCGGTAGGGTTCCAGCATTTCCACCAGCAGCCTGACCACGCAGCGGGGCGTATAAAACTCGCCGCCGCGCTTGCCCTCGGCGCTGGCGAACTGGGAAAGGAAGTATTCGTAGGTTCGGCCCAGAACGTCCCTGGACCGGGCGGCGGCGTCGCCCACCTTGATGTTGCTAATCAGGTCAATCAGCTGGCCCAACCGCTGCTGGTCCAAAGCCGGCCGCGCATACTCCTTCGGCAGTACGTCGCGGACGCTGGGGTTCTGCCGCTCAATGGCCAGCATGGCGGCGTCCACCGTTTGCCCAATGGCCGGCTGCTTCGCCTGCGCCTGCACCTTCTCCCAGCGGGCTTCGGGCGGAACCCAGAAGATGTTATCGGCACGATACTCATCCGGGTCATCCGGGTCGGCGCCGGTCTGGCGGCGATTGGCTTCCAGTTCCGCTCTGGTCTCCTCAAAGGCGTCGGAGATGTATTTGAGGAAGATAAGGCCCAGGACGACGTGCTTGTACTCGGCGGCATCCATACTGCCGCGCAGCGTATCGGCCATCCGCCAAAGCTCGGCTTCGTAGCCGACCAGCGCTCCGTTCTCAACAGCGGGGTTGGGCGTCATTCTGAAGTTCCTTTCTGCCATGCCGGTTCGGCTCTGGCCGGTTCAGCCTGGGCGCATTGCAGCACCCAGGCGGTTGGGCAGCCCGCCGGGGGCTTCACGCCAATCGGTAAAGGACAGCGCTAATCCCGCTTTCGGCAGGATAACCTCGGTAAAACTGTGTCGGTTGCTCCAGGACAGTCTATTAGCTTCCGAACTTCAGGCGCAAGTTTCCTGTCCGGTTGGTATTGCCAACGGGGGGTGGTTTCAGGTTCAGGATAGAGGCAGCAAGGGAATGGCAGAAGGAACGGCAAAAATGGCGTACCGGCCGGAAAAGCGGCGAGGTTCGCCGGGAAAACCCCGGCGAACCTCTTTCGCCCGGCTTGTACCTGGCAAGGTCAGGCCTCCGCATAGGCAACGATGCCGTGTTCCGAAGCGTCCACGCCCGCCATTTCCTCCGCCTCGGTTACCCGCACCCCCATGGTTGCCTTCAGCAGCAGGAACATTGCGAACCCGGTGGCCAGGGCCCAGACCAGCGCCACGCCCATGCTGATGAGCTGGGATACCAACTGATCAGGGTTGCCGACCAGCAGCCCGCTTACCCCGTTGCTGCCATTGGCGAAAATGCCCAACGCCAGCAGACCCCATAGTCCGCAGACGCCGTGAACCGAAGCGGCCCCCACCGGGTCATCAATCTTGAACACCCGCTCAATGACCACCACCGAGACCATCATAATCGGCGCGGCAAGGGCGCCAATCGTCACGGCGGCCCAGGGCGCCACATAGGCCACCGGGGCGGTAATCCCCACCAGGCCGGCCAGGGCGCCGTTGCAGGCCATCAGAATGTCCGTTTTGCCGGTGCGTATCAACTGAATGTAAAGGGCGACCACTGCGCCGGTGGCCCCGGCCAGCAGGGTATTGGCCGCATTGAGGCCAATGGAACCGCCGCCGCTGATGTTGAACCCGAACCAGCCAAAGAATAGGATGAAGGTTCCGACGATTACATAGGGGACGTTGTGGCCGGGAAGCTCGTTGGCCGAGCCGTCAGCGTTGAACTTGCCGGTGCGGGCGCCGACCACTGCCGCCCCGGCCAGAGCTACGAAACCGCCCACCGCATGCACCACCCCGGAACCGGCGTAGTCTGCCGCCGCCGGCAGGCCCAGCGCCTCCAGGCTGCCCAGCCAGCCGCCGCCCCAAACCCAGTGGCCGTACAGCGGGTAGATGATGGCGCCAATCAGGAAGCTGTAGGCAAAATAGGCCTGGGTTTTAGTCCGCTCGGCCACTGCCCCCGCCACAATCGTCGCCGCCGTGCCGGCAAAGACCATCTGGAACATCCAGTCCACATAAACCTGCCAATCGTTGGCCCCGTCCACCAGAAAGAAGTTGGTGGTTCCCATAATGCCGGCCGCCGATGCGCCGGTCATAATGGCAAAGCCGAAGGCCCAGAAAGACAGGGAGGCAATGGCAAAGTCCATAAAGCTCTTGGTCATATAGTTGACCGTGCTTCTGGAGCGAATCATGCCGGCCCCCAGAAAGGCAAAGCCGGCCTGCATGAAGAAGACCAGAAAGGCGGCGACCATGGTCGTCAGGTTGCTTACGTGAACGCCGGGGTCGCCGGCTTCCTGCAAGGGAGGCGCAGTTCCCTGGGCAAAGACGGCGTTCCACCCCGCCAGAATTGCCGCCGCCAGCAGGCCGGCAACCACAAAGGGCAGGAACCGCCGCAGGGAAATACCTTTGACCGCGGCGCTCGCTGAAGTCGCTAACATAAACTCTCCTCAAACCTCCTTGATTTTGGTATGCCCGGATTTTAAGCCGGCGGCCAGGCCCGCTTATTGCCGCCGTGTTAACATCCTTTTTCCGGCGTGTTAACTTTTGCGGGGGCGCAAGGCGCCGGAAACGCCGCCGGACCGCCGGTGTTCGGTCCGGGGGTTCAATTCCCGGGGCGCAGGTTGTAAACTGTAGGGCATGCCGGAGCGTGAAGAAGAGCTGTTAAACAGCCGCCAGACCAAGCTGAACCGCCTGCGCCGCCGGGGCATAGACCCCTACCCGCACCGTTTCCGCCGCACCGCCACCGCCGCCGCGGCCATCGCCGCCTTTGCGAGCGCCGAACCGTCGGCCAGCCCGGCGGACGAGCCGCTCTGCCATTCGCTGGCCGGACGCATAATTTCCATGCGGGTTATGGGCCGGGCCGCCTTTCTGGACCTGCGCGACGGCTCCGGCGTGGTTCAGGCCCTGCTGCGGCAGAACGCGCTGGGCGACGCCTATAATCTGCTGAAAGATCTGGATTTGGGCGACTTTCTGGGCGTGGCCGGCCCCATGCTCCGCACCCGCACCGGTCAGGTCTCTATTGAAGCCCACCAGCTTACCCTGCTGGCCAAGGGAATGCGGCCGCTGCCGGAAAAGTTCCACGGCCTGCGGGACGTGGAAATCCGCTACCGCCAGCGTTACCTGGACCTGATTGCCGACCCGGAGGTTATGACCGCCTTTGTCCAGCGCAGCCAGGTCATTAACGCCATCCGCCGCTTTCTGGACGGCCGGGGCTTTCTGGAGGTGGATACGCCCGTTCTGGTGCCGGTGGCCGCCGGCGCCCACGCCCGCCCCTTCGCTACCCACCATAACGCCCTCAACCAGCGGCTTTACCTGCGCATCGCTACCGAGCTTTACCTGAAGCGGCTGATTGTCGGCGGCTTCGACCGGGTTTACGAGCTGGGACGGGTCTTCCGCAACGAGGGTATCGACCAGGACCATAACCCGGAGTTTTCCCTGCTGGAAAGCTACCAGGCTTACGCCGATTACCACGACGTGATGGAAATGGTGGAGGCGATGATTGCTACCGCAGCCCAGGAGGTGCGGGGCAGCATGACCCTGCCCTATGGCGATACGCTGCTTGACTTTACTCCGCCCTGGCCCCGCTTGCAGCTGCGGGATGAACTGCTCCGGCGCAGCGGCATCGACATTGACCAATACCCGGACGACCAGTCCCTGGTCAACCGGGTGCGGGGGCTGGGGCTGGAAACCGGCCCCCGGGAAAGCCGGGGCCGCCTGATCGATAAGCTGGTTTCCCTTTTCGTGGAACCCAATCTGGTGCAGCCCGCCTTTCTGCTGGATTACCCGGAGGTTATGTCGCCCCTGGCCAAGGCCGCGCCCGACAAGCCCGGTTACGTGGAGCGGTTCGAGGCTTTTGCCGCCGGCATGGAGCTGGCCAACGCCTATACCGAGCTTAATGACCCGGCGGTGCAGCGCCGGCGCTTTCAGGAGCAGGAAGGCCTGCGGCAGCGCTGCCAGGATGAGGAGGTGGACCGCCTGGATGAGGATTTCCTGACGGCGCTGGAGTATGGCATGCCCCCCACCGGCGGCCTGGGCGTGGGCATAGACCGGCTGGTTATGCTGCTGACCGGCCAATCCACCATCCGCGACGTGCTGCTCTTCCCGCAAATGCGGGCGGTAAGGTATATTAGCGAGGAATAGTAATCAGCAAGAGAATCGGCAAGGGCTTAAGCCAGTTATTAAGGTTTGATTACCTACAGGAGGGTATTGCAATGATGCAGAGCCTTGACCGTTCCCAAAAGAGTTTCTGCGAGTCTCCGATAGGCAACATTCGGTTGTTGGCACCAGCCGGTTGCGGGAAGACCCTTTGCCTGTTGCATAGATGCCTGCATCTTGTTGAACAGGGTAAACCGCAACGGCCTCGATTCCTCCTGGTAACTTTCACCCGGGCTGCTCGTGATGAGTTGCTTTCTCGCATTAACCTGGAAGGCCATTTCTCACCCCTTAGAGACTTGGTGGAGATAACCACCTTGAACTCTTGGGGGTTCCGGCGGATAAAGAACTCTGCCTTTAACCCTCAACTCAAGACTTCAAAAGCAGATTTTCATTTTACTATGCTGAACCAGCTCCAACCGGTTTGGCGGGAGTACGAGGATGTAAGCAGAGCAATCCAGAAGAAGAAGAATACCACGCCAAGCGTATTGATGAACTTGATGGACAGCTTTAAATCCTTGGGGTTTGACCATCAGAGGCATACCAACTTTGCGAAATTTGAAGAACACCTGCAGGCTCTGCACGCCCAGGGGCTGACCCGGAAATTGCAAGGACACTTCCAGGAACTGGCAAAGCTGGGTGTGCTCGATACCAAAGTTACTGAAGGAGGAGAGGAAGTTCCTCAGGCGGAAGCATTGCAGGTCTATGAAGCCTTCTTCAAGTTTTGGCGGGCGGCCTCAGACCAGTTGATGAAAAGCGATACCTTCACACTGGAAGACCAAAAGTACGTCGCGTACCTGGATGAGCGTCAGAAAATGGGTGACGGCAGTTATCTATCTGGCGCCGCCAGCTACAACCACGTTATTGTGGATGAGTTTCAGGACATTAACCCTCTTGACTTGGCCTTGGTCAGGGCCATAGGCGAGCGGAACAAGGCGACCATAACCATTGCCGGCGACGACGATCAGGCAATATTTGAGTGGCGTGGTTCTACGCCGCACTACATACTCAACCCTGACAAATGTTTCGGTAGAGATTTCCACACTCATATACTTGGGGTGAATTACCGGTCGCCCCAAAACATAGTTCACCATTCCCAAAAGCTGATTGTCCATAATCAGCGCCGAGTTGCCAAGAAGATAGAGGCCGCCGGCAATGAACAAGCACAAATCCAAATAGAGGCAACCGACAACCTGGTGGCCTCCCTTGAGTACGTCCACCGGATATTTGAGGAATCGGTTAAGCAGGGTGCAAGCCCCAGCCGTGTGGCCATTATCGGGCGCAAGCGAAGCCAACTGATACCCTACCAGGTGTACTTTGCATCCAAAGACATATCGTTCTGCGCTGCTGAAGACCTACAGGTTTTTCTGAGTGATACATTCGACCGCCTTTTAGAACTGCTGAACGTCAAGACCCGTACCGAGAACGGTCATACCCTTTCCCGTAGCCAGATCATAAAAGACCTGTTGACCCTTTGTGATTTGGTTAAGAGATACCCGCTTAACAAGAAGGATCGGGCCGGTTTGACGAATCACCTTCAGAAGTCTGACCTTGTTTCCTTCACTGCCGGTATAAGTAGCTTGTCGGAGTACCGCGGCCAACTAAAGGGCTCCAACGCTGAAGGCAAAATGAGCCTGGATATGGCCACCTCAGTTGACCGATTCATCGCCGCCGATAGTGTATCTGATGCGCTCCTGACACTGAGCGATGATTTTAAGGGTTTGCAGATTGACTTCGGCAAAGCCGCTGATGACATTTTTTATACGGACCCTCCCTTTTCCCAGCTTGCCGAGTATGCTTCACGTTACGGCAAAGACTACAGTCAATTCGTGGATGACATCGAGCGGGCGAAGCAGCAACTCGCTTATACACCGCCTTTCGATGACGAATCTGATGGAATGGCACAAGTCGAATTGTGGAAACGCCCAATGCATCTGATGACAGCCTTACGCGCCAAGGGCAAAGAGTTTGGTACAGTGATTTTGTTGGATACAGTGGACGGCATCTGGCCCCACAAGAACGCCAACACTCTTCAGGAACTGGAAGCCGAGCGGCGGGTATTCTATGTGGCCTTTACCCGTGCAAGGGAAAGAGTTGTAATGTTGGTTCCCAAGACCATCGGTGGCGCTCAAGCCATCATTTCACCATACATTAGGGAACTCGGGTTCCAAGAGATGTAGTATTGCTCTCCATCGAACAAATACGCCGCGACCCGAACCTGGTCCGCCGGGCCCTGGACGCCCGGGGCGAGGCCGGGCCGCTGGATGAATTGCTGGCCCTGGATGCGCAGCGCCGGCAGGCCATTACCCAGGGGGATGAACTGCGCTCCCGCCGCAACCGGGTCAGCCGGGAAATCGGCCAGCGCCGCGCCGCCGGGCAGGAAGTCCCCGCCGACGTGGTGGCGGAAATGCGCCAGGCCGGTCAGCAGATCAGCGCCCTGGAACAGCAGACCAGAGACCTGGCGGCCCGCATTCAGGCCATGCTGCTGGAACTGCCCAACCTGCCCCGGCCCGGTACGCCGCCGGGCCTGAGCGCCGAACAGAACGTCGTCATCCGCCAATGGGGCGAACCCCCTTCCCTGAACTTTGCGGCCAAACCCCATTGGGAGCTGGCCGAGGAGTTGGGCATCATCGACTTTCAACGGGGCGTAAAACTCTCCGGCAGCCGCTTCTATACTATGGCCGGCTACGGGGCCCGGCTGGAACGGGCCGCTATCGCCTGGATGCTGGACCTGCATACCCGGGAACACGGCTATACCGAGCTGCTGCTGCCCATTCTGGTGCGCCGGGAGGTTATGGAAGGTTCGGGGAACCTGCCCAAGTTCGCCGATAACCTTTACCGGGATTGCGAGGATGACCTGTGGCTGATTCCTACCGCCGAGGTGCCGATTACTAACCTTTACCGGGATGAGGTGCTGCCGGCCGCTGCGCTGCCCCGCCGCTTTGTGGCCCAAACCCCCTGCTTCCGGCGGGAAAAGGCGGCGGCCGGCCGGGATACCCGCGGCATTAAGCGGGTTCACCAGTTTAACAAGGTAGAGCTTTATAAGTTCGTGGCCCCGGAAACCTCGGATGCTGAACTGCAAGGGCTGGTGGCCGACGCCGAAGCAGTTTGCCGGGGGCTGGGGCTGCCCTATCGGGCGCTGCAATTGTGCGCCGGGGATCTGTCTTTCCCCTCGGCTATGACCTTTGACCTCGAGATTTGGGCGGCCGGCTGTCAGGAATGGCTGGAGGCCAGTTCCTGTTCCAACTGCACCGACTTTCAGGCGCGGCGGGCCAATATCCGCTACCGGCCCGCCGCCGGCGCCCGCCCGGATTTTGTCCATACTCTGAACGGCTCCGGCCTGGCCCTGCCCAGGGTAATCATCGCCATCCTGGAAAACAACCAGCAGCCCGACGGCTCGGTAGTCATTCCGGAAGTTCTGCGTCCCTACACCGGTTTCGACCGGATACCGGCGCCGGAGCGTTAATCCGGCAGGGCTGCCGGCCCCGGTTTCCGGTTTCATCCGCAGCGGAGGTGGCCCCATGGCCGGTATCTGGCCCGGCGATACTCAATGCGTAGCTATGCTGACCTTTGACGTGGATGGCGTCTCTTCCTGGCTGTTCCGGGACGCCAGCTTGGCCCGCCGGCCCAGCCTGCTGTCCATGGCCGAGTATGGCCCCTCAGTCGCCATGCCCCGCATCCTGGATTTGCTGGACGACTATGAGATTAAGAGCAGCTTTTATGTGCCGGGCTATGTGGCGGAAACCCACCCGGAGCTGACGGCGGATATTGTGCGCCGGGGCCACGAGGTGGGGCATCACGGGTATCTGCACGAACCGCCGGCCAGTCTGTCGCCGGAACAGGAAGCCGCAACGCTGGAAAAGGGCAGCGCCATTCTGCAAGGCATTACCGGCCAGGCGCCCCGGGGCTACCGCTCTCCCAGCTGGGAGTTGAGCGAGGTTTCGCTGGAGCTGCTGGCCGGCCGCGGCTTTCTCTACGACAGCAGCCTGATGGGCGACGATGCGCCCTACCTGCTGAACGCCGCAGACCCGGCCCGGCGCATAGTAGAAGTGCCGGTTCACTGGAGCCTGGACGATGCGCCCAATTTCGTTTACGCCCCTGCCGCCAACCGTATGGGCCCCATGCGCAGCCCGGATGAGGTTTATGCTGCCTGGGCCGCCGAGTTCGCCGGCCTTTACCGCTATGGCCGTTCCTTCCACCTGACCATGCACCCACAGCACATCGGGCGGCCGGGCCGCCTGCTGATGCTGGAGCGGCTAATCAACTACATCCGCACCTTCCCCAATGTGGAGTTCCGGCGGGTAATCGACGTGGCCGAAATGTGGGCCGACCGCTGAACCTGACGCCGGGCGGCGGGGCTGGCCGGGCCCAGGGCCGGCAAGTTCCGGGCCGCCGCCACAGACCTGCCCTCGCCTCTTTATACCCCGATTGCATCGAAATGCACCGCTCCCGCAGTTCGCCGGAAGCGCCCTGTCCCGCCCGCCCCTCGCTGCTGTAACCGTCAGACCGCACAAAAAACCCTCAGGGTGAGCGGCTATGCCTACTCACCCTGAGGGTTATCGTCAGTTCAGCTGCCCGGACGGGCGGGGGCTGCCGTCAGCGGAGCCGCCGCCGTTCAGCGCCGCCGCTGATACACCACCACCCCGGCGATAATCAATGCCACTATCACCAGCCCCAGCAAAATCCACAGCGCCCAGTTAGTCCCAGCCTCCGGGGGCGGCGGCGGAGGCGTCGGCGTCGGCTCAACCACCGGCGCTGGCGTTGCCGTCGGCTCCGGGGGCGGCGGCGTTGCCGTCGCCGTCGGTTCCTGCATTGCGGTCGGCTCCGGGCGTACCGCATCCAGCGAACCATCCGGCAGTATCGGGGTAACCATAGCCGCCATGGTGGCCGTCGCTGTCGGCGGAACCGGCGTCGCCGTCGGCGGCATGGGCGTGGCAGTAGCCGTTGGCGGAACCGGCGTCGCCGTCGGCGGCATGGGCGTGGCAGTAGCTGTCGGTGGCACAACCGTTGCGGTGGCCCTACCTCCGGCTGTTGCCGGAACCGGCGTAGCCGTCGGCGGCCTGACCGTCGCGGCAGCTGTCGGCGGCATGGGCGTCGCCGTCGCCGTTGGCGGCACGTCCGTCGGCGTGCTGGTCGCCGTCGGCGTATGCGTCGGCATCGGCGTATCCGTCGGAACCGGTGTCGCCGTCGCCGTCGGGTCGGCCGAAAGCCCTCTTAACCCGGTAACAACCCCGGGCGGGGGCGTATAGGTCGGGGTATAGGTCGGCGTTGGCGTGTTGGTCGCTGTCGGCGTATGGGTCGGCGTCGGCGTATTAGTCGGGGTAGGCGTGTTGGTCGGCGTATAGGTCGGCGTCGGCGTGGGGGTTGCTGTCGGCGTATGGGTCGGCGTCGGCGTGTCGGTCGGAGTATTAGTCGGGGTTGGCGTGTTGGTCGCTGTCGGCGTATGGGTCGGCGTCGGCGTATGGGTCGGCGTCGGCGTGTTGGTCGGCGTATAGGTCGGCGTCGGCGTGTTAGTCGGCGGCGGCGTGGGGGTATGGGTCGCCGTGGCCGTCGGCAGCGTACTCAACGGCTTGGCCAATACGTGGGTAGTCCATTCGCTTTCGCCTGCCAGGTTGACCGAGCGAATGCGGAATTCGTAGCCATCGTCCGGATAGTTATTCAGGTCGTTTTTCAGGTTAGAGATGCTGTACATGCTGCCGTCGGCGCCGGGCACCAGGTGATAGCCCCGGTTCTCCCACTCATCATTCGTGTAGCGTTCCCGAAACTGTATCTGGTAGCCGATGATGCTTTCGTCACTCGCCGGAGTCCAGGTCAGGTCAACATACCCCCCGCCCGGCGTAGCCTGCAGGTTGGTCGGCGCCGGCGGCGTAGCCGTGGGGGTAGCCTGGGCCGGCATCGGCGTCGGCGCATCGGGCGCATCCGTAGCGCAGTCCCGGGATACCCTTATGGTATAGACTTTGTCCCGGCGCCGGTGCTCCGCCGGCGCCGGCGTTCCCTTTCTAACGTAATTGACGTCCGTTGCCACAACCTTGAAATCCATCGGGAAAGCGCCGGGGCTGCGGGGGGATTCTTGATTCAATACCCCGGTCCAGGGGAACTGAATGTAAACCAGAACGACGGTTTCGTCATCAACTTCCGAAGCGGTGGTTGTACCTCCCAAATACCCGTCCCAAAGCTCCGGGCTGAGACTTCCTTTGGCAGGATCATAGCCTACTTCACGCAGCGGGCTCATCCCCCAGAATCGCCAGGTTGCGCCAAAGCTCTGCCCGGCAATAGAGTTCCCGTCCTTATGGAACAGAAAGTTCTGTGTCTCCTTTTTCGCAATGCTTTCCAGAACATCAGCCTCATTCTTGAACCAGCCTTCAGCATACGGAAACTCAATATCAACCGTTGAACCGGGGCTTCGGCTGTAGGCAATAAAGATGCCGTTCTTCTCTTGAGGCACTTCCAGACAGCGGATTCCGCCAGCGTCCGGGGTTCCCCGGAGGGCGTTGAGGCTGGTTTCGTCGAACCAGTTAAGCAGTTCGTTACCGTCGTTGGCTTCGTCGAACCGGTCGCCGATGGGAGGCACGGTTTCAATAAGGTCAGCCCTGTTTCCGGCATAGCCGGTCAGCGCATCCAGGCTGGCGACGTAATACCCATGCCCTTCCGCATCCTCCCCCGGGTGCGCGTCCACCGCCCCGGTGGAGAACAGACCCACCACCAGGAAGACGCCCAAAAGCGCGGTCGCCGCCGCCAGCGACGCCCCGGCAATCAGCCCAACCCCGGACCCGGTAATTCTGTTGAATGTAGAACGCATGCGAATCTCCTTGATACTGGTTTGGCAGCCGTGAATTACATCAATATGACCTGGGCGCCCGCCTCCCAGTTGCGCGCCCAAGCATTATGCCAACCGGCGCGTCCGGAAGCTCTTTCGCGCAAGGGCAAACCGGTTCAACCAACCGCGCCGGTTGGCATTGCTAAAAGCTATTGACAATCTTACCCCCCCCCCCCCCCCAAGTCAAGGGCGCCGGCAGCTATTTTGCCCCCTGGCAGCACGCAAACCGGTTAACCTTCGGCCGGTTTGGGGCGCTGCTTTACGGGCGGGCCGGGGCGCCGGTTTCACCGGAATGAGCCGCTCCGGCGGGTCGCCGGAAGCGGCCCGGCCCGCCCTCCGCCGCTGCAACCGGCAGACGACACAAAAACCCCTCAGGGTAAGCGGCTATGCCGGCTCGCCCTGAGGGTTATCGTCAGTTCGCGGGCGGGACGGGGAGCCGGCCCGGAAGCAGGCGGTTCCTTTATGCGTTATGCGCCGGTTTCACCGGGCGGCCCGGCCCGCCGCCGCCGCAGCAGCCAGCGAACCAGGAACAGAAGGGCGCCGGTAACTATGACGCTCAGGTAGCTGATGGAACGATCCACCAGGGTCAGGGAAAGGGCTGCACCGGGAGCCAGTCGGCCCAATTGCTCCAACAGGTATTTCAACCCCAGTTCCACCGGGCCGAGGCCGCCGGGCGTGGGTATCAGGGTCAGCACCGAGTTGGCCAGGGTAATAAAAATGATTAACGCCGGGTTCAGGTCGATGCCCAGAGCCTGGCTTACCAGGTAAAGCCGGGCCACCTCGGCCAGCCAGGCCAGCGCGCCCCACCCGGCGGCCCGGGGCGAATGCCGGTTAAAGCTGCCCAAAGCCCCCTGGCGGAAACGCTGGAACTGGGTTCCCACCCAGGGGGGCAGCCAGGACGGACGGGCCGCCGGGAACTTCCCCGCCAGCGCCAGCGCCAGCAGGCCCAGGCCCAGCAGCGCCAGCATCCCGGCCGCCGCCCCGGCCAGCAGCCCGGCATCCCGGCCCACGCCCCGGCTCAACAGCAGCGGCAGAATTACCGCCAGCAGCACAATAATCGTCGCCAGATCCAGCAGCCGCTCGGCGAGAATGGTGCCGATGGTACGGGAGAAAGAGGCCCGCCGCTCTTCGCAGTAAAGCCAGGCCCGGTAGGCGTCCCCCAGCCGCAGCCAGGAGACCGAGTTGGCGAACCAGCCCAGCAGCACCAGTTGGCTGCAATGGAACAGGGTCGGCCCGGCTTCGTTCTGCTGCTGCACACTGCGCAGCAATAACCGCCAGCGGGCCCCGCGAAACAGAAAGGTGGTGTAATGGACTCCCAGGGCCAGGGCCAGGTAAAGCGGGTTGGCCGTCCGGATATGCTGCCAGGTATCGGCCAGGTCAACATCGAACCAGATGAACAGGAACGCCAGAAAGAGGAGGGCCAGGGCCAGGGAAATTATGTTGGGCAGGGAAAAGACCCGGCGGACAACCGAGGTGGGGGGCGTCGGGTTTTGCCGGGTAAACATCAACGCAGCAGAGCGACCCGACAGACAGCAGCCGGGGTTGCCGGGCTACTGCAACTCCCTGGGCATAGTAAAGGCAATATCCTCCGCCGGCCCTTCCAGCAGGGTTACCTTTGCCGGGTTCAGGAAGCCAATTACCGCCTCCACCAGCGCTTCCGGCGTGGAAGCCCCCGACGCTATGCCCACCTTTTCCCGTCCGGCCAGCCATTCGGGCCGGATTTCCGCCGGGCCGTTAATCAGGTAGGCCGGCGCCCCCAGGGACCTGGCCAGCTCCAGCAGGCGGTTGCAGTTAGAGCTGTTACTGGCGCCGATAATCAGCGCCAGGTCCACCAGGGCCGCCATTCTGCTGACCGCCGCCTGCCGGTTGGTGGTGGCGTAGCAGATGTCGTTCCGCACTTCAGCGTTGGGGAAGCGTTCCTGTATAACCCGGATGGCGGCGGCGGTATCGTCCACGGAGAGGGTGGTCTGGGTCAGCACGGCTACCGGCATTTCCGGCGCCCAGCCGGGCATCTCATCGGCCGGTTCTTCACCCAGCAGTTGCATGGGGGCCTGCCCCATGGTGCCTTTAACTTCCTGGTGACCCCTGTGGCCCACCAGAATCACCTTCCGCCCCTCCCGGTGGTACTTCCTGGCTTCGTTATGCACCCGGGTTACCAGCGGACACACCGCGTCAATCACCTGAAGCCGGCGCGCGCGGGCCTGCGCAAAGTCTTCCGGCGGCGACCCGTGCGCCGAAAAGACTACCCGGGAACCCGGCGGGATCTCTGCCACCGTTTCCACCGTAACCGCTCCCTTGCGCTCCAGTTCCTCCACCACATAGGGGTTATGGACAATCTGATGCTTGACGTATATCGGGGGGCCGAACCGCTCCAGACACTCTTCCACCACCCGAATGGCCCGCACGACGCCGGCGCAAAAGCCGCGGGGCGAGCAGAGAACAACCTCCTTTACCATTATTCCGGCAATTCCTCCTTACCGGTCGGCCCGTTTCCCCGGGAATGGGGGCGGCCCTACCGTCCGTTGTCGCTAATCAGGTCCAGGTACTTGTAGCCGGAGCCGGTATTGAGCAGCACCACGGTTTCGTCGGGGCCCAGCAGTCCCTGCTGCAGCAATTGCTTCAGCCCCACCAGGGTTGCCGCACCCTCGGGACAGGCGATAACGCCCTCGGCCGTGGCGATTTCGTACATCGCCTCCAGCATAGCCTGATCCTCAATGGCCAGGGCGGCGCCCCCGGTTTCCCGCAGGGCCTGCAGAATCAGGTAATCGGCGAAGGGGCCGGGCACCCGCAGGCCGTCGGCCACGGTAGCGGCATTGACCCAGGGTTCGGCGGCCAGGGCGCCTTCGTTAAAGGCCTTGACGATGGGCTGGCAGCCGGTGGGCTGAACGGCGATGAACCTGGGCAGGGGGCCTTCCACCCAGCCCAGTTCCAGCAGTTCCTGAAAGCCTTTGTGCATGCCGATGATTCCAGTGCCGCCGCCGGTGGGGTAGATGATGACTTCAGGCAGCTTCCAGTGCAGCTGCAAGGCAATTTCCAGGCCCATGGTTTTCTTGCCTTCGGCCCGGTAAGGCTCTTTCAGGGTAGAAAGGTCGAACAGCCCCTGTTCTTCGGCCGCGGCGGCCGAGATGCGGCCGGCATCGCTAATCAGGCCGTCCACCAGGTTGAGTTCTGCGCCGGCCATAACCGATTCCTTCTTGTTGGCCGGGGGCGCGTCCTGGGGCATATAGACCTTAACCGGCCGGCCGGCCCGGGCGCAGTAGGCGGCGGCGGCGCCGGCGGCGTTGCCGGCCGAGGGCATGGTGAACCCGGCAATGCCCAGTTCGGCAGCTTTGGAGACGGCCGCCGCAATGCCCCGCGCCTTGAAGGTGCCGGTCGGGTTCAACCCCTCCTCCTTGATATACAAATGCTTCAGCCCCAGCTTTTTTTGCAGGTTGACCGCCGCCAGCAGGGGAGTGCCGCCTTCGCCCAGCGTTGCCACCGCCGCCGCATCGGTTACCGGCAGCAGCTCCGCAAAGCGCCACATATCCGGCGGCCGCCCGGCAAAAACCTCCCGGCGGACCTCCCGGCGCAGCCGCGGCAGGTCGTACCGGGCAAAAAGAACCTTGCCGCAGCACTCGCTGACCCGGCTGACCCGGTCGTGGGGGTACGTCTGGCTGCACCGGGTGCATTCCAGACGGTCGATATAGCTGAACATTAAACCGGCGACCTCCGGCCGGCCCGGGCCGGCGCAAAACTCAACACCCCTGATTGCCTGCGGGCAATTCTACCATAACCGGGCCGACCTGTCAGTCAGTCGGCGGCCGGAGGTTCCAGCCAGCCGCAGCTAACACCGTAACCCGGCCCAAAGCCGCCGGCGGCCGGTTAGCCCAGGCACGCCGGCCGCCGGGGGGCTGCCTCACCGGTCAGCCGAACACGCGCCTCTGAATAAATCATACCGGCCGCCGCCGGGGGCTGCCTTAAAGGGTCGGCATCAGCTGCCGCGCCGCCAGCTCCCGGTCCAGCAGCAGCAGGTCGCTGGCATTATCGCCAATCATCTTCAGTTGGGCCACAACCGCCGCGGCGGTCTTCTCCTCTTCAACCTGCTCGGCAATGAAAGCCTGCAGGTGAACCTGCGTCGGGTAATCGTTCTCCCGGCCCGCCAGCTCATAAAGCCGGTTGATCAGGCGGCTTACCTCCTGCTCGTGGAGCAGGGCAGCCTGCATCACCTCCAGCGGCGACCCGAACTCCACCCCCGGCTGACTGATCGGGTAGAGGGTTACCCGCCCCTGCCGGTCCTGCACAAAATCGAACAGGTTCATGGCGTGGGCATATTCCTCCTGACTCTGCACCCGCAGCCAGTGGGCAAAACCCGGCAAATCCATAGCGTCGCAGCAGGCCGACATGGAAAGGTACAAATAAGATGAGTAGAACTCCTCATTCATATGCCGGTTCAACGCTTCCTGAACAGTATCACTCAAGGCCATGCCGGTTCCCCCTGTCCGCCGGGTTATTGCCCCGACAATCAACTTTTTTCCTGGAATCAGGTTATTACACCGGAGCGGTTAATGCAATTACCCTGATGAACCGGCCGGGAGCATTGCCCCAGCCGGCGGGCCGTCCACCTTGACAGCGCCCGGCGCCAATTCCATAATGCCCCCGCCGGGCCGGCGCCAACCGGAGCGGCCCGTCACAGCAGAATTTGTCTCTGCGGAGGCCGGAGGTGAGCCATGGTTGCCGTTAAGTACTCACTGGACCAATTCGTTAACGACATGGAGGGTTTGTTGCAGGAGCAGCCCGACCAGGAGCGGATTTTTGACCGGGGGACGTCCCTGCTGGAAAGGTTAATCGCCAACCCCGAAGCGGTTCCCGCCGACTACCGGGTTCCCGCAGGCCGGGGCGCCCGCAGCAACCACGGCTCTTACGTCCTCTACCAGGGCGAGAGCGGCCTGCTGGTTACCTCGGTAGTCTGGGGGCCCGGCGACCACGCAGCGCCCCACGACCACGGCACCTGGGGCATGATTGGCGTGATGGGCAACCATTTGACGGAGACCCGTTTCCGGCGGGTGGATGACCGCTCGGTAGCGGGGTATGCCCAGCTGGAAAAGGACCGGACCGCCGAGTTTGCCTCCGGGGAAATTACGCTCCTGATTCCCGAAGTGGACGAAATTCACCAGATGGACAACTTTACCGACCGTCCCACGGTGGAAATTCACGTTTACGGCAATGACTTGCGCGGCCTGAACCGCAGCCGCTATAACCTGGAGACCGGCCGGATAACCCCCTTCGCCACCGAAAAATACGATAACTGCTGACCAGCCAACGCCGGACGGCCCGCCCCCATCGGCCGGGCGGCCGGCCGAAACGATGAGGTGAACGAATTATGGCCCGGGAAATTACCGCGGCAGAACTGGCCGCCCTGCTGGACAGCGAAACTTCTTTTGCCCTGATTGACGTGAGAGAGGCCGGCGAATACAACAGCGCTCATATTCCCGGCGCCAGCCTGATACCCCGCCGGGAACTGGAGTTCCGGATTGCCGCTTCCCTGCCCCACCGGGGCGCCCGGGTGGTGCTGTGCGACGATGACGGCCGCCGGGCCGCCCTGGCTGCCGCAGACCTGGAACGGCTGGGCTATGCCAATGTGGCAACCCTGGCCGGGGGCGTCAATCAGTGGGCCAGCCTGGGCCAGCCCACCGAGTGGGGCGTTAACGTACCCAGCAAGGACTTCGGCGAAAAGGTGGAAGTGGTTCACCACGTGCCGGAGATAGAGGCCGCCGAACTGCGCCGGCGCATGGAACGGGGGGATAAGCTGGCAATTCTGGACACGCGCACTCCGGAAGAATACCGCCGCTTCTGCATCCCCGGCGGTCGCAGCGTCCCCGGCGGCGAGCTGGCCCTGCGCATCACCGACATCGCCGCCGACCTGGACCCGGATACCACCATCATCGTCAACTGCGCCGGCCGAACCCGCAGCATCATCGGCGCCCGGGTATTGCAGCGCATGGGCCGTCAGAACGTCTTCGGCCTGAAGAACGGCACCTCCGGCTGGGCGCTGGCCGGCTACGAACTGGAGGCCGGGGCCGACCGGGTTGACCTGCCTGAACCATCCTCGGCCGGCCTGGCCGCCGCCGAGGCCTACGCCGACCGCCTGGCCGAGGAGGACGGCGTAAAGCGCCTGAACCTGCCGGCTCTGGACGCCCTGCGGGAACGGGCCGCCCGGGAAACAGTCTATTTCGTGGACGTGCGCACCGCCGATGAGTATGCCGACGGCCGCATCCCGGGCTTTCGCTGGTTCCCCGGCGGGCAGGCGGTGCAACGCTCCGACGAAGTGGCGGTGGTTCGCTACTGCCCCATCGTCTTCGCCTGCGACGGCAGGGTTCGCTCTACCATAACCGCCTCCTGGTATCGGCAGCTGGGCCACCGGGAAGTTTATGCCCTGGACGGCGGCGTTTCGGCCTGGACGGCCGCCGGCCGAAGCCTGGAAACCGGCCCCGGCGCAGAACCGCCCCTGGGCCTGGCCGCGGCCCGGCAAGGTTTAACGCTGGCCTCGCCGGAACAGGTGCGCCAGGCGCAGACCAACCCGGCAGCAGTGGTTCTGTTCGTTGATACCAGCGCCGACTTTGCCCAGGGACACCCGCCCGGCGCGCGCTGGGCGCCCCGGGGCTGGCTGGAACTGCAAGTCGAGAGCCTGGCGCCCGACCCGGCAGCGCCGGTCATCGTTACCTGCCGGGATGGGCAGAACTCCGTCCTCGCCGCCGCCGCCCTGCGCCGCCTCGGCTACGCCGATGTATCGGTTCTGGCCGGCGGCATGGCGGCATGGCAGAAGGCCGGCCAGCCCGTGGCAGCCGGCCTGTCCGGGGTTATGACCCCGCCCAACGACCTGGTGGCCAGCGGCCCCGACCGCAGCTATGCCGATATGATGAACTATCTGCGCTGGGAAACTGCCCTGGGTGAAAAGTATGTCCGCTGAAGCGTCAACGCAACCCGGGCCGGCCCCGTGAGCCGCCGGCCCGCCGCAATGCCTGGCTGTCGGCCCGCCCTTCGCCTTCCGTCAACCCGAACCACCACCAGGGCTGCCCGCGGCCCGGCAGCGGCCGGCAGAACGCCCGAAGCAAAGAGGTAATCCATGCCCATCATCGAACATAGCGCCGTCCGAATGCCGCCGCCGGTGGGCTGCCGAGCCGAGCGCGTTCTGGTCTCCCGGGAACAGGGGGCCTTGTCATTAACCATTAAGGAAGTGGAACTGCATCCCGGCTGGCAGGGGCGGCTGCACACCCACCCGGTGGATTTGTCGATTATGGTAATGGCCGGAGCGGTGCAGCTGATTCTGGGGGATGAGCTGCGCACGGTACGGGCCGGCTGCACCCTTTTCGCGCCGCCGGGCGTCCCTCACAAGCTGGTAAACAAGCTGTGGATTCCGGTGCGGCTGCTGGTAACTTGCCCATCTGCCGAACTGGATACCGATTATCTGGAATAGGCCTGCCCGGTCAGAGCTATACTCCCGCTCCGGTCATTCCTTCCGGCGCATAATTCCGGAAGGGCGGGAAAGGCCAGGCAGCCGGATTAGGAAACCCCGCAACAACAGGAGGCGGATAATGGCAACCCAGAGTTTGCGCACCGAAACCAAACCCCAGTTAATCCCCACCAACGCCGGGTATCGCACCTGGGCCTCGCCGCCGGAAGCGTTGCAGCAGGAGGTCGTCCCCAACGAACTGTTCTATATCCGCAACCACTGGATTGAGTGCCCGGAAATTGACCTGGCAGCCTACCGTCTGGTGGTGGATGGCGAGGTGGCAAAACCGCTCAGTCTGTCCTTCGACCAGCTGCTGCAAATGGCTCAGCGGCGGTTTCAGGTTACCTTCGAGTGCTGCGGCAACAGCCCGGTGCCCGATTATTGGGCCAGGGCCACCCGAACCGGCTCGGTAATGGAGATGATTAAGGGCCACGGCATTATGGGCAACGCTGAATGGGCCGGCGTGGCCCTGGCCGATGTGCTGGCGCTGGCCGGCGTGAAAAGTTCGGCGGTAGAGGTGATGTTCGAGGGGGCCGACCACGGGCCCGATGAAACCGTCGGCGACCCGCCCGACGTTACCTATGAACGCAGTCTGCCTCTGGCCAAGGCCCGGCACCCGGATACCCTGCTGGCCTACGAAATGAACGGCGAGCGGCTGCCGGCGCCTCACGGCTTCCCCCTGCGGCTGCTGGTGCCCGGCTGGTATGGCATGACTTCGGTCAAGTGGCTGGTGGGCATTCACGTGCTGGATCACGAGTTCAAGGGCTTCTACCAGACGGAACGGTACATGACGCAAAACGGGCCGGAAGACCGGGCCTATTACACCTACCACACCAAAATGAAGGTGAAGTCCATCATCACTAACCCGGCGCCCGGCGAGGTGGTTAAGGCCGGCGGCTACACGCTGGCCGGCGCCGCCTGGTCCGGCGAGGAGGAGGTGGTTAAGGTGGAAATAAGCGCTGACGGCGGGGCTACCTGGAATGCGGCCACGCTGGCCCCGCGCGCCAGCGCTTACGCCTGGTTCCGGTGGCAGTATCACTGGCAGCCGCCGGCGCCCGGCCGCTACACCCTGATGTCCCGGGCCACCAACCACCTGGGCGAAACCCAGCCGATGGAGTTCCCTAACCAGTGGGACGGCCGGGGCTATGGCAACAACATGGTCTTCCCGGTAGAGGTAGAGGTGCGGTAAGCTCCGGGCCGCCGGCCCGGGTTGCCGGCCATCAGGCTGCACACGGTAACCGAGGCAGGCCGGAGCGCCTCTTTGGGAAGCGAGGTACATACCGGGTTCAGGGTATGCGTAACCAATCAGCGCCGGAAGAAGTTCATCAACTCGACCTGCTGAGCAGCTTGTTGCCCCGGGAAAACCCCGGGTATCTGGCCCAACAGCTCATCACCTATATCGGCAACAAGCGCTCGCTTCTGCCTCCTATTGGCTTAATGCTGGAGCGGGTCAAAAGCCGCCTTGGCAAAGAACGGCTGCAAGTTTTCGACGCTTTCAGTGGTTCGGGGGTAGTATCCCGCTTCCTGAAAGCTCACGCAGCTCTGCTCATAAGCAACGATATAGAGGATTACGCCGCGGTAATAGCAAGGTGTTACCTGCGCAATCGGAGCACGGTCGATCTCACGCTCTTGTCTGAAATAGTAGCGGAATATAATCAGGAAGTTGACACCGGGAAGTTTCCCACCGGGTTCATCGAAGAACTTTATGCTCCGGAAGACGAAGCCAATATTACGAAGAATGACCGGGTCTTTTACACTATCAGCAACGCCCGCCGCCTGGATCGCTACCGACAGTTAATCGAAAATGCGCCGGAAGGTTTTCGCGATTTGCTGCTGGGGCCGCTGCTCAGTGAAGCCTCGGTTCACTCCAACACAGCGGGAGTATTCAAGGGGTTCTACAAGAATCGGGAAACCGGCATCGGGCAATTCGGCGGGGTTGGCGAAGACGCTCTGAAAAGAATTAAAGGAACCATCAAACTTCAAGTCCCCGTCTTGAGCCGTTTTGACTGTGAGTGCATTGTTTTGCAGGAAGATGCCAACCAGTCCGCCAGCCGCATCAGAAACCTGGACCTGGCATACATCGACCCGCCTTATAACCAGCACCCTTACGGCTCAAACTACTTTATGCTTAACTTAATCGTCAGTTACGTCCGTCCCCGGCAGATTAGCCGGGTGTCGGGCATACCCGGGAACTGGCAGCGTTCCGGATACAATGTACGCTCCAGGTCATACCAACTACTCCAGCAGCTCTGTCATTCAATTGACGCGCCCTTCCTTTTGGTATCCTTCAACAACGAAGGTTTCATCAAAACTGAAGATATGCTTGGTATGCTTAAACAGCTTGGCTCCGTTGACATCATTGAGGCTCCCTACAACACATTTCGCGGAAGCCGGAACCTCAATAGCCGCTCAGCCCACGTTACCGAGAATCTGTTCCTGGTTGAACGGAGGTAGTGCCAATGGCCGGAAAGATACAACTGCGGAGCCAACGAACCGGCACAATAATCAACTTCACTTCCCGGCGGCAAGAGGCAGACATCATCAAAGCCCTGGAGGGAGTGGTTGAATACCTTGAAGCGAAGTATGCCCAAAGAGTTGAACTGACCTATGCGAAACGGTGGTATCTCAAAGACATCGTTGACAAGCTTAAGCTCACCTATCCGGAGACGGAGTTTCATTACCATTTTGACAGCAGCTCAATTCGCCCCGACGGAGGCATCCTCTATATCAAAGGCAAACCAGGCGATAATTTCACTTACCCAATCTTAATCTCGGAGGTCAAGAACCAGGGAACCAACGACCTTCGATCCCGGGAAGGATTGCCAAAGCAAGCCAGGGGAAATGCGATTGAACGATTAGGGAAAAACCTTATTGGCTTAAGAACAGCGCTCATGCGCGAGAGTATCTTCCCGTTTGTCTGCTTCGGGTACGGGTGCGACTTCGAGAGTGATTCATCCATTCTGGACCGGGTTTCAACTATGGCCCTGTTTGGCGAATTAAATAAAACCCACCTTCATAATACTGAAAATGGCAGATTCAATCGCGGCAGTTTCTATTTTCGCCCTGACAGATGGCCGGTTGCTGAAATGAAGGAAGTTATGCAGGACATCGCCGAAAGGTCAATCCTGTACTATTTTTCCAGGTATCGCGAGGAACATTTCCAAACCCCGCAAGACCGAGGCAACGCTCTTGACTGAACTGATTGACCTTACCCTTACCCTGGGCAGCGACCGGGTGGTTCCCGTGCCGGGGCTGATTGGCGTATGCACCCAACCCCTGCATACCCACCAATCCCACGCCCGCTCCAACACCAGGCTCACCCTGCCCACCCACATCGGCACCCACGTCGACGCCCCTTACCATTTTCACGCCGACGGCGCCTCCATTGCGGATATGCCCCTGAACCGCTACATGGGCCCGGCCCTCCTGCTGGACTTGCGGGCCGTGGCGGAAGGGCTGACCCCTCTGTCCGTCGCCGACCTGACGCAGGCCGGGGGCCATCCGGCAGCGGTGCGGGACCGGATTGTCGTCCTGTTTACCGGTTGGGCCGCCGCCGAATCGGGGAGCGTCCGGTTCTATTCGGAAGGCCCTTACCTGAGCAATGCGGGCGCCGCCTACCTGGCCGAGCATGGCGTTAATGCCGTGGCGGTGGATTTTCCAATCGATAAGCACCCGCCTACGCCCCAATCCACCAGCGCCGACTTTCCCGTGCATCGCCTGCTGCTGGGCTTGGGAATCCCCCTGATTGAGAACCTGATTAACTTGGACCAACTGGTGGGACGGGATTTTGAGCTGTGGGCCTTGCCCATCAAGCTGAAGGACGGGGACGGCGCCGCGGCCCGGGCCGTCGCCCGCATCCTGTAAGCGGCTGCGTCAAGCCATGTCTGCCCCTGCCGTCAACCGACCAATCCTGCTGGGCGCCAACAACCCGGCCAAGCAGTCGGCGCTGCGCCAACTGCTGGAGGGGCTGCCCTTGCGCCCGGTTACCCCGACTGAACTGGGGTTAACCGCCGACCCGGCGGAGGACGGCGACAGCCACCAGTCCATTGCCGCCGCCAAAGCGGTGGAATGGTCCCGGCTGGCCGCCATGCTGGTCATCGCCTCGGACGGCGGCCTGCTGGTGCCGGCTCTGGGCCATCACTGGGAAAGCCGCTACACCCATCGCTTTGCCGGCCCGGCGGCCGACGACGCTGAACGCCGCCGCCGCCTGCTGCAACTGCTCAGCCCCCATACCGGCCCCGACCGGGAAGCCTCCTGGGTGGAAGCATTGGCCGTAGCTGACCGGGGGCGCCTCCTGAAATCCTGGCAAATCACCGGCAGCCGGGGCAGCATCGCCGAAAAACCGGCGGACGGCCCCCATGCGCCGGGCTTTTGGGTCTTCCCCCTGTGGTACTTTCCCGCTCTCGGCAAGTATTACAACGCCCTGACCCCGGAAGAACGCGCGGCTCTGGGCGACCACTGGGCCGCCCTGGGCCGGCTGGTTCGCCGCTATTTTCTGACCGCGTTTCCGGCCGGGTAAACCCTGGCGTCCCCCAACGGCCCCGGCGAGGCCAACGGCCGCTGGGCCGCTACCGGTTGCCCTTGCCGCCGAAGCCAGCCAGGTTCCCGCCTGCGCGAAGACGGCGGGGCCGGCAGCGCCGGGCCGTTGCCCTCAAGCTGCCGGCCCCCTGGGTGAAATGGGCCCGGCAATGGGTTAAAATAGGCAACAACCGCCGCAGCGCCCGGTTATGCAGCATGCATCGCCGCCATCAGACCAATCAGTTGGGGGAAGCGCCTTGACCAGCATCGCCGTCGGCTCCAGATCCATCGACCAGTTGCAAAACCTGCTCCGGGACCAGCAATACATCGCCGACCGGGGGTTGGCTGTAGCCATCTACCTGGCCCTCACCCTGCAGCGTCCCCTGTTTCTGGAGGGCGAGGCCGGCGTGGGCAAGACCGAGATTGCCCGCGTCCTGGCCCAGGGTTTGGAAACCGAGTTGATTCGCCTTCAGTGTTACGAAGGGCTGGATGTTAATCACGCCGTTTACGAATGGAACCACGCCCGGCAGCTGCTGGAAATCCGCCTGCTGGAATCGGCCGGGGACGTGGATCGAGCCGCCACCGCCAGCGACTTGTTCAGCGAGCGGTTCCTGATTAAACGCCCCCTGCTTCAGGCTATCGACGAAAGCCGGGAGCGTTCCCCGGTGCTGCTGATTGACGAACTGGACCGGGCCGATGAGGAGTTTGAGGGGTTCCTGCTGGAGCTGCTGGCCGACTTTCAGATAACCATCCCCGAGTTGGGCAGCTACCGGGCGGCCCACCCGCCCATCGTAGTCATCACCTCCAACCGCACCCGGGAAATCCACGACGCCCTGAAACGCCGCTGCCTTTACTACTGGATTGATTACCCGGACTACCAGAAGGAACTGCAAATAGTCAGCGCCCGGCTGCCCCAGGCCCCCCGGCGGCTGGCCCAGCAGGTAACCGGGTTCATTCAGGAACTGCGGGAAACCGAACTGTACAAGATACCCGGCGTATCGGAGACTATCGACTGGACGGCGGCGCTGCTGGCCCTGAACCAGACCCGGCTGAATGCCCAGGTAATCGACGATACCCTGGGCATAATGCTGAAGTACCAGGATGATATTGAACTGGTGCGCGGCGAACCGGCGCGGCACATTCTGGAACGTTCCCGGAACCGAGGCCCCCGCCGGGGCCGCCGGGGCGGGGGGTAAATCCTGTTGGGTACAAAGGAGGCGATTCGCGAAAGCGTTGATTTCGCCAACGGGAATGCCAGGTATTCTCTGATTTGTGGCGATAACCGTTCAGTGCTGGAAAACACACCGGAAAACGCCTTTGATTTGGTCATAACGTCCCCGCCTTACTTCTCTCAAAGAGAATATTCTTCCATCGGCCTAGGCAACGAGGAAACAACGGAAGAATATTTAGAGAATATACTGGCGACTTTCCGGCAGCTGGTGCGCGTTACCAAGCCCAGTGGAAGCATCGTATATAACATAGGCGACAAGATTATCGACGGCTGTCTCCAGTTGGTGCCTTACCGGTTTGCCATCAGGGTGCTGGAGGACAAGAAACTTAAACTACGCTTGGTCAATGACATTACCTGGGTTAAGAGCAACCCGACGCCGCACCAGTTCTCTCGCCGGCTCACGGTAAGCACTGAACCCTTCTTTCACTTTGCGTTGAGCGGTGATTACTACTATGAACGTGCGGCTTTCCAACCAGGTAAAAACGCGCCTCGCCGGACGCCCACCGGGAAACTCGGCAGCCAATACCGGAAACTGATTGATTCCTCAAACCTTAACGAAGCCGAGCGCAAAGCGGCGCACCAGGCGTTAGAGCAAGCAATTGCCGATGTATGGGACGGTAAAATTCACAGCTTCCGAATGAAAATACGCGGCATTCACGCTCCGGCATACGGCGGGCAGGACGGCGGACGCAAAATGCACCTGGAAAGAGACGGGTTTACCATCATCCGTATATCCGGCCAAACCTTGAAACGGGATGTACTTGAAAGCCCGGTTGAAAGCATCCCAGGCAATGACCACCCCGCAGTGTTTCCAGTCAGGGTAGTCCGGGAAATAATAAGGCTTCTCTGCCCGCCCGACGGAATTGTCCTCGATCCGTATATGGGGAGTGGTTCCACTCTGGTAGCGGCGGTGTTGGAAGGCAGGAGCTGCGCCGGCATAGAAATCAGTCGGGAGTATTGCAATTCTGCTATCGCCCGGGTCAACCAGATTGTCCAGAACCCGGCGCTGCTGTAACGGATTGATATGTCAGAACCTGAAAAGGCCCAGCAAGCGATATTAGAAGGTATATATAACCGGGCCTATACTTTGTACCAAGCAGAAGGAGTACTGCCTGAACTGCCAAAGCCTAGCGACGCCCATTGCCAGGCAATTATCGACGCTCAGGAAAGGAACAGAGGCGTAATTGCGGTACTGATTACGTTGCTCATCAAGAAATTGCACGACCCCAATCAGGACATCCGTCAGCACCAGGTTCAGTTGCCCGGCGGATTCAGTGGGCGACGTTTAGACAACAAGGTGGTTACGCCCTTCTTACATGAACATAACTTTCCTTTTATGAAAGCCGGGTCGGGCTGGTTGACCAGGTCTCTCGAGCAGGCAAGGCCCTACGACTTGAACTACCCTGGAAGCATCCGGCCCCGGAATGTGAAAACCGCTTTCCTTAACCTGATTGACCAGGTTCAGGAGCATGGGCTGTCAGCCGAGAATGTTCTGTTAAATATATTCGCCGGGTTAATTCGTTATCGCGACCGGAACACCAACCTAATCCTGGCCCGGCCGGTTAACCTGTCGATACTGGAAACCGTCAACCGGATAAACCGGCACCATAGCGTTCAACTCCCTGGGGTATCTCGTTTGCCCGTATTGGCAGTTTATTCCATGCTGCGCTTATTGGTACAGGAAATAAAGCGTTATCGGGGTTGTACGCTGCTGCCCCTCGCAGATCATCTGGCAGCTGACCGACAGACCAACCTTATTGGCGATGTGCATATCACCGATGCAACCGGAGCTTTGTTCGAAGGTTATGAACTGAAGCACGGTATCCCCATTACTTCCAGCCTGATAAGGGCATCCTTCGAGAAGCTGCGGAATACGCCGGTAAAACGTTTCTATATTCTAACCACCTACCAGCATGCCAGCTACGCTGAATTTTCTGAAGAAATTCGGCAAGTGGCGCAGGCGCATGGCTGCCAGTTGATCGTGAACGGCGTTGACGCAACTCTCTTATACTATTTGCGCCTGATTAACGATACCAGCAGGTTCGTGAATGAGTATGTATCCAACCTGGAAACGGACGCTTCCGTACCTTACCAACTTCGGCGGGCCTGGAACGAAATTATTACGCAAGGCGCAGCCCCGGACGGGCAACGATAAACGCCATGACCCAACACCCCAACCCGCAACGGCCGGCAGCCAACGGCAGCGACGACAACGGAGACGGCCATATTCTCCACAACCTGATGCTGTTCGGCGAAACTTTGCGCCGGCTCGGTTTGGATTTCGGTTCGGGCAATATGCTGGCGCTGGTGCGGGCCACGGAAACTATCCCCATTGGCCGCAAGCAGGATTTCCGCCACGCTGCCCGCTGCCTGCTGGTGCATCGCAAGCAGGATTTCCCCCTGTTTGACGACGCCTTTCAGGTTTTCTGGCGGCGGCCGGCCCACGGCCTCAGCCCCCGGGACCTGCGCAGCATGGGCGAGGAGCGCCGTTACCGCAACCCGCAGCCGGGCCCGCCCCCCAGCGATGACGCAGCGGTCAGCGAGCAGCCGGGCGGTTCGCCCAATGACCCGACCGGCGTGGATTTGAGCCGGACTTACAGCGCCCGGGAGGTGCTGCGGGAGCAGGATTTCGCCGACTTTACGCCTTCGGAAATCGCCCAGGCCCGGCAGATGCTGGCCGAGCTTTCCTGGGACCTGGGCCGACGCCGGACCCGCCGCGCCCAGGCCGGCGACGGGGCGGCGGTGGACTGGCGCCAAACCTTTCGGCGCAGCCTTAAACACGGCGGCGAGCTGCTGGAACTGTCGCGCCGGGAACCGAAGGACAAGCCCCGTTCCCTGGTGCTGATTTGCGATGTCAGCGGCTCTATGGAGCGTTACACCCGCCTGCTGCTCCACTTCATCCACACCATCGCCAGCGACCTGGGCCGGGTGGAAGCTTTTCTGTTCGCCACCCGGCTCACCCGCATTACCCGTTACCTCAACTACCGCAGCATCGACCAGGCGGTGGACGAGGTGGCCCGGGCCGTGCCCGACTGGGCCGGCGGCACTCGCATCGGCGAAGCAATCAAGCGGTTCAACTACGACTGGGCCCGGCGCACTCTGGGCAATGGCCCGGTGGTCTTGATTATCTCCGACGGCTGGGACCGGGGAGAACCCGAACTGTTGTCCCGGGAGATGGCCCGGTTGCAGCGCAGCTGTCGCCGGCTAATCTGGTTAAACCCGCTGCTGGGTTCGCCCGGCTACCAACCGCTGACCCAGGGAATGCAGGCCGCGCTGCCGTATGTGGACGACTTTCTGCCGGCGCATAACCTGAACAGCCTGGAGTCTCTGGCCCGGCTCCTGAACCGCTTGCCCCGCCGCCGGCAGACCCCATCTCTCCGGCGGGCCTTGTTAACCCAGCCACCGGAAGAAGCCGCGGCAACGACGCCCGCCCCAGGCCGCCGCGAGACGCTGAACCCGGCCCTGGCTCCGGTCTTCCGACACCCGCTTTGGGGGCAAGTGCCGCCGCCTTGAACTCCCCCTGCGATGGCGGCTCCTGAATTGCTGACCGGTGAAGGTAGCGGTCTGCTGCCACCCCTGCCTATAATAGTGCAGAGATTACGGCGGCGGCGTTATGGTGCAGGAAAATCGGATAGAACAACGCGCAGAACGTCAATCCATTTGGAGCGTACCAGGCCACCTTTGGCGGTGGTACACCGGCATCTTTGCCGTTCAATATCTCCTTCTCCTGGGCCTTACCGTCTGGGAAGAGGTTGCTTACGGTACGGCAGCCAATATTGGACAGAGCGTTCTATCGGTGCAGCGGGGAATGACCGCCAGCATCCTGAACCTGGCGGCCAGTACCTACCTGATTCTGGAGGCAGCTATGCTGGCACAATGGTTGCGCGAAAGGGAACAACGGAAACGGCAGGAAGCCGCAGAGCAAGCGCGCCTGGAGGTTAACCAGGAGTGGCTAGCCTGGTATGAACGGATGCAGGCCGCCCAGCGGGAAGGAAAGCCCTTTGCTGAACCCCCGCCCTCAGCAGCGCATCCCGACGATTCCCGGCGCAAATAACCCCGGCCAACGTTCCGCCGGTTCCCCCTGCCTGCGGCATACCAGAGGAATGACCGCAAGCATCCTGAACCTGGCGGCCAGTACCTGACTGATTCTGGAGACAGCTATGCTGGCACAATGGTTGCGCGAAAGGGAACAACGGAAACGGCAGGAAGCCGCAGAACGGATACGCCAGGAGGTTAACCAGGAGTGGCTAGCCTGGTATGAACGGATGCAGGCCGCCCAGCGGGAAGGAAAGCCCTTTGCTGAACCCCCACCCTCGGCAGCGCACCCCGACGATTCCCGGCGCAAGTAACCTCGGCCAACGTTCCGCCGGTTCCCCCTGCCTGCGACATACCCAGCCGAATGACCGCCAGCATCCTGAACCTGGCGGCCAGTACCTACCTGATTCTGGAGGCAGCTATGCTGGCACAGGGAACAGCGAAAACAGCAGGAAGCCGCAGAACGGATTGACCGGCAATGGCGCGCCTGGTATGAACGGATGCAGGCCGCCCAGCGGGAAGGAAAGCCCTTTGCTGAACCCCCACCCTCGGCAGCGCACCCCGACGATTCCCGGCGCAAATAACCTCGGCCAACGTTCCGCCGGTTCCCCCCTGCCTGCGGCATACCCAGCCGAATGACCGCCAGCATCCTGAACCTGGCGGCCAGTACCTGACTGATTCTGGAGGCAGCTATGCTGGCACAATGGTTGCGCGAAAGGGAACAGCGAAAACAGCAGGAAGCCGCAGAACGGATACGCCAGGAGGTTAACCAGGAGTGGCTAGCCTGGTATGAACGGATGCAGGCCGCCCAGCGGGAAGGAAAGCCCTTTGCTGAACCCCCACCTTCGGCAGCGCATCCCGACGATTCCCGGCGCAAGTAACCTCGGCCAACGTTCCGCCGGTTCCCCCCTGCCTGCGGCATGGCTTTGCCAAACCAGGGTACTTCCCCCGGGATTGAGCTGCACGGTTAACGTCCGCTTCGTCAGCGCCGGCGTGTTTTACAGCGCCGGCGCCCCGTCCCGCCAAATCCCCTGGGCTACTCCGGGCAGCGTCTTTCCAAAGTGGGCCTGACCCTTCCGGGAAGCGGACGCTTTGCCCGGGCAGTCCGCGGTAATTCAGCCCTGACGCCTGCCCCGCATCAATCCGGCGCAGCCTTTACGGTCGCTCGCCGGCAGCTGCGGACGGCTATCTTGCGCCAACGGCGCAAAGCTGCCAGAACCATCCACGCTGCCCCAATCAGCGCAGTGCCGGCCACCGCATCGACGATGTAGTGGTTGCCGGTGATGATTATGGCCGCCAGCGTTAACAGCGGGTAGGCCGGGCCAGCCAGCTTGTACCACCCCGGCAGTTCCCGCAGGAAAAGCCAGCCAAAGATGACCGACCAGCCAAAGTGCAGGCTGGGCATGGCAGCATTGGTATTGTAGATTTGGGTCATGGCCGGCCCGCCATAAAACCCGGGGCCCAGCAGCCCAATGGTATCAACCAGGTAATCGGTCTTGAAGGGCGGCGCCAGCGGAAACCAGGCAAATACCGTCAGGGCCAGGCACAGGTGCGCCACCATCAGGCGGCGGTAGCGGCGGTAATCGGCGCGGCGGAAAAGGTACAACAGCAGGGCCGCCAGCAGAATGACCGGCCAGTAGGTGATGACGTAAACCCAGCCCATGACGGTTACCAGCGCCTGAGCGTTGGTCAGGGCCCACTGCTGCCAGACTGGCTCATAAAACAGGCCCAGGGATTTCTCCAGCGCGACTATCCGCCGGGCATTAGCCAGGGCCAGCGCATCCCCTTCCGGCGTCAGGGCTCGAACCGCCAGGTAGCCCAGGTAAAGCCCCAGGTACAGCGCCAACTCTCGCCCGTGGGCCGGCCAACTTCCCGGCTGCGGTCGCGGCAATACCCTGCGGGTTCGGGAAACCGGGGAATTCATATCGGCTGCCAACCTGGGCCTTCAACGCCAGTATTCTTGGTTACCCCGGACGGCAAGCCGGCAAACTCTCAACCCGGTATAGTCGGCAGCCCACTGGCAGCCCCGGCCGATAAGCTGGCAGACCGCCGGAGCCGGCCTTTTCGCCTTTCCGGAAAACGGGCGGCCCGGCAGCCCGTTTTCCCAAGCGAAAGAACCGGACGCCAACTATCCGCCGTTGTACCGACCGCCCGGCCTTTCCGGAACGCCGGGCCAGGGCCGGGAAGCCGACCGGTACGCCGGCCGTCGTACGCCCTTGCCGGTATGCCCCAGGCTGAACCTAATCCTGAAAGTGGGGCAGCACCTCCGTGGCGAACAACTCCAGGGAATCCTTCACTTTCTGACTTTCAATACCGCCGTAATTGGCGAAGAAGATGATGCTGCTAACGCCCGCCTTTTGCAGCCGCTCCACCCGCTCGCCCACCTGCTCAGGGGTGCCGAAGAGAATAACCTTCTCTGTCAGCTCATCAAAGCTGAAGGTAGTCTCGGCGGCAAAGCGACGGCGGTAGGCCTGAAAATTCTCCGGCAGCAACTCCCCGCGGCGTTCCGGCGGCGCCCCCACCGCATCGCCGGTAGTCTTGAACCACATAAAAGGCTCCTCGGCATCCTGCCGAACCTGTTTCTCGGTGGGCGCCGTGTACATGGCCCGCGCCACCTTAACCCGGTCCGGGTCAAAGTCGGCGCCGGTTTCACCCACCGCCCCCTTAAAGTACGCCACCTGCTCGCCCACCTGCTCATAGGTAATACCCTGGCCCACCAGCAGGTTCCAGCCATGCTGGGCGATGCGATCCATGCTGCCGGGACTGGCGGCGGCCACCCACAAGGGCGGGTGGGGCTGCTGCACCGGACGCGGCAGCACCGTCATATCGTTAAACGTCCAGAACTCACCCCGGTGGTCAAAAGGCTCCTGGCTGGTCCAGGCCCGGGTCATCACCCCGATCGACTCCTGAAACCGGCGGTCAGCCTCCTCCATCGGGATGTTCAGCTTGTGGAACTCCCCCCATTGGTAGCCCCGCCCCACGCCCAGGTCCAGCCGCCCATTGCTCAGCAGGTCCACAGTAGCCGCTTCTTCGGCAATCTGAATGGGGTTATGGAAGGGCAGAACCGTAACGGCGGTAGCCAGCCGGATGGAACTGGTAAGGCCGGCCAGGTAAGCCAGCACCGACAGGGAAGCCGATACGATACCATGCCGGGAGAAGTGATGCTCGGTCATCCAGACCGATTCGTAGCCCAGCTGCTCGGCCCACAGCACCTGTTCCAGCGCCTCGCGGTAGTATTGGTTCTGCCGGGACGGGTCGGGCAGCTGCACTGAATGGAAGAGGCCAAATTTCATCTGTTTTCACCTTTGCTGATTTCCGGAATATCAACCGGCCAGGCCGGCTCGGTCAGTCGGCGGGGGCAGGCCCCGTACGGCTCGCTCACGCCCCGGTTGGCTGGAGCGCCTGCCAGTAACGGCGACCCTGAGCGCGCACTACCCGGCCAAAACCCGGATAGGGAAAGTGGCCGATGATGCCCAGAATATTCTCCGTCTCCAGCCGTTCCATCAACCGGCGGCGGGTAATGATGGTTTGCTCCGGGTCCATATCGGCCCGCGACGCCCAATGGGTTTCGTTAACCTGGGCCTGATTATGGATTGCATCGCCCAGAATGATGGCCCGTTCCCCCTGGGAGTTAACCATGATGCTCATGTGGCCGGGGGTATGGCCCGGCGTGGGGAAGGCCGTCAACTCATCGGTCAAAGCCTGCTCACCGTCCATAAACTCAATCAGGCCCAACTCCTCCAGCGGCCAGACGGCGGCGGCGGCGTTGGGGAAACGGGCCGGCATTACTTCCGGGTCGTGGCAGGCCTCCCAGTCTTTAACACTAAGCCAGTAGCGGGCGTTGGCGAAGGTAGGCACATACCGGCCGCCCTCCTCCGCCGGGGGCATCAGGTTCCAGCCCACGTGGTCCCGATGCAGGTGCGTCAGCGCCACCAGATCCACCTCATCGGTGCGCAGCCCGTGGGCCTGAAAGTCGTTCAGCAACTGCCCCCAGGGAACATCCGGCGCAGCGGCGGGACGGGCGCCCATCCCGGTATCCACCAGCACGGTGCGCCCCCCGGAGCGGATGAGGTAAGAGGCCAGGTTAAACCGAACCTTGTTTCCATCTACCAGATGCTGCCGGTAACCCTGCCACTCCGCCTCCGACTGGTGGTTGGGGAAGAAGTTGCACAAATCGAACTCCAGAAAACCGTCGGACAGGGAAACAATTTCCACGTTTCCCACCGCAACCCGATTGCCGGCCATAAACCCCCTCCCGCCAGGCCAAACCGGAACAACGGCAAGGCAAAGCTGGGGGTTATTGTAGCATATGGGGGGAGGGGATGGGGGGTGACCGCAAGGGTTTGACCAGTCCCGCTGTGAACTCTATTATTTGGGTAAGACTTCAGGAGGAACGGACTGCAAAATGCAGGAAAAGAAACTCTTGGCCCTAATAGAAGCGCTGGATACATCATTGGCCAGTGTTGCTGAGCAACGCTTGCCGGAGCTGACTAAAAGGATCCCCCAAGAACAAGTTGCGCAGGCAATAATACACGTGCTTAAAGCATGCGAGGGTCTGCAAAATGGAACTATGCCCATTTATAACGAATGGGATTCTTTTTACTACCCGGTATGGTATCAACCGAGCCATATCAATATGGCGTATTCGTTAATCCAAAAGATACCCGTTGCAGTGAACCCTTTGATGAGCGGGAAGGGAGACCTTTGCGTTTACGATATTGGCTGCGGGCAAGGGGCAATGCGGTTCGCCTTGCTGCTGGCTGCATCAGAAGCTTTGGATAAGCATATCAGATGCCCTCAGATAACTATTCGGGCCAGCGACCCAGCCCGCGCCATGACCGAAATGGGGGCTAAGCTATGGGACGCTTTCATCGAGGAAATAAACAATTATCCTGCGCTTGATAGCGTCAGGGAAGCCAGTAAGCTGATGCAGTATATAGAGTCTGACCAGATACAAAAGCAGGAGAATGTACTTTGGTTTAGCTTGCTGCACGTGGCATATGCAAAAACTGCAAAGGAGTTAAAGCAAAAAACCTCTCTTAAAATCAGTAATAGCAACCCCGAAGTGGTTCTGGTTACCTGCCATCCAGGGGCAAGCGGTAACGCCTTTGTACCTGAGAAAAACTGGTACGGTGAATCTCTTACGACTGTATTTCCCTCGCAAGAGCAATTCTCATTATACGGAGATTTCGAAAGAGCGTCCGAATTTCGGAAAAAGCTATATAATGAATATATAGCCCAAAAGGTTCTGCCATATGAGGACGGCTTTGCCAGAGGGTATTTAACCAGCCACCCCACCGCTTTTGTTACCTATCGTTTTGAGGCTCAAGGTTCAATATATATGTTGACGCCATCCACGGAAATAGATGACCTACCCTTCTGATGGCTTTACCGGGCTGGTAGCCTCAGGTAATAAGGGGGCAGCTGAAAATTATGGCCGCCGAAAGCCCTCAGTTAAGCCTTTTTGCTGACGGGGCAAACCAGCCGGAAGCCCCTTTAAGGCCAGAACGAATTGGCGGGGTAAAAGTCAGCTATATCCAGGCCCGGGAAATCCTCACCCGCGCTACCGGGTTCATGGACGCTTATGACTTTACCCTGAACCCTTATTCCGGCTGTTCCTTTGGCTGTGCCTACTGCTACGCCGCTTTCTTCAGCCACGACGCTGCGAAGCGGGACAGTTGGGGCTATTGGGTTTCGGTCAAGGAGAATGCCGTTGAGTTATTGCAAAATCGGCTGAAGCGTAAGCCCGACGCCCTGGACGGCAAGCTGATTTACCTGAGCAGCGTTACCGACCCATACCAGCCGGTGGAGCGGGAGTTGCAGCTTACCCGGCGTCTGCTGGAAGTAATGGCCGATGGGCATCAACCCAGGCTGGTGGTGCAAACCCGCAGCCCCGATGTTACCAGGGATGCTGACCTGTTCCGCCGGATTGAGGCCAACGGGGGACGGGTACAGGTCAATATGACCGTTACCACCGATGATGAGGACATTCGGCGTACCTTCGAACCTTTCTGCCCGGCAAACCCGGTTCGGCTGGAGGCTATCAAGCAAGTACAAGCCGCAGGCATTGGCGCCTGCATTACCATGACGCCCCTGCTAATCATCTCCAGCCCTTACGCCTTTGCCGACAGTCTGGTCGCTACCGGCGTCAAAAAGTTTATTGCCCAGCCCTTTCATTTCACCCGTGGCAAATTCGTCGCCGGCACCCGGCAAAAGGCCCTTGACCTGGTCGCTGAAAAGCTGGAGTGCAATCAAGCGTCCTTCAAGGATGAATACCTGGAGCATTACCAGATGGTCTTCAGTGTGTTGGAGGATGTATTGTCGGAACACGGCCTGGAACTGGGGCAGGGCAAGGACGGTTTCAAGCCGCCGTTTTAGTGGTCAATAACCCCCAACCGCGCTAGACCGATACTTCTACACGCTGCCGGTTGCCGGCCAGGTCGCTTCGGGCGGCTTCCTGCGGAGTGGGAACGCCGCTCTCAACCAGTTCCTCAAGAATCATCCCGATTACTTCCCCGATATTAGCCAGCGCTTCTGCTTCGGTGCGCCCCCAGGTATAGGCCGCGTACTGCTCAAGGGATGGGCAGGTAACCAGCCAGCCACTTTCATCCGGTTCCAACTCTACTGCGAAAACATGGGGCTTCATGTCGTCCCCCATATACTGAAGCGACGGTTCTGTTTGGGTAAGCCCATTTAGATAATACAAAGACATCCGACACCCTGCAAGGCGCAAGGGCCTTTCGGCAATGCCTCTCTTGGCAATTAGCGTACAAAATGGCCGGCTGAACGTATGCTGGCCGTCCCGCCGGCTACCGGAGTAATACCCACAGCCAAAGGCTGCCCTGAAAACCCGCATAACCCGTCTTGAAACTCAAACGGAAACCCTGCCGGCGGCTCCCCGGCATTGATACGCCCCGGCTGGGCCTGGCTTGCCATCGCCGCCCCTCTATTCTGCTGAAATGCCCCCTGGCACATAGACCACCTGGTACAGGGGCAATGCCGTCGTCGCCCCTCTATTCTGCTAAAATGCCCCGGCAGGCCGAAGACAACCCGGAACCATCGCAAAACTGCTTGCGTACCCCAACCCTGTTACGTGAACCACAAATTACTCTGGAGGTATGGCGATGAAGGCAGCCGTTTTACGCGAGGTTAACACCCCCCTGGCAGTAGAAGAAGTGGCAGTGGACTCGCCGGGGCCGCGGGAAGCGTTGATACGCACCGGGGCCAGCGGCGTTTGCCATAGCGACCTGCATTATGTGGAAGGCAGCTATACCATTCAGCTGCCGGCGGTTCTGGGCCACGAAGCGGCCGGCACGGTGGAGGCGGTGGGGGAGCAGGTAACCTACCTGAAACCCGGCGATACGGTGATTATGTGCCTGTCCGTCTTCTGCGGCCACTGCGAGTTCTGTCTGCGGGGGCAGCCGGTTCTTTGCTCGCGCACCGACGTGGTGCGCTCGCCGGAGCAGCCGCCCCGGCTGCGTCAGCAAGGTCAGGCCATCACCCAAATGGCTCAGCTGGGGTCTTACGCCGAGCAAATGCTGGTTCACGAGAACGCCTGCGTTAAGGTGCGGGACGACGTGCCAATGGAACAGCTGGCCCTCATCGGCTGCGGGGCCACTACCGGCCTGGGGGCAGTGCTGAATACCGCCCAGGTAAAGCCCGGCAGTTCCGTGGCCGTGGTCGGCTGCGGCGGCGTGGGGCTTAACTGCATTCAGGGGGCCGCCCTGGCCGGGGCTTTGCGGATTATTGCCGTGGATACGGTGGAGACCAAGTTGACCATGGCTCGGGAGTTTGGCGCCACCGATGTTATCGACGCTTCCGGCGGCGAGGTGGTGGCGAAGATTCGGGACTTGACCGACGACGGGGTGGATTATTCCTTTGAGGCCATCGGCCTGAAGGAAACCGCCGAACAATGTTACCAGATGCTGCGGCCCGGCGGCACGGCTACGGTAATCGGGATGATTCCCGAGGGAACCATGCTAGAGATTGACGCCGGCGGCTTCCTGCGGCGGGAGCGGAAGCTCCAGGGCAGCAGCATGGGTTCCAACCGGTTCCGCACCGATATGCCCCGCTATGTGGAGTTTTACCTTCAGGGCCGGTTGAAGCTGGATGAGCTGGTTTCCCAGCGTCTGAAGCTGGCGCAGCTGAACGAGGCTTTCGCCGATATGAAGGGCGGCGGCGTGGCCCGCAGCGTCATACTGTTCGATTAGCGCCCGGCTGAACGGCCACCGGGCCGGCGGCCGGCTATCTCTGTGGCGGCCAGGGGGCGGGCATTCGGCAACCCGCCCTCCGAAACCTTGCTGCCCCGCTTGCCCCCACGCCAGGGCCGCCCGCCCTTACCGCTGTCTTCACCGGCTCCGGTTCCGCCGCCGGCCCCACGCCAGCGCCGCCCCTTTGACTGGCCGGACGGTCAACCGGCTGCCGTCATTCCGGCGCCGGCTAACCCCGGAAAACCGGCTTCATGCCATCGGGCGGGCCGGTTTGACATTTTCAATTCTATGTATTATAAGGTTCCATACTGCTCAACGTAGTTGAAGCGGCAAACCCGGTAAAGGAGCGTGGATGAAAAAGGATAGATAAGGAATATATAATACGATATTCGTAGCAAACAGGAGGGAAATCGTGCGAGGATTCATCTTGCCACCAAGCAGAAAACTTACCTGGCGCTTCTGGGCGCTGCTGCCCCTGCTGGCAGCGTTGGCGGTTGCCTGCGGCACGGCGGAAGAACCGGCAGCGCAGCCGGCAGCGGCTACCGAGGCGCCAGCGCCCACGGCAACTTTTGCTCCCCAGATGATACCCGAGGCCACCGATGTGCCGGCAACGGCAACGCCGGTCAGCTCGACCGACGCCGGCTCCGACAGCGCCGCCGCCGACCCGACGCCCACCGCCATGCCGCAGCCGACCGATACGCCGCCACCGCCGGCGGTCAGCGCCAAGAACCACGCAATAGTGGTTACCGAGGCTGAACCGGCCGGCGTCGGCGCCTGGAGCGACGGCTGTTCTGCCGAAATCCACAGCATGGGCTGCCAGGACTTCGTTACCGACTTCCTGACCTGGCTGGATGACCGCACCAGCGAAATCGTGCCCCTGTCCGGCGTGGACAGCTGGGAGCAGGTTGACCTGAATCGCTGGCAGTTCAACCTCCGGGAGGGGGTTAAGTTCCATAATGGCGCCCCATGGAACGCCGCCGCCGCCAAGTACGGCATCGAATACAACGGCTTCCCGGATAACCCCAGCGCCTCGGTTACCTGGACCGGCCCGGATATGACCGCCCAGGTAATCGACGACCTGACGGTGCACGCCGTCTGCCCCAACCCTTGCCCCATCTACCCGCGCACCGCCCTCTTTGCCGATTTCCAGGACCCGGAGTGGTTTGAGAACGCCACTGAAGAAGAGCGTTCCAATATGACCATCGGCTTCGGCCCTTACCGGATTGCCGAATTCACCCTGGGGGTAAGCACCGAGTTTGAGGCCTATGAGGATTACTTGCCCAACGAGAACTGGTTCTCCCAGGCGCCCAGCATCCAGTACCTGACCCATACCTACCGGCCGGAGGCCACCGTGCGCGCCGCCATGATTCGCACCGGCGAGGCCCACTGGGCCGCCGACATCGGCTTCGAGGAAGCCGAAACCGTGAACAAGACGGTCAGCGGCAAAACCGCCGAGGTTTATACCCTGGTCTTCGACACCGTCTTCCACGATGAACTGGCCAAGCAGAAGGTGCGGCAGGCCTTGTCCCACGCCGTGGACTGCCAGACCATGCTGGACTCCTTCTTCAACGGCCAAATCCCCTGCCACCAGGCCATTTCCATGATGGGGACCGTGGGCATTACCGAAGAGAACTCCCGAACCTGGGAGTATAACCCGGAACTGGCCCGCGAACTGCTGGAAGAAGCCGGTTATAACCCGGAGAACGAAATCAACATTAACACCCGCCCCGGCTCCAACATCCGCGGCCTCGAAATTATGGAGTCGGTAATCCAGTCCTGGCGGGAGGTGGGCGTCAACGCCAACCTGAACTCCCACGGCGACCTGGGCGCAGCCCGGGAAATACAGATTTCCGGCTGCGGCCGCTTCGCCAGCGAGCCTGACTACAAGGAAGCTATGGACTGCGCCGACCGGGACCCGCCCGGCCCGGCCTACGTCAGCTCCCACGCTTACGAGATAGCCACTTCCAACGAAATCCTGGATATGCAGCGGTTCAACAACTCCCGCCTCAGCTGCTTCAACCGCAGCAGCCGGGTCTGCTCCGCAGATTTCGAGGCCTGGAAAACTGAAGCCAACGCCCTTCCGGAAGGCCCGGAACGGACCAAAGCCATGGAGGAAATCGCCGATTACTCTTACGAGCAGGCTTTCTTCCTGCCCTTCTTCGAGGTGGTGTACGTCTATGGGCTGGCCGACGATATTGAATGGCAGCCCTATTACGCTCCGCGCCTGCGGGGCAACACCCTGCGGTTCATCGAGTGAGCGCCTTTCGGCCAACGGCTGCCTGACCGGTTGCCTTGACCGGTTGCATGGCATAACCGGCAAAAGGGGGCGGGTACAAGACCCGCCCCCTGGGTTTGTGCGCCGCCAGAGGTTTATACGCCGGATAGCCGCCCGCCCGAAAAATGAACGGACGCCAGGCCGACCCTGCCCGCCGGCTCCCCGGTCAGCGGCCGGCGCCTACCGGCTGGTGCGCCTGCAGGAACTCGCGCACCTGGTTAATCGTCTGCTCTTTCAGGGCTGGCTCCTCCTTCCAGGGGTAGGCCGTTACCTGGGCCCGGGGGGCCAGCGCCGCCAAATCCATAGCCGCCTCATAGGAATGGGACGGGGTATCGTCCGGCATGACCAGCAGCGGCGTATTGCAGGCCCGGGCAAAGTCGCGCGACACGCTGTAAACGAAGTCCGGCTGCACCCGATAGAGGTTATGCAGGTACTGTTCCACCGTTGACATGGTTACATCGGGCCGCCGGGCGCAGAGTTCCGGCCCCCAGGCGTCCCGGCCCGAGTTATACATAGCGTCAGGCGTTTTGCCGGAATGTCCCACCGGCTGGCACAGAACCGCCGCCAGAACCCGTTCCGGCGCCCGCTCCACCAGTTTCATGGCAAAGGGCCCGCCGATGCAGTAGCCAATGAACAGGAACTCCTGAATGCCCAGGTGGTCCATCAACCCCAACTGGTCGTCGGCGAAAGCTCCCCACGGGTCTTCAACCTGAACCGGGCCGGTGGACTGGCCGCCAACGGCGTTGCGCTGGTCCATAGTAATGCAACGGAAGTCGTCCTTGAACACCTCCATAGCATCGAACACCTGCCGGGGCCAGCCGCTCATCACCGAATTCAAGCCGCCGCCGGGGGTTGCCAGCAGCGGGAAACCGGAGCCGACTTCCTCGTAATGAATCGTAACATCGCCTTTGGTACAGAAAGGCATAGCAGACTCTCCTCATTCAACCTCAAGGTTGATTTTCCTGCGCCAATTCTAGCTTTGCCAGCCGGGTTGTCAAGGCCGGCCGGCTCCGGCGGTATTCGCAATAAACGCTGGTATTAGCGCAAGCCCAGCCGCCGGCAGAACAACGCTGCGGAGCCTCTCGGCCTCCGCAAGCTCTTGCTGTACCCCTTCCTCTTCCGGTGCCGCCGGTTCAACCGACCCTTCAATCGGGAATGCAGCCCTTCGTTCCGGTTCACCGCCCCCTTTTTGCCTATCGGATGCCGGTTCGCCGGCTGCCAGCTATATACCCGGCAAGCGTCCGTCTGCTGCGGCTTCGCGGGCCGGCCGGTCTGCCCGAAGCTTGTTGGCCAGAACAACCCGGCCGGTCAACCAGGACGGACTACCGCCGCCGCTGGTACAGATATACCCCGCCGCCAAGCAATACTACCGCCAGCAACCCGGCCATTCCCCACAGCAGCCAGTTGACGCCGCCGGAAGGTTCCGGGGTTTGAGCCGGCGGCGGTTCCGTCGGCTGGGCCGCCGGCGGCGGTACTGGCGTGGCCGTTGGTTCCACCACCGCCATGGCCGGCGTGGCCGTCGCGGCGGGCGTCGCCGTCGGCGCCGGCCGGACGACACCCAGGGGACTGTCCGGCAGCAGAAGGGACGCTGGCGGCGTAGCCGTAGCGGTCGGGGCCGGGGGCAGCAAGGTCGGCGTCGCGGTCGGAGCCGGGGGCATCGCCGTCGCCGTCGCGGTCGGAGCCGGGGGCAGCAAGGTCGCCGTCGCGGTCGGAGCCGGGGGCAGCAAGGTCGGCGTCGCCCTTCGGCCTGCCGTCGGTGTAGCCGTCGGGACAGGAACCGAGGTCGGCGTATTGGTCGGGGCTGGCGTGCTGGTGAGCGTTGCCGGGACGGTGGCCGCCGGCGTATCGGTTGCCGGAACCGCTGGCCCGGTGGTCGGCATCATTGTCGGCGCCGGTGTGCTGGTAAGCGCAGCCGTTGGCGTCATTGTCCGCGCCGGCGTGCTGGTGGGCGCCGGCGTGGGCGTATCCGTCGGAACCGGGGTCGCTGTTGCCGTCGGCGCAGCAGTGCCCGCAGCCCCTCGGCGCGGAACGTTCTGGTTCAAGGCGCCCTGGACAACGCGGGGCCTTTCCGGCGTGGGCATGTTGGCGCTGGTTGGTGTCGGCGTATCCGTTGGGGCGCTGGTGGGCGTGGGCGTGTCGGTAGGGGTGTTGGTCGGCGTGGGTGTGGGCGTATCCGTATCCGTTGGCGTGTCGGTCGGGGTAGGCGTGTCGGTCGGAGTGTTGGTCGGCGTGGGTGTGGGCGTATCCGTATCCGTTGGCGTGTCGGTCGGGGTAGGCGTGTCGGTAGGGGCGCTGGTTGGCGTGGGCGTGTCCGTGGGGGCGCTGGTTGGCGTGGGCGTGTCGGTAGGAGCGCTGGTTGGCGTGGGCGTATCAGTAGGGACGCTGGTTGGCGTGGGCGTATCAGTAGGGGTGTTGGTCGGCGTGGGTGTGGGCGTATCCGTATCCGTTGGCGTGTCGGTCGGGGTAGGCGTGTCAGTGGGGGTGTTGGTCGGCGTGGGTGTGGGCGTATCCGTATCCGTTGGCGTGTCGGTCGGGGTAGGCGTGTCGGTCGGGGTGTTGGTCGGCGTGGGTGTGGGCGTATCCGTATCCGTATCCGTTGGCGTGTCGGTCGGGGTAGGCGTGTCGGTGGGGGCGCTGGTTGGCGTGGGCGTGTCGGTAGGGGTATTGGTAGGCGTGGGTGTACCGGTAGGGGTATTGGTAGGCGTGGGTGTACCGGTAGGGGTATTGGTAGGCGTGGGTGTACCGGTAGGGGCGCTGGTTGGCGTGGGCGTGTCGGTAGGGGCGCTGGTTGGCGTGGGCGTGTCCGTTGGCGTATTGGTTGGTGTGGGGGTGTCGGTGGGGGTGCTAGTTGGTGTGGGCGTGTCCGTTGGCGTATTGGTGGGCGTCGGTGTGTCCGTTGGCGTATTGGTGGGCGTCGGTGTGTCCGTTGGCGTATTGGTGGGCGTCGGTGTGTCCGTTGGCGTATTGGTGGGCGTCGGTGTGTCCGTTGGCGTATTGGTAGGCGTGGGCGTGTCCGTTGGCGTATTGGTGGGCGTCGGTGTGTCCGTTGGCGTATTGGTAGGCGTGGGCGTGTCCGTTGGCGTATTGGTGGGCGTCGGTGTGTCCGTTGGCGTATTGGTAGGCGTGGGCGTGTCCGTTGGCGTATTGGTGGGCGTCGGTGTGTCCGTTGGCGTATTGGTAGGCGTGGGCGTGTCCGTTGGCGTATTGGTGGGCGTCGGTGTGTCCGTTGGCGTATTGGTAGGCGTGGGCGTGTCCGTTGGCGTATTGGTGGGCGTCGGTGTGTCCGTTGGCGTATTGGTAGGTGTGGGCGTGTCTGTTGGCGTATTGGTGGGCGTGGGCGTGTCCGTTGGCGTATTGGTGGGCGTGGGCGTGTCCGTTGGCGTATTGGTGGGCGTCGGTGTATCGGTGGGGGTAGGTGTAGAGGTGAAGGGGAAGACTGTATCAGCCGTCTGGCCGCAACCAAAGGCCCGAATCTCGAACTGGTATTTGGTGTTTGCGACCAACCCTCTTGCGGTTAAACTTCCAGGGCTCCGATATACGCCATCTCCGGGGGTGGGGTCTAAATCAATGAGGCGGCCCAGTAAGTCGTCGCGTCTCAAGTTGATTAAGTGGTTAGGGCTCTTCGACGGGCAGCCCGGTCCTGCCTGCCAGGTTAGGGTCGCTTCGGTGCCGTCGCTGTTGACGACTACACTGGTGACGATCGCCTTCATAGACGTTGACTGCGCGTTCACGGCTGGCGGCGTCGCCGCTTCATAGATTAGGAAGATAGCGACAAGCGCCAGTACCATGCTGGCGGCGACAGCGGCCGCGTCCCTGGTAAAGGAGGGCAACATCAGCAGCCTCCCCCTGGCAGGAAAGTCGGGGGGGGGGGGGGGGGGGGGGGGGGTATTCATTCCGGAACCGGGGAGGTGGCTGCCTTTAGCTATCATAGTTTGCCTCATCAGGTTGTACCGATTTGGTTGAAGCAGCCTTTCCTGTCGGTGGGGGTCTGCGGCTGCCGATTTTAGCAGAAAAGTTCCGGCATTGGGAACATCCCCGGTTCCCGGTTGACTTCCGGCGCGCCCTCCAGTATGCTACCGGGCAGTGGGCATACAATTACCTTAAAAATCTGAATTGTCTGAAGGTGGCCCCGCCAGGTCGGGGCTGAAAAGGGAAGCCGGTGAAAATCCGGCGTGGTCGCGCCACTGTAACTGGCCGGAACCTCTCTATTCCTTTGCTGTACGGAAGCCACTGGCCCCCCGGGGCCGGGAAGGCCGAGAGGTTCTGTTAACCGCCAGAAGCCAGGAGACCTGCCTTCAGGTTTGGACTGGATACGCTTCGCGGAAAGGTGTACAGGTCGGTTCGCTGGTTTAAGCCTGACCTTCCCGGTCAGGTTTTTTTGTTTCCGGTTTCTGCTTGCGCCGCCCGCCGGCAAAGCGAAGCCGGGCGGCATTGCCTCAAGACGGCTCAACGGCCTGGCCGCTGAACCGACCCGGGGGATGACCGGATGGGGCACGTTTCGGCTGTGCAGGACCTCCTCCCCTTCGCAGCCGGGGGCGCAGCGGTTTGCGCTCCGGCGTACCCTCCGGTCTTTCCCCGTCATCCCCTGACCCGGCCAGCGCCTGCAACGCCGGCCCCCGGGGGGGCGGCGCGGCCTCGGCCGGGCCGCCGGGCTTTGCCGGTAGCATTTTCCGCCGCTAAACTGCATAATGGAGGCGCAGCCCAGCCCCAGGCAAGAGCGGCCGGATACTGCGCCAGCCCTTTGCGGAATGCCAACCGGGTTTCAATCAGGCAGAGTTTAACCAGGCAGCGTTGATGCTGTCCAGCACGGCGGCCACCCCGGAAGTTTATATGACCCTGAACCACCGGCGCTTCACCGAGGCTGGCGCCATTAAACCGGCAGACCAACCCGCCGCGCTATGCCGTGAACGGCATTACCGGAAAATACAGCCCCAGACTGCGGCTCAAGGCCTGACGGAAGCCCGAAGCCGGGACGGGAAGGCATAACCATGACCAGTTGCTTCGCCAGCAAATCGCCAAACCCCAACACCCCAACTGCCGGAACCGTGGTAATTGCCGGCGTGCGCAGCGGCGTGGGTAAAACCACCATTGCCACCGGAATAATGGGCGCCCTTACCCGGCGCGGCTGCCGGGTTCAGCCCTTCAAGGCCGGGCCGGACTATATCGACCCTTCCTACCATCAACTGGCCTGCGGCGTCCCCTCGCGCAACCTGGATACCTGGCTGCTGCCCCACGCAACCACCGCCGAGCTGTTCCGCCGGGCCGCCGGGCCGGGCCGTCTGGCCGTAGTTGAGGGGGTAATGGGCCTTTATGACGGCCACGCCAGCCTGACCGAAGAGGGTTCGACCGCCCAGTTGGCCAAGCTGCTGGACGCCCCGGTTATTCTGGTGGCCGATGCCGCCAGGGTGGCCCGCAGCGTCGCCGCCGAAGTGCTGGGCTACCAGCAGTTCGACCCCGACCTGCGCCTCGCCGGCGTTATCCTGAACGGCGTCGGCGGGCCCCGGCACCTGGAGTTCTGCCAGCCTCAAATCGAGGCCGCTACCGGTCTGCCCGTGCTGGGCTACCTGCCCCGCCAGGAGCGGTTGGGCCAGCCGGAGCGCCACCTGGGTTTGATTCCTGCCGTAGAAGGCACGGTGGTACAAGAGTGGTACGATGCCCTGATTGCCCAGGTGGAAGAAACCATCGACCTGGCCGGCGTGGCGCGGCTGGCGGCTACGGCCCGCCCCCCGGCCGGCGAAGCGGTGGTCTATCCGGTGGAACCGCAGCCGCGGCGCGCCCGCATCGCCATCGCCCGGGACCGGGCTTTCAGTTTCTATTATCAGGATTCCCTGGATTTGCTGGAGGCCTGGGGCGCTGAACTGGTTCCCTTCAGCCCGCTGAGCGACCAGGCGCTGCCGCCCGGCGTGGGCGGGGTTTACCTTGGCGGCGGCTTCCCTGAAATGTTCGCCCCCGAACTGGCCGCCAACCGGCCCATGCTGGCCGCCCTGCGGCAGGCCCTGTCGGAAGACCTGCCGGTCTATGCCGAATGCGGCGGGCTGATGTACCTGGGCCAAAGCCTCTCCGACCTGGAGGGCGCCGAATACCCGATGGTCGGGGCGCTGCCGGCCGTCTCTTCCATGACCGGCCGTCGGCTGACCCTCGGTTACCGGGAAGTGGCCGCCCGCGCCGATACGCCCCTGCTGGCCCGGGGGCAGCGCGTCCGCGGCCACGAGTTCCACTGGTCGGCGCTATCCCAATCACCCAACCCGGAACAGGCGATGTATCGGGTGGTGAACCAGAATAACCGGCTGGAGGGATACCTGACAGGCAGCGTGTCGGCTTCTTACATTCATATTCACCTGGGCAGCGCGCCCGGCCTGGCCCGCCGGTTCGTGGCTGCCTGCTCCCGACCGGCCGGCAACCCGGCCGCAGCGTATGGCCGGTCAACGGCGGCAGACACGCAAAAGGGCCGCCGGCTCCAATAGGCAGCGGCTTTCCGGGCAACCGGTTCCCCGCCTTTCAAGGCCATGTTCCAGGCTAAACATGAGGAGAGGGCATACAGTAATGAGCGCTGACCAGGCCAGCCAGGAAGCCCCCCAGTCGGTCAAGGGCCCCCGCATCAACAAGGGGTTGGTAATCGTCAATACCGGCAACGGCAAGGGCAAAACCACCGCCGCCATGGGCGTTTTGTTCCGCGCCTGGGGGCGGGATCTGCGGGTAATAATGCTTCAGTTCATCAAGCACACCACCGCCAATTTTGGCGAACAACGGGCCGCCCGGAAAATTGGCGTACCCATGCGCGCCATGGGCGACGGGTTTACCTGGCGCTCCCGGGACCTGGAACAAAGCGCCGACCTGGCCCGCGCCCTCTGGGAAGACGCCCGCGAGGTGCTGGCCTCGCCCGATTATGACGTGGTGGTGCTGGACGAGTTTACCTACCCCCTGCACTACGGGTGGGTTCCCACCGATGCGGTGATTGAAACCCTGAAAAACCGCCCGGAGATGATGCACGTTATCATCACCGGCCGCCACGCCCCGGAAGCCCTGGTAGAGTATGCCGACCTGGTAACGGAAATGAACGTGGTTAAACACCCTTACCAGCAGGGCATTAAGGCCCAGCCGGGGATTGAGTTTTAAGGAACCCGAATTTTATTCAGCCGCCCGGAAAGGCCGCCGCACGCCCTTTTCGGCGGCCCAAGCGCCGCCTTTGGCCCGTTGGGGGCGGCAAGAGGCTTGCCATGACCATATCGCCCCTGGTTGACCAGACCGCCGCCGCCATTGCCCCCCTGGATGCAGGGGCAATGGCCGCCGCCCGCGCCCGCCAGAATACCCTGACCAAGCCCCCGGGCAGCTTGGGCCGTTTGGAAGAGCTATCGGTTATGCTGGCCGGAATGTTCGGGCAGCCCGCGCCGCGCATTGGCCGCAAAGCGGTAATCCTGGCGGCCGGCGACCACGGCGTGGCCGCCGAAGGGGTCAGCGCCTACCCGCCGGAGGTTACCCCGCAGATGGTCTGTAACTTCCTGCGCGGCGGCGCCGGCATCAACGTTCTGGCCCGCCACGCCGGCGCGGAAATCGTCATCCTCGACGCCGGCGTCGCCGCCGACCTGGAACCGCACCCGCTGCTCCGGTCCGTCAAGGTGGCGCCCGGCACCGCCAACATGACCGCAGGGCCGGCCATGACCCGGGAACAGGCCATCCGCTGCCTGGAAATCGGCATCGACGCCGCCCGGGAGCAAATCGGCAAAGGCGCCGACCTGGTCGCCTGCGGCGATATGGGCATCGGCAACACCACCGCCTCCAGCGCCATTACCGCCGTCGTTGCCGGCGCCGACCCATCCCTTACCACCGGCCGGGGAACCGGCCTGGACGACGCCGGCCTGACCCGCAAGACGGCCGTGGTTCGCCGAGCCATTGCGGTCAACAACCCTAACCCCCATGACGGTCTGGAGGTGTTGACCAAAGTAGGCGGCCTGGAAATCGGCGTATTGGCCGGAGCAATGCTGGGGACGGCAGTCAGCCGCCGCCCGGTGGTGGTGGACGGCTTTATTTCCGGCGCCGCCGCCCTGCTTGCCTGGCTGATTTCCCCAACGGCCCGGGACTATTTCATCGCCGCCCACCAGTCGGTGGAACCGGGACACCGGGTAGGGCTGGAAGCTATGGCCCTGACCCCTCTGCTGAACCTGAACCTGCGCCTGGGCGAAGGCGCCGGGGCCGCCCTGGCCATGCACCTGATTGAGGCCGCCGCCCTGTGCCTGTCGGACATGGCTACTTTCGCCGAAGCCGGCGTGTCGGAAGCCGGCGAGCCGGAATAGGGGGCCGGCGGACGGTGGGGGGTGGTCCGCGGCTGGAGCCGGCCCCGGTTTGGCGGCATGCCGGCCGGCCCGACCAATCCACCGGGCCGGGTCAGCGCACCCGCCAATGCAGCAAAGCAGCGTCCGTGGGGGCAGACGGCAACGCCGCCGGCGGCTCTTCCCTTTGGCCGATAATCAGTGCGGGCAGGCTGTAACATTGGCATCGCTGCTGGCCGCTTTCAGCTTTCTGACCCTGTTCCCGGCCGGCCCCGCAAACCGGTTAAGCCGGCGTGTCGGAAGCCGGCGAGCCGGAATAGGGGGCCGGCGGACGGTGGGGATGGCCGGCGGCTGGAGCCGGCGCCGGTTTGGCGGCATGCCGGCCGGCCCGACCAATCCACCAGGCCGGGTCAGCGCGCCCGCCAATGCAGCAAAGCAGCGTCCGTGGGGGCAGACGGCAACGCCGCCGGCGGCTCTTCCCTCTGGCCGATAATCAGTGCGGGCAGGCTGTAACATTGGCATCGCTGCTGGCCGCTTTCAGCTTGCTGACCCTGCTCCCGGCCGGCCCCGCAAACCGGTTAAGCCGGCGGGACGTCAGCAACTCCCGGGCCTGGTTTCCCCTGGTCGGCCTGCTGCTGGGCCTGCTGCTGCTGGCCCTGGAATGGGGCGCGCGGCAGCTGTTCCCCCCCTACCTGAACGCGTCCCTGCTGCTGGTCTTTCTGGTCATCGTTACCCGCGGCCTGCACCTGGACGGCTTTATGGATGTCTGCGACGGCCTGTTCGGGGGCTACAGCCGGGAACGGCGGCTGGCAATAATGAAGGATTCGCACGTCGGCGCCTTTGCCGTGGCGGGCGCAGCCGGCCTGCTCCTGGTCAAGTACGGCGCCCTGCTGTCCCTCCTGTCGCTGGAAGCGGAAGGCAAGGTATGGGCCTTGCTGCTCTTTCCGGCCCTTTCCCGCTGGACCATGACGCTGCTGCTGGCGGCTTTCCCCTACGTCAGGGAGCAGGGTTTGGGTTCGCCCTTTCACCAGGAAGGGGCGAGGACGGCAACGGCCGTCGCCGCCCTGACGGCCCTGGCGGCGGCGGGCCTGCTGGGCGGCATTGGCGGCCTGAGTCTGCTGCTGGGCATCTCCGGCCTGGCGTGGCTGCTGGGCCGGGTTGTTGCCCGAATGCTGGGCGGCCTGACCGGGGACTGCTACGGCGCGGCCAACGAGCTGGCGGAAACGGCCCTGCTGCTGGCGGCCGTTGCCATGCTGCCTTACGGGTGGCTGCAACCGCTGCTCTTTATCCTTTAACCATCCCGATGCAGGAAAGGCGCCAGGGAATGGTTCCAAAGCAATTGTTCAGCCCCGCAACCCGGTTTCGGGAAAGCGTACCAGCGGCAACCCGACAACACCGGAACGCCGGGTATGCGTCCGCTGGATATATGAGCGCATTGCATCAAGCCTGTTCGTACAACCTTGTCCGGCTTTACATCCTGCTGCTTCGCCATGTCCCCGCGGGGGAAACCTGGCAGAATGTCCTTGCCCAGCATACCAGCATAGTTCTTGAAATCTTCGTTGCCGTGCCGCAGACATGGCCGGCACAGGGGAACGCTGCCGCTTCAGTTAAGCCGTCCGGGGCTGCCGCCATACCGCTTCCGGAAACTTCGTCAGAGGGGCAGCGTTGGCAGTAGCAGCGCATATCCCCCCCGATATATTGGTCCTGCTGCTGGCCGTGCTGCTGGACCTGGCTGGGCGGGAGTTTCCCGCCCGGCTGCACCCTACGGTGTGGATTGGCCGGACGGTGGCCTGGGCCGAAAGGCGCGCGCCGCGCCGCCGTGGCCTCGGCCTGGCTGCCGGCGGGCTGATGGCTCTGCTCATTCCCGCCGGCTGGGCCGCCGCCGCCTGGCTCGCCGGCTGGGGGCTGGCGGAACTGCACCCTCTGGCCTACCTTCTCGGCGGCGCAGTCCTGCTCAAATCCACCTTCGCCCTGCGGATGCTGCACCAGACAGCGGCCCGTGCCGGCCGGCTGCTGGTCAGCGGGGATTTGACGACCCTGCGGCAGCATATGCGCTCCCTGGTAAGCCGGGACGTCGCCGACCTTACACCCACCCAGGCCATCGCCGCTGCGGTAGAATCGGTGTCGGAAAACACCGGCGACAGCTTCATCGGCCCCTGGCTGGCCTTTGCCCTTTTCGGCCTGCCCGGCGCCTTCGCCTACCGGGCTGTCAACACCCTGGACAGTATGGTAGGCTATCGGGGCGAGTATGAATACTTGGGCAAGGCGTCTGCCCGGCTGGACGACCTGATTAACCTGGTTCCGGCGCGGCTGACGGCCCTGCTGCTGGCTTTGGGCGGCCTGGTTCTGCCGGGGCAGCAAGCAGGAGGGGCCTGGCGCATTATGTGGCGCGACCATGCCCGCACCGCCAGCCCCAACGCCGGCTGGCCCATGAGCAGCATGGCCGGCGCCCTGGGCGTGGCCCTGGAGAAGGAAGGCCATTACCGGCTGGGCGACGCTGCCCGCCCTCTGGCCGCCGGGGACATTGCCCGCGCCGTTCAATCCATGTATTTCGTCGCCGGGTCGGGATTGCTGCTGACCCTCGGCCTGATCCTGCTGAAGGCGGCGGTCTGGCAATAAAAGGCCCATAATCGCCGGAGGCGTATGTCCTCATACCCGGAAATCGGCCCAGATACCCAGACCGCCAACGCCGGGCGGCCGGCTCACGGCGGCATCCGTCCGGCCCAGCTGCGCGCTTTAGGCTTGAACCCGGCCCAGGTTCTGGATTTCAGCGCCAGCATCAGCCCGCTGGGGCCGCCGCCGGGTTTGTGGCCGGCCTTGCAGCAAGTAGATTTAACCGCCTACCCCGACCCGGAATGCCTGGAATTGCGCGAGGCGCTGGCCCGGCGGCTGGACGCAGCCCCCGCCCAGATTCTGGTAGGCAACGGCTCCACCGAATTGATTCACCTGCTGGCCCGCGCCTGGCTGTCGCCGCCGCCGGCCGGCTGTGCCAATTCCGCCCTGCTGCTTACGCCCACCTATGGCGAGTATGCCGGCGCGGTAGCCCTGGTCGGGGCCGCGGTTATGCAGCTGCCCGCACAGCGGTCGGATGGCTTCAGCTGGGACCTGGAGCAGGCCGCGACGCTGATTGCCCGGGAACGGCCCGCCCTGGTGTTTCTCTGCAACCCCAACAATCCTACCGGGGTTTACCTGAACCGGCCGGCGGTAACGTACCTGGCCCAATGCGCCGCCGCCGCCGGCAGCCTGCTGGCCCTGGACGAAGCTTATGTGTCTTTTGTGGCCGATGCCTGGAATTCGCTGCCCCTGACGCAGGCCGGTCATGTTCTGCTCCTCCGCTCGATGACCAAAGACTATGCCCTGACCGGGCTGCGGCTGGGTTACGGCGTGGCCGCGCCGGAGGTGATTGCCCGGTTGGCCCAGTACCAGCCGGACTGGAGCGTTAACGGGCTGGCCCTGGCCGCCGGGCTGGCCGCCCTGTCCGATGCAGCGTACCTGAACGCCGCCCGGCAGGCGGTAAACGATGCCAGAGTTTACCTGACGGAACGCCTGGGCCGGCTGGGTTTTGGCCTTCTGCCCTCGGCAGCCAACTTTCTGGTAGCCGAAGTGGGCGACGGGAGCTGGTGGCGCGACCGGCTGATGCGGCGGGGCCTGTTCGTCCGCGACTGCGCCTCCTTTGGCCTGGCCGACTGCATCCGCATCGGCCTCCGCCCGCTGAACGACTGCCAACGGCTGGCGGACGCAATGGCAGAAATAAGCCGGGATGAGGGGCCGGCCCCGGCCGGCCGCCGCGCCCCGGCGCCGCCCGGCAGCGGGAATGCCCCGACCTTCATCCCGGCCGGCGCCGGGCAGAATAACCCGGGAGGCAACCGGCAATGGGCATAATCCACATCGTGCGCCACGGCGAAACCCTCTGGAACGCCGCCGGCCGCATCCAGGGCCACACCGATATTGAGCTGTCCGTTCAGGGGCGGCAGCAGGCCGGGGCGGTGGCTCGCCGGCTGGCCGGCGTCCCTTTTGACGCCGCCTATTCCAGCGACCTGTGCCGCACCAGGGATACAGCCCGGATCATCCTCGGCGAGCGGGACACCCCGCTTCATTCCGTCCCCGAACTGCGGGAGTATAATAAAGGGGTGTTCGAAGGGTTGACCGTGGCGGAATACCGTCAGCAGTATCCCGACCTGTACCGGGCCTCGCTGGTTAACGACCCCGACTTTGCGCCGCCCGGCGGTGAAACCATCCGCCAATGCCAGGCCCGGCTGAACGGCTTCGCCGCCCGGCTGCGACGGGCCCACCCGGACAGCAGCCTTCTGCTGGTAGGGCATGGCGGTTCGCTGCGCAGCTGCCTGGTAGCCCTGCTCTCCCTGCCCCTGGAAGCCAACTGGAAGTTCGCAATGCACAACTGCGCCCTGTCGGTAATCCACACCTACCCGGATAACGCTGTGCTGCACTTGTATAACGATACTTCGCACCTGAACCCGGCTTAAGGCCGCCGCAGCAAACCTTAAGGATGGACGCCTCTTATGACCAGCCCTTCAGGTATTTATCGGCGTCCTCCGGGTATCGCAGCAAACCTTAAGGATGGACGCCTCTTATGACTGCCAACCCACGGCCTCCCTTCGGCAAAACGCTGATGGTTCAGGGAACTGCATCACACGTAGGCAAAAGCGTGCTGGCTGCCGCTCTGTGCCGCATTTTCCGGCAGGACGGGTTTCGCGTCGCCCCCTTTAAGGCCCAGAACATGTCCAACAATTCCTATGTAACCCGGGACGGCGGGGAAATCGGCCGCGCCCAGGCAGTGCAGGCCGAAGCTGCCGGGGTGGAAGCGCGGGTGGAGATGAACCCGGTGCTGCTGAAACCGGAGGCCGACCACATCGCCCAGGTGGTGCAAATGGGCCGCCCCCTGGTTTCCGCCCGGGCGCAAGACTATTTCGGCCTCAAGGCCCGGTTGTGGCAGTCGGTGCGTGCTTCGCTCGATACGCTGCGCCGGGAGTACGACATCGTCGTCATCGAGGGGGCCGGCAGCCCGGCGGAAATTAACCTGAAGGCGACTGAAATCGTCAATATGCGCGTGGCCCGCTACGCCAATTCCCCGGTGCTGCTTTGCGGCGACATCGACCGGGGGGGCGTCTTTGCCGCCCTGGTCGGCACCCTGGAACTGCTCGAACCCGCAGAGCGCGCGACCATCCGGGGTTTCATCATCAACAAGTTTCGGGGCGACGCCGCCCTGCTTGCCGACGGCCTGACCATGCTGGAAGAGCGTACCGGCGTCCCGGTGGCCGGGGTAGTGCGCCACTTCCGCCACATCCACCTCCCGGAAGAGGACTCGGTGGCTTTGGAGATGCCCCCGCCGTCCGCCCGACCGGAAGGCTGCCCTCCGGTCCTGGACATTGCCGTAGCCCAGCTCCCCCACATCGCCAACTTTGACGACTTTGACCCTCTGGCCCGGGAACCGGGGGTTTCCCTCCGCTACGTCAGCGCCGCCGCCGACCTGGGCCAACCCGACCTGGTAATTCTGCCCGGCAGCAAAACCACCATGCCCGACCTGGCCTGGCTGAAAAATCAGGGCCTGGCCCGGGCCATCCGCCAGCGCCACCAGGCCGGCGCCGCCGTCATTGGCATCTGCGGCGGCTACCAGATGCTGGGCCTCCACCTGCACGACCCGGAGAGTATTGAATCATCCTGCGAAACTATGGAGGGACTGGGCTTGCTGCCGGTAACCACGGTTTTCGCCAGGAACAAGGAAACCCACCGCATCCGCGGCGCAGTTGCCGCAGCCGCCGGCCTGCTGGCCGGCGCCGCCGGCGCGCCCATCGCCGGCTACGAAATCCACATGGGCCGCACCACCGGCGAAGGGGCAAACCGGCCTTTCCGCATCGACGACCGCACCGACGTGGCGGTGGCCCCGGAACTGGCCTGCGACGGGGCGATGGACGCCGCCGGCCAAACCCTGGGAACCTACCTTCACGGCCTGTTTCACAACGGCCCCCTGCGGCGGGCCATCCTGCAGGAACTGGCCCGCCGCAAGGGGGTGAACCTGCCATCGGCAGCGCCGGAAAGCCCTCTGGACGCCGAGTTTAATCAGCTGGCCGACTGGGTGCGGGGCAGCCTGGACATGGATTTAATCTACCGGCTGGCCGGCCTGGAGCGCGACTTTGACCGGGCCGGCAGCTAGCCAGCCGCCCCGGCTGACCCTGGTTCTGGGCGGCGTGCGCTCTGGCAAAAGCGCCTTTGCCGAAGGGTTGGCGGCAGGGCTGAACCGACCCGTCCTTTACCTGGCTACCGGCCAGGCTGCCGACCCCGATATGACCGAGCGCATCCGCCGCCACCGGGAACGGCGCCCGGCCCACTGGCAAACCCTGGAGGAACCCCTGACGCCGGCCCTGGCCTTATCCCGCGCCCGGCTGCCGGACAACCCCCCCGGCGTCCTGCTGCTGGATTCGGTGGACTTTTGGCTGGCCAACCTGCTCCTGTCCTGCGAGGGGGAAGAACCGGCTGCCGTCGAAGCGCTGGCCCTGGGCCAGGTGGCCGACCTGCTGGCAGCCATCGCCCCCGGCTGGGCCGCCGTGCTGGTCAGCAGCGAGGCCGGGTTAAGCCCGGTGCCGACCAACCGGCTGGGCCGCCAGTTTCAGGACTTACTGGGCGCAGCCAACCAGCGCATTGCCGCCGCCGCCGACCGGGTTTACCTGGTGGTAGCCGGCTATCCCCTGCCGGTAAAGCCGGGTTGCGAACCCGCCTGACCAGCAGAGTATAATACCGGCCAGCGCCAAACCGACAACCACCGACAACCTGGAGAGGCATTACCGGCAGTTACAAAGGCAACGCCGGCAATTTAATGCAGCATTGGACCCGCTGCGAAATACTGAAGGCCCGCCAGAACCACGCGCCAGGGTTAAGTTTCATCGACGCCCACGCCATGGCGCCATTCGCGGCCCAGCGCACTAACGCAAGCGCCTTGTTTGATAGCGTGAAAAGAAACCTGAACCTGCCCGGCCAAAAGTCAGCTTGTGAAGCGGTTCACTCGGTCAGCCGTAGTGATACCAGATGGAAACGTAGTGATACCAGATGAGAACATGCTGTCAATGGTCTATACCCGCAGCGCTGCCTGGGCCGGTGAGCTTGCGCAGCTGCCTGTCCGGTTCAATAACTGGATTAAGGCATATAATCAGCCTACCCGCGCGCCCTGGTGATGAACGTGACTGAACAATTACCAGCCCCCATGCCCTCTGCCCCCCCGCCGGCCTCGCTCGTTGGCGCGGCAGCGGCGCGGGCGCCCGGCGGCTGCGGCGAACTGGCCCAGGGCATGCTGGGGCAAACCTACTTTCTGGTTGCCTGTCCGGTGGACTTTTTCGCCCGGGCGCGGGTGGAACTTTACCGGGGCCTGCCCGGCGTCCGCGTTCCTCCGAACTGCGCTAAAACCGCCGCCGCCGTCAGCAATACCCTGCAATACCTGGACTCCGCCGACCTGGGGGCGCAGGTCAGCCTCGGCAGCCCCATCCCCCGCAGCAAGGGGCTGGGCAGCAGCAGCGCCGACCTGTCCGCCGCCATTGCCGCCACCGGGCTCGCTCTGGGCATAACCTTAACACCCCGGCAAATCGGCCAGTTGGCCCTGTCAGTGGAACCCACCGACGGGGTAATGTTCCCCGGCATCGCCCTGTTCGACCACCGGGCCGGCGCTTTAACCGAGGAACTGGGCCCGCCGCCGCCGGTGGAAATCGTGGCCCTGGACTTTGGCGGGCCGGTGGATACCGTGGACTTTAACCGGGTGGACCGCACCGACCAGTGGCAGGCCATCCGGCCCGAAACCGATGCGGCTCTGGCTCTGGTGCGGGAGGGCTTGACCGGCGGCGACGTCCGCTTGCTGGGCCGGGGGGCATCCCGCAGCGCCCAGGCGGCCCAGCAGATATTGTTCAAGCCCCGCCTGGCCGACGTGGTCGCCTTCGCCGAGGCCATGGGCGCCGCCGGCGTGAACGTAGCCCACAGCGGCTCCATCATCGGCGTGCTGCTGGACGCCCGGCAGCGGCGGGGCAAATCCGTTTACCGTCAGGCAAGGCAGGCCTTCCCGGAAGCCGAGACCATTTACCACCTGCGACTGCGCGGCGGCGGCGTTCAACCCCTTTGACGGCCCAACCACCGCCGACCACGCCGGCGCAACCCAACGGTTCAGACCGACCGGCTTTCCGGCCGGCTGAACCGACCAGTAACCCAAACCGACTGTGAACGGAAAGGAGGCGGATTAGATGGCAGAGCATAATTTGGCGATTATCGGCGGCGACGGCATCGGCCCGGAAGTGGTGGCCGAGGGGCGAAAGGTGCTGGACTGCCTGTCGGCCAGCATTCCCGGCCTGCGCTTTAACTATACCGAGTTTCCCTGGGGGTCCGACTATTACCGGGAGACGGGACGGATGATGCCCGAAGACGGGCTGGCGCAGGTGGCCGGCAATGCGGCTATTCTGTTTGGCGCCGTGGGCGACCCGGCTATTCCCGACCATATTACCTTGCAGGGGCTGCTGCTGCCGATGCGCCGGGCCTACGACCAGGGCGTTTGCGTCCGGCCAGCCTACCTGCACCCCGGCGTAACATCGCCCCTGACCGGCAAGGCCCCCGGGGAAATTGACCTGGTCATCTTCCGGGAGAATACCGAGGGCGAATATGCGCCAGTGGGCGGCCGCCTTTACCCGGGAACCCCCTACGAAACGGTGATGCAGACCAACGTTTTCACCCGCCGCGGCACCGAGCGCATCATCCGGGCTGCCTTCCAATACTGCCAGCGGCGCAGCCGGCGGCTGAAGGTAACTTCCGTTACCAAATCCAACGCCCAGGCCTTTGGCATGGTCTTCTGGGACGAAGTGTTCCAGGCGGTGGCCGCCGAGTTTCCCCAGGTGTCCACGGAATCGCTGCTGGTGGACCGGGCAGCCATGGACCTGGTGCGCTGCCCCGAGGATTTCGACGTGATGGTCGCCTCGAACCTGTTCGCCGACATCATCTCCGACATTGCCGCCGTGGTAACCGGCAGCATGGGCCTGGCGCCCAGCGCCAACATCAACCCGGAGCGGCAATACCCGTCCATGTTTGAGCCGGTGCACGGCGCCGCCTTTGACCTGGCCGGCAAAGGCATCGCCAACCCGCTGGCCACCATTTCGGCGGCGGCGATGCTGCTGGACCACCTGGGGGAAACCGAAGCGGCGCAGCGGGTAGATGCCGCCGTGGTGCGCAGCCTGGAAGAACGCCGGGTTATGACCCCCGACCTGGGCGGCGCCGCCACCACCTCCCAGGTGGGCGACGAAGTGGTGCGGCTCCTGGGCCTGGGGTAGGGGACAAATTGCGTCAATAAGAGAGGGGAAGATGAAGCATCAATTCAGGGCCGCAGTAACCCGGGAAGGCCGGTGGTACGTGGCCCGGTGCCTGGAAGTGGACGTGGCTGCCAGCCAGGGAAAAACGGAAAAGCAGGCATTGGCCAACCTGCGGGAAGCCCCGGAGTTGCATTTTGAGCGCCCATCAGCTTCCATAGCGCCGCAAATACGGACCGTTGCGGTGGCATTCGCCAGTCAGGGTTGATCCGGTTACCGTTTCAAGGTATTCTTGTAGCAATAAGAGGTAATCTCCGAAAAAGCTCTCGCCTGTTCACAATGCAAGCGCCCTTTCCGCACCGGCCGCCCAACCGTCCGCTCACTTTTAAGCCTCGAAACGCAGAACGTATAACCTCTATTCGTGAATTTGACATCGACAACGGCAATACCATTGTGGCTGTCTTTCAAGGTACGCGGGGGCAAAATCCGGAACTGGACATCATCGTCAAGTACCAGCAAAGAGGCCAGCGTTTAAGAACGCCTCAGCACCTGCATTGGGCAATAGATTTGCTCATCAAGAAACAACATCGGGAGCGAATGACCGTCGAATTCGTAGATTTCCTTATCGGGTTGTATGACCGTTCTCCACCGTTCAATTCTCAAGAAGACCGAGCGCGCCGGCTGGCACACGAAATTGGCAATGAGAGTCCCGCAGCAGTGGAGATATTTGAACCCTTAAACGGATTCGGTGAATACAGCGTTGAATTCACAGTTTATATACTGGAACTGATGAGCATTGCTGAAAAGACGGGCAACCCGGAAGCCTTTATGTTTCGCGGGGCGCTGTCGGCGATTCTTGAAGGGCAGGATATATTCCGTATTGTATCCGCCGCCGGTTACCGTGGTTAGGTAACTGGCTGTAGAGCGCATAAAGAGGCAGGCCTATAGCTTGTAATTGGTTTTGCCGCCTTTCTCCAGCAGCTTGCTTTGCAAGGCGGCAGCGCCTCCGCGAACAACGTCAAAATCATTACCGCAAATATCGGCTTCTGTATCCGCCAACCTATCCCTGCCAATGTTCACATAGCCTTCATCCCGTTCTACACCCATAAAGCGCCGGCCGCACCTTCTTGCTGCAACCCCGGTTGCGGCAGACCCGGCAAAAGGGTCAAGCACCAAATCGCCCGGGCTGGTGCTGGCCCGCAGGCAGCGTTCTATGAGCGCCACCGGCTTTTGGGTAGGGTGCTTGCCGAATTGCTTTTCGTCCCGCCCGGCAGCGGGAAACTGCCAGACGGTTTTCATCTGCTTGCCGCCGTTTTCCGCCCGCATCTCTCCATAGTTAAAGGTATGCTTGTGCCGGCTGCCTTTGGGCGCTTTGGTGGCCCACAGCAAAGTTTCGGTGGAATGGGTAAAGCAGCGACAGCCCAGGTTGGGCGGCGGGTTAGTCTTTTCCCAGGTAATATCGTTCAGAATGCGAAAGCCCAGTTGCAGCATCGCCATGCCCACGCTGAGGTAAATGTGCCATGTTCCGGTAACCCAAATCGTACCGGCCGGCTTCAGAATGCGGTAACACTCCTGCAGCCAGGAACGGTTAAACGCATGGTCGCTTTCGATGCCGCCGCTCTTGTCCCACTCGCCCTTGTTAACGCTGACCCGCCTCCCGGCAACGCAGGTAACCCCGTCGTTGGACAAGAGGTAGGGCGGGTCAGTCCAAATGCAATCAATGCTGTCATCCGGGACAGCCGCCATCAGCTCAAAGGCGTCGCCGCAATACCAGGCCGATTGTCCGTCGGCCGATTGCCAGGCCAGTTGACCGGCAAATGTATCAGCAAGCATAGTTTTCATGCTCATTGTGCGTTTCCCGCTGCACCGCCTCCCCTTGCGCCGCCTTCGGGTCGGCCCGGTAGCGTTGCAAAGCCATATCTCTGATGTCAGCCAGAACTGCCTTTCCCGCCGGTTCGCTTTCCAGGTAATTGACCACGTCCTCGACAATCATACGCTCAAAAGCGGCCAACTCAGCCAGAAGCCAATCAGCGGGCTCCGCACTGTTGGTAGATTCGGCGATAGCCTCGCGCAACAGGTCGTAGCTCAAGACATCAGATATTTTCAGATAGTACGGTTCGTTATGCGGCCAATGCTCCGGCAGCGCTACACCAGAACTGCGCTCTATCAGGGCAATAAACAGTTCTGCCACCGATTGCCGGGATGGATAGGATAAAACCGGCTGCCATTCAGTAACTTCGTTAACCATGCTCAAGCCTTCAATAGTATTCTTCTAAATCAACCAGACCTGCCATGCTGGCTTCCTTCTTCCTGTTTCCTGTAGCCAACACTGCCGGGCGCGCAACCCTGCTCTGCAAACTGGCAGATCCTGGCGCTTGACCTCTTTTACGGGATCTGGTACAACCGTTATCGTTGCATTCAGAGCAAGATGAAAGTCCATTTGTTCTGAGTAATAATCAGACTCCACGGGAGCATACATGAACGGAACTTCGATTTTCGCAAATAGGGACACGGTCTTGCTAGTTCCGGATTACGAGGAAGATGCTGAAACATATCCGGGGGATATTAAGCCGGGCTGCTACTCCCACCAAGAGGTCATTGACCTTTTGCGCACCCATAGCAACAACCCTGAAGCCGTCCGGTTCCTTGCGGATATGCTGGAGTTATAACCGAACAGGGCAACGCTTCGCCCCAGTTGCGCTGCATCACCGCAGGGACAACAAAAGCATCCTCTTTCCGCAGCAACTCCGGCAGTGCGCCGGAACGATCAATTTTAGTAGCGTCAAAGGGGTTGCCAAAGCCGGCAGCAGCGCATACCGCCTTGACCTCGGCATTAGTGAAGGTCATATCGCCCCGCTCCCGGCATAAAGCGTACAGCCGGGCAAGCGCGGTTTGCTTCCTGTTCCGGGTTTCGTTCACCATCACAACCGGCGTGCCTCTCCCCGCCGCGCCCTTTGACGCACGCCGGAAAGCCCCGCCAGGCTCCCTCAAATTGCCCCCAGCACCACCTGCACAATTTTCTTTTCCAGGGCCCGCGCCAGTTGACCGGCCAGCTCCAGCCGGTCGTGGTCGCCCACCGCGCCGACGAAGGCTACCCCCAGAATGCGCCCTACCCGAAAGTCGATGACCGTCGAGGATACCACCCCCTGGGGGCCGCCCTGGACCGCTTTCAGGCCCACCGCCTCGTCAAAAAGACCCTCCGGCTGCCGCCGTTCCACCGAAATCAACTGGTGTCCCTCGCCCACGCTCTCGCCCACATTGTCCTCAAAATCCTTAAGGAAGACCTGGCGCATCCAGCCCGACACCGATTCCGGGGTATCAAAAAGGTGGGCCACGGTGGTGCCGACAAAGTTGAACCCGTCATGGATGTTCATGCTGGCGGTAGGGCCGAACTCCCGCAGATAGCCGCTGATGCGGCCAGCCTGGCGGAACCGGGCCGCCGTACTGCCGGGGAAACCATGGGCAGCCATATTCTCGTTATCCAGCGTCCCGGCCCGAACCTGCTGATAACCCTGCAACTCGGCCGGCAAATCGTCCTTACCCAGAACCATATACTCCAGGTCCGGTTCAGAAACCCGGAAGGTAGCCCGTTCCAAAGCTGCGGTAGTCAATGGAAACCCCTCATATAACTGGAACTGCCCGGCCCGGCCAACGGGAAGAACCGCCCGTTCCGTCGCCCAACCTCTTGCGCCCGCTTCCCGTCGGCGGACAGCGGCCGGCAAAAGTCAGCCGCAAACCATCGGGTAAACGTGGCGGCCGCGGGACATCTCGCCCGGAACCCGGCTTTTGCTCCAGGTTTCGCCCCCGTCCCGACTGCGGAAAACCAGCCCGTCCCGGTCGCAGCAATAGATGCGGGAGGGAGCCGCCCGGTCGATGGCCACCTGGAACATTCGGCTGGGAGCCAACTCGCCCAGGTCCACCCGTTCCCAGGTTTCGCCGGCATCCCGGCTGCGCACCAACGCCCCGGCCTCGGTGGTGCCCGCAGGAGCGCTGCCGCCGCCGGCCCCGGCCGCCAGGTACATGGTATCGGGGTCATCGGGGGCCACCGCCAGGTCGCGGCAATAACTGCCCCCGGGGAACATCTCCTCAATGTCCACAAACTCCCAGTTGCTGCCCCGGTTGCGGCTGCGGAACATCGCCAATTGAGTAATGATATAAACCAGACCCGGCACTTTAGGGTTTACCTGCACCCCGTGCAAATCCACCGGCCCGGTACGGGTATAATGGCCGTCGGTAATCGATTCCCAGCGATCGCCGCCGTCCCGACTGGCCACCAGCCCGCCCACCTCGACGGCGCCGTAAACGTCCTGCGGCTGGTGGGCGTCAATCGCCAGGCCGATTACCCGCTTGCAGATGTGGTAAGGGTGCATCGTGATGTGCGGGAAGTTTATGCCGCTGGTGCTGCCCTTCCGCCAGGTGGCCCCGCCATCCGCAGAGCGGGCGATAACGCAGCCATCATAGCCGGCGTACATAATGCCGGAATCGTGAGGGTGAACCGCCAGCGACCAGACGTCGCCCCGGGGCGAGTCGGTCGGCTCCCAGGTGTCGCCCCGGTCATCGCTGCGGAAAACGCCCTGCTGCGTGCCGGCATAGATGACCGCCGGGTTCTGCGGATGCACCAGCAAAGCCCGCACCTGGGGTTCTGCCGGCAAGCCCCGGGTAATGCCGTGCCAATCATCCTCCCCGTCGGCCTGGCGGTAAAGACCGCCGCTGCCCAGGGGACGCGGTTCGCCAATGCCCGCAATCAGCGGCCCCTCGCCGGCAATGCCGACATATACGTGGGTTCGGCCTTCGGTAGTCATATTCTTGCCTCCCCTCTTTGTCCTTCCTTGCTGAAGGTAATTTTAACCGCCCCGGCCCTTTCTGCCAACCACCGGGGGCGCGGCCTTCAGCCGGGCGGCGGCCGGCGTTGATACTGCAATACCGCCGGAGCAATGCCCGGTCAGCCAACCATAAAAATGGCGGGGGTGTCTGGGCAAACACCCCCGCCGCTCCTCAACAAACCTGAACTGTCCCGGTCAACGGCTGAAGAACATCAGCGCTGGCTGCCTTCCACCCTGGCAATCCCCTGTTCAGTCAGCTCCCAAACCCCCCACGCTGAATCCCCCTTCAAGAAACCTGACTTAATCAAGGGGCCGCGAGTAAATTGAGCGGTTTTCCGCCAACGAATAACTCCCCCACTAGGAATGTCTTCATAGTCCACATCGGTAAACATATGCCTCATCTTATGCTCTACAATTTCCAGCACAGCCCCCATCCTGCCACTGCCGCCCAACTCGTACACCGCTTCAAGGATAGGCTGCTCGTAGGCTTTGTTATGCACCTTCACCCCTCTGGGAAGCCGAGGCTTCTGCGCCCCATCGGTTGCGTCATTAACCTCTTCCGGAGGCTCTGGTGGTTCAACCTCCTCGTTAAGGTATGACCGCGCCTCACCCGATTTTTCCCGAGCAAGCTGATACAGCTCCGTCGTCGCTTCAAGGGCTTGGCCCGGACCATTGCCGACTTCCAGGCACCCCGGAGGTTCTATCGCAGGCTTTAATCCTGAGGATACCTCGCCTGATTCTCCCTGAGCAAGCCGATAACGTTCCGCCGCTGCAAGGGCTTTGCTCAGGGCGTCGTCTGCGCTATCCACCAGCGGTTCGGCCCACTTCTGCAAACGTCCAAAATTGGCTTCACTCAATCTTATAACCGGCATCATTCCAAACCTCCATTTATTTGGTAACAATATAACATTATCACATTGCTTCGGTTGTTGCAATACCTGCCCTTGCTTCCCGAAACCAGGGCATCATCCCGGCATTCCAGGGTTGCCTTAAGGTTTACAGATGGGTTATAAACGCCCAGGCTTGTTTCCGGCAGCCGTCGGCTGTGAACGAACCCCTGGCTATCGGCCCGGCAGTGTGATAGCCTGCGCCGGACAACTCTGTTGAAAAACCGGCGGCGGCCTGAACCGGTTGTCTGCTTGAGAGGCAGTATAGGAAGCGACTTTATCTGCCACCGCTGCGGGACGACCAACACCCGGCGGCGGGGAACTGCTCGTACTGCGGGCGGCCAATCGGCTGGCGGCCGGCCCTGCCCGGCGTTCTGCGCTGCCGGCGCTGGTCCAGCCGCGCCACCGAGCGGCGGGGGGGCGCAGCGCCCCTGCCTTCGGTGTTCCTGCTTGCCGCCGGCCAAAGCCGCCGCTTTCCCCGGCCCCGTGGCTGTTCTTAACGGATGTCAGCGCAGCCTGTCGGTTCTGGCGTCTATGGCGCCAGCAAAAGAGGGCCGGCCAGCAGAGTAAGGCTCCGGCCAGGGCCGATAAGGGGCGGTTACTCCGGCAATTCGCCGGCCCGGTTATGCCGGGCCCCCAACCCGGGCCGGTAAAGGCCCCGCCGGTAAAAACGTCCGGAACGCCGGCGGCGGCAGAATGGCCCGACCCCGGCTAGTTTACGGTGAACCATTATGGCCCAATGAAAAGCAAACTCTACCCAAGCTTTGCGGCAGCGGTAGCCGACATTCCCGACGGGGCAACGATAATGTTCGCCGACTTCGGCGGCATCGGCGCGCCGCAGAACCTGATTGCCGCCCTTTACCGGCACGGCGCCAGCAGCCTGACCGGCATCGCCAACGAACACGGCGGAACCGACGGACGGGTTGATGTAGGCACCCTGATTGCCGCCGGGCGGCTGAAGAAGCTGATCTGCTCCATTACCGCGCCGACCCACCCGTCCCGGGTAACGCCCTTTGCGCGCCGGTACAACGCCGGCCAAATCGAGGCGGAGTTGACGCCCCAGGGCACCCTGGCCGAGCGCATCCGCGCCGCCGCTGCCGGCATTGGCGGCTTTTACACTCCCGCCGGCGTCGGCACCGAAATCGCCGCCAGCAAGGAAACCCGGGTAATTGACGGCCGCCCCTGCCTGCTGGAGTTTCCCCTGCCCGCCGATTATGCCTTCATCCGAGCCTGGCGCGCCGATACCCGGGGCAATTTGCAGTTCCGGCTGGCCCAGCGCAACTTCAACCCGATTATGGCCATGGCCGCTGCGGTAACTCTGGTAGAGGTGGAAAACCCGGTGGCGCCCGCCGGGGCGCTGGACCCGGACCAGATTCACGTTCCCGGGGTTTACGTTGACCGCATAGTGGCAATCCCCCCGGGCCGGCAGTTCATTCGCGAGGATTCCCTGCCCGGTTTCCCCGATTGAGCCAGGCAGAGCCGCCATGGGCCGGGCGGCGTAACGGATGGATGATGGGCTGCTTAATTGAGCCGGGGGCCGCGATAAGGGTGGTTCTTCGCCACCTGCTCGGCAAGCAGCTCGTTACTGCGCCGCAGCAGGGGCAGCAGCATAGTCAACCGCTCGCCGGCGGTGTCCGCTTCCAGCAAATCCTGACGCAACCCCGGCGGCAGTTCAAGGGCGCCGGCCAGGGCAGCCGCCGCCTGAAAAGAGAGAGTCAACGGGTCTTCCGGCACCGGCGTCGGCGCATTCCAGCTGCCCGCCAGACTGGCCAGCTGGCGAAGCAACCCGGCATAGGCTTCCCCCACTTCCGCCGACAAGGGCAGCAAGTCCTCCCCGCCCGCTGCCTCCGTCCTGAAGCTCACCAGGCCCACCATGTGGGGCGCCTCCCGGGTAATTTCCACCAGGTCAAAGCGGCGTTCTCCCTGGGCCAGCAGGTTCAACCGCCCTTCCGCCAGACGCTGCACCTGGATGATGCGCGCAGTAGTGCCTACCCGGAAAGGCTCCGCCGGGCCGCCCACTTCGGGGCCCTCGCGGATTAGCGCTACACCGAAAGGCGCTTCCTGCGCAATGCAGTCGCCAATCATCGCCTTGTAGCGTTCCTCAAAAATACGCAACGGCAGCCGCATCCCCGGAAACAGCACCAGGTTGAGCGGAAACAGGGGCAGTTCGACCAGGTCATCGGGGGGTACATTACGCGGCTGCGCCATAAAGCCAGTATATTAGCCAACCGGGAAAACCACAAGTTGACGGGGACGGGTTGCTTCTTGCCGGAACTTCCCTGCCGAAACCGGCATCGGAAAACCGGCTGCCCAGCAACCCATGACGGCAGCCGGGCAAGGTGTCCGGCGGTTCCGGCCCCCAGCCTCGCCCCTTTGGTGTATAATCCCGCCGGGCCTTTAACGCTGCCAGCAAACCATGCCTTGCTCCGGAGAGTCTTCTTGCTAAAACCCCTGGCTCAACGATTGGCGGCTTTTGCGCTGACCGCCGCCGCCCTGCTGACTGCGCTGACCGCCTGCGCCGCCCCGGAACCGACGCCGGATATACCGGCTACGGTGGCGGCGCAAGTGCAAGCCCAGCTGACCGCCATCCCTACCGCCACGCCTCCGCCCACCAACACGCCGTACCCAACTTTTACACCCAAGCCAACTTATACGCCTTACCCAACACTCACACCGCTACCTACCTACACGCCTTATCCGACGGCTACGCCGCCACCAGAACTACCCACGCCAACGCTGGATATACCAGGCAAGGTGGAGGTAGCAATGCAGACCCCGCTGCCCGCCACACCTACTGCCCCTTCTACACCAACTATCATATGGATGCCGGGACCTGTTGCTACAGCTACACCCACTCTTCAGACAGGTTTACCAAGTACGGCATATACAAGATACCGACCACCGACGCCCACTGCCAAGCCGACGCCCACTCCTACGCCACCGCCAGTCTCGTGGACCGAATACCAAAGAAATATTGTACAAGACGTTCCATCAGGCGTATTCTGCACACAAAGTGATTACACCATTGAGATACCGCCTGGTTGGGTACTGGACTACATCCCCATCTTTTTTTGTGAAGATATCGAATTTAGAACCGTCAATGAAGACGCGCGTGTCAGGATTTATTTAGAGCTTATGCCTAACTTTAGTGCCGATCCTGACGAGGCATTTCATCAAGTTTCTGAGTACTACGCACAAGATTATTCAGTAGAGGACTTCCAAGGCTATGTGACGCACCTCAAAGTGCTAACTTCCGAGCAAATACAGCACCGAGGATATAATGCTCTGTTACAAACCCTCGAAATCCAGCGTGAACGTCCCAGGCATTGCACAGGAACTGTAACAAGGCTGATTGTCTTGTCCGAAGAATGGCGGTCTGAGCAGTATGCTCATGTAGTCAGTGCCGAACGTTGCAAGGTAACCGGCGCAAAGTACGATTCTGACCTAAAGAGAGTATTGGAATCCTTCAGTCCCATTGCTCCATATAGTCCTTCCTTACCTTGATTGTAGAGGGTCGTAGAGGATTTTCTTGAAACCTTTGGTCCAAAGATTGACAGCTTTTACGCTGGTTGCAACCACCTTGCTGACTGCGCTGACCGCCTGCGCTGCCCCAGAACCTACGCCAACGCCGGATATACCAGCCACGGTGGCGGCGCAGGTGCAAGCCTATTTGACCGCCATACCTACGGCCACGCCGTTGCCAACCCACACCCCCTACCCAACAGCCACAGACTACCCTACTTCTACACCCAGACCCACATACACACCTTACCCAACCCCCACACCACCACCCAATTGGAAAGTGTTCCAACCCAGCAGTGAATACAGTATCGAGTTGCCGGCGGATTGGTATACCGTTCATTATGAGCCCCGGGATGAAAATACAGAAATAGTAAGCTACAAGCCTCCGGGACAGGCAACCTACGTCATAATTTTTTCGTTTTACCTAGATGATGAGGCTGCCTTGGCGGCTGCCTTGGCAGGTTACTCCCTTTATGACGTATTCAACTTTGCTGACTTAGAGACGAACCCTTTTAGAGATATGCCTGGGTTTCAGATCTTGTCATTAGATTTCGATTTCCCCCACGTAACACGCTCACATTACCGCTTCAGCGCAAACTGGTGTGATATTGAGGGGTTCTCATTGGAGATTCTGCTACCCAAACAATTCCATGCAGTGTACATAACTACATGCCAGGCCTGGCGGGACGTTTACGACGATGCCTTCATCGGAAGGGTCTTCAGCAGCTTCAAGTACGATACCCGATAACCCGGTTGCGCAACGGGTCGGCCCTGCCGGGCTTGCATCCCCCGGTACTGGTCGGTGGCAACCCGGTCGCCCAGTGGGTTGGCGGCCGGCCGCGGTATTGTTGTTCCCCGCCCCCCATGCTGTATAATCCCGCCGGGCCTTTAACGCCGCCAATAAACTATGCCGGAGGTACGCTTCAGTGAAACTGCTGGTAATTAGCGGGGGCCGCCACCCCTATGCGGAATCTACACCCGTTCTGCGCGATTTCCTTTCCGCCGCCGGCCATGCCGTAACGGTTACCGAGGATGCCGCGACGCTGGCCGATGCGGCGGCGCTGAACGGCTATGATGCGCTGGTGTTCAATACCCGCCGGGAAAACCTGCCAGACTTCGGCGACCTGGCCCTGACCCCGGCGGAACAGGAAGGCATGGCCCGGTATATCCGGTCGGGCAAAGGGTTTGTCTGCCTGCACATTTCCACCTGCTTGTCCAACGCCTGGCCGGAATACCACGATATTACCGGCGGCGGCTGGATTACCGGAACCAGCTTCCACCCGCCCTATGGCGAGTTTACGGTCAACGTCAGCCAGGCCGGCCACCCGGGGGTTAGGGGCGTGGGCGACTTCGCTACCAGCGATGAGCTGTATATGGGCTTGGCTTACGGCGCGGGTAATGATGTGTTCCTGACCGGTACGGCGGAGGAGGGAACCTGGCCCTGGGGCCCCGATCGGGCGCCGATGCATATGCCCGGCGGCACCTTCCCGCTGGCCTGGACGCGCGCCTATGGCCAGGGTCGGGTTTTTGTGCTGCTGCTGGGTCACGACGGCCGCAGCTTCCAGACCCCGGAGTTTCAGCGGATTGTGCTGAACGGCGTAGAATGGGCGGCCGGGCCGGCCGGCGGCTAGTACCCCCGAAAACTTTCGGTGAACAGCATCGCCTTTTCCAGGGGGCCGTCAATCTCCAGCCGGGCCGGGGTTGGGCCGGAGCGGAGGTTCAGCCGGCCGTAAATCAGCAGCACGTAGGCGCTGGCGTTGGCCCGGAACGTTACATCGGGAACCGCCGCCCCGGCCGGCTCAATATGGAAGCCTTCCCCCGCCAGCGTCACGTCCTCGCTCAAGGCAGCCGCGCCCGACACCTGAAAGCGGAAGCGGGCATCCGCTCCCCCGGCCAGCGGCGCAAAGCTGGCATTGAGCCAGCGATGCGCCACGTTGACAATCAGGGCCGACGCTTCGTCAGACAGCTCGGCGGAAGGGTCAAAGGCGGAACGAATGTCCCAGCCATGGATTGCCAGCTCCTGAATCCGGCGGGTAACGTTTTCGTGAACCGGAATCACCCCCCGGCGGTGGAAAGAAGGTTTTTCCCAATCCGCCGCCGTCAACTCCGCCGCCGCCTGACACAGGCCAACATGCCCCCGGTTGAAAGCCTCCAGCAGCTCGGCGCCGGCTTGGCCCCCCCGAAAGTCGATCGCCCGGTCGGCGGTGCTTTCCGACGCCCGCTCCCCCGGGTTCAGGAACCGGGCGCCTTCCGGCGGGTCGCTGCTGCCCTGCCGCGCCCGGGCCAATGCGGCGCCCGAACCGGCTCCACCCTGAATCAGGTGCGCCACCACATCCCCCACCTTCCAGGCGGTGCAGGCGCTGTCCCGCTCCCACTCTTCCGCCGACAAACCGGCCAGAAACCGGGACAACCCCTCGCCCTCAGCGCGAAGCGCCGCCAGGGTATCGGCCAGATCCGGAACATTTGCGGTAACCATTATCCTCTAATCCTCCAACGGTTGTGTCGGTTATTCAACCCCGCTGCCCGGCCAACACCCTTCGCCGGTCGGCAATCCGGCCCGGCCGGTTGCCCCGGTGGTCGCGCCTGGCGGAACTGACCAGACGGCAACGCAGCGGCCGGGGTGTTTCGTTTAACTGCCGGGCCGCCCGCCGATGGCCGCCCGCGCGCGCCGGGACTAAAGCGCCATAGCTGTTGCGGTTGGCGTCCTGGTCTGTGGCCGTCCGCGCGCGCCGGGACTGAAGCCGACCGTCAGCGAACCCCGGCCGCCCGAAGCAGGCTGCCCTCGCTGGTGGTAACGTAAAGGTCGCCGCCGCCAAAGGCGCAGTTAGTCGGTTCCTCGGGCAGCGGGTGCGACTCCAGGATGCGGCCCCGGGGAGTAAAAACGTAAAGCATTGGCCCGGGGCCGGCCTTTGGCCCGCCCGCCGCCGCTACCACGTTGCCCGCCGAATCCAGACACATACCGTAGATGCCCCGGTGGACGCCGCTCCGGTCACTGCCAAAGGCGTGCAGCAGACGATAGGGGCCCAGGGAGCCGTCGGGCAGAACCGGGTAGGCTCGCAGTTCCCGGGAGCCGGCAGCCTCCTCGCTGGATTCGGCCACGTACAGGGTATCTGCATCGGGCGAAAGCAGCAACGCCGCCGGCGCATCGGTGTCATAGGTCATTCGGGTAATCGGCGAATCCGGCGTGGGCGCCTCCAGCCGCAGCACCGAGGCGTGGGGCAGCTTATCGTGAATCTGGGGGTTCATCGCCTCACGCAAGTCGCCGTGGGGGTCGCAGAACCAGATGCGCTCCCAACGGTCCACCACCAGGTCTTTGGGCTGGTTATGATACACGCCATCCAGCTTGTGGGCCAGGGGAGACGTGCTGCCATCGGCGTTGAAACGCACCAGCCGCCGCCCGCCGCTTTGGGCGCCGTAAAGCGCGCCGGAAGCAGAGAGCGCCAACCCCGCCGTGCGGTTAGTCCAGCGGCGGAAATCGGCCGCTTCCCCCGATTGCGGGTCATAGGCCAGTATGCGGTTGGCCGCAGCGTTGAACGGAAAGGCCAGCTGCGTGAACAGGAGCGCGCCCCGGTTCCAGACCGGGCCGTCGGTGGGGCTGCCGTAAGGGCCGGCCACCCGTTGAAACTGCCAACTCACTGGCGCCTCCATACCTTGCTGTGCCGCCCGACCCGGTTGACCGGCCGACCCGGGACCGGGTTGCCGGGTTGATTGACCTGGCCTTGCGGCGCGATTCTGCCGGCCCGGATTTTAGGGTTGCCTGCGCCGGGTGTCAAGCAGCGCCGTTCCGGGCAGCGGCCCAACCTCCGGCCCGGTCAATGTCCGGCCAGCAACCGGATTTCAGCCAAAACCCCGTTTTGGGATTAGACCGGCTGGTGGCAGTTTTCGCACTGCATGAGCAATCTCTATCAGCATCAGCGTCTATCCAGGGCGGCAAGGGGTTGGGCCGGGGGCTGCGGGGTTTTCAGGGTTTTCAGGGTTCCCCGGCATTGCTGAACCCCTTGCTTATCCCGGTGTTGAATGCTGCCGGGTCATACCAGTAGCAGCCCACACAACTGCCAATATAAACTTTTCCGCCAATTGTCCAGCCGGGCAGCATACCCCAACTGCGTTGCGTCAAACCACTCTCGCGTGTCCTGGCAACGGCCGCAATGCGTCCGATTAGCGTCATTGACCGCTTTGGTCATCGGCTGATAGTAGGCCGGCTTCCAGTGTGCGAGGAATGTCTTTGCGTCCGTCCTTGTGGTCGACTTCCAGGTTGTTTCCGACGGCCCGCGCTGCGCACGTTTGCCCGTCCACCACTTGGCGGCGCAAGGCGTCCGGCGTCTGCGCATTCACCCATAAACTCAGTGAGAGGCACTTCCCTGGACGCACCGCGATGGTCAGGGGGCAGCCAACTTCTCAAACAATTCTGCCAACCCTCACCGTGGCCGGTCTCGCGGGTTCAGCATTGCGGAACCGCACTATGCAATCGCTCCATGCTGATGCGCACATATTCCGGAGCAATGTCTCCGCCGGTGAACTGCCGGCCGTTGCCAATGGCGGCTATGGCCGTTGTGCCGCTGCCCAGGAACGGATCAACCACCAGGTCATCGGGCAATGAATGGATTTGCACCAGTTCCTTAAACAATGTGAGAGGTTTCTGTGTAGGATGCATCCGTTTTCCGCCGTCCCTGGGGATAGGCTGTCGGAACACCCCAGGGTGATACCTGGCGTTGAAAGTGGGGTTGCCACCCTTGACGCCGAGCAGGGCAATCTCCCGGCTGTTGGTGAGGTAGTTGACGGACTGATTCAAGGGAACCGGGTTGCTCTTCTCCCAGACAATCAGGCGCAGTTGCTTGAAACCCGCTTCCAGCATCGCCTCGGACAGGTAGGACAACTTCCAGAGGTCATACCAGATTATCGCTGTGCCGCCCTTTCGCAGGGCCGCAAAGGATAACTTCGCCAAGTCCGGCAGGCTAATCAGCGACTTGTCCCATTCCCCAAAGTCCATATCAACTGCAAAGCGTTCAATGCTCTTCGTTCCGAGTTGCTTGAACCCGGTATTTTTGCTAATGGTGTACGGCGGGTCGGTCAACACCAGGTCAACGCTGCCACCTTCCAGCCCACCCAGCAGCTCGGCATAGTCGGCAACAGTGATTCGAGCACCGTGGCAATCATCCGCCGTCGATTCGGTTGGTTCTGACTGGAACCCCATAGCCGACCGGGGAATACGCCACTCCTGCCCGTCAAACCGCGCGCCGGGGAATCGGCCGGCCACCGCCCAGCGTTTGATGGTGTCTCTATGGCAGCCCAGCTTGCGTGCAACTTGACCTACCCGTAGAGTTTCTTCGTACATTCCATGCTCCGTACTACAAAAGCGTAGTTTTCTGCCTTACCGTAAAGCGTAGAAAACGGCCGCAGCGTAACCACTTGTTACGCTGCAATCAGCCCGTCGCAGGGCACGCGCTTACCATCTTCGCCCGGCGCCATTGCTTCCAGCTGCGCGGCGGTGTCCGGCTGAAATCTGATGTAATTCCCAAAGCAAAGAGGGGCGGACTGCCGGGGCCGCCCCTCTTTCCTGCCTGGCAGCCCACTGTCCCGGCGTCAGCTCTTCTTTTCGTATTTATCCACGCCAATGCCGTCGGGTACACCCACGTAGATGTCGCCGTTGGGGGCAATCCAGCTGCCGTGGCCGCCGCGGATAACCCAGCGGGCCAGCAGTTCGCCGTCGGCATTCAGCAAGCTGATGCGCGAGTCGGTATCCTCGGTCCAGCCCTGCCGGGCATCCCGGCCACCCTCGCTGATGCAGAAGACGCCGTTGGCGTCCTGGGAAATATCCATCGGTCGCAGCAGGTCAGTCCACATGCCCTGATACTCGCCGTCGGCGTTGAAAATCTGCACTCGGTTATTCTCCCGGTCGCAGACATAAAGCAGACCGTCGGCGCCCACCATCATACTGTGCACCAGGTGAAACTCGTTGGGGGCGTTCTTGCCGGGTTCCCCCCATGACATTTTCAGGTCGCCGTTGGCCGCGAAACGGTGTACCCGGGCATTGCGGTAGCCGTCGGCCACATACAAATCTCCATCGTCGCCGGGCACCAGTTCCGCCGGGTAGTTAAAGGGGCCCGCCGCGCGGGGACACAGCGTCCCCGGCACTTCGCAGCCCGTGTCCGAGTGGACGCCCCGCTCGCCCAGAACCTGCAAAGGCTTGCCCTCCAGCGTATAGCGCAGGCAAACCGAATCTTCCCGGTCGGTAAGGTAAACGATGTCGTCTTTGATGAAGATACCATGCGGGTTGCTGATGGCGCTGAACCCCCAGGAACCGACGTAGCTGCCATCCGGGTCAAAGATGACGATGGGGGGTTCCTTCCGCTGAAAGGCATAGACCCGGCCCTGGGAGTCGGTGGCGACGGCGCTCACCATGCCGAAAGTTTCCCCTTCGGGCAGCCTGGCCCAGCTCTCAATCAAATCGTAAGTATATTCTCCACTGCCCACAGTCGTCATAAAGCAATTTCCTCCAAACAAAGAATCGGGACACCGGCCCAGGCCAAAGCAGGCCCAAGTATGGCCCAAGTATGGCCCAAGTATGGCCCAAGTATGGATAGAAAGGGGCGGCGCGTCAATAGGCAAAAGTCGCCGGGCTGGGGGAGGAGGGGCAGGCTATGCCCTTGACTAACAGCCGACTTGCTTTAATACCGGCGCGCGTTGGGAATACCTGATATTTTGATATATTGACATTCTGGAACAATGTCAGTTACCCTGATATACAGCCGACAGGGCCCTTGCCGGATTGGCCCGTTGGAATTGTTCCAGTCGGCTCTTCTTTATGCACCTGGCATACCTGGATGAATCAGGCACTCATAAGGAGGCTCGCCATTTTGTTGTGGCGAGCCTGATTGTGTTCGAGCGTAATGCCTACGGCTTTGATCAGGGGTGATGCCGGCTTCGCAGCCTGGCGCAAAACCCCGATGGCTGCCACTGACTCGGTCAGCAGGAAAGCCTTTCATTAACTTGATGGTAGTTTTGCCTCCGTGCTTGCCGGGGTTCGGTAAAAGCCTGCATTGAGCATTACATTGCTCTGCGTTTTGCCGCCAGGCCGCCCCGGGGCGCGGCTTTCTTTGTTGGGCTTTCTCCCCCCCCCACCCCCCGCCTCTAGCGGGGTTCGTTGCCCCACGGAACGTCGGGCAGGTTGCGTTCCCGCCGCAGTTCGTTGATGGTAACCACACCCCGGTCCAGCAGCTGCACCTCCCGATTTACCCGGCTGTTCTCATCCTCCTGAATCGCCTCAATAGCGGTCAAGTCAAACTGCAACTCCAGCTCCGGGTAGCCCAGACGGGGCAGCAGCATCCGGTTAAGCTGCTCCTCCAGGAAGCGAAGTTCCGGCACAATGGTGTTGCGCCAGAAGATTCGCTCAGCGGCGTTGATGTTGGCGAAGGTGGCCCGTTCCAGGTCCGACAGCAAAGGCTTGGGGACGCCATAGGCCCGGCTCACCTCTTCCAGGCTCCAGCGCAAGCCGCGGATAAAGTCCATATCCCGGTGGCTTAACCCCAGGGTGCGAATATCCCGCACAAAGTTGGCAATGGCGGGACGGTGGGCATTCTGTACCCCCCGATAGCGGGCATCCCAACGGGTATAGAACTCTTCAATCTCGGCATCGGTCAGCTGGGCATCGGTCAGCAGCACCAAATCCGGCTGGGCCGAATTGCGCAGGAAATTGCGGTTGAAGCGCAGCCCGTCGCGGCCCATATCCACCGCCAGCCGGGCCGGAGCCAGCGGCGAAAGGCCGGCAAACTCTTCCAGCGGGTTAAAGTAGCGCAGCCAGATAAGTTCATCGGGCGTGTAGGCCACCGGGCTGCCGTTGCGCCCGCGATAGACAAACCCGCGTATATGGCGGCGCCGGTCGGGCAGTACGGTTACCCGGTCGGGGCGCAGCGGCCAGATTTCCTGGTGCCCGGCCTCGTTCCGCTCCAAAGCCCAGAAGGCCTGCCCCCAAAGGTTCAAGTATATTTCCGTAGCCTGCCACAGGTCGGCCCGGGTGTACCACGGGTTGACCCGCTCCAGCAGAGTTGGCACCGGGTGGCCGGCTGCCACCGGCCGCCGGTTGCCGGCCGCATCCCGCCGATAGACGGTTGCCGTGGGGCGGCTGACGGCGTCGGCCCGCAGCTTGATGGCCGCGTAAACCGATACCGACGTGGCGTAATAGGCTCCGTATTCCGGGTTGGCCCACCCGCCGGCAGCGCCGAAGGTTTCCCCCGCCGGGTCCAGGTCGGCGGCGGCGGCCCGGCTGCTCCGCCGGATGGTACGCCCGGCCGGGTTGGAATCGCTGCCGGCGTCCCCGGCCGGGCGCCGCCCCGTCAATGCAGCCAGCCGGCCGGCAAGTCCACTAGTCTTAAGTTTCATACCCGTTTCCTCCGGTTGAGTTCTATGGGACGACCAAGGAGCAGACTGCCGCGCCCGCTGCCCGGCGCTTAAACGGCTGGCCTTGCCGGGCCGCGCTGCCGGCCGCAGCGCCGCCCGGCAAGGCCCCGATTGCCCACCGGCGCAAGCCAAAGGCCACCGCCGTTTTACGTCCACAGGCGGGCCCGGACCACCGGCGCAAGCCAAAGGCATCAGCCGTTTTACGTCCACAGGCGGGGCCGGGCCACCGGCGCAAGCCAAAGACCACCGCCGTTTTACGTCCACAGCCGGGGCCGGGCCACCGGCGCAAGCCAGAGGCCTCAGCCGTTTTACGTCCACAGCCGGGGCCGGGCCACCGGCGCAAGCCAGAGGCCTCAGCCGTTTTACGTCCACAGCCGGGGCCGGGCCACCGGCGCAAGCCAGAGGCCACCGCCGTTTTACGTCCACAGGCGGGGCCGGGCCACCGGCGCAAGGAAGGACAGCATCAGCGCATCGGCCTTGTCGGGAGAAGGCAGGCCCCGCTGCCGCATCGCATCCTTGCTTTCCAGCAGAATCCGCCCCTGGCTGTCGTAGCTGTAACGCAGCGCGGCCAGCTCGCCCATCAGCTGCTGGTCGGGTGGAATGGCGATGTCCCCGGCGGCGAACCGTTCCCGCAATCGCCAGTAGCCCTCGGCCCGCAGGTTGGCGAACACCTCTTTTTGCCGGGCGGCGCGGGCCACGTTCACGCCCCTTTCCTCCGGTTGAGTTCTATGGGACGACCAAGGAGCAGACTGCCGCGCCCGCTGCCCGGCGCTTAAACGGCTGGCCGGCTATGCCGCGCTGCCGGCCGCAGCGCCGCCCGGCAAGGCCCCGATTGCCCACCGGCGCAAGCCAGAGGCCACCGCCGTTTTACGTCCACAGGCGGGCCCGGGCCACCGGCGCAAGCCAAAGGCCACCGCCGTTTTACGTCCACAGGCGGGGCCGGGCCACCGGCGCAAGCCAGAGGCCACCGCCGTTTTACGTCCACAGGCGGGGCCGGGCCACCGGCGCAAGCCAGAGGCCACCGCCGTTTTACGTCCACAGGCGGGGCCGGGCCACCGGCGCAAGGAAGGACAGCATCAGCGCATCGGCCTTGTCGGGAGAAGGCAGGCCCCGCTGCCGCATCGCATCCTTGCTTTCCAGCAGAATCCGCCCCTGGCTGTCGTAGCTGTAACGCAGCGCGGCCAGCTCGCCCATCAGCTGCTGGTCGGGTGGAATGGCGATGTCCCCGGCGGCGAACCGTTCCCGCAATCGCCAGTAGCCCTCGGCCCGCAGGTTGGCGAACACCTCTTTTTGCCGGGCGGCGCGGGCCACATTCACGCCCCTTACCCCGTACCCCTGCTCCCGCAGCCGATCCACCACCCCGGCGCCCACGCCCACTTCATCAATGGCCGTCCAGGCCGGCTGAAACTCCCGAACCGCAGCGGCCACCCAGCCGGCCAGTTCCATGGTATCCATGCCGTTAAAGGTGCGAATATCCTCCACCTGCTGGCCCCGGCGGCGCAGAATAACGCTGTAATCCGAGCCGAAGCGGGCTACGTCCACCGCCAGAACGACCTCCTCTTGCGGCCCCGGCGCGGCGCTCGGAACGGGGGCGGCGTGGCGTGCGGCGGCGGCTTCCACGTCAGACAGCCGAATCAGCGTATCTTCGGCCTGGTCGGGGAATTCGCCCAGCACCCTGGCCCGGTACAACGGGTTATCCTCGCCCCAGATTTGCCGCCGTTCCTCCACCCAGCGGCTGGTGGTCAGGCCGGGAATAATCACCTGCCCGGCCCGTACGTTGGGGCTATCCAGCGCGGAGATGGTAATGCAATGGTAAATCTGCCGTTCCTGGTAAAAAGCCCGCCGAAAAAACCCCGAAGTGGTGGTGGGGTTCCCGATGAGCAGCAGCCGCGGTTCGGCAGAGGTCATCACCGCCTCAATAGCCTCGTAAATCTCATCGCTTACCCCTTCGGCTTCGTCCACCACGATGAGCATATTGGGACTGTGAAAGCCCTGAAACTGGTCGGCAGTGTCGGACGAAAGGCCCATAGCGTAGCGGTCTTCAGCCAGCTCCCACCGGGTATCCAGCAGCTTGCCCCGCAGGGTTTCCGGGGCGCGCCGGTGCAGGCTGTGGATTTGCCGCCAAAGGATGTGCCGTACCTGGCGGAAGGTGGGCGCCGTACTGAGGACAATGGCCGGGTTGTGCTGGTGCAGGAACCAGAGGACGGCGACGGCTGCGCTGAAGCCTTTGCCCAACCCGTTGCCCGATTTAACCGCCACCCGCCGATGCCGGGGGAGGGCAGCCAGCACCTCTTTCTGCCGGCCCCACAGCTCCACGCCCAGCACATCCCGGGCAAACTCCACCGGAGTCAGCGGCGCCGGCGCTGAAGCCGCTGAAGCCGCCGGGTCTGCCGAACCCGGCTGCCGCCCGCCCTGGCTGGCCGGCCGGCGGGAACTCCCGGTCGGGGTTCTGGGGGTACGTCCTGGCAAGGTTGACACCGAAATTACCCGCCCCGTCCGGTACGCCCCAGACCGGCCCCGAGCCGCCCCGGCGCCGACGAGGGCCCGGCGCCGGCGTTGCCGGGGCTGAAGAGAAAGCCGCACTCCCGGCAGCGAACTACCGGGTTATCCCCCGGTTGGATGACCTCCAGTTTCAGCAGTCGGCCCGAATTGCAACGACGACAACGCAAGAAACACCTCCAAAACCCCGGCTATCCAGCAGCCGGTTAATCGAAAAGACCGACCCAGCGCATTCGGGTCGGTCCTTACTATTAACCAGACTAAAGAGGCGTTATCTACGCCGTCAACCGGCTGGGTGTCAGCCGGTCTGACGGGGTTATCCGGCGGTCAGGCCGGGAGCGTCAGCGTCGCGTCGGCCAGGCAAACCAGCTCTCCCCGCTGGTTAACCCCCTTAACCCGGCAATCCACCAAGCCGCGGCCATCAACCAGGCGCTTGCCGGTTATTTCCCCGCCAAAGGTTACCGTGTCCCCGGAGCGGAAGGGAGTAATGGCCCGCAGCAGCAGGCTGCCCCCGTCGTAAAAGGCCCGCAGCGGAAAGGAAAGCTCCAGCAGCTGATCCACGTAAGACATAGTAGCCGGGCCGGCGTTAACCGTGCCGCCAAAGATATTCTGCCGGGCAAACTCCTCGTCGTTGTGAATATTGCTTTCGCCGGCCGGCCCGGCCAGGCGAAAATCGCTCTTCCGGTTAATGGTTGCCTGGCTTTCGGTGATGGCAATACCGGCCAGGGGGGTTCCGGCCGCGGCGGCGGCAAAGGTCAGCAGCGGCGAGCCGGCAGGGGCGGGTTTCGGCAAAGGCGACGACGGCGGGGCCGCCCCCTGGTCCCGGGGAACCGCTCGCTGGCCGTGGGCGTACTCGAAAATGCAGGTGTAATCGTACTGGCCCACCGGCTCGCCTCGCTGGTTTTCCGCCGCAACGCGGAAGGTAACGAACTTGCTGCCCCGCCGTTGGTACTTTTCCAGCACCCGGCCCACGCCGGTTATGGTATCTCCGGCCAGGGCTGCCCGAAACCAGCGGGCCTCGCACTTGGCAAAGGGGGTTTGCCGCCGCGCCGTCCGGGATTGTTCCAGAGCCGTAAAGCCGTTGTTCCCGGCAATCTCCGCCCGCAGCAGCGGCGCGTAGGCCAGAGCCATGGTCGGCATCGGCACAGCGGCCCCGCCATACTCCTCGCTGCCGCCGCCCAGCCGATAGCGGGTATCCGGGTTCTGGGCAATGCCGGCATACTCGGCAATCTGTTCCGGTGTAATAGTTACCACCGTGGGCGGCCCGGCCTGCCCGGGTTCCACAGCGTCAAAGTCCCACAGCCGCTCGGTAATTTCCGCCATAGTATGGCACCCCGGAGTTAAAATTTCCGGCGGCCGGCGGCCGCCGGGCAGTCTTCAGGCGGCCGGCTGCACCAGTTCAATCAGCACATCATCCGGGCCTTCAATGTAAGCCAGCCTGGTTCCGCCGGCAACCTCGGTTAAAGGCAGAACAATGCGGATGCCATCGGCCTCAAACCGGGCCAGTTCCGCCGCCAGATCGGCGACGTGGAAACCAAAATGCTCCAGCCCCAGGCGGTTCAGCTCGGCAGCGGCTCGCTGGTCCGATGCGCCGGCCGGTTTGGAGGAAACGTTCAGACGGGTAGGGCCGCCCACCTCCATGCCAATGGTTATGGTGCCGGGCATTACCTCCCGCTCCGAAACAATCCGGGCCTCAAAGTACTTTTCATACCAGGCCGCCGTGGCCCGAGGGTCGGCCGACCGGATATGCACATGGTTAATGGCGTAAGGCATAATATGGCCTCCTTGCGATTGCCGGCTGACCTGGGACGCCGGATGCCGGCCCCCGGTTTCATGCTTCCGGCCAGGAAACCGGCTGTTCCTGGCGGGGAGAAGCCGGCATTCCAGCCGACCCAGGGCATAACTCCAGCCGGCAGAACTACCCAACCGGCAATGGACAGCCTGAAGCCCATTCTCTATAATACCGGCAACCGGCTGGATTATGGCATATTACCCCCGCGCGGTACAGCCGGCCCCGGGAGCTGCTGAATGACAACGCTGGAACAGGAACCGGAACGCCCCCAGAGTTACCTGGAAGGGCGGCTGGAAGAACAATCCAGAACCCTTCAGGACCTGAAAGCCGGTCAGGTTGAACTGAATCGGCGAATTGATACCGTCCAGCTGGAACTCATCCGCCGGATGGACGCCATGCATCAGGAACTGAGCCACCGGATGGATACGATGTATCAGGAACTGAGCCACCGGATGGATACGATGCATCGGGAACTGAACCAACGGATGGATACGATGTATCAGGAACTGAGCCACCGGATGGACGCCATGCATCAGGAACTGAGCCGCCGAATAGATACCGGCCTGCAAGGAATCCGGGATGAGATGGCAGAGGGGCGCGCCGCCCAGCGTCAATTGATGATCAGCCTGTGGGTAATTGGCGGCGGGATAATCGCTACTCTTATCGGCGGGCTGGTTACCCTGGCGCTGCGTGGCGGCTGAAGCAAACCGGTCTAGTTCTCCGGCCCGGTTCCCGGCGCTTCCCTCTTCAGGCAAGTATTCCTCTGCCGACCCAAACAAGGCATAAATCCACCGGCTCCCCGGCACATTCCGCTCCAGGCCCTAGGCTTGGCCGGCTTGGTGGCGTCTGCCCGCTGGTTGGGGGCAGCCGCCACCCCTACGCCCTCAACCAGCCCCTGCTGTCGTATCCTGCGTTCCCTGCGGTCAGCCGGCTGGTCGGGCCGTTATACCCCCGGCGATGCGTGGTGGGCGGCCAGCCGCCAGCCGCCCGGCGTGCGGATGAATATGTTGGTGGCCAGCACGCCAAAATTATCGGCCCGACCTTGCAGCACGCTGGTAATGTTCTCCACACAGGTAACCCAGCCGCAATCCCCGGCCACCACCACATTGACGCAGCGAATGTTGAAGTGCATCAGCGTGGCATTATCAAAGATGCGCCGCCAGCTTTCCCGAATCAGCCGCCAGCCGACCAGGGGCTGCCAGCCAGGGTGGACGCACAAGGCCTGTTCCGAAGCCAGGCACACTTCATCCAGGGCCGCCAAATCCAGCGCCCCGAAAGCAGCATAAAACCGCTGATTGGCTTCCCTGACCGCTGCCATATCCGCCGCGTTGGACTGCATGGCGAACCCTCATCAGCAATCAGTTGAGCGAAAAAACCGCTGGCCGGAACGCCGGCCGGACGCAGGCATTGAAGCCGGGGCCGGCCGCCGTGGTCTGCCCCGGTGGTCTTCGGCAGTCCTGCCGCGCCCGGCTCCGTCGGGGCACCCGGCAGGACTGCCACCCTTCAGTGCATGGGCGAGAAGGGGGCGGGAATAACCACCTTGTTTTCCTGGCTAATCAGGAACTCGCGGGTCGGCGGCGGCCAGTTGGGGTTCTCGCCGGCCTCAGCCCGGATGCGGGCCCGGTCGGCCAGATCCTTATAGGGCCAAACGTGCATCCACTGGAAATTGCCGTCCGCCAGCTCCGAGTACATCCCGGCGGCCAGCGGCGAATACTGTTCCCGGTGGGTTATGGCATTGGCCCAGCGGGACAGCACTTCGTCCAGCGACCCGGCCTGATAGGTATAAATCCGCATTTCATAGACGCTGCCCAGTTCCTGGTCGCCGCCCATGGGCCGCATGAATTCCGCCGGCTGCCAAATCTGGGAGTGCATATTCAGAATGTTGCCGCCGTTGGGCGGAGGCCAGCCCGCTACGGCAGCGCTGCGGCACTCTTCCCGGCGCTCCTCGCTTTCGTAGGGCCAAACGTGGATAACCTGGTTCAGCGGGCCAATGTCGGTATGCCAGAAGGCGGCCAGCGGCGATACTTCCTGCCGCGCCGGCAAGGCTTTGCCGAAGTTCTCCTCAAACTCGGCTACGCTCCCCGGTTTCATGTCATAGGTACGCACTTCGTAAATCATGGCAACTCCTTTGCCCCGGGTTTGGGGGCCAATCCAGTTTCAGAAACGGGATACTGGGTCAGTTTAGCAAAAAAGACCAGCGCCGGGCAAACCGGCCTTGCCGGCCGGCGTTGCTGCCGGTCAACAACGCCGGCTGCGCATCCGGCAGCGATCAGGGTACGCCGATCAGGGTACGCCGTCGGCAGCCATCGCCCGGTCGATTTCGGCATCCAGGCACAGCCCGGGCGGGGTGTTCTCCGAAAGGGGCCGGCCGTCGCTGTGCTGTGGTTCGCCCTGTCGCAAAACCACCCGGCCTTCCGCCAGGGCCCGCAGCGTCTCAAGCAGCAGGTAAGGTTCCCGGCAATACTCCGCCTGCCGTATCCGGCGGAACAGCGGCAGTTCCTCTCCCCGGGCCTCCCGCAGCGCCGCCGCCCCGTACTGCGCAACTTCCTGCCAGCCGGCATCAAAGGCCGGGCCGGTGATGCCGGCGGTGCAGTAGGACACCACCGGCCCCCGATCCACCGCTTCAGCAGCCAGGTGCAGCATGGCGCCGGTTCGGGACGCCCGCCGTTCAATTAACGTCCAGATAACGTCCTGCCAGGCGCCGATAGGGCCATCGGGCAGGGCGGGGTGCAGGTTCAGCAGCGGAAAGCGGCGGCACAGCTTCCCGCTGACAATCAGCATATAGCCGGCCAGAACGCAGATGTCCGGCGGCGGCCCGGGCGCCTGGGCCAGGGCCTCCAGAACCTGGCGGTCATACGCCGGACGCAGTTCCGACCAGCTTAACCCGGTTCCCCGGTGCGCGCGGCGGAAAGCGGCGGAAGACCGGCTGATGCAGGGTATGCCCAGCCCGGCTGCCAGCCGGAAGAAGGCATCGGAGCCTTCCGCCTCGCCCCATTCCCGGTTGCTGAAAACGAAGCTGATTCGGGCGTCCAGCCGGCGGCCCCCGATGCGCTCCTGAACAAACCGGAGCAGCCCCTGCGAACCCTCGCCCCGGCCGGTGGAAAACCAGCCAACGTTCAGCATTGCTCAATCACCACCGGGCAGGTCTTCCTCTGGCTGCCAATCATCGCCCAGCAGCGGCATTTCCAGGTCGGCCCAGGCCGGCCCTACGTCAGACATACCCGACGGGCCGGGGGCAGCGGCATTTTCCTTAATTTCGTTTACCTTCAACTCGGCTTCGTCTAAAAGGGCATTGCAGCGGCGGGCCAGAGCCATGCCTTCCTCAAACACCGCCGTCGCCTCGGTCAGGGGCAGGCTGCCCGACTCCAGTGATTCGGCCAGGGTATTAAGGCGGCCAAAAGCCTCCTCGAAGGTGAGCCCTTCCAGGGGCAGCGCAACTGGTTCCTGTGGCGAGTCGGACATAAAGGACGCACCTTTGCGGCAGTAAGTTTAACCCCGGCGGACGGCCCGGCGAACCGGATATTATGCCGGCTCCGGCATACGGCCCTGCCCTTGCCGGTTCCGCTGCCCATTGGTCAATTGCTTCCGGGGTATGTTTTCAGTTTAATGATCAACGCGCCTTGCTGCAAAGCCTCCCTAATGTCGTTCCCGCTATAAATCACTACCACCAGCCGGTTTGGACTACTTCGCCCTGTTCGGCCCTGGGAACGCGCAGCATGTCTGTTGACGACGTGGTTTCATTGGGTATCAGAACCTGCCAATCCCCGTTTTCGTAGTCGCCAATGATGAACGCCTTCAGCCATTTTTCGGCTATATTGACCGAATAATCCGGCATCCAGCCGTGGTATCCCTTGCCGCCGAGGGAGAACGTTACGGTTGCTTCATCAGGAAACCAGGAACTGACTTTGGCCTTTTCAAGCCTGATTTTGGCCCCTTCAGCCTGGGGGCGTTTCGTCGGCCAGTCCCACCCGGATTTATCAGCGCGCATACCGGTATCCTCCTGTAAAGCGCGGCTAAAGTGTTGTTAATATTAACGATATACCCCCGGCGCGTCAACGGGACTGCGTCAGCGGGTAGCGCGCGCAATGCCGCCTTAAAGCAGCCGTTCCATGCCGGGCGGCTCCGCCGGACGCTGGCGGCGGCCACGACGGGCTGGCGGCGCAGCGGGGGCCGGTGGCGTTGACGGGTCCGGTTCCGGGTCGGACGGCAGGCCCGTGCCGGCGTCAACCAGCCCGGCGGCGGACGGCTCCGTCTGGTCAGCAACGCCGGCAGCGTCTTTACCTGGGGGTGGCCCGGCGGCGGACGGCATACCCGTGCCGGCGTCAGCAACACCGGCGGCGGCCGGCCCTGCCTGGTCAGCAACACCGGCGGCGTCTTTACCGGGGGGTGGCCCGGCAGCCGGCGGCGGGGGTTCCGCGGGGGACGGCAAGGGTGGGGGCGGCCCGGCCAACGGCGCCCCGGCGGTGGCGGCAATGGCCCCGTCGGACACCGTAATGGTCAGGGCGTCGCCGGCGGCGGCATGGCCGGTTTCCGCCACCAGCTGCCCGTCTGCCTGCCGCTGCACAATGGCAAACCCCCGCCGCAGGGTGGCTGCCGGGTCCAGCGCCCGCAGGCGACTGACCAACCCGGTTACCTCCAGCCGGCTCAAGCGCAGCGAGTTGTGCCGGCTGCCGCCGATAGCGTCGGCCAGGTCGTCCACCTGACGCCGCCGGTAGTTCAGGTCGGGGAGGCCGGCCTCCAGCCGGCCGGCCAGGGAGCCAACCTCGGCCCGGCCGGTTTGCAATACCCGCAGCGTCGCCCGGTGGCTTCGTTCCGTCAGGGCGGCGATGGTCTGCCCCAGAACGGCCCGGTCGGGGACGACCAGTTCCGCCGCCGCCGAGGGGGTGGGCGCGCGCCGGTCGGCCACGTAGTCGGCGATGGTGAAGTCGGTTTCGTGGCCCACGCCGCTGACCACCGGAGCGTTGCTGCGGAAGATGGCCCGGGCCACCTGCTCTTCGTTGAAGGGCCACAGGTCTTCCAGCGAACCGCCGCCCCGGGCCACGATAATCACATCGGCCGGCCCGTTCCCGTCCAGCCGAGCCAGAGACGCGGCGATGGCCGGGGCTGCATCGCCCCCCTGCACCAGGGTGGGGGCAAGCAGGAGCGCGGCCAGCGGGTAGCGGCGCCGGATGACGTTCTGAATGTCTTGCCAGGCGGCGCCGGTGGGCGAGGTTACTACGCCGATGACCCGGGGGAAACGGGGCAAAGACCGCTTGCGGGATTCGGCGAAAAGCCCTTCCTGTTCCAGGCGCGCCTTTAACCGTTCCAACTCCTGGGCCAGCGCCCCCTCGCCCTCGGGCAGCGCCCGGTCAACCATGAAATCGACGGAGCCGCGGGGTTCATAGAAGCTCATGCGCCCGTGAACCCGCACCGCCTTGCCGTGGGCCAGCAGGTCGGCGCCCCGCTGCCCCCGGAAAAGCACGCAGTTGAGCGAGGCGTTGTTATCCTTGAGGGTAAAGTAATGGTGGCCGGCCGCCGAGGGCCGCAGGTTGGATACTTCGCCCACCACCCACAAATCCGCCAGAAAAGGGTCGCTTTCCAGCGCACCCCGCAGGTGGCCCGTTACCTGGCTGACGGTGAAGACGGCCGGTTCGGGCAGCGTCAAGAAGCTAGCCTACCCGTTCCGTATATTGGCCGTTGCGGGTATCCACCCGCACCACGGTTCCGGGGGTAATGAACATCGGCACGTTAATGCGCAGGCCGGTTTCCAGCGTCGCCGGTTTATTGCCCCCCTGGGCCGTATCGCCCCGAAAGGCTGGCGGCGTATCCACCACCTCCAGCTCCACGTGGGTCGGCAGGTTGACGTTAATCGGCGAACCTTTATAGAAGACCATCTCCGCCAGCATATTTTCCTTCAGGTAATCCAGGGCGGCCCCCAGCTGCTCCCGGGTCAACTCATACTGGTCGAAGGTCTCCTGGTCCAGGAAGTAATAATAGGTGCCGTCGGTATAAAGATACTGGGTTTCCCGGTTATCGATTGCCGCCACGGTAAAATCGGTATCGTAGCGTTGGAACGTGCGCTCCACCACCGCGCCGGAGAGGAGGTTTTTCAGCTTGATGCGGGTAACCGGGGCCCGCTGCTGCATCTTGTGCCGCTCATAATCCATAACCTGCCAGGGCTGACCATCCAGCTCAATAACCATATTGCGGCTAAGGTCGCTGAAGTTAATGCTCATGGGTTGCCTTCTCCCAATTCGTTTGACTTGTTGTTGGATATTGGTGAATCGCCCTCAAGGAAACCTACCAGCAAGTCGGCAATGCTCGCCATATCCTGCAGCTGACATTCCCATACTACCATTACTTTCCAGGCATTGGCCTCAAGAAGGCCGATATTTCTCTGGTCACGCTGAAAGTTTCGTTCCAGTTTGGCAACCCAGTAATCCCGATTGGTATTTGGTATGCGAACCCGTTTGCAACCGATGTGCTTATGCCAAAAGCAACCGTTGACAAAAATCACTTTGCGGCGTGCCGGGAAAACCAGGTCAGGACAGCCGGGAAGACCGGGGCTATGCAGTCGATACCGGTAACCGAGGCTGTGGAGCAGGCGGCGCACCTTCATTTCGGGCTTCATGCCTTTTGCCTTGACCTTCGCCATTATTTGGCTTCGGACATTTTGCGGCACGGTGTCGGCCATAATCGTATTTTACAGGAAAGTCACCCAGCTATCGTCAAATTCTAATTCATTCAGCAGTTGATTTGGCTCAAGAACATCCGGTTTTCTTACCATGAAAGACCTTGCTGAACCCACAACGTGACGCAGTATCGTAAATTGTGAACCGTGAGGCGGCTAAGGTCGCCGAAGTTAATGCTCATGGGTTGCCTTCTCCCAATGTAATTTCCGGTCCGGTTTACGCCATCGGCTGCGCTGACCGTCCGAAGCTCCGGCGGCCGGCAGCAGCAAAAGCCGACTTGCCACCTGGTCGATGCGCTACAGCTACAGCTCCGGCTGCGCTGCCCCGTTCTGCGTCAAGGTAAAGGCTCTGGTATGGAAATCCCGACTGACCGCACCGCGGGATACCAGCATTGTCAGCACCGACCAGGTCAGATAATCCTGATGAGAACCGCGAAAATCTGAGGAAAGGCCAAGCTGCCTGGCTATTTCGGCATTTCTCATCCCTTCGGGGTTGACAGCTAAAAGTTCCAGGATAGCTGCTTCAATTTGCCCTAAACCGGCTTGAGCCAACTCTTCGTCGGAAGTGCGGCCGTTCCGACTGAAGAACAGCTTGCTTTCTTCGTTCCTGATGATAACACTGCGGGACAACATACCGCCCAGTATGCTGTAGATAAAGAAGTTTTGGCTGCCTTGCAAATACAGATCCAGGTAACTGGCAATATCTGCACTGCGCAGGCCCTGGGGGTTCGCGTCCAGCAGGTTAAGAATGGAACGCTCAATTTGCTGCCGCCCGGATTGGGCCAGGGCATATAGCTGGTTATCCTGAGCCATTGGTTGGGTTATATCCCGCAGGTTAAATGGTGCGCTTCCATGCACTTATGGCAGGTAACCGGGTAGTCGCACTCCATATTCTGGCAGATTTCCTGGTCGTTATCACAGGTCAGGCGGCCACACTCGGCGCAGGAATAATCGTAGGGATGCAGCAGTTCCCGGCCGCAGAAGAAGCAGAACAGCGGGGTTGACCATTCCACGGCGGCAAACCTGACGGAGACCGGCAAATCAGACATGCTGTCCACCTGCATTAAAGCGTAATCGAGCCGGTAGAACTATAACACGATTTCCGGGGCATTACGCGAGCGCAGCAACACCCAGACAGCGAAAGCCCGTTTTTGCCCCCGCCCGGCGGCGTTGAACTGGCTGATAGTTCGCTCGGTTTCATCAATGATTAATCTGACCTGGTTGCGTGAAAGACGGGCACTCGGGTCGTAGTCGGCTGCGTGCCGCAACTCTTGCATTTTAACGAACAAATCGCCGAAACGCTGGACTTCCGGGGCAAACCGACTCATTATGCCCGTGTTTTTACATCGATCTCTGGCCGCCCCGTGCTCCAATGCCCGGTAAATCTGCCGCCACGCCTGCTGACTGCGGTTCTGCCGGGCGCTTCCGGCCAGCAGATCGGCGCAGCAACGGGCCAGGGTATGAAACAGGGCATAATAGGCAGCGCTGACCGCACGGCATAAGTCCGCCTGAGCCGGGCGGCCACGCCGTCCGCCCACCTCGCCTGAGGCCAGCCCCCGGGCAATCCTAATCAGGTCCGCCGGGTTCATAAGCCTTGGGGTGTTTGCCCCGGAAAACTTTCGCCCACTCATTCTTCGTTACGAAGGAATGGCTGGGAACCCTGACCATGGTCAGGCCCATGTCCGCCAGTTCGTCCCAGAGCCACCGGTCCATCTCGACGGTCCAGTCCGGGTCCAGCGCTTCGTAAGGGCCTTCGTAAACCACGAAAATATCCAGGTATTCATCGCCGCAGTGGTCGATTGCCGGCTCAACGACGATGGGGTCAAAAACCAGAGTGTCCTGAAACCGTTCCCGAAGCGCCTGCTCCACCAGCTTGCCGGCCTGGTCGGCAATTTCCCGGCTAATCATCAAAAAGCCTCCCTGCATAGCTCCGATTATCTTGCGGCGGGGGCGGAAACCGGGGCAAGGACCACCCCGCCGCCGCTACTTCCCCGCCTTGCTCAACGGCGCGGCCCCTTCTTCGCCCAGAATTACGATGTCCTCGATGCGGACGCCGCCCCAACCGGTGAGGTAGATGCCCGGCTCCACGGTGAACACCATGCCGGGCTGCAAGGCGTCGGGCGAGCGGGGGCTGACCCGCGGGTTTTCGTGAACCGCCAGCCCAACGCCATGCCCCAGGCTATGGCCGAAGTTGTCGCCGTAGCCGGCGGCGGCGATTACCTCCCGGGACAGGGCGTCGCACTCCTCGCCGGTCATGCCGGGGCGGACGGTGTTGATGGCGGTTAGCTGGGCCCCCAGCACAATATCGTAAATCCGGTGAAACATTTCGTCCGGCTCGCCCACCACCACCGTGCGGGTAATGTCGCTGCAATAGCCGCCCACCTGGGCGCCCATGTCGATGACGATTGGTTCGCCGGCCTGAATTGCCCGGTCGCCGGGCCGGTGGTGCGCCATAGCCCCGTTGGGCCCGGCGGCCACGATGGTATCGAAGCTGATATTATCGGCGCCAAACTCCCGCATCGCCACTTCCATCCGCCAGGCCACCTCTTTCTCGGTCAGGCCGGCCTCAATCGTGGGGCAGACGGCGGTCATGGCGGCGTCCGAGGCGTCAATCGCCTTTTGCAGCTGCGCCAGTTCCGCCTGGTCTTTGCGGATGCGCAGCTCTTCGGCCAGGCCGGCAGTGGCAATCAGGGAGGCGTTACTCAACCGGGCATCCTGCTTCAGGGCCTCGGTAATCCGGTGGTAAGAGGCGACGGTAACGTCCTCGCTCTCAAAGCCGATGCGCCGGACGCCGGTTTCCTTGAGGGTATTCAGCAGCCAATCCCAGCCGGCCCGCAGCTGCACCACCTGGAAATGGGGCGACTGGCTGGCGGCCTGCTCGGTGTAGCGGGAATCGGTGAACAATACCGACCGCTCCGGCGTAATCAACAAGTACCCGGCTGATCCGGTGAAACCGGACAGGTAACGGCGGTTTTCCGGGGCCGAAATGAGGATGGCGTCCAACTCTTTTTCCGGCAGCTGGGCGGCCAGCTGCGCTGCGCGTTCCTTCATAACTTCACTTTCGCTCCTCTTCAATGATGGCGACCATAATTTCTATGGCGGCAGTATAGCTTCTCCAGCCAAAGCCGGCAATTTGACCGCGGGCGATGTCGGCGATAACCGAATGGCGCCGCCACGCTTCCCGGGCGTGGATGTTGCCCAGGTGAACCTCGATAACCGGCACGGCGGCGTCAAGCAGCGCATCCTTCAGCGAGTAGCCGTAGTGGGTCAACGCTCCCGGGTTGATTACGATGCCGTCGATGCGGCCCCAGCTTTCCTGAATCCGGTTAATCAGTTCGCCTTCCAGGTTGGATTGGTAAAAGCTGACTTCTGCCCCCAAAAGCCTTGCCCTTTCCGCCATTGCGGCGTTCACCTCGTCCAGCGTTTTGGCGCCATAGATGCCGGGGTTGCGCCGGCCCAGAATGTTTATATTGGGCCCGTTAAGGGCCAAGATATGGGGCATGGCAGGTTCTCCTCCGCGGCGCGCCGGTCAGCCGGCGGCCGGCAATCTACCCGGCAAGCGTCCGTCCGGCGCGGTTCCCCCTCCGGCGGCCCGGTTGCCCGGCTGATTCCATGTTACACCCAAACCGGAACATTCCGGGAATGCCGGCATTTCCGGAATTATGGTATAATCAATTCTGCCGGACAAGCGGGCGTAACTCAGTGGTAGAGTGTTTGCTTCCCAAGCAAAAAGTCGTGGGTTCGAATCCCATCGCCCGCTCCAGCCCCCGGCCCGTTAACCCACCGCCGCCCGGATGACAACCCCACCCCGGCCGGTTACCATGCAGCCAGACTTAACCCGCCGACCAGTCCGGCGCTGCCGGCCGCCGCCCCGGTTGCGGCAGGGCGGACGGCGGACACAACCATTGGGGGGGCTGCTTGGACCCTGACAAGAATTGCTTTGCCGACGGCGAGCTGGTTCTGTTGCTGGACCGCAAGAGCCGCCGCTACCTGACTACCCTGGCCGCCGGCCAGGTGTTTCACAGTCATATGGGACGGCTGGCCCACGATGACCTGCTCGGCCATTCGGTAGGGGGCTGGTATCGCACCGACCGGGGCCATACCCTGCTGGCCGTGCGCCCTACGCTGGGGGACTTTGTGCGGCAGATGCCCCGAGGGCCGCAGATTATATACCCCAAAGACCTGGGCAACATCATCGCCTTTGCCGACATTTTCCCGGGGGCCACAGTGGTTGAAGCGGGCCTGGGTTCCGGCGCCCTCACCGCCGCCCTGCTGCGGGCCGTCGGCAGCCAGGGCCGGGTAATCACCTACGAGATTGACCCGTCGGTAACGCCCAGAGCCTTGCAGAACATCCAACGGGTCATCCCCAACCCGGCCAACCTGACCGTTACGCTCAGCGACATCTACCAGGGCATCGCCGAGCGGGAGGTGGACCGGGTGGTGCTGGATGTGCCGGAACCGTGGCAGGCGGCCGCCGGGGCCGCCGAGGCCCTGGCAATGGGCGGCATACTGCTCTGCTTTCTGCCCACCATTTTGCAGGTTCACCAGTTGACCGGCCAGCTGCAAACCGACGGCCGGTTTCAGCTGATTGAAACGGTAGAAACGCTGCTGCGTCCCTGGCATGTAACCGAGCGGAGTGTGCGGCCGGCCCACCGCATGGTGGCCCACAGCGGCTTTCTGACCACTGCCGTGCGCTGCCAGCCGCGGGCCATTGGCGCCGGCGGCGGCCCAACGGCGTAAAGGCCGGGGGAGAACTGCGCAAACCGGGCGGCGGCCCCGATGTTTGCCGGGGCGCCCGAAAGGGGAAATCCCGGTTTTGCGGATGCCGGGAAGGGGTGAATGGACCAGACGTTAAATAAGCCGGTCAGAGGGGTAAAGCGGCATCAGGAGCGCAACTGGAATGCCTGGCAGTCTTTTGCGGTGGACGGCGGCGCCTGCCCATTCTGCGGGCATGCCGCTTCAGCCCATCTGTTAAACTCCGGGCAGCCCCATTTTTACCGCCCGGCGACCGGGCGCGAGGCGCGCAAACCGCCGGGACAGCTTCGCCGGTATCTGCTGGCTGACGGCCGTCTCTTGCTGGTCAAGCGCATTATCGTCGCCCGGAACGCTGAAGTTATCAATGTATTCTGCCGGGAATGCGCCGCAGCCAAAGGCACGCGGCAAGTGATGTGCTACCAGCGAACTCTGGCCGTCGGGGAACTGGTCGGCGCCGGGAAAAACGGCGCCGATTAAGCAAGGAGCGTTAACCGGCGCGCAAACCGGACCGGACTACCCGGCCCGCGCCCTGGCTATCCGGCTTGCCGTTAACCGGCGCACAAACATGACCGGCCCCCGGCTGCCCCGGCAGTTTTCCCGGCCGACTGGCTGGCGCAATACCCGGCAAAAGGTTGCGCAAACCCCAGGGTTGCCCCATATTGGAAGTCGGGCCGCCGGACAGATAAGCCATTGGTTTTACCCGGCCAGCCGGGCGGAAGGGCCAAAGCCGCCGTCCCTGCCAAATCAGCGAACCGGAGAGAAGAATATGCCGGGGAAGATTGCTGCTGCCGCCAGCGAATGGGTGATGGTAGCCCGCAGCCTGCTGCAACTGCCCGACAGCCAGAGCCTGGCCCTGCGGTGCATGGCCCGCGCCGGCCTGGCTGCCCGGGACGATTATGCGGAATGGGTCGCCGTCGCCCGGGCCTGGCAGCAGGATTTCAACGACCCGGCAATGGCCCGGCAATGCCTGCATAAAGCCGAGGCGTGCGCGGCTGAAATAGAAGCCGAAGAACCCTGGAGTGCGGTTACCGATGCGTGGGTGGAGCTGGGGTATTACAACAACGCGGTAGAATGTCAGCGGAAGTCGCATGAACTGGGCGCGCCCAAACAACCGGCCAGCCACTGGATTAACCGGGTCAGGCGGGAAATTGAAAACGATAATAACCTCGCAGCGCAACAGTACCTGGCAAGGGCGGAGGCTGTCGCTGGAAGCGTTTATTCGTGGATAAGCATTGCAACTTTATGGAAGAAGAGTTTTCTGGATACCGACGAAGCTGTCCGGTGCATGTCCGAAGCCGAGGAACTTGCTGAAGATACCGATGATTGGGTGCGTATTGCGACAACCTGGGCAAGGGATTTTCAGGACACCGATCGAGCTGTCCGGTGTATGTCCGAAGCTGAAGAACTTGCTGATTCTTCTGACGATTACTCTGCCCTTGAGGAAGCGTGGCGCGTGGGTATCCCGAGCCTGGACCCTGAAATCCGCAGAAGTGGCTTGCAAAGATTATTGGACAATCCGGACGTTGAAGATTATATAGATATAATAGAGATGGCTATCGCCGACCAGAGTGTCCACAGGGAAGGCGCAGTGCGGGACTTGGGAACTCTGACCCAATCCCCCGTGAGCGAAACAGGAACCTGGGGAGAGGAAGGTCAGTCGGCGCGGCGGGAAGGCAGTTACGCCAGATATTACCGCTTTACCCTGCCCCAGGCGGTGGAAGTGACTATTGACCTGACCTCCCAGGTGGACACCTACCTGTACCTGATTAGCGGCGATATTCATAGCGGCGAACTGCTGGCGGAAGACGATGATGGATTAGACAATTACAATTCCCGTATCCGCCGCCAACTGGCCGCCGGAATCTACTCGTTAGAAGCTACCACGTACCACGAGGAAGAACCGGGCGTTTTTACCCTGACCATATCCTGGCATAACCGATAGCAAGGGTTAAAAGCGCCCGGCGCGCCGGGCTGCCCCAATACCGGGTTCCCGGCGGGCCGCCTTAAAGCAGTTATCAACGAGGGAATGTACCCCGGGGGAAGGAATATGCCGGATGAATTGACGCCGCTGCAACGGCGCGAACAGGCCCTGGCCCGGCTGGATGCCGGGCAGCAGGCTTTGCACCAGGCCCTGGCCGGGCTGGAGCCGGAGGAGGCTTTCCTCGGTTCCCGCTGGTCGGTGTGGGAGGTGCTGCAACACCTGGATGCCGAAAGTTTCGTGACGGCGCTGGAACGGATCGCCGACGGCCAGCAAGAGCTGCTGCCGCCTTTCACCAGCCGGGAGGAACGCCTGCGGCAGGACATTGCCCGGTTTGACGCTACTTACCGGCGGCTGCGGTCGGTGATGGCCGGCTTTTCCGAAGCGCAGTTGGCCCGCCCGGTTGCGCCCCCTAACCCCGAAAACTCCTTCCCCGGCCTGACCCTGCTGGAACTGATTGAGCGGGTAGCGGGCCACGCCGCCAGCCACGCCCGGCAGGTGGAACTGACCCGCCAGTATGTTGCCGCCTTTCAGGCCAGGGAACGGGCGGTAACCGTAGCCGCCCTGGGCGACGGCAGCCCGGAAGGAACGCCGCGGCGCATACGGGAACTGCTCGCCTTCGCCGACTATGTGGCCGGCGAGGAGCCGGCGCTGGCCCTGGCCAGGCCCTGGATTCGGGGGCTGGAGGTGCGGCTTCACGCCGGCAACCGGGAAGAGGTGGCGGCCCGCATGGGAAGGGAGGCCCGGGCCGGCCTGTGGACGGTGGTTTGCCTGCCCGGCCATGACCCGGCCGGCGAAGACCCGGCCCTGCTGTCTCTGCTTGGCCGGCACTGCGACCGGGTGTCGGTTATTACCTGACGCTGCCGGCAGCCGGACGCTCCGTCGCCGGCCGGGGCCGGGCGGCATGGCATTTCCGGAACGCTGCTACTATAATCAGACCATGCGCGTGGACGAATCGGCCAATTTGAGAACCCCGCTGTACCAAACCCACCTGGCCCTGGGCGCCCGGATGGTGCCTTTCGGCGGGTGGGATATGCCGGTGCAGTACGCCGGCATCATCAACGAGGTTAAGGCGGTGCGCACTGCCGCCGGAATCTTCGATGTTTCCCACATGGGACGTCTTTACCTTGCCGGCCCGCAGGCGGCCTCCTTTCTGGATCGCGTCCTTACCGGTTCGGCCTCCGGCCTGCGGGTGGGCCGCGCCCGCTATTGCCTGATTTGCAATGAGGCCGGCGGCGTCATCGACGATACCATTTTCTACCGGCTGGCCGAGGAAGATTACCTGTTAATACCCAATGCCGGCAACCGCCAGGCGGTGGTGGACTGGTTTCAGCGCCGCATCGACGCCGAGTTCGCCGGCGGGGTAACTCTGGACGACCGGACGACCGCTACCGCGCTGATTGCCCTGCAAGGGCCGCAGTCGCCAGCCTTGCTGGACGGCCTCGGCGCGCTGGACGACGGGCAGCCGCCGTCATCCCTGCGCTTTTTCGGCTGGGGCCGCGTCCTTTGGCAGGGGCACCGCGCCCTGGTCGGTCGCACCGGATATACCGGGGAAGACGGCTTTGAGCTGGCGCTGGACGCCGCGGCCGCCGCCGACATCTGGCAAGCCCTGCTGTCCGCCGGGGCTGTCCCCTGCGGCCTGGGGGCCAGGGATGTGCTGCGCCTGGAGGCCGGCCTGCCCCTGCACGGCCACGAGATTGACCCGGCAACATCGCCGATCGAGGCCGGCCTGGAACGGTTTGTCCGCCGCCAGGGCGGTTACGTCGGGCAGCCGGCGCTGGAACGGCAGCGGCGGGAAGGCGTCTTGCGAAAGCTGGTGGGCCTGTCCCTGCCCGGCCGCAGCGCCCCCCGCGCCGGCTACGGCATCCTGGCCCAGGGGCAGCCGGTAGGCCGTATTACCAGCGGCAGCTACTCGCCCACCCTTGACAGCAGCATTGCTATGGGCTACGTTTTGGCGGGCTGGGCCGACCCGGGCCAACGGCTGGCAGTGGACCTGCGGGGGCGGCCGGTTCAGGCAACGGTAACGCCGCTGCCCTTCTATACCCGCAGCAGCGACGGCGGCTGATTTTCATTATCTTCAGGAGGGCTGGACAAAGTGAGTCCCGACGACCGCAAATATACCCGCGAACACGAGTGGGCCAAGCTGGAGGACGCCAGCGCCGGCGTGGCGCTGGTGGGCATTACCCACTTTGCCCAGGATGAGTTGGGCGATATTGTTTATTTCGACCTGCCCCGGGCCGGCGCCGCCGTAACGTACATGGAGAAGATGGGCGAGGTGGAGTCGGTCAAGGCCGTTTCCGACCTGTATTCCCCGGTTACCGGCTCCATTGCGGCGATTAACGATGCGCTGGTTGACCACCCGGAACTGGTCAACGAAGACCCTTTCGGGGCCGGCTGGATTATTCGGGTAACCCTGGCCGACGCGGGCGAACTGGACGGCCTGATGTCTGCCGCCGAATATGACGATTACGTTGGTGGGGCCGGGCAGTAAAACCCTGGCCCTGGCCCGGCAGCCGCCGCTGCCGCCGGCTCAGGCCCGGACGCCGTCGCCCCGGCGCCGGGGCAAAGCGCCTTTCTTACCCCCGGCGTCCCAAACCGCCAAGCAGGAGTTGCCCCCTTGACCACCGCTCATTTCCAGTCCCACTATATACCCAACACCGAGCAGGAACAGGCCGAAATGCTGGCAACCCTGGGCCTGGCTTCCATTGACCAACTGTTCCAGGACATTCCTGACCAGTTTCGCAACCCGCCGTTGCAGCTGCCGGAGCCGTTGTCGGAACTGGAAATTCAGCGGGAGTTGGGGGAACTGGCGGCGCGCAACCGGGCCCTGGGCAGCGGCCCTTCTTTCCTGGGAGCCGGCTCCTACCACCACTTCATCCCCGCCATCGTCAAGGCCCTGATGACCAGGGGGGAGTTCCTGACCGCTTACACCCCTTACCAGCCCGAAGTGAGCCAGGGGACGCTGCAAGTCATCTACGAGTTTCAAACCCTGATTAGCAGCCTGTACGGCATGGAGGTGGCCAACGCCGGCATGTATGACGGCGCTACCAGCCTGGCCGAGGGGGTGTTGATGGCCTGCCGGGTTACCCGCCGGCAGCGGGTGGCCGTATCCGATACCGTTTCTCCGCTCTACCGGCAGGTAATACAAACCTACTGTCAGGCGCAGGGCATCAACATCGAGACGGTGCGCCATCAAGAACCGGAAATCGGCGCCGAAACCGCCGGTCTGGTAATTCAGTACCCCAATTTCTACGGGGGCCTTGAAGACCTGGCCGCCCAGGCAGCCGCCGCCCATGGGCACGGGGCCCTGCTGGTGGTTTCGGCTAACCCCCTGGCTATGGGCATGTTCCAGCCGCCCGGTTATTACGATGCCGACATCGTAACCGGCGAAGGCCAGCCCCTGGGTATTCCGGCAAGCTACGGCGGGCCTTACGTGGGCCTTTTCGCTGCCAAGGAGCGGTACATCCGCCAAATGCCCAGCCGACTGGTGGGCCGCACGGTGGATACGCAGGGGCGCAGCGGTTACGTGCTGACCTTGCAAACCCGGGAGCAGCACATCCGCCGGGAACGGGCCACCAGCAACATCTGCACCAACGAGGCTCTCTACGCCCTGGCGGCCACCATTTACCTGGCCGCCCTGGGCCGGCAGGGGCTGCGTCAGGTGGCCGAGCTTTGCTACCACAAGGCGCACTATGCCGCCGCCGGCATCGAACAGCTGCCCGGCTACTCGCTGCCCTTTGCCAGCCGCCCTTACTTTCACGAGTTTGTCATCCAGTGTCCTGCCCCGCCGGGGGACATTAACCGCCGGCTGGCCGGACAGAATATTCTGGGGGGGCTGGACTTGAGCTTTTCGCCTTACCGGGAGGCCCTGCCCCCGGAGGTGGACCGGGGCATGCTGCTGTGCGTTACCGAACTGAACCGCAAGGAGGACATCGACGCCCTGGTGGCCGGGCTGGCGGAATTCGGTTAAGCCCGGCCGGCGGTTCCGGTTGGCTGCTGGTGAAATCAGGAGAGGTAAATTGATGCTCAAAGGCGGCACGCGCGATACCACCCGGCTTTTGATGGAACGGAGCGTCCCCGGACGGCTGGGGGCGATAACCCCGTCCCTGGACGTGCCGGCGCAGCCCCTGCCCGATGGGGCGCTGCTGCGGGAAGACCTGGCCTTGCCCGAAGTTTCCGAACCGGAGGTGGTGCAGTATTTCACCGCCCTCAGCCAGCTCAACTTTTCCATCGACACCCAGTTCTACCCCCTGGGCAGTTGTACGATGAAGTACAACCCCAAAGTCAACGATGCGGTGGCCTTTCTGCCCGGGTTTGCCGACATTCACCCTTTGCAGCCCGCGGAGCATTGTCAGGGGGCTTTGGCGCTGCTGCACCGGCTGCAGGGCTTCCTAGGCGAAATTACCGGCATGACCGGGGTTAGCCTGGCTACCCTGGCCGGCGCCCACGGGGAGCTGGCCGGCGTGCTGATGCTGCGAGCCTATCACCGGGAACGGGGCGACGCCGGCCGTACCCGGATGGCGATCCCCGACAGCGCCCACGGCACCAACCCGGCTTCGGCGGCCATGGCCGGTTTTGACGTGGCAACTCTTCCTTCAGACCCGGAGGGCAACGTGGACCTGAACGCCCTCCGCGACCTGGCCGGGCCCGACCTGGCCGGCGTGATGATTACCTTGCCCAGCACCCTGGGGCTGTTTGACCGCAACATCGTTGAGGTTTGCCGCATCGTCCATGCGGCCGGGGGGCTGGTTTATGGCGATGGCGCCAACATGAATGCCCTGCTGGGCCGGGCCCGGCTGGGGGAGTTGGGTTTTGACGTAATTCACCTGAACCTGCACAAAACCTTCAGCACGCCCCACGGCGGCGGCGGCCCCGGCGCCGGCCCGGTGTGCTGCGTACCCCGCCTGGAACCCTACCTGGCCGCCCCGGTCGTCGCGGCCCGAAGCGCCGGTCAGGGCGACGCTGACGCCAGCGCCGGAACGGTCTATTCCCTGAGCGTGCCGGAACGCAGCGTCGGCAAAATCAGCGGTTTCCACGGCAACTTTGGCGTGCTGGTGCGGGCCTATACTTACATCCGCACTCTGGGCGCCGCCGGCATCAAATCCATCAGCGGCAATGCCGTACTCAACGCCAACTACCTCCTGCAGGCCCTGCGCGACGTATATCATCTCCCTTACGACCGCCCCTGCATGCACGAAGTAGTCCTGTCCGCCGACTGGCAGCGGCAGCGGGGCGTCAGCGGGCTGGAAGTCGCCAAGCGGCTGCTGGATTACGGGTTCCACGCCCCTACCATGTATTTCCCGCTCATTGTCCACGAAGCCCTGATGATTGAGCCGACGGAAGCGGAAACCAGGGATACGCTGGACGCTTTTATTCAGGCCCTGAAGGATATAAACCGGGAATCGGAAGAGACGCCGGAGCTGGTACAGCAAGCCCCCCATACCACTCCGGTGTCCCGGCTGGATGAGGCCCGGGCCGCCCGACAGCCCAACCTGAGGTGGCGGCCTTAAAGCCGGCCGGCGCCGGCGCAAAGGACGGGCTGCCCCGGCAGGAGGAGTAAAATGCCCCTTGACCCTCAAGTGATAACGGTTATGGAAAACATGGCCGCCCTGGGGCTGCCGGCCAACCACGAGGTTACGCCGGAAGAAGCGCGGGCCAATGGGCGGCGGCGCCCCCGCGCGCCCGGCCCGGCGGTGGCCCGGGTGGAAGACCGAACCATCCCCGGCCCTGCCGGAGAACTGCCGGTGCGCATTTATACCCCCCCGGGTTCCGGCCCCTTTCCGGGCCTGGCCTGGTTCCACGGCGGCGGTTGGGTGGTCGGCGACCTGGATTCCGCCGACGGTACTGCCCGCCACCTGTGCGACCAGGCCGGCTGCGTGGTCATGTCGGTTGACTACCGGCTGGCCCCGGATACCCGGTTTCCCGGCGCCGCCGAGGATTGCTATGCCGCTACCCAGTGGCTGGCGGCTAACGCTGCCGCCCGCAACGTGAACGCTGACCGTGTTTCCGTGGGCGGCGACAGCGCCGGCGGCAACCTGGCGGCGGTTACCGCTTTGATGTCCCGGGACCGGGGCGGCTGCCCTCTGGTATTCCAGCTGCTGGTTTACCCGGTTACCGAGCGCAACTTCGATACGGCTTCGTACCTGGAGAACGCCGAGGGTTACCAGTTGAGCCGGGCGGGGATGATCTGGTACTGGAAGCATTATCTGGGCAGCGATGCCGACGCCGCCAACCCTTATGCGGCCCCCATGCGGGCGGCAGACTTGAGCGGATTGCCGCCGGCCCTGGTTATAACCGCCGAGTTTGACCCCTTGCGCGATGAGGGGGAAGCCTACGGACGGCGGCTGCAAGCGGCCGGCGTTCCGGTTGCCGCCATCCGCTACGACGGGATGATTCACGGCTTTTACGGTATGTCGGCGGCGGTGGATCAGGCGCGGGAGGCTATTGCGCAGAGCGCCGCCAGTCTGCGCGAAGCCGGCGCCGGCGGTTAGCGCAGCGCCGCTTCCGGGGCGTCGAAGGGGGCTGGCGGCGCCCGGTAATCCGGTCAAGGGCTGCCGCGAGCCTCCAGGCTGCTGCGGGTTTCCAGGACGGAGCTCAGGTACAGCAGGTTGGCTTGCAGTTCCGGGGCCAGCTTTCCCGGTCGGGAAGCGGAAAGCAGCAGCAGCAGCCTTAATTGCGCCGCCAGGTCCGCCGCCAGCTTCTGCCGGGCCTCCGCCTCGGTATCCGCCGCCACCGGCACCCGCAGCCCCTGCAGGGGAAGCCGGGTACGCGATTCGCCGGCCCAATACTGGTCCAGGCTGTCGATGATGATGATGGGTATATCCCTGGCTACCACAAACGGGGCTTCCGGCGGGGAATCCGCCGTGCGCAGCACATCCACCTTCACCCGGGTTACGTCGCTGTGGTTAAGGTGAAAGGTGGCGGCGTTGGGTTGACTGGAACTTACAATCCGCCAGTTCCAGCCCTCCGGGGTGGCGGTATCCACCCCTGGTTCCACCGCTACCGGGCAGGCATCATCCGACCGCGGCGGGCGGCGGGACGGCGGCCCGGCGCTTGCCGGTTCCGGTTCGGGTTTCCGCGGGCTTGATTCCGGACCAACCATAAACACCTCGCTATCCGTCAACCAGGCAGCGCGCCGCCGGCTTGTTGGCCGGGGCAGCCCCGGCCGGTTCACCCGGCGGCGAACTTCGGGGCGGCAGCTGGGGCAGCGCTGCCTCAGCCGGCCGGTTCCCGCCGGGAACGGCCGGCCGCTGAATGCAGTCCCGGCCCTACTTTAACCCTGGCGATGTTCCGGGGAAATGTCCCAGGCATGGTAAACCTGTTCGGGCAGGACAATGGGGCCAACCGCCTCTTCGTACTCGCGAACGTGCTTGCCGGCCAGCAGGGCAAAAGCCTTGAGCATCTGGGGGCTTACCTTAATGCGGGCCCGCAGAATCGGCTCTCGTTCCTCCATCTGTTCCCCGAAGAAAAGGACGGCGGAATACAGGCTGCTGTAGATGTGCATAGAGTCGCAATAGAAGGTAATCGGGGCCCCGGACGGGTCGGCTTCCTGCTGCGTGTCGCCAGGGTTCACGTAGTTATCCTCCTGGGGCGCCTGGTCTTCCGGAGGCACATAGGGGCGCTGTATGATGGGCATGAGCATGACCTCTCCGTTTCAGTTCCGCCGCCCTATTATACATACTGCAACTGCCGGCGGTCAGGGGTTCCGGACGCCGGCGGCAGCCAACCCGGCGTTTCGGCGTCTATTGCTGCGGGAGCTGCCGGCGGGTACTCCAAAGGTGGTAGTACCCCACGGCCAGGGCATCCCATTCCCGGGTGCTTTTGCGGGCGCCAATCAGCCCCAGCCGAAGCATTACCGCAAAAGCCAGCTGGTCCGGCGGGACGTGGGTACGGCGGGCCAGGGCGTCGCGCACGTCCTGCGCCGCATAGGTGTAAAGGGGCAGCCGGTGGCGCGCCGACCAGTGCATCAGCGCTGCGTCCAGCAGTTCCAGCGCCGGCGCCGGCCAGCGGATTCCTGAAGGCTGCCCATAGGCTACCACCGTTGGCCGCCAACGGACAACCAGGCAATCCAGGCTGCCGACCAGGTGGGCCACCCGCTCGGATGCGTACAGACGGCGGCCGCGGGGCAGCCTGATGGCGCCGGTCTCCCCGGCGGCCCGGCCGCGGTAGATAGCCCACCCCGTCTCCCAGACGCCGGCATCCAGCGCCAGCAAGGTCGGTTCCGCCGCCGGCGTTTCCCGGGCCGGCGGCCGGGCGGTCAAGTCCGGGCTGGTCATAATGCCGCTGCCGGAAAGGACTTGGCCGCCGCGGGCTCCGCCGCCGCGGCCCCGCTGACGGCGGCGTATCGGGCCGGGCAATGCCTGGCTGCCGGCCGGGGCGTCCGGGACATTGCCTCTTTCCGGGCCGGGCGCCGGGCCGGCAGCCGGGCCGGCAAGGGCGGTTCAGCATCGGGCCGCCAGTCCACCTCTTCCGGCGGGCAGCCCAGGGAGCGTATCGCCGCCGGGTAGATGCCAACGTAGCAATAGGCGCCGCATTGCAAACAAATCCAGTCCCCATCATCCTGCGCCAGGTCGCCGCCGCACCGGCGGCAAGCCTTCAGTCGGTAAAGTTCCACTGGGCCTCCTTTGGTTTCATTGTGTAGAACTATTGTTCTTATTATTATCTGCGGATAACCGGCTGTCAAGTCCTGCCGGTCAACCGGCCCGGTCAGGACAGGAAGGGCGCAAAAGGGGTAGAATGCTGCCATTACCGGCTTCGGAGGTTTCTTATGCCTGGCCCTCTTGACGGCGTGCAGGTGGTGGAGTTTACTGAAATTATCGCCGGCCCTTTTGCCGGGATGCTTCTTGCCGACATGGGGGCCCAGGTAATAAAGGTGGAACCGCCCTGGGGAGACCCCTGGCGCGGCGCCCAGGCCTTCAGCCCTACGGAAAGCCGCCCCTTCATCGCATACAACCGCGGCAAGCGCAGCCTGACCCTGGACCTGACCGCCGAAGCGTCCCGCCCCATTCTGGCCCGGCTCATCCCCCGGATGGACGCGGCTCTGGTCAATTACCGGCCCGATGTGGCGGCCAGGCTGGGCGTTGACTACGAATCCCTGTCCGCCCTCAACCCCCGGCTGGTTTACTGCGAGAACACCGCCTTTGGCCGGCGGGGGCCGGACGCGCACCGCCCCGGCTACGACCTGATTCTGCAGGCCATGTCGGGGCTGATGACCGCTGAAGGCAAGCTGCTTAACGGCACGCCCCAGCATATAGTAGCGTCGCCCCTGGTGGACACTGCCGCCGGGCTCTGTCTGGCCTGGTGCGTTTGCGCTGCGCTTTACCACCGGGAACGTACCGGGCGGGGGCAAAAGGTGGAAACCACCCTGCTGGGGCTGGCCCTGGCCCTGCTGGGTATGCGCTTTGTTGAAGTAACCGCTTTGGACCGGGCGAAACAGTCGGACACGCTGGCCGCCCTGGCGGCCCTGCGGCAGGCCGGCCTGCCCTACGCCGACCTGCTTCAGGTTTACGAGGCGGACCACCCGGTTGCGCCGGGGAACATTTACTACCGCACTTACCAGACCGCCGACGGCGTAATTTCCGTCGGCTGTCTCAGCGACCCGCTGCGCCGTCGGCTGCTGGGTTTGCTGGGCCTGACCGACATTCGCTTTGACCCGGGTTATGACCCGCAGTCAGCAGAGGCGGCGGCCTTTGGCGACCGGTTAATGCAGCAGGCCGAGGCGGTGTTCCGCCAGCGGCCGCTGGCCGAGTGGCTGGCTTTGCTGGATGAACGGGGCATTCCTGCCGGCCCGGTGCGCTTCATCGAAGAGGTGTTTGACGATGCCCAGGTGCAGGCCAACCGGCTGGTGGCGGAACTGGAACATCAAGATGCCGGCCCGGTGCGCATGGTTGGCCCTCTGGCGCACTTCAGCGAAACCCCGCTGACCGCCGCGCCGCCGCCGGCTTTGGGGCAGCACACGGGGGAAATCCTGCGGGAACTGGGCTGCAGCGACCAGGAAATAAGCCGCTGGCGGGCTGCCGGCGCCCTGGGGGCCGGGTAGCCGGCCGGGCAGCAAGCGGCGCCCCTGCCGCAGCAACGGCAAAAGGCGGGGCCGACCGGGGGCCAATGCGCGCCATAACCGGCGGCCATACCGGCCGGCGCCGGCCGGCCCATTGCGCCGGGCTTGCTCCTGCCTGGAGCGGCCCGCTTTCAGGCTGGGCAAGGCTTCCCCCGGCCGGAATCTGGGGCTGGGCAATGCGGCGGTGGTTCGGCTGGCCCTGGATGGGTATCCGCCGGGTTGCCGTACCTGCCTCTATCCGTCTCTATCCGCCAGCCCGGTCAAAGCGTTCCTCAAAGCCAGGCGGCAAGAGTATCCGCCGGGTTGCCGTACCTGCTTCTATCCGTCTCTATCCGCCAGCCCGGTCAAAGCGTTCCTCAAAGCCAGGCGGCAAGAGTATCCGCCGGGTTGCCGTACCTGCCTCTATCCGTCTCTATCCGCCAGCCCGGTCAAAGCGTTCCTCAAAGTCAGGCGGCAAGAGTATCCGCCGGTTTGCCGTACCTGCCTCTATCCGTCTCTATCCGCCAGCCCGGTCAAAGCGTTCCTCAAAGCCAGGCGGCAAGAGTATCCGCCGGTTTGCCGTACCTGCCTCTATCCGCCAGGGGCAGCTTGTCCGGTCACTCGCGGTTTCCTCGATACCCGATAGCGGCCACCTCTTCCGGGTAGTTATTGCCGTATTCGTCCAAAGGTACGCCAATACCAATATGGCAAATCGTGGGGTCGTAGCCATCGCTGCGGATTACCGCAGCCGGGCTGCCGTTCACATATGCGCCGTCCCCGCCAAAACCGTCATGGCGCAGCCGGCAAAGTGAAGCGTAGCTGGCGAAATGAATTGGGGTGAAGCCGCCAATCGATACCGAAGTCAACCCGGGGTTGCCGTCCAGGAAAAGCGGGCGGGGGTCGTCCGGCTCTCCGCTGCTGCTGATTGACAATTCCGTTAACTCCGTTAGTGGGCGCAGCGCGCCGGGCGCTATTGCATCGGCGGATATATGGAGGGCGTTGAGTTTCGGCGTTGCCTCAAAGGCATTGTCGGCCAGGTGAATCCGCTGCTTTTTGCGCCGGTCGGCATACGTGCTGCCAGCATGTATGCTCAGGCTTGCCAGGCGCGGCATGCCGGCCATTGTGTCCCTGTTGACAGTCCATTCGAAGGGGTCGGCGTATTCCAGGTTGATCAGCAGTACCTTCAGCCTGGCTGAATCCCGGAAGACGCCATCAGGCGGCGGTTCTGTCAGGGTCATTTCCAGGTGTTCCAGGCTTACCAGGCCATCAAGCGCGCCGTTTTCCACCCTGGCGGCGTTCACAATCAGGGTTTCCAGGCTAACCAGGCCATTGAGCGCGCCGGCGTCCAGCGTGTCGGTCGCAACTTCCATTTCCTGCATGCGGAAAAGCTCCGGCCCGGTAGTCAGCCGGCAAGAGGAGCTGTTCAAGGCGGCTAGAATGGCTCGCTGCACATCGGGGTTTCGGGCGCAAATATTGCCGGTGTCGGCCGGCTTTGGCGGTTCAGGGGCATTTTCCGCAGCGTCAGGCGTTGTATTTGTATTGCCTGACGGCTCAAAAACCGGGCTGGCGCCGCCGCTGACCGGGTTATCCCCGGTCGGAAGCAGCGTCCGGCAGCCGGTCAGGGAAAGCCAAAGCAGCAGGCCGGTCAGGGCAATTACGGCACAAACAACCTTGCTTTTTGGCATGCTATTCCCTTCTCAAAGCGGTCGCCCGGCCCAGGCGCGCCAGAGACGACCGGGCCGGTTCCGGCGCCGGCCCAATATCCGGCAGGGCGCCGGGCAGCACAGCGACGATGGGCGAGCAGCCCACCGATTGCCGGCCGGCACCTACCGGCCTCGCCGTCGGCGGCCAGTATTGCCGCTGCCGACCAACCGGACGGGGCGCATGCCGGCTCACTACCGGGTTGGCGCCGCCCCGGGTATCGCCGTCAGGGCCGGCCATAGTTCCCCCGCGGCAATGGCAATCGGGCGGTTATCCATGCGGCGGCAGCGCGCTCCGGCGCCTCGCTCCAGGCAACGAGTGTATCCCTTATTTCGTCCCTGGGGACGCGGCCCGCAGGCCGTCCTGCCCAAAGCCGGGGCCGGCAGGCTCACCCCGGCTATCGCCCGGCGAACCAGGCCGGGGAACCCTGGCGCTAGATGAACCGGGACTAGGTATGCCGGGCGTCGGTATAATCGATGTAAACGGTGATAACCTCGCTGAAAAAGTCCACCGCGGCCACGCCCTGCTCCCGCTGGCCCACCCCCGACGCCTTCAAGCCGCCAAAGGGCAGATGCACCTCGCCGCCCAGGGTGGAGGCATTGACGTGCACCATTCCCGCTTCCACCGTATTGATATAGCGGTAGGCCCGGGGCAGGTCGCGGGTGTAAACGGAGGAGGACAAACCAAACTTGACGCTGTTGGAAATTGCCACCGCTTCGTCCAGGTCTCCGGCCTTGAACACCGTCAGCACCGGGCCGAAAATCTCCTCCTGGGCAATTCGCATATCCGGCGAAACGTCGGTAAAAATGGTCGGCGCCACATAGTAGCCCTGGTCGAACTCGCCGCCGGTCAAGGCATGGCCGCCGCAGACCAGCCGGGCCCCTTCTTCAGCGCCGATGCCAATGTAATCGAGCACCGCAGCCAACTGCGACTGACTGGCCAGGGGGCTGACGTCGGTATCCGGGGCCATGCCGTCGCCCACCTTAAGCTGAGCGGTACGCTCCACCAGCTGCGCTATAAAGGCGTCATAAACGCCCTCCTCCACAATCACCCGACTGGTGGCGGTGCAGCGCTGCCCGGTAGAGCCGAAAGCCCCCTGCACAATGCCGTCCAAAGCCTGGTCCAGGTCGGCGTCGGCCAGCAGAATTACGGCGTTCTTGCCGCCCATTTCGCACTGCACCTTCTTCAGCCGCCGGGCCCCTTCCGCATAGATGCCGGCGCCGATTTCCGTGGAGCCGGTGAAAGAGATGCCCTGTACCGCCGGGCTTTCTACCAGGGTATTGCCCACCGACCCGCCGGGCCCGGTAATCAGGTTCAGCACGCCGGGCGGCAGGCCGGCTTCCGCAAAGATTTCGGTCAGCTTGACGGCGCTGAGCGGGGTGATGGAAGCCGGCTTGAAGACGATGGTATTGCCGCAGATGAGGGCCGGGGCCATTTTCCAGGCCGGTATGGCGACGGGAAAGTTCCAGGGGGTAATAATCGCCACCACGCCCAGGGGCCGGCGCACGGTGTAGGCCACGGTGCCGGGCAGTTCCGAGGGGGTGGTATAGCCAAACAGACGCCGGCCCTCGCCAGCGGCGTACTCGATGATGTTCATCGCCCGGCGCACCTCGCCCCGGGCGTCGGCCAGGGGTTTACCTTCCTCCTCGGTAATGGTGCGGGCCAGTTCATCGCTGCGGCGGCCCATAATTTCCAGGGCCCGGAACAGAACCTGGGCCCGGGCCGGCGCCGGCGTATCCGCCCAACCGGGCAGCGCCGCCCGGGCCGCCGCAACTGCTTGCAGCGCATCCTCGGGCGTGGAAGTTTGGCACCGGCCCAGCTCCAAGCCTTTGTGCGCCGGGTTGGCAATCGGGTAGGTACGACCGGAGGCGGACTCGACCCATTGGCCGCCGATGTAATTGCGATGGGGGGCTGCTGCTACCATAAATATACCTCACGCTGCCGGGGCGTCGCTATAACGCTGCGGGGCAAAGGGCCCGGCAATAACCCCGATTATGCTAAAGTAACACTCTGAAACGCAGCGGGCAAGTTGAAACGGCGTTGGGGCAATGCCGCCGGATATGAGCGGGTTTCCCCGGAGCGAAACCGGTTTGCTTGCAGGAGGTTTGTTATGCCCGGTTATGTGATTGCCGATGTTACCGTTACCGACCCGGCGGGGTTTGCAGAGTACCGTCAGTTGGTGAGCGCCACGATCGAGGCCTATGGCGGCCGCTATCTGGTGCGCGGCGGGCCGGTGGAGCCGGTGGAAGGGGACTGGAACCCCCAGCGCCTGGTTATACTGGAGTTTGACAGTGTGGCCCGGGCCCGGGAGTGGTATTATTCCCCGGAATACGCCGGCCCCAGGGAGCTGCGCCACCGCTCGGCCACCACCAACGTCAGCTTCGTTGAAGGCGTATGACGGCTTCCGCCGGCGCAACCCGCCCCGGCGGGCCGGCCGGAACTACCCTGCTTATTCGCCGTAAACCCCGTCGCTGGCAGCCCCGCCCCGGCAGGCCGCCCAGAACCTGCTTGACCGGCAGCGGTGGCCGGGCAGCCGGGCCTGCTAAAACAGGGGGGGCAGCAGACGGAACCGGGGGGCGGCAGACGGAACCGGGGCCACGGAAGGGGTCAATCAGGCGTCGATGTTCATTGCCTTCAAGCCAAGCAGCGCCAGCTCTTCATCCCGGGCCAGGTAACCGCCAACGCCGATGCCGCCCATGATTATCCCGTCCCGGGACTTTACCACTACGCCGCCGATGCCCGGAGTAAGGTTAGGGTCGCCGTAGTCGCTGACCGTGCGGCCCCGCTCCTTCAGCTGCTCGCCGTGGGGGCCGGTATCCATACCCATTATGGCGGCGGTATAAGCCTTGCGAAAAGCGTGGCGCCGGGCATAAAGGCGCACATTGTCCATTTGGGCATAGGCCACCATATTGCCGCCATCGTCCACAATGGCAACCGCCACCGGCATAACCGCCGGGTTGGTTGCCTCGGCGATAATGGCTTTCATTGCCGCCTGGGCCTGGTTGAAATCGATGTAGGGCTTTTCGGCCATAACGTTCCTGCTCCTTAATCTGCTGGCTGATTTCCGCTGCCGGCCGCCGCTACAGGGCCGCCCGGCGGCGGTGGATGCCGGTGGCGCCGCTGGGTCGGTTGCCTTGTTCCGCTTCAATCTGCGGCGTGCCATCGCCCTCGGCGCAGCGCACCTCAAACACGTGGTCGCCGGCGGTGAAGGGCCAGTCGTAGCGCCAGATGACCCAGGTCGTTTCCGACAGGGGCGTCCGCAGCCGGGCGTCCTGCCAGGGCCCGTCGTCCACCCGCACCTGCACCCGGGAGATGCCCCGCGCCCCGGCAAAGGCGATGCCGCCGACCGGCACCAGCCGCTGCCCTTCCCGCTCAACCACATCCCGCACCGCCACCGTGTCAATCACCGAAGTAGCTTTAACCTGCGCCACCTCGTCCCAGCCCCGTTCCACCCAGTAACCCTCTCGATACTCGTCGGTTACCTCCATGTCGATAATCCACTTGGGCTGCTTCATGCCGTAGCGGTCGGGCAGCCAGATACGCAGCGGAAAGCCGTGGTCAAAGGGCAGCGGCTCCCCGTCCCAGGCATAGCAGAGCATTATCCGCGGGTCGGCGGCAACCAGGGCCAGGGGTACGGTTTCGAAGAAGCCGTCGGCAGAGCGGAGCAGCAAATACCGGGCGTTCTCCAGCGGCTGCACATCCTCCAGCACTTTCTGCAACACCGCCCCGGTCCACCAGGTGGTGCTAATCAGGGTAGTGCCGATGCGCCCGGAGATGCAGGAGAGGGTAACGTACTGGTCGCGCGCCGGGTAGTTGTTCCGCAAGTCCTGGATGGTCAATTCTTTGGGGTTGGCTACCAGGCCGTGAATGGGCAGCGTCCAGGCGGCAATGTCGATGAAAGTAGGTTCGGCCCGGAGGAAAACCTGGTAATGCTCCTCTACCGGGGTATATTCGGGCCGGGTGCCCGGCGCCGGCGTTACCGGGTCGCCGTCGTTGGGCAGGGGGCGGCGCGGCGGCATTTCCGCCGGTGGCATGGAGCCGGCCACCGCCTCGTTGATGCGGCTGCGTTCACTCTGGGCCAGGGCCGCCCCCAGGCCGGCGCTGGCTACGGTAACGGTGGCCGCAGCCGCACCAAGCCGCACCAGAAACTGGCGCCGATTGATAATGCTGGCTGCCCGAACCTCGCCATCCACCACCACTTCCCCGGAGGGCGACGGCCGGCGGGTCAGGCGGCGCTGCGTCCCGGCGACCGCCAGGCCCCAGGCCAGAAACAGGGCCAGCAGCAGGCTGAAGGTTACAACCGGGTTCACCGCCGATTGGCCCGGCAGCAGGCTGACCAGGGCCAGGGGCAGGCCCGGCAGGGCGCCCAGCGCCAGGCCCGGCAGCGGCCGCTCAAAGAGGCCGGCCCGGACGCCGTCTTCCGCCGGCGACCAGCCCGCCGGCGGCGGCGGCCCCAGCCAGAAGAAGAGGGCCGCCGCCGCCACGCCCATACCGTAAACCAGCAGCACGGCGGCGGCCTGCTCGCTGGTTTTGGCGGCATCGGCCACGCTCAGGTTGGCCAGCAGCAGGGCTTCAATCAGCAAATCTATGCCCATGGTAACCAGCGGGCCGGGCATAACCCGGGCAATCCAGTCGAACAGGGCAAAGGGAACGAAAGGCAGCCCCAGCAGCTTATCCGCCAGATACAGCAGCCCGATTAGCGGGGCAGTCAGCAATGCGCCGGTCAGGGCGCCGACGGCCAGACTTGACCAGGTTCTTCTATTCATAACTCGACCTGCCTGAACCGGTAAATCATGCTTATTGGGCAATAACGGGCCGAACTCACCGGTTCATTATCGGCTGAACTATAGTACAATCCTGCTCGTTGCTACGTATTATATTCTACCCGGTTTCAATTATGAAGACACCTGCAAAAAGTCCGTTGTTCATAGCCCTGGCGGCGCTGCTGGCCCTGCTGCTGGCTGGCTGCGGCAGCGCCGCTGCGCCGAATCCGGAACCAATGGCGGCCGGCGTCCCGCCCCCCGCAGCGGCGGCGACGCCCGGCCCGGCGGAGGCCGCCAGCCCCGCCGGGCCGGACTCCTGGGCCGCCTGGCTGCCCGCTCCGGTCAGCGGATACGCTCCAGGGACAGCGGGCAACCGGCAGGAACGGCTGATTACCACCGCCCGCCTGACCCTTGAGGTAAGGTCGGTAACGCAGGCCAGCAACCTGGCCCGCGCCATGGCCGTTAACCAGCAGGGTTACGTGGCCCGGCTGACCAGCCCCGGCGGGGCTGAACCGGCGCGAACCGACCTGACCCTCCGCGTGCCGCAATTGACGCTGGCCCGCACCCTGGCCCAACTGGAGGGTTTGGGACGGGCGCTGTCCCGGTCTCTGGTCAGTGAAACGGCTCCGAACCGGGGGCCGGATCTGGCGGCCCGGCTCCGCAGCCGGCAGCAGGAAGAACAGCGGCTCGCCTCCCTGCTGGAACGCAGCAGCGCCGTTGACGAAATCCTCAACGTGGAACGGGAGCTGGCCCGGGTTCGGGCCGAAATCGAACAGGCGCAGGCCGGGCTGGCTTTCCTGGAAGACCAGGTGGCTCTGGCGACGCTCCACGTTACCCTGCTGGCGGCGGAACAGCCTGAGGTTGTTTCCCGGGCCAATTACCGGCTGGACGTTTCCAACGTGGACCGCCAGGTGGCTTCGCTTGAGGATTTTGTCGCCAACCGGGAGGGGCAGCTGGAACGGGTGCACCGGACTACTACGGATGCGGCAGCCCGGGCGACGGTATTTTTCCGGGTGCCGGCCGGGGAGTTTGAGCAGACCATTGAGTTCATTGAAGGACAGGGGGGCCTGCGCTACCGGGAGGTGCAGCAGGAGCTTGACCCGGCCGGCGCTGCGGGGCCTTTGGCCGGGGGTGTGGCGCACCTTCAGGTAACCTATGTGGACGGCTTTGTAACCTTTCCGGTTTGGTGGCTGCTGGCGGCGCTGCTGGCTCTGGCGGCCCTGGCCGGCGGCGGCGCCTACCTGCTGCGCCTGGCCTATCGCCGGGGGCGAATGCGCGGCCGGTTTATTTAGCGGTTCGCCGGCGCGCCGGGCGTACCGGATCAACGCCGGGGGTATGTAACCCGCAGCGGCGTGGTTCACCCGCACGGCAGAACGGCAGGAGTCCACTGGACGTTGCCCGCCGGTCGGCTTCGGGCATACCCGCCGCTGCCCCGGCGGACGGGCAGGAGCCAGCGCCGGCCGCATTATGCTGCGCCAGGGTAACCCATCTCACCAGTCGGGCGGTAAGGAGCGAGCAATGGCGGGGTTGATTGGGCTGGTTGGCGGCGACGAGTTTCGGCAACATTGCGTTGGAATGGACCGGGAAATTCTGCGGGCGGCCGGCCCTGCTTCGGCCCGGGTGGTAGTTATTCCCACGGCGGCGGTAACCAACCCGGTCAAGGCCGCCAACGACGGCGTGGCCCACTTCGCCGCCCTGGGGGCAAATGCCGAGCCGCTGCCGGTTCTGGAGCCGGCCCAGGCGCAGGACCCTTCCCTGGTTCGCCGGGTGGCCGAAGCCGACGTAATTTACTTCACCGGCGGCAGCCCCGACCACCTGCTGGAAACCCTGCGGGGTTCCCATCTGCTGGCCGCGCTCCGGGAACGGCTGGAACAGGGCGGCTTGCTGGTCGGCTCCAGCGCCGGGGCTATGGTGCTGGGTTCCCGCATGCGGCGGCCTCGGGGCGGCCCCTGGGTTGAAGGGTTAGGGCTGGCCGGCGGGGTCGTTGTGCTGCCCCACCACGAAGCCAGCGACCCGGACGAGGCTGCCGCCCGGTTGCCGGGCCGCCTTTCCGACCGGCTGACGGCCCTGGGCATTGATGCGCAAACCGGCTGTCTGGGGCAAAGCGGCCACTGGCGCGTCATCGGCCAGGGTCGGGTTACGGTATATCGGCCCGAAGGCTGGCAAGTTTACCGGGCCGGGGAGAGTTTCCGCGCCGGCATCCCCGCCGCCTAGCGGTCAGCAGCGTTAGACCAGCGAGGCGCGTCATCGGCCAGGGTCGGGTTACGGTATATCGGCCCGAAGGCTGGCACGTTTACCGGGCCGGGGAGAGTTTCCGCGCCGGCCTCCCCGCCGCCTGACGGTCAGCAGCGTTAGACCAGCGAGGCGCGTCATCGGCCAGCGTCGGGTTACGGTATATCGGCCCGAAGGCTGGCACGTTTACCGGGTCGGGGAGAGTTTCCGCGCCGGCCTCCCCGCCGCCTAGCGGTCAGCAGCGTTAGACCAGCGCGCGGCCGGTCGCCGGCCCTGGCGCCGCCCGAAGTCCGGAGGGCGGCCTAACGCCGCAACTGGTACAGGTACACCCCGCCGGCAACTAACACTACCACCAACAACCCGACCATTCCCCACAGCAGCCAGTTAACGCCGCCTTCCGGTTCCGGCGGCGGGGCCGGCGTCGGCGTAGCCGTCGGTGGTATCGCCGTGGCCGTCGGGGGTGGCGCTGGCGTCGCCGTGGGCGTGGGCGTGGCCGTTGCGGTGGCCGTCGGCGCTGCTACCACCGCGCCCGCCGCCGGCTGCCGGGGCGCAGCGGTGGCCGTGGGTATCGCCGTCGCCGTGGGGGTGGGGGTAGCGGTAGCCGTCGCCGTCGCCGTCGCCGTCAGGGTTGGCGTGGCCGTCCGCAGTTGCGCCGCGCTCCGGGTGGGCGCCGGCGTACTGATTGGCGTCGCGGTCGCCATTATGGTCGGCGTGGTCATCACTGTTATGGTTGGCGTGGCCGTCCGCAGCCCGGGCGCGCTCCGGGTGGGCGCCGGCGTACTGGTTGGCGCCGCCGCTGGCGTCACTGTTATGGTTGGCGTGGCGGTGGGACTGGGTGTTGGCGTAGCTGTCGGAACCGGCGTCGCCGTGGGAGTGGGCATTGCCGCGTCCCGGGCCGGCGGCCGGGCGCCGAAGACGACGCCGGGCGCCCGGGCAGCCGTCGGCGTGTTGGTCGGTGTAGCGGCAGGCGTCGGCTCCGGGGTCGGTGTGGCCGCCGGCATGCTGGTCGGCTCCGGCATATCCGCCGGCGTATTGGTCGGCGTCGGCGTATTCGCCGGCGTGGCCGTCGGCTCCGGCGTATCCGCCGGCATGCTGGTCGGCTCCGGCATATCCGCCGGCGTATTGGTTGGCGTCGGCGTATCCGTCGGTGTCGGCGTATCCGTCGGCGTGGCCGTCGGTGTTGGTGTATCCGTCGGTGTAGGGGTATGCGTCGGGGTCAGCGTACCGGTTGGCGTGGCGGTAGGCGTCGGCGTATCTGTCGGGGTAGCGGTAGGTGTTGGTGTTGGTGGCATTCCTATAGGCGTATCTGTCGGCGTGGCCGTTGGCGTGGGCGTATCTGTTGGTGCAGCTGTTGGAGTAGCCGTCGGTGGCGTTCCCATCGGTGTATTAGTTGGCGTCGGCGTATCTGTCGGGGTGGCCGTTGGCGTCGGTGGCATTCCTATAGGCGTGGCCGTCGGGGTGGCCGTTGGCGTGGGCGTATCTGTTGGTGCAGCTGTTGGAGTAGCCGTCGGTGGCGTTCCCATCGGTGTATTAGTTGGCGTCGGCGTATCTATCGGCGTGGCGGTTGGTGTCGGGGTATGCGTCGGCGTATCTGTCGGCGTGGCCGTCGGTGTCGGGGTATGCGTGGGCGTATCCGTCGGCGTGGCGGTTGGTGTCGGGGTATGCGTGGGCGTATCCGTCGGCGTGGCGGTTGGTGTCGGGGTATGCGTGGGCGTATCCGTCGGCGTGGCGGTTGGCGTGGCCGTCGGTGTCAGCGTACCGGTTGGCGTGGGCGTGGGCGTATTGGTCGGCACCACAACCTGGGTGAATGTTACCGCGGCGGCGGCGCCGGGAACCGGCGGCCTGGCGCCATTGACTCCCCGAACCTGAAAGGTGTAGAGCGTTCCCGTGGTGGTTGACAGGCTGCCGACGGTGTGGGTAATAGTTTCCCGGTACGAGTTGATAATATCCCGCCAGCGGCCCCAGCTGCCGTCGTTCCGCCTCTGACGCACCTGCCATTGGTAGTACTGATCTAGCAAACTCACAGCAGTATCACCCCTCTGCCACGCCAGGTTTACCCGACCGGCGTCCCCTGCGGTCGCGGTAAGGCCGGTGGGTTGGGCCGGGGTGTGGGTAATAGCGTCATCGTTGACAATGGTAAGTTCGATTTCCCCGCTTTCCCAGGAACGCAGCGCCGGGAGAAGGGTCAGAGGGGCAACTCTCAGAATCAGGCGCTCATCGGCCTCCGGGTTGGTGTCGCCAAGGATGCTGACAGCAATGACTCCGGTGGTTTCGCCTTCCGCGATTGTACCATTAGCATTGTTAGGAGTGATGCCGGGCCAGCAGGTATCTGCCAGGGCAGTCGGCATCGTGCAAGACGTGGCGGCCAAATTTCTGTTCCTGCTTGTCGTGGAACGTCTTGTTCCACTGGTAACCTCGCTGATGTTAAAAAAGAAGTTCGCCGGCGCCGCCTCGCCCAGGGTAACGGTAATGGCCACGTCGGTTTTGCCGGAATCGCCTTCGGTTATCGCAGCATTGCCAACCGAGAGGGTAATGCTCTTGGCAGTCGGCGCCGCCGTCTGCTGGTCGGAGGCCGGGCCGGGGCCGACGGAGTTGACGGCGCGCACCTGGTACGCGTAGGTTGTGCCGTTGGTCAACCCGGTGAGGGTGTGGCTGAAAGTGCAGCTGTCCGAGTCGGCGATGTCGGTCCAGCCGCCGTAGCTGGCGGCGCCGGCTTTCTGCCGGTACTGCCATTTGGTGACGGTGTAGTCTGACGGACTGGTCCACTGCAGGATGACCTGCCGGTTGCCGGGGGCGGCGCTGAAATTCATTGGTTTGGCCGGAAGGGAGCCGGCCGTTTCGTGGTTCTTGCAGGCCGAAACCGGCGTGGCGCTGACGGTGTCGGACCAGGGGCCGTTACCCCGGCTGTTGAACGCCCGGATGCGGAACTGGTATTCCGCTCCGTTATCCAGCATAGTTACGGTGTGCCTGGTGGTGGCAGCGGTGGCGCCGGAGATTGTGCTTCTTTGCCAGCTTCCGCCGGTTTTGCGCTGCTGCAGATGATACCCGCCAATGGTCGCGTCGTTCGGGTTGTTCCAGTTGAGGGTTGCCTGTGCGTCGTCGGCCATTACCTGCAGGCCGGCCGGCTTGGCCGGCGCTCCGCCGGGCGTTGGGGTCGGCGACGGCGTGGGGCTCGGGGTAGGCGTCGGGGTGTCCGTCGGCGTCGGCGTAGGGGTAGGCGTGTTGGCGGTCACCGTGATAACGGTTTCCGTTCTGCCCGCCGCCCCGGCGAAACCGGGGCCCTGCCAAAGCCATGAAATGCCGTAGCGGCCGCCGCCGACATTGAAACAGGGGCTCAGTTCGTTCAGCGATTTGCCCCGGCCGCTGGCGCTTCTGGAGAGAAGGGTCGTGCCGGCCCGGTTGTCAATCCTGATGCCATTCGTCGCGTCGCCCAGTGTCTGCGCATACTCGGCCCGCTTGCCGGCGGGCACCTGAGGTTGTCCCGTCCGCTTTTCCAGGTAGGTTATGCCATTGTACTTCACGTGGAGCAGCTCGAAACAGATATTCACCGAGCTGGACGCGCCCAGCTGCACCGTCCGGTTCGGGGTCGAAATCAGCAGCGGGGTCGCCTGCACATTGACAGTCACGGTCCAGGCCTTGCTGGCGACCCCGCCGGTAGCGACGGTCATCCCTTCGATGGTGTTACTGCCAAGGTCCAGCGTTGCATCGCGTACGTAAACGACGTTATGAACTATGCCCGAATCCAGCCGCAGGTTGAACGGCCCCTGGTCGCCGGGCCGCAAATTGGCCAGTACCCGGTCTGCGGTGTAGGAAACCACGAAACCTTGCGCAACATCCCGCACTGCACCCTCAAGCATGCCCGAAGTTGCGCCGAGCGTAATCGTAGCGTGGGGCGCCCTATAGACCCTGACCTTGAAGCTGTAACCGGACCCGGAGACCGTATGTTCGCCGATACCCAGCAGAAACCGCTTGTTCTGGGCATCACTAACGGTGGAGGGTTTTACCAGCAGAACGAAGCGGCTCTGCCCCTCGGGCAAATCGGCGAAGAGGGTGGTGGCCCGCGTGTAAACGCTGTAACCGCTCCGGACCCGGTCTATACGATTCGGCAAACCGCCGCCGGTAAGCGTCACCCTGGCGTCGTTCGGGGGCCATGGCACGGTAATCGTGGTGTCGGCTCTCCCGCCCTTGTTCTGGCCATCGTGGCCGTCCCATAGCCAGCTTACGGTATAGACGCCGGGGCCAACGGTCTCACAGGGGTTCAGGTCGATATTGGAGCCCCGCCCTGTGTTGAAAGAGGGGCTGGGAATGTCGGTCGATAGCCACACCCCGCGGCTCCCGTCGAACAGGGTCGGATTGGCGTCAACCCGGGTCCGGCCAGGCCGCTTGTCCAGGTAAGTAACTTCTCTGGTCCCGTCGTGCGCCCGGACCCAGAGCAGATTGAAGCAAATCCTGACTTCCGTTTTCCCCGCCGGCAGGTTCACCGTCCGGTCCCCATCCGAATCCATAAGCGCGCCAGACCGCTGGGCTTGCAGCGATGGCGGCGACCCGGCGGAAAACAGGGTCAGCAGCAGGGCGCCGGCCATGCCCAGCAGCAGAACGACCGCCAACGCCCGGCCCGGCCGGCAAGCCAATACCCGGCCCAGCCGCGAAACCGGGAACGCAACGGGGCTCACCGGTTCGCCTCGGCGTCGGGAACAGCCGCTTGACCGTTCCCGGCCCAATCTGAGGCGGCCCGGACGGCCGCCAGATCAGCCACCGCTAAACCCGGAAACCCGGAAACTCGGGGGGGGGGGGGGGGGGGGGGGGGGGGGGGGGGGGTAGTGGAGAGGACTTCAGCGGCGGCGGCAACGCGCCGGCCCTCATACCGGTTCAGCTGGTTCACAGTCATCATTTTCCCAACCATAAAGATTGCCAATGCTATTCTGCCAAAAGGCTTGAAGGCAACCGATGGGGGCGGCAGCCAGGCTTTGGGCAATGTCGCCCCTTTACGGCCGCGCCACCGGCTCCGGCAAGCATTATAAAGGCTGCCGCCGGATAAAACAATAATCTGCGGGGTAAATGCCGGGCTTCCGGTTTGGACTGCGCCGGGGCCTCACTTGCGGCTGGCCCGCCCCCGCAGGGCCGCCAGGGCCAGGCCAATGCTCACCACCCCCAGGCCCACGGTCGCCAGAATGCCGTTGCGCAGGGTGGCCGGCTGCCAGCCTTCGGTTATCAGGGAACGCTCGGCGGCCAGAATGTACGTTACCGGGTTAAAGTCGGCCACCCGGGCCAGCCAGGGCGTCATATATTCCTGCGGCACGAACAGAGCGGTCATAAACAGGAAGGGGAAGAAGAGGAGAAAGGATATGTTGACGGCGGAGACGCTGCCGGTCTTGAGGGCAATGGCGTAGGTAAAGCCGTTGAAAGTCAGCCCCCACAGGCCGGCGATGAGCATGAAGACAGCGATGCCGGCCGGGCCGGTCTCGAACCAGACGCCCACCGCGAAGCCCATTATTATCACCGGAACCGTCAGGGCCACAATCAGCACGAAATCGGCCATCATCAACCCTAACAGCAGGGCCAGCCGGTTCACCGGGGTAATTACCAGCCGGTCGAAATAGCCTGAGTTTATGTCGGTTACCACCGTTATGGCCCGGGAGACGCCGGTGGTGGCAAAAAGCACCGATACCGGCAGCTGAAAGGCCCGGTAATTCAGCCCGGGAACCCGCTCGGCGAAGTCTTGCAGCGCGCCCACCGTTACCGCAAACATAAAAACCGGGATCACCAGCGCCGGAATGACCGTTTCCATGTCCCGGGACATGGAGCGGACGGCCCGCTGCGCTATGGCCAGCAGGTCGCGGATGAACCCCGCTTTACGGGCGCGGATGCCGCCGGACGCCTGGAGCTGCCCCATACTACCCGGTTTCCCGGCCGGTTTCCCGGCCGGTTTCCCGGCCGGTTTCCCGGCGGTCGCCTTCGCCGGCGGCGGCGGGGACGTCGCCCGGCTTCAGGCGGCTGCCGGTAACCTGAAGGAACACATCATCCAGGGTTGGCGTGCGCAAGGTAAACTCCCGAACCGCCACGCCCAGCCGGTTCAGTTCCAGCGCCACCCGGCTGACCATGGCCGCCCCGTTGCCGGCGCTGATGGTCAGTTCCCCGTTGTGGGCCTCCACCGCCTCCACTGACGGCAGCAAGCGCAGGGCCGTCAGGCTGTCGGCAGGCAGTTCGCCCTCCAGCCGGACGATAATCAGGTCGGAACCCCGGGAGCGTTTCAAGGCTTCGGGCGTACCCTGGGCGGCCAGGCGGCCCTGGTCAATAATGCCGACCCGGTGGGCCAGGGCGTCGGCCTCCTCCAGATACTGGGTAGTCAGGAAAATGGTAACGCCCAGTTCCGCGTTAATCTGCCCCACCTCCTGCCAGATGCGGCTGCGGCTGAGCGGGTCCAGGCCGGTAGTGGGTTCATCCAGAAACAGAATGGCGGGACGGTGAATCAGGGCCGCCGCCAGGTCCAGCCGCCGTTTCATGCCGCCGGAATAGGTGCCGACCAGCCGGCCCATCGCGTCGCCGATGTCAATCAGGTCGGCAAGGTCGGCAATGCGCGCGCGCACCTGCCGCCGGGACAGGCCGTAGAGGCGGCCTTGCAGTTGCAGCAGTTCCCGGCCGGTCTGCTTGTCGTCCAGGGCCGCCTCCTGCAAGGCGGCGCCGATGTTGAGCCTTACCTGGTCCGGGTGGGCTACTGCGTCAAAACCGGCAATGGTCATGGTTCCCGACGTGGGCTTCAGCAGGGTAATCAGCATCCGGATAACGGTGGTTTTGCCCGCTCCGTTGGGGCCGAGGAAACCGTAGATTTCCCCCTGATGCACCGCCAGGTTCACCCCGTCCACCGCCCTTACCGGCCCGAACTCCCGCGCCAGCTCCCGGGTAACTATAGCGTCCGGCGCTGCGGTGTTCATGCGCCGCCGCCGGAAAGAAAAAGAAGCATATCAATCACTCTTTAATTCTAACATTCCGCCGCCGAAAACGCATCCGGCGCCGGCCCCGGCCAAAGCAAAAGAGCGGGTTCAATGAACCCGCTCCCGTTCTGCGCCGGCCCCGGTCGGCGGCGTTCTAGCCGGCCGGGGCGCCCAGCAGGGCCACCCAGGCGGCGCCGGCCAGGTAAACGCCGGCCATGATGGCCAGCCCGCCGAAGCTGACCGGCGCCGGCAAGCGGTGGCGGCCCCACAGCAGCAGCCCGCCCCAGAGCAGCAGCGCCACGGCGATAATGCCGGCCACGAAATGTTCCGGCGAGGCAGCGTTCAGCACTACCCCGCCCCGGTAGAAGGGGTCGGCGTAGGCGAGGATGGTAACGTTGAAAACGCAGCTGCCGTAAAGGCCGGCAATGCCCAGGTCGGCTGCCCCCATCCGGGCGGCCGCCACGGCTGCCGACGCTTCGGGCATGGTGGTTACGATGGAAACCGCCAGAATGCCCACCACCCCGGAGGAGATGCCGGTGGCGTCGGCAATCCAGTCGGCGCTCTGGGCCAGAAAAACCCCGGCGATGATTACGCCCACCGATACCAGGCAGAACATCAGCCAGGCCCGGCCCAGGGTAATGTCGGTGGTCTCCGCTTCCTCCTCTTCGTCGGCCGGCCGCCGCTGGTAAACGATGCGCATTCCGATGACATATACCACCAGCAGCGCAATGGAAGAGAGGCCGATTTGCCAGACGTTGGCTTCGGTCAGGGCGCCGGGCGCCAGCCGGTGCCAGCCGGCGAACAGCACCACCAGACCGGTGAGCAGGGCGGCCAGGACGATGAGGTAACCCTGCTCCGGCGCTACCCGCTGCAAAAACCGGCGTCCGCCAAAGACCATGGCGACCATGGCCACGGTGAACATATTAATCATGTTGGCCCCGACCACATTGCCCAGGGCCAATTGGGGGTTGTCAATCCGGACGGCGGTAATATTGTTGGAAAGTTCCGGCAGGGAGGTAGCCAGAGCTACCAGAATGCTGCCGACGAAAAGCCGCCCCCAGCCGGTGAGCGTCGCCAGGGCGTCGCCGTATTTGGCTAACTGCACCCCCAGGAACACGACGGCGGCGGCGCTGGCCAGAAAGACGGGAAGGGATACCAGCAGGCTTACTGATTCCGGTACTCCCGGCATATTACTCCTTTCGACTGGACGGCCCGGCGGCCGGCGCCGTGGCCGGTTCCGTTCCCCGTACGGCCGGGGCCGCCGGCGGGGGCCGGCTTACCGGTCAATGGCGTCGGCAATAAGGTCGCCCATTGCGGAAGTGCTGACCGGGGTCGTGCCTGGCGCGGCAATGTCCGGCGTGCGGCTGCCCGAAGCCAGCGTCTGCGCTACCGCCCGTTCCACCCTGGCCGCCGCTTCGGTCAGGCCCAGGGAATAGCGCAGCATCAGGGCCACGCTGAGCACCGAAGCTACCGGGTTGGCGATGCCCTGGCCGGCAATGTCCGGGGCGGTGCCGTGAATCGGCTCGTAGAAGCCGGGGAGCCGGCGACCGGCGACCGGCACGTCGGCCAGGCTGGCCGAGGGGAGCAGGCCCATGGAGGCGGACAGCACCGCCGCTTCGTCGGTGAGGATGTCGCCAAAGGTGTTTTCCGCCGCGATGACGTCGAACCGGGCCGGCTGCTGGATTAACTGCATGGCGCAGGCGTCCACCAGCAGATGTTCCAGGGTTACGTCCGGGTATTCCGCTCCCAGCCGGGTGGCAACCTGCCGCCACAGGCGGGAGCATTCCAGCACGTTGGCCTTATCGACGGAGGCCAGACGCCCCCGGCGGTGGCGCGCCAGCTCGAACCCCACCCGCAGCGCCCGCTCAATTTCACCTTCGCTGTAGCGCATGGTATCCACGCCGCTCCAGCCCTGAGGGGTTTCCTCCCGGCCTTTGGGCTGCGCATAGTAGAGGCCGCCGGTCAGCTCCCGCACCACCACCAGATCCACGCCTTGCAGCACTTCGGGCTTCAGAACGCTGGATTCAATCAGGCTGGGATAGACCTTAACCGGGCGGATGTTGGCGAAAACGCCCAGGTGGGCGCGCAGTTGCAGCAGGCCGTCTTCGGGGCGGACCGCGGCGGTCGGGTCGTCCCAGCGGGGGCCGCCCACGGCGCCAAAGAGGACGGCATCGGCGGCGCCGGCCAGTTCCTGCACCTCCGGCAGAAGGGGCGTTCCGTGCTTATCGATGGAAATGCCCCCCACGTCGCCGTATTCCAGGTTAAAGGAATGGCCAAAAGCCCGGCCGGCCGCCCGCAGCGCCTTAACGCCCTCGGCGGTAACCTCCGGCCCGATACCATCGCCGCTGAGCACCGCAATATTAAACTCCACCCGGTTACCTCCACTATCCTCAAGTCAGGGGCAAAAGCCCCCTTTGCGCCGGCCATAGCCGGCTGTCCTTTTCCCGACCGGTTGACGGCCCCGGACACTGCCTCGCCAGCCGGCTGCCCGGAACGAAGCGGCCACTGACGAGGCGTCGGCTCCGGGCCACGGTATGCCGACCTGAAAGCTGGCCGGTTCACCATGCCTGGGAAGTTTCCCCGCAGGTCTTACCGCTGCCCGGCTTTTCAGCCGGGGCAGTTTACCGCCGCTGCTGGTACAGGTACGCTCCGCCGGCAGCCACCACCACCACGAACAGCCCCACCATTCCCCACAGCAGCCAATTAACGCCGCCTTCCGGTTCCGGCGCCGGCGTGGGCGCAACGGTGGCCGGTGGTATCGGCGTGGCCGTCGCCGTGGGCGGTGGTACTGGCGTGGCCGTCGGGTCGGCGGCGGCCATTGCCGGGGCGGCCGTCGTGGCCGTGGCCGCCGGGCGCACCACGTCCAGGGGCCGGTCCGTCAGCAGCGGGACGGCCGTCGCGGTGGCGGTCGGACTGGGCCGGCTGGTCGGCATCGCCGTGGCGGTGGCGGTTGGCGGCGGGGTTGCCGTTGCGGTGCGCATTACCACCGGCGGCGGCGTGCGGGTGGGTATTGCCCGCAGGGTCGCCGTGGGCGTCCGCAGCATTGCGGACGGCGGCATTGTCGGCGTAGCCGCAGCGGTGGGCATGGCCGGCGTGGTCGCCGTCGGCGTCGCCAGCGCCACCGTGGGCATAGCCGTCGGCGTCGGCGTGTTGGTTGCCGTGGGCGGCATGGTTGCCGTGGGCGTCGGGGTTCGGGTTGCTGACCGCACCACCCGGCGGGTCGGCGTCGGGGTTGCCATCGCCGGCACCGGGCTACGGGGGGCGCTCCGCACCACCCCGGGCGGCGGCGTGGGTGTGGGCGTATTGGTTGGCGTCGGCGTGGGTGTATTGGTTGGCGTGGGCGTCGGCGTCGGTGTCAGCGTGGGCGTCGGCGTGTCGGTGGGGGTCGCCGTCGGCGTCAGCGTCCCCGTCGGCGTGGGCGTCGGCGTCGGCGTGTCAGTCGGCGTGGCCGTCGGCGTCGGCGTGGCCGTTGGCGTTGGTGTCAGCGTGGGCGTCGGCGTGTCGGTGGGGGTCGCCGTCGGCGTGTCGGTGGGGGTCGCCGTCGGCGTCAGCGTCCCCGTCGGCGTGGGCGTCGGCGTCGGCGTGTCAGTCGGCGTGGCCGTCGGCGTCGGCGTGGCCGTTGGCGTTGGTGTCAGCGTGGGCGTCGGCGTGTCGGTGGGGGTCGCCGTCGGCGTCAGCGTCCCCGTCGGCGTGGGCGTCGGCGTCGGCGTGTCAGTGGGCGTAGCCGTTGGCGTTGGTGTCAGCGTTGGCGTGGGCGTATCAGTGGGGGTTGCCGTTGGAGTATCAGTAGGGGTATTGGTCGGCGTGGGCGTGTCGGTGGGGGTTGCCGTCGGCGTCAGCGTCCCCGTCGGCGTGGGCGTCGGCGTGGGCGTGTCAGTCGGCGTGGCCGTTGGCGTTGGTGTCAGCGTGGGCGTGGGCGTGTCGGTGGGGGTTGCCGTTGGAGTATCAGTAGGGGTATTGGTCGGCGTGGGCGTGTCGGTGGGGGTTGCCGTCGGCGTCAGCGTCCCCGTCGGCGTGGGCGTCGGGGTCGGGGTGTCGGTGGGGGTCGCCGTTGGCGTCGGCGTGGCCGTCGGCGTTGGTGTCAGCGTCGGCGTGTCAGTGGGGGTTGCCGTTGGGGTATTGGTGGGGGTAGGCGTATCGGTCGGCGTTGCCGTCGGCGCCAGCGTTCCCGTCGGGGTAGGCGTATCGGTCGGGGTACTGGTCGGCGTAGGTGTGTCCGTTGGCGTATTGGTGGGGGTAGGCGTATCGGTCGGCGTTGCCGTCGGCGTCAGCGTCCCCGTCGGCGTGGGCGTCGGGGTCGGCGTGTCGGTAGGCGCCGCACTCACGTCAATTCTCAATCTGTAACCAAAACTGGTGTTGGCCAGTTTGCCGCTACGGACATTGGAGCCGAGCAGCGCCGTCGCGTAGCGGTACACGGGTTGGCCGCCCGAAGTGCCCACGTGCAGCCGCAGCCGGAAGGAGGTCTTACCCGGCGGCAGGGATGCGCTTATCACGATTCCCGAAAAGGTTACCTGGAAACCGGTGTCGGTATCCAGCACTGCATTCGGCAGGCCATTCTGGGTGCCAAGTCTGACGGTGGCATCGTATTCCGGCGTCGGGGTAGGCGTGGGCGTATTGGTTGGCGTGGGGGTGTCGGTGGGCGTATTGGTTGGCGTCGGCGTATCGGTAGGTGTATTGGTCGGCGTAGGCGTGTTGGTGGGCGTCGGCGTAGGCGTAGGCGTAGGCGTGTTGGTAGGCGTCGGCGTCGGCGTCGGCGTGGGCGTGTTGGTGGGCGGTGTGGCGCTCACCGTGAAGGTGGTGGTGGTTCTGGCCTCCAGGTTCCCCGTCTCCGGGCTGCTGCCGCCGGGCCCGTGCCAGCTCCAGGTGACCGTGTGGGTCCCTACACCGAGGTTGACGCAGGGGTTCAGGTTAACGTTCCGCCCCGTGACGATGCCGGAGATGTTGCTGGTCACAAAAACGCCGGTGTTGCTGTCGGCCAGCGCTGCGTTGGCGTCAACCGACGTCATGCCGGGGCGGCCTTCCAGGTAAGTTACGCCCTTGTGCTTGACGGAAGTCAGGTTGTAGCAAGCCGGCACCGTGCTGCTGCCGGAGGGCAAGGTCAGGTTATTGTCAGGGCTTGATGTCAGCAGCGGCGCCGCCTTCACCCTTACAGTTATGTTGTAATCAGTGTCCCTCGATGTTTTGCCGGAGAGGGTGTGTACGCCGACCGTCAATGTTTCGAGCTCCAACTCTATTTCGGGTTGGGGCGGGTTTTCTCTATGCAGCAGGCGTACCCGGGCGGCGGGCCAGAGGCCGGGCGGCAGGGTGACGGTTACATCCCTTAAGAAATCCGGATCAGTCAGGGCTGCCTGGAAACCGGCAGCAACATTTTTTATGTTGTAGGACCATATGTTGCCGCCAAGCTCCCCAACTTCAAAGCTGGCATGGGGTTCCGAAATCACGTGCACCGTCAGGTTGTAGGTGGTGCCTTCGTTAGGCGTGGGGCCGGACACAGTGTTCGTTCCGAGCAGCACCGTTCTGGTCTGCTCTACCGCTTTTCCATTACTTAGACGGCCGGCGAAAAAGTACAGCTGAACCGATGGCTGATCCCTCGGAATGGTGACGGTTAGAATGTTCGGCTCGGCTGACGCCTTATAGCCTGGTTCGACATCCCGCGTCTGAATGATATTGCCGGTTACGGCACTAATCAAAACGGTGACCTTGCTGCCGGACTGGGCGTGCAGGGCCTCCGGCTGGGACAAGGGGAGGATGGCCGGCAATACCAGCGCCAGCAGCCCGAGGAAGGCAACCAGGGCTGGGCCAATCAGATTGCGGTTGATGCGTCGCCGGATGCCCATCAACGCGCCTCCGGCCTGAAACCCGGGTGGCGGGCAGCAACGGAGTTTGCAATACGCCGGCCCCTGTCCGCGCTCAGTCTGTTCATGGCAGCAATTTCCTGAAATCAGAGATCCCCGGCGTTATTCTGTCGGGGCCGGAAGGCAACCAATGCTGGCGTCAGCCAGGCTTTTACGGAAATTTCGCCGCTGCCGACTCCGGCAGGCATTATACAAGATGGCCGCCGGGTAAAACAATGCTTGCCTGGGAGGGTATTCCCAAAGGGCGCCGGGAATACCACAAGCTGCGGCTTGCGTGCACCAGTAATTATAAATGCAGCCCGGTATTTTTGTATTGCAGTCAGGGCGTTTGCCGGTTATGCCCCGACTGCCCGGTATTTGCGCCGGCGATAACCGGCTGCCCCTTTCCCTTGCCACCAACCCGCCGGTTGCCCTATCATCCGGTCAGCAGCCCTTTTCTTGCCGGAGGCCTTTGCCAGGGACGGCTCCGGCCCCGAAGAACCGGAGGCCCGTTATGCCGACGCCGACTTTTATCGACCAGCTTAAAGCCATTGCCGGCGACCAGTACGTTATTACACACCCGGAAGACTTGCTGGTTTACGAGTATGACGGTTCCGTTGACCGTTCCATGCCCCGGGCAGTGGCGCTGCCGGCCGACGCCCGGCAGGTCAGCCGCATTCTGGCCCTGGCCTACCGGGAGGGCGTGCCGGTGGCCGGGCGCGGCGCTGGCACCGGGCTCAGCGGCGGCGCCCTGGCCCCGCCGGGGGGTATTCAGGTTGCCCTTACCCGCATGAACCGCATTCTGGAGGTGGATGTCGAAAACCGCACCGCCACCATTGAGCCGGGGGTAATCAACCTGGACCTGGATACTTATGTCCGCAAGTTCGGGCTGCGCTACGCCCCCGACCCTTCCAGTCAGAAGGCGTGCAGCCTGGGCGGGAACATCGCCGAGAACGCCGGCGGCCCCCATTGTCTGGCCTATGGCGCCACCACTAACCACGTGCTGGCGCTGGAGGTGGTTCTGGAGGACGGAACCATAGCGCAGCTGGGCAGCCCGGCCCGGGAGTCGCCCGGCTATGACCTGCGCGGCGTCTTCATCGGCTCCGAAGGCACCTTTGGCATCGCTACCAGCATCACGGTGCGGCTGCTGCCGCTGCCGGAAACGGTCAGAACCTTCCTGGGAATCTTCTCCGACATTGAATCGGCGTGCCGCGCCGTATCGGCGGTTATCGGCCACGGCATCGTGCCGGCCGCCCTGGAGATGATTGACGCCCTGAGCATTCGCGCCGTGCAGCAGGTCGCCGACGCCGGCTACCCGGACGATGCCGGGGCAGTGCTGCTGATTGAGTTGGAAGGGCTGCGGGAGGAGGTGGACGAGGTGAGCCGGGAGGTGGAGTCGGCCCTGTGGGAAACCGGGGCGGCCCAGGTTAAAACAGCCGAGGATGCCCGGGAACGGGAGCGGCTCTGGCTGGGCCGCAAGACGGCTTTCGGCGCCTTTGGCGCCATTGCGCCGAACTATTACCTGGTGGACGGCGTGGTGCCCCGTACCCGGTTAACCCAGGTACTGCGCAAGGTGGCCCAGGTCTCTGAAAAGTACGGCATAATCATCGCCAACGTTTTCCACGCCGGCGACGGCAACCTGCACCCCTGTATGCTCTTCGATGGACGGGAGCCGGGGGTAACGGAACGCGCCATGGCCGGCGCCGCCGAGTTGATGGAATATTGCGTGGCCCTGGGCGGCAGTTTAAGCGGGGAACACGGCATCGGGCTGGAAAAGAAGCAGTTCATGCCCCTGGTATTTACCGAAAAGGACCTGGACACCATGCGGCTGGTTCGCCACGCCTTTGCGCCGTATAACCGGCTGAATCCGGGTAAAATATTCCCCGACGGCGCCGAATACTGCCCGGTTCCCCAGTCAACCCCCCGGCAGGCCGACCCTGATTTTTATGTTTAGCAGCTGGCCGGGCCACGCCGGCCGCCATGGCCGGGCAATTGCCGCATTGCGCCCGGACAGCGCCATTGGCCCGGGCGGCGCCATTGGAATGACCGCTTGACTGCTTCCCTGACCCGGCAGCTGGCCCAACTGCTGAACTCCGACGCGACGCTGCCGCCGGAGGGGTATTCCATTGACCGAATGGTTCCCCGGGCCGTGGTCCGTCCCGCTGACCGGGAAGAGGTTTCCCGGGTGCTGCGCTGGGCGGCGGCGCAGTCGGTAACCGTATTCCCCTGGGGGGGCGGCGTTCTGATGCGTCTGGGCAATACGCCGGAACGGTTAGACCTGGTTATGGATTTAAGCCGCCTGAACCGGGTGCTGGATTATCAGCCGGCCGACCTGACGGTGGTGGTGGAAGCCGGCATTACCCTGGCGGCTTTGCAGCAGGAACTGGCCCAGGGCGGCCAGCGCCTGCCTCTGGAAGGGCCCCTGCCCCACCGGGCCACCATCGGCGGCCTTCTGGCGGCCGGCGTCAGCGGCCCCCTGCGTTACAGCTACGGCCTGCCCCGGGATTGGCTCATCGGCATCGGGGTCGTCGGCGCCGACGGCGTCGCCACCAGGGCCGGCGGCCAGGTGGTGAAAAACGTTACCGGCTACGACCTGAACAAACTCTACACCGGCTCCCTCGGCTCCCTGGGCGTTATCGTCGAGGCCGGTTTCAAGCTGGCGCCCCGGCCCGACGTCTGGGCCGGCGTGACTGCCTGGTTCCCGAACCTGCCGGAGGGGGTGGCCGCCGGGCGTTCCCTGGTTTCCCGGGTTGATGCGCCCCAGGGCGTTCTGGTGGTCAACCGAACCGTGGCCGGCCGGCTCGGTATCGCCGGCCCCGCCGACGCCGACGCCCTGCTGACCGCCTTCAGCTTTGGCCGGCCCCGGGCCGTGGCCCGCCGGCAGGACGCCGCCGCCCGGCGGCTGCGGGAAATGGGCGCCGTCGCGTTGACCGACCTGGCGGCGGCGGCCAGCCAGGCCCTGCGGCAGCAGCTTACCGATTTGGGCTGGGACGCAGCCACCCTTCCCGACCTGGGGCTGCGGGTTAACCTGCCCCCGGCTGCCGTAGGGCCGCTGCTGGCGTCCCTGGCGCCCGAAAAGGCTGCCGGCCTGGTGGCCGACCCCGGTTTTGGCGTGGCGCAGCTGCTGCGCTGGCCGGCAGAGGCCGCCGCCGGGGAAACACCCCAGAGCGCCATCGGGGAGGAAGCCGGCATCCTGGAGCAGATTGCAGCGGTGCGCAAAGCCGCCGAAACCGCCGGCGGCTCGGTAGTGGTGGAACACTGCCCGCCGGCGGTCAAGGCCCGGCTGGATGTCTGGGGCGGCGCGGCCGGCCCGGTTGAAGGGGAAATTATGCGCCGCATCAAGGCCAACTTCGACCGGCAAGGCATCCTGAACCCCGGCCGCTTCATCGGCCGGCTGTAGGAGGGTCCATAATGGCCGAACCCAACGGGTTGCCCCAGGCCGGCGCGGCCAGTCCGGCCGGTCTGCCGGGCGTCGCCGAACCGCTGAACCGGGAGCCGGGCTTCAGCGGCATGGACGCGCCGGCCGAGGCCGACCTGTACCGCTGCGTCCATTGCGGCCTGTGCCTCAGCGCCTGCCCCACCTATGCCGTCCTGGGCCTGGAAACCGAATCGCCCCGGGGCCGTATTGCCCTGATGCGCGCCGTCCACGAAGGGCGGGCCGGCATCAGCCGCCGCATCGTCGGCCACTGGGAAATGTGCCTGCAATGCCGGGCCTGCGAGGCCGTCTGCCCCTCGGGCGTACCCTACGGCCGCATCATGGAATATACCCGCGCCCAGACCCTGGCCCAGGATAAGCAGGGCGCCCGCCTGCGACGGGTTGACCGCTTCTTGCTGCGAGCGGTTTTGCCCCATCCCCGGCGGCTGCGCTTCGGGGCCCGGTTATTGCAGTTTTACCAGCGCTCCGGGCTGCGCCGGCTGGCGAGCGCCGCCGGGCGGCTCAAGCTCATGCCCGCCGCCATCGCCCAGCTGGAAGCCCAGCTGCCCAACCTGAAAGCCCCCTTCTTCGCACCCCGCCGGGAACTGTACCCGGCGCAGCCGCGGCAAACACCGCTGGCCGACCCGGCGTCGGGAACGCCGACGGTGGCCCTGCTCGCCGGCTGCGTAATGCCCTTAATGCAGGGGGAAACCATGCGGGCCGCAGTGCGGGTGCTTACCCGCAACGGCTGCAACGTGGCGGCGCCGCCGGGCCAGGTCTGCTGCGGCGCCCTTAACATGCACGCCGGCGACCTGGCAACCGCCCGCCGTCTGGCCCGCCGCAACATCGACGTTTTCCTGTCCCTTGCCGACCGGCCCGACTGCCAGCCCGGCTACCGGCCCGGCTACCGGCCCGGCTACCGGATAGTAACCGCCTCGGCCGGCTGCGGTTCCAGCATGAAGGAGTACGGCGAACTGCTGAAGGATGACCCCCAGTATGCCGAGCCGGCCCGCCGGTTTGCCGGGTTGACGGTGGATATTACCGAGTTTCTGGCGGCCCTGCCCCTGGAGCCGCCTTCGGGACGGGTGGCGCGGCGGGTTACTTTTCAAGACCCGTGCCACCTGGCCCACGCCCAGCGCATTACCCGCCAGCCACGGGAGCTGCTGCAAGCCATCCCCGGCCTGGAACTGGTGGAAATGGAGGCGGCGGCCATGTGCTGCGGCGGCGCCGGCTTTTATGCGATGGTGCAGCCGGAACTGGCCGGCCGCATTCTGGCGGACAAGCTGGCCAACATCGCGGCAGCCGGGGCCGACCAGGTGGCTACGGCCAACCCCGGCTGCATGCTGCAACTGGAGCAAGGGCGGCAGGCAACGGCATGCCCCGCGGCCAGCCGCCCGGCAGCCCACGTGGTGGATTTGCTGGACGAGGCTTACGGGAACGGCGGGTAGGGTATCAGCCAGCTGAAGGGTGTTGGCCGGTGGCAAGCAGCGTTTCCCGGAAGAAATCAAGAATGACGTGGCCCTGCTCGTAGTAGCGTTGTATTTCCTCGAAAGTCGCACTTGACCCGGTGGAATGAGCTACATTGTTGCGATTGACAATTATGCTGTTGTAGCAAGTTACAAACCGCTGATTATCATCAGACTCTTCAATTCTACCTCTGAAGATGGCTCTGTATTCCCCACCGAAGCGGTTCAGGATTTCCAACAAGCCACCGGTTTTAATGTCTCTGGCAACGCTGGAGAGGTATGACTCAGCGAACCTTCTTACATCCGCCTCTCCGATGTCTGACAATTTTTCTTTCAGTATGCGCTGTATCGTTTGCTCGAATTCGGCGCAAATGACCACTAACGCAGCTTGAGCAAGCAAGTTATCCGCCGAGGGAACGTTTGTCTCTGCCGAAGCCAGGATATTCCGGCAATCCTGCAAGGTTTCGTCTATACGAGCCAGGCGCACAGCGGCTTATCCGAACAGGATTTGTTCTGCCCTTGTAAAGCGCTGGTCAATCACGTTTACATCCGTAGTGCCTTTGCTGGTGTTATCCTGAAAAACAGCGTCAGCCAGCAGGCGGTCGTACCGGCTCCGAATGTCTTGCGGCGTCCTTGCAAGGTTTCCTGCGAAGGCTGCCATCACCGAATCCATAACCGCTGCATTCAAACCGGCGTGAATATGGAAAGGTTTCGCTCCTAACGAGTTCGTAACCTGAGCGCATGTTTCCTGAAACACGGCTTCGTATTTCTGTAACGACTCTTCGGACATATCCCGATTCCGGTACATAAACCTGGACAGAAAATCCTTCATCGGCTTCCAGTAGCCTGACCGGTCCTGCATGGCAAAAAACCGGACGATTAGCTCCACATCCCTTTTTCTGCTATCCGGCGCCGGCTTCCCCGTTATGTTGCGCCACTGGTTGTTCAAGTTCAAATCCGCCAATAACTGGACAAACCCACCCCGGAAGATGCAGTTGCGGATTTCCTGGTTATTGAGGAGAGTGCCGCCGGTGTTCAACCGCTCAAAAATATGATACATGCTGGTATCAGCACCAGGTTCAAGCTGCTTCACAATAAAGGCGCGCAGAACCGAGTTCTTTAATTTTCTCTGGTCATCTTCCCAGAGCTCCTCAAATGCTCTGCCAGTGAAACGGCTGTCGGCGCTTAACCCGACCAAGCGAAAAGGTCGCCGCCGTCCGCGCGAATCCGGGGCAAAGCTCCCTTCCAGGAACTGAAAGATACTCCTCAATCGCTGCTGGCCGTCTATCACCAGGTACTTCTGCGATTCATGCTCGACAAACACGTACACCGGCGGGACCGGGAGGCCCACCAGAAACGATTCGATTAGCCGGCTGGACTGCGCCGGTTTCCATACAAAAGCGCGCTGGAATTCCGGGATTTTTATTTCATCCTGCCGCCATTTCTGGTACAAAACCTCCAGGGTGAAATCTGCCGGGTAGGTCAAAATGTTATAGTCTGCCGGGGAGCTGGCATAATCCTCCTCTTCCGACGCTACCCGCTCCAGTTCAATATCATCTTCAGAGGCATTGTTGCGCTCAAAATCCAGCCTGGCATCGATGCTATCCATATTTGCCACTGCGGTCGTTGTCATGCCAAATCACCCGTCAATTGATGCCCCACCGGTTGGCCGGGCATCCGCTATAGTAACCGGTTACTGAAAATTATGGGAATTATATACCTAATTACACAATCGACCAAGTTCAGCCTGTGCCTTCAGAATTTGGAGGCATGACTTTCTTGCCCAAGAACCTCCATTTTTTCTTCGGCGGAGCTTGCATACAAGCACGTGCAATTTCCTCTGGAGTGAGGTTAACCGGCTCCCATATGGTTCCAACCCGTTTGTCCTTACGTCCTCTGTGCTTCCTTCTTGTTGACATGCTAGTTGCTCCTGCGCTTACAGCTATGTTAGCTCTTCAATACCTTTCTGGTTCATCAATTGCCAGGCAACTCCTTTTTTGCACTCTTTCCACCCAAGTAATTGCTGGAAGAAACTACAGAAATCCCTGTCTGTTCTTCTAACGCTTTGCGGGCATCCCCTGCTATTTGCCCGCCTTTCTCTGCTGCATCACGATTCGCTTGGAACCCCCTCGCATCGCTGGCAACAGCGATGTCCTTTGTGGATGCCTCCCCCAATCGGGTGAAGAGCAATTCGTTGCTGGTCATGTGGTCACGGAGATTCTGCTTCTTCAATCCTTTGATGGTTTTGTGTCGTTTCACACTTACGTCAAAGGTCTTTTCGTGAATCAGATTGGTCAAAACTCCATATTCTTTATCCGCAACCCCACGCCTGCTCCATTCGCCCGTTAATTCTTCTCTGACTAACATGCCGCTAACGCGGAACTCTATCCATTCGTCACTGCGTCCTTGTTCCTTGTAATCAAGGATGGCCCGTTTAATGGCAATGTCTGGGTTCTGGTATTCCAGAATTCTATCGTAGCCGGTCTTGGCAAGCCACCGCTTAAAGCGGTCAGCTTTCTTGGATGGGATAGACTGGACGATGCGGAACAAAGTTTCTACGTTGGCCATATCGGTTTGACGTTCCGTACCGTCATCGGATGCTATTGGCAACTGGACGATAAGATTGTCCAGTTCATCGTAGCCTTCCTCATTGCGCAACTTGGACTGTAGGTCGATCCAGTCCTGATGGGGGTTGCTACTCCCTGCTAGAACCTCCACTGCATCCACGATGCTAAAGTACCATTCGTCCTTGTGAACCACCCTACGCACTGCTTTACCCTTAAAGACAACCATTTCCAGTTGACCTTCGGGGATAACATTGCCTTTGTTCTTCCTCAATCCCGACATTGTGTTCGCCACCTCCTATGATTAACGATACTCGTGCGCCGGCCAGTTATCCCTGACCAGAGACGCCCGTAGCAACGCTTTGCTCTGGCTACCCTCGGCCAGTTCTCTGCTTACCATCCATCCCGCTTTGCGGTTTTCGTTCCGTAGCCCCGCCATCGTCAGTTGGTTGCTCTTGCGTCCGTTACACGGCCGGCACAGGAGAATACGATTGAGCAGGTGGTCTGGCCCAGACTCTGCCTTTGGCGTAATGTGGTCTAATTCCATGAACTCGGTTTCCAGTTTGCGCCCGCAACCGGCGCATGCGATAAGACCATCCATTTCCTGCGCCCGCTCCAGTATTCCCCGTATTTCCCGGTTTTTAAGCTGTTCCCACGCTTCCTTTGGGCGTTGAATACGCAGGCGCAAATTGGGTACGGCGATTTCGTTGGCGTCGGTTCGGGGGGGGGGGCGTTGGAATAAGTGATGTGATTGAACGTCAAGACCTGCTGCCCCGGCTGAATATCAGCAGCTTCTGGCACGGCCAGGTTTTCTTGCTCTAACCGGTTTAACACCATCTGATGCGCCCCGTCCCAAATATCCATGCCAATCCACTGACGGCCTAAACGCTCTGCCGCTACTGGCGTGGTAGCGCAACCTCAGAACGGGTCTAGCACTACCTCACCCTCATTGCTGCTGGCCTTGATGATACGCTCGTACAAGGCCAACGGCTTCTGCGTGGGGTAACCAGTTTTCTCCTTCTGATTCACAACTGGAAATATATCAGTCCAATAGTCCTCAACAATCTTACCCTTTTCCCTCAACTCATCAACTCGTTGTTGATTTTGCCGATTGCCAATAATCTTACCCCCGCCTGTTCCGACAAGGACTTTGTACGGAATACGCACTTCTTCCTTATTGAATACCCACTGATCGCCTTTCGAGTACCAGAGGATAGTATCGTGCTTTCGTGGAAAGTTCTTCTGTACGTTGCTAGGCCCAAAATATGCCCAAACAATTTCGTTCCGAAAGCCTAGCTTGCCATTAGCACCGTTGCCGAAGATAGCATCCAACAAGCTTTTGGTATAGGCGTGGGCGGTATGGTCAATGTGCAGATATATACTGCCATCATCCCGGAGTATGCGGTGCATTTCCAGCATCCGGACGCCCAGCCAGCACAAGAAAGCGGCCATGTCCTGCCCGTAGGCTAGTTTGGCCGATTCAATGACCGCCCACACCCCCGGCCAGTTGTCCTTAATCGCGTCAACCCACTCTTCATGGATGTCTTCTTCCCACCGCCACCGATCCTCAAACTTCGCTCCTTTCGCTAGGCTGTCCGGCGTAGCATGAAAATCACGGTTCTTGTTAAACGGCGGGTCGGTAGCTATCAGGTTGATAGTCCCGCTATTGATACCCCGCAGAAATTCCAGGTTGTCCCCGTGAAACAAGGTGCGATTTGCTACGTTCAATGCCGGCATCTCTGCTACTCCTTTGCCGTTGTTGTTAACGACTATTCCCTGTTGTTTTGTTCACCATACTCCACTATATCCCGTTATGAAGACGGGATTCCCACTCTCCTATCAACGATGAATAAGGCAGGTGTTTGCCTTCTGCGTTCCGGGCCATTATAGCCATTTGTGTGTCAGTGTCCATAGAACGGATATTATGCCGCCCCGCGAATTCACCCACGTACCGGGCAAGGTGCTTTGCGCTCATTTTGTGATAAATCCCAGTATGACCACGCTTCAGCAATGCCCAGAAGCTCTCTATCCCGTTGGTATGCGCCATCTCTCGCACATATTCCCCTACCGAATGCTTGACTGCTTCGTGAGGCCGGTTCATCCCATCGTAAGCCTTTGCTTCATCTGTATAAACTTGAGTATTGTCTTCAGTATGTCCTTCAACAAAGCCTTGCAGTGTAGCCTTGTCGGTGGTTTCCACCACTTGCGCTTTCACCTGATTGGTAGCTCGGTCTTTGACGCCCACGACCGCCGTTTTGCCGACCGTGCCGCGCCCTTGCCGGAGTTTCTTATTGGCGTGCTTGTTGCCCTCTTTGCCACCAATATAGGTCTCATCCGCTTCTACCGGGCCGGAGAAATGAGGATGATTATCCCGTAGTGTTTCTCGTATCCGCATTGCCAAATACCAAGCGGTTTTCTGTGTAACGTTCAAATCCCGATGTAGCTTCATGGAGCTTACACCTTTCAAGTTGGTGGATAACAGAAAGTATGCGATAGCCCATGAGCTTAAAGGCAGTTTAGAACCTTGCATTAGAGTGCGAGTTTTGACGCTGAAATACTTACGGCAACTGCCGCAATGCCATGGCTGTGGGTTCCGTGAAACTCTCTCTTTGACCTTATCTGGCTTGTTGCAGAATGGGCAGATAACACCATCCGGCCAACGAGTTTCTATGAACCACCGTTCTGCCTCTGCTTCATCGCTAAAATGTTTGACAATCTCTACTAGTGATATGCCTTTTCGATAATGTTTGCCGGGCGCATTCTTACTCATTGCTCAACTCAACCTGCTTTTAGAATCAACCCTAATATTACCTAACACGCTCAAATCATAGTAGTAGTTTACACAAGCAGATACATTAAGTCAAGCCTTCATTGCCCAATTTGTGTAATTAGGTATATAATTCCCAAAATTATATACCCCCTACGGCAATACCCCTTCGCCATCCCAGGCCGCCAGCGCCCTTTGCGCCGCCGACAGGCTGGCGCCGCTGGCCACCTCGTAGCCCAGGTCGGGCAGGATTTGCTCCAGGGCCGACAGCAGCGCAAAGACGTTGGCTTCCCGCGCCGATTCACCCATCAGGCCAATGCGCCACGCCTTGCCCCGCACCTGTCCCAGGCCGCCGCCGATTTCGATGTTAAAGTCGTCGAGCAGCCGGCCCCGCACCGCCGTATCCTCAATACCTTCGGGAATCAGGGCCGTGGTCAAGGGGTTCAGGCGGTAGCCTTCGGCAGCCAGCAGGCCCAGACCCAGGGCCGACAGGCCGGCCCGCAGGGCGCCGGCTACCCGGGCGTGGCGGCGAATCCGCTGCTCCAGGCCCTCTTCCATCAGCATCCGCAGCGCCTCCCGCAGCGCATAGGTCATAGATATAGGGGTAGTATGGTGGTAAGCGCGGGTCTGGCTCCAGTAACTCTCCAGGTCTTTCAGGTTGAAGTAAAAGCTCTGCACCTGACTGGGGCGAGTATTGATTACGGCAACCGCCCGGGGGCCGAAGCTGATGGGCGCCAGCCCCGGCGGGGCGCCCAGACACTTCTGCGTGCCGCTGTAACATACATCGATGTCCCACTCATCCATCCGCAGGTCATGGCCCCCCAGCGAGGTAACCGCGTCCACGATGACCAGAGCATTATGCCGGTGCGCCAGGCTGACTAGCTCCGGCAGGGGCGTCAATACGCCGGTAGAGGTTTCGGCGTGGACGACCCCCACCATCTTTACCGGGCCGTGCTGCGCCAGGGCATCATCCAGCGCCTGAAGGGACACCGGTTCGCCCCAGGCAAAGTCCAGGATGAAGGTTTCCGCGCCGCAGCGCCGGGCAATGTCGGCCAGGCGGTCGCCGAAGAACCCGTTGCGGCAGATGACTGCCCGGTCGCCCCGCTCCAGAAGGTTGGCGCACGCCGCCTCCATCGCCCCGGTGCCGGTGGAAGACAAGGGAACCGTCATAAAGTTCCCGGTGCGGTAAACCGCCCGCAGCATTTCACAAACCTCGTCCATAACCCGGAAAAACCGGGGATCCAAATGCCCCAGAACCGGCAGGGTCATGGCCTGAAGCACTCGCGGGTTGACCGAACTGGGGCCGGGCCCCAACAGAATGCGCTGGGGCGGGTTAAACTCGTCAAGGTAGCTGGGAGTAGTCAAGGCTGGTATCTCCTGAACGGGCAGCGTCAGCCGAATTACGCTGTCCCGGTATGGCGACCGCAGGGGGTCTGCCCGGCTGATTTTATCTGCCGGCCGCCGTAAATGCAAAACCGTCCGGCCGCTGAACTGCTTGATGTTCAATAGCCCGGCAGATGGTATAGTGGGAAAATGAACCATTGGCTGGAATTAAGCATTGAGTACGCTAACCAGCGGAACTACCTGGACAACCTTTTTCGGGTGTATCCAACTATCCCGGAAGGTATCAGGAATATTGCTGCGGAAAAATGGCAAGGGATTGAAGAAGCCTTTGAGCAGCAAGATAACCTGACCCTTATCAGGAACCTGCTTGACCTGGAACTTTTCCCGATTAAAGATTCCTATGTGGCATACCTGAAAAGAGATGCCAGCGCCATTGAGCGCAATCCCGAGACCGTAAACCGGCTTTGCGGGCGTTTGTACGAGATGGGGTTGGACAAGATATATGAGCGGGCCATTGAGCCGAAGGAAACAAATCGCAAAATCGGCCCCCTCTTTAGAAAGTGGTTGAACGCCAAATCGTTAGGCATATCGCCGGTCGGGATAGAAGAGTTTATGGGGGGCAATGGGAATGCGGTACTGGGCGCCAGCGATGCTGCGATGAAAGCATTTGCTAAAACGCATTTCAATTACCAACTGGATAAAGGCCTTGACTTCATTGCCAGGTTCAACGGGAAGTATGTCATTGGCGAAGCCAAGTTCCTCACCGATTTTGGCGGACACCAAAACGCCCAGTTCAATGACGGCACCGCCCTTTTGCGCCTGGAAAGGCTGGCAAACGTTACGCCAATCGCTGTTCTTGACGGCATCCTGTATATCCAAAACGAAAGCAGGATGTACCGAACCCTGACCGGCGAGTTGCAAGACCGGAATATTATGAGCAGCCTGGTACTCCGTGAGTTCCTGTACCAGCTATGACTTCCGCCAACAAACTGATTCAGGGCGATAACCTGCCGGCCCTGCGCTCCCTGCTGCCCGAATATCGCGGGGCGGTGTCCTTAATCTATATTGACCCGCCCTTTGCCACCAATGGCGTATTCCGGGCCGGGTCGGAGCGGGTCAGCACCATCAGCAGCAGCCGTCGGGACGCGCTGGCGTACCACGACAACCTGGTGGGCGCCGCTTACCTGACCTTTCTGCAAGAACGGCTGGTGGTAATGCGGGAGCTGCTGGCTCCGCAAGGGGCCATTTACCTTCATACCGACGGCAAGAGCGGCCACTATGTGAAGGCGCTGCTGGATGAGGTGTTCGGGCAAAAAAACTTCCGGAACGACATTACCCGCATCAAGTGCAACCCCAAGAACTTCCCGCGCAAGGGCTATGGCAATATCAAAGACCTGATACTGTTCTATTCCAAATCGGACACCCTCATCTGGAACGAACCGATGGTTCCGGTTTCGGAAGAGGAACTGGCCCGGCGTTTCAACAAAACCGACCCGGACGGCCGCCGCTATACTACCGTTCCGTTGCACGCCCCGGGCGAAACCGTCAAGGGCAGTACCGGCCAGCGGTGGCGGGGAATGCTGCCGCCCCCCGGTCGCCACTGGCGCAGCCCTCCCGACGTACTGGATGCGTTGGACCGCCAGGGCCTGATTGAGTGGTCCGCCAACGGTGTACCCCGCCGCAAGGTGTTCGCCGCGGCAAGCCGTCTGAAGCGGATGCAGGATATCTGGGAGTTCAAAGACCCGCCGTATCCCGTTTACCCGACCCAGAAAAGCCTGGCTTTGCTGAAGTTCATTATTGAAACTTCTTCCAATGCCGGCGATCTGGTTCTGGATAGTTTCTGCGGGTCCGGCACGACCCTGGTGGCCGCCCAGGAGTTGAACCGCCGGTGGATTGGCATCGATAATTCGGCGCTGGCAATCGCCGCAGCCCGGGAACGCCTGGCGGAAATGCCCGCTTCCCGGTTCGCGCAAAGGGAGTACGAGTTTCTGACCTCAACCTGACGCCGGCCCCCCATATAGCGGCGGGCCGGAGGGGAACGCCCTCTTCCGGCGTTCCCCTGGCCGGGCCTGCTTTCCGGGGGTGGGCGTCCGGCTCCCTACACCACCGGAGAGGCGCCGCCGTCAATGTTGATGGCAATGCCGGTCAGGTAGCTGGCCCGCTCCGACGCCAGGAAGGCGATTACGTCGCCGGCCTCTTCCGTTTCGGCGATGCGGCCCAGAGGCACGCCCCGCGCCCGGGCCGTTTGGGCATAGAACTCGTCCAGCGTCAGGTCGGCGTTGCTCTCCTTCAGCCGCTCATAGCGGCGGGTGTGCTGGCCGCTCTTGACGATGCCAATGCAAACGGTGTTGACCAGGATGTTGTCAGGGGCCAGGTCTTTGGACAGGCCCTTGGTAATGGCGATGCCGGTGGCCCGGGAGATGGAAGTGGGCATGGAGGCCGACCCCGGAGTGCGGCCGCCCAGGTTGGTTACGTTGATAATGCGCCCGCCGCCAACCTTGCGCATCTCGGGGATGGCGCGGCGGATCAGCCGTACCGCCCCCCACACTTTCAGGTCGAAATCATACTCCCAGTCCGCGTCGCTGACCTCCTCAAAGGGCTTGGACATGGAGACGCCGGCGTTGTTGACCAGAATATCCAGCCGGCCAAAGTTGTCCAGGGCGGTTTGCGTCACCCGGTCAGCGGCGTCGGGGCGGGAAACGTCGGCGGAAACCGGCAGGACAACGCCCTCGGTGGCGGCGCGAATATCCCGGGCGGCCTGGGCCAGGGTTTCCTCGCGGCGGGCCACAATAACCACCCGCGCCCCCGCTTCCGCCATACGTTGGGCGGCGGCCTTGCCAATGCCCTCGCTGCCGCCGGTAACGATGGCAACCTTATCGGTTAATCCCAGCTCCATATTCCCTCCCGGCTGGCCGGCAAACCGGCCGGGGCCGGCTGCCGCCAGAGTCTGCTACTGTGGCCGGCATTATAGCACAGGGCGCTGCAAAGCCGTTCCGCAGCCGGCAATACCCGGCAGTATGACGGCTGAACCTTGCCCGCTGCCCCCGGCAGGAATATAATTGCCCCAAATTGCCGAACTGCCCGGAGGAATGGCGATGCAAGAGAAGATAGACCGGCTGGTTTACCAACCGCGGCAGCAATACTACCTCCCGGTCAACCCGGACACCGTGCAAATTGGCCCTCCCCCCCACGAAACTTCGGTGAACATCCGGCTCAACGGCAGGAGTGTACGCCTTTACATACCGACCTGGGCCTATAACCCGGAAAAGGAGACCATTCCGGCTCAGGCGGTAGGTGAGGAGAACGGCAAAGTGATTTTCTACTTTCCGGCCACCCAGCTAGGCACCCGTCGTTGCATTATTCCGAAAGACGAGGTGGACGTCTGGCTGAAGCAGGAAGACCGCTATGCTGCGCCGGAAGACCCGGTGCTGAACCACTGGTAGCTCGAAGGGGGCCGAATTTGCTGTTATCCAATGGGGAAATCATGACGGCATTGCAGCAGCGAACCGGCAGTTAACCGGCAGCCTTTGCGCCGGCGCCGGCCAGGTCTCTGCCAACCGGGTTAATAACTCTCCCTATCAAACCTCAATCCCCGCTGCTGCCGCCACCGTTGGCACGTCCTTGTCGCCCCGGCCGCTGAGACCCAGCAGAATAACCTGTTCCGGCGGCAGTTCCCGGGCCAGCTGCGCCGCGTGGTACAGGGCGTGGGCCGGTTCCAGGGCCGGGATGATGCCTTCAGTGCGGGCCAGCAGGTGGAACCCCTCCAGGGCCTGGGCGTCGGTAACCGAAACGTATCGGGCCCGGCCGGTCTCCTTCAGGTAACTATGCTCCGGCCCCACTCCCGGGTAATCCAGGCCGGCGGAAATGCTGTGGGTTTCGCGCACCTGACCGTGTTGATCCTGGAGCAGGTAGGAGAGCGAGCCGTGCAATACGCCGGGCCGGCCGGCGCTGAGGGTGGCCGAGTGGCGGCCCGACGCGATGCCTTCGCCGCCGGCCTCCACGCCCACCAGGGCCACCCCCTCGTCATCGATGAACCCGGAAAAAACGCCGATGGCGTTGCTGCCGCCCCCGACGCAGGCCACCACGCAGTCGGGCAGCCGCCCCTCGGCCTCCAGCATTTGCGCTCTGGCCTCCCGGCCGATGACCGCCTGAAAGTCGCGCACCAGCATCGGGTAGGGGTGGGGGCCAACGGCGCTGCCGATGAGGTAATGGGTGGTTTCCACGTTGGTTACCCAGTCCCGGAGGGCTTCGTTGATTGCATCCTTCAGGGTGCGGGCGCCCGACTCTACGGCAATTACCTCGGCCTCCAGCAAGCGCATGCGGAAGACATTGAGGGCCTGGCGGCGGATGTCTTCCGCCCCCATGTAAACCACGCACTGCAACCCCAGCATAGCGCAGACGGTAGCGGCCGCTACGCCGTGCTGTCCGGCTCCCGTCTCGGCGATGATGCGCTCCTTGCCCATGTGCCGGCACAGCAGAGCCTGCCCCAAAGCGTTGTTAATCTTGTGGGCGCCGGTATGGGCCAGGTCTTCCCGCTTCAGGTAGATTTTAGCCCCGCCGCAATGGCGGGTCAGGTTTTCGGCGTAGTACAGGGCCGTCGGCCGGCCGACGTAGTGGCCCAGCAGCCGGCTCAACTCCTGCTGAAAAGACGGAGCAGCCCTCACCGTATCATAGGCCGCTTCCAGTTCCGACAGGGCCGCCATCAAAGTGGCGGGAACGAACTTGCCGCCGAAGTCGCCGAACCGCCCCTGCGCGTCGGGCCGGGCGGTGGAATCTTTTAATGACATGGATTCAACCTCGTTAAGTTTGCCCCGGCCAGCCGGGTTACGCTTCAGACTGGGGAACTGCGGCGCGGGCGTATTGGATGAAAGCCCGTATTTTAGCCGGGTCCTTCACGCCGCCGGTTTCCACGCCGCTGGAAACATCCACCCCCCAGGGGCCAACCAGGGTTACCGCCTGGGCCACGTTATCCGGCGTCAGCCCCCCGGCCAGCAGAAAGGAACAGCCCTGGCGGGCCAGGCCGGCGGCTACCGTCCAGTCGAAGGTTTGCCCCGTACCCCCCGGCAAACCTTCCACCAGCCGATCCAGGGTAATGCGGCAGCCGGCCTCCTGGTAGGGCCGCAGCCGGGCCGCCAACCTTTCGGTGTCCGGGTTGCCGACCGGCCCGCCGGACGACTCCGGGGCGGCCACATGCGCCACCTTGATCACCGCTGCGCCGGTCTTTTCCATCACCTGGCGGCAATAATCGGGCGATTCCTGACCGCAAAGCTGGGCCAGCTCCAGCCGGTGGTCGGCAATGGTTCGGTTAACCTCGGCCAGGGGCTGGTCGGCGAACAGCCCGACCAGCCGGGGCGGGTGGGCCAGGCCGCTCCGCAGACCGGCGGCGATTTCCGCCGCCGCCGCTCTTTCCAGCCGCCGCCGACGCCGGGGAACGAATACCAGACCGATGAAGTCGGCGCCGGCGGCGCCGGCGGTCAGGGCCTCTGCCGGGCGCTGCACGCCGCAAATCTTGACTTTCAGCATGGCCGGGGCGCGGCCGGCGCCGCAGCGGTCAGTTCCCGCACCCTGGCCGCCGTATTCGGGGCGGTTACCAGCGCCTCGCCCACCAGCACGGCATTAACCCCCAGCCGGCCCAGCCGCGCCAGGTGTTCCGGGGTGAAAATGCCGCTTTCGCTGACGATTATCCGGTCTCCCGGAACCTGCGGGGCCAACCCCTCGGTAACTGCCAGGTCAGTATGGAAGGTGCGCAGGTCCCGGTTGTTAATGCCGACTATTGCGGCGCCGGCGGCCAGGGCAGTCGGCAGCTCCGCCGGTTCGTGAACCTCCACCAGGGCCTCCATGCCCAGCGACCGCCCCAAAGCCAGCAGGTCAGCCAACTGCGCCGCCGACAGGATGGCGACAATCAGCAGGAAAGCATCGGCGCCCAGCGCGCGGGCCTCATATACCTGGTAAGGGTCAAAGATAAAGTCCTTGCGCAATACCGGGACAGCGCCGGAAACGCCCGAAGCTTTGATGCTGGACAGGTGCGCCGGCTCGCCCCGGAAGCGCCGGTCGGTCAGGACCGATATAGCAGCGGCGCCGTTTTCGGCATAAACAGCGGCCAGCCGCACCGGGTCGAAGTCCGGGCACAGCAACCCTCGGGAAGGGGATGCCTGCTTAACCTCGGCAATCAACCGTACCAGCCCCCCTCGCAGGGCATCGGCCAGGCGCAGCGGGGGCGGCTGACTGGCCGCCCGGGCTTGCAGCGCCGCCAGCGAGACATCCGCCTTTTGCCGGGCCAGTTCCTGCCCTTTGGCCGCTACAATTTCATCAAGAATACTGGGCATTTTCCGCCACCTGCCTGATATTGCCGCCAGAGCAACGCAAACTGGGAAGCCGGGCCGCTAATCGCCCACTTCCCGGCTCACCGAAACCAGCGCATCGACCCGGGCCAGGGCGGCGCCGCTGTCGATGGCCTGGGCGGCCAGTTCAATACCTTGCGGCAGCGAATTTACCAGGTTGGCGGCCAGGAGCGCGGCGCCGCTGTTAAGCAGCACAACATCGCGCACCGGCCCGGCCTCGCCCCGGAACAGGCGGCGCATGGTGGCGGCGTTAGCTTCGGCGCTGCCGCCCTGAAGCGCCGCCGCCGGCGCGGGCGGCAGGCCGGTATCGGCCACCGCCAAAGTCCAGCGGTTGACCACCCCCTCCTGCACCTCCCACACCGTCGTATCGCCGGAAAGGGTTACTTCGTCCATACCGTCCTGGCCATGCACTACCAGGGCGTGCTGAATATCCAGCAGGCAGAGGGCTTCGGCCATCTGCTCCCCCAATTGCGGGTAGGCTACCCCCAGCAGCATATATTGAGCCTGGGCCGGGTTGGTCAGCGGGCCCAGGATGTTGAATGCGGTTCTAATGCCGATTTCCCGCCGCACCGGTGCGGCGTGGCGCATTGCCGGATGAAACCGCTGCGCCAGCATAAACCCTATGCCCACCCGGTTGATGCATTGTTCCACCGCCGCCGGCGACAGGTCCACCAGCGCCCCCAGGGCTTCCAGCACGTCGGCGGCCCCGCAGGAGCCGGAAGCGGCCCGGTTGCCATGCTTGGCCACCCGGGCCCCGGCGGCGGCGGCAACAAAGGCGGCGGCGGTAGAAATGTTGAAGGTATTCTTACCATCGCCCCCGGTGCCTACCACGTCCAGCAAAGGGCCTTCCGCCGCTACGCGCAAAGCCTTTTCCCGCATCACCGCAGCCATGCCGGCAATTTCCCCGGTGGTTTCGCCCTTAACCCGCAGCCCGGTCAAAAAGGCCGCCAACTGGGCCGGCGTCGCCTCGCCCTCCATAATTTCCGCCATTACCTGGCCGGCCTGCTCGCGGCTGAGCGGCCGGCCGGCCACGACCATTGCGATGGCTTCCCCAATCATCAAGCACAGCTCCGGGGGGCGCAGTCGCCCCTGGTTTCACCTCTATTATGGATGGGATGGGTTGCGGTGTAAACCGGGGAACGCCGAAGGTATTCCCAACATGCGTTGATATAAGTGTATAACAGGTCAGCAAGGAAACCGGACCGCCCGGAGGCAGCGCCACGGCCCAATCTGGAGCATACCGGGTCGGTATGCAACGCCCCGGCTGCGGCTCCAACCGGCGGCCCAGATACGGCCGCTCTGCGGCCAGCAGACCTACCGCAGCGGTCACCGCCACTACCACTTTGTCCCGGGAACGGAGCGTTCCCACCAGCCGGAGCAGGTCAAAGCCCAGGCCGCAAGGTATTCCCCTGCCGGAACTTCTCTGCTAAAATCCATAGCCGCAGCTTCCCTGACAGCAAGGGCTGCCCCAACCAAACCGGCAACCTGACGAGGTAAGCTATGACAGATAAAGGCGGCTACCGCCCCGGCTCCGGAATGAATACCCCCCCCCCCCCCCCCCCCGAATTTCCGGACGGGGAAGGAACCGCCGGCTTTCCGCCGCTGTTGAACCGCGTCCCTGGCTGAGCCTGCCCCTGGCGGCCGTCCTGCTGCTGGCCGTCGCCCTGCTCCTGCCCTCGGCCGCAGCGCCCCCCACCCTGCAAGCCCAGGGCAATACGCCAACCAATACACCAGCGCCGACCAAAACCGTCACCCTGTCAGCCACCAACACGATGGTAACCGAAGGCGATTCGGGCCTTACCTACGTCCCTGTTACCATCACCCTGAGCGAGCCGTCCCCGGCCAACAATTTCAAAATCTTATTTACACGTAGCGGGTCAGCCACGACTAGCCCAGATGTATTAAGGTGCAATTCACTAGCGGCGGACGTGGACGCTTGTGTATCTTCTGCGACGCGTATATCAGCAGGTAATACCCAGCTTACCTTATCCTTAGTAGCTATCCGCGGTGACACGAGCGACGAGGAAAACGAAACCGTCGTAATAACTGCCAGGAGTGGGATCGGGGGTACTACCATTCCCGACCCTTCCTGGCAGGCGGGCACGCTCACCATAACCATAGTGGACGATGACGGCCCCACGCCTACGCCTACGCCCACCAACACCCCTACCGATACGCCCACGCCCACGCCCACCGACACACCCACACCTACCAGTACGCCAACTGACACACCCACGCCTACCAGTACGCCAACTGATACACCCACGCCTACCAATACCCCAACTGATACACCCACGCCTACCAGCACGCCAACTGATACGCCCACGCCTACCAATACCCCAACTGATACACCCACGCCTACCAGCACCCCTACCGATACACCCACCCCCACACCTACCAGTACGCTCACCGACACACCCACGCCTACCAATACCCCAACTGATACACCCACGCCTACCAGCACGCCTACCGATACACCCACGCCTACCAACGCGCCCACCGACACCCCCACACCTGCCAATACCCCTGCCGATACATCCACACCGACCAGTACGCCCACCGATACCCCCACCCCCACGCCAACCAGCACCCCTACCGATACCCCCACCCCCACCAACGCGCCCACCGACACACCCACGCCTACCAACGCGCCCACCGCCACACCCACACCTACCAACATGCCCATCGATACGCCTACGCCTACCAGTACGCCCACCGACACCCCCACACCTGCCAATACGCCCACCGATACGCCTACGCCTACCAGTACGCCCACCGACACCCCCACACCTGCCAATACGCCCACCGCCACACCCACACCTACTAACACGCCAACCAATACGCCGACACCAACCAGCACACCCACGCCAACGCCAACCGACACGCCACCCCCCATAGTGGTTAAGGGCCTGCAACGCCGGGCGGCGGAGCTGCCCACCTCGACGCCGACCCGCCGGGTAGTGGCAACGGCGACCCGGACGCCCACGCCAACGGCCACCACTGCGCCGGCGCTGCCGACCAATACGCCGACGCCCACCGCAACGACCACAGCGGCAGTGCCGACGCCCACCGCAACGGCGCCGGCGCTGCCCACCTTGACGCCGACGGCAACCATGCTGCCGGCGGAAATGCTGCTGCGGACGCCGACAGCGACGCGGCGGGCAATGCCCACCTTCACGCCGCTGCCGGCGGCAACCCTCGCGCCGACGGCCACCCCGCTGACCAGGGCGCCAACCGCTACGGCGATACCTGCCAGCCGGCCAATGGCTACAGCTACGACGGCGCCGACGGCAACCCTCTTGCTGCCGGAAAGTTCCCTGGACATGGTGCGCCCGGCGCCCACTACCCCGCCGACCGCGACGCCAGCCCCGGCCCCGGCCCTGGCCGCTGCCGAACCCACAGCTACGCCAGTACCGCCCCCGACGGCGACGGCCATACCCCCGACGCCCACACCGCCGGCCCTGCCGGAAGAACCGGGCGGCGTTAACTGGCTGCTGTGGGGAATAATTGCGCTGGCAGTGGCCGCGCTGGTTGCCGGCGGGGTGTATCTGTACCGGCGGCGGTAGGCCGGCCCGGCGGTTACAACGGCCCGCCACCCAGTGGCGGGCCTGGCCGTCCGCATAACCATAGGTAAACTGCTAATTTGGACGTACCAGAAAGCCCGGCGGTGGGGGAAACGCCGGGAGGTGTGGTCCTGGACGGCGGCGGTAGAAGAGGCCGATGGTCAGCGGTGGGTGGACTTTAAGAGCTGGCGGCTGCCGGAGGATTCCATTGCGTTGGGCTGCTGGCGGTTGGGCCTGGTTCATACCAACACGCATTGGGAATACCCCGCCGCCGGTTGCCCGTCCGGCCAATATAACGGCTATAATGGGCGTTAATTCACCCAGGGGGTACAGAGCTTATGCCGGCAATGGAATCGGTGGTTGAACGTCGGATGAAACGCTGGCAAGACCAGCGCTGGCTGCTGGATGTGGTAGTGCAAACGGTGGGTATTGAGTGGGACCAGCGGCGCATTGGCTATACGCTGGGCCCCTGCGGCCCGGAGGCGGCCCCGGACTTTAACGGGGCGCGGGCCCGCATCAAACGCTTTAATGACGCCAGCCGGGAGTTTCGCCGCGCGGCCCAACGACGCGAGGCCCGGGCGCGTCAGCACGAGGCCGAAGGGCACCCGGTAGCCGCCGGAGAGAGCTATTTCATCGCCGCCCTGCTTTACGGCAGCGCCCAATGGCCCATCTTCGCCCATACTCCGGAAAACGACCGGCTGGGCGAAAAGAAGGTGGAGTGCTATACCCGATATGCACGGTACGCCAACCACCCCATCAGGCGGGTAGATATTCCTTTCCAGGACAGCGCCATCCCTGCCTGGCTGCACCTGCCCAATATGCCCGGCGACCGGGCGTCCCGCAATGGCCCCGGAACGCCGGAGACCTGGCCCGGCGTGTTGAGCATTCCCGGTATGGACAGCTTTAAGGAGACCAGCGTGGCGCTTTATGGCGACCGGCTGCTGGAACGGGGAATTGCCGTGCTGGCGGTTGACGGCCCCGGTCAGAAAGAGGCTTTGTCCCGGGGCATTCACGTTACCGCCACCAACTGGATGGACGCCGGGCGGGCCATCCTGGACTGGATGCGGACCCAGCCGGAACTGGATCCGGCCCGCCTTGCCCTCCGGGGCAACAGCATGGGTTCTTTCTGGGGAACGCAGGTGGCCGCCAGCGACCACGACCTCAAGGGCTGCGCCGTGCAAGCCGTCTGCCACGAACCGGGCATGCACACCATCTTCAACCTGGCATCGCCCACCTTCAAGCTGCGCTATATGTATATGGCGGGCTATGAGGATGAGGACGAGTTTGACCGCTTTGCCGAAACCCTTACTCTGGAAGGCGTGGGTGAGCGGGTGCGCTGCCCTTACCTGGCCCTGGCCGGCGAGGATGACCACCTTAGCCCGGTTGAATACACCTACCAGTTGCTGGACACCATTACCGCGCCGAAACAGATGGTGGTTTATGAGGGCGCCGACCACGGCCTGGGCGGGTCTTCCGCCGCTGACCTGGGGCCTAACCCGGCTACTTTGATTGCCGACTGGCTTAAAGACCGGCTGGATGATAAACCTATGGCAAGCCAGCACGTTTTAATTGATTTGGCCGGCCAGGCCCACGCAAGCTCCTTCGCCGACTACACCCGCGTCATCTGAAGAAAGCAGGCGTCGCCGTCCGGGCCAGCCCGCCCCGACCGGTTGGCATGCACCAAGCCGCCCTCAATAAGGGGAAAACCGCCGCCGGTTTATCACAGAAAAGGCCGCTTTTTTGTGATAGTCGGCGGTGTTCTAAAAATATTCTTTAACAAGTTCCGTTACAAGGCTCTAAAGGCCTCTGTTCAGCAAGGCCAGATACGGGCTGTAAATGTAAATTCTATTCCTGGGCTGCCCGGAGATTTCTTCCAGAATACCGACATTTTCGAAAGAATGGGCCAGGTTATTGGCAGTCACATAAGAAACCCCAAGAGCGCCCTGCATTTGGGACACTGTAATCACCGGCGCCTGATAGAGCATATCCAGCAATTCCAGCCCTCTACGTCCGCTGACTTGCTGGATGACGACTTCCCGGTGTTCTTCCCGCAACGCAATTATCCGGCGGGCCGTTTCTACCGCTTCCTGCGATACTGCGCCAACCCCTCGCAGAAAGTATTTCAGCCAACCTTCCCAATCTCCGCTATTACTGATGCCGTACAACCGTTCATAATATTCATCCTGATGCCGCTTGAAGTAAGCGCTCAAGTACAATAAAGGGCGGGACAGGGCTCTTTCGTGGCACAACAGGAAGGTAATCAACAGGCGACCCAACCGGCCGTTGCCGTCAAGAAAAGGGTGTATCATCTCGAACTGACCGTGGGCCAAACCGGCCTTAATCAGGGCCGGTACGGGCGCACCGTCATTCAAATATATTTCCAAATCCGCCATGGCCTGGCGCATTTCGTGGGGCGGCGGCGGAACGTAGCTGGCCGCGTTCAGGGGGCTGCCGGGCGCGCCAATCCAGTTCTGGGAAGTGCGGAACTCGCCCGGAGTCTTTTCCTGGCCGCGCACCCCTTCCATCAGTATGCCGTGTATTTCACGGAGCAAACGGTTGCAGAGCGGCAGTTCCCCGAGCCGCTCCAGTCCGGCGTTCATGGCTTTGACATAGTTATGCGTCTCCAATACATCACCGGGAAATTGACGGTGGCTGACATTGGCTTCGTACTCCAGGATGTCGGTTAAAGAGGCAATAGTCCCTTCAATTTGTGAGCTCAGCACTGCCTCGTTTCGTACATACATGCGAACAAATATGTCCGGGTCAGGAAGTGTGTCAGCTGCCCCATCAAGCCTCCCCAGAGCAAGTTGGGCATTCAATAGCAACCCCAGCAGCTCATCATCTATCTGCAAGGGTGGGTCCGGCGGCAGTGGCTTGGGTATGAAAGCCCGGTAACTTTCCGGTTGCCGAACATACCTGCCGGAACGCGGGATAGCGATTTCGCCCGGCACCAATTTCTGCACTCCTCGATTCACCAACGCTTAAGGCGGCGCTGGTTTTCGGCCAATAGAAACCTGAATATTGAAGGGACCGGAAAGCAGTTTATCACAGAAAAGCGGCTTTTCTGTGATAACCCTTGTCAGCGTGTCCTCGTTCCAGTATTTCAGCAACTGAGTCAGCAGGTCAACTTCACATTCAAGGCCGGCCCATCTGCTCCTCAACCCCCAGTTCCCGCATCAGGGTGGCAATGCTGTCCCAATTGCCCTTTTGAATCTTGATGGTTTGATTGTATCCGGTCTTTACCCGATGTTCCAGCAGTATTGGTCAGCTTAAGCCAAGCCTCTGCCAAGCCCGTTCTGGGTACTGCCTTGCCGCAAGTCCGGCCGGGGGGGAGGGGCAGGGCGCACCCTCTTGTCAGGCATTCAATCAGCTTCAACGCAGTTGCCGGCTGTTCATCCACCGTCCAGCGGCAGTAGAGGTGGCTCCCCGGCACTAAGGGGAGGGGGCAAAGGGAAGGAGATACCCGTACCGACGGCGGGGTAACCGGAAGCGGATTGCCAACGCTGGTTATTCAGATAGATGCGACTCTTCAAGAGAGCTTTTGCGATAAAGGACAGGTCTAAAGACCTGCCCCTGCGGTCAGTTCAACCCGGTCGCGGCGGATGGACGTCAGTCGTACTGACCGCCACGCTCAACAAAACGCTCCGGGTAGATTGCAACCTCCCGAAGCGCTTCCTCGATTCCGACCTCAAGGATTGGCCTGCTGTAGTTATGCTCGCCTTTCGTGTTGTCGAAGAACCGGCCCAATGGGTCAACCATGATGTAACTGCCGGTCATCAGCTCGTTGTTTTCCGGCACCACCTTGATGCCAGCTTCCTCAACGGCGCGATTGAGGTTGACGAACGCTGCAAACTGCTCGTCGGAGACCATGAGTTCGGAGATACGTTCATCGTTCTGCCCCTGTACCGGCAGCGCCTGGAAAATCTTCCACCGTTCCGGGGCGAGGCTCAGGATGAACTGGCGCAAATCCTCACCGTAGTTCGCACTGTTAACCACGGTATTGACTTTCAGGCGGCTACCAGACCCCTTTATCCGATCGGCAATGCACTGGTAGTCAGCAGCGGTCATCGGCGTTTCGCCTTTTGCGACACGACCGATTTCCTGCTGTGCCCCGGCGTCTATGCTGTCAATACTCAAGGCAACGATATCCAGGCTGCCTTTGAGACTGTCCCAATCACACCGGCCATCCTTAATGCGGGATCCGTTGGTGACCATTGAGGTAACTGCTCCGTGGGACTTGGCGCTGCGAACCAGGTCGGGAAGCCAGCGGCAAAGAGTAGGTTCGCCACCGGCAAAATTCACTTTGCGGAACCCGTATTCCCAAAACGCATCCACCAGGTGAATGGCCTCAGCTTGGCTCAGCAACCGCGCACCCGGTGAACCGGGCAAGTCTCCAAAGGTTGCAAAACAGAAGCCGCAGCTCATGTTGCATTGCCTCACAACATGGTAATTGACGGTCGAAACTGCTTCGGAAATCCTCTCCATTGCGCACCTCATCGTGACCTTAAAAGGACTGCCAGTCTTGGGGTGCAAGACAGCTGCAACGTCTTGTAAGACGCTGGGCAGACCCAAGTCGAATTTGTATTAGGACTGGGAACACCTCCTTATGTATCCCGTTGAGCAGACCAATATAATGGAATCCTTCAGTAGCTGAAAGCTCTTGATGTACCCCTTCGTCTTCCGATGCAGCCGGTTCACCGCGCCCCCTTTGCCCACCTGGTGCCGGTTCGCTGGCAGCTAGTTATACACCCGGTAAGCACCCGTCTGGTATTCTCTCCCCCCGGCAACCTACCGTACAGTCGCAGAAAAGGCTCCTCGGAACGGTCCCCGGCTTCAAAATCCACCCACCATTGACCGTCAGCTTCCTCTACTATCGCCGTCCAGAGCCAGACCTCCCGGCGTTTCCCCCGCCGCCGGGCTTTCTGGCACGTCCACATCTCAGCAAAGGAGATGACCCTGGGCCGGGGCTGACCGGGTGGCTGTTCCCGCTGCCGCTCCCGCAGCAGCTTCAGCAAATCCCGGGCCTGACCGACTTTTTTAACCCCGGAGCGAATTGTGCCCTGAATAACAACAAAACTCCGGCCTCTAAAGTTATAGAGAACCGGAGCTGCTGGCAGCCTGAAGTTGTTTTACTGGCGACCCGGAGCGGACTCGAACCGCCGATCTCCGCCTTGACAGGGCGGTATGTTAACCAACTACACCACCGGGCCGTAGGGGCGTATTTATACGCCGGATATTGAGTTTATGGCTTTTTCGGCGGGCGTGTCAAGCCCCTATCAGGCTGCGGGAAAGGGGAGTAAGCCCGGAAGCTTAAAGAGGGGTTGGGGCGGACAACAGCCCCCTTCAAGCGGCGGCAACGGGGTTAGCCGGCTTCGGCTTTGGGTGGCGGTTCGTTGAACTCCTTACCTTCCTTTTCGGCCTGCAGCCGGCGCTGGTTCCACGCCCCCCAAAGCTGCTGCATCTCCCTTCGACCCTGCTTCTCGCCCCGTTCTTCCCGGCGACGCAAAAATTGTTCTGCTACCATTGGCACACCTTCAACTATCAGGATGCTGTGGGCAGTTGCGACAACAATCAGGGGCGCAATCAGCAGCAGCGACTCCAGACCCCTTCAAGCAGCAGTAACGGGGTTAACCGGCTTCGGCTTTGGGTGGCGGTTCGTTGAACTCCTTACCTTCCTTTTCGGCTTGCAGCCGGCGCTGGTTCCACGCCTCCCAGAGTTTATGGGCTTCCTGCCGGCCCCGTTCTTCCCGGCGGCGCAAAAATTGTTCTGCTACCATTGGCACACCTTCAACTATCAGGATGCTGCGGGCGGTTGCGATAACAATCAGGGGCGCAATCAGCAGCAGCGACTCCAGACCCCTTCAAGCAGCAGTAACGGGGTTAACCGGCTTCGGCTTTGGGTGGCGGTTCGTTGAACTCCTTACCCTCCTTTTCGGCTTGCTGCCGGCGCTGGTTCCACGCTTCCCAAAGCTGCTGCATCTCTCTTCGCCCCTGTTCCTGGCCGCGCTTCTCCCCGCGCTCCCCACCACGCTTCTCCCCGCGTTCCTCACCCCGTCTCTCGCCTCGTTCTTCCCGGCGGCGCAAAAATTGTTCTGCTACCATTGGCACACCTTCAACTATCAGGATGCTGTGGGCGGTTGCGATAACAATCAGGGGTGCAATCAGCAGCAGCGACTCCAGCCCCCGTCAAGCGGCGGCAACGGGGTTAACCGGCTTCGGCTTTGGGTGGCGGTTCGTTGAACTCCTTACCCTCCTTTTCGGCTTGCAGCCGGCGCTGGTTCCACGCCTCCCAAAGCTGCTGCATCTCTCTTCGGCCCTGCGCCTGGCCGCGCTTCTCCCCGCGTTCCTCCCCGCGTTCCTCCCCTCGTCTCTCGCCCCGTTCTTCCCGGCGGCGCAAAAATTGTTCTGCTACCATTGGCACACCTTCAACTATCAGGATGCTGTGGGCGGTTGCGATAACAATCAGGGGTGCAATCAGCATCAGCAACTCCAGCCCCTTGATGCCGCCGAACCAGCCAATCCAGTAAGCGCCGGCCAATACGGCCAACCCGGCGGCATACTGGCCCACCAGCAGGGCAATAAACCAGGCCTCCCGGCCCGGGCTAACCGGAATCATCCGCAGCCCGTTGAATCAGGCGCCCCATAGCGCATTTCATTGGCTTCTCCATATTCGCGCCGGCCGCACCGGGCATTTCCCCTTGAATAAAATATACCACATCCTGGCTGCATTATAAGGTCGCTTTTGACGGCATAACCCTTTGTCGGCGTATTGCCAACTTGCCGCGGCTGCCGGACGGTTCTGCCGCTCCCCGGAAAGGCCCGGCAGGGTTCCCGGCAATTGCCGGAGGTCAGCGCCCCGGCCACAAAGTCGCCGACCTGGCCCGCCGGTTTGTCATTGGCGCCGGTGGTGGATTATATTAGACGCTGTATCTCACCTTTTTTCAGTGGGGTAAACATATGACCGTCAACGAAAGCGCGCCGCCCCGGCCGCTGGAAGGCCTGCGCGTTCTGGACGCTACCCATATTGTTGCCGGCCCCTTCTGCGCCATGATTCTTGCCGATATGGGGGCCGAAGTCATCAAAATTGAGCGCACCGGGGTGGGGGAAAGGGCCCGCCTCAATGACCCTTTCATCGAAGGCGAGGCCGGTCAGCGGGTCAGCGCCCGCTTTCTGGCGATTAACCGCAACAAGAAAAGCGTAACGCTGGATTTGCGCACCTCCCGAGGCAAAGAAATTTTCGAGGCCATGACGCAAGCGTCCGACGTGCTGCTGGACAACTGGGGCCCCGGAGCGCTGCGCCGCCTGGGCCTGGGCTATGACCATTTGCGTCAACTGAACCCGGGGTTGATTTACGCCAGTATTACCGGCTTCGGCGATAGCGACCGGCTGCGGGGCCCTTACTCCGCCTGGCCGGCTAACAACCCGTGCGTTCAGGGCATGGGCGGTTGGATGGAGATTACCGGCGCTCCCGATGGGCCGCCCCAAATGGTGGGCGACAACATCGGCGATTCGGTGCCCGGCGTCTGGACCGCTCTGGGCATAATGCTGGCTCTGGAATCCCGCCGCAAAACCGGACGGGGGCAGCACCTGGATATGGCTATGTATGACTGCATGGTGGCCCATACCACCAGCATTATGCCTTTCTACCAGGCCAGCGGACAGATTACTACCCGGGCCCGCGAAAACATGATTACCGCTCAATTGGTCTTGCAGGCCGCCGACGGCTATGCAGTGCTGGCCGGCTCCGGCGGCGGCAGCGGCAAATGGGAAGGCTTGTGGCGGCTGGTCGGCCGGGAAGACCTGATTGCCGACCCCCGCTATCTGGGCCAGGGCATCAGCGGCGAATTCTACTTCAACCACATCGTGCCGGCCATCGAGGAATGGTCCCGGCACGTCCCCAAGCTGGAGATTGCCCGGCAGCTGATTGAGTTGGGGTTTTCCATGGGCGTGGTGCAGAACGCCGCCGACCTGGACCAGTGTCCCCACCTGGCGGCGCGGCAGATGTTTGTGGAAAGCGGCGATTCTCTGGGCGGCCCCTTCCGTACCGTCAACAACCCCATCAGGCTGACCGAATCGCCGGCAACCGCCGCCGGCGCTCCGCCCCGGCTGGGCGAGCATAACCGGGAAATCCTGTGCGGCATTGGGGGCGTTGCCCCGGAAGAGCTGGAACGCTTGCAGCAGCAAGGGGTAGTTTAACTCCTTAACGATAATCAGCGCAGGTGGCCGGCCGCCGCTTTGCCGTCTTTCGGTCGGACGCCTTTCGGCAGGGCGACTCGGCCAGCCCGGCCGGTTGGGCCTGATTTAACACCAATACCCGTTGGGAATACCCGGCCCGCCGGCAAATTGACTTTTCATTATTCGAGTGATAATATGCGGTGCGCCTGGTGAACGGGATGGACTGGTGGGTTGTTGCCCTGCGCCTGACCGGGCTGGGGTGGTATGTTGCCCTGTGCGTGGTCGCCGGCATTATTGCCGGCATTGGCCTGGACCGGGTTACCGGTCTGGCGCCATTGTTTGCGATAGTCGGCGTACTGCTGGGCAGCGTCGCCGCCTTCTGGGGCGTATATAAAATGGTTCTGCCCGTGCTTTACGGGGCCAGGCGTCCGGGAATGAACCGCCGCAAGGGAGACAACTAGTGCCGTCAGGTGCTGCCGCAAAGAGGGTAATGCTGCTGGCCGTAGTGGTCATGGCAGCGTTGTTAATCGCAGGGTTTGTCATGGGCGCCATTGGCTCCAAAATGTTCGGGAGTGGCGAACCCTTCCTGTCCCAGCCGCACATCAGCCTTCCGCCCCAGCCGGTGTTTCCGCCCTCGGAAGTGAAGGAATACCTCGGCTACGGCAGCGAACCGGCCGGGTACGACTCCGGCGGCCAGTCCGATACCGACCAGGACTCCGGAACCGGCGAACCCGGCGCAAAGGCCGGGGAAGAACACCACTTCTACCCCCTGGACGCTACCGAGTTCGCCATTACCAATACCCTGCTTTCGGCCTGGGTTGCCAGCATTGCCATCATCCTCTTCTTCGTGCTGGGCGCCCGCAAACGGGCTATGGTGCCCGGCCGGCTGCAAGGGCTGGTGGAAAGCGTAATCGAGGGCGTCCTCAACTTTTCCACCGGGGTTCTGGGCCCCGAGCTGGCCCGCAAAGCCTTCCCGGTCGTTGCCACCATCTTCTTTTTCGTTCTTTTCAACGCCTGGATTGCCCTGTTCCTGGTGCCGCTGTACCAGGCGGTAGGGTTCGGTTTTCCCAGCGACCCTTACGCCTGGTGGCAGACTAAAATTCAGATACACCTGGTGCGGCCGGCCGGCACTGACCTGAATATGCCCCTGGCCCTGGCCCTGATTTCCTTCGTTTTCGTCGAATATTGGGGCATTCGCACCCTCGGCCTGGGCTATTTCCGGAAGTTCTTTGCCTTTGGCAACCTGCTGCGGCTGCGTCCTGGCGGGTTGATTGATGCCTTCGTCGGCATTCTGGAACTGATTAGTGAACTGGTGCGGATCGTCAGTTTCACCTTCCGCCTCTTTGGCAATATGACCGCCGGAGAAATTCTGGTGGTGATGATTACCTTCCTGGTGCCTTTTGTCGCCAATATCTTCGTATTCGGGCTGGAACTGCTGGTGGGCCTGATTCAGGCGGTTATCTTCGCCGGTTTAACCCTGGTGTTCCTGTCTCTGGCAGTGCGCCACGAGGAGCATTAAGCGGGGCCCTTTCGGGCGGTTATCGCAATAAGGGGGCGATTGCCCGGCGCTGCCTTCGGCAAGAGGCCATGCCAGGGCAGGCCCGCCGGCAAACCTGAAACAACCTAAAATGGAGGACTCGCAAAAATGGACTTGATTCCCCTTCTTCTGGCATTGGATGCTGAGGCAGCCAAGTTCCTGGGGGCCGGGTTAGCCATTGCCGTAGGCGTAATTGGCCCGGGCGTCGGCATTGGCATCCTGGGCGCCGGCGCAATGGGCGCCATTGGCCGCAACCCCGAAGCGGCCGGCTCCATCACCACCAACATGATTCTGGCCATTGCCTTCGCCGAGGCCCTGGGCATTTACTCCCTGATTGTCGCCGTAATCCTGTTGTTCGTGGTCTGAAGTTATGGGCCTTACCGACCTGGGAATAAACCTGCCTTTGCTGGCAGCCTACCTGATTACCTTCGTAATTCTGCTGGCAATTCTGTACCAGTTTGCCTACAAGCCGCTGTTGACGGCCATGGACCAGCGCACAGCCCGCATTCAGGAGGGCCTGTCCACAGCCGAGCGGGCCCGGGAAGAGGCGGCCAACTCCCAGGCGGCCATTGAAGAGCAGTTGAACGAAGCCCGCCGGGAAGGTCAGCGTCTGATGGAGCAGGCCAGAGAGGCGGCCCAGCGTTTTCGGGACAGCGAAATGGAACGGGCCCGTCAGGAAGCGGAAGCCTTTGCCCAACGGGCGCAGGCCGATATTCAACGGGAACGCGACGCCGCCCTGGAAGAGCTGCGGGCCAGCTTCGGCGACCTGGCTATTACCGCCGCCGAGCGGGTTATTGCCCGCTCGCTGGACCGGCAAGCCCACGAGGAACTCATCGCCCAGGTGCTGACCGAGGGCGAGAGCCTGCGGCGAAGGTAGGGCGGCATGGCTAAACCGGCCGGCGGCCGCCGTTATGCCCAGGCCCTGTTCGAACTGGCCGTTCAGCGCGACCGGCTGGAGCAATGGGCCGCCGACGTAACCCTGATGGCCGAGGCGATGCAGGACGTTGACTTCAACACCTTCCTGAAGCGCTCCGAAGTGCCGCTGGAGCGGAAAATCGCCGCCCTGTCCGCCGTGCTGCCCGAAATAGACCCGCTGGTGCGAAACCTGGGCGCCTTGCTGGTTGCCCGCAACGCCGTGGCCCTGGCCGGCGACGTGGCCGTCGGGTTTAACCGGCTGCTGGACGACCGGCTGGGCCGCCAGCCGGTAGAGGTAACCTCGGCAGTGGAACTGGAGGCAGCGGAACTGAACCGCATCCGCGCCTTTGTGGCCGACCTTATCCGCAAGGAAGTAGTGGTAACCGCCCGGGTGGATGCGTCTATTCTGGGCGGCCTAATCATCCAGATTGGCGACCGGCTGATGGACGGCAGTACCCGGGCCAGGCTGGAAGGTCTGCGCCGGCAGCTGCGCTCCGAAGCAGCGGCGGGCTGACCGCCCGGCGCGGCCGGGAGGATTGCGCCGGAGACGGCGCCCAATTCGGACGAAGGAGAAGCCCCATGGCAATTAGGGGTCAGGAGATTGTTTCTTTAATCCGGCGCCAGATTGAGGAATTTGGCGGCGATTTGAGCCTGGTGGACGTGGGCGCCGTCGTTCAGGTGGGCGATGGCATTGCCAGCATTCAAGGACTGCAAGGCGTCCGCTCCAACGAGCTGCTGGACTTCGGCAACGGCATTCTTGGCCTGGCGCTGAACCTGGAGTCGGACCTGGTGGGCGCGGCCATTCTGGGCGACGCTACCGCAATCAAGGAAGGCGACCAGGTCCGTTCCACCGGCCAGATTATCGAGATTCCCGTGGGCGACGCCCTGATTGGCCGGGTGGTGGACCCCCTGGGCCGACCCCTGGACGGCAAAGGGCCGATTAACACCGCCGGCTTCCGTCCGGTGGAACAGGTGGCGCCTAACGTGGTGGTGCGCCAGTCGGTGGATACGCCGGTGCAAACCGGCATCAAGGCAATCGACGCCATGATCCCCATCGGGCGGGGCCAGCGGGAACTGATTATCGGCGACCGCTCTACCGGCAAAACCGCCATCGCCCTCGATACCATTATCAACCAGCGGGGCGGCGACCTGATTTGTATCTATGTGGCCATCGGTCAGAAGCAGGGCAAGGTGGCCCAGGTGGTGGGCGTGCTGGAAGAGAATGACGCATTGGGCCACACCATTGTCGTCAATGCCGGCGCCTCCGATTCCGCCCCCTTGCAGTTCATTGCCCCCTACGCCGGCTGCGCCATGGCCGAAGAGTTTATGGGGCAGGGCAAGGATGTGCTGGTGGTTTACGATGACCTGACCAAGCACGCTTGGGCCTACCGTCAAATGTCGCTGCTGCTGCGTCGCCCGGCCGGCCGCGAGGCCTACCCCGGCGACGTTTTCTACCTGCACAGCCGGCTGCTGGAACGGGCCGCCCGGCTGGACGCCGAGCATGGCGGCGGCTCTATTACCGCCCTGCCCATCATCGAAACCCAGGCCGGCGACGTTTCCGCTTACATTCCCACCAACGTAATTTCCATTACCGACGGCCAGATTTACCTGGAACCGGAGTTGTTCAACATTGGCGTGCGCCCGGCGGTTAACGTGGGCCTTTCCGTCTCCCGGGTCGGCGGCGCCGCCCAGACCCGGGCCATCCGTCAGGTGGCCGGGCGGCTGCGCCTGGACCTGGCCCAGTACCGCGAATTAGCCAGCTTTGCCCAGTTCGGCGCCGCCGACCTGGACGCCGCTACCCGGGCCCAACTGGCCCGGGGCCAGCTGGCCACCGAAATTCTGAAACAGCCCCAGTACCAGCCCCTGAACCTGGCCCAGGAGGTGATTATCCTTTTTGCCGTGAACGCCGGCTTAACCGACGATGTACCGCTGGACCGCTGCGCCGCCTTCGAACAGCAGCTGCTCAGCTATATGGCCGGCGCCCACCCGGACCTGTGCCAGAGCATTGCCCAGTCGGGCCGCCTGGAGGATGAAGCCAGCGCGCAACTGACTGAAGCAATCAATAACTTCAAGGCTACTTTCAGTTAGTTAACTTCCAACGGAAGACAGGAAGGACAGCAAACCCTTCGCTGCTTCCGGCGGATGAATAAATCACCAGGAAGCATATGCCAAGCGTAAGAGACATACGGCGGCGAATTCGCAGCGTGGAAAATACCGGCAAGGTAACCAACGCCATGTCGCTCATCGCCGCCTCCAAAATGCGCCGCGCCCAGAACGCCGTGCTGCAGGGCCGGCCTTACGCCGAAAAAATCTACCAGGTTATCGCCCACCTGGCGGCCCAGCCCGCTGAAGACGGCGCCGCCCTGCACCCGCTGCTGGAACAGCGCCAAGCGCAGCGCATTGGCCTCCTGGCTATTACCCCCGACCGGGGCCTGGCCGGCGGAATGCACTCTACCATCAACCGGCGGGTGGCCCAATTCATCCTGGAGCAGTCGGTTCCCACCCGCAGCATCGCCATCGGCCGCAAGGGACGGGACTTTATGGCCCGCTACGGGCAGGACTTGCTGGCCGTGTTCGCCGATGTGGGCGACCGGCCGGCCGTTGCCGATACCATGCCCATTTCCCGGATGCTGATCGATAATTTCCTTAACGGTGAAATGGACGAGGTTTACCTGGTTTATACCCGGTTCATCTCCACCATGTCCCAGGAACCGGTGGTGGAAAAGCTGCTGCCGGTTGCGCCGGCTACCCTGTCCGCCGCCGACCGCGCCGGGTACATCTATGAACCCGACGCCTTGACAGTGCTGGGTTCCCTGCTGCCTCAGTTCGTGGATATGGAGGTTTACCACGCCCTGCTGGAATCGGTCGCCAGCGAGCAGTCGGCCCGCATGGTGGCCATGCGCAACGCTACGGACAACGCCAGGTCCCTGGCCGGCGACCTGACCCTGGTGATGAACAAGCTGCGGCAGGATAGCATTACCAACGAACTGCTGGATTTGGTGGGCGGTCAGATAGCCCTGGAAGGCTGACCACCGCCCTTTATTGTTCCAAAAGCTGAAGGACATGGGAGGTCCAGGATATGCCCGGAAGAATCGTACAGGTAATTGGTACTGTGGTGGATGTGGAGTTTCCGCCGGATCAATTGCCCAACCTGTTCGACGCCCTGGAGCTGGATAACGGCGGCGAGCGGCTGGTGCTGGAAGTGCAGCAGCACATCGGCAACAACTGGGCGCGCTGTCTGGCCCTGGGTTCCACCGATGGCCTGGCCCGGGGCGTTGAAGTTGCCGATACCGGCGAAAAGGTGACGGTTCCCGTGGGGCCGGAAACCCTGGGCCGCCTGTTTGACGTTACCGGTTCCCCCCTGGATAACCTGGGGGCGGTGGAAGCGGGCCAGCGCTGGCCGATTCACCGCAGCGCCCCGGCCTTCGACGACCAGAACCCTGAAATCGAAATTCTGGAGACCGGCATCAAGGTTTTCGACCTGATTACCCCCTTTCCCAAGGGCGGCAAGGTGGGCGCCTACGGCGGCGCCGGCGTGGGCAAGACGGTGATTATCCAGGAACTGATTCGCAATATCGGCGCCGTCCACCAGGGCGTATCGGTGTTCGCCGGCGTCGGTGAACGCTCCCGGGAAGGCAATGACCTGTGGCACGAAATGCAGGATTCCGGGGTGCTGAACAGCACTGTGCTGGTTTTCGGGCAGATGAACGAAACCCCCGGCGTGCGCGCCCGCATCGGACTGACCGGCCTGACCATGGCCGAGTTCTTCCGCGATGAGCAGCATCAGGACGTGCTTCTTTTCATCGACAACATTTACCGCTACATTCTGGCAGGAATGGAAGTATCGGCCCTGCTGGGACGCATGCCCTCCGCAGTAGGTTATCAGCCTACCCTCAGCACCGAAATGGGCGCCCTGCAAGAGCGGATTACCTCTACCAAGTCCGGCTCAATTACCTCCTTCCAGGCCATCTACGTGCCAGCCGACGATTACACCGACCCGGGGATTGTAACCACCTTCGGCCACCTGGATGCGGTGGTGTCCCTGGAACGCTCCCTGGCCGCCCAGGGCCTGTACCCGGCGGTGGACCCGCTGGCCTCCTTCGCCCGTATCCTGGAACCCCGTATCGTGGGCGATGAGCATTACCAGGCGGCCCGGGGCGTGCAGCAGGTTTTGCAGCGCTACCGGGATTTGCAGGACATCATCGCCATTCTCGGCATTGAAGAATTGTCGGAAGAAGACCGTCAGGCAGTGTTTCGCGCCCGCAAAATTCAGCGCTTCCTGACGCAGCCCTTCTTCGTGGCCGAAGCCTTTACCAACCAGCCGGGCAAATACGTCCCCCTGCGGGAAACGGTTCGGGGTTTTACCGAAATCCTGGAAGGCAAACACGACGAGCTGCCCGAGCAGGCCTTCTATATGGTGGGAACCATCGACGAAGCCATCGAAAAGGCGGAACAGATGGCCGCCACCACCGCCTGACTCAAGGGCATCTGACAGTAGCCGGTTGACAACCGCCGGTTCCGGTATAGCATAATTGAAACAAAGGTGCGGTTAAGCTATGCCTGATTGCGGTTGTTTCCATTACTATACCCTTGACCGAATCGCGGACTTGAGGCCGACTCTTAACGGAGAAACTTTACACGCAATTGGCAACCTGGAACTGCTTAGCAAGCCGGGCATAGGCATTTGCGGCTCCAGAAATGCCTCCGACCCGGCCCTGGAATGGGCATATCTGCTTGGGCAAGAGGCGGCCAGGCGTGGTTTAATTATCGTGAGTGGATATGCCCGCGGGGTTGACCGACAAGCGCATAAAGTGGCGTTGGCCGGCGGGGGCAGCACTATTGCGGTTTTACCGGAAGGTATAGAACGGTTCAGGGTGCGGCGGGATTTGGCGGGGCTTGTGGCAATGAACCATAACTTCCTGGCAGTTTCCATGTTTGAGCCAGGCGCTCCCTGGACTGCCTGGCGGGCTATGACCAGGAACCGGTTGATTGTCGCATTATCCGAGAGTTTAGTCGTAGTTGAGGCGCAGGAGAGCGGCGGCACCATTGACGCCGCCCGTAAATGCATTAAACAAGGTAAACGGCTTTGGGCGGTTCAATACCCCGAGCAAAGCGCTTCAGAGGTTGGCAACCGGAAATTGTTGAAGGAAGCAGCGGCAATCCCCCTAACCTCGAAAACCGTTCAGTTTGTCTTTGCTGATTGGGCGGCTACCTCGGAAGCGCAGATCCGACAGTTGGCATTAAGTATCGAGGTTTAAACCATGCCCATGCGTTTGGAAATTATTACTGCCGAGCGGGAGGTTTACGCCGACGACGTGGACCTGGTGGTGGCCCCCGGCATTGAAGGGCAGCTGGGCATTCTGCCCCGCCACGCTCCGCTGATGACGGTTTTGCAGCCTGGGGAGGTTCTGGTGCGCAAGGATGGCGAGACCTCTTACCTTGCGGTTACCGGCGGCTTTATGGAAGTTATGGCCAACCGGGTTACCATTCTGGCCGAGGCTTGCGAGTATTCCGAGGAAATTAACGTGGAACGGGCGCAGGCGGCCATTGAGCGGGCGCAGGAAAGGCTGCGCAGCCAAACTTCCACCCTGGAAATGGAACGGGCCCTGGCGTCGATGCGGCGCGCTCGAATGCGCCTTAACATTGTCCGGCGGCGCCGGCCCGGGGCGGATATGCGGGCCATGACCGTCGGCGGCGCCTAGCCCCGGTTTCCCCGACCCAGGGCGTATAGCCGCCCGCCGGTTACGGGGCTGAAACCGGGCGTAGCATTGCTGTTACGCCCGCCGATTTTCCCCGGAAAATGCCCGTGCCGCCCCCGGTTTGTTCCGCAGAGACCAGGCCGGGCAGCCTTCTCTGCCGGCCCGGAGCGGGTTGTTGCGTCAGCCAACGCCGTTGGCCAGGTGGTAAGTCATGGATTGCAGGGACAGCACCGGGTCAATGCTGCGCACGTTGACGCCCGGCGGCACCTGGGGCGTGGTTGGGGCGTAGTTCAGGATGGCCCGAATGCCACAGGCCACCAACTGGTCAACCACCGTCTGGGTATGGGTAATGGGGACGGCGACAATAGCTATGCTGACCTGATGGCGGTTAACCACCGCGGCCAGCCGGGCAACCGGCTGTACCGTCAGCCCCCCAACCTTTTCCCCCACCAACGCCGGGTTGTCATCCAGGGCGGCCACCAACTGAAAGCCGTCGGGAGTGAAGCCGGGGTAGTTAAGGATGGCTCGGCCCAAACGCCCCACGCCAATTACCGCTACGTTCCAGGTAACGGTCAACCCGAGAATCTGCTTCAACTCATCCAGCAGATGCTGTACCCGGTAGCCTCGCCCCTGCTTGCCAAAGCGGCCAAAATAGCTCAAATCCTTGCGGATTTGCGCCGGAGTTATCTGCAACTTCTCTCCCAATTGCTGGGAGTTGGCGACCTGGACGCCCTCATCCAACAGTTGGCCCAACGCTCGCACATATTGCGGCAGCCGTCCGATTACCACTTCGGGAACTTCATTCCGCTCTGTGCTGTCCTGCATCGAGTAATCTACCATGGGGCGCCGACGGGGGGTCGCCGACGGCTGATTACAGCAATAAGATGGCGAATGACGATATTATTCGAAATCTACTATTGCCGCCAAAGGCTGTTCTGGTTAGCCCCTTTGGTTCCGAAGGAGTGGGAAGCCTCTATAATCTATAGTTTGCCGGTTAACCCGTCAAGACCGGCGGTTAAACCCGGGCGGCCGGCAACGCCGGCTTTTCGGCTTTACTTATGCCGTAGCCGATGTTGACATTGCAGCAAACGGGAAAAAGCCCGGCGCGGGCGGGAGCGCTACTCCTCTGGAATGATGAAGATGGTTACCCCGGCGTCCCGGGCCGACTGTTCCAGGGGTTCCGGCAGGTTGGCGGTAATGACCGCCGGAATTACCTCGGTCTTGAAGGAACGGACCAGAATGTCGGCCCTGGCGCGGGCGCGGGTAATATCCTCAGCGTCGGCCGTAACCGAGACTTCAAAGAGGGCGTAGCGCCCGTCGCGAGACCGGATTATCAGGTCGGTGTCGAAGATGCTGCGAATGCCTTCGCCGTCGACTGAACCGGCAGTTAAGGCATTCTCTATATCGCTGCTGAAGTCGGGGTCTGCAACCGTCATCTGGCTCATGACTACCCTGGTTCCGCGGAACCCCAGCTGCGCAATAGTCCGGGCGACGGCTTTGGGCGCCATGTTCCGTTCATATTCACCACCTTTCAAGCGTCCTACATCTCCTTTCAGGCTCGATACATCTCCTTTCAGGCCTTTTACGTCTTCTTTCAGAACCTTTACATCCTCTTTCAGGACGGCTACATCCTGCTCTACCGCCGTAAGGCGCCGGTTCATGTCTTCGACGATCCTGGTCAGTTCCGCTACTGCTTCAGCCAGGGCGGCGACGGTGGCAGGAAGCTCCAGTAGTTCCCTGGCAAGCAGAATGGCACGGAGCTCCTCGGCCCAACCGGGTTGGCTGCGCAGAAGTTCCAGCAAGTCCTGAATAGTGTTGATGGTAGTCATAACTTTCGGCCCCTTGAAAATCTCGAGGCTATTATACACCCAGGCATCGAACAAATGCCAACTGCCGGCATAGCGTTGCCCGTAGTTGACGGAACGGCAACAAGGCCGTCGTCCCGGAAAAGAGCAACCCGGTCAGCGTACCGGAGCGGAGGCGGGTCAGCGGGCATTGCCCGGGGCAAGCTGCGCCCGTGGGGTAAATAACCCGGCTTAAAATCCACTTTCGCCGGTGGTTTGACCAACCCATCTGTGGGAAAATAGCGAAACTATGTGCATTGAGGAAAAAGAGACCACGTTCAGGCTGAAACGCTATCTGTTGGGGTTAGCCGGCTGCGTCCTGGTGTCTGCCATCGCCCTGGCGCTGGGCGCTTTGATTATGCTGGGCAGCCGCTCGGCCCGTTTTGCGGAATTGCAGCGCTATTTAGAGCGGCTGCTGGGCGGGTAAGTTTGACGGCTGAAACAGGAACCGGTAAACCCGGCGCTGGTGGAACCGGGACCAGGGGATGTGACGGCAATCGGGCTGCTGTGCCCGGCTTTTCAACCTTCGCTGGACAAGGGCCGGGAAAGCATATCTTTAACCCGGTGGGTAATATCCGCCTGGTCATACACCCGCAGCAGGTTTATACGGTTACGGTCCGGGTCGCCGCCGTGCCAGTATTCGTACACCTCCTGGCGCATGCCGAAGGAAGAAACGGCCAGGTCGTGCGCCAACCGGAAAAGGCGCGACTTATACTCCACGTCCACGCCCTTGCCGCGCATGTAACGGTTCAGGTGGCCCCGCAGCGCCGGGTTAGCCAGGTCATTTTCACTGGGCTGCATAATGATGCCCGAACCGGCGATCTCCCGCAGCAACTCTACCATTCGCGCGGAAATCTGGCTGAAATAAATGTTCATGCCATTCATATCGCCCAGGGACATTAAACCGTCCTCTACCGGAAAAGCGTTATACTCCAGGCCATCCAGGGCGTGCCGCCACATTTCGGTATAGGTAGCCATTTCTCCCAATTTGGCCGACACTGCCCGGTACTCGATGACGCCAACCGCCTCGGCGATGAGGGTAGCTACCGCCGTCAGCAGCTTCATCCGCTCGTGAATACGCACCAGGTTGGGCCAACCCTGGAAGTTAGTGCGCCGGTCCAGCAGCTGGGCCAGGGGGCTTGAATCGTACAGCAGGAAAACCCGCTCCCAGGGCACCAGCGCCTCTTCAAAAAAGAGCATGGCGTCCTGTTCATCGTAGTTCAGGCTCAAGGGGTGGCCAAAGCCGCCGTAACCCCGGGCCGTCGGCTCCCGGCATAAAATCTTCAGGCCCGGGGTATTGGTGGGGATGGCAAAGGCCAGGACGCAGTTGGGGTTGGAACGGCGCAAAAAGGTGGCGGACAGGGAAACGTAGGTCTCGTTGCTGATGGGGGCAGCGGTAGCCAGCTGCTTGCCGCCGGTAACAATTACCCCTTCGGGCGTTTCTGCAACCACGTGGAGAGCCAGTTCCTCTTCAACGGCGTTGCGCTGCGCATTCCGTGGCTGCTGACTCCGGTCCACCTGGGGGTCTCCCAGTGCATGGGTCAGAAACAGGTCGTTTTCCTGGCAATAGCGATGGTAATTCGCAATGTTCTCGCCAAAGTCGCACCTGGGGTGCCTGACCGCCCCCAGCGCGGCGCGCAGGGCATAGAGGGCAGTTATATGGGGAGCCAGAATATCCGGGCTGCGGCCCAGTTGCCCCCAGCTTTCCCGGTTCCAGATTTCGCTGTTGCGCCGCTTGCGCTTCAGGTCTTCCCGAGTGCGGGGCAGCAGCCAGGACAGGCTGCACCGCCGGCCGGTTTCCGGGGATATGAAGGTCATCTCGTCCTGGCAAGGGGGCCGATGCTGCAAGTCGTAGATGCGGGCCAATTCGTGGACTATGCCGGTAAAAGCGGGGTGAGTCGGTATGTCGGCCACCCGCTGGCCGTCCAGCCAAACCGCCCGTCCGTCGCGCAGGCTTGCAACGTAGCGGGCGCCGGTCATTGCGCCGGCGGCGGTAGAAACGTCCGGAAGCATAACCAACCTCTACCCTTGGCTCTGCCGGGAAAAGCGCGCCGATACTCACCAGCCCCAATGATACTATACTCCCGGCACACGCGCCGGCAATCAATAAAACCGGGGCCGGCCATTGCAGCCGGCCCCGCCCCGGAAAAACCCCGATTGGGCTTCCCTAATCGGCCTGCCCGACCGGCAGCCTGGCCCCCCGGAAAGGTCCTTCGCTGGCCTCAAAGCTCTGGGCAAAGGCCATTATCTCCTCATCCGACTGCGCATCCAGGTCAATGGGTCGGCTGAAGCCCTGCCGGACCACAAAGCCGGTCTTGTAATAAACCTCGCCCACGTTGCCCTCCGGGTCGTGGAAGTAGATGCTGTTAGAGATGCCGTGGGTAACGGTGCGAACGATGGGAGTGCCTTCTTCCTGAAAACGGCGGTTCAGCTCGCGCAGCGCGGCCATGCTGGGAACGATGAAGGAAACCTGGCCGACGTTCCGAGTGCGGGGGCGACTCTCGTTAGCCTGGCCCAGGTTCAGCTCATGGTGCTCGTTAGCCGGGTCGGCGCTAAGGAAACAGCTGCCCCGCTCCGGGTCCTCATCGGTAACCGTAAGGCCCAGAACGCGGGTATAAAAGTCGCGCATCTTCAAGAAGTCGTCGCAAATGATGCCCACATGCCCCAGGTTAGAAACAAGCGACATGGCGATACCTCCCGGATTTCAACGTTAGGGAGATAGTAACACCGGACAGGGGAGAGTTACAACCCGGCCCAGGCCCACGCCGCCGCCTGGGTGGACGGTTGCCCGACGGCGGGGGCGCCGGGCGAATACCGAAGCCGGGAAGCTATAGCGTCGGGCGGGATAAAGTCGGCGCGCCGCCCACAATCAGCCAGGCCAGACGTCGGCCCGGCGGGGCCAACCGATGGCAAAAGGAACCCACCGACCGGCGGCCGGCGGCAACCGCCAACTCCGGTTCCCTGCCTGCTTTGGCGTAATCGGAGTAGAAAATAGGTAGCGATATACCTAACTCACGTCGTCCCGGCGGAAGGCAAACTCGGCGTCGGTCAGCTCCCAACCGCCTCGGTTAGCGTCGTTTTGTGTGCATCGATTAACCCGTCCTTCATCGTGCAGTTTTACCAGCACCCCCGTTGCGATGGCGTCGTTCATAATATCTACACTTCCCCGCTCCCGGAATATTCCTGCCCGTCGGCTGATTTCTGCCGGGCCCAAACAATCTCCTTCATGCTTCGCTTCCAAAAGGACGTCCAAGATTGCCTCTTCCAGGTGAAATTGCCCCATACGGGCATGTTGTTTAGGTCGTATCCCTGCCATTCTTAACTTGCCTCCGATTTCGGTCATATACTCTTTGTTCCTCCAAGCAACGTTCACAGAGGACACGATGCTCGGCAGGACGCTGGACTCCACATCTGGTACATCTACCTAAAGCCTTATAGCGTTCACGCCTGGCTCGCATTTTCTCCTTTGGGGATAAAGCCATTTTGCCCCTCCTTTTGGATGCGACTTTCAGCGATAGTGATATAGTCAGGGTTGATGTCTATACCAATACACGAACGACCTGTTCTTAAGGCAGCTACTGCCGTTGTGCCACTGCCAAGGAAAGGGTCTAATACTATTTGTCCTGGCAGGGAAAATAATCGGATTAAGTGTTCCATCAGTAACACTGGCTTAACTGTCAAGTGATCATTGCCAGTCTCTTTATCGGCTTTCTCAACAGTCATTATAGTTGAGGGAGCTTTACCGTCCAGTGTAGCTTTAGGGTCAATTAAGCCGGTCTTATATGCCATCCAATTGTCAACCAGCGTTCCCTTCTTAGGTTTCTGGGCCAACACTAACGCCTCAAATTGGGGGCGCAACTGGGCGGTTTTCCTTCCTTGTAGCGCACTGGTCAGACGTTTTTTCTCTTGGTCTGAAACTTCCATCCGATCAACAAAGTGATTTAAGGAGAAAGCCTTAAACTGAGCGCGACGGGTATAGTGCCAAGCATATAAATCTCGTATCTCAAAACCAGCGTCTTCTAAACCGACAGCCAACCGATGAGAAAGCCGAGGCTGGCTGCATACCACTGCAAACCCGCCAGGAGTGAGAACGTGCATTAGTTTATCGCCTACTTTCCCCATAAATGCTTGCAGTTCCCGCCCTTGCTTTGGGTCAAACTTCATCCCTATTGGTAACCCGCCGACTGAACCAGTTCCGCGCGGGGTTTCCTCTGTACCCTTGCGCCAATTGGTGTCTAGCCCATCCAGGTAATAAGGGGGATCGGTTAGTACCAAATGAACACTTTCAGACCCCAACCTCGGCAAGATTTCTAAACAGTCACCCTCAACTAGGGTTGTGAAGTTTTGAGTATGAGTTGTAGGAGAGGCCATACGAGCTAACGTTTGCTCAAAGGTTAGGATGGGGCTATGCAATTCGGTCATTTTCCTAACCTCTATCAAGATTGGCATACTTTAACTTATGTCCTACTTTTTTGGCAAGCATCTAGTTTACCGGGCCTGCTCCGTCGCGACAGGCTGACCAGAACCACTGTTTCCATCGCGTTCACGCCATTGCCGAATTCAGGCTTGACACGCACCAACGGGGCAGATTACCTGGTCGCAAAGCGTCAGCAGCAGCGCGCGCAACTGCCGGCTGTCGGCTCCGGCTTGCTCCAGCCCTTCCTCCGCTTGCTGCAGGGCGGCGGGCCAGGCAGCGTCCGGCCCAGCGTCCGTTGCAACATCCGTTCCGGGCGGCAGGGGCGCCACGCTCGGTTCAATGCCGGCGTCCCCGGCGTACCAGAGCAAGACGGGCAGCTGGGCAGCTGGCAGCTTCAATACCGCTTGCAAAGCCCGCACGGTGGCAGAAATACCGTGCTGTCCGAAAATGACCAGGTGAGCAAAACCGGCCTGCCGTTCCTCGAAACTGCGGCGGAAGACGCGAAAAACGTCGTGGGCCGCCGTGTCTGCCCCGGATACCAGGAAAATGGCGCAAACCGGCGGGGCGTCCGCCCCAGCCGCCGCCCAATCCTGCCGCCAGCGCAGCAGCTTGTCCCGGTCATGCTGGTCGGCACGGCTGGCCATACTTGCGCCTCCTTGCTCAAGGATAAAGCTGCCGGGCGCCCAGGTTCCGGCTGATACATTGGCCGGCCTCCGGTTCACCGGGCCGGCCCCGGTTGGCGGTGAGCGTTAAGTCAGCCCACTGCTCCAGAGCAGCCAGAGGCCCCAGGTCAACAGGGCCGCGCCGCCAATGCGTCCAATCCACCGGCCGGCTGGCGCTGCCTTTTCCGCCAATACAAACAAGGACAGGGCGGCAATCCACAGCAGGTTCATTACTCCCAGCACAAACAGCAGCCCCATCAGGGCCCAGCAGCAGCCCAGACAATAGACGCCGTGCTGCAACCCCATGCGCGCCGCCCCCCGGCAGCCCTCCCGCCAGTCGTTGACCAGAAACCCTATGGGCGTGCGACAGTGGCGCAGGCAGGCCGATTTAAGCGGGCTCCACTGGAAAGCGCCGGCGGCCAGCAGCAGGCACCCGCCCAGCAGCGGGCTGGCGCTGGACATCATCGGCGACAGCAGAGCCGCCTGGTTCAGCCCCCACTGGGCAAAAGTGGCCGCCAGGGAAAAGAGGCTCCACACCAGCAGGTAGCCGGCCAGAAACATGCCGGTGGGGACGACGGACAGCGCCGCACGCGGACCGCTGTCCGGGTTGGCTGCGCAGTCAGCCGCCGCTTCCCGACGGCGCCGGTTGACGCCGGCAAAGGCCAGGAGCACGGGCGCCGCCGCGGGTATCATCATGGCGACCATCATCACTGCCCACATCAGAAACATCAGGGCAAAGTCCACCGGCCCCCAGGCTATGGGCATGGGCGCGCCGGCCAGGGCCGCCTGCTCCATTCCGGTCATCGCCGCCATGCTGCCCATGTTCCGGGCCAGATGGAACAGGTAAGCCCAGGCCAGCAGAACGATTGCCGCCAGCCCGGCAACGACCGGGGTTTGGTGGTGGCGCAAGAGCTTTTCCGGGACGGTACGGTTGGCTGAAGAACGCTGCATAGCCCCCATTCTGACACAGGCAGCCCGGGTTAGCCAACCGTCAGATGGGCCGACTTCGGGCAGCCCGGTAAGGCAATTACTGACGGCATTTCCTGGCTGATTCCCCTGCTTCCCGTACCATTGGCGCATTGATGCGGGAAGCGGTCAGGGCGTCCAAAACCGGGCGGAGGTTGCCGGTGTCTGAGCCGGTTAGCGGCTGTCATATAGAGTTGGTTAATATTGGGCTTGACTGACTATCAAACATCAGGATATTATGCCGCCAGCAATGAATGACGCTTCACCCCCCGCTGCTGCATCAACCGAAGGCGCAACCCGGCCCGGCAACTCGCAACGTCGGCCGGGGCGCTTTTTTTACGGCTGGCGGGTCGTGGCCGCGGCCTGCGCGCAGGGAATGTTCGGCAACGGGGCCATTTCCACCGGCTTTCCCCGCTTTTTCGAACCCATCCGCGCCGACCTGGGCGTTTCTTATGCCTCCATGTCCCTGGTTTTCAGCCTGGCGCGGGCTGAGGGCGGCCTGGGCGCTCCGGTGGTGGGTTGGCTGGTGGACAAGTTCGGCTCCCGACCCATGATTCTCTTCGGCGGCCTTACCGCCGGCATCGGGCTGATGCTCCTCGCCTTTGCCCAGGAATACTGGCATCTGGCGCTGCTGTTCGTGGGCGTGGTTTCGGTGGGCAAGACGGCCGGCCTGGGGCAGACCCTGATGGCTACGGTAAACCAGTGGTTCGTACGGCGCAAAGCGGTGGCCCTATCTACGCTGATGACCGCTTTCGCCGGCGGCGGGGCCATCGTAGTGCCGCTGCTGCACCTGGGCATCGTCTTTTTGGACTGGCGCCCCACCGTCTTTATCATCGGTTTGTTCATTGCCTTGCTGACCTTGCCGGTAGCCTGGGTCATTCGCAGCCGCCCGGAGGATATGGGGTTAGGGCCGGATGGCGACCCGCCGGCCCCGGCCCGGATACGGGAAGCATCCCGGGGCGGACACCATGCGGGGGCGGCTTCGGGCAGCGGGGAACTGGATTTTACGGTGCGCCAGGCCCTGCGCACGCAAACCTTCTGGTTCTTGCTGCTGGGCGTCATCACCCGGGTATCCGCTACCAACTCCATCATCATTCACCTGTTCCCCCTGCTGGTGTGGAAAGGGGTAACCGAAGACACGGCAACCCTGGCCGCCTCGATAATGTTCTTTATGGCCATACCGCTGCGCTTTCTGCTGGGGATAGCCGGCGGGCGTCTTTCGCCCCGCAAGCTGCTTTTCTTCGGGATGAACCTGGGAGCGGTGGGACTGGTGGGTCTGTGGGCGCTGCCTCAATGGCCGGCCCTGGTGGTTTTCATCCTGGGCCTGGCTATTGTGGAGGGGATAACCTCAGTTAACTGGATTATGGTGGGGGACTACTTTGGGAGAAGCCGGTTTGCCAGCCTGATGGGAGCGATGAGCATTTTCCACAACATCGGAATGTTCATTGCGCCCATTTACGCCGGCTGGATTCGGGATAATACCGGCAGTTATGAGATTGTGCTGCTCACCTTTGCGCCCGCCTTTGTGTTAAGCGGACTAATGTTTGCCCTGGCGCGGCGGCCGCTGCACCCTGCCGCCGCGGCGACCGAACCGGAGGAAGCGACCACCGGGGCCAACCGGTAAAAGGCCGGGCTGGTCAGGTCGGATGCGTTGCCAGCCAGGCAAAGGCGCCGAGGCTACCTGGCAGTCCTGTTTTGCCGGCCAATGGGGGGTGGTTCATCAAAAGGCAAACCTTCCCGAAGAGCGGCCTGTTGCCGCTCGTACCATGACCGCCACATCTGTTCCATTTCGCGCAGACCTTCCTCTCCTCGCGCCCCTCCTCGCGTCCCTCCTCGCGCCCCTCCTCGCGCCCCTCCTCGCGCCCCTCCTCGCGCCCTTCCTCGCGTCCTTCTGCGCGCCCTTGCTCTTTCAGTTGCTTAATCCTGCGCGGAATTAACAAGACCATGTAACCAATTCCCTCCGTCACCACTGCCACGAACAAGGCTATGCTTATCGCGGCGCCTCCGATGGCTGCCAGTGGGTAAATATAGCTTTCGATTGTGAATGTCCGCCAATTAAGCGCAGTAAAGACAACTACAGCAGCAACGTAAACCAGGTAGTAAATTACCCAGTAATCCCTGACGCCCTTCATTCTGCCGCTGCCGTTACCCTGCTGAGCGAACTCCAGCTACTACTGGCCGGGGTAAACCGGTTTCCCGTTGGGTTAATGCTATCCCCGGCCAGCAGACTGCCCGACACGGACTCTATTTGAATACAGCCAGGCACTTGGGGGCATTGAAACTGTAGGTCTCGGCCCATTCCAGGATATTGGCCTGACAATTCAGTTCCGCCATGGCGCCCACCAGACACTGCCAGTTCAGCGTCTCCTGCTGCCCCGACTCCTCGACCTGGCGCAGCGTCCAATTCCTCCAGGTATCATACTCGCCCTTGCGCAGGGCATCGAGCAGCACCCGGTCAGCTTCCAGGTCAGGATATACCCAGTGGTTCTTTTCAGTCAGAAAGGCGTGGGACCAGCTGGATGAGGCCATCAATACTACCCGATAGGGGCTGTCTTTCAGGGCCCGGGCCGTGGCCTGCCCCACTTCAAAGCAGCGACGCGGCGTCGGCGAGGGCGGGTCCAATTCAGTTTCAAACACTTCAGCGCCGCCGCGCATGCGCACCACGTTGCTGCCATAGCAGTTCACCGCCACCGGCAGCACCGGGTAGTTAAAGCCCCGGCGGTCCAGGTCCAGGAACAACAGGGTATTGGCGAAAGCATGGCCCAGGCCCGCCTTTTCGTGCAGAGGCTTATAGGCATAGGCCATATCTACACCCTGTTCAATCAGGCTGCGGGTCAGGTATCGGCCGGCCGCCTGGTGGCCGGGCACCCTGAAAACCCGGTCTTTGGGCTCGCCCCAGATATTGGGACGGTCGCCGATGCGGTGATACGGCTGAAAGTCTATCTGGTCGTAGGCCAGCACGCAGAAAGGGGGAATGATGTCTTCCCGAAAATTCTCATACTGGTCATCGCCCCAGAGGAGAATAAAATCCGGGTTAAAGGCATCGATCTCCTCGCGAACCCTGCGGAAAGCGTCAAAAATCCTGGCTCGGTGGGCCTTATGAGCGGTTACGCCTTCGTCATCGCCCCATTCTTCCTGCATTGGGGCCGGCCAGTTAGCCGGGTTTTTCATATGTTCCGGGATTCGGTTCGTTTTCAGCATCCGGGTCAGGGGCCAGGGCTTGTACTCGTCGGGAACCAGTCCGGGGGGATAATGCGTAGCGCCAACACCCAGTATCTCTGCCATAACGTCCTCCTGTAGAGTTCCTGGCGCTTCGGCAGGCTTTTTGCCGAACCGGAGTATAGTAGCAAAATTATAGGTTCTGCCCCTTGCAGCGGTCAACAAAAGAATAAGCCCGGCCAGGCTGTAAGGCGCAGAATACCGCCTGGGGAAGGGGGGGCAGCGGCCATTCGCCTTTAGGGTCGGTATTGAGCCGGCTGCCCCGGCTTAAGCTTCCGGGTCAGGCAGCCGGGTTTACAGCACCGAGTCGGAACCCAGCATCCTTTCCGCCCTGGCCCGGTCTGCCTGGACGATGGACAGGGCAACAGTAGAAAAACCGTCCTTCCGGTCCAGGATGTGCAGACTTTGGATGTTGATTCCGGCGTCGCTTAATTGGCGGGACACCCGGGCCAGGGCGCCGGGTTCGTCCTTCAACCGCAAGAGGAGCGAGTCATCGGCAACCGCAGTGTAACCGGCGTCGGTCAACACAAACAGGGCCCGGTCGGTATCATCGGTGCTGATGATAATGTTGCCCTGTTCGCCGTTAACCTGGGTGTTGATGGTTTCAACGTTGATTTCAGCATTGGCCAGAACCCGGGTAATTTCGGAAAGAACCCCCACTTCATCCCGAACCATAATCACAATGCGTTCCAAATCTACTCCTCCTGAACCCGGCTGCTGCGGAAGGTGGCTGCCGCCGGGCTGCTACTGAACCGTTGCGGCAGCCAGGCATTGGTCCACTATTGCATCCACCTTGTTGCGGGTCAAATGGGGCATGGCAATCAAGTGAGCAATGTCGCCGTAAGAGGCCAGCTGCCACTGGCGGACAACCTCCCGGGGCGGACAGGGAAAAACTACCGTTACCGAGTTATGGTTGCGCCATGCCGGAATGCCGCTGTCATTGAAGCGTTCCACCGCATATTCGGCCATGGCCAGCATCTTGCTCACCAGCTGCCGCAGCCCTGCTGTGCCGTAACGTTCCAGGGCATACCAGAGGAGCAGGGGTGTCCAGGCATTGCGCGAACCCGGCAGGGTGGTATCCATCACACCGACATACTCGATCGAGCGGGCAATGCGAGATACATAGGCCTGCCTGGTCAGCACCACACCGCAGGGCAGAGGAGAACCGATGAGCTTGTGTCCGCTCACCGCCAGGCTATCCGAACCGGCATCAAAACCGAAAGGCTGCGGGTCGGACACAAAAGGCAGAATCATTCCGCTCAGGGCGGCATCGGCGTGAATGTAATAGCGGGTAATAGCCAGCTCGTCCAGAATATTGCGCACCCGGGTCAGGTTATCCACGGCGCCCTTCATGGTAGAGCCGATGTTGGCCATAAAAATGACCGGCACGTCCCGATTGATGCGAACCGTCTCGTACAGGTCGTCGTAGTCGATCTCACCGTTTTCCTGGCTTTTAACCATAATGTTGCGCATATTCAGCACCCGCAGGATTTTAAGGACGCTGTAGTGGGTGTCCTGCGAGAAATAGACGACGCCCTGAGGGTAAAGTTCCCGGCCCATATAAAGGCCGTACATATTCCCTTCAGTGCCGCCCGTGGTAACGTAGCCCCAGGCATCAGCAGGATCGAGATGCATCAACCTGGCGAAGCTGGTTATCACTTCCCGCTCAATTTCGTGGGTGTTAATGCGGTAATTAGTATCATGAAAAGGGTCGCCCACATTGTTGGCGCTATACTGCAAAAACGGCAGCAGCTCGGAATAATCGAAATTCTGGTTAGCCGGGTAGCCGGCCAGGCAACCGGATGCTTCCGCAAAGGCCTCTTGCACCGCGTTCAAGCGGGCTTTAGCGTCAGGGGAAAGGGGTTTCACGACAGACTCCTGCCCGGCCCGGGCAAATTCGCCGACGGCGGCGTTGCCCAGGCCTTGCCGCACAATTTAATGCCAGCCTCCCCCGGAGCCGGCGGCTGCCAGGCCCGGGGGAGCGAAACATATCTTCAGCCCATAGGCTAGACGTTCAGTTCCAGAATATAGAGGCCGCCCTTGAGTCGGTCCACCACATACATAATACCGTTCTCGTCCACGTACACGTCATTGATGCCGTTGGAGGGCGCGCCTTCAGGAATCTCCGGCACGAAATAGGCCACTTCCTCGGGGCGGAAGGGGTCGCTGGTGTCGTAAACGCGAACGCCGGCGTTGAACAGCGTGGCGAAAATCAGGGTGTCCGAGAAGAAACAGGCAGGGCCGGGCTGGTTTTCGTACACATTATGCGCCCCGAACCGCCCGGGCCGATTGAAAAAGTCCTCGGTGTCCGGCATAGGAAAAGTGCTGATGATGACCGGGTTGGTTTCATCTCTTATGTCCATCATCCACATCAGCTTGGGGTAATCCTCGCCATTAAGCCGCACTGCTTCCTGCGTTACCACCATCAAGTCCCGACGGAACAATGGCAGGACGGTGTGGGTAAAGCCGGGGAAAGGCGGAGCGTAGTTCAGATGGCCAAGCATTTGCGGATGGGCCTTGTCGGAAATGTCCAGAATGGCCACCCCCGAGTCCATATAGGCGCAGTAAGCCCGGTCCGGGCGCTCCGGGTAAACATTGCCGTTATGCAAGCGGTGGCCGGCATCGAACTGCGGGTGCCGGGCCGGCGCCGGCGCGCTGTCCCCTTCCCGGGTGCCGGGGAACCACCAGCGCCCAACCTCCCGGGGGTTCGCCCGGTCTTTAACATCCACAATCATATAGAACTGGTCGTCCTTCTGGTTGCGGGGCTGAAAGTCGGCTGCGCCGGTAGAGAGATGGGCGTATTCGCCATCCACCCACCACAGGCAGTGACAGCCACGGGAATACTGGCCGCCCAAATCCATGAAGCCGATTTGCCGTGGCTCCTCCGGGTTGCTGATGTTATACACGCCCATCCCGACGCCCGGCTGGCCGGGGTTTTGGGACTGGTAGGCAACCAGCATGGTGTCATCCACAATAGACAGGGAGTTGGAACGCAGGTGGCCATAAGCCAGTTCCGTTTGCGCCAGCAGCCGGGGGTTGGCAATGTCGGTTACATCCACACTGGTAATATCCTTGGGAGCGCTTTCGTGGGCCAGGTATAAAACCCGGCGGCCATCGCGGGTTTGATGCAGGTGCACCCCCTCGCCGATGTTGCCAAAACCGTTAAGGTCATGGTGGGAAATAAGCCGCATATTCCGGATTTCCTGGGTTTGCGTTGTCATTTGGCCTCCTTGAGTTTGATGCCGGGTATTGACGCTGTGGCGCTGTTCGCAGGGCATAATAAGACCTGCTGGAGCGTTGCCGGTTCTTTATGCTTTCCGGGTTGGGCAACCCTGCCGGAATCAGCAACGCCGGCTACGCTGCGCTGACGCAGTTTCGCGGGGCCGGCCGCTAATCTTCCGGAGCCAACCCCGGCGGCGGTTCGGTAAATTCATGGCCTTCCTTCTCGGCGGCTTGCTGCCGTTGATACCAGGCCAGCCATGCCTGCCGCTCCCCAGCCCGGCCTTCTAATCGGCCCTCTTTGCGGCCTTTTTTGCGGCCGATTTCCTCGCGGTGCTGCTTGTATTTTTCTACGATGATTTCCGCCACCATATAAGCCACCCCCTTGGCCAGGCTAACCCGGTAGAGTCGCCCAGCTCTTCCCGGTTGGGCAACCCTGCCGAAATCAGCAACGCCGGCCGCGCTGCGCCGGCGCAGTTTCGCGGCGCCGGCCGCTAATCTTCCGGGGCCAACCCCGGCGGCGGTTCCGTGAATTCACGGCCTTCCTTCCGGGCGGCTTGCTGCCGTTGATACCAGGCCAGCCATGCCTGCCGCTCCCCAGCCCGGCCTTCATGACGGCCCTCTAGTCGGCCCTCTTTGCGGCCTTTTTTGCGGCCGATTTCCTCGCGGTGCTGCTTGTATTTTTCTACGATGATTTCCGCCACCATATAAGCCACCCCCTTGGCCAGGCTAATCAATTTCTCTGCCAGATAAACCACGCCACCGGCCACGCCCAACCCGCCCAGCGAAATTGCTATCAAGGACAGCGTCCCCGTTTTTGCGTTCCCGGGCGCAACCGCAATGCTTAAAAGGGCAATGGCCGCAGCTACGGCGATGACCACGACAAAAGCCAGGGAATAGACAATTATCTTGATTGCTCTTATCGCGACGCCCCTCCGGCCCGCTATTACCCGTCTCAAGTATATCAAACCTGGTTCAGGTCGGGGAAATGCCCGAAGCATTAAAACGGCAAACAAATGGTTTGGCAGTACCTCGGTCACTGCGCCAGGGCCGGCCCCCTGGCTGCCGGAGGGGGGAGAATACTGGACGGACCCTTACCAGGTATATAACCGGCCGCCAGAGCGAACCGGCGCCAGGTGGGCAAAGGGGGCGCGGTGAACCGGAACGAGGGACTGCCCTCGCAATTGCGGGCCCAGCTGAACCGGCTGCATCGGAGGACAAAGGGGTACGGCAAGAGCTTGCGGATGCTGGAGGATTCCATTGCATTGGTCTGCTGACGGCCGGGCTTGATTTAATACCAACGCCCGTTGGGAATACCCCTGACCGACCGGCTTTGACACCCTGACCGCCGGGCCATTATACTAACGACGTTGCCCGGCGGCGCAGCGCTGGCTCGTTGGTTGGCGCAATCGGCGCGCTGGCCAACCCGGTATTTTATTTGCGGGCTGACTTTCCCCGGTTAAGGTGGTCAATGGCAATGCCTCTGCTGTCCCAACAAGACCCGGATGTCTTTCGCGCCATTGAACTGGAGGACCGCCGTCAGCGAGAGTGCCTGGTGCTGATTGCCTCGGAGAATTACGCCAGCCAGGCGGTGCTGGAAGCCCAAACCGGTTTGATGAACAACAAGTATGCGGAGGGCTACCCCGGCCGCCGCTATTATGGCGGCTGTCAGCATGTGGATGTGGTGGAAAGCCTGGCCATTGAACGGGCCAGGCGGCTGTTCGGAGCCGAACACGCCAACGTTCAACCCCATAGCGGCGCCCAGGCCAATATGGCCGTCTATTTTGCCCTGCTGGAGCCGGGGGATACGGTGCTGGGAATGCAGCTGGACCACGGCGGACACCTGACCCACGGCGCCGGCGTCAACTTTTCCGGCAAGCTTTACAACTTTGTTCCCTATGGCGTGGATCAGGCCACCGAGTATATCGATTACGACGAAGTGGAACGTCTGGCCGTGGCGCATAAGCCCAGGCTGATTGTGGCCGGTTGCAGCGCCTATGCCAGGACGCTGGATTTTCCCCGCTTCCGGGCCATTGCCGACCGGGTAGGCGCCACCCTGATGGTAGATATGGCGCACATTGCCGGGTTGGTTGCCGGCGGCGCGCATCCGTCGCCCTTTCCCCATGCCCACGTAGTAACCTCTACCACCCAGAAAAGCCTGCGCGGCCCCCGGGGCGGGTTCATCCTCAGCACGGCGGAACTGGCCCGCAAAATCGACTTCGCCGTTTTCCCTTATATGCAGGGTGGGCCGTTGATGCACGTCATCGCGGCCAAGGCCGTCTGCTTTGGCGAGGCCCTGCGCCCCGAATTCGCCGGCTATGCCCGGCAGGTAGTGGCTAACGCCCGGGCCATGGCCGCTGAAATCTCCGAAGCCGGGCTGCGTCTGGTTTCCGGCGGTACGGAAAACCACCTGATTCTGGTGGACCTTACCCCCATGGGCATTACCGGCCAGGCAGCGGAGACAACCTTGCAGTCGGTGGGCATCATTGCCAACAAGAACGCCATTCCCTTCGACCCCAAACCGCCCCGGGTGGCCAGCGGCCTGCGCCTGGGAACGCCGGCCATCACCAGCCGGGGCTTTGGCAAAGCGGAGGCTGAAGCAGTCTCCCGGCTCATCGCCCAGACGCTGAACCACCGGGACGACCACCAGGTTATGGAGCGGGTTAAGGCAGAGGTTAAGGCGCTGACGGCCCGTTTTCCGGTTCCCGGCCTGGACTGCTAGTTGAGGCCCTAATCCGCTAATGGTATAATTGCAGCCAATTGAACGGCTAAACCAGGCAGGAGTGCTTTTGCGTCATTACGAGCTTGTAACCATCCTCAGCCCGATGCTCAGCCAGGACCAGGCCGCCGAGGCGTGCGGGCAGATTAACGACTTTATCACTAACCGGAACGGGCAGATATTCCAGGAGCAGCCCTGGGGCACCCGCCGGCTGGCTTATGCCATTCACCGGGGCTCCCACCATTTTCTGGAAGGCAATTACCGGCTGCTCCGTTTCTCCACCGAAACCCCTTTCAACCAGGCGCTGGAAACCTTCCTGCGGCAGGATGAAAGGGTGCTGCGCTCGCTGATTACCGTCATACCGGCGGCGACCGAATTCGCCGGGCTGGCATCGGCGGCGGCCGCCACGCCGGCGGCGGCCACTCCACCGCCGGCGGCAGCCACCGACGGAGCCGCGGCCGATACCGCCGCCGCAGGCCAGCCGGAAACCCCGGTTGCTCCCGATGCGGCGGCAGCGCCGGTTGCGGCAACGCCTGCCGCTGAACCGGTCGAGGCGGCGGCCATCGCCGCCGCGGCGGCGGCGGCCATCAGCGCCAGCGTCAATACCGATACGGCGGAAGGGCAGGTTGAGGCAACGCCTGCCGCCGAACCGGTCGAGGCGGCGGCCATCGCCGCGGCGGCAGTGGAAGCCATCAGCGGCAGCGCCGATACCGATACAACCCCGGCGGCCGGGGAAGAAGCCACCTCCGACACGGCGGAAACCCCGGTGGAAGGGGATGCAGCTGCCCCGGAGGAAACCCGGCCCTCAGTTTAGGCGGGTAGAGATGAACAAGATTATCGTCATCGGCAACCTGGGTCGCGACCCGGAAATGCGCTATACCCCCAGCGGGCAGAGCGTTACTTCTTTCAGCGTGGCCTCCAACCGCCGCTACCGCACCGCCGACGGGGAACAGCGGGAAGAGACTATGTGGTTTAACGTAAATGCCTGGGGGCGTCAGGCGGAAATCTGCAACCAATACCTGACCAAGGGCAGCCAGGTTTACGTTGAAGGCCGCCTGACTACCCGCATTTTTACCGGAAATGACGGCCAGTCCCGGATAGCCAACGACATTTCGATGACGGAAATGCAGATGCTGGGTTCCCGCAACTCCGGGATGGAGGGCGATGACCCGCCCGGCGGTGCCGGCTCCGGCGGAAGTGGTTATGGCGGCGGCAGTGGTTATGCCCCCGGCGGCCGGGGCGGTGGGGGCGGCGGCTATGGCCCCGGCGGCGGCCCTGACGAGGTAGATGACTTGCCCTTTTAGCTCTGCCTGAACCCATTGGCCGCCCGGCCGGCGGCATCCAGCCCACAAGGGAGGAAACATACGCCCATGACGACACCTGCGCCAGCGCCGGCAACGCCCGCGCCTTCGGCTCCCCAAACCGGTTCTGCCCCGGCCCGGCAGGGCTACCGTCCCGGCGGTTTTCAGTCCCGCGGCCCCCGGCCGGGCGGCGGCCCCCGGGCCGGCGGGCGCCCCCGGGGTCGCTATGCCCCGCGCCGGCGGGTATGCTCCTTCTGCGTGGAGCACGTGCAGCATATTGACTACAAGGACTTTGACAAGCTGCGCCGGTATGTTTCGGACCGGGGCAAGATTGAGCCGCGCCGCAAAAGCGGGGTTTGCGCCCGGCATCAGCGGGCCCTCAGCCTGGCCATCAAACGGGCGCGCCACCTGGCCCTGCTTCCCTTTGTTCCCATGCAGACCATGCGCAGCGGCATCCGCCGTTAATTCCGGGGCGTAAACTCCGTTCCGCTGCCGGCAGTTGAAATTGTTCGGCCCCGGAAGGTTTCCTTTGCGCTGCCGGGCCGGGACGCCGCCCCGCTCGCGGCGGGAAAAGGGCGGTTCACAACTTTTGAGTTATTGCCCCTAGAGGTCGGACAATGGTTTTTCCCCCATCCTCAGGCGACATGGTCGCGCCCCTGCCGGGCAACCGGCGCCGTCGGCGTCGCCGGGAACCGGCCGAGGACCGGGGCCGCCAGCGGGAGCGTCAGACCGCCGAGCGCCGCCGTCAGAAAATCGCCATTGCCATCGGCTTAATCCTCATCCTGGCGGTGGTGGGTATCGTCGGCGTGGGTTATTACATCGAGTTTTATCGCCCGCCCCGGGTTCTGGCCGGCCAGGTGCGCGACGTGCGCTTTACTATGGGCGACCTGGTGGACCGTATCCGGGTGCTGCAGGGCGTCAACCGTTACCAGGGCGGCCGGGTAGATTTGAGCACGGTGCCTTTTGAGTATTTGCAGGATATGGTTCACGCCGAAATTCTCCGCCAGGCAGCCCCCGGTCTGGGCTTTTCCGTTACCCCTGCCGACGTGGATGAGGAACTGCGCCGCCGTTTCCGCCCGGTGGCGCCGGCCAACCAGGAAGTGGATGAAGGTCAGCTGGACCAGGAGTACGAGAACGCCCTGACCAATTTCCTTACCTCGACCCGCCTTTCCGAAGAAGAGTACCGGACGCTGGTGGAAGAGGACCTGCTGCGGAATCAACTGGCCCTGCTGCTCGATTCCGCTATGCCGGAACGTATGGAGCAGGTGGAGACGGGCTGGATTCGGCTGCAGCCGGATGGCCCGGTGGACCCGCAGGCGGTTCGCGACCGGCTGGTGCGGGAGAACTTTGCCGCTGTGGCCGCCGAGGTGCATATTCCCGACGGTTTCAGCGACCGGAATGGCTACGCTGGCTGGGTGCCCAAAGAGGCCTTCCCCGATTTGGACGATACCCTTTTCGGCAACCCGGAGCGGAACCGTGAACCCCTGGCCGTCGGGGCAATCAGCGACCCGGTGTACGGCCAGGAGGGGGTATATATCGTGCAGCTGATTTCCGGGCCGGAAGAGCGGCCGCTGCGGGGCATCGGCAGCCTCATTGAGATGGAGACCGGAGCCATGGCGGAGCTCAGCGATGCGGAACAGGAAGTTCTGAGCAAAGAGCTGCGGGTGCGGGGCCGGCTGACCCAGCAAAGAGTTGCCCAATGGTTCGAAGACCAGCTTTCCCAGGGCGCCGACGGGGGCTGGCTGACCATCAAGTTCAACAGCGACCTCTATGCCTGGGTAGCTGACCAGGTGCAGCTCTCCGCTCCCCGGGGCGCCGCGGGCCCGCCGGTGCGGGGCGGGCCAGGTTTGCCGTAAGGGGCGGTTATGCATAACCCGATGAACTGCCAGGATATTAACGTCGGCCTGCTGGGGCTGGGCGTGGTGGGCGGCGGCGTAGCTGCGGCCCTGCTGGAACAGCGGGAAGCGCTCGCCGCCCGAACCGGCTGCCCGCTGAACCTGAAAAAGGCGCTGGTGCGCGACCCGGCCAAACCCCGGGGCGTTAGCCTGCCCCCCAACCTGGTTACCACCAACCCGGAGGATGTGCTGGCCGACCCGGATATTGGTCTGGTGGTGGAGGTTATGGGCGGCATCAGCCCGGCGGCCCAGTACCTGAAGGACGCCCTGTCGGCCGGCAAGCACGTGGTTACCGCCAACAAGGAAGTGATGGCCCGGCAGGGGCCGGAACTGCTGGCCCTGGCCCGGCGCAACCGGGTAAACCTGCTCTTCGAGGCCAGCGTCGGCGGCGGCATCCCCATCGTCGGCTGCCTGATGCAGGAACTGTCGGCCAACCGGTTCCACTCAATCCGCAGCATTATCAACGGCACTACCAACTATATCCTTACCCGCATGGCCCACGACCATACCGATTTCAGCCTGGCCCTGGCCGAAGCCCAGGAACGCGGCTACGCCGAAGCCGACCCGACCAACGACGTTGAAGGCATCGACGCAGTATATAAGCTGTCCATTCTGGCGGCCCTGGCCTTTCACCGCCGGGTGGCCCCGGAGGATATTTACCGGGAGGGCATTACCCGGCTGCAGGCCCAGGATTTCCGTTACGCCCGGGAACTGGGTTATGCCATAAAGTCTTTGGCCATCGCTACCCTGGAGGGCGAAAAGGTGCAGGCCCGGGTATATCCGGCCCTGATTCCCCTGGAAGATATGCTCGCCAAGGTGGACGGGGTGTATAATGCGGTGGAAGTGGAGGGCAGCCTTTGCGGCCGGGTACTCTTTCACGGGCAGGGCGCTGGCCGGGAACCCACCGCCAGCGCCGTGGTGGGCGACCTGATTGAAATTGCCCGTACCGTGGGCGGCGCTCCCCGCCCGGCGGCGCCGGCGGCGGAGAACGGGCCGGAAGGCCTCAAGTCCATGGACGACCTGGAATGCAAGTATTTCATCCGGCTGACCGCCGCCGACCAGTCCGGGGTGCTGGCCCAGGTTTCCCGCATCCTCGGCGAACAGAAAATCAGCATCGCTTCGGTAATCCAGAAGGACAATAACCCGGCAGCGCAAACGGCGGAAATGGTCATCACCACCCACCCTTCCCGGGAGGTTTCCCTCCAGAAAGCCCTGGCGTTAGTGGCCGACCTGGAGGTTGTGCGGGAAATCAGCAGTTTGCTGCGCATTGAAGAATAGCCGGCCAGCTGGCCGGTCAGAATCGGCCCGACGGCGTCCCTTGCGCCTCGCCGGGCGGCGGCGGGCTGACGGGATGACCGGCGCAGCAAAACCTCAGGGCAGCAGGGCCGCCGCCGCAGTTCCGGGGAGCCAGGGCGGCGCTTAAGGCGAAGGTTGCAGACAGCAGTATGGGCGTCGGGGTTCTGAAAAAGTACGGCAGGTTCCTGCCTTTAACCGAGGCCACCCCCATCTTTTCCCTGGGCGAGGGAGATACCCCCCTGGTTAAGTCTAACCGGCTGGGGGCGGAACTGGGCTGCCCGGAGCTTTACTTCAAGCTGGAAGGCTGCAACCCTACCGGGTCTTTCAAGGACCGGGGCATGGTGGTGGCGATTGCCAAGGCCCTGGAAGCCGGGGCCGTGGGGGTGATGTGCGCCTCTACCGGCAACACCAGCGCCTCTGCCGCTGCCTACTGCGCCTACTGCAATTTGCCGGCCTACGTAATTATACCCCGCGGCGAGGTGGCCCTGGGCAAGCTCGCCCAGGCGATGGCCTACGGCGCCAGAATTATTATGGTGGACGGCAATTTTGACGCCGCCCTGGCTCTGGCCCGGAACTTTACCGACAAGCACCCGATAAACCTGGTCAACTCGGTAAATCCGCACCGGCTGGAAGGCCAGAAGACGGCCGCCTTCGAAATTGCCGACGCGTTGGGCGATGCGCCCGATTACCTGTTCATCCCGGTGGGCAACGCCGGCAACATTACCGCTTACTGGAAGGGGTTCGGCGAATATCACCGGTTGGAACGCACCGCCACCCGGCCCAGAATGATGGGCTTTCAGGCCGCCGGAGCGGCCCCCATAGTCCATGGCCACCCCATTGCTACCCCCCAAACTATTGCTTCAGCCATTCGCATCGGCAACCCGGCCAGCTGGCCGGCGGCCCTGAAGGCGCGCGACCAGTCCGGCGGCGCCATCGATCTGGTCAGCGACGATGAAATCCTGGAAGCCTACCGGCGGCTTTCCGCCGAAGAGGGCATCTTCGGCGAACCGGCCTCGGCGGCCTCGGTAGCCGGGTTGATTAAAATGGTGCGGCAGGGGTTGAATCTCTCCGGTCAGCGTGTAGTATGTATTATCACCGGCAGCGGCCTGAAAGACCCGGACCTGGCGGTCAGCAGCGTTACCGCCCAGACCATCGAAGTAGAACCGTATATTGAAGCGGTGGAAGAGGCCGTCCTTTCCCCGGCCAGCCAGCATTAGGCCCAGCCATTGGGCCAGGGAGCCAGCATTATTCAGCAGCGGCTAGAAAAGGCGGTATATGACATCCTGGACGCCCTGGGGGAAGACCCGATGCGTCCGGGCCTGCGGGAAACCCCCCAACGGGTCGCCAGTATGTACGGCGAGTTGCTTTCCGGTTCGGGGCAGGACCCGCAGGATGCCATCGACGCTGTCTTTGAGGAAGACGGCGCCGACCCGGTGGCCCTGCAGCGGCTCCCTTTCTATTCCCTCTGTGAACACCATTTGCTGCCCTTCTTCGGCAGCGCCCGCCTGGCGTACATTCCCAACGGCCGAATTGCCGGCATCAGCAAGCTGGCCCGTTCCCTGGAGCTGGCCAGCCGCCGCCTGCAAGTGCAGGAGCGGTTGACCAGCCAATGGGCCGATGCCGTCTGCGGCGCGCTGAACCCTTTGGGCGTGGCGGTGGAACTGGAAGCGCAGCACCTGTGCATGACGATGCGCGGCGTGCAGAAGCCGGGTTCCCTGGTGGTTACCACCGCCGTCCGCGGCGAGTTTGCCGGCGGCCGGTGGAGCCGGGAAAGCCTGGTTGCCCTGCTCCGTCGGGGGGGTTAGCTTGCCGGAAACGTTGACCGCCACCGCCTTTTTGTCCATTCGGGAAATTAAGGAGCAATGGCTGGAGCTGCTGGCGCAATGCCCGGCCAATACCCTGTTCCTGACCCCTCAATGGCAGGAAACCTGGTGGGAGTCTTTTGGGGAACGCCGGGAACTGGCCGGTTTTTACCTTCAGGAATCGGGTTCTTTCACCGCCATCGCCTCGCTGTCCCGGCAGGGCCCGGCTCTGTCTTTTCTGGGCAGCCCGGAAACCTTCGACTATAACGACTTTCTGATTCGCCCCGGCGGCGAGGCCGCCTTCTTCGATGCCTTGCTGAACTGGCTGGCCGGGGAATGCTGGGCTTCCCTGGAATTGCCTTCGCTGCTGGAAACCTCCCCGACGCTGGCGGCCCTGCCCGGCCTGGCCCGGGAGCGGGGCTATTCGGTGGAGGTTGCGCCGGAAGACGTTACGCCGGGCCTGTGCCTGCCGGATACCTGGGAGCAGTACCTGGCGGGGCTGTCCAAAAAGAACCGCCACGAACTGCGCCGCAAGCTGCGCCGCCTGGACGGAGCAGCCGGCTGGCGCTGGTATTGTGTGCAGGAACCTTCGGAAGTGGCCGGCCGCCTGGACGACTTTCTGGCCCTGATGCGCCGCAGCGACCCGGAAAAGGCCGCCTATATGACCGGGGAACGGGAGGGGTTTTTCCGCCGGGCTGCGCAGCGTACCGCGCAGCTGGGGTGGCTGCGCCTTTTCTTCCTGCAAATGGAAGGGCAGGACGTGGCCGCTTCCCTGTGTTTCGACTATGATAACGTCCGTTTGCTTTACAATAGCGGCTACAACCCCGACTATGGCTATTACAGTGTGGGGCTGCTGTTGAACGCCCTTTGCCTGCGGGAGTCGATTGAACTGGGACACGGCTATTTCGATTTTCTGCGCGGCTCCGAAGCCTATAAGTACCACCTGGGCGGGCTGAACCGGCGCCTCTACCGTATGGTGATTGCCCAACCTTCCGGGGACGGGGGGCGGTCGTGAAGACGGAAAGGGTTGCCTTCATATCCTTCCATGCCAGCCCGCTGGTCGCCCCGGGAGAGGGCAAGGCCGGCGGCATGAATGTTTACGTGCGCCAGCTGGCCCGCTCGCTGGGCAGCCGGGGCGTGCCGGTGGACATTTTTACCCGGGAACACCGCTCCGCCGCCGCCGATGCCGACATGGTGGCGCGCCTTTCCGATAATGTGCGGGTAGTGCACCTGCCAGCCGGCCCCGCAGACGCCCCGCTGGACGAACTGTTCGCCTGCCTTCCCCGGTTTCTGGAAGGCATGCATCGCTTTCGGGAAAGCCGGCAGCTGCGCTACCGGGTAGTCCATTCCCATTACTGGCTTTCCGGCTGGCTGGGCCGGGCCTTTGCCGCCGACCAGGGGATTCCCCACCTGATTACCTTCCATACCCTGGCGCGCATTAAGCTGCAATCCCGGGCCGGCGAGCAGGAACCCCCGGAGCGGCCGGCGGTAGAAGAGGAACTGATTGCCGCCGCCGACCGGATTATCGCCTTTAGCCCCCACGAGCGGGATGCGATGGTGCGCCTTTACGGGGCCGATGCCGCCCGTATTCAACTGGCCCCCTGCGGCGTTGACCTGAGCGCCTTTCGCCCCCTGGGCCGGGAGGAGTCGCGCCGGCAGTTGGGGCTGAACGGCGATAAGGTGCTGCTTTACGTTGGACGTATTGAATCGCTTAAAGGCCTGGAACTTCTGGTGCATACGGCGGCCCTGCTGGATACCGGCGAGCCGGTGCGGGTGCTGGTGGTGGGCGATGATAACGGCCAGGGCCGGGAGGTGGGCCGCTTGCGCCAACTGGCGGAAAAGCTGCGGGTGGACGGGGCGATTCATTTTGTGGGGCGGGTGGATCAGGAGGAACTGCCGGTTTACTACAGCGCCGCCGATGTTTGCGTGGTGCCTTCCTGCTACGAAAGTTTTGGCCTGGCCGCCCTGGAGTCCATGGCCTGCGGCACGCCGGTGGTCGCCTCCCGCGTTGGCGGCCTGTCCACCGTGGTAAGACACGGCAGTACCGGCTACCTGAAATCCTGGCGCTGCCCGGAAGCCTTCGCCAATTCCCTCGAAATGATTATCTCCAGCAAAAGTTTGCAGCACAGTATGGGGTTGGCCGCCCGACGGCGGGCCGAGGATCTGAGCTGGGAAAAAGTGGCCGGCCAGGTGGCCGGTATTTACCAGTCGCTGACCCCGGAAGGAACTGCCTGGCCCCCTACCGAGTTGCCGGCCGGGGACGCCCTTCCGCCGGCCGGTTAACCCGGCAGCCGGCGCATTCCGCTGCCCCCCTGGCCCGTTGCAGTTTTCTGCCGGGGAAACGCAGCTGCGTCTGCCCGGTTCAGGCCAATCCGGGGAGCATAATTTGCCGACTCCCCGGCCCCTGGGGCGCCGGAACGCCCCTCCGTCCAGGTTGGGAACAATTGCCCGGCGGGGCAAGGTGGGTGTTCTTGGGGTATGGCATCAACAAAATTGAATAATCGGGACAACGTCCGGCGGGTGCTGCACCACTTTCAGGGCACCCTGGGTTCCGGATTGCTGGTAATTCTGCCGTTGGTCATTACCTTCTGGGTGGTCAAGTTCATCTTCGACCTGGTGGAACCCATCATGCAGAACCTGGTCCTGCGGCCCGTACCGGGGCCAAGCTTTCCGGGAATGGGGATGCTGGCCTTCGTGGCGCTGGTTTACGTTGCCGGCTGGGTTACCAACCACGGGCTGGGGCGCCGGCTGATTAACGCCGGGCACCGGGTGGTAGAGTCGGTTCCGGGCATTAGCCGGATTTACAGCCCGCTGCGCCAGGCCATGCAGCTGCTCGATAATAACGAAGAGCGGCCCGATGGCAGCGTGGTGCTGGTTGAGTTCCCCCGCCGCGGCGCCAAGTCCCTGGGCCTGATTACCTCCAATATAGGCGAAATCAACGGCGAGGAAATGGTGGCGGTTTACGTGCCTACCACGCCAGTGCCCTCCTCCGGCTTTCTTATCGTGGTTCCCGATAAGGACGTTGTTCATACCAGTATCAGCGTGGATGATGCCATGAAGATAATCATCTCCGGCGGTTTGCTGACCAGCAACGTGCTGGGCGCCGACCCGCATATGCGCGACCCCTTTACCCGCGAGCGGGAACACGACTGACCGCCCCCTCCCACCACCACCCACCCGGCGCGCCGCTGTCAGGCGTGCCGGGGCCGGGCCGGCCGCCGTTGCCGGCAGCCCGGTTTTTGTGTACCATAGGCGGCGCCGGCAAGCGTCGGCCCCAGCTCACTGTGGCCGGAGGCGGCAGCCTGGATGTCAATAGAAAAACCGATGGCATTAGCCCATCCCACTGTGGCCGGAGGCGGCAGATGGAAGAAACTCCCCGGCGCGTTCTGGTAATAACCCCGCACCCGGATGATGCGGAAATCTGGTGCGGCGGCCTGCTGGCCCGCTGGATACGGCAGGGGGCCGAAGTGGTTTACGTTCTTTGCACTGACGGCAGCCGGGGCACCGAGCTGCCCGGCATTGCCCCCGCCGAGCTGGCCGCCACCCGCGAGCGGGAACAGTTGGCCGCCGCCCGGCTGCTGGGGGTTAAAGAGGTAGTGCGGCTGGGTTACCCGGACGGGGAACTGGAGGACACCGGGGAGTTTCGCAAGCAACTGGTTCGGGAAATTCGCCGGGTGCGCCCGGAGGTGGCGCTGACTGCCGAACCTTACCGCCGCAGCCTGCTGTGGCACCGGGATCACCGCATCGCCGGCCAGGTGGCCCTGGACGCCGTTTTTCCCTATGCCCGGGACCATTTGCATTTTGGCGAGTTGTGGCGCGAGGAAGGGCTGGAACCGCACAAGACCGGCGCCATCCTCTTTTGGGGCGCAGAACTTCCCGATACCTATTTCGACATTGGCGATACCCTGAAGCAGAAACTGGCGGCGGTACAGGCGCACCGCAGCCAGGTGGCCGACCAGCCGGAACGGGGCGTAATCGACTATGTTCTGGAGCGGGCCCGCCAGGCCGGGCAGGCGGCCGGCTGCGAGTACGCCGAGCCGTTCCGCAAGGCCACTTTCCGCACCACCTAACCGCCGGCGATACCCGAACCGGGGCGCCAACGCCACCGGGGCAATCCGCAAAACCACTTTCCGCACCACCTAACCGCCGGCGATACCCGAACCGGGCCGCCAACGCCACCGGGTCAATCCCCAAGGCCGCCTTCCGCACCACGTAACCGCCGGCCGGCTCTCACGCCTTCAGCCAGAGACCAGCGAAGGCCGCCTTTCCGCAGCGGCTTTTCCCGCTCCTTGCCCCTTGCCGGGTACACCACCGGGCAGGCTTGCCCTGGGCCTTGCTCCGGCGGTTATTCCGCCGCCGGGCAGCCGGAAAGCTGCGGGACGGCCTGGCGGCTTAAGGCGGCCGCCGGCCGGCGGCCGCCTTGCCGATTAGGGCTGCAACAGCCGGTTAAACCAGCTCGCTGATTTGAATCTGGGGACGGATGTCGGTGTAGTTGGCAGCGTCGCCCAGCAGCTCCCGTCCGTGGGTTCTGAAACCTGAATGCACCTCGTCGGCGGTATTAAAGTAAAGGCTGCCCACGGCGATGAAAGGGGCTGGCGCATTGGGGTCGGCGGAACTGACCCCGCTTTCCACCTCGCTTCGCACCAGGCCCATAGCGTCCAGCCTTTCGTGAACCAGGGGCATATACTTGCCAGTGTAGTAGTCCAGGTCAAACTTTTTGTCCGGCTCGTTGGGATACAGGAAGGAAACCTTTATCATGCCGCTCTCCTTATGCACACCCGGAATTGGCCAGACAATATTCTAGCATAGCCGGCCGGCCGACGGCGGATATGGCCGCCGGAAAAGGGGCCATTACGGGAACCGGGCCGGGCATAACCGGCCCGGAACGCTGGCGCCCCGGCTGAACCCCGCCGGCGGGTTGTTTGCCGGGTATAGTGCGTGGTATTCTATTGGTTGAAGGTTGGTAAACTTGTCCCCGTAGCTCAACGGATAGAGTGCTGGCCTCCGGAGCCAGAGATGAGAGTTCGACCCTCTCCGGGGATACCATAGCTTGCAGCCTTTCTTTATATCCACTGGCTTAAGCTGCTTCAGTGAACCCGGCTAACGGGGCGTGGCCCAGCGGCAGGGCGCCTGGTTTGGGACCAGGAGGTCGGCAGTTCGAATCTGCCCGCCCCGACCATTTTTTCCCCTTTGCCGCCAGCAGCAGAATGCGCCGGCGCAGCGGGCAGCCGTTGCCCATTGCCACCCTTTTCCGCTTCAGCGCCGCCCGCCCTCTGCCAATAGACTTTTGCCTCTTTGGCTCATAAACTATCCCCGTTGGTCAAGTCTTTTACACCCCCCGGAGGTTCGGTTATGCCGGTCTTTCCCCACGAATACCTGCATCAGGTTTGCTATCACGTTTACGTCGCCAAAGGAACGCCGGAAGCGGAGGCGGAAATCGTCGCGGCGCACCAGGTAAAATCCAACCTGGTCGGGCATGACTCCCACGGCATCATCCAGCTGGTGGAATATTGCAGCCGCATTGACCGGGGGCATATCGTTCCCGGCGCGCCCCTGGTGGTAGAGCGGGAAACGCCCAATACTGCCGTAATTAACGGCAACTGGGGTTTCGGGTTCGTGCAAACGGAAAAAGCGATGGCTATAGCCATCGACAAGGCTGAACAGCACGGCGTGGCGGCCCTGACCGTCCACCACCAAAGCCACGTAGGGCGGGTCGGCGACTACCCGACTATGGCGCTCAACGAAGGCATGATTGGCCTGGTTACCGCCGATTCGGGGGCCGGCCCCAAAAATGCGGCCCCCTTTGGCGGCCGGGCCCGCCGGTTGGGGACCAACCCCATCTGCATCGGCGTCCCCAGCGACCTGCCGGGGCCGGTGCTGCTGGATATGGCGACCAGCGCGGTGGCTATGGGTAAAATTAACCTGCAGCGCAGCCGGGGCGAGCCAGTGCCGTTGGGCTGGATTGTGGATAAAGACGGGAACCCTACTACCGACCCCAACGATTATTTCGCCGGCGGGGCCATTCTGCCGGTGGGGGCCGACCAGGGCCACAAGGGTTATGGCCTCTCTTTTATGGTGGAAATGTTCTCCGGCCTGCTGACCGGCCTGGGCTTTGGCATTGACCCCCAGGCCCGCCACAATGACGGGGTGTTCATATCGGTGTATAACGTGGCGCATTTCCGGCCATTGGAAGACTTTAAGCGGGAAATGCGGGAGTTTGTGGAGTTCATCAAAACGTCGCCCCCGGCCGCCGGCTTTACTGAAGTGCTTTACCCCGGGGAAATTGAGCATCGAACAGAGTTGAAGCGGCGGGCAGAGGGTATTTACGTGGAAGAGCAAACCTGGGACAGCATTGCCGCCCTGATGCGGGAGCTGGGGGTTGAGGGTAAGGTGGGCCGGCCCTGAGGGTGATGGCTGCCTGGTCAAAGCCGCCGCTGTCCCCGCCGTCGCTGAAATCATAGCTGCCGAAGCAGCCAACCAGACTGGGGGTCTGCTGCCATATTCTGCGGTATTCCCGACATGCGCAGAACAAGGCTACTCGCAATTGCGGGGAACCGGCCGGCGCCGGAAGACGAAGGGGTACAGCAAGAGCTTGCAGCTGCTGAAGGGTTCCAGTGCATTGTTCTGCCGGCGGTTGGGCTTTGATTTAATACCAACACCCATTGGGAATACCGGGTGGGAATACCGGGGCCGCAAAAGCATTGACACGCCCTTTTCAGTTTTATATAATTTTCAGGTTAGCAAGTTGGCTGGTAAGCGGCCCCGCACCAACGGGGCCTTTTTCTAGCCGCAAGACGCTTCAGGCCCCTGTGGCGCAATGGTAGCGCAGTCGACTTGTAATCGACAGGTTAGGGGTTCGAGTCCCCTCTGGGGCTCCAGCGTTGCTGCTTATAACCGAGTTTGACAGCGCGGCAGCCCCAGGGCCCAGCCGCCTGGAATGCCGCCGGGCCCTGGCCTGGAGGGGTGGGTGAGTGGTTAAAGCCACCAGACTGTAAATCTGGCGTCCGGAAGGACTTCGCAGGTTCGAATCCTGCCCCCTCCACCAATGAAGCGTTAAGGCAACTCAATATACAATTGGGTGGCGAGCCCAGATAGCTCAGCGGTAGAGCACGTTCTTGGTAAGAACGGGGTCGGCGGTTCAATCCCGCCTCTGGGCTCCAGATACTCCGCATAAGGCGAAAGAGGAGAAAAGACTAAATGGCCAAACAACAGTTCGATCGTACCAAGCCCCACGTCAATGTGGGCACCATCGGTCACGTGGACCACGGCAAAACCACCCTGACCGCCGCCATTACCAAGGTTATGGCGGAAAAGGGTTTGGCCAGCTTCAGGGATTTCGGCAGCATCGATAATGCCCCGGAAGAACGGGCCCGGGGCGTAACTATCGCTATTGCCCACGTGGAGTATGAAAGCGCTACCCGCCACTATGCCCACGTGGACTGCCCCGGCCACGCCGACTATATCAAGAACATGATTACCGGCGCCGCCCAGATGGACGGCGCAGTGCTGGTCGTCAGCGCCCCGGACGGCCCCATGCCCCAGACCAGGGAGCATATTCTGCTGGCCCGCCAGGTGGAAGTTCCCCGCATCCTGGTCGCCCTGAACAAGGTGGATATGATGGACGACGAGGAACTGCTGGAACTGGTGGAACTGGAAGTCCGGGAGCTGTTGAGCCGCTATGACTTCCCCGGCGATGACACGCCCATTGTACGGGTCAGCGCCCTGAACGCCATGGAGGGCGAACCCGAAGCCATGCAGGGCGTAGCCGACCTGGTAGCGGCCATGGACGAGTATATTCCGGTGCCGGAGCGGCTGCGCGACCGTCCTTTCCTGATGCCTATTGAAGATGTTTTCGGCATTAAGGGACGCGGTACGGTGGTTACCGGCCGGGTGGAACGGGGCATGCTGAAGCAGGGCGAGGAGATTGAAATCATCCGCTCCGGCGATGTGCGCCGCACCGTGGCTACCGGGCTGGAAATGTTTCATAAGCTGCTGGACAGCACCGAGGCCGGCGATGCCGTGGGCATTCTGCTGCGCGGCGTGGACCGGGATGAGGTGGAACGGGGCCAGGTGGTGGTCAAGCCCGGCTCAATGCAGCCCCACCGCCAGGCTGAAGCCGAAGTGTACGTGCTCAGCCGCGAGGAGGGCGGGCGTCATACCCCCTTCTTCTCCGGCTACAAGCCCCAGTTCTACATCCGCACCAGCGATATTACCGGCGAAATTACCCTGCCGGAAGGCGTGGAAATGGTGATGCCCGGCGATAATATTACTATGACCGTCAACCTGATTACCCCGGTAGCGCTGGAGGAACGGCAGCGTTTCGCCATTCGCGAGGGCGGCCGAACCGTCGGCTCCGGGGTGTTTACCCGGCTGCTGGACTAGGTCAGGAGGGCTGCGCTATGGCCAGAAAATCTGCTGATATTCGGGGCGTCATTACCCTTCAGTGCGGCGAGTGCCGGGAGCGGAACTACGCCACCGTGAAAAACCGCCGGAACGATACCCAACGGCTGGAACTGCGGAAGTATTGCTCCCGCTGCCGCGGCCATAAAGCCCACCGGGAAGTACGGTAACCGCTGATGGCCCGGGCAAACGCCCAGCGTAATCAGTCCCCCATCTCGCCCCGCAGCGTGGGTCGGGTAAGCCCCGTCGCCTTCCTGCAGGAAGTGGTGTCGGAACTGCGCAAGTCGGTCTGGCCCAGCCGGGAAGAAACCGCCCGGCTTACCGCGATTGTTATCGCCCTGGCGATTGCCGTCGGTTTTTTCCTCGGCGGCCTGGACCGGCTGTTTGCCGAACTGTTCAGCCGGCTCATCTTCCGTGCCTTTTAATGCCGGGTAAACCAGGCCGCCCCGGCGCGCTCGTCCGCAGCGGCAAATGCCGGGCCCGGAAACGACCGGCCCGGCTCCGCCAGGAAGTTCAACCGGTGCCATACGAGATTTCTGATGACCACTGAAAGCGAAGAGTTGCCAGCAGCGGGGCCGGATTCCCGCTGGTATATCATCCATACCTACTCCGGTCAGGAAGACCGGGTGAAGCGAACCCTGGACTCGCGGGTGCAGAGCGAGGATATGCAGGACCGCATCTTTCAGGTCGTGGTGCCTACCGAGGAAGAGGTAATTTTCAAGGACGGGAAGCGCACGTCGGAACAGCGGAAACTTTTCCCCGGCTATATCTTAATCCAGATGAGCATGGACGATGACGGCTGGCGGCTGATTCGGGAAACCCAGGGCGTAACCGGGTTCATCTCTACCAAAGAGGAGGGGGATGAGCGGGAACGCCCGGTTCCGCTGGACGAGTCGGAGGTGGCTTCCATCCTCCGGCAGTCGGAATCCGGGCCGGCCCGGGTGAAAATTGGCTTGCACAGTGGGGAAACGGTGCGCATTACTGAAGGGCCCTTTGTCGATTTCGTCGGCGCCGTCAGCGATGTGGATGAGAGTAAGGGCAAGGTTCGGGTGCTGGTGTCTTTCTTCGGACGGGAAACGCCGGTGGAGTTGGATTTTCTGCAAGTGGAACGCGCTTAGGAGGGCCGGGTGGCAAAAAAGGTCAGAGCAATCATCAAGCTGCAACTGGAGGCCGGCAAGGCTACTCCGGCGCCGCCGGTGGGCCCGGCTCTGGGTCAGCATGGCGTCAACATAATGAACTTCGTCAAGGAGTATAACGAGCGCACTTCGGCCCAGGCCGGCACTGTTGTGCCGGTACACCTGACGGTGTTTGAAGACCGCTCTTTTACCTTCGTTACCCGCACGCCGCCGGCTTCAGACTTGCTGCGCCGGGCCGCCGGCGTGGCCAAGGGTATGGGCGACGCCCGCTCGGGCCGGGTCGGCGCCGTCAGCCGACAAGCCCTGCGGGAAATCGCCGAGACCAAGCTGAAAGACTTGAACGCCAATTCGGTGGAACAGGCAATGGCGATTATTGAAGGCACCGCCCGCAGTATGGGAATCAGCGTGGAAGAGGATTAGCCGAGTATGCCTAAACACAGCCGTAGATATGCCAGCGTGGCCGAGCGGGTGGAACCGGATAAGCTGTACCGGCCCGAGGAGGCCATTAACCTGCTTAAAGAGTTGGCTAACACCAGGTTCGACGAGACCCTGGAAGTGCATATTCGAACCAGCGCCGACCCGCGCCACGCCGACCAGATGGTGCGCGAGGTAACCGTCCTGCCCCATGGCCTGGGCAAGCAGGTGCGCGTTCTGGTCTTTACCAGCGGCGAGGGGGCGGAACTGGCCCGCCAGGCCGGCGCCGATTATGTGGGCGACGATGACCTGATTGCCCGGATTGAGGGCGGGTGGCTCGGCTTTGAGGTGGGCCTGGCTACCCCGGAGATTATGCCTAAAATAGGCCGGCTGGGGCGCATCCTGGGGCGCCGCGGGTTGATGCCCAACCCCCGCACCGGCACGATGGTGCAGCCCCGGGACCTGGGCCGGGTAATCAGCGAAGCCAAGGCTGGCCGCCTGGAGTACCGTACCGACCGAACCGCGATTATCCATTCGCCTTTCGGGAAGGCCAGTTTCGAGACGGAGCAATTGCTGGAAAACCTGGCCGTGCTGGTGGATTCGGTGCTGCGGGCCCGGCCGGCCGCCGTGAAGGGCGCCTTCCTGCGCTCGGCCTACATCACTTCTTCGATGGGCCCCGGCATTCCTTTGGACCTGAACGCCCTGCAAGCCCTGAAACCCGATTAAACCCAAACCACTTAAACCCAAACCACGGGCTGGACAGGCCCGGTGGCTGCTGATAGTCTTTAACCCGATTGTGAATTAACCGTTACGCCAAAGACCGCCGGTCTCCTTTACAAGGAGCTAAAGCCCCAGGTTTCCGGGGCGCCGGCCGAGGCGCAGCTGAACCGCCGGAATACCGCATTTTGCGCCGGCTTCCCTGCGTCTTAACCTGGGCGCAGGGATTTTTAATTGAGGAGGTAAGCGCTTTGCCAACACCGGCCAAAATTGAGCGTGTGGCAGACTTGAAGGAAAAGCTGGAACGCTGCTCCATTGCGCTGGCGGCGGGCTATTCCGGCATTCCAGCCAACGAGATGATTGCGCTGCGACGGCGGCTGCGGGAAACCGGGGTGGAGTTTGTGGTGGTTAAAAATACCCTGGCTAACCTGGCGGCCGAAGCGGCGCAAATGCCCCAGTTCCGGGAAATTGTGGCAGGGCCGACGGCCATCGCCTTTGGCTACGCTGACCCGGTGGATGCCGCCCGCGCCGTGAGTGATTACATTCGGGCAACCCGCTCGCCGCTGGCGATTCACGGGGCGGTGCTGGGCGCCGGGGAGGCATTGCCCCCCGGCCAGGTGGAACGCCTGGCGTCTCTGCCGCCCAGGCCGCAGATGCTGGCAAACCTTCTGGGGCAGCTTCAGTCCCCCGTCTCCCGGCTGCTGGGCGCGCTTAACGGCCCCCTGCAAAACCTGGACAGCCTGCTGCAGGCCCGCATACGGCAGCTGGAAGGGGACGCCGCCGCCAGCTGACAACGCGCCGGCGGCTGCCGCCCGGCGTCGTTCCGCAGCCCGTCAGGCGGCGAACCGATTGACCTTTAACCTCACTTGTGAAAAAGTAACCGCGAAGGAGGCCCCATGGCTACTAAAGAGGAACTGCTGGAAACGATCAAGGGTATGAGCGTGCTGGAGTTGGCGGATCTGGTAAAGGCGCTGGAAGAGGAGTTCGGCATTACGGCGGCGGCGCCGGTGGCCGTTGCCGCCGCCCCAACCGCCGCGGCCGAAGCCGCCCCGGCGGAGGAAGAGAAGACGGAGTTCGACGTGTTCCTGCAGGACATTGGCCCTAACAAGATTAACGTCATTAAGGCCGCCCGGGAAATTACTACCCTGGGCCTGCGGGAAGCCAAGGAACTGGTGGAATCGGCGCCGGCCCGCATTAAGGAAAGCGTGGCCAAAGACGAGGCCGACAGCATTAAGGCCAAGCTGGAAGAGGCCGGCGCAGTCGCCGAGGTGCGGTAACCTAACCGGCCCGCGCAACCGCAGGGACGGCGCCCGGCTGACCTGCGGAACGCCGGGCGCCGCAAAGTCCGGGCCAAACCTGGTTCAGGGGCCGGCTTCGCTGCAATCCTGCCCCTGACTTTTTCCGGCGCGGGGTTACCGGCACAAGCAACCCTTTGTGCGCCGACGGCAGGGGGCAACCCCGGAACGGTCGGCATCGGCCACGGCCGGCGCGCCGGCCGCCAGGGGGAGCAACCCCGGCTTTGCGCCGCCGTCGGGGCGAAGTAAGCCGGCGCGGCTAACCCTGAACGGTAATATCTTCCACCGAGAAGAAGGGTTTATCCCAATCGGAGTCCGGCTCGCCGGTCAGTTTGCGGGTATGCAGGCGGCAGGCGCGCAGCCACAATTGCAGAATGTTGTTGTTGACCCAGGCCTGGGGCAGCCGCCGCCGGTAATGCCGCAGCAGCCATTGGGTATGGCCGGCGGTCAGGAACGCCTCCATGAAGGCGGTAGGTTCAGCCTCCGCTGCGCAGGCCTCCAGAATCTCATCAGGGGCTTCGGCGCACCGCATTTCGGGGTTTTCCGCCGCCAACTGCAAGTAATACGCTTCCCGTTTCTGGTCCATATACCCTGCCCGGCCCCGCGTCCGGCTGCTCTACCGTAACTGTGCGGAAAAAATTATGGAGGCGGATGGGTTTACCCGCCCCCGTGAACGCCGGCCCCTGCGCCGCCGGATAGCCCGGCCAGGGCCGGCCTACAGGTTCATCTGGGGAACCATGTAACCCTGAACCTTGTTGTAAATTTGCAGGCGGCTGCGCTGGCTGTCCACCACCATCAGGCGACCCTGCGCAGCGTCATAGACCAAACCGGTGGGCAGGGCGAACCGCCATTCCGATTCCTGGCCCGGTATGCCCACCTCGCGGCGGCGTTTAATGTAGTCGGCGTTGGCGTCCACCGTCAGCCTGGCCCACTGGGAAAGTTCCTGCGCATCGCCAATCAGGGTAATAATAAAGCGGCCCGCAGCGTCGTAAATGTGTACGCGGCCCGGGTGCTGCCCGTTGTCGCTCCAGTCAGCCACGTAAACGTCGCCTTCCGGGTCCACGGCCACGCAAACCGGCAGGTGCAGCTGCCCCCGCCCGACGCCCGGCTCGCCGAACTGGGCCAGCCATTGGCCGTCGCCGGTGAACTTCTGCACGCGATGGTTGCGGTGGTCGGCGACGTAAACATTGCCGGCCTGGTCGGTGGCAACGCCCCAGGGGGCGTTGAACTGGCCTTTTCCGCTGCCCGGGCTGCCCCAGGAAGCGACGAACTCGCCGTTGGTGGTGAACTTGCGCACCTGGTGGCTGCGGCCGTCGGTCAGGTACAGGTTATCCTGCCCATCGATGGCCAGGCTGGCCGTGCCGTGGGGCTGACCGTCGTCCTGCTCCAGGCAGCTCCAGCGGGTGATGAAGCCGCCCTCGGCGTCATAGACGGTTATCCGGTTAAGCCATTCATCGGAAACGTAAAGCCGGCCCTGGCGGTCGGTTACGATGCCGGAGGCCCAGATAAACTCGCCATCGCCATCGCCGTATTTGGCGAATTCACCCAGAAACTCTTCCTGCCCCCATTCGGGGCCGACGGTAAGTTGAGAAACCCGGGCGCCGTAGCCGGTGCGGTTCCAGGGAACGTTGCTGATGCCCTCGCTGCCCCGGTTTACCACATAAACCAAGTCGCCGGGGCCCAGCGCCGCGGCCACGGGCTGGCTGAAGCCCATACCCGATTGCGCGCCCCGGCCCACTGCATGGCTGAAGTCGTAAGTGCGCCCGGCTGCTACTTGCGTTAGCATTATGCACTCTCCAATTCATTTGCTGCGCCGGCCTGCCGCCGCGGCCAGATGCCTTGTCCGGGGCGGCGTTTGCCTGATGACGCAAAGGGTGAGCCCGGGAGACTAGAAATAGGCCGGCTTTTCGAACTGACCGCCGACCAGCGGCATGGCGTCCAGCCCCATCCAGTCTTCCAGGATGCTGGTATAGACGCTGCGGAAGTCCAGGGCCGGAACCAGGTCGCCCTGCTCCAGGTGTTCGGGGCGCATCGAGGGGTACTCGCCATACTCGCCGCCCTTAATCGGGTCGCCCACCAGGAAGGCCACGCCGCCGGCCCCGTGGTCAGTGCCGGAACCGTTATCGTGCACCCGGCGGCCAAACTCGGTAAACATCAGCATAATCACGTTATCCGCGGCGCCGCGCTCCCGCAGGTCGTCAAAGAAACTCTCCACCGCCTGGGAAACGTCAGTCCACAGCTTGTCGTGCATTCCCACCTGGTTCGAGTGGCTGTCGAAGCTGCCGTGGTCGCAGTAGAAAATCCGGGCGCCCAGGTTGGCCTGGTGCACCTGCGAGATGCCCTTGAGCTTGTCGGCGATGGGCGTATCCGGGTACTCCACACTGGAGGAATAGACCTCCGGGGCGGTTTTCAGAATGTCGGCAGCCTTCATAGAGTCCAGGCCGGTCTGGCCCAGGTAATCCATTACGGCGCCGGAGCCGATGGTCGGGGAATAAAGGCGGGTAAACCGGTCCAGAATCTTGTCCCGCTGTTCCGCTTCGCTGATGCCGGGCAGCAGGCCAAAGGAAGCCAGGTCATCAACGCAGGCCACCGGAACGCCGGGCAGGGCCAGCGCCCGGGGCAGGCTGGGGCCAAAGCTGACGGCGGTTACCACATTCTCTTTATGGGGGTCAATTTCCCTGGTGGCGCGGCCCAGCCAACCCTCGGTGCCCAGCTTGTCCGGCTCGCAGGTATGCCAGATGTCCATGGAGCGGAAATGGGAGCGGGGCGAATTGGCGTAACCGACACTGTGAATAATGGCTACTTTGCCCTGGTCGTACATATTCTTGAAGGGGGCCATGGTCGGGTGCATCCCGACCTTGTCGTTCAGCTTAAGGATGCGCTCTTCCGCCACGCCCACCGCCGGGCGGTTATCCCGGTAAAGCGGGTCGGTGTAGGGAATAACGGTATTCAGGTAATCGTTGCCTCCGGTCAGCTGCAAAACCACCAGCGCCGGATCTTTCCTGGTTATGGACATTGCCTTTCCTCCTGGCCGTCTTGGGTATCCGGTTTTACGAGTGGCGGGGGGCGCCGGCGGGGGTTCGGTCAGCCGCCCCCGCCGGCGGCGGTTCAGGCGTACTGATAATCGCGCAGGGAAACAATCAGCTGGAGCATTTCCGTAACCCGCTCGGTGGAGCGGGCGTCGTTATCCGGGCTGCCCCAAAGCAGGTCGCCGCCGGTATTGGCGTGGTCCAGCAGTTCCTGGCGGGTATCGCCATCTACTTCCATTGGCCCCATCAGGTCCAGGCAGGTATCGACGAACCGGGCCGGCGCCGCGCTGCCCTGCCCGCGCAGGCGGTTGACGATGGACTGCACGCCGGGACGGGAGGCGTCGCCCACCATGTCGGCGGTGAAATTGATGCGGCGCATCAGGGAGCCGCTGTTAATCCACTCGGCGCCGGTATGCCAGCCTTCTACGCTGGGGGGGTTCATCAGGTCCTGGCCCATATAGTTGGGCTGCCGGGACAGGTCGCCAATGCCGGGCGCCGGAAATTCGGAGCCGCCCACCAGTTTCAGGGTGCCGACGACCACTTCCGCCGGGCTCTTCAGCCGGGCGAAGCGGGCATTCTTGAAGAAGTCGGCATTGAACAGAACCCGCAGCGTAGAACGAATATCGTAGCCGGAATCGACGAAAGCGTCGGCCAAAGCGTCAATAGCGTCCTGGTCGGCCGGCGGAGTTACCGCCCAGGCTGGCACCTGGGCTTCGTCGGCCACGAAGTAGTTGTAAAGGTGGCGGGCGATGAAAGTGGCGGTAGCCGGGTGCTGGCAAATGATGTCGATGATGTCATTGCCGTTGAAGCTGCCGGTTTCGCCCAGGAAAGTCTTATCGCCGTCGTCGTGGTCTTCCGGCCGGTAAACGAAGCGCCAGTCGTGGCGGCCCAGGGGGCCCCGGGGCAGCTTGGCGTCCATCGTCCAGCCGGTAAAGGCGCGCGAGCATTCCCGCACGTCCACCTCGGTATAATTGCCCACGCCCATACTGAACAACTCCAGCAACTCACGGCCCCAGTTCTCGTTAACCGCGTCGGCGTGGTTCTCGTTGTTATCCAGCCAGTAAATCATGGCCGGGTTTCTGGCCACCGCAAGGAGCAGTTCCTTGTAGTTGCCCATCCCCTTTTCCCGGAACATGGCGAGCATGTTCTGGATTTCGTCGTAATGGTCCACTTTGGAGACGCCGGTGGCGAAGAGGTGGTGCCAGAAGAGGACCATTTTTTCTTCCAGGGGGCGCCTGGTATTAAGCATGAACCAGAGCCATTCGGCGGCGCCCATGCCGGGCAGGGTGCCGGGCCGCCAGGTCCAGGGTTGGTAGCGCATCATCTCAAAGCGGTCCAGGGGTTCCTCCCGGGGGTTGAGCAGGTCTTCCACCGTGGCTTCATACCCGCGGGCGCAGCGGGCCTCCAGTTCCTCGCGGGTGGCGCCGAACCCGGCTCGGCGCATCAGGTGCGCCATCAAGGCAATTTCCTGGTTTGCCATAGCCAATCCTCCTCTCGCTTTAACTCCTGTTGTCAAACTCATTGTTTGGAGCGAATGATTACAGGCTGGGCTGCATTATGCGATACCGCCCAACCCATTGTCAACAAAGGGGGCGCTGGTTGGCGCGGGCGGCGGCCGGTCGGCAGGGGCCGCTTACCGGGGGGTGTTCCGGCGCCGGGGCGCCGGCTGGCTGCCGCAGGGAAGTTCCGGCCGGCAATATACCGCCCTTGCGGTGTATTGCCGGCCGACCGGGCAATTTGAGGCGTATTGGGCAGAACCCGGCGCAACGCCAGGCGGTCAGCCAGGACGGCCTACCGCCGCCGCTGGTACAGATATACTCCGCCAATAATCAACACCACCACCGCTAACCCGACTATTCCCCACAGCAGCCAGTTGACGCCGCCGGAAGGTTCCGGGGACTGGGCTGGGGGCGGTTCCGTCGGCTGGGCCGCCGGTGAGGGCGGTACGGGCGTCGCCGTTGGTTCCACCGCAGCCATGGCCGGCGTGGCCATCGCGGCGGGCGTTGCCGTCGGCGCCGGCTGAACCCCGGCCGGGGAAGAATCCTGCCATCGGGGCGTGGCCGTGGCCGTCGGGGCCGGGGGGGTCGCCGTTGGCGTGGCCGTCGGGGCCGGGGGCGGCAAGGTTGGCGTCGGCGACGCCCTTCGGCTTGCCGTCGGTGTAGCCGTCGGGACGGGAACCGAAGTCGGTGTATTGGTCGGGGCCGGCGTGCTGGTGGCCGTCGCCGGGACGGCGGCCGCCGGCGTATTGGTGGGCGGAACCGTTGGCCCGGTGGTCGGTGTCATTGTCGGCGCGGCCGTGCTGGTGGGCGCCGGCGTGGGCGTCATTGTCGGCGCCGGCGTGCTGGTGGGCGCCGCCGTGGGCGTATCCGTCGGAACCGGGGTCGCTGTCGCCGTCGGCGCAGCGGTGGCCGCAGCCCCTCGGCGCAGAATGTTCTGGCTCCGGGCCCCATAGACAACACGGGGACCTTCCGGCGTCGGCGTGGGCGTATCGGTAGGGGTATTAGTCGGCGTGGGCGTATCGGTAGGGGTATTAGTCGGCGTGGGCGTATCGGTAGGGGTATTGGTCGGCGTGGGCGTGTCGGTAGGGGTATTGGTCGGCGTGGGCGTGTCGGTAGGGGCGCTGGTTGGCGTAGGCGTGTCGGTGGGGGTATTAGTCGGCGTTGGCGTGTCGGTAGGGGTGTTAGTTGGCGTGGGCGTATCGGTGGGGGCGCTGGTTGGCATTGGCGTATCGGTAGGGGTATTGGTCGGCGTTGGCGTGTCGGTGGGGGCGCTGGTCGGTGTGGGCGTGTCCGTTGGCGTGTTGGTTGGCGTGGGTGTGTCGGTTGGCGTGTTGGTCGGGGTCGGTGTGGGCGTGTCGGTGAGCGTGTTGGTCGGGGTCGGTGTGGGCGTGTCGGTGGGCGTGTTGGTCGGGGTCGGCGTGGGCGTGTCGGTGGGCGTGTTGGTTGGTGTGGGCGTGTCGGTGGGGGTGCTGGTCGGGGTCGGCGTGGGCGTGTCGGTCGGCGTGTTGGTTGGCGTGGGCGTGTCGGTGGGGGTGTTGGTCGGCGTCGGCGTGGGGCCGTCATCGTCCACTATGGTTATGGTGAGCGTGCCGGACTGCCAGGAGGCATCTCCAATCGCGCTGGCAGTTATTGCGATGGTTTCGTTTCCTTCGCTGGACGTGTCGCCGATGATTGACAGGGCACTGGGGAGAGACCTCTGGCTATTACCTGCTGCTACAAACGTATTACTCTGCATATAATAGTCTGCCGATGAAGTGCACTGGGCCCGTGTAAGCAAACAGCGCGTTGCTGACCCGCGACCTACTAACAAGATAAAAAGATTGCCGGACTGGGCATTCTCGCTCAAGGTAACGGTGAAAGGGACGTCGGTAAAACCCGAATCGCCTTCGGTTATCCGCGTGTTGGGGGCCGACAGGGAGATGGTCTTGGTTGGCGTGCCGCCCTGGGCTTGCAGGGGTGGGGGCGCTGCGGCGGAAAAGAGGCTCAGGAAAAGGGCGCCGGCCAGCAGCAGGCCGGCTGCCAGGCTCAGGCTCAGGCGGGGAAACGGTTCAGCGGCGGCGTAAAGCCGTCGTTTCCTTTTTCGGCCCGGAAACTCGGGGGGGGGGGGGGGGGGGGGGGGGGGGGGGGTATTCATTCCGGAACCGGGGCGGTAGCTGCCTTTATCGGTCATTGTTTGCCTCGTCAGGTTATAACGGTTTGGTTGCAACAGGCCGCCTTGTCAGAGGGCGGCGACTGCCGATTTTAGCAGAAAAGTTCCGGCAGGGGAATACCCGGCCAAAGCCGGGTCGGTTGATTATCCGGCCGGTTAAAAGGTGGAGGCGTCCTCGCCGATCCAACTGAGGATGTAAGTATTCAGCGTACCGTCGGCCTTCATGGAAGCCAGGGCCTGGTTCAGGCGGCCTTTCAGGTCGCTGCCTTTGCGGACGCCCATGCCGAGGCCCCGGTCCAGCAATACGGAGGGCCCTACAATTGCCAGTTGTCCGGCATGCTCGGCCAGCTTTTCTACCCCGTAGCCATGGTCCACCATGACGGCGTCCACCCGGCCCTGGAGCAATACTTCGACCACATCCACCGAACTGCCCAGCGGCACAAAGGGGCGGCCCAGTTCGGTAAAGTAATCCGAGTAGATGGTGTTCTCGCTGGCGCCGATTCTGCCCCGGACGGCTTCATCGCCGGCGCCGGCCCGGGCCAGATAGACCGAGGGCGTGGGCGGGTAGTACGCCTCGGTGAAGTCGATTTGTTCTTCCCGCCTGGCGGTAATGCTCATGCCGGACAGGATTACGTCGAACTCTTCCGCCACCAGGTCGGGAATCATCGTTTCCCAATCATTCAAAATCCACTCGCACTGCAACCCGGCGCGGCGGCAAAGCTCGTCTCCCATTTCCCGCTCCAGGCCGACTATCTGACCTTCAACGTCAACAAAGCCGAAGGGGTGGTAGTCGCCGGTAGTGGCAATCACCACCTTATCCGTTCCCCCGCAGGCGGCCAGCACGGGGATGAGGCTCCCCGCCAGCAGCAGCAACCCCAGAGCATACACCACGCGTTTTCGCAAGGCCAACGTCTCCTTGTTCCTGTTACTCCCGGAATTTCCCTTTTCCCGGCGCATAGAATATAAACCGGCAGCGTCTTCAGCCGGGTCAACCCCCGGGCCGACCTAACTATAGCATAAACCGGGTTACCCGTTGCCGGCGCCGGCCGGCGGGACATTCCCATTTGCGGGCCGGGCCGGTAGAATAAAGGGGAGCTGCCGATGGCCGTTTAAGGCCGTGAAGGAGGGTTTGCCCATGCCGGTTGATGCTTTGCCCCGGGTTTACCGCGACGCTGCCGCCGAGTATCAGGCGATTAACGAGGGGGCCGGGCTGTACGACAACTCCGCCGCCGGCCGGCTCATGGCCACCGGCGAGGATGCGCTGGACCTGATTAACCGGCTTTCCACCAACCGGGTGGTCAACCTGCCGCCGGGCGGCGGCGCGCCGACCATCCTGACCACCGACCGGGGGCGCATTCTGGACCTGCTGGGCGTGGTCAATATGGGCGACCACGCGCTGCTGCTGACCAGCCCCGGCCGGCCGGAGGCGATAACCGGGTGGCTGGATCAGTACACTATCCTGGAAGACCTGGCCGTTGCAGACCTGACGCCGGAAACGGCCCTGCTGACCGTCTGCGGCCCCGAAAGCGGCCGCGTCCTGGCCGCGGCCATGGCGGCGGCGCCCGACGGCGCGGCCGCCGGGCCGGGCGGCCCGCCGGAAAGTTACTCTGCTGCGCCGGCCGAAATAGCCGGCGGCAAGGCGCTGCTGATCAACCGGCCCTGGGGCCGGCTGCCGGCCTGGGAGGCGCTGGTATCGCGCGCCGACGCGCCCAGGGTTTGGGCGGCCCTGACCGCGGCCGGCGCGGTTCCGGTGGGCCAGGAGGCCGGCCGGACGGCGCTGGTGCAGCAAGGGGTGCCCCGCTATGGCCGGGAGCTGGGCGAGGCGTATAACCCGCTGGAGGCCGGGTTGATTGGCGCAGTGGACTTTGCCAAGGGCTGCTACATCGGTCAGGAGGTGATCGCCCGGCTGGATACTTACCGGAAGGTGCAGCGGCGGCTGGCGCGGCTGCGGTTTTCGCCGGGGGCGGCGGCCGCGGAAGGGGCGGCGCTGGAACAGGACGGGCGCCGGGTGGGCCAGGTAACCTCGCTGGCGACCCTGCCGGCGACCGGCGAGTTAATCGGGCTGGGTTATGTCCGCGCCGGCCAGGCGGCGGCCGGGGCCCGGCTGACCCTGTCGGCCCCCGGTCAGGGTACGGCGGAGGTGGTGGATTTGCCCCAGCTGTTCGGCCCCGGGGAATAAGGCCAGCTTGAAGCGGGACGCTCCAGGCGCAGAACCCGGCTGTTCCGCTCCGGGGCAAGGTGCCAACCGGCGGCATTTCTGACCGGGTGTTGACAGGAGCGCAGGGGGGGGGGTAACATACCGCAAAACCGCAATGCAAGGTGATAATTTTCACAATGTTGGCCCGATTTTTATAAAAGTATGAAAGTCGGCCTCGCCAGCGCCTTGCCATTAACTCATCCAGCGCATGGTTTATATGCCGTGCGTTGCTTTATATATTCCCCTATATCCACATAACTATCACAGGGTGAAATATGCTTTATGTAGCAAAGCCGAAGGAAGACGCAGAGGCGACAGCCTTACTGGAGCAATGCGGCGCCCTGCTGTACGGCAGTTTCACCCTGGCTTCAGGGAAAGAAAGCGACTATTACTTCGACTCGAAACTGCTCACCCTTGACCCGACCGGGGCGGAATTCGTTGCCGAAAAACTGACGGCGAAGTTGCGCGCCGAAGAAATAGATGTGGTCGGCGGCACGGCCTACAGCGCCATACCGATAGCATCGCACATTTGCCTTTACAGTGGGTTGGTGGGGCAGCCGGCAATCCCGGCTTTCTACATCCGGAAGGAAGGCAAAGGGCACGGAACGGATGAACTGGCCGAGGGTACGCTGCCACAATCCGGGCAAAAGGTGGCTATCGTTGAGGATGTGGTTACCACCGGCGACTCTGCGTTGGACGCCATAGAAAAGTTCAAGGAGATATGCGCCGAAAAGAATATCCGGTGCGATTTGACCTCGGTTGTGGCGCTGGTGGACCGGAATGAAGGGGGCCGGGAAACCATCAAGCAGGCCGGCTATAATTTCTGGTCTCTCTTCACGGTGCAGCGGGATGACCATGGGGGGGTACTTTTCCGGTTGAATAAACGGTAGCGAAGCGGGTTTTGCCAGGGTGGTTCAACGCCGGGCCCGGTTATGACCGGGCCCCGTTTTATGCTTCCCCTCCGGCCTCGCCGGCATACAGCCCCTGTTCGGCGATGTATTGCGCCACTGCATCCGGCAGGTGGTAGCGGATGGACTGCCCGGCGGCAACGCGGCGGCGTATCTCGGTCGAACTGAAATCAACGCCGGGCGCGGACATGGCGATGACCCGCTCCAGGGCCGCCGGCCCGCAGCCGGTATGGCGGGAAAAGGCCAGAATGTCTGCCGCGGCGGTCTCCTCATAGCCGGAGCGGCCCACCACCACCAGCCGGCACAAGGTCAGCAGCCGTTCCGGTTCCCTCCAGCGGGCAAAGCTCGCAAAGGCATCCTGCCCCAGGATGAAGTGCAGCTGCGCTTCGGGGCCCCACTGCTGCCGCAACTCTTCCAGGGTATCCACCGTGTAGGTAGGGCCCGGGCGGTTAACCTCGTTTTCCAGGGCCTGAAAGTGGGGGTTGCCCGCAACCGCCAGTTCAACCATATTCAGCCGGTGGCGGGCGTCGGCTGCGGGGGGGCTGTTCTTGAGCCAGGGCAGCCCGGCCGGCGCAAAGAACACCCGGTTTAACGCCAGCCCTTCGCGGCACTGCTCGGCGATAAGCAGGTGCCCCAGGTGAATCGGGTCGAAGGTGCCGCCCAGAACCCCCAGACGCATTACCGGCCTCCGGCAACGCCGGCCGCCACCGGGCCGGCAGAGCCGCCCCGCGGCCGGGCGGCGCCGGCCGGCTGGCCGCCCGCCTTCAGAACCATTCCATCTCCGCGCGGCCAATGCGGATAGTATCGCCCGGCTCAATGCCGGCCTCTTCCAGACGGCGGGCAAGGCCCAGGCGGGTCATCTCGCGCCAGAGTTGCAGCAGCACCCGGTAATCGCGGGTATCGGCCAGGGCGCTGAGCCGTTCCAACGGCTCCGAGCGTATAACGTACACTCCCCGGTCTTTGTAGAAGGTCGGCGGCGCGGCGGCTGGCCGGCGCCGCGGTGGGGCTGCCGGGGCCGACTCCTGCCGGTCATGGCCGGCGCGCTCGGCCAGGGGCGCTTCCCGGGGCAGGTTATCCAGGGTTTGCACCACCAGGCCCAGCATTTCAGCCACGCCCTCGCCGCTTACCGCCGAAATAAAGTGAATGGGGGCATCGCTTCCCTGCGGCAGCCAGGGCGATTGGGCCGCCGCCTGACGCAGCCTGAGCGCCAGAACCTGACGCCGTTCCCGCACTTCGGTTACATCCAGCTTGTTGACCACGATAATCTGGGGCTTCAAGGCCAGCGCCGGGTTGAACTGCTGCAACTCCCGGTTAATCATATGGAAGTCGGCCACCGGGTCTTCGGAAAGGCCGTCCAGCAGGTGCAGGTACAGCCGGGCCCGCTCGGCATGGCGCAGGAACTGGTGTCCCAGGCCGACGCCCTGGTGGGCGCCCGCCAGCAGACCGGGCACTTCCATCAGCACAAAATCCTGCCCCCGGCTGGAAGCGACGGCCAGCACCGGCTCAACGGTGGTAAAGGGGTAGTCGGCGATGCGGGGCCTGGCCGCGGAGCAGCGGGAGATGAGGGTAGATTTGCCGGCGTTGGGGCGGGCCAGCAGGCCGACATCGGCCAGCAGCTTCAGTTCCAGGAAGAGGACCACGTATTGCCCCCCCTCGCCCTTCTGGGACAGTACCGGCTCCTGGTTGGTAGGCGAAACGTAATGGGCGTTGCCCCAGCCGCCGGCGCCGCCACGGGCCACCAGCCGGGGAACAGCATCGGTAACGTCGGCGAGGAAATCACGGCGTCCGTCCGGGTGCAGCTGCCAAACCACCGTGCCTACCGGCACCTTGATGACGGTATCGGCGCCGTTAGCCCCGCGCTGGTTTTTACCGCGCCCGTGGCCGCCGCGGGCCACGTACATGGTGCTGTTGTATTTCAGGTGCAGCAGGGTATTGAGGGAAGAGTCGCCAACCACGTAGGCGCAGCCGCCATCGCCACCATCGCCGCCGTTAGGCCCGCCTTTGGGCCGGTACTTCTCCCGCAGAAAGCTGACGCAGCCGTTGCCGCCATCGCCGGCTTTAATATTAATCCTTAAAGTATCAATCATATTCTTCTTTCTTTAGAAGTAATAATGGCAATAAGGGTGTTGATTAGTGGATAACTTCCCGGTCCGGTAGCTGCGGCTTCGGGGTTCAGGTATCAGTTTAACATGGAGTTATCCGGTATGCTGGTGGATAACTGCCGGGCTGGGGTGGATAAGCGGGACGGGAAACAGGGACGGCCAGGAGCGGCGGGCGAGGCGGCGTTTTTGCTCAACGTAAGGGCGGGGTTTGTGCGGCGCAACGGGCGAGTTGCCCACGGCAATTCGGGAGTTATCCACGAAAAACCGGGGGTTATCCACGAATGTATCTGGGGCGAGGGGGAAGTCAGGTGAAAATTGCCTCTTTTATGTTCAGCACGTCCTGGCGGAGTTGGTAATCTTCGTTGATTTCCCCGTTGATTTTGCCGGCGCCGTGAATGACCGTGGAATGGTCCCGGTTGCCCAGCAGCCGGCCCACTTCGGTGGGGGAAAGCTCCAGTTCGTAGATTAGCAGGTACATAGCCACCTGACGGGCCAGGGCGGTAACCTTGTCGCGGCGCCGGCCCAGCAGGTCGGCGGCGGATACCCGGTAATGGCGGGATACCTGCTCCAGGATGCGCTCCGGGTCGATGGCGTGGCGGGCGGTATCCATCGTCAGGTCGTCCAGCAGCCGGGAGGTGGATTCCAGGGTAAGGGGCTGGTTCATCAATTGGGAGTAGGCGACTACCCGGTTCAGGCTGCCTTCCAGCTCCCGGACGTTCTTCTGCACCCGCTTGGCGATTAGTTCGATGACGCTTTCTTCCACCCGCGCCTTCAGCTGGTCGGCCTTGGAGCCGAGGATGGCCATGCGGGTTTCCAGGTCCGGCGGCTGAATGTCGGCAATCAGGCCCCATTCGAAGCGGGAGCGCAGGCGGTCTTCCAGAAGGGCCAGGGACTTGGGCGGCCGGTCGGAGGTCAGAACAATCTGGTAGCCGGCGGTATGCAGGTCGTTGAAGGTATGGAAAAAGCCCTCCTGGGTCTGTTCCTTGCCGCTCATAAACTGAACGTCGTCAATCAGCAGCACCTGAACGCTGCGGTAACGCTGACGGAACTCCTCGGTGGCGCGGTTGCGGATGGCCGAGATGAAGTCGTTGGTAAACTGCTCGGAGGAGACGTACAGGACCGACCGGCCGTTGCGGTTGGCTTCCTGCCCGATGGCGTGGAGCAGGTGGGTTTTACCGAGGCCGACGCCCGAGTAAAGGAACAGGGGGTTGTAAGCCTGGCCCGGAGCGTCGGCCACCGCCTGGGCGGCGCTGAAGGCCATGCGGTTGGAGTTGCCGACGACAAAGCTGTTGAAGGAATATTTGCTGCTGAAGCTGAGGCCGGGGTTGAACCGCTGCCCGGAGTTGGCCGCCGGCTCCCCGGCCCCGTTATGCGCCGGGTCTGGGCCTGCTTCGGTCTTCGCCCCGGGCAGAGTGGGTTCGGTCAGCTCTGCCGGAACCCGGAAATGGACGTCGTAGAGCTGCCCGGAAACCTGACGCAGGGCGCGCCGGATGTTCTGGTACATGCGCTGTTCCAGCCAGGCGACGGTGAAGGCGCTGGGCGCTTCCACCAGCAAGTCCTGTCCGTTAAAACCGACGCCCCGGGTTTGCTGAAGCCAGGTTCGGAAGGTGTTGCCGGGCAGCTGCAATTCCAGCTGCCCCAGGGTAGCCTGCCACAGGTCTTTGGCGGATGTTTCCGTTTCGTTCATGGCGGCGCGGCCGGCGCAGGCCCCTCGTACCGGATAAGCCCGGATAAACATGGTCGTCGGCAGGGCTGAACCGCCGGCGGTCAAAGTCGGCAAATTATTCATGCAGGTTAATTGCCGGGCCAACCCGGCGCAAGGCATATCGGGGGGCAATACCGGCGGCTTTCGCTGCCGGGGCCGGCCAACGGCTAACGTCCCGGCGCCCCGGCAGCGGCTGCGGTTATGGAAGCCGGGCCGCCAGCAAGTGGCCGCCATAGCCGCCCGGGTAGCCCGGCAGGGTAACGCTCTCTGCGGTAAAGCCGGCCTCGGTCAGCAGCCGCAGCCAGGTTGCTTCCGGGAACAAGCCGGTAATATGCCGGTCCTGCTCAATGCGCAGGCCATCCCTTTCCTGCAGGATGAAGAAAAAGAGAGATTCGATGGTAGTATCCGTCGGGTCGGGGTCGTGGCAGAACTCCACCACGGTGAAGGGCGGGTCAGCCTGTTGGCGGAGCCAGTGAAGCACCACCGGGCCGGCGAAGTTCTCCCGGAAGTAGTCGGGAGAGATGAGCAGCAGGCCGCCGGGCGTCAGGTGCTGCCGGGCGGTGGCGAAGACAGCCCGCAAGTCGGCCTCGGTAAGCATATAGCATATAGCGTCGTGAATCAGCACTGCCCGGAAAGTGGAACCCAGGCGCACCGAGCGCATATCGCCCTGGTGGTGGGTTACGCCGGGGTTCAGCCGGCGGGAAAGGGCCAGCATTTGAGGCGAAAGCTCCACTGCCGTAACTGCGAAGTCATCGGTGAGGTGCGAAAGAGTATGGCCGCCGCCGGAACCCAGTTCCAGAACCGGATGGCGGCCCGGCCCCAGCCGGGCGCGCAACGCCTCGCGCCAATGGCGGGCGTCGTCGGCGTATTCTTCCGGCGGGCTGAAGGCGGGCCACAGGTGGGCCAGGTCGCGGTAAAGGCGGTACTGCCGGGCCATTATGCTATTATACGGTGCCGGTTGGCCGGAGAAACACCGGTAAATTGACCGGAAAGTTGAGGAAGACGACGATGGGCGGCTACTGCTGCATTTACAGCCCGGTGGACTGGGGGTAAATTGACCGGAAAGTTGAGGAAGACGACGATGGGCGGCTACTGCTGCATTTACAGCCCGGTGGACTGGGGGTAAATTGACCGGAAAGTTGAGGAAGACGACGATGAGCAAGCTGGCCGGCAAGGTAGTAGTGGTTACCGGGGCCAGCCGGGGCATTGGGGCAGCAATCGCCGCCCGGTTCGCTGAAGCGGGGGGACAGGTTGTCTGCGCCGCCCGTACCCTGAAGGAGGGAGAACACCCGCTGGCCGGCTCGCTGGAGCGGACGGTAGCCGAAATTCGCCAGGCGGGCGGCGAGGCGAGCCCGGTGGCGGTGAACCTGGCCCGCCCCGATGCGTGCGAAGGGTTGATTGAACAGGCGCGGGAACTGTATGGGCCGGTGGACGTGCTGGTTAATAATGCCGCGCTTACCTACTTCGCGCCAGTCAAGGATTTTGCCACCAGCCGCTGGATACGGTCGTGGGAGGTTAACGTCCATGCCCCATTCATACTGAGCAAGGCGGCGCTGGAGCAGATGATCCCCCGCGGGTCGGGCAGCATCGTTAACATTTCGTCCGGAGCGGCGGCCGGCCCGGGCCGCGGGCCCTACCCGGCGGCGGGCCGCAGCGGCGGTACTTGCTACGGGGCGGAGAAGGCGGCGCTGGAGCGGTTCACCCAGGGCCTGGCCAGCGAGGTTTACCAGTTCGGCATTTCGGTAACCTGCGTGTCGCCTTCTTTGGTGGTGCCAACGCCGGGTACGGTGTATCACAACCTGGCTGCCGGGCCGGATGACCCGACCGGGGAGCCGCCCGGGCTGCTGGCCGAGGCCGCTTTGCTGCTGGCTACCGAGCCGCTGGACGCCGTAACCGGTCGGGTAACCTATAGTCAGCAGCTGCTGCAGGAATTTGGCCGGCTGGCCGACGCCCGCGGGCGGGGAGTAACCCTGCCGGGCAGCGGCTACAGCCGGATTTAGGGCCGGCTTGCGTTCACTGATGCCGGGCCCTGGCGGCTTTCCGGTTGGAAAACCGGTCTCGGGAAAGCGGTTCAGTCCCCATGCCGCCGTCCACTGGCTGCCGCCGGCGGAAACGCTTCTCCGGCGCCCGCCGCCGGAGACCGGCCCGGCGCCGGACGCTGCCGCCGGCGCAAGCTGAACCGGCCGGCTGCTGCATGCCAGAAGTTACGCTGCCGATAAAGCGGCGGTCTGAAAGCAAACCGGCGTTGGGGTCGCAGCGCAGTTTGCGCCGGAACGCCGGCCGCCTCAGAAAGCGTAACGCGCGGCAAGCTACCGGAGCCTGGCTGTAATCGGGCCCCGGCAGTTTGTTCAGTCAAAGGGAGAGGGGTAAAGTAAAGAGGGGAAGCCTAATGACCGCCGCAGCCACCGCCGCCGCAGCCACATCCCCCGCTGCCACAGCCGCACCCGCCGCTGCCACAGCCGCCGCCGGAGAACATGGGGTTGTTGATTACAAAACCAACCTGGCCGCCGAACTCCTCCACGTAGTCAATCGTGGCCTCTTCCAGAAAGGGCGCGCTGTCCGAATCCATCAGAAATTCCAGCCCTTCCAGGTTCAGGATGGTATCGTCGTCCTGCTTTTCCTTCTCCATGGTGAGCATATACTGGAGGCCACCCCCGGAGGGCATGGCGACAACCCGCAGGGAACTGCTGCTTTCCGCTTCCTGCTGCATTACTTCCTTGAGTTTTTCGATGGCCAGCGCCGTTACTTCCATTACACAACACTCCAAAGGGTTTGCCCAGTTTACCGGGGAGGCCAGTTAAACGCCCCTTTCAGTCAGGCTACCACACCGGGCGGGCAATAGTCAATGAACCGCTGCCGCCGGTATTTCCAACGGGTGCCGGTACGTGAAATCAGACCGCCATTTCGCCCGGGAACCGGGCCTCCCGACCAGCCGGAGCAGGTCAAGACCCCGCCCGCAAGGTATTCCTTTTCGAGAACCTTTTTGCTAAAATCCATAGCCGCAGCCCCCACGCGGGAAGGACTGCTGCAACCAAATTTTTAACCTGGAGAGGCAACCTATGGCAGGTAAAGGCGGCAGCCGCCCCGGCTTCGGAATTACCCCCCCCCCCCCCCCCCCCCCCCCCCCCCGAGTTTGGGGGTTAATCCGAATGGGACAGCTGCGTAGAATCAACCCAATCCTGCTTGGGCTGGCCCTCATCGCCTCCCTCATTCTCGCGATGCTGCTCGCCTCCCCCGGCCGCGTTGGCGCATCAATCCTGGCCTCCTTCGCCAACCAGGCTGCCGTCCCGGCAGCTCCGGGCGGCTTCAGCGCCACCGCCGGCCCCAGCAAGGCAACCCTCGCCTGGACCAACCCCAACAACGACACCATCGACTACTACGAATACCAGCAGAAAGTGGGAACCGCCGACTATGGCGCCTGGGCCGAGATTCCCAATTCCCACAAGGACACCACCCGCGCCGAGCTAACCGGCCTTGCCGCCGGCGTTGCCCACCGGTTCAAGATTCGCGCCAGAAACTCCACCGGCGTCGGCACTGCCTCCGCAGAGGCAGCCGCAACCCCTACCGCCCCGCTCATCACCCTCTTTGCAACCGCCGGCAACGGGCAGGCAACTCTCAGATGGGAGCTAAGCGGCCCCATAGCCCCTTCTCCTGCGTTCGAGAGTTGGAGCATCGCCTTCCAAAGAGGGAACGCAAGTTGGGGCGCAAGGAGTCCTATACCCTCCGGCGCAGGCAGTTCCGCCACGAGATCGTATATACAGACGGGCCTCACCAACGAGAACACCTATATATCTAGCCTCAATATGGCTCCCAACATTTTGGGCGGCTTCGTAAGGCCAGGCTGGCGGGCCTTTTCGAATAACGTCACATTCTTCGTCTCCGCCTCGTCGCCCAGCCCCACGGCCGCCCCCGCCGCCCCCGCCGGCTTCACTGCCACCGCCGGCGGCGGCGCGGCAACCCTGGCCTGGACCGACCCCGGCGACGACACCATCACCCGCTGGCAGTACCGCAGCAAGCGGGGCGGACGCACCTACGGAAACTGGACAAACATTCCTGGCTCCGACAAAGATACGACCAGCCACGAGGTTGCCGGCCTTACCAGCGGCACGGCGTACGCTTTCCAGGTCCGCGCCGTCAACCACGCCGGCTACGGAGCCGCTCCCACAGCGCAGAGCGCCACCCCGGCTGACGCGCCGACGCCCACTAATACGCCGACCGACACCCCCACGCCAACCAACACACCGACCGACACCCCCACGCCGACCAGCACGCCAACCGACACGCCAACGCCCACGCCCACCAATACGCCTACTGATACTCCCACGCCCACTCCGACGCCCGGCGGTGCGCCAACTGCCACGCCCACGCCCACCAGCACGCCTACTGATACTCCCACGCCAACGCCCACTCCGACGCCCGGCGGTGCGCCAACTGCCACTCCCACGCCAACCAGCACACCCACCGATACTGCCACGCCCACGCCGACGCCCGGCGGTGCGCCAACTGCCACGCCAACGCCCACCAGCACACCCACCGATACTGCCACGCCCACCAGCACCCCAACGGATACGCCCACCCCAACGGGAACGCTGATCCCCACGCCAACGCCTTCCGGCCCGCCGGGGGCGCCGGTATTCACCTTTTACGGCGGCGGCGAGTCCAGGCAGATAACCTTCGGTTATGTTGCCGTGAGCGGAATAACCCGGTATGAATTCCAGCATCGCAAAGCAGGCGAAAGCTGGCCCAGCAGCAGCCCGGAGGTTACCGTCAAGGACACCGATACCAGCTACACCATAACCGGGCTGGACAACGGCGCGACTTACCAGGTCCGGATGCGGGCGTACAACAGCCGCGGCGCCGGCAGCTGGTCTTCCGTTGTGTCTATCGATACGCCGGCCAACACCGCCACGCCGACACCGACGCCCACGCCGACCAATACGCCCACGAATACCCCGACGCCCACGCCGACGCCCACCGGCACGTTGCCCCCCACGCCGACCCCGACGGATACGCCGACGCCCACCAACACGCCCACGCCCACCAACACACCAACGGATACGCCCACGCCCACGCCCACCAGCACCCCAACGGATACGCCCACGCCGACGGGAACACTGACGCCCACGCCCACGCCTTCCGGCCCGCCGGGGGCGCCGGTATTCACCTTTTACGGCGGCGGCGAGTCCAGGCAGATAACCTTCGGTTATGTTGCCGTGAGCGGAATAACCCGGTACGAATTCCAGCATCGCAAAACGGGCGAAAGCTGGCCCGACACCAGCCCGGTTACCGTCAGGGACACCGATACCAGCTACACCATAACCGGGCTGGACAACGGCGCGACTTACCAGGTTCGGATGCGGGCGCACAACAGCCGCGGCGCCGGCAGATGGTCTTCCGTTGTGTCTATAGATACGCCGGCCAACACCGCCACACCGACACCCACGCCCACGCCGACCAATACGCCCACGGATACACCGACGCCCACGCCGACGCCCACCGGCACGCTGCCCCCCACGCCGACCCCGACGGATACGCCGACGCCCACGCCCACGCCCACGGGAACACTGGCCCCCACGGCCACCCCCACGCCCACCAATACACCGCGTCCGCCAAATCCGCCGGTCATCCGGTGGGACGTCAAGGGGGATGGGCAGCTAACCATTCATTATACGGCGGTGAGCGGAATAACCCGGTACGAATTCCAGCATCGCAAAACGGGCGAAAGCTGGCCCGACACCAGCCCGGTTACCGTCCAGGACACCGATACCAGCTACACCATAACCGGGCTGGAAAACGGCGCGACCTACCAGTACCGGATGCGGGCGTACAATGACGGCGGCAGCAGCCGCTGGTCCAGCGTCTTTGACGCAATGCTGCCCGCCAACACGCCCACGCCAACGGCTACGCCCACGCCCACGAACACGCCAACGGCTACGCCCACGGGAACACTGCCCCCCACGCCCACCCCAACGGATACGCCCACGCCGACCAATACGCCGACAGATACGCCTACGCCCACGGGAACACTGATACCCACGCCCACGCCATCAAGCCCGCCTGGGGTGCCGGTATTCACCCGGCTCGTCGCCGGGTCTGGGCAGCTAACCGTCCATTATCAGGCGGTGAGCGGGGTAACCCGGTACGAATTTCAGCATCGCAAAGCGGGCGCAAGCTGGCCCAGCAGCAGCCCGGTGGTTACCGTCAGGGACACCGCTGCCAGCCACACCGTAACCGGGCTGGAAAACGGAGTCGAGTACCAGTTCCGGATGCGGGCGCACAACAGCCGCGGCGCCGGCAGCTGGTCTTCCGTCGTGTCTATAACGCCGGCCAACACCCCCACGCCCACGCCAACGGGAACACTGCCCCCCACCCCCACGCCGACGGATACGCCCACGCCGACGAATACGCCGACCGATACCCCCACGCCCACGGGAACGCTGACCCCCACCCCCACCCCTTCCGGCCCGCCGGGGGCGCCGGTATTCGTCCGGTACGGCGGCGGCGAGTCCGGGCAGATAACCTTCAGTTATGTTGCCGTGACCGGGGTAACCCGGTACGAATTCCAGCATCGCAAAGCGGGCGAAAGCTGGCCCGACACCAGCCCGGAGGTTACCGTCAGGGATACCGCTGACAGCTACACCATAACCGGGCTGGACAACGGCGCGACTTACCAGGTTCGGATGCGGGCGCACAACAGCCGCGGCGCCGGCAGCTGGTCTTCCGTCGTGTCTATAGATACGCTGGCCAACACCCCCACGCCCACGGGAACGCTGGCCAACACGCCGACGCCGACGGATACCCCGACCCCCACGCCCACGGGAACACTGCCCCCCACGCCGACGCCGACGGATACGCCGACGCCGACACCCACGGGAACACTGCCCCCTACGCCGACCCCGACGGATACGCCGACCCCGGCGGCCACGCCGTCCGACACACCCACCCCGCCCCCCATAGTGGTTCAGGGCTACCTCCAGCGCCAGGCGGATATGCCCACCCCGACGCCGACCCGCCGGGTAGCAGCGAGGGCAACCAGCACGCCGACGCCCACGCCGACGGCCACCACCGCGCCGGCGTCGCCAACCGGCACGCCGACGCCCACCGCAACGGCGCGGGCGCTGCCCACCTTCACGCCAACGGCAACCATGCTGCCGGCGGAAACGCTGCTGCGCACGCCAACAGCGACCCGGCGGGCAGTGCCCACCCGGACGCCGACGCCGTTGGCAATGCGGACGCCAACGGCCACCCCGCCGCCGACCGCCACTGCCACCGCAACGGCAACGCCGACCAGCCGGCCCAGTCCGACGGCCACCGCAACCGCCGTCCCCCTGCTGCCGGACCGCGCCCTGGACGCAGTACGCCCGGAGCCGACGATCGCGTCCACCGCCATGGCCGCCCCGGCCCTGGCCGCGGTGGAACCTACGGCCACGCCAGTACCCCCGCCGCCCACGGCCACGCCGATACCGCCCACGCCGGCCCTGCCGGCGGAAACCGGCGGCGTCAACTGGCTGCTGTGGGTAATAATCGCGCTGGTGGTAATAGCGGTGATTGCCGTCGGGGTATATCTGTACCGGCGGCGGCAGTAGGACAGCCCGCTGACCTGGCCGGCAAGGGGACGCCGGGCCGCCCGATACCCCATCGGGCGGCCCGGGGACTGCCGGGCCGGCTCCCGGCATAAAGGGATACACCACCTGCCGCAAGGTCAAAGGCAAACCGGAAAACGCTGCCCCTCTCGCCCCGGGAGCGGCCATATCCGGGCAGCCGGTTGGAGCCGCACCCGGCGCCTGCATCCCGTCCCGGTATGCTCCGGGTTGAGCCGGTGGCGCCGCCTCCCGGTGGTCCAATTTCCCTGCCGTCTCTGTTAAACACCGGCAACCAACGTATGTTGGGAATACTCCTGCCGCAACGCCCACCGCTGCGCCGCTTTGCCGGGCCGGTTGCCGGTTGGCTGACTATGACCGGGGGCCGGGAAGGGCCGGGCCGCCCATCCCCGTCGATGGTTCCGGTGTCTGAAGGGCGTGGAGCGGGTTAACTGCTGAACTGCATGGCCCTGACCCGTACGGATGAAACTCCATGCTGAAACTCCATATAGCATTGGCCCGGAAAGCGAATGAGGCCGAGGGGTTTTTGCTGTCAGACGGCGGTTGACGGGCCGGATTGCCCTGGTCTAACGTGATTATTAACCGACAAGGGACAGCCGCAGGTCGGCGGCGGGCAGAAACTTAAACGCTGCGGCCGGGAAGCAGCCGGGGTCAACCCGGCAGGGGACAAACCCTATCAGGGTTTGTCCCTTTTTTGTTCCGGTCTTTTTGCTGCCCCGTCCGTCGGCCCGGCGGCCTGAAGTTTAACCAGGGAGGCGCTGCTTTGTCAGATTGGTTGCCCGCAGGGGGTTCGGATTTACAGGAACGCGAACGGCTGCTGGAGGCTTTGGATAGTTACCGCCGCGGATTGAATGCTGCGCCGCTGCTGCGCAAGTGGAGCGGCGCCCCGGCCCGGAACCTGAACGGCGGGCCGGCAGCGGCGGCCGGTGGCGCGGCCGGCCGGGAAGGTGCCGGGGATAGTTCGGCTATGACTTTCGTGGTTTCCAGCGAGGAGGTGGACCGCCACGGCGACGTGGTTGCTGCCCAGGGGTGGCATTTGACGGCCTACCGCCAGAACCCGGTCTTCCTCTGGGCGCACGACTATACCCGGCCGGTCATCGGGCGGGCCCGCTCTCTGTGGGTTGAGCCGGGGCAGCTGCTGGCCGGCATGGAGTTCGCCCCTACCGATTTTGCCCGCGAGGTGGCCGCTCTTTACCGCAGCGGCTACCAGCAGGGGGTGTCGGTGGGCTTCAAGCCGCTGCGCTACGAAGAGCGACGGCAGGAAGGCACGGGCGCTTTTCTGGGCCTTCGCTTCCTGGAGCAGGAGCTGCTGGAGGTGAGCGCAGTGCCGGTGCCGGCCAACCGTCAGGCTTTGCGGCGCGCCTGGCCGCCAACCCCCTGCTCCGGCGGCTGTCTTTACCGAATGGCGGAGGGCGACCGACCGGCCGACAGCGGGCGTTGGCCGGCGACCCCGGCCGGGGCCGCCGCCGAACCGGCTCCCCCGCCGGGGGCGGCCGGCCTGCTGGCGGAACTGCTGATAACCCTTCGGGCCGCCCGGAGCCAGGGCGGTTAAAGGCGGCAGCGGCGCAGCGGCGTCAGGCCGGCCCCATGGATAACAGCCAGCCGGACGGCCCCGGCGCCGGCTGGCCGGATACCCGAATCTGAAGTTACCAGGAGAGTGTATGACTCTGGCTATGCAGGATATTGAACTGATTAAGCGGGAGGTGGCCGGCATTCGGGACTTTTATCAGGCCCGTATGGATGCGGAATTGCCGCCCTTGCAGGAGGAGGTGAGCCGCATTGCCGGTCAGCTGAACCGGGCGCAGGAGCGCTGGCGGGACGGCGAGCGGCGGGCCCTGCTGGCCCGGTACGGCGGGGGCGACCGGCCCCGGGTGGCGCAGGGCAAGTATCGGGGTATGGACGTTCTTTCCCTGGCCTACATTCGCAGCGTGCTTAATGCCCAGCTGCGGGAGCCTTCGGGCCTTAACCCCCGGATGCTGGACGATTGGCAGAATAACCTGAAGGCGGCGATGGACAGCGCGACGGCGGGGGCCGGGGATGAGCTGGTGGCTACCGGCGAGGCGGCGGCGCTGTGGGCCGATGTTAACCTGGAAACCCTGGTGGCGCCCCTGTTTTCCCGGGTGGATATGCCTACCAACCCCTTTGAGATTCCCTTGCAGTTGGGCGCGGTAACCTGGTATCCGGGGGCGGAAAACTCGGCGGCCACCGCCTCGGCTCTGGCGACCGGCCGGCAAACCCTGACGGCGTATGAACTGGTGGCCGAGGTTCCCTGGTCACTGAGCCTGGATGAAGATGCGGTAATCGCCATGGCGGATGAGGTGCGCAGCTCGCTGGTGCGCAACGCGGTGGAGGTGATTGACGACGTGCTGCTTAACGCCGATACCAGCACGGTCAACAACATCAACGCCGACGGGGCCACCATTTCCAGCAGCGACGCCGGCAAGGGCCACTGGTTGCTCGGCTTCGACGGGCTGCTGCACCTGCCCCTGGTGGATAACGTCAGCCAGGCCAACAACCACAACGCCACCACCAACGACGGCATGTTCAACGAAATCAGGGGCAAGCTGGGCCGCTACGGAGTGCGCCCTTCGGAACTGGCTTACATTATGGACGTCAACACCTACATCAAGTCGCTGCTGGTGAATAACTTCCGCACGCTGGACAAGGTGGGTTCCAACGCCACCCTGCTGCGGGGGCAGCTGGGCGCGGTGGAAGGCATTCCGGTCATCGTGTCGGAGCAGATGGCGCCGGCGGCCAAAGACGGCAAGGTTACCAACGGCGGCGCGGGCAATACCACCGGCCGGCTGCTGATTGCCAACCGGACCCAGTGGCGCGTTGGTTTCCGGCGGGAACTGCTGATTGAAACCACCCGGGACATCCAGAAGCGGCAGAACATTATGGTGGTCAGCATGCGCCTGGCCTTCATGGAGCGGACGGGCAACCGCAGCAAGGCCACCCATACCGCCCTGCAATATAACATTACCGGGGTCTAGCCCGGCGGGGCGGCCCGGGGGGCGGAGCGTAAATCGTCCACCGCCCCGGGCCGTTATTTTATGAGGTTTGGAGGCAGCGATGACCAATGCCTATTGCGACCTGGCTGCGTTCAAGTCGGCAGGGTCGCTGAACATTGCCGGCAGCAGCTATGACCAAAGGCTGCTGGCCCTGCTGGAAGGGGCCGCGCGCCGTATCGACGGCTACTGCAATCGTTACTTTTACGTGACGCAGGCCATCCGCCGCTTCGCCGGAGACGGGGGACAGCAGCTGCTGGTGCCTGACCTGATTGCCGTTGAAAAACTGAGCACGCAGGTTCACCCCCAGGGGCCGGCGGTGGTCTGGCCGGCCGGGGATTATCGGCTCTACCCGCTGGACGCTGCGCCGGAAAAACCCTGGGGACGCCCCCATACCCGGCTGTCGTCCACCCTGGCGGGCGTAAAGGGCCGCTGCTTTCCGCCGGGCCCGGCCACTGTGGCCATCAGCGGCCGTTGGGGGTTCCGGCAGGTAACGGAAGCCGGCGGCGCGCTGGCCGAAGACGCCGCTCTGACGGCGGCAGCGGACGCCTTTACCCTGGCCGAAGAGGGGCAGCTGTCGCCGGGGCAAACCCTGGCTATCGGCGCCGAGCAGCTGTACGTTACCGCCGTGGACGGGACTGCGGTAACAGTGCAGCGGGGAGTAAACGGCTCCCGGCCGGCGGCGCACCGGGCCGGTTCGGCCGTTGCGGTGTACCGCTATCCGGCGCCCATTGTGGAAGCGTGCCGGCAAATCGCCGCCCAGGCCTGGCGCAGTCGGGACGGCGCGGCGGCGTCCGCCGGCGGACAGCGGCCCGAACCGGGGCGGGACGGCCTGCCGGCCGAAGTAATCGGGCTGCTGACTCCTTTCCGCAAGCTGCCGGTTTAAGGGCCGGTTCAAGGGATGGCCGGGCGTCAAAAGGCGGAGGCAGCCCGGATGTTGCCCCGGATGCTGCCCCGGATGCTGCAAAGGAGGCAGGACAGGGAAATGTCGGTTAATGAGGTGCGCGATGAACTGGCGCGGCGGCTGGAGCAGGGCCTTGCCGGGGTGCGGGTTTACCGTTACCCGCCCGAAGGGATGCCGGAACTGCCGGCCGCCATCATCCAGCCCGGAGAGCCGCTGGCCGAGTACCACCGGGTTATCGGCGCGGACGACGTTTGCTACCGCTTCGCGGTGCTGCTGTTAACCGGCTCGGCGGATGGGGAGCAGGCCTGGGATGCGGCGGCGGCCTACGTCAGCCCGGCCGGTTTCGGCTCGGCGGCGGCGGCGATGGAGGGGTCGGCGGATGCGGCGGCGGCAAAGCTGAAAGGCTCCGGGCCAGCGGACTGGTTCCGGGTAATTCGGGCCGGCAATGCCGGCCGGGTGGTTTACCAGCGGGCGGCATATTGGGGCGTTACCTTTCTGGTGCAGGCCTACGTCGGCGGCTGAAGGCGCGCCGGAACCGGCCTGGCCCGGCTAACAACCCGGGGCTTTCCGCCGGGCGCAGTCGCCGGGAAGCCCCGTTAATGGAGGGTAAGCATGGCTAAATATCCGGTAGCGGGAAACAGCTATATCGAGGTGGACGCCGCCGGGGGGACACCCCGGGACCTGTCGCCATACCTGGAGGAGATTGAACCTCTGGGGCGACAGGTATCGTGGTTGGATGTTACCGGCTTGAACGATACGGCGCAGCAGGTTATTGCCGGGCCGGAGCCGCCGCAGGAGTTTGCCTTGCACGGGTTTTTTGATGATACCCCTGAAGTGGGGGCCGACGCTGTGCTGGCAGGGATTATTGGCCGGGTGGTTACCGTCAGCTTCGGGCCGGCCGGCCGCCGGACCGGGCGGCGCAAGGTTGCCGGCCGGTTTCTGTGCCTGGCTTACCAGCTGGCCGGCAAGGTCGGTCAGGGCGATGGGCTGGTGCGTTTTACGGCCCGGTTCCGTCAGTCGGGCCCGGTAACGGTAACCGAGTGGTAGCGGCGGCGGAGTCGGGCCAGGGCCGGCGGGCGCGCCGGAGCTGCCGGTTCCGGCCCGGCCGGGTCAGCGGCGGTTCCGGCCCGGCCGGGCTGCCGGCCCGCCGTTAACCGGCAAGTATCGAGGTGGCGTATGGCTAACCCCCACTGGCGTATTTGGGTGGATTGGGACCAGGACGGTATCTGGGGCGAAAGTGGGCCGGGCGGTTACGAGGAAGATGTGGCCGGGGATGTTATGGCTCTGAACTGGCGCTGGGGCCGGACGGCGGGGCCGGGAGGGAGCAGCGACCGGGCGGCGCCGGCGGCGCTGGAACTGGTGCTGCGGAACCACCACGGGAAATACCCGCCGGGCAGCCCCCGTTCCCCCCTGGCGGGTCTGGCGCGGCCGGGCCGGCGGGTATGGGCCGCTTTCGCTTACCCGTATGATGGTTTCGCCGGCGCCGGCGACCTGGCCGGCCGCGCGCCGGCGGTGGGCGCCGGGCTGGTCTGGGTGCAGGAGTTGTCCGGCGGCGGCGGGGTCGCCGTTTCCGGCGGTCAGGCCCGCCCGGTTGCGGGGAAGGGGCCGGCGGTATATACGCTGGACTGGGGCGAGGCGGATGCCCACCTGGGGTTCACTTACCGCCGGGAGAGTGACGGCGGCAGCGGCGTGGCTTTGCGCTGCGTCAATCAATGGGACTACCTGAGGGTGCGCTTTGGCAGCCGGGGAACCGTGCTGGAGGATGTTTCCTTCGGCTACGCTACCGGCTTGCGGCGGGGGCCGGCGTTGTCGGCAGGGGTTAATTACTACATTGAAATCGAACTGCACGGCGGCTCGGTGCGGCTGTTCGCCACGGACCTGGATGGCGGAAGCATGGATCGGCGGCAGATACTGGACGGCGCCGGCAGCGCCGGCAACCTGACGGCTGCCCGGCACGGCCTGTGGCACGATGGCGGCGCGGCGGCGGCGTGGGATCATTGGGGCGCTTTTGGCGGGTGGCGCAGCTTCTTCTGCGGGGCGGTCGAGTCCTTTGCGCCGGCGGTGAACCCGGAACAGGGGCCGGCGTGCCGGCTGCGGGCCGCCGACGACCTGCAGGGCCTGGGGCAGGCCCGGCTGCATAACCTGCTGCGCGGGCGAAACCTTACCGCGGCGGCCATTGCCAACCGGCTGCTGACGTGGGCCGGCTTCAACGTTAACCGGCGGCGGCTGGACGCCGGGCAAACGCTGGTGGCTGCCGAGCCGCGGGCCCTGTGGGATCTGCCGGCCCGGTCGGCCCTTTATGCTCTGCAGGACGAGGAGGACGGGTTTCTGTACCTGGATGGCCGGGGCTATGTACGGCTGGAGGCTTCCGGGCACCGTCAATCGGGGGCGCACACCACCGCCCGGGCCACGCTGGGGGCTACGCTGGAAGCCACCCTGGGGGCCATGACGAAGGCCGGCCCCTACTGCTCCCGGCAGGAAGCGGCGGGCGGCGACGGCCGGCTGGAAAGCTCGGTAACCTTTCGCTACCGGCGGCTGGCTGATCAGGGGCGGCAGGAGGTGTGGCGGCTGAGGGATGTGCCGGCCATTCCCGCCGGGGAGTCGCGGGAGCTGGTGGCGGAGAGCGGCAGCTATGACGTGGTGGACCGGTTTCAGGTTCCGGTGGCGGGTTCCGATTATGCCGCCAACAGCCGCTTTGACGGGTCCGGCGCCGACCTGACCGGGAGCCTGGCCGTTTCCCTGCCCGATTATTCGTCGAACACGGCTGCCTATGCCGGCAAAGGGACGGTGGTTCGCCTGCGGAACAATCACGCGGTGGAAACGGCCTACGTTACGCGGCTGCGGCTGCGGGCTGCCCGCGCGTACCAGGCTCTGGAAGCTACCCGTTACCAGGCCGAGCCGTCCAAAACCCCGGACGCGCCGGGGGGTCAATCCGTTGTGGTGGAATGTCGGTACATCGACAACTATACTGCCGCCCGGCAGTCCGCCGAGTCCCGGCTGGCCCGCAAGGGAACCGATAAGGTTCTGCTGTGGCTGACTTTGCCTAACGGCAATGGCAAGAACATCATCCAGATGGTACACCGGGTTCTTTCCGACCGGGTTAAGCTGGGCGTCGGCGCCGGACAGCTGGCCGGCGACTGCTACATAGAGGGAATGGAACTGAAGGCCGAGGCGCGCACCGGGGAGGTTACGGCCCGCTGGCTGGTGCGGGAAGCGTGAAGGAAAACCGGGGGGCGAATCGATTCCGGGGCCGGCGGTTGGCCGGTTTGGGCGGCGCCGGGCAGCCGGTTTAGTCGGAAAGGCGGGCGGCGAGGAGGCTTTTGACGGATGCTGTCAACGCAGGATTTTGCGCATGAGGTATGGCTGTCTCTGGAGAACATCCGGGAACGGCTGGCAGTGCTGGAGACGGAAGCGCGGCATACCCGCTGTCACCTGCAGCGGCTGGAGCGGCGGCTTGACCCGGGCCCTTCGGAAGCGGCCCGGGGGTGTCGGCTGGCCGGGGCGGCCGACGGGGACGCCGGGGATGCCGGTTCCGGGGCGGTGATAAACGTGCGGGTGAGCCGCAAAACCCTGGGCAGTGTCGGCGGCGGCGGCGCCCTGGGCGGCGGCCTGCTGACGGCAGCGGCCGTGCTGGGTCGGGCCCTGGGCTGGTGGTAGGCCGGCGGATGCCGGCCGCCGGGCGGGGCTGGTTCCCGGAAGGGCCGGGGCATGGGTGTCTTCGCCGGCTTGCGCTGCGTCTTTATATCTCCGGGGGCGCAGCGGCCGGCGCCGGCGGTTACCGGGGGGCGGGCGTTGCCAGCCTGGAGCAAATCACCCCCAGCGGCGCGCGGGGTCAGCAGCCGGTGGTCAAAGCAGGTATGGAACCGGTATATTCCCGGCAGCGTCAGGTGCAACTGCGTCAGCAGGTTCGGCCCTTGTTTTCTCCCGCCAGGTGAACGGTCAGGGCAACCGGTGGCAGCGTTTTGCCGGAAGGCAGCCGGGGAACGATTTTGACGGAGGCGAACCGCGGGCGTCCTCCGATTTCAGGGTAATTGCCAGGGTTCAGTCAATCTGGGCGGCCGGCATTATTTCTGTGGCATCGGGCCCGGTGGTGGTTGACACCCTGGCTATGGCCGGGCCCGGCTTTGCCGACGGGGCGGCCGGCCCTTGTTTGCGCACTGGGGCATGGCCGGCTGCCGTTGCGGGCCGGTTCCCGAAGGCGGCACAACGCTAGCGGACGCCGGGGGCAAGGGCCAGGCTTTGGGCGATGGCCTGACGCACCGGGCGGAGGTAAGGGCGGGCGGCGCGCAGGGCCTCGGACAGCCGGGACAGCGGAACCCATTGGCACTGGTCAATGCCTTCGGTCAGGTCGGGGTGCAAGGCGTCGGCCAGGGAGCCGGCATAGTCGAGCAGGAACCACTGCACCGTTTTGTTTACCGGGCCAACCTGGTAGTAGGAGATATAGCTGGTTCGGCAGAGGGGGCGGCGGATGGTGAGCAGCTCCGGGGGGAGGCCGGTCTCTTCGGAGATTTCGCGCAAAGCGCAGAACTGGTAAGGTTCGCCGGGGTACTTCAGCTTGCCCTTGGGCAAATCCAGCAGCCGGTGTTTGCGGATGACGATGGCGTGGCCGCAGCAGAGGACGAGGCCCCCGGCGGCGAACAGCTGCGGCAGGTCAGCTCTATTCATGCATATATATCCGTTCCAGAATGCCCACCTGTTCCCGATTAAGCCCGGTGAAAAGCACGCCGTCCACAATCATATCCGTCAGCATATCCGTGTCCGCTGCCTGGTAAATAACCTCGGGGCGCAGGTCTTTACCGGGGTAACTGAAGCGGGTCAGGATATAGTGGATGACGTTCAACCGGGCCTGCTGTTTGTTGTCGGACTCGATGATAACCCAGGGAGCGTAGTCGGTGGAGGTTACCGCAAACATCCGCTCCTTGAAATAGGTTAACAGCTGCCAGCGTTCCGCCACCTTGCGGTCGTTGGCGGAATACTTCCAGTATTGCAGGTCGCTGTCCTGGCGGAGCCGGAATCGCAGGTTCTGGGCTTCCCGGGAAACCGACAGGTAGATTTTAATCAGGGAAATTCCTTCGTCCACCAAATCTTTTTCCCAGTCGTTCACCCGGCTCATGAAATAGTGGTACTGGCGCATAGAGCAATAGCCCATGGCTGGCTGCACCAGGGCGCGGGAGTACCAGGAACGGTCGAAGATAATCATCTGGCCGGGCTGGGGCAGGAGTTTGTAATGGTGGCCCAGCCAGCTGCGCATTTCTTTGGGGGTGGGTATGCCCTGGCTGATTACGCCGCAGGCTCTGGGGTCCAGGTAGTGGGATATGGCGGCGGCGGTACTGCCCTTGCCGGCGGCGTCGCGGCCCTCCAGAACGATGGCCACCCGCTCTTCGTTGGAGACGAGCGACTCCTGTAAGGCCAGCAGCTGACGGCGCAGAACCCGCAGTTCGCCCCGATAGGCGAGATACTCAATGCCGCGAAAGGCCGGCACGTTGTACTGAATGGGTGTAGTTACCGGCAGGATGCTGGCTTTTTCTGGCCCAATATCGTAGGCAGCCATACGCGAAAGACCGCTTGCTTGTCTCATGGTTTCTGCCTGGTTTCTGCCATGGTTTCTGCGCAAATCCTAAATTAACGCTGTTGGCAGTGTCAACGATAGGGTAATCCGGCGGCATTAAAAAGTGGTTAAGGGCTGGTTGGCGGCGGGCCGGTTTTCCGCCCGGCCCGCCGTTGCCGCCGCAGCTGGCAACCGGGAGCCGCCGAGGCCGGCGGACGTTGACGGCCGGCCCCGGCGGAACGTAAAATTAAGGCTGGAATACTAACGGCGTTTCCGGCAGTATGCCAGGAGGATGTATATGTCGATAACGATGGATGGAGTGGAACTGGGCGTAAAAATCACCGAAAAGGCGGCTGACAAGATTCGCTACTTTGCGGCGAGGGAAGGCGCTGCCGGGGAGGTGGGCCTGCGGGTGGCGGTTAAAGGCGGGGGTTGTTCCGGTTTGACCTATGACCTGAAGATTACCAGCGAGGAGCTGGAAAGCGACAAGGTGGTGGAGCAGCACGGGGTAAAGGTGATGGTGGACAAGAAGAGTTACATCTACCTGGTAGGCACCGAGCTGGACTTTTCCGATGGGCTGAACGGCAAGGGGTTCACTTTCGATAACCCCAATGCCAAGAAGGCCTGCGGGTGCGGGACTTCTTTCAGCGTTTAGCCCCGGCGCGGGCGGCGGCCAGCGTTGGCACCCCCACGCCGCCCTACCAGGTTTAGCCCCGGCGCAGCAGCCGGCTGGCGAGCGCCGTCGGGATTCTGCCGGCGGTTAAGATTGCCCTCCTGTGGCAGCTGCCTGACGGGTTGGCCGTCCTTCAGTTAACCGAGCCTTTCCTGACGGCAAACCGGGCCGTCGGGAAAGGCTTTATTGCGCCGGGCGGCGGCCGGCTGAAGCCGGACGGCATGCTGAACTCCTGCCGTACGCCGGTCCGGTCAGCTGGTCAGCCGCGCCGATGGCAGGGGGGCAATTACGGGCCGGTGGAGTCGGTTTGGCGCTGGGCGGGAATAAGGCCGGCCGGCGGCGGGGCAATGTTCTGCCCGCTGCCGGCCAATCAGTGGCCGGTTGAGACGTTAGATTATGCCACAGGTTAACCCGGAAATACTGGTTTGGGCCCGGGAGACGGCGGCCCTTGACCGGGCAGAGGCGGCCAGGAAGCTGGGTTTCAAGGACAGCGCAAAGTCGTCGGCGGAGGCGAAACTGGCGGCGCTGGAAACCGGCGCCAGGGAGCCGACTCGGGCGCAGCTGGGCAGGATGGCCGAGCAGTACCGCCGGCCTTTGCTTACTTTTTACCTGCCCCAGCCGCCGCGCAAAGGCGACCGGGGCGCCGATTTCCGCTCGTTGCAGCGGGAAACTTCGCCCAGGGAGGAGGCTCTGCTGGATGCTTTGCTGAGGGAGATTCAGGCACGGCAAAGCATGGTTCGCTTTTTGCTGGAGGAGGACGAAGCGGCCCCGTTGACCTTCATCGGCTGCCGGTCGGCTGCTGATGGCCGCCGCAGCGTGCTTGCAGCATTGCAGGGGCTGCTCAATGTTCCGTTAGCGGAGTACCGGGAGCAGCGAACCGCCAAAGAGGCTTTTGACTTGCTGCGGGAAAGGGCGGAACAGGCCGGGGTATTTGTAATACTTCAGGGTAATCTGGGCAGCCACCACACCAATATAGAGGTCGCAACCTTCAGGGGGTTCTCGATTGCGGATGACCTGGCGCCTTTTATAGTAATCAATACCAACGACGCCCGGCCGGCTCTTTCCTTTACCCTGCTGCACGAGCTGGTTCACCTGCTGCTGGGGCAGACGGGCGTTGGCGGGGAATATTCTGACGATGAAAACGAGGTGGAGCGGTTTTGCAACGGGGTGGCCGGCGAGTTTCTGCTGCCGATGGAGGACCTGGATGAATTGCTGCCGGGCGGCGTTGCGGATTTTGACGCAATGGCGGAGCGGATTGGCGCCTTCGCCGAGAAGATTAATGTTAGTCGCAGCATGGTGGCGTACCGAGCGGCAGCGGCCGGCTTAATCGGGTGGGGAACCTATGGACGGCTGAATGCTTTGTTTGGTCGCCAGTGGCGGGAGGAACAGGAGCAGGCCAGGGTGCGCAGCAGAGGGGCCGGCGGCGGGCCCAGTTATTACCTGGTGCGCAAGCACAGTCTGGGCAGCCCAATTCTGGAGCTGGTTCGAAGAACGCTGGCGGATGGGACGCTGTCGGTGTCCCGGGCCGCGCGTATCCTGGGGGTAAAATTGCTCCAGGTTTACCCATTGCTTGACGCATGACGTTCCTGCAGGAGACTCGATTGATTTACCTCCTGGATGCGAGTGGGTTGATTGAGGCTCACCGGCGTTACTACCCATTGCATCGCATACCCGAATTCTGGAAATGGCTGTCGGCCATGGGTGAAAGGGGCTTGGTGAAGATTCCGCCGGAGATAGTTGACGAAATTGTTTTGCCCCAGTTGGCGGCCCCGGATCCATTAGCCACCTGGCTGCAAGAACGGCCTTCCCTGCAACTGCAAGAGGAGGTCTCCGATGATTTGCTCCGCCAGGTCATTCGAGCCGGTTACGGGGTCAACCTGTCTGATGATGCTTTTCATGAAATCGGCGCAGACCCGTATCTGGTGGCGCATGGCCTTGCCGATGCGGGCAGCCGGGTAATTGTAACCAACGAACAGTCAAAACCCGGCCGGCAGGGGGCTAACCGACATATTCCCGACGTTTGCCAAGCCGTTAATATCCGCTGCATTAACCTTTTTCAGTTAATTGAGGAGCTGGATTTTCGGACCGACTGGCGAAGTCGGCAGCCCTAGCCAGGCCAGCGCCGCGACCTGTTCCTGCCCCCCAGCAACCCCTTGACACGCTGGATGACCTTTGTTTAACCTGTATAGAACTAATGTTCTATCTGTTAAGCTGGAGGGTATCCGCATGCTGATTAAGCGCGCCCCGGATGTTTACGAGAAGATTAACCTGCTGGGCGGTATGGCCGGCGATGATGTGCTGGCGCCGGGCCAGGCTGGCGCCGGGCCGGGCCAGCGGGCGCGCCCGGAGGCTGGCAGCTCTTACTCCGCTTCGGCCAGGCGTCCGGCCCCCGGCGTTTACCGCGCCGCCATGCCTAACGGCAAGTTCATCAACCTGCTGCGGGTGATGTTTACCGATTTCTGCAAGCTGGACTGCGCCTATTGTCCCAACAGCGTCTATGTTCCCCGCAGACGCTATGCTTTCAAGGTGGATGAGCTGGCCAATGCCTTTATGGAACTGCACCGCCGGCACGCCGTCGCCGGGCTGTTCCTCAGTTCGGGCATTGCCGGCAGCGGTTCCAAAACCACCGAAAAGATGGTGCAGGTAGTAGAGGCCCTGCGGCGTCGGCACGGCTTTAAGGGGTATGTTCACCTGAAGGTGATGCCCGGCGCCGAGTATCAGTATGTGGAGGCCGCCCACCGTCTGGGCAGCCGCTTGTCGGTCAATATTGAGACCCCTACTGCGGAGATGATGGGGCGGATAAGCCCGCACAAGGACTATCAGCGGGGCATTCTTGACCCGATGGCCTGGATTCACCGGTTGACGCAGGCCAGCAGCGGCGGCGCCGTGGGGCAGGCGACCCAGCTGGTAGTGGGCGCGGCCGACGAGTCTGACGCGGACATCTTCGGTCGGGTGCAGCAGCTTTACGGCGACTGGAACCTGAAGCGGGTCTATTACTCGGCCTTTCGTCCGGCGGCGCATACTCCGCTGGAGGAGCGCCCTGCCGTGCCGCCGCTGCGGGAACACCGTCTTTACCAGTTGGATTGGCTCAAGCGTATCTACCGCTACTCGGCGGGGGAACTGGCGCATGCCTTTGACGGGGGCGGTTTTCTGCCTCTGGACCAGGACCCCAAAACGGCGATTGCGCTGGAGAACCTCGATGCGTTTCCGGTGGACCTTAATGGGGCGACCGAGGAGCAGCTGCTGCGGGTGCCGGGGCTGGGCCCCACTGCGGCCCGGCGCATTATCGAGGCCCGCCGCCGTCATCGCATCGACAACTGGCGGGACGTGCAGGCGATGGGCGTGGTGCGCCGGCGGGCCTGGCCCTTTCTGGCCTTTCCCGGCCAGCGTCCACCCACTGGCCGGCAGTTAAGGCTTGACCTGTTTGCCGAAGGTGGGAGTGAAAGGCGGGCGATGCAGGCGGCCCCGCCGGCCGGCCCGATTAACGCTCCGGCCGCCGCTGCGCCCTGCGGGGCGGCCGGTTCCTGCCACGGCTGCGCCCGGCGTGGTACGCCCGGCCACCCGGGTTAGGGGCGGGTGCGTGGTGCGCGGCGGCAGGTTATGTAGAGTGCGTCCGGCCTCCCTACCCCGGGAGGCCGACAGTTCTTTGCCGCCGGGCCGGCGAGGGAACCGGGGCGGCCATTAAAGCTACGGGCCGGGCGGATACCTCCGCCCGGCCCGTAGTTGGCGGCGCTGAAACCGCAGCGCAGCGCCGCCGGGTGGGCTGGTCTTCCTGGGCTACTGCCGCCGCCGGTACAGATATACCCCGACGGCAATCACCGCTATTACCACCAGCGCGATTATTACCCACAGCAGCCAGTTGATGCCGCCGGTTTCTGCCGGCGGGGCCGGCGTGGACGGTATCGGCGTGGCCGTGGGCGGCGGGGGTACTGGCGTGGCCGTGGGTTCCACCGCGGCCAGGGCCGGGGCGGCCATGGCGGTGGACGCGATCGTCGGCTCCGGGCGTACTGCGTCCAGGGAACTGTCCGGCAGCAGGGGGACGGCGGTTGCGGTGGCCGTCGGACTGGGCCGGCTGGTCGGCGTTGCCGTTGCGGTGGCGGTCGGCGACGGGGTGGCCGTTGGCGTCCGCATTACCACCGGGAGCGGCGTGCTGGTGGGTATTGCCCGCCGGGTAGCCGTGGGCGTCCGCAGCATGGCCAGCGGCATCCGGGTCGGGGTGGCGGTGGCGGTGGGCATGGCCGGCGTGGTCGCCGTTGGCGTACGCATTGCCACTGTGGGCATGGCCGTCGGCGTCGGCGTGTTGGTGGCGGTGGGCGGCAGCGTTGCCGTGGGCGTGCGGGTTGCTGACCGCACCACCCGGCGGGTGGGCGTTGGGGTTGCCGCCGCCGGCTGATGGACGAGGGCGCCCCGCACTACTCCGGGCGGGGGCGTGGGCGTACTGGTTGGCGCGGGCGTAGGCGTAGGCGTAGGCGTAGGCGTATTGGTGGGCGTCGGGGTGGTGGCGCTGGTCGGCAGCATTGGCGTTTCTTCAAAGACGATGGACCAGCGGCCGCTGCCGTCGCGATTGTACGCCCGCATCCGGAACTCGTACGAGACTCCGTTTTCCAGCCCGGTTATGGTGTAGCTGGTATCGGTGTCCCTGACGGTAACCACCGGGCTGGCGTCGGGCCAGCTTGCGCCCATTTTGCGATGCTGGAATTCGTACCGGGTTACTCCGCTCACGGCAATATAATGGACAGTTACCTGCCCATCCCCCGGTACATCCCGAACGATGGTCGGCGGGTTCGGCGGAAGTGGCGTATTGGTGGGCGTGGGGGTCAGCGTTCCTGTCGGGGTGGGCGTCGGGGTGGGCGTATCCGTGGGCGTATTGGTCGGGGTGGGCGTATCCGTGGGCGTATTGGTGGGGGCGGGCGTCGGAGTAGGCGTATTCGTGGGTGTGTCTGTTGGTGTATTGGTGGGCATCAGCGTGCCGGTTGGCGTAGGTGTGGGTGTATTGGTCGGCATATCTAAAGATATGATGGTGGACCAGTTGCTGCTGCCGCCGCCGTCATTGATCGCCCGTATCCTTACCTGGTACGAGACTCCGTTGTCCAGCCCGGTTATGGTGTAGGTGGTAGCGGTGTCCTCGACGGTAACCACCGGGCTGGCGTCGGGCCAGCTTGCTGCGCCCACTTTGCGATACTGGAATTCGTACCGGGTTATTCCGCTCACGGCAATATAATGAATGGTTACCTGCCTGGACTCGACGACGAACCGGGACACGGCCGGCGGATTTGGCGGCTGTGGCGTACTGGTGGGCGTGGGGGTGGGGGTCAGCGTTCCCGTCGGCGTGGGCGTGGGGGTGGGTGTATCCGTAGGCGTATTGGTGGGCGTCGGGGTGTCGGTTGGCGCACCGCCGGGCGTTGGCGTGGGGGTATCAGTGGGGGTATTGGTGGGCGTGGGGGTGTCGGTGGGTGTGGGGGTATCAGTCGGGGTATTGGTGGGCGTGGGTGTGGGGGTATCGGTCGGGGTGTTGGTGGGCGTGGGGGTGTCGGTGGGCGTGTTGGTAGGCGTGGGCGTGGGGGTATCGGTCGGGGTGTTGGTGGGCGTGGGGGTGTCGGTCGGTGTATTGGTGGGCGTGGGCGTGGGCGTGGGCGTTGGCGTATCGGTAGGGGTATTGGTCGGTGTAGGCGTAGGGGTGTTGGTGGGGGTAGCGGTGTGCGTGGGGGTGTTGGTGGGCGGCGCCTCGGTTACCGTGATGGTGGTGGAGGTGGTCGCTTCCAGGTTCACATTGCCCGTGCCGGCGCCGTCGGGGCCGCGCCAGGTCCAGGTAACCTTGTGAACCCCCACGCCCAGATTGACGCAGGGGTTCAGGTTAACGTTCCGTCCGGTGATGATGCCGGAAACGGAGCTGGACAGCGTAACGCCATTGGTTGCGTCACTCAGCGACGCATGGGCATTAACCTCCGTCATGCCTGGCCGGGCCTCCAGGTAAGTTGTGCCCTTGTGCTGGGCGAATAACAGGTTGAAACAGCCCAGTTTCGTGGCGGCCCCGTCCAGGGAAATAGTCGAGTCTGCTGCCGATACCAGCAGCGGCGCCGCCTGCACCTTGAGGGTTATGCTGTAAAGGGTGCCGGCGGATGTTGTGCCGGTGAAGGTGTGCGAGCCGACGTTCAGCGTTCTGGTTTCAAGTATTATCCCGCCCGGCGACTCCGCGGCGCGCAGCCGGACGGAGGCGGTAATGCCCGGCGGCAGGGTGACGGTTCCCGTGCTTATAGTATCCCTGGCCCCACTGAAACCGGAATCTTTACGAGTTTTCCATGAAATCAAGCCGCCGGTGCCACGCCCAACATCCATAGTGAGGTCAGGGTTGGTCACGGTCACGGTCAGGCTGTAGGAGACGCCGGTGGATGTAGTGCCGGTTACAGTGTGCGTCCCGAGGCCCAGCGTTTCGGTCTTTTCTGACGTCTCTCCGCCACTGGTTCCGGCGAAGAAGTACAGCCGGATAGTACTTTTAGGATGCGGGATGTCGGCGGTTATGGTTTTCCCGGAGTACGTCACGTTGTAACCGGTGTCAGGGTTAACCACCCCGGTGGGGCTGCCGTCTGTCGGGTTCAGGTTAATACGGGCGTTGGAGCCGAATTCTTGTGCCTGCGCCGGCTGGGACAGGGGGATGAGGCCGGTCAGGAGCAGCGCCAGCAGCCCCAGGGCGAACCCCGGCTTAACCCAGCCTGGTTTTATTGGTGTGAAACGCCGCATCACTCCTCCAGTCCCGGAAACTCGGGGGGGGGGGGGGGGGGGGGGGTAGCCGCCTTTATCTGCCATAATTTACCTCATCAGGTTGTATTCCTGGGCGAATGCAGTCCTTCCTGCCCGGGGCACTGCCAGGGCGGATTTTACCATAACAAGGCCGGGCGGGGAAAGGCCCGCCGGCGCAGTATATCACCATATTCGAAAATGGCGGCCCGGCATCCCTTATGGCATGGCTATGGCATGGCGCGTATGGCATAGCGCGGCGGCCCGAAACCGGCCCAGGGGGGCGGTATAACCGGTTGGGCTGGGCAAAGGGCGGCGGCGGACGGGGCGTAACTTGCCCTTTTCCCCCTGGCGGTGGTAAATTAGGGCCACTGGCGAACCAAATGGCAGAATGAGGGGTGTATCAGAATGGCAGAGGGCAACAATCCCCTGAACGGGATCCGCGTAATTGACCTGGGGCGCCACCAGGCCGGCCCCCGCTGCGCCCAGGTGCTGGCCCGCCTGGGGGCGGAGGTAATCAAGGTTGAGCGGCTGGGCGGCGAGGAAACCCGCTATCACGGCCCCTGGGTGCGCAAGCAGAGCGCCTATTGGGTGCAGTACAACAGCGGCAAGAAGAGCTTGAGTATGGATTTACGCCGGGAAGAAGGGAAGGAGGCGCTGCGTCGGCTGGTGCGGATTTCCGACGTGCTGGTGCAGAATTTCCGACCGGGCACCATCGATAATATGGGCTTTGGCTACGCTGCGCTGCGGGAGCTTAACCCGCGCATCATTATGGTTAACGTTTCCGCCTATGGGCAGTTCGGCCCCTACCGGGAACAAATCGGCTACGACCCTATCGGCCAGACTATGTCGGGGATTGCCATGGTTACCGGCCAGGAGGGTATGCCGCCCGTCCGGGCGGGGGTGCCGATTATCGACCGCACTACGGCCCTGCACGCCGCCATCGGCACGCTGGCGGCTCTGCAAGAGCGGGAACGCTCCGGCGAGGGGCAGTCGATTGACGTATGCCTGGCGGATACCGGCTACAGCTATACTGAAATTCCGGTAACGGCCTACCATGGCGCCGGCGTGGAACCGGCGCGGGGGGAATCGGCGGCCCCGCCCAGCGGCACCTACCCCTGCAAGGACGGCTGGGTGCTGATTGCGGCTGGCGACCAGCACCACTGGCACCGGGTCTGCAACGCCCTGGGCCGGCCCGAATGGCTGGAGGACCCCCGCTTTACTACCCGCCACGAACGGGGCCGCCACGGAGCGGCCATTAACCAGGCCATGCTTGATCTGATGGCCGATATGACCATGAAAGAGGCGATTGCCCACTTTACGGACCACGACGTTGTGGCCGCGCCGGTGAACACTATTGCCCAGGCGGCGGTTGACCCGCACCCGTGGGAGCGGGGCGCGCTGATGGAGGTTCCCGATTTTCTGGCCGGCTCCATTGCCGTGTCGGGGGACTTCTGGCACTTCAGCCGCACGCCGGCGGTGGTCGGTTCCACCCCCCGGGTGGGCGAGCATAACGAAGAGGTTCTGGCCGACCTGCTGGGCTACTCTGCGGAGGAAATTGCGCAGCTGCGGGATGACAAGGTTATTGCCGAGTTTGACCATTACGATGAAGTTCCTGGCTGACGGCCCTTAACCGTTGGGGCGCGCGGGCCGCCGGCCGGTTTCATAGAAGCCGGCGAAGAGCCGGGGCGGGCGGCCCGCCATTGGGCCGGTTGTTCCGGCCCTTTGGAGCCGGCGCAGTGGGGAACCGCCGTTCTGGGCGAAGGGAAGCGGCTTGACACCGGGTTCTGCGGTTACTACCATGAAATGGTAGTTGGGCCGGGTGGCCGGCCTGAGGGGTTGCGCCGCCGGCTTTTGGGGATTAGTCCAGTGGTAGGACGCCTGACTCTGGATCAGGAAGCGGAGGTTCGAACCCTCCATCCCCAGCCAGCCGGGTTTAGTCCCCGGGCCGGGCAAAGGCCGGCGGGGAGGCCATCAAAAAAACGGCGTCTGCCTGGACGCTGAAAAGGAGGGGGAACCGATGCAGCTTCACGACATCCACGAGTGCGATACTCACGAGCATCACGGCGACGAACCGGGCCACGTTCATGACCCTCACGAGTGCGATACCCACGAACACCACGCCGAAGCTCACGACCATAGCGCCCACGAGTGCGATACTCACGAGCATCATGGCGATGAGCCGGGCCACGTCCATGACCCCCACGAGTGCGACGGCCACGAACACCACCAACACGACCATGCCGGGCATACCCACTAATTCCGTCTGCCGGGGCTGCCGATAAATCCCCGCCGGCCCGGGCCGGCGGGGATTTGCTTTTGGGGCTGACCGGAGCGGCGGCCGGCGGCGGCGCATCAGGTCAGGCCGTGGAACGGGCCTGGGCGTACAGGTGGTCCACGTGGTGGTCCTCCTGGCAGGTTGACGCCGTCCGCTCCAGTTGTATGGTGGCGTGGCCAATGCCGTACTGCTCGTGCACAATCCGCTTGATGTTATCCAGCAGCGTATCGTCGTCATCCGTATGCGACGGGTCAACCAGCACGTGGGCGGTAAAAGCCTCGCTGCCCGAGGTGATAGTCCAAACGTGAACGTCGTGAACCAGGGTTACCCCCGGCAGCTCTTCAATATCACTGCACAGCTTGTAAACGTCGATATGGTCGGGGACGCCCTCCAGCAGCACCTTCATTACCCGGACAATCAGCTTGCGGGTGTTGTAAACAATCAGCAGGGCAATAATGGCGCTCAGCAGCGGGTCAACCATATGCCAGGCGTTCCCCAGCCGGTCGGTGATGATGATGGTGGCGCCGGCGATGATTACGGCAATCGACCCCAGGGCGTCGGCGATGACGTGCTGCAGGGCGCCTTCCACGTTGACGCTGTGCTGGGAGGAACGGTGCAGCACCCAGGCGGCGGCGATGTTAATCAGCAGGCCGCCGGCGCCGACGAGCAAAACCGGCCAGCCGATCACCGCCACCTCTTCAACAAACAGCCGCTGGTATGCTTCGTAAAGAATCCACACGGCAATCAGCCAGAGGGAGAACAGGTTGGCCAGCGCGGCCAGCACTTCGGCCCGGTAATACCCGAAGGTATGCTCCACCGAGGCCGACTTTTCGGCAATCCACATAGCAACCAGGGCCATGGCAATGGCCGCGGCGTCGGTAAGCATATGCCCGGCGTCGGCGATGAGCGCCAGGCTGCCGGAAAGCACCCCGCCGATTACCTCGGCAACCATGTAGGTGGAAATCAGGGCCAATGCGATAACCAGAGCCTTTTTGCTGGCCCCTCTCAGGTCATGGGCGTGGTCGTGGCCGGCGTGGGCGTCGTGGTCGTGGCCGGCGTGGGCGTCGTGGTCGTGGCCGGCGTGGGCGTCGTGGTCGTGGCCGGGCGGGGCGTCGTGGTCGTGGCCGGCGTGGGCGTCGTGGTCGTGGCCGGCGTGGGCGTCGTGGTCGTGGCCGGCGTGGGCGTCATGGTTGTTCTCTTGCATTATCAGCCCTCCATTGCTGTCTGGTATGCTACAACCCGGCTGCCGCCGGAGGCAGCAGCTTTTCCGAACAACCGCCGCTGACGGCCCCGGGGTTGCTGCAACCGCCGGAACTTTCAGCCAGCAACGCCGGGAACCCTCGGCGTTGCCCTGCGGGAATAATACACCTTTGGAATACTCCCGTCATTCCCGGCCGGCGGCAATTTCAAGCGGAAAGGCAGTCCAACAGCCCCGGTTCGGCCGGGTTCTTTTTTCATGGAGGCTGGGGCGGTATGCTCTGGCGCGGTTGCCCCGGCCCGGGTTTGGCGGCGCTGGACTTGTCGGCGATTTGGTGGTAAACCTTAACCGGTTATGCCTTTGCTGTCGGAAAGGAAGGAAGAGTACGGCCCGCTGCCCGAAAAGCTGCTGGCCCGGCTGTGGCAGCAGCGGGCGGCCCGGCAGCGGGAGTTTCGCACCGGCGCCGGACGCCGGATCCGGGTGTTGTACCCCGGCCGGGCCGGAACCGCCGCCGGCCCCGATTTCCGGGACGCCCTGCTGGAGGTGGAGGGCCTGGGCGTGGTGCAGGGCGACGTGGAACTGCACCGGCGTCAGCAGGACTGGTACGCTCACGGCCACGCCGACGACCCGAATTACAATGGGGTGGTGCTGCACGCCGCCCTGGAAACGGCAGACCAGCCTACCCTTTTGCACAACGGCCAGCAGGCTCCGGTAATCTCCCTGGCCGCCCTGCTGGAACCGGAAGTGGGCCCACCGGCGCCGTCCGGGGCTCCGGACGCCGGCGGGCTGCTCTGGCGGCGGCTGGTGGAGCAGGGCTGGCCGACGCCGGCCGATGCCGTCAGCCTGGGCCGGCTGCTGGACGCCGCCGGGGATGCCCGCTTCCGGGCTAAAGCGGCGCTCTTTTATGCCTTCAACCGGGAACAGCCGCCGGCTCAATCCCTGTATCAGGGGCTGCTGGAGGCCCTGGGCTACCGGGCCAACCGACGGCCTTTCCTGAAACTGGCCCAGGCGGCGCCCTGGCCCCGGCTGGCCGCCGAAGCCCTGGCCCGGCCGCCGGCGCAAAGGGCGGGGCTGCTGGAAGCCCGGCTGGCGCAGCTGGCCGGCTGGCGGCCAACCGGCCGGAACGCGGCAGAACGGCCGCCGGGCCGGCGGCCGGCCGGTTATGGCCGCCCCATGGACGCCGGGGAGTGGCACTGCTTCCGGGTGCGGCCGGCCAACCACCCCCGCCGCCGCATCGCCGGCGCCGCCCGGCTGCTGGCCCGCTTTCTGCCGGAAACGCCGTCTCCCGGGGAAGGCGCGGGGGATACCCTGGCGCTGGAGCTGCAGGCCCTGACCGCCTGGGCCAGCCCGTCCCGGCTGACCGCCGCTTTGACTGTGGCCGCCGACCCGGGCCAGCGGGCGGCCTATGTGGGGGCAGCCCGGGCCAAAGACCTGGCGGTAAATGCCGTTCTGCCCTTTTGTCACGCCCTGGCCGGCCCGGCTGCCGACAGCCCGGCTTTGGCGCTGTATCAGCGGTTCGGCCGGCTCCAGGAAAATGAGCTGACCCGGGAACTGGGCCGGCAGCTGCTGGGGCCCGACTGGCCGAGGGCGGCGGCCACCGCCCGCCGCCAGCAAGGGCTGCTGCACCTGGGCCGGCAGCTGGCCTCCTGAACCTGGCCGGGGCAGCCGACGCCGGCGGCCCGGCGCGCCGTCCGGCCGACGAGCGGCAAAAACGGGCCGGGGGCGCTGATTACCGGCGGCCGGCGCCGGCCGGCTGAACCCGCGCCTATACCTCGATGAGCAGCACCCACATGGGGGCCGCCCCCACCGGGTAGTCGGCAAAGCGTTCCAGCCCGCCGGTGGCGTCGTCGATGCGGAAGGCGGCCAGCCGGCCTGAATCCAGGCCGGCGGAATAGAGCCAGCGGCCGGACGGGTCGATGCCAAAGGCCCGGGGCGTCGCCTCTGCCGGGGTTTGCCCCAGGGCAGTCAGGGAGCCGTCGTCGGGGTTTACCGCAAAACCGGCGATGCTGTCGTGGCCCCGGTTGGGAGCGTAAAGGTACTTGCCATTGGGGGTTAGCTGAATCTGCGAGCAGCTGTTGCGCCGGGTAAAGCCCTCGGGCAGGGTGGAAAGGGTCTGGAAGGGGCTTAACCGTCCGGTGGCCGGGTTCAGGTTACAGGCCGTAACGCTGCACCCCTGCTCGTTGGAAAAGTAAACCACGTTCTGCGTTGGGTGGAAGCAGAAATGGCGGGGGCCGTCGGGCCGGGCCGGGGTTACCCGGGGCGGGTCGTTGGGCGTCAGCTGGCCGGTCGCAGGGTCAAAGTGGAACTGGAAAATGGCATTGGGGCCGTCGCCGGCGGCGATATGCGGCACGTAGGCATAGCGGTTGGTCGGGTCGGTCTGGAAGCAATGGGCGCCGACGCCGGTAGCCAGCCACTGAACCGGCGGCCCGGCCGCGGCGCCCCTTTCGTCGATGGCGTGCACCGCGGCGTGGCCGGCGTTGTAATAGGCCGACAGCAGGAACCGCCCGGCCCGGTCAGTGGCGAGGTAACAAGGGTCGGATTCCAGGGGGGCGGCGCGCAGCAGGGACAGGCTGCCGTCGGACGGGTGAATGGCATAGCTGGAAACCGCCAGGGCGTCCCGCCGGCCGATATACAGAAAGCGGCGGTCCGGGGTGGCGGTCATAGGGGCCGGCCGGCCCGGCGCCGCCGTCTCGCCCAGCAGTTCCAGTTCTCCGCTGTCCGGGTTCCGGGCGAACCGCAGCGTCTTGTCTTCCCCCGATATGGAAACGTAAGCATAGCAAGCCATCGAACACCTCCGCCGTAATCTGCTATGGCCGGCTGCTGTCAACAGCGACTTGGCGGCAAGTTTACCATACGCAACCCAGTCGGGAAGCTGCGCCCCAGCCCGGGCGGCCCGGAAACAGCCGACGTCGGGCGCCGGTTCAGAACAGCTTTCCGGGGGCGTTATTCCCCTACTCCGGGCCGGCGGCGCAAGTCGGCTGGCCTGGAGTGGGGGGCAGCGGCGCATCTCGCAGCCGGCCGGCGGTTTTCCACCGGGAAACAGCTTTGCCCGCTTTCTACCGAGGGTTGCTCCGGCGCCACCGCCCACTCGCCCAGCGCAATATTCACCGGCCTGACCCCTGGCGGATGAACCGGCACTATTCCGGGCATTACCGCTGCTTCCATTGGCTGCGGCGTGGCCGTCGGGACTGGCGGCGGGGTGGCCTCCGCTCCGCAGGCCGGAACCGCCGCCAGCAGCAGAACCATACCTGCCGCCGCCGTAATGAGTTTGCCGCCGGTGTACCATCTAACCATAACCGCCTACTGATTCAGTGTATGAACTGACTGGTTACGTATCTACTATAAAATGAGCAATGTCTAATCATAATTTATTACTGCATAGTAGTATTTTATCTGGCAGCGCTACACGATACACCGCTTTGCCGGAGTTGGCGCGTCGGCCGGCGATGGTGCAGAATGGGCGCAGGCAGCTGACCGAGGATGTCGGCCAGGGGAAGGCAGTTCCCTGGCTGGCGGGGAGCAGAGCGATGGCTATGGACAACCCAGGGGCAGGTACGGCGGACGGCGTCGTTGTTATCGGCGGCGGGCCCGGCGGCAGCGCCGCAGCGACCATGCTGGCCCGCCAGGGCTGGCCGGTAACGCTGGTGGAACGGGAGTATTTTCCCCGTCCCCACGTGGGCGAGTCGCTGCTGCCGGCCAGCATTCCGGTTCTGGAGGAACTGGGCGTCCTGCCCCAGGTAGCGGCCCAGGGCTTCGTCAGGAAATACGGAGCTACTATGGTCTGGGGCCGGGACCGGGAGCCATGGAGCTGGTTCTTCGGCGAAACCAACCGCCGTTACCCCTATTCCTACCAGGTATGGCGGCCCCGGTTTGACCAGTTGCTGCTGGATAATGCCGCCGTCCAGGGGGTGGACGTGCGTCAGGGCTGGCAGGCCCTGGCAGTAGTGTTTGACGGCCCGCTCCGGCCCGATAACCCGGCCGGCTTCCGCCGGGGCCGGGCCGCCGGCCTGCGCTGCCGGGACGCCGGCGGGCGGGAACGGACGCTGCCCGCCGCCTTTGTGGTAGATGCCAGCGGTCAGGGCTGCCTGCTGGGCCGCCAACTGGCGCTGCGCCAGTGGGACCAGTCCTTCCGCAACCTGGCCGTTTACGCCTACTTCGCCGGCGCCGAAAGGCTGCCGGCGCCGGCCGAAGGCAACATCTTTATCGAGTCCTGCGCCGGCGGCTGGCTGTGGGCCATTCCCCTGCATAACGGCCAGACCAGCGTGGGGGCGGTAGCCGACCAGGCGGCCGGTGAAAGACGGGTGCGTCAGCTGGGCCTGGCCCGGTTTCTGGAGGAACAACTGAGTCAGGCGCCCCATACGGCCCGCATGCTGCGCAACGCCCGGCGGGTGGCCGGCCCCCGCATGGTCAAGGACTGGTCTTATGCCTGTACCGAAATTGCCGGAGATGGCTATGCGCTGCTGGGCGACGCCGCCTGCTTTATCGACCCCCTGTTTTCCTCGGGGGTGCACCTGGCCCTGATGTCGGGCGTCCTGGCCGCCGCTTATGCCGCTACCGCCCTGAGCAGCCCGGAAATGGCCCCGGCGGCCGCCCAGGTTTACCAGGAACTTTACCTGAAGGAGTACCACCATTTCCGCGAGCTGGCGCGCCTGTTTTACTCCAGCAACCGCACCATGGCGTCTTATTTCTGGGAGGCCCGGCGCATTCTGGAGGAACCGGACGAGGCGGTCGGCAACGGCGGTCTTTCGCCCCGCGCCTCTTTTATTCAGGCGGTAGCCGGCCAGCCGCCCCGGGGCTATGAACGCATGGTGCTGGAACGGGGCCAGCCGCCGCCCCGGTTTACTGAACAGGTTCGCGCCGTGACGCGGGAGCGGGCCCGGCGGCAGGCCCGGGCCGCCTCGCTGCTGGTCAGCGCCGACGGCCGCCCGGCGCCGGCGCTGACCCTCCGGCCCCGGCTGCGCCCCGGCGTCCGGGTGGAACGCAAGCCGGTGGTTGGCAGCGGCCGGTTCGACTGGGGCTATGCCCTGGTTACCGCCGGACACCCGGAGGGGCTGCCTTGCAGCAGCCTGGTTGCCCGTCTGGTTGCCCTGATTGACGGGCAAACCCCGGTGTCTGACCTGCTGGAACAACTGGCGGCCGCAGCGGCATCAGACCAGCGCCCCCGGCTGGCAGCCAGCGTTATGGCTGCCCTGCAAATCCTGTATGTGGACGGCGCCATTGAGGAGCTGGACTGGTAACCGGTTAGTTCCCCTGGGTTGACCGGGCCAGGGCGGGCGGCGCGGCCAGGCCCCGGCAGTTGACGGCCCCGGCGCATTACACCGATATACGCATAAGTTCTTCCGAAAATATTATCTCGCCGGCGTAGAGCCGGCTGATGTCGCCAATGCCCTGCTCCATCGGCCCATGGGTTGAAAGGCGCGGCCCCACATGCACCAGCGCCAGTTTCTTCACGCCGGCGGCCTGGGCCATGCGGGCGGCTCCGGTGGTGCCGCACTGGCCGTTGTATTCGCCGTTGGCATCCATTACCGCCTGGTCGTCCCAGCACATGCAGAGCATTATATCTGCGCCCTGCGCCAGTTCGGTTACCGTGTCGCAGGGCTGCGTATCGCCGGTAAAAACCACGCTTCCCTCGGCGGAATCGACCCGATAGGCCAGGGAGTCCAGCCAGGGCTGAACATGCTCGGCGGGGGCGGCGGTAACCTCCCAGTCGGGGCCGCGGAATACCCGGCCCGGCCCTACATCCCGCGCCGCCACCGACGGGGCCGGACGGGGCAGGACTCCGCCCCGATTGACAAAAACCTGCTGGCTGAGCGGGTGATTGACCCGCGCCTTCCAATCGTGGGCGAACAGGCCGTTTTCGCCCAGGATTCCCTCGGTTATCCGCTCCGTCAGGTCGGGGCCGAAAACCTGAAGCTGATTTTCCTTGCCGATGCTCTGGTCCCAGCGGCAAAGCAGAAAGCAGGGATAGTCAATGTCATGGTCAAAGTGGTGGTGGGTGAAAAAGAGATAGTCAACCTGGGTGGGGAAAAGCCCGGCCTTAACCAGCTTATGGGTAGTCGCCGGCCCGCAGTCGAACATCAGGAGCTGGGCGCCCAGTTTAAGGACGTGGGAACTGCCAAATCGGGCCGGGGTGGGGGTGGGCGTTCCGGCGCCCAGGGTATAGATTTCCGCCATTTGCCTTCCGCTCCTCCGGTTTACGAACTGCCTGAGTGGAATTCAGCATACCACCAATTTAACAATCGAGCCGGCTGGCGCCGGCGGCGATTTCGCTGCCCCGTCGCAAGGGTCGGCTGTGGCGGTAAACTACTGCGCCGATTGCGGATTGCCGGGAATATGATTTCCCCCGACCGTTTACGGCGCCGGACAGAGTTTCAAATACCCGGCGCTTGCGCCCTCAACATCCCTGCCGGTCGTTGTTCTTGACGCCGGTTCTGGTGTATCACCCGCGCTGGACGGGTACGCGAACCGATAAAAATGCTGCCCGGCGGCGCAATGCCGGAATGACCTCCTGCTCGTTACCTGGCAAGACCTGGTAAACTACGGCCGGCTGAACCCGCAGCCGTGAACGATGGCAGGAAACTGACCGAAGCGTGCGAAAGGGAAGCGGTTAAGACTGAAGAGCTAACCGGCCTCCGGTTTGTGCCGGACGGAGCGCCGGTCAGAAATCAGTGCCGGCGAATTTCTTCGGACAGGAGTAGAAATCAGCATCTTTTACCGTTCTACCGCTGAAATTGCCAAATTCTGTTTCAACCTGGTACTTCGTGCCGTAATATTGAGCCTGACGTGGGCTGCGCTCCTGGCTATTGGCGTGGGGCTTAACTGGGTGATAAACTGGATATTGAAGGCCTTGAATGCCCCGGACATCATCGGCAGAATCCTTGAGCAGGTTGTATTTGCCCTTGTTCTGGTCTTTGCCATTGCGGCTGCGTTAACCAGTTTGAAAGACGGGTACGACCTGGTTCGGGCGGGGCTGCGCAACTCCTCAGCCAATTTCCAGGATAATAGTCAGGGAGACTCCGACGATGCGGCCCAGTAAACTCCTTCCCATCAGAGGATTTGGCGAGGCGTTGATTTTCGCCACAGCTATTTTTCTGTCGTTGTTAGCTATCGGGCATCCGATAGAGGAGTTGGCAATAACGACGGCGGTCTTTTACGCCGTTATCCAGCTGAGCGCAAGCGTCATTTTCTTCATTCTGCTGCTGGTTCTGAAAGCCTTGTCCCAGTACGGGGAAGCCGTTTATCGCAGGATGGGCATTGAAGTTGAAGAACCGGCTGGTCAATCGCCAGCAAACGACCTCTCCGGTAAGCTGCCGGGCCTGATAACGCTGGCGCTGTTAGTCATCACTGTTCTCGGAGTTGCGCTGGCCGCCGGCAGTATTGCGGTAAAAGTCGTTGGCCTTTCCCCGCTGCCCGGTTATTTTTCCCGGATTGCCTGGACTTTTGCCCTTTTCGGGGTTGCTGTCTGGACGGTTATGCTAACGCTGACGGCGCTGGCCTTCTACACCGTCAACCGTTGGGCAAAGGGCGGCAGTATCTGGCTGCGGCAACTGCCCAACGCTGCCATGGGAGCAACTGGCCGGCTCCGCAACGCTGGAATGAAGCCAATCTTCTCTAAAGGGACCTGATGGGTCAGGCTATCCCGGTTAACCCCAGGGGCGTCGGTGTTAACCGACGCCCCTGACCGTAGTTCCTCCGCAGCCGGATGCCCGGCTGCCCTTTGGTCTATAGCTCACCCCGGCAGGCCCTGCCCGACGGCTGCAATCAGGTTCAGGTTGCGCTTCATGGCTGCCTGGGGGCTGCCGCCGGCGCTGATGGGGTGGGCCAGCACCTCCGCAGCGCCCCAGGCAAACAGCTCGCGCAGGCGGCCGGCCACCGTTTCCTCATCGCCCATGAACACCACATCCGCCAGCATACCATCGCTCCAGGTTCCGTCCCGCGCCTCCGGGTGGCCTGCGGCGGCGAACATCTCCTGGTAAAAGGGGGAGCGGGGGTAGTTAGCCAACTGAACCCGGGCCGCTTCCCGCGCTTCGGCCAGGTTGTCGTGGACGCAAACCGGGGCGTGGGCAATCAGGGGCGGCGTGGGCCGGCCGGCCTGCTGCGCGCCCTGCCGCAGCGCCGGCAGGGCCACGTCCCGCAGGTACTGGCCGGGGCAAACCCAGCTGATGGCCCCGTCGGCAAGCTCGCCGCACAGCCGGAAAGAGCGGCGGCGCAGGGCCGAAGCCAGCACCGGCACCTCCGGCGCCGCCGCCCCGGGCAAAGCGCCATGCGCATGGTACTGAACGCCGTCAAAATCGACCCGGCCCTCCCACAGCAGCGCCCGGACTATCTGAATATACTCCCGCAGGTTGGTCAGCGGCGCCCGATGCTCCAGGCCGAACATCGGCTCAATACTGACCTTGTGGCTGGGGCCCAGCCCCAGCCGGAACCGCCCCGGGGCCAGCTGCGCCACCACCTGGGTCTGCTGCACGGCGACTATAGGGTGGCGGGGGTAGGTGGGAATGATGCTGGCGCCCAGCAGAATGCGCTCGGTAACCGCGGCTGCCGCCGCGAAGGTGGTCAGGGCATCCGGCCCGGCGCCGCCGGAGGTCAGCCAGGCTGCCTGAATGCCCAGGGCCTCCAAATGCTGAATGCGGTTGACCACATCCCGGCTGTCTCCACCCATCGCTGCCACGCCAATACGCTGCTCCGCCATCGCCGTTTTCCTCCGCCGTTTATTGCCTCGGGATTAAGGCCCCAACAGAGGCAGGTTAGCACTGGCGGCGCTATAATTCAACGGTAAACCGGGGAGAGGGGGTAAACTCCGCCGCCGCCGAAAAGCCGCCCCGTCCATTGCGCCGGCAGCCGGGCCGACGGGCGCGCCGGGATTGCCCGGCCGTTTCTGCGCCGCCTGCCGGGAATATTGACAGCGCCGGGCCGGTGCGGTATCTTAATTCTTACCTTATAATTGGTAGCAAACTAGCCCGTTTTTCCGGCTGGCGCAGCCGGACGGTTCGGGCCAGGGTTCCGACCTGACCCGGTAAGCGGGCTGCTGCAAAAACCAAAAAGCAGAGGAGGACGGTATGGCTGACCAGGATGTTGCACTGATGGCTCACTTGCTGCGGCGGGCCGGGTTCGGCGCCAGCCGCGATGAGATTGAAGCCAAAGCGGCGCAAGGTTATGACCACGTAGTCGATGAACTCTTGAACCCCCAGGGCGTTCCCGGCGTTGAGGATGACCTGCTGCTGCGCTATATGCCGGCTTACCACGAGGCGGCCGCCATCGAGACCAACATTCAGGCGTGGGTCTATCGGATGATTAACAACCCCCGCCAGCTTCAGGAAAAGATGGCCCTCTTCTGGCACATGATTTTCTGCGCCGGCCACAGCAAAATTGACAGCGGCCAGGAGATGGGCCGGATGATTCGGATGTTCCGGGAACATGGCATGGGCAACTTCCGTCACCTGCTCTGGCTGCTGTCCACCAGCCCGGCCATGGTCTATTACCTGGACAACAGTGAGAGCCATAAGGAAAACCTGAACGAGAACTACGGGCGGGAACTGCTGGAACTCTTCTCGCTGGGCGTTGGCAGGGACGGGGAGTTCAACTACTCTGAGGATGACGTAAAGGCCTGCGCCCGCGCCTTTACCGGCTGGAATATTGCCCCGCCTTACCCGCCTTTCCCCTATGGCCGCAGCCCCTGGAGCTTCCGGTATGACCCGGCAGACCACGATAACGGCGAGAAGACTTTCCTGGGCGAGACCGGCAATTTTAACGGCGATGACGTGCTGGATATTATCTGCAAGCAGCCGGCCACCGCGCGCTTTCTGGCCCGTCACCTGTATAACTTCTTCGTAGCCGACGATGTGCAGGTTCCCGCCTGGCGGCTGACTCCGCCGGCAGATATGGGCGCCGTCGAGGCTCTGGAAAAGGCCTACTTCGATTCCGGCTACGAGATTAAGGCGATGCTGGAGGTTCTCTTCAAGTCCGACTTTTTCAAGGACGAGGGCGTCCGCTACGCCAAGGTGAAGAACCCGGCGGAAATGGTGGTCGGCACCCTGCGCCTGGTGGGGGAGCACCGGGATATTCAGCCCGGCCTGTTCGAGTATTCCCAGGAACCCAAGTATATGGGCATGGACCTGATGAACCCGCCAACGGTGGAGGGCTGGCATACCGGCCGGGAGTGGATTGACAGCGGCACCCTGGTAGAACGCATCAATTTTGCCTCGGACCTGCTGGGCAACACCGAGCTCCCCGGCGTTCAGTCGCTGGTTTCCCGCCTGATGGCCCGGGGCGATACCCTGACGCCGGAGCAGTTTGTGGAAAGCTGCCTGGACCTGACCGGCCCCCTGACGGTAACCGATGATACGATGAACGAGCTTAAGTCCCATGCCAGCCGGGGCGGCAGCCTTAGCCACGGCAGCGACGCGGAAAGGGCCGAGTTTACCCGCCGCGCCGGCGAAATGTTCCAGATGATCGCCGCCACGGCCGAGTTCCAGTTCGAGTAAAATTTCAGCAGGAGAAGAGAACATGGTCGCTACGCAGAAAGACCCGGTCCTGGCCGTTCTGTCCCTTTCCGGCGGCAATGACGGCCTGAACACGGTGATTCCCTACGCCAACCCGCTGTATCGGGACTTCCGCCCCACCCTGGGCATTCCCGAAGGGCAGATTATTCCGATTAACGACGAGTTGGGGTTCCACCCTACTATGGGGCCGCTGAAGAAGTTCTGGGATGAAGGCAAGCTGGCCATCTTCCTGGGCGTGGGCTATGATAACCCCAGCTATTCCCACTTCCGCTCTATGGACATCTGGCATACCTGCGAACCGGACAAGATTGGCACCGAAGGCTGGCTGGGCCGGGTTCTCAAGGAGATTGACCCCCGGGCCGACAATGTGCTGACCGGCGTTAACTTCGGCCGCGGCCTTCCCCGGGCGCTGGTGATGGAAGGCGTGCCGGTGGCCTCGGTCGGCAACCTGGAGACCTATGGTCTGCTGACCGGCATCGAGGGGGAAAACCAGCGCAACCAGGCCCTGGACGTTTTCGGGCGAATGTATTCGCCGGCCATGGGCCGGGGCGCCGTGCTGGACTACATCCACAGCACCGGCACCAATGCCCTTAAGGGGGCCGACATTCTGGCTACCGCGCCGGACAAATACACCTCTAACGTGGAATATTCGGCCACCGCGGTGGGGCAGTATATGAAGAACATTGCCCAAACCCACCTGGCCGGTTTCGGCAGCCGGGTACTCTATACCACTTCGCCGTACAACAGCTTCGATACCCACGCCAACCAGGCATCCCTTCATTCGGGCCTGTGGGCTGACGTGTCCAACAACGTGGAGACTTTCCTCCAGGACCTGAAGGAACACGACGCCGGCGACAACGTTATGCTGCTGCTGTTCACCGAGTTCGGGCGGCGCATCACTGACAACGGTTCCGGCACTGACCACGGCGCCGGCGGCGTTGCCTTCGTAATCGGCGACCACGTGAAGGGTGGACTCTACGGCGAATATCCTTCCCTGGAACCCGGCCAGCAGGAAGAGGGGGGCAATCTGCGCTATAGCATGGACTTCCGCTCTATCTACACCACCATTGTCGAAGACTGGTTCCGGATGGACGCCAACCCTATTGTGGGCGGTTCCTTCGAGAAGGTGAGTTTCCTGTAGCCGGCCGCGGCCAATAGTCAACGGCTGGCTGCCGTTGAACGGCGGTCAGCAGCAACCGAAAAAACGGCTGCTCCGGCGGCGGTTTCCCCGGCGGGCGCGCGGCTTCGGGGCGGCCTGAACAACATCCTTCGCAGCATAATGACGAGGTAAGAGCATGAGCACCCATTTCTTTGGGCTTACCGACCGAACTTTTGAATACAGCCACTCTGTAGGCCGTAACGAGTTCGCCGGCACCGGGTTTCGCAACCCGTCAGACTTTGTGGTAGATGCCGACGGGGTGGCCTATGTGATTAACCGTTCTTACGAGAACCGTCCCGACGGCGTGCGGATTACCGCCTGCACCCTGGACGAGGAATATGTTAACGAGTTCGGCTCCTACGGCGAGGAGGACGGCAGCTTCATCTGGCCGGCCGGCATCGCCATGGATCGGGAAGAACGGCTGTACGTAACCGATGAGTGGCTGAACCGGGTCTCCATCTTTACCAAGGATGGCGAGTTTCTGGGCAAGTGGGGCGCTGCCGGCTCCGGCGACGGCGAACTGGACCGGCCGGCCGGCATTGCCATCAGCAGCGACCAGACCGTCTTCATCGTGGACAGCCGCAACTGCCGGGTGCAGCGGTTTACCCGGGACGGCCAGTACCTGGGTCAGTTCGGCCGGCCGGGCAGCGGCCCCGGCGAGCTGAATATGCCCTGGGGCATCGCCCTGGACAAGGACGGCAGCGTCTATGTCGCCGACTGGCGCAATGACCGCATCCAGTGTTTTACCGCCGACGGGGAATGGCAGGCGAGCTTTGGCGCTTCCGGCGACGGCGTGGGTCAGTTCAACCGACCCAACGGCGTGGCGGTGGACGCCGACGGCGACATTTACGTTGCCGACTGGCTGAACAACCGGGTGCCGGTTCTGGCTCCGGACGGGCGTTTCCTGACCCAGCTGCGGGGCGACCACCAGCTGTCCCGGTGGGGCAAGGACAAGCTTCTTTCCAACCCGGACATGATTCGGCAGCGGGCCCTGGCTTTTGCCAACGACCCGGCCTACGAGCGGAACTTTGCTCATCCCTGCGCCATCCGGGTGGACTCGCAGGGGCGCATCTGCGTTCTGGACCACACCCGCGGCCGCATCCAGGTTTACCGGAAGGTAAGGGAACCGGCCCTGGTTTAACCGGTTCTAACCAGCCGGGAAATGCCGCCGCTGCAAGGGACGCCCTCCGGAGGGCGTCCCTTGCAGCGGCATTACTCTCGACCAATGACCGGCGGGCGTCTATTCCTCCGGCGGGCCTTCGGGCATGCCGGCGTCAATCCAGGCGGCGATTTCATCCACCTCGGAGCGGGAGAGGAAGGGGCCGCGCAGGGGCATTTTGCCGAAGGCGCCTACCCCCCGGGCCAGCGAGCGCACCAGGTGCGTTTCCCGGGCGGGCAAGCCGGGTTCAATGGCCCGGAAACCGTTAAGCACCGCTTCAGCCAGGTCCTGAGGGGTTTCCCAGTAATACTCGTGGATGCCGGGGTAGGGTTCCCGTCCCCAGCGTTCCTTCCAACGCTCCATAATGCCTTCCAGGATTTCCTTAACCCGCGGCCAATAGACCGGGGCAGCGCTGGCGGCGCTTTGGTTGTCGGCAGCCATTACTTGCTCCTGGCCATGGTTTTAACAACATCGTCCAAACGCAGCACTGCCAGTTGAATCTGCTTCAGGCTTTCCACCGCCTGCGGAATAAGAGCCAAATCGGTACGCCCAATAGCATCATCCAAAGTCTTCAGGCTTTTCTCAAATTCACCCAGGGCCTCGGATATTTCGCCGACTCTCAAACCCAGTGGACCAGGCTGACTCAAATGAAATTCTCGTATAAACAGACGGAGTCTGTCTTGCAGCTCGCTGCTCTCGTTCAGTTTTGCGCGAATCTTGTTCCGAATGTCAGCAATACCTGCCAATGTCATATTGGCATCCAGCCCGCCAATTTCATTCAGGGCATCGTTGACAAACTCTTTGATTCCAACAGCGTCGAGCGTTTGCACGAATTGCTGCCATACCGGAGCTATAGTCTCGAAGGGCAAAGCAGTTGAATGCTGAAACTGGAATAACTCGTCATGGTCAATCGATGCCTGTATATTGAATTCCAAATCAATTAACTGATTTACCGGGAAGGAGAAATTCGCTTCATGCTCCTCGCCCGGGGCAAGGGGGCCCAATTCCCGGACCGCGCCCGAGGCCCGTCCTCGTCCATATGAAGCTGTTACGCCATCGGGCAATGCCACTTGTACCGACCGGAAGTGTACGGACGGCCAGTTGACGCTGTTCGGCGCCGTGTTTTGAACCTTGAAGGTTACTTTGGCAACCTGCTCCGCGTCCTCATCCGGAATCTCTACTGACTTCTCAACAACCAGGCAGGAATAAAGCTGACGCCACAGTTCCAGCGGGGAAGCGGTCAAATCGGTTAGCACAGGGTAGCTTTCCGGTTGGGCTTGAAAGTCAAGCGTTTGCTCTGTCGCCGAGTTATTGGGGTCAGCAACAAATTCCTGACTTATTCGTTGAATCTCCAACGCTTCCTCCCGGCGCAGAGAGAGCAAAATTGAGCTCATAAGATCCGATGCATACATCGCCCTCGCCGACGGCATATCGTAGGTGTGCGCCCATTCATTGCGCATTCTATTGAGTCGATTGAAATCCTGCAACGCACTGTCGGCATCTCTAAAGGCATCCGAAAATGCCACATTGTGGTGTTTCACAACTATCCAACCGAAGTGAGATGACTGCAACAGGAGGTGGAGTTGAAGGTTGGGGTTCACGGCCTCCATCGCTCTCAGATTATCCAATAGCGACCCGTCGAGCGAGCTTTCTACACCCCTGGCCCACCAGTTATCGCCGAAGGCATCGGTCAACCGCCTCCTGAACGCTTCCCGCACCCCGTGCACGTAGAGACGAAACGTATTAGCAAATAAGAGGTAACCGTCTGAACTCAAATGCGACCTTTCCGAAAGGTATGATTCGTCCGGCATATTGATGCTGGTTCCCCGATAACCTGGTGGCTAGCATAACTATCCAATCAGCCACGCTGGCTTAAACCGGGTGTTCCTGCACCGATTCGCGGCGCAGCAGCTCCAGGGCGTGGGGCAGCGCCGGCTTAACTACTGCCAGGGTTTCCGCTACGCCTTTGGGGCTGCCCGGCAGGGTAAGCAGCAGGGCGCTGCCCCGGATGCCGGCCACCGAGCGGCTGAGCATGGCCATGGGCGTGAACTTGAGGGTTTCGGCGCGCATGGCTTCAGCCAGACCAGGCACTTGCCGCTCAACGACCGAAAGGCAGGCTTCCGGTGTAACGTCCCGGAGGCCCAGGCCGGTGCCGCCGGTGCTTACTAACAGGTTAACATCCGGCGCATCGGCCCATTCCGCCATCCTTTGCGCAATCATTTCCCGGTCATCGGACACCACTTCGTAGCGGACAACCTGGTAATCCGGCGGGGGCAGCAACTCCCTGATTTTATCGCCGCTGCGATCCTCCCGCTGGCCATAGTAGCCCGAAGTGCTGACCGTTAAAATCGCTAAACCGAACAAAGCGCCTACCCTCGACCGCAAAACTGGAACCGTCCGCCCCGCCCCGCCCCCGTAAAGCGCGCCCCCATTGGCTAGTTTTCTGCCAGGCGGATGTAATTGGCCTGGGGCTTGCTGTGTCCTTCCCGGTAACCGCCGTCAACAAAGGTAACCGGAATTGCCGGGTTGCACGTTCCGGAACCTGCTATGGATTGAAGGCGGTACTTCAGGTTATCGTCGGTTTTATAGATGTGCAGATAGAACTCCTCGCTCTGGGTAGGGCAGTAGATGGCGCCATAGCCCCGGTCGGCGTTATACCAGATTACTTCCCCGGCGAGACGGTTTTCCTCGGGCAGCCCCCGGCTGGTCAGCGAAGCGGTGCGAATGGCCTGAGTATTCTCTTGAAGCTGGAAAAACTCGTAGGAATCGCTGTCGATGCGTATGCCGACAACTTTAATGTCCTTTCCCCGGAAGTTCTTGAAGAAAGTAAGGTTGCCCAGAGCTATGTAGGCAATGGAAGCGGCGCTGTCCAGGTCGGCATTGGGGGCTATCTCAATGAAGACGGCCCGCGGCACCACCCGCCCCGTCCGGTGAATCCGCAAAAACTCATCCTGCTTTCTGACGTCATCGTCTTTCAGGGTAACCTGAACGCCAATGGGGTTGGTAAAGAATGTATCGCGAAACCGGGTAATGGTGAAATCGATCTTATACTGGTAATCCATGTTGGCATCATAAGCAATATCGCACCACGTACCCAGCCTGGTGCGCAGGCGTTCCTCATAATCCCGGCCGTTTAACCTCTTGGTAACCATTTTATCGGCTCCTCCTTGCTTTCAGAATAGGCTGCTTCAGTCGGTCCGAACATATCCGCAGATCTCCTGCTGCCAGCCCTTGCCTCTGCGCCGGGCGGCCATCGGGAAGATTTTTGATACTCCTCTTATTGTGCCTTATTGAAGTGAGGCCGGCAACATGGTTTTCGGGTGGAGTTGCATTTCGGAAGTAAAACCGGGGGGGGGGGGGGCTGGCTGGGTGAACCCCGGCAGCGTTTGAGCCAGCACGTATTGGGAATACCGGTCAGGGGATATTCCCTTACCGCAAGCTATCTGTTAAAATCCATAGCCGCAGCCCCCACGCGGGGAGGGTTGCGGCAACTGAACCGGCAACCTGACGAGGTAAGCTATGGCAGATAAAGGCAACCACCGACCCGGCTCCGGAATGAATATATACCCCCCCCCCCCCCCCCCCGAGTTTGGGGGTGGGTGATGGGACGCCGGCGGAGAATTGCCCGAAACCTGCCGGGGGTGGCCCTGGCGCTCGTCATCCTGCTGGCCGGGCCTTTCTTACTGACCCTGTCCTTCACCGGGTCGCCGCCGCCGCTGCAAGCCCAGGGCAGCACCCCCACCGATACACCCACACCGACGGGAACCCTGCCGCCCACGCCCACGCCCACCAATACACCGACGGGGCCGCTTTCCGTGCCGACCGGCCTGCGGGCGGTGGCGGGGAACGGGGAGGTAACCCTGACCTGGGACGACCCGGGCGATGCGAGCATCACGGAGTATCGCTTGAACTATCGCAAGGCCAGCGCCAGCCGATGGCCGGCGGTATCCCGCATCCCCGGGGCGGGCGCGACGACCACGAGCTACACGGTAACGAACCTGGATAACGGCGACGAGTACATCTTCCGCATCCATTCGGTCAGCCGCAATCGGAGCGGCTTCTGGTCGGAAGAAGTCCGGGCCACGCCAACCGGCCCGCCCACGCCCACGCCGACGGGAACACTGACGCCCACCCCGACGCCGACGCCCACCCCGACCAATACGCCCACGCCGACGCCCACGATAGCGCCGCCGCTTGCGCCGGTCGTCGTATATGATGTCCCGGGGGATGGGCAGCTAACCATACATTATCAGCCGGTGAGCGGGATAACCCGGTACGAATTCCTGCATCGCAAAGTGGGCGAAAGCTGGCCCAGCAGCGGCGCCATTGTCACGGTCAAGGACACCGACGAGTCATACACCATAACGGGACTGGAAAACGGCGTCAGGTACGATTACCGGATGCGGGCGTACAATGACGGTGGCAGCAGCCTCTGGGCCCAGAGTACCAGTGATATACTGCCCACCAATACGCCCACACCCACGCCGACGGGAACGCTGACCTCCACACCCACGCCGACGCCCACCAATACACCCACGGATACGCCGACGCCAACAGCTACCCCGACGGATACGCCCACGCCAACACCGACGCCAGCCATGCTGGCCAACCTGCGGGCCACCACCGGCGACGGGCAGATAACCCTGCGCTGGGATGACCCGAAGGACGCTTCCATCACCGGGTACTATTTGCAGCAGCGCAAACCCGGCGAGCCATGGCCGGCCGGAACCGGAATACCCGGCCCGACCACCCACACCATAACGGGGCTGAATAACGGAGAGGCGTACGAATTCCGCATTAGCGCGGTCAACGGCAGTGGCCGCAGCGTCTGGGCGGCCATGCTCAGCGCCACGCCCATGGAGGGGTTGTCCCAGCCGACCGGCCTGCGGGCGGTGGCTGGGAACGGGGAGGTAACCCTGACCTGGGACGACCCGGGCGATGCGAGCATCACGGAGTATCGCTTGAACTATCGCAAGGCCAGCGCCGCCTTATGGACGGTGGTATCCCGCATCCCCGGGTCGGGCGCGACGACCACGAGCTACACGGTAACGAACCTGGATAACGGGGACGAGTACCTCTTCCGCATCCATGCGGTCAGCGACGCTCAGAGCGGCTTCTGGTCGGAAGAAGTCCGGGCCACGCCAACCGACCCGCCCACGCCCACGCCCACGGGAACACTGACGCCGACGCCCACCCCGACGCCGACGCCCACCCCGACCAATACGCCCCCATTCCCGCCGTCTTCGCCGTTCATCAGGTGGGATGTCCCGGGGGATGGGCAGCTAGCCATCCATTATCAGGCCGTGAGCGGGGTAACCCGGTACGAATTCCAGCATCGCAAAAGAGGCGAAAGCTGGCCCGACAGCAGCCCGGTGGTTACTGTCAGCGATACCGCTAACTCATACACCATAACCGGGCTGGAAAACGGCGTCAGGTACGATTACCGGATGCGGGCGTACAATGACGGTGGCAGCAGCCTCTGGGCCCAGAGTACCAGTGATGTACTGCCCACCAATACGCCCACGCCTACGCCGACGGGAACGCTGACCTCCACACCCACGCCGACGCCCACCAATACACCCACGGATACGCCGACGCCAACAGCTACCCCGACGCCTACCGATACGCCCACCCCCACCAGTACCCCGACGCCCACGCCAGCCATGCTGGCCAGCCTGCGGGCCACGACCGGCGACGGGCAGATAATCCTGCGCTGGGATGACCCGAAGGACGCTTCCGTAACCGGGTACTATTTGCAGCAGCGCAAACCCGGCGAACCATGGCCGGCCGGAACCGGAATACCCGGCCCGACCACCCACACCATAACGGGGCTGAATAACGGAGAGGCGTACGAATTCCGCATTAGCGCGGTCAACGGCAGTGGCCGCAGCGTCTGGGCGGCCATGCTCAGCGCCACGCCCATGGCAGGGCTGTCCAGGCCGACCGGCCTGCGGGCGGTGGCGGGGAACGGGGAGGTAACCCTGACCTGGGACGACCCGGGCGATGCGAGCGTCACGGAGTATCGCTTGAACTATCGCAAGGCCAGCGCCAGCCAATGGCCGGCGATATCCGGCATCCCCGGGTCGGGCGCGACGACCACGAGCTACACGGTAACGAACCTGGATAACGGGGACGAGTACCTCTTCCGCATCCATGCGGTCAGCGACGCTCAGAGCGGCTTCTGGTCGGAAGAAGTCCGGGCCACGCCAACCGACCCGCCCACGCCCACGCCCACGGGAACACTGACGCCGACGCCCACCCCGACGCCGACGCCCACCCCGACCAATACGCCCCCATTCCCGCCGTCTTCGCCGTTCATCAGGTGGGATGTCCCGGGGGATGGGCAGCTAGCCATCCATTATCAGGCCGTGAGCGGGGTAACCCGGTACGAATTCCAGCATCGCAAAAGAGGCGAAAGCTGGCCCGACAGCAGCCCGGTGGTTACTGTCAGCGATACCGCTAACTCATACACCATAACCGGGCTGGAAAACGGCGTCAGGTACGATTACCGGATGCGGGCGTACAATGACGGTGGCAGCAGCCTCTGGGCCCAGAGTACCAGTGATGTACTGCCCACCAATACGCCCACGCCCACGCCTACGCCCACCAATACGCCCACGCCTACGCCTACGCCCACCAATACGCCCACGCCTACGCCTACGCCCACCAATACGCCCACGCCTACGCCCACGCCCACCAATACGCCCACGCCTACTAACACGCCGCCGCCCATAGTGGTTGAGGGCCTCCGCCAGCGCTGGGAGGATACGCCTACCCCGACGCCGACCCGGCGGGTAGCGGCGAGGGCAACCAGCACGCCCACGCCGACGGCTACCGCCGCGCCGGCGTCGCCAACCGGCACGCCGACGCCCACCGCGACGGTTCGGGCGCTGCCGACCTTCACGCCGACGGCGACCATGCTGCCGGCGGAAATGCTGCTGCGGACACCAACAGCGACCCGGCGGGCAGTACCCACCCGGACGCCGACGCCGGTGGTAATGCGCACGCCAACGGCAACCCCGCCGACCAGGATGCCAACCGCAACGGCCACGACGCCGCCCACCAGCCGGCCCACGGCTGCGGCCACGGCCACGACAGCGCCGACGGCTACCCCGTTGCTGCCGGACCGCGCCCTGGACGCGGTGCGCCCGGAGCCGACGGCCACGTCGGCGGCCCCGGCCATGGCCGCTGCCGAACCCACGGCCACGCCAGTACCGCCCCCGACGGCGACAGCTATACCGCCGACGCCGATGCCGCCGGCCCCGCCGGCAGAACCGGGCGGCGTCAACTGGCTGCTGTGGGTGATAATTGCGCTGGTGGTGGCAGCGTTGGCTGCCGGCGGGGTGTACCGGTACCGGCGGCGGCAGTAGGCCGGCCGCATAACCATGGGCTGCTGATAACCGCCGGGTAGAATGTTCAGCCGCCGGCCACGCGCGTGGCCGGCGGCCGGATTGCTGCCGCCAAAGTGATATGTGCCGCCCTTCCGGTATTCGCAACGGGCGCCGGGAATACCGAAAACGCGGCCGGTTGCTTTTGACCGAGGGATATGGCACGATAGGCTGAATTGAATTTTTCAATAAATACCCTGCAACGGCCCGGGTTAAAAGGATAAAGCCAATGTGGACGAAGCAGGACTTGCGCGACCTGGTAAGGCGGCAGATTGGCGAATACCGCCTGATTGTGGTTTCCAACCGTCAGCCTTATCTGCATGACCTGGTGGATGGCGAGCCGCAATACGTGATGCCTTCCGGCGGCCTGACCACGGCCCTTGACCCCCTGATGCAGGCCTGCGGCGGCACCTGGATTGCTTACGGCAGCGGCAAGGGCGACCGCTACATTGTTGACCGGGACGATCGGGTGATGGTGCCCCCCGATGAGCCGTCTTATTCCTTGCGTCTGGTATGGCTTACCGAGCGGGAGGAGCAGGGTTACTACTACGGCTTTTCCAATGAAGCCCTGTGGCCCCTCTGCCACAACGCCTATACCGAACCCGTTTTTGACCTGCGGGATTGGGAAACCTATCAGGCGGTCAACCGCAAGTTTGCCGACCTGGTTCTGGATGAAGTCGGGCGGCAGCCGGCCGTGGTCCTGGCCCAGGACTATCACCTCGCTTTGCTGTCCCGGTATATTCGGGACGCGGCGCCCCGCGTAATTACCGGGCAGTTCTGGCATATCCCCTGGCCTCACGCCGAGATTTTCCGCATTTGCCCCTGGCAGGCCGACCTGCTGGACGGGCTGCTGGGCAACAACCTGTTGAGCTTTCATACCGGCGACCATTGCAGCAACTTTATGGACACGGCGGCCCGGGCGCTGCCCCTGGAAGCCGATACCGAATACAGCCGGGTAAGCTATCGGGGCGAGACGACCCTGGTGCGCCCTTTCCCCATCAGCGTTGATTTTGATGACCTCTGCCGCTTTTCCGAAAGCGATGCAGTAAGCCGGGAGATGGAACGGCTTGAGGCGGAATGGGGGCTGGGCGGTATGCTGGTCGGTTTGGGCATCGACCGGGTGGACTATACCAAGGGGATACCGCATCGCTTCCGGGCCATTGCGCGCTTCCTGGAGAAGTACCCGGAATACCGGGGCAAGGTGGTCTTTGTGCAGGCCGGGGTGTTGAGTCGCAGCGATATTGACGCCTACCAGCAGCTTTCCGGCCAGATCGATGCGCTGCTGGCGGCGGTTAACAACCGTTTCGCCCGGGCCGATTGGCAGCCGATTATCTATATGCCTAATGACCTGCCGGCGGTAACCCTGATGGCCCTCCGGCGTCTTTCCCGCTTCTGCATCGTCAGTTCCCTGCACGATGGCATGAACCTGGTGGCCAAGGAGTTTGTCGCCAGCCGCTTTGACCACGACGGCGTTTTGATTCTGAGCCCCTTTACCGGGGCCGCCCTGGAGCTTACCCAGTCCTTAATCGTTAACCCTTACGCCACGGAAGAAATGGCCGAGGCGATACGGGATGCGCTGGTTATGCCGGAACATGAGCGCCGCCACCGAATGCAGCATATGCGGGCAGTGGTTCGGGAGAATAACATCTATAAATGGGCCGCCCGCCTGCTGGTAGAGTTAATCCAGTGCGCCCGGGGGTCTGCGCCCGGCCGTTCACCCTTCCTGTCCACGCCGGCCGGCTAGCGTCCGGAGCCGCCCGGCCATGCCCCATTTGTTGAACGTATGGCACCAGGTGCGCCGCCGGTTAAGCTCTGCCGGGCCGGCGCTGGTTCTTTTCGATTACGATGGCACGCTGGCGCCGATAGCCTCCCGGCCCGAGCTGGCGGCGCTGCCTTCCGAAACCGGCAAAGCCCTTAAAGCGGTAAGCGGGCGCGCCGGCTTTACCGTTGGCATCGTCAGCGGCCGGAGCCTTGCCGACGTGACGGAACGGGTGGGCCTGCCCGGCCTGATTTACGCCGGCAACCACGGCCTGGAGATTAAAGGGCCGGGGCTGGATTTTATTCACCCGAAGGCGGCAGACCTGAAGCCACGGATGAATGTTCTGGCCGAAGCGCTGCAACGGCGGCTGGGCGGTATTGAGGGTGTGCTGGTGGAGGGCAAAGGCCTGAGCCTGAGCGTTCATTACCGTTTGACACCGGAGGCTTTACGCGGGCAGGTTCAGGAGCAGTTTGCCGCCGGAATTGCTGAAGGGCTTCGGCAAGGACACGTGCGGGAATCCCGCGGGAAGGAGCTGCTGGAGGTGCGTCCCAACGTTGCCTGGGACAAGGGCCGGGCCATCGCCAGAATTGCCGCTGCCCTGCCGCAAGGCTGCCTGATAATGTACTTTGGCGATGACCTGACCGATGAGGACGGCTTTGCCATGGTGAACCAACAGGACGGTATCTCCGTATTCGTCGGCGCGGCCCGGCAGCCTACCGTAGCCCGTTACCGGGTGGACTGTCCCAAAGAGGTTGGGGAAACCCTGCACTTGTTGACCAGGCTGTAAACGGCTTTCCCGTCGGAAGGGGCCGGCAGCCGGCGTCTTTGACGCCGGCTTTCCGGCGCATGGGCGGTTCTTGGCCGGGGCCGGGGGGTGGCTGCCGGGTTTCAGCCCGTTTTTTCCACCTGAATCAGCTTGTTCAAGCGCCGCTGAAAACGGGGTTCCGGGTTGAAGGCGGCGCCGAGGAAGGCGGTTATTATTTCCCTGGACAGGTCCAGGCCGATGATGCGCGCGCCCAGGCAGATGACGTTCATATCGTCGTGTTCCACGCCCTGGTGGCTGCTGTAAGTGTCGTGGCAAAGCCCCGCCCGGACGCCGGCAACCTTGTTGGCCGTGATGCTGGCGCCCACGCCGCTGCCGCAGACGATGATGCCGCGCTCGGCCTCGCCGCCCTGTACCGCCCGGGCCACTGCGGCGGCAAAGTCCGGGTAGTCGTCTTCCGGGTCCAGGGCATGCGCGCCCAAATCGCGAACCTGGTGCCCGCAGGCCTCCAGCCACGGTTTAAGCAGCTCCTTAAGCGGGAATCCGGCGTGGTCTGCGCCCAGGGCTACCAGCATCGTGGCAATCTCCGCAGCTGCTTTCCCGGTGTTCCGGTTTACGCCGGGAAGCAGGCTGTAAACGTTGGTTACTGTCAGCATAAATTGAAACGGCAAGGCCGGCAAGGTTTTGACGGAGATTACGCGGCCCGGCGCCGGGACGCCACGGCAGCGGTTTTCCGGCCGGGCGAACCGTTTATGCCGGGTAAGCCGGGTGGCGTAAGGCAGCCGGGGCTTTGTTACGCAATTCACAATTCGGCGCCGGTATGCTAGAATGCGTTAATTTCCCGGGCGGCAGGCAGGCTGCCTGGCCCATGGCGGTATCCGGGCGGGCAGCCGTCAAGGCGCTGGCCCCGGAAATTGAAGGCGCAGATGATCAAAGCCGTATTTTTCGACTTCTATAATACGCTGGTGCGCTTTTGGCCTCCGCTGGCGCAGATTCAGCAGGGGGCCTGCCGTGAATTGGGCCTTAACGTAACCGCCGAAGGAATAGATTACGGGTATTCGGTCGCTGACGTCTATTTCAACCGGGAAAATGAACTGAAGCCTTTGGCCCAGCGCAGCGATGCGGAGCGGTTGGCTTTCTTTGCCCGGTACGAGCAAATTCTGCTGGAAAATGCGGGGTTGGCTACTTCGCTGGATTTGGCCCGGCAGGTCTGGCAGGTTGCCATCAGCGTTCCCAAAGACTTCATTCCCTTTGAAGATTCGGTGGAGTGTCTGCAACTTCTGCGCCGCAAAGGCTATCGCATCGGCGTTATTTCCAACCTGCGCCGGGATATGGCGCAGCTTTGTGCGGAGTTGGGTATGGCTCGGCACCTGGACTTCTGCCTTACCTCGGCTGAAGTCGGCGTGGAAAAGCCGGACGCGGGCATCTTCAATGCTGCGCTGCAACGGGCAGCGGTTCAGCCGGGCGAGGCGGTTCACGTTGGCGACCAGCCCCGCTCCGACGTAGTGGGCGCCCGGGCTGCCGGAATATACCCGGTGCTGCTGGATCGGGGCGGCTGGCACCCCCGGTCTGCCGATTTTGTCAGCATTGGCAGCCTGGCTGAGCTGGCGCCGCTGCTGGCGGAAGCCCCGGAATCCCTGGCCCCGGCGGCTAACTTCAGGCCCGCCGGGCCCCATTGCTACGCCGACGAACCGGCTGCCGAATAACCTGGCCGGCAATAATTCCTCCTTGAACGGGTACGATCGACCCGCACAAGTTCTTAAGCAGAATCAGTCCGGAGGCGACCGATGACAGAAGCAGCGCAGCAACCGGCCGGCAGCGCCGAACCGGTACGGGTAATAGTCTGGTACGACTACATTTGACCCTGGTGCTACGTCGGCCTGGAACGGGTCGACCGGTTGGGCCGGGATTACAATATTGTGGTTGAAGGGCGGGCTTACCGGCTGCGTCCCGATACGCCCCGGGAAGGGCTGCAACGTCAGCGCCGCGCCGGCGAAACCGAAGAAGAGCTCAGCGAACCAATCCGCGCCCAGGTGCGGGAGGCCAACCTGGTCATGCGGCCGCCGCTGGTAACGCCCAACACTGCGTACGCCCTGGAAGCCACCGAATACGCCCAGCAGTGCGGCAAGTTTATGGAGTTTCACCACGCGGCTTACCGGGCTTACTGGGAAGACCGGAAGGATTTGGGCGACCTTCAGGTTTTGGCCGAGGTGGCGGAGTCGGTTGGGCTGGATGCCGGGGAAATGCTGCGCGGTCTGGAAACCCATGCGTATTCAGCGACGGTAACCGCCCAGTATCAACAGGCCCTGCAGCATGGCATCCGCGGCATACCGACCTTTGTGGTGGGCAACCTGATGTTCACCGGCGCCCACCCTTACGACATTTTCCAGTCTGCGATGAACCAGCACCGGCAAGGCTTGTAAAGGGCAGCCGACGCTTCCGGACAAAATTGCCGGAGCGGGTTCATGCCGGCGCCGGCTGCCTCCGGTCCGGCGCAAAGGCTGGCAGCGGGTTATTCCTTCCAGAACCGCTCTTCTTTGAACTGCCAGCCCTCGGGCGCAACCTTTTCCTTAACGTCGGCAATCATGCCCGGGTGTCCGCAGGCATAGACCATAGTATCGTCGATGGGCAAATCAAACTCGGCCAGGTAGCGCAGCGCCAGGTTATTCACCCGGCCGCGCTCCCCCGGCCAGCCGGCGTTGCGTTCCTCATCGGGCCGGCTGACCGTCGCCACGAATTTGACGCAATCCGGGTAGTTGGCCGCCAGGGCGGTCAGCTCTTCGTCATAGGTAAGCTCATCCTGGTAGCTGGCGCCGAACAGCACGTAAAAGCGATGACCTTCGCCGCCCTGGTACAGGTATTCCCGGATGATGCTCAAATAGGGCCCTACGCCGGTTACCGTAGCCACCATCAGGTGGTGGTGAACCTTTTCGTTCAGGGTGAAGATGCCCTTGGGCCTGGGGCGAAGGGACATGGTTTCCCCGACTTTCAGACGCCACATCCTGGGGGTCAGCTCGCCTTCCGGCACCAGTTCCACGAAAATTTCCAGCAATGGTTCGTGGGGCGCTGAAACGATGGAATAAGCTCGTTCTATCCCTTCTTTGCCCAGGGTGCAGTATTGGCCCGGTCTGAAGTCAAAGGAACCTTCCAGCGGTTCCAGCCAGATGACCATCAGCTCTTCGCTAATATCGTTTCGTTTCACCAGCCTGGCCTGCGGCAGGCGGTCAGTGCGGTAGTCGGGGCGCGCTTCGGCGGAATAATCCGCTGTGGTAACGTTATCGCTGAGTGTCATTTCCCCACCTTTCACTAAAGTTGAAACCGGGTAGAACCGGGGTTATTCTTCGCCCATCAACCAAACCCACCAGCCGGCAGGCTTTCACTGAAGTTGAAACCGGGCAGAACCGGGGTTGCCTGGCGCGCTAACTCCGGGGAGCAGCCTGCACTACCCTGACCGGCGTTATATCCAGTCCCGGCGCATGCGCCATTGGGTCTGGGGCGTCGGATGCCTGCAAGTCAACTGCCAGTTGGCCGAACAGACCGGACACGGCTACCATGCCCCTGGGTATGGCCGGGTTCAGCCGGGCCACGCCGGGCTGGGTGCGGCGTTCCGTTTGCGCTGCCACCGCGTCCCCCTCGGCGATGCCCCAGGCCCGGGCGTCTTCCGGGTTAAGTTCAACCCACTCTGTCCGGACGATGCGGTTGCGTCGGGTAAGGGGCTCCATTGCCACTTGAGTGTCGCGGTTCTGCTGCAGCAGCACTCGGCCCGGGACCAGCAAGGCCGGATAGTCCGGCCGCGGTTCGGGCTGGGCCGCCCGGAACTGGGCCGCCAGAAACTCAGCCTGGCCGTTGGGGAAACTGTCCCGGTACAGAATGGGGGTGCTGGCGCCGCTGCTTTCGTTCAAGGGCCACTGAAGGCCCGGAGCGGTGCGTTCAGCGTAGAGCATTTGGGTAGGCATCGGGTTTTCGGGCGCGCCCCGAAGGAACAGGCGGGACTCTGCCTCCAGCCGGTCGTAGGATATGCCGGCATAAGCGGGGGCCACGCTGGCGATTTCCTGCATGACGGCGTCGGCCGACGGGAAGTCGAACCCGTCAGCTCCCAGCCGCCGGGCCAGCTGACATAGCGCCCAGTGTTCAGGCCGGGCCTGGCCGCGCCGTGGGCTGAAGACCGGGCGGAGGCGCTGAACCCGCCGTTCCAGGTTGGTATAGGTGCCGTCCTTTTCCGCAAAGACGGCCCGGGGCAGCGCTACATCGGCCAATTGCGCCGCAGGGGTCAGAAAAGAGTCCATTACTACCAGGAACTCCAGGCCCTTCAGGGCTTGCCGGGCATCGCCCAGCCGCCCGTTGGTGAAGTTGGCGCTGTCGCCCACCACCAGCATGGCCTTAACCCGGTTCCGGCCGATGGCCTGGAGGGAGCCGGCCAGGTTCAGCCCCCGGCCGGCTGGCAATGTACCGCCCAGAATTTCCTCGATTTCACTGCGGGCCGCTTCGTTATTGCGCGGCCCCCTGCCGGGCAGGCGATTAGGCCAGCAGCCCACATCCCATGCCCCCTGCTCATTGGCTCCCTGGCGCAAGGGGAAAATACCGGCCCCTGGCCGGCCCACGTTGCCGGTCAGCAGGGCCAGGTTAACCAATGCGCTGACACAGTCGGTTTGCAGTTCCAGGTCGATATTATCCAGTCCATAACAGACAGCGGCAGTTTCGGCCCCGCCAAAAAGCCGCGCCGCCGCGGCGATTTGCTCCCGGGGAACCTGGGTAACGTTGGCAATCTGTTCCAGGTCCAGGTTATTCAGGTAATAGAAGAGGGTTCTCGGTTCATCGCAATGGGCCTCAATCCATTCCTGTTTTTGCAGCCCCTGCTCCAGAACTTCCCGCAGCAAGCCGCCCAGCAGCAGCAGCTCCGTACCGGGGGCCGGGCGCAGCCAGCATCGGGCGTAACGGGTTAACTCCACCTCCCGGGGGTCAATGACCACCAGGGCAGCCCCGTTCTTCACTGCGCGCTTGATGGGTACGCCGACCACGTTGGCTTCTTCGGTCAGGTTGCTGTTGAAAACCAGGATGCTTTCCGCCTGCTCCAGGTCCCAGAGGGGGTTGGTAGCGGCGCCGTAACCCAGGGCCTGCTCCAGGGCCAGGGTCAGGTTGGGCTGGAGGTTCGAGGTCAGGTCGAGGTGCGGAGAGTTCATGGCGCTGCGGCAGAACTTCTGCGCCAGGTAAAGCTCCTCGTTGGTGGAATTGGGCGAGGCCAGCAGGGCAAAGGCATCGCCGCGGTATTCGGCCAGACGCCGGGCGGCGTAATCCAGCGCCTCGTCCCAGTCGGCCTCGGCCAGCACACCGCTGCGGCGGAGCAGGGGCTGGCGCAGGCGTTCCGGGCTGGCGATAAACCCCAGGCCGAACTTCCCCTTGAAGCAGGCCTGCCCCCGGTTGGCCGGGCCGTTAAGCTCAGGCACGGTCCGAATCAACTGCCCCTCCCGGTTCAGTTCCAGGTTAAGCTGGCAGCCAACGGGGCAGTGGGGGCAAATGGTGGTTCCGATGGTTCGGGGTTTCTCCCATTTATGCTCCCGCTCCACCAGGGCGCCCACCGGGCAAACGTCGATGCAGGCGCCGCAGAACTCGCAGCCCGATTCCAGCAGGGAAGACCCGAAAGCGGTGCCTACGAGAGCCTTGCCGGAGCGTTCCGTAAAACAGATGGCGTCGTCGCCGCGGATTTCCTCACAGGCCCGGACGCAGCGGCCGCAGGCGATGCACAGGTTATAATCACGGTCGTAAAAAGGGTCGCTGACTTCCAGGGGAATCTGCTTGTATTTATAGTTCAGGGGCGACTCCAGTTCCATGCCCAGGTAACGCACCGTATCCTTAAACTCGCAGCGTTCATTCTTGGGGCAGGTAACGCAGCGGTCATTAACCGAAACGTGGCGCAGGCAGACGTCGTTGGGGCCGCAGATGTCAACCCGATGGCAGGTAAGGCAGCCATTAGGGTGCTCGGCAATCAGCATTTGCATCACCGAGCGGCGCAGTTCGTGGACGTCCTGGGCCTCGCTGCGGATACGCATACCGTCCTGCGCCGGCAGGGTGCAGGCGGCCGGGTAGCCCCGTCCCCCCTCCACGGAAACGACGCACATTCGGCAGGCGGCGAAGGGTTTCATGCCGGGGTGGTAGCAGAGGTAGGGGATATATATCCCGGCCTCAATAGCCGCTTCCAGCACCGTTTTCCCGGTTTGCGCGCTGATTTCCGTGCCGTCTATGGCGATGGTAATGTTATCGGCCATGCTTGCCTCTTGGCCCGGGCCGGGCTATCGCCGGCTCAACCGGGGCGAAAAATAAGGCGCCGGGCAGCGTCCGCTGGGGCAGGTTTTTTCGTTAATGTGGGCCTCGAACTCCCCGGGGAAATGGCGGAGGGCCGAGGCCACCGGGTTAAAGCCCAGCTGCCCGTGGCCGCACAGGGAGCCGGCCTGCATATTTTCGCCGATACTGCGCAGCAGGGCCAGGTCTTCCCCGGAGCCTTCCAGCCGGGCGATGCGTTCCAGCGTTTCTAAAAGGTGGCTCATCCCCATCCGGCAGGGGAAGCACTTGCCGCAGGATTCGTACTGACAGAAAGCAATCAGCGCCCTGGTCAGGTCCACCACGCAGGCATCCTCGTCGGCGGCAATCACGCCGCCGGAACCCAGGATGGCGCCGGCCTCCCGAAACACCTCAAAGTCCAGGGTCAGGTCGGCAGCGGCGGCGCTCAGCACGCCGCCCAGGGGGCCGCCGGTCTGAATGAACTTGAGCGCCTTGCCGCCGGGCGCGCCGCCGCCGGCCTGGTACAGCGCCTCCCGCAGGTTCAGGCCCATGGGCAGTTCCACCATGCCGGTATAGTTCAGGTCGCCGGAAAGGCAGAGGATAACGGTGCCGGTACTGCGGTCGTGGCCGATGCCGGCGAACCACTCGCCGCCTTTAGCGATAATTTCCGGCACGTAAGCCAGGGTCTTAACGTTATTGATGTTGGTGGGCTGGCCGAAAACGCCGACCTGGGCCGGGAAAGGGGGCCGATACCGGGGCATGGCCCGGCTGCCCTCGATGGCCTCCATCAAGGCCGTCTCCTCGCCGGAAACGTAAGAATCGCCGGTCAGGGCCACCTCCAGGTCGAAGCTGAAGCCGGAACCCAGAATATTCCGGCCCAGCAGCCCCAGTTGATAGGCTTGGGCCACCGCCGCTTTGGCCCGCTCAATGGGGCCTTCGTGGCCGTGGCGGATGAAGATATAGCCATAGCCGGCGCCGGTGGCGTAACCGGCCAGGACAATGCCCTCCACCACCGTATGCGGGTCGCTTTCCAGAATGCCCTTATCGTTGAAAGCCCCCGGGTCGCCCTCTTCGCAGTTGCAGAGGATATATTTCATCGGGGCGTTGGAACCGGCCAAAAAGCGCCACTTGGCGCCGGTGGCGAAGGCTGCGCCGCCCCGTCCCCGCAGACCGGAAAGGTTCACCTGCTCCAGCGTCTCGGCGGGAGTCATGCCGGTTAAGGAGGCATTCAAGGCCTGGTAACCGCCATTAGCCACATACTGGTAAATATCCAGCGGGTCTATATGTCCGGCATTGCGCAGGGCAATACGCTGTTCCAGGGCCCGCATTGGGTGGTCGTCCAGCCGGGGCAGGCTGCCGCCGGCGGCGGCGCCCAGCGTCCCCAGAACCCAATCGGTCAACGGCTCCCCCCGTCCCAGGTGCTGGTCAACGATGACGCCGGCAGTTTCCGGCGTCACATTGCGGTAAATCACCCGGGGCTGCCCCGGCAGCTGCACGTCCACCAGCGGTTCGGCGAAGCAAAGCCCCAGGCAGCCCACCCTGCTGACGGTTGCGGCGATGCCCCGGTCGTTCAGGGCCTGCTCAATGGCGTTGACCACCGCCGCGGCGCCGGCGGCCTGCCCGCAAAGGGCCGTGCCGATGCGGAGCCAGGGCCGGCTGCCGTTGGTCAGCGAACGCCAACGGGCCTGGGCCGCTTCCTGAATCCGGCTAAAGTCTGCTGCCATGCCCTTATCTGCCGGAAACGGCTGGCCGGTTCCGGGGCCAGGTTGTACCTGGCCGCCGCCGGTACGACGCAACGGGGTTGCCGGGGGTGGGCGTCGGGTGGGGGTTCATGCCGGTCTAACCGGGTTCGCGGCGGCGCTGCCGGACCCGGCCAGCGCCCGGGAGACCTGCTGCGCCGCCTGTTGGGGGGACAGCCGCCCAATCAGGTGGTGATCCACCGACATAACCGGCGCCTGGGCGCAGGCCCCCAGGCAGGTGTTATAGCGCACCGTCAGCCGCCCGTCGGGGGTATCGCCTTCAGCGGACAGCCCGGCGGCCTGCAGCACGGCGGCGATGACCGGCATGGCTCCGGTCAAGTGGCAGGACGGCCCCCAGCAGACTTCAATCCGCCGTTCACAGGGGGGGGCGGTACGGAAATTGGGGTAGAAAGAGACTACCGCCCAAACATCGTTGACGGTAGCGGCGTTAGCCGCGGCGACTTCCGCAACGGCTTCCGCGGGAATGTAGCCCAATTCATCCGCAACGGCCAGCAGGGAAGACAGGACGGTTACGGTGGGCTGCGCCTGATTGTGGACGGCTTGCCGGCTTCGCTGCTTCAGGTCTTCCATCGCCCGGGCTCCCTGGCGCCGTCCACCTTATGGTTCGTTATTGACGGCAGGCTGCGCAGAAGTTCGTGAAATCTGTAACAATCTTTCTCTAATCTTATCACAGACCGCTCCGGGATTCAACAATCCCTGCCGCAAGGTATTCTTTTCCGAAAACTTTTTTGCTAAAATCCGTAGGCGCAACCCCCACGTGGGAAGGGCTGCTATAGTATATAATCTCCTGCGTAGCAAACTTGTATCGCAACCCCCACGCGGGAAGGGCTGCTGCAACCAAACCGGCAACCTGACGAGGTAAGCTATGGCGGATACTGCCCAGGCTCCGGAATGAATACCCCCCCCCCCCCCCCCCCCCCCCCCCGAGTTTGGGAGTGGGTGATGGAACGCCGGCGGAGAGTTGACCGAAACCGGCTGGGGCTGGGGCTGGCCCTGGCGCTCGTCATTCTGCTGGCCGGGCCGGTTTTACTGACCCTGTCCGCCACCGGGTCGCCGCCGCCGCTGCAAGCCCAGGGCGGCACGCCGACGGATACGCCCACACCGACTAGTACGCCAACGGATACGCCCACGCCAACAGGAACACTGACGCCTACGCCCACGCCCTCTTTCCCGCCGGAGGCGCCGATCGTCTTGCGGGTCGTCGGCGGGGCCGGACAGATAACCATTCATTATCAGGCGGTGAGCGGGGTAACCCGGTACGAATTTCAGCATCGCAAACTGGGCGCCAGCTGGCCCGACACCAGCCCGGTTACCGTCAAGGACACCGCTGCCAGCTACACCATAACCGGGCTGGAAAACGGAGTCGAGTACCAGGTTCAGATGCGAGCGCGCAATAGCCGCGGCAACAGCGACTGGTCCATCGTCCTGCGTAAACGGACGCTGAACAACACGCCGACGCCGACGCCGACGCCGACGCCGACGCCCACGCCCACGCCCACGCCCACGCCCACGCCCACGCCCACGCCCACGCCCACGCCCACGCCCACGCCCACGGGAACGCCGACCCCCACGCCTACCAATACACCAAATCTGCCAAATCCGCCGGCCATCCGGTGGGATGTACCGGGGGATAGGCAGCTAACCATTCATTATGTGGCGGTGAGCGGAATAACCCGGTACGAATTCCAGCATCGCAAAGTGGGCGCCAGCTGGCCCGACACCAGCCCGGTTACGGTCAAGGACACCGATACCAGCTACACCATAACCGGGCTGGAAAACGGAGCCACGTACGAGTTCCGGATGCGGGCGTACAATGACGGCGGCAGCAGCCGCTGGTCCAGCGTCTTTGACGCAATTCTGCCCGCCAACACGCCCACCCCGACGGATACGCCGACCCCCACGCCTACCAATAGACCGCGTCCGCCAGATTCGCCGGCCATCCGGTGGGATGTCAAGGGGGATAGGCAGCTAACCATTCATTATGTGGCGGTGAGCGGAATAACCCGGTATGAATTCCAGCATCGCAAAGCGGGCGCCAGCTGGCCCGACACCAGCCCGGTTACGGTCAAGGACACCGATACCAGCTACACCATAACCGGGCTGGAAAACGGAGCCACGTACGAGTTCCGGATGCGGGCGTACAATGACGGCGGCAGCAGCCGCTGGTCCAGCGTCTTTGACGCAGTTCTGCCCGCCAACACGCCCACCCCGACGGATACGCCCACGCCGACGCCCACGCCCACGGGAACACTGACGCCGACGGCTACGCCCGCCCCGACGAATACGCCGACGCCGACGAATACGCCGACGAATACGCCGACCCCGACGCCCACGGGAACGCTGACGCCAACGGCTACGCCCACGCCGACGAATACGCCGACGCCGACGCCCACGGGAACGCTGACGCCGACGGCTACGCCCGCCCCGACGAATACGCCGACGCCGACGCCCACAGGAACACTGACGCCAACGGCTACGCCCACGCCGACGAATACGCCGACGCCGACGCCCACGGGAACGCTGACGCCAACGGCTACGCCCACGCCGACGAATACGCCGACGCCGACGCCCACGGGAACACTGACGCCGACGGCTACGCCCACCCCGACGCCCACAGGAACACTGACGCCGACGGCTACGCCCACCCCGACGCCCACAGGAACACTGACGCCGACGGCTACGCCCACCCCGACGCCCACAGGAACACTGACGCCGACGGCTACGCCCACCCCGACGCCCACAGGAACACTGACGCCGACGGCTACGCCCACCCCGACGCCCACAGGAACACTGACGCCGACGGCTACGCCCACCCCGACGCCCACAGGAACACTGACGCCGACGGCTACGCCCACCCCGACGGCTACGCCCACGCCGACGCCCACGGGAACGCTGACGCCAACGGCTACGCCCACCCCGACGGCTACGCCCACGCCGACGCCCACGGGAACGCTGACGCCAACGGCTACGCCCACCCCGACGCCCACGGGAACGCTGACGCCGACGGCTACGCCCACCCCGACGCCCACGGGAACGCTGACGCCGACGGCTACGCCCACCCCGACGCCCACGGGAACGCTGACGCCGACGGCTACGCCCACCCCGACGCCCACGGGAACGCTGACGCCGACGGCTACGCCCACCCCGACGCCCACGGGAACACTGACGCCGACGGCTACGTCCACCCCGACGCCCACGGGAACACTGACGCCGACGGCTACGCCCACGCCGACGCCCACAGGAACGCTGACGCCGACGGCTACGCCCACCCCGACGCCCACAGGAACACTGACGCCGACGGCTACGCCCACGCCGACGCCCACAGGAACGCTGACGCCGACGGCTACGCCCACCCCGACGCCCACAGGAACACTGACGCCGACGGCTACGCCCACGCCGACGCCCACGGGAACGCTGACGCCGACGGCTACGCCCACCCCGACGCCCACAGGAACACTGACGCCCACGGCTACGCCCACGCCGACGCCCACAGGAACGCTGACGCCGACGGCTACGCCCACCCCGACGCCCACAGGAACACTGACGCCGACGGCTACGCCCACCCCGACGCCCACAGGAACACTGACGCCGACGGCTACGCCCACCCCGACGCCCACAGGAACACTGACGCCGACGGCTACGCCCACCCCGACGCCCACAGGAACACTGACGCCGACGGCTACGCCCACCCCGACGCCCACAGGAACACTGACGCCGACGGCTACGCCCACCCCGACGCCCACAGGAACACTGACGCCGACGGCTACGCCCACCCCGACGCCCACAGGAACACTGACGCCGACGGCTACGCCCACCCCGACGCCCACGGGAACACTGACGCCGACGGCTACGTCCACCCCGACGCCCACGGGAACGCTGACGCCGACGGCTACGCCCACGCCGACGCCCACGGGAACACTGACGCCGACGGCTACGCCCACCCCGACGCCCACGGGAACACTGACGCCGACGGCTACGCCCACACCGACGCCCACGGGAACACTGACGCCGACGGCTACGCCCACCCCGACGCCCACGGGAACACTGACGCCGACGGCTACGTCCACCCCGACGCCCACAGGAACGCTGACGCCGACGGCTACGCCCACCCCGACGCCCACAGGAACACTGACGCCGACGGCTACGCCCACACCGACGCCCACAGGAACACTGACGCCAACGGCTACGCCCACACCGACGCCCACGGGAACACTGACGCCGACGGCTACGCCCACGCCGACGCCCACGGGAACACTGACGCCGACGGCTACGCCCACGCCGACGCCCACAGGAACACTGACGCCGACGGCTACGCCGACGCCCACGCCGGCCCCCATAGTGGTTCTAGGCGTCCAGCACCCGGCGGCGGATATGCCTACCCCGACGCCGATCCGCCGGGTAGTGGCGAGGGCAACGGCAACCCGCACGCCGACGCCCACCGCAACGGCGCCGGCGCTGCCCACCTTCACGCCGACGGCAACCATGCTGCCGGCGGAAATGCTGCTGCGGACGCCGATGGCAACCCGGCGGGCAATACTCACCCGGACGCCGACGCTGTTGGCAATGCGAACCGCAACGGCCACGCCGCCGGCCAGGACGCCAACCGCAACGGCCACCCCGCCGACCGCGCCGGCCACGCCGCCAACCGCAACGGCCACCGCGCCGGCCACGCCGCCGGCCAGGACGCCAACCGCAACGGCCACCCCGCCGACCGCGCCGGCCACGCCGCCAACCCCGCCGGCCAGGACGCCAACCGCAACGGCCACGCCGCCGCCAACCAGCCGGCCCACGGCCACCGCTACGGCCACGGCAGCGCCGACGGACACTCCCCTGCTGCCGGAACGCGCCCTGGCCGCGGCGGAACCCACGGCCACGCCAGCGCCGCCCCCGACGGCGACGGCCCCGCCGGCAGAACCGGATGGCGTCAACGGGCTGCTGTGGGTGATGATTGCGCTGGTGGTAGTAGCGCTGCCTGCCGGCGGGGTGTACCTGTACCGGCGGCGGCAGTAGGCCGGCCCGGCGGCTGCAACGGCCCGCCACCGGGTGGCGGGCCTGGCCGGGTTCCGCCCGATACGCTTCGGACGGCCAGGTCGGCCAGGCATGGCCGCCGCCGGGAACCGGCCCAAACCGGCTAGACCAGCCCGTAACCGCTGGCGCAGCGTAGAAAGATACTCCGCGCCGCCAGGTCAAGGGCAAAAACGCTGCCCCTCTCGCTCCTCTTGCCGCTCTGTCCCCTCCGGTGGACTGCTGGCCGGTGGACTGCCGGTTGACGATTTGCCCGATAATACCCCCTCCCCCCGACATTAAGGCATTTTCCACCGCCCGGCGTTGTTTCGCTCTTTGTTTCCGCCAGCGGTATGGGGTAGAATTGAGTATGCCGCAAACCAGGAGGGCTTGTACCGATGGCCAGCCAGGGAGCAGCAATGACGCCGGTTCGTCAGCAGTATCTGAGGGTCAAGCACGCTTACCCGGACGCTTTGGTGCTGTTCCGGCTGGGGGATTTTTACGAAACTTTCGATGAAGATGCGCAGGTGGCTTCCCAAGCCCTGGAAATTGCTCTTACTGCCCGCTCTATGGGCCGGAACATCCGGGTTCCCATGGCCGGCATTCCGGCCCACTCCCTGGAATCCTACCTGGCCCGGCTCATCAAGCAGGGGCATAAGGTAGCTATCTGCGAACAGTTGACCGATCCGTCCACTTCCCGGGGCCTGGTTGAGCGGGATGTAGTGCGGGTGGTAACGCCCGGCACCGTGCTGGAAGCCTCCCTGCTGGATCAGAGCAGCAATAATTACCTGGCGGCGGTGACGGAGGAAGGCGCCAGGGCCGGTTTGGCTTACGTGGATGTTACTACCGGCGAGTTTGCCGCTACCCAACTGGATAGCCGCCGTCTGGCCGCGGAACTGGAGCGCATCTCTGCCGCCGAAATCCTGATTCCCGCCGGCGATGAACTTCCCCAATGGGTACGGGCCGGCAGCGTTGCCGGGCCGGCCGAAGGCTCCGCTGCCGCCCGGCCCGGCGGTTACCCCTTGACCCGGCTGAACCCGGCCGCCTTCGACCTGAAGCCGGCCACGGAACGGCTGCTCGGCTATTACGATATTCGTACCCTGGAATCCTTTGGCTGCGAAAACCTGCCTCTGGCCGCCGCCGCCGCCGGCGCCATCCTGGACTACATCGGGCAAACCTACAAGGCGGCCCAACCCAGGCTGGCTGCCCTCAGCGTTTACGCCTCAGACTCCTATATGCCGCTGGATGCGCAAACCCGGCGGAACCTGGAACTGTTCCAGGCCGGGCGCTGGGAGAACCGGCAATTGTCTCTCTTTGCCGCCCTGGATGCAACGCGCACCGCGATGGGCAGCCGGCTGCTGCGCCGGTGGCTGGGGCAGCCGCTGCTGGATTTAGCGGAGCTGGAACGCCGGCTGGATGCAGTAACCCATTTCTATTCGGATGCTTTCCGACGCAGTGATGCCCGCGCCGTTCTGTCGCAGGTCAGCGACCTGGAGCGTATTCTGGGGCGGCTGCAAGCCGGGTCGGCGGCGCCGCGGGACTTGTCGGCCCTGAAGGTGGGGCTGGCGGCCGGCGCCGCCCTGACGCCGACCCTGGACGGGGAAGCGGAAGGGGACAGCCGCCTGGAGTTTCTGCGCCGCCAGTTGGCGCCGGTTCCCGACGTAGTCCGGCTGGTGGAACAGGCGATCGCCGATGAACCCTCCGGCAGCCCCGGGGAGGGCAGCGTCATCCGGCCGGGCTTTTCCACGGAACTGGATGAACTGAAGGAAGCGTCCAGGGATGCCCGGGGGTTCATCGCCGGCCTGGAGCATCGGGAACGGGAACGTACCGGCATCCGCAGCCTGAAGGTCGGTTACAATCAGGTTTTCGGCTATTACATCGAGGTGAGCAAGTCCAATGTGAGCCAGGTGCCCGACGACTACATCCGCCGCCAGACGCTGACCAATGGCGAGCGTTATATCGTGCCGGAACTCAAGGAGTACGAAGCTCTGGTGCTGAACGCCCGTCAGCGCATTCAGGAACTGGAACAATCTCTCTACCGTCAGGTGTGCGCCCAGCTGGCCGGCAGCGCCGAAGCCATCGCCCGGCTGTCCGGCGGTGTTGCCGCCGTGGATGTGTTCTCTGCTTTGGCAGAGGGGGCGGCGCAACACGGCTATGTTCGCCCCCGGCTTAACCGGGGCGGCGCCATCAGGATTCGGGCGGGCCGGCATCCGGTGGTGGAACGCACCCTGGGCCCCGGCGCTTATGTGCCTAACGATGTGCAACTGGACAGCGACGAATCCCGGGTCGTCGTCCTCACCGGCCCCAACATGGCCGGCAAGTCCACCTTCATCCGGCAGACGGCCATCATCGTATTGATGTCCCAAATCGGCAGCTTCGTGCCGGCGGCGGAGGCGGAAATCGGCCTGGTGGACCGCATTTTTACCCGGGTGGGTTTGCAGGACGACCTGACTACCGGCCAGTCCACTTTCATGGTGGAAATGGTAGAGACCGCGGCGATTCTGAACCAGGCCACGCCAAGGTCCCTGGTGGTTCTGGATGAAATCGGGCGGGGCACCAGCACTTACGACGGCCTGTCCATCGCCCGCTCGGTAATCGAGCACCTGCACAACGACCCGCGTTTAAGCTGCAAGGCGTTGTTTGCTACCCACTACCATGAACTGACGCAGTTGGCCCAGGTGCTGCCCGGCGTGCGCAACTACAGCGTCGCGGTGGCCGAAGAGGAGGGCCGGGTAGTGTTTCTGCACCGCATAGTTCCCGGCGGCGCCGACCGCAGCTACGGAGTCCACGTGGCCAAACTGGCCGGTCTGCCTAAATCGGTGGTGAACCGGGCCTGGGAAATCCTGGCGGAACTGGAGCAGCACGGGGGCGCCGAAGAAGGACGCCGCCGAAGCCAGGCGCAGCCACCAGCCCGGCAAATACCCCTCTTTCCGGCGGAACAACCGGTCAACGAGGCAGTGCTGGCCCTGGATATTGCCAACCTGACGCCCCTGGAAGCCATCAACAAACTCTATGAACTTCAGGAAAAAGCCCGGCAGATGGCCGACGGCGCCGGCTGATTTCCCGGCTCCGCCCGGCGTTGCCCCGGTTCCGGGCTGGCCCGGCCCCCCCGGAAAGGGCTGAACCGGCCCCGGCTGCGCCTTTCCCCGGTTCATCGCAAACGGTTAGAATGACGGTAACCGGGGCGAGCAGCCGGCCCCGGCGGCCCACTACCGGAGGTGAAAAATGACCGAGACGGCAACATTTTACTGGTGGCCCCGTTGATCTTCCTGCCGTAAAGCAAGAGAGTTGCTCTTGCAAAAAGGCTTGAAGCTGGTGGAACGGGACTACTTCAAGGCGCCCTTCACTGAAGCAGAGCTGACGGAACTGGCCGGCCTGGCCTCCCTGTCCGAACTGTTCGCCTGGCGCAGCCCCAGTGTCAAGCAGCTGGGCCTGGCCGGGCAGCAGTTGTCCGACCCGGAACTGCTGAAGTTAATGCTCGAAGAGCCGCGCCTGATTCGCCGTCCGCTGACCCGGTTGAACCATCGCCTGCTGATTGGCGCCAACCTTAAAACTCTGGAGCAGGCCCTGGCTGAAGGGTGATTGCCCCGGAAAATTGACATAATAATTGCCAATGTTAACCTTGTTTGCCTATTTCCCTTTGTGATAGCCTTTAATATACCTTATCCACCGGGGGGAGACCGACGCCTGACTATGAAGATTTTCTTCGATGTGGACTATACCATTCTTGGCCTGGATGATTCCCTGCGTCCGGGCACCAGAGAGACTTTTCAGAAACTCATCGACGACCACCACGAAATCTATATCTGGTCCGGCATGGGGGAACGCTGGGAAGTTATCGAGAAGCATGAACTGAACTATTATGTCAGCGGCGTATATGAAAAGCCGACGCACCATTTTCACGAGCGGCTGGAAGAGTTGAAGATACCCTTCGAGCCGGAGTTCGTGATTGATGATTACCCGGAGGTGGTGGCTGCCTTTGGTGGAGCCTGGGTTCCCCCCTATTTTTTCGCCCGCAATGTGGATCAGCAAATGGACCGGGTCTATCAGATTGTCTGCGACTTTGCACGGAACGGCACGTCAGAAGACCGGCAGTATAAGGCAAAGGGCACTATGCTGCCCCTCTTCTAGTTTGGTCAGGCGCCACCCGTCCGCCGCTTCAGCCAGCCGGAACCGGGCCGCCGCCGGGGGCTGCCGCTCTGGCTGCGCCCAGGAAAAAGGCTGATGCCAATCAAGTTGCTGCCCCCGGAACTGGCCGCCCAAATCGCCGCCGGAGAGGTGGTTGAGCGTCCGATGTCGGTGGTTAAGGAGTTGGTGGAGAACTCCATCGATGCCAAAGCCGGCCGCATTATGGTGGAGATTAAGGGCGGGGGCGTCGAGCAGATACGGGTTACCGATGACGGGGCCGGCATACCCGCCCGGGAAGTCTCCCTTGCCTTTCAGCATCACGCTACCAGCAAGCTGGCGGACCAGGCAAGCCTGGAGGCCATCGGCACGCTGGGGTTCCGGGGCGAGGCTCTGCCCAGCATTGCCGCCGTATCCCGGTTGACTATGACTACCCGCCCGGCGGCGGAAGATTCGGCCCATTCCATCCAGATTGACTGGGGTCAGCCTTTGCGGGAAGGGGCCGAGGGCGCCCCGCCGGGTACGTCGGTGGTGGTTGCCGACCTTTTCGGCAACATGCCGGCTCGCCGCAAGTTCCTCAAGTCGGCCAATGCGGAGGCCGGACGAATCCACGACCTGCTCTCCCGTTACGCTCTGGCCTACCCGGAAACCGCCTTCCGCCTCACTGCCGGCGGCCGTCAGGTTTTGGCTGCGCCGGGCAGCGGCCGAATCGCCGACGCCCTGCTGGCAGTTTACGGAGCCGAGGTTGCGGACAGTATGCTGTCGGTCGCCGATGACGGGCCGGATGCCGACCCGGAACGCCGGGTAGAGGGCTGCATCAGCGCCCCCGGTTTGCACCGGGCTAACCGTTCCTACGCGACCTTTCTGGTCAACCGCCGGTGGATTCAGAACCGGATGCTGTCCTTTGCACTGGAGGAGGCTTATCACGGTCTGCTGCCCGAGCGGCGCTACCCGGTAGCTGTCCTCAACCTGACGACGCCCCTGGATGAGGTGGATGTTAATTCCCATCCAACCAAGCGGGAAGTGCGCTTTCGCGACGACGGCAAGGTTTATGCGGCGTTGCAGCGGACGGTGCGTCAGGCTTTGGTCGGTTCTTCCCCAGTACGCGGCCTGCGGGGTTCCGGTCAGGCGGCAGCCGGTTTTAACGCCGCCCCTGCGCAAGCGGCCAGTCCGGGGTTTTTCCGCAGCCCCCTGGCGGCGCCGGGCAACGGGGCTGGCGCATCCCCGGCGGGGGCAGCGGCCCGGAGCGGCGGAGGCCAGCCAGCCGGGCCCGGCCCCCGGGATGCCGACCTGACGCCCTGGCAGGCGCTGCCCAGCCTGCGGGTCGTCGGACAGGTGCGGCTCACCTACATCGTGGCGGAAAGCCCGGATGGCCTGTACCTGGTGGATCAGCACGCCGCCCATGAACGCGTTTTGTTCGATCGCATTGTCCGCCAGGCCGGAAACCGGGAGGTTCAATCCCAGCCCCTGCTGGCGCCGGCAGCCGTAGAGCTGACCTTGAGCCAGGAAGCGACGTTCGACGCCCACCGGGAGGCGTTAGCCGCTTACGGTTACCAGGTGGAGCATTTCGGCGACAATGCATACCTGATACGGGCGACGCCAGCCATTTTGCAAACCGGGGACCCGGGCAAGGCTTTGCTGGACGTGCTGGACCTGGTGGCCTTTGACAGTTTGCAGCGTCAGCAGGAAGACCGGCTGGCCGCCTCGGTGGCCTGTCATAGCGCGATCCGGGCCGGCCAGTCCCTGACCGAGCAGGAGATGCGGGCCCTGCTGGAGCAACTGGAAGCTGCCGACAGCCCCCATACTTGCCCCCACGGACGCCCTACCCTGCTCCACTTCAGTTCTTACCACATGGAGCGCGAGTTCGGGCGGCGTTAGTCGGGAATGATGCGGCAGTCGCTGCGCCGGTGAAAGGTTTCCAGCGGCGGCGGCCAACAGCAACCAGCCTCCGAAGCAACTGCCGGCCTTTCGGTAAGATGAACTAACCGGGCCGGATAAATCCTTCAACCGGGGTGGGCGCCGCTGCCGGCGGCTTGATGGCCTTGCAGCAGTGCGCTCAAAGGCGCCGGTCAGCTGCGGCGTCGCGGGTCCAGGCGCGGATCCCGGGCCGGGTGAAAGATGGAATCGGGGCCCGGAAAGGCCTGGGTGCTGCGGGCCGCCGGCTTGCGCCCGAAACGAATCAGGCCGGCGGATACGGCAGTCAAGGCAGCCATGCCCACGCCCAGCTTGACCAGAAAGCTGCGGCGGCTCTCCAGCCCGATATTTTGCCCGGTGTTTTTCTGAAGCACGCGGCTCACCCTCTTCCAGCATTGGGTTGGGGCGGCGCGCCGGTAACGCCCGCCCGGTTCCATTTTCCGATTTTCCGGCCAATTGTACCACAGACTCCGGCCGGCTGCCCGCCGCCGGGCGCTGCTGACGGCCGGCGATTGCGCCCAAAGCGAACACGGTTCCGACGGTTTCCCGGCATCGGCAGCCGCGTTCTGTTGCACCGGAAGGGCGCCGGGGCGGCCGGTCAGCCCAGCTCCTCCAGTACCAGCCGGGCTACCTGCCGCCCCATGCGCACCGAGTAGTTGGTTCCCCGGTCCTCCGGGTAGATTTGGGTGGTGTTGGCCAGGTAAAGGTTCCGGACCGGGGTTCGGTGGCCGGGAATCTGGTCTCCATAGTTAACGCCGATTATCGGCTGCGCCCCGTCAACCTTGTGATGGTAATACTCCCGTATCCAGGAACGGTCGAAATCCGGGTTAATCTTCTGCAAGTGCGGGATGAACTCATCCAGCAGTTCTGCGGCGCTTTTCCGGTACAGGTCGCTTTCCCGGGGCGTGTAATTGGTCAGGTATATGATGTAGTTGCCGCCATAGAGGGCGGGGTCAATCATGTTGGTATGCTCGATTATGCCCACAAAAGGCAGGGTGCGGTCAGCCACGTTAATCCAGTATTTGTTGGTCAGGGGCCGGTCCAGGGCCAGGATTACCAGCACTGCCGACAGATAGCGTACATTTACCAGCCGGTCGTGGTAGTCCTGCGGCAGCGGCGGCGCCAGTCGGGTAAATACATACGAGGGGGTAGTGGCGATGACGGCATCGTATATTCGGGTCTCCGGCTCTTCTCCGGGCAGTTGAACCTCCAGTCCGGTGGCTGTATTCTCCGCTACCGTTACCCGGTTAACCTGCGCCGAAATATGCACGGCGCCCCCCTGCTGAACGATGCGCTGTCCCAGACAATCGAAAACCTCGCCGAAGCTGCCCATCGGGTAGCCCAGCCGTTCCTTTTGCAGCCCCTTGCCGCGCGAGGCCACCCGCAGGTAGATTTTGCCCCACAGCCAGGCCATGCTTATCTGGTCGTAGAAATTGCCGAACTTACCCCGCAGCATCGGCTCCCAAATCGTGCGGTAAGTCTCCATCCCCAGGTGCTGCGTCAGCCACTCCTGGGCGGTAACGCCCTCAAACTTCTGCCAGTTGCGGGTCTTTTGCAGAACCAGCGTCCACAGCCCCAGCCGAATGCGCTGAAACAGGCTTAAAGGACTGAAGCGTAGCAGGTCCGACGGCGTGGCAAAGTCCCAGATTTTCCCGCTATGGTACAGGCCCACCCTGGATTCCAGCCAGGCCAGCTGGTGGCCCAACCCCAGCTCATCAATCAGGTCAGCGATGTCGGTATCGCTGACGAACAGGTGGTGATAGCCCCGTTCCAGCTGGCCGCCGCCCACCGTAAAGGTAGAAGCCTGCCCACCCAGGAACGGCGCCGCCTCAAACACCTCGGCGTAGTGGCCCTGTCGGGTAAGCTCATAGGCGGCGGCCAACCCGGCGGCGCCCCCTCCGATAATTCCAGCTCTCATGGCCTCTTTTCCTGCACCAGGCCGGCTCCATCCGCCTGATGACTTTCCGCATTTTCCTGGGAGGTTAACTGCTTCAGCGACAGGTTTTCCTTCCACATCAGCGCCAATCCGGCCAGGTTTACCGGCAGCCAGAGCGCCACCAGGTGGGTTACCAGGGCGTAGCTTAGCGCGACTTCCTCATCCACGCCCAAAGCGGCCAGAGCGAGCACGGTAATAAACTCAAAGGGGCCAATGGCGCCAATGGCAAAGGGAAAGACACTGGCCAGGTTAGAGGCGGCGGTTACCAGCAGAATAGCCAGAAAGAGGGCGCCAAAGGAACCGAAGTAATCCTGTATGCCGAAGGAATAGGCTACCGTAAGATAGACCACCGTTTCCCCCAGCCACACCGGCAGGGTACGCAGGGCCAGGGTCAGGTGCTGCCGGGGGGAACTGAGGATGCTCAAACCCTCAATGAAACTGGCCGCCAGCCGCTGCCCCTGCGGCCGGATGCGCGCCGGCAGCAGGTCCAGTATTCTTTTGACCAACTGCGCCGCCCGGGGGTTTACCGCCAGCAGGGTAATGACAACCAAACCGGCGAAAAACCCCACTCCCGCCAAGGCGGAAGCTGTCAGAATGGAGGCGCGGAGCGGGTCGTCATTGGCCCACTCAATCAGGGCGGAAGGTATCAGGATAGCGGTGCGGACCGGGTCATTAGCCCACTCAGTTTCGCCCAGCGGGCCGGTTTCGCCCAGCAGAATTAACAGCGGTATGGCCAGGGCGCCCAGGCACACCAGAACCAAGCCGTCGTAGATGCGCTCAACTCCGATGGTGGCCAGGGCCGCTGTGCCGCTGAACCGTTCCCGATGCACCAGGTAATACGCCCGAACCAGTTCGCCGATATGGGCCGGCAGCACGTTGTTGGCGGCGTGTCCGATGACCACCACCGGGTAGAGCCGCCAGGCCGAAAACCGCTGCATCGGCGACAGCACGTAACCCCACCGGGCCGCCCGGAAATATACCTCCACAAAATAGAGGGCAGCAGCCGGAATTGTAAAAAGGTAGTTAGCCTCCCGCAAGGCATCGAGCAGTTTCTCGGTGTCCAGGCTCAGTACCAGAAAGCCCAGAAAAGCCAGGCTGACCCCGATTCCCAGCCATAAACGCCAGTGGTTAATGGTCAATGACGCCTTCCTTCACCGCCGGACTAAATAGTTGGCGAGCGTTATTAACAAGGTATGCCGCCCTGGGGAAACCGGCTGTTTCCCGGCGGAAACTCCGGCCTCTCCGGGGCCGGGCTGCGGGCCAAAGGGCGCCAAAGCAAGCCTCCCGGCAATCAGCCGCCGCCGTCAGCAAGGTCCGGCGGAATGGCCTGATAAGTATAATACCTGGAATCGAACCAGTCCGAATCCAGTTGGCGGAACAGCAGGTAATCCAGCGCAGCGTTCCAATAGTCCCGCTGGACGGCGATGCTCAGGAAAAAGGCCCAGTCCTGCCAGAATTGTTCCAGGAAAGGCTCCTCAATCCGGTTCTCGCCCGGCCGTCGGTAAGACTCCGGGAACCAGAGCAGGTTGCGGTAGGGGCCGTTCTGCTGGTAGCCGGTCATGCTTTCCGGCTCCTCCGGCTGGTGCTGTTCTACCACCAGGATGACGCTGGCCCCCTCGTCCGGGCTGGGCGTGCCACAGCCCGAATTGCTGTCCTGCCCCTTAAAACAGGTGAACCGTATCTGTCCGTCCCGTTCCATGTCCCGCACGTACCACTGCAAGGGATACCAAAGCTCATAATCGGCCACGACCGGCGACCCCGGTTCCTCCGGCTGCGTCAGCAGCTGTTCTTCCAGTTCGGCGTAGGTTTTCTGAAGGTCGGCGCTGCCCTGGGCATATACCAGAATTTCCTTGTGGGAATCGTCGTAAGTATAGGCGGCGCGGAAAGCCACCCACCCGGTCAACAGCAGCAGCAGACCGGCGACGCCCACGCCGGTGAGCGCCAGGCCGGTTGTCCAGCCGGCCCGCCGGGCCAGCCAGACGGACAATACGGCCAGCCCGGCGGCGCCGGCCATAACCATCAAAGGGAGGAGCGGCAGCAGTTTTTCGCTGCCGGTGTATAGAAATATGCCGCCAACCAGATAGACCAGCGCCATCGGCGGGGCCAGCAGCAGCCAGACCCTTCCCCGGGCCGGCAGCTGCCGCCAGGGTACTCGTTCAATCAGCTCTCCCGCCAGCTTGCCGGCCAGCAGAATGAAGGGCAGGGTGATATTCACCAGCAGCCAGGGCATCTTTTCGCTGGCAGTGGTATAGGCTAACAGGCTCACCACCGCCCAGAAGGCAAGGGCTATCCCCACCCGGTCCCGGCGCCGGGCGAACACCACCGCTCCGATGAGGCCGAAAATCAGGGGCAGAAATTCATAAACCGACATGCCCACGAAATAGTAATACCAGGGCTGGTTGCCGCGGGCCACTTCCTGCTGGGCAATCCAGTAGCCCAGGCCCTGCCATACGCCGGTGAATATCCCCGCCCAGTTGGTGAACAGCGTAGTGTAAAGAACAGTCCAGATTGAGTAGAAAATAAGGGCGCAACCCAGCCAGGCGCCGCCTTTCCAGCGCAGCCCCACCACCAGGGAGACCAGGACAGCCAGACCGACAACGCCCAGGGGGGCCAGCACATTGACCGGAACGGCATTGGCCTCGCTGGTCACGCCAACCCCGGCAGGCAATATGGCGTTCAGCAAGTCGTTAACGTGCAGCGCCGGCGTCAGCAGCAAGGCGTAGCCGGCTCCCGCCAGGAAGGGCAGGAACAGCAGCAGCAGGCTTTGCCGCCAGGTAAATCGCAGCAGCGGGATGCTGACCAGCAGCCCGGCCAGCGCCGCTCCCACTACCAGAGTGTCCAGAACGGTGTCCGTGGGCCGCTGCAAGGCCACAATTCCTGCGACCGCCGCCGCCACCGGAATAAGGCGGCCGATTATTCCCTGCCGCTGCGACTGGCTGACCTTCCAGACGGCCAGAGTGTAGCCCCCGATAAGCAGGGCCGCGCCCCCCAGTTGCAGCCACGCCGGAAGGTTAAACAGAGGAAAGGCCAGCTCCGGCCCGGCCCATGCCGGGCCGCCGACAATTCCGTTGCCGGAATTTTCCGGGTTGACTATGTCCAGGTTCAGCAAGGAGGCCAGCGGAGCCCCCATACCCCCCGGCAGGCCCTCCAGGATGGTCAGGCTGAACCGGCGGGCCACTTCCACTCCCGCCGACCACTGGGGCAATGTGATGGTAATCAGCAGAATCAGAAACCCGATTGGCCCGGAAACGTCCCGCCAGTCTGCCCGCTGCAACAGCCAGGCCAGCCGGGGGAGCAGCCCGGAAGCGCCGCCCCAGCCGGCCGCCGGCTTCGCCGCTGCCCTTCCCTCCGGCTGTCCGGCTCCGGACGGCTCGCGGCTGTCGGTTGGCGCAGCCGCATCGGCTCCGGCTGCCTGGTCGTCGGTCTCCGGCGGCCGGCGGCGGAAGGGCAGCAGCCTCGGCAGGGACTGCCAGGGCAGGGCCATTACAAAGGCCAAACCGCCGAAAACCAGAACATAAAAGTAGGCGGTTTCCTTGCTGGAAAAGAGCAGGGCCAGGAGTGCGGCAGCTATATACAGGTAGCGGTTGCGGGCGGTTTCACAGTAACGCCATAGCGAGATGAACAAACCAAGGGACAGAACGGCCATGATAATGTCGTTGCGGCCAAAGCGGCTGAAGTAAAGCAGGGCCGGCGATAAGGCGAGCATTGCGGCGGTGGCCAGGGCCCCGGCCCGGCCCAACTGGTTCCGCAGCAGGTAGGGCAGGCCAACCAGGGCGGTGCCAAAAAGAACGTAGGCCAGCCGGGCGGAAAAGGCGCTGTCGCCCAGAACCCACAGCAGAAAGGCTACCAGCTCAATCTGAAAAGGCCCGTGCATCCAGGGGGAATGAATATACTCCTCGAAATTGGACAGACGCCAGGCATAGACGACGTGGATTGCTTCGTCGTAATGCATGGTGCGCCCGCCCAGCTCCCACAGACGCAGCAACAGGGCCAGCAGCATTATTCCGATGAACCCGGCCTGGTAACTCCCGGTCGGACTGTGCGCCACGTGCAGGACCAGACGCCCTACCCAGGACTGGCGAAAGGAGGGCCTTGCCGTCGGGGAAGATGCCTGGTCGGTGACGACCGGCGCTGTCCGGGACTCTGTTTCACTCATCAGGGTAGAAGTTATCCCCTCTCTCGTAGATAATTACGTCCCCTCGCTGAAAGGCAACCCGGAGAACGCCGTCCAGGTCAGACAAGCGTTCAACGTCATAATCCGCCCGCTCGCGGTGCCCCAGGTAGATGTAGCGGATATTATACTCGGCCATCAGGAAGCGCAGCCGGTCCGGGTCGCTGGTCTGGTAGATTTGCGCAATATCCTGCTCACGGCGCTCGAAAAGCACGGTATCGCCGCGCCACTGATGTTCGTGCCCTTTCCAGCCCAGGACCGTTGGCCTTCCGGTGGCGGCGGAAATGCGGCTGTCCTCCGAATAGTCATCGCCGGCGGCTTCTACAATCCAGCCCGGTTCGGCCTCATCGCGCAGCCAGACAATGGCTTCGTACTCCCCGCTTCTACTATCCCGCACATAAGCCAGCCCGTCCAGGGTATTGTCTCTGAAGGTGTGGCCTTCCCGAAACAGGCCGGAGCGCTCCAGTGCGGCGCCTGCCGGGTAATACAGGGCAACCGACAGCAGCATCGCTGCGCCGGCCAGCCATGCGTACCGGCTGACTTTGGCCCACCTGGGCCGGGGCCGGGGCCGGGGGCGCATCAGGCAGTAATAAAGGCTGAAACTGCCGACAATTCCCAGCAGCAGCCAGACCTGGTAATAAACCTTGAAAACCGTGTTCATGCGGTTGCCGAAAAAGTCGGACAGCCGGAACAGTTCTGCGCCGGCCAGCAGGTAAGCGGCGGCGGCCAGCAGCAGCAGGGCAAAGGTCAGGGCATCATCCCTTTGGCGGTCGCCGCGCAGCAGAATGCCATATCCGGCCAGGGCGGCCAGCAGCAGCAAAGGCGTGGTGGTCAGCACCCGGGCGATAACGCCGGACAGCCCCGGAACCGATTCCGGGAAAAAATTGCCCCAGATCATCACCGCAGCCAGCCAGAGCAGCAGCGGCATTGCGGCTAAAGTCAGCAGCAGGACAATGGCCGGGACGTGGGCCGGGGCCGGCTGACGGGGCAGTTCGTAGTATTGGCGCGCCAGCAAACCCAGCCCCAGCAGAACCGGCAGGCCCATTACCACCAGAAACAGGAAAGGCCGGGTGCCCGGGCCGAACACCGGCAGGATGCCGGTTACCTGGCTGCTGAAGTTCAGGTAAAAGGGAAGGAATAAGACGACCGACACCACCAGCAGCGGGCCCCACAGCAGCGCCGTATGGTAAAAGGACTGCGCCAGAGCGCGCCGGCCCCGAACCATTGGCGGCAGGTCTTCCGCCGACGGCAGGGACATCTGGTAGCTGTACCGTTTTGCCACCAGCAGGGCGGCCAGGATGCCGGAATATACCGGGAAGTCCGGGGCGTTGATGAAGGCCAGAACCCCCAGCGACATTACGATGCCCGCCGCATCCCAGGGGTAACGCCGCAGCCAGCTGAAGGCCGGCGGTTCTGCCGATAAGAACAGGTTCAGGGCGAAGGACAGGAACAGCAGGGTGAAGGGCAGGCTTAAAACGTGGCCGTGCAGGTCGCCCAGCAAAAAACTGAAGAAGGGGAACTCGGTAATGGTATAGTCCAGGCTTTGCCCGTTTTCCCCCAGGGTGTCGATTACCCGGGTAGCGCGCCACCACCACCAGTTGCTGTCCGGGAAAAGCCCGCTTCCGGCGGCCGCATTGCCGGTCAAATCCTTAACGCCCACCCACTCCCAGAAGCCGGCGCCGAACCAGTTCCGCAGGTGCAGGAACTCCAGCCCTCCTTCCAGGTTTCCCGCCACGCTGACCAGCAGCGGGGCGGTTAAGCCAAAGACCACCGCTACCCGAAAGCTGCCTTTTGCCAGCCGAACCAGGTTGAAAGCAAGACCAAAGGCGGCAACGGAGATTAACGCCGGCAGGGAAGCCATGGCCAGGTTGTAACCCACATTGGAAGAAATGCCGGCCAGCTTCATTGGCAGGGCCATAATGAAATGGCCGAAGTAGTAGTAGCTGATACTGTGGCCCGACAGCCAGGGGTCTTGCGGCGGGAAGAACCGGCTTTGCAGCACGCCGTTCAGCAAAGCCAGGTCCATCGGCTTTTCGGTGTGGTTTATGCCGGGATACTCGGAGAGCAGCCCGCACCAGGCCAGGAAGAAGGCCAGGAACAGGGCCTCGGAAATCAGGATGAGGCGCCATTGGGCGACGATAAAACTCTCCAGTTCAGGCCAGCGCCGATAGTAGAGCCAGGCGAAGGCCAGCAAGCCCAGCAAAAGTATGACGCCGATCGTTGCCGGGGTGTTGGGCAAAAAATGGATCAGGCCGGTTAACCAGAGCAGGTAAGCGGCCAGCAGCAGCGCCAGGGGCTTGACCAGGGTAATCCCTCGATCGGGCAGCCGCCGAAAGAGGAAGAAAGCCAGGGGCCAGGCCAGCGCCCCCAGGCCTTCGATAACTACCAGCCACAGCAGCAGGTCAGACATGGCTTAAGCGAGACCGGCCGCGGCCCAATGCTGGGCGCAGCGGCGGAATGCAGGTTGGGAAAGGTGTAAGCTGATCATAATGGCGCCGGAAATAATTATAACATAAGGCTGCGGTATTTCAGGAAGCCGGAGCCAACAGGGAATCAACGAATTGGGCGGCATCGAAGGGGGCCACATCGTCCAGCGATTCGCCGGTGCCGATGAAGAGAATCGGCACCTGAAGTTCGCGCTTGATGGCCAGGGCAATGCCGCCGCGCGCGGTGCCGTCCAGTTTGGCCAGGAAAATGCCGGTGCAGCCTACCGCCTCCTTAAAAGCCCGGGCCTGGGCCAGGCCGTTCAGGCCGGTGGTGGCGTCCAGCGTCAGGATAACCTGATGCGGGGCCGCCGGGTTCAGGCGGTTGATGACCCGATGCACTTTCTTCAGTTCCTCCATCAGGTTGGTTCGGGTATGCAGCCGGCCGGCAGTATCCACAAGCAGCACGTCGGCCCCCCGGGCCAGGCTGGCCTGGTAAGCGTCATAGGCCACCGCCCCCGGGTCAGCCCCTGGCTGGTGGCTGATTACGTCCACGCCAACCCGCTGCCCCAAAACCTCCAGCTGCTCTTCCGCCGCCGCCCGAAAAGTGTCTGCGGCGCCCAGAATCACCCTTTTCCCTTCGCTGCTGAAACGGTGGGCCAGCTTGGCGATGCTGGTCGTCTTTCCCACGCCGTTAACCCCTACCATCAGAATGACATAGGGGGCGGAGTTGGCCGGGGTTTCCAGCCAGACTTCCTCGGTTGAGACGGCCTCCAGTTCCCGGGTCAGGGTATCCTTCAGGTGGGCAAAGGCGATATCCGGGTCGTGAATTCCTTCGGCGCGCACCCGGCTTTTCAACCCTTCAATCAGGCGCATAGAGGTTTCAACGCCAACATCGGCGGAAATCAGGATTTCTTCCAACTCTTCCCAGACCCCTTCAGCCAGGTCAGAGGAGCGAAGAACGTTGAGAATACGCCCAAACCAGCGTTCCCGGCTGCGCCGGACTCCTTCCTCGGTTCGTTCCTGGTTCTTTTTCCGGTTGCGTTGGAAGAAAGAGAGCATTGGCCTCCTTGATTACGGTCATCCGGTGGCGCGGCCTGCCGCTGGCCCTGCCTGGCCGGGTTTTTGCTGCCGGTCAGCGGCGCCGGCCCCGAAGCCGGCGGAACGCCGGCCGGGAGCGGGTTTTCCGGGTTTCGGGTCAGGCGCAAGGCCTGTTGGGCGGCGTTCTGTTCCGCCTCCGATTTTTTCCCGCCGGAACCATGGGCCAGCGTCTGACCGTCGGCCAGCACCGCCACGGTAAACCGGGGCTGGTGCGCGGGGCCATCCACGGCAACCACCTGGTAACTGGGGGGCGGCGAGCCATTGGCTTGCAGGGTTTCCTGGAGCAGGGATTTGGGGTTCTGCGGCCGGCTGCCCCGGCTGCAATAGTCGGTCAGTTCCGGCGCCAGGGCGCGCAGGACGAATTGGCGGGCCGCCGGGTAGCCCTGGTCCAGGTAAACCGCGGCCACTACCGCTTCAAAGGCTTCCTCCAGAATGGAATCCCGGTTCTGCCCGCCCGACTCCGCCTCTCCCCGGCCCAGCAGGAGGTGGTCGCCCAGGGTCAGCCGCCGGGCAACCCCGGCCAGGCTGGAGCGGCAAACCAGCGCGGCTCTGGCCTGGGTCAGTTCCCCCTCAGGGGCTTGCGGCAGCCGCTGATAAAGCTCGGCAGAAACCGCCAGTTCCAGGACTGCGTCCCCCAGAAACTCAAGCCTTTCATAGGAACTGAAGGCTGCTCCGCCCGATTCGTTAAGGAAAGAGCGATGGAGCAGCGCCTGCCGCAGCAACCCCTGGTCCCGGAAATTCACCTCCAGAACCGATTCCAGCATTTCCAGCGCCAAAGCGAAAACCGGGCAGCGCCCGTTACACCAGGCCGTGCGGCCAGGGCGGCGAAGGGCGCTTGACCTCGCCTACGTGCTGGGCATCGGTAATTACCCGGGTCAGCGACTCGTAGATTTCCCCGGCCTGCTCGGCCGGCGGGATGTGCATTTTCACAAATGCGACGCTTCCGTTAGGGAATACATAGGTAGGCACACCGAAGGCGCCGTACTCTTCAACCGCTTCAGTATGGCTCTCGCCGATTTCCCGCAGCAGGTCCGGGTCGGCCAGGTCTTCCCGGAAGCGGGCCAGGTCAACGCCCGAATTTGCTGCCGCCTCTTCCATGACCGCCATTTCGGTCAGGCTGCGCCGTTCTTCATGCCGCAGCTTGAGCAGAGCCAGGAAAAATGCCTCAAAGGCCGGCTGCCCCTGCCGCCGGGCCGCCAGGCCGGCCCGGTGGGCCAGCAGTGTGTTGTCCGAACCGTCCAACGCCCCGGCCTGTTCCCAATACTTGAAATCTTCTCCCTTGTCGCTGTTCACCTGTTCCAGAGAAAAGGGGCGCCAGTCCACATTAATTTCCCGACCAGTAGTTTCCCGTACCTTCGCCAGCCACATGGCAGCGTTGTACACGAAGGGTCAACGAAAGTCGTAAAAGGTCTTGAAATCAGCTTCAGACATTGCAGCACCTCCTGGTTGATTGGGCTGATTTTAGCATATCTCCCCACTTTATCCAACACCCGCAGCCAACACCCGCTGCGGGCAGTGAAGCTCCCTGTGCTATAATTGAAAGCAGGATGATGCCGCCCGTTGCCAGTTCCTGCAATGTCCGCCTTGGGGCAGCCGCCCTGGAGCAAGGCTCCGGCGGCAATGCGCCGGCTTTGCTGGCCGGCCTCTGCCGGCTGGCCGGCGAAACCTCTATGCCCCTTTACCTGGTGGGCGGGCCGGTGCGGGACCGGCTGCTGGGGCTGCCGGTGAAAGACTTGGATTTTGCGGTGGAAGGGGATGCCCCCGGTCTGGCCCGCCGCCTGGCGCTTCAGGCCGGCGGCCGGTTGTTGGTTCACCTCCGCTTTGGCACGGCCACCGTAACCGTGGGCGAAACCCGAATTGACCTGGTTACCGCGCGGCGGGAAACCTACCCCAAGCCCGGAGCATTGCCGGTGGTGTCTGCCGGCGTTATCGCTGACGACCTGGCCCGCCGGGACTTTACCGTCAATGCGCTGGCCCGGTCCATGAACGACGAGCAGCCCCGGCTGATCGACCCCCACGGCGGACAGCGGGATTTGGCAGCCGGCAGCATCCGTACCTTGCATGCGGGCAGTTTCCGGGACGACCCGACGCGTATTTTCCGGGCTGTCCGGTATGAACAGCGCCTTTCCTTTGCGCTGGAGCCGCAAACCATGCAGCAACTGCGGGCTGCCCTGGACCGGGGATGCGTCAAGACCCTTTCCGGCGTCCGGTTGACCCGGGAACTGGAGCGGATGTTCAATGAAGCGCAGCCCGGACGGGTCCTGCTGCGCGCTGCGGAACTGGGCGCCCTGACGGCAATTCACCCTGCCTTATCAGAAAGGGAATGCCTGCTGCAATGGTCAGCAAACGTCCACCTGGTCTGCCCGCCGGAATGGGCGGCTCCGTTGACCTGGCTGGCGGCATTGTCTTTCCCGTTGTCCCCGGCGGAAGGAGAAAGGCTAATCGCGCGCCTGCAATTGCCCAATTCCCGGGCGCAGGTGGTGCGGGCGGCCATCCGGCTGCGGGGGCTGGAGCGGAAGCTGGGCTGCCCATCTCTTTCCCCGTCGCGCCTTTGCGAGGTTCTGGAAGGCGTAAACCTGGCGGCCCTTTACGCTGCCGCCGGGTTGTTCCGGTTGGCGGCGGCGCGCCGGGCGGCGACGCGCTACTTGCAGGAATGGCGCGGCCTGACGCCGGCGCTGCGGGGCGATGCCCTGCTGTCCCTGGGCGTGCCTGCCGGCCCGCCGCTGGGCGCAATGCTGGCCCAATTGCGCCGGGCGGTGCTGGATGGACAGGCTGCCAGTGCTGCTGAAGAGCGGGAATGGGTGCTCCGCCGTCTGTCAGCCGGTTTCCCTTAAGGCCGTTGGCGCCGCGCCCAACCCTGTGAGTAGGGGGTGTATCCAAGTGGTTGACGACCTGGACCAGGAACCCTGCGTAATCTGCGAAGGAGCGCTGGATGGCATACACCAGACCGCGTGTCAACTCTGCGGCGGCAAGTTCCACCAGCCGTGGAGCCAGGATAGCGGCATTCCCCAGTGCGGACGCGTATCCAGCCACGAAGAGGCTCTGGCAATCGTGTTTCTCTGCAACGATTGTTACGAGGGGCGGCGCCCCTGATTTTCCGATAACCGGCTGGCCGGTTCCACCGGCCCGCCACCCTTGGCAGCCCGGGAGATGAGGGCAAATGAAGGCAGTTTATATTGAGGCCCACGGCGGGCCGGAAGTCTTGACCTATGGGGAACGCCCTGAACCGGCAGCGCAGCCCGGGGAAGCGCTGGTTCAGGTTAAAGCCGCGGCGCTGAACCGGCTGGACCTTTACACTCGGGCCGGCGGGCGGGGGCTGCGCCGTGAGTTTCCGCCGCCGCTGATTCTGGGCGGCGATTGCGCCGGCGAGGTGGTGGCTGTGGGCGAGGGAGTTCAGGGGCGGCAGCCCGGGGAGCGCGTGCTGGTTAACCCCCGGATCAGCTGCAACCGGTGCTCCGCTTGTCTGTCGGGGCGCGATGACCTTTGCCCCGCTTCCCGCTTTATGGGCAGCGCCATTGATGGCAGCTATGCCGAGCTGGTGTCGGTGCCGGCAGTTAACCTCCATGCTATCGGAGAGGACGTATCCTGCGAAGCTGCCGCCGCCGTTCCCACCACTTTTCTGCCGGTCTGGAACCTGCTGGTGCGCCGGGCCCGGCTTCAGCCCTGGGAAACGGCGCTGGTTCTGTCGGCCTCCGCCGGGGTGGGCGCCGCTGCCATACAGGTTGCCAAACAGGTAATCGGCGCCCGGGTCATTGCCACCACCAGCACCGAAGAAAAGGCGGCCAAAGCGCGCGAACTGGGGGCCGATGCGGTAATTAACTACCGGGAGGAAGACATCGCGGAACGGGTGAAGGCCCTGACCGGCGGCGCCGGCGCAGACCTGCTGGTGGACCATGTGGGCGCTGAATTCTTTGCCAGCGCCTTTAACTCCCTGCGCGCCGGCGGACGCTACACCATCTGCGGGGCTACCACCGGCCTGCGGGCAGAGCTGCATTTGGGCCTCCTCTTCACCCGCCAGATAGAGCTGTACGGCGCCTTCATGGGCAGCAAAGAGGATTTGCGGCAGATAACCGCCATGCTGAACCGGGGCGTTATTAACCCGACAATTCACCAGGTTTTCCCCCTCGCCGAAGCTGCGGCGGCCCACCGCACTATGGAGGAAACCAATTTCTTCGGCAAACTGCTGCTGCGAGCCTAGCGATATTGGCGCAGACGGTTCGGCACTTTCAGCGTTATTCTACGGCGTTACTTCGCTTTCTGTGATGCTCAAAGGGTGAAGTGTCGCGAAACACACGTTTGAGGTGGCTGCAATGTTAAGGGTTGACCGGGTCCGGTGCGCCCAGACCCGTATGCGGGAACAGGGTATTGACGCTTACCTGATACTGACTCACGACGACTATATTTACTTCTTTGGTGAAGACCGCTTTCAGCCCAGGGCCGTAATTCCCGCCCTCGGCGATCCGGTAGTGGTTACCTTTGCCGGGGAAGAGGCAGAGGTCAGACAGGCTCTCGGGGTGGAAAATGTCAAAATCTTCGGCACCGTAGGGCAGCAGATTAAAGATGTGGTAGGGGTAATGCGGGAAATGGCCGGCGGCAAGGAAACTATGACGGTTGGCGTTCAGCTGTGGTTCAACACACCCGCTTTTCTGCTTAACCTGTTTCAGCGCGCCAACCCACAGGTTAAAGTGGCCGATATTGCTCCGGTTATGGACGAACTCCGCATGGTCAAGGATGCGTCGGAGGTTGACCTGATGCGCAAGGCGGCCCAGGTTGCCGCCAGGGGCATTGAGACGGCGGCGGGCTGGCTCCGTCCGGGAATCACCGAAAACGAGGTCTGTGCCGAGATTGAATACGCCATGCGGAAGGCCGGCGGCGGCGGGGTTGCGACGCCCGTTTTCGTCAATTCCGGGGTTCGTTCCGGCTGGCTTCATGGCAGCGTCACGAAAAAACCGGTTGAAGCCGGCGACCTGGTCGTGGTGGACGTGGCGCCCCGGTACGAGGGTTACTGCGTCAACATTACCCGCACCTTTGTGCTTGGCGAGCCGACCGGGCCGCAGCAGGAGCTGTTCGATACCTACCGCCGGGCGCAGGCGGCCGCCGTGGCTGCGCTGCGCCCCGGAATACGGAACCGGGAGATCGACGCCGCCGCCCAGGCGGTTTTCACCGAGGCCGGTTACGGGGATTTCTACGTTCCGGGCATCAGCCACAGCATCGGCCTGGATTTTGAGGAGAAGCCCCGGCCCACCATTCACCAGGCCGACTTTCAGGTTGAACTACAGGCCGGCATGACCCTCACCGTAGGCCACTCGGTGCTGTCCGTCCCCGGTGTTGGTGGAGTACGGATAGAAGACACTTTTCTGCTGCGGGAAGACGGCGCTGAACGGCTGACCTGGTGCGACCCGGAATTCTCCCTCGCAGTTGACTGAACCTGAGGCTGGGCTGCGCCGGGTTTCCGGCAGGGTGCGCTCCTGCGCCGGCAGCAGAGGCGGCGGCCGGCCATACTGCTGGCGTGTACCTTGCGGCGGCCGGCCGGTCAATCGTCTTCGCGTACCGCCGGTTTTCCAGCCGTTGACGCTCCCCGCTGCTGCAACCGGCGCCCGTGGAACAGGTACTGCTGCGCGTAACCGGCGTAACTGCCGAAGTAATTCTGCGCCCAGGCCAGCAGCTCCCGGTCCGGCGGGGTCTTGCCGCCCGGGAAGTACCATTCTCCCAGGGCGCGGCGCACCCAAACGTCTATGGGGAAAGCCTCCAGCTTTTCCAGGGAAAATACGGCAATGCAATCGGCAATTTTGCTGCCAATGCCGTAACACTCCAGCAGGCGTTCTTTAGCCTGGGGGTAGGGCGCCCGTACCAGAGCGTTCAGGTCCAGTCGCCCCTCGGCCACCTCTCGGGCAGCCCGTTCCACATAGGGCGCGCGAAAGCCCAACCCCAGGCGCCGCAGCTCCGGCTCCCCGGCCGCCGCCAGCCGGGCCGGCGTAGGAAAAGCGCAGCGCGCCGCCCCGTACAGCTCAATGGGCGTTCCAAAGCGGTCGGAAATTCTTTCCAGCGTCTGGTGAATGCGCCGGATGTTGGAATTCGCTGAACAGATGTAAGCCACCAGGCATTCCCAGGGGTCCTGGCGCAGGATGCGCAAACCCGGGTAAAGGGACACCATGCCGGCCACCCGCCGGTCATGGCAGATTTGGGCGTGGATACGGTCCAGGTCATCGTCCAGGCGGAAATAGCTTTGCAGCAAGGGAACCGCCGACGCTTCAGGGCCGGGGGCGCTGTGGAATTCCACCCTTTCCGGCGCTGCTTGCCTCAACCGGAGCAGGTTCCCCTGCAAAACTCCGGAAAACCAGGGTTCCGTTTCGGCGTCTTCGCGCCGCCAGCGGTGCGCCTGCCCGCCCATCAGGCTCGCTTCCAGGTCTATCGGCCGGTCAAAGGTTAGCTCCACCGCTATCTCCTGCCGCTGCGGGAGGCCAGCCACTCGGTAGCCAGCCGGGGTAGGCTGCCGATGGTAGCCGGCAATCTGGTACAGTCCGGGATAGACGTCAGGAAGTTTCTGCCGTAGGAGCGGGCGGTAATTCGCTGGTCCAGAACCACAATTACCCCCCGGTCGCCTTTGCTGCGAATCAAGCGGCCCATGCCCTGGCGGAAGCGCAGAATCGCCTGGGGAATCGAGTATTCGTAGAAGGGGTTCTGGTACTGCTCGGAACGGGCCTTGACTATCGGGTCGGCCGGCACCGGGAAGGGAAGGCGGGTAATCACCAGCGCCTTGAGGACGCCGCCGGGGAAATCCACCCCCTCCCAGAAGCTGCTGGCGCCCAGCAGAATGCTTCCGGGGTTCTCAATGAACCGCCGGGCAAGCTGGGGCGGCGAACCATGTATCCCCTGCGCCAGCACTTCGATGCCACTGACGCGCGCGTCGTTTTGCAGCAGGTTGTGAACGCTGCGCAGGGAAGCGTAGGAGGTGAAAAGGGCCATGGTATGCCCCGAAATGGCGCTTCCCAACTGGGCCAGCGCATTGGCCACCGCCCGATTGTAGTCCGGCGCCTGGGGCTGGGGCATATCCTCCGGGGTCAGCAGCAGCGCCGCTCTGGGGTAATCAAAGGGGGAACCGACCAGCTTTTCCCGGGTTTCTTCCGGCAGCCCCAGCCGCCGCCGGGCGTAATTGAAGCTGCCTTCGGCGCTCAGGGTAGCGCTGGTCAGGATGACGCTTTCCTTCCGGGTGAAAAGGCGGTCATGCAGCAGCTGTCCGATTTCCAGCGGCGCCGAGTGGAAACTTACCTCCCCCTTGCCGGCATCCCGATGCAGCCATTGAATTTTATCCGGGTCGTCGCCCGGCAGGATGGATGAAAGGTTGTCCTGCAGGGTCTGGAAACTATCGGCGAGGTTGCCGGTCTCCATTCGCAGCACCAGGGGGCCGCGCGGGTTGTCGGCGGGGGCGGACGGGGTTATTCCATCAACGTTTACCAGAAAGCCGCCCAGGGTTTCCAGGCCCCGGATGAGCTCGTCCAGGCCGACAGCGACGTTTTCTCCGGCGGTTTCCAGGTCTTCCCAGCTGCGCTGGCCCCGCGCGGCCGGCGTTATCAGCAAGTCGGTTTCGTTATCGTTGTTGCGCTGATTGCGGAAGAAAGTCTCGGCGGCCTGCCACATTTCCCCCCAGTTCCGGCGCAGCCGCGGCGCCGTTTCCTCCACTGCGGCCAGCGCTGCCTCGCCGGCCTGCCGCATGGCAGTCGCCACCAGGGGCGCAGACAAGGCCGTGCGGATTTCCCGGTTAAGGCGTCGCAGCTGCTCCAGTTCATCCGGCAGCCAGTTCGGCCCGACCTGAAAGCTGAATTGCCGGGTAGCTTCATCTTCCAGGTTGTGCGCTTCGTCGATTATCAGATGCTGGTATTCCGGTATTACGCCGCCGCCCATGGCCAGGTCGGAAAGGAGCAGGGCGTGGTTTACCACCAGAATATGCGCCTGCTCGGCCCGTTCCCGCGCGCCCCGCAGAAAGCAGGGGCTGCCGCCGGAGTAAAGGGCCGGGCACCAGTTCCTTTCTCCGGCAGAAATTTTGGCCCAGTTGTTGCCGTCCCAGGAAAGGTTGATTTCAGAGCGGTCGCCGGCCGCCGAATCTTCCAGCCACACTGCGGTTTTGCTCAAAAGGCGGGCTTCCGCCGCCCTGGCCTGATCCTCCGGGGCGCTGTCGCTGCCGGCCAGGTAATTCCAGCGGTGGAGGCACAGGTAATTGGAGCGGCCCTTCAGAATGGTTGCTTGCAGCAGGCCCGGTTCCAGCGCTCCGGTCTTTTCCAGCGTCTGCACCACCGCCGGAATGTCCTTCTTAATCAGCTGCTCCTGCAAATTGATGGTGTTGGTGGATATTACTATCAGCTTTCTCTGGGCGGCGGCAAAGAGGGCGGCCGGCAGCAGATAGGCCATTGACTTGCCCACGCCGGTGCCGCCCTCCACAATCAGCTGCCCGCCCTGGTAGATAGTCTGGGCGACGGAAGCCAGCATCTCTTCCTGCTGGGGGCGGGCCTCGAAACCGGCGAAGAACCTGGCAAAGGGGCCGCCGCTGCCGATTAAACGGGTCAGGCTGGATTCGTCCAGCTGGCTGAGGCCGGCGGAGGCCCGGCGCGACTCCGGGCTGCCCAGGCGCGCCGCCATGCGGCTCAACTCCAGCCCGTCGGCGCCAAAGATGGAGTTGGCGGCGGGTTCACTGGAAGCAACGCCCAGGCCGGCCAGCAGGTTGCCGAAATGCCACTCCCGACGCCGGGCCAGGCGGCGAAGGTGTTCCAGCAGGGCCGGGTGCCGGTCAGCCGCCTGCCGGAGCAGGGTTACGAAAAGCTGCCGGGCGGCGTCGGCATCGTCAATCGCCTGGTGGGCCCGGCGCTGCTCCAGGCCAAAGTGCCGCACCAAAGCGGCCAGGCTGTACTCATTGGCCCGGGGCAGAAAGACATAGGCCAGGTCCCAGGTATCGTAGCTGGCGTTGGTCAGGGGTAAACCCTCCTGCTCCAGAAACCGGAGGTCGAACATAATGTTGTGCCCGACTATTGGATGGTCGGCCAGAAAGTTGCGCAAATCGTGGCTTATCCGGTCAAAAGAAGGCGCCCGGCGCACCTGCTCCGGGCGTATGCCGGTCAGCCTTTGGATTACATCGGGGATTTGGCGGCCGGGGTTGACCATGGTATCGAACCGTTCCAGCACCCGGTCGCCCTGGAACTTTACGGCGCCGACCTGAATTATCCGGTCCCGGTCGGGATGCAGGCCGGTAGTTTCCAGGTCCAGGGCGACAAGGGTCTGTTCCAGGGCTGGAATGAAGCGGGTTTGTGAGCCTGAGGACATTTCAGAAGACCTTTCATTCAGCTTGAATCGTGTTAAGGGAGCTTCAGGATTGGCTGCTGCCTGGCCGGCGCCAGGGGCTTTGCCGGCCGGCTGAAGGCAGAATGCGGCAGTAAAGACGCTGCCGGAGCAAGTCGGTAACCGCCGGGACGCCGTCCTAACCGGTGTAAGGGCGAAGCTGCCCGGCCCGCAGGCCGACCGCCGGAAAATAGCTGCCGGAGCGCAGGGCGGTCAAAAACTCGGCCTCGGTGTGAATTTCGTCGGCAAAGGCGGTAACGTAACGGCCCAACCCGTGCACGGAATGGGCGTCGCTGCCGCCGGTTACCGGCAGGCGCAGCAAACTGGCCGCTTCCATAGCAAATAAATTCTCTTCATCCGCCGTGCCGCCGTTTACCACTTCAATGGCGTTAACCAGCCCGAATACCGGGTGCGCCAGGGCATCTTCAGGAAGCCGGGGCAGGGGCGCATCGGGCAGCGTGCGGTAAAGGTAAGGCCGTTCCCGCATATGCCGGCCCAGCACCCCCCGGAAAGGGTGCGCGCTGACGACAAAACCGCCCTGGGTCTGTGCGGCGCGGCGGAGAGTTTCGGCCTTATGGAACCCCGACTGGTACTGCCCCAGGCCAAAGGCCAGCATATGACCCATATCGGTATCGGCTTCCATTGCCCGTACCAGCACTACGTTATGGCGGCCGGCGAACCGCTCAAATTCATGACGGTCCCACGGCCCGCTGTGTTCGGTAAGGCAAAGCCCGCGCAGCCCCAGCCTTTCCGCTTCCAGAATCAGGTCTTCCGGGGAGAGGTTGCTGTCGGCGCTTCCCCGGGTGGTGTGAATATGCAGGTCAAAGATGCGCGCCATAACGGCGCAATTCTATCGGCGCCGCTGGTTCCAGTCAATGCCTGAAGGTCTGAATGAAGCGGGAAATGCGCCGGGTGGAATATTCCGTCCCCGGCGCAAAAGGCCGGCCCCGGGAAAAGGCCGTCCCCGGCGCAAAAGGCGGCCATGATATATAAATAGGGGAGCGCCCTTCCTGGGATCCCCTGAATGCCGGGGAGCCGGGCGATTTTGCGGGACAGCAGCCGCAGGTATTGATAACATGACAAAATGAATATAAAATCTACATTCGTTTTATGTTATTCAGGGGGAACCCCCGATAATGAAGAGGAGGGCAGGTGATTGAATGTACTAGGTCTGCACCTTTTGCTGGAACTCAAGGAGTGCAACCCCCGGCTTCTTGACGATTTGGAATATGTTCGCAATTCGCTGGTGCAAGCCGCCGAAGGCGTGGGGGCGCATATTGTCGGCGAGTCCTTCCACCGGTTTTATCCTCAGGGGGTAACCGGAATCCTGTCCATCGCTGAATCCCACGTTTCCATACACACCTGGCCGGAGTATAACTATGCCGCAGCAGATATATTCACCTGCGGCGCCTCCTTTCAGCCGGCAGATGCGGCCCAGGTGCTGATTGCACGCTTCGAGTCCCGGGCTCCGGAAATTACCGAAATCCGGCGCGGCCTGCTGTCGCTGCCGGTAGGCATTTAACTTAAAGCAGCGGTGTTTCTTTGGCGACAATCGACGACATTTCCGGCAAGTGGCACCTGGAGACGGTTTACCCCGACCTGGCGGTTATGCTTCGCGTGCAGCAGGTCCATTTCTCCGGCAATACCGAATATCAGAACGTTGAAGTGCTGGAATCCGGCCTCTTTGGCCGCAGCCTGGTGCTGGATGGCAAGACCCAATCTACGGAGCGGGATGAGCATATCTACCACGAGGCGCTGGTACAGCCGGCCATGTTGCTGCACCCCGACCCGGTCAACGTCTTCATTGGCGGCGGCGGAGAGGGCGGCGCCCTGCGGGAGGTTCTGTCCCACCGTTCAGTGCAGCGGGCGGTAATGGTGGATTTGGACCGGCAGGTGGTGGAACTTTGCCGGCAGCACTTGCCACGGCACCATCGGGGCAGCTTTGACGACCCGCGTCTTACCCTGCTTCACGAGGACGCCCGGGGCTTTCTGGCCAATACCGATGCGCTTTTTGACGTGATGATTATGGACCTGGTGGATCCGCTGGAGGGTGGGCCGGCTTACCTGCTCTATACCCAGGAGTATTATCAGATTGCCAGGTCCCGGCTCAATCCGGGGGGCATTCTGGTAACCCAGTCCGGGCCGGCCGGACTGCTGAGCCACCAGGAGTGCGCTACCACCATCTGCCACACTCTGGCGTCTATTTTCCGGCACAGCCTTCTTTACCAGGTACATGTGCCGGCCTTCCAGACTCTCTGGGGGTTTACCCTGGCCTCAGACTCCCCTTTGGCCCGGCTCAATACGGCTGAAGTGGACCGGCTGATTGCCCAGCGGTTGGGGCATGAGCCGGGGTTCTATGACGGAGAGAGCCACCAGGGTATGTTTCACCTGCCCAAGTTTCTCCGCGCCGGCCTGGCGGCAGAAACCCGCATCAATCGGGATGACTGCCCGGTTTTCATGGTATGAAACACCGGCCGCCCCCTTCACTGCCGCAAAACCGGCCCGGCGCGCCGGGCCGCCCCGCTGCCGGTCGTACCGCCGCCCGTTTCTCTGGTGTAGAGCTAATGGCCCCGGGGTTGCAGCAGCCCTCCGATGTCTGGTCGGTCTGCTACAAACTGTGCCATTGCTGAAAGGGCTTCAGCAGCGGTGTCGAATCGAAGCAGGAGCATTTCATCCTGGTCGGTTTTCAGTAGGATCTCCACCTCAGATATTCGATGGGGGAGCAGGTTGACATCAGTTTCAAGGACTTGCGCAATGTCTGCTTTGAGTCGGTGCAAGATATTTTCCGTAATATTGTCAGCTATCGCTTTTTGCCTTGACATATCTAAAGAATCAAAAATTTCCCAAGCCAGACGCGGGGTTTCCCGGTCTCTTTCCGCCCAGTCAAAGTCAATGCCATAAGCAACCAGGGCCTCTACAATTTTCTCAAAAGAAGCCTCCAATATTTCAATTCCAAAGCTGCGTATCAGGGATTTGGACGGCGCAGACCATCGTCCGGCCAGCACTGCAATGGATTTCCGGATAGTCGGATGGGTTTTGCGCAGGTTGTAATGAGCGACACAAAGCCAACTTCCCTTGTCCCGGTTGTGTTTAGTATAGCGGATATACTTTGGGTCAATGATGATAACCGGGTTGTTTTCCCGATCAAATATTACGGCATCAATTTGATAGGTGTTGCCACTGCCGTTTCGCAGCCGCTCTGGCCGAATTGTGTGGTTTCGGGCTTCTACTTCTTCCCGCAGCCCTTCGACTATGGATTTTTCTATTAGTTTGCCAACTGCTTCCCCCAATGCGCTGGCTGCATTAGATACCATACGAACCCTCTCTCTATTTAATTACCGTCAGGATACTCTCTCGCAAGCCAACCTTATGCCGCTGGGGGTTATTTGCCCACTTATCCCCCCTGGTGCGAATTACTTCCAGGTCGTAGTTGGCAAAACCGATAGCGTGGGCAAGTTTGCCGATTATTTCATCCGTGGGGACGTGAATGCCATAGGGGGCTGAATCACCCAATACCAGAATGAATTGACCCCCCGGCTTCAGGACATTATAGGCGCCTTTCAGAACCTTGAGCATATCCTCAAAGTAACCCGCAACCATCAGGTCGTAAGTTTTTCTTCCGGATTTGGTTTTCCGCGTCGTTGCCAGTTGCCCGATGATGTTCTGTAATTCCCGGTGCAATTCAGGATGTGCTTCAAGGATACCGGGGCATCGGATAGCGTCATTCATTTGGGAGATGCGGACCTGGGTTGTAGCAGCAGTAATCAGCCGGTCTCTGACTTCACGCGTTATCTCACCCCAACTATCGTAAATGCCCCAAAAGTAGGTTTCCAGACGGGTGCGGTCAGCATAGTCATAATTGTTCAGGTAGGGTGGGGAGGTAATTATAAGGTCAATACTGTCAGGGGCACAGTGCTGGTCAAACTCGCGGGCGTCGCCCAGGACAAGGCGATGTTCCGAATGAGAAATGCCCCCCCAACTCGCCTGACGTATGTCTGAGACAAAATGATTTCCCTGCTTGCGAAACTCTTCAAAAGCGTCCCGTTCCGTAAGCCTTTTCGCGTATTTGCTGGGGGCGATATATGGCCAACCTGCGCCGGCGGTAGTGATGGTTCTGAGGGCGCTGGTCAAAGCCAGTTTCAGAAGACCGGCATTAACGGATACGCCGTCCAACTCTAAAACAGCCTTGCGAAGAGCATACAGGCTCTTAAGGTTTTCATCGCTGAAGCACTTGTAAATCAGCGGCGGCCAAATACCCGCCAATGGAGGAACCGGGATGCTTTTGGCCCTGGCAATTACTTCTTCAAAGTTCTTTTTCAGCAATACCGGGTCGTGGTCAAAGTTCAGTTTGGTTTGAGCCACCCAGAATACAAATGGGTGGGCCTCGATTCCAACAGAGTTCAGTCCGGTTAACTTTGCGACAAGGGAAGTAGTTCCAGAACCCAGGAAAGGGTCGGCCAGCCAATGTTGTGCGCCAAGCTGCCGCGCGGCAATCTTGGCCTGCACCAATTTGTATGAATAGCCTGCCGGGTAGGTGAACCACCGGTGTACGGGCGCTTTCAAGCTGTCGTGAAAAGACCCGTATCTTTCTTTGACACTGGTCAACGGAAGAGCCTTCCTTCAAATAAGCGAAATAATTAGAAGAGCCCTTGATAAGGCAATTCGATTTCAATATAGCAAACAGAGTTGCCATATTCCATAAACGTTTGTCATAACGAATATGAATATGCCTCCATCGCTGGCCTAACCCCTCTGCAATAGTTCAATTCTTGCGTTGTCCGGGGCGCGGACGAGAGTTGCGTGGACGCCTGGCCGAATGGTTCAGGGTTCCCAGGCTCGTTTCAGCCCGGCCACCCATCTTCGCCAGGGTTGCTGCCCGAAACCGGGCGCAGCAGCAGCGATGAGCCTTCAGCTGCCGGTCAGCGTATTAGAAAACCCGACCCGGTGTGGTACAATGACCAAGCCAGCAAGGTTCATTACAAACTCCGTTAATTGAGAGGGTGGCTATGTCCAACATCGTACTGTCAAATACGGAATACAGCGTGGTAGGCACCCGGCCGGTGCGCCACGACGGCGCCGACAAGGTGACCGGTCGGGCCAGGTACGGGGGGGATTTTCAGATGGCCGGGCTGCTGCATGGTAAAGTGCTGCGCAGTCCCCATGCCCACGCCCGTATCAAGTCCATCGATACCAGCAAAGCCGAAGCCTGCCCCGGCGTAAAGGCAGTAATAACCGGCCAGGACCTGCCGGTAGCCGGCATGGAGAACCCCGGTCGGGGAATGCGTTTCTCCAGCGAAAACATTCTGGCTCAAGACAAGGCCCTGTATCGGGGGCACGCAGTAGCGGCAGTGGCTGCCGTCAATCCGCATGTGGCTGAACTCGCCCTTTCCCTGATTGAAGTGGAGTATGCGGTTCTGAAGCCGGTAATCAACGTTGCCGAGGCCATGAAAGACGATGCGCCCCTGGTAATTGAGGATATGACCACTACCGAGTTGGGCGAGCGCACCGGCAAACTCAGTAATATTGCCTCCCATTTCCGGTACGAGTTGGGCGACCTGGCGCAAGGCTTTGCTGAAGCGGACGTGGTTGTTGAGCGGGAGTTTAACACCAATACGGTGCATCAGGGCTACATTGAACCCCAGAATGCGGCCGCTCTGTGGAACGCCGACGGCAAGCTGACGGTTTGGACCAGTACGCAGGGGGCGTTCAGCGCGCGGGATTCTCTGGCGCAGATTCTGGATTTGCCGGTCTCGGAGATTAAAGTGGTGCCTATGGAAATTGGCGGGGGGTTTGGCGGAAAGATTCCCGTTTACCTGGAGCCGATGGCCGCCATTCTGTCCCGCAAGACCGGTCAGCCGGTGAAAATGCTTATGTCGCGCACCGACGTTTTCGAGAGTACCGGCCCCACCTCCGGCGCTACGGTTCGGGTAAAGGTAGGCGCTACCCGGGACGGCAAGATAACCGCCGCCGATGCCACCCTGGCCCTTGAAGCCGGGGCTTTTCCAGGTTCGCCGGTAACTATGGGCGCCCAATGTATGTTTGCCCCTTATGACATTGCAAACGTCCGCGCCGAAGGCTATGACGTGCTGGTCAACAAGCCCAAGGTGGCTCCTTACCGGGCTCCGGGCGCGCCCATCGCCGCCTTTGGCGGAGAACAGGTAATGGACGAGCTTGCCCGGAAAATTGGAATGGACCCGGTAGAGTTCCGCCGGCGCAACGCTTCCCGAGAGGGCACCCGGCGGGTTGACGGCCCGGAATTCCCGGTGATTGGCAACATTGAGTGCGTGGAAGCGGCCAAGGCTACCGAGCATTACAATTCCCCGTTAACCGGCCCCAATCAGGGACGGGGTATCGCCTCCGGGTTCTGGTTCAATATCGGCATGCAGTCCAGTTGCAGCATTAGCGTTCACGCCGACGGTACGCTCAGCCTGGTTGAGGGTTCCACCGATATCGGCGGTACACGAGCCTCTATTGCGATGCAGGCCGCTGAAGTGCTGGGCATTTCCGCCGAGGATGTTCGCCCCAGCGTGGCCGATACCGACTCGGTGGGCTACACCTTCCTTACCGGCGGCAGTCGTACTACTTTTGCCAGCGGGTGGGCCGCTTATGAATGCGCTCAGGATATTAAGCGACAGATGATCGAGCGGGCTGCTGCCCTTTGGGAGGTTTCGGCAGCTGACGTGGAACTGGTGGGCGGCTCCTTCCAGCACCGGTCCGACTCGGATTTGAGAATGACGTTTAAGGAGTTGGCAGCCCAGCTTAATGGCAGCGGCGGGCCCATTTCCAGCCAGGTCAGCGTTGACCCCCGGGGAGCCGGCGGGGCCTTCTCGACCCATATCGTGGACGTGGCCGTTGACCCCGAAACCGGCAAAGTGGACATCTTGCGTTATACCACGGTTCAGGACGCCGGCAAGGCCATTCACCCCAGCTATGTAGAGGGTCAGATGCAGGGTGGCGTGGCACAGGGCATCGGCTGGGCGCTGAATGAAGAGTATTACTTCAACGATGACGGCCAAATGGTTAATTCCAGCTTCCTGGATTACCGAATGCCGATCAGCCTGGACTTGCCAATGATTGATACGGTGATTGTTGAAGTGGCCAATCCGGGCCATCCTTACGGCGTGCGCGGCGTGGGCGAAGTGCCTATAGTCCCCCCTATGGCCGCCATTGCCAATGCTATTTATGACGCCGTTGGCGTCCGCATGGAGCGGCTGCCCATGTCTCCTGGAGCCATTCTGGAAGCCTTGTGGACAAAGAACGCGGAAGGCGCGCCGCCGGCCGCCGATTAACTGAACCAGTGGATAAGCCCGCTGTTGAACGAGAGGAAAGGTTCAGCATACTGAGCGTATCGGTCGGCGCCCTGCGCTGGTTTTTCCTCCTCTTCAGTGCGGGTACAATCTATTTGACGGTGGTCAATACACTGAACCGGGCGGAACGGGCGAGCGCCAGCGGGTGGCTGGATATACAGAGAATCGCTACCGAAGAACTGGCGAGAGCCGGCGCCGCCGCCGGGGTAGCCTCGGTGATAACCGTGGAGGTGGTTAGAATGGTTCTGGCTGCGTTATGGGAAGAAAGGAACCGCCGCCTGGCCCAGGCCCGCGGGGTGGAGGAAGGCCTGGAACGGGGCCGGGAGGAAGGCCTGGAACGGGGCCGGGAGGAAGGACTGGAACGGGGGCGCGAGGAAGGCCTGGAACGGGGGCGCGAGGAAGCCCAGGCTCTATGGGAAGATTGGTACAGGCGTTTTCAGGAAGCCCAGGTTCGCGGCGAAGTTTTTGACGAACCACCCCCGGGTTTGGGAGACCGGGACCGACCTCCCCGGGCTAAGTAACCAGTCGACGGTGGTCAATGAATCGATACCGAAGAACTGGCGAGAGCCGGCGCCGCCGCCGGGGTAGCCTCGGTGATAACCGTGGAGGTAGTTAGAATGGTTCTGGCTGCGTTATGGGAAGAAAGGAACCGCCGCCTGGCCCAGGCCCGCGGGGTGGAGGAAGGCCTGGAACGGGGGCGGGAGGAAGGCCTGGAACGAGGCCGCGAGGAAGCCCAGGCTCTATGGGAAGATTGGTACAGGCGTTTTCAGGAAGCCGAGGTTCGCGGCGAAGTTTTTGACGAACCACCCCCGGGTTTGGGAGACCGGGACCGAAGTTCTCAGGCCAAATAATCTGATGCGAGGAACGAATAATGGCGCGAGTGCCTTTTGTTACCAGGGAAAGCATGGATGCTGCCGGACAGGAAGTCTGGGATGAAATCCAAAGTAGCCGGGGCGGGGTTCAGCGCAACTATGCCGCCTTGTTGAACAACCCCCGGGCAGCGGGAAGCTTCGCTGGGCTGGGCGGCTATGTGCGCTTTGAAACACCTTTGGATAAACGGGTAAAGGCCCTGGCTATTCTTACCGCGGCCAGGGAGGCCGGCGGCCACTATGTTTGGACGGTTAACCAGCGGGGAGCAAGGGAAGCTGCCCTTGACGACAGCATAATCGCTGCAATTCGGGAATTCCGCGCGCCGGTTGGTTTCAAACCGGACGACGCTGCGGTAGTTCAGTTTGTCCTGGAGTTGCTGCGACAGCATCGGGTTTCGGACGTTACTTTTGAGGCCCTTCGTTCCCAGATCGGCGATGCCGGAATTGTGGACTTGCTGGTGGTAGTAGCCTATTACCACGGCTTGGCCCATAGTTTGCAGGCCCTTGAAGTTGAACTGCCTGAAGGAGTGGAGTCGGCCCTGACTTATTAGCCGGCCTTCTTTAGCGCCCGTGGGTCTCTGAACCCGGTGAAAATAGCCCCGCCAAGTTGGCTTTCACCGGGGTTTAAGTTGCCGGTCATGTTTTCTCCGGCATTCATACAATAAAGGAGCGGCCGGCCTCTCAAGAGAGGAGGGCCGCTGTAGGAGCGGCCCAATGCCGGTCGCTGAGGTATTCATTTTAGCCGCTTGTCAAGGGGCCAGTCAAGCGAAGGTGCCTGCTGGTATTCCCAACGGGTGGTGGCGTTAAATCAAGCCCAATCGCCGGCAGACCAACGCAACGGAATGCTCCAGCAGACGCAAGCTCTTACTGTACCCATTCGTCCTCCGGTGCAGCCGGTTCAGCTGGTCCCGCAATTGCGAGTGCAAACCCTCGTTCCGGTTCACCGCGCCCTCTTTGCCCACCTGGCGCCGGTTCGCTGGCAGTCAGTTATGTACTTGGCAAGCGTCCGTCTGGCATTCTCCCCCTCCGGCAGCCTGGCGTACAGTCGCAGCAAGGGCGTATTTCCATCCACCAGACAACCCCAACTATTCACGCCACCTTTGAGGGCAAATTGAGGCTGGAAATCTCCCACAGTGGCCTCTATTCCTGTAGGCTATGTCCCGGCCAGCAGATATGCCAATTGATTTTTGAAAGGTTAAGCAGTCCATCCCGCGGAACCCTGATTAGTCAGTTTCAACAGCAAGGACACGAGCAGAATCAGGGAATCTCCGAACAATTTGCACCGACAACCATGCGGCTTGGCAGCCACCCCGAACTACCCCTGCCTTTCCCCGTTTGCAATCCCCATTTCCTTCCGCCTAAAATGCCCGTCAGTGAGCCAAAGGCCCGGCTCGCTTTCCCGTTTACCCATATTTCAGCGCTGAAGGAGTAATGACATGGTTGAAAACCCCGGCAGTATTGAGGCATTACTTCAGGAGGACCGCACCTTTCCGCCACCGGAGGAATTTGCCCGTCGAGCCAACATTAACGACCCGCAGGTTTACGCCGAAGCCCGCCAGGACCCGGAAGCCTTCTGGGCCAGGTTTGCCGGGGATCTGGACTGGTTCGATGCGTGGGAGCAGGTGCTGGACTGGAACCCGCCCTATGCCCAGTGGTTCCTGGGCGGCAAGCTTAACGCTTCTTACAACTGCGTTGACCGCCACCTGAAGACCCGCCGCAATAAGGCGGCAATTATCTGGGAGGGCGAGCCTGGGGACTGGCAGGTATATACCTATTGGGACTTGTACCGAGAGGTCTGCAAGTTTGCCAACGGGCTTAAAAGCCTGGGAGTGCAGAAAGGCGACCGGGTAACTATCTACCTTCCCATGGTGCCTGAATTGCCGATAGCCATGCTGGCCTGCGCCCGCATCGGCGCTGCCCACAGCGTCATTTTCGGCGGGTTCAGCGCCGACTCGATTCGCGACCGTATTGAAGATTCCCAGTCCAGGGTGCTGATTACTGCCGACGGCGGCTACCGCCGGGGCGGTATTGTGCCGTTGAAGCAGAACGCCGACGACTCCCTGGCCGGGGATACGCCGGTGGCAAAGGTGGTAGTGGTACGGCGCACCGGCCACGCCGACGACCGGATGGTTGCCGGCCGCGACGTGTGGTGGCACGACCTGGTGGCGGAACAGCCCTTTACCGGCGCGCCGGAGCCGATGGACAGCGAGGATATGCTCTATATGCTCTATACCAGCGGCACCACCGGCAAGCCTAAAGGAATCGTCCACTCGACCGGCGGCTACCTGACCGGCGTTTACGCCACCACCAAGTGGATTTTTGACCTGAAAGAGGACGATGTTTACTGGTGTACCGCCGACATTGGCTGGGTTACCGGTCACAGCTATATTGTCTATGGCCCGCTGGCTAACGGCGCTACCACGGTAATGTATGAAGGGTCTCCCGACTACCCGGACCGGGACCGCTTTTGGGCCATCGTCGAAAAATACGGTTGCACCATTTGTTACACCGCGCCCACCGCCATCCGCACCTTTATGCGCTGGGGCGAGGAATACCCGGCCCGGCACGATATGTCCACCCTGCGCCTGCTGGGTTCGGTGGGCGAGCCGATTAACCCGGAGGCCTGGGTTTGGTACTGGCAGCACATCGGCGGAGGCCGCTGCCCGGTGGTGGATACCTGGTGGCAAACGGAAACCGGCTCCATCCTGATTGCCCCCTTGCCCGGCATCACCACCCTGAAACCCGGCTCGGCAACCCGGCCCTTCCCGGGCATTGAGGCCGAAATCCTGGACGAGGCCGGCAACCCGGTCGGCCCCGGCGGCGGGGGCTACCTGACCATCAGACGTCCCTGGCCATCCATGCTGCGCGGCATCTATGGCGACCATGAGCGGTTCGTGCAGCAATACTGGTCCCGCTACCCGAATACTTACTTCACTGCCGACGGGGCCAAACTGGACCAGGACGGCTACTTCTGGCTGCTGGGCCGGGTGGATGATGTAATCAACGTTTCAGCCCACCGAATCAGTACCATGGAAGTGGAAAGCGCCCTGGTGGACAACGCCAAGGTGGCTGAAGCCGCCTGCATCGGCAAAACGCACGAAATCAAGGGGCAGGCCATCGTGGCCTTTGTTACCATCAAAGACCAGGTCGCCGCTTCGGAAGCTCTGGTCGCCGAGCTTAAGGCGCATGTGGCGGCCAAGATTGGCCCTATGGCTCGGCCCGACGACATTTACTTCGCCGCAGAACTGCCCAAGACCCGCAGCGGCAAGATAATGCGGCGGCTCCTCCGGGACGTGGCCGAAGGCCGCGCCCTGGGGGATACCACCACCCTGGCCGACCCGGCGGTGGTTGAGTCGCTGAAGGCCCAGTACGAAGACGAGGAATAAGGTCGGGAAAGCAAAGGGCGCCGGGTCAGGACAACCCACGGTAGCGATAAGGACCCATCCGTATGGGCCGACGGCAGGTCAATCAGGGCGTCGGCGTCCAGGGCCGGGTAGGGCTGGGTTGACGGCGGGCCCTGGGTTTGCCTTCAACCGACCTGGCGTCCTCTTTGCCTTCAGCGCAGACTTAGAAACAACCCTGTTATAATGAGAAGAGTAGAAGCAGTTGTTGAGAATTACTGGGTTGGTTACTACCTGGTTTTTGCTGTCTGTCTGGTAATTCTGCTGTGGCGGCATCGCTGGAGGTGGCAGCAATGGGACGACGTAACCCTGTTGGGCGACGTGTTCAGTACGGCAGCCGGCGCAGCATTTCTGGCAGTAATTATTGTTGAGGTGTCGGGGCGCATGGTATTGCTGATACCCAAAACCGTAAAGGCAATCATCGAAAAAGGCCGAGCTGAAGGCCGAGAAGAAGGCCGAGCGGAAGGGCGGGAAGAAGGCCGAGAAGAAGGCCGAGCGGAAGGGCGGGAAGAAGGCCAGGCGGAAGGCCAGGCGGAAGGCTCCCGGTCGGAACGGGACCGCATCCTTTCCAACTACCGTCAGGCTGTGGCGCGGGGCGACATTGCCGGCAGCCCGGAAATTGAGGATGCCCTGTTTAACGGGGCCAAGAGCCAGGGCGGCAATCATTGCTGAAGTGTCGGGGCGTATGGTATTGCTGATACCCAAAACCGTAAAGGCAATCATCGAAAAAGGCCGGGAAGAAGGTCGGGAAGAAGGCCAGGCGGAAGGCTCCCGGTCGGAACGGGACCGCATCCTTTCCAACTATCGTCAGGCGGTGGCGCGGGGCGACATTGCCGGCAGCCCGGAAATTGAGGATGCCCTGTTTAACGGGGCCAAGAGCCAGGGCGGCAATCATTGCTGAAGTGTCGGGGCGTATGGTATTGCTGATACCCAAAACCGTAAAGGCAATCATCGAAAAAGGCCGAGCGGAAGGCCGGGAAGAAGGGCGAGCGGAAGGTCGGGAAGAAGGCCGGGAAGAAGGCCAGGCGGAAGGCCAGGCGGAAGGCTCCCGGTCGGAACGGGACCGCATCCTTTCCAACTACCGTCAGGCTGTGGCGCGGGGCGACATTGTCGGCAGCCCGGAAATTGAGGATGCCCTGTTTAATGGGGCCAAGAGACAGGGCGGCAATCATTGCTGAAGTGTCGGGGCGTATGGTATTGCTGATACCCAAAACCGTAAAGGCAATCATAAAATTGCCGGGGCTTGTTAATGACGCCAGGCCGGCAAATGTCCTGTTCCCGGTAGTTCCTGGAAACAATCATGCTGCTCAATCCCGCGCCCCCGGCGGGCCAGGATGTACGGGCGTTTGACGCCCGGGCGTTCCGGCCATGATTGATCCATAAGCAAGGCTGACGCTGCTATAAACAGATGAATAGAAGCGGTTATCGTAGTTTGCCGACGCCGGTGGCTGTCTGAAGTTCGTTACTCTGTTGGTTAACGTTGGTTAACCGTGAAGGACACCGATAGTCTATGCCTTTGGAGGATCGGAACTATGTCCGGGGACACCATCCCACGGCCTGCACCTGCGCCAACTGCGTTTCCCGCAGGTTAGGTCAGTGGCAGAACAACCGGCGAGGCGGCAGCCTGCCGTCAGCCCGGCAGTTTGCCGACGCCGCATGTCCCTGACTCGCCTCCTTTAGTCAGGCCCCGAAACGCCGGCGGTGGAAAATTGCGCAACTTCCTCATAGTCGTTTTGCTGCTGTTACTTGCCTGGGTTGGCTTGGGCATCTGGCAGGAGTACCAAGAGCAGGGCCGTATTACTACGGCGGGAGTTGTAAGGGCCGCCCTAAACCAGCTGCAAGCTATTCCCAAAGCAGTGGGCGCTGTCTTTTCCGCCCTGGGCGGTGAATCCGGGCAAAACTCGGAACCGGAGCAGCTGCCGGGGCCAGGACCATCGTCTTCTCCGGGCAATGCCCCCGAGCCGGCTACCATCGCCATGCCAGCCGTGCCAGGCCATACGCCGCCGCCGGCCGCCTTCCGGCCAGAACCAACGGAAGGGACAACGTTAACCTCCTTGCCAACTACCACCGCAACGCCAACTGCGCCAGGCGCTACGCCGGCGCTGCCGGCCACCTTCCGGCCAGAACCAACGGCGACCCCCTTTCCCCTGCATTTGTACTCTTACCGGGTTAAGCACCCCGTTACGGGCCAGGAGTTCCGGATGACCAGGGAGCAGTTCGACTTTTTTATTGAACATGGCAGCATTCATGCTGAAGCTCTGCCTGCGTCGGCCTTTCCGCCTGACGGGGCCGCCCCCGGCCCGGGCCCAACCATAAAACCCCAACCCATCCCGGCGGCGACGCCCGACCTGACCCTGCTGCCGGCAGCGGGGTTGACCGAGGCGAAGGAGTATATGCTGGGCCTGATAAACGATGCTCGGCGCCAGCATGGCTTGGCTCCGGTAGTTCCTGGCGATAACCCGGCGGCGCAGGAACACGCCGAGGCCATGCTGGAAGGCAACTTCACGGGACATTGGGGGCTGGATGGCCTGACTCCCCCGATGCGGTACACCCTCGCCGGCGGCTGGAACTATGTGAAAGAAAATACTTCCGGAGCTGCTGCCAGGGATGGGCTTCCCCACCGAAAGCGTTCTGCCAGAAGCCTGATAACTGAGTCCCACGAAGGGCTGATGCAAAACGCCGGGCACCGGAAGAACATCCTTTATCAATGGCATAAAAAGGTCAACCTGGGCATTGCATGCAGCAGCTACGCCTGCTCGGTCGTTCAGAAATTCGAAGGAGATTACATCGATTTCAGTCAGAAACCGGCCATTGACCGCGGCATTTTGAGCTTCGCCGGCAACCTCAAGGACGGTTTCACGCTTTCCGGCGTACAAGTCTGGTATCATCAACCGCCGCGCCCCCTTACCCTGGGACAAGTGGACGCCACCGATTCTTACTTAACGGGTCAGGAACCGGCGGTTTTCCTGCTTAAGCCGGCTCCTTCTGGCTACTATTATTCACCCCAGGATTTACTTCCTGCCTTCTACTCCTGGCAGGAACCTACCGACCCTTACACGGTAAACCCGGATACGCCACGGAGCGAAAGGTTCTACAGCTCCATTATTCCCCCGGTTTCCACCCTGCGCAGCAAAGCAGTTCCCTTCGCCGTTGCCGACACGTGGCAAGTCGGTGGAGCAGCTTTCCGGGTTGAAGGAGATATTTCCAACGTGATTCAGGGGCTGGGGCCAGGGGTGTATATCGTGGTCATTTGGGGCGAGAACGGTGGTGAAGAGATACCTCTGACCAACTATGCCATATTTCTTGAGTAGCCGCGAACCTCCTGCTATACTTTCCCTGCCATGCAATACGAAACCGTTATTGGCCTGGAAGTGCACGTGCAGCTGCAAACTCGCAGCAAGATGTTCTGCCGCTGCCCCGCCGATTACCAGCACGCCCCGGCCAACAGCCGGGTTTGCCCCGTTTGCCTGGGTTTGCCCGGCGCCCTGCCGGTAATTAACCGGAAGGCCGTAGAGTACACCATTATGACCGGCCTGGCCCTGGGGTGCCGCATACCCGGTTACTCCAGGTTTGACCGCAAGAACTACCCCTACCCGGACTTGATGAAGGGCTACCAGATTTCTCAGTATGACCTGCCCCTGGCTGAGCAGGGGGGCCTGGAAATTGAACTGGAAGACGGCGAAACCAAATCCATCGGCGTAATGCGGGTGCACCTGGAGGAGGATGCGGCCAGGCTCCAGCATTTTCCCGAAGGGCCAGGGGAGCCTTACAGCCTGGTAGATGTAAATCGGGCCGGCGCCCCTTTGATGGAAATTGTCAGCGAGCCGGAGCTGCGCTCGCCGGCGGAGGCCCGGGCCTACCTGACTACCCTTCACTCTATGTTGCAGTATCTGGGTGTATCGACCGCCAACATGCAGGACGGCAATTTCCGCTGCGATGCCAACGTAAGCATCCGTCCTGCTGGCAGCCGGCAGTTTGGCGTCCGCACCGAAGTCAAGAACATGAACAGCTTCCGTTCCGTCTTTCTGGCCTTGAATTACGAGGCGGAACGGCAGCGGCGCATTCTGGAGGACGGGGGCCGCGTGGTTCAGGAAACCCGGGGCTGGCTGGAGGAACGGGGCGTTACCGTTGCCCAGCGCAGCAAGGAGCAGGCCCATGACTACCGCTATTTTCCAGACCCGGACCTGCCGCCTCTGGCAGTGGATTCGGCCTGGGTGGCGGAGCTGCGCCGGAACCTGCCGGAACTGGCCGGCCAGCGCAAGGCCCGCCTGGTTGCCCAGTACGGTCTGTCTCCTTACGACGCCGGCCTGCTGACCGGTTCCCGGGCCATGGCCGACTACTTTGAGGCGGCGGTGGCCGGGCGCCAGGCGTCGGGGCCCGGCCGGCAAAGTTACGCCAAAAACGTCAGCAACTGGCTGCTGGGGGACTTGAGCCGGCTGATGAACCTGGCAAATCTGGACATTGCCAGCATTAAGCTGACGCCGGCCTACCTGAATCAGTTGTTGGGCTTGATTGATTCGGGCGCCCTGAGTGGCAGTCTGGCCAAGACGGTGCTGGAGGAGGCTTTCGCCACCGGGGCTGAACCGACTAAAATAGTAGAAACCCGAGGCTACCGCCAAATCAGCGATGCCTCGGTGGTGGAGTCGGCGGTGGCCCAGGCGTTGGCCGAGAACCCCAGGGCCGTGGCCGATTACGTTAAAGGCAAGGAAACAGCCGCCCGCTTTCTGGTGGGGCAGGTGATGAAGCTCACCCGGGGCCAGGCGAAACCGGAACTGGCCCTGGAACTGGTGCATGCCGGCCTGGAAGCGGCCAAGCGAGGCGATTAGTGATCTACCTGAACATCGCTCAAATACTGGTATCCGTGGTGCTGGTAATCGTGGTACTGGCCCAGGTTAAGGAAGGCGGCAGCGGCCTGTTTGGCAGCGCCCAATCAACGGTGCGTACCCGCCGCGGCCTGGAAAAAACCCTGTTCCAGTTCACCATCGCCCTGTCCGTAGTGTTTGTAATCGTATCCATCATCAGCGTGCGGTTGTTTACCGGCTGATTCCGCTCCGGCGGCGCCGGCCAGCAAGGGTTGCAGACATGACCATTCCCGGGTCTCCCGTCTCCCTCATAACCCTGACCACCGACTTCGGTTTGTCCGACCCTTTTGTCGGGGTGATGAAGGGGGTAATTTACGGAATCAACCCGCAGGCTACGGTAATTGACCTGACCCATCAGGTTCCACCCCAGAATCGGCAGCAGGGAGCCTTTGTTCTGGGCAGCAGCTACCGCTATTTTCCCGCCGGAGCCATTCATGCCGCCGTAGTTGACCCGGGGGTCGGCACCGACCGACGGCCGGTTCTGCTGGTTACGCCCGACGCCCGCTTCATCGCCCCGGACAACGGGCTGCTTAGCCGCGTCCTGGAGCCATACTTGACCAGCCCCCCCGATACACCTGGCCAGACGCCGCTGCCGGCTGAAGTAACCGCCTATGAGCTGACCAACCCGGCCTGCTGGCTCCATCCGGTAAGCAGCACCTTTCACGGACGGGACATATTCGCTCCGGCAGCGGCCCACCTGTCTCTGGGCGCCGCCCCCACGAATTTGGGCGAGCCGGTAACCAGCCTGGTCTGGCTGCCGGCTCCCCGCCTGACCCGACGCAAGGGAGAGGCGCTGGGCGAGATAATTTACACCGACCGGTTCGGCAACCTGATTGCCAACATTGGCGGCGATGTTCTGCCGGAACTGGCCGGCCCGGATGAAACGCTGGCAGTGGAAATCTGCGGACGCCGCATCATCGGCCTGAGCCGCACCTTCCAGGATGTATCGCTGCTTCAGCCCGACGGCTTGCCCCTGGCGGCCCTGATCGGCAGCAGCGGCTACCTGGAAATTGCGGTTCGGGATGGCAATGCGGCGGCGGCGCTTAACGCCGGCCCGGGAACGGCAGTGCGGGCAGTCAACGCCGGGGCGGCCGGCTAGCCCGGAACAACCTCGCCGGGCGGTGGCTTCGCCGGTATTCCCGGCATGCGTTGGGATAAATGTATAGCATAAAGCCGGCAAGGAAACCGGAAAGCCGGGAGGCAGCGCCATGGCCCAACCCGGAGCATTCCGGGACGGAATGCAATGCCCCGCAGCGGCGCCAACTGGCGGCCCCAATACGGCCACTCCCGCGGCGAGCAGACCTGGCGCTGTGGGCAGCGCCACTACCACTTCGTCCCGGAAACCGGGCCTCCCCACCAGTCGAAGCGGGTCAAGATCCAGGCCGCAAGGTATTCCTTTCCGAGGGCCTTTTTGCTAAAATCCATAGCCGCAACTCCCCGACGGGAAAAGGGCTGCTTGAACCGAACCGGCAACCTGACGAGGTAAGCTATGGCAGATAAAGGCGGACACCGCCCCGGCTCCGGAATGAATACCCCCCCCCCCCCCCCCCCCCCCGAGTTTGGGGGTGGGCTGATGGGACGCCGGCGGGGAATTGACCGAAACCGGCTGGCCCTGGCCCTGGCGCTCGTCATCCTGCTGGCCGGGCCGGTTTTACTGACCCTGTCCTTAACCGGGTCGCCGCCGCCGCTGCAAGCCCAGGGAGGCACCCCAACGGATACCCCCACGCCGACCCCCACGCCCACGGATACGCCCACGCCGACAGGAACACTGACGCCTACGCCCACGCCCTCAAGCCCGCCAAATCCGCCGGCTATCCTGTGGGATGCCCAGGGAGATGGCCAGATAACCATCCGTTTTGTTGCTGTGAGCGGGGTAACCCGGTACGAATTTCAGCATCGCAAGAAGGGCGCAAGCTGGCCCGGCAGCAGCCCGGAGATTACCCTCAAGGACACCGACAACACGTACACTATAAGCGGGCTGGACAACGGCGCGACTTACCAGGTAAGGCTGCGGGCAATCAATGGCGCTGGCAACAGCAACTGGTCCCAGGTCATTGAAGTAGCGCTGCCCACCAACACACCCACACCAACAATAGAGCCGCCAGAGCCGCCGGTCATCCTGTGGGATGTCAAGGGAGATGGTCAGATAACCATCCGTTATGTTGCCGTGAGCGGGGTAACCCGGTACGAATTTCAGCATCGCAAAGCAGGCGCAAGCTGGCCCGACACCAGCCCGGCGGTTACCGTCAAGGACACCGACAACACGTACACCATAACCGGGCTGGACAACGGCGCGACTTACCAGGTAAGGATGCGTGCAATCAATGACGGCGGCAACAGCGACTGGTCCCAGATCATTGAGGGAGTGTTGCCCACCAATACACCCACGCCAACGCCAACGCCAACGGGAACACTGACGCCCACGCCGACGCCCACCAATACATCCACGCCAACGCCAACGCCAACGGGAACACTGACGCCCACGCCCACCAATACGCCTACGGATACACCCACCCCGACACCCACCAATACGCCTACGGATACACCCACCCCGACGCCCACCAATACGCCCACGGATACGCCGACGCCCACCAATACGCCTACGGATACACCCACCCCGACGCCCACCCCGACGGGAACGCTGACCCCCACACCAACAATAGATCCGCTACGTCCACCGGTCATCATAGAGGATGTCCCGGGCGATGGGCAGATAGCCATCCATTACCGGGCCGTGAGCGGGATAACCCGGTACGAATTCCAGCATCGCAAACTGGGCGCAAGCTGGCCCGACACCAGCCCGGTGGTTACCGTCAAGGACACCGACACCTCATACACCATAACCGGGCTGGAAAACGGAGTTACGTACGAGTACCGGATGCGGGCGTACAATGACGGCAGCAGCGGCCGCTGGTCCACCATCGTTGAAGCAACGCCAGTGTCGCCCGTCAACACACCCACACCAACAATAATGCCGCCAAATCCGCCGGTCATCAAAAGCAATGTCCCGGGGGATGGCCAGATAGCCATCCTTTATGAAGCCGTGAGCGGGGTAACCCGGTACGAATTTCAGCATCGCAAAGCGGGCGCAAGCTGGCCCGACAGCAGCCCGGTGGTTACCGTCAAGGACACCGCTACCAGCTACACCATAACCGGGCTGGAAAACGGAGTTAGGTACGAGGTCCGGATGCGGGCGTACAATGACGGCGGCAGCAGCCGCTGGTCCACCATCATTAGTAGATCGCTGCCCGTCACACCCACACCCACGCCCACGGATACGCCCACGCCAACCAACACACCCACGCCCACCAATACACCCACCCCAACGCCCACAAATACGCCAACAGATACGCCGACGCCCACGCCGACCAACACACCCATACCCACGGATACGCCCACGCCCACCAATACGCCCACGCCGACCAACACACCCACACCCACGGATACGCCCACGCCGACCAACACACCCACGCCGACCAACACACCCACGCCGACCAACACACCCACACCTACCAACACTCCGCCCCCCATAGTGGTTCGAGGCGTCCAGCACCCGGCGGCGGATACGCCCACCCCGACGCCGACCCGCCGGGTAGTGGCAGCGGCAACCCGCACGCCAACGCCGACGGCCACCGCCGCGCCGGTACTCCCAACCGGCACGCCGACGCCCACCGCAACGGCGCGGGCGCTGCCGACCTTCACGCCGACGGCGACCATGCTGCCGGCGGAAATGCTGCTGCGGACGCCAACGGCGACGCGGCGGGCAGTACCCACCCGCACGCCGACGCCGGTGATAACGCGCACGCCGACGGCCACCCCGCCGACCAGGGCGCCAACCGCAACGGCCACGACGCCGCCCACCAGCCGGCCTACGGCCACCGCTACGGCCACGGCGGCGCCGACGGCTACCCCGCTGCTGCCGGACGGCGCCCTGGACGCGGTGCGCCCGGAGCCGACGGCCACGACGGCGGCCCCGGCTATGGCCGCGGTGGAACCCACGGCCACGCCTGCCCCGCCCCCAACGGCAACGGCCGTACCACCGACGCCGACGCCGCCGGCCCCGCCGGAAGCTACCGGCGGCGTCAACTGGCCGCTGTGGGTGATAATTGCGCTGGTGGTAGTAGCGCTGGCTGCCGGCGGGGTGTACCTGTACCGGCGGCGGCAGTAGGCAGCCCCGGCTGACTGCCAGCAGCAATGCCGGGCCGCCTGATGGGGTATCGGGCGGCCCGGCCGGCCAGGCATGGCCGCCGCCGGAAACCGGCCCTGGGCCGGCCGGGCCCGCCCGTAACCGACGGCGCAGCGTAAAGGGACGCCCCAGCGCCGGGCAATGCTTGACGCTGCCGGGCGGTTACACTACACTGCTCGGGGGGCTTTGCCGGCTTCGCTGACGCCTGCCGCCGATTGTTTTTACCGGTTTGCCGATGATGAATCTTAAAGACTACATACGCGACGTTCCCGACTTTCCGCAGCCGGGGGTTCTTTTTCGCGATATTACGCCTATGCTGAGCGACCCGGCAGCCTTCAGTTACACGGTGGAGCAACTGACGCGGCGCTACCAGGACGCAGCATTGGACGCCATCGTCGCCATCGAGTCCCGTGGGTTCATATTCGGCGCGCCGCTGGCCTGGCGTATGGGCAAGGCCTTTATCCCGGTGCGCAAGGAGGGCAAGCTCCCGGGCGCCGCTATCTCGGTGGAGTATTCCCTGGAGTATGGCCGTAGCATTATGGAGCTGCATGCCGGCGATGTGAAACCGGGCGACCGGGTGTTAATCATAGACGATGTGCTGGCTACCGGCGGCACGCTGGCCGCCGCTGCCAAACTGGTGGAGAAAGCCGGCGGACAGGTGGCCGGCATGGGCCTGGTTATTGAGCTGGAGTTTCTGCAGGGACGCCAGGTTCTCCCTGAATACGATGTCTTCTCTCTGGTGCAGTACTAGCAGCCGGGCAAGGCGCCAGCCCCGGGTGATTGTCCCCGGCTGCCGTAGCCGGCGCGGTTAGTTGAACCCTGCAATTGCCGATTAACCCAAGCAGGAGGGCTAGATTAAATGGCAGACAAAGTAACGGTAGGCGATTATGAAATTACCGCAGTAATTGACCTGGTTCCCCCACCCCGGGCCCCTGCCGCCATGTTCCCGGATGTGCCGGACAATGCCTGGGCAGATTACCAGGAAACGCTGGAAGACGGCCAGTTGCAGCTTTATTACGGCGTCTTTGTCGTCCGGTCGGCAAACCAGGTGGTGCTGGTGGATACCGGCATGGGCCCCGGCCCCCACCCGACCCGGGGCAATGCGGTGGGCAACCTTTATGAGGAGCTTCGCCCCATTATGCTGCCGCCCAACGTTGATATTCACAACACCAACGTTTCCCCTTCAGACCAGGTTAACTATGTAGTGCATACCCACCTGCACGCCGACCATATTGGCTGGAACCTGCGCTATTCCGGCGGTATGCCGGCCCCCAACTTCCGGCGCGCCCGCTACATCATCCCCAAGGATGACTATGACTATTTCTCCCAGCCGGAAATCCTGGCGCAGAACCCCCATGTGCAGCAGCAGATTATGCCGCTGCGCCGCCTGCGCTTGCAGCAGATTGTTGACGGGGAGTATGAAGTTGCCGAGGGTATAGCCACGCTGCCGGCCGTGGGGCATACCCCCGGCCACCAGGTGGTGCTGGTAAACTCCGGCGGGCAGAAGGCCATGCTGGTGGGCGACGTGCTGCATTGCATTGCCCAGGTTTCCGAACCGGGCTGGTGCGCTGCGGTGGATTATGACCAGGCGGCCAGCCGGGCCAGCCGGGAAATGCTGCTGAACCGGGCGGAAAGCGAGGATTGGATTGTCGGCGCCGGCCATTTTCCGCCGGGCCGGCAAATCGGCAAGGTGGTTACTGCGGACGGCAAGCGCCGCTGGCAGCCTTTGTAGGCGCCGCCAGGCAGGGCCGGGAACCGGAAAGACGGGGCGGAGGGCTGCAACCCTCCGCCCCGTTGCGTTGACAGCTTTTGCGGCCCCGCTGTTTGCCTTGCCAGCCGGGTTAATAACCGACTGGAGTGCGCCGGCGGCTCCGGCAGACCCGGTTAACCAGCCCCCCCTTGACCTGCTTCGCCGACAACCCTGTGCCGGGCAGGGGACGGCCGAGGCCGGCGCTGGCTAACCGTCCTGCGACGTCACCTGCACAATGCCGAGGTAAATGCCTTGAGGGTCTTTCAGAAAGGCAAACTTTACGTGTTCCACCTCCGTTATGGGAACAACCACTTCAGCGCCCATGCTCTGGGCCTGCTCCAGACTGGCGGCGCAGTCGTCCACGCAGAAATAGACTGACCAGTTGGGGGGAACTTCGCCCCATTCCGGCTTAATCTGCAGCATCCCGCCGGCCGGCGTTTCCCCGTTGCGGAACTCGTGGTAGTCCTGCGCGTAGGGGCCGGTCTGATTGATGGTACGGCTCCAGCCGAACAGGTTGCCGTAGAAAGCGGCGGCGGCCTCCGTGTCGGTGGTGTAAAGTTCGTTCCAGCCCAGGGCGCCGGACTGGTGCATCAGTTGGGCGCCGAAATGTTCCCCGGGCTGCCACAGGCCGAAGACGGCCCCGGTAGCGTCGGCAACTATGGACATGCGGCCGGCATTGGGTACATCGCTGGGCGGCATCATCACCGAGCCGCCGGCATCGGCTACCCGGGCCGCCTGGGCGTCCACGTCGGTCACCGAAATATAGCTGGACCAGTGGGGCGGAACCCCCGCCGGAACCCCCGGCATGTCGGGGCCAATCTGATACAGGCCGCAAACACTCTTGCCGTCCTTCATGGCCATGGAGTAAATCACCCCTCCCTCCGCCGGGTTATCGACGAAACTCCAGCCCAGCAACCGGGAGTAGAAATTTTTGGAGCCTGCTGCGTCGGTGGTGGCCAGTTCCACCCAACAAAAGGCGCCAGGACTGTAACTTGTCATTTCAGGCATGGTATAAAAACCCTCCTTCAGCTTGTTTGAAGCAGTACCGGGCCGTCCCGCCGGTCAGGGCAACGGGGCCGCAGCCGCTTGACCGGGGAAGCAGTTGGTCATTGTAGGCAAAGGGATGAGGGGTTGGACAGGCAGGGCGATGACCAGTTTGGCGCAATTGTGCGGGCAAGGTTCATCAGCCGAACCGGCCGGTAATGTAGGCCTCGGTTCGTTCATCGGAGGGGTTCGTGAAAATCTGGCGGGTTTCGCCGTACTCGATTAACTCGCTGACCTTGTCTTCCCGGGGCGTAAGGAATGCGGTAAAGTCGGAAACCCGGGCCGCCTGCTGCATATTGTGGGTTACGATGACAATGGTGTATTCCCGGGAAAGCTCCCGCATCAGTTCCTCGATAGCCAGGGTAGAAACCGGGTCCAGGGCCGAGCAAGGCTCATCCATCAGAATAATCTGCGGCTGTACCGCCAGGGCGCGGGCGATGCAAAGGCGCTGCTGCTGCCCGCCCGACAGGGACAGGGCGCTTTCCTTGAGCCGGTCTTTAACCTCATCCCACAGGGCGGCCCGGCGGATCGACTGCTCCACCAGGCCGGGCAAATCGCCCCGGAACCCGTTGACCCGGGGGCCAAAGGCAACGTTATCGAAGATGGACTTGGGGAACGGGTTGGGCCGCTGGAAGACCATGCCAATCTGGTAGCGAATCTCCGTCGGGTCCACCTCGGTTCCGTACAAATCCTGACCAGCGAAAAGCACTTGTCCGGTCATATGAAAGGCCGGTATCAGGTCATTCATTCGGTTGAAGCAGCGCAGCAGGGTACTCTTGCCGGAACCCGAAGGGCCGATAATGGCGGTTATCCGGTTGCCGGCCATGCCCATGGTAACGTCGCTGATTACCTGCGTCTGACTATAATAGACGTTCAGGTCAGTTGTAGTAATGATGGCATCTTCGGGGTTCACCGGGCTAACCCTCCATCCGCTTCTGGAACTTGTTGCGCAGCAGCACTGCCAGGGCGTTCATGGACAGCAGCAGGATTAACAGGATGATGATGCCGGCCGCCGCCGCCTCATGGAACCCTTCCTGGGGCCGGGATACCCAGTTGAAAATCTGTATGGGCAGCACGGTAAACCGGCTTAAAGGCCCGTCCGGCGCAAAGGGAACAAAAGTCAGGGCGCCCATAACAATCAGCGGGGCCGTTTCCCCGATAGCCCGGCTGACCGCCAGAATTACCCCGGTCAGAATACCCGGGAAGGCCTGGGGCAGCACCAGGTTCCAAATGGTTTGCCAACGGGTTGCGCCCAGGGCGTACCCGCCTTCCCGAATGGAGGAAGGCACGGCCCGCAGCGCCTCTTCGGCGGCAATAATCACGATGGGCAGCACCAGCAGGGCCAGGGTAAGGGAGCCGGCGATGACACTCTTGCCCAGAGCCATGTAGCGCACGAATATTTCCAGCCCCAGAATGCCGTAAACGATGGAAGGCACGCCGGCCAGGTTGGCAATGTTCACCTGAATGATTTTGGCGAACCAGTTATGGGCGGCATACTCTTCCAGGTAAATGGCCGCCCCTACGCCAAAGGTGAAGGCGATAACGCCGGCCAGCGCCACCACGTAAATACTGCCCAGCAAGGCCGCCTGAATGCCGGCCTGCTCCGGGTGCCGCGAAGGGAAATTAGTGATAAAGCTCCAGTTAACCCGGCCTATTCCGTCGGAAATGATGTTTATCAGCAGCGCCGCCAGCATTCCCAGGCCAATCAGAATAGCCAGCAGGCAAAGACCGTGGAATATATGCCCCTTTATTTTGCGGCGATTCAGCCGCCGCTGAAACTCCCCCTGGGCGACGATGGCCATTATTCGTAAACCTCCCGGAAGCGGCGGACAACATACTGGCTTACCAGGTTCATCCCCAGAGTAATTACGAAGAGGCTGAGGCCCACGGCGAAAATCGTCTTGAACTCCAGGGTGCCGGTAGGGGTATCGCCCAGGCTGACCTGGACGATGTAGGCAGTCATAGTTTCGATTGGCACGAAGGGGTTGAGGGTAAAGTTGGGGTTCTGCCCGGCGGCTACCGTTACAATCATAGTTTCGCCGATGGCCCGGGACATGGACAGAATAAAGGCGGCGACTATGCCGGACAGGGCCGCCGGTATCACTACCCGCGTTGATACCTCCAGCCTGGTAGAACCCAGGGCGTAGGCGCCCTCGCGCAGGGAACGGGGCACGGACCGCATAGCGTCTTCGCTCAGGCTGGATACCATAGGCAGAATCATTATGCCCATTACAATCGAGGCGCTGAGGCCGTTGAAGACGGAGATGTCATCGGAAATACTGCGCAGAATCGGCGTTACGAAGAGCAGGGCGAAGTAGCCGTAAACCACGGTGGGGATGCCGGCCAGCACCTCCAGCACCGGTTTGATTACCTGGCGGGCTCGTTCCGGGGCGTACTCGCTGAGGTAAATGGCGCTGAGCAGGCCCAGGGGCAGCGCCACGAACATTGCCCCCACCGAGGTTAACAAGGTGGCGGTTACCAGGGGCAGCACGCCAAAGTGTTTAGAGGCAAAAAGGGGCCTCCACCTGGTGCCGGTAATAAACTCCAGAAAGGAAACTTCCTGAAAGAAGAGGGCCGCCTCGAAAATCAGCACCGAAACGATGCCGATGGTGGTAAAAATCGAGACGATACTGCAAAGGAACAGCGCGCCTTTGATGATTTTTTCAGGCATGTACCGGTTCCACCTGCGGGCAATCCCCCTGCTCGATGCAGCCGACAGCGGGGCTCGGTTGATTACGGCGTCCGGCCGGTCCATTGCAACTCACCAGTCCGTCTTTATCCGGGTCGGCGCAGGAAGTGGCATAAGCCTCCTTGCGCCGCTCTTGTCCGGTGAAGAAGCCCCCTGTTTACTGCGCTGCCCGGTTCGGCGCTGCCGGCAGGCCGCTGGCGCCACCGCAAAGGTATTCGGGCAAAAGGGTAATATGCATCCGTCCCGACAACAACGTTCTTTTTACCATTAACCATTTAACATACGGTATAACTTTTGTTAAAGAACTATTAGCCCGCTGGCTGCCGGGTCTTCCGGGCTGAAAAGGCCTTTCTGACGTCGCCGGAGGGCCCGATGCGGCCCGGTCGGTCAGTGCTATAATTCGGGCAGCCTTCCAGCGCAGGAGTTGTTCAGTGAGTCGGACGCTTACCCTGAGTGTGGTGGATCAGTCGCCGATGCGGGCCGGAGGCGCTGCCAGCCAGGCCTTGCAGGAGAGTGTTGCGCTGGCGGTTGCCGTTGAGTCCATGGGTTATTGCCGTTACTGGCTGGCGGAACACCACAACCTGCCCAACTTCGCCGGCACCAGTCCGGAAGTGCTGGTTGGGCAGGTGGCGGCCCGCACCAATACCATCCGCGTGGGAAGCGGGGGGGTAATGCTGACCCATTACAGCGCCTTTAAGGTGGCGGAAAACTTTCATATGCTGGCGGCGCTTTACCCGGGCCGTATTGATTTGGGGGTGGGACGCGCCCCCGGCAGCGATCAGCTTACCGCCGCCGCTTTGGCCTACCCGGGTTCCCCCAGGGACGCGCAGCATTACCCGCGGCAGGTGCTTGACCTGATTGGCTACCTGAACGGGGGGCTGGAAGAGGGTCACCCCTTTGCGCCCTTGCAGGCCGGCTCCAGCCGATTGCCGGCGGCTCCCCTGGTTTGGCTGCTGGGTTCCCGTTACGAAAGCGCTTATCTGGCGGCCCGTCTGGGCTTGCCCTTCGCTTATGCGCATTTCTTCGGCCTGGGCGCCGAAGACGGGCCCCAGGTTGTTGCGGGCTACCGGAAGCAGTTCGAGCCGTCGGCGTACCTGGCGGAACCTATGGTTAACGTAGGGGTGCAGGTATTGTGCGCCGATACCGAGGAGGCGGCCTTGCGGATTGCCGCCAGCCGCAATCTGGGCCGGCTCTACTCGGTTACCAATCGGGCCAAAGGGATTCCCACGGTAGAGGAGGCGCTTGCCTACCGTTACCAGCCCAACGAGCTGGCCTTTGTGCGCCAGTATAGCCGGGTGTGTGTGGACGGCAACCCGCAGCAGGTTAAGGAAAAGCTGGCTGCCCTGGCGGAGCGTTACCAGACAGAAGACCTGAGTATAGTTACTATCTGCCACGATTTCGCCGACCGGGTACGTTCTTACCAGTTGGTGGCGGATGCTTGCGGGTTAAGCCGCCCCGCCGACTGGCAGCCCCCGCCGTCGGCAGTATAACCCCCCAAGGTTTCGTGGGGCAGAGCTTCCGGCAGGGTTTAACGCCCCCGGGTACTGACCCGGGGGCGCAGGGGTTGCCGTATTCCGGCGGCGTTGTATTGGCCGCCGCTGCCGCCGCGCCGCTGCTTAAGGGAAAAAGGGGTTAGCGGCGGGGCATCAGGAAGGGCATGGCAATGGCGATAATGGCCGCAATTACTGCGATGACCAGGGCAATCCAGACCATTGCGCTGCCGCTGGCATTGGCGCCGGCGGACCCGGCGGCGCCCGATGGGCCCTGGGGCCCGGCTGGGCCTGGCGGCCCCTGGGCGCCCGCGGGGCCCTGGGGGCCGGCGGCGCCCGGATCGCCCTGGGGACCTACCGGCCCGCGGGCGCCGGTAGCGCCCATGGGGCCCTCCGGCCCCGGCTCTCCCTGGGGGCCCTGAGCGCCGGGTTCGCCCGGGTCGCCCTTATCCCCCTTGTCTCCCTTGTCGCCTTTTTCGCCCGGCTCCCCCGGGGCGGCCTCCATAGCCGGCGCCATGCCGGCCTGGGCGCTCAGGTTGAAGCCGGTTTCCACGCCGCCCATGGTCCACTGGGGGAAAGTCTGCTCGGCGTCCAGGCCCTGGACCCGGAAGCTGATTACCCCCCCGGAGCGGGCCACCTGGAGGGTATAGCCGCCGCCGCTGCGGGTCGTGGTCATGCCAATCTGCTTATCCCCGTCCCAGGCGGTTACCGGGGTATTATCCGGGGCGGTCAGCCCGTTGAGGGTAGCCGTGCCGACAAACACGTGGGGCGGCTCGCTCTGCGCCATGACCACCGTCAGGGGCAGCGCCGCCAGCAGCGCCACGACAGCAAGCAGGGCCAGGATTCTACTGACTTTTGCCACTATGGTTCCTCCTCTTTACAGTGTAGGTATCAAGGGTCTTCGGGGCCGGCCGGCCCCGAAGACCCTTCCGTTTTCCTGGCCTACCAGACTACCAGGTTCCAGCAGTTCCCGGCCACGCAGGTCAGGTTCCGCGTCTTCCCGTTGAGGATTACTTCCTGGGTGCTCTTAATCAGCATCCAGTAGCTTTCCCCGGTAATGAAGCTGTCCAGCGTGCTGGCTTCCACCGCCATCGGGTCATAGAAGCTCCAGCTCTTCAGGTCGTTGTTGAAGTTGAAGGCCCGCACGAAGTTGTCGCCCAGGTTCTCCACCGCTTCCATGGCTGGCGTTACGCTGCCCGTGGATACGCCGGAGGGGGTTACCGTGAACCCGGTGCTCGCGGTGGTGTTGCCCACCTTTACTTCCACCGTCTGAATGCCGACGTCCAGCCCCGGCACCCGGATGGCGAACTCCATCATTCCCTGAGCGTCGGAGGTGGGCTTCGGCGAGGGGGTTACCTCCACCGCGCCGATCATTACCGAGCTGACCGGGGCAAAGGACTTGAAGCCCTCGCCGTTAATGGTTACCACCGTCCCCGGCGCGCCGCTGGTTTCGCTCAGGCTGATGGCCCCTTCCGGCACATCGTGGGAGATGGAGGTTACCACCTTCACCCCCTGGTCGTCGTCGAACTCCACCTTAACCGTGTTGGTCGAGGGGATCGCCGCAGTGGTCGGTATGCGCAGCTGCACCTCGAACCGGCCGCTGGCATCGGGCACTGCGCTGACCGTGGTCTGCTTCCCCTGCCCCGCTTCGTAGCGCACGGTGATGTTGAAGCTGGAGCCTTCATCGTTCTTGCCGGGGAAGTTCATCCCCTGCACCGTGGCCAGGGTGCCTACCCGGCCCACCTGCGGGTCAATGGTTACGGTCCGCTCGTGAACCATCAGTTCCGCCGTGCCGGTTCGGCCCATGGAGTCGGTAATCCGCAGCGTCCGCATCCCTTCTGACGTCGTTACCTCCGCCAGGGGCATGTCAATCGAGGCCGACCAGTTGCCGCCATTGTCCACGTTGACCGTTTCGCCGCCGTTGATCCGCGCCCAGTCCACCGCGCGACCGTTGATGGTAATCTTGGATACGCTTTCCCGCGAGGACAGCTCCGACCCGGGCGTGAAGCCTGACCCCACTACGCTGACCCGCTGGTTCGCCACTACCGTGCCCGGCGTTACATTTATGCGGGGGCCGGCTACCGTGATGTTGGTCGAGGCGTTGGCGCTGCCTACGTGTACCCGCAGTTCCTGACTGCCGGGCTCCGCCCAGTCGGGGATGGTGATGCTGAAGCTCCCGTTCCCGGTGGCGTCCACCGAACCGGTGCAGGCCGGCGCATCCATGTTCCCGGGGTCCCCGGACGAGCTGCCATCGTTGTCGCAAATCGACTGCCGCGCCAGTTCCACGTTGCTTACCGCGCCAGCCGGGAAGTCCACCATCCGCACCAGAATCAGTTCCCCGGGCGACCCGTTGTCCGGCGTCGCCGTAATCGAGTCTTCCAGGATGAACTTTTCCGGCACGGTGACGTAGTTGTTCTGCCCGTCCACCGCGCTGATCCAGTTGCCCGTGGCCCCGCCTCTGAAGACCGGGTGGCTTATCTCTACATCTCTGCATATGCCAACGTCGTTGCTATCAATCAGCACCGTGCAGATGACATCTTCGTTGGCGTCCAGCATAGGCATATAGTCATCGTCATCGGCATCGTAGTTCCTGTCGATGAATACCTTCAGGGTGGTTCCGTTCTTGAAGCCCTTGCCGGTTACATCGATGGTATCCCCCAGGTTCCCGTCCTCTTCGCTCAGGCTCAGTGTCCGGGCAATCATCACCTCCGGCGCCATTTCCCCTTCAATCTCGATTTCATCGTAGGGCCCGCCTTCGGTCGGGTTGCTGATCCCCGCCGAAGCCCGGAAGGTGATGGTAATCTTCGTGCCGGTCCGGATTACCTGCAGCCCGTCGGCGTCTCCGTCCAGATCCGCCAGCACCAGCGTGATTTCCTCATCGTCCACCGTTACCTGTTCCGGCACCGATACGCTCATCGGCGGGTTCTGGTTGTAGCCGCGCGTGCCCAAGTCACCGGGTATCGCTGTCATGCCGGTGGTGCCGGTATAGACCTTGGCCGCCTCGATGGTTATCGAGTTCGGGTCGATGTTCGACGGCACCTGGAAATCCACCAGGTCCAGCACGATGTCTGAATCCGGCGCGCCGGGAATGTAGTTCTGCCCGGCGGTCAGCGTTACCGTGTACCGGGTGTTCTTCCCCGGATCCATGCTGTCCGGCTTGAAGCTCAACCCGCTGGCCGTCCCAGTGCCGACCATCATGGCATCTCCCGGCACTACATACCGCACTGTCAGCCGCACCGTCGGGTGATCATCGGCTCCCGATTGATCCATCGCCTTTATGGACCAGTACTTCTCTTGCCCGGCCGTGGGAGTGCCCATGGTGGATAAGGTTAAGTAGGCCATGCCATCGTCGTTGGTTGGTATGCGGGTTTCTCCGCTAATGGCAATGCTAGGATCCGTAGTCACCATAGCGTTGCCACCTCGATCAGTTGCCATATAACTTATAGTGCCGCCAGTTCCCTTGTTGAAGTACTGTGCCACGTCAACCTTCTGCATTGACCCGGCAGCCGTGCTCAACGTTACCAGGGGCGCCAGTTCCTTCACTGTGGTCGGCGTCGCCGCCTCAAAGGTAACCTGAATCACTACCCGCACATCACCGCTCTCCCGCAAGGGAACCCTGGCTACCACCACAGTACTCCCTTTGGCGTTAGGTTCCGCCACCAGCGTTACGCTTACATCAGTGGTCGTAACTATCCCACTGGTTGAAGCGGTCAGCTTCCCGTCATCAAATCTGGTGACCTGGACACGCCGCGCCGTAGAAGCGTTGCTCAACCCATTGGGAATGCTATCCGTTATGTCCACACGTTTCGTCTCGCCCGCTTTCATGGTTACCATCACATCGGGGCTCCCCTGCGGGGCCGGGCCAGCCTGGGCCAGCTCCTCCCCGACCGGGGCGTTGACCGCCGCCAGCGCTCCGCCGGGCAGGGCTAATGCCCCCACCACCGCGGCCATCGCCAGCGCTACCGCCACCACCAGGCCAATTGCCGGTGTATAAACTCGTCCCATAAAACCGCTCCTTTTTGTTTTGGATGTACCCATTTAACCAACCCTTGTGTTACCAGAGTGTTACCAGAATGAACCGGCTAGAATCGGTTTTCCCCGGTAGAGGGTATTCAGGGGGGGCCGCGGAGCTTCCGGAGTCGGTAACGGGCTGCCCGGCTCCCAACCGCCTGGCCGGTTTCAGGGAAAAACCGGCAGGGGAGTATAACCGACGGACGGGTTGCCCGCCCGGCCCCGGTCCGGGGGCGCCCAGGACCAGGGGAGACGGGAACCCGGCGCCAACGCCGCCCGGGAACGTCAGGCACCTTCAGCCTCCCTGATTCCGCAATGCGGTGGATGATACATCGGCCCGGAAGCGGGCCTCCGGTATTTCCTGAAACATGGGGCGAAAGCCCTCCGGAATGGCAATATCCGGCAAGGAACAGAATATACCGCCGCTGACCCGCCCGGCAACCAAGAAGCGGCAGTCCCGGGCCCAGATTTCGGCCAGGGCGCGCAGCATAACCGCTGCTTCGCCGCCGTAGTACCGGGGATCTACCAGCCGGGCCGCCGTGTCCCAGCCGACGACGAAGACGCTGCCGGGGAACCGGTCGGCCTTGAGCCGGAAGGTGGGGGCGCGGGTCAGGGCTACCGACGCCTGGCCGGTCATTGCGGCCAGCCGCCGGGCAATTTCCGCCCCGGTCAAGGGCGGCTTATCGACGTTTACCGCCGACAACTCGTAAACCGTCTCCAGCCCGGTCATTTCGCTGGCGGCCCGGGCCAGCTGCGCATGCCCGTAATGCAGGGGCCGGAAGGAGCCTGGTAGAACGGCCCGGGGTTCCAGCTGTCCCGCTTCAATCGACGCCGCCGACCCGGCCCGGTCAACCAGAACCAGGTCAACATCGCCGGACAGAAGCCGCTGCACCGGGTCGGGATGCTCCAGCGTTTCAGTGGCCGGCTGTTCCGACGGGGCGAGGCCCAGTTCCAGCGAGGCGGCCACGCCAAAGGCATGGGCGATCGCGTGAACCAGCAGCCGGCTGACTGCCGCTTCCTCCCCGGGCCGGTCGCGTTTCCCCTTATCTAGCAGCAGGTTGTAAGTCGTAACCTGGCGGGCATCCCAGACGGCGATGCAGGCCCGATGGTCGCCCCGTCTGGGGCGGTCGGTAGCAATGGCGGCGGTGCAGGCCACCCCGGCCACTGGCGAATCATCCTCCAGCAGGGCCAGCCCCCGGCGATAGGCGGCCCGGGCCATGGCCCGGGCGGTTGGCGGCGAAACATACTGCGCCGGCTCGCCGCCGACCAGGTCAATCATGGAGCGGCGGCCATAGGGAACCCGCGCTTCCAGCAGGGTGCGGGAGGCGCCGGAAACGCCCAGCAGCCAGGACAGGGCGCTGCTGCCGGCGCCCGCCGCCGCCAGCGCCATCTTGTGGGGGACGGCGTGCAGTTCCCCGATTAACGTTTCAATGGCCTGGTCCATTCGCCGGCTCCGCAGCTCTCTGGTCAGCATCCGCCCCGGACTTCAGGGCGTCCAGGGCGAATAATCAATATCCATCATCTGCCGGCGGGAAATTGCAACCGCAGCGGCGATCCGGTCATTCCAGCGCCGGTTCCACTCCGGGGGTATCAGCCGCCGCGCCTCCCGCCAGGTTAACGGTTCCCGCTCCGGAGCGGCCCGGCCGTCCAGCACGTCGGCCAGAAAGCAGGTCAGATCGCCGCCGTCCATAGCGTTGATTACCTGGCAATCCAGGTAGCCGGCGCGGTGCGCCAGAACCGGGCTGCCGGTAACCCCGGGGCAATGGGCCACATCAACCAGTTTATCCCGCTCCCGGCCGGAAGCCAACCCGAAGGTTTCAATCAGGGAAAGCTGTTCCCGCCCCAGAAAATTAAGGGCAAAGGCCCGGCTGTGCATAATCAGGTGGTGGCTGTAGTTGCCCTTGTAGATTTGCACCAGCACCCGCGGGCGGTCCGGCACAATGGAGGCGGCGGCAACCGCCACGGCAATCTGGGCGTTATCCCGGCCCTGCCAGTGGCTGGTCACGGCAGCCAGGGGCGCCCACAGGCGACCCATTATCGGGGCAATAGCCTGGTAATCCACTCAGCCGGCTCCTTTACCGCCGCTTGGCCGGCGGCTGGCCGGCCAGTCGGCCCGCGTCGAGCTTAACACCAGGGCCGGGAACTGGTCAAAGGCCGGGGCCGACGTCAAGGCAGGCCTGCGGCGGCGCAAACCCGTCGTGCCGGCAAGGGGGTTATTCAGCAGACCGCCGCCGGGCAGGCCGTCGGGGGTCGCCCGGCCAATCGGGCTACCAATCCGGTGAGGTATCATCAAAACCGCTGCTGGTCAGGCGGCGCTGGTTGCTGCCGTCGGCATCCATTACCAGAATGTCGGCTGCGCCGTAAAGAAAAGTTACGAAGGCCAGACGCTTGCCATCGGGCGACCAGACTGGCGAGTGGTCGGTTACCTTGTTCCAGGTCAAACGCTGCGGCTGGCCGCCGTCGGCCGACATGGAATAGATTTCAGCGTTGCCGTCCCGGTTGGAAACGAAGGCCAGTTCCCTGCCGTTGGGGTGCCAGACCGGGGAATAGTCCTGAGCGTCGTTCTGGGTCAGCCGGATTGTTTCCACGCCGTCGCTCCAGGCGCCGCCCTTGACCCTTTGCAGCAGGAAAATGTCGGAGGCTCCCCCTTCCTGCCGACGCTCGAAAGCGATGTGCTTGCCGTTGGGCGACCAGACCGGGTTGGCGTCGTTGTCGGCGGTCAGGCGGAGGGCATTCACCCCGGAGGGGTTGCGCAGCCACAAACCCTGGTTCTCCCCCGGTCCCTCGCTGTAAAAGACCAGCCATTCCCCATCGGGAGACCAGTCTCCCAGCAGGTCCACGCTGGCGTTAAAGGTGAGCCGGGTAAGCACGCTCCCGTCCAGGTTCACCGAATACAGTTCCTGCACCGGTATGCCCTCAACCACCCGCTGGGAGGAGAAGGCAAGCTTTTCCTCCCGGGGCGACCAGCGGGGCGTCCGGTCAGGGCCGGGGTTGTTGGTCAACCGGTGGAACTGCATTCCTTTCCAGTCCAGGACGGTCAGTTCTTCGTCGCCGGATTCCCGCGATGCGTAGGCAATATTCTCGCCGTCGGGCGACCAGCGGGGGGAGAGATCATCGGCATCGTTGTTCGTCAGCCGGGTAGTTTCGCCGTTTTCCGGGTCCAGCAGGTAAATCTCCCGGTCGCCGTCCAGGTTTGAGACGAAGACGATGGGGCTGCTGCCGGAGGATAAGGCAAGGCACCCCAGGCTGAAAGCAAGAACCAGCGCCAAAGCAAGCGCCGCAACGGCTGCGGTCAGCCGGCCCCGGCGCCACCGGACAACTTCATACCTACCCATGCCCAACACCTCACGCCTTTTCAAGTTGTCCCGTTCAGGATAGCGCGCCGCCGCCGAATGCGGCCCTGCAACAACCGGACAGATTAGCGCCATTTTCCGGTTCGCCTTGACAAGACGGCAAGGCTTCTTTAGCATTCCGGATGCCGGCCAGGCTGCCAGCCCCAATGGCTGAAAGCAGGGGTGGGTAGGGGGAAAGCGCCGGCGAAGGACGGTTCGGGAGGGGCGCGATGCAAGCCCTGGTAGGGGGAACCCTGATTGACGGAACCGGCGGCCCGGCGCTTGACGATGCCGCCGTGCTGATTGACGGAGAACGCATCGCCGCAGCCGGCCCCCGGCCGTCGGTGGCCTTGCCGCCCGGCACGGAAGTGGTAAACATCGACGGTATGACCGTGATGCCCGGCATGATTGACTGCCATGACCACCTGGCCTCGAAGGACTATGGCATGCCCAGCCGCCTGGGCTACCACGAACCCCTGTCCTTGCAGCACCTGCGCACCGCCAAAGTGCTGGAACAGACCCTGGCCGCCGGCTATACCTGCGTGCGGGACGGCGGCGGGCTGGATGCCGGGTTCCGGCAGGCGGTAGAGCAGGGGCTTTACCCGGGCCCCCGGCTGGTGGTCTCCGTAGCCATAATTTCGCCCACCGGCGGCCTGGCCGACAAGGTAACGCCTTCGGGCCATTGCTACCCCCATGATGACCCGCTTCTCCCTTCCGGGGTGGCCGATGGCGATGACCCGGTGCGGGCCAAGGTGCGGGAAATGTGCCGGGTCGGCGCCGACGTCATCAAGTTCGCCACTACCGGCGGCGCCAGTTCCCGGCCGGGGCATGGGCCGATGGACATCGCCTTCGGCCCCTCCGAGGTAAGAACGCTGATTGATGAGGCCGCCGCCCTGGGCCGCCGCACTATGTGCCACGCGGTGGGCGGGCCGGGCCTGCGCATGGCGGTGGAAGCCGGCGCCCATTCCATTGAGCATGGCTGCTACCTGGCCGAAGACCCGGATTTGCTGAAAATGATGGCCGATAAGGGCATATTCCTGGTGCCTACCTTTGAGATTTACGAGTTCCACGCTACCCTGAGCGCGCCCCATATGCAGGCCCGCTCCCGCGCTTTGATGGACATTCACCGGGAGACGCTGCACCAGGCTTTGGCCGCCGGCGTCAGGGTGGCCGCCGGCACCGACGCCGGCGGCTACGTTCACGGCGATAACGCCCGGGAAGTGCAGCTGCTGGTGGAACGGGGCATGCCTAATATGCAGGCCATTCAGTCCTGTACCGGCTGGGCGGCAGAGTGTGTTGGCTTGGCAAAGGATATCGGAACCGTTGCCAAAGGCAAGTTTGCTGACCTGCTGGTAATCGACGGCGACCCGCTGCGGGATATTGAATGCCTGCGCCGCCCGGAGAGCATCAAAATGGTAATGAAAGGCGGAGCGGCCTTTGTGAACCGTCTGCCGGCTTCGGGGGGCGTTCCTGCCTGAACCGGAAGGGGTTGCGCCGTGCCGTACACCGCCGCCGGTCAGCCCGGTCGCTGACGGCTGGCCGACGGCAAAACCCGGACGGCCGCCGCAGCGAAGCGGAATGCCGGGGCCGGACGGGCGAGGCGGCAAGTCGGCATCAAGCCCCTGCTGCGCAGATTTCCTGTCCCGAATAATGACCCCCCTGATGGTGGCTGATCAGCCGTGCGCTTTCACGTTCTGACGCTGTTCCCCGATGCTTTTGACGGGCCGCTCGGCCATAGTATGCTGGGCCGGGCCGCGCAGCGGGGGCTGGTTTCGGTGCAGGTTGCCGATCTGCGGGCCTATACCCACGATGCCCACGGCACCGCCGACGACTATCAGTTCGGCGGCGGCCCCGGCATGGTGCTGAAGCCGGAGCCAATCTTCGAGGCGGTGGAGGATGTGCTTTCCGGTTACGCCCCGGCAGAGCGGGAGGCCTTTCCGGTGGCCCTGCTGTCTCCCCAGGGCCGGCTGCTGAGCCAGACCCTGGCGCTGGAACTGGCGCAGAAACCGGGGCTGCTCTTGATTTGCGGCCACTACGCCGGCGTGGATGAACGGGTGCGCACCAACCTGGCTACCCACGACATCAGTATCGGGGATTACGTGCTGACCGGCGGCGAACTGGCCGCCATGGTGGTCATTGACGTTGTGTCCCGCTTTATTCCCGGGGTGGTAGGCACGCCGGAGAATGTGCAGGAAGATTCCATAACCTCCGGCCTGCTGCAACACCCCCTCTACACGCGCCCGGCGGAATACCGCGGGCTGAAGACGCCGGAAGTGCTGCTTTCCGGCCACCATGCCGAAATTGACCGGTGGCGGCGAGAGCAGTCCCTGCGCCGTACCCTGATGCGCCGTCCCGATTTGCTGTCAACCGCCGACCTGACTCCCGCCGACCGGGCCTTTCTGTCCTCGCTGGGCTACCCGAAGGGCGGTGGGCCGAGCCGGCCCGCCGGTATGGAGCCGGACGGGACCGGGACCGGGGACGACTGATATGGCTGAATCCGAGTTTCGCTTTTCTACCGCACTGCAATCCGGGCTTTTCCATCTACCGGCTTGCCCGGCAAGGTTACTGCGATAGCGCAGTGGTGAAGGCTGAACCGGCGTTCAAGGCCCCCGCCCGGGTGGATGACTGGTTGGAACTCTTCGCCAGGGTGTCCCGCATCAGGTGTTCCCAACATGCGTTGGTATAAGTGTATAACCGGGTTTGCCGTGAAATCAGACCGCCAGCAGGCAGCAACAGGGCCCAACCTGGAGCATACCGGGACGGGATGCAATGCCCCAGGTGCGGCTCCACTGGCTCCCCCAATACGGCCACTCCCGCGGCCAGCAGACTTACCGCTGCGGCCACTACCACTACCCCTTCGTCCCGTGAACCGGGCGTCCCCACCAGCCGGAGCAGCTCAAGGCCCAGCGGTAGCGCTGTACGCTGAAAGCAGCAGCATGGCCGCCAGCAGCCGGTTCTGGGCAGCAAGGAAGCAGGGAAGGAACCGTCTATTCCCGGGTTAAAAAAGCCCGTCAGTCCCGGGATTGCTGAAGCTGCTGGAGGAGCGGCGGGAGCGGCCACCCGGTCAGCCCTTGCCCAGGGTCATCTCCTTTGCTGAGATGTGGACGTACCAGAAAGCCCTGCGGCGGGGAAACGCCGGAAGGTCTGGCTCTGGCGCCCGATACGCTTCGGGCGGCCCGGCAGTCCCCGCCGGCAGCGGGGGAAAGGCCGGGAGGTCTGGCTCTGGACGACGATAGGCGATAGTGGAGGAAGCTGAATGTCAATGGTGGGTGGATTTTGAGGCCGGGGCCGTTCCGGGGCGCCCTTGCTGTGGTTGTACGGTAGGCCGCCGGAAGGGGAAGAACATCAGACGGACGCTTACCGGGTACATGACTGGCCGCCGGCGAACCGGCATCAGGTGGGCAAAGGGGACGCGGTGAACCGGAACGAGGGATTGCCCTCGCAATTGCGGGACCAGCTGAACCGGCTGCATCGGAAGACGAAGGGGTACAGCAAGAGCTGGCGGCTGCTGGAGGATTCCGTTGCGTTGGTCTGCCGGCGGCTGGGCTTGATTTAATGCCAACACCCGTTGGGAATACCCCCTGTCGGAATCCGTTGACAGTCCCTTTGTCCAATGCTATCCTAGATTGTTGACTATTTAAGTCAACAATTGCAGCCGGTCCATTTCCCCAGGTGGGGTTGTCCAGGCCGCCGGCAGAGAGCCAGCCCCAGGAGGATCGCCAAAATGACTAACCAACGGATAATTTCCCGCGAATCTACAGACATCGATACCGAATATAAGTGGGGCTTTACCATTGATATTGAGCAGGATGTAGCCCCCAAAGGTCTTAACGAAGACATCGTCCGGTTTATTTCCGCCAGGAAGGAGGAGCCGGACTGGATGCTGGAGTGGCGATTGAAGGCCTACCGTTACTGGGTAACCCTGAACGAAGAAGAGCCTAAATGGGCCAACATTCAGCATCCGCGGATCGATTTCCAGGACATTATTTACTACGCTTCGCCGGCGTCCCAAAAGGATGGCCCCGGGAGCATGGACGAGGTGGACCCGGAGCTGCTGGAGGCCTTCGACAAGCTGGGCATACCTCTGGATGAGCAGAAGCGTTTGGCCGGGGTGGCCGTGGATGCGGTGCTGGATAGTTCCTCGGTAGCTACCACTTACCAGGAAACCCTGGAGAAGGCCGGCGTCATCTTCTGCTCGATGAGCGAGGCAGTCCGCAACCACCCGGAACTGGTGCAAAAGTACCTGGGGTCGGTGGTGCCTTACTCCGACAACTTTTACGCCGCCCTCAACTCTGCCGTGTTCAGCGATGGTTCCTTTGCTTACATCCCCAGGGGCGTCCGCTGTCCGATGGAGTTGATGACCTATTTCCGCATTAACGCCCTGGACTCCGGTCAGTTCGAGCGCACGCTCATCGTAGCCGAAGAAGGCGCTTACGTCAGTTACCTGGAGGGCTGCACTGCCCCGATGCGCAAGTCTAACCAGCTGCACGCCGCCGTGGTGGAGCTGGTGGCCCTGGACGATGCGGAGATCAAGTATTCCACGCTGCAAAACTGGTTCCCCGGCGACCGGGAAGGCAACGGCGGCGTATATAACTTTGTAACCAAGCGGGGCAAGGCCTTGGGCCATAATTCCAAGATTTCCTGGACCCAGGTGGAAACCGGCTCGGCTATTACCTGGAAATACCCCAGCGTGATTCTGCAAGGGGATAACTCGGTGGGCGAGTTTTACTCGGTGGCCCTGGTTAACAATTTTCAGCAGGCCGACACCGGCACCAAGATGATTCACCTGGGCCGGAACACCCGGAGCACCATCGTGGCCAAGGGCATTTCGGCCGGCAAAGGCCAGAATACCTACCGGGGTCTGGTTAAGATAATGCCTTCCGCCCGGGGCGCCCGGAACTTTACTCAGTGCGATTCTCTGCTCATCGGCGACCAGTGCGGCGCCCATACTGTCCCGTACATTGAGGTGCAGAACCCCACGGCCCAGTTGGCGCACGAGGCTACTACTTCCAAGGTTTCCGATGACCAGTTGTTTTACTGCCAGCAGCGAGGCATCTCGCCGGAAGAAGCCAACTATATGATTATAAACGGCTTCTGCCGCGGCATTTTCCAGGAATTGCCCTTCGAGTTTGCCATGGAGGCCGGTCAGCTGATGAAGGTAAGCCTGGAAGGTACGGTGGGGTAGCGGGCCCACTTCGGAAGCATTGGAAAAGACCGCTCCTTGACCAACCAGAATGAAGACCGTTTGGGAACACTGCGGTGGCTGATAAGCCTGCCTCCGGTGCCACGCTCCTTACTGCTCGGGTTGTTCACGCTGTGGTGGATTTCCTTCGGCCTTGGCTGGTACTTGGCGGAAATAACTACTCCGAATCGCGATTGGTGGTATGCCGTATGGGACGGTGGGCTGGGAGGCAACGGATTCAGCGCTTTTGGCGCCATCGTATTATCCTTACTGATAACCGCAGAGGTGATGTATATGGTGCTTACTTATTTGGGCAACCGCCGCCGCTTGCTGGATGCCGAAAAGAAGGCCGCCCGGAAAGTGAGAGAAGCGGCAGAGCAAGCCATGGCAAAGGGCGTGAAAGAAGGCCGGGAACAAGGGTTGGAACAGGGCCGGGAACAAGGCCGGGAACAAGGGTTGGAACAAGGGTTGGAACAGGGCCGGGAACAAGGCCGCCGGGAAGCGCGGCAGGAATGGGCCGATTGGCTGGCATCTGTCAGGGCAGACCTGGAAGCCGGACGCCCTCCCAGCGTTCCACCTCCTTCCGGCAATGGCAGTAACCAATCTGGTTAGCGTGCCGGATGCTGTCCGGTCGCAAATTGACTGGACGATGCCTGGGCAACGTGCTGGCAATAGCCCCTGGCAGGGTTTGCTAAAGCTATTGACCCAGTGCGCAAAGGCAATTGGATAGTCGCAGGCGGGCAGGCCAGTCAGATGTGGGCTTGTCGCGCCTTTATTCGGGAAAAATCAGACCAAAGGAGCAGAACGGTTAAATGCCTCCCATACTGGAAGTTCGCGACCTCCACGTTTCCGTGCCGGGCCAGGAAATCCTTAGCGGCGTAAACCTTACGGTTAATCCGGGCGAGGTTCACGCCATTATGGGCCCCAACGGTTCGGGTAAAAGCACCCTGACCAGCTCCCTGGCCGGCCGCTCCGAGTACCAGGTTACCGCCGGCCAGGTTCTTTACCGGGGCCGGAATCTGCTGGCCCTGGAGCCTGAGGAACGGGCGCGGGAAGGGGTGTTCCTGGCCTTTCAGTATCCGCTGGAGTTGCCAGGAGTACGCGCCTGGCAGTTCCTTAAAGCCGCTGCTGACGCTATAAGGGTGCACCGGGGCGGGGAAGAGTACGGGGCCCGGGAGTTCGACCGCCTGCTGCAGGAAAAGATAAAACTGGTGGACATTGACCCGGACCTGGTGCGCCGGTCGGTAAATGAGGGTTTCTCCGGCGGCGAAAAGAAGCGCAACGAAATTCTGCAAATGGCCCTCCTGGAGCCAACCCTGGCCCTGCTCGACGAGACCGATTCGGGGCTGGATATTGACGCCCTGCGTATAGTTTCCGATGGAGTCAACGCCCTGCGCACCGCCGATAATGCCATTGTTCTGGTTACTCACTACCAAAGGCTGCTTAACTATATAATCCCCGACCAGGTACACGTGCTGATGGACGGCCGCATTGTCCGTTCCGGCGGCCCGGAACTGGCCCTGGAACTGGAAGAAAAGGGCTATGACTGGATTAAGGAAGCGGCGGAGGCGGGCAATCAGCCATGACCAGCAACCCATCGGTGAACCAACCTGTTTACTACGCCGACTACCTGGCAGTTATGGAGGAAGCGCTGTCGGCGCCGGCCTGGCTCAAGGAACGGCGCGCCGCCGCCTGGCAGCAGTTCGCCGCCGTTGGCTTTCCCACCGCCCGCCGGGGCAACGAACCCTGGAAATATACCAACGTATCACCCATTGCCCGCGCTTCCTTTTCCCGCTCTCCGTTGGTGTGCTCTGCCGGCTGGCCGGCGGAACTGCCCGGCCATGTCTTTGGCGGCGATAATGGCGCCACCGCTGCGGAAGCGGGCTTCCGCAGTCTGGCGCTAATCAACGGAGACACTGCCGCCGCCGTCGGCAGGTCTGAAGCGCCGGAACCCGGAACCGGTTGTTTCACTTTCCACCGGCTGCGTCAGGCCCTGGAACGGCCCGCAGACCCGCTGCGGCAACTCCTGGCCCGCCTGGCGCCCCAGGACGACGCTTTCGTGGCGTTGAATACCGCCCTTTTCGACGATGGGGTCTATATTCATCTGCCGGATGACTGCCCCGAAGAGGTTCTGCTGAATATTGTTTACTATACCAGCCGGAGCCAGGCAGATACGGTCAGCTGCCCCCGTACCCTGATTGTCGCCGGGCGCAATACCAGCCTTACTATTGTGGAACAGTATGTTGGCCCCGGCCCGAAAGCCGCCGGGTCCATGGCCGGCCAGTACTTCACTAATGCGGTTACTGAAGTATCGGTAGGCGAGGGAGCGCGGCTGCGCCACTATCGGCTGCTTAACGAAAGTCCGACTGCCTTCCATGTGGGAAACACCCGGGTGGTGCAAGCCAGGGACAGCAGCTACGCTGCCGGTTCCTTCGCCATGGGCGCCGCCCTGGCCCGCCACGGCCTCTCCGTACTGCTGGACGGCGTCGGGGCTTATTGCAGCCTCAATGGCCTGTATCTGACCGATGACGCCCAGCACGTAGATAACCTGGTCAGCATTGACCATGCCCACCCCCACGGAACCAGCCGGCTGTACTATAAAGGGATTCTGGACGGCCGTTCCCGGGCGGTGTTCGGCGGCACGGTGCTGGTTCGGGAGAATGCGCAGCAGACCGATGCGCAGCAGACGGACAAGAACCTGTTGCTGTCGGCCCATGCCGAGGTGGACAGTAAGCCCAGCCTGCTGATTTACGCTGACGATGTGAAGTGCGGCCACGGGGCCACCGCCGGCCATATCGACGAAGATACTCTGTTTTATATGCGCAGCCGGGGGCTGGACCAGACGACGGCCAGTCAGCTGTTGATTCATGCCTTCGCCAGCGAAATTATCGATACCGTGCCGCAGGATGACCTGCGGGAAAACCTGGATCAGCTCTTTATGCGCCAGGTTAGCGGCAAAACTATCGTTGATGGCGGCGCCAGCCACGATTCCGGTCAGCGCCAGGGAGGTGCCTGAAGTGTCTCGACCCTCTAATTCCTTTGCCGTGGCTCAGGTCCGGGAAGACTTTCCGATTCTTAAAGAGAAAATCAATGACCGGCAGTTGGTCTATCTGGACAATGCCGCCACCACCCAGAAACCCCGGGCAGTAATCGATGCGCTGGTCAACTACTACACCACCGAAAACTCCAACGTGCACCGGGGCGTTCATACCCTCAGCCAACGGGCTACCGACGCTTACGAAGAAGCGCGGAGCAAGGTGCGGCAGTTCATCAACGCCGGCGACGACCGGGAGATAATCTTTGTTCGTGGCGCCACCGAGGGCATCAACCTGGTGGCTCAAACCTACGGACGGCAGAACATCGGGGCCGGCGATGAGATTATCGTCTCTGCAATGGAACATCATTCCAACATCGTGCCCTGGCAAATCCTGTGCCAGGAAAAAGGCGCCCGGCTTAAGGTTGTTCCCGTCAACGACGCTGGCGAATTGCTGCTGGACGAATACGAGAAGCTGCTGTCCCCGCGCACCCGGCTGGTATCGATCGTACACCAGTCCAATGCTTTAGGCACCATTAACCCGGTAGAACCGGTTGTTGAGCTGGCCCACCGTCAGGGCGTGCCGGTGCTGCTGGACGGAGCTCAGGCCGTGGCCCATATGCCGCTGGACGTAACCCGTCTGGGCTGCGACTTTTATGTTTTTTCCGGCCACAAGCTCTACGGCCCCACCGGCATCGGCGTTCTTTACGGTCGGGCCAGCCTGTTGGAAACTATGCCCCCCTACCAGGGCGGCGGTGAAATGATCCTCTCGGTAACCTTTGAGAAAACCAGGTACAACACCATTCCCAACAAGTTCGAGGCCGGCACCCAGAATATTGCCGGCAGCATTGGCCTGGGAGCGGCCATCGACTACGTGAGCAGCCTGGGCATGGTTAACATTGCCGCCTATGAAGAGGAGCTGTTGACCTACGGCGCCGCCCGGCTGTCGGAAATTGAGCCAGTGCGGCTGATTGGCACGGCCCGGAACAAGGGGAGCATCCTCTCTTTCGTTATGGACAATATCCACCCCCACGACATCGGCACCATTCTCGACGCCGAAGGCATTGCCGTGCGCACCGGTCATCACTGCGCTCAACCTCTGATGGACCGCTACGGCGTTCCGGCCACGGTGCGCGCCTCGCTGGCCTTCTACAACACCAGGGAAGAGATTGATACCCTGGTTAAGGGTATTGACCGGGTTATTGAGGTGTTTAGCCGCTAATGTCCAACCTGCACGAGCTTTACCAGGAAATTCTGCTGGAGCATAATAACAAGCCCCGCAACTTTCGGCGTCTGGAGGACGCTAACCGTCAGGCCGACGGCTATAACCCGTTGTGCGGCGACCAGATTGCCATCTATCTGCGGGTGGAGGACGATATAATTGCGGACGTGGGGTTTCAGGGTGTGGGCTGCGCCATCTCCCGCGCCTCGGCTTCCATGCTGACCCAGAGCATTAAGGGCCAGACCCTGGCCCGGGCCGGGGAGATATTTGCCGGGTTCCATACTATGATTACCGAGCTGGACGCAGCGGTGGACTATGATGCCCTGGGGGATCTGGAGATGCTGTCCGGGGTTGCCGCCTTTCCCACCCGCATCAAATGCGCTATTCTGCCCTGGCATACCCTGAATGCCGCCATTGAAGGCCGGGAAGCCCCGGTAACTACGGAGTAGCGCGCGTGCAGCAGCCACACCTGAACTTCAGCTGGGTGCTTCAGGGCTGCCTGGCCGGAGCCATGGGCCCCAGCAATCGCCGCGACCTGATTTTCTTCAGTCAGCAGGATATAAAGGCCGTGCTGAGAATGGAGGAGAATACCATTTCCGCCGATTTGTGGAATATGTTCGACCTGTTCGAACCAGTGCCCGACTTTTCCGCGCCTACCCTGCCCCAAATCGACCGGATGTGCCGCTGGATTGAAGACCAGATAGAAAACTATGAGCGGCCAGTGGTGGTAACCTGCTATGCCGGCATTGGCCGCACCGGCACCGTGCTGGCCAGTTACCTGGTTTACACCGGCTTTGAGCCGCAAAAGGCCATCGACATGGTTCGGGCGCTGCGGCCCCGGTCCATTCAGACTCCGGAACAGGAGCAGGCAGTGCGCGACTATGCGGAACATCGCGCCCGTACCGGAGGCCGGCGGATAACCGGGTAATCTGGCGCGGATAGCCTGGCGGCATCAGGCAGCCAGCTTCTTTTCCCAAGTTTCTGCCGGCGACTCGGGCCGCTTCTCCAGGTCAACTATCCGGCTGCATTGCAGGCATTTCCGAAAGCAGCCATAGCTGTCCCAATCCAGGTACATATCGCCGCCGCACTTGAGGCAAGCTTTCAGGTAAAATCTGTTTCTATTCTGCATCGTCGTTTGATCCTTCTGCCGATTCACTCTCGCTGCCGGCCGGGGCAGAGGCTTTTCCGCCTACGCCTTTCGCTTTCAGTTTAGACGCCAATTGTGAAGATATTTTCAAGGTCGTTTGCATGCTTGAGATTAGTCTTACGTCTGCTAACCATAACCGGATTTATCCGAAGCAGGGCAAAATGCCTTTAAGAATAGCCAGGCGGTCGCTGGGCTGAACGCCCGGAGGCTGGCCGCTGCCTCGCCGGAAGCGGCAAAGGAGCAAACCTATGTCTGAAGCATTCGCCGCCCGACAATCCCTTCAGCCGATTGCAATTCCCGCCGATTTACTGGCGGCAGTTTATGCTGAAGCCCGGCGCAGCTACCCCTCCGAGTGCTGCGGCTGGCTGGCCGGCCCGCGCGATGCGCGCCGGGCAACGGCAATTCACCCCTGCGATAACGTCCAGGAAGCCGGCAGCCACCCCACGGCCCCTGACCGCACCGCCGAGACGGCCTACGTCTTCAGCGGGGCCGATTTGCTGGCCCTCAATCGCAGCCTGGACGAAAGCGCGCCGCCTCTGGTCATCTACCATTCCCACCCCAACGGGCAGGCCTACTTTTCGCCTACCGACCGGCAGGTGGCCGCCAGCCCCTGGGGAGACGGCCCGGCTTACCCGGTGCAGCAACTGGTGGTGGGCATAGAGCAGCGGCGGGTGGTGGAGGCGGCCCTGTTTGCCTGGTCGGATGAAGCGGGCGGCTTCGTGGAAATTGCCCGCTTTCCGGGCGCGCCGGTTTAGGCCGTCATTCAGGCCGGCCGTCTGCCTGCCCCGTCAAAGGGCAGGAGGTGGTCTGGTTGAACTCCGTTGCCGGCGTCCTTATACTGCCGGGAGAGTGAACTGCTTGCCCGTTTTCCTTCCGGCGCGCCGGCGCTGTTCCGGGCCCGTGCCGCCGGCGCCCTTCCGGGACGGATTGAGTAAAAGCGGCCTGCGGCCCTTGAAGCCGCGGCAAAGGCAGGAAGACGCAATGCGCTTTGGGCATTTTCTTTATCCGATGAAGTTCGACGACTCCGGAGACGCGGAGGAGATACAACAATGCCTGGCCGAAGCCGAGTTGGTGGAGGCTATGGGGTTTGATGCCCTTTGGCTGGCCGAGCATTACTTTACCGGCGAGTGCGTTTATGGCGACCCTTTGGTTTTTGCCGGCGCCCTGGCCGTCAAGACCAGGCGGCTGGAACTGGGCTTTGGCATTTTGGAACTGCCCCTGCATAACCCGGTTCGGGTAGCCATTCAGACGGCCTTGCTGGACAACCTTTGCCAGGGCCGCCTCATCGTGGGCACTGCCAAGGGCTCTAATTACAACGCCTACGAATACCTGGGCTTCGGCTCCACCCCGGACCTGGGCGCGGAGCAGCTGGAAGAAGCCGAGGAGCTGCTGGTCAAGGCCTGGACTACCGACAACCTGGACTTCAGGGGACGGCACTATCAGGTTACTTTTCCCGCAGTGCGGCCCCGGCCTTACCAAAAACCCCATCCCAGGCTGGCGCGCGCCTGCATTAACGACGAATCCATCAAGAACATGGCCCGGATTGGCCGCCCCATCCTGCTGCGGGGCCGCTCTACCAGCCACACCGCCGCCGGCATTCGGCTTTACCGGGAAACTATGGCTGAGGCCGGGTTTGACCGGACGGCGGTCGAGAGCAGCCTGGCGCAGAGCTGGGTTTGGCGGGAGTTGCACGTGGCAGAAACCGACGAACAGGCTATGGCTGAGTTTCTGCCGGCCCAGCTGGCAGCCTACAACGCCATGCAGTCCTATCGCCGTCGCTGGAACCCGCCGCAATACGCTATGGAACGCCAGCCGCCGCCCCTCGGTCGAGAGGGTTACGGCCCCAGGCCAAACCCGGACGGCGCCGAAATCCTGATTGGCAGCCCCGGCCGGGTGGCAGAGCAACTGGCGCAAATGCAGGAAGCCGGCATCCGCAATCTGATGCTGACCAACCGGGGATTGGTCTCTCCGGCCAAAACAGCCAGGTCTCTGGAACTGTTCAGCCAGCAGGTAATGCCCCGGTTCGCCGGCTGATGGCCGGGCCGGTTGGGCGGTCAGCTGCCGGCTTGCCACCGGGAACCGGCAGCTGGCCGGGCGAAGGTTGAAAACCTCGCTTGTCACTGGTTTAACCGGCCTTTAATATGTACGTTAAAGGGCCGGTTTGGGGGTACAGGATGAAGCAGCCGCACGACCGGGGCGGGTGGCCCGACAGCAGCCCGATTAATCAGGAAGAGCATGTCCTTGCCGATTGGGAACGGCGGGTGGATGCCATGCATAACGTTCTGGGCGAAAAAGGGTTGAGACGCACCGACGAAATGCGCCGGGCTATCGAGAGTCTGGCGCCGCCGGTTTATGAAAAACTGGGCTATTATGAGCGTTGGACCGAGGCTTTGCTGACCCTGTCGCTGGAGAAGGGCCTGTTTACCCGGGAAGAATTGACCGGCAAGCTCAGGGAACTGGAGGGCATGTCCGGGCAATGACCAACTGGAACGCAGCGCCAGCGGCCCGGCCGGTCAAGTACCAGCCCGGCGACCCGGTAACCGTCCGGGTGGATACTCCGGCCGGCCACTTCCGCACCCCCCGGTACATTCAAGGGCAAAGCGGGCGGGTAGCTGCGCTGTGCGGGGTCTTTCCCAACCCGGAATCCCTGGCCCATGGCGGTTCCGGCCAGCCGGCCCAGCCGCTGTACCGGGTGGAGTTTGCCCAGCATCAGGTTTGGCCCGGCTATCCGGGGCCGGCCGCAGACAAGATTCTGGTTGACCTTTACCAGCATTGGCTGGAACCGGCGCCGGCCGCCGGCTAACGGCCGGCGTCCCTTGAGCGCCCCCCCCCGGAGGCAGCGATGACGGAGCGTTTTGCCGATCAGGCCGCTGGCCGCCGCCTGGCGCCGGAGCATGCTGACGGGCATGCCCATGACCACGCCGAACATCCCGGCATGGAACCGGACCAGTCGCCGGCTTATTACCCCCGGCTGGCCCGGGCGATTGAAGCCCTGCTGGTCGAGAAGGGTATTTGCACTGCCGCGGAAATTCAGGATATGGCGGCCCGGATTGAAGCCCGGTCGCCAGCCGACGGCGCCCGGGTGGTCGCCCACGCCTGGGTCAACCCGGCGTATAAGGCCCGGCTGCTGGCCGAGCCGGCCGCCGCCCTGGCTGAACTGGGGTACACCCTGCCGGAAACTACCCCCAGGCTGGCCGTGCTGGAAAATACCGACCAGGTGCACTATCTGGTGGTCTGCACTTTATGTTCCTGTTACCCCCGGGCTTTGCTGGGGCGTCCGCCCGACTGGTATAAAAGCCTGGCCTACCGCTCCCGGGCCGTGGCAGCTCCCCGGGAGGTAATGCGGGAGTTTGGGCTGGAACTGGCCGATGGGGTGGAGGTGCGTGTGCTGGACAGTACCGCTGACCTGCGCTACCTGGTTCTGCCGCGCCGCCCGGCCGGCAGCGAAGGCCTGAACGAAGTCGAGTTGGCCGGGCTGGTTACCCGGGACAGCATGATTGGCGTAACCGAAGCCCTTGCGCCCCGGACGACCGCCGCCGGCTGACCGAAGCCAGCGATGCAAACCCGGAGCAGGCAGCGAGGAGGGTAATGTAAGCCGGCAACCCGCATTCATCGCCATGCAGAAGGCGCTTGATGCAAGGCCGCATCGTAGTTGTCAGGGAATATGGCAAGCCCTTTGAAATTGAGGAGTACGAGGCGCCGGAACCGTAGCCGTAGCCGGGGGCAACCCTGCTGCGGATGACCCAGGCCGGTATTTGCGGTTCGGACCGGCAACCTGGCGGGGCGACCAGACCCAGGAGCATATGCCCCTGCCGCCCGCCGGCCGGGTCATGGGACACGAATGGGCCGGCGTGGTCGAGTGGCTGGGTGAAGGGGTAACCACCGATACCCTGGGTACGCCCATCGAGGAGGGCGACCGGGTGGTCTGTTCGGCCATATTTCCCTGCCACCGCTGCCATCTGTGCCTGCGGGGCGATACCAACCGGTGCGCCAACCGGGCCTGTCCCACTGCCGGGGAATACCCCTACTTCACCGGAACCTACGCCGACTTTCTCTACCTGCCGCCCCGTCATCCTTTCTTCCGTGTACCCGACCAGCTGCCCGACGAGCTGCTGGGCCCGGTTAATTGCGCCATGGGCATTGTTGCTACCGGCTGCGGGCCGGCGTCCATGCCGGGCAGCGCGTGGTGATTCAGTGAGCCGGCGGCCTGGGCCTCAACGCCACGGCCCTGGCCAGAGATATGGGCGCAGACCGGGTGATTGTTCTGGATCGGCTGGAGAATCGGCTCCGCTTGGCTGAAGAGTTCGGCGCCGAGCGTACCCACCAGCCGGAGCAGCTCAAAGCCCAGGCCGCAGCGGTATTCCCCCGCCGGAACTTCTCTGCTAAAATCCATAGTCGCAACCAGCAGACGGGAACATGGCTGCTTCAACCAAACCAATATCCTGACGAGGTAAGCTATGGCAGATAAAGGCAGCCACCAACCCGGCACCGGAATGAATACCCCCCCCCCCCCCCCCCCCCCCCCCCCCCGAGTTTGGGGGTGGGTGCTGGGCTGCCGGCGGAGAATTGACCGAAACCTGCTGGGGCTGGCCCTGGCGCTTGTCATCCTGCTGGCCGGGCCTTTTTTGCTGACCTTATCCTTCACCGGGCCGCCGCCGCCGCTGCAAGCCCAGGGCAGCACTCCCACGGATACCCCGACGCCGACCCCCACCAATACACCGACAGATACGCCCACCCCAACGGGAACACTGACACCCACGCCCACCCCAACGGGAACATTGACACCCACGCCCACGCCCTCAAGCCCGCCGAATGCGCCGGTATTCTCCCGGGTCGTCGTCGGGTCCGGGCAGATAACCCTCCACTATTTTGCCGTGAGCGGGGTAACCCGGTACGAATTTCAGCATCGCAAAGCGGGCGAAAGCTGGCCCGACACCAGCCCGGTGGTTACCGTCAAGGACACCGCTGCCAGCCACACCATAACCGGGCTGGAAAACGGAGTTGAGTACTATGTCCGGATGCGGGCGCACAATAGCCGAGGCCCCGGCCTCTGGTCCGTCACCGTGCCTCGAACCACACCGGCCAACACCTCCACCCCCACCCCCATGCCCACGGCCATCAATACGCAGACAGATACACCCACCCCAACGCCTACCAATACACCGACGGATACGCCCACTCCCACCAATACACCGACGGATACGCCCACCCCAACGGGAACACTGACCCCCACGCCCACGCCCTCAAGCCCGCCGAATGCGCCGGTAACCAACCTGGCTGTCGCCGGGCCCGGGCAGATAACCCTCCATTATCAGGCCGTGAGCGGAATAACCCGGTACGAATTTCAGCATCGCAAAGCGGGCGAAAGCTGGCCCGACACCAGCCCGGTGGTTACCGTCAGGGACACCGCTGCCAGCTACACCATAACCGGGCTGGAAAACGACGACACGGTTTACCAGATCCGGATGCGGGCGCACAATAGCCGAGGCCCCGGCCCCTGGTCCGTCATCGTGCCTGTACGGACGCTGCGCAACACGCCCACGCCCACGCCCATCAATACGCCGACAGATACACCCACCCTAACACCGACCAATACGCCGACGGATACGCCCACCCCAACGGGAACACTGACACCCACGCCCACGCCCACGCCCTCAAGCCCGCCGGAGGCGCCGGTAATCGATCGGGCTGTCGTCGGGTCCGGGCAGATAACCCTCCATTATCAGGCCATGAGCGGAATAACCCGGTACGAATTTCAGCATCGCAAAGCGGGCGAAAGCTGGCCCGACACCAGCCCGGTGGTTACCGTCAAGGACACCGCTGCCAGCCACACCATAACCGGGCTGGAAAACGGAGTTGAGTACTATGTCCGGATGCGGGCGCACAATAGCCGAGGCCCCGGCCTCTGGTCCGTCATCGTGCCTCGAACCACACCGGCCAACACACCCACCCCCACACCAAATCCGCCAGCGCCGCCGGTCGTCTCCCGGCTCGTCGCCGGGTCCGGGCAGCTAACCCTCCATTATCAGGCCATGAGCGGGGTAACCCGGTACGAATTTCAGCATCGCAAAGCGGGCGCAAGCTGGCCCGGCAGCAGCCCGGTGGTTACCGTCGGGGACACCGACACCACGTACACCATAACCGGGCTGGAAAACGGCGCGACTTACCAGGTACGGATGCGGGCGGTCAATGACGGAGGCAATAGCCTTTGGTCCAACGTCCTGACGGCTATTGCATCCATGCCCACCCCCACGCCGACGGGAACGCAGACCCCCACACCAACCCCAACGCCGACCAATACGCCCACCCCTACCAATATACCGACAGATACACCGACCCCGACGCCGACCAATACACCGACGGATACGCCCACCCCCACCAATACACCGACAGATACGCCCACCCCAACGGGAACACTGACGCCCACGCCCTCAAGTCTGCCGGAGGCGCCGGTAATCGATCTGACTGTCGTCGGGTCCGGGCAGCTAACCCTCCATTATCAGGCCATGAGCGGAATAACCTGGTACGAATTTCAGCATCGCAAAGCGGGCGAAAGCTGGCCCGGCACCAGCCCGGTGGTTACCGTCAGGGACACCGATACCAGCTACACCATAACCGGGCTGGAAAACGGAGTTGAGTACTATGTCCGGATGCGGGCGCGCAATAGCCGCGGCCCCGGCCCCTGGTCCGTCATCGTGCTTAGACAGACGCTGCGCAACACCCCCACGCCCACCAACACGCCAAATCCGCCAGCGCCGCCGGTCGTCTCCCGGCTCGTCGCCGGGTCCGGGCAGCTAACCCTCCATTATCAGGCCATGAGCGGGGTAACCCGGTACGAATTTCAGCATCGCAAAGTGGGCGCAAGCTGGCCCGGCAGCAGCCCGGTGGTTACCGTCGGGGACACCGACACCACGTACACCATAACGGGACTGGAAAACGGCGCGACTTACCAGGTACGGATGCGGGCGGTCAATGACGGAGGCAATAGCCTTTGGTCCAACGTCCTGACGGCTATTGCATCCATGCCCACCCCCACGCCGACGGGAACGCAGACCCCCACACCAACCCCAACGCCGACCAATACACCGACGGATACGCCCACCCCTACCAATACACCGACAGATACGCCCACCCCAACGGGAACACTGACGCCCACGCCCTCAAGTCTGCCGGAGGCGCCGGTAATCGATCTGGCTGTCGCCGGGCCCGGGCAGCTAACCCTCCATTATCAGGCCGTGAGCGGAATAACCCGGTACGAATTTCAGCATCGCAAAGCGGGCGAAAGCTGGCCCGGCACCAGCCCGGTGGTTACCGTCAGGGACACCGCTGCCAGCTACACCATAACCGGGCTGGAAAACGGAGTTGAGTACTATATCCGGATGCGGGCGCGCAATAGCCGCGGCCCCGGCCCCTGGTCCGTCATCGTGCGTAGAGAGACGCTGCGCAACACCCCCACGCCCACCAACACGCCAGCGCCGCCGGAAATCTACCGGCTTGCCGTCGGGGACAAGCAGGCAACCATTCATTATTACGCGGCGAGCGGGGTAACCCGGTACGAATTCCAGCATCGCAAAGTGGGCGCAAGCTGGCCCGACAGCAGCCCGGTGGTTAACGTCGGGGACACCGACACCACGTACACCATAACCGGGCTGGAAAACGGCGTCGCGTACCAGTACCGGATGCGGGCGGTCAATGACCGCGGCAGCGGCCTCTGGTCCACCGTCATTGAAGCAATGCAGCCCACGCCCACGCCCACGCCCACCAACACGCCGCCGCCCATAGTGGTTCAGGGCCTGCAGCGTCTGGCGGTGGAAACGCCCACCCCGACGCCAACCCGCCGGGTAGTGGCAGCGGCAACCGGCACGCCGACGCCGACCGCAACGGTTCGGGCGCTGCCGACCTTCACGCCGACGGCAACCATGCTGCCGGCGGAAATGCTGCTGCGCACGCCCACGGCGACCCGGCGGGCAGTACCCACCCGCACGCCGACGCCGGTGATAACGCGCACGCCAACGGCAGCCCCGCCGACCAGGGCGCCAACCGCGACGGCCACGGCGAGGCCGACCAGCCGGCCCACCGCCACGGCCACGCCGGCGCCAACGGCCACTCCCCTGCTGCCGGACCGTTCCCTGGACGCGGTGCGCCCGGAGGCGACGGCCACGCCGGCCGCCCCGGCCATGGCTGCGGTGGAACCCACGGCCACGCCCGTACCGCCCCCGCCCACGGCCACGCCGATACCGCCAACCGCCACGCCCACGCCGGCCCCCCCGGAAGAACCGGATGGCGTCAACTGGCTGCTCTGGGTGATCATTGCGCTGGTGGTAGCCGCGCTGGTTGCCGGCGGGGTGTACCTGTACCGGCGGCGGCAGTAGGCCGGCTGACCTGACCGGTGGCCATGCCGGGTTCCGCCCGATACCCCCTCGGGCGGCCCGGCCGGCTGGGCATGGCCGCGGCCGCAGCGTAAAGGATATACTGCCGTCCGCAAGGTCAAAGGCAAACCCAAAAACGTTGTCCTTCTCGCCGCGGGAGCGGCCATATTTGGGCAGCCAGTGGAGCCGCACCGGGCACTGCATCCCGTCCCGTTACGCTCCAGGTTGGGCCGGTGGCGCTGCCTCCCGGCGGTCCAGTTCCCTGCCGGCTCTATTACACACCGGTAACCAACGTATATTGGGAATGCCGCTTGTCCGTCCTGGCTGGGCGTGCTTCAATTGGAGCCGGCTACGCAGGCAGCAGCGCTGCATCCCGGCGGAGAGCGGAATGAAGGGCTTTTTGAGATGTTTGCCGGTTGCATATGCCGGTTTTGGAGAGGTGATGGCGATGGCAGTGGAAAACCCGGTCCGCATTGTCGGCATGCTTGGCGCTGCCCGGGAACCGTCGGCCGCTGCCGGCGCTGCCCTCAGCGTCTTTGGCGGCGACATAAACCCGGGGGCGTTGGCGCCGGCCGGCGTGGATGGCGACTATATTCAGGAGTTTGCCCAGGTTCACGAGGAAAGCGGGTTCGACCTGGCGCTGACCGGGTACTCTTCCAGTTCCCCGGACGGGTTCGAGGTGGCCGGCTACGCGGCGGCCCATACCAGCCGGCTGGGCTACCTGATTGCCCACCGGCCCGGGTTTGTGGCGCCTACCCTGGCGGCCCGCAAGGCGGCTGCCCTGGACCAGCTGACCGGCGGACGCATCGCCCTGCACATAATTTCCGGGGGCAGCGACGTTGAGCAGGAACAGGACGGAGATTTTCTGAATCACGACGCCCGCTATCGCCGCACCGACGAGTATATGGACATTCTGCGCCGGGTGTGGACGGCTGCCGAACCCTTTGATTACGCCGGGGAGTTCTACCGTTTTAAGGGCGCCCATAGTCAGGTGCGTTGCCGGCAGCAGCCGCACCTGCCCCTTTTCTTCGGCGGCGCATCGGATATTGCCCTGACAGTGGGCAGCCGGCGGGCCGATGTCTTTGCGCTGTGGGGCGAACCCCGCGCCGCCATCGGGGAGCGGGTAGCCTACATCCGCCGCCTGGCGCAGCAACGGGGCCGGAACATCGGTTTCAGCCTGTCCGTCCGTCCCATTCTGGCGGCTACGGAAGCGGCCGCCTGGCAGCGGGCCGGGGAAATTCTGACCCGGATTAAGCAGGCTACCCGGGGCCGTATTGCGCCGGGGCAGCCAGCCCGACAGCAATCGGCCGGTTCCCGGCGGCTGCTGGAGTTTGCCGACCAGGCAGACGTCCATGATGAGCGGCTGTGGATGCCCATTGCCGCCGCCAGCGGAGCCGCCGGCAGCACCACCTGCCTGGTGGGCACTCCCCGGCAGGTGGCCGAATCCCTGTTGGCTTACTACGACCTGGGCTGCACTAACTTTATCATCCGCGGCTTCGACCCGTTGAACGACGCCCGGGAGTACGGCCGGGAGTTAATTCCACTGGTGCGGGAGATGGCGCACCACCGGAAGGCCGCCCCCCATGGCGGATGAAACCAACTGCCGGGAGCGGCTGCCGGCAGAGTTCCCGGCGATGGCCGGTTAATCGCCCAGGGCTACGACGATGTAGTAACGAGGCTCCTCGCTGATTACCCGCGTGATGTGGCCTTCCCCGGTCAAATCTTCGGCCAGCAGCACGTCGCCGGCGCCCACCCGGCGCTTGGTTCCGTCGCTGACTTCCACCTCGGCCACACCGGAGAGGGTGATAGTATATTGCCGGCGGGGGGCGCAGTGCCACTCCAGCAGGTAGCCCGGCTGGGCAATGCGGATGGTTACGCCATTGGCCGCCTCCATGGGCGTACCCTCGCCATAGGCGCCCTCGGTGTCCACAAAGGACTCAAAGGGAGGGTTCAGGTCTTCCAGGTGGGACTTTCCGTCCTCGCCGGTGTAAACTCGGACAAAGTTTGGCATAATAGTTCCTTCAGGTTTCAATTGCGCAGGTTTCAATTGCGGCGGAACCGCTGGCTTCATTTTCCATATCCCCGCCGCTAGCGTCAAGTCAGCCAACCCCGGTTTCCTGGTTCCCGCCCGGCAGCCCCGGCGTCGGCCCGGAATACCGGCGAAACCAGGGTGGGAAGGTCAGCCGGAGCATGTCTATCGCCCTGACCGTCAACAACTGCCCGGGTCAGGCGCCCGATGGCGCCTCGGCGCTGGATGCGGTCAACGCTGCCGCCGTTCACCTTTCCCGGTTGTGTAAAGACCCGGATATGCAGCCTGTTGAGGCCTGCCGTACCTGCCTGGTGGAGATTGAGGAGCTGGGCGGCTTTCCCGCTTCCGGCACGACGCCGGCCCGGGAAGGTATGGCCGTGCGCACCGACAGCCCGGAAGCAACCCGTATCCGTTCCGGTGTGCTGGAGCTGACCCGGTCAATCCTTCCGGCGGCGGCTCCCCCGTCCGAATCATCCCTGCCGTCGGCCAGCTTTGCGGAAAAGGAAAGCGCCTGTACCAACAGCGAGCGGCGGGTGCGGCGGGTACGTCAGGCGGCAGCCCCGGTAGGCCAAAGCCGGCCGGACTGGGAGATTATCGGCGCTTTGGGCCGGCGTATGCGCCGCAAGCCGGGGCTGCCCCTGGAAGAGCAGTTTGCCTATGTCCGTCGGTCGGAAATCTTCCACGAGATGGTCAGGTTTACCCCTGTTCTGGCGGGTGTAAACTACCAGAGGCTGGCACAGGAAGGCGGCAGCCAGTGGCCTTGCCCGACGCCGGCCCACCTGGGCGCTCCCTGCCGGTACGCCGATTCCTTCCCTCATGGGCCGCGCTCTCGTTTCCTGGCCTTCGAGCAAGGCCCCCTGGCCGACGGAAGGCCCAGCCGTCGTTACCCTTTAATCCGCAACACCGGACGACTCCTGTACCATTGGCATGGCGGCGCCATCACCCGCCGGGTTCCCGGGCTGCTGGCCCGCTTGCCGGAACTGGAGGTCTCCCTTAACCCGGCGGACGGCGCGCAGTGCGGGGTTGCCGACGGCCAGCTGGTCCAGGCAACCTACCGACGGGGCAAGCCGTTCGGCCGGGCCATTTATACCGACCGGATGCGGGCTAGCGAAATCTTCATACCCTTCGTCAAGCTGTCCTGGTCGGCGGCCAATTTCCTGACCAATTCAGCTTGCGACCCGGATACGATGATACCGGAATACAAGGTCTGCGCCGTGCGGATCGAGGCGGCGGAGTAACCTCCGGTGGACTTTTTCGTCGCTTACCATGCCGCTGACCAGGGTTGGGCTGAGTGGATTGGCGCACAGTTGCGGGCCCAGGGGTATTCGGTGGAGCTACAGTCCTGGGATTACTGGACGGGCGCCAGTTTCATCCTGGAAATGTTCGCCGCCAGCGCCGTCGCCGACTCCACCATCGCCGTGCTTTCGCCGGACTTCCTGGCGGAAAACCTGGAACGACCGGAATGGAACGCCGCCTGCGCCCAGGACCCCTGCGGCGATAAGGGGATTCTGATTCCGGTGCTGGTGCGGCAATGCGCTGCTGAGACCTTGCCGCCCCGCATTGCGCCGACTGACTTGACCGGCTTGTCTGAAGAGGCGGCGGTAAAGGCGCTGCTGGCAGCCGTTGCGCCGGCCAGGGGCTGAACCCGTTACCCTGGCTTCGCCAGACGCCCCCCTCCGGAAAGGCGAGCGGGTTTGCTGTTATCGGGCAAAACCGGGCGCCCTTGCCGGCCGGGGCGCCCGGTTAATCAGGACAGCCGTAATGGCGCCGGCCGGCTGCCGGAACCGGGCTGGCCCGCTAATCCGCCGGCGCCCCGGAAAACTCCCGAGCGGCGGCTTGCGCCAGTTCCTCATCGGTCAGGTCCTGAAGGTGGGTGGCAAAGGCCCAGTGGTGCCCGTAAGGGTCCTTGACCTGACCGTAGCGGTCGCCCCAGAAGGCATCCATCGGTTCCATGACCGTTTCGCAGCCGGCCGCCAACGCCCGCCGGTACAGGGCGTCCACGTCCTCGGTGTAGATATGCAAGGTAACCGTGGTGCCTTTGGCCGTAGTGGGGGACAACGCATCGGCGCAGCCGAAGTCCGGCGGAAACTCATCGGTTACCATAACAAAGGAATCGCCGATTTGCAGCAGCCCATGGGCCAGCAATTCCATGCCCGGCATTGCGAAGCGGCTGATTTCAACTGCGCCAAAGGCTTTCACGTAAAAATCCATTGCCTCGCCGGCGTTCTTGATGGTCATGTGGGGCGTTACGGAACGAAACCCCTGGGGAATGGGGTGGACAGCAGCCATAAAAAAACTCCTCCGTGAAGAATTGGTTGGGCGAAACAACCTTCGCTATGTCCATGATACCCCTGGGGAGCGGGAAATTGCCTGGGGCAACTGTCAGTAATTTGCCCGGTTTTCCACAATACTGCCCTCGCTCCTTTTGCCACGGCGTGTGGCGGGTATTGGTGGAAACAACCGGGTTGGCGTTGGCTTTTGGCGGAGTTTCGCCCCTTCTCTTGCATCCACCGTGCCGGAAGCAAGGCAGGCGGCCTCTGGCGCCGGCGCCGCTCGGGGTTCGCCGGTCGGTGACTGGCTGTTCCGGGAATGGTTAACCCAGGAAACGCCGCAGTTGCGCCGCCTCGCCAATGTAATGGGAGATGCCGACCGGGACGCTGGAGGTTATGCCGGCCCGGATGGCGCTGGTCAACCCCTCGTGTACCCGGTCCAACTGGTCGGTGTACCGCTTCACCAGGTTCAGGTACTCATCGCCCAGCATTTCCTTAACGTGCCGCTCGTTGGCGAAACGCAGCGCTGCCCGCAAATCCTCATCCATACTGGGGTAAACCTGGCGTACAAAAGCCAGGTCTTCCTGATTCAGCGCGGCCAGCCCCAGCAATTCCGGGGGCAGGCCAATAGAGTACAGGGCGGCGGCAAAACCGATGGCGCGGGGCAGGGTTACCGCATCGCCCACGCCATCCAGGGAACGGCCGTAGCCGAAAAGCCCCACGTGCAGCTTTCGTTCCCGTCGCCGGGGAACGTGTCGGGATGCGTCGCTGATGGCGTTAATCAGTTGGCGCACCTGGGCTTGATATGCCGCCGTGTACTTGTCGATAACCTCCCGGGCCCGTTGCTGCTCAATGGGCGCCGGTTCGCTGCGCTGGTGGGCCATCAGTTGGGTTATTCCCTCCCGCACCGTTTCCTGGGCATAGTCGTACTTGAAAGCTGACTGGACGGTAAAGGTGTGGGCGCTGGGGTATTCCTGCAAGGCTCGCGGGACGTTGACCGGCGTCAAGTGTCCCCGGAAGGGAACCGAGCCGGCGCCGATGATGGGATAAAGAGGTATGCCCAGCCGCTTTTCCAGGTCGTAGAGCCGGGACAGGCCTACCTTCAGAATCAACTCAGCGGCTACCAGGCCGTAGTTGAGGGCCGGGTCGCTGCGCGCGAGGAACACCCGCTGGGCTGGCAAGTCCCGCCCTTGCAGGTACTCCTCTACGATACGGTCGCAGTAGAAGAGGTGCTCCAGATCCTCGATTAAGGGGATCACCCGCAACTGCTTGGGGAAGAACTCGCCCACCCAGTCCTTCACCAGCCGTTCACCCAGCAGAGATTGGGTTTCCTGTCCGACAATCACCCGGCGGTAATAGGCTTCCACCAGGGAAAGTTCCTCGGCGGAAGTGGTAAAGGGGAGGATCACTTCCTGAATGGGCGCCGAGTCATCAGCCCCGTCTCCGTAGAAATTGTGGGCCATGTCGCGGGCCGAGGGGATGCTTTGCAGGGCCTCCACCATCGGTTTGCGCATATCCCGTTCAATACTTGGGTTCGGCACCCGCAGGGTCAGCACCACGTCCTGCCCCAGGCGGCGCCGGGCCCGGAAAAAGTCGGGATAGCCGGTGAGCAGTTTGCGGACTACCTGGTTGTCGGCCTCCTTCCCTTCCGAGTCCCACATCTGTTCATCGCAGCCCTGGTCAAAAACGTACGACGCCTCTTGCACCTCGCCATCGCCCCGTATAACTCCGGCCTGGTCGGCAAAAGGCGAAGGCATGGCGTTGTCGGGGTGCTGCGTACTCATCACCCGGGGAACGTAGAACATAGCGCACCTCTACCGAAAGGGTTTTCTGGCCCATTATCCGATGACGTTCACTCAAAGGCGCAGCATAGCCGGTTAGGTTTGTTCAACCCGTGCAACCGGCGCGGCCCGCCCTTTCCTTCCCATAGGGAGAAGGCCCGGTTGAGCGGGCCACAGTTCGGGGCAAGGGTTGCCGACGTTAATGGGCCGCCTGCTCCAGAAAGTCCCTGACCGCTGCTATAAAGTCTGTCGGGTTATCTTCAAAGACCATGTGGCCGGCCCGTGGAACTTCCACCAGCCGGGCATTGGGCAGAGTTGTCAGCATTTGCTGTGCCACGTCTGTCGGCAAAAGGTCAGTCTCGGCGCCGCGAACAATGAGGGCAGGGCAGCTGATTTCGGGCAGGGAAGGCCACAGGTCAACGGCCGGCGGAACGGTATTGCTGCGTCGCTGCTCCCGAATCAGCCGGTCATATTTCCAGCCTACCTTGCCGTTGGGCAGTTCTTTAACGGCGTAACGCACCCGCCGCCGCATTACCGGCTCTGCGGCAAAACGGTTCTGGCGGTTCAGGTACTGGAAAGCGGCGTCAAAGGAGTCGAACTCCTCAGGAACGCTGCGAATTTCCTCCGCAATGCGCTGACTGCCCCGGCGGTCCAGGGTCGGCCCCACGTCCACCACCACCAGCTTTTCCAGTTTCTCCGGGTATTTGCCGCCAAAGGCCATGCTGTTGCGCCCGCCCATGGAATGGCCCATCAGGATGAAGCGTTCCAGGTTCAGCGCCTGACAGAAGCCGGCCAGGTCCGCCACGTAGGCGTTAGTGGTATAGTCGCCGTCCCTGGCCCAATCGCTGTCGCCGCGGCCCCGCTGGTCCAGGGCCAGCACGTGGTAGTCAGCGCAGAAAGCCGCCGAAACATCATCCCAGGAATGGGCGTGGCCGCGCAGGCCGTGGGCCAGCAGCATTACCGGTTTCCCGGCTGTTCCCCAATCCAGGTAATGGAGGTTATGGCCGTTGGCGGTTACCGTCTTGTCCTGAGGTTGTACCTGGGCAGTCATCGGCTGCGCCTCCGCATTCAGTTGGTGGTATTGCCATCCGCCCGTCAGTCTAACACACCGAAGGTTGTGGCGCTTTCAGGTTTGTTCCCCGGGAATGAAGCGCATGGAAAGGGAGTTGACGCAGTGGCGGGCATTGGTTGGGGTGAACCCTTCGCCAAAGAAAACGTGGCCCAGGTGTCCGCCGCAGTTGGCGCATTCTATTTCCGTCCGCATCCCGTCCGGGTCGGGCAGTTGGGCCACCGAGTTGGGCGCCGCCCGGTCGAAGGCCGGCCAGCCGCAGCGGGCGTCGAACTTGTCCGCCGAGCGGTAAAGCTCGGCATTGCAGCGGCGGCAAAGGTACACTCCCTCCTCGTAAAAATCGTCATACTCTCCGGTAAAAGGACGCTCCGTACCTTTAGACTCGATGACGTACCGTTCCTCCGGGGTAAGCTGGTTGTACGCTTCATTGGTCATAATCGCTGCTCCACGGCAAAATTGCGGCGGGTTAACGCCTTTTAGGTCAAGCGGGCCGGCCCGCTCCGGCACGCCTTACGCTCTGGATTCAGCGTAAACCGGCTCGAACTCGCGTTCCGGAAAACGCCGTACGTCGGAGCGCAGCCAGTAAATGAGCGCGGCCACCAGAAAAACCACTACTGCGCCCAGGCCCACTGCGAAAGGCGCGCCGAAGTAACGGGCCACCAGGCCAGCCTGCGCCATGCCTAACGGCCCCAAACTCCAGGTGGCGCCATAAAGCCCCATAACCCGCCCGCGCAGGTTGTCCGGCACCAGTTCCTGCAAGGCGCTCAATCCGCCCACCAGGTACAGCGAAAAGTTTATTCCGGCCAGAAACAGTATGCCCATAGACACCCAATACATCCCCCGCCAGGCGGCCAGGGCGAAAAGCAGCAGGAAAACCCCGTAGAGCATGGCCCCGCCCAGGATAATCCGGCCGCGCCGGCTGCTGCGGGGCCGGCTGCCGATAATCCAGTTGCCGAAGATGGCGCCGCAGCCGGCCGACCCCAGCAGCCAGCCTACCTTTTCCGCCCCCACCAGCAGCGACTTTTCCGCCAGGGAAGGCATCAGCAGAATGTAAGAAAGGCCGAACAGGCTGTTGCAGAAGGTGAGCAGCATAATGTAGAAAAACAGGGGGCGGCCCCATACATAGCGGAGGCTGTCGCCGATTTGCTGCGCGACCCTTCCGGCGGCCGGCGGCCGTTCCCGCAGTTTCAGCAAGGAGATGATGGCGGCTAAAACGTAGAAGGAACCGGCGCTGAGGAACATGGAGGTTTCGATGCTCAGCCGGGCGATAACTACGCCGGCCAGCGCCGGGGCCAGAACCCGCACCCCGTTCCAGACCACCGATTCCATGGCTACGGCGTTGGCGATATGCTCCCGGTCAACCAGACGGGGGAAGATACTGGCCCGGCTGGGCTGGTCAAAAGCCTGGCCCACGCCGGCAATAAAGGCGGCCAACAGTATATGCCAGGGCTGTACCAGCTCCAGCAGCACCAGCGCGGCCAGCAGGGCGACCACCGTGGCCGACATGCTTTGAGCGCCGGCCACCAACAGCCTGGGTTCCAGCCGGTCGGCCAGCACGCCCCCCAGCAGGTTCAGAGCCAGGGACGGCACGGCTACTGCCAACCCCAGAAAGGCCAGGTAGCCTTCGTCCCCGGTCAGCTTGAACATCAGCCAACCCAGGGTAAACTGAAACAGCATCTGGTGCCCGGTTACCCCGGCCAACAGAGCCAGCCAGTAGTAGCGGAACTGGCCGTAACGCATGGAAGAGGGTATCAACCGACGGATGCCGGCGGTCGGCGGCGGCTGGGCGCTCATGGTCCTGATTTTGCCATTCCGGGAACCGGTTGGCAATTGGCTGCCGGGGCAGTTCCGGTACGGCCCCGGGGAACCCGGCCCCGTCGGGGTTGCGGCGCCGGAATACAATCAGCCGGTTCAGCCGCCGGCGGCGAACCGAAAGGCAAAGGCTCCAATGCTTTAACTGCGTGGGGCCTTTGGGTTACACCGGCGCAAACCGGAAGGCAAATGACGGCTAGTTGAACACCAGCTCCTTGTTGCGGCGGGCCGGGTCGTTCATCAGCGCCAGCCCATCCGCCGGGTCATCCTGGTTGTTGCAGAAGAACTCAATCCGGTTGCCGTCCGGGTCCATAAAGTAAACGCTGGAAGTCATGCCGTGGTCGGTATTGTGGTCCAGGGTTACATCCTTTTCCTGAAGCATCTGATAGACCTCTTTAAGGTCCTCTATATCGGCCACCTGTACCGCAAAGTGGTTCAGGCCCAACTGACCCGGGGTAACCGGAAGGGCGTCATCGGGCGCCTTGAACAGGGCCAGGTCGTGGTGAATTTTGCCGCAGGTCAGAAAGGCGCCTTGCGGCCCCTGCCGGGAAATTTCGAAACCCAGAATTTCGGTATAAAATCGGGTGGAGGCTTCTACGTCTTTGACGTTCAGAACCAGGTGCCCAACGCGAATGGGTTTTGCCATAGTTGTTCCTCCTTAAATCTTCGGAAGCGGAACGCCGGGGCAAAAAATGTTCAATACGATACGTTGCCTTCCGAAAAACTGATGCCTATTATACTACCCATTGTCGGCCATGCCAACCGGTTTGCGCTTTGACGCCGATTTCCATGCTTCAACCGCAGTTTACCGCCGCAAAAGCGCATACATTCACGGTCTCTAACGGGTATGGGTTAGCAGCGCAATTCACTGCGCCATTATCCGCAGCCATCCGTTGCGGTGTGTCGTTGACACCGCCGGGGCCGGGGCCTACACTCAAGAAACAGGGGCGCTCCTGACAAGGCGGCTGCCGGAGTTCCGAACTCCGGCCCGCCCCGTTAAAGGCGCAGCAGGTTCAGCCGTAACGCCCCTTGACGGCCCCTGACGCAATGGCTGCCCGGCAAATATGCTGGGCATTCCCTTAAGGTTCGGGTGATTTGCCAGTCTGCTTATGCGGGTAAAAAACTATGCCAATAGACCAGGTTTCCATTGTACGGATGTGCGGCGCCTGCCGCTGCGAAATAGAGACCATCACGGTGAAAAAGGACAATATGCGCCTTTTTGTGGATGAACCGGTCTGGTGCGAGAGGTGCCAATCCGAACAACGGGAAGTGCGCGATATTGCCGGCCGCCATGAATCCATTCGTATGGAACAGCAAAACTACCCGGAAAGCCCAACTTCAGGCCCGCCCCAACTGGTTCGGTAGGCCAGGAGACACAGCCAATTACCACGAAGCCGGTTTGGTTATGCGGCCCGTGGCGTCGGTCAGCTGGTTCGGCAACTGGCAGTCGGTCAGTGATTTGGCGCGCAGCCTTCTGGTAAAAGTAGCAGCGTCCTTAAGCGTTTGCGGAACAAACGAGCGGGGATTAAAACTCGGATTGATGACTCCAATGGGCAGGGCCAGGTTTTGCTTGACCATCTGGATAGCGGTGGCAAAATCCGAGTCGTTGGATATGACTACTGCTTGTTCGTAAGCTTTGTGAAAACCATCCAGCAGTAGCTAGCTTGTCAGGTTAACGTCCGTCCCTTTTTCTTCGGTGTTCCATACCTCTATAGTTCCACTTATTCCCGGAATTGCAACCGTCGGCGCTGCCTGTTTTCGGCGGGTACGGAAGACGCCGTAATGTACAGAAATGTTAGGGAAGGTCTGCAAGGCACGAATGCAGGTAGCTTGACGCTGCGGCGCCGGCAAATCGCCCGGTCTTCCCTGAATCTTGGCGGTAAAGTATCTGACTTGACCCACCTGATGGCCCGGTGTCAGAGAGCTGCATAACTTGAACAAGTCTAGCCACTTGTAACGGGTATTCTTCAACGCCCGGTAATATAAATTGAACCCGTCTATATAGAAATTGGTCAATGCCATAAAGAAAACAGAGACCACCTTAAACGGTGGTCTCGACCCTACCAACGAATTGATAGGAGGGTAACTGGAATTATATCGCATAATATCAAAGTGTCAACCCCCTCTTGTTCAGCAACGGCGCTTATCCGGCAGCCTGAAAAGCCCGGCGCATCTTTGCCTGCCCGTTCTATATTAAAGAGGGACAAGTCAGTTGAAGCGGTTCATGGCCACGGTAATGTTCTCTGTCAGCAGGCAATCCAGGGCTTCCGCTGCCCGCTCCACCACCCGGGCAATTTCCGGCTCCTCTTCCTCGGTAAACCGGTCCAGCACGTGGGAAACCTGCGCTCCCGGCATTTCCGGGTGGCCAATGCCTACCCGTATGCGGGGGAACTCCCGGGTTCTTAAGGCGGCAATGATGGAGCGGATGCCATTATGTCCGGCCGGGCCGCCGCCCGGGCGGATACGCATCCGGCCCACCGGCAAATCCATCTCGTCGTAAATTACCACGATATTGGCCGGCGGCAGCCCGAAACGGGTCAGCAGATAGGCCACCCCCTCGCCGCTATTGTTCATAAAGGTTCGTGGTTTAGCCAGCGCCACCTCCCGCCCCAGATGGCGCCCCTGCCCCAGAACGGCTTTGGCGCGCCGTTCCTTGACCGGAATGCCCCACCGACGGGCCAGCAGGTCTATGCAGCGGAAGCCCACGTTGTGCCGAGTATCCCGGTAACGCTCTCCGGGGTTGCCCAGGCCGACGATTAACTGCATAGAGCGTTCCGGTTCCGGGGGCGGCTGCCGGTCGGCGGCGTTGTGCGGCATCGGCAGGCCGCCGCTCAAGCCGGGGTTTCCACAGCAATAAGCTGGACTGCGGAAGGTTCTTCCAGCAGGCGCAGGAAGGCGTCCTCGTCTAAAACCCGGGCGCCCAGCCGTTGGGCAGAGTCCAGCTTGGCGCCGGGGGACTGGCCGGCGACCAGAAAGCTGGTCTTGCGGGTAACCGAGGAAGTAGCGGCGGCGCCCAGCGATTTAATTCGGGATTCCGCCTCGCGGCGGGTCATGGCCGACAGGGAGCCGGTAACGACAAAAGTAAGGCCGTTCCAGGGCAACTCAGCGGGATCGACTATTTCCAGGTCTTGGCGCAGCTGCACCCCCGCCTCGCGCAGCCGTTCAATGACCGTCAGGTTGTCGGCCACCTGAAAGTAGTTGTGAATGCTCTCGGCTATCTTGGGGCCAATGCCGGGAATGCTGGTCAATTCCTCCTGCCTGGCCCGGGCCAGTTCGTCCACGCTGGCATAGCGCTGGGTCAGCAATTCGGACACCTCGGCCCCTACGTGGGCAATGCCCAGGGCAAAGATAATACGGGCTAAAGGCCGGGTCTTGCTGGCCTCGATATTGTCCATAATCTTGGCCGCCAGCCGGTCGCCCATCCGTTCCAGCGCCAGCAGCCGGTCCCGCTCCAGGAAATAGAGGTCGGCCAGGCTGCTGACCAGGCCCTGGTCAATGAGGATACGGCACCATTGCTCCCCCAAACCGTCCATATCCATCGCGCCCCGGCTGACGAAATGCTTGAGCAGCTCAAAGAACTGAGCCGGACAGGACAGGTTGGGGCAGCGGTGCATCGCTTCGTCTTCGGGTTTAACCACCGCTGCGCCGCACACCGGACAGGCCTCGGGCATCCGGAACTCCGTCTCGTCCCCGGTGCGGCGGTCCCGGATGGGGCCCACCACCTGGGGAATTACGTCGCCGGCCCGCTCGACGGTAACCCAGTCTCCGATGCGAATATCTTTGCGGCGGATGTCTTCCTCGTTATGCAGCGAGGCATGGCGCAGGGTAGCCCCGCTGAGCGTAACCGGCTCCAGAACGGCATAAGGGTTAAGGCTGCCGGTGCGCCCCACATTGAGGCCGATTTTCAGCAGCCGGGTAACGGCCCGCTCTGCCGGGAACTTGTAGGCAATGGCCCAGCGGGGTTCGCGGCCTGCCACCCCCAGGGCGTTCTGGTAGTTAAAAGGGTTAACCTTTACCACGATGCCATCGGATTCGTAGGGCAGTTCATGGCGGCGTTCCAGCCACTCATGGTAGTAGTCTTTGACTTCTTCCAGGGTTTGACACAAGCGGTTGTTGGGGTTCGTGCGAAAGCCCAGAGATTGCAGCCAGGTCAGGGCGTCCCAATGGTTTTGGGGCGGCAGGCCGGGGGTTTCCCCCAGGGAATAGACCCAAATCTGCATATTCCGGGAGGCGGTAACTTTGGGGTCCAGCTGCCGGATTGTGCCGGCCCCGGAATTGCGCGGGTTGGCAAACAAGGGTTCGCCCAGTTCCGCCCGCTCCTCATTCAGCCGACGGAAACTCGCCACCGGCATATAAACTTCGCCCCGCACCTCCAGGTAAGGCGGCGGGTTCCCCTGCAGGGCCAGGGGAATGCTGCGGATGGTGCGCAGGTTCCTGGTTACATTCTCCCCCACGTATCCATTGCCCCGGGTCGCTCCCTGCGCCAACCGGCCACCTTCGTAAACCAGGCTTACCGCCAGGCCGTCAATCTTCAGCTCGCAAGTCATGGTAAAATCGGCGTCGTCCAGCAGGCTTTTAACCCGACGGTGCCAGGCCTTCAGCGAATCCAGGTCAAAGGCATTGCCCAAGCTCAGCATAGGCTGGCGATGTTCCACCGGCGCAAAACCCTCGGCCGGGTCGCCGCCGACCCGATGCGTGGGCGAGTCCGCAGTTACCAGTTCGGGGTGAGCCTCTTCCAGCTGTCTTAATTCACGAAACAGCCGGTCATAGTCATAATCGCCAATCACCGGGTCATCCAGCACATAGTAACGGTGATTATGATAGTGCAGCTCCTGTCGCAGCTCGGCGATTCGCTGATATACTTTTCCATCGGGCATGGCCGAACCCCTGATGTTCAACATTACAGTATAAGAGTATAGTTTTTTGCATCGCCCGGACAATAGGCCAATGTCAGCCGGGTTTGGTTCATTTTCTCCGGCGGCGCTCTTCCGGCGGCGGGAACTTTTACCCCTCGTCCTGCGTCAGATAAGGCAACGACTGCACGACTGGCCGAGGAGGAGAAGGACGAGATGATGCTGGAAAAAGGACGGGGTTTTTTGGCGAAAGGCGGCCGGGCGGTATATTCACGGGCCAGGCGCCGCCGCCGGCTGGCCGTATGGGTTTGGGCTTTGCTGCTGACGGCAGGACTGGCTGGCTGTGGCGCCTCGGAAGAAGTTTTTACGGCAGACCGCGTTCCGGCTGAAACGCCGGCGCCGCATGCCTCGGAAATGGCCGGCCCCGCTGGTTTAGCCGGCCCCCTGGGGCCGCCTTCAGCCGAAGGGCCGCATGCCTCTGCAATGGCCGGCTCCGATGGTTTTCTGACGATGGAAAAGGCGATTGAGGTCCCGGCTGAAGCGATGGCCGCCGAGGCTTATGAAGGCGCTGCCCCGGATGCAGCCGAAGCGCCGGCGATCACTACCATGGCGGCTGCCGAGTCAACGCCCATGCCCATGCCCATGTCCACCCCGGCGCCGGGCGCGCCGGAGTTTAACGCCGGAGCCCGGGCCGAGCCAGCCGACGAGGGCTTGCTTCCCTTCCGGCAGATTCAGGCTTCCGCAGCGGCCCAGGAACGGGTAATTATCCGCACCGTCCAGATGTCCCTCGTGGCGGATGAAATCGCCGATACCGTGGCGCGCATCGGGGAAATAGCCCAGGCGGCCGGCGGCTGGCTGGTATCTTCCGACCGCAGTTCCCGGCACTACGGCCAGGTATCCATCCGGGTGCCGGCGCAGAACCTGGACAACGCGGTCGGGCGCATTCGCGGGCTGGCGGTGGCTGTGGAATCCGAATCCTCTACCAGCCAGGACGTAACCGACGAGTACGTGGACCACAACTCCCGGCTGCGCAGCCTGCGGGCTACTGAGGGTTCGCTGCTGGCCTTGCTGGAGCAGGCCGGGGACGTGGAGGCTTCCCTGGAAATTTACCGGGAACTGACCCAACTTCAGGTCGAGATAGAGAGTCTGGAGGGGCGACTTCGCTTTCTGGAGCAGACGGCGGCCTTTTCCCTGATTAACGTGAATTTGAGCCTGGCGCCGGAAACCATGGCCGTGGACGCCGGCTCGGACCAGACCTTCAGCATGGGGCAGGCCGCCCGGTTCCGCGCCTATTTCGCTCCGCCCGACGGAATTGATGAATTTACCTTCACGTGGGATTTCGGCGATGGGTCTCACCCGGTTTCCGGCAGCGGCAGCGCGCCGACCGCCGAACCCGGCCAGCGGGTAACCGCCACCGTTACCCACGTGTTCGAGGATGACAGCTACTCTCCCTATATCGTAAACCTGAAAATCACCGGCAAGGGCCCGGCCGGGTTGGTGGAAGGGTCCGATACCATGATTGCTACGGTTACCCGCATACCGGTCATCGAGGTATTCGCCGGCGAATACCGGGAGGTGCCAGCCGGCGAGGCGGCGGAATATACCGGTTCTTTCACCCGTCCCGAAGGACTGTGGGACCTGCAATACCGGTGGGACTTTGGCGACGGTTCCCCGGTAATTACCGGAACCCCCGGGGCGGGGGAAACCCAGGCAGCGGCGACCCACGTCTATGAGAACCATCGCCCCCAGCCCTACCAGGCCACCCTGACCATAACTGCCCAGAGTGAAGCCGGCGAAGTTCAGGGCGTCGGCAACCGGGTGGTGCTAGTCAACGAGGCGGAGGGGCTGATTATCGGGGGCTGGAGCGCCGGCAATACCGCCAAAACGGCCACTCGAACCCTGTCCGGCGTGGTGCAGGGAGCGGGAACCCTGCTAATCTGGGGCGTTATCTTCAGCCCGGTCTGGCTGGCCCTCGGCGCCATTGGGTACGGCGGTCGGAAGCTGCTCCGCCGCCTCCGGCCGGCCCGCCGGCCCGCCGCCCGATTCAGCGAACCCCCGCCCGCAGCAACCCCGGCGGGCGAAGGCAGCGTCTAAGGCTGACCCCCGGCCCGCCGGCTCTTCGGGGTCTAACCCGGCAGTCAGCAAGGAGTTTTCGTGACGACTCAAACCCCGGAAGAAGCCCGCAATCAGATTGTTAACCTGGTCAAGGATTTTGTCCGCCGGGAAGTGGCGCCGGTGGCGGCCCGGCTGGACCGGGATGATACGGTGCCACTGGATTTGATTGAAAAGATGAAGGGACTGGGCCTGTTCGGGATTACCGTCCCCGAAGAATACGGCGGCATGGGGCTGGATTACACTACCTTTGCCCTCATCTTCGAGGAGATGAGCAAGGCCTTTATGAGCATTACCGGCGCCATTGGCACGCACCATATTATGACCTATATGTTGACCCATTACGGCACTGAAGAGCAGAAACGCCGTTGGCTGCCCGACCTGGCCGCCGGCCGTAAACGGGGCGGCCTGGCCCTGACCGAACCCAACGGCGGCACCGACGTGGCCAACCTGCAGGTTACCGCCGATAAAGACGGAGAGGAGTACGTTATCAACGGCGCCAAGATGTTCATCACCAACGGCCGTTACGGGGATACCTTTTGTCTGCTGGCCCGCACCGACAAAACCGTTGAGCCGCGGCACCGGGGCATCAGCGCCTTCATCGTGGAGAAGGGCGGCGAGGGCTTTCGGGTGGGCCGGGACCTGGACAAGCTGGGCTACCGCGGCCTGGATACCTGCGAGCTGCTTTTCGAGGACTATCGCATACCGGCGGATAACCTGGTGGGAATGGAAGAGAACGCCGGTTTCGGTCAGGTGATGAGCGGCCTGGAAACCGGGCGGATTAACGTGGCAGCCCGGGCGGTCGGCGTGGCCCAGGCCGCCTTCGAGTCCGCCATTCGCTACTCGCAGCAGCGCGAAACCTTTGGGGCGCCCATTGCCCGGCACCAGGCCATTCAGTTGAAGCTGGCCGACATGGCTACCAAAATTCAGGCGGCCCGCCTGTTAACCTACGATGCCGCCGCTAAAAAAGACTCGGGCCAACGGGTGGATTTGGAAACGGGGATGGCCAAGCTGTTCGCCAGCGAAATCTGCGGTGAAGTAACCATGGAAGCCATGCGCATTCATGGCGGGTATGGCTACATTAAGGAATCGCCGGTGGAACGCTATTACCGGGACGCGCCGCTGATGATTATCGGGGAAGGCACCAACGAAATTCTGCGCCTGGTGATTGCCCGCCAACTGCTGCGCCGTCCCGAATACCAGGTATAGCCGGGCCAGCCGACTCTTGCCTTCCGGCAGCGCCGGCGGGCCCGGCGGCCCTTAACGGCGCCGGGCTTTACCCAATACCCCATACCGGCCGGGTTGCGGCGGCCCGCCGGCTTTAGCTTCACTCCGTCCGGGTCGGGTTGAAGACCAGCCAGTTGGCTACCGGCCCGTCGCTGCGGCTCCACTCATGCGCGGTATCGGGCGGTATCAGAATGGCATCTCCCTCGGAAACCCGATACTCCTTGCCGTCGCAAGTCAGAATGCAGGCTCCTTCCAGGAAGTAAGCCAGGTGTTCCCAGGCGTGGGTATGGTCGGGGCTGACCTCGCCGGCGGCCATTCCCCGGTGCGCCATAACGTAACGCCTGGCGCCATCCTCCCCGGTCAGCACTGGCCGCGCCGCGCCGGGGCTGGTATCCAGGTCGGCCAGGTTCTTGATGACCGGCGGTTTGCCGGTGCCTGCCCCGCCCCGGTTTCTTGCCCCGCCGCTTTGGGAGGCCACCAGCGGGTTGATTTCAATCCGCTCAATGGCGCCCTCGCCGCCGTTATTCAGCGTATAGTGATCCACGTTGCCCGGTATGAAGATGGCGTCCCTGCCCTTAACCGGATACTCCACCCCATCGCAAACCAGCACGCCCGCTCCCCGGATGATGTAAACCTCATGCTCCCAGGGGTGAATGTGGTGGCTGCTGGTTTCGCCCGGTAGAATATGGGAATAACTGAGCGTAGCAGTAGGGGGATTGTCAGCCAGGGATACCAGGCGGGCGCCCCCGCCGCCGGGGGAATAGTGGTCGCGGTAGTTCCTGATTATCGGTTCCATATTGGCCTCTGAACAAAAGTGTGGCTGCCTTCACCGGCCGGCTGCCAATGTTGGCGCGCTTCCCGGATAAGCCGCCGGTTGACGCCGTTGCCGTATCGCCGTGTTTGGGAGCATACGGCCCGGTTGCTCTATATTATGCCGGCCGACCTTAATCGGGCAAGGGCGGGTTGAACCCGGTCAGCGCCGCCCAACCGTCAGCTTTCCCTTCGCCGGCCCGGCGTCAGCGCTTTGGCCCAGCCCCCTCCCCGGCCATTCCGAAGAGAAAGGGCGATTTTTTGACACCGGGTATTTTCTGATTTATTATCTCCAGCGATAGGCGCAGGGGAGCAATGCGTCTGGATAAGTTAGCGAATTTTGCTGAACATTTTCCCGGCAGCCTGGGTATATTTTTGACAACAGGAGATTTGAGGTATGAACCGAGTTTGGATTGCCGCGCCGGTGGGAATACTCATGGTTTTGGTGGCTTTTATGGCTACCACCATTATTGACGCCAGAGACGAGGCCGAAGGTTTGATGGTCGAGGTATCCCTTACCAACCTGACCCATGGTCAGATAATGTCCCCCGTATTTATCGCTCGGCACGATAGCAGCGCCGACTACCTCTATAACCTGGGGCATCCAGCCAGCGATGCGCTGGCCGCTATGGCCGAAGACGCCGAGGCCGACGGCTTGCTGGAAGCCTGGGACCCGGAAAGCAACGGCAGCGTCGGCCAGGCTATGGTGTTGGCCCTTGACGACGGCCCCATACCCCCGGGGAAGACGGTAACCACCACCTTCGACATCAATGACGGCAAGTCCCTGGTTTCGCTGGCCAGTATGCTGGTCAGCACTAATGACGCCTTCGTAGGCGCCAACGGTATCGACATGTCGCGCAGTCAGACCATAATGTTGAACGCCTACGATTCGGGTTCCGAAGCCAACAGCGAAAACTGTGATTACGTTCCCGGCCCGCCTTGCGGCAATCATGTGGAAGATGAAGCCGACGCCGAAGGCTTCGTCCATGTCCACAACGGAATCCACGGTATGGGCGATTCAGGCCTCAATCCGGCGATCCACGACTGGAACAACCCGGTGGCCCGTCTTACCATCAAAAGCTGGAAAATGGTCAATTAACTTGGCCCGGCTGGCGGTCGTGGCTGCCCGTTAGCCGTTTTCGCACTGACCGGCGCTCAAGGCAAAGTCTCCCCGACACTGTGAGCAAACAGGCTTCGGGGGATTGTGTCTTGAGCGTCTTCCGATTAATGGCGCAGCGGTTTCAGTCAGCGCAAGCGCATGGCCGGCGCCGGCCTGACGGCCATCCCGCAGCGGGAACGAAGGGGCGGGGCTGCAACGTTTTGCGCAATGCAGCTGCCGGTTGGCGCGCCGGTTTTGGTTGACGCTGGCAATGCCCTGTGCTACTATCCCAACGTATCGTCTGATTGCCAGACCTGCTATCTTCCTTCAGTCCTCCGGTCAAACCGGCCGGGAACTGCCTCGAGCTACAGAGTCAGGATGAGCTTTCGTCAGCGGCTGAACCGTGTTTCCCCCGACCGGGACACGGTAGTTACTATTGGCGTGTTTGATGGGGTGCACCGAGGCCACACCCATTTGCTGCGCCGCCTGGTTCAACTGGCCCGCCCCGATTTTCAGCCGGCGGTGCTTACCTTTGCCAACCACCCGATTACCGTACTCCAACCAGACCGGCAAGTGGCCTTCATTACGCCCCTGGCGCGGAAGGAACAGCTGATTCGGCAGGAAGGCGTTGAGTTGGTGGTGTCGCTGGATTTCACCACGGAACTGGCGCAACTGACGGCGCGGGAGTTTGTAACGCTGCTGTCCGAGTGTCTGCGCATGAAGGGTCTGGTAATTGGCCCGGATTTTGCCCTGGGCCGCAACCGGGAGGGCAACGCCGAAAGGCTGTCCGGCCTGGGCCGGGAGCTGGGTTTCTGGGTCGATATTCTGGAGCCGCTGCTGCTCGACGATACCCTGGTAAAGAGCAGGGTTATCCGGCAGGCCATCAGCGATGGCGCAATGGCGGCGGCGGCCTGCCTGCTGGGTCGGGACTTTTCCCTGGTTGGTCAGGTGGTCAGCGGCGACCGGCGCGGTCGGGAGTTGGGGTTCCCCACCGCCAACCTGTCTTTTTCGCCGGAACTGGTGCTGCCCGGAGATGGCATCTACGCTACCTGGGCCATCATTGACGGAGTGCGCCGTCCCTCGGCTACCAGCATCGGCGTCCGGCCCACCTTCGGACTTACCAAGCGGCTGCTGGAGGTTTATATTCTGGATTTTGACGGCGATTTGTACGGCCAACGCCTGGAAATTGAGTTTGTGGACAAACTGCGCGACCAGGAAACCTTTCCCAACCTGGAGGCGTTGGTGGCGCAGATTGGCCGGGATGTAGCCAACACCCGCCTGGTCCTTGCGCCGGCCGGAGGCTCCGGTGTCCCCTAGCCCAGCCGAATTACAGCGCATTACCCAGCGGGGCGTCAGCAGCATCATCGTTCGGGAAGAGTTCATCCGGCGGTTGCAGGAGGGCCGGCCCCTGCGCCTGAAAATGGGCTTTGACCCCAGCCGCCCCGATATTCACCTGGGCCATGTAGTAGGGCTGCGCAAGCTGCGTCAGTTGCAGGAACTGGGCCACCAGGTAATTTTGATTGTGGGCGACTGGACCGCCCAAATCGGCGATCCCAGCGGCCGTTCCGTTACCCGCCCCATGCTGACTCACCAGGAGGTAATGGACAACGCCCAGTCTTACTTGCGTCAGTTCTTCAAGGTGGTGGACCAAAGCCGGGCCCAGGTGATTTGGCAAAGTGAGTGGTTCGGCCGGTTTTCGCTGGCGGACGTTATCGGCTTGACCGGGCGGTTTACCGTTGCCCAGTTCCTGGAGCGGGACGATTTCGCCAGCAGGTTCGCGGCACACCGGCCCATCGCCATTACCGAACTGCTTTACCCCTTGCTTCAAGCCTACGACTCGGTAGCCATTGAGGCGGACGTGGAGTTTGGCGGCACCGACCAGATGTTCAATTTAATGGTTGGTCGGGACCTCCAGGCCATGCTGGGCCAGCGTCCCCAACAGTGCTTCCTGATGCCCATCCTGGCCGGCACCGACGGCGTGCAGAAGATGAGCAAGAGCCTGGATAATTACGTGGGGGTGGAAGAGCCGGCTGAAGATATGTTCGGCAAGCTTATGTCGCTGCCGGACAGCCTGATTGTCTCTTACTTCGAATACCTGACCGATGTACCCGACGAGGAGCTGGCCGAAATGTCCCGCAGCATGGCGGCGTCAGTGGTCAACCCGATGGAATTGAAGAAGCGTCTGGCCCGGGAAATAACCGCCGCTTTCCACGACGCTGCGGCGGCCAACGCTGCCCAGGAACGGTTCGAGCGGGTAGTGCAGCAGCGCAGCCTGCCCGCAGATATGCCCGAAGTTGCCCTGGCTTCCCTGTGCGGCCCCCGCTGGAGCAATGCCCTGGCTGCCGCCGGCCTGGTTTCCAGCGTTAATGACGGTAAACGGATGCTGAACCAGGGGGCGGTGGAACTGTTCCCGCCGGCCGGCCCGCCGTATCGCCTGAAGGGGGACGCTCCTTACGAGGCGCCGGAACCGGGCACCGCCATCAAGGTAGGCCGCCGCCGCTTCGCCTCGTTGCGGTAGCGAGCGTTAACTGCGCCGGGAATCGGGAACCGGTTAATTGTCCCAAACCAAAGGCCCGCCGTTGCTGACCGGGATGCGCTGAACCCGCCAAGTGGCCTTGCCCTTTAGCGCAGCCAGACTGATGCGCGCCCGGAAGGTTTCGCCGCGGCTTGGGGCATTTCGGCCAGCGAGCCAGATTGAATCGCCGGCGTCCGGGTTATACCTGGACTGGAGAAGCCCGTTAGGCAAACATAATACCGATATAGATTCCAGAGTGTTGGGAGGAACATTCACCGGATTATCCGAGTAATTATACTTCACAAATACCGTAGTAGTCAGATACTCGGTATCCCTTATGGTAGCGATGGCTTCCAGGTCTCCAGGTATATCCACGTTCTCAGATTGCCGTGATTGCCTGATTCGCAGGGAGGTCTGTGAGGTTTGGATTGTCGCCGTACGCGCGCCTTCTGTTTTCTCCGCTTTAGAATCTACAAATAATGCTTGACGAACCGCATAGTCTGGTTGGAACAAGTAAGTCGCTCGCTTATAGTCGATCTTTCCAAATAGCCGAACAGGCAACGTCGGCATACCCTGCCTGTCCAGCGCTTCCCGGGTTATGTCTTCACCTATATCTGCCACTAAGTCTGCTTCATTAGCGAAAATCTCGACAGCTTCTTCCCTGAAATCGTAGATGGCTTGAACCACCATTCGAAGGGTAGCCTTTTCTATTTCTTCAATAATGCTTAAATTGACTCGGAGGTAATCGCCGCTCAAAGTCAAATGCTCAACCTCCGTTGACAGCTGGCCAGCGCTTTTGCGATGCGCGCTTCGGCCATTGCTGCGCTGCGGTTGCTGGCGTCGAACCCGATAAATTGCCGGCCTTCAGCAATGGCGGCAATCGCAGTGGTTCCGCTTCCGATAAAGCAGTCCAGCACCAGTTCCCCCGGTTCAGTAAGCAGGCGAATCATCCGGCGCGGAAGTTCAACCGGAAATTGCGACTCATGGTCGTTGTTAGAACGGACCGAAGGAATGTTCCATACACCACGCGAACCCCAATCCGCCCACTCCTCTTTCTCTAGTCGGGACCGATTAACCGCAGTAATCCCGGGTTTCCAGAAAATCAGCAAGTGTTCCCACTCATCCACTGACCGGTAAGATAAACTGTGCCAACGGCTGTTTACCCAGCAAGGATCCTTGACCCATACGCGTCGGTCGTAGAGATAGAACCCCGCTGTTTCGGCCCATTCGGTTATCAGCCCGGCGGTAAGCTTCACCCTGGTTTGGGGGGCATATTTTCCGCCCCTTGCGTTATTGTCTTTCAACCGGCGGTCAATCGTCTGTTCGCTGCATCCCAGCAAGGCTGCCAGTTGGTATTTGTCATATTCAGGGTGTTCCCTTTGCGCCGACAAGACTTCTGCGCGGGTGATTTTCACCTTCTTGCCGACCACCTGCTCCGCTTGAATCCTGGGCATAGCGGGGTCTTCGAACGCCAGAATATCCGCTACGTTTACCCCCAGGAAGCCCCCCTGTTTGATAACGTTATAATGCAGCCCGAGCGTGGCTTCGAGCAGTTCACTCCACTGAGCGAAGTCCAGGTTTTTTTCATAAGACTTCCCCAGGCAATAGGGCGGAGACCAGAAACTGAGCGCCACCGTCTCAGGCGCAACCAGTTTGAGCATTTTCCTGGCGTCGCCGCAATAAACCCGGTTGATTGCCAAGCAGGAGCTATCGGCCATTTTCCCTCGCCATTTACTGAAGCGGCTCAGTTCTTGCGCTGCCCGGTAATTCTTGTATTAAACCGGTCAAGTGTCAATATGCGCTGGTCAGCCCGTCCGGAATTATCACCGGAATTATCAAAGGCAGAGCAGCCTTTTCCCCGCCCCGGCGTTGACGCCCCCGGCTCCGGCTGGTTAGACTGAACTTCAAGGCGGTGTTTGGAGGTTCCCCCTTGTTTTCCACCGAAGAACTGGAACAACTGCGCCGGCAAGGGCAGCTTTGGCGGGAGCGTAACGCAGCCGGCAACCGGCGCAAGACGGCTTACCGGACCCTGTCTCAAATACCGGTAGCGCCGGTCTATACGCCGGAAGACCTGGCCGCAGCGGACTATTTGCGGGACATAGGGCTGCCCGGCGAGTTTCCTTACCTGCGGGGAGTGCATCCGGGCGGCTACCGGGAGCGGCTGTGGACCATGCGCATGTTCGCCGGTTTTGGCCTGCCTGAGGAGACTAACCGGCGTTTTCGCTTTCTGCTGGATAATGGGCAAACCGGCCTGAGCGTGGCCTTCGACCTGCCTACGCTGTACGGCTACGATACCGACGACCCGCGAGCCGCCGGCGAGTTCGGCAAGTGCGGGGTGGCGGTATCTTCTCTGGCAGATATGGAGACCCTTTTTGACGGCATTCCCCTGGAGCGGGTCACCACCTCCATGACCATCAACAGCCCGGCGGCAATTATCTGGGCCATGTACATTGCAGCCGCCGAAAAGCGGGGTGCGCCACTGGAAGAAATCGGCGGCACCCTGCAGAACGACATCCTTAAGGAATACCTGGCCCAGAACGAATACATCTTTCCGCCGGAGCCGTCGCTGCGGCTGGTGGTGGATACGGTGGAGTTCGCCGCCCGGCATATGCCCCGCTGGAACCCCATCAGCATCAGTGGTTACCATATACGGGAGGCCGGCGCCACGGCGGTGCAGGAGCTGGCCTTTACGCTGGCTGACGGGTTTGAGTACGTGGGGCGCTGCCTGGCGCGGGGTTTGGCGGTGGACGATTTCGCGCCGCGCCTCAGTTTCTTTTTCAACGCCCATAACGACTTCTTTGAAGAAGTAGCCAAGTACCGGGCTGCCCGCCGCATCTGGGCGCGGGAGCTGCGCGATACCTACGGAGCGAAAAACCCCCGTTCCCTTTGGCTCCGCTTCCATGCCCAAACCTCCGGCGCCGCCCTGACCGCCCAGCAGCCGGAAAACAACGTGGTGCGCGTTTCGCTGCAAGCCCTGGCCGCCGTTATGGGCGGCTGCCAGTCGCTTCACACCAACGGCAAGGACGAGGCCTGGGCCCTGCCTTCGGAATCGGCGGCCCTGCAGGCCCTGCGCACCCAGCAGATTATTGCCCACGAAACCGGAGTTACCGATACCGTTGACCCGCTGGGCGGCAGTTATTACCTGGAGACTCTGACCAACCAGGTTGAGGCTGCCGCATATGATTACTTCCGGCGCATAGCGGACGCGGGCGGCGTTGTTCCGGCGCTGGAAGCGGGCTTTTTCCAGCGGGAAATTGCCGATGCCGCCTACCTTTACCAGCGGCAGGAAGACCGGCAGGAGCGCGTTACCGTCGGCGTAAACCGGTACGTTGCCGAAGAAGAACTGTCCATACCCCTGCTGCGGGTAAATCGGGAAGGGGAAGCCCGGCAGATAGCGAACCTGAACCGCCTCCGCCGCCGACGGGATAACCGGGCAGTTGCGGCCCGGCTGAAGGCCCTGGAGCAGGCCGCCAGGGGTTCCGAAAACCTGATGCCTCCTTTGCTGGAGGCGGTGCGGGCTTATGCCACTCTGGGCGAGATGATGGGCGTCTTCCGGGAGGTTTTCGGCGAGTATCAGCCCGCCTGGGGCTTTTAGGGGGACGCCGGTCAGCGCCGGCTTCCGGCGGATAAACGGCGCAGTATAGGCGTCCGGCGCGGCGCCGGTATTTTCCCGGTCGTTCCGCCGGCCGGCGCGCCGGGCGGGTAGCCGGGCTGCCCGTTGCCGTTGCGTCGGGGTTTCGCGAAGGAATGCCCTGCCTTGCCACCGGAAGGCCCTTGTCCCCGGTGGACAAGCGGAGGCGGCGGCAAGGTTGCGCAAGCGGGTTAAAGTTATATAAAATCCTTTCAACATCGTGTCAACATCGTGCAGTCCGAAAGGTGAAGGGGGAACGATCGGCCATGCCCAAAATAGATGCCGGCAATCTGAGGAACATGGCGCTGCTTTCCCACAGCGGCGCCGGTAAAACATCTCTGTGCGAAACCCTGTTGTTCAATACCAAAGCCGTTACCCGTATTGGCCGGGTGGAGGACGGCAACACCGTATCTGACTACGAAGCTGAAGAGATTAAACGGGGCGGCAGCATTCAGACCACCCTGATTGCGTGCAGTTGGGACCGCTATAAGGTCAACTTCCTGGATACGCCCGGCTACGATGACTTCTTCGGTGAAGTGGTTTGCGCCCTGCGGGTGGTGGAAAGCGCCACCATCCTGCTGCCGGCGCCCTCAGGGGTGGACGTGGGTACGGAACGCTCCTGGCAGCAGTGCGAAGACCTGGCGCTGCCCCGGATGCTGCTCGTCAATAAAATGGACCGGGAAAATGCCAGCTTCTCCCGCACCGTGGCCGACATTCAGGCCTCCTTCGGCAGCAAATGCGTACCCTTCCAGCTGCCTTTGGGCGACGCCCAGGACTTTACGGGCGTGGTCAGCGTGGTGCATCCCCCGGCGGAAATACCGGCCGAGGTGGCCGACCAGTTCGAGGCTGCCCGGGAACGGCTGATTGAAGCCGTCGCCGAGGCCGACGATGCGCTGGCCGACAAGTACCTGGAAGGCGAGGAACTGTCCGATTCGGAAATCGTCAACGGCGTCCGAACCGCCATTCTGTCCGGCAGCCTGGTGCCAATCCTGGCCTGTTCAGCCACCCAGAACATCGGCGCAGCCGAATACCTGGAAACGGTGCGCGAGTTCTTTCCGTCGCCGGAGAATGGAGCCAAACCGGTCATGAAGGACGCATCCGGGCAGGAAACCGCCTTCGAGGTTGACCCGTCCGCCCCTCTGTCCGCCTTTGTCTTCAAGACCACCGCCGACCCCTTCGTGGGCAAGTTGTCCCTGTTCCGGGTCTATCGGGGTTCAATCAACAGCAATTCCGAAGTCTGGAACAGCGCCCGCAATCAGGCGGAGCGCATCGGCCAGCTTTACCTGCCCCGGGGTAAAAGCCAGGAGAACATCAGTGAAGTGACGGCCGGGGATATTGGCGCCATTGGCAAGCTGGCCGTTACGGTTACCGGCGATACCCTTTGCGCCCGCGACCGGCAGGTTGCCTTTGAACCCATCGCCTTCCCCCGGGGCTACTACAGCGTGGCGGTGGCCCCGGCGACCAAGGCCGACCTGGACAAGATGTCTACCTCGCTGGCCCGCATCGTGGAGGAGGACCCCAGCCTGCGCTATTCCCGGGACCCGAACACCGGCGACAGCCTGCTAACCGGCTTGGGCGACGCCCAGATTGAAGTAGCGATTGACCGGATTAAGCGAAAGTTCGGCGCCGACCTGGTGTTGCGTCTGCCGCGCGTAGCCTATCGGGAAACCATTACCCGGGTAACCAACACCGAGTACCGGCACAAGAAACAGTCCGGCGGACATGGTCAGTACGGCCATGTTCTGCTCCGGCTGGAGCCGATGGATCGGGACAACGGGTTCGAATTCGGCTCGGAAATCGTGGGCGGCCGCGTCCCCCGGGAATACATACCCGCAGTGGAAAAGGGTGTGGTCAAGTCCATGGAAGAGGGGGTGTTGGCCGGCTTCCCGGTAGTGGACCTGAAGACCGTTATCTATGACGGCAGTTACCACGACGTTGATTCTTCCGGCATGTCCTTCGAGATTGCCAGCTCCCAGGCTTTCCGGAAAGGAATGGCCGATGCCAGCCCCATTCTGCTGGAGCCGATTGTCAGGCTGACGGTGAATGTACCCGATACCTATACCGGCGACGTTATGAGCGACCTGAACGGAAAACGGGGGCGTATTCTGGGTATGACCCCCGGCGATAATTACACGGTGGTGGAAGCCGAGGCGCCCCTGTCCGAGGTTCAGCGCTATGCTCAGGATATGCGCTCCCTGACCCAGGGCCGGGGCAGTTACTCCCTGGAGTTCGACCACTACGAGCCGGTGCCGCCCAACATTGAGCAGCGGGTAATCGAGGAGGCAAAGCGCATCCGGGAGGAAGAACGGGGGTAACCCGGCCCTTCCCGGTCAGTTAACTCAGTAACGATGAGGCGGGTATAATACCCGCCTCATCGTGCGTCCTGAAACCGCCGCTATTCCTGCGCCGGGGCGGAACCGCGTCGGTTTTTCTGCCGTTCATTCTTCGTCCGTTCCGCCTTCCGGGGATAACATAAACCGGGCAATGAGCGGCTGGCCGAATATATCCGGCATTGCGGTTAATGCCGGGTCGTTAACGCCCTAAATCCCTGGCCCGCTGACGTTTCCTGCCTTGACGCCCGGTTTTGGGTACATGCTAATATGAACAAAGATTCCCCGCTGACTCTAACGCTGCCCCTTCTTCAGGAGCGTGCTTGCCGTTGATTTCCCGGGACGAAAGGCCGATTTACCTGTCCATAGCCGATGAATTCCTGCCGGACCTGTCGGCTGGCTGGCTGGAAGAGGCGCTGCAACACGGCCTGGCCCAGGTTCTGAACCCCGGTCAGCCGGCCCAGGTCAGCCTGGTAATCGCCGACGACGCTACGCTGCGCCAATTGAACCGGGATTACCGCGGACTGGATGAAGTAACTGATGTCCTCTCTTTTTCCAGCAGCCACCAGGGGCATTGGGAAGGCGAAGGGGAACCCCCGCCCGGCCTGGGCGATGAACCACCGGAGGGTTGGCCGCCTTTTGCGCTGCCGCCGGATGAGCCGCCCCCTCTGGGCGAGATTATCATCTCCTACCCCCAGGCGCGACGGCAGGCCGAGGCGCTGGGCCGCAGCGTTGACCGGGAGCTGGCTTTGCTGATTGTCCACGGTGCGCTGCATCTGGCAGGACACGACCATGCCGAACCGGAAGAAACCGCCCGAATGCAGGCCAGGGAGCAGGCGGCATTGGCAGCCCTGTTTGGCCCCCCGACGGTCGCCGAATGACCTCTCAAGTCTATTATCGCAAATGGCGACCGGCCAGCTTTGCCGATTTGGTAGGGCAGGAGCCGGTAGCTACTACCCTGCGCCAGGCTATCAAGCAGGGGCGGGTGTCCCATTCTTACCTTTTCTGCGGCCCCCGGGGCACCGGCAAAACCACCACCGCCCGCATTGTGGCCAAGGCGGTTAACTGCCAGCAGGCCGATGCAGGCGACCCCTGCAATGCCTGCGGCCCTTGCCGGGCCGCCAATGAAGACCGGTTCCTGGACACCATCGAGATGGACGCTGCCAGCAACCGGGGCATTGAGGATATTCGGGAGATACGGGACAAGGTTAACTTTTCCCCGGTGGAAGGGCGGTTCAAGGTTTATATTATTGATGAAGCCCATATGCTCACCGACCAGGCCTCCAACGCCTTCCTGAAAACCCTGGAAGAACCGCCGTCGCACGTCATCTTCATTCTGTGCACCACTGAAGCCAACCGTATTCTGCCGACCATCGTTTCCCGTTGTCAGCGGTTTGATTTCCGCCGCCTGCCGGCGGAGCGCATTTACCAGCGGCTGGCCGAGATAACCGACGGCGAAGGCATTGTGGTGGCTCCCGATGCCCTGCGTCTGGTGGCGCGGTATGCCGCCGGCAGCCTGCGGGACGCCGAGAACCTGCTGGAACAGTTGGCGGTTTCTTATGGCGGCCAGGTAACCCAGGCGCAGGCGGAAGAACTGCTGGGTTTGGGCCACAGCGAGCGTTGGCTGGAGCTGGTCAAGTACCTGCTCACCGGCAACACTTCCGCCGCCCTGGGGGTGATCAACCAGGCGGCCTGGGATGGAGCCGACCTGCGGCAGCTGCACCGGCAAGCCCTGGAGTTGCTGCGGGCGGCAATGCTGCTGGAGTGGGGCGCAGCTCAGGCTCTGGAGCTGCCCGAACACGTTACCGCCCAGCTGGGCGAGGTGGCGGCTAATCTGCCGGGCTGGCGGGTAATTAAAGCCCTCCGCCTTTGGGGCGAAATCAGCCTGCGCTACGACGCCCCCTCTACCCTGCCCCTGGAGCTGGCGGTAGTGGAAATCTGCAACGATGACCTGGCGCCGCCCCAAGCGCCCGCAATGGCAGCGGGAGGTGAGCGCCGACCGGCGCCCGCGCCGGCCTCCGCTGCCCGGCGGCCGCAGCAGGGGGTGTCTGTCGGGGCTGGAGCGTCAGCAGCAAGGCCGCCGGCAGAGCCGCCGCGCCCGGCGGCCGCGCGCCCGCAGCCCAGTCGGGAACCGGCTCCGGCCAATGCCGACGGCGGCCACGATGGCGGGCAGAACCTCTTCTCTTCCTGGCAGGCTACCGTCCGGGCCCTGAACCGCTGCAAGGGCAAAAAGTATAACCTGGGTGCGCTGCTCAGAGACTTTAAGGCAGACAACGTTACCCTGGATAGTGATACACTGATATTGCCCTTTGTGCACCGGGCCAATATGGAGCGGATGCAGGAGGAGATGGCAGACCCCGGTTCGCGCCAGACGGTGCAGGAAGCGGTTGCCCGGTACTTTGGTTCGCCTTATGATTTCAGGATTACTCTGGCCGGCGAATCGGAACCGGGAGGAGCTGCCCGTCCCAACCAGCATAGCCCCCTGGTGCGCGCCGCCATGAATATGGGAGCACGAATCCTGGAGGATACGGTCGAATGAGCATGAACCGGAACATGATGCGCCAAGCCCAGCGAATGCAGGCCCAGCTGCAGAAAATCCAGGATGAACTGGCGACTCTTACGGTGGAAGGCACCGCCGGCGGCGGCGTGGTTAAGGTGGTAATGACCGGCAAGCAGGCGGTGGAAGCGGTAACCATTGAGCCGGAAGCCGCCGAAGACCTGGAATTGCTGCAAGACCTGGTGGCGGCAGCGGTAAACGACGCTTTCAACAAGACCCAGGAATTGACCGCCCGGAAGATGAGCGTTATTACCGGTGGAATGAACATCCCCGGCCTTGGTTGATGCCACGGGGCAGAGGGACGACTACCGGGTTCCCCTTGATGGTCATCCGGTGTTTGGCGTCAGTATCCGGCGCGGGCCGAAGCTGCGGTGATTAAAGTCGGCCTCTTGCTGGTTGGCGGCCCTTACTGCTTTTTGCGAATCAGGTAGTTATGACCCTGGAGCATTTGCCTTCAGCCGCCCCGTCGCTGGCGCGGTTGATTCAGGAACTGAATAAGTTGCCCGGCATTGGCCCCAAAAGCGCCCAGCGAATCGCTTACTTCATCATTCGCCTGCCCGATGAAGAGGCTCTGGACCTGGCCAATGCCATTCACGCCGTCAAGCAGCGCATTATCTTCTGCGCCCAGTGTCAGAACCTGACCGATGCCAGCCCCTGCTCCATTTGCGCCAACCCGCAGCGCAACCGGGAGCAGATTTGCGTGGTGGAAGACCCCATGGATGTGCTGGCCCTGGAACGTACCCGCTGCTACCGCGGTTTGTACCATGTATTGCACGGGGTGCTGTCTCCGCTGAACGGCGTAGGGCCGGACCAGCTCAAGCTTAAGGAACTGTATGCCCGCCTCGCGGACGGCGCGGTGAAGGAGCTGGTAATTGCCACTAACCCCACGACGGAGGGTGAGGCCACGTCCATGTATATTTCCCGCAACCTGGCAGGCGCCAGCCTTAAAATAACCCACCTGGCGCGGGGCTTGCCCATGGGCGGTTCCCTGGAATACACCGACGAACTGACCCTCAGCCGGGCCTTTCAGGGCCGCCTGGCCGTGGAGTAAACGGCTTTGCGCAAGTCGGGCAGCCAGCCATGACGCTCCCGCGCCTGTACCGGGTCGACGCCCTGGCGCTGAAGCATATGCCCCTGGGCGAGGCCGACCTGCTGGTAACCCTCTTTTCCCGGGAAGAGGGCAAGCTGCGGGCGGCCGCCAAGGGCGCGCGCCGGCCGGCTGGCAAGCTGGCCGGCCACCTGGAACCCTTGACGCTGACCCGCCTGTCCCTTTACCGGGGCCGCAGCCTGGACGTAATCAGCCAGGCCCAGACCCTGGATAACTTCACGCCGCTGAAGCTGAACCTTGACGCTCTGTCCAAAGGCCTCTACGTTGCGGAACTAGTGGAAGGGTTCGGCGCTGAATCCAGCCCCAACGAGCCTCTGCTGGAACTGGCCCTGGCGGCGCTGGAGGCCATTGGCCGGGCCCCGGAAGACCCGCTGCCCCTGTTGCATTTCCAGCTACACCTGCTGTACGTTTCCGGGTTGCTGCCCGAGTTGCAAGTCTGCGTGGAGTGCCGCCGTTCCCTGGAACCGGGGCGCCACCGATACAGCGCCGACGGCGGCGGGGTTTTCTGTCTGGACTGTACCCCGGAGCAGGCAGGACTTCGCCCCCTGTCCCTGCGCGCCCTGAAAGTGCTGCGTCTGCTGGCCCGCAGCCGGGCCAGGGAACTGCCCCACCTGCCCCTGGCCCCGCCGCTGGCCCAGGAACTGAAGGCCATCCTGTCCGGCACGGTGCGATACTGGCTTGACCGGGAGATACGCTCCGGGGAGTTTATGGAACACCTGACCCGTTCTTGAGGCATGGCGGGAAGCCGGAACGACCGGGTTAATGGTATTGCTGTGCATGCTTGCCCGGTTCCCGAAATGCACTGCTTTTTGCCAATAGCCGTCCGGGTGGGTTACACTGAACTGAAACCTTGGCCGGCCGGCGGCGGCCTTTGCCGCGGAATGAACGCAAGGACGTGGTATAGCAGTGCCCACTTACCGGTTAAAGGTGGGGGAACAGTGGTACACAGTGGCGGTAGGCGACGTTAGCCGCTCTCCGGTGGAAGTGAGCGTGGATGGGGAAACCTACTACGTGGAGGTTGACCCGTCTGCCGCGCCGGCCGGCGCGCCGCCGCCGGCGCGGGGACGCCGGGGACGCCGGCCGCCCAGCCGGACGGCTCCTGCTCTGCCGCGGGTGGGAGGGCCGGCGTCTTCCTTCGACCCGTCAGACAAAATGCTGCGGGCGCCCATGCCCGGACGGGTCATCTCCATACGAGTGCGGCCCGGCGACCGGGTAGCTGCCGGGGATGAAGTGTGCGTAGTGGAGGCGATGAAAATGGAACAGAGCATCCGCGCCGCCCAAGATGGCCTGGTCAAGCAGATTTTCGTGCAGCCCATGGATTCTGTAGGGGCCAATGATGCCCTGATTGAGCTGGAATAGATGCCCTATGCCTTTGCCGCTGCTGCTGATTCCCCTGGCTGTAACCGCCGGCTCGGCCGTCGCTCAGATAGCTGGCAAGCTGCGTGCGCGCCACCAGCTTAACCAATTGCGCTCTGAACTGGCCGAGGCCAGACAGCGCCACCGCTGCCTGATGGTGGAATATTACCTGCGCCAGGATTTCCTTTGCCGGCAGCTGGGGCTGGAACGACCGCCCCGGCCGGCTCCGCTGCTGCCGCCCCCGGAAGCGGACGCAGCGGAGCCGGCCAGCCGGTTCAGTCGCCTCCGGCGGTTTATCATCCGGCGCATCCGTCCGCCGAAAACCACCCTCACCCAGGGGTCTATCGGCTCGGCCCGGTTCATCGTGGGCCGCCACTCAGCCAGCGTGGTCAGCAGCATTATCTGGCGCAATTTTTCCTCCTCGGCGATGGGAGCTGCCCGAACCATGGGCCTTCGCCTCTTCCAGCCGGTTGGCTCCCGGCTGCTCACCCTGGCCCCCAGACTCACCATGTTCGGCGGCGGGACCACCGCTGCCGGCGGTTCCATTTTCGCCTCCACCGTCGCGCGGGTGGCATTGAGCAGCATTTCCGTAGCGGGCATAATTCTGGGGCCGGCCCTGGCCGCCTGGTCCATCTGGTGCGAGATGCGCAAGGTGCGCCGCGCCCGTCAGGAGCTGCAAGACCTGCTGGCGGAAGCCGAAGCCGAACTGACTGTCATGGTGCGACGCAACCGGGAACTGGAAGCGCAATGGACGGAATTAAACCTGGCCGCTGCCCTGAACCGCCTGACCGTCGGGGCCGGCGCTGCCGCCGCCCCGGGCCTCGGGGAAAACCGGTAAGGCCCGGGCGGTTTCAGTCGGTTTGCTTTAGCCCCGGCCTCGCATATTCTTGCCGCATTCCTTGCTGAAATTGTTGGAACCCGGCTTCCTTCGCCCGCCGGCGCTGCCTCGGGGTCGGCCAGAACCCGCCCTATTGCGTCCTGCCCGGCAAGCACAGGCGGCGCGCCAGGTGCTAAAATCACTGAAAACCAAATGACCAGTGAAGGATGCAGGCCAATGCCGCAGGACTTTATCTACGTCAAGGGCGCCCGGGAACACAACCTGAAGAACGTGGAAGTAACCATTCCCCGGGACCGGCTGGTAGTAATCACCGGGGTATCCGGTTCCGGCAAAAGTTCCCTGGCTTTCGACACCATCTACGCCGAAGGGCAGCGGCGCTACGTGGAATCGCTGTCGGCCTATGCCCGTCAGTTTCTGGGCCGCATGGACAAGCCCGACGTAGATTACATCGAGGGGCTTTCGCCAGCCATTTCCATTGACCAGAAGGGAGTATCCCACAACCCCCGCTCGACCGTAGGCACCGTAACCGAAGTTTATGACTACCTGCGCCTGCTTTTTGCCCGGGTGGGTCAACCCCATTGCCCCAAGTGCGGCCGTCCGGTGGAACGCCAGACGGTACAGCAAATTGTAGATGCCATTCTGTCCCTGCCCGAAGGCAGCCGCCTGACGCTGCTGGCCCCCAGGATTCGGCGCAAGAAGGGCGAACACAAGGATGTTTTTGAGGCCGCCCGCCGCGCCGGTTTCGTGCGCATCCGGGTTAACGGTCAAATCCTGATGCTGGATGAAACGGATAACCTGAACCTGGATAAACAGAAGTGGCACTACATTGAACTGGTGGTGGATCGGCTGGTCATTCGGTCGGATACGGAGCTCAGCCGCGTTGCCGACTCGGTGGAGACCGCTTTGCGGGAAGGGGAAGGGGTGCTGCAAGTTCTGCTCCAGCCCCGGAAAGAGGGGGGCAAAGAAAAGGAAATGGTATTCTCCGAGCGGTTTGCCTGCGTGCGCTGCGGCATCAGCCTGCCGGAGATTGAACCCCGCACCTTCAGTTTCAACAGCCCCCACGGGGCCTGCCCCCAATGCACCGGGTTGGGTTACCGGCTGGAGGTGGACCCCAAGCTGGTTATACCCGACCCGGGCCGGTCTCTGCTGGAAGGAGCCGTGGCGCCCTGGTCGCGCCAGGGCGCCTCTAACGGCTGGTATCTGAGCATGATGGAGTCGGTGGCCCAGGCCCAGGAGTTTTCGCCGCAAACCCCGGTTAAAGACCTGGCAGAGGAGCAGTTAAAGGTAATTCTCTACGGCAACCAAAGCCGCAAGATTACCATCCGCCACCGTACCCAGAATGGACGGGTGTATCGCTGGGATACCCGTTTCGAGGGGGTAATTCCCAACCTGGAACGCCGCTACCGCGAGACCGACTCGGACCACACCCGCCAGGAAATCGAACGCTATATGACCGCCCGTTCCTGTCAGGCCTGCCAGGGTCAGCGGCTCAAGCCCGAGGCCCTGGGCGTAAAGGTGTGCGGCCTGGGCATTATGGATGTTACCGCCATGAACATCGGGCAGGGGGTAGAGTGGGTGCGGGCTATTGACCCGGATGCGCCGGGCGAGCATTCCGGGCCGACGCTGTCCCGCCGGGACAAGGCCATCGCCAACCAGGTGCTTAAGGAAATAGCGGGGCGTCTGCGCTTCCTGGACGGTATCGGCCTGGATTACGTTACCATGAACCGCACTGCCCGCACCCTTTCCGGCGGCGAGGCGCAGCGGGTACGGCTGGCTACCCAAATCGGCTCCGGGCTGACCGGCGTCCTGTACGTTTGCGACGAGCCGACGGTGGGGCTGCACCCCCACGACGACCACCGCCTGATTGACACCCTGACCCGGCTGCGGGATATGGGCAATACGGTGATTGTGGTGGAACACGATGAGGCGATGATGCGGGCGGCGGATTTCATCGTGGACCTGGGGCCGGGCGCCGGCGAACACGGCGGCCACGTGGTCGCCACCGGCGATATTTGCCAGGTGATGAATAATGCCAAATCCCTGACCGGTCAATACCTCAGTGGGGCCCGGGAAATACCCCTGCCGGCCAGCCGGCGCACAGGCAGCGGAGGCCGGATTACCGTTTCGGGCGCCCGGGAAAACAACCTGAAGAACATCGAGGTTGCCCTGCCCCTGGGGGTTTTAACCTGTGTTACCGGCGTTTCCGGTTCGGGCAAAAGCACCCTGATTTACGACATCCTTTACAAGCGGCTGGCTCAGGCGCTCAACAGGGCGCGGGACTACCCCGGCGACCATGATGCGGTAACCGGCATTGAGCAAATCGACAAGGTGGTCAATATCGACCAGTCGCCCATCGGGCGCACCCCGCGCAGCAACCCGGCTACTTATACCGGGGCCTTTACGCCCATTCGCGAACTCTTCGCTTCCCTGCCCGAAGCGCGGGTGCGCGGCTATAAGCCGGGGCGGTTTTCCTTCAACGTTAAGGGCGGTCGCTGCGAAGCTTGTCAGGGCGAGGGCTATAACCAGATTGAAATGCAGTTTCTGCCCGACGTAACCGTTCCCTGCGAGGTTTGTCAGGGGCGCCGTTACAACCGGGAGGCTATGGAAGTAACCTTGCGGGAAAAGAGCATTGCCGACGTGCTGGAAATGACGGTGGAACAGGCCCTGGAGTTCTTCTGGAACCTGCCGCGCATTCGGCCCAAGCTGGAAACCCTGCGGGATGTGGGCCTGGGCTACATTCGCCTGGGGCAGCCGGCAACCACCCTGTCCGGGGGCGAGGCGCAGCGGGTTAAGCTGGCTACCGAATTGGCCAAACGGGCCACCGGCAAAACCCTGTACCTGATGGATGAACCCACCACCGGCCTTTCCTTCGAGGACTGCGCCGCCCTGCTGCGGGTGCTGCACCGCCTGGTGGATAATCGCAATACCGTGGTTCTGATTGAACATAACCTGGACCTGATTAAGAACGCCGACTGGATTGTTGACCTGGGCCCCGGCGCCGGCGATCGGGGCGGCGATTTGATTGCCGCCGGCACGCCGGAACAACTGGCCCGGCACCCCGAATCTCACACTGGCCGCTACCTGCTGCCCCTGCTGCCGGTGGCTGAAACCCCGGCCCTGGCCGAGACGGTGGCCGCGGCGGATAATTAACGGCCCGGACCGGGGGCAGCCCGGCCGGCCTTTTTGCATCTTGATGGTGGAGTTGGTTTTTCGATGACTCAGACAGCAATTATGCAGTACGACCTGTTGATTGACGGGGAATGGCGGCCTGCGTTGAGCGGCGACTACTTTGACGTGGAAAACCCGGCCACCGGGGAGACGATTGCCCGGATGGCCAACGCCGGAGCCGCGGACGTGGCGGCGGCCATTACTGCGGCGGAGCAGGCCTTCCGGAATGGCCCCTGGTCAACCATGCCCGACAGCGAGCGGGGCAAAATCCTCTGGCGCATCGCCGACCTGGTGGAGGAACGGCGGATGGAGCTGGGGCGCCTGGAGTCGATCTCCAACGGTCGACCGGTTGCAGAGACCACCTCGCAAATGCTGGTGGTAGCCAGCTACTTCCGTTACTTCGCCGGCTTTTGCGACAAGATACAGGGCGCGACCGTGCCTACCGACCGGGACCATTTGAACTATACGGTGCGGGTGCCTCTGGGCGTGGCCGGTCAGCTTACCCCCTGGAATCACCCCCTGATGATTGCTGCCAAAAAACTGGCCCCGGCCCTGGCGGCCGGCTGCGTGGTGGCGCTCAAGCCTTCGGAGTGGGCGCCGCTGACGCCTACGGAAATTGGCCGCATTGCCCTGGAAGCCGGGCTGCCCCCCGGCGTTCTGAACATCGTCAACGGCTTCGGCCCCGAAGCGGGCCAGGCCCTGGCCGCCGACCCGCGGCTGGGCAAGCTGGACTTAACCGGCGGCACCGAAACCGGCCGGGCGGTGGGCCAGGTGGCCGGACGCAACCTTACGCCTTTCCAGGCCGAGTTGGGCGGTAAAGCGCCGGTAATCATTTTCCCGGACGCTGACCTGGAAGATGCAGTTAACGGCTGCGCCTTCGCCTCCTTTGTCGCTTCGGGGCAAACCTGCATTCAGGGGTCGCGGGCGGTGGTGCATCGCTCGCTCTACGACCGGTTCGTGGAGCGTTTGGCGGAAAAGGCGGCGGATATACGCATTGGCGACCCTACCGACTTTGCCACGCAGATGGGGCCGGTAATATCCAGGCCGGCCTACGACCGCATCCTGAACTACGTGCGCGGGGCGGTACAGGAAGGGGCGCAGGTGGCCCACGGCGGGCGGCATCCGGCCGGCCCGGCTTTCGAGCAGGGCTATTTCATTGAGCCGACGGTGCTGGCCGGCGTGCGCCAGGGCATGACTGTGGCGCAAGAGGAGGTTTTTGGGCCGGTGGTTTGCGTCATTCCCTTTGACCGCGAGGAGGATGCGGTCGCTATTGCCAACGATATTCCCTTCGGGCTGGGCTGTTCCATCTGGACCCGGGACGTGGCCCGCGCCCACCGGGTAGCCGGTCAGGTTATCGCCGGCATCGTGTGGATTAACGACCACCACCGGCTGCATCCGGGGATACCCTGGGGCGGTTTCAAGGACAGCGGTTACGGGCGGGAGGGCGGTTTTGATTTCATTAACGAATATACCGCGCCCAAGTACGTCTGTGTCCGGGTTGCCGCCCAGGGGTTTGACTGGTACGGCAGCTCCGGCCCGGGCCGACGGCTGAACTAGGCCGGCGGCGCTTTAACCGTCGCCTCTCCGGATTCCGCGGCCAGGTCGGCCAGGCGGCGGGCGAACTCGGCTACGGCGGCGGCGGCCTTGCGGCGAATAATGGGCTGCCCCAGGGTTCCCAGGGCCCCCATAAAGGCCGTGTCGGTGGTGATGGTCAGTTCGGTCTGCGCTGCCGATACGGGGGTCAGGTGCAAGGTCAACGTCGTGCGAACTGCGCCGCCGAGGCGCCGGTCGGCGGCCTCCAGTAAGAACCGGGCTGCTCCGGCGGCCGCGTCCAGGGCCACCACCTGGACGCGGCCTGCCAGGTTGACCCGCATCGGCCCGGCCTGGGCCAGCAGGCTGCCGGCGTACCGGCCCTCACCCTCGGGTTCCAGGGCGGACAGACCGGGTATGCAGGGGGCGACCCGTGGCAAATCGATAATCAGGTTCCAGACGGTTTCCCGGTTTGCGGGAACCAGGCAGCGGTTCTCCAGCTTCACTGACCCTCACGTCCTTTTAATTACCCAGGAAAGACTGGGGAATTGCCGGGCCGGGCGTTTTTTGCGCCCTTTCGCCGGCTTGCAGCTTAAATCCGGTTAGGGATGGACTGGACCGCCTGCTGCACTGCCCGGCGGGTAAAGACCTCGGCCATTTCGCGCTTATACTCTGCCGAACCCCGGTGGTCGTCCAGCGGGTCCACCGCGGCGGGGACGGTGGCCGCCGCCGCCCGGATGGTGGCATCGGTCAAGGGCTGGCCCCGCAGCAGCTGCTCGGCGGCGTTGGCCCGGATGGGCGTAACCCCCACCGAGCCCAGCACGATGCGCGCCTCCCGGCAGTTGCCTTCCCCGTCGGGCGTTACCACGGCCGCCGCCGATACGGTGGCGTAGTCGTCGGCGGTGCGGGGCAGGAACTTCAGGCAGGCAGCCCCGGCGCCGGCCGGCAGCGGCGGAATGACCAGCCCGGTAATCACCTCTCCGGGGCGGACGTCGGTCTCAAAGTAATCCAGAAACAGCTCTGCCACCGGCAGGGTCCGCTGGCGCTGGTTTGCTGATGACAGGATTACCGAGGCGCCCAGGGCAATCAGAACCGGCGGCGGGTCCTGGTTAGGGTCGCCGTGGGCCAGGCCGCCGCCGACACGGGCCATGCTGCGGATGCGGGGGGTGGCTACCTGACGGTACGCTGCGGCGGCCAGGGGCAGGCGTTGCAGCACCAGGGGGTGGTTTTCCACCTGGCGCTGGGTACACAGGGCGCCGATTTTCAGGGAGCCGACGGAGTCACCGACCTCGGTTACTTCGGCCAGGCCGGGGATGCGCCGCAGGCTTATGACGTGGCCGGGCTGCGCAAAACGCTGCTTCATCTGAAGCACCAGGGCCGTGCCGCCGGACATCAGGCGGGCGTCGTCGCCATGCCGCTCCAGCAGCTCAAAGGCCTGCTCCAGGCTGGCGGCCTGGTGAAACTCAAAGTTGTTCATTGACCGCCGGCCCCTCTTTTCCGGCAGTGTTGGCGGCAATGGCCTGCACTACCGATTCCAGGATTTTGTAGTAGCCGGTGCAGCGGCACAGATTGCCCATCATCCAGTCCCGGATTTCCGCCTCGGCAGGGTTGGGGTTGGTATCCAGCAGCGCCTTGGCGGCCATTACCTGACCGGGGGTGCAGATGCCGCACTGAAAGCCCCCATAGTCGATGAAAGCCTGCTGTACCGGGTGAAGCCGGCCGTCCTGGGCCAGCCCCTCAATGGTGGTAACCTCAGCGCCGTCCACCGCCGCCGCCAGCGTGATGCAGGAGGCCGTCATCTCTCCATCTACCAGGACGGCGCACGCCCCGCAGACGCCGACGCTGCAACCTTCCTTGGTGCCGGTAAGCCCCAGGTCGTAGCGCAGCAGGTCCACCAGCAGCCGGCGCGCCGGCGCTGCTGCTTCCCGCCAGACGCCGTTGACCTTCAGGCTGATGCGTTGAGCCATGCGTATTGACCCTTCCTGTATTGATTGTCGGGCCGTCCGGCCCGGCTCCATATTATACTAACAGCTGCTGCCGGGCAACCGGAAATAGCGGGTTGCCGGAGCATGGATTGGGCCGTGGGCAGGTACGGATGAATGGCCCCCGAGCCGGGCTGACGCCGGGCATAGCCGCCGTGACGCAAAGCCCCCTGGCAACTAACCCCTGACCCCTCTATAATGGGTTCAGCAGATGCCAGTAACACCCGGTAACCAGTTTACACTCATCAGCCAACTCGGAAACTTCCCGACTGAGCGAGGTGTCGTACACGGTGGTTGCGAAGGGTCAAACCGGTAAAGCCGCAAAGGCCGGCGCTGACCGTGGCGGAAACGGCAGCGGTCAGGAACCCGATAAAGCCGGCGGGCTTTCCTCTCCGGTGCTGGTGCTGAACCTCAACTATGTCCCCATCAATGTCTCCACGGTGCGGCGGGCGATCATACTGCTCAGCAAGGGCAAGGCGGAATTGCTGGAAAACCACCGGGGCGCAGTGCATACCGTATCCACCGTGATCGATGCCCCCTCCATCATCCGGCTGGTTTATCTGGTCAAACGGCCCTTTGCCCCGCGCAAACTTTCCAAGAAGGAAATCTTTCTGCGCGACCAATATACCTGCCAATACTGCGGCAAAAAGTCCCAGGATTTGACGCTGGATCACGTGGTGCCGCGCCGGCAGCGGGGGGCGCACACCTGGGAGAACGTGGTGGCTGCCTGCAACCGCTGCAACCGGCACAAGGCTGGCCGCACGCCGGAAGAGGCGGATATGCGCCTGAAAGCCCCGCCCCGGGCGCCCCAGCCTAACCCTTACCGCATTCTGCAAAACCGCGCCATTCTGGAAGAGTGGCGTCCGTACCTGCCCTGGGCCGAGCGGGAGGCGGATTAGTTATTGGGTTGGCGTTGAGCCATGCCCCTTCAGTCGCCGGAATGGCAATCTTTACATTGTTGTTATTGCCGGAGAGCCTTCCCCGGCAGCCCCAGCATCAGCGTCTCCAGAGCCAGGCGGGGGTTGGCGTTGGCGTCCAGCGCTTCCAGGGTGCGGTTAATGCGCTTGATGAAAGCCGTTACCTGGCTGGTGGTAAGCCCGGTAGCTTGCAGCTTCAGCGGAGTAAGTCGGTCGGCGTTATGGAGGTATTCCTCGGCGCCTTCCTTAATCAGGAGCAGATCCCGCCACCAGCGCAGCCACAGGTAAAGCAACTCCCGGACTGCATCCCGCTCCCGACTGAAGCGGCCGGCCAGGTCGGCGGCGTAATCGAACCGGGCATCCAGCCCGCCCTGGCAAACCTCCAGCAGCCGGGCCAGGTCTGCCTCGCGCTGTTCCAGCAGCCGGGAATCCTGCAGGGCCAGCGCCGCCTGCCCCGGACAGCCCCGGGACAGGCGGGCCAGAAGCTCGGCGGTTGCCGGGTCGGCGGCATACCTTTGCCGCAGCTGCTCAACCAGTTCTGCTCTGGCGACCGTTTTAAGGTACAGCAGACTGCAACGGGAACGGATGGTAGGGAGCAGGGCATCCTCGTTGGCAGTCAGCAGCAGCAGCAGGGATTCGGCCGGCGGTTCCTCCAGGGTTTTGAGCAGAGCGTTGGCGGCGGCCGTATTCAGCAGCTCCGCCCCGTCGATGATTACCACCTTGCAAGCGCCTTCATAGGGCGTAAGGTTAAGGAAGGCTTCCAGCTCGCGCACCTGGTCAATGCGTATATCCCGGCGGGCCGGGCCGCCCTCCTCGCTGCTGACGCCGACCACCTGTACGTCGGCGTGGCTGCCTTTGGCAATGCGCCGGCACTGGCCGCACTGTCCGCAGGGCGGCGCGCCGGAAGGGGCGGCAGTTGGCTCAGCCGTGGGGGAAAGGCTGGCTGCTTCGGACGGCTGCGCCGCTTCCGGCAAAGCAAAAAGGCTGTCAGCCGGGCCGGCCGGCCGGGGGGCGTCGGGGGGAGCCGGGGACGGCATACGCCGGGCTGTCCCCGGCCCGGCCAGGCAGTTGACCGCCTGGGCCATGTTGACCGCCAGGGTCATTTTGCCCACGCGGGGAGGGCCGACCAGCAGGTAGGCGTGGCCTACCCGCCCGGTTTTCAGTCCGGCGTCCAACTGGCGAAGGATGTGTTCCTGTCCGTAAACCTGCCACATGGGTATATAGATTGGGGTATTAGACCCACAGATCCAATATATAAATGAGTAGATAGATCAATGCGCCCGCGCCCATAAGACTGAACATGACAACCCAGGAAAAGACAGCTTTTAGCGAGCGCCGTACCTTCCTTCCCGGCTTGAACAACTGGATAAGACGCCGCAAGGGGCGCAAAGGTTCGGTATGTTTCGCAAGGGCCCGGCGATGGGTTCGGAAGGCCAGGCCGGGGGCAGGCAAAGCGTTATAGGGAAACCATCCCCCGTTAAGACACTCCCGAAAATCGATACGAAATTCCCCACCGATTATCTCTCCTCGATATACTCTTGTTCGGGATGTCTTGCTTGACGCCAGGCACTCCTTAATCTGGACATTAAGCCAGGTTTCCTCCTGACTTCCCGGCGGGCTGCATCAGCCGAACTTTCCCCGGGGTCAACTACCCCCCCCCCCCCCCGGCAGGCACCAGAACCCGACGCGCGGGTCTTTTTTGCGCTGCACCAGAAGCACTCGCTTGTCAGAGTTTTCCACCAGGCAGAAAGCAGATGCACGCATTAAGGGCGGCCTCCCCAAAGCTCCGTAATTATAGGCACAACCAATCGGGCCAACCCATATAACGCGATGCCGGTCGCCGCAGCGAGGAGCCATGACATCGTTTTACCCAGCAAAACATCGTAATAGTAAAACGCCAGCACCAACCCGCCGAGCATAACCACGGGATAGACTGTCGCCTTCAAAAGAAAATTCTTGCGCAAGACCCTCGGTCGAGCCATTATTTCACTACCCTGCTTATACATAGATATAGCGGAGTGTAACAATTTTTGCCTGGGTAAGCCGGGGGGTTAGAACCCGACCCAACGGCCTTCTGTTTCACTCCACTCTTCATCCATGTCGGGGCGGTTCAGCGCATCATCGACCGGTTCCAGATCGTAATCGCAGGGTTCCAGATCGCCGTTTGCCTCGAGTTGTTCCATGGTTAGGTCGTGAGCGTGTTGATTGTCCGGTTCTTCTTCCGCTAACAAGTCTTGCACCTCTAATCGGTCTTCCCCAAATCGCACCGCATCAGGTCGGCGTAGCTTTCCCGGCGGCGAATCAGGCGGCTTCGGCCTTCGTTGACCAGGACTATGGGCGGGCGGGGGTTCAGGTTATAGTTGCTGGCCATGGCCGGGCAGTAGGCGCCGGCGGCGGGAATGGCGATAATGTCCCCCGGTTCCGGGTCGGGCAGCAGGATGTCGGAAGCCAGCAGGTCTCCCGATTCACAGTATTTGCCGGCAATGGTTACCAGTTCGGTGGCCGGGTGGTTGGCCTTGCCGGCCGACAGCGCCTCATATTCAGCCTGGTACAAAGCCGGGCGGATGTTGTCCCCCATGCCGCCGTCCACGCTGACGTAGGTGCGCACGCCGGGGATGTTCTTGATGGCTCCGACCCGATACAGGGCCACCCCGGCCGGGCCAATGATGGCCCGGCCGGGCTCAATCAGCAGCGACGGCCGGGCCAGCCCCAACTCCTGGCAGGTGGCCTCCAGGGTGGCCGCGATGGTTTCGGCGTACCGGGCGATGGCCGGCGGCTGCTGCTGGCGGGTATAGGCGATGGCAAAGCCGCCGCCCGGGCTGAACTCCTGCAAAGCCAGGCCCTCTTCCCGGAAACCGGCGGCGAACCGCAGCGCCAGGTCGGTGGCGGCGGCGTAGGGTTCCAGCTCGAAAATCGGCGAACCCAGGTGGAAGTGCAGCCCCCGCAGGTTCAGGTAAGGGGCGGTCAGGGCGGCCCGGACGGCCCGGGCCGCATCGCCGGTCTGGATTGAGAAACCGAACTTGGAGTCGATGATGCCGGTGGTGGTATAGGCGTGGGTGTGGGGGTCGATGCCCGGCGATACCCGTATCAGAATATCCTGCGCCTGGCCGGCCTCCCCGGCCAGGCGGTTCAACAGGTCCAGCTCATGGAAGCTGTCCACCACCACCCGGCCGATTCCGCAGGAGAGGGCATAGGCCAGCTCGTCGGGGGTCTTGTTATTGCCGTGAAAATATACCTTTTCCATAGGAAACCGGGCAGCGGCGGCCACCGCCAGTTCGCCGCCGGAGACCACGTCCAGGCCCAGCCCCTCTTCGTTAAGGATCTGGGCCAGGGCCGGGTTGATATAGGCTTTGGCGGCGTAAAGGACCTGTGCGCCGGGACAGCGCTGCTCGAACTCGGCGCGGTAGGCCCGGCAGCGGCGGCGCAGGGTAGCTTCATCCAGCACATAAACCGGGGTGCCGTATTCCTGGGCCAGGTCAGCGGCAGAGCAGCCGCCGATAACCAGCCAGCCCTTTTCGTCGATGGCTGCCGTGTCGGGAAAGACGTTCTGGGGGAACATTGGTTAACCTCAACGCGGGAAAATACCAACATGATAGGGGGGAAAGCGCCGGGGTACAAGGTTCCGGGAGCCGTTCATTGTTCCCCATTGCATTGGTAGCAGAATGATACTGCCGCCGTATGGCCCAACAGGTTGGGGGTAATGCGCAGGGTGTGCGCGCTGTTCAGCCGCTGGGCCAGCCCGACCGCTTCGTTTATGACGCTTTCTCCCATATCGTGGGGCTTCCCCGTCACCACCAGCGTTCCAGGCGGGATATTGTCCGCCGGCGGCAGCGCGTCGTAGTACTCAACGCTGCCCTGGAAATCCGGAAACAGCCAATTATTATCCGAGGTGCGCCAATGGGTGAGCTCTGAAACCAGATAAACGGTTTCATAGCTCCGCGTTTCCTGCCCAGCGGTTTCGAAAATAGCGTAATAGTTGTTGCTATAGTCGGTGCGGGAGCGTTCGGCGTTGGCCATTTGGAGCGTTGCATACCCGTTCACCAGCACAATTGCAACCGTCAGGCCCGCCGCCGCGCCGTAGGCCAGATAGCGCAGTTTGGGCCGGGATAATTTCCGCAGGGCGGCGTCAGCGGCCGTCCCGCTGAGCAGGGACAGCAGCGCTGCGATGGGTATCAGGACGCCGACGTTGAAGTTGCTGGCCACCAGTCCGTAGGCCACGGTAATCAGCAGCGCCATGCCGGCCGCAATGCGTTGCAGGGCGCAGCCGGCCAGCAGCCCGTACAGCCAGGCCGCGCCGAACAGAATACCGACAGCCAGGGGTATTACCGGTTCAGCGCAGCAGATGCGGTAATAATTCGCGGACTCATAGGCCCCGGTCCCCGTCAGCACCTGGAGGTAATCAATCAGCTTGCCGGCCGCTTGCCGGGCTTCCGCAAAACTGGCCGGCGGAAAGCTGCGATGCTCGCCATGCCGGATAAAACTCTCGAAGAAAAAACTCGTTTGCGGGTTATCGGTGAAGTCGCGCACTACGATTTGCTGCAGGACCGGGGCGCTGACCAGCGTAACCAGCAGCACATAACAGCTTGCCAGCAGCAGCAGATGTCGCCGCGCCAGCCGTTTCCGCTCCCGGAACCCTTGCCAGAGCCACCACAGCGCCGGCACGGTTATAACCCATTTATAGGGGACGTACTCGTACATCAGCGCGCCGCCGGCCAGCCCGGCCAGCCCGGCCCACAGCAACGCCCGACGCCGGCTGCTGGCGGTTCGGCTGCTCACGACGCAGTAGAACAGCAGCATCTCAAACAGCAGCCCGCCGAATATTTCTTCGGCAGTATTGCCGCCGAGCACCAGGAACCGGAGGCTGGCGAAGGTGAAAACCCCCAGCAGCGTTCCCGCCCACCCTACTTGCAGACGCCGCAGCGTCAATGCCAGCAGCAGGATGGAAGCGGCGCCGGCCGGGGCAAACAGAAGCCGCAGCCCGTCCAGCGAATACCCGCCTACCCGAAAGCCGGTGGCCGCCATCCACTTGGTAAAGCGAAAATCCAGCGGAAACTCGCCCCGCTGAATCAGTTTCTGGGCAATGCCGCCGGTTTGCAGTTCCTCAATAATCGGCCAGGGCGGCGGCAGAAACTCCAGCAGGACATAGCGGAGCGCAATGGCCGCTATCACCGCCAGCCAACCTAAATGCAGCAGCCAGTTCCGTGGACTGGACGGCCCGGATACCGGTACTGCCTTCCCGGCCTCCCTGCCTCTGCCGCCCACCAGAATCAGCAGGCTGACGAAGGCGGCCAGCAGCAGGGCAAAGGCAATCTCCTGCGAGTAAACCTGTCCGAACAGGGCTATCAGGAACAGCGACAGGGGAAGCGGCAGCGCCGCCCAGGCTGCCAGATGACTGATGGGGTTTGCCGCCGCTCGGGCCAGCAGAACACGCAGTCGGCGGCGGCGAATTGGTCGAAAGGGAAGGCTCATTATTACCGGTCTAATTTCTCAATTGGCGCTGCCCGCTCAAAACAGTGGCCGCGCGGATATTGCGCGGTATTGCCCGCGTTTATGGATAACTATAATACCATTCTGCGGCAGGGAATGCCCCAGGCCGGCATTGCCAATTCGGATTGGTTCAGGGGTAGAACCGGGCCAGCCGGGAAGCTGGACAGCAGGAAGGGAACAATGCTCGGCTGCGGCTGGCCGGGTGTATAGCCGGCTGGCTGCCGAAAGGCCACCACACACTGAGCGCCGCCACGCATTGAGTATAGCCGGGGCGCATTGACTACCCTTAATACCCCCGTATATACTGCCGGCATAGCTTGAAAGGTTGCGCTCAAGTATTGGTCAAGTATGGTTGGCTGCTCTGAATTCACCGATGGAGGCGCGAAGTGAAAGTTCCGATAACGATAACGGTTAATGGCAAAGGTTATGCGTCGGAAGTAGAACCGCGGACGCTTCTGGTGCACTATCTCCGCGAAGAGCTGGGGCTTACCGGCGCCAAAATCGGCTGCGACACCAGTCAGTGCGGCGCCTGCGTCGTCCGTCTGAACGGGGTTACCGTCAAGGCTTGTACCTGCCTGGCGGTTCAGGCCGACGGCGCCGAGGTGGTTACCATTGAGGGCCTGGCGCAGGACGGCAGCCTGCACCCGGTTCAGGAGGCTTTTTGGGATAACCACGGCCTGCAATGCGGCTATTGCACGGCCGGCATGATAATGACGGTGACCGAGCTGCTGGAGCGCAACCCGGCCCCCACCGCCGCGGAAGTGCGGGCCGGGCTGGAGGGCAACATCTGCCGCTGCACCGGTTACCAGAACATTGTCAAAGCGACCCTGGCCGCCGCCGCAGCGATGGGAGGTTAGGCATGACTACCCGATTGTTCGGCTCCGGCATTCGCCGCCGGGAAGACCCGCGGCTGATTACCGGCCAGGCCGCTTACACCGACGACATTAAGCTGGCCGGCATGGTCCACGCAGCCATCCTGCGCAGCCCCCACGCGCACGCCCGAATTCGCAGCATCTATACCGCCGCCGCCGCTGCCGCCCCCGGGGTGCTGGCCGTTTATACCGGCTCCGATACTGAAGGCGTCCTTAACCCTATGCCCTGCGCCTGGGTCATCCCCGATTCCGATGTTAAGGCCGTGGCGTACCCGCCGATTGCCCGGGACGTGGTTCGCTACGTGGGCGATGCGGTGGCGGTGGTGGTGGCCGAAGATCGCTACCAGGCCGAGGATGCCCTGGAACTGATTGCGGTGGATTATGAGCCGCTGCCGGCGGTGGTTAACCCGGAAGCGGCGCTGCGCGAGGGCGCCCCGCAACTGCACGAAGATGCGCCCAATAACCAGGCCTTCCATTGGGTAGCCGCCGGCGGCGATACCGATGCTGCCTTTGCCAATGCCGAGGTGGTAGTGAGGGATACCATAATTCAGCAGAAGCTGATCCCCAACCCGATGGAACCCCGCTCGGCTCTGGCCAGCTACCTGCCTTCTATGGGTGAACTGACTCTTTGGAACACCACCCAGAACCCGCACATTGCCCGCTTCGTTGCCTGCCTGGTAACCGGCCTGCCCGAGCATAAGATACGGGTCATCGCCCCGGAGGTGGGCGGGGGCTTCGGCAGCAAGATTGCCGTTTATGCCTGGGAGATGGTTGCCGCCTTCTGCGCCATGAAACTGGGCCGGCCGGTGAAGTGGACCGAAACCCGTTCGGAGAACTTCGTCGCCACCACCCACGGACGGGACCACGTGGAGTACGTGGAGCTGGCCGCTACCCGCGAGGGGCGGATTACCGGCGTCCGCAGCGTGGTTTATGCCGGCATGGGCGCTTATCTCTCCACCGCCGCGCCGGGCATCCCTACCATTCTGCACGGGTTGATGTATTCCGGCCCCTACGATATTCCCAACATCAAGGCCGATATTTATGGCTGCTTTACCAATACCACCCCGGTAGAAGCCTACCGGGGCGCCGGCCGGCCCGAGGCCACTTTCCTGCTGGAACGGCTGCTCGACCTGCTGGCGGCGGAATTGGGCCAGGACCCGGTGGAAGTGCGCCGGTTGAACCTGATTCCCAGGTTCGACGACGGGCACGACGTGGCTATTGGGCTGACTTACGACAGCGGCGATTACCAGAAGGCGCTGGATGCGGCCCTGGAACGCGTCAACTACCCCCAACTGCGCCAGGAACAGGCCCACGAACGGCAGCACGGCCGCTACATAGGCATCGGCGTCAGCTGCTACTGCGAAATCTGCGGGCTGGGGCCTTCCCAGGTAGCCGGCGCCGTGGGTTTCGGCGGCGGCCTGTGGGAGAGCGCCACCGTCCGCTTCTACGCTACCGGCAAAGTGAACGTTTACATTGGCACCTCACCCCATGGCCAGGGCGAGGAAACTACCTTCGCTCAAATTATCTCCGGGGAGCTGGGCGTGCCGGTGGATGATGTGGAGGTGATTCACGGGGATACGGACAATACCCCGATGGGCTGGGGCACCTACGGAAGCCGCACCACGGTGGTGGGCGGTGGGGCGGTGGCGCTCAGCGCCCGCAAAATCCGTGATAAGGCCGTTACCCTGGCCGCTCACCTGCTGGAGGCCGCCGAGGCGGATATTGAGTATGATGATGGCAACTTCTTCGTGCGGGGCGCCCCCGACCAGGGCAAAACCATTCAGGATATTGCCTTGATGGCCAATGTGGCCTGGAATATGCCCGAAGGTATGGAACCGGGGCTGGAGGCCACCACCTTCTACGACCCGCCCAACTTCTCTTACCCCTTCGGGGCGCACGTAGCGGTGGTCAGCGTGGACCCGGACAACGGCCATATTGTGCTGCAACGCTACGTGGCGGTGGATGACTGCGGCCCCCAGATTAACCCCATGATTGTGGAAGGACAGGTGCACGGGGGCGTGGTGCAGGGGGCCGGCCAGGCCCTGTGGGAAGGGGCGGTCTATGACGACAACGGGCAGCTGCTCACCGGCTCCCTGCTGGATTACGCCCTGCCCCGGGCGCATCTGCTGCCCGACATTGAAACCCTGTCCACGGAAACCCCGTCGCCGCACAACCCCCTGGGCGTAAAGGGCATCGGCGAAACCGGAACCATTGCCTCTACGGTCACCATCTACAACGCGGTAATTGACGCTCTGCGTCCCCTGGGAGTTACCCGTCTGGAAATGCCCCTGACCCCGGAGCGGGTCTGGCGGGCCATTCATAATCAGTCTTAAGGTCGCCGGACCGGGAGGAACTGCTATGTACACTCCGGAGTTTCATTACCATAAAGCCGGCGCGGCTGCCGAAGCCATTGAGTTGCTCGGCGCCCACGAAGACGCCCGGCTGCTGGCTGGCGGGCATAGCCTGCTGCCCCTGATGCGGCTGCGCCTGGCCCGGCCGTCCACCCTCATCGACATTGGCGGGCTGAGCGACCTGCGGGGCATCAGCGTCAATGGCGATACCATCCGCATCGGGGCCCTGACCACCCACGGGGCCATTGCCGCCTCCCCTGACCTGCAGCGCGCCAACCCCTTGATGTCTGAAGTAGCCGGCGGCATCGGCGACCCCCAGGTGCGCAACCGTGGCACTATCGGCGGCAACATTGCCCACGCCGACCCGGCCTCGGATTGGGGAACCGTCCTTACCGCCCTGGAGGCCGGCGTCGAGTTGCAGGGCCCCAACGGCTCCCGCACGGTTGCCATCGGCGATTTCTTTCAGGGGGCTTTTGCGACCGCCGCCGCCGCCAACGAATTGGTAACCGCAGTTACCGTGCCGACCTTGACGCGCCACAACCATGAATCGGGCCACGACCACGAACTTGAGCGCCATGCCCACCACGACCACGAGCGGCGCCCGGAGCATATTCACGGCCAGGTGGGGGAATACGCCAAAATGGCTCACCCCGCCTCTTTCTATCCGGTCATTGGTGGGGCAGTAGTGCTGAACGTTGCGGACGGCCGGTGCGTCTCGGCCCGGGTGGCGGTTGGCGGCCTGGTGCCCCGCCCGGTGCGCGCGCCTTCGGTCGAAGCGGCCCTGGCCGGCCGGGAGCTGACGGCGGATAACATCGACGCGGCGGCCAACCACCTGGCCGACGACCTGGGCAGCGGCATCATCGGCGACCTGTTCGCCTCGGCGGACTACCGCCGGGCCATTGCCCCGGTGGAAGTGAAACACGCCATATTCCATGCCGTTGGTCTGGCCCACCACTAGGCTGCCAGCCGGAAAATGCGTGGATGTCAGAGCGGGGTGGGGAGAAACCGGCCCCGGCTGGCGCGGAGGGAAAACGACCGACCCAGCGCCCGGCGATTTCCGGCATTGGCCTTTGGCCCCGGCCGGTCAGGAGCGCCCAACGTCCTCTTGCTTCCGCTTCCGGGTAAACGCCGCCGGCTGTATTGTGCTTCCAGACGTAAAGCCGGCGGCCGTTGGGCTGCCCCCGCAAGAACCGGCAGAGCAATGAACCAGGCCGGAGGACAGTAACCCTGAAAATTCTACTTACCAACGACGACGGCATTCACGCCCCCGGCCTGTGGGCGGCCGCCCAGGCTTTGGCTCAAGTGGGCGAGCTGTTTGTGGTGGCCCCGGACCGGGAGCAGAGCGGGGTCGGCGCTTCTTTGACCCTGCACGCGCCGGTCAAGGCCCGCTCGCTGGAAATACCGGCATTGGAGCGTTTGAGCGCTGCGGTTAACGAAGAAGCGGCCGGCGATGCCCCGGCCGTGGCGGAAGCCCGCTACCCGGTTACCGCCTTTTCCGTGGAAGGCACCCCGGGGGATAGCTGCATTCTGGGACTGGAAAAGCTGGTAGGGCCGGTGGACCTGGTGGTATCCGGCATCAATTCCGGCTCCAACCTGGGTTGGGATGTAATGGTTTCGGGGACGGTGGGCGCGGCGTTGCAGGGCTATGTACGCGGCTTCCCGGCCATTGCCATATCGGTAGGTTCGGTGCAAAACCCCCGGTTCGACGGCGCCGCCGCCCTGCTGCGCCGGTTGGCCCAGCGGCAAGCGGGGCAGCCGGACAAGGAAGCCTTTCTGCTCAACGTAAATGTGCCCAGCCTGCCTATGGGACAGATAACCGGCATCGATTTAACCCGCCCCGGCGGCCGTTCCTATAGCGAATCGGTGCGGGAAGAGGGAACCGGCCACCAGAAACGTTACTGGATTGCCCGCAACCGGGCCGTGATGTCGGATAACGGCGAGGGAACCGATATGTGGGCGGCCCGGAACAACCGCATATCGATAACGCCCCTGAACCTGAACCTGGGCCACCCGGAACAGCGTTCCAGGTTGGCAACCCGGTTGGCCGACTTGACCGAAGAACTGCTGGGTGGCGGGGGGTAGGTAGAGGGTTGCCGCCCGGCGTTCCGGCGTCACGGAACGCCGGGCGGAGTTCCCGCGCTTTAACCGACACTCTTGTCAGTTAGCGGCGTTAGCAGCCTCCCGGGCTATATAGTTGATGGCCTCCATTACAATAGGGTTGCTGGCGAGCACAGTGCCATTAGCCGTCACCATGCCAGATTTTACTGGCAGGCTTTCAGCGTTATTCCGCCGATCCAGCAAGGCGTCGTAGAAGAATTGAGCCAAAGTTGTTTCGCTGCGCTGTTCCCTTCGCCACTGGTGAAGACACCCGGCAATAACCCTTATTACTGTCGAGTTGTAAGCAAAAGAGGTTAAACGCAGCTTGGGGATTTCCTCGTTGGCGATGTCCCCGGTCAGCAAGTCGTTAAATTCCTGCCGGGCTGCGGGCATGAAACCGTCGGCCCAGGCCAGGCAGCGTTCATGCAGCGCATCCAGGCTTTGCATCAGTTCTTCGTTGCGGTCTTTGCTCACCCTGCTCTTATAGCCGAACTCCAAAGTCTTGAGAACTTTGGCCAGTTGGTTGATGGAAATCAGGCATTGGCTACTCCGTTGCACCGTAGTTCGCTCCATCTCAACCCGGTCAGCGAACAGTTCGCTGTTTTCGGCCAGCCAGACCGCCGCCAGGTTGAACGCGTCGCGCTTGTCGAACCTGGTGACCGTGTTGGCCTCAATGGGCTTGGTTTTGGAGGCGTCGGTAAACATTTGCCGCAGCGCCTTCAGGTCCTGCTCGGCGTATAAAACTATGGGGAGTGAGGAACCACGGAGGGCGGCCAGCTGCCTGGAATTCTCGTCGCTGTTTTCCAACCTGTCTAGCGCGTCGGCAATGGCTCGCCGGCGGTGCTGTCCGTCGAATATGCGGAGGGTATTGATTCGGTTGGTCAGGATTCGCAACTCGCCAAAACCTTCGCTGGCATTGCCGGCGTCATCTTTGTAAGGCTCAAACTCCAGGGCATCCGGCGCGATGCCGAGCAGCAAGGCTCCCAGCAGCCAGTCCGGGCGGTCGGACAGGTACGCCTGAATGTTCCTGGCATGGCTAATCGTCAAACGGCGGTTGGCGTCCTTAACCACATCCTCATCAACCCGCTGGGGCAAGAGGCCGTCGACCGTTGGCAGGTCCAACGCAAAAGAATAGACGTCCCTCGGGCCTTGCCGAAAGTGGTGGGCGGGAATGCGCAGGCTGTACTGGTCATTGGCGAATGGAACTGTGAGTGTCATACGCACCTCTGTATTAGTAAGATAAATATAAATTAACATACTATTTAGTGCGTTGTCAAGCGTTTATGTAACGCATTATTTAACAGCAAATATTTCAGGTGTTTTAAGACTTGTCAACCGGGCGCCGGTATATGGGGGTCGTTCCTGTGGCGAATCGGTGCGGGAAGAGGGAACCGACCACCAGAAACGTTACTGCATTGCCCGAAGAACTGCCGGGTGGCGGGGGGGGGGGGGGGGGGGGTAGGTAGAGGGTTGCCGAGTTGCTTTTCTATTGCAGCGTGGGTTAGAATGCGTAAAATAATTTTGAGCCTCAAGGTAAAAGTCGATGCCATCGAACCAGATAAGCTGGCAATTTACCGCCAACGATGCCTGTGACCTCATCGGCCCGCGGGATAGCGGAATAGAACACTACACCAATAACCTTGATGTTTCCCTGATACGTGAAACCATTCAGAACAGCCTGGATGCTCGTCAGCCGGGAACCCCGGTTCAGGTAAGTTACCAGATTGAACAATTGAGCGTAGAATCATTCAAAGGGTCAGAACTGGCTGAAGCCTTCAATGCGAGTATAAAAGCCCTTAGCCCCGAGGATGACGAGTACCGGAAGCAGTTCCGCAAGGCAGAAAGTCAGCTGCAACAGAAAACCGTCCTAACGCTGGTGATTACTGACAGCAATACCACCGGCGCTGATGACAATGATACCGAACGTTCCCCCTGGAAAGCCCTTACCCGCGGCTATGGCGAAAGCGCCAAACCAGGCAAAAATGCCAGTGGTTCCTATGGCATCGGAAAAGCCGCCACCTTTGCAGTCACCCTTTTGCGAACCATTCTTTATTCCACCACTTTCCAATCCGGCAATACCCTGGAACGACGCTTTATTGGCCGCGCTATACTGAGCGGACACAAGGATTCCAGTGGCAACAACCTCACTGGCAGAGGATACCTGTCCCCCCCCCCCCCCCCCCCCCCCCCCCCCCCCCCCCGAGTTTTGATTCTCTGTATAACGCAGACATACCCGCCGATTTTCAACTGGCAGCCCCGGGCACCCGGATATGGGCGCCCGGTTACGAACCAGAGGACGACTGGCAGAAAAAGTTTGCCCGAATCGCCATCGAGAACTTCTTTCATGCCATCGTTAAAGGGGAACTGGAAGTCGCCATTGGCGACCTGACCATTACCGCCGGGAGCATATCATCCTGCGCTCAGGAATACCTGGAGCGCCCCCGTGAACGATACCTGGTAGAAGCTTCCACTTCCTCGCCCGCCGCTGAAACCCACATTCCCGGAATCGGGAAAGTAACCCTGCATATTGCGTTCCACAGCCACGAGGGTCGGATCAGAAGCGATATTGCTTTGGTGCGCGATGCCGGTATGCTGATAACCCGCGTGCGGAACAGAATGGGGCCGGCGCAAGTCAGCATCCCGTCCCATTGGACTCCATTTACCGCCATTGTCGATTGCCGCTCTGACGAGGAGGAAAAGTCCTTCATCCGTCGGTCTGAAAACCCGAACCATAACGAGCTGTCCGTTGACCATATTTCCGACCGTGAAACCAGAAGTCGCGCCCGAAAGGCGCTGCGCGAACTTTCCGTTTGGGTAAAAGAAGAAATCCGGAAACAGGCAGAACCGGCTAACGGCAGCGAGCCGGTTAATGCTGGCGAAGCGTCCCGATTTCTGCCAATCACCCCAACAAACCCGTCTGACTATGGGTACAAACCAGGGAACGGCGAAATCAGCCAGCCAGTGCAGCGAAGCACCGGCGGCGCAGCAACTCGCCGGAATCAGCCGCCGCCATCGCCGAATCCCCGGCCGACGCCCCGGCCCAGTCCCCCTAAACCGCCCAAACCCAGGCCAATTCCGAAGCCGGACCCTCTGGCGCAGGCCAAGTTTCGCGCCGGTGGGCGACACAGCACCCATGGTCTCATCATTGAAATCCCGCCTTTTGACCAAACCATCGACAATGTTCACATCGATGCCGTATCCGAGCATGGCAACGACATACCGATGAAAATTACCGGCGTATGGCGCAATAACCGGCAGTTGCCAACCGGCCGGGGGAAAATCCGCTCCCTTTCGCCCAGTAAAGAAAAACCGGTAACGCTGGAGCTAACCTTGCAGGAACCCGTAGCCGGCCGGAGGTTCCGCCTTAAGGACTCTAACCCCAGGAGCAATGCAGCGTGAAATATCAATCGGAATTTGGTTTCACCTATCCGGTACTCAGCCCTGAATCAGACCACTATCCTGGCGGCTCGATCAGCACTGAATTCAGAGAGCCGGCTTGGATCAATGATGAGCTTCGGTTCAATCTGACTTTCATTATCCAGGAACCGACCCTGGAAAAGCTGATTATTGACCACAAGGCGCGCTGCACTGCCATGCTTTACTGCCGGGCTACGCTTTACCAGCAAACTTTTACCGCCCCGGAAGGTTCTCTGGAAATCAATGCCAGAATCAACGCCCAATGGCTTCGGGATGCCGTTGAGCTTCATCCCTTGATTGTCGCTGCTGAAACCATTGCCCTGGATACCACAAACGCCCATCCCTTCTACCAGGGAACCGCACCGACAATAACTGAAGGCGACCCGATCGCCGCCGACCTGGGCTGGCACTTCAGCGTTAACGTGGCATCCCTGCCCGTTGGGAGCATTTTCCAGTTTATTCCTGTCGAGAAATCAGAAAAAACTATGGAAATTGAGGTGGAGCCCAACAATCCCTACATAAACATCCGGGTGAACGACCAGGAGCTGCAAAAAATGGAAGTTACCCGACAGCAAGGACTGAGTGTCCCCTCGGTACTGAGTGCTGCTCTGGTCACGGCTATTCACGCAATCCGAAATCCTGAAACTGACGAGGAACCTCCATCACCCGGCTGGGTAGATACCATTAAAAAGCAATCGGAAAAACTTTCCATAGACCTGAACTATGAAGATCCCTTTGTAACCGCCCAAAAACTGCTGGGTAACCCTTTCACTGACTTAAGGGAATTCCTGCGACGAAACAGCGAGGATGATGAAGAATGACATCTGCCATACCACTACTCAGCGTTAAGGGATATGAAGAACTTCAGGGCTTGTGCAACCATAATCCCCGGCTGTTTTACGAAAATCCTTCGCCGTCCGCCTTGAAGGGGGCGTTGGAAGAGCAGCGACGTAAAAAGGGTTTCCCGCCTGAAGCCCTGTGGGACGCCGAAATCATTCCCCAGGAAAACCTGGAAAAACTTAATGCCGCAGAACGTCAGGATGATTCCACCGACGCCGAAAACGCCCCCCTGCTCCGGAAGTCTTTTCCCGATATTACGCCGGTAACCGCGGCAGACTATCGGCTGTGGGCATCCATCAACTGCTTTGCCCTGCTGCCCTATACGACCAGGCGTTGGAACCACACCAACAGCAATAAGGCGCCCTGCCGAACCAGCGACGGCCAGAAAATCAAAGAATGGATACAGGAACATTACCTGGGCCATGGTACTGGCATGAAGAGATACAACGCCGCTGCCCGGCTGTGGTGGCTGACCGAATTATCCCGGAGAGCTTCCGAGTATTCCACGCACAGCGCGCCGCGTCTGCTTTCCGCTATGGCTAACGATGTGGAAATGTACCATCAGCTGCTGGACAGGCCATATCTGGTCAGCAACCCCCGCATAGTGGCCAAAATCTATGATCTGGCCCTTCAGCCCGGCAACGATTATATGTTCAGACGCCCTTACCCTAACCGGATGCTGCAAAGCCTGAACCTGAAAGCAGCCGCCACATCCCTGGGAACTCTCTCCGACGAAACCCTTGCCAGGGTCGTCGAGGAGGCCAAGCCCCCAAAAGGACCGCAGGACATCGGATAAACAAAAAACCTCCGGCTTTGCGCATTCTCAGCCTGGGCGGCGGGGTTCAGAGCACCGTAATGTGTCTGATGGCCGAAGCCGGGCGCTTCAAGGAACGCCCCGATTACGCCATTTTCGCTGATACCCATTGGGAACCGGCAGGCGTTTACCAGACTATTTCCTGGCTTAAAGAACGGGTGTCCTTTCCCATAATAGTTACCGACAACGGTCGCAGCCTCAAGGAAGACGTAACTAACGGCCTTAATGCGCAAGGTCAACCTTGGCTAACCATTCCTGCTTACCTTACAGAGAAAGACGGAACTTCCGCCGGCATAAACTGGCGGCAATGCACCAAAAACTACAAGCTGGACCCCATCATCAAAAAAACCCGGGAACTGCTCGGCGTAGCCCCCAGGGAAAACCTGCCCGACGGCGCCTGGATTGAAATGTGGCTGGGCATTACTACCGACGAAATTGCCCGGGTGAAAACCAGCCGAAACTGGTGGATTGGCCACCGCTACCCCTTCGTGGATAATGTGCCTATGTCCCGACAGGATTGTATTCAATGGTTCTCGGAAAATCACCCGGGCCGCACCCTCTCCCGCAGTGCCTGTATCGCCTGTCCCTTCCGCAGTTCTGAAAGCTGGGTGGCCGTAAGAGAATCAGACCCGACCCTGTTTGCCGAGGTCGTAAAACTGGACCAGCAGCTCCGAACCAGGAAACATAATGCGGGTAAAATGTTCCGCAAAAAAGCCTACCTGCACCACCGCCGCATACCCCTTCTGGAAGCTCTGGAACAAGACCGGCAGCTAATCGAGACCAACGGTTTTATCAACGAATGTGAAGGACACTGCGGTCTCTGATTCCGGTGTTTCACCGACTTAAACAAGTCTTGCCCTATACGGTTACTTCGCCATGCTGCCCCCCCTCCCGCGTCATTTTTTTGACGCTCATCTCCACGAAACCCACCCCGAACTGCAAGACCTTCGGCAGACTTTTGGCTTGAACACCCGGGCTGATTGGGTATGAATAGCCCCGGCTGAAGCATAAAAAACCGGCTTGCCATATATGGCATAATACCCCTTGCCCTTCACTCCGTTATACGGGAGGCTTTCCGCTTATGGTTGACCTGCGCCACGGCGCCGCTATTGTGGGTATTCACGAGCATGTTACCCGCTACGCGCCGGATAAGAGCGAACTGCAAATTCAGGGGGAGAGCGTCATCAAGGCCCTGGCTGACGCCGGTTTATCCAAACAGGACGTGGATGGCCTCTTTACCGCCTCCAGCAGTATTCGCAACAGCGGCATGAACCTGGCCGATTACCTGAATATGTACCCCAGGTATGTGGACAATACCACGGTAGGCGGCGGCTCCTTCGAGTTTCACCTGTCGCACGCCCTCACTGCCATCGCCGCCGGACGCATCAACTGCGCCGTCATCACCTACAGCAGCCTGGCCCGTTCCGGCGGCGTATCGGTAGGCACCGGCGGCGTGGGCCGTTATGGACACCCCCGGCTTGACCCGTCGCCGGACAGCTTTGAAGAGCTTTATGGGCTTACTACGGTGGGCCTGTATGCCATGATTGCCCAGCGGCATATGCACCTTTACGGCACTACCTCAGAGCAGTTGGCCGAGGTGGCCGTGGCGATGCGCAAGCACGCTGCAATGAACCCCGAAGCGCTGTTCCGCGACCCTATTACGGTGGCGGACGTGGTTAACTCCCGCATGATTTCCTCGCCGCTGCATCTGCCCGATTGCTGTGTCATCACCGACGGCGGCGGCGCAGTAGTGGTGGCATCGCCGGCGGTAGCCCGCAGCTGCCGCCACACGCCGGTATGGGTTCTGGGCGTCGGCGAGGCTATTGCCCACCAGGGGGCCGGCAAGCGGGACCTGATGTATATTGCCGCCAAACAAAGCCACGAGCCGGCCTTCGCTATGGCCGGCGTAACCCACCGGAATATCGACATGGCGATGATTTACGACTCTTTCACGATTACGGTGGTGGAGACGCTGGAAGACCTGGGTTTCTGCGCCAAGGGCGAGGGGGGCCGGTTCGTTTCCGGGGGCCGGCTGCAAGTGGATTCGGAACTGCCCGACCGGCTGCCGGTCAATACCGACGGCGGCGGGCTATCTTCCAACCACCCGGGAATGCGCGGCATCTTCCTGCTGCTGGAAGCCACCCGACAGCTGCGCCGCCAGTTTGCGGGAACCCCGCGCCAGGTGCTTGATTGCCAGATTGCCCTGTGCCACGGCACCGGCGGGTCGCTGGGCGCCCGGCACAGCGGCGGCACGGTCATTTTGGGGAGGGATTAGCTTATGACGCAAGCCGAATTGGAATGGAATAAGCCCTTGCCTACCATAGTCGGCGAAACCCGGCCTTTCTGGGAGTCTTGCCGCCGGGGGCAATTGCTGCTCCAAAAGTGCGATAGCTGCGGCGAGTACCAGTTTTACCCGCGGGGCATTTGCGCCCATTGCTGGTCTGAAGGCATCCGGTGGGCGCCGGCCAGCGGCAGAGGCGTCGTGTGGACTTATACCGTAACTTACCAGAACCGTACCCCGGGCTTTGCCGAAGAGGTGCCTTACGTTCTGGCCCTGGTGGAGCTGGCTGAGGGGGTAAAGATGTTCACCAATATTGTGGATTGCAACCCTCGGGAAGTAACCATCGGTATGCCGGTGGAGGTAACCTTCGTCCGGGCCACCGACCAGGTAACAGTACCCTATTTCCGGCCAGTAGGGGATAGCCATTCACTATGATCTGGCGGTTATTGCCTTCGGGAAGCCCCGCGCTGTCCTTGGTAAACATCCCCCCGGCTATTGGCAGCATAAAAATGAAGCTCTGAACCACCGCCCAGAACTTCGTATTTGATGCGATAGGAGCCTTCGTCCCATCGGTAGCTGCAAAGCCAGGGGCCTTTCAAGTGGTCAATGTGGGATCCCCGGCGGGGGTTCGCCTGAATACTGATTACAATTTTGTCCCACTTAGCGGCCAAATCCGGGTGGTTCCGCAGAAACTTCCGGACCGACCTATGTAGTCTTACGTGATTGATGGGCATATAGCAGGATTATTGACTGGAAGGTTCAGCAGGGCATCATTCATTGGCCCGACGGCGCGACGCAATTCTGTTGACGTTCCTTCCCGCCGCTATGGTTTCTTCTGCGGTTGCGAGCTAACTGTTCAGGAGCCTGGCGTATTCCAGCCGGTCGGTATTGTCCCTTGTATGGGCGATTCCCCCCTTGAGGATTTCTGCCGACAACCCTCGAAGCGTGGTTATACGCAAAACTTCGCATAGCTCATCAATTTGCTCTGCGGTGGGGAAGCGGGCAATCTGATCACAAAGCTCATCTTCGTAGTCATAGCGGCCAGAATTCTCAGGCCGGCCATGCAGGTCCGGCCACGGCATTTCCAGGCGGCCAACAACCCTGGCTCTCCGGTCATTATAATACGCGCGTTGACCAGTGGTCATGATAACGTCCCCTCTGCGGAAGCCGTCGTTTCAAAAACAAACTCTTCAATAACCCGGCAACCCTTCCGAACCGTGCCGTCGAGGATTTCGCCCGAAAGTTCGGAGCTTACGGAAGGTAAAACCAGTATGACGAACATCGAACGGTCGTTCCCTGGATCATATTGTAACCGACGTTATGCCTTCAGCAGAGGTTCGGCTTAAGCGAACACCCACAACCTCCGTAAAAGGAACTTCCGGCCCGATATGCTGCCTGACCGCGCCGCTTTCGTAGAGGCCCAGCTTATCCACACCCTGCCGCGGCCAGTTAATATTGTGTTTGCCGAGAATGCCGGACAACTTATCACGGCCGTCGTCTTCAAGGGTAATTCTACCGTATAAAGAGACTGAGCTTATGTTCAATGCCGTCAAATTTTCCATATTCCGTTGCTGCGCAAGGCTTCCCAGAATTATATACTGATAAGGATTGCAACGGTTACCCTTCCGCCAATGGGCTTCTTTGTTGCGGTAGGCTTGAGCCATGACCGGGTGGGCGGTTACCCTTCTGCCTATGGGCTGCCACCGCTCCGCAGCGCGTCGCACTGGTCCTGGTCGGCCTGGGCCTCGGCCAGCCGGTCGCTGAACAGGTAGGCCAGCGACCGACGGCCATAGTAGTTGTCATCTGCCGGGTTCAGGGCAATGGCCCGGGTCAGGTCGTCAATAGATTCGGCATACCGGCCCAGTTCGTAAAAGGATACCCCCCGGTTGAACCAGGCGTCGGCCAGGGTTTCGTCCAGCGCCAGGGCGCGGGTATAGTCGGCAATGGCTTGTTCATAGGCCCCGTTGCGGCTGTACTGGTTGCCCCGCCGGTTATAGCCCGCGGCATCTTTGGGTTCTTCAGGCGATGTGAAGTTTGGTCGCATGCTGCAAAGTTCCCGGCGGCTGCCAGGCGCTCCCCGGCCCGGCTGTCGCCCCTTCAAGTCGGCATCTCTTAAATTACCGAGCGCACCAGGCCGCCATCCACCAGGATGGTAGTCCCGGTAATGTAGCTGGACTTGCCCGAGGCGAGAAAAGCCACCAGACAGGCTAGTTCCCGTGGCTCGCCAATGCGCCCCACTGCGGTTTCCCCGGCCCGCTGGGCCAGGCCCTCTTCCACCGAAATGCCCAGTTCCCTGGCCCGGTTGGTTACGTTGGACAGCATTCGCTCACTGAGGATAGAGCCGGGGGCTACGTTATTTACCAGAATGCCCGCTCGCCCCACCTCGTCGGCCAGGCTTTTCATGTAAGCGACAACGCCCAGGCGGGTAGCGCCGGACAGCGCCAGGTTGGGTATGGGCTGGTAAACGGTGCTGGCCAGAATGTTGACGATACGGCCGCCGCCTTGCCGTTTCAGGTGGGGAATGGCTTCCCGTGCCATACGGGAAAAGAAGAAGAGCGACCGCTGCACTGCCGTCTCCCACTGCTCCTCGGTGGCCGTTTCCGACCGGGCCAGAGGCGGGCCGCCCGAGTTGTTGACCATAATGTCCAGCCGCCCGTAATGGCTGGTCGTAGTGGCTACCAGGTCTTTGATGTTGGCGTAATTTTCCAGGTCGGCGGCGATGGGCAGCACTTCGGCGCCGGTAGCGTCATGAATTTCCCTGGCCGCCTGCTCCAGGTCGTCAGCCGTGCGGCTGCAAATGGTCAGACGACATCCCTCTTCGGCCAGCACGTCGGCGCAGGCACGCCCCAGGCCCTTGCTGGCCCCGCCGATAATCGCTACCTTGTTCTTCAGTTCCAGGTCCATATCGGTTCCCCCCATATTCCGGCGCTCCCTTGCCGGGCCGGTGAAATCAACTGTCCCCGATTATAACAGACCGGCCCCGGATGGGTTATGTGGCGGCATGCTATACTGACGCCGGATAATTCCGGGTTGACCGACGAGAGTTGACGTTGCGTATGACCGGGGACGCTAATTCCTGGGATGAACAACTGGCCGGGATTGAATCGGCTGCGATAGCTTTGGCCCGGGATGCGGGAGGGATTCTGGCCGGCCAGTTTGGCCGTCAGCTGACCGTTGAGTACAAGGACAAAAACCGGCTGGACCCGGTTACTTCGGCAGACCGGACGACCCAGGAATACCTGACTGCCGGAATAGCCCGCCGCTTTCCTTCCCATGGCATCCTGGGGGAAGAAGGAGCCGATGCGGAGCGGGACAACACGCCGGCCCCGGAGTTCCTGTGGGTGCTGGACCCGCTGGACGGCACTACCAATTACCTTAACGGCCTGCCGGTTTACGCCTCTTCCATTGGCGTCCTTTACCGGGGTCGTCCCGTAGTCGGGGCCCTCTATATTCCCTGGCCGATCCCCGGGGGCGGCTTTGTGCTGCACTGCCGGCGGGGCAATGGCGCCTACTTCACGCCGCTGGATGAGGCCAACAGCCAGCCGGTCTCGGTTTATCAGTCCGACAAACCGGTGGGGAACCGACTCATCGGTCTGCCCGGGTTCTTTGTGCAAACCACCCGGTTTGGCAAGCCGGTGGGCCGGAACCCGGGCGAGCTGCGAACTACCGGCAGTATTGCCTACGAGTTGGCTATGACCGCCTGCGGGGTTTTGCAGTATGCGGTTATTGGCGCGCCGCGCATGTGGGATATGCTGGGGGGCGCCCTGGCGGTGCAGGAGGCCGGCGGTGCGGTAATGACCCGTTTGGGCAAGGGGCGAAAATGGGAGGTTATGGACTGCCTGACGCCTGCCTGGGATGAAAAGCCGCCTACCCTGAAAGAGCTGCGCCAATGGGTGGCTCCACTGGTGGCCGGCAACCGTCAGGTAGCTCCCCTGATTGCCCGGAACATGCGGCCCCGCTTCCGGCCACTGGCCCAAGCCCGGCAGGTGGGACGGAAAGCCCTTCAGTCAGTAAAGAAAAGTTAAGCGACCAAGCCCAATTCCGCTGGAGTCTGGCCGGCTAATCTACTTCCAGGTCTTCGTCTTACATTTGGCGCCAGTAAACACTGCCAGAATCGATGACTTCCGCCACCCGGCGGTCCCGGTTTATTCCCGCCACTGCGGCGTAGCAGGGGCGGCCGGTAAAGCGAGAAAGGAATGCGGCGTTGCGCGTTGCTCTGGTGGTATCCCGGCTGTCAACGGTGAATGAAATTTCAACGGCCAGATAGCAAGTCTCCCCCGATTGATCCGTAGCTTCCATAACCAGGTCTGCCCGGCGGAAACTGATTAGCTCGTTGGGGGGTATATCTGCGGTATCCGAAGCCGACAAAAGCGCTTGAAGGTCATCGAAGGTCAGGTTTCTGACTCGCTTCAGCCCCATATCGCAGGCTATGGCCGAAGCTTCCCTGATGGCGGAAGCCCTGGCGTGGCCGCCCTTCAGGTAACCCAAATCAACCCTGATAGACTTGACGTCGGATTTAAGGGTTTCAATGTCGGATTGCTGAGCTTGAACAGTGGCCTCCAACGTATCCAGACGCCGGTTAGTAACCTCGATAAAACCGGCTAACCGCTGGGGCATTTCCAGCAATTGCCGCGTCAGGAGGCGGGAGCGTACCGCTTCCAGCCAATCGGGGTTTTCATCCAGCAGGCGAATCAGGTCTTCTATGGTATTGATGGTAGTCATAATCAAAGTAAAAGGGCAAGCTGACTGAATTGGTTTAGTAAGCACCCGGTATAATGGTCTAATCGGTTGTTGTCGATACCCGGTCCGGTTCCCACCCCCAGGGACGCGGCCCCCAGCCGGCCTCGAACACCTCGCCGCGCTTTACCGTCAGGGTTGGCACCACTGCTTTATCGGTCCGGCGAGAGCCGCCCACCACGTCGTACACTATCCAGTCGCCTTCCCGGAGCTCCAGCACCGATATATCCGCCTGGTGGCCCGGAGTCAGGGACCCCAGCCGGCCTTCCAGTCCCAGGGCGCGGGCTGGATTCAGGGTACACAGTTCCACCACCTGCTCCAGGGTAAACTCCAGTGCCAGGAAACGGGTCATCATTTCCGTCATACTATGCACCGTCAGCTGACGGCCGGGCAGGGTAAGGTCGGTGCTGATGCAATGGGGCAGCAGCCCCTGGTCCAGCACCCGCTGGCCGATGTCGAAGCTGAAGTTCATACGGCCGTGGGCCGTATCCAGCCACACCCCCCGTTCCTGAGCCTCCCTGGCCTCGGGAACCAGGTTGCCTTGAGCGTCGATTACCCCGCCGGGGTTGGCGGTAAAGAGGTGGGTTACGATGTCCCCGGCTTCCAGAATGGGAAGCAGCTGATGAATCACCTGCTCATCGTAACGCTTCTCCGTATCGCCGATATGCACCATCAGCTTAACGCCAGCCTCTTTGGCGGCCCGCTTGGCCATACGGGGCATCTCCATACCCATAATCTCCAGGGCCGGGGAAACCATGCGCGCCTTGATGCCGAAGATAACATCCCGATTCTGCTCCACCACCTGAATAGTGCGCTCCAGGTCGATACTGGCCGGACTGAAAATATCGGGGGTGGTAGCTAACCCGGTGCGGCAGATGTGGAGGAAAGGTATTATCTCGGTTGCGTTGTTGGGGATAATGTGCCTGGGAAAGCCGCCGTAAGTATCGCAGCCGGAACTGCCAGCGTCCACCATAGTGGTAACGCCGGCCCTGACGCCGCCCAGGTCGGCCTCCACCCCATTGCCATTGACCCCGTCGTAGATGTGGGTATGCAGGTCAATCAACCCCGGGGTTACCAGCTTGCCCCGGACATCCAGCACCCGGGCCGCCGCGGCATCGGGAATATCCGGGGCGACCCGGGCTATTCGGCCGGCCGCCACCGCCACGTCATTGCGGCCGTTTATGCCCTGGGCCGGGTCTATAACCGCGCCGCCCTTAACCAGCAAATCGTACATCATCGGCTTTCCTCCGCGTCAAAATAGCCTGGCAGCCGGACTGGCGCCGGCCTTAAGCCGGCTTACTGCCGGCTGAACCTTCCGTCCGTGCCCGGCTTAATCTGCTGGAAACCGGAATGCCCGGGCCGCCGTCCGTCGCGATTGTAAAAGCAGCTGGCAAGTGGCTTTACCCCCGATTGGCCCGGCCGGGCTGGTTGGCCGCCGCTGCTAACTGCGGGCGCTGAACAACTCGCCTACCGACTGGCCGTAGTGGATGCGGCTGATGGCTTCGCCCAGCAGCGGGGCAATCGACAGCACCTTAACCTTGTCCAGGTTGGCGCCGGGAATCAGGGGCAGGGTATCGGTAACTACCACTTCCTCGAAGCTGCTCTCGGCAATCAGGTTATAGGCCTTGCGAGCAAAAACCGGGTGGGTAGCGCAGCAATACACCCGGGTAACGCCGCAATCCAGCAAAGCCTGGCCGGCATTGACGGTAGTGCCGCCGGTAAGGATTTCATCATCGAAGGTCAGGGCCACCTTGCCCCTTACATCGCCGATTACGTTGAGCGTTTCGCTGTGGTCGGCGTTGCCGATACGGCGCTTTTCGATGATGGCCAGCGGCACATCCAGATACTCGGCCACATCCCGGGCCCGCTTGCTGATGCCAATATCCACTGCCACCACGACCAGGTCGTTAATCTCCTTGGCCTTGAAGTATTCGGCCAGGATGGTTTCGGCGGTCAGCTCGTCCACCGGGATATTAAAAAACCCCTGAATCTGACCGGCGTGCAGGTCAACGGTAAGCAGACGGTCGGCGCCGGCGGTAGTCAGCAGGTCGGCCACCAACCGGGCGGTAATCGGCACCCGGGGCTGGTCTTTCTTGTCGGTGCGTCCGTAGCCATAGTATGGAATGACCGCAGTTATGCGGCCGGCTGACGAGCGCTTGAAAGCGTCGATCATTATCAGCAATTCCATCAGGTTATCGTTCACCGGAAACCCGGTAGGCTGGACGATGAACACGTCTCGCTGGCGGACATTTTCCAGGATGCGGACAAAGCTGTTGTCATTGGCGAATTTGAACACCTCAGCTTGACCAAGAGGCAGGTTAAGGTAATTGCATACTGCATTAGCCAATGCCGGGTGGGAGTTTCCGGTGAAAATTTTCAGGTCGTCGTCCACCGGGCGACCACTTAAAAACGTCATACCTGCGGCTGCCTTGACCGGCAAGCGGCAGCCATACCCCCATTCCTGATATACGGGCCTGATATACGGGCAGCGGCGCCCGGCCCTATCGCCGGGAAAGCCCCGGCAATGGGGCGCCCGGCCCGGCTCCCGCTGAAGGCCCGGCAAGACCATTGCCCCCTTATGCCCTCCGTCAAGAGCGCAGAAATTATAGCACAGGGAGGCTTCGGGCAACAGGCGGGCCGGCCCTTCGGCGGACGGCTGCCAGGCTCGGGAGATTTGACCGGTTTTCATTGACAGCTTTATCAAGGCTGTGGTAAGGTTTTGGCGTTAGTGAAAAATTGCACATACCAGCCAGGCCGGGCGGCAGAACCGTAAACAGGGGAGTTGGCAAATGGGGCTTTTGCCCTTCCAGGGCGAAGATTCCCGGCCTCCTGGGGCCAGGAACGACGAAGGCAACACCGAAACTATGTCCAAACGGAAACTCTTCCCAAGCAGGCGCCCGGTTCCACTGGCGCTGGGGCTGCTGGCCCTCTCATTCCTGGCTCTGGCCTGCGCCCCCGATGCCAAGCAGTCCACCTTTGGCACTGCCGGGCCGGTGGCCGAACAGCAGCTGCTCCTTTTCAATGTCCTCCTGTGGGTCATGGTGGCGGTATTCATTCTGGTGGAAGGGATACTGCTCTACGCCATTATCCGGTTCCGGCGTCGTCCCGGACAAGATGGACTGCCGCCGCAAACCCACGGACACACCGCGCTGGAAATTACCTGGACGGTTATCCCCACCATTCTGATTCTGGGCCTGGGCATCTGGTCGGTATTTACGCTGTTCGACCTGGATCAGCCGCCGGAGGGAGCGGATACGCTGCAAGTAACCGCCGTCGGCCACCAGTGGTGGTGGGAATTTCAGTACCCCGACGCTGACGGTAATGGCAAGTATATTACTACCGCCAATGAATTGCGGATTCCGGTGGACCGGGCCATCCGGATTGACCTGAGAAGCGATGATGTCATCCACAGCTTCTGGGTTCCCAAGCTGGCCGGCAAGGTGGATGTGGTGCCTACCCGGGATAACTATATGTGGTTTCAGGCCGACGAAACGGGAACCTTTTACGGTCAGTGCGCCGAGTTCTGCGGTACGGCCCACGCCCAGATGAAGTTTCTGGTGCAGGTGCTTCCCCAGGAAGACTACCTGGCATGGGCTGAAGGCTTTGGCGAACCGCCAACCCTGTCGGCGCGGGCCGCCCGGGGGCAGACGGTGTTCAACAGCACAGGCGGCTGCGTGGTTTGCCATACGGCTACCGGCTCCGATTCCCCGGCGGTGGTCGCCGGCCGGGTGCAGGGCTTTATGACCAGCGATGTGGGCCTGGCGCCGGGGCCGAACCTGACCGATTTGGCTACCCGGGAACGGTTCGCCGCCGGGTTGGCGGAGGTGAACCGGGAGAACCTGCGTCAGTGGCTGCGGGACCCGGAAGTTATTAAGCCGGGCAACTATATGTCCGAGCGCGCCAACATTTACCAGACCCCCGACGGCCGGGCCAGCCTGAGCGAGGAGGAACTTTCCTTGCTGCTGGAGTATCTGCTTAGCCTGAAGTAGAATTGGATCAGCGCCTTTTCTGCCGCCGGCCGCTTATCAAGCCGGCGGCCGGCAACCTGAACCGCAGAGTGATAGAGAGGGGCAGGCAATGGCCACTATAACCGATGTAATTCCCCGGCCGGCAGCGCAATCCGGGCTGTGGAGCTGGATTACGACGGTTGACCACAAGCGCATCGGCGTCCTTTACGGGGTTACCGCCTTTGTGTTTCTTTTGCTTGGCGGCCTTGAGGCCGGCGTAATCCGCCTGCAACTGGCGGTTCCCGACAATACGCTGGTGAACCCGGACACCTTTAACCAGATGTTTACCATGCACGGCACGACGATGATTTTCCTCGTCGTTATGCCGCTCAGCGCCAGTTTTTTCAATTTCGTTATCCCCCTGGCTATCGGCGCGCGGGACGTGGCCTTTCCCCGGCTTAATGCCTTCAGTTACTGGGTGTTTCTGTTCGGCGGCCTGCTGCTGAACGCCAGTTTCCTGACCAACCAGGCCCCGGATGCCGGCTGGTTCTCTTACGCCAACCTGACGGAAAAACCCTTCAGCGCCAATGCAGGCCTGGACTACTGGGCTTTGGGCTTGCAGGTGCTGGGCGTCTCTTCCCTGGCCGCAGCTTTCAACTTCATCGTTACCATAGTCAATATGCGGGCTCCGGGCATGAGCCTGATGCGGATGCCCCTGTTTGTGTGGATGACCCTGGTAACGTCGGTGCTGCTGGTGCTGGCCTTCCCGGTCATTACGGTGGGCCTGATTGAGCTGACCTTTGACCGCAACTTTGGCACCAACTTCTTTGTGCCTGAAGGGGGCGGGGACCCGGTTTTGTGGCAGCATCTCTTCTGGGTCTTCGGACACCCGGAAGTTTACATTCTCATCCTGCCGGCCATGGGCATTGTATCCGAAGTGCTGCCCACCTTCTCGCGGAAACCCCTCTTCGGTTACCCGGTGGTAGTCTTCTCGGGCATCGTCATCGGCATTATGGGTTGGGCGGTCTGGAGCCACCATATGTTCACCGTGGGCCTGGGGCCGGTAGCCGTATCCGTTTTTACGATTACCACCATGCTCATTGCGGTGCCTACCGGCGTCAAGATTTTCAACTGGATTGGCACTCTTTGGGGCGGCTACCTGGACCTGAAAACCGCCATGCTGTTCTCCCTGGGCTTCGTTGCCCTGTTCGTCATCGGGGGGTTGAGCGGCGTATCCCATGCGGTAGCCCCGTCGGATAGCCAGCAGCAGGATACTTACTACATTGTTGCCCACATCCATTACGTGCTGTTCGGCGGCGCCCTGTTCGGCATTTTTTCCGGAGTGTTTTACTGGTTCCCCAAGGTGACCGGCAAGTTGCTGCACGAGGGCCTGGGCAAGCTGCATTTCTGGCTTTACTTCATCGGAATGAATATTACTTTCTTCCCGATGCATTACCTGGGGCTGAACGGAATGCCGCGGCGAATTTACACCTATGCCAGCGAGTTCGGCTGGGATGGCCTTAACCTGCTGGCCTCCCTGGGTTACCTGGTGCTCTTTGCCGGAACCCTGGTCTTCGTTGCCAACGTCTTAATCAGCCTGCGCAAGCAGCCCGACGCCGGCCACGACCCATGGGATGCTCCCGGGCTGGAATGGTCCATTGCCTCGCCTCCGCCGACCTACAACTTTGCCAGAATCCCCCGGGTGGAAGGCCTGGACCATTACTGGATTGTCAAGCGGCGGGCCGCGGCGGAAGGCCGCCCCATCAGCGAACCGGAAGCCTCGGTCGATCCGTCCACAATTCATATGCCCAGCCCCTCCTATTGGCCGCTGGTAACCGCCTTCGGCGTGCTGGTGCTGGGCGCCGGTATGCTGGTGGACGTGGGTTGGGACTATATCCGCTTCCCGATACCCTTCATCGGCGGCATTATCTGCTTCATTGGCATAATCGCCTGGGCCAACGAACCGGCCGCCCCGGAGCAGCACGGCAGCGACCATCCCGATGAATTACCCGGGACAGTGGGCAGTGGGCATGGGGCAGCGGCAGCCGTCGCCCCCGGCGGGGCCGCCCACACGGTCCGTCTCCTGTGTTCCAATTGCGGCAACCAATTGTCAACGGCCTTCCGGTTCTGCCCCTTCTGTGGCGGAACGGTGGAAAACCCCGCTGACTCATACCATCAGGAGGGTTAGCGTTGGCTTACCAAGCGGAAAGCAGCCACCAGGCCGTTCACGGCGCAGAGCACGCCGGGGAGCATGCCACTACCACCGGCATTGATAACCGGAAGCTCCTTATGTGGGTCTTCCTGTCGTCGGACTGCCTCTTCTTCGGCTCGCTGATTGCCACCTACATGGTTTACCGGGGGCAGAGCCTGGTCGGCCCCTACCCGGTGGACATTATCGACGTGCCGATAACCACCATCAGCACCTTTGTGCTGCTGTGCAGCAGCTTCTCTATGGTGCGCGCGCTGGTCGCCACCAACGAAGGCAACCAGAGCCGCATTATTTTCTGGCTGCTGACGACGGCCTTCCTGGGGGCGATTTTTATCGGCTTTCAAGTGTATGAGTTCAACCTCTTCCGGAGTGAAGGGCTGCGCATCGACACCAACCTGTTCGGGTCAACCTTCTTCACCTTGACCGGTTTCCACGGTGCGCACGTAACCTTGGGCATCGTCTGGCTGCTGGGCCTGGCGTGGGTTGCCCGCAAGGGCCGGCTGGGGCCGAAGACGGCGCTGGATGTGGAATTGGCCGGCCTTTACTGGCATTTCGTTGACATCGTATGGATTGTAATTTTCACCCTGGTTTACCTGATTGGCGGGTTCGACACCGGCCCGGCAGGGGATCCGTCGCTCGTCCCGCACTCGGTAACGAGTTTCCTGGGCCTGTTGTAAGGAGAATCGGCGCATGAGCAGCGACCCCGGGGTTCACGAATCCCGCCACCCCACCCTCAAACAGTATGTGGGCATCGCCATATTCCTGTTTGTCATAACCATCGTTGAGTTTGTCATCATCCTGCCCGAAGACTTCCGGGGGGCGGGCTGGACTATTGCGCCCCTGGCGATTTTATCCGCCATCAAGTTTGCGGCGGTCATCTTCTTCTATATGCACCTCAAGTTCGACAACCGGTTGCTCACCTGGGTTTTCCTGGGTGGGTTGGTCCTGGGGTTCGCCGTGGTGTTGGCCCTGATTGGCCTGTTCAGCGCTTTCACCCCTTCGCAGCGCCCCTATGCCGAGGCCAATGCCAAGCCCTGCACCCTGGATCACGAGTTGGGCGGCTGCCTGGAGGATAAAGTGGGGTTAATTGCCGCCGCTGAACCGGCCAGCGAGCCGGTCAGCCCCGCGCCGGCCGCCAGCGAGCCGGCGGCCCCGGTCAGCCAGCCAACGGCACCCACCGGCGGTTTGGCTGCCCAGGGAAGAAGCATTTTTATTTCCGGCCAGGGCGAAGGCGCCGCTACCCCCTGCTCCACCTGCCATTATATTGAAGGGGTTCCGGAAGCGGTGGGCTTGCTGGGGCCGGACCTGACCCGCATAGGCGCCGATGCAGCCAGTCGTCAGCCTGGCGTGTCCGCCGAGGCGTACCTGACCGCCTCAATTCGGGAACCGGAGAGTTTCGTGGCCGAGGGGGTGGAGAGGGCGACGCCGGGTCTGATGATTGCCTCAATTACCGCCGGCCTGTCCGACGCCGATGTGGAAGCGCTGGTAGCTTACCTGCTGGAACAGAAGTAATCAACCCGCCGCGGCCAGCCCAGCCGGAAAAGCAGCCGCCTGAGTTTGCCGGGCGGCTTTTGCCCGGCAGGGTTTCATGCCAACCTTGTCCGGCAAGCTGCATCAGGTTGCGCGCACGATGACGGTCATTTACCACCTGATAACCGAGCAGGACTGGAGCGGAGCGCAGGAGGCAAGGGAGTGCCACCCCGAAAGTTTGCGCGTCGAGGGGTTTGTCCACTGTTCCCGGGATGTGCCGCAAATGCTGCGAGTGGCGCAGCGTCTTTATCCTGGCCGAAGGGATTTGCTGGCCCTGGAGCTGGATACTATGCAGTTGCATTACCCGGTAATTTCCGAACCCAGCCGCTCCGGTGAAATGTACCCGCACATCTATGGCCCTCTGGAAACCGCCGCCGTAATCCGGGTGTGGCGAGTGCAATCAGACGCCGACGGCAACCTGCGCCTGACTGAGCCTTAAGCGTTTTGCCGCTCTTTCGCCGCTGAAGCCCCACGTTGCTCCGGCGCCAGGGAACCGCCGCAAGACGCCCAGCCCTGTCGGTGCTGGATTGCGCGCCGCTCCAGTGGAGTTTTGCTCAAGGCTATGGTTGAAGACTGGTTCAGGAAGGGGGCATTCACCCCGGAAACGGTGTTATGCTCCCGGCTTGCCCTGACCGATGCCGTCGGGAACTTTCTGCGGTCCGCCGGCGCTTTTTCCGGCAAAAGGAGCGGTAAGGATGAAAGGTGAACAACACGAAGGCCGAAGCCTTAACTATATTACGGTAACGCCGGATGATTATGACCCGACGGTCAGTTACCCCCTGGTGATTATGCTCCACGGATTTGGGGCGCATATGGGCGACCTGGCGGGCCTGGCGCCAGCCATTGCCGAGCAGGGTTACGTTTATGCCTGCCCTAACGCTCCGATACCCTTTGACTTTGGCGGGGGCCACCTGGGCTATGGCTGGATGCCGCGTCAGAATGCGGCGCCTCCCGATGAAGTGGCGGCCGCCCGGGCTCGCTCTGCGGCTCTGCTGACGGATTTCTTCGATGAGGTTTTCGAAAAGCTGAACGCTGCCGCCGGCCGGATTGTTCTGCTGGGTTTTTCCCAGGGCGGAGCCATGACCTACCACTGCGGCCTGGGTCGGCCCGATACTTTCGCCGGACTGGTTGCCCTGAGCGCAGCAGTGTTTGACAACGAACTGCTGCGCCCCATACTGCCGGAACGGGAACATCGAACCCAGCCCATTTTCATCGCCCACGGCGTCGCTGACCGGCAGATAGCGGTAGATACGGCCCGGGCTACCCGCTCTTTTCTGGAAGAGGCAGGTTACCAGCCCCACTATCAGGAATACCCGATGGGCCATGAAATACCCGCTGAGGCGCTGCGGGACTTGATACCCTGGCTGACCCGGGTTCTGCCGCCGCTGCGGAATTAAGCCGGCTGTGCAGCCAGGTTCAGGGTTTGCGCGCCTTTCCCGTCCGGGGCGGCGCCTGTTGCCAACCGGTTGTCCGGTCTCCCGTTTCTCCCCCGGCGTCCGATTTAATTCATGCCGCCCGGTGATGGGAATACCCGACGGGAGAAAGTCTTGTCATGCGCAATCAGCGTTGCTATAATAGCTACTAGTTGGCAGCAACACTTGCCCTTTCCAGTGGGCCTGTAGCTCAGGCGGTTAGAGCGCGGTCCTGATAAGACCGAGGTCGTTGGTTCGAGTCCATCCAGGCCCACCATAACGTAATGCAGTCATTGTCCCTTGAGCATCCCCTTCATCTATGCCCTTGCCCGATGCCTGTCTCAATGGTTATACCGGCCGGGCTTGCCCCCGGTGCGAAAGGGAATTGATTGCGGTATAAAAAGGGTTGCTTCTGGCAATTCGCTGTGCTGTGGGTTTTTACCGGCGCGTCAGAGGGCGGGACAGGTGGGAGGCGGGTCGAGGTCCGACTGCCGTAGCTTGAGGCTGATACTCCGATTGGTCTTTACCGGCCATTCCAAGATGAATAGGGTGCGATGACACAGGCCCGGCCCTTGGTGTTAGGAGTGGACCGGATGGCTTGCAAGTTGTGTGCTACCTCGCGGGCGTCGTCAATATTGGCAATCGGCGTGGCAGAGTGCCTCCATATAGGTCAGTTGGGTCAGGAATTACATCCAATCGGCTGAAAGGTTGATTTGCGCTTGGTCTCCAGCAATAAATATGGGTGCGGCATTCGCACCCATATTTCAATGGGTAAGATTCTATGTCAATACTGGTTAACTGTAGAGAGACTCATAAGCATTCCAGAATGCTTTCAGAGAAAGATTGTTGTCGCGCAGATACTTTTCTATATCTTCCCGGGGAATGTCCCATCGCTCTTGCAACCTGAAAACCAGCCGTTCATCAGGGTTGCTACTAATAAGCACGCGATTATCCCCGGCACGATAATGCTGTGTAAACCCCATCAGCTCCAAGCATCGCAACGCAACCATGCCGCTCATGCTATGCGGCGGTTCCAACAGCTACCTCCAATCGGCAGGCGAACGCCTTTGGTTGCTGCTCGGCAGAACTGTAGAGTTGGTACTTCACCTTCTTTTTGTCCAAGAACCTCCGCAGATGTTCGTCATCTTCTCCGAAACTATTAATAAGCGCTGTAACGCTTTCGAGCATTGCTTCCTGAGCTTCCTCAAGGGTCTCGCCATAAACAAAGAAGCCGAAGCTATGAGAAAAAACAACCCATCGGTCTTCCCGTTCTTCCTCTACTCCCTCCAGAATTAGCTCTAAAGTGCTCATAACATCCTCTCGCTGAAACTTCCTGACCTGGCATTAGCCAACCGGGAAAGTTTGCAATTTTGGCACGGCAAACAACTGATAAACATCAAGAGTGAAAAGCGGCTTCTATGGACTTTGCATAGTTAGAAATGAACATAGCAGAGCGACTGTTCGGGTACGGCGGAAATAACGGTTATTATTACTGGATTACACCGTTATTCTCGTCAAAAAGGTTCAGGTAATGTAAGCTGAAGCATCCGAACACTGTGTCTGATGTTCTTTGGATGATCTCATAATGATGGCCTTTGATATTTCTAGTATAAAATACCATACCATGTTCGGAAACGTCAACCTCAAATCGGCTCGTATGCCTTGCGATTGAATATGCTTGGTATTCAGGCAGACCGGAACGCAGCACCCGGCCAGTTCGCTCGGACCAGCCGCCCGATGCCGAAGGATACTCCTTTTCGGGACTGGCTGTTCTGATTGTAGAAGGCCTCAAAGCCGACGACCTGCCCTTTTAGCTTCTACCCCAACTTTCCGTACACCCTTTCCGGCGTTACCAGGATCGCTACCGAGTCTTGCTGGACCATGGCCTCGTCGTATTCTGCCCAGTCCGGGTGTTCCTTGCCGCTGCAAGCCCTGAATATGTCCCGAAGCAGCTGCCGCAGTTCTTCAGCGTCGGTGTTGAAGGCGCCTTTCAGTTCTGCTTTGCCTTCTACTACCACGTAGTTACGCCAGTCGGGGGTTATGGCCAGGACGGTGCATTGGGGGTTGCGCCGCAGGTTGCGCACTTTTTGCGAGCGGGGATAGACCGAGGCCAGGGCCATGTACCTCCGGTAGGCTCCGCAGACTACTGCGCTGGCGTGGACGGCTCCGTTGGGCCGGATGGTCTGCACGATGGCCCGGTGGTTATCGGCCAGGAAGGCTTCAATATCGGCAAATTCCATTGCTTTACCTCACTGTGAATCTAGTATCGCCCGTCTGTTCCCTGGCAGAGGGTTTGACTGGCTGGCCGGCGTCGGTCTCCGGCAAGGCTCGCCGCCCGAACAGCGATGACCGATGACCGCCAGGTCAACGCTGTTCAGAAGGCCCGGCGGTGCGACACTTCCGTTTCCACTGCGGTAATAAACTCCAGCAGCGCGGCCCGGCCCTCCTCAGTCTGCTGGCGGGCGCGGCGAAAGGCGGGGATTATCTCCGCCGGGTCTTCAATCCGCTCGGCATAGCCGCCCATCTCCCGACCCATGCCGGCGTAATTTCCGCTCAAGTCCCGAGTGTTATAAAGCTCGTGAGAGGCCCGCATAATCTCCACTTCAGCGCCCATGCTGTAGTTGTTCAGCACCACCGTAATGATGGGCAAGTTGCTGCGTACCGCCGTTTCAAAGTCCAGCCCGGTCATACCAAAAGCGGCGTCGCCCATGAAATTGACGCAGACCTTATCCGGCCGGGCCAGCTTGGCCCCGATAATCAATCCCAGGCCAGTACCTAACCCGTGAGACTTTCCCCAACCGAGGTAGCTGCCAGGCCCGTTGGAACGGTAAAAGGGCAGCAGTTCATCCCGGGGGCTGCCCGAGTCGTGGGTAACTATGGCGTCCTGGGGCGGGATGGCCTGCATAAAGTCCCAGATTACCCGGTAAGGGTTAATCGGCCTTTGGCGGCTGGTCAGCTTGTGCCGCCATTGTCCCAACCAGGTTTCCCGCTCGGCGCGGATGGCAGCGGCGGTGGCCGGGTCCGCCGACCGGCTGTTCCCCGTCAGCTCCCGGCAGGCTTCAATCAGCTGGCGCAGGGCCAGCCTGGCGTCGGCCATGATGGGAATATCCACCTGGTAATCCTTGTTCAGGTCGCGGGGGTCGTTGGTAATCTGAATGATTGTCTTGCCCGGCGGAATGTTAATGTAGCGCACATGCCTGGTAAAGCTGCACCCGACGCCCAGCACCAGGTCGGCCCGGCGCATAAACCGGTAAACCGGGCCCGACATTACCCCACTGGCGCTGCCCAGGGCCAGTGGGTGGGTTTCGGGAAATACGCTTTTGCCGGCCAGGCTGCTCATCACCGGTACTTGCAGCAATTCGGCCAGTTCCAGCAGCTCGGCGGCGGCGGCGGCGTAAAGGACGCCCTGACCGGCATGGATTACCGGCGCGGCGGCGGCGCACAAAGCCCGGGCTGCCGCTTCAATGGCGCCGGGGTTGCCGGGAAAGGGCAAAGGCTTCAGGGGCGCATAGGCCGCCGCTGACCCCGCCGCCTCGCCCAGGGCCACATCCGAGGGTATTTCCACCAGCACCGGCCCGGGGCGCCCCTGACGCAGCGCGGCAAAGGCCCGGCGCATAGTGTCTGTGGTTCGGTCCGGGCTGTTCAGTTGTTCACAATACCCGGTTATGGCGGCGTAGCTGGTCATTGAACTGAAGAAGGGGAATACCCCCTGCCGTTCCATGGGGTGGCCCTGGGCCAGAATCAGCAAAGGGGTAGAGTCGGAGTAGGCGGTAGCCACGCCGGAAAAGGCGTTTTCGGCGCCCGGCCCGTACTGCATGGCGAAAACGCCCACCGGGTCGCCGCAGGTAACCCGGCTGTAGCCGTCCGCAATGCCCACGCCCACCCGCTCCTGGCGGCTGATGATGGGACGGATGCCGGCAGTGGCCGTGGCCTCCAGCACCGGCGTCGTCGGGAAGCAGCTAAGGTACTGCACTCCCTCCCGCTTTAATATATCGGCAATTAAATCAACAGTACGCAAGAGTCAACCTCCACCGGTATTGCCGGCCACGAGCCGGGCTGAAGGGGCCTGGCTCGTTGCCAGTTTACCAGCAATGAAGGCCGGATAACAGGACGTTGGCCTCTTCCAGTCTATAAGCTGAGTTACAGGCTAAACTGCCCCGGCTGAAGGGAGAGTGTCAGCGAGGATGCTTCAATGGTCAACCGATATTGCCGTTGGCCCACCCGCCTTTGGTTGACATCGGTTAGGGGCCGGCTATAATCAAGCGAACTTGAAGCTGCGGGAAGGGCCCCGGCAGGGGCAGGAGAAGGAATGGCGCAACAGGCGGAAGGCCTCAGCCCTGAGCTGGTGATGGCCGAAATGAAGAAGAACGGTGTAACTCACGTGGTTTGGCTGCCCGACAGCGAAACCAACTGGCTTTACCTTTTGATGAAGGCCGACCCGGAATTAGACCTGATTCCGGTGAGTCGGGAAGGGCAGGCCTTTTCTACCGCCGCCGGCCTTACCGTCGGCGGCAGGAAGCCGGTGATTCTCATCCAGAATACCGGCATGATGGAGTCCGGGGACTCCCTGCGCGGTTGGGGCCTGAGCCTGAACATCCCGGTGGTGATGATGGTGGGCTACCGGGGCTGGACCCGCCACGGGGTGAACAGCGACACCGCCGCTACCTACACGGAACGGTTCCTGAACGCCTTTGGCATTAACTACTACCTGGTGGAAACCGGGGAAGACGCCCCGCGTATTTCCGTTGCCTTTGAGGAAGCTCAGCGCACCCGCCGTCCGGTAGCCGTTTTGGTGGGCGATGAGTACCACGGCTTTAACCGGTAAGGGCCGGCGGTTCGCCATGCCCGGTGAAACCCCATGCCCCGGTCGGTTGAAAAGTCAGTGCCGGTAGCAATAGTTGAAACCGGCGTCCTCATTTCAGGACGCCGAGGGAGGCGTAATGATTCGAACGGCGGATATGCTCAAGGTTTTTGCCCGGTATCGGGGCAATTCGGTGGTTATTCCCGGACGCGGCGGCCGGCATTGGGTACAGCTTAGCGACCAGCCTAACCGGGACTTGCCGGTGGGCGACCCGGCCATGGGCGGCCACGCCTCTTTTGCCCTGGGAGTAGCTCTGTCCCTGCCCCGGGAAAGGGTGGTGCTGTTCGATTCGGAGGGGGACGTGCTGATGAACCTGGGCGCCCTGCCCACCATTGCGGAAAAAGCGCCCCGGAACCTGTACCACTTTATGCTGGATAATGAATGTTACGCTACTACCGGCGGCCAGCCGGTGCCTAATGCCGGGAACATTGCTTACGACGTTATCGCCAGAGGTTCAGGCTACCCGGCTGCCTATGCCTTCGATAACCTGGAAGACTTTGCCAACCACATTGCGGAAATTCTGGAACAGCCGGGGCCGGTGTTTGTAGCCCTGAAAGTGGAACCGGAGATTGAGAACGAACCCATCAGCAGCCGGGTGCGCTGGCAAACCCGCTCCCGCACCCAGGTAATCGATGACCTGAAGGAAGAGCTGGGAATTGAGGGGCCGTAAAGGGGCTAATCAACGAAGGACGGGCTGGAGGTTCAGTAATCGGTTTGCGGCGATACTTGCCGGCGTCAGCGACCGGCGGCAACCGGCCCGCCCGGCCCGGTACGCTAACCTCCGTCTTCCTGCTGGGGGAGCGCCGGCGGCGCCGGCCGGCCGGCTGCCTCCAGCCGGTCTTTTTCCTGCTCTTGCTGATACCACATAACCATTACGATGCCGGCGGCGATGATGCTCATCATATCGCCGATTACCCAGAGGAAAAGCCCGCCCAGCTGCTGGTCAATCAGAGGGTCAAGGTAAACGGGCTGCGGAAACTCGCCGTAGGAAACATAAAGGAGGCTGCGGGCAAAGGTAATGCCGGCCCCCAATACGGTGTTGGGCAACACAATCAACCCCAGGTAAAGCACCCGCAGGCCGTAGTGCAGCCGGGAGCGGTGGGGTTTGGGGTCGATCACCAGCCACCAGAAGAGAAAGCCGGAGAAGAGCATGGTGAAGTGCATAACTTCGTGAACATAATCGTTGCGCACCGCCAGGTCGTGCAGCGCCGGCGCTTGCCAGAAATAAAGGGCAAACATAAACACGGCTACGCCGGCTGCCGGGTGGTTAAGGTAATAGTAAGTCTTGCGGGCATAAGAGTTGCGTACCAGAGGGCGCACACCCCCTTGCCGCAGCCACAGGGGCAGTCCCCGCAGCATGGGCGTAAGGGGCGCCCCCAACAATACCAGCAAAGGCCCCAGCATACGCAGTAGCAGATGTTGTATCTGGTGAACGAAGAAATAATGCTCGGCCAATGGGTCGATGGGTGATTGCAGCGCCAGGAAGATGACGAACAACCCGGAAAAGAAGGAAATTTTATGCCACGCAGTAATCGGGTGGCTGGGTCGCTCCCACTTGCCCAACCCATTGACGTAGAGGTAGGCCGCCAGGAACAGAACCAGGGTGGGCAGCGGGTTGCTGATGTTCCAGGAAGACCAGAGGTTATCCCCCGGTTCCAGGCCGCCATGGGCATAGACCGCCGCTGTCCCGGCAAAAAAGCTCCACACCCCGAAAACAGCCGGTAAAAGCAGCGTACGGCCCTTTACCGGCGCGTCCCGTCGAAAGCCGAAAGGGAACCGGCCAGAACGACGGCTGACATCCTGCCCCGGTAAAATCGGCCGGCTTGCCCCGCGGTCCTGCCGGGCCGGATGCGCCTTTCGGCCTGGCGTCATGAGGTTAACCGGCATCGGTAGTCCGCCTTTGTTGCTGCTCACGGAGCATCGCCCTGCCCGCCCGGAGGCGAGTAAATCCCGGCCAGTCGCTGCCGCTGCGCCCGCTGCCGCTGCGCCCGACGAATTTCCCAAAGGACGTAGAGCAGCCCGCACAAAAGGAGGGCCGACATGCCGGCGAAAACCAGGCTGCCCGCCCAATATTGCCGGGGTTCCGGAATGGTTATGGCGCCCACCAGGGCATCTGCCCGGCCCAGCGGCCCGTCCACTTCCACCGTTACCAGCCAGCTGCCGGGCAGGTCCAGTTTCATACGCGCCCGGTAGATTTCCGGCCTTTCCGGAACACTCAGGGCGGTAGCCCAGCCGGTTTCTCCGGTAGCCTGACGCTCAGTATGTATTACCACTCTGGCTTCGGGAACCGGCGTTCCGGTGGCCTCTTCCAGCACCGCCACGCTGACCAGGGCAGTACCCAGAGACAGGTTGGATGCCTCTGCTTCCACCACCAGCATATAGCCGCCGACGGTCAGCCGGCGGTCAATTCTGTGGGGCCCGTCAATATCATCGCTGCGGGGTTCGTCAATATTATCCTGCGCCGCGGCGGGGGGCGCCAGAAAGCTGGCGGATGCGGCCAGCCAAAGCGCCAGGATTGAGAGGTTAAAGATTGAGAAGATAAGGAACAACCGCCGCTGTCGGACGCTGCGGCAGCGCAGCCCGAGGCCGGACAGCAGGGCTGCCTGGTTGACCAGAGGCTTGAGAAAAGGGCAGCTCTGCGGCATGCGGACGATGGAGGCAAACCCGGCAAAAGACTGCGGGCGGTGTCTGCCGTTGCGCCAGGCGAAAGACGACATTTTCCGGTTAACTTGCCTTCCCCGGTTTCCCGGGTGGGGTATAGGGGTAAAGTGAGGCTCGCTTGCCGGGCGAAGCAAAATAACCCCCCCGGAGTGAACCCCTGTTCCATTTTACCAGATATTTGACGACCTGGAGCGGTTAAAGTTGAAAAGTTCTCTTCCACACCCCCGGCGAACCTTCAGCGTGCGTCATCAAGGTTCTGGCGCGGGCGTTGGCAGGGTCAATATCCCGCTGCCGTTCCCACGCGGCGCTTTCCGAAACCCGTTCATGCTCAAATTCGTACACCGTAGCGTACCTGGGTGTACCCCGAACTGCCTTGTAGCGACGGCCCCGAATGACACCGGGAACCTTTTCGTAATTGGGAACGTAGCTGCCGCTGTACCAGCGGTTCCATTCAGCTTCATTTTCCGGGTCAACATCCATCCGCCCAATCTGGAGGGCCGGCGCCATGTCGCTGCCGGCGATTTCCGGGGTCAGCTCGGCGGGATGAATCATCCGGTAAACGTTGCTGAGCAAGGTGGTGGCGATGGCCGGCCCGGAAGCCCGGTTGGCCCAATCGGAGCGGGGGCGGTTCCGGAAAGCGGCGGTTTCCACCACTTCCGGGCTTTCCAGTTCATAGCAGGCCAGGTGCCTGGGGCCGCTCTTTACCGCTTCATAGCGGGCGGCGTTAAGCACTCCGGGAAGGGCCAGCAGTTCCGGCAGGTGTTCCTGGTTGTACCAGGCATTAAAATCAGCCTCCTTATCGGCCGGCACATCGGCCCAAACCAGCAGCAAGCCGACGCCTTTCCGGTTAGGCATAACGCCTCCTTCAGATTGCGGAATTGACGGCAGCCCCGAGCTGCCCCGCCGTCTTAACGCAGCGGCAGTTGGTATGCGTAGCCCCGGGCCGAACCCCGCTCGGGCAGCGAGGGCTGCTCCCTGGCCCGGTAGCGGTAGTCGGGGTCATCGACCACTTTGGGGCCAATTGTGTTGCGTAAAATGCCGAGGCCCTCAACTTCGTGTTCCACCACGTCGCCGGGCTGCAGGAACCGGGCCGGGTAGCCCTTGCGGATCGCCTCGCCAATGGAGCCGCCGCCCACGGTGCCGCAGCCCAGCACATCGCCCACGGCAATGCGGCTGTCCCGGGCTGCCCGCTCTACCATGTCGCCCCAGGTATGGTAGGAAAGGCCGCCGTCGCTGTCCTCGACCCAGGGTTCCCCGTTGACCCGGGCGGAACATTTAACGTGCAGCCGTCCGTTACGAAAATAGGGCGCCATTTCGTCGGCAGTAACCAGGTACGGCCCCAGCGTAGAGGCGGCATCCTTGCCCTTGGCCGGCCCCAGCCCAACCGCGCTTTCGTCCCGCTGCAAGTCGCGGCAGCTCCAATCGTTGAAAATGCAGAACCCGGCGATGTAATCCAGGGCCTCAGCCGCGGTTACATTGCTTCCCTCCCGACCGATGATGCAGGCTATCTCCAGTTCATAGTCCAGCTGCTCCGCTGCCGAAGGGTAAGGAATGGTATCATCGGGGCCATACACGCAAAGGGGGCTGGAAAAGTAGAAAATGGGCATCCGATACCAGGCCTCCTCCCGCTCGCGGCTGCCCTGCTGGGTAGCGTGTTCCTCGAAAATCATAAAGTCTCGTATAGTGGGAGGACGCAGCGCCGGCGACTGAATCCGCACGTCCTCAAGGGCGAAAGCCGGGGCCGAAGTATTGGCGGCCAGGGCTTCCCGCAGGCGGGGCAGAGCGTCTCCGCCCGATTCCAGCAATGCCGGCACGTCGCGCAAAGGGGCTGGCGCCGAGAGCAGAGCGGTAACGTCAACCACGCTGTCGCCGTTAAGCGCCCCGCAGCGGGGGCCGGTTCCGGCATTATAGGTAACCAGCTTCATTATCCCTCCTCCAAAAGCCGCCTGGCCGGTTAAGGCCATCCAAGTGGGGCTAATATACCACACCCTTTAGTGTTACAATCCCCGTGCGGGACAAGACCCTTTGGTTGCCGGCGCGGTTACTTCGGTTACTATAGGTATGGGCCCGCCCCTGGGCAAGCCTTTGGCAACGAAGAAAAGCCCCTGCTTGCAATGGATGTCCCTTTGACTTCCCTTGCATAAGGACCGGGCCCGGCGGAGCGAAACTTGCTGGTATGAGGTTGTTGTTATTTCCAGCCAGGCTAGGCAGCTAACGGCAATCAGGGGTCGGAACGAAACTTGCTGGTATGAGGTTGTTGTTATGGCGCAGTTGGGTTCGGGCGATTATAGCTACGAGGTGGCCGAGGGCTGGGGCCGGCTGCCCAATGGCTGGGCTTTCAAGGAAGTGGCGGCGGTGGGGGTGGATGCCCAGGATAATGTCTATGCCTTCAATCGGGGCGAGCACCCGATGATTGTCTTTGACCGGGAGGGTAATTTCCTTCGTTCCTGGGGCGAGGGAATCTTCCCCCGGGCCCATGGCATAACCATGTCGCCGGACGATGCTGTTTTCTGCACCGATGACGGCGACCATACGGTTCGCAAATGCACCCTGGACGGGCAGGTGCTGTTTACGCTGGGGCGCAGCGGGCAGCCGGCCCCTTTCATGAGCGGCGACCCGTTCAATCGCTGTACCCACGTGGCGGTTGACCCGCGCAACGGCGATTTTTACGTTTCCGACGGTTACGGCAATGCCCGGGTGCATAAATACGCTCCCGACGGACGGCACCTCTTTTCCTGGGGGGCGTCAGGCACCGACCCGGGCTGTTTCAACATTGCCCACAATGTCTGCACCGACAAGGATGGCTGGGTGTTTGTGGCTGACCGGGAGAATCACCGGGTACAGGTTTTCGATTCCAGCGGCAGGTTCGAAACTCAATGGGTAAATATGGCTCGACCCTGCGGCCTCTACATCGACCGGGGAGCGGAACGCGCCTACGTCGGCGAGCTGGGCGCGCCGATTGGCCCCAATTTTGAGGCCGCCGACCTGGGCCCCCGGGTATCCATCTATGACACCAAAGGGAACCTGCTGGCCCGGCTGGGTCGGGAAACCGAGGGCTGGACGCCCGGACGGTTCGTCGCCCCGCACGGCATTTGCATCGACTCGCAAGGCAATATCTACGTGGGCGAGGTTTCCTGGACCCATACCCGCGGCTATGCCAACCCGCCGGATAACCCCCGCACGCTGCAGAAACTGGTTAAAAAGCCGGCGTCCTGACCGGCAAATATGCGTGCCTGGCGAAGTATAGAAAGTTTCTTTTCGGTTGAGCGAAGCGCTTCTGCCGGCCCGATGGCTGCCGACCGAAGGCAATAGGTTTTTTTGAGAGTGCGCGATGGAAATACGTCTGGGCAGTTTGGTAAGGGATGCGCGGGAAGCCGCCGGGACGGTAATCGTCATCGACGTTTTTCGGGCCTTTACTACGGCGGCCGTTGCCTTTCATAACGGCGCCGCCCGAATTACTCTGGTGGCCGAGGCCGACGATGCCCTGGCGCTGTATCGCGGCGGCGGGGGCGACGCGCTGCTGGGCGAGGTGGATGGCAAGCGTCCGCCGGGGTTTGACTACGGCAACTCCCCCTATGAAATCTCCGGCGTGGACCTGACCGGCAAGTCGCTGATTCAGTCCACCCGCGCCGGCACGGTGGGGGTGGCGGCGGCCTTTGCCTCGCCGGACGCCGAGACCATCTACCTGGGCTCTTTCGCCGTAGCCTCGGCCACCGTCGCCGCAGTCCGGCAGGCCGCGCCGCCGCTGGTTACCATCCTGGCTATGGGCGATCAGGGGGTGGTTCGGGCCGATGAGGACGAGCATTGCGGTATTTACTTGCGGAATCTGCTGGAGGGACGCTGCCCGGACCCGGAGGCGGTGCGCCGCCTGATTATGGCCGGGGGCGCCACCCGGAAGTTCTTTGACCCAGGCCAACCCCAGTACCACCCCGAGGATGTGGCGTTGGCCCTGGAGTTCAGCAAGTACCCCTTCGCTATGCGGGTGAGCCGCGAGGAAGGGCGCCCGGTGGCCCGGGTTCATTACCCTGAAGCAGCCTGAACCGGGAACATAAACTCCGGCGCGCCGGATACGCCGGGCCGGCATGCCTAATCCGGCGCAAGCTGCAAACCCGGGGTCAGAGGCTTGTTCAATGGCTGAACCGGGTCAAGGAAAGTTCCGCAAACCCCGGCACCTGGGTGGCGCCTTGCTGCATCAATTCCGCCAGCCCGTGGGCCATGCCGGCGCTCCAGAGGATGCCCTTGCGTCCGCCGCCGGCGGCCAGGTAAAGGTTCTGCCAGCCGCTGACGGCCCCGGCGATGGGCATGCCGTCGGCGGACAAAGGTCGGAGACACGCCGTCTGCTGCACCAGTTCCGCCTCGGCCAGCGAGGGAGCCATGGTCAGCAAATCGCGCATCACCTTGTCCCGGCCGGCGCTGGTCGGCTCCGCAGCGAACCCGGCCTCCTCCTCGGTAGTGCCGGCCCAGATGAGACCGTCGGGTTTGACGGCGGCATAGCTGCCCCGGTAGTTGAGGGAGGCGGTCAGCGGGTTGCGGGAAAGCCGCAAGCGGATGATTTGCCCCTTGAGGGGGCGCACCGGGATATTGACGCCGCACCAGCTTGACATGCCGCCGGCCCAGGGGCCGCCGGCCAGAACCACCGCGCCGGCCGGCAGCGTACCTGATTCCAGCTGCAACCCGACGCAGCGGTCGCCCTCCCGCAGCAGCCCGGTGGCCCGCCGCTGCAAAAGGGCTGCGCCGTACTTTTCGGCGGCCTGAGCTGCGGCCAGGTTGCAGCGGTAAGCATCCACCGCCCCGGCGCCCCGGACCCACGCTGCCCCCAGGCAATCTGGATTGGCGCGGGGTTCCACCCTGACCACCTCGGCCGGTTCCAGCCACTCTGCCTGGAAGCCGGGAACCCGATTCTGCCAGACGATTTGCTGCTGCTGCTGTGCTGCTTCTTCTCCGGTAAAAGCCAGCGTTAAGCGGTCTTGCCGGCGGAACCAGGTATCGATGCCGGTCTCCTCGCGCAGTTCCTGGTGAATAGCAGCGTGCCGCTGGAAACACCAGACGCTGAAATCCAGCAAGGGTTCGGGAATGCCGCTGCCCTCCAGCGGCCCCAGACCGCCGAAGGCGAAGCCCGAAGCGTGGCTGCCTACCGAGTCGGCTTCCAGAATCGTAACGGCGGCGCCCTGCCGGGCCAGCAAATAGCCGGTAAGACAACCGGCGATGCCGCCGCCAACTATTGCCACGTCGGGATGGACTGTGTCGTCAGCCAGGTTCACGATGCCCTCCCGGGTTTTGCCCGGTTGCTTCAGCAGGAAACTATGGTTATTCCCGATTTTCCCGGGGGAAGCCGCACGCTGGCGCCCCGGACAGGTTCGTGCGTTTGCGGCCAGGCCCCCGGTTCAGCATTGCAGTATCGAGGGCCAGACTCGTTCCCGAAGCAGCATCCTGCCAGTGAGCGCCGGGGGCGCACATGGCTCTATAATGCTCTGGGCAAGGCAGTTGCCGGGAAGGAAGCTGCGGGGGCTGACAAATGGCAAGATTCGGATGTTTGTTGTTCGGCATTCTGTTGGCCCTGGCGTTTCTGCTCTACTTTTTCCTGTTCCGATTCAGCGGCGGAGGGTTGTAGGCCGAATGCCGCTGGCCGCTGTTTGGCAAAAGACGGGCCCAGCGCCCCCCTAAAGCTGAACGGCGTGCTTCAGGTGGTCAACCCGGGGGCTTTGGCCGGGGATCAAGCGAATGCTTACCAGGTCTATGCGCCATTGCGCCACCTCCCTTCCTTCGGCCAGAACCCGGTTTTGCAGGTAATCCAGCGCCGTGGCGTAGAGGCGCTGCGCCTTGGTTCGGGTAACCGATTCCTGAGGCGAGCCGTAGCTGTCGGTGCGGCGGGTGCGCACTTCCACAAAAACCAGCTCTGAACCCTCCTCGGCAACCAGGTCAATTTCGCCCCAGGGACAGCGATAATTGGCGGCCAGCATCCGGTAGCCGGCCCGTTCCAGCCACTGCCGGGCCAGCAACTCTCCCTGCCGTCCCAACTGCACTCGGGCCATGGACATACTAAGCTTCTTCCCGCAGCAGAACCGCCTGTCTTACCGGGGCAAAGGAGCGCCGGTGCAGCGGGCAAGGGCCTAACCGGGCCAATTGCCGCCGGTGCTGGGCCGTGGGGTAACCCTTGTTGCGGGCGAAAGCATAGCCGGGGTACTGCTCTTCCGCCTGCTTCATCTGGCGGTCGCGGGCAACCTTGGCCACGATGGAAGCGGCAGCAATAGAATAGCTGCGGGCGTCTCCCTTTACCAGGGTCTCAAAAGGGTAAGAGCATTCCTTCAGCGGCACGTAGTCCAGCAGCAGGTATCGGGGCGCGACGGCCAGGCCGGCCACCGCTCGCAGCATGGCCCGAATAACTGCCGCTCCGATGCCCAAACGGTCGATGGCCGCCGGCGGCTCCTGGGCCAGCGACACGGCCAGAGCGTTTTGCCGAACTGCCCAATCGGCCCGTTCCCGCTGGCGCGGGGTTAACCGTTTGCTGTCATCCAGGCCGAAAAGCCACGGCTCCCGTCCCGACAGTCCCGGCGGCAAGGCAACCGCCGCCGCCACCAAAGGCCCGGCCAAAGGCCCCCGGCCGGCTTCATCCACGCCGGCCACGATGGAAAACCCTTGCGCCTGAAGACGTTGTTCGTTAGAAAGGTCGGGCATGGGCCGAGCCGGCCGGCGCTTGACCTGCGGCAGCGATGAAGCCGCCGCCCAAAACCGTATCCCCCTGGTAGAACACTGCCGCCTGCCCCGGGGTAATGGCCCGCTGGGGCTGCTCAAAGCAGACCAGCGCTCCATCCGGACGGGGGTGCAAGGTGGCTGGCGCCCCCTCGAACTGGTAGCGAATCTTTACCGTTACCGGCGCCGGGCCCGTTGGCGGCCGGCCGGCCACGTAATTTAGCCGGCTTACCGTCAGCCGGTCCTGGTAAAGGCCCGACTCCGGTCCAACCACTACCCGGCGGCTGTCGGGTTCCACCCGCAGGACGTAGAGAGGTTCCGCTGCGGTAACTCCCAGGCCGCGGCGCTGCCCCACAGTAAAGAACTCTATTCCCTTGTGCCGACCCAGTACCCGCCCGCCCTGGTCAACGATGTCGCCGGGCGTGGCGCCGACCCGTTCCCGCAGAAAGGCCTTGTAATCGCCGAAGGGTATGAAGCAGATGTCCTGACTGTCGGGCTTTTCGGCGTTGGGGAAATTGGCCTCCCGGGCCAACTGCCGAATGGCCTGCTTGGAGTAGCCGCCCACCGGCATCAGGGTACGGCTTAACTCTTCCTGTCCCATGCCGAACAACACATAGGACTGATCTTTGGCGGCATCCAGGCCTTTTTTGAGGGTGAAACCGTCCGGGCCCGGCACGATGCGGGCGTAATGGCCGGTGGCTACATAGCCGGCGTCCAGAACAGCCGCCCGGGAAGCCAGGAAATTGAACTTAATCCGGTCGTTGCAGGCGATACAGGGATGGGGGGTTCGCCCCTGCTGATACTCCGCGCAGAAGTAATCTATAACGTGAGCCTGGAACTCACGCTGCACGTTGAGGACGTAGTGCGGGATGCCCAGACGGTGGCAGACTATGCGGGCGTCCTCGGCGTCGTCCACAGTGCAGCAGCCCCGGTAGTATTCAGGCAGGTCGGCTGCTGCCAGGCTGTAGAGCTTCAGCGTAACGCCTACCACGTCGTAACCCTGACGCTGCAACAGCAGGGCTGCCACAGTGGAATCAACGCCGCCGCTCATGGCTGCTACAACCCGCTTGCCCTTTGCCATCGTCATAACCGGTTAAGCGTAGCACAGGAGCCGGTCAGGAACAAGGCCGGGGAAAAGGCCCGGTTGCTTTGCAATATACCGGCCGCAGCCCCGGCCCTCCGGCCCGCCCCGTTTTTGCGGCGTATGCTACCGCCGGCTCAGGGGCTGGGGCGTGCGCGGGGCGTGCGCGGGCCGTTGAGCGTTCTGCCGATGAATGTGTAGCGCACGACGTACTGGTAGCTCACCAGCACCAGGGCGGTAACCCCGGCGCACACCAGCAGAAACTTCAGGTGGTAACTGATTGGCCAGTCCACCACCAGCCACTGACCGATTACGACCAGAGGCGCATGCGCCAGATACATCCAATAGGTAGCGTCGGACAGGTAGCGCACGGTGAAGCTCTCGCGGGCGGCAATCCAGCGGAAGAGGCCCATCATACCGAAGCACATCAGCCAGGCATAAACTGCTTGAAGCAGGGCGCTGACCAGCGTCAAGGGGTGCTGGTACAGGAAGTCCTCGGGCGGACACCGGGCGGCTTCGGGCAGACACTCGACCTCCGCCAGGTAACGGTTAAGCACGTACCAGGCGGAGATGAAAACGGCGACGGCCAGCAGCAGGGCTGCGCTCCACCAACGCCGCACGGTTATGCCCCGCTGGTAAAAGAAGACGCCGAACAGGAAGAAGCAGGCGTAGTAAAAGATAACCGCCGCCTCCGGCGCCAGACCTTCGGCCGTATCCGCCCCGAAGACCGGCTCAATCATCATGAGGGAAATCAGCATGGAGGCCGGCAACAGCAGCCACCAGACAGCGGGGCGCCGGAACTGGATGCCGAGGACGGCGGCCACGATGAAGCCGGCGGTGATCAGCAGCAGATACCAGAGAAACCAGAGGTGTCCGAGGTTCAGCACCCAGACCAGGGGCAGCACCCAGGGGGAGAAATCATAGGGCGCCTGCCGGCCCGAGATCCAGGCAAGCAGCCAGACGCTCAGGGGCAGCACGGTGAGGCAGGCAACTATCAGTGGAACGCCGACGCGCTTGATTCGCTGCATCCCCAGTGCGTTCAGGCCGCGCCGCTGCCAAAGCAGGGCGCTGAAAAAGCCGCTGAGCAGAAAGAACAAGGGCATTCGGAAGCCGTGAATAGCGTCAATAACCACCCGGTAGGTCGGGTCGCCGGCGGCGTTCTCGTCGAATATCGGCCACAGAGCAACCGGTTCGGGCAGCACAAAAAGGGTGGTGTGCAGCACTATGCCCAGAAACATCGCCAGGGCGCGCAGGGCGTCCAGGTCGTAGAACCGCTGGGAGGCTTGCCGCTGCGGGTCAGCTGCGATCATCGTAACCCTCCCCTGAAGGAGTGTGCCGCCACTTCAGAACCCGAAACCGAAAGCCCGGGTTGGGCTTGGGCATGGGCGTATGGCTGATTTTCAGTTCATAGTCCGGCGGGTCCAGGGCAATTTCCGCCCGGTGCAGGATGGTCGCCACCAGCAAAGCCATCTGGATTTGCGCGGCGCCCTGGCCCAGGCAGCTGTGCATTCCCAGACCGAAGGGGGCGAAAACGCCGGGCTGTGAATGCTCCCGCCGCTCCGGCGTAAAGCGGTCAATGTCGAACTCATCCGGGTCCCGGTAAATCTCCGGCAGATGGTGGGGAACGGTCATTGCCAGCCAGACTTCCGTACCGGCCGGAATCCAGTACCCCCCGAAGTTAAAGGTGTTCACTGCGGTCCGGGGCTGTATTGGAACTATCGGATACAGCCGCAGGGTTTCGAGGATAACGCGCTGGGTAACCGGCATATTTTGCAGGCCTTCCGGGGTGGGGGTTCCATCGGCAAAGAGGCGGTCGGCTTCTTCCCGCACCGGCTCCAGCAGGTCGGGGCGCTTCAGCAGCATGTAGAGCATAAATGAAGCGGCGCCGGTGGAAGTGTCTGCCCCGGCCAGGTAAGGGCCCATAACGTTAACCAGCAGGTCGGTATCGGTCATGAATTCCGGCGATGAATGGCGCAATTCCATCAGGGCGTCAACCAGGTTAGGCTCCTCGCCAGCGCGCAAAGTCGGCTCGTGGGCCATCAGCACCCGCTCGAAAAGCAGCCGGATGCGGGCGCGGGCCCGCCGCACTTTCGGCATACGCAGCATAAACTTCGGGTACATCCGCATTAGCAGCGTGAACTCCAGCGCATGCAGGAAGTCGATCAGGTCTTTTACGTGGTCCCGGGCGGGGGTGCCGGCCATAACCAGCCCCAATTGATACATGCCCATACGTTGTATATGGTAGAAACCGGTAATCGGGTGGTTCATCGGCCATTGGGACATTTCATAATCGATGATGGCTACCGTCTCGGAAAGGTTCTGCAGCAACGGTTTGCGGGAGTAGCCGTCGCGCATGGCTTTGCGCAGCCGGAGATGTTCCGCTCCGTCGAGGGCGGCGATAACCTTCGTTGCGCCGAACTCCTGGCAGAAGTCCGGCCAGATTTCGCGGCTGGCCTGCAGGTAGTCCTTGCCGCTGCGGAGGAAAAACCGGTTGGCTTCCGGGCCGGCCAGCGTCAGGTATTTCCGGCTGAATAAAGAAATCTCAAACACCGGGCCCAGGCGGCGGTACTGTTCCGTAAGGAACGCCTCAGTCCCCTCCCTCAATTGCAGGATGTGGCCGATAAAAGGCAGATAGCCGGACGCTCGCGGCCAGCCGCCGCCCTTTTCCTGGATTGTGCGGCGGAGCGCCTGCGATTCCGCCAGGGTCAGGTTCTGGATGGCTTCGATAACCGACCGGCTCAACAGCTCCAGCCGGGAAATGAACTCGATGCGTTCACGGGCCTCCTGGTATTCCGCCTCGGACAGGATGAACGGGAATATGCCGCAGGCGTGGGCCAGGCCGATGATGACTATATCCCGGATATCGGGTATCTCATCGCTGAAAATAACCTGCAATATCCGCAGGCGCACCGGCTGCTCCTGCTGAACTTGCGTGGCCGAGTAGCGCCGGCCGCGCTGGGCCAGCCGCGAGAAGGAGAAAAAACCGCTGTCGTCCGCTTCCACTATGCCCCGGGCGGCCAGCCGTTCCAGGGTCGCTATGCGCAGTTCTTCCGAGCGCTCGGCCACCCGCCGCACCCAGAAATCCGGAGTGCGCGGGTTGCCAGGCAGCGCCACAATATCCGCCAGCATCGGGTCGAGCAGGCTGTCGCCCAGGGGCTCCGGGTTGGTTACCACCAGCGCTTCAACCCCCGTGTCGATCCGGTTCTCCAGCGCCAGATCCATCAGCGAAGCCCCGGCCAAAGCATAGCTCAAGGTGCGCGCCGGAATGTTGAGCGCCTCGCCATACTCCTCGTCCATAACCAGCAGCAGAAGTTCTTCAGCAAAGGTGATCATCGTTGCAGGGTTCCTTTTTATTAAGCGTCTGAATGACGCCCGGGAAACTCCAGGTTCAGCAAGGCGCATTTAACCATAATTCAGCCACCATTGATAGGCTGAACCAACCCGGATTTCGCCGGTAAAGCGCCGATAGCTTGCCGCCAGGACATGCCGCACTGCCGCATAGCCCGCTTCATTCTTCGGTGAAACCGGCTGGCCGCGCCGGCAAGCGGCGCAGTCGGCGCAGTGGCGGACGGGGCTGCTGCCCTTTTTGCGGCGGCCGGCAAGCCTGAAGAACTTCAGGACGGGCTTGCCGGCCGCTGCGGGGTTTTGCCGAGCCTGACCATTATCCCTTGCATTGCCCCCTCGGAAACCCGGATAATCCCAGCCTGGCAAATGGTGAAACGCCCCGCATTTGCCGGCCTGACGCCAACCGCATTAAGCGCCAGGTTGGCCCCGGTTTCCCGGCAGTGCAGGCCGGTTTGACCCGCTGCTTTAGCGAGGCCGATACACCGCAGGGGACAGCTCAATTATCAGTTACTACCAGATGAGCCCGGCTGGCCAGGGCCGGAAAAGCTCGGCAGCAGGAGGCAGCGATGACAACGAATCGGGAAACACCCGGCTACACTCAGCAATTCTGGGCCAAGGCAGAATCCTATCGGCAGCAGGGGGAACCGGAACCGTACCGGCAGCGGGGGCCGGAACGCATCCATCTGCTGGAACACCACCTGGCTGACGTCGGGGCCTGCTTCGAGGCGCTGCTGGCGCAGCCCACCATCCGGCAGCGTCTGGCGCGCGCCGGCGGGTTGGCAGCTCTGGATGATGCCGTGGCGGCGCGGCTGGCCCTGTTCGCCGCCCTGCACGACATTGGCAAGGTGAACGTGGGGTTTCAGACGCAGATCTGGCGGGATGCAGATTTCGCCGGGCGGAGAAAGCCGGGCCGCGCCGGCCACTATCACGAACTGGCCCCGGTGCTGCGGGGCGAGGACAACGCAACGGCTGACTGGTTCTTCGACCGGCTGGGCTGGTGGACTGACGCCCTCCAGTGGGACGATTGCGGGGGCGAAACCGTTTGCAGCCTGTTCGTGGCTTCCCTTTCCCACCACGGCGCCCCCATGTCGATCAACGGGCCGCTCCACGCCAACTCTGCCCTCTGGGGGCGCTGCGGCGCGCTGAACCCGGCGGAGGCGGTAGGCCGCATCGGGGAACTGGCCCGGCGGTGGTTTCCCGCCGCTTTTGTTCAGGGTGCGCCGCCCCTGCCGGCGCCTCCGGCGTTTCAGCATATGTTCCTGGGCCTCTGCACCCTGGCCGACTGGATTGGCTCCAATGAAGAATGGTTCCCTTTCAGCGATGAGCGCCGGGACGACTACATGGAAACCGTGGCGCGGGAACAGGCGCGGAAAGCCGTATCGGCCGTCGGGCTGGCCCTGGCCGGGCAGCGGCAGGCCGGGCTGTCGGTTGAGCCGGCCGATTTTGCCGCCCTCTTCGAGTTTGATTCCCATGCCATACAGCGGCAGGCGGCAATGGAAACGCCGCTGCAAGAGCCGCTGGTTATCATCGAATCGGAGACCGGTTCCGGCAAGACCGAGGCGGCGTTATGGCGCTTCGTCCGCATGTACGAGCAAAAGTTGGTGGATGGCCTCTACTTTGCCCTGCCGACCCGCGCCGCGGCAAGCCAGCTGCACCGCCGGGTTGCGCAATTTGTTGCCCGGGTGTTTCCCGAAGGCAGCCGGCCCGAGACCGTGCTGGCCGTGCCGGGTTACCTGAAGGACGGCAGCAGCGCCGGCCGCCGGGATGCCGGCCAGCCCCTGCATGCCTACCAGGCCTGGTATGATAGCAACCCCGCGGACGCGGTCCAGCAGCGCAGCTGGGCCGCCGAAAACGCCAAGCGTTACCTGGCGGCGCAAATCGCCGTCGGCACGGTGGACCAGGCCATGCTGTCGGCCCTGAAGGTGAAACACGCCCATATGCGCGCCGCCTGCCTCTCCCGCAACCTGCTGATTGTGGACGAGGTTCACGCCTCGGACGCCTATATGCGCCGCATTATCAAGGCCCTGCTGGAGGCGCACCTGGGCGCCGGCGGTTATGCCCTGCTGATGTCCGCCACCCTCGGTTCGGCAGCCCGCCGGCAATGGCTGTCCCCTGGGCGCAGCCGGCTGAATGACACCCCGCCCCTGCAGGATGCCATCGCCGCCCATTACCCCGCCATCAGCGTCCGGTCGGCCACCGGCGAGAGCATCATCGCCGCCGGCGAAAACCGGCAGGAGAAGACCGTCAGCATCTCCGCCGAGCCGATGATTCACGACTTTGACCGGACGGCGGAACGGGCCTTGCAGTCAGCCCGGAACGGGGCCAAAACCCTGGTTATCCGCAACACGGTCAGCTGCGCCATCGAGACCCAGCAGGCGTTGGAGCGGGCCGCCGAAGATGACCGGGAGCTTCTCTTTTCCTGCAACGGCAATGCGACGCTGCACCACAGCCGGTTCGCTGGAGATGACCGCCGCCGGCTGGATCGGGAGGTGGAAAAATGGTTGGACAAGGGGCGCCGCCCCGGCGGCATCGTTGTGGTGGGAACCCAGACATTGGAGCAGTCCCTGGATATTGACGCCGACCTGCTGATTACCGACCTGTGCCCGGCGGATGTGCTGCTGCAGCGCATTGGACGCCTGCACCGCCACGCCGAGAACAACTGCCACCGGCCGCCGGCCGGCAAAACCCCGGTCTGCATCGTGCTGACGCCGGAAGGGGAAGACCTTTCGCCCCTGCTGCAACCGGGCGGTTCCAACCGAACCGGGCTGGGCCCTTATGGCTACGTTTACGAAGATTTGCGGTGCCTGGAAGCTACCCGCCGGCTGATTGCCGGGTTCCCGCAGTGGCGCATACCGGAGATGAACCGCCAACTGGTGGAAAGGGCCACCCACCCCGACGAGCTGGAGGCCATCGTTCAGGAAATGGGCGATAGCTGGCGAATCCATGCCAACAACGTTCTGGGCGGGCAGCTGGCCGAAAACCTGACGGCGGACAACGCCATCATCCGCCGCGACAAGGCCTTCTACACGGACAACCAGGAAGTGCAGTTCGGTTCCCTGGAAGAGAAAATCCGCACCCGCCTGGGCGACGAGGGTATTGAAGTGCAGTTTGCGCCGCCGCCCGGCAGCCCCTTTGACCCGACGCAGTCAATTGAAAAGCTGACTATCCCGGATCACCTGCTGCGGGGAGCCGCAACCGACAGCCCGGTTGCGCCCGAAAAGGTTGCGGGCGGTTTCACCTTCGCCGTCGGCGACCACAAGTTCCGCTACGACCGCCTGGGCCTGCGGCGAGAGGGGTAACCCCCGCCGCCGCAGGCCGGTTCGATAACCGATCTATCGATTGGGATGTGAGAGATGATAGTTACTTATGATAGAGAGGCCGATGTTCTTTATTTACACACAGGCAGGAAAATTGATGAGACCACCAGTTTTTCAGAGGGGCCGCAGGGGGCAGTGGACCTGGCTACCAAGGGCGGCCGTGAAGTAATTGGCTTTGAGATTCTGGCTGCCTCCATGTACTTTGACTGCTACGATGCCGGGAAGGACGTTTGGACGCTGGGCGAAACAACGGATGACCCAGAGTTAATGACGGTAACCGGCGATTTTGTAGCGTATTGGGCACTGGATGAGTTTGACCCGGACGACACCATGGATTTCATCGGCATTACCGTACTCCACGCTGGAAAGTACCTGGATCCAATCCGCGCCGGTATTGCCAAAGGGACGAAGTGGATCAAGATGCGGGTATGATGTCCGGCCGGGGTAAAGGCTGGGCCGGTGTTGGCCCGCCGGGATAGCGGCTTTTGCAGTAACGGCCTTTCCCCGGTGATAAGGAGCTTTTGGTGGGTACGCCAGCCTTACTGACATTTGCCCGTTGACACTGCCAGGGGCTGGTTCCTACTATAAATCTCGGCGCCGGCGTCTTTGCGGCGCCAGAGGGAGGTATCCTGTGTATAACCTGCTGACGGAACCCCTGCTCCGTATTGCCCGGTCGGGCCGGGAACAGACCGAGGCTTCTCTGCCGGAGGTTTACGCTGCGCTGCTGGCCGATACGGTGGAGGCTTTTCCCGCCCTGCGCCCCCATCAGCGCCACGCCTGGCACGCCTTCCTGGTGCAGCTGGGCGCAATGGCTATGCACCGGGCCGGCCGGGAAACCCCGCCGGAAATCGCCGATGAATGGGCCGGCATCATCCGCCGGCTGACCGCCGACTGGCCGGAGGATGAACCCTGGCAGCTGGTGGTGGATGACATTACCAAACCGGCTTTCATGCAGCCGCCGGCCCGTACCAGGGCGCGCGAGGCGGACTTCAAGACTGTTATCAGCACCCCGGACAACCTGGACATGCTGGTTACCTCCAAGAACCACGACCTGAAGGCCAGGGTGGCGGAACAGGCCCGCCCCGACGACTGGATTTTCGCCCTGGTTACCTTGCAGACCATGGATGGTTACCCCGGAAAGTATAACTACGGTATATCCAGAATGCCCAGTGGGTATGGCAACCGTCCAGCGTTCACCCTTACCCCATCTGCCCGCCCCGGGGTACACGTCAAGCACGACTTGAGCATTCTGGTGAAGCGCCGGCCGGCAATGCTTGACGAATACCCAATGATTGATTCCGGCATACCTTTGCTGTGGGTTAAATCTTGGGATGGCGCTAAAGCGGAAGCAATGATGCTTTCCGACCTGGAACCTTATTACATAGAAGTTTGCCGGCGGATACGGCTGACGATCCATGCCGGTAAGGTTATGGCACTCCGCGCCAAGTCTGACGCCAGGAGGATTGTTGAAGTAAAAGGACTGACCGGCGACCCTTGGGCTCCGGTCAGCAAAAATGTTAACCAGAAAGGAACCCCGCCCGCTTTTCTCGGCAACCGAAAGTTTGGCTACGAGCGGATAATTGACGGCCTGTTTTCTGCAGATTGGAAACAGCCTCTCTTGTTAGAACAAGCCACGTACCGAACAAGCTCCGGGGTGGCTCTACAACTGGTCGCGCGGGGTATGATTCGCGGAGAAGGAGGCACGAAGGGATACCATGAGCGAATTATCCCGCTGCGGCATAGAACCATCCAAACTTTCGGGCAATCTGGTGACGTCAAACAGCTTGAGGACATTGCCAGAGAGAGAATAAAGGATGTGGGCCTGATTCAGACCATTCTCAGCCATTCGATACAAACGTTTATGGCCCGGGGCGACAGCGGGGCCATCCGCCCGGAATACCGCACGCAGGCCCGCCCCTGGCTCAACCAACTGGACGAAATTGTGGACGCCACTTTCTTTGATGATTTGCAAACCGAGTTTGAGGCCGAGGCCAGCGAGCGGCAAAGCATTCGCCACCGATGGCTGAATAATGGCAAGGACGGGGTAATAGATCACGCTCGAAACCAGTTGCGCGGCGCCATGGCCTCCCTGAGTTGCCCCTCGATTCACCGCTACAAGGCCCAGGTAGGCGCAGAGGGCTTGTTCGAAAGCCGGCTGCGCGGCAACCAGGGGCTGCCGGAATTGTTTAAGCAAAATGACCAGGAGGAGGCGGAATGGCAGAACAACGATCAGTCGTCCCAGACGGAGAACCCGATGGAGCAGGAGACGCTGCCGTAAATCCGGAACAAGTGCAAGAACGGCCAACTCCGGAGCGGTTTTTTCAACAGGATATAAACCGTGAGGCGGTGCATAACGGCTGGAGGCCCTTTCACGTCGACCGTTTTCGCGTTGTGCGTGGCATAGGCTTTCCTGACTTGGTTATGTTTCGCCAGCACCCGGAGACCGGCGCTTATGAAATGCTGGTCGCCGAACTGAAACGGGATGCTGACAGCGAGTTCGGGCAATGGCAGGAAGAATGGCTTGAAGCGTTCCGTCAGATGGGCATAACTACAAAGGTTTGGCGTGGCGATAGTCCCGACGATCGAGCTGAGTTGTCCGATATTCTCCAGAATGGCACTGCCGGACATGAGAGCGTAACGAAACTTGTGCCGACTCGTTCAGGTAATCCCATGCCGGCTAACCTCCATGACGTTATCAAGAATATCATCGAGTCCATTGAAGGGGATGACTTAACCACCGGGGAGAAAGCCAGTCTTCGGCGTATGAACATAGCGGATCCCGGCAGTCCTGTCTTCTGGGAATTGATGAATCAACGGGGGATACCGCGGAGTGCCGACATCAGGAAATGGGGACTTATTATGCACGGCATAGCGTTGATGGCTCACAGCGCTGACCATGCTCACGATCCACTAGTACGTGTCGGTAGAACACTTTACCTGGGCGGTGAACAGCCGCCAGTCGAAAGAGCTTTTTACAGCAAAGACAGGTTGGCAACCTTGCTTGCAGCCAGAGGCGAGACCTTTCACCGACTGTTAGCCCGGCTGTTTCGCATGTTATCTGCCAAAAGATGCGCCTTTGACTGGCGCGAGATGGCCCGGTTCATCCTCAACGAAGGCTACGACGAGGCGGCGGCGGAGCGAAGCCGCATCGGTATTGCCCGCGCTTATTACCGCGCCGCGCCGCGCACTCCCCAACAATCAGAAACGCAAGGAGAATAACCATGCCTGCTCCCCGGTTTTTGCAAATCCACACCCTGCATTCCTACCCGGCGGCGCTCCTGAACCGCGACGATTCCGGCCTGGCCAAGCGTATGCCCTTCGGCGGGGATGTGCGAACCCGCATTTCCTCCCAGTGCCTCAAGCGGCATTGGCGTACTGCCCAGGATGAATTCGCCATTCACAACATCGCGAACAGCACTTCTGCCTTCCGTTCTCGCAACGTCATCGATCGCAGGGTGATTGATCCTTTGCGTGCCGAGGGCGACGCCAGCGAGGAAGTGTTAAACGCGGTGGGCGATGCTTTCAATGCTGAGATCTACGGAGAAAAAGGCAAAACTGAAACCGACCGTCAGCCGCTGCTATTAGGCTTACCCGAAGTTGAGTACCTGTTCTCTAAAGCCAAAGCCATTTGTGCTGAGCATCCCTACGATGCCGCCACCGCCGGCCGAATCGCAACTGGATTGTTGGTGCCTGAAGAGAAAATCCGACGTGCGGTTGGTAACGCCAGGCGAAATTTGAGAGACACCAAGGATGCTGCTGAACAGCTATTTGGCGACCAAGAACGTTGGAATTTTGAGGCTTTCCGCAAGAATACTGCGTTGCCCGGCGGTCTGGAAGGGGCGCTTTTCGGGCGCATGGTTACTTCCGACCCCGGCGCCAACATCGAGGCGGCCGTTCACGTTGCCCATTCCTTTACCGTGCATCGGGAGGAAAGCGAGAGCGACTACTTCTCTGTGGTGGATGACTTGCAGCGCGATGATGAGGATGCCGGGGCGGCCCACATCGGCGATATGGAGTTGACGGCGGGGCTGTTCTACGGCTATGTGGTGGTGGACGTGCCGGGGCTGGTGTCCAACCTGGAGGGCTGCCCAAGCCAGGAATGGGCGACCGCCGACCGGGAGCTGACCGCCAAAGTTATTGAGCACCTGACCCACCTGATTGCCACCGTTTCCCCCGGGGCCAAGCTGGGTTCCACCGCCCCTTACGCCTGCGCCGATTTGCTGCTCATTGAAGCCGGCAGCCGCCAGCCCCGCAGCCTGGCCAACTCCTACCGGAAATCGGTAAAGGCTCAGATAGCGGACGCCGCCGCCGCCCTTTCCGCCTACCTGGGCAAGGTGGATGCCTGCTACGGCGCCAGGGAAGACCGCCGCTATATGTCCATCGAGGATTGCGACCTGCCCAATGCGGAACGGCTGTGCCTGGACGACCTGGCAGGCTGGGCGGCAAACGTCATCCGCAACGGAGCGGTGTAGCTATGCCGCGGCATTTAATTCTGTGCCTGGAAAGCCCGTTAATGTCCTTCGGGGGCGAGACTATTGACGCTTACGGGGTCGTCCGCCCCTTCCCGGCGGCGTCCATGCTCACCGGCCTGCTGGCCAACGCCCTGGGCTGGCGGCGGGTGGAACGGCAGCGGCACCAGGATTTGCAGGGTCGGCTGGTATTCGCCTCCCGCATCGACCGGCAATCCTACGGCGGCCTGAGCATGCAGGACTTTCAGAGCGCGGCCATCAACAACACCGAGCGGGGCTGGACTACCCGCGGCGTCCCGGAAGGACGGGGCGGCGGCACTTACCAGAATCACCTGCGCTACCGCGACTACTACGCCGACATGCGGGTAACCGTTGCGCTGCGGCTGGAACCCGAAGGGGAAGCCCCGACGCTGGACCGGTTGGTCGAAGCGCTGCGGGAACCGGCGCGGCCCCTGTTCATCGGGCGCAAGCCGTGCCTGCCGTCGGCGCCGCTGTTCGGCGATTTCAGCGAAGGCGAAACCGCCCTTGAGGCACTGCTGGCCTTGCCACTGGCCGACGGCGATACGGGCCAGGCAGTAATCCGGGTCAGCTGGCCCGCTGACGAAGCGCCGCCGGAGGCTGCCGAGGCTGCCGTCCACCGCACCTATATGCTCACCGACCAGCGCAACTGGGTCTCCGGCCTCCACGGCGGCGGCCGTTGGGTGTGCGAGGGCGTTATTGAACGGGAAAAGTTCGGCGCTGCTGCCGCCGCAGTTTCGGAAAAGGAGGAGCCGACATGACCACGCCAGCCACCGTTACCCCGGAAACAGCCACGCTGCAAATGATCCGCGCCGAGGTCAGTGTGCGCAAGTTTCAGCGCTGGATGGGAACGCGGCGGTTTCAGGACCCGGACCATGCATTGCACTGCCTGTTGATTGAGTGCTTCGGCGATCTGGCGCCCAAGCCCTTTCGCCTGATTGTCCCGCGCGGCGGGCAAACCGGCTGTCTCTACGGGTACGGTCCCGTCGGGGCAGACGGGCTTCGGGAGGCGGCGGCCATCTGCGCCGACCCGTTGCAGGCCGGCATCATCCCGGCCTCGACCATCGACAGCAAGCCAATGCCGGCGCAGTGGACCGCCGGTAGAAAGCTCGGTTTCGAGGTGCGCATTCGGCCCATCGTGCGCCTGGTCAGGGACACGGCGCGAATCCCGGCCGATGTTGAGCGTTCCTTCAAGGATGGAAGCCTGCGTCCCGGCAAGGAATGCGACGCCTTCCTGCGCGAGGCGCTCCAGTATCCGGTAAAAGGGACGATGCAGCGGACCCGGGAAGCGGTGTACGCCGACTGGTTGTCGGCCCAGCTCGACCGGATTGGCGGGGCAGAGCTGGACATGAGCCGTACCAGGTTGGTGTCTTTCCAGCGAACCCGAGCCTTCCGCAAGCTGCGCACCCGTTACAGTGAAGGCCCCGACGCGGTGATGCAGGGCGTGCTCACCATCACCAACTCCGCCGCCTTTGCCGACCTGTTGACCCGGGGCGTCGGCCGGCATCGGGCCTATGGTTATGGCATGCTGCTGCTGCGCCCGGCCCGGGAATAACCCCTGATTTTGCACCTTAACAATTCAGCGATTTCCCTTTTTGTTTCCCCGCATATGCGGGGACAGGAGAAACCTTTATGCTCAGAGGCAGGTTGGGACTGGAAACGGCGCGGATACCCCATGCTGACCGGCATGGTCTGCTGTGGCTGTCGCGGGGCGCCTTGACGGTACGCAACGGCACGCTGCGTTTCGAGCGGCACGGTGAACCGGACAATGACAGTCTGCTGGAACAGGGGGAATACGGCATACCATTTCAAACCCTGTCAATGATACTGCTGGGGCCCGGCTCGACGGTAAGCCACGATGCGCTGCGCCTGATGGCCCGGCACGGCACCGCCCTGGTTGCCGTGGGAGAGGATGGCGTCCGGTGTTACACCGCGCCGCCTATGATGCCGGACACATCGGATATTGCCCGCAAGCAGATGCGGGCCTGGGGAGAGCCTGAAGGCAGCCGCATTACCATTGCCCGCAAGATGTACGCCTTGCGCCTGGGCGAGGTGCTGCCCCACCAGAGCCTGGACGCCCTGCGGGGAATCGAGGGCGCCCGCATGCGGAAAACGTATCAGACCCTGGCCCAGCGGTATGGCATCCCCTGGCGGAGACGCCGCTACGACCGGGCCGACCCGCTATGGGCGGACGTTCCCAATCAGGCGATCAACCACGCCTCGGTAGCGGTAACCTCGGCGGCGATAATTGCCGTAACCGCCGTCGGCGCAATTCCTCAATTGGGCTTCATTCATGAACACAGCGGCGAGGCATTCGCCCTGGACGTGGCCGACCTGTTCCGGGATACCATTCTGTTGCCGGCGGCCTTCCGGTCGGCCAGGGCAGTGCTGGACAACCCGACCATTGACATTGAACGGCATACCCGGCGCACTACCGGGGAATTGCTGCGTACCGAGCGCGTTATCTCCAAGATGATTGACCGTATCAAGGCGCTCTTTGACGACGTGGTTGTCCCGGATGACAGTGCAGAAACCCGGTCAGCCGGATGGGACGGCGAGGAAGAATAGAGCATGACCGTGGTAGTTACCGTCAACGTGGCAGCGCGCTACCGGGGATTCCTGGCATCGGTGATGCTGGAAATAGCCCCGGGAGTATATACCTCCCCGCAAATGACCAGTGGAATCAGGGAGAGGATTTGGGAGGTCATGTCCCGGTGGTACTATGAACTGGGGCAAGGCTCGATCGTGATGACCTGGCGGGATCCTTCCGCAGTTGGAGAGCAGCGGATCTGCACCTTGGGCGAATCGCCGAAAGACATAGTAGATGCGGATGGTGTATATCTGGTAAAATACAGTTGATCGCCCCCTTCGCTTCAAAATCGGAATTGCCGATAACAAGTATAGTTGCGGAAGGGGTTCCCCCGCCCACGCGGGGATAGACCTTGGCATAGGGGGGGTCGTTAAACCCCCACCGCGGTTCCCCCGCCCACGCGGGGATAGACCGTCGGGCGTAGGCGTAGGCGGCGGCGTGGAAAAGGTTCCCCCGCCCACGCGGGGATAGACCGTTCATCATCCGGGTCAGGCGCTTGCCTGCTGAGGTTCCCCCGCCCACGCGGGGATAGACCGTAACTGACCGGGGTTGCCGGGGTGGGCGCAAAGGTTCCCCCGCCCACGCGGGGATAGACCCTATCACCGGGGCGGGTTTGCGCCGGGCGTGCAGGTTCCCCCGCCCACGCGGGGATAGACCCGTGTCCAGCGGGCCAATCAGCTGCGGAAAGACGGTTCCCCCGCCCACGCGGGGATAGACCCTAGGGGCGGCGCCGCCCTGCCTGCTGGAGACAGGTTCCCCCGCCCACGCGGGGATAGACCGCTATGCCCTCAATGTCGGGAGCGTCTCGCAAAGGTTCCCCCGCCCACGCGGGGATAGACCTCGCACAACGTTTGCATCCCCCAGCGTGTAAGCGGTTCCCCCGCCCACGCGGGGATAGACCCCCAGTGGTGCCTGTATCAGCAACGATAAGGGTGGTTCCCCCGCCCACGCGGGGATAGACCCGATGACGAGACGCAGCAGTTGCCCTTGCCGGCGGTTCCCCCGCCCACGCGGGGATAGACCATTCTCCGCCCCGGACGTGTCCAGCGAAGACCGGGTTCCCCCGCCCACGCGGGGATAGACCTCCACCGACCGGATAATGGTCTATGACTACTATGGTTCCCCCGCCCACGCGGGGATAGACCGTCTGGGCGCTACCCTGGTAGCGGCGGGTCGTCGGTTCCCCCGCCCACGCGGGGATAGACCTACTCCGGTTGATAGCTCGTGGCGTGCAGCAGCGGTTCCCCCGCCCACGCGGGGATAGACCCTCACGGGTCTGTCCAATACTGGCCACGTTTGCGGTTCCCCCGCCCACGCGGGGATAGACCCCCCAGCCCCTCGCCTTCTATCAGAGAGGCCGTGGTTCCCCCGCCCACGCGGGGATAGACCCGCAAGAATGGCGAAGACTACCAGCGATACCACGGTTCCCCCGCCCACGCGGGGATAGACCGCTACGCTACCTAGAGTGCGAAGGTAAGCTACGGGTTCCCCCGCCCACGCGGGGATAGACCCTGCGCCTTGCGGTGCCGAGCTTCGCAAGAGGCGGTTCCCCCGCCCACGCGGGGATAGACCCCTGTCGGTGCAGGGATTGCCGGCAGAGCAGATGGTTCCCCCGCCCACGCGGGGATAGACCCACTCAATGTTCCCGGCGATTATCGCTTCAGCGGGTTCCCCCGCCCACGCGGGGATAGACCGACACCGGCGACCCGCCGCCGCTGGCCGTCCCCGGTTCCCCCGCCCACGCGGGGATAGACCCGGCGATTGGAACGCTGCCATGCGGTTCCTTGAGGTTCCCCCGCCCACGCGGGGATAGACCGCCCCAGCTATATTTACTAGCGTACTGGGGTTGGGTTCCCCCGCCCACGCGGGGATAGACCCGCTCTTCCATTTTGTCCAGCTTGCTTTCCAACGGTTCCCCCGCCCACGCGGGGATAGACCGCTGCGCCGCCGCCGGAACCCGTCCGAGTGGAAGGTTCCCCCGCCCACGCGGGGATAGACCGGTATCAGACCTGGCGGCGTTTGCGTGGCAGCAGGTTCCCCCGCCCACGCGGGGATAGACCCCCGCAAGAGGTACAGGCAATGATTGAGGCCCTGGTTCCCCCGCCCACGCGGGGATAGACCCCCGCCGGGTCGCAAATCCCGGCGGGCTGTTCCGGTTCCCCCGCCCACGCGGGGATAGACCCGACAGCGAGTATCCCGGTAGCGGTTACCAGCTGGTTCCCCCGCCCACGCGGGGATAGACCCGCCCGGTCTGTCCGGCAGCTGGTTGATGGCAAGGTTCCCCCGCCCACGCGGGGATAGACCGCCAACCAGCAGGGACTGCAAACCTATGCCTACGGTTCCCCCGCCCACGCGGGGATAGACCCGGGTTGACCCTGACCTGGTCTGCCAGGGAAGTGGTTCCCCCGCCCACGCGGGGATAGACCTGCTGGGGGCCGCCGCCGTTTGGGGCAGCTATGGGTTCCCCCGCCCACGCGGGGATAGACCCCGGGGCGTTGGGGCGTGGGGCGGCGGCGGGGGGGTTCCCCCGCCCACGCGGGGATAGACCCCGGGGGCAAAGGGCGACAAGGGCGACAAGGGAGGTTCCCCCGCCCACGCGGGGATAGACCCGCCCCGGCCCAAAAGGTCTTGCCCGCCTTTGGGGTTCCCCCGCCCACGCGGGGATAGACCACTGGTTTCAGCAATGGCTGGACGGGCAGGCGGGGTTCCCCCGCCCACGCGGGGATAGACCCGTTTCCCGTGATTTCCCCCGTGTGTCCTATCGGGTTCCCCCGCCCACGCGGGGATAGACCGACTGCCTGCGGCTGGCTCTCGGTCGGCGTAGTGGTTCCCCCGCCCACGCGGGGATAGACCCCGACCCGGCGGGGATAAGCCGGGCCACCAGCTGGTTCCCCCGCCCACGCGGGGATAGACCTGTCCGTCAGGGCTACTACCCGGCTGTTGTTGTGGTTCCCCCGCCCACGCGGGGATAGACCCCAGTGCGGCGGGAATACTACGAGCCGGGCGGGGGTTCCCCCGCCCACGCGGGGATAGACCGATTGATATTCGGTCGGGGACTACGGGGCCGGGGGTTCCCCCGCCCACGCGGGGATAGACCGGCCCCAGAGGGCCTAGAGGCCCCCAGGGAGACGGTTCCCCCGCCCACGCGGGGATAGACCCCCGTCGTGGCGGCAAATGCCGGATTTGGTGCGGGTTCCCCCGCCCACGCGGGGATAGACCCCAGCGTGTCCCGGGCAACGGCGAGCCGTGTCGGGTTCCCCCGCCCACGCGGGGATAGACCCGCCTTGCGCCTGCCAGTTCCGCTGACGCCTGAGGTTCCCCCGCCCACGCGGGGATAGACCGGTTCCGTGGGGCGGGGCGTTTGATGGCTAGGCGGTTCCCCCGCCCACGCGGGGATAGACCCGCCGCCGATACCAGTAGATGTAACTGGCGGGGGGTTCCCCCGCCCACGCGGGGATAGACCGGAGGCTACACCATGACCACACCCACCTACACCGGTTCCCCCGCCCACGCGGGGATAGACCCAGCCGACTCTGACGATTCCCCGTCAGCCAGACGGTTCCCCCGCCCACGCGGGGATAGACCCCGGGTCAGGCGCACGGCCACTAGGCCCAGGCGGGTTCCCCCGCCCACGCGGGGATAGACCCAACTCATCCAAATCAACTTCTGGCCGAATTGCGGTTCCCCCGCCCACGCGGGGATAGACCGTTGGTTACTATGGCTTTCTGCAAGGCTCCGGGGGTTCCCCCGCCCACGCGGGGATAGACCTCCGGCGGCGGGTGGCGGGCGTGTCCTGGCGGGGGTTCCCCCGCCCACGCGGGGATAGACCTAACGCCGGGGCCGTGGGGATATTCACATACATGGTTCCCCCGCCCACGCGGGGATAGACCCCACCAACGCCTTTGGGGTGGCTACGCACACGAGGTTCCCCCGCCCACGCGGGGATAGACCGTCTTTGCGGCGGCGGCGGTGGAATACGGGGTGGGTTCCCCCGCCCACGCGGGGATAGACCTACCTGGCCAGCGCAGCCAGGGACTTAATGCTGGGTTCCCCCGCCCACGCGGGGATAGACCTCGCTGGCCAGACGGCAAAGAGCAGCGCCCCGGGGTTCCCCCGCCCACGCGGGGATAGACCGGCGGCTGCGCCGGAAATGCGGCGGCGCATAATGGTTCCCCCGCCCACGCGGGGATAGACCGACCCCGGTCAGCCTGCTTATGCGCAGCGCATTGGTTCCCCCGCCCACGCGGGGATAGACCCGCCTGCACCTGGTAGCCGACCGACTGGTGGACGGTTCCCCCGCCCACGCGGGGATAGACCGTCTTTGCGGCGGCGGCGGTGGAATACGGGGTGGGTTCCCCCGCCCACGCGGGGATAGACCGGGGACAAGGGAGACCCAGGGAGCAGCGCAATCGGTTCCCCCGCCCACGCGGGGATAGACCCTCCAGCGGCGGCAGGTAGTCCTTGCCAGGCTGGGTTCCCCCGCCCACGCGGGGATAGACCTGCGTAGCCGCCTTTCCGAGCGACAAGACCCTGGGTTCCCCCGCCCACGCGGGGATAGACCCTCGCACAACAGCGTCCTGACGGCGTCCCGAAAGGTTCCCCCGCCCACGCGGGGATAGACCGCCGACTTTTGCGGCTGCGGCCCCGCCGGGGCGGGTTCCCCCGCCCACGCGGGGATAGACCGTTGATACGCTGCCCTACGCCTACCATTCCGGTGGTTCCCCCGCCCACGCGGGGATAGACCCACCGCACCCAGGCATTACCCTTGTAGTCCCACGGTTCCCCCGCCCACGCGGGGATAGACCGCCGTCGTACACAGGGACGCCGTGCTGGACAGTGGTTCCCCCGCCCACGCGGGGATAGACCGACTGGGGCCATCTGATGATATAGGAGGCTACAGGTTCCCCCGCCCACGCGGGGATAGACCCTGGCCGACGGTAGCGGCCGCCTGACCTGCCCGGGTTCCCCCGCCCACGCGGGGATAGACCGCACGACGGCGTGGACGGCGTCCACCCCGACGAGGTTCCCCCGCCCACGCGGGGATAGACCCGATTGCAGAGTCGCGTGTGTCAGACGGCAAAAGGTTCCCCCGCCCACGCGGGGATAGACCCCCGTACCATTGTAGAGCTGGCGGTGGCCCTGGGGTTCCCCCGCCCACGCGGGGATAGACCTCAGCGTCGGCAGTGCCGGCAGACTACCGATATGGTTCCCCCGCCCACGCGGGGATAGACCCTCCAGTGGTTCATTGATGACGCCCGGCGTGGAGGTTCCCCCGCCCACGCGGGGATAGACCCGACCTGGTTCAGGCTTAATGGCCCGTTCTATGGGTTCCCCCGCCCACGCGGGGATAGACCGAGGACATTCCGCTCATTCCTGCTGAGCTTCCGGGTTCCCCCGCCCACGCGGGGATAGACCGTTCCCACGCAGAGAAGGATACCTTGCCGTATTGGTTCCCCCGCCCACGCGGGGATAGACCCCGCTTCCGGCCTTGCGGCCTGAGCAAGCTCTTGGTTCCCCCGCCCACGCGGGGATAGACCGCCTACATAGAGTTGCAGTTCCCAGACCGGGCTGGTTCCCCCGCCCACGCGGGGATAGACCCGCCTGGCGGGAAAGCCGCCCGGCGGACGCCCCGGTTCCCCCGCCCACGCGGGGATAGACCCCCTGGTTATTACCAGCCGCAAGGGGGTGATGGGGTTCCCCCGCCCACGCGGGGATAGACCGCGGAGCGTATCCGGCAGAGCCGGGAACGGGAAGGTTCCCCCGCCCACGCGGGGATAGACCGGTGGCGACCTGCCGGTAACCTACACTGTTGCGGGTTCCCCCGCCCACGCGGGGATAGACCCCACCATCCAAACCTGCAGGAAGCCAATACCGCGGTTCCCCCGCCCACGCGGGGATAGACCCCTGCCTGACACGCCTGAAATAGAACCGGTGAAGGTTCCCCCGCCCACGCGGGGATAGACCGCCGACCCATGGCTGATCCCCTTTACCCTGCTGGGTTCCCCCGCCCACGCGGGGATAGACCCCATGTCAGCAGTCAGCCGGACGGCACGCTGACGGTTCCCCCGCCCACGCGGGGATAGACCCCACGAAAGAAAATTGACACGCTGACGGGGGCGGGTTCCCCCGCCCACGCGGGGATAGACCCGACCGTCCTCAGGTCCTGGCATGCCACGCCCGGGTTCCCCCGCCCACGCGGGGATAGACCTGCGGCCATTGCTGCCGCACGGAAACAGGGGCTGGTTCCCCCGCCCACGCGGGGATAGACCGCCGCCCAGTCCCAGGTGGACGAGGCCCTCGACGGTTCCCCCGCCCACGCGGGGATAGACCGAACGATGAACCCGCAAGAGGTGCAGGCAATGAGGTTCCCCCGCCCACGCGGGGATAGACCCTGCTGGCAGTAGAGCCGGGGAACCTGCCCGGAGGTTCCCCCGCCCACGCGGGGATAGACCGCCGCCCAGTCCCAGGTGGCCCATGCACTCGACGGTTCCCCCGCCCACGCGGGGATAGACCCGCTGCCGGAAGACGGGACGCCGCAAGCCAACGGGTTCCCCCGCCCACGCGGGGATAGACCCGTGGGCGGGGACGTGGGCGGGGAGTATCGGGAGGTTCCCCCGCCCACGCGGGGATAGACCCCGCCTGACGGGTTCCCGGAATATCGGCGTAGGGGTTCCCCCGCCCACGCGGGGATAGACCCCAGCAGTTGGCATTGCGCCGCCCCATCCGGGCGGTTCCCCCGCCCACGCGGGGATAGACCCTTTGTGTTTACGAGCGACTATCCGGTGTCCGCGGTTCCCCCGCCCACGCGGGGATAGACCTGGAACTGATCAGGGACGGTATCATCTGCTACGGGTTCCCCCGCCCACGCGGGGATAGACCGCCCGTGCGCCAGCTGCCAGGCACCTATGCTACGGTTCCCCCGCCCACGCGGGGATAGACCCGCGGCCCCCGCCACATCTATCGGCGCCCTCCTGGTTCCCCCGCCCACGCGGGGATAGACCGTCATTGATGATATTCTTGCGCCTAGCGTGCAGGGTTCCCCCGCCCACGCGGGGATAGACCGCTCTTTGGCTGGTCTCGTCATATAGCTCCTATGGTTCCCCCGCCCACGCGGGGATAGACCTCGTTGGGTACGGGGGCTGTGCATACGGGCGAGGGTTCCCCCGCCCACGCGGGGATAGACCGGCCCGTTGCCGAGTTACCGGGCCTTGCCGAGGGGTTCCCCCGCCCACGCGGGGATAGACCCGAGGGAAAAAGTAGGAAAGAGGCTGCTGAAGAGGTTCCCCCGCCCACGCGGGGATAGACCCGAGGCTATCTACGAGGGCCTTGCCGAGCCGGCGGTTCCCCCGCCCACGCGGGGATAGACCTTTACCGGGCCACCGGGCCACCGAGGGCCACCGGGTTCCCCCGCCCACGCGGGGATAGACCGGCAACATAGTTTGGTTGGAACGCCCCCCCAAAGGTTCCCCCGCCCACGCGGGGATAGACCCTATCATTTCACCTGGGATTTACCGCCGCTGGAGGTTCCCCCGCCCACGCGGGGATAGACCGGCTTCCGGATGGGCCGCCGAGTTGTCCACGATGGTTCCCCCGCCCACGCGGGGATAGACCTCCCCGGTGGACGGGCTGGCGGTTATGATAGCGGGTTCCCCCGCCCACGCGGGGATAGACCCCGGGGGGCTGCACGGTCTTACCTGGGCGTTGCGGTTCCCCCGCCCACGCGGGGATAGACCCTCCACCTGCGATTGAAACGCTTGGCGCTGGAGGGTTCCCCCGCCCACGCGGGGATAGACCGGTCGGATTTTTCTTGATCCGGATATTCCACCGGGTTCCCCCGCCCACGCGGGGATAGACCTGACCCACTCGGCAAAAGGCGACGCAGAGAACCGGTTCCCCCGCCCACGCGGGGATAGACCTTGAGCCGGTGTTCGATCTGGTAGCCGGTGGCCGGTTCCCCCGCCCACGCGGGGATAGACCCCTTTGACCAATGGCGGCCCGCCGACATTCACAGGTTCCCCCGCCCACGCGGGGATAGACCCCCGTAGCTGTCATCAGGCAGGGTGGCCTGAAAGGTTCCCCCGCCCACGCGGGGATAGACCTGAGATCAGTCGCCCCCGCCGAGGGGCTAGAGGGGTTCCCCCGCCCACGCGGGGATAGACCCGATTTCTGTGCTGGGGCTGCATACTCGGATGGGGTTCCCCCGCCCACGCGGGGATAGATCCCACCCGCCGCTGTTCCCTACCGCTACGCCCTGGGTTCCCCCGCCCACGCGGGGATAGACCCCCCCGCTGGTATCTGCTCGACCACGGCCACGAGGTTCCCCCGCCCACGCGGGGATAGACCCCCGAACCCGACCAGCAGGGCATACCCGGCGGTGGTTCCCCCGCCCACGCGGGGATAGACCCCAGCCATCGGGTGTGGGGAGCCTGCTTGCGGCGGTTCCCCCGCCCACGCGGGGATAGACCCTTGAGTCTCCAGCCAGTCCAGTTGTTCATAGAGGTTCCCCCGCCCACGCGGGGATAGACCTGGGCAGCGTTTTGAGTGCGTTGCCTGCGGGCAGGTTCCCCCGCCCACGCGGGGATAGACCCGCCCGGATGGCCCGGCGCAACGCCAACCTTTGGGTTCCCCCGCCCACGCGGGGATAGACCCCTGGTTGGCTTGCGAGAGTTTGTCATTCTTGAGGTTCCCCCGCCCACGCGGGGATAGACCCCAGGGCGGATATGCCGGATAGCTGGACAATGCGGTTCCCCCGCCCACGCGGGGATAGACCCCCGCTGCGATCGCTGATACTGGTGACATTCAGGGTTCCCCCGCCCACGCGGGGATAGACCTTATGCGGCGGCTGGCCTGGAGCCTGCGGGAGCGGTTCCCCCGCCCACGCGGGGATAGACCTTCGAGGCCGTTGGCGTCATATTGGACGGGATTGGTTCCCCCGCCCACGCGGGGATAGACCGATGTTGCGCTGGGGGACCAGGGCCACCTTGACGGTTCCCCCGCCCACGCGGGGATAGACCGGCGGACCTCATCAGCAGGCTGACCGGGGTCTGGGTTCCCCCGCCCACGCGGGGATAGACCGTCCTCTGCAGCCGCTGCCATTTCGCCCACCATGGTTCCCCCGCCCACGCGGGGATAGACCTCATTGCCTGAAAATCCTGTGGGTTCATCTTGTGGTTCCCCCGCCCACGCGGGGATAGACCGTAAACTTGTGGGTTCCCGGCGCGACACTCAAGGGTTCCCCCGCCCACGCGGGGATAGACCGGATTTCTCAATGGCGGCCAGCAGGTCGGAAGAGGTTCCCCCGCCCACGCGGGGATAGACCGTGCGTACAGCGTGGCGGCCAAAAATTCTGGCCGGTTCCCCCGCCCACGCGGGGATAGACCGCCCTGAGACAGTGCTACTGGCGACAATGCTAGGGTTCCCCCGCCCACGCGGGGATAGACCGGTATGCGTCAGCCGTTCATCACCAGACCGGGCGGTTCCCCCGCCCACGCGGGGATAGACCGCTTACCAGTGTGTCGCCGGTGCCACGACTGGCGGTTCCCCCGCCCACGCGGGGATAGACCCTAGCCGTTGGCAGGGTTACCCGCCAGCCAGTGGGTTCCCCCGCCCACGCGGGGATAGACCGGTTTGCGGTGGGCGGCGGCTCGCCGGTTATAGGGTTCCCCCGCCCACGCGGGGATAGACCGCTTACCAGTGTGTCGCCGGTGCCACGACTGGCGGTTCCCCCGCCCACGCGGGGATAGACCGCAGTACGGCCCCGTAAACCGCCTGCCACCGCCGGTTCCCCCGCCCACGCGGGGATAGACCTCCTGCGTGCGATACCCAGGGCAAGCGGTATCGGGTTCCCCCGCCCACGCGGGGATAGACCCGCTTCGGACGATGGGCGAGCGTTACGCCAGTCGGTTCCCCCGCCCACGCGGGGATAGACCCTCCAGTGGTTCATTGATGACGCCCGGCGGGGAGGTTCCCCCGCCCACGCGGGGATAGACCTCACGTTAAAGCCTGACTTGCCGGACGATATAGGGTTCCCCCGCCCACGCGGGGATAGACCGAGACGAGTCCGTTGAATGCGCTGCGAGGGGAGGGTTCCCCCGCCCACGCGGGGATAGACCGTCGGCGGGAGCGACCCCGGGTCAACCGGAGCGGGTTCCCCCGCCCACGCGGGGATAGACCTTAGGGAACAAGCTGTTGACCTGTTCACCAGCGGGTTCCCCCGCCCACGCGGGGATAGACCGCCGTCTGGTTCACTTCCGCTTCCGTTGCGGGAGGTTCCCCCGCCCACGCGGGGATAGACCCACGTCATCAAGCACGACTTGCCGCCCTGCTGAGGTTCCCCCGCCCACGCGGGGATAGACCCACCACCGCCAGCGACTGGCCGGCGATCCGGGGGGTTCCCCCGCCCACGCGGGGATAGACCGCTCTGGCGACAGGCCGCGGTGATTGCCACCTGGGTTCCCCCGCCCACGCGGGGATAGACCGCAGGCCCCCCGGCGGGTGGCCGGGGGGCTGGTGGTTCCCCCGCCCACGCGGGGATAGACCTCCACATTTGGCATAGTACGCTCCTAGCGGTAGGGTTCCCCCGCCCACGCGGGGATAGACCTCGGGGAGCAGTACCAAGACCCCAGTCGGCGGCGGTTCCCCCGCCCACGCGGGGATAGACCGGTATAGAGAGCGGGGTCGGGTCGTTAGAGGACGGTTCCCCCGCCCACGCGGGGATAGACCCGTTGGCCGGGCTTGCTGCCGGCAGACCTGACAGGTTCCCCCGCCCACGCGGGGATAGACCGGATTGCCTTTGAGCATTGCCGGTACTTCCTCCGGTTCCCCCGCCCACGCGGGGATAGACCCAACCTTTAGGTTGGGGGGGTTGGTCTGGTCTGGGTTCCCCCGCCCACGCGGGGATAGACCGTTCATCATCCGGGTCAGGCGCTTGCCTGCTGAGGTTCCCCCGCCCACGCGGGGATAGACCCGGCCCCTACCAGGGCATGCCAGGCAGACCCTGGGTTCCCCCGCCCACGCGGGGATAGACCCCGGCTGGTAAAGGCAGCAGTAGCCGCCGGCATGGTTCCCCCGCCCACGCGGGGATAGACCGGCAAGGGCGCCATTCTACGCAAAGGTTCCGTCGGTTCCCCCGCCCACGCGGGGATAGACCCGCGGTTTGCGCTTGTCTTCCGGGTCTGGCAGGGGTTCCCCCGCCCACGCGGGGATAGACCCATACAAATCGCCGGGGCGGCGCGGGCCAAACTGGTTCCCCCGCCCACGCGGGGATAGACCTTTCAGGCTTGCTGTAAGGCATTTTAAGGCCTGGGTTCCCCCGCCCACGCGGGGATAGACCCGCTACATCGCCCAGGCGCACGCCGAGAGTGTGGGTTCCCCCGCCCACGCGGGGATAGACCGAACGTAAATGTCCTGGGCCTCGTATCCGTGTAGGTTCCCCCGCCCACGCGGGGATAGACCGTGAGCAAGGTGTAGTAGAAATGGTTGTAGGCTGGTTCCCCCGCCCACGCGGGGATAGACCGGCCTGTCTTTTCGGCAAAAGGTATTCTGATACGGTTCCCCCGCCCACGCGGGGATAGACCCGGCCGGTCAATCCGGCCCACCGCTATCGCCTCGGTTCCCCCGCCCACGCGGGGATAGACCCGCCCGTTGCCATTACCGCGCCCGGCGACAGCGGGTTCCCCCGCCCACGCGGGGATAGACCTTTTTTTTTAAGGGGGGGCTATGCCCCCCCTTAGGTTCCCCCGCCCACGCGGGGATAGACCCCGGGTCGGTAGTACGCTGGCGCCACTCATAGAGGTTCCCCCGCCCACGCGGGGATAGACCGGCCACATAGTCGGTCTGGCATTGGCCGTAGCAGGTTCCCCCGCCCACGCGGGGATAGACCTCAAAGACGGGATCATCTGCTACGGCCAATGCCGGTTCCCCCGCCCACGCGGGGATAGACCGGAGTATATCAATGCGCATTGCGCTGAAGGAGAGGTTCCCCCGCCCACGCGGGGATAGACCCCCGGCTTGCCTTATGGTTGTTACTTAATCGCAGGTTCCCCCGCCCACGCGGGGATAGACCCGCTTTAGTGTGCCGTGCGTGGCGGCGTCTGATGGTTCCCCCGCCCACGCGGGGATAGACCCGCCGCCACGACGGGGTCGGTAGTACGCTGGCGGGTTCCCCCGCCCACGCGGGGATAGACCGTTGTTGACGCCAGAAGCTCTCGCGTACCTGTCGGTTCCCCCGCCCACGCGGGGATAGACCTGGTTCGGGTTTCTGCCTCGGGTTTGCTGGTAGGGTTCCCCCGCCCACGCGGGGATAGACCCGCCAGACCCTACGATACCGGCCGGGGGTACGGGGTTCCCCCGCCCACGCGGGGATAGACCGCCGGGGGGGGGGCGGGGGGCTATGCCGTCCAGGGTTCCCCCGCCCACGCGGGGATAGACCTCACGGCGGCCTGTCGCCAGAGCTTGCTATCGGGTTCCCCCGCCCACGCGGGGATAGACCGCCGGGGCCGCTACCCTGGTAGCGGCGGGGGGTGGTTCCCCCGCCCACGCGGGGATAGACCCTCTAGGCCCCCGGCCACCCGCCGCAACCCCACGGTTCCCCCGCCCACGCGGGGATAGACCTGGACCATAAATCGGCATATTTGTGCCTCCTAGGGTTCCCCCGCCCACGCGGGGATAGACCCCCGGCCACTACCACCAGCTGCTGCATATAGTCGGTTCCCCCGCCCACGCGGGGATAGACCCTGATCCATCAGGTCGGCCAGAGCCGCCGCTTGGGTTCCCCCGCCCACGCGGGGATAGACCCCCGGACCGCCTGCGTCAGTGAGCGGCATGCTAGGTTCCCCCGCCCACGCGGGGATAGACCGCTTGTTCCGTATCTGCGGAAGCGCGCCGGCGAGGTTCCCCCGCCCACGCGGGGATAGACCCCCAGGAAACTGTCGACCCCCTGGAAATGGCGGGGTTCCCCCGCCCACGCGGGGATAGATCCCCTGACAATCGGGGCGGGCACCCTGACGCTGGGGTTCCCCCGCCCACGCGGGGATAGACCGCTCTGGCGTACCTGTCAGCATATTTGCTGGATGGTTCCCCCGCCCACGCGGGGATAGACCGGAGCATTGGCAGTTGTCCGGGAAGCCGGATGAGGTTCCCCCGCCCACGCGGGGATAGACCCGCCTGACGCACCTGCCTTCCCCACTGCCGGCCGGTTCCCCCGCCCACGCGGGGATAGACCCTGCGGTGGGAAACGCCTGACGCACCTGCCTTCGGTTCCCCCGCCCACGCGGGGATAGACCCGGGGTCGGTAGTACGCTGGCGCCACTCATAGAGGTTCCCCCGCCCACGCGGGGATAGACCGCTCTCCAGCCGCGGCAACCGCCGAATAGGTGCGGTTCCCCCGCCCACGCGGGGATAGACCGGACCCTTCGCGGCCACCTTTGACGGGTCATAGGGTTCCCCCGCCCACGCGGGGATAGACCGCTGACCTGATCCGCTTGCACCAGGAGGCCTATGGTTCCCCCGCCCACGCGGGGATAGACCGCTGGCCGCACGGGAATATCGTAATCCGGCGGCGGTTCCCCCGCCCACGCGGGGATAGACCGCCGGCAGCGTAGGCGTAGGCGTAGGGGTAGGCGGTTCCCCCGCCCACGCGGGGATAGACCCGTCACGGCGACGCCGGCGATGCCGAAACCGACGGTTCCCCCGCCCACGCGGGGATAGACCCTGAGCGGCTCGGCGGCACAGCAGAAATTCGCTGGTTCCCCCGCCCACGCGGGGATAGACCTCGATTGGGTTGAACCCCCGCTGACGCAAAGAAGGTTCCCCCGCCCACGCGGGGATAGACCGCACCCCAGCGTCCTTGCGTCCTACGTGTCCATGGTTCCCCCGCCCACGCGGGGATAGACCGAATATCCGCCGCCTGGGGCTGCAAGCTCTGGGGGTTCCCCCGCCCACGCGGGGATAGACCGGCGCCGAAAGGGGCCGACATCGGGGTTATCCAGGTTCCCCCGCCCACGCGGGGATAGACCGACTATCAGAATGTCTGACGCCTGTCAACCCGCGGTTCCCCCGCCCACGCGGGGATAGACAGCGGTTCCGCAAGCGGCCCCCCGCCCCCCTTGCGGTTCCCCCGCCCACGCGGGGATAGACAGGGCTGACCCGGCTGACCCGCCGCCGGCATACGGGTTCCCCCGCCCACGCGGGGATAGACACCCCCGCCCCGGTGGCAAGGCCGGGGGCGCCGAGGTTCCCCCGCCCACGCGGGGATAGACACCCACGCCCACGCCTACGCCCACGCCCACGCCGGGTTCCCCCGCCCACGCGGGGATAGACACATTTGTGGGGCTTCCTCTTGCGAGGGGCTTGTGGTTCCCCCGCCCACGCGGGGATAGACAGCGAACTTTTTCCTGCTTGCTCGATGAAAGACAGGTTCCCCCGCCCACGCGGGGATAGACCTGGCTATGCGGCAGCCAGCCGAAAGACCGCCAGGGTTCCCCCGCCCACGCGGGGATAGACCCCAGGGGGCGCATAAGAGCGCCCCCATGACCATGGTTCCCCCGCCCACGCGGGGATAGACCCCATCCGGCCCTTACGCGGCCCGCAGTCGCCGCGGTTCCCCCGCCCACGCGGGGATAGACCTGCAGAAAGAATTGCGGGTGCCTGACATAGGGGGGTTCCCCCGCCCACGCGGGGATAGACCTTATGACGATAAGCCTACGCTTATGCAAGAGGTGGTTCCCCCGCCCACGCGGGGATAGACCCTTCGCGGACTGGGCGCCGGGGACGCCCTTCGCGGTTCCCCCGCCCACGCGGGGATAGACCGCCGGCGCCGCCGAGGTTGTCCTGTCGCACCCGGGTTCCCCCGCCCACGCGGGGATAGACCTGTCTGGCTGTTCGCCGGTGATTATCCTGCGCTGGTTCCCCCGCCCACGCGGGGATAGACCCTACGGGCAGACGCAGTCACGGGCGCATATCCGGGTTCCCCCGCCCACGCGGGGATAGACCGGCCACCGGCACGCTGTCACCGGGCGCGGTAATGGTTCCCCCGCCCACGCGGGGATAGACCCCTTGCCATATTCCCGGTCGAGCATTGAGGTATGGTTCCCCCGCCCACGCGGGGATAGACCGTACCGCCCGGTTGCATGATGACCTCTGAGGAGGGTTCCCCCGCCCACGCGGGGATAGACCGCCGTAGGACCTACCGGATAGTAAAGGCTAGGCGGTTCCCCCGCCCACGCGGGGATAGACCCTGGAGCGGTAGCGCGGGGCGTAGCCCAGCTGTGGTTCCCCCGCCCACGCGGGGATAGACCCTGGGCGCCGGCCCGTTTAAGGATGTTCAGAAAGGTTCCCCCGCCCACGCGGGGATAGACCCGCCCTGGCCGTCCTGTCAACAATGCTGCTGGAGGTTCCCCCGCCCACGCGGGGATAGACCCGGGGCGGCCTGGGTGCGCTGCTTTGGCGGGTGGGTTCCCCCGCCCACGCGGGGATAGACCTGCGCCGGGTGCGCCCGGAAGAGCGCCGGCTATGGTTCCCCCGCCCACGCGGGGATAGACCTGCTGCCGGATCCCCGGCAGGCGCCGGCGGCGGGGTTCCCCCGCCCACGCGGGGATAGACCTGAGACATTAGACCTCCAAATCGCACTGACTAAGGTTCCCCCGCCCACGCGGGGATAGACCCCACCCGGCGACCTCAACCGCCGTCCCGTCCCGGGTTCCCCCGCCCACGCGGGGATAGACCCAACGCCTACATCATCCGCAACCGAGACCTGGGGGTTCCCCCGCCCACGCGGGGATAGACCCGACAATGCGGCGGATAGACAGCGCCCATATACGGTTCCCCCGCCCACGCGGGGATAGACCGCAGACGGGGGATTACCTGCTGATTGAGTTGACGGTTCCCCCGCCCACGCGGGGATAGACCCGTCCGGACGGCCTGGCAAGAGGTAGCGCAGGCGGTTCCCCCGCCCACGCGGGGATAGACCGCCGGGTCTCCGGTGACGATAGCCTCCGACACCGGTTCCCCCGCCCACGCGGGGATAGACCCCGGGGCTGGCGTGGCGTCCGTCCGGACTACCAGGTTCCCCCGCCCACGCGGGGATAGACCTATGCCGCCCACTCCGGCGAGGACGGCGCCGCCGGTTCCCCCGCCCACGCGGGGATAGACCCCTTTGCCAGTCCCTATGGTCTGCCGCAGGGCGGGTTCCCCCGCCCACGCGGGGATAGACCGCTTTCGGCCCGTTCAAGGGGGGAACCTGGTATGGTTCCCCCGCCCACGCGGGGATAGACCGCTGGCCAGGGGGATAGTCTCGGTCAGCAGGTCGGTTCCCCCGCCCACGCGGGGATAGACCCCTGGTAGTAGTCATCCAGGAACTGGGGGCTGAGGTTCCCCCGCCCACGCGGGGATAGACCGCGGGCCGGCGAGCGTCTGGCCAAAGGGCTCTGGGTTCCCCCGCCCACGCGGGGATAGACCTGCCCCGGATATGGTGGCACTCCAGCCGGCCTAGGTTCCCCCGCCCACGCGGGGATAGACCCCAGCGTGACCGTGACCCGGCTGATGGACGGCTGGTTCCCCCGCCCACGCGGGGATAGACCTGTTTCCTGTTGACCTTTATACGCTGACGGACGGGTTCCCCCGCCCACGCGGGGATAGACCGCGGCGACACATTCCAGGCGGCCGGTCAGCGGCGGTTCCCCCGCCCACGCGGGGATAGACCCCCGCCGGGGGAATGCCTATACCCTGTCCTGGGGGTTCCCCCGCCCACGCGGGGATAGACCCTACGGGAGCTTCGTAGCTCAATGCGTACTCGCGGTTCCCCCGCCCACGCGGGGATAGACCGACCCCGGCAAGGCCCCGGGGTCTTTGCGTCAGGGTTCCCCCGCCCACGCGGGGATAGACCGCCAATGTGCATATCTATCACCTGGCCGAAAGCGGTTCCCCCGCCCACGCGGGGATAGACCGCCGAGTAGTAGAACGGGTCTTTGGACAGCCGTGGTTCCCCCGCCCACGCGGGGATAGACCGCCGATTGCGCGGACTGGCGGATCCAGTCGGGCGGTTCCCCCGCCCACGCGGGGATAGACCTGATTGCCCGCCTGCTGCGACAAAGGCTTGCCGGGTTCCCCCGCCCACGCGGGGATAGACCGCGAACGCCAAGCCAGGCTCCGGGCCACCCGGCGGTTCCCCCGCCCACGCGGGGATAGACCCTATGCGCCGCCTGCGCCGCTCGGCATTCAAAAGGTTCCCCCGCCCACGCGGGGATAGACCCTGCGCGTTGCGCCGCACCATCCGGGCGTTCTGGGTTCCCCCGCCCACGCGGGGATAGACCCTCCCGGCATCGCGGCGATAGCAGAGTCAAAGAGGTTCCCCCGCCCACGCGGGGATAGACCTTTACCTGGCGCGGCGTCTGATCCGGGAACAGCGGTTCCCCCGCCCACGCGGGGATAGACCTCTAGACTTACCTATAGCAGATTGCCTTCTCAAGGTTCCCCCGCCCACGCGGGGATAGACCCCTCCAGGCCGAGATAGCCGAGTTGGTGGACGTGGTTCCCCCGCCCACGCGGGGATAGACCGGGGCCGCTTTTTGGCTCTCCGTAAGCCTGCTGGGTTCCCCCGCCCACGCGGGGATAGACCTGGCGCCCTCTGCCGCCAATGGACACGTAGGACGGTTCCCCCGCCCACGCGGGGATAGACCCCCGCCGGGGCCACGACTTGACAAACCCGGCCCGGTTCCCCCGCCCACGCGGGGATAGACCCGACCCGCATTCCGACCGCTGGAGCCGGACGCCGGTTCCCCCGCCCACGCGGGGATAGACCGCAGGCTCCCCACACCCGATGGCTGGTTTTGCCGGTTCCCCCGCCCACGCGGGGATAGACCGCGTTCCTTGCGCAACCAGTTCACCAACGTACAGGTTCCCCCGCCCACGCGGGGATAGACCTCAGATGGCCCCAGTCTAGCGACTAGGGCCGGGGGTTCCCCCGCCCACGCGGGGATAGACCTATCCCTACAAACCCGAAGGTAGAATGGAATAAGGTTCCCCCGCCCACGCGGGGATAGACCGCGTCGGCGTGGTGGGGCGAGGCAAAGGGGGACGGTTCCCCCGCCCACGCGGGGATAGACCGAAGGGAACCGCCGTAGGCGTAGGCGTCGGGGTGGTTCCCCCGCCCACGCGGGGATAGACCGAGCGGAATTGACTTCTATTGAGCAGAAACGGGGGTTCCCCCGCCCACGCGGGGATAGACCTTGGGTTGATCTGCTCCGGATGGAAATAGAGTGGGTTCCCCCGCCCACGCGGGGATAGACCCTGCTACGGCCCCTACTGCCCCGGCCGGGAGGCGGTTCCCCCGCCCACGCGGGGATAGACCTACTGTAAGCAACACTATCACGATTACCTATAAGGTTCCCCCGCCCACGCGGGGATAGACCCCGGACGTCCCGCTCCAGCGCTCGTCTCGCATCGGTTCCCCCGCCCACGCGGGGATAGACCTGCGACGGTTCCGGAGTTTACAACCGGATGACGGGTTCCCCCGCCCACGCGGGGATAGACCGCGTACGCACCCCCGGCGGTTCGGGGAAATCGGGGTTCCCCCGCCCACGCGGGGATAGACCCTAGCATAGTCGGGTTCCACCCAGCGCCACGCAGGTTCCCCCGCCCACGCGGGGATAGACCCCGGGATTGGTATACATCATAGAGTGTCAGCAAGGTTCCCCCGCCCACGCGGGGATAGACCCTGGTCGCTATGCTCCAGCGCCCACGCCCAGCTGGTTCCCCCGCCCACGCGGGGATAGACCGGCTGGATGAGGCCCACCGGAATCAAGGCCTGGGGTTCCCCCGCCCACGCGGGGATAGACCCATCTTCGACCGCAATGTACAGGGCGTTACGCCGGTTCCCCCGCCCACGCGGGGATAGACCTCAAAGGATTGCCGCCACTAAGTCAATGAGTACGGTTCCCCCGCCCACGCTGGGATAGACCATAGTCCTGCTTCGGGAGTTGGTCAGGGTACTCGGTTCCCCCGCCCACGCGGGGATAGACCCGATTTTCCCTGCGGGGAGTAGACCACAGAAACGGTTCCCCCGCCCACGCGGGGATAGACCCCCCACCAGCGATTTCGCCCCGGTCATTGCGGCGGTTCCCCCGCCCACGCGGGGATAGACCCCCGCAGCCCTGACCGCCATAGCAGCGTCAGCAGGTTCCCCCGCCCACGCGGGGATAGACCCTGCCGTTGACGCTATATGATATGTCGCTGGCGGGTTCCCCCGCCCACGCGGGGATAGACCCTTGGTTCGTGCGGCTGCTTAAATCCGGCCGGCGGTTCCCCCGCCCACGCGGGGATAGATCCCTGGCGGCCCCGCCAGCCGGGCGGCCGCTGGAGGTTCCCCCGCCCACGCGGGGATAGACCTCCGAGCAGGACGTAGTCCAGGTGCAGGTGAGCGGTTCCCCCGCCCACGCGGGGATAGACCTGCTGCTGGCGGAAGAAACAGGCCCCGGCAGAGGGTTCCCCCGCCCACGCGGGGATAGACCGCGGAACAGCGAGGCGGAACTGGAGGAGGTCGAGGTTCCCCCGCCCACGCGGGGATAGACCCCAGGCGGCGCACTCGGCGGGCGTCCCGTCCGGGGTTCCCCCGCCCACGCGGGGATAGACCTTATATAGCCGTGGGCCATCTTCGCCGCTACCGGGTTCCCCCGCCCACGCGGGGATAGACCCAATCACCCGGACATCGTCCCACACCGGCACCAGGTTCCCCCGCCCACGCGGGGATAGACCGTGGTGCATGTCTGGCTCAATGCGCCAGCCAGCGGTTCCCCCGCCCACGCGGGGATAGACCCGGCACTGACGGCTCCCTGTTCCGCCGGGTTGCGGTTCCCCCGCCCACGCGGGGATAGACCCCGCCGCCCCCCCGCCGCCCCCCCGCCGGGCCAGGTTCCCCCGCCCACGCGGGGATAGACCCCCTGCCTACCCCCCTGCAACCCTGCCGGGGGGGGTTCCCCCGCCCACGCGGGGATAGACCAAACTGAAGGCCTGGCGTGAACCGGGAGTAATCGGTTCCCCCGCCCACGCGGGGATAGACCCCTTCCGGTTCCCTGCACCTGGACGCCGGCCAGGGTTCCCCCGCCCACGCGGGGATAGACCCCCGTTGCCCGATTGAGCGGTATCGGCTGCACCGGTTCCCCCGCCCACGCGGGGATAGACCGGAGCTGATGGACACCCGGCGGGGGGACGCCTAGGTTCCCCCGCCCACGCGGGGATAGACCGATAGACGGCTTCTACACACGACAAAGCAATGTGGTTCCCCCGCCCACGCGGGGATAGACCTGGCACTAGCGGCAGGGGCGTCAATGCGCAATCGGTTCCCCCGCCCACGCGGGGATAGACCGTAGGATGGCCCCAGCGTACCATGCTGGGGCCTGGTTCCCCCGCCCACGCGGGGATAGACCGGGTACAGCGGGGACGACGGGCAGTATATCCCTGGTTCCCCCGCCCACGCGGGGATAGACCGCCTGTGGTTGGCCTGCTTGCGGCGCACTGCGCGGTTCCCCCGCCCACGCGGGGATAGACCTCATCCGCCGACAGCCTTTCATATATCCGTAGTGGTTCCCCCGCCCACGCGGGGATAGACCGGCGTCCGCCTGGTGGGGCGAGGCAAAGGGGGAGGTTCCCCCGCCCACGCGGGGATAGACCCGGGAACCGGGAGCGGCGCAGCCAGGCCGAGCGGGTTCCCCCGCCCACGCGGGGATAGACCTGCTCTATCCGGGGACGCGATTGCGCATTGACGGGTTCCCCCGCCCACGCGGGGATAGACCGCCGCCCTGCTGACTCCTCTTCAGCTATAATGGGGTTCCCCCGCCCACGCGGGGATAGACCGGCGGCCCTGCGGGGCCGGGGGGACAGCGAGGGGGTTCCCCCGCCCACGCGGGGATAGACCCGCCCGGCTTGCCGCCCCGCTGAACCCGCCGCCGGTTCCCCCGCCCACGCGGGGATAGACCTACGGGCCGGCCCGCCGCGTGTTCACGGGCCGTGGTTCCCCCGCCCACGCGGGGATAGACCCGCGTGCTGAGCGAGTTCTTCCTCTACTGTAAAGGTTCCCCCGCCCACGCGGGGATAGACCTTATTACCACAGGAAGGAGGCCTAGTATGAGCCGGTTCCCCCGCCCACGCGGGGATAGACCTCAGGAGGGAGAATAGCGCAGGGGCAAGCCGCAGGTTCCCCCGCCCACGCGGGGATAGACCTCCACAGGCTCATACCCCAGACCCACCAGCCAGGGTTCCCCCGCCCACGCGGGGATAGACCTGTGCCGGCCTGGGCAATCGTCATCGGCGGGATGGTTCCCCCGCCCACGCGGGGATAGACCCCCGGCGCACTACCCGGCGCTGACGCCGGCCCAGGTTCCCCCGCCCACGCGGGGATAGACCCGGTCTTCACTGGACACGTCAGTAGCGGAGAATGGTTCCCCCGCCCACGCGGGGATAGACCCCCCTTGCTGGCCGGCAGAGCGCCCACGCAGGCGGTTCCCCCGCCCACGCGGGGATAGACCGGCGTCCGCCTGGTGGGGCGAGGCAAAGGGGGAGGTTCCCCCGCCCACGCGGGGATAGACCTTCGTCCGGCGGCGGGTTGACAGGCGTCAGACAGGTTCCCCCGCCCACGCGGGGATAGACCCCCGTTATGATAGGACTTTTGTTGACGGCCAAAGGTTCCCCCGCCCACGCGGGGATAGACCCCCGCCAGCTGGCGGGCCTGGCCGGGGTTCCCGGGTTCCCCCGCCCACGCGGGGATAGACCCTGGAACCAGAGCGCCTACACTTTCCCCAAGGGGGTTCCCCCGCCCACGCGGGGATAGACCATGGCGGAAGCAGTGGGCGGCCTCGGCCGGCCGGGTTCCCCCGCCCACGCGGGGATAGACCTGATCCGGATGATACGCAAGGACTATGATAACAGGTTCCCCCGCCCACGCGGGGATAGACCGGCGTCCACCATCTCCTTGCGCTCCGGCGCCGGGGTTCCCCCGCCCACGCGGGGATAGACCGTCGTCGGGGCAGTCGGGCCGCTCCAGCGTGGCGGTTCCCCCGCCCACGCGGGGATAGACCGCTGGGGGGGTTCCCGTTCCTGGACTTGACGTCGGTTCCCCCGCCCACGCGGGGATAGACCGTCACTCCTTAGTGCCCCCGGCGGGCCGGGGCGGGTTCCCCCGCCCACGCGGGGATAGACCGCCCAATATGACGGCTATCTCGGACACGGAGCAGGTTCCCCCGCCCACGCGGGGATAGACCGTGGCTAGGCACGAATATGACACCGGCAATGGGGGTTCCCCCGCCCACGCGGGGATAGACCCCCGCCCCGATTGCAGTCCATAAAGCCTTGCATGGTTCCCCCGCCCACGCGGGGATAGACCTACCAGTGTAATGCCCCCCCGGTTAAGGGGGGGGTTCCCCCGCCCACGCGGGGATAGACCCTCTTTGACGGCCAGGTAGTCAGCGTGGCCACCGGTTCCCCCGCCCACGCGGGGATAGACCTTCCCGTTGGAGATACCGGATCCCTCTATGGAGGGTTCCCCCGCCCACGCGGGGATAGACCCCACACATTACCCTGACGCCGAACCTGACGGGCGGTTCCCCCGCCCACGCGGGGATAGACCACAGCGTCTTTGGCCGTCATACAGGCCTCGCAAGGTTCCCCCGCCCACGCGGGGATAGACCTGATTCGCTTATCAAATCCGGGGGTCTGGGGGCGGTTCCCCCGCCCACGCGGGGATAGACCGCGTCAGGAGTGAGACTATGGATAATGACGAGAGGTTCCCCCGCCCACGCGGGGATAGACCCGAGCAGGAAGCCGTCGCTTTGGCGAGCCAGATGGTTCCCCCGCCCACGCGGGGATAGACCGCCTACCAGCACGATAGCCTCAGATAGTAGCCGGGTTCCCCCGCCCACGCGGGGATAGACCCCCGAGTCAGGCCCGACGGCGTGCACCCACGCGGGTTCCCCCGCCCACGCGGGGATAGACCCGGTTTCTGGCCGGGCTGCTGGCGCCGGGGGTACGGTTCCCCCGCCCACGCGGGGATAGACCGGCGACAAGGGCGACAAAGGCGACAAGGGAGACGGTTCCCCCGCCCACGCGGGGATAGACCCATTTCCAGCCGGACGGTAGCTGCCAGTGGCTGGGTTCCCCCGCCCACGCGGGGATAGACCCCGCAGGCCGGCGGCAAGCCCGGCTAAACCGAGGGTTCCCCCGCCCACGCGGGGATAGACCTGCAGTCGCAAACGCCGAATTCGTCGGGACATTGGTTCCCCCGCCCACGCGGGGATAGACCCGGTCCGGCTGCTGCTGCGCTATGAAGCCTACAGGTTCCCCCGCCCACGCGGGGATAGACCTGCTTCTGACAAATTCCCTCTCCTACCGCTTGAGGTTCCCCCGCCCACGCGGGGATAGACCGGCGCAGCTGGCCACAGTCAAGGAGCGCAGCGAGGTTCCCCCGCCCACGCGGGGATAGACCGCGGTTTTTTGCCTATTGACAAAATCGGGTTTGGTTCCCCCGCCCACGCGGGGATAGACCTGCGACGGGTGTACGGCCAAAATGCTACGGGCTGGTTCCCCCGCCCACGCGGGGATAGACCTGCCAGGCCGACTATGTCGCCACGCTGGAGAGGGGTTCCCCCGCCCACGCGGGGATAGACCCCAGCCGCTACCGCCGGCGTGGTATTCGCCGGCGGTTCCCCCGCCCACGCGGGGATAGACCGCTCAAGCTTCCCGGCCTTCCGTACCTCCCCGGGGTTCCCCCGCCCACGCGGGGATAGACCGCCAAAGCCGTTCAAGATGAGGCTCTGGCTTCAGGTTCCCCCGCCCACGCGGGGATAGACCGGAGAAGAGATAATGGACACCACGACCTGCACCGGTTCCCCCGCCCACGCGGGGATAGACCTGCAGTACCACTGATGCGGCTCGCCGGGGCCGGGGTTCCCCCGCCCACGCGGGGATAGACCGCCGGAAGCGGGAAGGTACGCAAGGCCGGAAAAGGTTCCCCCGCCCACGCGGGGATAGACCGGCAAAAAGCGCCCCCTTTTCGGGGCAGGGTGGGGTTCCCCCGCCCACGCGGGGATAGACCGCGTGCACACCCTGCAATGATCGGCTGGCCGAAGGTTCCCCCGCCCACGCGGGGATAGACCGGGGCATGCCTGGGACTGCTCGGAGTACGAGGCGGTTCCCCCGCCCACGCGGGGATAGACCTCCGCTGGCGGTTGCCTTCGGCCTTGACTTCGTGGTTCCCCCGCCCACGCGGGGATAGACCGGGCCAGATGACCTTCAAGCCCGGCGTGCCCTTGGTTCCCCCGCCCACGCGGGGATAGACCGGAGAGAGCTGACCCGGATCTGGGCATGCGGCCGGTTCCCCCGCCCACGCGGGGATAGACCCTGCCAGCCCGTCGGATTGGCCAGAGTGTAAGCGGTTCCCCCGCCCACGCGGGGATAGACCTGCCGAGTGGGTCATTCTCTTAACGGGCAGGTCGGTTCCCCCGCCCACGCGGGGATAGACCCCTCACGACGGCGGCGTATTGGTTCTGCTTATCGGTTCCCCCGCCCACGCGGGGATAGACCGCTCGACTCGCAACGGGCGGATTCACCCTTGACGGTTCCCCCGCCCACGCGGGGATAGACCTGCGCTGGACCGGGCCCGGCGGCACGACCCGGTGGTTCCCCCGCCCACGCGGGGATAGACCCGTAGCATTCTGATGGTCAACCATGTGCGAGGCGGTTCCCCCGCCCACGCGGGGATAGACCGCTCAACCTCTTTTGTGCGCTCCAGTTCTTTAGGGTTCCCCCGCCCACGCGGGGATAGACCCTGGTGGGTGTATGCGCCTAGTTATGCTAGGAGGGTTCCCCCGCCCACGCGGGGATAGACCCAGGCCCTACAGGAAATCTGCAAAATAACCAGAGGTTCCCCCGCCCACGCGGGGATAGACCTCACTACCTGGCTACCGTCGAAGAGCGAGGTGTGGTTCCCCCGCCCACGCGGGGATAGACCTGGACTTTTGCTTTTCCTGATTCATCAACATAAGGTTCCCCCGCCCACGCGGGGATAGACCAGATACCACCTAGATTATTCCCTGCAATAAGCCGGTTCCCCCGCCCACGCGGGGATAGACCCCCGGTCTATCGTTGACCTGGCAGTGGCCCTTGGGTTCCCCCGCCCACGCGGGGATAGACCTAACGGCTTTCGCTGTCGGTTGCTCAAATCGTCGGTTCCCCCGCCCACGCGGGGATAGACCGGTTTTGCAAGGTCTTGACACCTCTCTCTTCGAGGTTCCCCCGCCCACGCGGGGATAGACCCGTGTCCAGTGGCCCGATCATCTGCGGGAAGACGGTTCCCCCGCCCACGCGGGGATAGACCCGTGTCCAGTGGCCCGATCATCTGCGGGAAGACGGTTCCCCCGCCCACGCGGGGATAGACCCGAGGCTATCTACGAGGGCCTCGCCGAGCCGACGGTTCCCCCGCCCACGCGGGGATAGACCGTTACCGCGGGCCACCGGGCCACCGGGCCACCGGGTTCCCCCGCCCACGCGGGGATAGACCCTCGTTGCCGAGCCACCGGGCCACCGGGCCACCGGTTCCCCCGCCCACGCGGGGATAGACCTTACGGGGTTGCAGGGGTTGCAAGCGCAAGGGGGGTTCCCCCGCCCACGCGGGGATAGACCCCTCGCCTATCAGGCGCAATTCCTAGCATAGTTGGTTCCCCCGCCCACGCGGGGATAGACCTGCGTAGTAATTGTTATCGCTGACCAGCAACTCGGTTCCCCCGCCCACGCGGGGATAGACCCCGGCGATTGCTGTCCCCGCTACCTGCGCTGCGGGTTCCCCCGCCCACGCGGGGATAGACCGATGATTATACCTGCACAATTCAATTAGTAGGAGGTTCCCCCGCCCACGCGGGGATAGACCATGCTCCAGCTATGCTATCACGCCTACTATGAAGGTTCCCCCGCCCACGCGGGGATAGACCCCAGTCGCCCAGCGTCGCTCCGGACGCCGCAAAGGTTCCCCCGCCCACGCGGGGATAGACCGGACATCTGCACTATCTACTTTATCCTTATCGCGGTTCCCCCGCCCACGCGGGGATAGACCTGCAGTTACAGGGTTCGTTTCACGCATTTTTCCGGTTCCCCCGCCCACGCGGGGATAGACCCCGACCGGGTGCACTCTCTGGCCCACGCCCAGGGGTTCCCCCGCCCACGCGGGGATAGACCCGATTTCTGGGCTGGGGCAGCATACTCGGATGGGGTTACCCCGCCCACGCGGGGATAGACCTGCGCCCCTCGTATCTCCAGGGCAACTGCCGTAGGTTCCCCCGCCCACGCGGGGATAGACCGTCGTAGAAATGGCGGGTATCGCTGTCCCAGCTGGTTCCCCCGCCCACGCGGGGATAGACCGTAGCAGGGTGCTGATGGGCTTGCGGATAACCTGGTTCCCCCGCCCACGCGGGGATAGACCTTCCTCGGCGACTATTTGCTGGTAAAAGTCAGGGGTTCCCCCGCCCACGCGGGGATAGACCCACCGACTGCAACCCCAAAACCCACCTACGGGCGGTTCCCCCGCCCACGCGGGGATAGACCGAGTTATGTATATTGGAGAGGTCAATGGAAAAAGGTTCCCCCGCCCACGCGGGGATAGACCCAGTGGCCGCATGCCCAGGTCCGGGTCAGCGGGGGTTCCCCCGCCCACGCGGGGATAGACCGGTAAAGCGGAGCCTAATGGCGTAGTCACCCTCGGTTCCCCCGCCCACGCGGGGATAGACCGCGTAGAATTCGGTACGCGCCAGAAAATACTGGGGTTCCCCCGCCCACGCGGGGATAGACCTGTTGCCACCCGGCGGGCATTTACGCAGCGCAAGGTTCCCCCGCCCACGCGGGGATAGACCCTTCATCAGGAGAGGGATAATGCCTATCAATAAGGTTCCCCCGCCCACGCGGGGATAGACCGGCGGCGGCGTGAGCGGGCCAGCGAATGGCGTGGGTTCCCCCGCCCACGCGGGGATAGACCGGCGATATAGCCCAGGATACCAAATAGTATGCCGGTTCCCCCGCCCACGCGGGGATAGACCGGCAGCATGGGCCGGTGGCCAGGTTGTAAGGATGGTTCCCCCGCCCACGCGGGGATAGACCTGATCTCAACCGCTTCGGGATCACCCGCGACCCGGTTCCCCCGCCCACGCGGGGATAGACCGTCGTAGAAATGGCGGGTATCGCTTTCCCAGGTGGTTCCCCCGCCCACGCGGGGATAGACCCGCCCGATGCCGCCCTTGACGCCACCCCCGCGCGGTTCCCCCGCCCACGCGGGGATAGACCGGTAGCCGAAACCCTGGTTAGTTATATGAAGGCGGTTCCCCCGCCCACGCGGGGATAGACCCGCCAGCAGGTAGCGGATGGCCCGGTCTTTGGCGGTTCCCCCGCCCACGCGGGGATAGACCCGGAGAAGCGCTCAAACAGCCCCTGCCTTTCCTGGTTCCCCCGCCCACGCGGGGATAGACCGACTAACCACCGCGCCACCGGGCCTTGAGAGGCGGTTCCCCCGCCCACGCGGGGATAGACCCCCCTCCCTGAATACGCCTACGCCTATCCCTACGGTTCCCCCGCCCACGCGGGGATAGACCATAGCCTCGTTCAGGCTGACCTGGGTCAGGTCAGGTTCCCCCGCCCACGCGGGGATAGACCCCCGGATACCAGGCAGCGATATTTCCAAGACCCGGTTCCCCCGCCCACGCGGGGATAGACCGACGGAATCCCCCCTTAGATATTTCTTCAGGGCGGTTCCCCCGCCCACGCGGGGATAGACCCTTCGCGGACTGGGCGCCGGGGACGCCCTTTGCGGTTCCCCCGCCCACGCGGGGATAGACCTCCGCCCCGCCCCGCCCCGCCCCGCCCCGCCCCGGTTCCCCCGCCCACGCGGGGATAGACCCGACCATGTCGCCGTCGTCCTTGAGTATCTGGAGGTTCCCCCGCCCACGCGGGGATAGACCCCAGTACGCCGCGGTCGTGAGGTTCCAGCACACGGTTCCCCCGCCCACGCGGGGATAGACCATCGGGGGAGACCGGCATCTTTTGCGGCTATCAGGTTCCCCCGCCCACGCGGGGATAGACCCTGCCGGTTGGTTGCCACGCTTTCCGGTGCGAAGGTTCCCCCGCCCACGCGGGGATAGACCTCTGAGTGTCCACCCCGCCGGGGGGCGGCGGCTGGTTCCCCCGCCCACGCGGGGATAGACCTCTTCCAGCGCATAAAGCGTGGCGGCCAGGAAGGGTTCCCCCGCCCACGCGGGGATAGACCTCAGGGCCGCCGCGATTTCCGTTTTGCCGCCGCGGTTCCCCCGCCCACGCGGGGATAGACCTGCAGAAAGAATTGCGGGTGCCTGACATAGGGGGGTTCCCCCGCCCACGCGGGGATAGACCCTGCCCAGCAAGGATAAGCCGCAGAGTCTCCGGGGTTCCCCCGCCCACGCGGGGATAGACCCGGGCCGAGGCCAGCCAGCAGCTGCCCGGCGCCGGTTCCCCCGCCCACGCGGGGATAGACCTTACTGCTAGGGAAAATGCCTCAGTAGAAATGGGGTTCCCCCGCCCACGCGGGGATAGACCGGGCATAAGCGACGCTCTTTACAAGTCGCCAGAGGTTCCCCCGCCCACGCGGGGATAGACCGGGAAAAGGCCGGATTTTGCCCGGAAGGTGGGCGGTTCCCCCGCCCACGCGGGGATAGGCCCAACTTACCAGGTTGGTAAATCAAGGCGGTGTCGGTTCCCCCGCCCACGCGGGGATAGGCCCCCATCCTTTGGCGGCAAAAGGAAAACCCAAGCCGGTGAGCCGGCGCAGGGAAATTGCCTTTGCCAGACCGGGTTCCGGGTTCAGACTGACGAAGCAGAAGCAGAGCCGTTGCTATTGATGCCCGGTGGCGGTTCTGGTCGTGGTTCAGTAAACCATCTCCCTTCGGCTTCTGCCAGGCGTTGGCGCTCTTCCCATTTGGCTACCTGCTCTTTGTGCCAGAGAAGCAATTGTGCTTCCGCCTCTCTCTGGCGCGCTTCCGCCTCTCTCTGGCGTGCTTCCGCCTCCCTTTGGCGCGCTTCCGCCTCTCTCTGGCGTGTTGCTATGTAATGCCTTGCCAACATTCTGGTTATCCACTCTGTAAGAAGGATGGTTAAGGGAATGCCCCACGTTGACATTGTACCAGCATTCAATAGCCCCTGTCTTATTTTGGCTGCCCAATAACCGGCTCCGCCGAGCCAAAACTCAAGCCCGATGTTGACACCAAGAACTAAGGGAACAAATATCGAGAAACCAACCATATAAGGCAAAGACGCCGGAGCGTACGTTTCCAGCCAGTCGAAGCGAGCTTGCGAAGGTTCGCTGTTATTGTCCTCCACCACGTTTACCCTTTACCTGATATACCCGCTTATGCTTATGCGCTCCGGGCCATTGCCTCAAATGAAAGAGGCAGGATAACCAGAATCGCCTGCAATGGCGCATGCCCGGACTACCCTGCCTGAATTCTCGGCAAGCCGTTGACAATCAGCAAGAGTTTTCCGGCCTAATCCAACCCCCGGGTTCCTACCCAGCCAGTTTGGGAAACATCGATCATCTCCCCGTTGGGGCCCTCGTATTTGGTTTCCACGTTCTCCATCCGGGCGCCGGCGGGGCCAATGTGCAGGGCGTTGTTGACTTCCTCCATTGGGTGGGAATTGGCGGCGACCAGGCGGGCCTCAATTTCTTCCAGGCTCTCCACCTCAAAGCCGATGTGGTGAATGCCTTCCCAATCCTTGCCCCGCTCGCCGGCTACGGCATCGTTCTGAAAGTCCAGAATGGCCATGTTTACGTTGCCGTCGCTGAGCATATAGCCCTTGGCATTGTCGCCATTCAGTTTGGCTACCTGCCGCAAACCAAAAACCTCGCTATAGAACCTGGCTGTCTTCTCCGGGTCATTGGTGGCAATGGCAATGTGCTTAATCTGTGGCATAGCGCTCTCCTCCTTTTGTATTACCCCTGGGCAGCGTCAAGATACCATTTTTTCGCCGGCCAGGCTACCCTGGATGGAGAGGGAGAGGGCGACGGCGGCCTGGCTTTTTGGCCCGCTGCGGCATAGATGAACCGCCTAACCCGTGTTAGAATAAATCAGCCGCCCAAGCAGAGTTATGGTAAAAATGCCAGGCCCCAATCATACCTTGACGGGGAGGACTAGGAAATGACCGGTTCAGCTAACGGCCACGGCAAACGGATGAAGTTCGGGGTTTTCATGGCCCCCTTTCACCGGGTAGGCGAAAACCCGACCCTTGCCCTGGAAAGGGACCTGGAACTTTTGCAATGGTTAGATACGCTCGGCTTTGATGAGGCTTACATCGGGGAACACCACAGCGCCGGCTGGGAGACAATCGCCTCTCCGGAAGTGTTCATCGCCACCGCCGCCGAGCGCACGCGCAATATCCGCCTGGGCACCGGCGTAATCAGCCTGCCCTATCACCACCCATTGATGGTAGCCAACCGCATGATTCTGCTGGATCACCTGACCCGGGGACGGGTCATTCTGGGCGTGGGCCCCGGCGCCCTGGCTTCCGACGCGCTGATGCTGGGCATCGACCCGTCCCGCCAACGGGAGATGATGGATGAATCCCTAGGCATTATCCTTCGTCTGTTTACCGAGACGGAACCAATAACCTGTAAAAGCGACTGGTTCGAGCTGAACGAGGCCGTGTTGCAGCTGCGCCCTTATCAGCAGCCCCACGTGCCGGTAGCGGTGGCATCGGTACAGTCGCCGGCGGGGGTCAGCCTGGCCGGCAAGCATGGGGCAGCCGTCCTCTCTATGAGTATTCCCCGGGACACGGTGCGTTCCACCAGCCTTAAGGAATTATGGTCCATTGCCGAAGATTCAGCGGCGGAACACGGCAAGACGGTGCGCCGCGAGGATTGGGGTTTGGTGGTCGGTCTGCACCTGGCGGAAAGCAAAAGGGAAGCGCTGGAAGACATTCGGGTTGGCGGCGGCCGGTTGATTACCGAATATTTCGGTCGAACCCTCGGCAACGAGGTGCCTGATGTGCCGCAAAACCAGATTGTGGATTACATGGTGGAGCATAATCAGTGGATTGTAGGCACTCCTGAAGACTGCATTGCCGGCATTGAGCGGCTGCAGGAAATCAGCGGCGGCTTTGGCAGTTTTATGGTACGGGTGGAAGACTGGGCGCCCAGAGAGAAGATTCTCCACAGCTACGAACTGTTGGCCCGCTATGTTATGCCCCATTTCCAGGGCAGCTTAACCGGCATTATTCACTCTAACCAGTGGGCTACTGAACGGCGCGAAGCCTTGCAGTCCAACCGGGTTACCGGCCTGCGCGCCGCCACCGACTCCTATTACGCTAACCGCAGTTAGGGCCGGCCTGGATCGCCGGGTAAAGGAAACCGCCGCCATGCGCAAAACCAAAATTATCGCTACCATTGGCCCGGCTTCCCGGGCCCCGGATACTCTGGAGCAGCTGATTCTGGCCGGCATGGATTGCGCTCGGCTTAACTTCTCCCACGGCACCTTCGCGGAACATGCGGAAATAATCCATGACGTGCGGCGTCTGTCGCAAAAACACGGCCGGCAGGTGGGCATTCTGCAGGACCTGGGCGGTATCAAGCTGCGTCTGGGCCAAATGGCAATGGCGCTTAACCTCAACTACGGGGAAGAGTACCTGGTTACGCCGGCGGAATCGAGCAGCGAAGCCAACCTGATCCCTTTTCCCGAACCGGAGGCTTTGCGGAACCTGCAAGAAGGCAACCTGATCTTTATCTCTGACGGCATTGTCTGTCTGGAAGTATTGCAGAACAACGGCCAGGAGATAAGAACCCGGGTCCGCAACGGCGGCACTATTTCCTCGTACAAAGGTGTAAACCTGCCGGGCGTTACCATCGATTTGCCCGTCCTGACCGAGGAGGACAAGGCGGCCCTTCGCTTCGGCGTGGCCCAGCAGGTGGATTGGGTGGCGGTCTCTTTCGTCCGCACCGGCAGGGATATTCTCGAAGCTAAAGAATACCTGTCCAGCATTGGCAGCCAGGCCCCGGTTATGGCCAAACTGGAACGGGGCGAGGGTATCGAAAACCTGGCCGAGATTCTGGCCGAAGTGGAGGGGGTGATGGTGGCCCGGGGCGACCTAGGGGTGGAAATCCCTATGGAGCGGGTGCCGGTTGTTCAGAAGGAAGTGGTTCGCAAGGCTAACGAGGCGGCCAAGGCCTCTTGCATCGCTACCCAAATGCTGCGGTCAATGGTGGTATCCCCCACTCCCACCAGGGCTGAGGTTTCCGACATCAGTAACGCTGTGCTGGATGGCTGCGATTCGATTCTGTTGTCCGACGAAATCGCAGTGGGCGCGTATCCGGTGGAAGCGGTACGGGTAGCTGACATTACCATTCGCGAGTCTGAACAGATTTACCCGTTTTACAAGAACTTCCGGTCGCGGGATCGTACCCAGGCGATCGCCGCCGGGGCCAGCCAGTTAGTCCGGGAGCTGGATTCCAAACCTATTGTGGTTACCAGCACCGGCCGGGCCGCTTACGAAGTTTCCCGATACCGTCCGAAAAACGATGTCATCGTATTTGCCCACGCTGAGGAAACCCTGCGCAAGCTGTGCCTGGGTTGGGGGTTGCACCCCAGCGGGGTAATTCCCCCGGAGCAGGATATTTCCAAACTGGTGGCTATGTTGATTAGCGGCGCTCTGGCCACCGGGCTGGTTACCGAGTCGGACGTGGTAACTATAGTCCACGGCAGTTTGACCGGAGTTTCCGGCGCTACCAACACCATCCAGGTGCTGGCCGTACAGGAGTACCTGGCGCGGTACTCGGAACTGGTGGCGGCGGCAGCCCCTTAACGGCTCTTGTTGCCGGCTTGCTGACCTCCGGCCAGGCGAACCCCGCGTCCGATCAGCCCATCCGTTGCCGGTCGGGCCGTTTTGCGCCCGGAAACGGGTTAACGGAGCCGGCCAGGCCCGGTTGCGGCCTTAACGATAGCGCCGGGAAACTGCGACGGGGCCGCGTCCGGTTAGCAGCGATCTTTTCCCTGGATGGTTACGCAGCGGCGACTTAACCGGCGGTGTGGGAGCAAGCCGCTCTCCTAACATGTCGGCGGCATAGAGCGGGGCAGGCAAGACTGGCCCAGCAGGTACTGGTCCACGCCCCGGGCTACCTCCCGGCCTTCGGCGATGGCCCAAACTACCAGAGATTGCCCCCGGGCCATGTCGCCGCCGGCGAAAACCCCGGGAACGCTGGTCATCTTGTTATCATCCACTTTCACGTTGCCCCGGCCGTCCAGCGCCACGCCCAGGTCGGTCAGCATGCCCGCATGTTCCGGGTGCAGAAAACCCATCGCCAGCAGCACCAGGTCGGTCTCCACTTCCATTTCGCTGCCCGGCACTTCGGTCATGTTGTAACGTCCGTCCTCGCCGGCGCGCCACTCCACCCGAACAGCGTGGAGCTTTTCCACCCGGCCCTGGCTGCCCGAAAAGGACTTGGTAAGGAGGTTATAGTCTCGAATGCCTCCTTCCTCATGGGCGGTGGAGGAGCGAAGGGTCATCGGCCACTGGGGCCATGGGTTATCGGGACGCCGCTCCAGTGGCGGTTCTGGCAGCAACTCGAACTGGTACACCACCTCGGCGCCCTGGCGATGCGCGGTGCCCAGGCAGTCGGCGCCGGTGTCGCCGCCGCCCAGAATGACCACTCGCTTGCCTTCGGCGCTAATGCGCTGCCCTTCGTCAACCTCCTCGCCGGCCAGCAGCCGGTTTTGCTGCGGCAGGTATTCCATCGCCAGATGAACGCCGCCCAACTCGCGGCCAGGCACCGGCAAATCCCGGGCGCAGGTAGAACCACCGGTCAGGCACACTGCGTCAAACCCGGCCAACAGTTGCTCCACGGGATAGTTGACTCCTATATTGACGCCGGTGCGGAACTCCACCCCTTCAGCTGCCATCAGCCGAATACGCTGTCGCACTACCTCCTTGTCCAGCTTGAAGTCTGGAATACCCAGCATCAGCAGGCCGCCGATATAATCGGCGCGCTCAAAGACAGTTACCTGGTGGCCGACCCGGTTCAACTGCTGGGCGGCAGCCAGGCCGGCCGGGCCGGAACCGACCACGGCTACCTGCTTGCCGGTGCGCCGTTCCGGGGGTTGCGGACGGATCCACCCTTCCCGGAACCCCCGGTCGGCAATTTCTTTCTCGATGTACTCAATGGTAACCGGGTCAGAATTAATGCTGAGCACGCACGAGGCTTCGCAAGGGGCGGGGCAGATGCGGCCGGTAAATTCCGGGAAATTGTTGGTGCTGAGCAGCACCTCAAGGGCCTTGCGCCAATCACCCTGATATACGTGGTGGTTGAATTCGGGAATAACATTGCCCAGAGGACAACCCATGTGGCAGAAAGGAACGGCGCAGTCCATACAGCGCGCGCCTTGTTCTCGGACGGCCGGTTCCGGCCAATCAAGATAAATCTCCTGGTAATCGCCCTTTCTTTCCGTTACGGAGCGTTTTTCCGGTGGTTGTCGGCTGGATTCCAGGAATCCGGTAGGTTTACCCATGTTGCGCTACTTCCAGTGCGGCAGCTTTCTTCCGTTCTGCCAGCGCCCGGCGGTAATCCCGGGGCATAACTTTCTTGAACCGGGCCAGCGCCTGGTTTCCCTCGGCCAGAATTCTGCCGGCTGGCGAGCTGCCGGTATGCTTAAAATGGTCTTCAATCAAACTGTGGAGCAAGGCCAGATCTTCCGGTTCGGCAATCGTTTCCAGGTCAGCCAGGCCGTCGTTAAAACGGGTGGCGAAATCGTCGGCCGCATCATAAACAAAGGCAACGCCTCCGCTCATGCCGGCGCCGAAGTTGCGACCGGTTGGCCCCAGAACCACCACCACACCGCCAGTCATATACTCGCAGCCATGGTCGCCGATTCCCTCGATTACCGCTTGCACCCCGCTGTTGCGGACGCAGAACCGCTCGCCGCCCAGCCCGCGGATGAATGCCTGCCCGCCGGTAGCGCCGTAGAGGGCCACGTTGCCGATGATAATGTTGTCTTCCGGAACGAAATCCGCCTCGGCCGGCGGGCAGACCACTATTCTGCCGCCGTTCATACCCTTACCCAGATAGTCGTTGGCATCGCCTTCCAGCCGGAGGTGAACACCCCTGGCCAGAAAGGCGCCGAAGCTCTGTCCGGCTGAACCGGTCAGCCGGATGTCAAGGAGGCCGGGCGGCAGCCCCTCCTCCCCGTAACGTTGGGCTACCTGACCGCTGAGCATTGCTCCCACGGTACGGTTGGAGTTGCGGATGGGCAAGTCGATGGTTACCGGCTCCTGCCGTTCCAGGGCGGGGGCGGCCAGGGCAATCAACCGGTGATCCAGGGCGCTCTCCAGGCCGTGATTCTGTTCTTCGCACTGATAAAGCGCCACTTCATCCGACTGGGGGCGTCGGTATAAAAGCCGGGAGAAGTCCAGCCCCCGGGCTTTCCACTGCGCCACGTCGGTGTTGGCATAAAGGCATTCGGCGCGGCCAATCATTTCCTGCACCGTGCGGAAACCCAACCGGGCCATAATCTGGCGAAGTTCCTCTGCCACAAAGAAGAAGTAATTGATGACATATTCGGGTTTGCCGGCGAACCGCTGGCGCAGTTCCGGGTCCTGGGTAGCGATTCCTACCGAGCAGGTGTTCAGGTGGCACTTGCGCAGCATAATGCACCCGCTGACGATGAGGGGGGCCGTGGCGAAACCGATTTCGTCGGCGCCCAGCAGGAAGGCGATAGCGGCGTCCCGGCCGGTTTTCAACTGGCCGTCGGTTTGCACTACGATGCGGCTGCGCAGGCCATTGGCCACCAGCACTTGCTGGGTTTCCGCCAGGCCCAGTTCCCAGGGCAGGCCGGCGTGCTTGATGGAAGATTCCGGCGAGGCGCCGGTGCCGCCGTCATGTCCGCTAATCAGCACCACGTCGCCGTGGCCCTTGGCTACGCCGGCGGCGATGGTGCCTACGCCCACCTCGGCCACCAGCTTGACGTGAATGCGCGCTGCCGGGTTAATGTTCTTCAGGTCATGAATCAGCTGGGCCAGGTCCTCAATGGAATATATGTCGTGGTGGGGCGGCGGTGAAATCAGCTCTACCCCGGGGGTAGTGTGCCGCACCCAGCCGATGATTTCATCCACCTTGTGGCCCGGCAGCTGCCCTCCCTCGCCAGGTTTGGAACCCTGGGCCATCTTGATTTGCAGGTCGGTGGCGTTTACCAGGTAATTGGGCGTAACGCCGAAGCGCCCCGAAGCCACCTGCTTGATGGCGCTGCTGCGGGAATCGCCGTTTTCGTCCGGAACATAGCGGTGGTAATCCTCGCCGCCCTCCCCGGTATTGCTGCGGGCGCCGATCCGGTTCATGGCAATCGCCAGCGTTTCGTGGGCCTCCTTGCTGATGGAGCCGAAAGAGGCGGCGCCGGTGGCAAACCGCTTGACAATTTCCGCAGCCGGCTCCACTTCATCCAGGGGCGCCGGTTCCCGGTCTGCGGTAAACTCCAGCAGGCCCCGCAAGGTAGCCAGCTGCCGGCTCTGGTCGTTAACTTCCTGGCTGAACTCCTGATAAGACGACCAGCTATTGGCCCGGGTAGCGTATTGCAGCCTGGCAATAGTCTCCGGGTTCCACTGGTGCACCTCGCCGTGGCGGCGCCACTGGTAAGCGCCACCGGGTTCCAGGGTCAGCGCGCCGGCAACGGACTGCTGCGGAAAGGCGAACCGGTGCCGTTCCAGCTGCTCTGCCGCCACGGCCGCCAGGCCGATGCCGCCGACCCGGGAGGGTGTCCAGGTAAAATAACGGTCAATCAGCTCCTGGTTCAGGCCGACGGCTTCGAAGATCTGGGCGCCCCGGTAGCTTTGCACCGTGGAAATGCCCATCTTGGACATAACCTTAAGCAGCCCCTTCTCGTTGGCTTTGATGAAGTTCCTGGCGGCATAGTCGGGCTTTGTACCGTTGAGTTCGCCCTCCTCGGCCAGGGCCTGGGCGGTAGCCAGGGCCAGATAGGGGTTAATGGCGCCGGCCCCATAGCCCAGCAGCAGGCAGAAGTGGTGTACCTCGCGCGGTTCACCCGATTCCACCACCAGGCCCACCCTGGTGCGCATACCTTCCCGAATCAGGTGGTGGTGCACTGCCGCGGTAGCCAGCAGGCTGGGTATCGGCGCCTGTCCGGCGTCCACGCCCCGGTCGGACAGGATGATAATCGCCTTGCCGTCCTGAACCGCCCGGGAAGCCTCCCGGCACAGCCGCTCCAGGGCCTCCGGCAAGGCGCCTTCCCCCCGGGCGTCGAACCGGGTGGACAAGGTAACCGAGCTGATGTCGCCCACGGCCACCTGCCGGATTTTCGCCAGTTCCGCATCGGAAATAATGGGCGAGGTGAGCTTTAACTGGTGGCAGTGGCGGGGAGTTTCCGTAAAGAGGTTCTGCTCACAGCCAATAAAGGCCTCCAGGGAAGTTACCAACTCCTCGCGAATAGCGTCCAGAGGCGGGTTGGTTACCTGAGCAAACAGCTGCTTGAAGTAGTTGAACAATAACTGGTGCTTTTCTGAAAGGACCGCCAGCGGAGCGTCATTGCCCATAGAACCCACCGCTTCATAAGCGGTGGCGGCCATGGGAACCGTCAACATGCGCAGTTCTTCCAGGGTGTAGCCGAAGGCGCGCTGCTGCCGCTGCAGGGCCGGCCCTTGCAGCCGCTGCGCCGGTTCGGCGTCGGGCAAATCCGCCAGGGAAACCTTGTTCCCGGCCAGCCATTTCCCGTAGGGTTGACTGCGGGACAGGGACTGCTTCAGCTCCTCGTCGCCGATGATTCGGCCCTCTTCCAGGCTGACCAGGAACATCCGGCCCGGCTGCAAGCGGCCCTGCTGGCGAATTCGGGCCGGCGGGATTTCCAGCACGCCGGTTTCCGAAGCCATAACCAGTTTATCGTCTTTGGTAACGGTGTACCGGAAGGGGCGCAGGCCGTTCCGGTCCAGCACGGCGCAGAGGCTCTTGTCGGTAGCTGCGACCATCATCGCCGGCCCGTCCCACGGCTCCATCAGGCAGGAATGGTACTCGTAAAAGTCCTTCCTTTCCTGGGACATAGACTCATGCTGTTCCCAGGCCTCGGGAATCATCATCAGCATCGCGTGGGCCAGGCTGCGGCCGGTCATCGTCAGCAGTTCCAGGGCATTATCGAAACTGGCGGTATCGCTCGCTCCCGGCGTCATCACCGGCGGAATCTTCTTGATGTCGGCGCCAAAGAGGGGTGACTCAAACTGAGCCTCCCGGGCGTGCATCCAGTTAATGTTGCCCCGCAGGGTATTGATTTCGCCGTTATGCGCCAGGTAGCGGTAGGGGTGGGCCAGCTTCCAATGTCCCAGGGTATTGGTGCTGAAGCGGGAGTGAACCAGGGCGAAAGCGCTGACCAGCCCATCATCCGCCAGATCCCGGTAAAAACGGGCCACCTGGTGGGCCATCAGCAAGCCTTTATAAACCAGGGTCTTGTTGGAAAGACTGCAAAGGTAAAAATAGTCGGCGTCCTCTTCAGTCAGGCCGCAGTCAGACAGCGAGTTTTCAATGACTTTGCGCAGGGTATATAGCTGACGCTGCAACTGCTCGGCGTCCGGATAATCACCGCCGGCGCCCACGAACACCTGACGAACTGTCGGCTGAACCCGGCGGGCGTCCCACCCCAGGTGTTCCGGCGCTACCGGAACGTCCCGCCAGCCCAGCAGGGTCAGCCCCTGTGCGGCAATAGAGCGGGCAATCAGTTCCTCGCACCGGGCCCGGGCTTCAGCCGGCGGCGGCAGAAAGACCATGCCTACGCCATAAGCGCCGGGTTCCGGCAGGTTGATGCCCAACGGCGGGCATACCTTTCGGAAAAAGGCGTCGGGCAGCTGCAGCAGGATGCCCGCGCCGTCCCCGGTCTCCGGGTCGCGGCCGCAGGCGCCCCGATGCCCCAGGTTAATCAGGACTTGCAGGGATTCGGCGATAATTTCGTGGGACTGGATGCCCTTGATGTTGGCAACCACGCCCACGCCGCAGCTGTCGTGCTCCCACTGGGGCAAATACAGACCGCGTTCTGCCACTTCTTTTAAGGGGTTCATTGAACCGCTCCCTAATCCCGGGGGCTTACGGATTTCCGGGCGGCCAGCAATTGCGCCGTCCCCGGACTACCTGGCCGCCCAGGACAAAAAGCAAATCCTTCGGGTTCCGCCCGGCGGTTTGTTAAATATATCACAATACTCGGCGGTTGGAAATACGCATTATACCCACCCAACATAATGGGGGATAGCCCCCCGGCGTAAAGGTTTGGTTAACGGCATTGGCGCGGGGCGAACACTGGAGAACCGGGCGAATTGCTGCCGGCGGCAACCGAAAATAACCGGTTGCATTGCGCAACCGGTTATATCAGGGCGGGCCGTTGTTACCGCCGGGCTGGCCTACTGCCGCCGCCGGTACAGGTACACCCCGCCGGCAGCCAACGCTGCCACCACCAGCGCAATTATCACCCACAGCAGCCAGTTAACGCCGCCGGTATCTTCCGGCGGGGCCGGCGGCGTAGGCGGTACGGCCGTCGCCGTCGGGGGCGGTACTGGCGTGGCCGTGGGTTCCACCGCGGCCATAGCCGGGGCGGTCGGCGGGGTAGTCGGCTCCGGGCGCACCGCGTCCAGGGCGCGGTCCGGCAGCAGCGGGGTAGCCGTCGGCGCCGTCGTGGCCGTAGCAGTAGCCGTAGGCCGGCTGGTGGGCGGCGTCGTGGCCGTTGCGGTTGGCGCCCTGGTCGGCGGGGTGGCCGTTGCGGTCCGCATTGCCAACGGCGTCGGCGTCCGGGTGGGTATTGCCCGCCGGGTCGCCGTGGGCGTCCGCAGCAGCATTTCCGCCGGCAGCATGGTCGGCGTCGGCGTGAAGGTAGGCAGCGCTCGAACCGTTGCGGTGGGCGTCGGCGTGTGGGTCGGCGGCGGCGCGGTGGTGGCCGTCGGCGTTGGCGTCGGCGTGCTGGTTGCCCTCGCTGCTACCCGGCGGGTCGGCGTCGGGGTGGGCATATCCGCCGCCGGGGGCTGGGCGCCCCGCACCACTATGGGGGGCGGCATGGGTGTGTTGGCCGGCGTGGCCGCCGGCGTCTCTGTTGGCGTATTGGTGGGCGTCGGGGCGGGCGTGGCCGTCGGCATATCTGTTGGCGTATTTGTAGGCGTCGGGGCGGGCGTGGCCGTCGGCATATCTGTTGGCGTATTGGTGGGCGTCGGGGCGGGCGTGGCCGTCGGCATATCTGTTGGCGTATTGGTGGGCGTCGGCGTGGGTGTGTTGGCCCGCGTCTCTCTAATCAGGAGGATGGACCAGGGGCCGGCGCCGCGGCTATTATACGCCCGCATCCGAACCTGGTACTCAACTCCGTTTTCCAGCCCGGTTATGGTGTAGCTGGTGTCGGTGTCCTTGACGGTAACCACCGGGCTGGTATCGGGCCAGCTTTCGCCCGCTTTGCGATGCTGGAATTCGTACCGGGTTAACCCGCTCACCGCCTGGTAATGGATGGTTATCTGCCCGGCCCCGCCGACGCTCCCGGAGGAGAATGCCGGCGCAAACGGCGGGCCTGAGGGCATTGGCGTGGGCGTATCCGTGGGTGTGGGCGTCGGTGTTAGTGTTCCCGTTGGCGTTGGCGTGGGCGGGCCGATTGGCGTGGCCCGGACTTCTTCCGACCACGAGCTGCTCTGACTGCGGCTGACCGAATGGATGCGGAAGGTGTACTCGTCTCCGTTATCCAGGTTCGTTACCGTGTAGCTCGTGGTCGTTGCGCCCGACCCGGGGATGCGGACTGCCGCCGGCCATTGGCTGGCGCTGGCCTTGCGATAGTTCAAGCGATACTCCCGGATGCTCCCATCGCCCGGGTCGGCCCAGGTCAGGGTTACCTGCCCGTTCCCCGCCTCCGCCCGCAGGTTGGCCGGCCTGGCCAGCCCCTCCGTCGGTGTACTGGTGGGCGTGGGGGTATCCGTCGGCGTGCTGGTCGGGGTGGGCGTATTGGTCGGCGTCGGCGTCGGCGTGCTGGTCGGCAGCATTCCGTCCGGCGTGGCCCGGACTTCTTCCGACCACGAGCTGCTCTGACTGCGGCTGACCGAATGGATCCGGAAGATGTACTCGTCCCCGTTATCCAGGTTCGTTACCGTGTAGCTCGTGGTCATCGCGCCCGACCCGGGGATGCGGAATATCGCCGGCCATTGGCTGGCGCTGGCCTTGCGATAGTTCAAGCGATACTCCCGGATGCTCCCATCGCTTGGGTCATCCCAGGTCAGGGTTACCTGCCCGTTCCCAGGCACTGCCCGCAGGTTGGCCGGCCTGGACAACCCCTGCGTCGGTGTATTGGTCGGCGTGGGTGTGTTGGCCGGCGTATCTCGAGTCAGGACGGTGGACCAGTCGCCGGCGCCGCGGCTATTGTGCGCCCGCATCCGAACCTGGTACTCAACTCCGTTTTCCAGCCCGGTTATGGTGTAGCTGGTGTCGGTGTCCTTGACGGTAACCACCGGGCTGGTATCGGGCCAGCTTTCGCCCACTTTGCGATGCTGAAATTCGTACCGCGTTACCCCACTCACCGACGTGTAACGGATGGTTATCTGCCCGGCCCCGGCGACGCCCCCGGAGGAGAATGCCGGCGCAAACGGCGGGCCTGAGGGCGTGGGCGTCAGTGTTCCCGTTGGCGTGGGTGTGGGCGTTCTTCCCGGCGTGGCCCGGACTTCTTCCGACCACGAGCTGCTCTGAGTGAGGCTGACCGAATGGATCCGGAAGATGTACTCGTCTCCGTTATCCAGGTTCGTTACCGTGTAGCTCGTGGTCGTCGCGCCAGACCCGGGGATGCGGACTGCCGCCGGCCATTGGCTGGCGCTGGCCTTGCGATAGTTCAAGCGATACTCCCGGATGCTCCCATCGCCCGGGTCGGCCCAGGTCAGGGTTACCTGCCCGTTCCCCGCCTCCGCCCTCAGGTTGGCCGGCCTGGCCAGCCCCTCTGTCGGTGTGCTGGTCGGGGTGGGTGTATCCGTATCCGTTGGTGTTCCCATGGGCGTTGGGGTAGGTGTATCCGTTGGCGTGCTGGTTGGGGTGGGTGTATCCGTTGGCGTGTTGTTTGGGGTAGGTGTATCCGTTGGCGTGCTGGTTGGGGTAGGTGTATCCGTTGGCGTGCTGGTTGGGGTGGGCGTATCCGTTGGCGTGCTGGTTGGGGTGGGTGTATCCGTTGGCGTGCTGGTTGGGGTGGGTGTATCCGTTGGCGTGTTGTTTGGGGTAGGTGTATCCGTTGGCGTGCTGGTTGGGGTGGGTGTATCCGTTGGCGTGTTGTTTGGGGTAGGTGTATCCGTTGGCGTGCTGGTTGGGGTGGGTGTATCCGTTGGCGTGCTGGTTGGGGTGGGTGTATCCGTTGGCGTGCTGGTTGGGGTGGGCGTATCCGTTGGCGTGCTGGTTGGGGTAGGTGTATCCGTTGGCGTGCTGGTTGGGGTAGGTGTATCCGTTGGCGTGCTGGTTGGGGTAGGTGTATCCGTTGGCGTGCTGGTTGGGGTAGGTGTATCCGTTGGCGTGCTGGTTGGGGTAGGTGTATCCGTTGGCGTGCTGGTTGGGGTAGGTGTATCCGTTGGCGTGCTGGTTGGGGTAGGTGTATCCGTTGGCGTGCTGGTTGGGGTAGGTGTATCCGTTGGCGTGCTGGTTGGGGTAGGTGTATCCGTTGGCGTGCTGGTTGGGGTGGGTGTGGGTGTGTTGGCCGGCGTCTCTCGAGTCAGGACGATGGACCAAGGGCTGGCGCCGCGGCTATTGTGCGCCCGCATCCGAACCTTGTACTCGACTCCGTTGTCCAGCCCGGTTATGGTGTAGCTGGTGTCGGTGTCCTTGACGGTAACCTCCGGGCTGGTGTCGGGCCAGCTGGCGCCCGCTTTGCGCTGCTGAAATTCGTACCGGGTTACCCCGCTCACCGCCTGATAATGGATGGTTAGCTGTTCAGACCCGGCGACGATCCGGGAGACGATCGGCGCCCCCGGCGGGCTTGAGGGCGTAGGTGTCGGCGTATCCGTGGGCGTGGCCGTCGGCGTCAGTGTTCCCGTGGGCGTGGGGGTGGGCGGGCTGGTTGGCGTGGCCCGGACTTCTTCCGACCACGAGCTGCTCTCAGTGAGGCTGACCGAATGGATGCGGAAGATGTACTCGTCCCCGTTATCCAGGTTCATTACCGTGTAGCTCGTGGTCGTCGCGCCCGACCCGGGGATGGGGACTGCCGCCGGCCATTGGCTGGCGCTGGCCTTGCGATAGTTAAAGCGATACTGCCGGATGCTCCCATTGCCCGGGTCATTCCAGGTCAAGGTTACCTGCCCGTTCCCCGCCTCCGCCCCCAGGCCGGTCGGCTTGGACAACCCCTGCGTCGGCGTATTGGTCGGCGTGGGTGTGTCGGTAGGGGTGCTGCCCTGGGCTTGCAGCGGCGGCGGCGACCCGGTTAAGGACAGGGTCAGCAAAACCGGCCCGGCCAGCAGGATGACCAGCGCCAGGGCCAGCCCCAGCAGGTTTCGGTCAATTCTCCGTAGGCGTCCCATCAGCCCACCCCCAAACTCGGGGGGGGGGGGGGGGGGGGGGGGGGGGTATTCATTCCAGAGCTGAGCAGGTGTCTGCCTTTATCTGCCATAGCTTACCTCGTCAGGTTGCCGATTTGGTTGAGCAGCCCTTTTCCCGCATTGGGGGCTGCGATTATGGATTTTAGCAGAGAAGTTCCGGCGGGGGAATACCTTGCGGCCTGGGCTTTGAGCTGCTCCGACTGGTGGGGAAGCCCGGTTCCCGGGACGAAGTGGTAGTGGCGCTGGCTGTAGTGGTAAGTCTGCTGGCTGCGGGAGCGTCCGTATTTGGGCCGCCAGTTGGCCGCCGCAGCGAGGCATTGCATTCCGTCCGGGAATGCTCCGGGTTGGGCCATGGCGCTGCCTCCCGGCTTTCCGGTTTCCCTGCCGGCTCTATGCTATTACGTTTATCCCAACGCCTGTTGGGAATGCCGGAGCCATTTTCGCCTTGACACCGGCCGGTCGTCTGCCTTAGACTATGCTGGTTGAGGTAGCAGGTTATTATGGATTACGCAATTTTCAAGACCGGCGGCAAGCAGTATCGCGTCAAGTCGGGCGACGTGCTGGACGTGGAACTGCTTCCCGTGCCGGCAGGCGATGCGATTGAATTCAGCGAAGTGCTGGCCGTATCTGAGGGAGGGCAGGTCCGCTTTGGCGCTCCCCGCGTGGCCGGCGCCAAAGTAGTGGCTCAGGTTCAATCCCACTACAAAGACCGGAAGCTGATGGTTTTCAAGTACAAGGCCAAGACCCGCTACCGGCGCAAGCGGGGCCATCGGCAGAACTACACCCGCCTGATTATTCAGGATATTCGGGTTGGAGGTTAATTTATGGCGCACAAGAAAGCCGGCGGCAGCAGCAACAATGGCCGCGACAGCAACGGCAAACGGTTGGGGGTAAAGAGATACGGGGGCGAACAGGTCACCCCCGGCGCCATCATCATCCGGCAGAGAGGAACCCGCATCCGCCCGGGCAATAACGTGGGTCTGGGCCGGGACTATACCATCTACGCTATGACGGCCGGAAAAGTAAAGTTTGAGTGGGCCGCCAGGGGGCGCCGTCAGGTCAGCGTTTACCCGGTGGAATCCTGATTCAGAAAGCGCCGACCCCGGCAGCGTCCGTCTGGGTTAAGGCAGGGCGTCCGGGCCGGCATCCAAGAGAGCTGAAAAGATGAAGGCAGGCATACACCCCCAATTTTATAATGCTACGGTTACCTGCTCTTGCGGCAACGTTTTTCAGACCGGGGCCACCAAACCGGCCATGCGCGTTGAAGTGTGCAGCAAGTGCCACCCTTTTTATACCGGGGAGCAGCGGATCGTTGACACGCAAGGCCGCATCGAGCGCCTGCGGCGTCGCTACAATTTGCAGTAACCCCGGTGGTGATGTGGCAGTCTCTTTGGAACCGAGGGCCGGCCGGTTGACCTTCGGTTCTTTTTTTGCCGGCATTCGCCCAACGCCGCCGGGCGGCGGTCAGTTAACCGCCGGCAGCGGGCCGAGCCTCCCTCGGGTCAGCGCAAGTTCTGCTGACCCGGCGCTGAAGACTGGCTGGCCGGCTGAGCGGGAAGCGATGGCGCGATTGGCGGCGGCTCAAAAACCCGGCTTGAGTGCACCGGCGGCGGGATAGTGGCGGAACAACCCGGATTTACCTACGGCGGACAGGCGGTCGTTGAAGGGGTGATGATTCGCGGCCGAACGCACCTCAGTCTGGCGGTGCGCCGTCTGGACGGCAGCATTTACCACTGCTACGAACCCCTGAGTACGGCTTTTACCGGGCCGTTACGGCGTATTCCGTTCCTCCGGGGCATGCTGGTTCTGGCCGAGACCCTGACGTTGGGCATTAAGGCGCTGAACCGCTCGGCCGCCGTGGCTTCGGAAGACCCGGCAGAGGGGGCGGGAGAGGTTCCCGGCTGGCTTCTGGCGGTTACCCTGGCCATATCCCTGACCCTGGGCGTTGGGCTGTTCTTCATCCTGCCGCTTCTGGCGGTACGGCTGGCGGACCCTTACATAGCGTCCGATTTGGTCAGCAACGTTATCGAAGGGGCAATACGCCTGGCTGTTCTGGTCGCCTATATCGGCGGCATTGGGCTGCTCAAGGACATTCGCCGGGTGTTTGCCTATCACGGCGCAGAACACATGGCCGTGCACGCCTACGAGGCCGGGCTGCCTCTGACCGTGGCTAACGTGCGCAAATTCGGCACGCCGCACCCCCGCTGCGGCACCGCCTTCCTGCTGACGGTAGTGCTGGTGTCGGTTATCGTATTTGCCTTTCTGGGAAGGCCGGACCTGGAATGGCGGATACTGTCCCGGGTGCTGCTGATCCCGGTAGTCGCTTCCATCAGCTACGAACTTATCCGGTTCAGCGGCGTACATCCTGCCTGGCTGGTAGCCCGGTGGATGGCCGCCCCCGGCCTGTGGCTGCAACGGCTGACCACCCGACCGCCCGAGGATGACCAGATTGAAGTGGCAATTACGGCTATGGGCGCAGCGGTGGCCGCCGATGCCGGGGAGCTTTATGTTTCTCCCTTCAATCCCCCGCCGCCGGAAGACCCCCGGCCCGCCCTGGCGGATGCGCCGGCAAATTCGTCAGGCCCGGAGGACGAAGGGCAGTTCTAGGCCTTTCCTTTCCTTCAGCAAGTTCCTTCAGAAAGGCCAATGGCGCGCCAGGCGCGGCTTTCCGGCCCGGCAAAGGGAGCCTGGCGCGCCGAGCACCCGGCACAAGTCAATTTCGGCGCCGCGCCTGCTGCAACTGCGCCACCGTTCCCGGAATCTTCCAGTCGATGTAAAGCAGCACATGCTCCTTGATCGCCTCTTCGTGGACCCGACAGGGGGCGCAGTTGCCGTCGATGCACAAGCCATGACGGGGCCGCAGGTTCTGTCGCAGCTCTTCCAGCAGGGGCAAGGCAGAATCGGTGTTCCCCTGGCCCTGCTTCGCCAACTCCAGCAGCTCCCCCAACTGACTGGTCAGCGTTTCCAGCAGTCGGTTGTGTTCCTTAAGGCTGCGTTCCACAAAGTTTTTGGGTTCATCCGGGTTAGGGTTAAAGGTGACGGGAATTCGGGCCGGGTTGAAAGGCGTTTCGTCAAGTTCCCGGCCGCAGGCCTCGCAGCGACCGTCGTATTGAGCCATAACAACGAACCTCCTTGCCAGGGTTGGGGCAGCTGCGGCGCCGGAGTCCTGGTCAACGCCGGGCGCTGCCCGGTGTGGGCTGACCATTGACTTGGCCCGTTGCGGCGGCGTGTTTCAGGGACGGCGCAAAGCTAGGCTGCCATTCTGAAGATGCCGTACATATGCCGGTAAAGTTGAAATCCTCCTTTGAGCAGCTTCCAGGGTTGTAAATCGCTGCCTGGCCGGACATGCTCGAAAATTTCCGTTTCGGTGTAGCGCAGGTCGCTCCGGCCCTGCTCCCGGAGGGCGGCCACCAGCTTGCGGGATTCGCCTACCGGTATCAAAGGGTCTCCTATGTCGTGCATAATCATCAACCGCCCCGGCAGGTCGGCCAGGCGCCGGCTGGGAGAAATGTCGTGCAGTTTAGCCTGGAAATCGGGCGGCAGCTGCTCCAGCAAGGCTTCCGCCTGCTCCGGCGTCGGGCCTTCCAGCAATTGCCGGGAAAGGTCGGCCGGCGGCGACAGCGGAGGCATTTCGCCGGCGGCAGCGGTATCATACAGGAACCGGCGGGCCAGCCACGCCTGCTCTTCAGGTTCAGGAGCCACTTTGATTAGTTCATTGGCAAACACGCGCCTGGTCAGTTGGTCCACCGGCCAGGGTTCGGTCTGCCCGTTGAAGATTCGGGAATTGCTTGCTACCTGAACCAGCAACTCCCGCGCGTCGTAATAGGCTCCAAAGGAATTGACGAAGGCGACATCCTGGCGTATGCGAGAATCGGCGGCGGCCACCATCACGAAGGAGGCGCCGACGGAAAAGCCGGCCATTCCGGTACGGGCCGGGTCCACAAACTCGCGGCGGCGCAAATACTGGAAGGCGTGGATCAGGTTTTCGATTTCCGCCGGCGCCACGTTATTCTGCTGTCCCATAGCGGGCGACCAGACGAACATAGCAACATAGCCGGCCCGGGCCAGCGCATTGCCAACGTTAACCACGTCCGGATCGTCCGGCCCGGCAGCATTAGCCCCCAGGAACACCAGCAAGGCGGCCCGCCGCTTGCCGTCGGGAATGTAGTAGATGTCTGCCTCGCCCGGCCCATCGGGCCGCGGATAAACAACTTGCGTCCGGGTCGGCGTGGCGGTGAACCAGGACTGGGGTTTTACCGGCGCATTAAGCGCCTGGGCAACAAACAGCAAGGTGTGGAAACCGGCGGGGAATTGGGGAAAAATTGTAAACAGAACGGTCGCCGCCAGTACCGAGACTCCCACGCCCAGATACAACCGGTATGCCACCCGGCCGCTGAACCGGCTCAGGGCAATCAGAAAACTGGTTGGCATAAAAAGGCGCTGACCGGCCCCGCAGCAACCGGTTAGCTGGGAGCCTCGGAATTGCCCCTTATGATAATGGGGCGCACGATAACCGCGCGCCCCATTATACCCCTTTGCCGCCCGGTGGCGCGAGCAGGGGAGGGTTTACCCGGTCGGCTGTTTGGTCAGCAGCAGATGGCGGGCGTCGGCCAGCAGTTCCTCATCGGTGCGCTCCAGGTCAATCAGGTCGCCGTGGGGTTGGGGCACCGGAAAACCGGTTCGGTAGTAAAGTTCCACCCGATTGCCTTCCGGGTCAAAGAAATACATACCAAAGGCGTTGCCGTGGCTGACAATACGCTCGATGGTTATATTCTCTGCTTCCAGCCTGGCCTTGTAATCGCGCATATCCTGAATGGTGGGAACCTTGAAGGAAATCTGCTGAATGACGTTGGTATCTTCGTCCGCCTTGCGACCTTTCATCACAACAAACTCGTGGTGTTCCGACACCGGGTCGGAAGACATGAAACACATTCCCCGTTCCAGGTTTTCATCGGCAACCTTCAGTCCGATGACCCGGGTATAGAAATCGCGCTGCCTCATAAAGTCGTCGGCATAGATACCCACATGGCCCAGTCCGGTAGTTTGCGGCATGGCGTTCCTCCTCATTGCCTGGCGTCATTGCAGACAGTATCAGATATTCTAACAGAAAGACAACGTCAAAACTACCTTACCCCCAGGGGGGTATTCCCAACGGGTATTGGGGTATCCCTTTACGCTGCGCCGGCGGTTACGGGCTGGCCCGGCTAGCTTGGCCGGTCAGCCGGCCTGCCGCCGCCGGTACAGGTACACCCCGCCGGCAGCCAGCGCTACTACCACCAGCCCGATTATCACCCACAGCAGCCAGTTGACGCCGTCCGGTTCTGCCGGCGGGGCCGGCGGCGTAGGCGTCGGCGGTACGGCCGTCGCCGTCGGGGGGCGGTACTGGCGTGGCCGTGGGTTCCGCCGCGGCCATAGCCGGGGCCGCCGACGTGGCCGTCGGCTCCGGGCGCACCGCGTCCAGGGCGCGGTCCGGCAGCAGGGGGGTGGCCGTCGGCGCCGCCGTGGCCATGGCCGTGGGCCGGCTGGTGGGCGGCGTCGTTGCCGTCGCCGTTGGCGTCCTGGTTGGCGGGGTGGCCGTTGGCGTGCGCATTACCACCGGCGTCGGCGTCCGGGTGGGTATTGCCCGCCGGGTTGCTGTAGGCGTCCGCAGCAGCGTTTCCGCCGGCAGCAGGGTCGCCGTCGGCGTGAAGGTGGGCAGCGCCCGAACCGTTGCGGTGGGCGTCGGCGTGCCGGTTGGCGACGCCGGCGCGGTGGTGGCCGTCGGTGTGGGCGTGGGCGTGCGGGTTGCCGTTGCCCTCGCCACTACCCGGCGGGTCGGCGTCGGGGTAGGCATATCCGCCGCCGGGGGCGGTAGGTAGCCCTGAACCACTATGGGGGGCGGCGTGTTGGTAGGCGTGGGCGTGGGCGTATTGGTGTTGGTCGGCGTGGGGGTGTTGGTGGGCGTGGGGGTGTTGGTCGGCTGCGTTTCAGCAAAGGTGTTCCAGCGGCTGCTGTCCCCGTCATTGTACGCCCGCACCCGGTAGTCGTAAGTCGCTCCGTTTTCCAGCCCGGTTATGGTGTAGCTGGTAGCGGTGTCCCTGACGGTAACCACCGGGCTGCTGTCCGGCCAGCTTTCGCCTGTTTTGCGATGCTGGAATTCGTACCGGGTTACCCCGCTCACGGCCCGGTAATGGATGGTTATCTGGCCATCCCCCTTGACATTCCACAGGAAGACCGGCGGATGTGGCGGCTCTATTGTTGGTGTGGGGGTCAGCGTTCCCGTCGGCGTGGGCGTCGGGGTGGGCGTATCCGTAGGCGTATTGGTGGGCGTATCCGTAGGCGTATTGGTGGGCGTCGGGGTCGGCGTATTGGTGGGTGTCGGGGTCGGCGTGGGCGTCGGGGTAGGCGTATTGGTGGGCGTCAGCGTTCCCGTGGGCGTCGGGGTGGGGGTGTTGTTCAGCGTCTCTCCAGACACGACGGTGGCCCAGGGGCCGGGGCCGCGGCTGTTGTACGCCCGCAGCCGAACCTGGTAACGCGTGCCGTTGTCCAGCCCGGTTATGGTGTACATGGTGTCGGTGTCCTGGACGGTAACCACCGGGCTGGTGTCGGGCCAGTTTGCGCCCGCTTTGCGCTGCTGAAATTCGTACCGGGTTACCCCGCTCACGGCCTGGTAATGGATGGTTAGCTGTTCAGACCCGGCGACGACCCGGGAGACGATCGGCGCCCCGGCGGGCTTGAGGGCGTGGGCGTGGGCAGCAGCGTTCCCGTTGGCGTGGGCGTGGGCGTCGGTGTTCCCGTTGGCGTGGGCGTGGGTGTCGGTGTATTCGTGGGGGCCAGCGTTCCCGTGGGCGTCGGTGTGGGGGTGTTGTTCAGCGTCTGCCTACTCAGGGTGACGGACCAGGCGCTGTTGCCGCCGTCATTGATCGCCCGCATCCGGAAATCGTACGTTACCCCGTTTTCCAGTCAGGTTATGGTGTACGTGGTGTCGGTGTCCTTGACGGTAACCTCCGGGCTGGTGTCGGGCCAGCTTTCGCCCGATTTACGATGCTGAAATTCGTACCGGGTTACCCCACTTACCGCCGCGTAATGGATGGTTACCTGCCCGGCCCCGCCGACGAGCCGGGAGAAGACCGGCGGACTTGGCGTCTTTATTGTCGGTGTGGGTGTGTTGGCGGGCAGCGCTACCTCGATCTCGGCCCAGGCGCTGTTGCCGCCGTCATTGATCGCCCGCATCCGGAACTCGTACGTTACCCCGGTTTCCAGTCCGGTTATGGTGTACGTGGTGTCGGTGTCCTTGACGGTAACCACCGGGCTGGTGTCGGGCCAGTTTGCGCCCGCTTTACGATGCTGAAATTCGTACCGGGTTACCCCGCTTACCGCCGCGTAATGGATGGTTACCTGCCCGGCCCCGCCGACGAGCCGGGAGAAGACCGGCGGACTTGGCGTCTTTATTGTCGGTGTGGGTGTGTTGGCGGGCAGCGCTACCTCGATCTCGGCCCAGGCGCTGTTGCCGCCGTCATTGATCGCCCGCATCCGGAAATCGTACGTTACCCCGTTTTCCAGTCCGGTTATGGTGTACGTGGTGTCGGTGTCCTTGACGGTAACCACCGGGCTGGTGTCGGGCCAGTTTGCGCCCGCTTTACGATGCTGAAATTCGTACCGCGTTATCCCGCTCACGGAAACATAACGGATGGTTATCTGACCATCTCCCTTGGCATCCCACAGGATGACCGGCGGATGTGGCGGCTCTATCGTGGGTGTGGGCGTATCCGTGAGAGGCGTCGGTGTGGCTGTGTTGGCCGGCGTCTCTCCAGACACGACGGTGGCCCAGGGGCCGGGGCCGCGGCTGTTGTACGCCCGCAGCCGAACCTGGTAACGCGTGCCGTTGTCCAGCCCGGTTATGGTATACATGGTGTCGGTGTCCTGGACGGTAACCTCCGGGCTGGTGTCGGGCCAGCTGGCGCCCGCTTTGCGCTGCTGAAATTCGTACCGGGTTACCCCGCTCACGGCCTGGTAATGAATGGTTAGCTGTTCAGACCCGCCGACTACCCGGAGACGATCGGCGCCCCCGGCGGGCTTGAGGGCATGGGCGTGGGACTCAGTGTTCCCGTTGGCGTGGGCGTATCCGTTGGCGTACTAGTCGGTGTGGGTGTATCCGTCGGCGTGCCGCCCTGGGCTTGCAAGGGTGGGGGCGACCCGGTTAAGGACAGTGTCAGCAAAACCGGCCCGGCCAGCAGGATGACCAGCGCCAAGGCCAGCCCCAGCCGGTTTCGGTCAATTCTTCGTGGATAGTCGGTCAGCCCAGCCCAAACTCGGGGGGGGGGGGTATTCATTCCGGAGCCGGGGCGGTGTCCGCCTTTATCTGCCATAGCTTACCTCGTCAGGATATTGGTTTGGTTGAAGCAGCCCTTTTCCCGCATTGGGGGCTGCGGCTATGGATTTTAGCAGAGAAGTTCCGGCGGGGGGATACCTTTGCGCACCAGGGAAAAGTTGACCTTTCAGCTGATACGCCGCCGATTTTTGCCATTTCCCGGCATAAAACCCGCACTGCGAAATATACACTTCCCGGATTTCAGACTGAACCTGAGTTCTTTTTTGCTCTGAATAACCGTTGTTAACACAGCAAAGGGTTCAAGCGGATTAATGACGGGTTAAGCGCCATGGCTCGGCGCCGGCCGTGCGGCCGTGACCCAGGCGGTTTCAGCCGCCGATTCCGGGCAGCTTACGCCGGTTCCCCGGGGCGTTCTACCAGTTCGGTCAGAATGCCAAAGACGGAGCGGGGGTGGATGAAGGCAATATCCCCGGAAAGCCCTTCCCGTGGTTCCGAATCAATCAGCTGCAAACCCAGGTGGTCCACAATCCGGATTTTGCCCGGCAGGTCAGAGACGTAAAATGCCAGGTGGTGCATTCCCTCCCCGCGCCGCTCGATGAAGCGGCCGATGGCGGTTTCCGGCCCGGTTGGTTCCATGACTTCCAGGCGGGTTTGCCCCACCTGGAGTAATGCCCCCCGAATGCCCTGCTCTGCTACGTTGCGCACTTCCGGCACGGGCGCCCCAAAAACCCGGTGGAAAAAGGCAATGGCAGCGGCTAAATCCTTGACCGCTATGCCCACATGGTCGATATAGTCAATGGTGCAAACGGCGGCAGCGCTCAATACTTTTATCCTTTCCGGTTTTCAGCTGGCGGCCCGGCCGGGTTAAAGGGGGTACTGGGCCAGGGTTTGCCGGGCAATGAGCAGCCTTTGCACTTCGGAGGTGCCTTCGTAAATGGTGGTAACCCGCGCATCCCGGAAAAGACGCTCCACCGTTGCATCCTTAAAATAGCCGTATCCCCCGTGTACCTGCAAGGCCTGCGAGGTAACGTTGACGCACATTTCCGAGGCGAGCAGCTTGGCGATGGATGCCTCGTTAATGTAAGGCTGGCCCTGGTCTTTCAAGGTGGCGGCCTGCATGGTGGTGGTGCGGGCGGCATGTACGGCGGCAGCCATGTCGGCCAGCATGAACTGAACAGCCTGGTGCTGGGCGATGGGCCGGCCAAAAGACTGCCGCTGCTGGGCGTAGCGCACTGCTTCTTCCAGGGCGGCCTGGCCGAGGCCGACACACTGGGCAGCAATCATTATCCGGCTGGAATCCAGGATTTCCATAGCATAGCGGAACCCCTGGCCCGGTTCGCCCAGCCGGTTTTGGGCCGGCACTGGCGCATCCTGAAAAACCACCTCGCTGGTGCTGGAACCGCGGATTCCCAGCTTGCCGCGCATTGGGGTTATAGCCATGCCCGGGGTGCTTTGAGGCACCACAAAGGCGCTGATGCCCCGATAGCCCCGGGAACGGTCCTCGGTGGCGAAAACCACCATGGACTCGGCGACGTCGGCGTTGGTGATGAACAGCTTGCTGCCGTTCAGAAAATAGACGTCGTCCCGGCGGGATGCCGTAGTCTGCAACGCTGCGGCGTCGGAACCGCCGCCGGGCTCGGTCAGGGCCCAGGCGGCCACGCCCTGGCCTTTAGCGAGGGAGGGAACGAACCGCTGTTTCTGTTCTTCATTGCCGAAGCGGGCAATGGTGCTGGCGCCCAGAGACAGGTGCGCAATCAGGCCGGTACTGGCGGCCATATCGCCGCGGGCCACTTCTTCCAGGGCGATCGCCACCTGACGGTATCCGCCGCCGCTGCCGCCATACTGCAAGTCAAGGCCCATGCCGGTCAGCCCCAGCCCGGCCAGGCCCCGCCAGTTCTGCCAATCGAATTCCTCGCGTTCATCCACCGCCCGGGCCCGGGGCGCCAACTCGCGGTCGGCAAAGTCCCGCACCAGGTTTTGCAGCATACGTTCTTCTTCATTCAGCGTCGGGTCTGGCATAGCATTGCTCCCTGGTCTGGATAATTGGGCCGTTGAGCAGTCAGTTAAACCGCAGCTTTCCGGTCGGTTAACCCGGCTTCTGCCGCAGCGGACAAGGCCCGGCCCGGCGGAAAACGGGCCATTCAGAAGGCCAGGTCTCCCGGCTGCTCGCCAAATACCTGCCGGAATACCTGGCATATTTCGCCGGTGGTGCAATAACTTTCCACGCATTCCAGCGTGGCCGGGATGGTGTTTTCCGTAGTGCGCGCCGCCTCTTCCAGACGGGATAAGGCTTGTTTGACCCGGCGGCCGTCCCGGGTCTGGCGGAGCCGGGTCAGCCGCCGTGCCTGCTGACTGGCTACCTTCGGGTCCACCCGGAGCAGGCCGCTGACCGGGGGCGTATCGCTGACGTATCGGTTAACGCCCACCACGATGCGCTGACCGGCGTCAATTTCCTGTTGATGGCGGTAGGCGGAATCGCTTATTTCCCGGGCCTGGTAGCCTTGTTCGATGGCGGATACCGCGCCGCCTTGCCGGTCAATCGCTTCGATGTAAGCCTGGGCTGCTTGTTCCAGCTGGTCGGTAAGGCTTTCCACATACCAGGAGCCGCCCAGCGGGTCAACCACGTCGGCCACCCCGCTTTCGTGGGCCAGAATCTGCTGGGTACGCAGGGAAAGTTGGGCCGACTCCTCTGTGGGCAGGCCCAGGGCCTCGTCGCGAGAGTTGACGTGCAGCGATTGCGTGCCGCCCAGCACGGCGGCCAGGGCCTGCACCGTACTGCGGATGATGTTGTTATCCGGCTGCTGGGCGGTCAAGGATACCCCGGCGGTTTGAGTGTGAAATCGCAGCATCATGGAGCGGTCATCCCGGGCCCCGAAACGTTCCCGCATAATTCGGGCCCACATTCGCCGGGCCGCCCGATACTTGGCTACCTCTTCCAGCAGGTTATTCTGGGCTACGAAGAAGAAGGACAGGCGCGGGGCGAATTCATCCACCGTCAGCCCGGCGTCCACCGCAGCCTGCACGTAGGCTATGGCGTTGGCAAAGGTGAAGGCCAGTTCCTGAACGGCGGTAGCGCCGGCCTCCCGCATATGGTATCCGCTAATGCTGATGGTATTCCAGCGGGGAAGGTTCCGGGCGCAATACTTGAACACATCTACCACCAGACGCATGGCGGGACGGGGCGGGTAGGCGTAGGCGCCCCGGGCGATGTATTCCTTGAGAATGTCGTTTTGCAGCGTGCCGCTCAGCTGGTCTGGCGATGCCCCCTGCTTTTTGGCTGCCGCAATGTAGAGGCACAGCAGCACCGAGGCGGTGGCGTTGATGGTCATGGAAGCGCTGACCCGGTTCAGGGGTATGCCATCGAACAGGGTTTCCATATCTTCCAGGCTGCAAACTGGCACGCCCACTTTGCCCACCTCGCCCAGAGCCTGGGGCGCATCAGAGTCGTAACCGATTTGGGTAGGCAGGTCAAAGGCTACGGAAAGGCCGGTCTGCCCCTGCTCCAGCAGATAGCGGAAGCGGCGATTGGTATCGGCGGCAGTGGCATAACCGGAATACTGGCGCATGGTCCAGATTCGGCCCCGGTACATATTGGGCTGCACGCCCCGGGTATAGGGATACTCTCCGGGGAACCCTATGTTATTGAAGCCTGACCGGGAACCGGCGGCGCTGTCTGCGGGGTCATAAAGGGGTTCAATGGGAATGCCGCTGTCGGTCCGGAATGCGGCCCGTCGTTCCGGGAACCGGCGTAGCGCCGGTTCCCGTGTCTCTTGCTGCCACCGTTCCCGGTTGTTGTAGGGGATGTCGGGCATAGCGCCAACTCATCGGTCAACAGGTTTACATTATCCACCGTCCGCCATTGTAACCCGATTGCTCAAGGGTCTCAAGCAGGCTTTCGGCCAGGTATTCCCAATGCGTGTTGGTGTATCCCTTTACGCCGCCGCCGGGAACCGGCCCGGGGACTGCCGGGCCGCCCGAAGCGTATCGGGCGGAACCCGGCATGCCCGCCGGTCAGGCCAGTTGCCCGGCCTACTGCCGCCGCCGGTACAGGTACACCCCGCCGGCGATTACCGCTGCCACCACCAGCGCAATTATCACCCACAGCAGCCAGTTGACGCCGTCCGGTTCTGCCGGCGGGGCCGGCGGCGTCGGCGGTACGGCCGTCGCCGTCGGGGGCGGTACTGGCGTGGCCGTGGGTTCCGCCGCGGCCATAGCCGGGGCCGCCGTCGCGGCGGTCGGCTCCGGGCGCACCGCGTCCAGGGCGCCATCCGGCAGCAGCGGGGTAGCCGTCGGCGCTGCCGTGGCCGTAGCGGTGGCCGTGGGCCGGCTGGTGGGCGGCGTCGTGGCGGTTGGCGTCCTGGTCGGCGGGGTGGCCGTTGGCGTGCGCATTGCCAACGGCGTCGGCGTCCGGGTGGGTACTGCCCGCCGGGTCGCTGTTGGCGTGCGCAGCAGCGTTTCCGCCGGCAGCATGGTTGCTGTCGGCGTGAAGGTAGGCAGCGCCCGCGCCGTTGCGGTGGGCGGCGGCGTGTGGGTCGGCGGCGGCGCGTTGGTGGCCGTCGGCGTTGGCGTCGGCGTGCTGGTTGCCCTCGCCACTACCCGTCGGGTCGGCGTCGGGGTAGGCATATCCGCCCGGCGCTGGAGATAGCCCTGAACCACTATGGGGGGCGGCGTATTGGTCGGCGTGGGCGTATTGGTGGGCGTGTTGGTCGGCTGCGTTTCAGCAAAGGTGTTCCAGCTGCTGCTGCCGCCGTCATTGTACGCCCGCACCCGGTAGTCGTAAGTCGCTCCGTTTTCCAGCCCGGTTATGGTGTAGCTGGTAGCGGTGTCCCTGACGGTAACCACCGGGCTGCGGTCCGGCCAGCTTTCGCCTGTTTTGCGATGCTGGAATTCGTACCGGGTTACCCCGCTCACGGCTTGGTAATGGAGGGTTATCTGGCCATCCCCCTTGACATCCCACAGGATGACCGGCGGATGTGGCGGCTCTATTGTTGGTGTGGGCGTATCCGTGGGGGTGTTGGTGGGCGTGGGTGTGGGGGTGTTGGTCGGCAGCGTTTCAGCAGAGATGGTCCAGCCGCTGCTGCCCCCGTCATTGTACGCCCGCATTCGGAAATTGTACGTTACCCCGTTTTCCAGCCCGGTTATGGTGTATGAGGTGTCGGTGTCCTTGACCGTGACAATGGCGCCACTGCCCGGCCAGCTTTCGCCCGCTTTGCGATGCTGGAATTCGTACCGGGTTACCCCGCTCACGGCCTGGTAATGGATGGCTATCTGGCCATCCCCCGGGACATTCCACCGGATGATCGGCATATGTGGCGGCTTTATTGTTGGTGTGGGGGTCAGCGTTCCCGTCGGGGTGGGCGTCGGGGTGGGCGTATCCGTAGGCGTATTGGTGGGTGTCGGGGTGTCGGTCGGCGTATTGGTGGGTGTTGGGGTCGGCGTGGGCGTCGGGGTAGGCGTATTGGTGGGTGTTGGGGTCGGCGTATTGGTGGGCGTCGGGGTCGGGGTGGGCGTATCCGTAGGCGTATTGGTGGGTGTCGGTGTATTCGTGGGCAGCAGCGTTCCCGTGGGCGTGGGCGTCGGTGTGGGCGTATTGGTGGGCAGCGTTTCCCCAAGGAGGTAGGTCCAGTCGCTGTTGCCGCCGTCATTGAACGCCCGCATCCGGAAATCGTACGTTACCCCGTTTTCCAGTCCGGTTATGGTGTAGCTGGTGTCGGTGTCCTGGACGGTAACCACCGGGCTGGTGTCGGGCCAGCTGGCGCCCGCTTTACGATGCTGAAATTCGTACCGGGTTACCCCGCTCACGGAAACATAACGGATGGTTATCTGACCATCTCCCTTGACATCCCACAGGATAATCGGCGGATGTGGCCGCTCTATTGTTGGTGTTGGCGTATCCGTGGGGGTGTTGGTGGGCGTGGGCGTGGGGGTGTTGGCCGGCATCGCTACATCGATCCCGACCCAGATGCTGCTGCCGCCGTCATTGATCGCCCGCATCCGGAAATCGTACGTTACCCCGTTTTCCAGTCCGGTTATGGTGTACGTGGTGTCGGTGTCCTTGACGGTAACCACCGGGCTGGTGTCGGGCCAGTTTGCGCCCGCTTTACGATGCTGGAATTCGTACCGGGTTATCCCGCTCACGGCAACATAACGGATGGTTGTCTGGCCATCTCCTTTGACATCCCACAGGATGACCGGCGGATGTGGCGGCTCTATCGTGGGTGTGGGCGTATCCGTGAGAGGCGTGGGTGTGGGTGTGGGTGTGTTGGCCGGCGTCTCTCCAGACACGACGGTGGCCCAGGGGCCGGGGCCGCGGCTGTTGTACGCCCGCAGCCGGACCTGGTAAGTCGTGCCGTTGTCCAGCCCGGTTATGGTGTAGCTGGTGTCGGTGTCCTTGACGGTAACCTCCGGGCTGGTGTCGGGCCAGCTGGCGCCCGCTTTGCGCTGCTGAAATTCGTACCGGGTTACCCCGCTCACCGCCTGATAATGGATGGTTAGCTGTTCAGACCCGGCGACGACCCGGGAGACGATCGGCGCCCCCGGCGGGCTTGAGGGCGTAGGTGTCAGTGTTCCCGTTGGTGTGGGTGTATCCGTTGGCGTACTAGTCGGCGTGGGTGTATCCGTTGGCGTACTAGTCGGCGTGGGCGTATCCGTTGGCGTACTAGTCGGCGTGGGCGTATCCGTTGGCGTACTAGTCGGCGTGGGCGTATCCGTTGGCGTACTAGTCGGCGTGGGCGTATCCGTTGGCGTACTAGTCGGCGTGGGCGTATCCGTTGGCGTACTAGTCGGCGTGGGCGTATCCGTTGGCGTACTAGTCGGCGTGGGCGTATCCGTTGGCGTACTAGTCGGCGTGGGCGTATCCGTTGGCGTACTAGTCGGCGTGGGCGTATCCGTTGGCGTGCCGCCCTGGGCTTGCAGCGGCGACGGCGCCCCGGTGGCGGACAGGGTCAATAATACCGGCCCGGCCAGCAGGATGACCAGCGCCAGGGCCAGCCCCAGCCGGTTTCGGTCAATTCTCCGCCGGCGTCCCATCACCCACCCCCAAACTCGGGGGGGGGGGGGGGTAATTCCGAAGCCGGGGCGGCGGCCGCCTTTACCTGCCATAGGTTGCCTCTCCAGGTTAAAAATTTGGTTGCAGCAGTCCTTCCCGCGTGGGGCTGCGGCTATGGATTTTAGCAAAAAGGTTCTCGAAAAGGAATACCTTGCGGGCGGGGTCTTGACCTGCTCCGACTGGTAGGGACGCCCGGTTCCCGGGGCGAAGTGGTAGTGGCGCTGGCTGTAGCGGTAAGTCTGCTGGCTGCGGGAGCGTCCGTATTTGGGCCGCCAGTTGGCGCCGTATCGGGGGCATTGCATTCCGGGACGGAATGCTCCGGGTTGGGCCATAACGCTGCCTCCCGGCGGTCTGATTTCACGGCGAACCCGGTTATACACTTATACCAACGCATGATTGGGAATGCCTTAGGCTGCGGAGTCAACCTTCACATGAGGCGGATGGCCGATTGCCCCGGTTTCGCAGCAGGGTTCGGCGGCTGCCAGTTTGCGGAGAGGCTGCGGCGGCTTGGTTCCGTCAGGCAGGGTATTCCCTTGACACTCAATCCGGGGGTTCCTATACTAGGCGCAACCGGCCATACCGGTCAGCCAGCCGTCGGTCTGTAGCCGGCGGTCTTATGTTGTTAAGGGCAATGAGCAAGAAGGAAGTTGTGGTGGTTGGTGGCGGCACCGGGAACCACACCACCTTGACCGGGTTACGCAACGAAGACTGCAATCTGGCCGCAGTGGTGGCAATGACCGACAGCGGCGGCAGTTCCGGCAGGCTGCGGGAGGAAATGGGCCATTTGCCGCCGGGGGATATTCGCCGGTGCCTGATGGCGCTGGCGGCAGAGGGGCGGCAAGGCAACTTGATGCGCCGCCTCTTCGATTACCGCTTCAGCTCCGGCAACGGGCTCAGCGGGCATAATTTCGGCAATCTGCTGCTTACCGCCCTTACCGAAGTTACCGGCAACACCATAACCGCTATCGAAGAAGCCTCGCAAATGCTGGGCATCCGGGGCAGAGTTCTGCCGGTTACCCTCACCCATTCCACCCTGGTGGCCCGGCTGGAGAACGGCGAGGAGCTTGCCGGGGAATCGGCAATCGACCTGCGGCGGGACAACCTGGACGTGGGCATAGACTATATACGGTTAGACCCCAAGGCCTATGTTTACCCGCCGGTGCTGGATGCGATCGCCAGGGCCGACGCCATTATCCTGGGGCCCGGCGATATTTACACCAGCGTCTTGCCTAACCTGCTGGTGGAGGACGTAGCGGCGGCAATCAACGCCTCTCCGGCGGTCAAAATCCACATCTGCAACCTGATGACCAAACCGGGCGAATCCGATGGGTTTACCGCCGCAACCTTTGGCAAGCTGCTGGTTGATTACCTGGGCGCCAGTGAACCGTTGGATTACCTGGTGTTTAATTCCAGCCCCTTCCCGCCCCGTTTGCTGGCCCGCTATGCCGCCGACCGGCAGTTTCCGGTAGGGCTGGACTGGGACGAATGCCGCCAGGTAGTCAAGGAAATAATAACCGGCCCGCTGCTGGCAGCGGGCGTCTATTTACGCCACGACCCCGGCGCTTTGGCCCGCACAATTATGGAAATTGTGAACCGTCCGGTCGTTGATGCGGCGATGCAGTTGCAGCAGGCCTGATTCCCTGGCGAACCTGAAGGTCGGCCAGGCTTCCCGGCAAGCTGCTTTAGCGTTCTTACGGAGGCGATGTGTGCGGCATTGTCGGATATGTTGGCAGCCAGTCTGCCTGGCCGATTGTTCTGGAAGGGTTGCAGCGTCTGGAGTACCGGGGCTATGACAGCGCGGGCATTGCAGTGCTGGACCGGGCCGGCGACTTGCATTTGCGCAAGACCGTGGGCAAGGTTAACGGCCTGACCCAGGGCGACGAAACCAACGCCCCGGAAGGCCCGGTGGGTTTGGGGCATACCCGCTGGGCTACTCACGGCCCGCCTTCCGATGCTAATGCCCACCCGCTGACCGGGTGCAGCCGCCAGGTGGCGGTAGTGCATAATGGCATAGTGGAAAACTTCCTGGAATTGAAAAGAGGCCTGCAGGCTCGCGGCCACGTCTTCTTCTCGGAAACGGATACGGAGGTTATCGCCCACCTGATTGAGGAAGGCATGGCCGAGGGTCTTAAGTTCGCCGACGCCTTCCGGGCTATGGGTCGGCAGCTGGAAGGCTCGCAGGCGTTGGCGGCCATCTGCCGCGCCGAGCCGAACAAGTTATGCGCCCTCCGCCTGGGCCACGCCGGAGGCATTGTCGTGGCCCACCGGGACGGTCAGGGAGTAGTGGGCAGCGACCTGCCGGCGGCCTTGCCGGTTCTGCGGCACCGGGCGGGGTCGGTAGCCTTCCTCGATTCCGGAGAGGTTGCCGAATTGACCCGGGAGGGCGTGCAGTTCAGCGATCTGGCTGGCCGCCGGCTGGAGAAGCAGCGCTGTTCGGTTACCCCGGAGGATGTGCTGGTGGACCGGGGCGGCTATCGGCATTTTATGCTTAAAGAGGTTATGGAGCAGCCCCAAACGGTGGCCGGCGCTTTGCGGGGGCGGGTTAACTTTGAGCAGGGACGGGTTGCGCTGCGCGAGTTTCTGCTTTCCGCTGCTGAAATTCGGCGGCTGCGCCGGGTTGCCCTTATTGGCTGCGGCACCAGCCTGCACGCCGCCCAGGTGGGTCGTCATTGGGCCGAGAAGTTTGCCGGCCTGCCGGCGGCGGTGGAAAGCGCATCGGAGTTCCGCTACCGGGAGCCGCTGGTGGATGGGCGCACGCTGGTGGTGGCGATCAGCCAGTCGGGGGAAACAGCGGATACGGTGGCGGCGATGCAGGAGGCCCGGCAGCGGGGGGCCAGACTGGTTGTTATCTGCAATGCCGAAGAGAGCCAGGCGGCCCGGTTGGCCGACGCGGTTCTTTACATGGGTTCCGGCCTGGAAGTGGGCGTTGCCAGCACTAAAACCTTCATCGCCTCCCTGACGCTGCTGCATCTTTTGTTCATCTACCTGGGCCAGGCGCGCGGCAGCCTGACTGCTGCGGAAACCCGGAAAATGATTACCAACCTGGCGCGCTGCCCCCGCCTGATTGGCGAGATGCTGGTTGACCTTACCGAGTACCAGCGGCTGGCCCGCCGGTTTCACCATTACGGCGGGTTTCTGTTTCTGGGGCGCGGAATGAACGCAGCGATTGCCGCGGAAGGCGCTCTGAAGCTGAAGGAAATCAGCTACATTCATGCTGAAGGTTACCCGGCCGGCGAGATGAAGCATGGCCCCATTGCCTTAATCGACCGGAATATGGCTACCCTGGCCCTGGCTCCGCGCGATAATCTTTACGACAAGATGGCTGCCAATATTCGGGAAATCAAGGCGCGGGAAGGGGTTGTTCTGGGTGTGCTTACCGAAGGCGATACCAACCTGGCGGCAGAGGTGGATGAGGCGCTGTACCTGCCGGCGGCTCCGGAACACATTACGCCTTTGCTGGCTGCTATTCCGCTGCAGCTGCTGGCGTACCACATTGCCCTGCTGCGAGGCTGCGATGTGGACCAACCCCGCAACCTGGCCAAGTCGGTGACGGTGGAATAACCGGCACCGGGCCGGCAATCAGACTAACGAAACATAGCCCGGCTGATTGATTAGCGTCCTTGCTGCGCCTATAATTCCTTTCCGGCAGCGGCAGCCTTGGCGGCAGTAGGGCAGCGCCGGGGCTAACCGGTCAAATCCGCCGGCTTGCAGTATAATTATGTCCGCCTTTCAAGCATTTGAAGTAATAGCGCCAGCCACTACCGCCAATCTGGGCCCCGGCTTCGATTGTCTGGGGATGGCCCTGGATTTGTGGAACCGCCTGGCAGTATTGCCGGCCGACGACTCTCCGGCATTGGTAGAGGTTATTGGCGAAGGCGCCGGGGAACTGTCCACCGATGACAGTAACCTGGTTTACCGTTCCATGCAATTTCTGTATGACGAGGCCGACATGGTGATGCCGCCGCTCCGGTTGCGCTGCCACAACGTCATACCGCTCTGCCGGGGTTTAGGCAGCAGCGCCGCCGCCATTGCCGGCGGGCTGGTGGCAGCCAATACCTTGTGCGGTTCCCTTTACTCGCCCGGCGAATTGCTGGAAATGGCCGCGACCATTGAAGGACACCCGGATAACGTGGCTCCGGCCATTTTGGGCGGGCTGCAATTGGTAGTCTCTGATGGCCCGCAGCTTTACACGGCGCCTATTCCATCTCCGCCGGATTTGCATACAGTTTTACTGATTCCGGAAGCGCGCATCGCCACTGCCGATGCGCGCGCGGTAGTGCCGGCGCAAGTCAGCATGGCGGACGCCGTATTCAATATGGGGCGGATAGCCCTGTTGGTGGCCGGAATGGCTCTGAACCGCCCGGAATACCTGTCGGTAGCGACTGAAGACAAGCTGCATCAACCCTACCGTCGGCCCCTCTTTCCGGCGGTAAAGGCAATTTTCGCCGCTGCCCGCAGCGCCGGCGCTTTGGGGGTGTTCGTGTCCGGCAGCGGCCCGACCGTGCTGGCTCTGTCGAAAGGCCGGGAAATGACCGTTGCCTACGAGATGTTTGAGGCGGCGCGGCTTACCGGCATCGCCAGCCGCCTGGAGGTTACCCTTCCCACACCCAGGGGCGCCCACGTGGTCGGTCAGGGAAAGTCTCCCATGGAGACCCGGGGCGGCGCCGGACGGATATGACCGGTGGCAGCGCTGCTGAACCGGCTGGCAGGCGTCCTGGGGGGCAGCTGAAGTGGCTGTGTTAGTGCATAAGTATGGCGGCAGTTCGGTAGCCAGCGCCGACCGGATTCTGAACGTGGCCCGGCGTATTGGCGCAGTCCGGGAAGGCGGCGCCGCCATCGTAGCCGTGGCTTCGGCTATGGGAGATACTACCGACGAGTTAATCGACCTGGCCCATACCGTTGCTCCCGAACCGGATCCCCGGGAACTGGACTTATTGCTGTCCACCGGGGAGTTGGTTTCCTGTACCCTGCTGACGATGGCCCTGCGCAATCTGGGTTACGAGGCCATTGCCCTGAGCGGTTTTCAGGCGGGCATTCATACCGATACAATGTATGGCCAGGCCCGCATAAGCCGTATTGACACTGCGCGGGTCAGGCGGGAACTGGGTCAGGGCAGGGTGGTCATCGTGGCCGGGTTCCAGGGCATTACCGAAGCCCAGGACGTTACCACCCTTGGCCGGGGCGGTTCGGATACTACGGCTGTGGCGTTGGCGGCGGCCCTGCAAGCCGACCGCTGCGACATTTATACTGATGTAGATGGCATCTATACTGCCGACCCCCGGGTGGCGCCCGGTGCCCGGAAGCTGACCGAAATCGGCTATGAAGAGATGCTGGAACTGGCGGCTTACGGCGCCAAGATGCACCCCCGCTCTATTGAGTTGGGCGCGGCTTATGGCGTGCCGATTTACGTGGCTTCCAGCTTCGGCGATGCTCCGGGTACGCTGATTCATAAGTTAACGGAAACGGAAATGGAAGTTGTGGAAGACCGGGTAAAGGTAACCGGCATTGCCTATCAGGCTAATCTGGCGAAGATTACCGTGCGTTCAGTGCCCGACCGTCCCGGGGTAGCCGCCGCCCTGTTCGAACCTTTAGCCGCTATGGGCATCAGCGTGGATACCATTGTGCAGAACACCAGCGCCGAGCGGGCCACCGACATCAGCTTCACCGTGGCCCGTTCCGACCTGCCCCGGGCCCTCCGGGAAGTGGAGGCGCAGCTTTCCTTCCTGGGAGCCGCGGCAGTGGTCAGCGACGCAACCCTGGCTTCGGTCAGCGTGGTTGGGTCGGGCATGCAGAACACGCCCGGTTATGCCTCGCGAATGTTCCGCATTCTGGCTGACGGCGATATTAACATCGATATGATTACCACCTCGGAAATTCGTATTTCCTGCATCGTCCTGGAAGCGCAGGTGGCCGAAGCGGTGCGTCTGCTGCATCAAGGCTTTCGGTTGGCTGATGGACAATAACGCTTTTCTTCTGCCTGGTCGGAGGCCGCTGTGACTCGGCCCTTCTTGTCCCTGGTCATTCCTGCCTACAACGAAGCTGTCCGCATTACGGCTACCCTGGAGCAGGCGACCGCCTTTCTTGGCGCCCAGGATTATACCTGGGAAATCATTGTGGCTGATGATGGCAGCGTGGATGCTACCCCCCAATTGCTGGATGACTTCGCTGCCGGGCACAACCAGGTGCGACCGCTGCGCCTGGAGCACCGGGGCAAGGGCTGGGCAGTAAAACAGGGCATGCTGGCCGCTGAGGGAGAGTACCGGTTTCTGTGCGATGCCGACCTTTCCATGCCGGTTGAGCAGGTGCAGCGTTTTCTGCCGCCGCAGCTGCGGGGCGTGGATGTTGCCGTGGGTTCGCGGGAGCTGGCAAAGTCCCGGCGCATTGGCGAACCCTTCCGCCGGCGCCTGATGGGCCGTTTCTTTAACACAATTATCCGCCTGCTGGTTTTGCCCGGTCTGCGGGATACCCAGTGCGGTTTCAAGTGCTTCCGGGGCGAAGTGGCCGACCGGTTGTTCCGGAAGCAGGAGCTGGATGGCTTTGCCTTTGATGTGGAAGTGCTCTGCCTGGCCCGACAGCAAGGGTTCATTATCGACGAAGTAGCCATAGATTGGCATTATCGGGAAGGCAGCAAGGTGCGCCCCGTTCATGACGCGATTCGTATGACGCAGGATGTTCTGAAAATCCGCCGCCGACTTGCCCCCTGATTAAGAAAACCGCCCGTAAAAGACCGCAGCGGTAATAGTCCGGTAATAGAGCTTGAATAAGCTGTATTGCCGTGCGTTGCCTTCACCCGTCAACTTTCCCTTACCGGAGATGCCGGAACGGCCGGCCGGCTGTTTTTGGATATTGTTAAATAACTGACCAAAATCATTCTTGACCCAAAGCCGGCAGATGTAGTAACAACTAGGCAGGATTATTCCCTTTGGGGCGGTCTTTGCCCCGGATACCAGGGTATTTCGCACTATTGCTCTTTATGGAGATTGACCGAAATGACGATGACTCGGGCTGAAACCAATACCAGACTGAAAAGGGATTGGAGTAAGGAGGCGATTTCGCTGGCGCTGAAAGGAGAATGGAAGAGGGCTGCCGAGGTGAATCAGGCTCTTCTGTCGCTTTTCGCCGATGATGTGGATGCCATGAACCGGCTGGGTAAAGCCCTGATGGAGCTTGACCGGTTTGACCAGGCCCGGCAGGTGCTGGAGCAGGTGCTCCGGAAGTCCCCTTATAACGCTATTGCCAAAAAGAACCTGGCCCGACTGACACAGCTGGAGATTTCCCCGGCAGCCGGCAAGCAGTTGGGGAATGCCGGCGCTGCCGCTCAGTGGTTTATTGCCGAAAGCGGTAAATCCGGCGTTACCATTTTGCAGCGTCCGGCGGCGGCCCAGCTGATGGCCAGCATAACACCCGGAGAGCCGGCCTCTCTGGTAGCCAACCGTCAGGCTCTGGTGGTTTACGTAAGAAACGGGGAGTACCTGGGGCAGGTGGAACCCAGGTTGGCCCGGCGTCTGCTGCGGTTAATAGACGGCGGCAACCATTATGAAGCCGCAGTAGTCGGGGTCAACGACTGGAGTATATCCCTGGTCATCCGGGAGACCTACCGGCACCCCAGCCTGCACAACATCGCCTCTTTTCCTACCAGCCGACCGGGGCAGCCCCAACCGCAAATGTACCTCGATACCGATTTGGCGCGTTACCTTGAAGAGGACGGACTGGACGATGACGAGGAGGAATGGAACGGTTATCCGGGTTACCTGGATAGCGAATCCGAGTGGGACGAGTAGCTGCTGGCGCGGCTCTTTGCAGCGTTGGACCGATGCCTTGCCGCTCTTTATGGGGGCAAGCTCTGACTTTCAAGGACTGGCCGATCAAGGCCAGTCCTTTTCCTTGACGGAATAATGTACCTCCGGCGCAGCAAACGCTGCCGGAATAATAAGGCCGGGCGGCAAACCCGGCCCCGGTCGGCGGGCTGGGTTGGCGGTGGGAATTTTGCCCGTCCGCTACGGTTCGTCATAAAGGTGGCAGGCAGTCATATGTCCCGGAGCCACCTCCCGGTATTTGGGGATTTCCGTTGTGCACCGATCCATAGCAAAGGGACAGCGGGGGTGGAACCGGCAGCCTGACGGCGGGTTAATCGGCGAAGGCACTTCTCCTTGCAGGACGATTTCTTCCTGTACCAGGTCGGGATGAGAAGGCAGCGAAGCCGAGAAGAGGGCCTTGGTGTAAGGGTGAAGCGGGTTCTGGTACAGTTCTTCAGTTTCCGAATACTCTACAATCTGGCCCAGATACATCACGGCGGTTTTATGGGCCATGTAACGGACGGTGGCCAGGTTGTGGGCAATCAACAGATAGCTGACGCCGGTCTCCTGCTGCAAATCCACCAGCAGGTTCATAATCTGGGCGCGAATAGAGACATCCAGGGCGGATACCGGCTCATCCAGCACAATCATTTTGGGGTACGAGGCGAGGGCGCTGGCGACGGCGATGCGCTGCCGCTGCCCGCCGCTGAATTCATGCGGGTAATTATTAGCCTGCTCCGAATGCAGCCCTACCTTGCCCAGCACCTCGGCTACCCGGTCGTTCTTCTCCTGCTGGGTAACCTGCCGATTTACCACCAGAGGTTCGGCGATAATATCCCGCACCCGCATCCTGGGGCTGAGCGATGACCAGGGGTCCTGGAACACTGCCTGCACCGTGGTACGGTAGTCCTGCAAGTCTGAACCACGGAAGTCTTTAATATCCTTGCCGTCCAGCAGTATCTGCCCCTCGGTGGGAACCTCCAGCCGCAATATCAGCTTGCTGGTGGTGGTTTTGCCGCACCCCGACTCACCCACCAGGCCCAGGGTTTCACCCTCGTTAATCGCGAAGTTGATGTCGTCCACCGCCTGCACGTAGCCGATGGTTTTCATCATAATCAGGCCTTTGGTAACCGGGAAATATTTTCTGAGGTTCTTCACCTCAAGCAAGGGCTGCGCCAGAGCTGCTACCATGCTTCGTCCAACCTCCAGCAGGCGGCTTGATGGGCTTCGCTTACGGTGTAGGTTGATGGATAGTTGGCGCGGCAACGGTCGCGGACATATTCGCAGCGGTCGGCGAACCGGCAGCCTTCGGGCAGGTTGGAAAGCAAGGGGGGCTGCCCTTCAATGGAGTAGAGCCGTTCCGTGCGTTCCTCCAGCTTGGGAACCGAGTCGATCAGGGCCCTGGTATAGGGGTGGGAGGGGTTGTTGAAGATGTCGCGCACCGAGCCGTTTTCCACTACCCGGCCAGCATACATTACTGCGACCCGGTCGCACATACGGGCAACCACGCCGAAATCGTGGGTAATGAAGATAATAGCCAGGCCGGTTTCCGCCTGAATATCCTTCAACAAGCGGAGATATTGCAATTGGATGGTAACGTCCAAAGCGGTGGTAGGCTCGTCAGCGATGATGACGCCGGGTTCGCAGGAAAGGGCAATGGCCCCCACCACGCGCTGCTTCATGCCGCCGCTCATCTGGTGGGGGAAGTCATCCAGCCTTCGCTCCGGGGCGGCCACGTTCACATTGCGCAGGGCATCCACCGCTCTGGTCAGCATATTCTTCCGCCCGTCCCGGCGGGCCATAGTCAAAGCCTCCATCAGCTGGTTGCCAATGGTGAAGACCGGGTTGAGAGAGGTTTGCGGGTCTTGCAGAATCATCGAGATTTGCCGCCCGCGTATCTGGCGCATCTCATCGTCGCTTTTCTGAAGCAGGTCATCGCCATTGAGCCGGATTGACCCGCGAACAATTTTGCCTGCCGGCGGCGGAACCAGGCGCAGCAGAGAGAGGGCCGTCATAGTCTTGCCGCAGCCCGACTCGCCCACGATGCCCAGGGTTTCCCCCTGGCGCAAAAAGAAACTGACGCCGTCCACGGCCCGGGTAATCGAGTTCCGGTTGAAAAAATAGGTGTGAAGGTCTTCCACTTCCAGAATGATATTGCTGGTATCAACGCTCATTGCAGTTTTCTTCCTCGCTTGCGGTAAGGGGTGTTCTGCCGGTCTGAAACAGAGCAGGCACCGTCATAAGCTCTACCAGGCCGGGGAATGTGCAAGGGGAAATGAGGGTTCGGACAGGAAGCATTGGCAATATATACCAAATGCCCTCTTCAGTGTCAACCGGAAGGGTAAATGGCAGGGTAATCGCCCGGCTTTGCCCTTCCGTGTTGCCGATTTCGCCGGCGGCGTCGGCCGACCCGGCAACTGCGGTTGGGCGCATCTTCAGCGGGGGTTGCTGCCGGGGAGTGCGCTTACTCTCTGGGCCGCGCGCCCCGGGATTGGGCGTCAAGCAGCATGCCGATGCGGGAGCGGAAGGGTCGCACCCGGTTTACCGCGTCAGTTACGCCCAACGGCGCCACGAACATAGCGCTCTTTCCGGCGGCGTGGGGCGAGAAAAACCCGGTTACTTCGTCATCATAGAAGGTCAGCCCGCTGGCTCCCAGCCCCAATGAGTGCGCGCCAAGGTACAACTTGCCGCCGATAATTCCGGCTTCCAGCTGGGCCGCCCGGTAGCCCCGGTTGCCGTACTGTTCCAGGATTCGCTCCAGGTCGGACAGCAGAAAGACCACTGCTGAAGCGTCGGCCGGCAAAGCCTGCTCAAAGCCCAGGTGTCCTGCTTCCTCCCGAAACTGGCCGGTCTTGAGCCGGTGCAGGGCCGGTTCTTGGGGAGCGTAGTAATATGCTCCTGCGGGCAGGTTTTCTACCGCATTGGCAATCAGATAGAGGTCAAGCAGGCTGTCGCCCGGCCGGGGTAGAAAGTCTGCCGCCGCGCCCCGGGTGGCGCAATAGAGTATGGCGGCAAGGGCTTCCAGGCCAATGGGCGCCCGGGCAAAACGGCGGGTGGAACCCCGCTCCCGGATGGTCTGACCCAGAGGCGCCGATACGGGAAAGTTTCTGGAACAGGGTAAAATACTGACCGGGTAGTCGGCCGGGGCGGTCGGTGGAACCGCCGGCTTACCCCGGCAGGCCAGTACCTCGTCCTGGCTGGTCAGGCGGGTAGCGGCGTGGGCGGAGCGGATTTCCGGGTAATCTATTTCCCCGGGTGCCGTAATGCGGGAGGCGCCTTCCACCGGGGCCAAATGGCCGGGGGGCGGCGCTTTTGAGGGTTCCTGGCCCGACCCGACGGAAACCAGGCAGGCGCTGGCTTCGCCGGTTCCGTCCAGCTCCAGGAGTTCGTCCACCAGACGGTCGATGAAGGCGTTGACCACCCTGGCAGGCCGGCCGATGGCGGCAGCGGTGGCGAGCAGGTTGGCGGCGACAGTTCCATTGTCCCAGAAGCAGTAGCGGTATCCCCGCTCCCGATACTTCCAGGAACTGCGCCAGAACACGATGGTAAAGACGATGGTCAAGGGGGCGGCGGCGATGGTCGAATCGCTGCCGGCAGCCTCGGCTAATACAGCTCGGCAGTCCCCTTGGCGCAGCCGGGTCAGGCTGAAATTCTCCGGCGCAAAATGGTACACGCCGGCATCCAGACCGGGCATCCCTTGACTCACCAGGTAGGTTTCCACCGGATAAAGCCCCCCGGCCGATGCGGCGGCGCGGAAATGCACCTCGCCGGCAGTGCGGAACACCCCTTTGCGGATGACCCCGGCGGTAAAGTAGAGCAACTGGGCCAGGGCGGTCAGGTCCAGTTCCGGCCCGGCTGCCGGGGCAACGGCGCTGACCGCGTCCAGCGCCGGAACCGGCGGGGAAGGAAAATCGGCGGGCAGCGGAATAGCTGGCAGACCGTAATAGGTTTTGTACAAAGGCGGTTTGTTGGCCAGGTTGATGTAGGCCAGCTTGGTAGCGTCGTGAAAGTGGCGGGCGATGCTGGTATCCCGGTTGGACATGGACGGGCCTTCCTCGGTTGGCAAAGCGGTAGAGCGCCGTTGGTTACGGTTCCCGGCGGCGATGAATTTCCACGGCCGCGGATTCAATTACCGAACCCTTAATGGGCGGGTGGGGTTTCTTAACGATTACCGACACTTGTTTGAGGGGCAGTTCGTTCAACAGCCGGTCGGCGATAGCCTGAGCCAGGGCTTCCAGCAGGTTTCGGGACTCCCCCTCGATTACTGACCGGGTCAGCCGGTACAGCAGAGTATAGCTGACGGTATCTTCCAGGCAATCCGTGGTCCCGGCCCGGGTCAAATCCAGCTCGGCGGTCAAATCTACCAGATAGGGTTGGCCCAAAGCCTTTTCTTCGGGATTGACCCCATGGTAGCCGTAGAATTGCATTCCCTGAAGGATTATTCGGTCTGCCGACATGCTCATCGTTCAGTGTCAGTATCCGGCGTTGGGCGGCAGTGTTGCCGTTGGCGGCGGGAAACCCTCGGATGCCTTGGGGCATAGTAAATCAGGGGGCCAATGTCGGCTGCCGGCGCCATTATCCGTTGCGCCGGCCCTGCTGAACAAGCTGCCCCTCGATTTCAGCGACCAGGGCCAGCAGGTTACGGGCCCGCTTGACCACCGGCACGTCCACCATCTGGTCATCCAGGGAGAGGGAACCGCGGCCGGCGGCCTCGGCTTCCTCCCAGGCGGCCACCACGCGGCGGGCGTAGGCCACGTCCTCGGGCAGGGGGCTGAACTGTTCGTTGATGCTTTCAATCTGCCCCGGGTGGATGGCAAACTTGCCGGTATAACCCAGCTGCCGGGCTGTCCGGGCGTCCCGCCGCAGTCCTTCAGAGTTTCGAAAGGCGACATAAGGGCTATCCAGAGCGGCCAAACCGGCCGCCCGGGCGGCAATGGCCACGCTGGCCCGGGGATGATACACCTCGGCCCCTTCGTCGGTTCGTTGAACCCCCATATCATTGGTATAGTCTTCGGCCCCGAAGGCCAGAGCCACGGTTCGGGTAAGGGCGTTGGACATGGCGTGAACGTTGACCAGAGCCCGGGCGCTTTCAATCCAGGGTATCAGCCGGATGTGGCCCCGGGGCAGGCCGGCGCGGGCTTCCAGAGGAGTGATGATACGGTCGATTTCCTGCAAATCCCAGGCCGATTCGGTTTTGCCCACGCTGACCCCGTACAGGCTGGGCGATACCAGGGCGGCGAGTTCGTCCCCGGTCAACCCGGTATCCAGGGCATTGGCCCGCACCATGACCTTGCGGCCGGTTTGAGCCAGGCGAGGCGCCCACTCCCGGGCCAGGTCTCTGGCGGCGGTTTTCTCCGCCGGCGGCACCGAGTCCTCCAGGTCCACCATAATCACGTCGGCGGCAAAGGACAGGGACTTTGCCAGCATATTGGCCCGGTTGCCGGGTACGAAAATAAGGCTGCGAAGCAGTTGCATACGATACTATTTTCCTTTAACCAGCACCAAATCGGCCAATGAGCCGGCTTCTACCATGAACCTGTTGAACTGGTCTATGTTTCTGTGTGTTATCCCGATTTGATACTCAATGCCACCACGGTGTTGATTGCTCCGGGCAGGATTTTCCTGAACTTCTTTATTTGATAATACCCAGTATCGTAGTTTATCTACCCATACTCCGATAAATACAAAGACATCGCAAATATCCAGTTTCAACTGCTGGAAATTCATCCAAAAAGGCTCATCTGAGTCATAGCGTAGAGCTTTTGATACTATTTCGCCTTGTCTGCGAGTGTTTATAGCTCGTGCCGATTTAACCTCAACCTTCACTTTTTCTATCAGAAGGTCATACTGACCATCGTAGTGCGGGTCCAGTTCGCGAGATGGTTTGATAAAGCGAGAGTCCAGATCTCTAAGATGGGTTTCTCCCCAAACTTGCCCAAAGATCCTGGGAGCTAATCCGAAGAGGGCCAAATAGCGGTTAGCTGAAACATACTGGTTGCGCAGAGCCTCATAATCGTTGAAGGAAATTATCTGGCGAGCCAAAAGGAAAGACAGTATATATTCATACTCATTAAAGGGAAATGCAGAAGCGAGGCTTTCCAACCTGGCCGATAAGAAGAGCTTGTCCTGGCCGGATAAGGAACGAGTCAAGTTCTCCAGATACGCTCGTAATTTTTCCTGATTCATTTAACCTAACCCTTTGGCCTTCATTTCCGGGAACGGATTGCGCCATTGCCAACCGGTCTTTCCGGTAGAGCGCAGGTTCTCCAGTCGCCGGATGGTGAGTTCAGCGAAGATTGGGTTGTTGTCGCCGGTGCATATTTTTCTGCCGAGGCGTTCTCCGGCAAGCAAGGTGGCGCCAGAGTGAGCAAACAAGTCCAGCACTAAATCTCCCGGCTGGCTGCTGGACTCGATAATTCTCTCAATAGCTTTCAGTGGCTTTTGGGCGTAACAACCAGGAACATTCTCTTCCATTCGGTAAAAAACCTGCTGAACATCGACCCACACGTTTCCGGGTCTGAGCGTGCCCGACTTGCTCCGTTCCAGGTTTTCGGTCAGCTTCCCATTAACCTCTTTATAGTAACCTTTAAGCGCTTTGGGAATATCAGTGTACACGACCTGGAACTCAGGATTGCCAACAGTATAGTGCAGCAGTTCCTGCCGAACCCACATCCAGTTCTTCTGAGTTCCGTACCCTCTCTGGTTCCGCAGAGTTATCAGGTTCCTGGGTTTGGCTTCAGAGAATTCCCGCATCAAAACCATAATGTCGGGAAGCGGTTGGAAGTTCTCCCGATAATCTGCGCCAATCCAACAGTAAAAATGGGCATTCTGCTTCAGGGTATTGATGGCATTCTTAATCCAGGCGCGAGAGAAATGCAGATATTCTTGCAAGTCTGTTTTCGGCAGACTTTCTGATAAGTTGTTGCCGACTGCAATATTGTAAGGCGGGTCGTTAACGGCAAGGGCTGCCCTCTTGCCACCCAGCAGTTGCGCAACATCGTCCGGTATGGCGGCATCCAGAACGCCAACCCGGTGGCCGCGCACCGGGTCTTCCCAGATTTCGCCATGCTTCAGACGGCAAAATTGCAGCAGATACTCGCTCAACTCAGGGTTGCAGTCGAGCCGGCTGATACTTTCAGTGGTGAGTCCTTTGGCTGGCGACTCCGATTTTGGCAATCTTACCGAATTATCTCCGAACAAGGCGCTTTGTTGCTTGTTTGCCATAAACTATGTCCTGCTGCGAGATACTGCCCCCCATTCGTTACCGCATATCTCCCCAGTTTTCGCCCCACTTGGCGTCCACTTTCAGGGTAACATCCAGGTTCATGGCGGCCGGCATTTCGGCGAATACCAGGGCTTGCAAGGCGTCCAGCTCTTCCCGGGGCACCTCGAACACCAGCTCATCGTGCACCTGAAGCAGCATCCGGGCGCGGAGGTTTTCCCGGCTCAGGCGGTCGTGAACCCGAAGCATGGCCAGCTTGATAATGTCGGCGGCAGTGCCCTGGATGGGCATATTAATCGCCATACGCTCGGCGGCGCCGCGCACGTTGAAGTTGGCCGAGTTGATGTCCGGCACGTAGCGGCGGCGGCCGCACAGGGTTTCCACGTACTGGGTTTCCCGAGTGCGGGCCTTTACTTCAGCCAGATAGCCGGCAATGCCCAAATACCTGGCAAAGTACGTTTCGATGAACCTGGCGCCCTCCTCCCGGGAGAACTCCGTCTGCTGGGAGATGCCGTGGGCCGACAGACCATAAATGACCCCGAAGTTCAGCACCTTGGCGATGCGGCGCTGGTCGGCGGTTACCTGACTGATTGGCACGTCATTCATCAGGGAGGCGGTGGAGGCGTGGATGTCCTCGCCGCGCCGGAAAGCGTCCAGCAGTTCCGGGTCCTGCGAAAGGTGGGCCAGCACCCGCAGTTCAATCTGGGAGTAATCGGCGGAGAAGAGCAGCCAGTCGGGCGCTTTATCGGCGATAAATGCCTGGCGAACCCGCCGTCCTTCCTCAGTGCGGATGGGGATGTTCTGCAGGTTGGGGTCGCTGCTGGACATTCTTCCCGTGGCCGAACCTACCTGGTTGTAACTGGTGTGAACCCGCCCGGTGCGCGGGTTAATCATTTCGGGGAGAGCATCCACGTAAGTGGATTTGAGCTTGGCAACTTGGCGGTACTCCAGAATGTTATCCACTACCGGGTGAAAGCCCCGCAGTCCCTCCAGGGAATTGGCGTCAGTGGAATAGCCGGTCTTGGTACGCTTGGTTTTCGGCAAGCCCAATTCGTTGAACAGCAAGTCGCTGAGCTGCTGCGGCGAGTTAATGTTTACCGTGTGGCCGATAGAGTCATAGAGTTCCGCTTCCGACTGCCGCAGCTGGTCGGTTAATTCCCGGCTCATTTCATGGAGCATACCCACGTTCAGCTTAATGCCCTGGCACTGCATTTCCACCAGAATCGGCGTTAGCGGCATCTCAATGTCAGACATAAGGCTGGACAGGTTATGCCGGGCGATTTGCGCCTCGAACCGCTCCCGAAGGCGGCCGGTCATATCGGCGTCGGCAGCGGCGTAAGCGGTGGCGTCGGCGATTGGCGCCTGGTCAAAAGTCTTTTGACGGGCGCCCCGGCCAATCAGGTCGGTTATCGGGGTCATCTCCACCCCTACCACGTCCAGGGCCAGGGTTTTAAGGCCCAGGTTATTCCGGCTCAGCAGGTGGGCGGCAATCATGGTATCAAAGTCCACCTGCCGGGCCTTGATGCCATAGCCTGCCAGCACCATCAAATCAAAATTGGCGTTGTGGGCGCTTTTGGCCAGACCGGGGTCTTCCAGCAGGGGCTTGATTGCCGCCAGCGCTTCTTCCAGCGGCAGTTGGGTTCCGGCCTGGTGCCCCACCGGCACATACCACGCTTTGCCTGGTTCGGTAGCAAAGCTCAACCCCACCAGGTCGGCCCGCATAGGGTCAATATGGTTAGTCTCGGTGTCGAAGGCGAACCGGCCGGCGGTTCGCAGGGCGGCGAGCATGGCTTCCAGTTGCGGCGGCGTCTGCACCGATTGGTAATCAGTGGCAACGGGCTCCGGCGCAGCCATTGCCGCGCCCGTCCGGGCGGCGTCAGTGGGGTCCCAGACCGGAGCCGGCAGTCGGGGAATGACGCTATGGAACTCCCACTCCTTAAGCAGCTCAACCAGGTTCCGGCGGTCGAAGCGCCCATACCGGGCGGCATCCAGTTCCAGGGATACCGGGGCGTTCCGGGCAATGGTGGTCAGCAAGCGGTTCTCAAAGGCCAGGGTCCGGTTGTCGGCGAGGGCCTGCCGCACACTGGGCGGCTTTATCTCCGCCAGGTGCGCATAGATGCCTTCCAGGTCTTTATATTGGCTCAGCAAGCCGATGGCCCGCTTCTCGCCGACGCGCGGGACGCCCGGGATATTGTCGGAGGAGTCGCCCAGCAGCGACTTGAAGTCGGGCTGCTGGCCGGCGGTCAAACCGGAATAACGGTTCGCCAACTCTGCCTCGTCGTACACCTTGCGGTCTTGAATGCTGTAGGACAAATCAACCCGCACTCGAGGCGAAATCAGTTGAAAGGTATCCCGGTCGCCGGTCAGGATCACCACATCCAGGCCCTGCTCTTCGGCTTGCCGGCACAGAGTGCCGATAACGTCATCCGCCTCGAAACCGTCCACCTCAAAAATAGGTACGCCAAAGGCCTGCATCAGCTCCTTAACCCGTTGGAACTGGGGGCGCAATTCCGGCGGCGTGGGGTCCCGCTGGGCCTTGTAGTTTTCGAAGCGCTGGTGCCGGAAGGTAGGGGCTTTGGTGTCGAAGGCTATGGCATAGTGCGAAGGCTTCCAATCCTGCAAGGCGCGCAGGAAAACGTTGGTGAAGCCGTAAACCCCGGTAACATCCTCGCCGGTAGCCGAAATAGTCAGGTGCCGCTGCGCCGAAATAGCCCGAAAGGAGCGGTGAACCATGGCGTGGCCATCCATAACCAGCAGCAGAGGGTTGGTTGCATTGTCGCTGAACATGGGCAAAGTTACTGAGTCCTGCGCCTTGGCCATAGCTGGCACCTCTATATGCAGTGTGGTCGCCGGTGTCGGCGAGCAGATAACCCGGAGGGCCTGGTGCTTGCATTATACAGCAGCCTCTTGCGGCTACAAGTTGCGTCGGTCAGCTTTCCCGGTCAGTTCAGGGTTTCCCTCAGCCGGGCGGGGCAGCCGCAGCGGCGGCAAGGCGGCGGAGCGGCCGCCCGGGTTTGGGCGGAGCCTCCCCCCCCCCCGCCGGGCCGGATTTGGCAGGGCATCTGTCGTCTGCGGAAGCGGCCGGTTGTTTCCGGGCTGCCGGCCAGAAGGGAATGACAAACCGCCGCGCCATGTTAAAATACCGGTCAATTCCGGTTGCGCCAGCCGGCAGAAGTTAAACCAGGTGGCTGTTGCAATATGCCCATCTACGAGTACCGCTGCGAAGACTGCCAGCACGTTAATTCGGCGTTGGTGTATAGCTGGTCAAAGGACGACCGGCGCACTTGCGCCCGGTGCGGGGGTTCCGGCCTGAACCGGCTGGTTTCGCGGTTTTCTTTCCAGCGTTCCTGGGGCGAGAGCCTTAATTGGGCGCCCGGCGGCGAAACCCTGACCGACGTGAACGAGGATGACCCGGCCAGCCTGAATCAGTTCATGGGCCGGATCAAGCGGGAAATGGGCGGGCAGGTAACCCCGGATTTTGAGGAGATGCGCCGGGAAATCAACCAGGGGCCCCGCACTTTTGACCATCCGCCCTCGGGCGGCCACGACCACGGTTAGCCGCACGGTTAGCCGGTGGAACGGAGAGGGACAACCCATGCCCATTTATGAATATCGCTGCGCTGACTGCAACCGGGTTTCCTCCTTTTTCACCCGGTCCATCAGCTCGGCCCTGACACCGCTTTGCCGGCACTGCCAAAGTGAAAACCTTAATCGGCGCATGTCCTCCTTTGCTCTGGGTAAAACCACCCAATCGGTGCATGCGCAGTCCCCGGCCCGGGGCGGCGGTTCCGCCCCGGATTTCTACAGCGACCCGCGCAATATCGGCAGAAACGTGGAAGAGAGCTTCGCCCGGCATGGTCTGGCAATGCCTGATTCGGTTCGGGAGAATATCTCTGCCGCACGGGAAGGCGCTCTCCCCAAAGGTCTGGATTTATGATGCCGGATAATACGCCACCCGCCTTTCTGATGGACTCCCTGAAGGGGTGTTTGGAGTCCCTGTGCGCCGGCGGCCTTCCACCCACCGATAACTCCCCGGCTCTGGCTCGGTTAAGGGAGTTGGCTGCCCAGATGCCGGCCGGCGGCACGGCGTCCCAGCCGGAGATGCCGGCGTCCTGGTCTCCTGGTCAGGCGCTGGCCCTGACCGGCACGGCACGGAATGCCCTGCACGTCCTTGACTCGCTGGGGGGCGCCGGCTTGCCTGCGGAAACCGTATCCGCCCTGCTGGACGCGCTGGACGCGCTGGCTGCCGGTTGGTCGGCCCAGCTGCGCGCGGAGCAGGCCGTCCGCGTGCGAGGCTTGTACGTTATCATCGACCCGGAGGTAACCGGCGGTCGGGAACCACTGGAAATTGCTCAGGCTGCCCTGCGCGGTGGCGCCAGAATGCTGCAATTGCGGGATAAACTGCGGGATAAAGGGGAGATTCTGCCCCTGGCTCAAGCCCTGCAGGAGCTTTGCCGGGCTAATGATGCGCTGCTGATTATCAACGACCATGTGGACCTGGCGGCGGCAGCAGGCGCTGGCGGCGCGCATGTGGGCCAGACCGATCTGCCGGTGGCGCCGGCCCGGCGGCTGCTGGCTCCCGGCCAGTTGCTGGGTCGCTCTAACCGGGAAATAGACCTTCTGGTTGAGTCGCAGGAACTGGGAGCAGACCATGTCGCCTTTGGCGCGATTTACCAGACTACAACCAAGCCCGGCGGACGCGGCCCCCAGGGGCCGGAGCGGCTCAAGGCAGCCCGGGCGGTAACCAGGGTGCCGCTGGTGGCTATTGGCGGCCTGAACGCCGATAACGTAGCGCCAGTGGTGGAAAACGGCGCCGACGCCTTTTGCGTTGCGGCGGCAGTGGGTTTGGCCGCCGAACCGGAAGCGGCGGCCAGCCGCCTGGTGGAGGCCATCCGCCGCGCCGGAGGTAAAACCTGATGCCATCTCGCTATAGCCGGAGGTTAACCGACATTGCGGTTCAGGCCGCCGAGGGGCTGACCCTGCGGCACCGGGCCAGGGAACAGGCCCTGGCCGTATCGCGGGAGGTTATCCGCTGCTCCGCCAACGCCATCCGCGCCGTACACCGCGGGGAGTTCGCCGAGGCGCAGCAGTTGATTGACCGGGCGGCGCAACGCCTGACGGAAACCCGGCCCATCCGGGGGGAAAACCCGGAGATTTACTACTCCGGTTCCCTTTCCGATGCCCGCAAGGAGTATGCTGAAGCTAACATAACCCTGGCGGTAATCTCCGGTGGCGACATTCCCGCGCCGGAGGTCATTGACGTGGATCCGCCGGCCTATCTGAACGGTATGGCGGAAGTCATCGGCGAACTGCGCCGCTATATTCTGGACTCCCTGCGCCGGGACTCCTTTGACCGCTGCGAAGAGCTGATGGAAGTTATGGACGAAATCTATGGGATTCTGGTAACCATTGACTTTCCGGAAGGAGTAACCGGCGGCCTGCGCCGTAGTACCGATGCCATGCGCGGGGTGCTGGAGCGCACTCGCGGCGACCTGACCGTGTCGTTGCAGCAGCGACGGTTGGAACTGCGTTTGGCCGCTTTAACCGGAGATAAAAGCGGCTGACCCCCCGGCCGGCCCGGAAGCTGCGTCCGGTTAGCGGCGTAGCGACGGGCAGGCACACCCAGGATTGGGCAGCGCTGTTTGGCCGAGTAATTGCGGCCGGTTCAAGGTTAATTAAGGAGAGTTTCGGCCCTTGACGCAAATTGACATATCCTTTCTGGGAACCGGCGCCGGCAACTGTATTTACCGGGCCCATACTGCCATAGTTCTGGATTGCCCCGGCGGTTTTCGGCTGCTGCTTGACGCCGGTTCGGGCAATTCGGCGCTGCGCCACGGGGCCCAGCTTGGTTTTTTTGCCGAGGACTTTGAGCATGTATTGCTGTCCCATCGGCACGGAGACCACATGGGCGGGCTGCCCCATATTCAGGGCCGCCGTACCCAGGCAGCCCCCGCTGCTCCGCCCCTGGTGGTCCACAGCCTGGAACCCAGCATCGCCGGCCTGTCTAACCTTTTTCGCGCCGTGAGCATTACCCACCGGTCAGACTGGGACGGGGTAACCACTGCGGAAGGCCGAAGGGTGGCAGCCTGGAATCCGGTGGAGGCCGGCCGGTGGGTGGAACTGGCCGACGATGTGCGGGCCTGCGCCTTTGCGGTAGATCATATTGGCGGAGCGGCCGGCTGGCGGGTAGAGGCGGCCGGCTTGACCGTGGCCTTTTCCGGCGATACCAGGTTCAGCGAAAACCTGGTTGCCGCCGCCCAGGGGGCCGACTTGCTGATTCATGAGGCATTGACTTTGGCCGATGACCGGGAGGACGCTGTGCGGCGGGGCCACTGCACCGCTGCCGAAGCCGCCCGCGCCGCCCGCTTGTCGGACGTGGGACAGCTGATAATTACCCACATTGATACGCCCTTTCACCACGATACCCGGCCCCTTTTGGCGGAGGCCCGCAAGGAGTTTGGCGGCCCGATTCGGGTTGCCGAAGACCTGCTGCAGGTTACTGTCAGCAAGCCCTAGCGCATATAGCATAAATGTTCTACACTCCTGGCAGCCAATGCCGGCCGGGGTTTCCTGGCCGGCCAAGGAGTTGGAATGTTAGCCAAAAGTCAAACGTGCGCTGTGGTGGGCCTGGACGGGTATATTGTTCAAGTAGAGGTGGATATAGCGGCGGGCTTGCCCAGTTTCAATATTGTGGGCCTGCCAGACACGGCGGTTCAGGAAGCTAAAGAGCGGGTGCGGGCGGCATTGCGCAATAGCGGTTGCGAGTTCCCGATGCGGCGCATCACCGTCAACCTGGCGCCCGCCGACTTGAAGAAAGCCGGCCCGGCCTATGACCTCCCTATTGCGGTTGGCATACTGCTCAGTTCCGGGCAAATTGAACTGCCCGACGAACCCTCGCTTTTCCTGGGTGAACTCTCCCTTGATGGCAGCGTGCGCCATACCAATGGCGTGCTGCCAATGGTATCGGTGGCTCGCGAGCAAGGCTTCACCTCGGTTTACGTGCCAACTGCCGATGCGGCCGAGGCGGCCCTGATTGCAGGTATCCAGGTTTATGCCACGCCCACCCTGGCGACCCTGGTCAGCCACCTGCTGGGCCAAACCCGCCTCGCGCCGGTTCAGTTCACCGGAACTTTGCCCGGGGACAGCGCCCGGGTTAACGGCAACAACCTGGCCCATGTGCGGGGCCAGGAGCATGCCAAGCGGGCCTTGGAGGTGGCGGCGGCCGGTTTCCATAACATCCTCTTCAGCGGCCCCCCCGGCAGTGGAAAGACGATGCTGGCGCGCGCTTTGCCCTCAATTCTGCCCCAAATGACGGCTGACGAGGCTCTGGACGCTACCAGAATCTACAGCGTTAGCGGGGCGCTGCCGTCCGACTGCCCGCTAATATCCCAGCGGCCCTTCCGCTCGCCCCACTACAGCATTTCCAATGCCGGGCTGGTGGGCGGAGGCAGAAATCTGCGCCCCGGCGAAATTACCTTGAGTCATCGCGGCGTGCTGTTTCTGGACGAGCTGCCCGAGTTTGACCGCACCGCCCTGGAATCGCTGCGCCAGCCCCTGGAAGACAAGGTGGTAACCATCAGCCGGGTAACCGGGTCGGTTACCTATCCGGCCAACTTCATGCTGGTGGCGGCGCAAAACCCCTGCCCCTGCGGGTTCTACTCCCACCCTCGCAAAGAGTGCACTTGCAGCTCCTCATCGGTGGCCCGTTATCAGAAGCGAATCAGCGGGCCGCTGATTGACCGCTTCGACATTTTTGTTGAAGTTCCCCCGGTGGAGTATGACAAGCTGGTGCAACTGGATTTGGCAGAGGATTCCGGCGCCGTGCGGCAGCGAGTGGAAAAGGCCCGCGAGGCCCAGGAAAAGCGTTTCGTTGACCGGCGCATCAATTTCAATTCGGACATGAGCGCAGCGGAAATCTGGGAGGCCTGTCGGTTGGCAGAAGACGCCAAAACCCTGCTGCAATCGGCGACCACCCAGTTGGGAATGTCGGCGCGGGCCTTGCATCGCACGGTCAAGGTTTCGCGCACCATCGCCGATTTAGCCGACTCGGAAGAGATTGCCGTGGCCCATCTGGCCGAGGCGTTGCAATACCGTTCCCGGGGGCTGAACTGATTGGCAGCGCGTCCGGCCGGGCAGCGCTTAATCCCTGGCTGTGACAATGGACCGGAAATGGTCAAAGTATTCCGGGAAAGTCTTGGAAACGCAGCCAGGGTCCATGATGGTAATTTCCGCATCGCCCAAAGAAGCCAGGGAAAAGCTCATCGCCATGCGATGGTCGTCATAGGTATCAATGGTCGCCGGCTTTATTCGCTCCGGCGGGGTAATCTCCAGGTAGTCCGCCCCTACAATTACCCGGGTGCCAACCTTGCGCAGCTCGGCAGCCATGGCGGCCAGCCGGTCCGTCTCCTTGACCCGCCAGTTGCCAATATTGCCAATGGTTGTTCTGCCCTGGGCGAACAGGGCGGTTACCGCCACCGTCATGGCTGCGTCGGGCATATGGTTAAGGTCCAGCGTCAGCCCGTTTAACCGGCCACGGGAAACCTCGATAAAGTCAGCGCCGCGCCGCACCCTGGCCCCCATGCGTTCCAGAACGTCAGCGTGGGCAATATCCCCCTGGACGCTGCCGGCGCCCACGCCATTGACCCGCACTGTACCGCCCTTGATGGCCGCGGCCGACAGGAAATAAGTGGCTGAAGAAGCGTCGCCCTCCACCAGCGCCTTCCGTGGCGATTCATACCGTTGGCCATCCGCCACCCGGAACTGACGATACCCGTCGTTGGTCACGGCCACGCCGAACCGTCTCATTACATCAACGGTCATGTCAATATAGGGCCTGGACACCAGTTCGCCCTCAACATCAATCAGCAAGTCTCCCTGGACCATGGGGGAAGCCAGCAGCAGGGCAGTCAGGTACTGGCTGGAAACGCTGCCCTTGATGATTACCCGGCCTCCCCGCAGCCCGTTGGCCGTAATTTTGAGGGGCGGGTAGCCATCGGCTTGCCGGTATTCAATGCCGGCCCCCAATTGACGCAGCGGCTCCACCAGGTGCGCAATGGGCCGCTCCAGCATCCGGGGCGCCCCGGTCAAGGTGTACTGTCCCTGTCCCAGACACAAGGCAGCGCACAGAGGACGGATGGCCGTGCCAGCATTGCCCAGAAACAACTCGGCCCGGGGCGCGGCAAAGGGCCCTCCGGCGCTCCGCACCAGGCACCGGGTTCCGTTGGCGCTGAATTCCAGGGAAATGCCCAGAGTTTGCAGCGCCGCCGTCATGTACCGGGTATCGTCGCTTTCCAACAGGTTGTAAACCTCGGTGGCGCCGCCGGCCAGGGCGGACAGTAAAAGCAGCCGGTTGGAAAGGCTCTTGGAACCGGGCAGCTGCACTGCTCCGTCAACCCGGGCCGCCGGCTTCAGAGTCAATGATTGCATTGGACGCCTCAGCGCAATATAAAGTCTGTTTGCCGCTGCCTGGTGGGAAACCGGTTAGTCTATAATAACAGCAAATCGGGCGGTGGTTTAACAAAATGCGGATTGGCGGTTATCCGTTACCGGTTGGCCAGGTCTTCCGCTGGCCGGGCGGCCCGTTTTGACAGAGCGGAAGGAACAATGTAGCATAATCAGGCCGGCTCCATGCTGTGGCGTCGCAAAACTGGCCGGTACTCCAGGCATTGCACGAGGAAAAGCAAGTGGCTGATGAACAACCTGACAACCGGGCGGCAGCGGAGGCCAACTCTCCTCTGACCCCGCCGAAGATAAAACCGGAATTTGCCGCGGCGCTGGATGAACTGGTGGCGTTGGCGCGCCAGGGGCACCGAGGGGACTGTGAGAATTTTAACCCTTCGGATCAATGGTTGGTGTCCCATATGCCGGTGTTCCAGGATCTGCCGGCAAAGGAACAGGCCCGGGTGCTGACTGAAGCGGCTCAGGTAGTTGCCGCCGGGGCAGAGGCTAACGCCGCCGGCCGCGCCGCTGTCCGGGCCTGGCCTGGAGTCGCCGTGCGCCTGGACCGCGGGGGACTCGGTTTCTATAGTCAACTGGGAGTGGTGCGCCGTCCGGATCTGACTCAGTACTTTGTGGACGGCTTTATCCCCAATCGGGATGCGTTATCCTTCAGCGAAGAGAATCAGGCCTTGTTTGTTGAGGTCTTTCAGCGCATTGCGGCCCGGCTGCGCGAACACCTGGCCTCCGGGGAGACCGTCATCCAAACCGACCGGCAGATTTGTGATGTTCCGGGGCGTTCCTTTCATGCCCGGCAGCTGCTTTTCGGCGCAGATTACCTGCAACTACCTTATATGTGGCGTCAGTTAACCTTCGACTTGCCTGAAGCTGAGCGCCGCCAGCCGCCGGATATAGTGGAAGTTTCTATTCCCCATTGGCTCGACGATTTGGGTTTGCCAGAGGAATTGAAAGCGCGCATTCAGGGAATGGGTTTTAACCAGTTGGTATTCAAGGCCCCGACCAAAGGCTTGTCGCTTCATTTGGGTTTTGACTACGTGGGGGAACACAAGATGGGCCCCCTTTCCATTGCCATGCACCAGGTTAAGCAGAACAACGGCATTGCCATTCAGGCCGCCCTTAGCCTGGCCCGAGTCAAGAACCTGCGCGGCAATATTGCCAATACCGCCCTGGTTACCGTTGGCCCATCCCTGCACGGAAAGAGCACCTTGACCATTATGATTGAGTTGGCTAACAGCCAGTTGGCCCAGACACTGAATCTGGATGCCGACCCGGAAGAGGGCGTGTATCCGATGAATGACGACATCGTGCTGCTTCAGCCTTTGCGGGACCCGATTGTTTCCAGCCGGGGCGGCCATCGCTACACCATTTCTTACTCGATTGATGGCACCGAGAATAATTTTTACGCTATGCCTTTTGGCTTGAACGAGGCCGAAGATCCGATAACTTTCGACGCGGTGAGGGGGTCTGCCGAGTCGCCCAACCCTGAGGAAACCCTGGAAAACGTCCCGGTCTCCCTGCCGGAAGACAAGGGGGCGGCGGCGCCTGACTTCATGAAGAACCCGGTGCGGAATATGCGGGTTACCTTGTCCCGCCGACGCCTGCTGGCCCGCAAGGGCGTGGCCGGATTGGTGCAGTCCATCACCGGGGGGCGGCTGACCGAGTCGGTTCACGTGCCGATGGAATACGCCGACCGGGTGTTCTGGCAGGAGGTAATGCGCCAGAATACCGTAATTCCGCCGCTGCGCCGGCTGAGCCTGGAGCAGTACATTCGGGTGCTTATGTACGGTGAAGCAGTGCAGATGGGCGCAGCTGTTGGCGCCATTGGCCGCCCTTATGTGGAATATTTTTCTGACCCGTTTATCATCGGGCTGGAAGATGAAAACGCTAACCTGATGTATCACATATTGCAGCAGTTGGCCTGGGGCGGCCTGCCGCAGCGTTACTATGTGTTCAATACCGGCGGCATCGGCGCTGAGAGCAACGAAGAGGCCAGTGGGCCGCGTTACCGGAAAATACCCCGGGAATTGACCTTGATGCTGCAAGAGGCCCTCCTGCGGGATGCGGTGAAGTTTGAGTATGACGGCATTCTGCGTTCCGAAGTCGGGGTTGCCATTGTTAACTCCCGGGGCGAGGAAGTGGTTGACCTGCGCCGGGAGTGGTTGCCCCGGGAGATTTACGGCGAAGAAGACTATACCAGGCGGGTGGTTGACCTGCGCCGCCGCCGCTACTTTGGCCGCGACTCGCTGGACAAGGCTGGAATCTTGCGCTATACCAAGGTTAACAGCGCCCTGATTGACCTGGCGGATATTCCGCCGCCGCTTAATGAGCGGGAACTGGCCTGGCTCTTATCCTTCTTCTGGCATATGGATCAACCCTATGACACGCTGGCGGAGCTGGCATCCCGTTTGCCTGAAGGCCGGATGCCATTCTCGCATCTGCTGCGGGCCCTGCAGGGCAAGTACGAAGACGGCCTCAGCCAGGGACTGCAACTTTCCGGAGAGGGCTTTAACTCGCTGCCTGCCCTGGGGTTGGCGGCAGTCCGGTAGCGCCGGGCCAATGACCTTAACCAGGCGCCGGGTGGTTGAGCGCGTCTTTCCGCTGCGGCAGCCCGGAATTAAGCTATGAGCATGGAACCAGACAGAATCAGGTATCAACTGGGCACGCTGTCCTATGTTGGGGCGGAGACTTTTGGCGAGCCGGGCCGTCGTACCTTCCGGTTGGTGCTGGAATCGGGGGCAGCCCGCTCTCTGGTGTGGCTGGAGAAGGAGCAGCTGTTCCAGCTGGGAGCCGGCCTGCAAGAGGCTGTTGAGCGCCAGACCGATGCGGAGCGCGCGCAAGGCAGCCACCCCAACGCTCCTGCCTGGCGCGGCGAAGAAACGACCATCGAGTTCAAGGCCAGGGCGCTGTCAGGCCGCCACGACCAGGATACCAACGCTTTTTACCTGCAAGCGCAGGGGGATGATGTAGAATCGGGGGGGGAAGGTGATTCGGTCAGCTTCTGGATAACGGTGGAACAGGCCGCTTCCCTGGCCGAAGAAAGCCTGCGCATCTGCGCCGCCGGCCGTCCGCCCTGCTTCCTTTGCGGCCTGCCCATAGACCCCCAGGGCCATGTTTGTCCCCGCGCCAATGGTCATGCCGTTTTTGAGAGCGGCTGACCGCGGTTCCCGGGCCGGTTTGTAAAGGATCGCCGGTGGCTTCAATCTCTTCCGACGCCGACCTCCTCCAGGACGGAGAGTTTACTTCCTGCGAACTCACTCCGATGGGTTCCAACTATACGTTTCTGGCATCCCTGCGCCTGGGCGGGCATGAGGGGAAGGCTATTTACAAACCCCGGGATGGCGAGGTTCCCCTGTGGGATTTCCCGAGGGGCACCCTGTATAAGCGGGAGTACGGCGCCTACCTGCTGAGCCTGTCCCTGGGCTGGGACTTCATTCCCCGCACCATTATACGGGAAGGCCCCTATGGTATCGGCTCGGTTCAGCAGTATATCGACCACGACCCCCGCCAGAACTATTACACGCTGAGCGAGGCGGACGCCGAAGAGCTGAGGATGATTTGCTGCTTTGACCTTGTAGCCAATAACACTGACCGCAAGGCCAACCATGTTCTCGTGGATGAACGGGGCAAACTGTGGGGTATTGACCAGGGCCTGACCTTCCATGCCGATACCAAAATTCGCACGGTAATCTGGGATTTCGGCGGCGAGGCAATCCCCGCCTATTACCTGGAGTCATTGACCGGCCTGTATGCCCGGTTGAAGGCCCCCTCTGACTCGGTGGAGGAGCTGCTGCATCTGTTGCTGCCTGAGGAGGTGGCGGCCCTGCGCCAGCGCATCGAATGGGTGTTGACCGAGCGGGCTTACCCGGGCCTGCCCGGCCGCCGTCGGCGTCGGTAAGCATGCGCCTTCCGGTTTACCCTTCCGGGCCGTTGGCCAGCAGGGCCAGGTTGAATTCTTCCAGGGTTTCCAGAATTGCCTGGGCCTGGCTTACGTCCAGGTTTCGGGTATAGTCGGTTCGGACAGCAACAGTATAAGCGCCGGAAGCCACCGCCGCCGCGACGCCAACCGGGGAATCCTCAATGGCAATGCACTGCCTGGCCGGCACGCCCAGCCTTTCTGCGGCGGCCAAATATATTTCCGGTTCCGGTTTGCCCCGGCTTACGTCATCGCCGCCCAATACTGCGTCAAAGGCGCCGGTCAGCCCAATGGCCTTCAGTTTCAGGTCCACCCAATGATGCAGGGAAGAGGAGGCTACCGCCCTGGGCAGCCCTCGTTGACGGCAGGCCTCCAGCAGGGATAACACCCCCGGCTGTGGCGCCAGTTCCTTCATCATTACCTGCCGGACAATTCCATCGTAACTGGAAATGTAATCCTGCGCCGGTTTCGGCAGCTGCCGGCGCAATTTCAGCTGCCGCCAGGTCTCGTTTATCGTGGTGCCGATGAGGAACTCCTGGTTCTCCTGTTCCGAGACGGGTTCCACGCCTTCCAGAACCAGCAGTCGGTTGATGGATTGCAGAAACAGCGGTTCGCTGTCCACCAGAACGCCGTCCATATCGAAAATAACTGCCCGATAACCCGTCATGCTGTTCATGCTCCTGATTCAGGCTGCAACCTTGGCCCCGGGAAACAGACCTGGCTGCCCGCTTCGGTTAAAGCCGCAAAGTTTGTACCATGTCGTTAATCGTCTGAAAAGGCCAGGCAGAGCGGCCCGGCTGCGGCAATTCCCGGCCTTTGCGCCGGCATTATACAACCTCCTGCCGCCGCTGTGGTTAAGCCCCGGTTAATTTTCCGCTCTTTCCGGGCTGCTTGTCGCTGCGCCTGAGTAGTTCGTTTCCTGCACCAGAAAGCAGGATGACGCCTTGAACACGGCCCAGAGTTCTTTGCCGGGGCGTATCTCCATCTCTGCAAGAGAAGCGCCGGTGATGTGGCACTTGAGGTTGGCTGCCCCAACATTCAAGGTAACTTCATACCCCGGCGGGCGCAATTCCACCCCGGTCACCAATCCGGTCAACCGGTTGCGCGCCGATGAGCCGACCGGTTCAGTCTGGGCCAGAATTATATCGGAGGCGCGAATGCCCACGGACACCGCCTCGCCGGGGTTCAGCTCCCCCAGGGGTACTTCCAGCTGCAAGCCTGAGCCGGCGCAGGTCATGGTTCCGTCCCGGGGAAAGCGGGTGATGACCCGCATTGGCAGCAGATTTTCCACTCCCACCAGCCGGGCCGTCCGGCTCTGTCCCGGCTGCCCCAGCACATCCAGCGGTGCGCCCGCAGCCTGGACTCGACCGTCGGCGATGACCTGCACCATGTCGGCGACGCTCAAAACCTCCTCAATGTCATGGGAAACCAGAATCACCGGAACGCCGGCTTGCGTTAACTGGGCCTGCAACTCTCCGCGCAAAGTGCGGCGCAATTCCGCATCCAGGGACGTAAAGGGTTCATCCAGCAGCAACGCCGCCGGGCCGGGGGCCAAAGCCCGGGCCAGCGCCGCTCGCTGTTGCTGTCCCCCCGAAATCTGGTCGGGCCGCCGGTTTTCCAGACCTTCCAGTTTGAACTGGCGAATCAGCTGCTGGACGCGTTCCCTGGCCCTGGCGGAATTGCGTTTTCTGAGGCCGTAAGCGATGTTCCCCGCCACAGTCAGGTGCGGGAAAAGGTGATGTTGCTGGGTAAGGTAGCCAGCCCGGCGACGGTGAGGGGGCAGCCAGGCGCCGCTTCCGCTGTCGAAAACCACCTGCCCGCCCAGTTCGATATGTCCCCGCTGGGGCCGCAGCAACCCGGCTATAATTCTGAGCAGAGTGGTTTTGCCGGCGCCGGAAGGTCCGAAAAGGGCTAATACTGTTCCGGGAGGCACATACCACTCCAACTCCAGAGAGAACCCCCCAACCCGGTATTCGAGCCAGCCGTGAGCCGGGGCCGCTGGCATTGACGCTGTCTGCCGGTTCATCAGCCCGCCGTCCAGCGGCGTCGGGTAAGCAGACCCAGGACCACCAGCGCCAACAGGGCTGCCAGCAGCAGCATCACGGAAAGGGCGATGGCCGTGTCCAGGCTGGTTTCCAGGGCGCTCATAATAGCCAGGGGCATAGTTTGGGTCTTGCCGGTCAGGTTGCCGGCAAACATTATGGTTGCGCCAAACTCGCTGATAGCCCGCGCCCAGGCCAGGGCAATGCCGGTTAACAGGGAAGGCGCAGCCATGGGCAAGGTAAGCCGCAGCAAGGTGCCTGACGGGGTAACGCCCAGGGTTTGGGAAATGTCCTCGTACTCTCGCGCCACCGACTGGAACCCCAGTTTCGCCGCCCGAATGTAGAACGGAGCAGCCACGAATATCTGGGCAAAGATGACCGCCGCAGTGGTGAATGGCAGAGATATTCCCGCCTGGGATAGCAGAGGCCCCAATACCCCCTGGCGGCCAAAGGTCATCAGCATAGCCACGCCGGAAACTACCGGCGGCAGAACGATGGGCAATTCCACCAGGTGGTCAACTACCCGAAAAGGAAGGGAACTGTTGCGGGCCAGAAGGCGCGCGAAGGGAGTACCGACCACGACCACTACCAGGATGCTGATTAAGCTGGTAACCAGGGTCAGTCGCAGGGACAGAAAGGCCGTCTCGCCGGTCAGGCTGCCCAGGAAGTTCTCCTGCTGCGCCGCCTTAATCAGGAGGGCCGCAATCGGCAGTCCGATGAACAGGCTGTAGAGCAGAGCGGAGAGACCGCCTAAAGCCCCTCCCCATTCCATTGTACGCCGGAAGTTACCCACGTTTGCCTGGCCCTGCCGCAGGGCGGTTGGCCACCGCGGCCGATGCGCCTGGAAAGCGCCGGCTGAACCGGCCTTTTCCCGGAGGGGAATGCCTGACACCGCAAGCCCGGGTCAAAGGAGCAGTTCTGAAAGCGGCCCTGGGCCAGGGTCGGTTATTCCACGGCACGAAATCCAAACCGCCTCAAGATGGCCTGCCCCTGCTCGCCGCGGACGAAAGTAACGAAAGCCCGGGCCAATTCCGGCTCGGCGGCATCTTGCAGCGCGCCGATGGGGTACTGAGCGGTAACGTTCAGGTGGTCGGGGAGGGCCAGCGTTTGCACCTTTGGGGCAATGGAAGGAATCAGGGCGTCGGTCTGATAGGTCAAGCCGGCGTCGGCTTCTCCCAGGGCAACCTTCCGGGCTACGCTGCGGACATTAGGCTCCTCGGAAACCACGTTATTCAGCAGCCCTTGAGCGAACTTTCTGCCGAAACGGGGGCTTTGCTCCATCTGACTGATTACCTTCCGAGAGTAACGGCCGGCCGGGGCTTCGGGCAAGGCCAGCACTATTTTCCGTCCCGGTTGAGCCAGGCTGGCCAGGGTTGGCGCACCCTGGCTGCCGGTTTCGGCATGGCTGCCGGAATGCGCCAGGAAAACCAGTTGGTTGGCGGCAAAGGCAGCCGGCTCGCCGGCGATCAAGCCGGCAGCTACCAGAGCATTCATTTGCTCCCAATCGGCGGCGGCGAATACGTCTGCTTGCGCCCCGTGTTCCAGCTGGGTGCGCAGACGCTGGCTGCCATCGAAATTAATGCTGACGGACGCGCCCGGGTGGGCCGACTCAAAGGCCTGACCCATTTGGGTAAAGGCCTGGGTAAGCGAGGCGGCGGCGAATACCGTTAAGTTCCCGGAAAGCCCTTCAGCCTCGCCAACGATGGTTAACGAAGGGCGGGCAGCTGGCTCCTGGCAGCCGGTCATAAAGGTAAACACCATTCCGGCCAGTAGAAGCCCGGCTGCCCTGGCGCCAAATAGATTGGTCAAAGCGCACTGCTGCGTCAAGTCAGGTTTAGCCCCTGCATTGTGCCGGCCACGGTTGGGGAGAGAGCCGGCCGGAACCGGCGGTTGGGGCCGGTGCAGGAAGGCCGGTTCCGGCAGTCCGGTCAGAAAATTGTAGGATTGGTGGTTCCCCTTGTCAACGCAAAGGCTGGCCCCGGTCGGAATGGCGCGATGCAAGACGACGGGGAGCCGCCGCAGTGGTCGGGGCCGGCTTGCCGATGATTATAAAACCGTCCGGGCCTCCACCGAGGCCCGGACGGAATCTTTGGCTGCTCTTCCGGCAGTAAGCTGCCGGAAACCGGTTGCAAGCCTTACCGGTCGATGATGGTAGTGCCTTCCTGGTCGGTGATGGGTCGGTCGAACTGGTCGTAGCTCATGGTTGCCGATGCCACCACGTCTCCAGCCTGAATAGCCCGTACCTGTATGACGAATATCTGCTGCTGGCCGCCACCCAGAGATCCGATGGGTGCATAGGTGATGCGGCCGGCATTGATGACGCCTCCGTCGGCTTCGATGATTTCCAGCTCCACCGGTATTTCCACCGTTACGCGGACGTTATTGATGGAGGTTGCGCCGCTCTGGTTGCGGACGGTGATCGTGTAGCTGACTTCATCGCCCACGCCCAGCGGGTCAATGTTATCGATGATTTGCAGGTGCGCTCCGGCGGCCGCCAGGATTGAGATGTCCATTTCGGCCTCGGCCGTTGCCCCCTGGTCTGAGGTGGCCTCCGCCTGGTTGACAACTTCGCTGGCTACGTCGCCGCGGAGGGTCAGCGTTACGCCAACGGCTTCACCCACCGGCAGGTCGCCAACTGCCCAGGTTACGGTATTGCCGGAAACAACGCCTTCGTTCTCATCACTGATATAGCTCATGGTCTCCGGGAAGGTGTCAGTGATAATTACGCCGGTCAAGTCGGCTTCGCCGATGTTCACTGCGGTCAGGGTGTATGTTCGCTGGCCGCCAATGTACATTACGGAGCCGCCGGTCTTGGCCAACCTGAGTTCCGGCGTCAGGGCGGTTATTGTCGCCTCAGCCGTCCAGGAGCTTTCACCGTAGGTCAACCTGGCTTCGTTGGTGAACTGGCCGCCGGCCGCCGGCACGGCAACCACGGTAAAGGTTCTGCTCTCGTCGGCTTCCAGGGCTTCGATGTTCCAGGACAGACTGCCGTTTACGTTATCTGCCTCCGGCCGGGAGGATACCAACTCCAGCCCTTCGGGAAGTTGATCGTAAACCATCAGGTTATCCGCCGTGCCGCTGCCGGCATTGGTGGCGGTAACGGTAAAGGTAACCTGCTCGCCGACGAGCACGGTATCCGTGTCAGCGGTCTTTTCCAGGGACAGTTCCGGCGCCACCGACAGCGTGGTGGCTTCAGCCGAAGCCTCGGCGCCTTCTTCAGAGGTTGCCGTTACACTGTTGACCAGCCGGCCTACCGTCTGGGCGGTGGCGGTAATCCGGTAGGTCCGGCTGGAGCCGGCGTCGAGCCGGTCGATGCTCCAGATTACCGGCGAGGCGAGGCCGCTGGCAGTTTCCGGGGTAACGGAGGTCAAGGCAGCGCCCTCGGGAAGGGTATCGGTTATCACCACGTTAGTAAGCGCTCCATCGCCTTCATTTTCCACCATAATGACATAGGTGATTTCTTCACCTATGTTCACCTGGGCCGAAGCGCTCTTGCTGACGGTCAAGGTGCCCGGTTCAACCTCGGTGGTTGCATCGTCGGCTCCGGCGAACCCCTCGGTGGAAACGGCCGTAGCCCGGTTAAGCTGATCGCCAACAAGGGTTCCCCGCAGGACCATAGTGATGGTCGCCGAGCTGCCCGGTTCCAGGTCGCCCAGGTCCCAGTTTACGGTTGATTCGTTAACACTGGCTGCTTCAGGAATGGAACTGACGAATTCCAAACCGAAAGGCAAAGTGTCGGTCAGCGTTACGCCGGAAGCCACCCGGTTGCCGGTGTTGGTTACGACCACCTCGAACTCGCCGGTCTTGAACAGCCCAACTGTTTGCGGGGCGCTCTTGTCAACTTCCAGAGAAGGCGCCTTCCATTCCTTGGTGACCGTATTTTCGAAGATGACCGTGCCGGACTCGTGCACCACTTCCACCGCCACCTGGTTATCGCCGATGGTCGGGGCAACTTGACGGAGCGTCGCCGAAGCGATGCCCAGGTCATCGGTTTTGGTTACGGCGCGCTCGTCCATGGTGTTGATGGTGGCGTCCGGGTCATCATCAACTATGGACCAGAGAACCTCTACACCTTCCAGCGGCGTGCCATCAGAGGCGCGGGAAATGCGCACCTGCATCGGGTGGTCAGTGCCGACCAGGTTGACCGCGTCCTCCGGGAAGCTGACCTGCATATCGACCCAGTTCTTGACGGCGAAAACCTTGTGCGCATCGGCGTCTTCGATTTGAGGAACGTAGGCGGTAACGTCGGTGTAGCCGGCGCGGGTGGCGGTGATGGTCAGCGTTGTCTGGCCGCTTTCATCGGTGATTGCCCGCCCGAAGCTGTTGTCCACCTTGCGGGGGTTCTCGCCCCCCAAAGAGACGATGTCGCCCACGGCCTCGCCGGAGCGGTTGAGCATCAATTCTACTTCGATGCCGTCCGCCGGCTGACCTTCCTCGTCGCTGACGGTAACGGTAAAAGTGTGCTGCGTTTTTATCGGGTTCCAGTCCGTCAGAGGCTCGATGGCAACCATGGCTGGAATTACCGACGGTTCCATCTGGGGAACCGGGCTTCGGGTAATGCTGACGCCGGGTTCCCCGGCGGACCGGCCGGCATCGCTTTGCTGCGAGGTATCCACGGGGCGCTCAGGGCCGGCGGGCTGCTGGTCGGTGGTTATGGCCTTTGTTGCTTCCGGTGGGCCGAAAGGGGCCGGCCAAGCGGGCAGCATGGCGAAAATGGCGCTGCCCAAAGTCAGCAGAACCACGGCGCTAATAATCCAGGGAAGAGACTTTCGAGTTAGCGACTTCATCAATTCAGACCTCGAGGTTAGGAGTATGGAGTTGCTTGCGCCGTACCACTGCCGGCATTATTTATTCTGGGCATTGGGTTGCCCTTGCGACGGCTAATTATCACATTGAGAATATGGTAAGTCAACCGGATATTGCTGGCCCGGACCGGTTGAACATTAAGGCAATGCCTGGTGGAAACTGCGGAAAACACAGTATCCCAGATTGCCAAACCCCAGAACCGAAAAGCGGTAAACCGGAATGCGAAGGTTTCTCGAATCCGGCTTTTTCAAGGTGAGAGGGCTTCGCGGCGGCCGGGTTGTCTGGCACAGGACTATGCCGGCAGAGGGGTTGCCTTTGGTGGGCCTTGTGCAGCCCGCCGGCTAAATGCCCGAAAAATGCTTTGCTAAACCCTTGACATTTGGTTTGACAACCATATAATAGGAAGTTACTGACCATGCCTCAAGTGCCTTTTGTTGCTTATTTCCCCCGGTTATCGCCAGTCCCTGGTACTCTTTTGCCTGAAAATAGCCGGCTTTAGCCCGAACCCCGGCAACCATTATATCCGGCAATCATTAAGGAGGTCGGTGTATGGCCAAACTCACCTCACCTGACGGGCGTCAAAACGGGAAAGATGACCGCAGCGCTGCGGCGTTGCCTGCGATTCAATCCTACGCTCGTATTCCGAAGGTGCTGGAAGTGCCTGAATTGCCTAATCTGATTTTGAGCCAAACCCAGTCTTACGATTGGTTTAAAGATGAGGGGCTGGCCGATGTTTACCGGGAGGTATCGCCCATAACCGACTATACCGGCAAGAAGTACGAGTTGCACTTCGGGAAGCACGACTTTCGGGAAGCCAAGTATTCCCCCCAGGAATGCAAAGAGCGGGAAATTACCTACGCCAGGCCGCTGTACGTGCAAACTCGGTTGGTAATGAAGGAAACGGGCGAGATTAAAGAGCAGGAAATCTTCATGGGCGATATTCCCATGATGACCGAAAATGGCACTTTCATTATCAACGGGGCCGAGCGCGTAGTAGTGAGCCAGTTGGTCCGCTCGCCGGGCGTCTATTTCAAGCTGGAACGGCCGGCCAACTCTGACCGCAGTTTGTGCGTATCCCAGATTATCCCGTCCCGGGGCGCCTGGCTGGAGTTTGAAACCAGCAACCGGGATATTCTCTCGGTAAAGGTGGACCGGAAGCGCAAGGTTGCGGTTACCGCCTTTTTGCGGGCCCTGGGCGTGGTCAGCGATGCGGATATTCTCAGCCTGTTTGCCGACGTGGATACCGATGAAAACCATCAGTATGTCCGTACCACGCTGGAACGGGACCCGGCAGTGGAAGGCCGCGAAGGCCATTTACGGGAAGACGACCTGCAAAGCCTGTGGGAGCAGTTCCGGCCCGACCAGGAGTATGACTCGGCGGTGGCCCGGCAGATTGCCGCGGCCCAGATTGAGTTTTACCGCCGTTTGCGGCCCGGCGAGCCGCCCAACCTGGATAACGCCCGCAACCTGATTTACAGCTCCTTCTTCGACCCGCGCCGCTATGATTTGGGCCGGGTGGGCCGCTTCAAACTCAACCGCCGGTTGTCGCAGGAAGAGCGCTCCGATTCCAGGGTGATCGCCCTGGCGGACATCGTTGCAGTTATACGCACTATGATTCTGGTGAACCGGGGCGACCAGCGCCCGGACGACATCGATCACCTGGGCAACCGCCGGGTGCGGTCGGTGGGTGAACTGGTGCAGAACCAGGTGCGCATTGGCCTGGTGCGCATGGAACGCATGGTTAAGGAAAAGATGACGCTGGCTGACCCGGAAAGCGCGGCGGCGGCTCCCCAGGGGTTGGTAAATATTCGGCCGGTGGCGGCGGCGGTGCGCGAATTTTTTGGCGGCTCCCAGCTTTCCCAGTTTATGGACCAGACTAACCCTCTGGCCGAATTGACTCATAAACGGAGGCTTTCCGCCCTGGGCCCCGGCGGCCTTTCCCGGGAACGGGCCGGGTTCGATGTCCGGGACGTGCATTTCTCCCATTACGGGCGTATCTGCCCAATCGAAACCCCGGAAGGCCCTAACATTGGCCTGCTCAGTTCCCTGTCTTCCTATGCCCAAATCAACCCTTACGGCTTTATTGAATCGCCCTATCGCCGGGTGCTGAAGACAATCTCCAGCAAGGCGCCTAATCTGACCGGCCGGAAGGTGAGCGCCGATGTGACTGGGCCGGAGGGCAAGGTGCTGGTGGCCCGGGGCCGGCGCATCAGCCGGGCCCGGGCCCGGGAGATACGGGCCATTGCCAACGAGTTCGCCCTGGAAGTCAGCCCCTATGTGGCTGACGACCCGGAATATGTGGAGTACCTGTCGGCGGACCGGGAGGAAAACTACCGTATCGCGCAGGCTAATTCCGAGCTGGATGAACTGGGGCAGTTCGTCAGCGACCGGGTGGAGGTTCGAATCGGCGAGAATTACAGCCAGGAACCGCCGGAATTGGTGGACCTGATGGACGTTTCGCCGATGCAGATTATGGGCATTTCGGCCGCCTTGATTCCCTTCCTGGAACACGATGACGCCAACCGGGCCTTGATGGGTTCCAATATGCAGCGCCAGGCCGTGCCTTTGTTGCGGCCCGATGCGCCGGCCGTCGGCACCGGCATCGAGGACCGGGTGGCCCGGGACAGCGGCCAGTTGGTTCTTGCCCGGGTTGACGGGGTGGTTTCTTCCGTATCTGGTCGAGACATTGTAGTAACCGACGCCGCGGGCGTGGAACACCACCATAACCTGATTAAGTTCACCCGCACGAACCAGGGCACCTGTCTGGACCAGCGCATCATCGTTCAGAAGGGCGACCGGGTTCAGGCCGGCGCTACGCTGGCCGACAGTTCCTCTACCGACCAGGGCCGGCTGGCTTTGGGACAGAACGTGCTGGTAGCCTTTATGTCGTGGGATGGGTACAACTACGAGGATGCGATTATCCTCAGCAAGCGGCTGGTGAAGGACGACCAGTTCACGTCCGTCCACATTGAAAAGCACGAGATGGAGGCCCGGGATACCAAGTTGGGGGCCGAAGAGATTACCCGGGACATTCCCAACGTGGGGGAAGCCAGCCTGAAGGACCTGGACGAGCGGGGTATTATTCGCGTCGGCGCCGATGTTGGCCCCGGCGATATTCTGGTGGGCAAGGTAACGCCCAAGGGCGAGACCGAACTGACCGCCGAGGAAAAGCTGCTGCGGGCCATTTTTGGCGAAAAATCCCGGGACGTTAAAGATACTTCCCTGCGGGTGCCCCACGGCGAGCGGGGGAAGGTTACTGAAGTAAAAATCCTCAACCGGAACAGCGGCGATGACCTGCCCGCCGGCGTTAATGATGCAGTTAGAGTGTGGATTGCCCAGACGCGCAAAATTGCCGAGGGCGACAAGATGGCCGGACGGCACGGCAACAAGGGAGTGGTGGCCCGCATACTGGCCGAAGAGGATATGCCCTTCCTGACCGACGGCACCCCGGTAGATATGATTCTCAACCCGATTGGCGTGCCTTCGCGTATGAACCTCGGTCAGGTGCTGGAAACCCACCTGGGCCGGGCGGCTCAGGGCCTGAACTTTCAGGCCGTTACGCCGGTGTTTGACGGCGCCTCTGACGTTTCCATTGAAGACGCGCTGGCCCGTTTCTGGTTTGCCCGGCAATCCGGGGCTGTTGATGCCGGCCCCGCCGAAGGGGCGCAGACCATCGATTACGCAGCGGTTGAGGGTTGGCTGGATGAACGGGGTTACGACGGGAAGCAGTTGTTGAGCGACGATTTCCCCGGAGCTGCCCGGGACGCCTGCCTCCGCCTGTGGCTGGAGCGGGAAGCCAACGTGGCCGCAGCGAACCTGACCCAGGAAGAACTGTACGAGGAGTCGCTGCGGGTGCATCGGGAGCAGCGCCTTGCGCCCCCCACTTTTGGCAAGTTCCAGTTGTTTGACGGCCGTACCGGCGACCCCTTTGACCAGCCGGTTACCGTCGGCAGTATCTACATGCTCAAGCTGATTCACCTGGTGGAAGACAAGATTCACGCCCGCTCTACCGGGCCCTACTCGATGATTACCCAGCAGCCCCTGGGCGGCAAGGCCCAGTTCGGCGGCCAGCGCTTCGGGGAAATGGAGGTGTGGGCCCTGGAAGCCTATAGCGCCGCGTATAATCTGCAGGAGGTGCTGACGGTTAAATCCGACGATGTGGCCGGACGGGTCAAAACCTATGAGGCCATCGTCAAGGGCGAACCCATTGGCCAGCCCGGCGTTCCCGAATCCTTTAACGTGTTGCTTAAGGAATTGCAGAGCCTGGGTCTGTCCGTGGAACTGCTCAACGAAGAAGAGTTCCCGGCCCTGCTGGATGGCTTGGGCGACGAGACCGAAACGTACACTCCGCTGGAGGCGATTTAATGGTTAGAGCGCAGGACAGAACGGAAATGTCGGCTACCAATTTCAATGCGGTCAAGATATCCGTCGCCTCCCCGGAGCAGATACTGAACTGGTCTCATGGCGAGGTTACCAAGCCGGAGACCATTAACTACCGTACCCTTCGGCCTGAGAAGGACGGGCTTTTCTGCGAGCGGCTTTTCGGGCCGACCAAAGATTGGGAATGCTTTTGCGGCAAGTACAAGCGCATCCGTTACCGGGGCGTGGTTTGCGACCGCTGCGGTGTCGAGGTTACCCGGGCCAAGGTCCGCCGGGAACGAATGGGACACATTCGTCTGGCGGCCCCGGTGGCCCACATCTGGTTCAGCAAGACGAACCCCAGCCGCCTGGGTCTGCTGCTCGACCTGACCCCCCGCAACCTGGAACGGGTACTCTATTTCGCCCAGCACGTAATCGTTTCCGTGGACGAAGACAAGCGTACCGAGTTAAAGGAGGAAAAACAGCTCCAGTTCGAACTGGAACAGGAGCGGTTGGAGCAGACGTACCAGGAGCGGCTTACTCCGTTGCAGGAGAAGCGGGAATTTCTGGAGCAGCAATCCCGGGAGCAGAGCGACGCCCTGGAACCAGCCCCGGAAGAATCCTGGGCGGAAATCGACGCTCTACAGACGGAAATAGATGCTGTTGGAGATGAGTTTGGCGCAGAACTTGACCAGAGCCGGGCCCAGTACGATGAAACCATACGGGAAATAGAAGACCTGCGTCCGCTTAAGCTGCTGCCCGAATCCCAGTATCGGGAGTTGAACAGCAAGTATGACGGTCTCTTTCAGGCCGGAATGGGCGCTGAAGCGCTCCTGGAAATCCTGCGCAACTGCGATCTGGAAGCCTTGCGGGATGGCCTGGTCAAGGAAATGCGTTCCACTTCAGGCCAGCGGCACAAGAAAGCCATCAAGCGGCTGCAAGTGGTGGACGCTTTCCGCCGCAGCGGCAATCGGGTAGAGGACATCATCTTTACTGTCCTGCCGGTGCTGCCCCCGGAACTGCGGCCCATGGTGCAGCTGGACGGCGGCCGTTTCGCTACCAGCGACCTTAATGACCTTTACCGCCGGGTGATTAACCGCAACAATCGCCTGAAGCGGCTGATGGATTTGGGCGCTCCCGAAATTATCATTCGCAACGAAAAGCGGATGCTTCAGGAATCGGTGGACGCCCTGATTGACAATGGCCGCCGGGGACGGCCCATTCAGGGCAGCCACAACCACAAGCTCAAGTCCCTTTCGGATTTGCTGCGCGGCAAGCAGGGCCGCTTCCGGCAAAACCTGTTGGGCAAGCGGGTGGATTACAGCGGCCGCTCGGTCATTGTGGTGGGCCCGGAACTCAAAATGAACCAGTGCGGTCTGCCCAAACGCATGGCCTTGGAACTGTTCAAGCCTTTCGTTATGCATCGGCTGGTGCTGCTGGGCGTATCCCCCAACATCAAGAGCGCCAAGCGAATGGTGGAGCGGGCCCGGCCCGAGGTTTGGGACATTCTGGAAGAGGTGATTCGGGACCGTCCGGTTCTGTTGAACCGGGCGCCAACCTTGCACCGCCTGGGCATTCAGGCCTTTATGCCGGTGTTGATTGAGGGCAATGCCATACAGCTGCACCCCCTGGTATGTTCCGCTTTCAACGCCGATTTCGATGGCGACCAGATGGCAGTGCACGTTCCCCTCTCTCGCATGGCGGTGCACGAGGCGAAGACGGCCATGCTCAGCACTCGCAACATGCTTTCCCCGGCCTCGGGCGACCCCCTGGTGGCCCCTACCCTGGATATGGTGCTGGGCTGCTATTACCTGACCGGGGTGCAGGATGGCGCCACCGGAGAAGGCGGTTTCTTCTTCGACATCGACGAAGCCCGGATTGCCCACGCCGGCGGGCTTCTTGACCTGCGCGCCAGGATTTACGTGCGGCAGGTGGTCGGGCTGGTCAAAGAGGAAGGAACCTGGGTGGAAACCACCCTGGGCCGGCTGATTTTCAACGAAAACCTGCCCCCGTCAATCGGCTTCAAAAATGAGGTGTTCGATAGCGACGCCATCAGAAAGCTCACTGCCGAGCTTTACCAGAGTTTGAGCCGGAAGGAAGAAACGGCCCAGGCCCTGGACCGAATCAAGGAGTTGGGTTTCCACTATGCCACTGTCTCCGGCATTACCATTGCCATTAACGACATCCAGATGTCCGGCGAGAAGAAGAACTTCCTTCAGGAGGCCGAGGAAAGGGTTGACAGCTTTGAGCAGCAGTACGAAATCGGGCTGATGTCGGAGGATGAGCGGTATAACGCTACCGTGGAGGCGTGGACCGAAGCCTCGGAGAAGACCGAGGGTCTGGTGCGGGAGGCCATCAAAGAAGGCAAATATGGCGGTATCGGGGTAATGGCCTCGTCCGGCGCTAAAGGCAACATAACCCAGATTAAGCAGATGGCTGGCATGCGCGGCCTGATGAGCGAACCCGGCGGGCGGATTATTGACCGCCCGGTAAAGTCCAGCTTCCGGGAAGGCCTCACCTCCCGGGAGTATTTCATCTCTACCCACGGCGCCCGCAAGGGTTTGGCCGATACCGCTTTGCGCACTGCCGACAGCGGTTATCTGACCCGGCGGCTGGTGGATATTGCCCAGGAAGTTATCGTTTTTGAGGAAGACTGCGATACCTATGACGCCTATATGATTGGCCCCCGGCCCGACAGCGAAGGCGATACTCTGGCGGAGCGGATTGTCGGGCGGACGCTGGCGGCTGCGATTGTGGACCCGTCCACCGGAGAAATACTGGCAGACCGGAACGAGATCATTGATCGCGACCTGGCGCAGCGAATTGATGCTGCCGGGGTCGGTCAGGCGCCGGTGCGCTCTCCCCTGATTTGCGAAGCACGGCGGGGTGTGTGTCAAAAATGCTATGGTGAACTGCCCGCCACCGGGGAATTGGTGGAGTTTGGTCAGGCGGTAGGCATCATCGCTGCCCAGAGCATTGGTGAACCCGGCACGCAGCTTACCATGCGCACCTTCCACACCGGCGGCGTGGCCGGTTCCGACATTACCACCGGTTTGCCCCGGGTGGAAGAAATCTTCGAAGCCCGGATCCCCAAAGGCGTGGCCCAGTTGTCGGAAATTGACGGCGAAGTGCAGATTACGCTGGACGAGGATGACCGCCGCCTGACCGATATACCGGTGCGAGTGGTGGATCGTCAGGAGTTTCAGGAGGAATACCCGCTGCCCGAAGGGGTGCAGCTTTTGGTGGACGAAGGCGATGTGGTGGAACCGGGGATGCTGCTGGCGGCTACTTTGCCGTCCCTGAGCTATGAGGCGGATACCGGCGAAGACTACGAGCCGCAGCCGGTAACCGAGGTGACCGCCAATGTGGGCGGCCGCATTGAGCTGGCCGATGACCGCATCATGGTGGTTTGGGAGGACGTCGAGGAGCGCGAGTATTACATACCCGCCGCAGCGGAGCTGCTGGTCAACGACCAGAGCCAGGTGCGGGCCGGAGACCCCTTGACCGCCGGCCCTCGCAACCCCCATGACATTCTCAGCATTCAGGGCACCGAAGACTTGCAGCGCTACCTGGTGGACGAAGTGCAGCAGGTGTATCGTTCCCAGGGTGTGGCCATCCACGACAAGCATATTGAGATAATCCTGCGCCAGATGCTGCGCCGCGTGGAGGTTAAGTCCATCGGCGATTCCGACTTTATCCCGGATCAAATTGTGGATCGGTTCGAATTTCAGGAAAACTGCGCCAAGGTGCTGGCCGAAGGCGGGGAACCGGCAACTGCCAAGCCGGTTCTGCTGGGCGTAACCCGGGCCTCCCTGCGTACCAACAGCTTCCTGGCGGCAGCCTCCTTCCAGGAAACCACCAGGGTGCTGACGCAGGCTGCCGTCAGCGGCACCCACGACTGGCTCCAGGGCCTCAAGGAGAACGTCATTATTGGCCGCTTGATTCCCGCCCGGGTCGAATCCGACATACCGGAAGAGGAGACCCCGGCCTTTCCCGCCCCCATTGGCGCCGTTGAATTGCCCCCTGGCTGGCTGGAGGGCGACGCCGATGCCCCCTATCCGGGAATGCCGATTGCCCCCGGGGTTGATGAGGCTAATGCTGCCGGGTTTTTTGAGGATGCCGGCAGCAGCATTAACGGGGCTGACGGTGAAGAAGAGGTTGCCCTGGCTGCCGCTTTATTTACCCGGGATGATGCAGCGAAAGACCCTCTTTAACCGATAACCCGGTTGGCTCCGCTGTCTGGGCGGGCATTTCTATTGCATCGGGGGCGGTTTTACCAAGCCGCCCCCGATGTTTGTCGGCGCGTTTACACCCCCCTCTGCCCTCAGGATATTCCATTAACCCGGGCCAGGTGCTACTATGGAGCCATAGTGTTCATTTTTCTTCCGGCCGGTTTCAGAGGTATTCTGTGTCAGCTTCGGAAAAGGCAAAGCCGGCTCTCTCGGTGAACCTGGCCCCGCACCACCCCCGCGGTCTCTGGTTGAAGAACCCGGTTATGATTGCCTCGGGCACCTTCGGCTACGATGGTTACGGCCGGGGGCTTACCTCTGAAATGTCGGTAAGCCGGTTAGGGGCGGTCATCCCCAAAACCTTTACCCGGTATGCCCGCGCGGGCAACCCGGAACCCCGTTGGTATCCTGAATCCTTTCGCGCAGCCAGGGAGCAGGGCGAAGCGGTTTTGCTCAATGCTATCGGGCTGACCAACCCCGGCATCGAGGCCGGCCTGACCAGCCTGGCGCCCCGGTGGGCGGCGGATGGAACAACTTACCTGCTCAGCCTGGCTGCCGACAGCCCGGAGCAGTTTGGCGAAATGGCGGCCATGACCCGGGGCGTTGCCGGGTTTGCCGGCATAGAATTGAACCTCAGCTGCCCCAATGTGGAACAGGGCGACCTTTTCAGCTACAGCCCGGAAGGTACGCAGCAGGCGGTAGCGGCGGTCAAGCGGTTTGCTGAAACGCCGGTGCTGGTCAAGCTGGCTCCCAACGTACCCGATATTGCTGCGATTGCCCGGGCGGCAGTGGCGGCCGGCGCTGACGCTCTGACTATTGCCAACACGGTGCCGGCCATGGTTATTGATGTGGATACTCGCCGTCCGGTTCTGGGGAACGTTACCGGGGGGCTTTCCGGCCCCGGGCTGCACCCGGTAGCAGTGGCTCTGGTGTACCGGGTGGCGCAGGCGGTAGCGGCGCCGCTAATCGGCGCAGGGGGTATCTTCACCGCCCGGCATGCCCTGGAGTTTATGCTGGCCGGCGCCACGGCAGTGCAGGTTGGCAGCGCTAATCTGGCCGACCTGTGGGCCCCCTTCAAGGTGCTGGAAGGTATGCAGGGCTATTTGGCGCAGCAGGGCATCGGCGACGTAAAAGAGTTGATTGGCGCAGTTAAAGCTGGCGGATGAGCCTGGCCATGCTGCCGGAGATGAAGCGCGGGGCGGACTTGAGTCCGCCCCGCATTTTGCCGACCGAGCGCCGGCCCGGCGGCAGCCAGTTTGACTAGTCGGCAGCCACTGCGTCGGCCTCGGCCCCGGCCTTGGCCCAGGTGAGGCCGTCCTCGCTGCGATCCACTACCAGGTGGTCTCCGGCCTGAATTTCGCCGGACAGCAAGCCCCTGGCCAAAGGGTTCTCCAGGCGCCGCTGTATGGCGCGACGCAGGGGACGGGCCCCGAACACCGGGTCGAAACCCTCTTCAGCCAGCCAGTCTGATGCGGCTGCGGTCAGCTCAAAGGTTATATTCTGCTCGGCCAACCGTTGAGCCACGTCCTTTACCATCAAGCCAACCACCTGGATGATTTCCGCTCTGGTTAAGGGGTGGAAAACGATGGTCTCGTCAATGCGATTCAGGAATTCGGGGCGGAAGGCCTGTTTCAACGCTTCCTGCACCGAGTTTTCCAGTCGCTGCCTTTCCGCTTCCAGCGACTTTCCGGTGGCATTGAAGCCCAGCCCCTGACGGTGCAGGTAGCTGGTGCCCAGGTTGCTGGTCATAATGATGACCGTATTGCGAAAATCCACCGTGCGACCGTGGCCATCGGTCAGCCGTCCGTCTTCCAGGATTTGGAGCAGCAGGTTGAACACATCCTGGTGGGCCTTTTCAATTTCGTCGAACAGAATGACCCGGTAAGGACGTCGGCGTACCGCCTCGGTTAATTGGCCGCCTTCGTCGTATCCTACATATCCGGGAGGTGCGCCAATCAACCGGGAAACAGTGTGTTTCTCCAGGTACTCGGACATATCGATGCGTATCATATTGCTTTCGTCGTCGAACAGGAACTCTGCCAGGGCCTTGGCCAGTTCCGTCTTGCCCACGCCGGTCGGCCCCAGGAAGATGAAGCTGCCAATGGGGCGGCGCGGGTTGCTCAGGCCGGACCGGGAACGGCGAATGGCTTCGGACACGGCGCTTACCGCCTCCTCCTGCCCAATCAGTCGTTGGTGCAGCGCCTCCTCCATATGTACCAGACGGTCCGCCTCGCTTTCCAGCAAGCGGCCGGCAGGAATGCCGGTCCAGCTGGATACCAGTTCGGCAATGTCCTTTTCGCGGACCACCAGGTCGGCATTCCGGTTCTGCTGCTGTCGGGCCTTCTCGGCCTCGTATTCCTGGCTCACTTGCAGCCGCTCGGTTCGGTAGCCGGCGGCCTGTTCGTATTCCCCCCGCTGAGCGGCAGCTTCTTCCTGATCCGCCAGGTGGCGAATCCGGTTTTCCAGCTTCTGAAAACTGACCGGGAGGCTTTCGGCGTCGATTCTGAGTTTGCTGGCCGCTTCATCGATGAAGTCGATTGCCTTATCGGGCAGTTGACGGGCGGTAATGTAGCGGTCGCTTAATTTAGCTGCTGCGGTCAATGCCGCCTGGTCAATTTTAACCCCGTGGTGCGCCTCATAGCGGGGCTGCAAAGCCTCCAGAATAAGTACGGTATCCGCTACACTGGGTTCTTCCAGAAAAACCGGCTGGAACCGACGCTCCAGTGCGGCGTCCTTTTCGATGTAGCGGCGGTACTCGTCCGAGGTGGTAGCGCCAATGCACTGAAGTTCGCCCCGAGCCAGGGCCGGTTTCAGCAGGTTGCTGGCGTCCAGGCCGCCCTCGGCGGCGCCGGCTCCCACCATGGTATGGATTTCATCCAGGAACAGAATTATCTCGCCCTGCGCCTGTTTAACCTCGTCCATAACCGACTTGAGCCGTTCCTCAAACTCGCCGCGGAACTTGGCGCCGGCCACCAGCGCCCCCATATCCAGGGCCAGCACCCGGCGGTTTTTCAGGGAATCGGGCACGTCGCCGGCGGCAACGCGGCTGGCCAGGCCCTCGACAATGGCGGTTTTGCCCACCCCGGCTTCCCCGATGATGACCGGGTTGTTCTTTTTCCGCCGGGTCAGCGTTTGGGCCACCCGCCGGATTTCCCCTTCCCGACCAATGACCGGGTCCAGCTTGCCTTCGGCGGCCAGCCTGGTCAGGTCGATGCTGTACTTTTCCAGGGCCCGGTAACGGCTTTCTGCCTGGCGGTCTTCTACCCGGTGGCCGCCCCGGACGGCAGTCAACGCCTGGTAAACCCTTTCTTCGTCCAGGCCGAACTCTCTGGCCAACTGGGCTGTTCCGCCCTGGGGTTCCCTCAAGGCGGCGATGAACAGGTGCTCAACGCTGATAAAGTCGTCGTTAAGGCGCTGCGATTCCGCTTGCGCTGCGTCCAGGGCCCGTTGGATGCGGGGCGTGACGTAGATTTGATTGGCTGGCTGGCTCAACCTGGGCGTGGCGTCCAGCAGCCGTTCCAGCCGGGACTTCACGGCATCGGCAGACAAGCCCATTTCCGCCAGTATCTGGGCCGGGATGCCGGCCTCTTCGGTCAGCAGGGCCATAAGCAGGTGTTCCACGTCCCACTGGCTATGACGGTAACGTCGTACCATTTCCTGAGATTCCTGCACTGCTTGCAGGGCTTGTTCGGTGAAATTTTCCGGTTTCAGAGTCATGCGGTTCACCTCCGGGTTCTGCTGCTTCAGCGTATGAAGCGGGTTGCTGCATTCTGTTTGCTGCTGGATCTGGCCGGGCTAAAAAGGCGCTTCCCGCGCTGGCTTGGGCGGGGCTTGCTGCGCTTGCAGCTGGCTGACCGTATTGGTCAGAGTTTGCACCTCCTGTTCCAGCTCATCGATGCGGGCCATGAGTTTCAGGGCGATTTCCGCCCCAGCCAGGTTCAACCCCAGATCTTCGGTAAAGGTTTTAATGCGCCGCAGCCGCTCAATGTCGGCTTGCGAGTAAAGGCGCTGCCGGCCGGAGGTGCGCGAGGGCCAGATTAGCCCCACCCGCTCGTAATAGCGAAGAGTTTGGGCGTGCAAACCCACCATACGGGCCGCAATGCTGATTACGAAGCAGGGTTCCTGGTTGCGATTGAGCGGGTGGGGCATAGCTAATTCCTCTCCCTGGAGCGCAAATTCTTCAATTGGCGGAACAGTTCCGTTTCTTCCGGTGTAAGGTTGGCGGGCAGCATCGCTTTAACCGTGGCGAACAGGCTGCCCCGGGCGTTGGGTTGGTTGACATCGGGCAAACCCTGGCCGGCCAACCGGAAACGACGGCCGTTCTGGGTGCCCGGAGGGATAGTCAGCGCCACCTTGCTTTGCAGCGTAGGCACGGTAACTTCAGCGCCCAGGGCCAGGTCTGCCACCGGAACTTCTATGGTTGAATAGAGGTCCTTTCCCTCACGCTCAAACCGGGGATGCTTCATTACGGTGACGGACAGATAGAAGTCGCCGTCGCCCTGGCTGCCGGCGGGAATATGCACCCGCGACCCGGTATCCACGCCGGCCGGAACGGTAACCTCCAGGCGGCGGCCGTCGGGCAGGTTGACCAGACGGGTTGCCCCTTCAGCCGCCTCGGCCAGGGTAATTTCCACCGGGTATTCGGTTCGCGGACGGCGCCCGCTACCTTGCTCGTGCGCCCGGCCATCGAACAGCAGGTCGAACAAATCGTCCTGGCCGGCGTTGCTGCTGCCGCCAAAGCTGAACCGGCTGCCGGTCGGGTTAAAGCCGCTGGTGTGGCGGGTGCGGAAGTTTCCGAAGCCGGAACGACGCGCCCTGGCTTCCGCCTCTTCAATCTGGTCTGCCTGGGTCCAGCGGTCGCCGTATTTATCATACTTGCGGCGGCTTTCCGGGTCCGAAAGGACGGCGTTGGCTTCGTTTATTTGCTTGAACTTTTCTTCCGATACGGCATTGCCCGGGTTCACGTCCGGGTGATGCTGGCGGGCAAGACGACGGTACGCCTGACGAATCTCTTTCTCGCCGGCGTCCCGGCCAACTCCCAGCACCTCATAATAACTGGCCGACATGAAGCTACCCCTTAACTGCTACAGCATAGTTGATACTATGATTATAGTTATAAGGCATATACCTGTCAACAAAATTGATTGTTACTAATTAAAGGACTTGACACGATACACTCAACTATGTAAGATATTGATGTGGACTTGATATATCTTGTATCAAGAACACTACTCAACAAGAAATCAATAAAAGGAGGCTCTCTTATGGTTTTGCGACGTTGGGATCCTGGTAGCGAACTGCGTCGGATGCAGGAAAATATGGACCAGTTGTGGCGGAACTTTGCTCCGGGCAGCAGTGGAACTGCGCCGATGGAAGGCTGGGCGGCGCCCCTGGACGTTGTTCAGGAGGGGGATGATATTGTGGTGCAAGCTTCTCTGCCGGGGGTGGCTCCGAATGACATTACCGTTTCGATTGAGAACGATGTTCTGACCATTCGGGGAAGCACCGCTGAACAGGTTGAGCGCAAAAGCGGCCAATACCTTATGCGGGAGCGGCATACCGGTTCTTTCCATCGCTCCCTCCGTTTGCCCGATACGCTGGATGTAGGCCAGGCCCATACCCGCTACAGCAATGGCGTGTTGACCATCGTCTTCCCCAAGCTTCAGGCCAAACAGGCCCGGCAACTGTCCATTAACGTGGGCAGTGAAAACGAGGAAGAAAAGCCCTAGCTTCCGGCGCCATTGCGGCGCCGGCAGTTGCAGAGAGGGGAGAGCGGTAGCTCTCCCCTCTTTTTTCGATTAAAGCCCGGTCAGTTCCCGGGCCGGCATGCCCGGAGAGACGCCCCTCCCTCAACTGCGCATTCAGCGTACTGCGATTTGCGCCCGGGCCGGCCTGGGCGACCGCCTTCCTTACTCGCCAGCGGGAGCCGGCCGGGTTAGCCAGTGACCGACCCTTGCTATGGAATGGCCTTTCCGTTATTCTGGCAAAATCACAATGGCGCACTGCCGGAGAGTTAAGTTTATGAACGTGCATGTTTATACCAACCCTGGTTGATTCAGCTGCCGGACGTTGGAAGAGTTTCTTACGTCCAACGGTGTTCAGTATGAGCGCCACGATATTGCCAGCGAGCCGGAGGCGCAGGCATTCCTGGCCGACCGGGGAGTGAAATCGGCGCCGGTGACGGTGGTGGATGAGGAAATCATCATCGGTTACTTTCCCCGCAAACTTATCGCTGTCCTGAAGCTGGATACTGAAGTTGACCTTTCCGGGCGCACCAGTTGGCTGGCTGAAAAGTACGACCGGATTCTCCACGCCGCTATCCGGGCCGCCAGGCAGCTTTCACCGGAACACTTAAGGCAGGAGGTAGCTTGGCGTCCGGAATCGCTGCGCGATACGCTCGTTCACATTATTTCCTTTCCCGAGCTGGCCTGGCTCAGCCACCGAACCGGCAGCATGACCGCCGATGATATGCAGGCATGCCGAGAGCGGCTGGCCGTGGTTAATTCTCCGGCGGAAATTGCCGAGTATGGCGAGGGGGTCATTGCCAATATCACAGCCTTTCTGAATAGCGGCAACACGGAAGCCTTTGACCGGACGGTCCCGGCTCATTATGGCGGCGAGGTCACTGTGGTGGAATTGCTTAACATTATCCTTAGCCACAGCGCCCACCATTTAAAGCAGGTTTATTGGTTCATGGAAACTTCCCTGGGCGTTGCGCCGGTCAGCCCGGCCACCGCTGAGGATATGGAGGGAATCTTCACCCCTGAGGCTTTGATTTAGCCGGCCGTTCCGGCCTGACCGGGCCGGCGAAACCGGTTGTTGAGGAGATTGACATGGTAACCTATAACCCGTCCCAGAGTTTCAATGTTGCCGTCCGCGAGGCGGAATACCGCAGCGCTGCCGGGGAATCATGGCTGGCGCGCATTTACCAGCCGGAAGGGGAAGGCCCTTTTCCGGCTATGCTGGACGTGCACGGGGGCGCCTGGAACCGGGGCGATCTGAGCAACGATGAAGTGATGAACCGCGCCCTTGCCGCCAGCGGCCTGGTGGTGGCGGCCATCGATTTCCGGCTGGCCCCGGCCCATCCCTACCCGGCCCAGGTGCAGGATGTTAACTATGCTACCCGTTGGCTTAAGGCCCACGCTGCGGAGTTCAACGCCGACCCGTTGACGGTGGGCGGCATGGGGTCTTCCAGCGGCGGACATACCTTGATGCTCAGCGCCATGCGGCCGGCTGATTCCAGGTACGCCGCCCTGTCCCTGCCGGAAGGGGCCGGCCTGGATGCTTCCCTTGCCTACACGATTTGCTGCTGGCCGGTGCTGGATCCTTACGCCCGCTACCGCTATGCCCAATCCTCGGCCAACGAGCGGTTGGCCGCTTCCAGCCAGGCTTATTTCCTGACCGAAGAGGGGATGAAGGAAGGGAACCCTCAGCACATTCTGGAGCGGGGAGAGCGGGTAGAACTGCCTCCGACGCTGGTTATCCAGGGGACCAGGGACGACAACGTGCCTCTCTCAATTCCCCAGCGTTTCGAAAGCGCTTTCCGGGGGGCCGGCGGAGATATTCAGGTGGAATATTTTGCCGACATGGTTCATGGCTTTGGCAATGTGCCGGGGCCCGAGTCGGATCGAGCCATCGGGCTGATGCAGGCTTTTGTCGCCCGTTGTCTGGCGGTGGTGGGCGCTGCCGCCTGACCCGGGCCGGAAGGCGAGGGCAGCCGGTTGCCGGGAGGAGCGCTGTGCAAATCGTAAAAGTAGAAACGGCCTTGTATCGGATTCAGCGTCGGGCGGGCCTGGCTAACTCCACCTCTCAAATAGAGGCCACCAGCCTGCTGCTGGCCCGCGTTATTGCCAATGACGGTCAGGAAGGCGTGGGCTGGACTTACAGCCATGGCAGCAGCGGCAGAGGGATGAAGGAGGCCGTTGATACCCTGTTGGCGCCGCAGTTGGTGGGTGAAGACCCGTCCAGTATTGACCGGCTTTACGACCGCCTGTGGCGTAGCGTTTTCCCTAACATAACCACGGCCGGGCTGACGCCGGCAGCTCTGGCTCCTTTGGATATTGCCCTGTGGGATTTGGCCGGCAAGGTTCAGGGCAAGCCCCTGTTCCGTCTGCTGGGCGGCTACCGGGACAGTGTGCCGGCCTATGGCAGCGGCCTGGACCTGGCCTATTCCACCGAAGACTTGCTGGATGAGGTTACCGCCTTTGTTAAGCAGGGTTACTGGGGGGTGAAGATTAAGGTGGGCCGGCCCAGGCTGGAAGAGGATGTGGCCCGGTTGCGGGCAGTGCGTCAGGCCATCGGCCCCTATACCCCCCTGATGGTGGATGCCAACCAGCGCTGGTCAGTGGGAGAAGCCATTTCCTGGGCCCGGGTCACCGAGGAGTTCAACCTGTTCTGGATGGAAGAACCGATTCCGGCTGAAGACCACGCCGGGTACGAGCGGTTGAGCCGAACCGTTAACGTGGCGTTGGCCGCCGGCGAGGGTGAATATCTGCCGGAACAGTTCCTTAATCTGTTTCAGCGGGGCGCAATTCAGTTTGTTCAGGCCGACGTGTGCCGCGTCGGCGGCGTTACGCCCTGGCTGCGTATCGCCCGTTTGGCCGACGCCTTTCATCTTCCGATGGCCCCGCATCTGGTTGAGGAAATTTCGGTTCACCTGTGCTGCGGCGCCGCTAACGGCTTTCTGGTAGAACACCTGCCTACCCTGAACCTTAACAACACCGGCTATATTCTCAACCCGGCGCTTCCCGAAGCAGGCAGGTTTACGCCCCGGGAAGACCCGGGCCACGGCGTCCGGTTCGATTTCGCCGCCCTGGAGCCGGTGCGCCTGGCCTAGGGCGGGCTGCCGCCCGGCCGTCTGACCTTCCACACCCTTACGGGTCATGGCAGCCGGTCTGCCCCGCTTTGCCGGCCCCGGCGATTGCGCCGGCCCTGAACCGGGAAAAGCGCGGCCCGGAGAATGGTCTGCCGGCCGCCGGGCTGGAATCAGCCGGGCTGGCCCAGTCGCCAGGCGTACAAAACCACCGCCACCGCCGTTGCCAGGTTCAGACTGGATACGCCAGAGGTCATCGGTATGCTCAGGCGGCAGCTGGCGGCGGCCAGCAGTTCCGGTGTCAGGCCGCCGCGCTCGGAACCGAAAGCCAGTATTGCTGCGTCGGGCAGCCGGTCGGGTTTCAGCGGTTCGCCGCCGGGAGTCAGCGCCACCAGGGGCCGGCTCCGGCCACCCGGCCCCTGGGTTAACCGGTTCAGGCGCTCCGTTTTCGGCAGCCGGCAAACCGGCAAGGCGAAGTGCAGCCCGGCGGAACCGGTCAAGGCTGCCGGGTGCCACGGGTCGTGTTCGCCGGTGGTTACCACTCCGGCGGCGCCGGCGGCGGCGGCCACCCGGATGGCAGCCCCCATATTGCCGTGACTACGGGGGTTTTCCAGCAGTACCAGCGGCCGCAAGGGGACATCGTTAAGGGCGCTGCCGGCTGGCGGGCGGCGGGCCAGGGCCATTATGCCGGTGGTCGGGGCAAAGGGGGAAAGCTGCCGGAAAACGGCCTGGGGAACTTCAGAAATCGCAAAGCCGGGAAAGCCCGTCAGCTCGGGGGCGTGGGATGCAGTCAAGCGCTGCGCCTGCTGCCGGTCGCAGGTAACGATTTCAGTTACCGCCGCCCCGAAGCGCAAAGCGTGCTTAAGGACGTGAAAGCCCTCCAGAACCGCCAGGGAAGGGTCTCGGCGCGCCCGGCGGAACCGGTCAATCAGGGCCTGAAAGGGGCCGCAGTTAATCGCCTTCCTCCCAAATCCGGGCGACGGCGGCGTCGGGCAGCAGAAACTCAAAGCCGTTTCTTTCGGCATATTGCCGGTCCAGGTCGGTATCGCCGATATGGTAATAGGCGGCCGCTTCGAACCGGGCCTTTACCGAATCCAGCTGGTGCTTGAGGACGGTGAACTCCATTGGAACCCGGTTATCCCGCCAAAGGCGTTCCTGGTTGCTCACCGTCCGGTCGGAGCAGCTGCCGATGATGCAGCCCCGGGCCTGGGCGGCCCGCACCATAGCCAGGGTGATGCACCCCGGCGGGTCGCCCACCTCCAGCGTGCCGTCGATGTCAAAACTAATCAATTTACGCAAAAGGTTCCTCGCTAAAGTTATCGGTTGACTTTCCCCGGCGCGGCGGTTAGCCGGGCCGGTTGGCCAGCATCAACCAGCCGCCGCTGCTGGGAGTGGTAAAGGCGCACAGGGCCGTTTCGGCCCGGACAGTTACCTGCCGGTCGCCGGCGCCGCCGCGCAGCTGTTCGATGCTGTCGGTGTACATGGCGGTTCGCGTGCGCCCGTTGCCCAGGTTGCCGCCGCTGGAGCAGAAAGGGTGCGGCCCTTTGACGCTGATGTCGCCGGCGTAGAAGGCGAAGGCCTCCCCCCGTTTTACCCCGTGCCACTGAAACCCTTCCAGAAAGAACTGGGTCATGATGGAATAGCCGTCATAGGGGTTGAAGATGTCCACATCGGACGGGCCCAAGCCGGCCCCTTCGTACATGCGCGCCGCCTGCCGGTCGGTCCACAGCTCCACTTCGTCCAGGTCCGGCTGGGTGGTGCGGAACCGGAAATTATGCTGGGAGTGGTTCAGCACATACACCGGCGTAGATTTCAGATCCCGCGCCCGCTCCGCCGTAGTGAAAAGGTAAGCTGCTGCGGCATTGACCGGCCGGTCGCAGTCCCAGATGCGCAGCGGGTTCAGTATGTAGCGGGAGCTGACGTAATCCTCCACGCTGATGGGTTCGATGCCGTGGTTGTAATTGAAGCCCCAGGGTGTAAGCATACCGTTCTTGTGCTGGTTGATGACGAAGGGCGCCAGGTCGTCGTGCTGGCCGCCGTACCGCCGGCAATACTGGTTGTGGGGGAAAATGTTGATGAAGTCGTTGCCGCCGTGATTGCCCCAGGGTACGGTCCACTGCCGGGCGCCCCGGGCGTAATCATCGGCATTCTCGCCGCCCCGCCGGTAGCGGCCATCCAGGTTGCCGGCCGGGTAAATGACCAGGCAGTTATTGCAGACCCCATCGCCTACCGCCTGCGCCGCCATGCCCATCATTTCCCCGATGGTCGGCACGCCGGTGGGGGCGAACCGGACGTTGGGCAGGCCCATAGCCCGGATGAGCCACTGGGCATTGACCAGGGTCAGGCCATACTCCGAATCGTAGGGTGGGTCAAAATAAGGGCGGGGCGCCCACCGGGAGGCGGAACCGCCGCTGCCGCCGGCGATATGGCTGTCGCAGCAGATTACCCCGTTAATCTGGTCGGGGGTAACGCCGGCATCCTCCATAGCCCTCTGGCAAGCCAGAATGGAATAGGCTCCCAGGGTTTTGTCCAGGGAAACGCCGTCCCACCGCCGATCTACCGGCGAATGCCCGTAGCCGGCAATGGCGACCTGGCCCCGATGTTCCCAAACGCCCAGACCATCCCGGTCCCGGCGCCACGGAAAGTTGCTGCTGCTCGTCATGGTCGTCCCTTTTGTTAGTTGGTATATGAGAATATTCCACACGCCCGACCGGGGCCGATTTCAGCAACTGATGGCGGCCCGGTCATTGCCGGCGCTGCCCCGCCGTTCTGCGGGGTTACCCAACCACCTGCCACTCGTGGATTAACTGGCCCGGAGCCACTTCCTCGAATACCAGTTCGACGGCGGCCCCTACCGGAACCTGATAGGCCGGCGTGCCGGGCAGGTTGGAATAAAAGTTGATGGAAGGGTCGGCGTCCAGGGTTACCAGCGCCAGATTATAGGGCTGGTCCGGCATCCGGCGGTTCAGCCGGCCATCCTCAATGACAATGTAAGCGGCAATGCGCCCCCGGCCGGCCACCTCGGTCCAGGCCAGCCCGGCCGAAGCGCCGCAATACTGACAGGAAAGTTGGGGCGGATACTGCATGCGGCGGCAGGCGGCGCACTGCTGCACCACCAGACGCCTTTGATTGACCGCATCCCAGAAGGGTTGACTTAATTCGTCGGCTACCGGAATCAGCTTGGGCATCGCTTCAGCTCCGGAATGAAACTTGCTTGAAGGCTGCGCCTAGTCGATAGGGTTGCCCGGTTCCGGGGCCGGGGTCAAAGCCCGGGGATCCGGGCCGTAAGCATTGGGGCCGTCCTGCCCCGGCTGGACTAACCAGACCAGCTGCCAGATAAACACCCCCACTATGGTAAAGACGAACAGTATCACGGTAAGCAGCAGCGGCACGAAGTCGTTGAAGGACACATCCCAGTAATCGGGGTCGAAGAAGGAACCGCCGGAGATACTGAACCAGGTAAAAACCGCGCCGATAGCGACGAGAATTGCGGCGGCGATTACCATCAGGAACCAAATCAGCTGCCACCACCCGGTTTTGCCGATGTCGTGCAGGCGGCGGCAGGTAACCGCCAGACCGGGCAGCAGGACGGCCAGGCTGAATATAACCTGCAAGGGACTGAAGGGCACGTCGGCCCACCACATAATGGCGTTGTCCACCGCAGAGAGAGCCAGGGCCGCCAGAAGAGCGGCCAGCTGCCACCACCAGTACTCGGCGCGGGTGGCCCGTCCGCTGAAGTCGCCATACTTGCGGAGGCAGGTCTGCACCGATTCCTGAATGGTCAGCATGGGCCTGGTTTGCGCAGTGGGCGGTTGCATGTTGGTTACCTCCTTAAGGAAAGCGCTGCTGTCTATTCTACACGGTTAACTGTCAGCTCATCTACCGGGAAAAAGCCCAGCCGCCCGCGGTAAGGAATGGGGACTGCGTAAGCTGCCGGATCCGCCAGGGTGAACCCAAAGGGGCCGCTGAACCAGGGGCTTTCCGCGGCCGTTACGCAGCCGGTGATGGTAACTTCGCCAACAATGGCCCCCCGGGGCAAGTCGTCGGGAACGATGATGCCCGATTCACGCACATAGCTCCGCAGCCGGGGAAAGTCTTCCGGCGCCGCCTGCCGTCCGGCATGAACATAGATTCGGCCGCGAAACCGGGTGGGCCAGGTTCGGTTTTCCACGTCCTTGCAACCGTTGACCACCAGCCAGGCCCAGGGCTGGCGGATGCTTAATGCCCGCATGCCGCTTTCATAGTCAATGGAAATCAGGGTAGAGCCGTTTGCGTATTCCGGGCCGGCCGGATGCTGTATTGTACCTTAACCGGGCAAGGGCTGACACCGGCAAACTGGCATTGACCGACCGCTTCGAGGCGCTTGACGGGGAAAGTGGCGGGCTGCGCGCGGTGGTTGTTTGTGTTTGTTTAAGGAAACCGGCAATGGCGTATTTGACGCCGGGCCGGGGAAGACGCCCCGGAACCCGGGCTTTCAGGAGACCCCTTTCAGGAAAACCGAACTTGTGGCGATTTCGGCTGATTGCAACGCCGCCGTTTTTCGAGTAGAATGGTCGCCGTGATTGCATCAGGTTGCGGGTTGGCAGAAACCCGGGCCGGAAAAGCTCGCTATCACCGGCAATTTCCCGACGACCTTATAGAATACCCTTGAGCCGAATATTTATGACTGGAGCAGTTTGATGACAGAAGCATACGCAATCCGGGTTAACCCCGGAACACTTGAATTACTCTCCGGCCCCCCGTTCCGGGCTGTTGAGGTTGACTGATGCGTATTCATCGAAGAAACACCCCTGCGCTGATTGGCCTTGCCCTGGCATCCTTTGCCCTGCTGGCGGTGGCCGCCCTCATCTCCTTCCCGGCGGTGCAGGCGCAGGACGGCGGCTCCGCCCCTTCCGCTCCCCTCGGGTTGGTCGCCCGGGTCGGCAGCGGGCAGGTAACCCTAAGCTGGAATAACCCTACCAACCACACCATCACCAAATATCAGTATCAGATGAAGACCGGCACCGGAGCCTTCGGCAACTGGAATGACATCAGCGGCTCCGACGCAAACACCATTTCCCACCCCATTGCCTCCCTGACTGATGGTACGGAATACCAGTTCAAGGTTCGTGCGGGGAACGCCGCCGGCAACGGTCCCGCATCCGACCCGGTCACGGTTACGCCGACTACCAAGACCATTGTCTTGTCGGTTGCCAACACCCAGATTACCGAAGGGGATGACGGGGCCGAGAATGTTGAATTCGATGTTACAGCCACCCTTGGCGAGGCGGCGCCGGTAGGTGGGTTAAAACCTTTTCTCCAACCTCGAAACCGGGGGGGCACTGCCGCGTTTACCACATCGTGCGGCAATGCTAACAATGAGACTGACGTCTGTAGTGTCAGCGGCACCAGGTTTATTATAGACGCAGGCGAAACGACCTCCACTCATACCTTCAGAATTATAGCCGATGACCGCCCGGAGGCAGATGAAGACTTCGAGGTCGACCTTGTTCTCTCCGGCGCTCTCTCCAGTTGGAAAAGTACCCCGGTCACCATCACCATCGTCAACGACGACACCCTTGCCGCACCCACCTTAAGACCGATCCTGACCGTTGCTATGGGCCTCCTGGACGGGCAAATGAGATTGACGTGGGAAGTCAATGAAGCAACCACCGCCCAAAAGGATATGATTGAATACTGGGAGTTTCGGCAGCGAACCGATGGCGGGTCCTGGGACGCCTGGCGCAAGATTATTGGTTCAAACGGGAATACCGTTAGCCACACGGTGCCAAGCCTGAACGCCGATACGAGATATTGCTTCGAGGTGCGCGCCGCGAACCCCACCGGCGAAGGCCCCGCCTCGACCGAGAAATGCTTCCCCGCGCCGACGCCGACGCCGACTCCCTCGTCCACGCAGGATCCGGACGATGGACAGGTTCCGCCAACCAACACACCGACGCCAACCCATACCCATACGCCGACGCCGACGGACACGCCGACGCCGACCAATACGCCGACGGACACGCCGACGCCGACCAATACGCCGACGGACACGCCGACGCCGACCAATACGCCGACGGACACGCCGACGCCGACCAATACGCCGACGGACACGCCGACGCCGACCAATACGCCGACGGACACGCCGACGCCGACCAATACGCCGACGGACACGCCGACGCCAACCCATACGCCGACGGACACGCCGACGCCAACCCATACGCCGACGCCGGACACGCAGCCGGTAGTGGAGACGGCCACACCGACGCCAGACACGCAGGAAGGAATCGATACAGCCACGCCGACGCCGACCAATACGCCGACGGACACACCGACGCCGACCAATACGCCGACAGACACGCCGACGCCGACCAATACGCCGACAGACACGCCAACGCCGACCAATACGCCGACAGACACGCCAACGCCGACCAATACGCCGACGGACACGCCGACGCCGACCAATACGCCGACAGACACGCCGACGCCGACCAATACGCCGACAGACACGCCGACGCCGACCAATACGCCGACGGATACGCCGACGCCGACCAACACGCCGACGGACACACCAACGCCGACCAACACGCCGACGGACACGCCGACGCCGACCAACACGCCGACGCCGATGCCGACCAGCATGCCGACGGCGACCCCGGCGCCCGGCGTAGTTTCCGGGTTCCGGAGTCCGGGGCCGGTGCCGGCCGCGTCAGTGCCCACGGCCACAGCAACCCCGGTTCCGACGGCGACGTCAACCCCGGCCCTGACGGGTACGGTTACAGCAACCCCGGTTCTGACGGGTACGGTTACAGCAACCCCGGTTCTGACGGCTACGGCCATAGCAACCCCGGTTCTGACGGGTACGGTTACAGCAACCCCGGCTCTGACGGCGACGCCCGCAGTTGCACCGCAGCTGACGGCGACGCCTATCGTTTTGCCGACAGCCGGGCCTCTGGCTCTGGCGACCCGTACGCCGGCGCCTGCCCGGAGTTCGTCCGGGACGAACTTGTCAACCCCGACGGCGACACCTCTGCCGACCAGTACGCCGACGGCCGCTGCGATGCTTGTCCCCACGACCACCGCGCCGTCGGCAGCCGGCCTCGCGACGGCCGCCACCGCAACGCCGACGGCCACGGCGAGGCCGACAGCCACTGCAACGCCCCGATGGCAAGCCGCCGCCGCTGCCGCAGTCCAGCCAGCGGCCACGGCGACCGCGACGGCCACAGCTACGGCCGTGCCGACAGCTACGCCAGCGCCACCCCCAACTGCTACGCCAATACCGCCGCCGCCGCCGGCCTTGCCGGAAGATTCAGGTGGTATCAATTGGCCGCTGTGGCTTCTGCTGGGGTTAGCAGCGCTGGCCCTGCTCGGGGGCGGGGCGTACCTGTATCGCCAGCGGCTAATGCGATAGGCCACTCCTGCCAATGGCGCAAGGTCCAGTGAAAAACCTCGGGATGGGGGCGTACTGCCCACCCATCCCGAGGTCTTTTGTGAGGGCGGCCAGTCAGCGCAAAAAGAGCGGCATAATGGTCAGCGCGCCCCGGTAAACCCTGGGCAAACTGGAACTGCTCAGTGGAAACCAATCGAACAAGGTGCGCCGACTGACGGATTGGGAGGCGGCTGGCGGTTGCCGACCTGAACCATAAACCCGGACGCTCAACGCCATTGCATATATCAGGTCAGGCCGGCGGCCAGGTCATTGTAAATTCAGTCAGGCTGGCGAGGCATTCCCTAAACGGAACCGGAACTTGATGTAGCTGAACCGCTGCACTCGGGCCAGCCGGGCCAACTCCGGCAGGCTGCTGACGCCGGCTGCGTTGACGTCTATGATGATTCTGCTGCGGGGGAGCCAGGGATGGATGTTGACGGTGAAGACGGTAGCGGGCACAATCTGGTCATCTGAAAAAGCAAAGGCCTCGGCCGGAAAGGCCGGGCCGGGTTTCGGGAATTTGGCTCCCCAGGCAGGATTCGAACCTGCGACCTAGCGGTTAACAGCCGCCCGCTCTACCGCTGAGCTACTGGGGAAAGCCAGGCCGGCAGTTTTTTGGCTGATAGCGCCGGCTGCGTCAATTATACCATGCGCCCCGGGAACACTCAACGCTTCCCGGAAAGCCCGCTTATCCTTATATCGCGCAGCCATTGGAGCAACGACTGCGCCGGAGGTAAAGATGCCCTTTGCCGCTGAAGTGCGCGCCAGGTATCACACCCAATGGGAGGCCGTGGTAACCCACCCCTTCGTGCTGGAGATGGGCGACGGCAGTCTGGATATTGACCGGTTTCGCAACTACTTCCGCCAGGATTACGTCTTCTGCAAAGACCTGGTGAAGCTGACGGCTGTTGCCATTGCCCGGGCTGCGCCCGACTACCAGGCGGGCAAGGTGCTTAACAGGTTTCTTGCCAACTTTCTGTCGGCTGAGAACGACCTGTTCCTGAACGGCTTTCAGGAACTGGGGATAACCGCCGGGGAATACCTGGCTGCCGAGGCTAACCCGGTTACCCAGGCCTTTGGCGACTTTATGGTGCGCACGGCTCTGGAAGGGAACTTTGACGAGCTGCTGGCCCTGTTCTACGTTACCGAAGGTACTTACCTGGACTGGGCTACTCGCTTAATCAACGCTGGCGCCCGCCCTGGCAACCCGGTGTACCAGGGCTGGATCGACATCCACAGCCCTGCGGTATTGGGCGAACTGGTAGAGTGGTTCACCGAACGCCTGAATGAGGCCGGCGCGCGGGCGGATGCCGCCGGCAAGGCGAACCTGGAGCGAATTTTCCGAACCACCCTGCGCTACGAGTACCAGTTCTGGGAAGCTTGTTACCGGGGCCACGACTGGCATGATGTCTGAGCCGGCCGCCGGCTGAAAGCGCCGAGGTTTGCCGACGGCGAAAACGCCCCGGTATCCGGGTCAAGGGGTGGACAACCGCCAGGACGTTGCGGCCCTCCCCGGGCCGGCGGGAAAGGCCGGAACCGTGCGGCTGGCCGGCCCCTGCGGCTTGAGCGGTGTGTTATAATCGCCCCACAGGAGACGGCGGAAATGGCCGGTGAGTTGCTGATTCTGGATGAAAAGCCCAATGCCCGGTACTTGATTGCCGGGTGGAGCCGGCAATGGTCAGACGGGGGCAACATTTCCAGCGGGTTGCCCCAGTATCTGATTGACCATTTCAAGGCCCGTAAAATCGGCCGGCTGGGCCCGGAAATCCAAAGGCTGTGTTACCCTTTTCAGGTGGCCGGAACCCACGACAACTTTCGGCCGGCCTGCGCCTTTGCGGACGGGCTGCCCAGCGTACGGATGCACTGGGACAACGATTTCTACGATGCCGGCAACGGGCTGGCGATTTTTCTGGGCGAAGAACCATGGTTTGAATTGCCCCGCTACGGAGCGGCTTTTTTTGCCGCCATCCGTGCGTTGGGGGTTGAGCAAACGGTTGCCGTGGAAGGCTACAACGGGCCGGCCCCCCCGGATATGGAACGGCGGGTTGGCTGCGTTTATAGCCGGGCCGATATGAAGGAAACCCTGGAGCCGTACGGCATTCAGTTCTCCAATTATGGCAGTAATGGCCGTCAAGGGCCGACGATTGGCATGGCCCTGGTAAATCTGGCCTGCTACAACTACCCGGAACTCTCGGTATTCCGCCTGGGAGCCATGGCTCCCATGTTTCCCTTCAGCGCCTCGGGGAGCCGGCAGGTCGGCATCGTTACCGACTACCGTTCTTTTTACGATATTATGCGCCGAGTTAGGGCCATGTTCCGGTTGGATCTGGATCTGTCGGACCTGAAAGCGCGGGGTGATGTCGAATCGACCCGGCTGCAGGAAACCCTGGAGCGAATCGCCGGCGCCAATTCTAACGCCCGCGAATTTATCGCTCAGGTCAGGGCCGACTATCGTTATGCCCCCTTTCAGGACCCGGCAGAAGCGGACGCCGGCCTGGAGCAGGCTTTGGATGACATTCTGCACAATATGCCGGAGCGTCCGGGAGATTCCTGACCTGAAACCGCCGGGACTAAGAGACGAGAGCGCCGATTCCCCTTGCCCATTCAGCAGATACAGGAGAACGATCCTTGCGTTTGACCGGAAAGACCGCACTTGTTACCGGAGCCAGTCGCAACATTGGCCGGGAAATGGCCCTTGCCTTTGCCCGGGAGGGCGCCGATTTAGCCCTTACTTCCCTGCAAAGCCCCCTTGAACTGGAAGCAGTGGCCGCCGAGTGCCGCGAACTGGGGGCGCAGACCTTTACGGTTACGGCAGATATAGCCGACTCAGCCCAATGTCAGGAACTGGTCGCGCAATCCCTGGTCGTTCTGGGCAAAATCGACGTGCTGGTGAACAACGCCGCCATACGTCCGCATCATCCGCTGCTGTCGGTAACCGATGAAGACTGGCATCGAGTGTTTGCCATAAACCTGCATTCCAGCTTTTACCTGTGCAAGGCGGTTCTGCCGGGAATGATGGAACGGAGGGCCGGCAGCATTATCGCCATCGGCGGTATGGCTTCCATTACCGGCCGTTCCGATACGGCTACGGTAACTGCCGCCAAGACCGGGCTGTGGGGTTTTATCCGCGCCGTGGCCGCCGAGTTTGCCCCCTATAATATCCGGGCCAACATGGTTAACCCGGGTACGATTGACACTGCCCGACGCAACCCGGAATGGTTCGCCCGGGATTCGCGGCGGCCTAACGGCGACCCGGAACAACTGCGACGCATCCCCCTGGGGCGGCAGGGTACGGTGGAGGACGTTGCCAACGCCTGCCTCTTTCTGGCCTCCGATGAGTCTTCTTACATCACCGGAGACCAGTTGAATGTGGTGGGTGGGCGGTATCTGGTAGCCGCCGCCACCGACTAGAGCGGCGCCGGCCCAGGCCGTGTTTGCCAGTCCGGCTGAACAAACGGCGCAAGGGCGCTGGATTTCGGTTAATACTGCCGTTCAACAGGGAGACGGAATGCCTGAAACAGAGCGTCAGGTGGTCAGCACCCGGAAGGCGCCCCCGCCGTTGGGCGCCTACTCGCAGGCGGTAAAGGTAAGGCCGGGCAGACTGCTCTATATCGCCGGCCAGGTGGGCATTACCCTTGACGGCAGCCTGGCCGGCGATGGCGGTATCGCCGCCCAAACCCGCCAGTGCTACGATAACATTGGCGAGATTCTGGCCGCTGCCGGAGCCTCTTTTGACGATGTGGTAGAATTCACCACCTACGTGGTGGGGCGGGAGACGGTGCAGCCCTTTATGGAGGCCCGTTCCGCAATTTTCCCGGCGCTTTACCCCGACGCAGAATACCCGCCCAATACCCTGCTGGTAATTGAGGGGCTGGTGCGCGAGGAGTTTCTGGTAGAAATAAAGGCAGTGGCCGCCCTGCCTTAAAGCAGGTCGGAACGTGCGATACCCTGTGTTGGCGGGAGGGGTTTAAGTATGACGCCTGACGGTGCAGGCCGGGACGACGCCGGCGCGCCGGCCAGCCTGGAGCAGATTCAGGAGTTGTTTCGGGAAGAGGCGGCGGACAGGCCGGGCCTGACCCTTCTGAAGGGCTTCAAGCTCGATTTTTCCGGAAACCGCGGCTTTCATAAGGTCTATCTGGCGCTTCGTTGCACCTGCGGCACCGCCGGCCTGCTGAGTGTTGAAGTGGAGGTTACCAAAACCCTGGCGGAGGTCAGGCAGGCCATGCCCAGCCTGTGGGAAAACCTGGATGCCAAGGCTCGCATGTTCGCCGGAATGCCCTGCGAGATGCACGCCAGGATGCGTCAAGGGGGGTTGGGTTGACCGGGCTGCCAGCCGGCGGCAAACGGTTTTGCGAGCGGGTCGGCCGGTTTTTGACAGGTTCGGCTCAGGCAGGCAATCAAGCCGGGAGTGTGGCGGCACAGGGTTCCGCCGGTGCAGTTGGGCGAAGGCGGCCGGCGCAATTTGATGCGGGTTTCACCGGGGCGGGAGCGGGATAATCGGGCCCGGATAATTATATTGAATGAGGTTGAGCATTGCAGCGTAAATTGAACCTTGACCAGGCGCTTGAGGGCGCCAGGTCCTTTTCTGAGAAATACGTGGAACGCGGTCCTTACGAATTTTTCCCCGACCCGGAAGTGGTGGCGGTGGTGCAGCAGGGCCTGGCAGAAAACCAGGTTAAGCACGGTTATCGCTACTGCCCGTGAATGCCCCTCAGCGGCGATCCCGTGGAAGATCGCAAGAAGATTTGCCCCTGCGACCGGCACCATGAAGATATTAAGCGCGACGGCTTCTGTATTTGAATGTTCTTTGTCAGCGAGGAGTTCCTTCGCAAGTATGACCAGGGCGAGGACTTTGCCCAGACCATAGACGAGGCGGTTAAGCCCGGTGAGGGTCTGTTTGACCAGGATTACCAATCCAAGTCCGACTTTAAGGAAGGCCAGCGTTAGGCTGCCGCCGGCCGGTTGGCCAATTCAGCGATTGAGGAGATGGGCGCGCTATGGATATAACGGTATTCACTTCGGCCGGTTGAGGCCCCTGCCACATGGTGAAAGTGTATCTTTCACGGAAAGGTTTAGAGTTTACTGAACGCAATATCTCTGAAGACGAGGCGGCCATGGCTGACTTGATGGCTATGGGTTTGCGCAGCACTCCGGTAACCGTCATCGGCGCCCGGAATGTGGTGGGGTATAGTCCGCCCAAACTGGAAGCGGCCCTGCGGGCCGCCGGCGTCTAGTAATAGCCCTGACGCTGGAACTGCTCCAGCACCGGCCGAACTATCTGCCGGTAAACCCGCTTGCGGTCCTTGAGCCGGAATAAAAGCCAGCGCAGCAGTAAAGGCGCCCCGCCGGATTGGGGTTCCCAGGTAATAGTCCAAAGGGTTCCCTCGCCGGCCGCCGCGAAAGTGTCCAGGCGGTTTGACCAGGTGGAGCCAAGGGCCTGAGCGTAGCGGCAATGGACCGGCTCAAAAGTATAACGCCACCGGGCAGCTGCGGCGGTTCTTTCCTGAAAGACATAGCAGTTGCCCTGCCGCTCCAGCAGCTGCCCATACTTGCCTTCAAGGGCCCGCAGGTCGGGAGCGCCCTGCGCCGGATAGGCGGTAACCAGGCTGAATACCTGGTCGGGGCTGGCGGGAACATGGGCGGCAATGCTCATTCTGGGCATGGTTGGCAAACAACTTATCCGAAGTCTATCCGCTCACCCGCACACCAGGGGCGGGCATTGCTTTGCGCTGGTTTTACCGGGCCGGTCAGGCTAGTTGCGGAAGTAGGGCATTACTTCCCGGGCCATGGTCTCCATCTGCCGGTAGAGGCCCGCAGCGTCGGGAGACAGGAAGCCGAAGATGAAATCCCGCACCCCGGCTTCAATCCGTTCTTCGATGCCCCGGATGCAATCCCGGGGTGTGCCGGTAAGGCACAAGGCCTGGGCAATATCTTCAGCGCTGCGTTCCGGAGTTACATAGCGTTGCCCCACGTGCGCTACTGCCGCCGCCAGCGCCGCGGCGCCGTCTTGGGCGATGGCGGTGGGCTGGTTGATGCCCCAGTGAAACCGGGACAAATCCCGTCCGGCTTCGGCGGCAATTTGCCGCACGGCAGCGTTGGTTGCCTTCAGTCGCCGAACCGTAAAAAGGTATGGATACCAGCCGTCGCCTCCCAGCGCCGCCCGACGCATGGCCGGTTCGCTTCTTCCTGCTACCCAGACCGGCGGGTAGGGCCGCTGATAAGGTTGGGGCAGCAAGGTAACGTCTTCAAAGCTGAAGAACCGCCCGCGATGGCTGACCTTCTCCTCCGTCCAAAGCCGCTTCATTACCGCCACTATCTCATCAGTGCGTTTTCCCCGGGTGTTTACCGGTATTCCCAGAGCGTCAAACTCGATACGGGTTCCCCGTTGACCGCTGATGCCAATGCCAAAGTCCAGCCGACCTTTGGCGGCTATGTCCAGCGAGGTTACCAGCTTGGCCAGCATTACCGGGTGGTACAGGGGCGCAATGACAATGCCGGTCATCACTCTTAAGCTGGTGGTAGCGCCGGCCGCCGCGGCCATCAGGGGAATATTGAGCAGCGTTGGCCGGGGCGGGTTGCCATCCATTATATGCTCGCCGGTCGTAATGCGGTCATAGCCCAATTCTTCGGCCTTACGGGCAAACTCTACCACGTCCCAATAACCTTCCACGGTAAAGTTGCAGCCGAAGGTAACCTGCGGTGTTGCCATGGCGTTTCCTCGTCAGCCCGGATGAGTTAAGGGCAGAGCGCCGGGCTGGGGGTATTGTAGCTGGGCAGGCACCCGGCCGGCAATGACCGGCCGGTTTGCATCAGCTCGCTGGCCGGCCAGCGCTTGCCTGGAGCGAACCGGGCAGGAGCGGCGTTTTACGGCGGGTCAGCAGGGGACCCCCCGGGGGCTTCGCGGACGACCACCGTATCGGGGCGGAAGGCGGCCCAGGCAAACCAGAAATGGTTGGCGTGCGCCAGAGGGGTTAACTGGCGTCCCTGGTGGGGGCCGCTTATTCCCTGCCCCAGGATGTTCCAGCGGCTGCCGGTTTCCTGGTCCAGGAAGTAGTTGCCGTCAGCCTGGAAGGTCAATTGCTGGCCGGCCAGCTCCCGGGCAAAAATGCCGGTAGCGCCAACCTCACGGGCATCGGCGATGTAGTGGGCGTCCAGCGCCGAGCGGGCCCCGGGCGTAAAGAAAACCACCAGTTCCCGTCCGTCAACCGGGTAATGGATAACCCGTTCCGCCTCCAGCAGGGTGAAGGGAAAGGCCAGCGCCGCTTCGCCCATGGTCAGGGCGGCTACGCGTTCCAAAGGCAGCAATCGCTCATCCGGCCGGCCTCTAAAAAGAAAGGGCGGCTGATCCACCCGGTCATAACCTTCGTAGGGATTGCGTCCGTAGTCCCGGTGGTGGCCGGTATCCCGGGAAAGGGTCCTGGCCTCCGGGTAGGCTTCCTTGAAGTCCCGCCAGGCGACCATAGCCGCCGGCAGAATATCCAGCCGCCTGCCGGTCAGCTTGCCAACGATGGCCTCCCCGGTCAGTTGCTGCCACCAGGACTCAGTCTGGCGGTCCCACATAATCAGGTCGCTGTTGCGCAAGTTGCCGGAAACCCCGAAATCATAGACGACGCCGTCCAGTTCCCGCCGAAAGGCGATAGCTGAATTGCAAAGCGGGCAAAAGGTAACGGCCACCGGCACGCCGCCGAGGGTGTCGTTCACTATTTCGTGGAAGGTCATAATCTGCAAGGGATAGGCGCGGGCCTCGCCATTCAGTTCCAGGACAATAACCGGTTCCAGGTCTTCCAGCCAGCCGTCGGCATCGGCTATGGAGGTGAACCTGGGATGGTCAATAGGCGGTATGCCGTCCCGTGGTACGCCGCCGGAGAATATCTCCGAGTAAGGTACGCTGTGCCGGCTGAAGTCGGTCTTCCACTGACCCTTGCGCAGTCCGGCTTGCCGAAATTCCCGCTCCCAGTCGGTCGGCCGGGCCGTCGGCGTTGGGATGCTGGCGGTTATTGGTTCCGGCGCTGACGCCGTTGGCGTGGCGGTTGCCGGGATGCTTGGCGGCGCAGTTGCGGCAGTGGCGGGTACGTCAACTGTGCTGGCAACCGCCACCCCCGCTTCTGCGTCCGCGCCGACGCTGTCCGGGGTTCTGGGCCGGTCTCCCGGCGCATTGGCCGGGCTGCAAGCCGCAAGACCGGCCCAGGTTAATACCACAAGCAGCCCGGCCAGCGCCGGCCAGATGCAAAGCCGGCCTTTTCCGCGTTCTGTTGGGCCATTGTTAAGGGAATTACGCATCTGCCAGGCCGGCCAGGAGCAGGCCTTCCGTATTTTGAGTGCGGCTGCTTGCCAAGAGTAAGCCTAACCTGTTCCGGAATAGCGGTCAAGCTGGTGATTGGTATTCGCAACAAACGCCGGTATTAGCGCAAGACCAGCCGCCGGCAGACCAACGCGGCGGAACCTCTCGGCCTCCGCAAGCTCTTGTTGTACCCCTTCGCCTTCCGGCGCGGCCGCTCAATTGAGCGTGTTGGCTGGTGGGAGTGCAGCCCCTCGTTCCGGTTCACCCCCCCTTCCTGCCCACTTGCTGCCGGTTCGGCGGCGGCCGCTGCATAACTGGCAAGCGTACGTCCAATGCGGCCCCGTCGGCCGGTCGGGTTGCCCCAGGCTTATCTGACAGAACAACCCGGCTGGCCGGTCAGCCAGGACGGCCTACCGCCGCCGCTGGTACAGATATACCCCGCCAACAATCAACACTACCGCCAATAACCCGACCATTCCCCACAGCAGCCAGTTGACGCCGCCGGTATCGGCTGGCGGGGCCGGCGGCATTTGCGTCGGCGGTATGGCTGTCGCCGTCGGGGGCGGCAATGGGGTGGCCGTCGGTTCTATCGCGGCCATCGCCGGGGCGGACGGCGTGGCCGTGGCCGTAGCCGCCGGGCGCACCGCATCCAGGGAACTGGCCGGCAGCAGCGGGGTGGCTGCTGGCGCCGGCGTGTCCGTTGCCGTAGCCGTAGCCGTAGCCGTTGGCCGGCTGGTGGGCATTGTCGTAGCCGTAGCGGTTTGCGTCGTGCTGGCGGGTCGCGGCGTCGCGGTTTGCATTACCGACGGCGTCGGCGTGCGGGTCGGTATTGCCCGGAGCGTCGCCGTTGGCGTCCGCAGCAGCATTTCCGCCGGCAGCATGGTTGCCGTCGGCGTGAAAGTGGGCAGCGCCGGCGCCGTTGCCGTTGGCATTGTGGTTGCCGTCGGCGTCGGCGTCGGTGTGGCTGTGGCCGTCGGGGTAGCCGTGCTGGTTGCTGACCGCACCACCCGGCGCGTCGGCGTCGGGGTGGGTGTATCCGCCCGGGGCTGCGCTGCGCCCCGGACCACTATGGGCGGCGGCGTGTTGGTCGGCTTGGGTGTGGGTGTGCTGGTAGGCGTGGGCGTATCCGTTGGGGTACTGGTAGGCGTTGGGGTGTTGGTCGGGGTGGGCGTGGGCGTGTCAGTTGGCGTAGCCGTCGGTGTAGGAGTATCGGTCGGGGTACTGGTAGGCGTTGGGGTGTTGGTCGGGGTGGGCGTGGGCGTGTCAGTTGGCGTAGCCGTCGGTGTAGGAGTATCGGTCGGGGTACTGGTAGGCGTGGGGGTATCGGTCGGGGTAGGCGTGGGCGTGTCAGTTGGCGTAGCCGTCGGTGTAGGAGTATCGGTCGGGGTACTGGTAGGCGTTGGGGTGTTGGTCGGGGTGGGCGTGGGCGTGTCAGTTGGCGTAGCCGTCGGTGTAGGAGTATCGGTCGAGGTACTGGTAGGCGTTGGGGTGTTGGTCGGGGTGGGCGTGGGCGTGTCAGTTGGCGTAGCCGTCGGTGTAGGAGTATCGGTCGGGGTATTGGTGGGCGTTGGGGTGTTGGTCGGGGTGGGCGTGGGCGTGTCAGTTGGCGTAGCCGTCGGTGTAGGTGTATCGGTCGGGGTATTGGTGGGCGTGGGGCCGTCATCGTCCACTATGGTTACGGTGAGGGCGCCAGCTTTCCAGGATGGGTCATAGGTGCCAATGGCGCTGTTAGGTAACCTGGCTCGGGCAGTTATTACGACGGTTTCGTTTTCTTCGTCGCGCGTGTCGCCAATGATTGACAGCGCCGGTGATAAGGTTCGCTGGCTGGTGCCTGCTGTTAAAATGATCAATTCCGAAATACAGGTGTCCTGTGGTGAACGGCATGTACGAAATTCGGTGATCATTGCTGACCCGCCAGTCAAAAATACGACTTCCAAATCGCCGGCCGGGGCCGGCTCGCTCAAGGTAACGGTGATGGGGATGTTGGTACGGCCCAAATCGCCTTCGGTTACCATCGTGTTGGTGGTTGACAGGGTGATGGACCTGGTCGGCGCTGGGGTATTGGTTGGCGTACTGCCCTGGGCTTGCAGGGGCGGGGGTGATATGGCGGGGGGAATGGTCAGTAAAAGAACGCCGACCCCGGCCAGCAGCAGGACCGCCGCCAGGGCCAATCCGGGCCGGGCAGCCGATTCAGCAACACGGGAAAGCCGGGGCTTCCGTCTCCGTCCGGAAACTCGGGGGGGGGGGGGGGGGGGGGGGTATTCATTCCGGAAGCGGGGCGGCAACCGCCTTTATCAGTCATAGTTTGCCTCGTCAGGTTGCAGGTTGGTTGAAGCAGTCCTTCCCGTCAGGGAAACTGCGGTTGCCATTTTAGCGGATAAGTTCGGTATTGGGAATACCTGATTGGTTTCTCCGCAAGGCAATTCCGGGCAGCATGCCGGCTCTCCGGCCGGACGGGAGGCAAAAGAAGAATGGCCGTCTGGCGGGCTTTGCCGGCGAACCTGCCGGGCGGCGGCGCCTTCCTTGCCGGTTGCCGCTTTCGGTTGACGGAAGGGATTTGACCGGCCCTTGCCGTTTCCTTTACCATACGCAAGACTACTGATAGCGAGAGAGCCGCGAGGAGGTGGCAAATGGCAGCAACCGGGAATCGCCATTACGACGTCGGGGGCGTAACCATGCCCCGGCCTTTCAAGATTCGGCGCCTGGGCCACTTCGGTTTCAACGTTTACGATATGGAGGCCGGTCTTCATTTCTATAAGAACCTTCTGGGGTTCAAGGTGTCGGATTACCTGAACTTCAAGGGCAGCCCCCAGCGGGCTGAATTGCTGAAGGGCATTTCTGACCAGGACTGTCAGGGAGCCTTTATGCATCACGGCGGCGACCATCACTCCTTCGTCTTGTTCCCCAGAAAGGCCCTGGATGTGTTGGGCCGGGGCAGCGGCCACGAAGGCGACGGGGACGTAAGCATCAATCAAATTACCTGGCAGACCGGCTCCCTGGCCGAAGTAGTTAACGGCCATCATTATTTTAATGCTCTGGGCATTCCCATCCGGCGCACCGGGCGGGATATGCCCGGCAGCAACTGGCATACCTACGTCTGGGACCCGGACGATAATATTAACGAGCTTTACTACGGTATCGAGCAGATTGGCTGGCTGGGTCGCAGCAAGCCCCGGCCGATGCACTATCGGGGTTTTTCGGATACGCCGGAGTTGCCCCAGATGTCGGAAGAGGCGGAAGTAGCAGAGGCGCTGGGCCAGGGAATTGAGATTTTCTCCGGCACCCGCGACCCGGAGACCATGCCGGCCATTTACGACGTGGAGGGCATTCTGCTGCCCCGTCCGTTCAAGGTTACCAGGGTGGGCCCGGTTAACCTGTTTGTGCGCGACCTGGCCGCTGCGCTCCATTTCTACACCCAGCGGCTGGGTTTTGTTTTAACTGAAGAGGTTGACTACCAGGGCCACCGGGCGGCGTTCCTGCGCAGCGGCAGCGAGCACCATAGTCTGGCGTTGTTCCCCAAGTCCCTGCGCGCCGAGCTGGGATGCAGTCCCCATACCTCCTGCATGTCCTTTGGCGTAGAGGTTGGCACCTATCAGCAGCTGCGCAATGCAGTAGCCTTTCTGAAGGAACACGGTGTTGCCTTCAAGGAAATTCCCACCGAACTGCACCCGGGGATTGACTATGCGGCTTACGTCCAGGATCCCGATGGCCACCTGATTCAGCTTTATTACTACATGGAGCAATTGGGCTGGGAAGGCCAGCCCCGGCCCGGGGAACTTCGCCGTTCTGCCGGAGCCGTCGCGGAATGGCCGGAAACACTGGATGCCCTGTCGGATACCTACATGGACCAGGTGTTTCAAGGCCCCCTGGGGTAAACAGCCCTGCCAGGTTGGGAAGGCCAGCAAAGGCCGCAGGATTTGGTCAGGCAAATTGAGGAGGCGATGCGGTGCGGCAAATAACCGGCACTGTTTACGTGGAAACCGGATTGCGTGGCTGCAACCACGGCTTCGTTACTACATCCGAGGGCGTCGTAATGATTGACAGCCCGCATAAGCCTACCGATGCCCTGAAGCTGAAGGCGGAAATTGCCAGGCATGGGCAGCTGCGCTACATAATCAATACCGAACCCCACGGCGACCACTGGACCGGCAACGCTTTCTTTGATGCGCCGGTCATTGCTCACGAAGGCGTGCGAACCCGTATTCTGGAGACGGATCTGGCGGAACATATTGAGCGGGTAGCCAATTTCGGGCCGGAAGAGGGGCCGCTGCTGCAAGGCTATAAGCCTAATGCGCCAGTGATTACCTTCAAGAACGGCATGACTTTACGCGTGGGCAGCCATACCTTCCGGATGATTCATATGCCCGGGCATACCCTGTACCAGGCGGCCATTGTCATTGAGGAAGAAGGGGTTGTTTTCACCAGCGATAATATCTTTCACAAGGTGCAGACCTGGCTGCACGAAGCTAACCCCGATTTGTGGCTTTCCGCTTTGGAGTCGCTGCGCAAGCTGGACGAGGATATTTTTGTCCCCGGGCACGGCGACCTTTGTGATAAAGGGTATCTGGATGAGCAGGGTTCCTTCATCATGGAATGGAAAGACTATGTCAAGGAAGCGATCGACATGGGTATGACCCGGGACGAGGCAGCCCTGAACCTGAACAAGTTCGTTGACCGATACCCGATGGATGTAGAGCAGGCAGCTTTGGCCCCCATGGTGATGCGAATCAGCGCCGCCAATTTGTACGACTACCTTACCGGCGCCTGGGCGCCTCCCAAGCCGGCCAGCCCGGCCCTGCGTCCCCGAGGCGTTTAAGTCGCTGGCGGCCCCGCCGACCTGACGTGCGCCGCTGCCGGCGCAGCTTGGCGGCACCGCCAAGGGCAGGCAGCAGCGCCGGTAGCAGCGGCGAGTTGGGCGCTCCTGACGCGCCCGGGCCGGTGGAGGCAACGATGCCGGCCCGGGCCGGGGAAGTTAAACCTCCGCCAGGCCCTCCGCGGCGCCGCTGATACTGAGCAGAGTCAGGCGGCGGCGGCGCCAGCCCGGCGGCGGCCTCGCCTGAAGAGACGGCCGATTTCCCCCCGCTCCCAGATGACGATGAACTGGCTGGCGATGAATATGGAACTGTAGGTTCCTACCAGCACGCCAATGGCAACCACTAACAGCAACTCCCGGATGCTGGCCCCGCCAATCAGCAGCATGGCTAAAAGCACGGTAAACGTGGTAAAGCTGGTGTTGATGGAACGCCCCACGGTCTCCACGATACTCAGGTTAACTACCGAGTCCAGCGCCCGCTCCGGGTAGCGTATAACGTTCTCCCGTATCCGGTCGAAAATGACAATGGTATCGTTGACGCTGTAGCCGGCGACGGTGAGGATGCCCACGATGAACATGGAATTGACCTCCATGTTGATAACCCGGCCCAGAATGGAAAAGATGCCCAGCACCAGCAGCGTGTCGTGCACCAGGGTCAGTATGGCGCTGATTCCGTAGCGGTAGGCCCGGGGCACCCTTCGGAAGGCGTACCAGATGTAAATCAGGATGAACACCGAAGCGGACGCCAGGGCGATAAAAGCGTTGCGCACCGTCTCCTGCGCTACGATGGGGGAGGTAGAGTCGAAGTTTACCGCCACGATGGGGGCGACCGTTTTAGTCAGGTCATCTTCAATCAGCTGCCGTTCAGACTGGCTGCCGCCGCCGGCTTCCTGCAGCACTTTGGTGCGCACCAGAACGGTTTGGCTGCCGGTGCGCTGAATCAAGGCCTCCGGGTGGCCGAGGGCAGCCAGGCGTTGCTGTACCTGTGCCTGAGACACTGGCTGCTCGAAGGTAATATCCATAACCGAGCCGCTGCTGAAGTCGATGCCCGGCCGGAGCCCGGAACCGCCGGCAATCCAGCCGTTTGGGGGAACAATGAGGGAAATCAGCCCCGGCAGAATGATGAGCGCGGAGACGAGGAAATACCAGCCCCGCTTGGCTACGATATTATACACTGCTATCTACCTCCTGCTGCGTTGCCGGGGCGGCGCTGTCCCAGGGAACCGGTCTGGTTTGGCGACCCTTCCGGACTGAACAGGGCCAGGCGTCGGGACAGCCCAATCCAGGCGAAAAGCTGAAGCAGGTTGCGGCTGACCACAATAGCGGTAAACATACTGACTGCCACGCCAATGAACAGGGTAAAGGCAAAGCCGGTTACCAGGTCATCGGCGGTACGGCTGCCCAACCACAACAGCACCAGACAGGTAATGATAGTGGAGAAGTTGCCGTCCCGTATCGCCGGCCAGGCGCGGCTGAACCCTACCTCCATGGAGGAAGCCAGGGTTCGGCCGATGCGTATCTCCTCCTTCATTCGCTCGAAAATGAGAATGTTGGCGTCCACCGCCAAGCCGATGGACAGGATGAATGCCCCAATGCCGGAAAGGCCCAGGGTAACCGGCACCAGCTTGAACACCGCCAGCGTTACAACGGTGTAGAACATCAGGGCCAAAGCCGCCACCAGGCCGGCCACACGGTAATAGATCACCATGAACACCAGCACCAGGCCCAGGCCAATCATCCCGGCCATTAAGCTCCGGGCCAAAGACTCGGAACCCAGCAAGGCATCCACATCGCTCTCCTGAATCAGCTTCAGGGGAACCGGCAAACGGCCCGCTTCCAGTTGAATAGCCAGAGTGCTTGCCTCTTCACGGGTGAAATTCCCGGAAATCGTGCTGCGTCCGTCCCGAATCCAGGCCAGGGAGACCGGGGCAATCAGCAGATCTTCGTCCAGGAAAACGGCGATGCGTTTGTTAGGCTGCCCAACAATGCGCTGGGTCAGGTCAGAAAAGATGCCGGCGCCCCGCTCATTGAAGGCAATGTTCACTTCCCACTCCCCGGTATTGGGGTCGGTAGAAGCATAGGCGCTGTCCAGGTCGTCGCCAGTCAGTCCGATTTCGGCATCGGTGGACGTGAAGCAGGTAGCATCGGAACAGGTGCGCTCCTTGAAGACCAGTTGGGCAGTTTGACCGATGAGGGCTTTGGCCGTCTCAATGCCCCCGGAGGTGGAGAAAGAGCTTACTTCGCCCACGCTGCCGGCCAGGGCGCTCCGCAGCTCCTGCTGCCGGTTGGCATTCAGGGAGACGGTGCGCAGCTCATAGCCGAGCTGGCTATCGTTCAGCGCATTCACCGAAAAATCCTCAAACCCTGCTTCGGTCAGAACCGCTTCCACCTGACTTTGCTCGGCAGCCTCAGCGAACTCCACCTCGGTAATGGAGCCGCTGGCCCCCGGCAGCTGGACGATTACCCGATCCTCGCCGAAAAGCTGAATAATCGGCTCTTCGGTGCCGAAGAGGTTAACCCGGCGGTTAATAGTGTCCAGCACCCCTTCCATCTGGTCCGGAGTCGGAGCCAGAGTTTCGGTTACATTGTAGGCAACCGGATTTTGAGTAGTAACCGTCAGGTCAGTTACCTCGCCGACAGCATCGGTGAAGGCGGTTCGCAAGCTGGCCTGTTTTTCCTCATCCAGCGCTGTGGTTGTGCTGATACGGACCAGGTTTCCCTCCCCGGTCTGCTCCGTCTGGTACAAGGCCAGTTCCTGCGCTTCAACCACATCGTTCAAGGCGCCGGGGTCTGAAAGGTCCAGCTCCGGGTCGAACTGTACCTCGGCCACATAATAGGTCAAGGCTTCCCGCAAAGCCTCTTGGGTCGCATTGTCCAGCAGGTCGCCGGTAATTACAAAGGAACGTTCGTCGGGCTGTTCCTGCACCTGGAAGCCGGTCAGGTTCAGGCCGGCGACGGCCCCTTCCACCACATCGGTACGAACCGCTTCGGGGTAGGCCAGGTTAATTCGCGTGCCGGTATCGGCCTGATAGACCAGGTGGCCGCCGCCCCGCAAGTCCAGGCCCAGCTTCAGACCCAAAGGCCCTTCACTGCCGCGCTGGAACTGGGGAAAGCCGGGGATGTTCAGATTGATTTCCCGGAAACCCAGGGCAGCCGCCGAAAGGGCAAGCACGAATATTATCAGAATGGAAAGCTGGACACTGCGCCTGCGCATTGGATACTCCTTTTCTGCCTCACCGGGAAAGACAAGGGTCGCGCTAAGAGTTTACCAGTAATGCTTCCTTGAGTGGTTAGCAAGTTGTGAGAGGATTCGCCGTAAAACTGCGCTGGCCAGCGGTCCGGGCCGCCCCGGTTATTTCTGCAGCAAGCCCCTGGCCAGGGTCAGCGCTTCCTGGCGGGAAGTTACCTCGCCAGCGGCCCTGGCCTCGTCAATCTGTTCCAGCAGACGCCCCAGTTGCGGGCCCGGCGGCAGCCCCAGGTCGCCCATCAAATCATGGCCGGTTATCAGCCTGGCCGAGCCTTTGGCCGGGGCCGGCTGCGGCCCCACCTGCAATACATAGGTTAACATTCGCGCGTGTTCCGCCCAATGGTTTGCTATGATGTTTGGCCCCCGGGCGGCCAGGTAGTCGGCCAGGGCCAGGTAAATGGTATCGATCGCGGCCTCGCCCAGTTCCCGATAGTAGCGGTGAATGGCCCGCAGCGATGGCTCGTTAGTCGCATTGCGCAGCTGGGTCGGCCGCAGGTGATGCCGGACCATCCGGCCAACCAGGTTCACGGCCCGGAAGCTGAAGCGCAGTTGGGTCAGCCGCTGCCGGGCCATTTCTTCGCCCAACTCGGAATGGCCCGGAAACCGGATGCGCCCGGCGGCGTCGGGCGCCCTGGTCTGGGGTTTGGCCAGGTCGTGCAGCAGGGCGGCCAGCTTAAGGTTGGTCTGCCGGGTATAGCCGGCGCTGATTTCCCGGGCAAAATAATCCGCCGTTTCCTCCGTCCAGGGAACCAGGGAATAGACGGCGGAGTGCTGATGGCCGCGGGCAGCCATTTCCGCATACTCTACCGTATGCAGCAGATGGTTCCAAACGTCCCAATAGTGGGCGCTGGGCTGCTCAACTCCCTTGGTCAAAGCCAGTTCCGGTATGATTCGGCACAGCAAGTCCAGCCGATCCAGCGCCTCTAATCGACCTTTAGCGCCATCCCCGGCCAGAATAAGCAGCAGTTGGTCTTTTACCCGCTCCGGAGCCACTTGCTCCAGCAATGGAGCGTTGGCCCGAATCAGAGCGGCGGTTTCCGGCGCAATGCGAAACTTCAGGCGGCCGGTCAGGCTTACTCCCCGGAGCAGACGCCCCGGGTCGGCCCGGAAGACACCCTCGGAAACCGCTCTGATACGGCCATGGGCCAAATCAGCCCGGCCCCCGTAAGGGTCGATGACCGCATCGGCCCAGCCTCCGGCTGCCCCGGCCGGCCATTGGCTGAGGGGCAGAGCCATAGCGTTAATGGTAAAATCCCGCCGGGCCAGGTCATCCTCAACCGGCCGTTCAGCCGAGTAACCGGTCAGGTCGATGGTAAGTTGCTGCTGCTGTGCGCCGCCAACGGAGCCGGCAGCCCCCCGGTCAGATTTGGCTATCACCCGACAGATATTGTGGGTGGGGTTCAGGTTCACGCAGGCGCCGTTAAGCCGGGCCGCCAACTGGCTGCCCAGCCTGGCCAAAGCCTGGCCCTGGCAGGGTACGGCAATATCCAGGTCCAGCGGCCGGCCCGCTTCAGGCAAGGCGCCGTTGGTTCGGAGCAGGTCCCGCAGGTATCCCCCTACCAAAAAAGCCGCTTCCTCCCTTTGGGGGAAGCGGACGGCGAAGAACTGGGCAATTTCAGTAAGAATGATCCTGTCGATCCTGTGGCAGCGGAGCCCGTTTCACCGTCCGGGCCCTGCGCTGCGATAAAGCTGCCGGGGCGTCAACCGGTTTGGACTGGCGGGCTGCTTTCTGCGGCAGCAGACGTTTCTGCTTCGGGTTCCGGCGGGTCCGGTTCGTAAGTAATCTTCCAGAGGCTTTCCCGGGAAACCAGATGGTCAATGTAAAGGATGCCGTTTAGATGGTCAGTCTCGTGTTCCAGAGCCTGGGCCAGCAACCCTTCGGCTTTGATGCGGATGATTTTACCGCTTAAATCCAGGGCTCGCGCTCTTACCCGCTGCGAGCGTTTGACCATGCCCCGGTAACCGGGGATGCTCAGGCACCCTTCTTCCACTTCCCGCTCGCCCTCGCGGCGGATGATTTCCGGGTTGATTAAAATCAGGGGCGCATCCCATTCGGGCAGCTGAATTACGGCCACCTTTTGCAGCCCGCCGACCTGATTGGCCGCAAGGCCTACGCCATGCTCGGCGTGCATCGTTTCCACCATATCCTGCGTGTACCGGGCCAGATCGGTCGGAATCTGGCCGACGCGCCGGGTTTGCTGCCGCAGGATAGGGTCGGGAACGCGCCGCATGGTGAGCAGTGGCACAGCAGGACACCTCCGGATACGCCGGCAAATCGCCTTTCGCGACGGCAAGCCGCTGAAGACGCTGCGATGATTATAGCTAACATGGCTGGAAAGTGCAAAAAGAAGGGGCAGCAACCCCCTGCTCACGCAAACGGAACTGCCGAAAGACACCCTGATTTGGGAGAAGGGGCGCCGGTTTCTACAACAGGTGCACCGGGTCCACGTCTATGGTTACGTCCCTGGCCGGCAGGTCAACGCCCTCCAGGAAGCGGTGGAGGCTGCGCCCCCGCAGCAGCAGATGCCAGCGGTATCGGCCTCGCACCCGTTCCGGTATGCCGGGGGCCGGGCCAATTACCTGAACGTCTGCCAGGCCCTGGCCCCGGATTAACTCCCGCAGTTTCCGAGCGGCGTTGATAGCCTGCTTTTGGCAAGCGGCCGGGTTAGTGTCCTGGTACAGCAGGCGTATTATGCGGTTAAAAGGAGGGTTGCCCTGCTGATGCCGGGCCTCTATTTCGTTTCTGAACAGGGCGGCGTAGTCCTGGCTGGCGGCGGCGGCGATGGCGTAGTGCTGCGGATTGTACGTTTGGATAATCACCTGGCCCGGCTGGTCGCCCCGCCCGGCCCGCCCGGCCACCTGGCACAGCAGGTCGAAGGCCCGCTCGCCAGCCCGGAAATCGGGCAGGTAGATGCCCACGTCGGCCAACACCACTCCCACCAGGGTAATATTGGGAATGTCGAGGCCTTTGGCCACCATTTGAGTGCCTACCAGCACCCGGGTTTCGCCTGAGGTGAGGCGGCGCATGGTCTCTTCCGGCCCCGGTCCGGTGCGGGAAGCGTCGCTATCCCACCGTTCCACCGCTGCGCCGGGAAGCAAATCCCGCACCTCTTCCACCACTCGCTGGGTGCCGATGCCCAGCTGCCGGATGTGGCGGCCGTGGCAGCTGCGGCACTGGCGGGGCGTACGGCCGAGCCGGTTGCAGCGATGGCAGCGCAGACGGTCTTCCGATGCGTGGTAGGTCAGCGCGACGGCGCAGCTATGGCATAAAACCACGTAGCCACAATCCCGGCACTGGACTATGGGCGCGCTGCCCCGCCGGTTGAGGAAAAGAACCGCCTGCTGCCCTTCCGCCACGCACGCGCGCAAAGCCTCGGAAAGGGCGCGGCTGAATATGCCGCGGTTTCCCTCGCGCAGCTCCAGCCGCATATCGCAAATTTGCACTGCGGCCAGTCCCGCTTCGGATGCAACCCGGGCGGGCAGCAGCTTGGTACGGGAGCCTTCTTCAGCGTAATTACCTTGAACCGTCGGCAGCAGGTCAGCGTCCCTGCTGCCGCGGCTGATGGTTTGGGCATTGATGCGGTGAGGTAATTCCAGCAGGTGGTAACGCCCCCAGCGAGCATGCTGATAGGACTCTACATCCGGGGTTGCGCTGCCCAGAATTAACGGCGCTCCGGTGCGGCGGGAAATTTCCAGCGCAACGGTGCGGGCATGGTAAAAAGGCTGCGCCTCAACCTGCTTGTAGGTCCACTCGTGTTCTTCGTCGATGACAATCAGCCCCAGGTTGGGCAGAGGGGCGAACAGGGCGCTGCGCGGCCCAATCACCACGTCGTAGCGTCCATCGCGCATTTGCCACCATTGTTCGAAACGCTGCCGGTCGGTCAGGGCGCTGTGCAGGGTGGCTACCCGCTCGGGGAAACGCGCATTGACCCGCTGCGCCGTTTGGGGGGTTAAGGCGATTTCCGGCACGAGGAACAAGGCCTGTTTTCCCTGGGCAATCACTTTTTCGATTGCCTGCAGGTACACCTCGGTCTTGCCGCTGCCGGTTACGCCATGCAGCAAAAAGGCGCGCGGGGTATGGCCGGGGTCTTCTATCGCCCGGACAATGGGCGCGAGAGCTTCTGCCTGCTTGGGCGTCAGCTTTGGGGGCTTTTCCCCCAGCGGGTCTTCACCGGCGTCCGGCGGGGTTTGGCGCTGGGTAGCGGAGACCTCCCGGCGCACCCATTCCAGGCCCAGCAAACCCATTTCTACCAGAGCATTCCCCGCGCCGTTGCCGAACTGCTTGTTCGCCCGGGTGGTAGAGTACCCCCCCTCGTGTTCCCGTACTGTCTGGAGCAGCTGCTTCTGCCGGTCGCTCAGTTTAGCAGTCAATTCAGGCCACTGGGCGGGGCTGTCTTTGGCGTCGGCAGGAAGCAGGTTGGAGTCGTAGCGGAAGGTGCGGGGACGGGGGATGCTTACCTGACGGCGGATTATTCCTTTCGCGGCCAGGCGGTTGATTTCCCGACTTCCCGACTTGCCCAGCAGCCTGACGAACTCCGCCTCACTCAACTGCCGGCGGTTCAGCAAGGTTTCCAGGGCTGCCTGGGTTGCCGGCGTTAATTGTTCCGCCAATTCCCCGGGCTGAGCGGTGGGCTTAATCAGGGAGCGCACCTGGGCCTTGAAGCCGACGGGCAAGAAGAGGGAGACGGCGTCGAAAAGAGAGCAGAAGTAATAGCGGCTAATCCAGCAAGCCAGGTCCAGGCTGGCTTGCTCCAGCAGGGGGCCCGGCTCCACCGGTTGCAGAATATCCCGCGTTTCCGTTACGGCCGGCGTTGAGGTCAACTCCATTACCACGCCCTGGAGAGTGCGCGGCCCGAAGGGCACCCATACCACCTGCCCAGCCTGGACGTGAAGAGCTTCCGGTATGCTGTAGGAGAAGGTTCGGGAGTGGCTGACCGGAGCGTCCACCGCTACTTCTGCGTACTTCATAACCTTGGCAGCTGGTCATGGTGAGGCCGCTCAATGGACTGCCGGCCGGGGTTGCTGTCCAGCCTCGCCCTGGAAGACAACCCGATTATTGTCCTTGCGCCGGCGCAACCCGATAGAGAGAAGGAAAGCGCCCAGCCCGGTGGCGCAGAGCTTTGATGGCGCGTTCCGGTTACTGGGTGGCCTGCCCCCGGGGTCGGCGCGGCATGGTCTTTTCCTTGATTCGAGCGGCCCGCCCCTGCAAGCCGCGCAAATAGTAGAGTTTGGCCCGGCGCACAGCGCCCCGGCGGGTGACCTCCAGAGATTCGATTAAGGGGGAATATAACGGGAAAATACGTTCCACGCCAATGCCGCCGCCGGCCATTCGGCGCACCGTGAAATTGGCTGAAGGGCCAGCGCCGTTCTGACGCCGAATAACTACCCCCTGGAAGGCCTGGATACGTTCCCGGTCGCCTTCGCGAATGCGGAAATTGACCCGCACCGTATCGCCGGGGCCAAAGCTGGGGATTTTCGGGTTGCTCTCGGGCTTCAGTATCTGGGCGGCTTCCATATCCTTATTCTACCCTTTTGCGTCAATTTCTGTCTGCCAGCATACCACACCAACCGGGCTGGCTCAAGGGCGGCGGCAGCGGGTTCGCTCAAGGCCTCCCCGATGGACAGCGATTGACCCGGAGTTCACCAGGGTGCAACGCCCAATCCGATGCCCGGGGTCGGGGCAAGCGGCCGCCCCTCCCGCCCGATAGTATCCTTCTGACAACACGGCCATGGCGCCGTCGCTATTGGCGAGAATATACCGCTTAATGTCTCCGACGGGCGGCCGGGCGTCAACCGGCCCCCGATTTCAGGCCGGCTGCTGGCCGAGTCGGAAAACGGATACGCGCCTGCTGGCCGGCAATAATCGGCGAGGCGCCGCCGCGCTGCTGCTGTTCCGGGGTTTCAAGTCTTATCTCGCCGCCTTAAACGCTGCGGCGGTGGCCTGTACCCGTTCAAGTTCTATGGAGTTCGTAATTACACTGCCTTCTTTGAGGCTGGTGCCGACGATAGCGCCGTCGGCATGCGCCAGGAATTGGGCGGCGTTGCCCGCATCCACTCCGCTGCCGGCCAGCAAAGGACGGTCGGGTACAGCTTGACGTACAATGGCGATGTCGCTGGCGACAGCGGGCTGCCCGGTTACCGGGCCGGTAACAATCAAGCCGTCGGCCAGGCCCCGGTAGGCCGTTTCCCGGGCAATCAGGCCCAGCGCCGGCTTGCCCAGCGGTACAGCGTGCTTCACCAGCACATCGGCCAGGATAGCTACGTCGGCTTCCAGCAGGCGACGGCGGCGCAGCGTTTCATGAGCCTCCCCGGTTGCGATTCCCTCGTCGGCGGCCATGACCCCGTAGTGAATGTTGACCCGGATAAAGTGCGCTTCGGCGGAAACGGCCACGGCCAGCGCCGATAAGGCATCGCTTCGCAGCATATTAACGCCCACGGGCAGGGGAGTTGTTTGACATACCAGGTGCACGGCCCGGGTCATAGCGGCCACCGTTTCCGGTTCAACCCGCCCGATGCGAAAGGGGGCATCGCCGAAGTTTTCCACGATAATCGCGTCGGCGCCGCCCTCGGTCAGGAGGCCAGCCTCCCGCTCGGCCTGACGCAGCGCCTTGCTGATGCTGCCGTCCCAGCGGGGGGAGCCGGGGAGCGGCGGCAGATGGATTACGCCGATGAAGGTTTTTCCCCGGCTAAACAGGGACGGCAGGGCCGTATTCATTACTCGCGTCCATCGCTGGTTATTGCCGGGTAGTTCAGAATAGCATGGGTCAATGCGGCGTTTGCCGGCGAAACCATCGTATTATCGGGACGGGAAGCGGGCCGCCAGAATATCGATAATCAAAGCGGCGCCCAGTTGGCTGGTCAGTTCCGCAGAGTCGTAAGGCGGCGCCACTTCCACCAGGTCGAAGGCTACCAGGTTACTCCGGCGGACTACTGCCGACAGACAGTCCCGCATTTCGTGGTAGAATAGGCCGCCAACTTCAGGCGTGCCGGTGCCGGGGGCCTGGCTGGGGTCCATTACGTCGATGTCCAGGGTAATGTACAGGTTTTCTCCCCGTGGTATCTGCTCGGCGACGGCTTGCGGCCCCCGGGCCCGGAACTGGCTGGTGGTAATAATCAGGCTGCCATCCCGTTGGGCGTCCGCATAAGGCTGGCGGCGGGCGGTGCGGATGCCTACCGAGGTTATATGCGCAACGAAGGGCAGCTCCCGGCAGCGCCGAATCGGGCTGCCGTGGGTAAAAAGCTCGCCCTGGTAATCGTGGCTGTAGTCCAGGTGGGCGTCGAAGTGGACTATGTTGAGTGGGGCGAAGCGGCTCAACCCGCGCACCACCGGGTAGGTGATGGCGTGGTCGCCGCCGACTATTACCGGGAAGGCGCCCCGGTCGGCTACCCGTTCCACCGCTTCGGTCAGTTTATCGAAATTGCGCTGGACATTGGAGGGTATGGTCGTAATGTTGCCGCAATCGGCCATCGTTATCCCGCGCAGCAACTCGTCGCCGGCGTCAATGCTGAAAAAGCCTTCCGCCTCCTGCTGACGGCCGAAAGGGTCGGAATAGGAATAGGCGCGGGGGGCATCCCGAATAGCGTCGGGGCCGTAACGCGCCCCGGGCCGGCCCAGGGTGCCCTGATCGAAGGGCATCCCGATAAAAGCCACCGCGGCGGCCAGCTCAGCCAGGTTGGCGCACAGGGGAGCCTTGAAAAAGGTGCGCGGCTGCGCCCGAAGTATGGGCCATTCCGGTTCAGTCATAGTTAATCCAGGTTTGCCGAATCGCTGTCCAATTGCCTGGCGCCCCTGAAGGCAACCGGGGCTTTAACCCGCTTTACCGCCGGGGCGCCAAACGTGCAAGGTCGGGTCGGCTAGTCCCAGATGGCGAACACCTTGAAGGAAATCTGTGACTGTTCTTCCAGGTGGTCAACAATTTCAGCGGGCCGGTCGCCGACAACGCCCAGGGGAACCATCCAGTTCAGGAATTCGTGGTCGCCGGACTGCTGAATTTCCTCCGGTGTCAGCTCGGCGATTTTGCTGCCCTTTCCCTGCTGCAGCAGTTCCAGGTTGTTTCGGTCGAATTCGGTGTCGAACCGGGACCGATTAAACTTGTGGGTCAGGAAGCTGTGGGACCAACTGGAGGAGCCGATGACGGCTACCCGCTCGGCCCGGGTATCCAGAAACCGGCGAATAGACTGCCCCAATTCGTAACAGCGCCTGGCGGTGGGTCGGGGTGGGTAGCCGTCGCCGGCTTCTTCGCCGTAGCAGTTGACGAACAAGGGCAGAATGGTCAACTCGCCCGCCGGGTCCAGGAAGGTCAACGGGTTGACGTGGGCATGGGGAAGGCCCCAGTCCCAGCCGGTTAGTTTGGTGGCGGAAGACATATCGAAGCCTTCGCGAATCAGGTGGGACAGCATGGCCCGCGAGAATTCCGCCGGACACCGATAAGAGTATTTGGTATCCGGAGCGGCGTTCCACAGGTTCTTGTGGCCGCTGGGCCGGTGGAAAGGGTAAGCATCCACCTGGTCGCCGGTGAACAGGCAAAAAGTGGGCAGGTTTTCCCGCTTGAAGTTCTCTGCCTGGTCATCCCCTACGATAATCACCAAGTCGGGTTGCCAGGCGTGCAGCTTTTCCTTCAGCACGGCGAAGGCATCGGCGATGCGCTTCTGGTTGGTCCGGTCGTGGGTCAGCCCTTCATCGTCGCCCAATTCCTCAATCATGGAAGGGGGCGCCTGGTATTCAGGTATGCCGCCGTAAATGCGTTTCCGCATATTGACCCATTCTTCCGGCGGGTTGAGAATCATCGGGGCATGGGTGCACCCCAAACCCAGGATTTCTGCCATAGTATATCCTCCTGCGAAGACTGGTTCAGGTCCCAATAACCTGCCGCCTATTATAGCAGTAAACCGAAGATTAGCGGACAAAAACGTTAAACTGCCAAAGCCAGGCCCGTAAAGTCCATTACCGCCCGGATACCGCCCTGGAACGGGGCCGCTTTCCCCGACTCCGGCAGGCGACTTACGGAAAGGTAACGTCGGCCCCTCAATCTGCTATCATTATTATCGTTGTTTTACGATGCGTTGAATGGTTTGAGGAGAAGCGCCTTCTGATGGCCTCTTTTTGCCTGGACTTGCACGGAAAAACCTGGGCAGAGGCACTGGGAGAGTTCCGGGACTTCTATAACTCAGTTGCCCGCAGCCATCCCGGCGCTGAGTTGGAAGTCATTCACGGCTATGGTTCCACCGGGCAGGGAGGCCGTCTGCGGAGCAGCCTGCGCCGCTTTCTGGAGCGGCAGACCTCGGCCGGCTACCTGTCTTACCATGAAGGAGAAGAGGTGGATGGCAACCCGGGACATACATTGATAATTGTCCGGCAGCCCCTGCCATCGGCCAACGATGACCTGGCAGATGGCATCCTGGTTTTCTGCGCCCGCCCCCAATCGGAACGCAAGATTATGAACCGCTTTCGTCGCCACGGCGACCCGCAGGTAAGGGCAGCTATCCGCCTGCTGGAATCACAGAAACTCTTGCGAAGGGTGGTCGTGGGTCGTGAAAAAGGGTACGAGGCGGTTCAGGCTTGCCAATGACCGGGGCTTGCTGCCCCCGATAAAGGTCTTTCACTGGCATAACCACCGGCAGAGCGCTCCTTTGATGGCGGTGTCAACAGGCCGATTGCCACGGGAATTTCGTTCTCCGGATTCCCAACCAACTGCTGCGCCGATTCACCCGGGCCGGCGACTTGGCGCTGGCTCCCTTCATTGTCAAACTTTTACAACCCCTTAACCTTGGCTCTTGCCGCCCGATTTGACGCCCTTGCCCCGGCCGGCGTATCCTTGCCTTGTGGCGCAGAAAGGGCCGCTCAAGGTTATCCGGAAGCGAAACGCTCGGGCGTCCGGCTGGCGACCGGTGTTTTTCGGCCCGACGCTCCGGGCTGGTTTCCGGTTCCGGTTAATCTGGTCTATATGGCAAGGACGACTACTTGGCCGTCCCCGACCATTCCGTTTGGCTCTTCCTTTTTCTTGCCCATTGCGCTGCCGGCTATTCTCCGTTGAACCCGGCGAAATCAGCCAGTTAACCCGGAAAGGTTCCGGGCACCGGGATCGCTAGCGCCATTGCCGGGTAACCGGCCGGAGGTTTAAGTAATGACTACTGCTGACCAGGTCTTTACCGAGGCCCAGCGGCAGCTCCTCACTGATGCGCTCAACCGCATCGTTCCGGCCCGGGATAATTTCCCCGGAGCCGGAGACCTGGGCGGCGCCGCATATGTGGAGCGGGCCGCTGTTCGGGATGTAACGCTGCGGCGTTTGCTGATGGAAGGGTTGGCCCAGGTGGAGATAGCCGCCGGCATATGCAGCGGGCAGGGTTTTTCTGCCCTGTCTGGCGAAGAGCAGGATGCCGTTCTGCGGCAGGTGGAAGGAGAATACCCCGTTTTCTTCCGGGAATTGGTGCGCCAATGCTACAACAGCTATTACACCAACCCGGAAGTTTTCGACCTTATCGGTTATTCCCTGCCCGACCCGCAGAACTATCGTCCTTTGCCCTTTGATGAAAGCCTGCTGGAGCCGGTGCGGCGGCGGGGTGAGATTTGGCGCCCGGTTTAGTCGGGTTGCTTGCGGATGAGGAAATTGCCAATTGACAGGAGGCAGCGCCATGATGCGGGTTGATCTGGACCGTCAATTGAATCACATTAACCAGGAAGTGCTGCTGGTGGCTAATGTGGTGGACAAGGCCATCATCCGCGCGGTGGAATCCCTGCGTACGCGGGACCTGGCGGAATCCCGGCGGGTGATTGATGAGGATGACTACATCGATAACAAACGCTACGAAATTGAAGAGCATTGCGTTGATCTCATAGCTACCCAGCAGCCGATGGCCGGTGATTTGCGGGCGATTATCGCCTCGCTGCATATTGCCGGAGAGCTGGAGCGGATGGGCGACTACGCCGAAGGCATCGCCAAAATCAGCCTTTTGATGGGTGGCGAAGCGCCTCTGAAACCCCTCATCGACATTCCCAGGATGGCGGTCAAGTCAACGGAGATGCTGCGCGCCAGCATGGACGCGCTGTTGGAGCGGGATGCTGACATGGCCAGGCAAGTGCTGAAGGATGACGATGAGGTTGATGAATTGTATAACCAGATTTACCGTGAACTTCTGCTGTTCATGATTGAAGACCCGCGCACCATTCAGCGCGCCACGTACCTGCTTTGGGCGGCCCATGATTTGGAACGGATTGCTGATCGGGCCACCAACATTGCGGAACGGGTAATCTTTCTGGTTACCGGTCGCATTGCCAAAGAGAAAAACTATGCAGTGTGATTGACACCGGGGCGCGAATAACCGGTCGCGGTCATCCCCTTGATTCAGCTGCCGTTCCACTCAGCTCAGACCATCCTAGGCGATCAGGGCCAGCTGCTGGTATTGGCGGGGCGCCGTCAGTTCCCGGGGCGGCGTTACCGAGGGCAAACGATGACGTTTGCGCGCTTCGGCTACCAGGTCCAGCGCCTGCTGCGTATAGTCCTTTTCGGCGTAGGTGTTGCGGTACAGGCGACGGTAGCCCGGCGCCAGGTGCGGGTAAGCCTCCCTTATGAGGGGCATAAACCACTCTTTCGAGCCTGGCTTGAGGAACAGCAGATTGGCCGAAAGGAACTGGGCCCGGTGCTGCGCAGCGGCCTGAACCGTCGTTTCAATGCTCTCGGCGCTGTCTGAAATGCCGGGCAGCAGGGGAGCCAGCATTACGCCGGCGGGAACCCCGTTTTCCACCAGGTACTGCATGGCCTCCAGCCGGGCCATCGGGTTGGGCGTCCCCGGCTCCGTCTGCTGCCACACGGTCTCGTCAATACTGCCGACGCTGAAGATAACCTGCACGTCGGCGGCATGGTATAAATCCTGCAGCGCGTCCACGTCCCGGCGGACCAGAACCCCCTTGGTGGTAATGGAAGCCGGGTTATGGAACTCGGCCAGCGTCTGAATAATCTGTCGAGTCAGGCGGTACTGCGCCTCGGCCGGTTCGTACGGGTCCGAAGCGGTGCCAATAGCTATGGGTTCCCCCGACCACCGGGGACGACGCAGCTCTTCCCGCAGAATCTGGGGAGCGTTGACTTTGGCGAATACCCGCTGGTCGAACTCGGCGCCGGCATTCATCCCCCAGAATTCATGGGTGGGGCGGGCATAGCAGTACCGGCAGGCGTGACGGCAGCCCCGATAGGGGTTCAGCGTCCACCGGAAGGGAAACCCGGGTATTTCCAGCTTGTTGAGCAAAGTTTTGCAAGTGATTTCCTGAACGGCTGCATCGGCCATTACCCACCCCCCGGAAGACAAATCTGAACAAGTGTGCTAATCGTACATCTGTTCTTATACTTTGTCAAGAGGGTATTGCCGGCATACATTTACACCCTTTCCGGCCAATGCTACCATTAGCCGACCGTGGTTCGTGCCGGTTCAGGGGCGGAAACCTCTGGCGTGGCGCAGCGAATTGCGGCTTCGGAGGAAGAAAATGAACTCCAGGGATTATGATGTTGTAATTATCGGCGGTGGAATTATTGGTCTATCCACCGCCATGCAGTTGGCCCGGCAGTTCCCCCGGGGCTTGTCGGTGGCGGTTCTGGAAAAGGAAAAGGAACTGGCCACGCATCAAACCGGCCATAACAGCGGCGTCATTCACTCGGGCATCTACTACCGGCCGGGTTCCCGGAAGGCCCGGTTCTGCGCTGGCGGCGCCCGGGACCTGATGCGTTTTTGCGATGAGAACGAGATTGAATACGAGCAGTGTGGCAAGACTATTGTGGCTACCGATGCGTCGGAACTGGAGCGGCTGCAAACCCTGTATGAACGGGGTGTCGCCAATGGTGTGCCGGGGCTGGAAATTATCGGTCCGGAACGCTTGCGGGAGCTTGAACCCCATACCTTTGGCTTGCAGGCCCTCTGGTCTCCGGCCACCGGAATCATTGACTACGTCAAGGTTTCGGCGGCTTATGCCTCCCGTTTCCAGGAGTACGGAGGCGACATCTATACCGACGCGCCGGTACGCGCCATTCACCACCCAACCGGCGCTATGACCCTGGAAACTGCCCGGGGTTCCCTGCGCGCCAGGCAGGTTATCAACTGCGCCGGCCTGTACGCAGACCGGATTGCCGAGATGATGGGAGAGCAGGTCAACGTCCGAATTATTCCCTTTCGCGGGGAATACTACACCCTCCGACCGGAGAGCCGGCATCTGGTTAAAGGGTTGATTTATCCGGTGCCAGACCCCCGTTTTCCTTTTCTGGGTGTCCACTATACTCGCAGCATTCACGGCTATGTGGAGGCCGGCCCCAATGCGGTGCTGGCTTTTGCCCGGGAAGGTTACCGCAAGGGCAACGTGGATTTGGCCGAGTCGATGGGCGCCCTTACCTACCCGGGTTTCTGGAAAATGACGGCCAGGCACTGGCGTACCGGCCTCTCGGAAATGCATCGTTCCTACAGCAAGCCGGTCTTTGTCCGGGACTTGCAGAAGCTGGTTCCGGAAATAAGGGATGAGGATCTGGCCCCCGGCGGGGCCGGCGTTCGCGCTCAGGCGGTCGCCCGCGACGGCGCCTTGCTGGACGACTTCTCCATTTTGCGGGGACAACGGGCCATCCACGTATTGAACGCCCCATCGCCCGGCGCTACTTCCTCGCTGGCCATTGGCGAGTATATTGCCAACCTCGCCGTAGAAACCTTCGGACTGGACAGCTGATTTCAGCTTAATTATTGAGGGTAACCGGCTTTCCCTTTCCTTGTTTGCCAGCTTGTGCGGCAAGTATAATTGGCGGAACGGTTGCACCGCCGTAACCTGCCTGTCGGAGTCTTGGCCGGTCTTGACTGACGAACCCGGCATAATATTGGGCCGCTGGGCCTTGACCGAAGCGTCGGTACGGCAATACCTGGCGGCGGTGGATGATGACCTGGAAATCTATTTGCGGGAAGGACTGGCGCCCCCCCTGGCCCTGTCGGTCTATGCGGTGGGCGCCTTGTTAAAGCAGCTGGCTTTGCCGCCGGGCGCCATCCATAGCCTTCAGGAGATGGAGGCGCTGGCTCCGGTCTTTATTGGCGAGGAGGTCAACGGCCAGGCAATGCTGGAACGCCCGCGCCGCCGCGGCGCAATGCAGTTCACCAGTGTTTCTTATACCTTGCGCAACGAAGCAGGCCGGGAAGTCCAAAGGGGCAAGACTACCGTACTGCTCCCGGCAGAGGACGGGAAGCGGAATTAAGCCGGGCGTCAACCGGGGCTGCCCGCAACCGTTGCAGCGGCTATGCCGGCAGGGTTTTGGAAGCTGGCGGCCCCGTCAAGAGGAATGATGCCGGCAATACTATCGTTCTGCTATTGGCATGACTGACCAATCTAATCACAATCCGGCCCTGCCGCCGGTAAGCCTGGTCGTTACCCAGGAAAGACTGAACGCTTACGCCAACGCTTCGGGCGACTATAATCCCTTGCACTGGGACGCCGCTTTTGCGGCTGATACCCAGTTCGGCGGCGTAATTGCCCACGGTATGCTGACCCTGGCGTTAATCAGCCGGATGATGACGATAGCTTATGGCAAGGACTGGTTGACGGGCGGCAGCCTGCGGGTTCGTTTCAAGGGGGCTGCCCGCTTGGGGGATGTGGTGGCAAGCCAAGGCGCCGTTTCCCGGGAAGAAGCGGAGGGCGGACGCCGAAGGCTGACCTGTTCGGTTGCAGTGGTTAACCATAACGGCGAGGAATTGGTTGCCGGGATCGCTACGGTCAGGGTGGCCGCAGACAGCGCGGCGGGCAGTTAACCCGCTCTTTCGGCGAGCGATACGATAACCAAGGAATGTCAAGTATGCAAGTCAGGAATGGGCCGGCGCCTTTGCGGGTGGCGGTGGATGCGATGGGCGGCGATTATGCCCCCCATGAAACGGTGAAGGGCGCCGTCGCTGCCCTGGACGACCACGATATAGAACTGCTGCTGGTGGGAGACGAAGCAGCCTTGCATCGGGAACTGGCCGACTTTGACCTGGCGGGCCAGGCGGTCAGGGTAGTGCCGTCAATCGGCAAAATCGGGGATGATGAGCACCCCTTGCCGGCCTTCCGGCAAAAACCCGACGCTTCCATCATTGTCGGCACTAAACTGATTAAAAGCGGCCACGCCGACGTTTTGGTTTCCCTCGGTTCCACCGGCGCCTCCATGGCCTCTGCTGCCCTGATTCTGGGCATGATGGACGGGTTGGAGCGGCCCTGCATCGGCGGGCCTTTTCTGGGCCTGGCCCCCCGTACGGTAGTGATGGATTTGGGCAGCAACGTGGATTGCCGCCCGGCGCAGCTGCTGAGTTTCGGCGCATTGGGTTCGGTGTTTGCCCACAAGTTTCTGGGCATTAACAACCCGCGGGTTGGCCTGCTCAGCGTGGGCGCTGAAGAGTCCAAAGGCAACCGGCAGGTTCAGGAGAGCTTTCACCTGCTGGAAAAGAGCCACCTGAATTTTATCGGCAATGTAGAAGGCATGGATTTCTTTACGGATAAGGCGGACGTGATAGTCTGCGACGGCTTTGTGGGCAATATTCTCATCAAGTTTACCGAAGGGATGGGCAGCGTCCTGGGGGATTTTCTGACCCGACGTCTGGCCGCTGCTGTGCCGCCGGCAGACCTGCGGCAGGCCATGGGCGAGTTGTGGGAAACCATGAACCGGCCCCGCACCATGGGCGGCCCCCTGTTCGGCGTTAACGGCGCAGTATTGGTAGGACACGGTTCCTCCCGGGCGGCCGGCGTCGCCGGCGCAATTAACACGGCCGTACAGTACGTCCGCCTGGGCCTGGTGGACAGTATGCGGGAAGAACTGGCTGCTATGCATTGCAGCAGTCTCGTTCCGGAGCAGGCCCAATGACCGGGCAGAAGCTGGCAGGACAGGTAGCGCTGATAACCGGCGCTTCCCGGGGTATTGGCGCGGTCATCGCCCATCGCCTGGCGCAGGACGGAGCCAGGGTGGCGGTGAATTACCGGTCCTCGGAAAATGCGGCCCACGACGTGGTTGGCGCTATTGCCGATGCCGGAGGAGCGGCAGTAGCCATAGGCGGGGATGTCGCCAGGGAAGACGAGGCCGACGCCCTGGTTAAGCAGGTAATGCTTCAGTGGAGCCGGATAGACATTCTGGTCAACAATGCCGGTATAACCCGCGACCGTCTGCTGCTTCGTATGCGTCCGGAAGACTGGGATCGGGTGCTGGAGGTTAACCTCCGTGGCGCTTTTCTCTGCACCAAATACGTAATGCCCCACTTGATTCGCCGCCGGCAGGGGCGAGTGGTCAACATTTCCTCGGTGGTAGGGTTGGGCGGCAACCCCGGTCAGTCCAACTATGCCGCCGCCAAGGCCGGCCTCATCGGGTTCACCAAAGCGGTGGCCCGGGAAGTGGCTTCCCGGCAGATTACGGTTAACGCTCTGGCGCCGGGCTTCATTGATACCGGCGGCATGACCGACCAGATGACGGATGAGGCGCGCCGTCAGGTGTTAAGCCGTATTCCGATGGAACGCTTCGGCAGCGCCGCCGACGTGGCGGAGGCGGTAGCTTTCCTGTGCAGCCCCGGCGCCGGTTACATCACCGGCCAGGTGTTGACGGTGGATGGCGGTATGGTTGCCTGAATTGTCGGGGCGAAGCCCATTGGCCGGCCCCGAAAAAACCGCCGGCCGGTGGTGGGCGGGTATGGGCCGCTTTTGCTTACCCGTATGATGCATTGGCCGGCCCCGAAAAGAGCCGACGGCCGGCGGTGGCATGGAACTCCGGACTCTGGCGGCATTGTGCGTACCGACCGGGAATATTCGGGGGAGTTGGCAAATGAACGAAGAACTGCGCCGGTTCGTTAAGGAAGCCCTGGAGCAGGGGATTGACCGGAAGTCCATCCAAGCGGCTTTGCGGCAGGCCGGGTGGCCGGAAAGGCAATTGCAAAGCGCCCTGACCGCCTTTGCCGAAGTGGATTTTCCTGTGGCGGTTCCCCGGCCGCGCACCTACTTGCAGGCCCGGGAAGCCTTCCTTTACCTGGTTTCCTTCATTGCCCTGTATGTGTCCAGCTTCAGCTTTGGCGCATTGCTCTTTGGCGTAATCGACTATACCTTCCGGGACCCACTGTCCTGGGCGGGTTATTACCCTTCCTATAATGAAGCTATCGCCACTGCTTCGGTAATGGTAGCCCTGCCGGTTTACCTGCTGCTGATGCGGTGGCTGACCAGGGCCGAGACGGCAGACCCGGAGCGAAGGCAGTCGGTAATCCGCCGCTGGCTTACCTATCTTACCCTGGTGGTGGCGGCAGGTATAATCCTGGGCGACCTTATTGCCCTCCTGGCCAATTTGCTGGCCGGCGATCCGGCCCTGACTTTTCTGTTGAAGGCGCTCGTCGTTCTGCTAATCACTGGCGCCATCTTTGGTTACTATCTATGGCAGATGCGGCGGGCGGAAGCCGATGCCGCCACCGCCGCCCCGGTATCGGGCCTCGCCCTGCGGGTGCTGACAGCCGGAGTTTTGCTGGTGGCGCTGGCCGGAGTAGGCTATTCCCTTTACCTGCTGGGCGGCCCGGCGCAGCAGCGAGCTTACCGCCTGGACGAGCAGCGGATAGATGACCTGCGCAATATCTACTTTAACATCGACACTTATGTGGAGCAGAACGACGAGCTGCCTGAAAGCCTGGAACAACTGACCGGCCCCAGATACACGGTTCGGTCAATACGAGACCCGGAAACGGATACCCCCTACGAGTATCGCGCCCTTGATGGGCTCGCTTACGAGCTTTGCGCGGTATTTGCCAGGGAAAGCCGGGAAATTGAAAGCAGCAGCCGGTTTTTTTCCGAGACGTCCTGGGACCACGGGCCGGGCCGCGCCTGTTTCGCTTTGCGCGCCACCACTGACCCGGGCCGGTGAACGGCTGCGGGTCGGCGTCTTGCCTTCGCCTGCCGGCGCGTTGGCGCAACTTCCTGCCGGGCTGGCAGGGAACCGCAGCCCGGTTAGGGCATCCGATTGACTTTGCCCAGCCGCGCAGCAACAATTAAGCAAGGCAGTCGGGGTAACCGGGGAGGCAGGCATGGCCAACGCAGTGCTGGTAATCGATATGGTGCGCGGCTTTCTGGAACCGGGCCATAACCTTTACTGCGAAGGTTACCGGCAGTTGATTCCCCGAATTCAGGCGCTGCTGGCGCGCGAGGCGGCGGCCGGCTCGGCCATCCTGTTTGTTTCCGACCACCACGACCCGGATGACCTGGAGTTTCAGATTTTCCCGGTCCATTGTGTGAAAGGGACAGAGGAGCCGGAGGTTATTCCGGAGTTGGCCGACTGGCTTACCGGGGAAAATCTGGTTCCCAAAAACCGCTACAGCGGCTTTTTCAATACCGACCTGGAACGCCGCCTTGCCGACCTGGCCCCGGACAAGGTGATTATTTGCGGCGTGTGCACTGACATTTGTGTGCTGCACACCGCTGCGGATGCCCGCAACCGCGATTATCCGGTAGCGGTGCCGGCAGACTGCGCGGCCTCCTTTGATTCCAACGCCCATACCTGGGCCCTGGGTCACCTGGAGAAAATCCTCGGGGCGCAGGTAGGGTAGCAAACTCCCGCAGTATCCGCGCCCCCCTGTGTTATACTCGCTCCGGGAAAAGCCCGAAGCCGCAGCCCCGGCAGCGGAGCGGCTGTTCGGCCCAGGTTGCTGCAACTGATGCCCGCTGGCCTTGACTCATTCACCATTCCCGATGATAAGAGAGGGCGCCATGCTTTTTTACCGCTCTTACCGCTATTCCCAATGGGATGGGACGCAGGAAGTCTTCAACGTTGACGCCAGCGAGTTGATGGACCAACTGGCTGATGGGCTGCTCAGGGATGGCGACTTGATGCAGGCTCTGCGGGAGCTGCTGCGCAGCGGCATGCAGAACCGGGAAGGACAGCAGCAGCCCGGCCTCCGGGAATTGCTGGAGCGGCTGAAAGAGCAGCGTCGTCAGCAGCTTCAGCAGCACAATATGGATTCGGTGGTTGACGACTTGAGGGAACGATTGAAAGAAACCCTGGCCGCTGAACGGAGCGGAATCGACCGCCGGCTGGCCGAGGCTCAGGAACAACTGGCGCAGGCGTCTGCTGCGGATCGCCCCCTTCAGGAACGTCTGAACAACCTGCTGCGCCAACGGGCTGAGCGTAATCAGGATAAGTTGGACCACCTGCCGGAAAGCATCGGCGGGCAAATTCATGAATTGATGGAGTATGACTTCATTGACCCGGCCGCCCGGCAGATGTTCCAAGAACTCCTGGATTTGCTGAAGAGTCAAATGGCCCGGAATATGTCTCAGCGAATGCAGCAGCAACTGCAAAATATGTCGCCGGAACAAATGGCGGCTATGCAGGAAATGATGCGGCAGCTGAATGAAATGATGCGGGACCGGCTGGCGGGGCGGGAACCGGACTTTGCCAATTTCATGCGGCAGTTCGGCAATATGTTCGGGCCTGACGCCCCGCAGAGTTTCGACGAGCTGCTGGAAATGCTGCAACAGCAGTTGGCTCAGATGCAGTCAATGCTGGATAGTATGTCCCCGGAAATGGCCCGCGAACTGGAAGATGCCCTTATGTCGGCCCTGGAGCCGGGTTTGCAGCGGCAGATGGCCGAGTTTGCTTCCTTGATGGAACAGTTAATGCCGATGGACGACCTGCGCCGCCAGTACCCCTTTCTGGGCGATGACCGTATGACCCTGGAGCAGGCTATGGAGCTGATGCGTCAGTTCCAGGGCCTGGATCAGTTGGAAACGGACCTGCAGCAAGCTATGCGCACGGGGAACCTGGCTGACGTGGACCCGGAGCAGCTGGCCGAACTGCTGGGAGAGGATGCCCGCCGCATTTGGGAGGAACTGAACCGCCTGCGCCAGCTGCTCAAGGATGCCGGTTACATTGCCGGGGATGATGATATGCAGTTGACGGCCCGGGGTATTCGTCGTATCGGGCAAAAGGCGCTGCGCGAAGTCTTTACTCACCTTAAGAAAGACCGCCTGGGCAACCACGAACTGGATACCCGGGGCGCCGGGGGCGATTTGCTGGGCGAGACTAAACCCTATGAGTTTGGCGACCCTTTCCAGTTGGACTTGCAAGCCACGGTCAAGAACGCCATTGTACGGGGCGGGCCCCGGGTGCCGGTGAAAATTGGCCCCCGGGACTTCGAAATCTACCGCAATGAGCATCTGACCCGAGCCGCTACCATCGTGCTGCTGGACCAGAGCCGTTCCATGGGGCTGTTCAACAACTGGCAGGCGGCCAAGAAGGTTACGCTGGCCCTCTTCGCCCTGATTCGCACCCAATACCCGCGGGACACCCTTCATGTGGTGGGCTTTTCCGATTATGCGCGGGAAATCAAGGAAGAGGAGATGGCCGGGCTTTCCTGGAACGCCTGGGTTTCCGGCACCAACCTGCACCATGCATTGCTGCTGTCGCGCAGCCTGTTGGCCCGGGAAAAGGGCGGCGCCCGGCAAATTCTGGTGATTACCGACGGGGAACCCACGGCCCACCTGGCGGATGGGCATTCTTTCTTCAGCTACCCGCCCAGTTATCGTACCGAAATGGAAACCCTGAAAGAAGTCCGGCGCTGCACGCAGGAGGGTATTGTAATCAATACCTTTATGCTGGAAAACAACTACCAGCTGGTCAATTTTGTTGACCGGATGACCCGCATTAACCAGGGACGGGCCTTCTACAGCAGCTCGGAAAACCTGGGTGAATACATCCTGGTTGACTACATGACCAACCGGAAAAAGAGGGTATTCGGGTAACGCTGCCGACTTTCCGCCGGGTAGTTTATCCGGAACGCAGAATCTGGTATTATATATTCACGAAACCGAATAGACGTGGGCCGAGCCCTCCCGAACTTAAGGGCGGGCCGTCTTTTAAGCAGTCCCGTGAGGCTGGCAAAGCGCTGCGCCCGGTAACGGCATCTCCCTTCTGCGCTGAAGGAAGACGTCCTGCGCCTCTTGCCGCCCGGGCAAGGGGCGTTTTTAGCTGGGATACTATACCAATGGCGCGCAATTGAGGCAGCAGATGAGAATAGTCAGTATCGTGGGCAGCCTGCGGAGCGATTCCTGGAACCATAAGCTGGCGCGCGCCGCAGCCGATATGCTGCGGGCGCAGGGCGTTACGGTGGCAGAAGCCGGCTTATCCGGGCTGCCCCTTTTTAACGGCGAGCTGGACGGGGGCGGTTTTCCGGAGTCGGTTGCCTCTTTCCGCAACGCTCTGCTTGCCGCTGACGGCCTGCTGATTGCCGCCCCGGAGTTTAACCACTCCGTACCGGCGGTGCTGAAGAATGCTATCGAGTGGGCCAGCCGCCCGCCCAATGCCCTTGCCGACCAGGTGGCCTTTGCCATGGGCGCTACACCAGGCCGGTCAGGCGGCATCCGAATGCACCTGCACCTGTCGGATTGCCTGCAATGCGAGGGCTGCTGGGTTGTTCCGAAGCCGCTGGTTCTGGTAGGCAACGCCGCCGACGCCCTTGGCCCGGCCGGTGAACTGCTGGACCCGTCGGTGAAAGAACTGCTGGAAGAGGGGTTGGCCCGGCTGATAGAAGCTGTAAGCAGAATGAGGCCAGTGCGGGAATAGTCGCTTTTGTCTTCTTTTTGACATAATCCCGGTCTGAATGCTAGGGGCATTCCATGACAGAACGGCAGATAATGAACCAGGGAGACATCCAAAGGGCATTGGCCCGGGTGTCGCACGAAATTCTGGAGCGCAATCGGGGTACGGCAGATCTGGTTCTGGTGGGCATTCACACCAGGGGGGTGCCTTTGTCCCGGCGGCTTACCGAGAACGTGCTGCGCTTTGAGGGAAGCAGGGCGCTTTTGGCGGAACTGGACATTAACCTGTACCGCGACGACCTGCAAACCCGGGAACATCCGGTGGTCAAGCCCTCCAGCTTCCCGGCAAACATACAGGGCAAACGGGTTGTGCTGGTAGATGATGTGCTGTTTACCGGGCGCACGGTTCGGGCAGCCATGGATGCGCTTAACGACTGGGGCCGGCCCCGTCAGGTGCAGTTGGCGGTGCTGGTGGATCGGGGACATCGGGAATTGCCGATTCGGGCCGACTATGTGGGCAAGAATGTGCCTACCAGCCTGGATGAGGAAGTGAAAGTGCGGCTCGCCGAAACGGATCAGCAGGAAGACGTAATCATCGTAAAGCTGGGGCGCGCCGGGCTATGACACCCCTCAATGCCGCTGCTCCGGGCGCCGAGGCAGCCATAAGCCCCGCCGCTTCGCAGGGTTCCCCCCGGCGGTGTGTGCTGGATCTGGATGACTTTTCCGGCGGCGAGATTGCCTCCGTCCTGGACAGCGCCCGGGCCATGCTGGAAATTCTGCGGCGGGACATTAAAAAGGCGCCTACCCTGCGCGGTCGGGTGGTGGTAACCCTCTTTTATGAGTCCAGCACCAGAACCCGCATAGCCTTTGAGGAAGCCGGTAAAATCCTTAGCGCCGATGTTATCAATATGTCCAGTTCCGGCAGCAGTGTGGACAAGGGCGAGTCGCTGCTCAATACGGGCCTGACCCTGCAAGCAATGGGCATTGACATCATTGTCATCAGGCACCCGCACTCAGGAGCGCCCAACCTGCTGGCCCGCCACCTGCCCCGGGTCAGTATCATCAATGCCGGCGACGGCTGGCACGCCCACCCAACGCAAGCCCTGCTGGACCTGTACACCATCCGGGAAAAGGCCGGGGGGTTGAGCGGGAAAAAGGTGGTTATCGTCGGCGACGTTCTGCACAGCCGGGTAGCCCGCTCCGGGCTGTGGGGCCTGATTAAAACCGGCGCCCGGGTTACCCTCTGCGGCCCGGCTACCCTGCTGCCGCCGGACCTGGTTAGCGGAGCCGGGGAACGGGATGCAACCCACCCCTTTGTGGACGTGGAGGTGGATACGGACCTGGACCGGGCAATGGAAGACGCCGATGTGGTAATGGCCCTGCGCCTTCAGGCAGAACGGCAGAACAGCGGTTTTTTGCCAAGCCTGCGGGAATACATACGGCGATGGCAGGTAACGGAAGAACGCCTGAAGCGCGCCCGGCCGGCGGTTCTGGTGCTGCACCCCGGCCCGGTGAATGAAGGCGTCGAAATCAGCTCCGGCGTTGCCCACGGCGTGCATTCGGCGATTGAGGAACAGGTAACCAACGGTATTGCCGTGCGCATGGCCCTGCTTTATCGGCTGTGCGCTGTTCGGGCAGCGGAAGAACCTCAGGCAGCGGGAAACCCGCCAATGGCTAACGGGTAAGCGGAAGGAGGCAGACTTGGTCAGCAACGGGGAATCCGGCCCGATTCTGATTCAGGGGCCGCGCATCGTTGACCCCGGTCGTGGCGTGGACACTGTGGGTGATATTCTGGTGGGGGGAGGCAAGATATTGTCTGCCGGCCCCCGTCTGTCCGCTGCGGATGTTCCGGAGGTCTGCCGTACCGTTTTTGCCAGTGGGCTGGTAGCCTCGCCGGGCTTTATCGACCTGCATGCCCATTTGCGCGAGCCGGGCCTGGAGCATAAAGAGACCATCGCTTCCGGCACGCAGGCCGCCGCCCGGGGCGGGTTTACCTCGGTTTGTTGTATGCCCAATACTGAGCCGGCCATTGATAACGAGGCGGTGGTAGAGCTGGTGCGGCAGCGCGCCGAGTCCGATGGCGCAGTGCGCGTCTTCCCGATCGGCTGTGTAACCAGGGGACGCCGCGGCGAGCAGTTGGCTGAACTGGAGGAGCTGGCTGCCGCCGGCGTGGTGGCCTTCAGCGACGACGGAGACCCGGTTTATGACGCCAATATTATGCGACTGGCCCTGACTTATACGCTGGACCTGGGCCTGCCCATCATCAACCATTGTCAGGAGCGCAGTTTGTGCCCCAACGGGGTTATGGCGGAGGGCTGGATTTGTACCCGTCTGGGTTTGCCGGGCATTCCGGCGGCGGCGGAAGAGGCTATGGTGGCCCGGGATTTGGCCTTGGCGGAACTCACCGGCGGCTGGCTGCACCTGGCCCACCTCAGTACCGCCGGCTCGGTGGAACTGCTGCGCCGGGCCCGCGAGCGGGGCGTTTCCGCCACCGCCGAAGTTTGCCCGCACCATCTCTCGATTACCGATGAATGGGTTATGGGCTGCCAGGGTAAAGCGGCTTCGGCTGCCGGCCCGTTGAGCTATGACGCCAACACCAAAGTTTACCCGCCGCTGCGCAGCCAGCAGGATGTAGCAGCGTTGATTCACGGGCTGGCCGACGGGGTTATCGATTGCGTAGCTACCGATCATGCCCCCCATGAACCGGCCAGCAAACAGGTTACCTACCAGGATGCCGCTTTTGGCATCAGCGTATTTGAGACTGCGTTAGGTTCATTGCTGGAACTGGTGCATGGGGGGCAGATCTCCCTCAATGCTCTGCTGCACCGTCTTACGGTGGGGCCGGCGCGAGTGCTGGGTCAGGGGTTTGAGGAGTTGGCCACCTTGCACGAAGGCACCCCGGCAGACCTGACGCTGTTCGACCCCTATCGGGAATGGGTGGTGGACCCGACCGCCTTTGCTTCCAGGGGCCGGAACACTCCCCTGGCTGGCGCAACCCTGAAGGGGCGGGTAGTGGCGACCATGGTGGACGGCTGTTTCGTCCATGAGGAATTTCCCCGGTAAGCGGCTGGCCCAGGGCTGCTAATCGGTCGGTGAAATACGAGGTTAAACGTTTTGACTCGGGATCGGACAAACTCTGCTGCGACTTACCTGGCGCTGGAAGACGGTTCAGTGCACCGGGGCGAGTCCTTTGGCGCGCCGCTGGACGGCTGCGGCGAAGTGGTGTTTAACACCAGCATGACCGGCTACCAGGAAGTGCTTACCGACCCGTCCTATGCCGGGCAGTTGGTAACCCTGACTTACCCCCTGGTGGGCAACTATGGCATTAACCCGGTAGATTTTGAGTCAAGCCGTATTCGGGTAGCCGGCTTGATTATCCGGGAACATTGCGACCAGCCCAGCCACGGACTTAGTGACCGTACGCTGGACGAGTTTCTGCGCTCTCAGGGCATACCGGGCATCGCCGGGGTGGACACCCGCGCCATTACCCGGCGTCTGAGAGAGAAGGGCGTAATGATGGGCCTTCTGACCAGCGGTTCGCCCGAAGCCGCTTTGGCTCAATTACAGGAACTGCCCCGCTACGACGACCAGGACCTGGTGCGTACCGTAACCGCCGAAGCAAGCTACCGTTGGGGCGCCCAGGGGCCGGATTTTGGCCCTTGCGGCCCCGGCATATCCGATATGGCCCCCGACGGCGCCGGCAGTCCTCGCATTCTGGTTACCGACGTGGGGCTTAAGTACAATATTCTGCGCCTGCTGCGGCAGCGCGGGTGCGAGGTTATCGCTGTCCCCGCTGAAACTGCCGCCGAAACCATGCTCGCCCTTTCCCCGGACGGTATCTTGCTCTCTCCCGGCCCCGGCGACCCGCAAATGCTGGATTACGTGGCAAAAAATGTTAGTCAGGTATTGGGCCGGGTTCCGGTTATGGGCATTTGCCTGGGGCACCAGTTGGTGGCGAGAGCCTTGGGCGGCCGTACCTTCAAGCTTAAATTCGGTCATCGGGGCGGCAATCACCCGGTAAAGGACTTGAACTCTGGCCGGGTGTATATAACGGCGCAGAATCACGGTTACGCGGTGGACCCGGATAGTTTGCCGCCGGACCTGTATGTGTCGCACGTAAACCTGAACGATGGTACGGTGGAAGGGCTGCGGCATCGCCGTATGCCCCTGTTTACCATTCAATACCATTCCGAGGCGTCCCCGGGGCCTCGGGATAACGAGTATGTATTCGACGAGTTTCTGGAGATGGTGCGAGAATTCGACCAATAACCCGCAGTGGTGCAGGGTGGCAAGGAGGTGAAGTCGGGGCAATGCGAGTGGGATGGCCTGAAACAGGCAAAAGTTAACCCAGGCAACTTTGGTTCGCATCAGTAAATATTGGAGGGTTCTTATGACCGCCTTTTCAATGGTAATGCTGCAGGAAGGATACGAGGCTGAATTGCCCATCAGCCTGCCTAATATGCTGGGACTGCTGGACCGGGAGGTTCCCAAGTTTGTTCTGAATAACTACGGTTACGAGCTGGCGACGGTGAGCCGGGCCAGTTTGGGCCAGCGCTGGGAGATTTCGATTAAATTGAAGGACCGGCAGACGGAACAGGTTTTGGAAGAGCCGGTGGGCTGCGTGGAGGTGGAGAAGACGAGCAACGACTCGGTCTTTTTCCGGGTGCCGCCGCGGGCCGAACAGGATTTCCCCGGCATGGCCAGGTTCGATTGGGACGGGGCTTATTACGGCTCCTTTATATTCCATACCCTGAATACCCTGTACGACCGTGGGTTGATTGAGCTGCCGGGTCGGTTGCCGGTTCACTAGGCGACGGTCAGGGCGGCGGCCGACCGGTCGCGCACGCGGAGGACGCTTAACCCCTTGAGCAGCAACGGAAATTCGCTGGAAAAGGTGCTGGTAATTGGTTCAGGCCCGATAGTTATCGGTCAGGCTGCCGAGTTTGACTATGCCGGCACCCAAGCCTGTCGGGCCTTGCGGGAAGAGGGTTTGACCACGGTACTGGTTAATTCCAACCCGGCAACCATAATGACCGACCAGGGCATTGCCGACAGCGTTTACATTGAACCCCTGACCGTAGCGGTTCTGGAACGGATTATCAGCCAGGAACGGCCCCAGGGCCTCTTGCCTACCCTGGGCGGACAGACCGGCCTTAACCTGGGCGTCGCCCTGGCTGATGCCGGTGTCCTGGACCGCTATAACGTGCGTCTGTTGGGTACACCCCTGGAAACCATTCGCAAGGCGGAAGACCGGGAATATTTCCGTAATTTTCTCCACGACATCGGTGAACCGGAACCGCCCAATGCCACAGTCAATTCCATGGCCGAGGCCCGCGTCTTCTGCGCCGAAATGGGCCTGCCCCTGGTGGTGCGCCCCGCCTATACCCTCGGCGGCACTGGCGGCGGCATCGCCAGTACCATGGCCGAGTTCGAGGAAATTGTTCAGAGCGGCCTGACCGCCAGCCCCATATCCCAGGTGCTGCTGGAACGTTCCCTGGTCGGCTGGAAGGAGGTGGAATACGAGGTTATCCGCGACGGCGCCGATAACTGTATAACCGTCTGCAATATGGAAAACCTGGACCCTATGGGGGCCCATACCGGCGACAGCATTGTGGTGGCGCCCAGCCAGACCCTGACCGATAAAGAGTACCAGATGCTGCGCACTGCCAGCCTGAAGATTATTCGCGAACTGGGCATTGAAGGCGGCTGTAATATTCAGTTGGCCTTGCGCCCGCACCCGGCAGTGGCGGCGGCAATTCAGGCGCACTGGGAGGCCGACTCTCCTTACTACGTTATCGAGGTTAACCCCCGGGTCAGCCGCAGTTCCGCCCTGGCCAGCAAGGCGACCGGGTATCCCATCGCCCGGGTCTCCGCCAAAATCGCCGTGGGCAAGCGGCTGGACGAAATCCCCAATGCCGTTACCGGCAAAACCGGGGCCGCTTTCGAACCGGCCCTGGATTATTGCGTGGTGAAGATTCCCCGTTGGCCCTTCGATAAGTTTCCCCGCGGCGATCGCCAGGTAACCACCCAGATGAAGGCTACCGGCGAGGTGATGGCCATTGACCGCACTTTTGAGGCAGCCCTGCAAAAGGCCACTCGGTCCCTGGAAATTGGCAACAACCGCACGCTGCTGTGGGAAGCCCCGCCGCCGGAGCCGGTTGAGGAGGGCCAACCCCCCCTTAACCTGTTGGCCCCCAACGACCAGCGGCTTTGGGCGGTGATGGCAGCCTTGCGCCGCAATGTTCCCGCCGGGGATTTGCTGAAGCAGACTTTCATCGACCCCTGGTTTCTCAGCGCCCTGGAACGCATTCTGGCCATGGAACGGCGGCTGCTTTCGGAGAGCTTGACGCCCGACCTGCTTTACCGGGCCAAACGCCTGGGCTTTTCTGACCAGCAGATTGGCACTTTGGCCGATATGCTGCCGGAACAGGTGCGGGAGTTGCGCCTTCGCTGGAACCTGAGACCGGTATATAAAATGGTGGATACTTGCGCCGCCGAGTTCGAAGCGGTTACCCCCTATTACTACAGCACCTATGAGCAGGAGAATGAGGCGCCGCCCCTGCCCGGAAGCAAGGCATTGGTAATTGGCAGCGGCCCCATCCGGATCGGTCAGGGAATTGAGTTCGATTATTGCAGCGTCCATGCGGCCTGGGCCCTTTCTGAAGCCGGCGTCTCCAGCGTAATGGTTAATTCCAACCCGGAAACCGTTTCCACTGACTTTGACACCAGCGACCGCCTTTACTTTGAACCGCTGGATGAGGAAGCGGTTCGGGACGTAATTGACAACGAGACTAATGGCGATAACCCGCCGCCCTCGGTGGTGCAGTTTGGCGGACAAACAGCCATTAACCTGTCCCAGTCCCTGGCGCATGCCGGGTTGCCCATCCTGGGGTCCAGCGCCGCGGCAATCGACGTAGCTTCGGACCGTCAGAAATTTGAGGAGTTTCTATCCCGCCTGGGTATTCCCCAGCCGCCCGGCGCGTCGGTAGCCTCGGTGGCCGAAGCCTTGCAGGTGGCGCAGAATATCGGCTATCCGGTGGTGGTGCGTCCCAGCTATGTGCTGGGCGGCCGGGCGATGGAGATTGTTCAGAATGCTTCCGAGCTGGTTCGTTACCTGACCGTGGCTACCGAGGTTACGCCGGATAAGCGGGTGCTGGTGGATCACTATATGGAAGGCAAGGAGTGCGAGGTTGACGCCATCTGCGATGGCGAGCAGGCGCTGATTCCCGGCATAATGGAACATATAGAGCGGGCAGGGGTGCACAGCGGCGACTCTATGGCCATTTACCCGGGGCTTAACCTGACCGAGCAGGAAGTGGATACTCTGGTTGACTATACGACGCGCATCGGCCTGGCCATGGGCGTGCGCGGGTTAATGAACATCCAGTTTGTTATCCAGGGCGGCAGCGCCTACCGTAGCCCCAATACCCCTTCGCAGGAAGGCGATACCACCGTTTACGTAATCGAGGTTAACCCGCGGGGCAGCCGGACTATCCCCTTCATTGCCAAGGTTACCGGCGTTCCGGTGGCCCGTTTGGCTACTCGGGTAATGCTGGGCGAAACCCTGTCCCAAATGGGCTACTCCGGCGGGTTGTGGCCCCGTCAGAAGCTGGTAGGCATCAAGGCTCCCGTCTTTTCCATGTCCAAGCTGGTGGGAGTAGATTCCTACTTGGGGCCGGAGATGAAGTCCACCGGGGAAGTGATGGGCATTGACCAGGACTTCCCCAACGCCCTGTCCAAGGCGCTGCTGGCGGCCAACCTTAACCTGGTCAGGGGTGCGGGAGTGCTTTTGAGCATTGCCGACCACCACAAGGCGGAGTCGATCGGGCTGATTCGCGAGTTGCTGCTGGCCGGTTGTCGGCTTTATGCCACTGAAGGTACGGCGGCCATGATTGCCGCTACCGGTATGCCGGTAACCATGATTACCAAACGGCTGAGCGAAGGCAGCCCTAACGTGGTTGACGTGATTAACGATGGCACGGTAGGGGCGGTGGTTAATACCCTCTCCGGGGATACTTCGGTGCTGCGGGATGGGTTCTACATCCGCCGGGCGGCAGTGGAGCGGCGTATTCCCTGTTTCACCTCGCTGGATACGGCCCGCGCGGCGGTGGAATGCCTGCTGATGGACCGGGGCAACTACAGCATCAAGCCGATTGACCATTATTTACTGGCGTAGGCCGCCGGCCGGAGGCGGTTCCGGCTACCACTCCATTTCCAGGCCCAAACCCTGCTCCCTGGCCCGCTCGTAGGCCAGCTTGGCGGCAGCGACGTCAGCCACGCCGGTGCCCATCAGCTTGGCGTAAATGATTTGCTCCGGATTATCGCGGCCGTTGACGGTTCCGGCTACCACATGGCGCAGCTCTTGCAGTTGGCTCCATTGCAGCGCGCCCCGATCGACCGCTCCCGCCAGGTCCCCCGCCTCAATGGGCGCCTGCTCCGGCGAGTCCACGAATATTTTTGCGGCCCGCTCAAAGACGGCATCGTCCACCTCCCGGGCCCGCCAGGTGGTGGGGCCGGCCCCGATAACCGTGGCCCCCGGGGACAGCCACCCCCCTTGCAGCACTGGTTCCAGCACGGCGGCAATACAGATTACAATGTCGCTGTTCCGTACCGCCTCCTCGCTGCTGCTTACGGAATCCACCGCCACACCCAGCGAATTGGTCATAGCCTGAGCGAAGGCTTCGCGGCGCCCCCGGGTGCGGCTGTAAGCCTTGATGTGGTTGATGCTGCGTACCTTGCATACCGCTTCCAGTTGCGCCGGCGCCTGGTAGCCGGCGCCGATAATTCCTACCGTAGCGGCTTCAGTATTGGACAGGCGCTTGACCGCCACGCCGGTAGTAGCCCCGGTACGCAGCTGGCCCAGCCGGTTGGCTTGGGTGTAGCACATTAACTCGCCGGTGTTGGCGTTGTAAATGCTTACCTGGAAGGAATACTTCCCCTGCACAACGGTATAGGTCTTGACCCCCAGAACCCCGTCGTAGAACAGGCCGCCGCCCATCACTGACAGCATTCCGCCCGGCGCGATAACCTTGCGCCGTCCCAGGTTCATTGCCTCGCCCTGACCATAATGGCGCTGCATTCTCTCAATGGCGGCCAGCATATCGTCCATATTAATTGCCTGGTTGACCTCTTCGTCCCTGAGAAACAACGCCATGTTGCGTACCTCAACCCGCTTGAAAGTCCGGTTTTTGACCGAATCAGTCTAACCGATGCCGATTGATGTGGCAAAGGCCGGCTGATTTTGTTCTCCGCATCGGGAAAGCGCTTGCAGAACCAGGGAACGCCGGGCGCCGGTCCGCTGCCCTGGGCAGTAAGTTCAAGCGGGGTGCGCCGGATGACAACCGGCCGGGGAGGCCGGTTAGTTGCCGCCGCTTTGGGGCGCCGTGGTTTTCCGGCTCCTGGTCGCTTCCGGGCCACCGTCAGGTCTTCGCTGGAACATAGCTACAATGCTGCCGGAGAGCATAATCCAGACGACCGTCAGGGCCGATATTTGGAAGCCGCCCAGGTAGTAAGCCTGGGCCTCAACGCGGGGCAGCAGGTCAATAGCCACCGGCAGGGCCAGACCCAGCACGGTTGCGCTGACCGTGGTGCCAATGGAGTGGCCCATCTGCCGCGTCGTTTCCAGCATTCCGGAAGCAAAGCTGCGGTTCTCGGGCAGGGCGTTCATCACCGTCGCATTGTTGGGCGAGTTGAACAGGTTGGAGCCGATGGCAATGGGCAGCAATAACGCCGGCAGAAAATAGATGGGAAGGTCGTCGGCGAACAGGCCGGCCAGGAAGAAACCCACAGCGATTAACATTAGTGACCCGGGCCGGAGCCAGCGGGGATTGTATCGGTCATGCACCCAGCCGCCCAGAGTGGGCAGAAAGAGCCCCAGAAACTGGTTGGGAAGCAGCACCAGGGCGGCGGCGATCGGCTCCTGACCCAGCCCGTTTTCCACCAGAATGGGTATCAGCGTGGTTACCGCCAGCATGGACAGGTGGAACGTGGTGTTGGTGTATAAGGACATGGAAAAGTATTTCTGCCGGAAGTAGCGGAAGTCCACAAAAGGGTCGGCGCTCCGCTGCTGAATTACGAAAAACAGGGCCAGGCAGGCCAGGAACAGCAGGTGCATTGGCACGTGATAGCTGAGGGCGTCCGGGGTAATGAAGGATTCGGCGCCTTCGTGGACATGCAGCCCGGAAAGGACAAAGGTTCCCAAAGTGGCTACCATCAGTGCGGCGCCCAGGTAATTTATGGAGACCTGCTTCATTTCTGCGCTGGGTTGCTGAGTGTGGTATTTCAGCAGCGGGTAGCTGCACCGCAGCGCCAGCAGGCCGATGGGCAGGGAGGTAAGGAAGACCAGCCGCCAACCCCACTGAAGGTTCAGGTATTGCAGGAACAGACCGAACAGGCCCAGCCCGATCAAGGTGCCAAACCGGGCGGCAACCACTGGCACGGCAAAGGCGCGGCCCCGTTCATTGGCTTCGAACACCATGGTCAGTATGGCGTTGGAATTGGCGGTAATCAGCGCGCCGCCCAGGCCCACCAGGGCGCTCCACAAAAGAAGCTGGTTGGGAGAAAAAGAGGTGGCGGAGAGTACGCTGCCGGTGGACAGAATAATTGCGCCGATGAAGTAAACCCGCACATGGCCGAACTTCTGGCCCAGTCGGGCGGCCAGGAACACAGTGCTGCCCAGCATCAGCAGCCGGATGACCACCATCCAGGCCGCCTGGGCCACGTCGATTTCGAAATGCCGGGCCACCGAAGGGATAACCAGGGCAATGGGCATACTGGAAAGCTGCACCAGAAGTTGGGTGGACGCCAGCCCAATCAGGGTTTCCCGGCGTTGCCGGTCAGCGCCCAACTCCCGGAAGTTGCCAATGACGTTGAGCCGCCGGACAATCGTCAGGAACAGGTCCAAGATTCTCCTCAAGTCGGCCGCCGGAGCTTTCCGGCCATACGGCGATGGTTGCTAAACCAGGAAAAGCCCCGTGGTTCCAGGCCCGGGCAAAGGCTGATTTAACTGATTGCCCGCCAGGTGTTGGTCAAGGCTTCCGGTGGTGATTGCGCAAACCGACCGGCTGACAACGCCGGCTACTTTCGGAAAAAAGCCCGGTTCTTCTGCGCATATTCCCGGTATTGGGCCGGCAGGGTGAACTCGTCAAATATGGCGCTCACCGGGCAGGCAGATTCACAGTAAGCGCAATCAATGCAATCATCCGGGTTAATGAAGTACATCTGCTCTTCGTCGTCGGTGTGGATGCAGTCCACCGGGCAGACAGCCACACAGGATGCGTCCTTAACCCCGATACAAGGTTCAGTTATTACGAAGGCCATTCGCCCGGTCCCTCCGGTTACATAAGGGCAACGCCGGATAAATCAGCGCCCGCTGTAAAATGCCGGGCAGCCGATCTAGGCTGGCTTCATTCTCAAGTAGCGGTCAATATTTTGTCAAGTGATATTGTATAATATATGTTATTTTTGTATTATGGGGTTTAACCTTGGGTCAAGCAGGTGGCTCTGATGGAATTGCGGGAGATTATCAGCTTTTACCATGTGGCGCGCTTGAACAGCGTTTCCAAAGCAGCCCGTCGGCTGGAACTGGGCCAGCCTACCGTTACCACCCACTTGCGCAAGCTGGAAGATGAGTTTGGCATTACCCTTTTCGACCGGATAAAGCGTCCGATTCAACTGACTTCGGAAGGGGCGATATTCCTGGAACTGATAACCCCCATAGTTGAGTCGGTAGATACTCTCAAAACCCAGATGGACTATACCGAGCGCCGCGGCTCTCTGCACATTGGCGCTTACCCCGATTTGGTAACCCACCATTTGCCCCGGCCCATTCAGGCTTTCCTCGATTGTTACCCCGACGTACGGTTGCAGCTAACTGCCCGGCCTTATTTGAGCCTTTTGCAGATGATTAAATCAGGCGAGCTGGACCTGGCTATCTGTTCCGATTCCCCGGGGGAAGACCCGTCCCTGGAGTTTACCGACCTGTTCCGCTATCACGTCGTGCTGCTGACGCCTCCGGGCCACCAATTGCTGCAAAAACACCCGGTCGAACTGACCGACATCGCCAACTGGCCGCTGATTCTCTCCAGCCCGGACAGCCTGACGCGGCGCAAGCTGGAGCAAGCCTTCAAGGATTGCGGCATCGGCTTTGATGTGGTGCTGGCCGTGGACCATGTAGAATCGGTTAAACAGTACGTGGAAATCGGCATGGGCGTAGCCATAGGCAACGACTTTACCCTTCACCCGGAAGACCACGACAAGCTGGGCGTGGTTTCCCTGGAGCATATATTCCCTTCGTCAGTTATTGGTATGTGCACTCTGAAAGGGAAGTTCCTGGGGCGGGCGGTGCGTAACTTCATGGATACCCTGTCGGAACACTTGAGCGCTTTCCACGTTCACCTGGATGAGTGGGAAACCCCGGTTGCCGCCGATGCCGGGCAACCGGGCGGGCTGGTTCGCGTCGGGAACTAGCGGCCGGGTTTTACCTTTCAGCTCCCGCGGGTAACGCTGCCCTGCCGGGTCGTTTTCTAACCCCACCGGTTTACCCACGGGCTGATACGGCGCTGGTCCAATCAGGAAGCGTCCTTCCGTTGCCCCGGGTTTGCCGGCAAGCGGCGCGCGGCGCTACCCTCCGGTCGCCGGCTCCGACCCGGCGGGCTGGCGGATCACCTCTCTTATCCGACGCTCCAGGTAGGGCCGGGGCAGCATCACGTAGTGGCTGCACTTCAGGCACAGGATACCTATATCGGCGCCCACCCTGGTTACCCGCCATTGGTATCCGCCGCAGGGGTGCCCTTTCTTCAGGCGCACCTGGTCGCCCACTCTCAATTCCAGGGCCATGCTTTGCCCTCTTCAGCCAGTATCTGGTTGATGGAGTCGCGCAGCCTGATGGCTGCCTGGTGGGCCGCCTCCGCAAAGTCGGCGCCCGCCGAGGCGTAGATAATGCTGCGCGATGAGTTGATAATTGCCCGACGGCCCAAGGCGTCAACGCCGTGGCGGACCGCTGCTGCCAGGTCTCCGCCCTGGGCGCCCACGCCGGGAATCAGCAGCGGCATTTCCGGGCACAAAGCCCTGACCGAGGCTAACTGTTCCGGCGCGGTCGCTCCGATTACCAGACCCAGGTTGCCCCGTTGGTTCCATCCCGAGGCGATACCAGCCAGCCGCTCGAACACCCTTTCCGGGCCGGCCGGCGATTGCACCACCAAATCCTGCAGGTCGGCCGCCCCGGCAAAGGATCCTCGGCACCAGAGGAAAACGCCCCGGTTTTCGTCCTGCAAAAAGGGCATTACCGAGTCTTTCCCGCCCCAGGGATTAACGGTTACGGCGTCAAAATCCCAAACCTGGAACATCGCCCGGGCATAAGCTTCCGCCGAAGGGCCGCCATCGCCCCGCTTGGCATCGCCGATAATCTGCGCCGTAGGGGCTGCCGCCCGTAGGTGGTCGATGGTCTGCTCCAGCGCCCGCAGACCGGGCCGGCCCAGGGCCTCGTAAAAGGCCAGGTTGGGTTTGTAGGCGCAGACGAAACCCGCCGTGGCGTCAATAATTGCCCGGTTGAAGTCGGCCACGTCGGGTACTGGCAGCCGCGCCGACTCCGGATCCAGCCCCACGCAAACCAGGCTATGGTGGGCCGCGCAAGCCCGGTCGAGTCTGGCCAGGAAGTTGGGCATCCTGCCCCCCAGGTAGTATCGAAGTTCGGTCCATTATATTCCTTTGGCAGCTGCCCGGCTATCAGATTAACCAGCCTGAATTGCCGGCAAGCCCCGCAGCTTGTTACCATGGCGCCGATGGCGATGTTCCACGCCCGGCTGAACCCTGAACCGGGTCTGGGTTTGCGAGGCTCTGTTGAAGCTGCCAGTTCCCTTGCTGGAAGCCCGTTTCCTCCGGCGACTTAACCGGTTCGCCGCCCTGGTGCGCTGGCATAATCGGGAAGTGATGGCGCATGTGCCTAATTCCGGGCGGTTAAGGGAGCTGCTGGAACCCGACCGCCGCCTTTTGCTGGCCCGGGCCCGGGGCGAACACCGCAAGACCCGGTTCGACCTGGCTTTGGTGGCTCTGGGAACCACCCTGGTCTCGGTCGATGCCCGCCTGCCCAACGCACTGGTGGCCGATGCTCTGGCGCAGGGCCGGCTGAAGCCTTTTGTGGAATATTCGGGCATCCGCCGGGAAGTAACCTTTGGGGAGAGCCGCCTGGACCTGCTGCTGGAAGGGCTGCCTGGCCGTTGTTACCTGGAAACCAAATCGGTAACCCTGGTAGCGGCTGAAGGGGTGGCACGGTTCCCGGATGCGCCTACCAGCCGAGGCGTGAAGCACCTTAATACCTTGATGCAGGTTGCCGGACAGGGCCACCGCGCGGCGGTCATCTTCGTGGTCCAGCGTGGGGATGCCGGTTCATTTACCCCCCACGATGAAGCCGACCCGGCTTTTGGCAAAGCTCTGCGCCGGGCCCTGGCCGCCGGCGTTGAAATCTATGCTTATGGCTGCCGGGTTTCCCCGGCAGAAATCGCTCTGTCCGGCCGGCTGCCGGTAACCTTGTAGCGGGGGCGCCCAGCGGCAGGGTGATCCGGCAGCGGCAGTGAGGCGGCGGTTGTTATTTCAGGTGTACCGGTTACTCTATGATGCCTACGGGCCCCGGGGCTGGTGGCCCGGCGAGGGCCCTTTTGACGTGGTTGTCGGGGCTATTTTAACCCAGGCGGCCTCCTGGAATAACGTGGAACTGGCCCTGACCAACCTTAAAGCCGCCGACTGCTGGTCTTTTGAGGCCCTTGATGCGCTGTCCAGCGAAGAATTGGCCGCCGTCATCCGACCATCGGGTTACTTCAATGTTAAGGCGGTCAAGCTCAAGGCCTTTGCCCGCCACGTCCTGGAACATTACGGCGGAGACTTGTCGGCCATGTTTGCCCAGGATGCCGCCGCCTTGCGAGAGGAACTTTTGTCGATCTACGGCATTGGCCCGGAGACGGCGGACGACATTCTGGTTTACGCCGCCGAGAAACCCTTCTTCGTAATCGACTCTTACACTATCCGAATCTTGAAACGGCTGAACATTGTCCCGGCCAACGGGCGGACGGGCTACCATGATTTTCAGCGGTTGTTTCACGGTCAGTTGCCCGGAAATGTCGGGCTGTTCAACGAATACCATGCCCTGCTGGACCATCACGCCGGGGTTCACTGCCGGAAGACGCCCCGCTGCGCCGGCTGCTGCCTGGCGGAAATCTGCCCGGCCTACCGACCGTAAAAGCAACGAGGCGGGCAGCGGCGCCCGATTGCCGCCCGGCAGCCATTCCCAACGCCGCCGGCTGCTTTGGGGGGCTGCTCCGGTTTCCCCTTGCTATTCCGGCCAATGCCGCCCTACACTGGTTACAGAGGCCGATGGTTCCAGGCGATAACGCACCAGGAGGAAGAAGTATATGGCTGCCCAGCGTATTACCTATGTATGCGTCAAATGCAACAACAGCAGTTACGTTACGGACGAATTTCGGGCCACCGGCGGCGGTTTTTCCCGGTTCTTCGATGTTCAGAACAAGAAATTCACCACTGTTTCCTGCGTCCAGTGCGGCTACACCGAGATTTATCGGGGAGATACCTCCCGGTGGGGCAATGTGGCCGACTTTTTCCTGGGAGGCTGAAGCCGTCCGGCCGGGTCTGGCCCGGACAGGGAACTGGATTTCCCCCGGCCACACTCCCGGGTACACCGAACCCTTCCACCGACCGCCGGCGTGACCATGTCTGCGACGGCTCTTTGTGCCGGGCTGCCGGAAACCGCCACTGGGCCGTCCGGCAGCCTGGCTGCCTGGATTATAGCCGATGTTGGCCTCCCCGGGTATCGCCCGCCCCGGTACGTGCTATAATTGGCGCAGCTTTACTGCCCTCAACAGTGGGGCTTTGCCCGGAAGGCTGCATGGCGTCTGCTGAAGGCAGGTCATCGTCTGCGCATGGAGTTTGGCAATGATAAAACGGTTCTCCGTTCTGTATGTCGGCCAGATTGACCTGGACCATGTCGGTGCCGACGGCACGCCGGCTAACGACCGGCGCTACCCCAACGAGCAACTGGTGCAGGCTTATGGGCATGCCGTAGCCCTGGCCCGGCATATGGATGATTTGGGCTTCTATTGTATGTGGACGGCAGAGCATCACTTTCAGCGGGAAGGGTACGAATGCCTGCCCAATATGACGCTGTTAGGGGTTCATCTGGCCGGGCTGACCAAACGGCTGAAATTCGGGGCAGCCTTTAATATCGTTCCCATGTGGCACCCCCTTCGGCTGGCCGAGGATTTTGCTATGGCCGATGTGCTGACCGGCGGCCGCCTGATTTTCGGCGTAGGGCGGGGTTACCACTCCCGCGAGGTGGAGACTTTTGGCGCGCCGGTAATTGACAACGACGCTAACCGCGAGCTTTTTGAAGAGCAGATGGAAATAATTCTCAAAGCCTTCAATGAAGACTCCTTTTCCCATCGCGGCAAGTACTACACCATTCCGCCGGATGTGCCCTACCGGGGCTATCAGGTGAAGGACGTTACACTGGTTCCCCGACCGGTTAACCGCCCGGTGGAAATCTGGCAGCCTATCGCCAGCGGCAAAACCCTGGAGTACATTGCCCAGCGGGGCATCAAGGCTATGGTGGCTTTGACCGGGGAGACGCTGGTGGAGCGGATGTTCCGTTCTTATCACGAGGCGGCCAGGTCGGCCGGCCGTCAGATTGACCTGGGGGAGGACATGGCCCTGGGGTTCGGGTTCTGTATCGACGATACGCGGCAAAAAGCGGTTGACCGGGTTCGCCCCTACCACGATGAGCGTTATAAATGGTTCGCCCCCTTCGGCTTTGTGCGTTATACCGACGAGCAGGGGCGGCCCTGGGGCACGCCTGGCGCTCCGGCCGGCGTGCCCCGCATCGAGGACGGGGTACAGCAGAAGGCCTGGTTCTGCGGGCCGGGCAAGGATTTCATCTCCTTCCTTCAGGAGTTCGAGGAGAAGTACCCCGGCCTGGAGGATGTGATTCTGCAATGGCCGGAAGGGATGCCCTGGCAGGAGTTTCAAGTCCAGCTTGCCCAATTCGCCGCCGAGGTTATGCCAGCCTTTACAGGGCGGGAGGCGGCTTCGGTGGCCGGAGGTGATGACAATTAGGGCAATCCGGCGCGGCTTTTATATCACGAAGCAGGTTTGGCGCACCGGCGCATCCCCAACGGCTTAAGCCGGTAACCTGAGGGAGTTTCCTGGCCAATCAGCAGCACGCAGCTTTGGTGAAGCGGGGTCCCTTCGCCCTTGCCCGGTGGCGGGAAGAGGGCTGGCGCCGGCGGGTTCGCTTGGAGCTGTCCGGCGCCTACTTAAGCGGTCTGCGGTTGCCCGGCGCCGATTTGGCCCATGACAACCTGGCCTCCGCCGACTTGACCGGCTCCGACCTGCGTCGGGCTGACCTGGCGGGAGCCAGCCTGCCGGCGGCCTGGCTCTCCCGTTCCGATTTAACCTGGGCCAACCTGAAGGAAGCTGCCTTGCCCGGCGCCGCCCTGAACCGGGCAGTCCTGGCGGGGGCCTGCCTCAGCGGGGCCGACCTGCGAGAGGCCGACCTTTCCCGCGCCAATTTGTCGCATTCCGATTTGACCCGGGCCAACTTGTCTGGCGCCGATTTGCGGGAGGCCGACCTTACCCTGGCTGATTTGTCCGGAGCCAGGCTGAACGATGCCCGGTTGACAGCCACCACCTTGCGGCTGGCTAACCTGTCGGGCGCTGACCTGCGCCGGGCTGCCCTGATTCGGACGGCCCTGGACGCAGCAATCCTGCTGGACGCTGTTCTGGAGATGACCCTGTTCGCCGACTGCGACCTGAGCCTGGCGCTGGAGCTGGAGTCGGTGCAACACAAGGGGCCCAGTATCATCGGGCTGGATAGCCTGGCGCGCTCCCGGGGCCGTATCCCCGAAGATTTTCTGCGCCAGTGTGGGGTTGCGGAGCCGTTGATTGCCTGCCAGCGCCAGGCATTGCCGCAAACGGTTAATCAGGCCAGGGTATTGCTGGTAGGTTCAATCCACGACGATGCGTTTGCCCGGCAGCTGGAACAGGATTTGAGAAAGGCCGGCCATTTCTGCTGGCGTCTGGCGGTGGACGATGAGTCAATCTTCGATGACGATGCCGGAGAATCCTTGCTGAGCCGCTTCGTCTATTATGACCAGCCGATACTGGTCTGCTCGCATGCTTCGCTGGGCAGCCCCTTTGGCTGGCGTGCCTTTGAGCAGATTGCCCGCACCGGGCAACGACAGCCCGGCGGAATGGCTCCGCCGCTGGCCGTGGCTCTGGATGACCGTATCGAAGACGCTGAAGACGCTTTGTGCCGGCTTCTGCAAAAGGAGCCGGTCGTTGCCTTCCGGGAGTGGCGTCAACCCCTTGGATACCAGGAGGGTTTTAACCGGTTGAGCAATCTTCTGGCTGCGCCGAGGGGAGGTTTTCCCCTTCGCCCGCAGCCTGAACCCACGTGAGTACCCGTCAGGGTTTTACGCAGGGGGTTTTCCCCTTCGCCCGCAGCCTGAACCGATGGCCCCGCCAGGGGATTAGTCATCCTTGTTGCAGCTATTCTCCCCGGCTCAAGGTTGGCGCAGACCCCGCCCCGGGGTTGCGGCATGGTCTGTTTTTCAGCCGGGACCGGGAGAATCAGGCGCAGGGCGTATCCTTGTCCAGCATCAGGCAAGGTTCCCCCCATTGGCCGCCGGCCGTCAGGCTCCAGAGGGTTGGGTCGTCATCGGCTTTAAGCCGGATTCCGCCATCACCCCCATAAACCAGGAGTATCACCCCGTCCCCCGAATCTTCCGCCAGAGCCGCCCAGGCCGGACAAATGCCGCATTCACTCCAGCCGGTAACTTGCTGCCAGCCGTCCACGCCGTTCAAGTCTGCGGCGTACAGGCGGGTAACCGGCCGCGGTTCCTCCAGCAAGTCAAATACCCGGTTCAAGGGCATGGGGCTGTTGCCCCCTTCTACCACGTCAACTTCATACAGCATGGTTTTCTTCCAGCATGGGTTTCTTCGCTTTTGCCTCAAATTACTGGATACAATCGGCAGGGTTTACCGGAGGCGGGCGTTTCGTTGCCCACTGGCTCCACAGCAAGGGCCGCAATGATGAATATACCAGATTTGACCGGTTTAAGCCCCGCCGGACCTTGGGCCAACAGAAATGGCGGCTGACCGGGAGGGGGCGCCGCCCCGGTTGACCCGGCAGACTGTTCGCGGCAGTATCTGGTAATTCCGGAAGTCGCTTTGCTTCCCGGAAGCCGGCGCTTTATACTTGCTCATCATCCCCTTTGGCAGTTTCTGTCCGTGGCCGGGACTTTTGCCAGCATTCCATTCCCGCGATGCAGCAGTTTTAGCGCAGCCCGGTTATCGGTTGATACTGCCATCAACGATTGCCCGCCCTACGAGAGAGGGGCAGCAGTTTTAGCGCAGCCCGGTTATCGGTTGATACACCCGGAATCAAGCAAGGAATCAGTGGAGGCTCCCAATGGCTTCAGGTCTCAGAACATATCGGCCCCTTATCGCCGGAAAAACCCACATGGCAGCTACCGGCCATTACCTGGCGACCGCCGCAGCATACCGGATTCTGGAGCAGGGCGGGAATGCTGCGGATGCCGGGGTTGCCGCCGGCCTGGCGCTTAACGTCGTTTTGCCCCAATACACCAGCTTCGGCGGCGTCGCCCCGATTATGATTCACGATGCGCAGCGAGCCGAGACGACTACTATCAGCGGGCTGGGTCGGTGGCCTGGGGCGGCCAGCGTTGACTACTTCAATCGCAATCATGGCGGACAGCTGCCGGTCGGGGTTCTGCGCACCGTAACGCCGGCAGCTGCCGATGCCTGGCTCGCAGCCTTGCAGGGGTACGGCGCCATGACCTTTGCCCAGGTGGCTGCGCCGGCGGTGGAATTGGCCGAAGGCGGCTTTCCCATTCCGGATTCGCTGCACCGGGCTTTAGTGCGGGAAGCGGAAAAGTTCGCCAATGGCCGCCGCGACTCTGCTCATTGGGACACTACCCGGGAAATATTTTTCCCGGGCGGTCAAGCCCTTCAGTCTGGTCAGGTGGCCGTGCAGCGGGACCTGGCGCGCACCTTCCGACGCTTGATAGCGGCCGAACAGGCGGCTGCCGGCGCCCGCGAGGATGGGCTGCAAGCAGCCCGCGATTTGTTCTATCGGGGCGAAATAGCGGAGGAAATGGTAGCTTTCAACCGAGACCAGGGCGGGTTGCTGTCCCTGGCAGACCTGGCTGCGTTTGAAGCCAGGGCAGAACCGCCCTTTTCCATCGACTATAAGGGCATCGAAGTGGTAACCTGCGGCCCCTGGTGCCAGGGCCCCACCACTTTGCAGGCTCTGGGAACCTTGCGCGGTTTTGACCTTCAGGGCATGGGCCATAACAGCCCCGACTACTTGCATACCATTATCGAAGCGTTGAAGCTGGCTTTTTCCGACCGCCATGCCTACTATGGCGACCCGGACTTTGTAAACGTACCCATGGCCGGCCTGCTGAACCCGGACTATGCGGCGTCTCGCCGCGGTTGTATCGATTCCCGGCAGGCCTGCCCGGATATGCCCCGGGCGGGCGATCCGTGGCCTTACCAGGGCGGCTATCGCAGCGGCGGCGGCGGCAAGGAACCGGGGCGGCCGGAGCCGGCTGCCGCCGCTGCCGAACCGGATACCAGCTATATTTGTGTGGTTGACCGTTGGGGCAATGGCTTTTCCGCTACCCCCAGTGACGGCATAGCTTCGGCGGCGATTGTCCCGGGCCTGGGTTTTGCCCTGTCCACCCGAGGCTACCAGACCTGGCTGGAGCCGAAGCACCCGGCTTGCCTGGCTCCGGGGAAGCGCCCCCGGCTGACACCCAACCCGGCCATGGCCTTCCGGGACGGCAAGTTGTGGATGCCCTTTGGCACGCCGGGCGGCGATGTCCAGTGCCAATCCATGACCCAGTTTTTTCTGAATGTGGTTGAGTTTGGCATGGATGTCCAGCAGGCTATTGAAGCCCCACGGGTGGCTACCTGGAGCTTCCCGGATTCCGGTTTTCCCCACGGCTATGCGCCGGCGGCGATGTCGGCGGAAGGCCGCATTGACCCGGCTACCGTTAAAGAGTTGGCGCGGCGCGGCCACAAGGTGGCTGTCTGGGATGACTGGACGCCGCGCATGGGCGCCCTGTGCGCTGTTGCCATCAACCGGGAACGAGATACTATGGAGGCCGGCGCAGACCTGCGGCGGGATAACTACGCTGTGGGGCGGTAGTTCCGCCTGGCGCAATTGCAGCCAACCGGCCGGTGAATGGGGGCAGTTACGAGGTACTGCCCCCATTCAATCGGTGGCGCTGCGGTGGCGCTGCGGACAGCGTAACGCCCCGGCGCAGCCGGCGGTTTACTGAACTACATTGCCGTGCGGCCTCCGTCGATTACCAGCTCGCTGCCGGTTACAAAAGAGGACTCATCGGAGGCCAGGTACAAAGCCCCATAGGCTACGTCCTCGGGCGTTCCGATGCGGCCCAGCGGGGTGCGACCCAGCCGCTCCCGGTACTGCGCATCATCGGCCAGCAGGCTCTCCGTCATGGGCGTCTCAATAGTTCCGGGGTGAATCGAGTTGGCCCGAATGCCATCCTGGGCGTATTGTATGGCGGTCGCTTTAGTCAATATCCGCACTGCGCCCTTGGCTGAGCCGTATGCTGCCGACATTTGGCTGCCTACCAGACCGGCAACCGAGGAAATGTTGATAATGGAGCCGCCGCCGGCTCGCCGCATTTCAGGAATGGCGCACTTGACGCCCAGGAATACGCCCTTTCCGTTAACGTCCATAAGCTGGTCCCACAGCTCCTCGGTAGTCTCCTCCACTCGTTCCGTGCGGTAAATCCCGGCGTTGTTCACCAGCACATCCAGCTTGCCGAAGCGTTCCACTGTAGCCGCTACCACTTCCTGCCAATTGGCCTCGCTGGTAACGTCCAGCCTAAGGAACAGACATTCCCCGCCGCTCTCGTTTATCTCCGCCTCCACCTGGCGGCCCAGGTCTTCCAGCACATCGGCGATTACTACCCTGGCCCCTTCCCTGGCGAAAAGCCTGGCTTCCGCAGCCCCCTGGCCGCGAGACCCGCCGCTAATCAGCGCCACTTTGCCTTCCAGCCGCATATTCCGCCCCCTTTGCTATTATTTGAGACCGGTCGCTCAGTCCATGAAGGGATTGTAATGCGCTGAATCGTTCCGTCAACCACCGGCATTGAGCGGGGCCGGAATTGCAAAGCTGTGCCGGCTCCGGCGACGCCGGCAGAAAGCAAGCTGACGAGGAGCATCCCTGAATTGACCGGCAGCCCGGACGCGAATAGGTGTTGGGCATTGCCGCTATCCCCCTTGTTGACGCTGCATCCCTGAATTGACCGGCAGCCCGGACGCGAATAGAATGTCTTCGTTGCCGCCGAGCCTTGAAGCGCAGCCGGGGTAATTGCCGGGTTTATGACTGTTGTTGATTTCCTGTTGTTGGCTATTCGCTGGTGCCATGCTTTGGGAGCTGTGGCGTGGGTAGGCGGCGGAATCTTCTACTTGCTGGTGCTGCGTCCGGCGTTTCACCGAACCGACCCTCCGTCAGAAGTCAGACGTTCCATCGGCGAAGAGTTTCGCGGTCTGGTCAACACGGCCATAATTGTGCTGGTAGTAACCGGAGCCATATTGACCGCCAGCCGCTTGACCACCGACCGGATTACCACGGCGTATATGGCGGTACTGGCCCTGAAAATTGCTCTGGCGTTGTATATGTTCGCCGTAGTCCGGTTTGCCCGGCGCGGCGGCGCCACCGGGGAACCGGGCCGTACAGCTGGCCGGCGGCGTCAGATACGGGCGGCCTTGACCAGCCCTACCGCGCTGCTGCTGGTCGGGGTGGCGGTTTTTGGACTGGCAGACCTGTTAGCCCTTTTGTTTGAAGCCGGCGTTGCCGGTTAGGCGCAGTTTCTGCCGGGAAAGAGAGGAAGCTTGAAGCGGGAACTTATGGAAGTACTGGCCTGCCCGGTGTGCAAAGGCGGACTGGAACTAAAGGTGGATGTTGAGGAAGAGGAAGAGGTGGCCGAGGGCTCCCTCGGGTGCCGCCAATGTCCCGAAACTTATCCGATTACTGACGGAATCCCCAACTTGCTGCCGCCCGATATGCGCAGCTGAAGACCGCTTCAGCGGCTGACGCTGCCGCTTCAGGCGAGGCGCCCGGCAACCGGTTCCCGCCGCCGGCCTGAACCTGACGCCGCCGGTTCGGTGGGCATATACCCGTTTCAGGGCAAGGCCGGCCAAGGTTGCCGGCTATAGTCGTTATGGACAGCTGCTGTTCGGCTTCACAGAGTGCGTTGCTGGTCAGCAGCAATACTGCCCCAGCCTGCCGGGGGCAACAGGCAACTATCCCCCGGTCAGAATTGCCGCCACCTGGCGGGCCAACCCTTCGGCCCGCTCCCGCAGCTGCTCCCGGCTCAGATTTTCAATCGGATGCCCGGTAAAGATGGTAGGGTAATCTTCGGCCCCCCACATTTTAGCCATTCCTTTGGCCGTAGGAATGAACCGGTCAGTGCAAATGGTGGCGGAAGGCAAGCCGGCCTTTTCTACGTGAACCCCGTCGTGCACACTGCACGCACTACAGGAGCCTCAATCGCCAATGGCAATAACCACCGCATCGCAGGCCTGGGCCAGTTCCTTGATAGCCGCCGGGTCGGCCGGGCGGGAAGCGCTGGGCTTGCGGTGCCACTTAACATCGGCAATTTCGTAGCGGGTGCGCAGCGTTTCCGCCAGTTCTTCCAGCAGCACATCGGCATTGCGCTTACTGTCGTCTATCAGGCCCAGGCGGGCGCCGGCCAGGGTAGGCAAACGCGGCGCACCATCAAAAGGAGGCGTTATTGGTTCAGTAGTCGGGTTAACCAGGACGTATTCCGGCATAATTTCTCTCCCGGCGCGTTAGGCAATGAATATTATTTCCGAGCGGGCGCTACTGACGGATTTCCCGGGTTACCGCAGCGGAAGCGACTTTAGGCCCCCAGCTGGGAATCACCGAGGACATGTTGGCCTCCTCGCCCCCGGCGAACACCACCAGAATATCCTCCGGCGCTGCAATCAGGTTCAGCATTCTTGCGTCATCCCCCGGTTCCAGGTCGGCGGCAAAAACCTGGGCCCGCTTAAAGTCGCCCAGAGACCGTCGAATTTGTTGGTGCAGGTATTGCCGCACGTCGGCCTTGCTCCAGTCCCGCCACAACCCGCTGCTGCCGGCGATGGTAACCACAATCTCGCCTTGACGGATACCCTGCGCCGGGTCTCCTACCGAACCGGAGGTGGCCAGAGAGCTGCCCAGGGACGAGGCTGTGTCGGCAACGGCATAGAGGATTGCCTCCGGCCGGCCAACGGAGCGTACCTGGCGGGGGCTTTCAGCGGCAAACACGGTTACTGCGCTTTGCTCCGGGGCAAACCCCCGCTCAACGTGCAGCGGCGTCCAGTGGGTTTCGCCTTCCGCCTCAGCAATGCAGTAGGTATATTTGCCGGGGTGTCCGATTACACTGCGGTCAAAGAGGCCCGGGATAGCGGCACAGGCGTTCATCAGGATGAGCCGGACCGCCCGGCCGATGGTGGCGTTGGCGCGGTTGCCCGGCCCGAACAGGTTGTTGCGGGAATTGATGCCCAGCCGCTGGGCTGCCGGGCCGTTGACAATCGTCAATACTGCCGAGCCGCCCATGCTGGAGGATGGGCCAACCAGGTTAAACTCCGGAGTCAGCATAGCCTCGGCGGCTGCCAGCACGACCGGCATATATTCGGGGCGGCAGCCGGCCATTACCGCGTTGGCCGCTACTTTCCCCACGGTAATTTCCCGCCGGCGCTCCGGCACCTCGCCCACCACTTCGGCCCTCTCCCGCCCGGCATATGCCAGAAACTCGGCTACCCGCGCCTCGGTAGGGGGCAAAGCCGGCAAGCCGTCAGTCCAACCCAAATCGTAAAGGGTTTCAACAGCCTCGAAAACATCGTTCCAGTTGGCGGCAGTGGTATCGCTCAAAATACTATTCCTGTATTGCGCCGGCAATTTGGCCCGGCGTATTAACCATTTCAGCCAAATGAGGGCCGAAAACCCCTTTGAACTTCAGCAGCTGCTCAATCATCCACTCCTGGGTTTCCTGCAAAGTTGCCGGGTCATCGTCAATTGCGCCAGGCCGGTACAGGCTTATATGGCATGCTCGCCGTCCCTCAACCTGCTGCCAGTCAAGGGCATTGCCAATTTGATACTCCAGCCCCTCTTTGCATCGTTCCAGGCGAGCCAGCAAACCCTGATTCCATGCCATATCTTCACGGTCCAGATGGAGTTGAACGGCTACCTTACCTTGGCTAATACTGGCAGCATAGTGGATACCACGAAACCCGGAGCTGAAACGCCGATAGTTTCTTGGTTGCGCTTCTTTGGCATTGGTAAATCTGTGCTTCTCTCGGAGCACGTCGATCATGGACTGAAAGAACTCCCGGTATTTTTCCCCGCGTTCAGAAGTTTCGAGATTTGAACGGTTACTGCCACTGTTTCCCTTGCTCCAATTGTTAGGATAGGCAACTACCCTGAAGTGGGGCGCGGGCCGGGATTCATCGATGCGCCACAATTCAATTACCACACCGAAAAACCGGGTGTTCTGGTCAGTGCAGTGGTTCAGCCAATCCAGGGCCTGCCGATGTTCGTCCCGAAACTCCTTGGCGACCCAAACTACGGCGGCGGCGTCGTAGCCGGCAGCATACGTCAGGCTCTGGCCCAAGTGGGTATGATTGGTGGTCTCCAATTGGTTCTCAATGACCACCGGACGGCCGGTGTTCAGGTCGGCCGCCAGAATATCCAGGGAATAACCACCCACCGAAGCCTCGGTTTCCTGCAAATCCAGTTCCATGCCCAGAATTTCGCCCAGCCGGTCTATATTGTCGGCCAGCCATAGTGTAAAGTCCTGGGCTTCCCTGGGCCAGACGCTTCTTAGGTCGGCAACCGGTTCAATTCTTGCCAGATCAGGGTTAGGCATGTTCTCCTGCTTCCGCTCTCAAGCCCTGCCGTCGCGAAGGGTGCATTAACCGGTTCAGCCAGCAACGGCGGCGGAAGAGTTTTCCGGCATCCGGGCAGTAGCCCTTATCCTGAGTCAGACCGCCTGAGTTCTGCCCTTGAACGGCGGGATTCCGGGCGGTCTTTAATTTATCTGACCCGTTGGTATTTGGAGAAGCTGCGCAATTCCCGGGGCGGGTCCATGTGGGAGCCGCGGATAGTATAGGACACCTCGGCCACGTAAACGGCGCCAGTGGAATCGACGGCGATGCCGTGGGGGGCGATGAACTGGCCGGCCCCTTCGCCTTCCTCTTTGTCTCCGAACAAGCCCACCCGGTTGCCCGCCAGGTCATAAATTGTAACCCGATGGCCCAGGCCCGGGGCGTCATCCACGCCCCCCATGCCGTTCAACTCGCCGATGTAAATATGGTTTTCCCAAAGCACCATAGCGTCGGGGCGGTGAATATTGCTCCACATAGTAATAAAACCGCCTTCCGGGTCAAAGACCTGCACGCGGTGGGCTTCCCGGTCCACCACGAGAATCCGGTCGTCGGCGTCCACTGCGATGTTATGCGGGCGGATGAACTGACCGGCGTCAATGCCCGGCTCGCCCCAACTGAACTTGTATTGGCCGTCGCCGGTGTAGCAATGGATGCGGGAGTTGCCATACCCGTCGGAAATGTAAATGTCGCCACTGGCCGGCCGGATGGCCGCTGAAGTAGGCCGGTTAAAGGGCTGGCCGCTCCAGCGGGGCGCCGGGTGGTTTCGCTCTCCGATTTCCATCACCTTTTCGCCGTTGGGAGTGAATTTCTGAATGGTATGGATACCGTCGTCGGCGGCAAGAATGGAATCATCGTGAGCGATGTAAAGGCCGTGAGTGCGGTTGCTGAACAAACCCTCGCCAAAGGAACGCAGAAAATTGCCGTCCCGGTCAAATACCATTATGGGGTGCTCGCCGCGAGTCAGGATAAAGACCCGGTCTTCCGAATCGCAAACCACTCCAGGGCATTCCAGCAGCCGCATACCGTCGGGCAGCTTGAGCCAGTCTTCCACAAAAGCGTACTGAAAGTCGCCGTACCCGAAAACTTCTGCCATAGTATTTTCCTCCTTCACTTGCATTGTGCCCCGGCGTGGTCGAGCGCGCGGCAGAGCCGATGAATATTCCATCTTTGCCATTTTGCAAGAACTTTTCTAAATCAAGGATTGCAGTACCATTCGCCGTAGCCTCGCGATGGATAATATGCTCTAACTCTGTCCCGGCTCTAATGCTGGTAGCATGGACTTTTGACACAAGCGCCCCTATTTCAGGACTGTTAAACAACCTGGCATAACCCCCGTCAGCCCTGCCACGCTTTCCTTCTTCTATCCTGACCACAGGTCGCAACCCAAAAACTGTCGACATCCCCCCAGGGAAGCTGTCATTACGGAATAACTGCCAGCTGCCGGGTCGAGAATTACATCCCCAGGATCGCTGACAGCTTCTATGAGCGCAGTTTGCAACCCAACCGGTTTCGGGTGCACTGCACCTTGCCCACTGACAGTTTCTGTCCATACATCAGGAATGTCGTGTTTTTGCCAAACCCCTTTTGCCCGTTTGGGGTGTTTCTGTATAACCAGCAAGTATTCGCTGAATCGACGGGTCCGATAACCCATACCCATTTTGTCTTTGTTCCAGGTAACCATATCCACAATGTACAGAGGTAAACCCTCGATCCATGCAGATATGCCTGAACACAGGTGGAACTTGTCAATCCATAAAAACAAATGCCCGGACGGAGTAAGGGCAGAGTTGATTCCCGAGATGAACTCCGCAATGGTTTGCTCGTCCATCTGCGGCAGTTGTGAGCGTTGCTGCCCCCGATTAACACCCTCGTTGCCGTAGGCCATCTGATCTAATATGCCCCGGTATTGGGGGTCAAAAAAGCAGACCGGGATTGTTCCCGGTTCCAACTGCGCTAAAAGCTCTAGCCCGTTACAGGTATTGCGCTGGTTCAATGGCAACGGCCATTCTGTTACCGGCATTGCTTTGGGGGCAGATATGCGGTTCCATGCTAATACAGTTGCCATTTACCAGCCTCAATAATGTTCACTGCTGCCCAGCAATACGGTGAACGGGCGGTAGTATCGGAAAATGAGAAGGTTTTGTCAACCCTGTATAACCTGCCGGGCAACCCGGTATTTCCGGAGTCAACCAAGCCTGGCCCAGGGCAGGCGTTTCCTGCTGACCGCCTGGCCTTGCCCGCCATTTGCGCCCTGGCATCCGGCGGCCGGTGATTGCGCTGCCCCTGCCTGGCAACATAGCGGTCAAGGCGCTAATGGCTGACTTTGCGCGCTTACGCGAGCTACGCTGCCGTGTTATCGTCCTCAAAAATGCCAAAGGGGTTGCCTTCCGGGTCGCGGAAGTAAGCTGCATAGCCTACGCCCGGCACGGCGAACCTGGGCATCAGCACGCTGCCGCCGCTGCCCGTGATTTTGTCGGTATAGGCAGCCACCGACGGCACATCCAGCACTACAGTGGTTACCGCTCCGGGAGTGGTGCGTTGTACTATGCCGCCGTTGATTCCCTGGGCCGGCTTCTCTCCGGTATCGACCAGCCAATAGGTAAAGCCGCCTTCACCCTCCCACTTTTTCACTGACCAGCCGAAAACGTCGCCATAGAACCGGGCGGCCCGCTCCAGCTCGTCGGCGTAAACCTCAAAATGCACTACTCTGGGCATGGTATAATCCTCCTGCCTTTTGTTAGTCTGCGGTTGCAGCCATTACAGGTTATTGCGGCGACTGCCGGGCCGGCAAGGAGCAACTGTCAGTAAAAACGGAAGCCCTCTCCGAAAAAGCCGACGCCGGAGAGGGCGGCGCAATTTATTCCGGGAGGGAAGGCATCGCTAGGCCAACAGGCTGCTTCCCTCGCCTTTAACGAAGTCGGCGGTGCGCAGAGCCAGCGCCTGGATGGTGGTAGTGGGGTTGATGCTGGCGCCGGTGGTGAAGATGCTGCCATCGATAATCAGCAGATTGGGGACGTCGTGGGCCCGCCCCCAACGGTCCACGACCGAGTTATTGGGGTTATCGCCCATGCGGGTTGTGCCCAGCAGGTGCCAGCCGGCATTGCGCCGCAAATGGGAGGGAAAGGTATGTCGGGCGCCGGCCGCTTCCAGAACCTCGGCAGCCCTGGCTACGCCGTGTTCCAGCATTTTGCGGGTATTTTCGCTGACCGTGTAATCAATCCGGGGCGCCGGTATGCCATGGGCATCGGTCAGGTACGGGTCCAGGGTTACCTGGTTACCCTCCTCGGGCAAATCCTCGGTCATTATGGTGATGCCGATGGTATGGCCGAAACGCTCTCCGAAGATTCGATGGTGCTCCTGTCCCCAGGGGACGATCTCCTGCTGAATGCCGCCCAGGGCCGCTGGCAAAGGGGAGCCGGTAACGCCGGTTACTTGCAGATCGTAGCCGCGCACAAAGCCCCGGCTTAAGTCGGTTTCGTAGAACTCCTGGCTAAGCATGGCGCTGCCCCGGGGGCCGCCGTCATCAGCGCCCAGCCATTCTTCGAAAACCCCCATTACGCCGCCGCAGGGGTGGTGCATCAGGTTCTTGCCGACCAGGCCGCTGCTGTTGGCTAACCCCTGGGGGAAAAGGGCCGACCTGGAATTAAGCAATAATCGGGCGGTTCCCACCCCATTGCAAGCCAGCGCCACCACCCGGGCCCGCTGCTCCCGCAGATTGCCTTGGGCATCGTAATAGAGGACGCCGGTGGCCCGCCCGGACGGGTTCACCAGGATTTCCCGCACCCGGCACCAGGTCTTGAGTTGCGCGCCCAGGCGCAGGGCCCGGGGCCAGTATATTACGTCGGCGCTGGACAGGGAACGGATGGTGCCGCCGGTGTCCGGCTGTCGGCCGTCGTACTCTACCGAGGCAATGGCGCTGTCGGAAGACCACCAGTGCCAGCCCAGCTGGTTGAAACCTTTAGCCAGCAGTTCACCGCCCTTGCCGATGGGCAGCGGAGGTGTGGGCCGTTCCGGTTTGGGTGGGTAGGCCGGGTCGCCCCGCAAGCCGGACACGCCGTTCATCCGGTCGTTCAGGTCATAGTAAGGTTCCAGTTCTGCGTAGGTCATAGGCCAGTCATCGGCCACCCCGTCCTGGGTCTTGACCCGAAAGTCGGAGGGATGGAACCGGGGGAAATGGGAACCCCAGTGAATGGTGCTGCCGCCAACGGCGTTATACATCAGGGGTGAAATAGGCGTATTCGTCTCATTGACCGGGTAATCCTCGGGCAGGCTGCGGACGTTGGGGTTGGAGTGAAAGTCCTTCTGCCAGTGAACCTGGGCGTCGGGTTCAGAGGTAGGAAAGATGTCCAGCGGAACCCACCCTCCCTGCTCCAGGCAGGTTACCTTAATGCCGGCCTGAACCAGGCTCCAGGTAAAGGCAGCCCCCGAAGCGCCGGCGCCGATAACCAGCACATCGGTTTCTTCGTGTCGATTTGCCATCTTTCCCTCCGTGCTTTGGGCTGTTAAGCAGTGAAACTTCGGCGCAGCCTGACCGCTCGCCGCGCCTTCGATTAGCGCCGCTCGAAGACGGCTGCCACGCCCTGTCCGCCGCCTACGCACATAGTTTCCAGGCCGTACTGGGCGTCTCGCCGTTCCATCTCGTGCAGCAGGGTAGCAAGGATGCGGGCCCCGGTGGCGGCAATCGGGTGTCCCAGAGAAATGCCCGACCCGTTGACGTTCAGCTTATCTTCATTGGGCAGCTTCCACTCGCGCAGCACCGAAAGCACCTGGGCGGCGAAAGCCTCGTTCAATTCAATCAGGTCCATATCTTCCAGGGCCATGCCAATCCTGCCCATCAGTTTGTTGACCGAGGGTACTGGGCCAATGCCCATATAAGCGGGATGGCAGCCGGTTACCGCCCAGCCGCTCAGGTAAGCCATGGGGGTAACGCCCAGTTCTTCCACCTTATCTTCGGCGACCACCAGGCACACCGAAGCGGCGTCGTTCTGGCTGCTGGCGTTGCCGGCGGTAACCGTGCCGTTGGGCATCACCGGGCGCAGCCGGCCCAGAACCTCCATGCTGGTATCCGGACGGGGGTTTTCATCCCTGGCGAAATCCACCGGGTCGCCGCGCCGCTGGGGAACCGGCACCGGCACAATTTCCCGGTCAAACTTGCCGGACGCGGCGGCGGCTGCCGCCCGCTGGTGGCTGCGCAGAGCGTATTCATCCTGCTCCTGCCGGGAAATTTCATACTGTCCGGCCAGGTTCTCGGCGGTTTCCACCATACCCGAAATGTAGCCGAACCGCTCTTCCGGGGAAATAGTTTCCCGGGCGCGCTCCAGCCGGTCGTGAAACTTGACTGAACCAAACCGGGCGCCCCAGCGGGATTCGTTAACATAAAACTCGGCGTTGCTCATGCTTTCCACGCCGCCGGCGATTACGGCGTCGGCGTTTTCCGTCTGCACCAGCATGGCGGCGTTGAGAATGGCCTGCAGCCCCGAAGAACAGCGGCGGTCCAGCTGATAGCCGGGAACTTCAATCGGCAGGTCGGCCTTCAGCCCGGCCAGGCGGCCCACCGCCGGATTTTCGCCGCTGGGGTAGCCACAACCCAGGATGACGTCGTCGATTCTGGACGGCTCAATGCCGCTGCGTTGAACCAGTTCCCTGATTACTACGGAACCCAGCTCGGCGGCGGAAACGTGGCGCAGACCTCCGCCAAAGGTGGCTACGGCAGTTCGCACCGGTGATACTATGGCGACTCCTCGCATTTGCTGCTCCTTATAAACCCAGGTTGAAAAGCGGCGCCGGGGCAGGCCCCCGATTTATGCGTTAATAATAACCTTTACCACTCTGGCTGTCTAATATCGGCGGGTTCGTGCTAAAATGTTTAATGCCACATACCGGGGGTGTAGCTCAGAGGGAGAGCGCCTGCTTTGCACGCAGGGGGTCAGGGGTTCGAATCCCCTCACCTCCACCAGTTTGGGATTATCCTCTGTACGGTAACAACGTCAGCCATTCAGGGTCAGCCGTTCAATCATAGTTCAGGGACTTCAACCGGTTGCCAGCGAATTTGCCGCCCATTGATTCCGGGCCTGTTCAGGAGCCGGCGCGCGTAACCAGCCTCGACCTGCTGCGGGGAATTGCGGCGCTGGGCATCCTGCTGATGAACGCAGTCTCCTTCAAGTTCGGCTCCGGGCCTTACTTCAACCTGAGCGCCGGCGGTTCGGCAACCTGGCTGGACTGGGCCGTGGGCGTCTTCGGCGAGATTTTCATCGACCAGAAGTTCATGGGCTTGTTTTCCCTGCTGTTCGGCGCCGGCATGATTCTCTTCATTGACCGCGCCGCCCAAAGAGGCAGACGCCCGGTGGCGCTGAGCCTTTGGCGCAACGCCCTGCTGCTGCTAATCGGCATTCTGCACAGCCTGCTATGGTATGGCGACGTGCTGACCGCTTATGCAGCAGCGTCAGTATTCCTGGTTGCTTTGCAGAAGCTGCCAGACTGGGCGCTCATCTCCGCCGGCGCCGCTGTTTTCGCGCTATCCGTTGGCAGCGCCTTGCTGGCCCAGAATGTCGCCGACACGACCGGCGCATCCCTCGCCGGACTCTGGACGGCCGGCGACTTTGCGCCAGAAGGGGTTGTCGGCCTGCTCGTTCTGCTGGGCTACTTCCTGCGCGCTCTGGGGCTGATACTGATTGGCGCCGGTTTATACCGCGCCGGTTTTATGAACGGGGGCTTGCCGGCAAGGACGTATCGGCTGACTGCGCTAATCGGCATTGCCGTTGGCCTGCCCCTTGCCGCCGCCGGCGTCATCATTACTGCGGTTAACGATTACTCGCGCGAGGTAGCCTTTGTCGGCCAGATTCCCAACACCCTGGGCACGATTCCTTTCGCCCTGGGCTATATGAGCCTGATTATCCTCTGGAACAATGGCGCGGACAACTGGCTGAAGCAGCGACTGCGCGCCGCCGGGCGGATGGCCTTGACCAACTACCTGGCGCAGACGGCAATGGGAACCCTGGTTCTGACGGTTCTGCTGAGTGAGGTTAATTTTGTGAACCGGAGCGCGGTTCTGGTTTTCGTGTTTGCCGTGTGGGTCCTGCAGCTGTGGTGGTCGCAGGCCTGGTTGGGTCGCTTCCGGTTCGGGCCGGCGGAGTGGCTTTGGCGCGTCGCTACCTATTGGCGTGGACAGCCTCTTCGCCGTTACCGGTTCCCGACGCCGGCGACCTGAAAGAGGGTTGCCCCGGAGAAACAGACCCGGCATTGGAAGTTTGCGGGCAAAGTTATGAACCCGGCAGCCCCCGGAATATCTTGACTTTTCCGGGGGTGTGCTATTGGATGAGAGGCAGAGCCGGTTGGGGAGCGGCGCATTGACCGGCGCGCTTCTGCCGAGCGGCGCCGGGGCAGCAAGGCAAAACTCTGCCGGCGGCCTCCCCTGGCCTTCGAAGCTGGCCGCCGCATCACCAGCAGCGCATCGGACAGCCTATGCAAGCCGACCAGAACAGTTCGCCGGGAGACACCGGCGTTGTTGCCAGCTATAGCTACGCCGCCAGATACTGCTACTCTGACGTGGTGGTGCAAAACGATAATCTGCTGAGATTGTCTGCCGCCGCCGACCCTTATCAGACCCCGCTGGCCGGCTCGGTAGCAACCAGACCTTTCAGCCAGCTGGCCCGGTTCCGGGATGGCTATGGCAACCTGACATGCCAGGGGCGGATTGCCACCCCCCACCGGCGGCTCACTGTTCTGGCAATCGGGGTAGTATTGCTTCACCGGTTGCCGGCTTCGATTCCGGAGGTTCCCCTGGCGCAGCTTCAGCCGGCAGTGAAAGGCTCCGAGTTCCTTAAGCCCACCCCTCTGGTTGACCAAGAGCGCTTGCTGGAAGCGACCATGTCCGTTATCCAGGGCGCCAAAGGCTTGCTGGAAGCAGTGCGGCTGGTAAACGACTGGATTTATGGCAATATTGCTTACGTCAAGGAAAGCACTTCAGTGGCAACTACTGCCGAGCAGGCATTCGGCGCCCGGCAGGGTGTTTGTCAGGATATGGCCCACCTGTCAATCGGGATGCTGAAGGCTGCCGGCATCCCGGCCCGTTACGTCAGTGGGCTGCTGGCTTCTGAAGTCGGCGAGACCCATGCCTGGGTAGAGTTTCTGCATCCCCTGCTGGGCTGGCTGCCTTCAGACCCGTCCCGGGGGCAGGCTTTGGCAATGCAGAGAGACCTGGTAAAGTTTGCCGTAGCCCGGGACTATACCCAGGCTACGCCGGTAGAGGGCCACTTTGTTTCTGAGGGCAGCGGCTGGCTGGAGGTGGCTCTGGCCCGGGTGTACCCGGGCCGGGACTCCGTGTCCTTTGAGGATGCCTTGAGCCTCCTCGACGAAGCCAGGTGAAAGCCCGAAACCCCTGGAATAGCTGGCAGCCAATGAAGAGACGTTGACCCGGGACGGAGGCGCCCTGCCTTGACGCCGGGGCTGCTCCCGGCCTTTGGCTGCCGATCCTGTGGCTGCCGATAAGGAGGCGTTATGCGTGAATACCGGTTCGAAGCGGCTTTAGAGCGGCCCAATATGCCCGGCGCCTGGACTTTTCTACGCATACCCTTCAGCGTTCCCGTTGAGTTTGGCCGCCGGGGTCGGGTTCCGGTAAAAGGCTCAGTCAATGGGGCCGCCTTCCGTTCATCGTTGCTTCCCCAGGGCGCCGGCGCGCATATTCTGGTAGTGAACCGTCAATTGCGCCAGCAGGCCGGCGTAACCGTCGGCGATGTTGTCCAGGTCGAGTTTTCGGCAGATGACGAACTTCGTCAGGTGGAACTGCCCGATGAATTGGCGGCGGCGCTCAGTGAACGAGAAGGAGCGGTGGCGGCTTTTGCCAGGCTGTCTTACTCGCACCGGAGGGAATACGCCGAGCACGTAGGCGGCGCCAAACGCCCGGAAACCCGGGTGCGCCGCGCCGCCACCGCCGTTGACTTGCTGCTGCAAGCCGAAGCTATGGGCTTGTCGCCCCGGTATCGTCGTTCCCGGAGTTGACTGCTTCGGCTGCCCTGAACCGGCGTCGTCGGTTCCGCTTCCGTTGTTAACCGCAGGAACGCTGTTGTTGGCAGAGTTTTCTCCGCAAAGGCATTGAATGGCCCAAAGGTCAGGACGCTTCAGAACATTAACCCTGCACTGCCCACGATGACGGCCCGGCGGTACGCCGGCTTCCGCTGTTCAGCGCCGGCGGGCCGGCTGCGGCTCGGGGAATGCAGTTTCCGATTCGGGGCTGGTTGGTTCCGGAACTGAACAATTGACGCCAATATTGCGTTGGGGTAATGTTGAGCCGGCCTCCAGAATAATTGGGCGGCGAAAGTTCTTCACCATTGTCAGGGTCGCCGGTCAGGAGTTTGGCTGATGTTTGTAATGCGGTTTACCGAGCGCGCTTACTTTAACTACACTGAAGACGACGTCAAGAGCAGCCCTAACGGCGCCCACCGGGTTACCTTTTCCAACTCCCATTTCGACCCGGCAGTAGCCGCCGACCAGTATAACTACTACCTGGATGAGTGGCAGTATTGCGAGGAAGTGGGCTTCGACGGGATGATGCTCAATGAGCACCATAGCACCCCTACCAGCCTGGGCGCTGCCATGAACCTGGAAGCGGCCATTCTGGCCCGCATTACCAGCAAGCCCAAAATCGTCCTGATGGGCAACCCCCTGCCCATTCACGACAACCCGCTGCGGCTGGCGGAAGAACTGGCCGAGATTGACTGCATTTCCCGCGGCCGTCTGGTGTCCGGTTTTGTGCGGGGCGGCGGCACTGAGAGCTGGGCTACCAACACTAACCCGGTTTATAACCGGGAGCGGTTTGAGGAAGCCCATGACCTGCTAATCAAGACGTGGACTACGCCAGGCCCTTTCCGGTGGGAGGGCAAACATTACCACTTCCGGCACGTTAACCCCTTTCAGGTGCCGCTGCAAAAACCCCATCCGCCGGTCTGGATTCCCGGTACGGGAAGCGCCGAGACGGCGGCTTGGTGCGCGGAACGCCATTACCCGTACTTCTACCTGGGCATTGTTCCCTATACCTTTGGTTATATGCAGGACATCTACCGGGATGCGGCCCGGCTGTTCGGCTATGAGGCTGGGCCTCAGAACTTCGGTTATATGCTGCCCATTCACGTTCAGGATACGGACGAAAAGGCGAGGGTTGCCGGTCGTGGTTTCCTGGAGGCCTTGGTGGGTGTGGGCCGGGTGCCGATGCCACGGGAATATTCCTTCCCGCCGGGCTACAACCGCGCTACCCGGGACGCCTGGGCCGATGATGTTCGGGAGGCAAGAGTGCGGGAAACCCGGGCCAGCGATCCCTTCCGCACCGGCCCGGTGAATGATGCAACCTACCAGGCCATGATTGACGACAACCGACTGGTTATCGGCAGCCCGGACACCGTGGTGCGCAAGGTGCGTCAGGTGCTGGAACTGGTGCGTCCGGGCATCCTGGCCGTTTGGACCAATGACGGCTCCATTACCCACCAGGATACCATGCGCTGCCTGCAACTGATGGAGCGGGAGGTGCTTCCGGCTATTCGCGAAATTGGCGATGCGCTGGAGTTGCCCGGCCCCTTCGATGTTGACCCCTAGCCAGCCGGTCTGGCCGGGAACGCAGCCGGTTTTGTTCTCCAGGCCATCCTCGCCGGCTATTTAACGGGTGGAACTATGAGCGTTGACCCGATTCGGCGGCAGACAGTCCAGGTTTTCTATGACGGCCTTTGTCCGGTATGCTCCCGGGAAATCAACCTGCTCCGGCGGCTGGATCAGCAAGGCAACCTGCAGCCCATCGACTTCAGCCTTCCCGACTTCGATCCGGCCCGGTACGGCGTGGAGCTGTCCGACCTGGTTGCCAGTATGTACGTGCGGGATGCCCAGGGGAACTGGCACGAGGGACTGGACAGCTTTCCGGTTATGTGGTCGGCCGTCGGCTGGGGCTGGGTTTGGCTCTGGCTTAAAGTGCCCGGGTTGCGGCAGTCAGGCTTGGCTGGCTATGCCTTGTTCCGCCGCATTCGGCCCCGCTTTTCCCGGTTCAGGCCCGGCTCCGCTGCCGGCGCTTGCCGCCGGCCTCACTGCCGTTCCTGACCTCGCCGCTGCCGGGCCTGCCCCTGATGGCGGCTGCCGGGGCCGCCTCTATTACGTCAGGTTGACCCTTGCCCCTGCCTTGCTTATAGTGCGGTTGTTTCTGGTCAAAGAACCCGGCTCCCATCATTTCGGGCGGCTTGCCGCCCGTTTGGAGGCAATATGGTGCAGGATAGTTCGGCGTCCCCAGCCGGGCCAGCCCAACCCGGCGTCATCGCCAGACCCGTCGGAGAGGATACGGTTCTGACTTTGGTTGCCCCGGTCGGGCGAGGGCCGTGGCCTTTCATTACCGGAATCCCCAACCCGGAGGCCAACCTGGCTGGCCCGCCGGCCGAGTATCTGGCCCTGGCCGGCTGGGCCGCTTGAACCGTCGTTACCGTGGTGGGCGTGGCCTACCGTGGCGGCATACCCCTGGCAGACATTGAGGTGGATTTGGAAGTGGAGCCGGTGGAACGGCTCCCTTCGCCGGGCTTCGGGGTTCGGGAAATGGTACGGCTCAAGGGCTACCTTTCCGAGTCGGAGCGGGTCAGGCTGGAGCGGGCCGCCCGCTTTTGTCCCGTAGGACAGGTTTTGACCAAAGGCTCAATGGTGATAGAAGACGAAGTGCGCTGGTCTTCCGGGGAGGCGGCGCCCCTGGCGCCGGTTGACGGAGATTTGCCGCCCCTGGCCGGCACCCGGCCGGCGATTCAGCCGGGTACGGTTCACGCCAGCTATCTGTTGGACACCAGGGAGTACGACGCCCAGGGGGCCATGCACGAAGAGGGGGAGGCCAAGGTTTACGTTACTACCCGGAACCTTACCCATACCAGCCGTTGGACTATAATGGCCGGCCATAGCTCCAATGGTCTGGTGCCGCCCCCCTTTCCCACAGCCCAGGCCGGTTGGGCGGCCTCTACCGCCGCAACTCTGGTTCGCTTGCTTCCCCGGGGCGATGCTGCAACGGCTGCCGACCTGCGGGTTGAGATTAGCGCCGGCATTGCCGGCGGTCGGAACGAAGCTCAGGGCAACGCCGCCGCCGGGCGGTTGGCGCACCGATCGGCCGTACGGCGTATTGCCGTTCCGGGAGACCGGCGCGCCTTGCCAGCCGAGGCGATACTGGCCGCATTGCAGCAAGACCCCATCTCCATCGCTTACCGGGAAGGCGGTGTTCTGCTGGAAGAGCGGGTGATGGTAGAACCATAAGCAAGGTCGGACGCCCCGGCAATTCTGAACCGGTTGAACGGGAATCCTGCCGTTATTTATAAGTATCGGTCGGCCGTCCTTGATGAAGAGCGCTATCAGTAGGCAGGTGCAGCTATGGTTGAAAACCGTTTCCGCCTGGAAGAAGCTACCATATCAGACTTGCATGCGGCCATTCAGGCCGGGCAGACCACTTGCGTTGAAATTGTTCAGGGTTACATTGAGCGGGTGCGCGCTTATAACGGCGTGCCCAGCCTGCTGGTTACCGAGGACGGCGCCCCGGTGCCCGAGGCGGCCGGAGCGGTACGGGGCGGCCAGCCCATTCGCTTTCCCACCGAAACGGTCAAGGCGGCCGACATTTTCCCGGACCTGGCCCAGTACCGGGGCAAACCTCTGGAGTTTGGCCGGATGGAGTCCACCGCCTCGGACCCGGCGGTGCAGCAGCAGTACGGGATGATTACAGCCAGGCGCAAGGCCGGCCAGGTAAACGCTTTGGCCACCCTGAACCTTCGGGGGGAGCGGTCGGTAACCTGCAAGGGAGACTATGACCTTCACCCCTCCGCCGGCCCGCTGCCGCCGGCGGCTCCGCCGGTTTGCGAGCATTTCCGCCGGTTTCCCGATGCGCTGGAGCGGGCGGCGGAACTGGACGCTGAGTACGGGCAGAACCCGGACCTGGAGCGGCTGCCCATGTACGGCGTAGTCTTCTCCTTTAAAGACCCCTTCGATACCAGGGATATGCGCTCTACCGGCGGCGGCGATGCGGCCTACGACATCGACTTTCCCGCCCGGGATCATGGGTTGGTGGCGCAGTTGCGGAACAAAGGGGCCATTATCTTCGCCAAGGCGGTAAACACCGAATACAACGGGCGGGCCGGCGACCCCGGCGGTCGCCACACTCCGGACCGGGTTCTGCCGTCGGTGCTGGGCTACCAGCGCAGCAGCTGGGGCGGCAACCCTGCCAACCCCTACGACACCTCCCGCTCGGCCTCTTTGGGTTCCAGTTCCGGGTCCGCCCTGTCCGTCAGTGTCAACATGGTTATGGCCAGCCTGGGCGAAGAAACCCGCGCCTCAACCCGGGGGCCGGCCAATCACAACGCAGTAGCGTTAATTCTGCCCCATAAGGCCATGCTGGGCTTTGACGGCGGGGCCATCGGCGCAGACATCTACTGCGACCGCAGCGGCATTCACTGCCGTACCATCCAGGACTGCGCCAGGGTGCTGGACGCCCTGAAGGACCCGGAAAACGGCTATTACGATCCCCGCGACCCCTTCACCACCGTACCCCGCTCCTCGGTGTTGAGCGCCCCCTACGCCGGCTACGCCGGAAACTCCGGCGCTGCCGGCTCCCTGAAGGGCGTCCGGTTGGGCATCATCCGGGAGTCGATGGCTTACCCGCCCGGCTCTCTGGCTGAAGAACCGATTGTTGCTGCCGCCAACCGGGAGATCAAGGAAGTGCTGCGGGATCACCTGGGCGCTGCGCTGCTGGAGTCTTCCGACCGCAACTGGCCGGCCGACCCGGAAATTGAGCCGATGTCGGTGGACTTCAGACGCGCCATAGCCCAGTTGACGCCGGTTTTTATGCCGGACATTCTCTATCGGCTGGACGGGAACGGGCAGCCGGTATTCCCGGAATTTGCCGAGGCTATCGTGCCCACCGAATTCGCCCCCGGCGTCTTTTTCGGTTCCGGGGAAATGGAGCCAATCGATTACCTGGTAGAGCTGGCCGACGGTCTGGTTGAGCCGCCGGCTAACCTGAACCTGGCGACGATTCAGGACCAGATTCTGGCGATGGCCTTCCGCTATCACATCAAGCAGTACCTTACCCGCCGGGCGGCTGACTGGCAGAGGCTGGGTTATCGCGAAAGCCTGGTGGACTGGCCAACGCTGAATGCCCGCTCCAAGTATTGGGGCGATGACCAGCGGGCCGCTTTCAGGAACTGGGAAGAGGTTTCCGATATGCGCAATCCCCCGGGCGGACGGCAGGGGGTGGCTGAGCGCATTATGCTGCGCGAGCTGCTGCGGCGGGTGGACATGATGGTAATTCTGGAAAACAAACTGGATGCCCTGGTGCGTCTGCACACCCCCTATCCGCCGGCGATCATCGGTGGGGCTAACCAGAGCAGCGGCGGCGGCAACATTCGGCAGGAATCTACCAACGGCCCCAACGCCGGCCTCACCGAGGTGTTGATACCGGCCGGCTATGTCCAGGTGGCCTATGACCCGGTGTTCCGCCTTTCCCCCAACGGCGCCGGGTACGAGTCGGTTCCGGCGACAGCGCCTACAATGCTGGACGAACCGGGTTTGCCTTTTTCTCTGGTGTTCCGAACCGAACCCGGCCAGGAAGACCGGCTGCTGGCCATCGCTTCGGCTTACGAATCGGCGTCAAAACGCCGAATAATGCCGCCGGACTTTGGCCCTCTTTAGCGGGCGATGCCGCGGCCAGGCGGCGAAGCGGATTGATTGCTGTTTTCTGGTGAATTGACCTGGCATATGCTTCTCTTTTATTCAGCACGGAGCTATTCGTTCAGGAAAGTAGCATTGTTAACGAATTATTGACTTTTAGCTGCTCTTGAATTATATTCTGGCGCGAGGAGGTCTGCCTTGCCGTTGGCGACGCCAACGCCGGTACTGGCGCAATCTCTGAGTGGTTTGACCATGGGAATTCCAAACGATGCTTGCCTTAAGGGCCAGGGAGGATAAAGCATGGCATATCGCTGGTTAAGCAGTCCCCGGAAATGGCTTTATGGGACACTGTCCTTATTGTTACTCTTGAGCGTCGCCTGCGGCACTGCGCAGGAAAGCCCGGCCGATACGCCGGCCGACAGCATGACCGACCAGTCCGTTTCTGAAGTGGCCGGGCTGCCCGCCGAAAAGGCTCCGGCGCCGGTGGCCCAGCGGGAGCCGGCGGCTGACGGCGGCGGCTCCGAGCCAATGGCCGAACAAGCTATGCCCACTGCCGCGCCGGAAGCTGTACCCGAGCAGCCGGCAGTGGAAACCCGGGCAGTAACCCGCCTGGAATATGCCATTGGCGCCGTGGCCAACGAGTCCAACCGCCCCTGGGCCGGCAGCCGTCAGGCCTATGTGCTGTATGACCCGACCCTGGAATATGCCATTGGCATTGAGGACGCCAGCAGCCAGTATGTACCCGAACTGGCCACCAGATGGGAAGCCAACGATGACCTGAGCGAGTGGACCTTCTATCTCCGCGAAGGCGTGCAGTTTCATAATGGCTGGGGCGAATTGACGTCCGATGATTTCCTGCATACGTCGGAAATCCTGACTCGCCCCGATTCCCGCCTGGGCACTCCCCGTTACTTTATCGGCGGACGGGATGATGACGGCAATGCCCTGGCCGGGTCGGCTCAGTACTTCCGCAAGATTGATGACTATACCTTCACCATCATATTCCACGGGCCCGACGGCAACCCGGCCACCACCTTTGACGCCGAGTTCGTGATGAGCAATGCCTCTTCAGAGATGGGCGTCTGGAGCAAAAAGTTCTGGGAGTCGGGCGGGGAAGACCTGGAATCCCGGGAGAAGAACCTGGACGAGCACGGGCTTCAGGGCACCGCCTCTTACCAGTATGTAGAGATAGTGCCGGCAGAACACTTCCTTATTGAGAAGGCGCCCGGCCCCCACTGGAGTCAGAGCGCCGCCGACGTTGCGGACGAAGACCCGGATTTCCAGGAAATCAGAATCTTCTGGGTGCGGGAGGACGCCAGCCGTTACGCCGCCCTGCTGGCCGGCGAAGCCCACATGGCCGACTTGCCCCTGGACCTTCAGAAGGATGCGGCATCCCAGGGACTGAAGCTGATTCGCTCCCAGTTTACCGCCAACAACTTCTTCGTCTTCTTCGGCGGCATGTACCTCAGCGACGATGAAGACGACCTGGCTGCCTACGACTCGACGGTGCCCTGGGCCGACACTCCCTGGGCCGGCGGGGAACCGCCCCGGCCCGGCACGCCGGAGTTTGAGACCAACGGCTGGAAAGTGCGCCGGGCCATGAACAAGGCCATCAACCGGGAAGAGTTGCTCGACCAGCTTTACAAGGGCATTGGCGAGCTGATGTACGTCGGCTACTTCCACCCCAGCCACTACGGTTGGGACGACACCTGGCCGGAACGCTATGAGACGATGTACAAGTATAACCCGGATGAGGCCAGGCGGCTTCTGGAAGAGGCCGGCTATGGCGTCAACAACCCGGTTAAGGTAACGGTTCAGTCCTACGTTTCCCCCGGCGAGGCCGAGCTGCCCCAGGCAATGGAAGCGATTGCCAACTACTGGGCCCAGGTAGGTATTGAGGTAGAGATTGAAGACCTGGATGGCGCCACCGTGCGCCAGCGCTACCGTGGCCGTGAAATGCAGCACCGGGTCTGGCCCAACATCATCATCTACTTCCCGCTGGAGTATGGCAACCTGACCGGCTTTACCAGCACCTTCGGGGCCAGCAACCATTACCAGGATAACTGGACCAATCGGGTATCTTCCGAATGGCGGAATGAGACCGACTTTGACCAGCGCGATGCCTTGGCCCGGGAGTGGGGCAATTATGCTTTCGAAAGCTACATGACGATGCCCCTGTTCTGGTTCCCCCACACCATCGTGGTCGACCCGTCGGTGGTCTCCGACTGGGTCTATCCCGGCAGCACCGTACCGCGGGGCGGCCACCTGCACAACGTGAAGGCGGCTGCCAACTGAAGCGTCGGGAGATGCCTGGTTAGCGCCGGTTTGGGGGCAGGCAATCGCCAGGTTGCCTGCCCCCTGGTTTTCCCCGGTATGCTGTCCATGATTGAAGAGGAGATTGGCTATGACCACGACAAAATCCAACGGCGTGGAGTTCGGCATTTTTGACTGGATTGAATGGGGACGGCAACCCCATAACCGGATTTATGAAGAGCGTCTGAAGATGCTGGAGTACGCCGACCGCAACGGGTACTATTGCTATCATCTGGCTGAACACCACATCACCCCGTTGAGTTTGGCCCCCTCGCCGGGCATCTTCCTGGCGGCGGCGGCCCAGCGCACCAGCAGCATTCGCTTGGGTCCCCTGGTCTATCTTCTGCCTTTCTACAGCCCCCTGCGCCTGCTCCACGAAGTCTGTATGCTGGATAATCTCAGTAACGGGCGGCTGGAACTGGGAGTTGGCCGGGGCATCGTGCCAATGGAAGCACGGCACTACAACGTGGATTTTGCGGACGGCCGGGAAATGTTCCATGAAGCCCTCGACGTGTTGATTATGGGTCTTACCCGGGAAACCCTGGACTATGAGGGCAAACACTATACCTATAAAGACATTCGCATGTGGGCTCAGCCGCAGCAGAAGCCCTATCCGCCGCTATGGTATGCCACCAACAACCGGGATTCGGTGCCGTGGATTGCCGAGCATGGTTTCAATACCAGCAGCGTCTTCGACCGGGCCCCGGATGTTAAGTCCCACTTTGACCTTTACCGCCAGGTCTGGCAGGAGAACCGGGGCAAGGCCGGCCGGCTGAACGCTCACGTGCCGGAACCCCGGCTGGGCCTGACCCGCCACGTCTATGTGGCGCCCACCGATGCAGAGGCCATTGCGGAATGCCGTAGAACTTTCGATGCCTGGTTCTATAACATTAACTTCCTGTGGGATAAATACGACGTGCCAATTCCGGCGGTCATCGATTTTGATGACTGGCTGGCGAAAGAGGTGTTGATTGTCGGTTCCCCGCGCACAGTGGCGGAGCAGGTAAAGCGAACCATCGATGCGAGCAGTATTAATTATTTCTGCGCCATCTTCGCCTGGGGCGACCTTACCCACCAGCAGGTGATGCGTTCCATCGGCCTTTTCACGGAGGAGGTAATTCCGGCCTGCCGCTGAATACGCCAGGGCGTTCCCTGGCCGGCAGACATTGAAAAACTTCCCGGCATTTCCCTTTGCGGAGAACGGTATTGGAGAGAGCATCGGTAACCCGTCCGGCGGCCTTTCCGGCAGCCATGTTTGCCGCCGCTGTGGGCGTGGGCATGATGGTAACCGGCTCCTTTGCGCCCTGGGCCAGAGTGCCCGGTTACCGCCATATTTACGGGCGGGTTGGCGGCGAAACCGATGTACTCTGGATAACCGGCACGGAGGCGCCCGGCATGGTTCCCCTGGTGGGGGACGGGATGGTAGTTCTGGCCCTGGGCGGACTGGCTGGCGCGCTGGTTCTGTGGCGGCTGCTCTATCCGCCCCGCTCCAGCGGTTTCCTGCTGCTGGCGGTCTTTACCATGCTGGCGCTTGGCGCCTTCGTCTGCTCGGTCAACTTGCTCAACGTAGGCAACATTCCCAGGAGCGATTCCCGGTTGTTTTTCGAAGGCAGCGTGGAACCTGGCTGGGGTTTGTTTGTGGTTTGCGCCGGGGCCTGGCTGGGCCTGCTGGCCTCCGGTTACCAGCTTTGGCGGGACGAACTGCGCTAGCGCTTCAGGGCATTGGCTTGCCTGGCCGGCCGCGCGTAAGCGGTTCCGGGTAAAACCCCGGCGCCGGCAACCGGACAGTCAAAACCGGCAGCGATTAAAGGTTGCGCTGCTTGGGGTCCAGGCGGTCGCGGAGCCAATCGCCCATCAGGTTGAGCGAAAGCACTACCAGGGAGATTGCCACGCCGGGGAAGAAGGAAACCCACCAGGCGCTGACCACTAAATCGCGTCCGTCAGAGACCATCAGGCCCCAGGCCGGCGTTGGTCGGGGAATGCCGGCCCCCAGGAAACTGAGACTGGCCTCCAGCAGAATTACGAAACCCACCTGAAGGGTAGCCAGCACCACGATGGAGTTGACTACATTGGGGAATACGTGGCGCATGATGATACGGAAGCTGGAGGCGCCGGCCACCTGGGCCTTGGCGATGAAGTCCTGGTTCTTGATGGCCAGCACCTCGCCCCGCACCTGGCGGGCGTACCGGGACCATAGGATTACGCAAATCACGAAAATCACGGTGCCAAAGCTGGGGCCCCGGGAGGCCACAATGGCCAGGGCCAACAGAATTGCCGGAATTGACAAGGCTATATCCACGCCGCGCATGATTAGCATATCCGCTTTGCCGCCGAAATAACCGGCAATCAGGCCCAGCGAAATGCCAACCACGCCGCTGATGGCGATGACCGTCAGGGATACAATCAGCACGTACTTGGCGCCGTGCAGAATACGGCTCAACTGATCCCGTCCTTGCTTGTCCGTACCCAGAATGTACTTCATGGAACCCCCCTCCTGCCAGGCCGGCGGGGTCAGACGCTCGGAAAACTGCCCCCTGGTCGGGTGGTGGGGAGCGATGTACTGGGCAAAAAGGGCGGGTATAACCAGCACTACTAACAAAACTGTGAAGGGTATTATCGGGTAGCGGCGCACTTCGCGCCCGATGCTGACCAGCCCGTTGGGAGAATACCAACTGGCCTTTCTCGCCGGTACGGTTATTGCCATGGCTTTGCTCCTGTACGCATTCCTTTAGCGACTTGTAACCGGGCGCGCAGGCAACGTTGCTGCGCTGCGCTCTGGCGTTTTTAGTAACGTATGCGAGGGTCCAGGTAAGCGTAAAGAACGTCCACTACCAGGTTGGACAGGATGTAAATGCCGGCGAAGGTGATGACCACTGCCTGCACCACCGGGTAATCCCTGGAACGGATGGCGTCCACAGCCAGCAAGCCGGTGCCGGGCCAGGTAAACACGCTCTCGGTAATTACCGCCCCGGTCATCAACTGGCCGGCAACAATGCCGAAGAAGGTGAGGGGCGGGATGGAAGCATTGCGCAGGGCGTGTTTCCAGATTACCTTCCATTCCACTATGCCCTTAATGCGGGCCAGCTTGATATATTCGCTGTCCAGCACCTCCAGCATAGCCGAGCGCACCAGGCGCATCATGGCGGCAACCTGGAACCAGCCCAGGGTAATGGCCGGCAGAATCAGGTTCATGCCGCCGCCTTTGCCCGAGGTAGGGAAGAGGTCCAGGGTAACCGCAAAAATGAAAATCAGCACTATGCCGAGCCAGAAAGGCGGCAGGGATTGCCCCGCCAGAGCAATTATTTTGCCGGCATAGTCAAAGACAGTATCCTTCTTGACCGCGGAAAGCACGCCAATCGGCACCGCGATCAGCAGGCTGATGCCCATGGCGATGCCGGCCAGCTGCAAAGTGGCCGGGAAACGCTGCGCCACCAGGCCCATGGCTGTCTGACCGTCCCATTTAATTGAATCGCCGAAGTCGCCCCGCAGGGCGTTGCCAACGAACTTGAGATACTGAACCGGGTAGGGCTGGTCCAGGCCCAGGTCCCGTTCCAGGGCTTCCTGCTGGGCATCGGTCGCATCAAAGGGCAGAAAAACGTCCACCGGGTTGCCGCTGAAGCGGGCCAGGGCGAATACTATAAGGCTTACGATGAAAAGCACTATCAGCGCGTAGAAACACCTGATGATGATGAACCTTTGCATTCCCGCACCTCAGGAAGAACGATAGTTTGAGCCGGTTTTTCGGTAGAACCCGGCGGCAGGTTCTGCCGCCGGAAAAGGGCTGTCCGGTTGCCAGCCGGGCCTGACGCCCTTTCCCTGTATCACCATCCGCCCCTGGCAGTCGTTTGCAGATTGCATATCGAAGACGCCCGGAAGTTTCAGGAAATATAGGCCATTCATAAGAATGTGTCAACGAAATCAGCCTATAATACCGGACTGGACGAAAGAGCTTCCCGGCATAAACGGAATAAAGTTGAAAGAATCTTGACGCTCCAGGCCGACAAAAGGTTGGGCATCCTCAATTCGGTTGCTTTAACTAAAGCAACCGGTCTTTCCCGGCATGCCTGCCTGGTTACCTGATTGCGCTGAAAACTAAAAGCGTGTTACAATCCTAACCATTGCTGGAAATATCGTTGATATGAGAGGCAGTCCTTTACATAAGGACAATATTCAACTTGCCGAATGAAACGGTCAGAGTTTATTTCGGGCGCTTCTGGCCGTATCCCTCTGCTGCCGCAGTTGAAGTAGGAGATTGCCATGAAGCTGGTTATAGTAGGAGCAGGCCAGGGCGGTTCCAATATTGCCGATGAGTTTGTTGCCTTGGGCGAATGGGTGTGGGCTAACCGCAAGGTAAGAATTTTCACCGGCACGGAAAACGATCCGATTTGCAAGGGTGTTTTTGCGGTTAACCTGGGAGCGGGCGACCTGTACGGCTTGCAGAATATTCCACAAACCGACGACCACACAATTTTGCTGGGGGCTTCTGCCGAGTTTCGCGGCCGGGGCGCCGGCAAGGTTAATGCCGACGGCGCCGAACAGGCCCGGCGCGACTCCCGCAAGATAGTTTCCACCATCCGGGACTACGGCGACGTCTATTCTGCCGATGCTATGCTGGTTATCGCGACCACCGCCGGCGGCACTGGGTCGGGGTCCGTGGGTGTGATTGTGGATTTGCTGAAGGAAGAGTTCAGAAAGCCGGTGTATGCCATGCTGGTGCTCCCCTTCGAGAACCAGTATAACGAGCCGGATAGCGTAATCAATACCGCTACCTGCCTGAAAAAGGTTCTGGACAATTCCAAAGCCGATGCCATTTTCCTGGTGGACAACCAGAAGTTTGTCCGCAAGCAGGAATCTATGGGGTTGAATTACTCGGCCATCAACCGTAAAATCGCCGACTCCTTTATGGACATTCTGTGCGTCGGAGAAGAAACGGATCGTCGTTACATCGGCGAAGTGCTGGACGCAAACGACGTGATTCGCATTCTCCATGGCCCTACGGCGATCGGCGTCAGCCACTCCCTGGTAACCCAGCCGAAGCCCAGCGGCTGGTCGTGGTTTGGCCGCCGGAACGGGGGTGAACGCGCTCAGCAGCATTTTTCGTTGTCCAAGGCCCAGATTGAGCGCGCCCAGACGGTGGTCAGCCAGGCCCTCTCGGAGCTTTCCCTGGATTGCGAGTATATTGAAGATGGCAAGATTTACTATGACGCCCAGCACGTTTTAGGGCTGTTCAGCGGGCCGTCCAATGAGGCCACGGAAGAGATTGTGGAAATGATGGATAACACTTTCTCGGAACGGGTTCCCGGCGCCGGCCGCCGCAAGGGCACGTACCCCGGCCGAACTTCGGACACCATCAGCGTAACGGCCATCGTCTCCAACATCGGCGAAGGCAAGGCTATGGACCGTATCGAGTGGTTCTACCGGGAGGCTGCGGACATGATGAACAGCACCCGGGACCGCCGGGAAGACCGGGATAAGCGGTGGGAGAAGATTTCCAAACTGTCGGAAATGCTGCCCAACCTTTAACAGAACAGACGACGGAATTTCAGCTCCCCGCCGTTACTGGGGTGGCGCCAATTAGCTGGAGGTAAACTTTGAGAGTCTCAAGAACGCCGGAGAACCGAGGAGGCGCCGGCTCCCCCATGTTTTTAGCCCTGATTATTGTCGTTCTATTGCTGGTTGCCGGCGTGATCGTTTACCTGCTCTTGGGCAGAAGTTCGAATGATCAGCCCCAGCTTATCAGTCCTCAGCCAATGCCGATGGCTACACTTCCTCCTGTGGGTTCCGGCGTAGTTAATCTGGCCCCGCAAATACCGGCGCCTACTGTTCCTCCGGTGGCTCAGAATGTTCCGGAACCGGGCGCGCCTTCTAGCGGCTCTGCCCAGTTTGTGCCGCCCAGAGTGGTAATCGGCGAAGTGCTGGCCGAAGGCGAAGTGGACGTGGATTTGGTGGAAGGACGCCGTAAAGCCTGGTACACCTTTCAGGTGAATACTGCCAACCAGGACATTACGCTGTTCTTTGTCGTCTATGACCCGAACAACACCCAATTCAGCCGTACGGTCAGGGTGGATGATTACAGCCAGGCCCAGCTAATCAGCAACGCTCAGATTACGGTGATTTACGCCGACCGGCCGCAAAGAACGATTGACTTTGACCGGGAGTCCGCCACCATGCGTTCGCGGCAACAGTACCTGTCAGATCCGCTTCAGCCCAACATTTTCTCGCCCCAGATGCGAATCGGACTGGTTCAGCAGGGTTTGATTCTGAGAAACGAGCAGGGCAACTTTATGTCGGAGATGCAGGTAGATTTGACCGGCGTAGCTGACCACGAAAGCATCGTGCTGGTTCAAGCCGACGCCAATCTGGTGAATAATGCCCTGGGTGAAATTCAGGCAATAATCGACCAGATAGAGAATCGGCGGCAGCGTTAGCCGCTGGCCTTTATTTCCGGCTCAGACCATATAGCCGCCAAAAGGCGCCGAGCCATTGGCTCGGCGCCTTTTGGCGTTGCAGCCCTGCGGGCCGGTTGGGCGCCGCTGGTTTCACTTTCCTGGTTTTACTTCCCGGGTTTCAGCGCTCCCTCAAATCATCCAGCAAGGTCTCATCCATGCCGAAACTCTCCTTGTCTGCCGGAAACGCACCCTCCTGCACTTCCCGGACGTAGTTAGTGAACGCTTCCTTGATGACCTGGCTGAGGTTGACGTATTGCCGGGCATGACGGGGTACAAAGTCGGTGAACAGGCCCAGCATATCGTGCAATACTTGCACCTGACCGTCGCACCCGGCGCCGGCGCCTATGCCAATGGTGGGAACAGTTAACTTCTCCGAGATAAGCCTGGCCAAAGGGGCCGGCACCAGTTCCAGCACCACGGCATAGGCGCCGGCATCCTCCAGGACTCTGGCGTCGCGCAAAAGTCGGGTTGCTTCCTCTTTCCGGCGTCCTTGTACCCGATAGCCCCCCAGAGCATTAACCGACTGGGGCGTTACCCCAATGTGGCCCATAACCGGAATGTCGCAATCGACCAGGCGGCGGACAACAGGCGCCACGTTTTCACCGCCTTCCAGCTTTACCGTATGGGCGCCGGCCTCTTGCAGCAGCCGGGCGGCGTTCCGCAAGGCCTGGCCCGAGTCTATCTGGTAGGTCATAAAGGGCATATCAGCTACAATCAACGCCTTTTTGCTTCCCCTGGACACGGCTTTGGTATGGTGAATAATGTCCTCCAGCGTAACCGGTATCGTAGATTCGCGCCCCAGCACAACCATCCCCAAGCTGTCTCCGACCAGAAGGGCCGGTATGTTCGCCGCCTCCGCCAGCAAAGCCGTCGTGTAGTCATAGGCGGTTATCACCGGAATTTTCTCGCCCCGCCGTTTCATATCGGCCAGGGTCCTGATAGTTGTTCTGGTCATATTTCGGCCCTCCCGGAGCGCTCGGCAATGATTGACTGGTAACGCTTTAGAAGTTCCGTTACCGATTTCCGTTTTTCGCGACTCAATCCGGCCTGTTCCGCCAAAGGCAGGGAAGCTTGAGCCAGGGCAAGGTAAAGGCCGGCCAGATTCGGCTGGCTTTGCAGCAGAGCTTGCAGGTGGATTTCCAGTGTGCCGGCATCCCCGCGAATCGCCGGCCCGGTAGCAGTTGCGGCAACTCCGCCCTGGGCTATATTTTCCAGCGTTGCCCGGGACAGGGGGACTAAAGCGTTTACCGCTTCGGCTTCGGTAAAGCCCAGTTCCTGCCAAAGGCTGGCAGCAGCCTGGAGCAGCACCGATATATAGCCGCAGCCCAGCACTGCGGCGGCGTGATACCGGGGACGGTCGGCGCTGCCGATATGAACCGGGTTGCCGCCCAACTGCCGGGCTATGTCCTGTAGGAAGTTCCGCAAAGGTTCCGGGGCGTCAATGGCGAAGGCTGCGCCTTTAAGGCGGGCTGCGGTTTGCACCGGGTCGGTCAGGCCGGCGAAGGTTTGGCATGGGTGGAACGCTCCGGCGGCGGCCCCCCGGGTTGTGGCTGCTTCCAGAACGCCAATGCCCATGGCCCCGCAGCAGTGAACCACGCTGTGCCCTGGCTGCCACGCAATGCTGGCGGCCACCGGGCCAATGGCTGCGTCCGGGGTGGTGATGAAGACCAGGTCGGCGGCGTCGGCGACCGCCTGGGCCGACTCCAGCGCCTGGCAGCCGGGAATGCGGCGGACTAACGCTCTGGCCGACTCCGGGTTGCGGCTCATTACGGCGCATACCCGGTATTGCTGCCGGACTAAAGCCAGCGCCAGCCCGCTGCCTAACGTGCCGGCCCCGATGAACCCAATGCTTGCGCTTGCCCTATCCATAGGCCAGCTCGGAAATGGCGGGAATACCCCCCAAGCCGGTGGCGGTCGTTACCGCCCGCAGGACGGCCTGGGCGGTAACCTCTACTGCGGCGGCCCCCAGAGCGGTGATGTCCGCTGCGGGTGGGCCTTGCCCGGCAGCCAGGGCAAACATAGCGTCGCCGTCGCGGATTGTATGCGCCGGCCGTATGGTCAGGGCCAGCCCGTCGTGGCTGACGCGGGCCAGGAAATTGGCCTGCTCGCGGGTCAAAGCGGCATCGGTGGCGATGATTCCGATGGTGGTATTGCTGTGTGGCGCCGCCGGGTTTGGCCGGGTATCCGCCGCGCCGTCGGTCAGCAAGGCCACTGAATTGGCAAACCCGGCGTCATCATTGCGACGGGGGCCGGCCAATTGGCGGCCGTTGCGGTAATCCACTACATCGCCGATGGCGTTCACCGCCACCAGGGCAGCCACCCGGCTGCGGTTGCCCAGAGACAGGGCGGCGCTGCCGATTCCGCCCTTGGTTGCCCGGCTCATCCCCAGCAACTTGCCCACAGTAGCACCCGTACCGGCGCCGGCGCTGCCCTCGGTTACCGGGTCGGAACTGGCGTTAACGGCGGCGGTATAGCCGTCAGCCGCCCGGGGGCGCGCCAGATGCGTTACCAGCCCCAGGTCGAACAGGATTGCGGCCGGGACGATTGGCACCAAAGCCGGCCCTGCTTGAAGCCCAATCCCCTGCTCTTCCAGGTAACGCATTACTCCGGAGGCGGCGTCCAGACCGTAAGCGCTGCCTCCGCTCAGCACAATGCCATGTATCCGTTCCACCCGCCGCATAGGTTGGAGCAAATCGGTTTCCCGAGTGCCGGGGCTTCCCCCGCGCACGTCAACGCCGGCTACAGCGCCGCTGCGGCACAGAACGGCGGTGCATCCGGTGGCATTGGTCAGGTCGGTATAGTGGCCCACCGCCAGGCCGGCAATTGCGGTCAGAGTTGAGTTCATACTGGCTGACCCTCAAGAAATTGGCGCAGGGCGAAAAGCGGCAAACAAAAAGCCACGCCCACCGGTGGCGCAGCTGCCATGCGTATAAAGGAAAGCCATTCAGTTTTGGCCGTCTCGGTCAGCATAGGATCCCAGCGGCCCGCCGTGTGCGAATGAATCGGTCTTGCCGGCGCTAACCCCCCTTTCGGGTGGATTGCAAGGGCAATCTTAATGCCTGCTTATAAAGAGTGTCAAGGTGAACTTCCAGCCCGGCAAGGCCCGAAGCCGGCCTTTTAGCCGGGGCTGCCGGGTATCAATCCGGTTGGCCTGGAGCTTCGCTGCCTTCTGCGGCGCTGATTATTTCCCGGGCATAGCGCAGCAAATCATCCTGCCGTTGCCGGTCGGTGTTCCGGCTCTCAAAGTAAAGGCGCAGGGCCTGGGCCGGCTGCAAATCGTTCGCTGAATCGGTGGGCAGCCGCCGGCGCCGGGGAGTTTCTACTTCCCGGTTAATCGACGCAATGTAATGGGCATCGCTTAAAGCCTGGCGAATTTCGCCTTCCCGAATCTGGGCGTTGGCTTCAGCGGACAATTTTATATTGACGCGAACCACTGCGTCGGCGATTGAGCAGCGCGCAATCGCGCGCAGAACCACCCCGGTGGGGTCAGGCTCGTTGGCTGCAACGGAGGCATTCACGGTTACAAAAGGACGGGCTGCTACCTGGTGGAACCGGAAATCTACCATTCGCTGGCCCTGGGGCGCCTTCGGGTCCAGATCAATTATGCAGAACCCCTTGTCGTCCGCCTCCTCAGAGAAGTCCACCCGTTGCAGGCTTCCGGAGTAAACCACCATCGGCGAATCACGGCGCAGTATCTGGTGCTTGTGAATATGGCCCAGGGCCACGTATTCCAACTCGGGCCGGTGCAGGCTGCTGACCATCAGCGCGTGGTCGTTGCCCAGCATCATGGAGCGTTCCGTGCCGGCGGTAGCTCCATTGACGGTTGCATGGGCAGTCAGAATGGCCGGAACCGTCGGGTCAAGTTCCTCAATTCTGGCCTGAATAGCGCGGGCAATCCGCTCTTCAACCTCCTGACGCACCTGTTCAATAGTCAAGCCGCGGGAATTCTCGCGGGTCAGCAGGCTTCCGGGTCGGGGCCAGGGCACTGCTACCACCTGGAGCGGGCCGGCTGGCGTGGGAACATGGTACGTCCTCAAGGTATCCCCAAGGTAAACGTTGGGGACCTGCAAAGTAGGAAAGATTTCAACGGCGGTGGCCCGGCTGCTGGAATTGGGCAGGTCGTGATTGCCTACCAGCAGGAATACCGGAACGCCGGCCCGGGAGAGTTGGTGCAGCCTTTTGGCAAACTCCCGCTGCTGGGTTTGGGAAGGGTCGCGTCCCTTGTAGGTATCACCCGCCAGAAGCACCAGGTCCACGCCTTCATGCAGCGCAAAGCGCACCACCTCGTCCAGCGCCGCCAGAAAATCGCCCAGGCGAGTGGAAAGGCCGGTGGCCGGGTCAATTCGCCCATAATTTTCTACGCCGATGTGCAAATCGGAAAAATGAAGGATGCGCATGGCTCTGCTTGCTCCGTCGCTGCCGGGCGCTTCTATTGGAACCTGAAACGACGAAAAAGCGCTGCCCCGGTCTTCCTGCGCCGTTTTATTGATACTACCAATAAAGCGCTGCATTATTTATCATATAAATGGTTGTCATTGACACTTGTGGCCGGTCTCAATAGAATCATACCATTGCCGGCTAGTCAACTTAAATATCCTTCAGCTATTGCAGGCGAGGCCAAATGACCACAGTCAAACAGTTATTTTCTCTCCAGGAGCTTGACCTGGATTTAGACGAGGTAAACCGGTTAATCGCTGACGCAGAGCAGGAACTGCAAGCCCGCCTTTCTTTGGGCCAGCTGGAAGCCAGCCTGGAGCAGGCCCGGCAGAAGCTGCTGGATATTCAGGAACAGCACCGGGGACTTCAGGCCGAAGCCGAGCGGCAGCGAGAACGGTCCGCCAGCCTGGATCAGCAGCTTTACAGCGGTGAAATTGCCAACCCACGGGATCTGGAAGCCTTGCAATTAGAAGCTAACAATGTCCGCCATCAGCTGGAACAGCAGGACGTAAAGCTGCTGGAATTATCCTTGCAGGCCGAGGATACTCGCTCGCTCATTGCTGCGTCAGAGAACAAACTGGCAGAGACGCAGGCTGCCTGGGAGACCCGGCAAGCCGAACTATGGGCGCAGCTGGAGGAATTATCCGACCGTCAGGAGGGTTTGCTTAAGAACCGCTCTCGTCTGGCTGCTGACGTCAACGCCCTGGAATTGACGCGCTATGAAGGGCTGCGGCGGAGCAAGGGCGGCAAAGCGGTAGCCAAGGTGGTGCGCGGCCTGTGTCAAGCCTGCCGGATGTCCCTGCCCAGCCAACACCTCCAGCGGGTTCGCTCCGGGCGTCAAACCGTGTTGTGCAATAGCTGCGGCCGCATGCTGATGCCCGGCTGACCGGGTATGAGTATCTACACCTCGCCGCCAATTGCGTCCGCTCCCCTCCGGGCAATCGCTGGTTTCCAGTCGGCTGCCGGGAGGTTTTCCTTGTCCCGGCCTTTGGTCGCCGGCGCCGGTTTTTCTTGACCGGCCTGGGCGCCTGTGCTAGAGTGCCTGATGGAGGAGCCAGTAAAACCGGGTGACCGCCGCCGCAGGTTTCTTGCGGGGGAGGAAAGTCCGGGCTCCACCGGACAGGGTGCTGGGTAACGCCCAGGCTCCCGGTTCGGCCCTGCGCCGGCCGGGAGACGGAAAGTGGCACAGAAACATACCGCCGCCAGGAGGCTTTGACGCCGGCGTTTTCTGGAACCCGGCGCCGGGCGGAGAGCGGTAAGGTTGAAATCGGGCGGTAAGAGCGTCCGGTCGGCTGCGGTGACGCAGCGACGGCTAAACCCCACCTGGAGCAAGGCCGAATAGGGGAACTTGGGACGTCCGGCTCGTTCCCGGGTTGGCTGCTTGACCTCGACGGCAACGTCGTCCGGCCCGCAGCTTTCGGGCCGACCCTTCCACCGGCTTTCAGCCGGCGGAAGGGGGGCTAGATAGATGGTCACCGTCCGGCCAGCAGAGCAGCCTTGCTGTCGCCGGCCGGATACAGAACCCGGCTTACAGGTTTTGCCGGCTTCTCTCACCTGGTTGACAACTTCCGACCTGCCAACGGGGCCTTCCGGTAAAAGCGCTGCCCGGAGCGCAGCGGCAAGTCGGCAATGGTCAGATATGGGGATAAGCGATGGTACGCACTAACATAACCAAAGCCAGAATTGCCGATGGGCAGGCAGCTATCGGCGCCAGTATTAACTTCTATGCGCCGGCCCTGGTGGAACTGTATGGCGTTATGGGCTTCGATTGGGTTTGGCTTGACTGTGAACACGGGTCATCCAACGATTCGGAAACTGAAAACATGGTACGGGCTGCCGAGCTTTATGACCTGACACCGATAGTTCGCATACCCAACGCTTACCCTTCTACCGTCTTGCGCTTTCTGGATCGGGGGGCGCAGGGGATCATTGTTCCCCACATCAATAATCGGGAGGAAGCGGAAGGCGTGGCCCGTTCTGCCCGGCACTACCCTTCAGGGGAGCGCAGCAGCGCTACCGGAGGCCGTACCAACCGTTTCGGCGCCGGCTTGTCCACTCCCGATTACTACGCTGCGGTTAACCGGGAGACTCTGGTAATCGTGATGATTGAAACCCCGGAAGCAGTGGAAAATGTTCGGCAGATTGCCGCCGTCCCGGGAATTGATGCCTTGCTGGTGGGCAGCAGCGACCTTACCCAGACCATGGGCATGGTCAGCCCGGCCGAGCTGGATGCGGCTATCGACCGGGTTATTGCTGAAACCAGGGCGGAAGGCAAGGCTGTTGGCGTGGCCGGGGCCGGCATGAGCTTGAACAACGTTGCCCGGTTCCGGCAATTCGCCAGCCGGGGTGTCCAGCTGTTGTCGGTGGGCGTCCAGGACATGGTTCGCAGCAGCGGCGACGATTTCCTGCGGACTATGCGGGGTTAGCAGACCGGGATTTGCGCCGGGCGAGGATGTTCTCTGAGTATGTATCTGGACTTGCACAGCCACTCCGTTTCCTCCGACGATTCCCGGGCCACGGTAGCGCAGTACGTTAAATGGATTCAGGTTCTGCGCCAACGAGGCTACACCGTGGACGGTATTGTTCTGACGGAACATCGCAAGTTTGATTTTGACAAGGACTATAGCCAAATCGCCGCCGAATATGACGTCATCATCTTGAAGGGTTCGGAACTGGATACCCGCTACGGACATTTTCTGGTGTATGGCATTACCCGGGCTTTGACCAGAGAAATAGACCTGTCGGATGTGCGGATGGATGCAAGGGTTTTGCTGCAGGCAGCCAGCCAGCATGGCGCCATTGCCATTCCGGCGCATCCCGGCCGCTTCGGCATTGGCCTGGTGGACTATATAGAGCAGGGTGAATCCTTCGCCGGTCTGCGCATAGTCGAGCGGCTGAATGGCGGCAGCAGAGCCGGAGAAAATGAGCGGGCTGACCAGCTGTGCCGTCAGGAGAACTACCTGGGTATCGGGGGCAGCGATGCCCACCTGGCCAGCCACATCGGCGCCGGTCTTACTTCCTTCCCGCAGTGGATCGGCAGCGAGCAGGCTTTGGTTGAAGCCCTGCTGTCCGGCGGCTTTTCCCCGGTCTGGCTGGAGGATACCAGGCAATAGGCAGCGGCCGGTCGGCGCTATCCCTGCCTGAGCCGGCGGCCGCAATTCGGAGATTTCCATGACCATGGAACTGGAGTACAATCGGGGGCTTTATGGCGTAGAACATGAAGCAGGCCCTTTTGAGGTTACCACCGAGCTAATCCAGGTTTTCAATGCCAGCATCGGCGAAACAAACCCGCTTTTTACCGATGAAACGGCCGCCCGCGCTGCCGGCTACCCGGGTTTGCTGGCGCCGCCAACCTTCTGCACCCTGTTAGTGCGCAATGTGGAACTGCCGGACATTGAGCTTGAGTTCGGACGGACCCGTTTCCATGCCGGCCAGCGAGTGCAGGTGCGCGCCCCGGTCGTTGCCGGCGACCGGCTTACCGCTTCATCGCACCTGAAAGAGGTTTACCCCAAGACCGGGCGCAGCGGCACGATGGTATTTATTGTTTGGGAAACCACTTTTCGGAACCAGCACGGTGCGGTGGTCGCCGACGTGCAGGAGTCTTACGCCTCCCGGGAGTAGCGAAATATGGCCCTGGACGACATGCTCTTTTTTGAAGATGTGGAGCTGGGCAGTGAAATCGGCCCGGTGGAGTTGGTGGCTGCCGACGAAAGCGTGGTCAACTTCTGCCGACTGTGGGGCCACCCGGGGCCCAACCGCTTTACCGACCAGGCCGCCGCCGAAGCCTCCGGGCTGCCCGGCCCCATAGTCCCCGGGGTTATGAGCATGGCGCTTATGAGCCAGGCGTTGACCGATTGGGCCGGGCCGGAAGCCCTGAAAGACCTGGACCTGGTTTTCCGCCAGCCGGTGCCCCATAATAAACCCCTGCGGATTTCCGCCACTGTTACCGATACCCGGCAGGAGAACGGTGAAAACCTGGTGGAGTGCGACGTTTTGCTGACCGGCCCGGCCGGGGAACGTTATGTGGCTGGCATTGCCTTAATCGTTCTGCCTGGCAGCCGGCAACCGGCTTGCAGTCTGACGCAGACCTGAACCGCTGTAATAATCATGCCCATTGAGTATTGCGGCGGCAAGAATTGGGCTGCCCCGACCGGAACTATGTCCGGGTCAGAGGCCGCCCTCAAGCGGCTGGTGAAAAATGTACGCTTTGAACGGCAAAGTTGCTTTGGTTACCGGCGCCGGCGGACGCCGCGGCATTGGCCGGGCCATCGCTGTGCGATTGGCTCAGGAAGGGGCCGACGTGGTGGTTACCGATGTGCAGCAGTCTTTGGAAACTGTCCGGGCCCGGGATTTGACCGAAGGCTGGGAAGGATTGCCCAGCGTAGTTCGGGAAATTGAAGCCCTGGGACGCCGCTCGCTGGGCCTCTTTTCCGATGTATCCGACAGCGCCCAGGTGGAGGAAATGGTAAACCGGACGCTGGAGGAGTTCGGCCAGATTGATATACTGGTGAATAACGCCGGTTCCCGGCCCGGCCGGGACCGGGTGCCGGTAGTAGAGCTGGAAGAAGACGCTTTTGACGAGGTGATGCGGGTAAATGTGCGGGGAACTTATCTCTGTTCAAGGGCGGTGGCCCGGCACATGGTTTCCCGCAACCAGGGGGGCAAAATCATCATCATTTCCTCCGGCGCCGGCAAGCGGGGCATCGCCCGCTATGCCGCTTACTGCGCCTCCAAGTTTGCTTTGGTGGGCTTTACCCAGGCGCTGGCCCAGGAAATGGCCGCCTATGGCGTGAACGTTAACGCCATCTGCCCCGGTTTGGTGGACACGGAACGGGTGGATTTTATCGCTGCGGCTTTGGCTCCGGAAGGGCAATCCGCCGAGGAGAGTCGGGCCCTGATGGTGCGGGAGCGCTCCAACCGCGTGCCTCTGGGCCGCATTGCCCGGGGCGAGGACATTGCCCGGATGGCCGCCTTCCTTGCTTCTACCGAGTCGGACTATATGACCGGCCTCTCGGTCAGCGTGTCCGGCGGCTCCGAAATGAACTAGACGTTGAGCGTTAAGCATGCCCCTTGCCCGCACTGAAGTTGAACATATAGCCGCTCTGGCTCGCATTGGACTGACCGAAGAGGAAATCGCTGTCTTCGGAGAGCAGCTTGCCAGTATTCTGGAGCAGTTTGAGCTGCTTCAGCGCCTGGATACCAGCGCTATTGCCCCAACCGGCCATGCGGTAGAATTGCAGTCGGTGATGCGGGAGGATGAGCCCGGGGAGCCTTTAAGCCTGGCGGAAGCGCTGCGCAACGTTCCCCGGCGGGAAGGCGATTTTATCCGGGTGAAGGCTGTCCAGGAGGAATAAACCCCTTGCCAGAACTTTGGCAGTTGACCATTCATGCCGCCCGGGAAGGGTTGTCCGCCCGGGCCTTCAGTTCCGTGGAGCTTACCCGTTCCTGTCTTGACCGCATTGACCGGGTGGAAGACCGGATAAAGTCCTTCATTACCATTACCGGGGATTTGGCGCTGCGCCAGGCCGGGCAGGCCGACCAAATCCTGGCGGCCGGCAGCGGGTCTGCCCTGACCGGCATTCCGGTGCAGATTAAGGACTTGATTTCGACCAAAGACGTCCCTACTACCTGCGCCTCCCGGATGCTGGAAAATTACGTGCCGGTTTATGATGCCGCAGTGGTTGAGAAACTGCGCCGCCAGGGGGCGGTGTTATTGGGAAAGGGCAACATGGACGAGTTTGCTATGGGTTCTTCCTGTGAAAACTCGGCCTTCCATCCAACGTACAACCCCTGGGATTTGCGCAGGGTGCCCGGCGGCAGCAGCGGCGGCGCGGCGGCGGCGGTGGCCGCTGAAGAGGCTGTGTTTGCCCTCGGTTCAGACACCGGCGGCAGCATCCGCCAGCCGGCCTCCCTGTGCGGCGTGGTAGGCCTCAAACCCACTTACGGGCGGGTCAGCCGTTATGGCCTGGTTGCTTTTGCCTCTTCCCTGGACCAGATTGGGCCGGTGGGCAAGGATGTTACCGACTGCGCCCTCGCCTTGAATGCCATAGCCGGGTACGACCCGCGGGACAGCACGTCTCTGTCGCTGCCAGCTGAAGATTTCACTGCCGGTTTGACCGGAAACATCAAAGGCCTGCGTCTGGGCCTGCCCGATGAGTATTTTGTGCCGGGAATGCAGCCCGGCGTCCGGGCGGCGACGCTGGCTGCGGTCAAGGTTCTGGAGAGCCTGGGCGCATCGGTAGCGCCGATTTCCTTGCCGGCTACCGAATATGCCCTGGCCTGTTACTACATTATTGCGCCTTCCGAGTGTTCGGCCAACCTGGCCCGATACGACGGGGTGAAATTCGGCTATTCTTACCAGGATACGCTGGATATGTGGCAGGCGATGGAAGGCACTCGCCAATGGGGGTTTGGCCCAGAGGTAAAGCGGCGCATAATGCTGGGAGCCTATGCGCTCTCCGCCGGCTATTACGATGCTTATTACCTGAAGGCCCAGCAAGTGCGCACCTTGATTCGCCAGGACTTTGCCCGGGCCTTTGAACAAGTGGACGCCCTGGTAACGCCCACGTCGCCAGTGGTAGCCTTTCCGTTGGGTGAAAAGGTGGCCGACCCAGTGCAAATGTACCTGATTGATGTATGCACTCTGCCGGTAAATATCGCTGGTCTGCCCGCTCTTTCCCTGCCCGGCGGGTTTTCCCAGGGCTTGCCGGTGGGCATACAGCTGATTGGCCCCCAACTGTCCGAGCAGCGGCTGCTCAACATTGCCTATGCCTATGAGCAGAGCGCCGGTTGGCATTATGCCAAACCTGCCCTGTAACCGGCCCCCCGCATTTCTTCTCCTTACGCCAGATGCTACAATCAGGTTGGCAAGGAGCAATAACGATGCAGCGTACCAGCATTAAAGAGCTTCTGAACCGGGAATCGGCCGGCGGCGACGTGCTGGCGCAAGGCTGGGTGAAGACCCGCCGTTCCTCGCGCGCGGTATCCTTTATTCAGATTAGCGACGGTTCTTCCCTTGCTGACCTGCAAATCGTAGTCGATGAGGCTTCCCCGTACTATTCCCTGGCGCTTTCGCTTAATACCGGCAGCAGCATCAGCGTGGTCGGCGAGCTGGTCGAGTCGCAAGGGCGGGGCCAGAAGTACGAAGTCCGGGCCCGCGAGCTGCATCTGCTGGGGACGGCCGACCCGGAAGAATACCCCTTGCAGAAAAAACGCCACACCCTGGAGTTTCTGCGGGAAATTGCGCACCTGCGTCCGCGCACTAACACCTTCGGCGCCATGGCCCGGGTGCGCAGCGCCATGGCGTACGCTATTCACCGCTTCTTCCAGGAACGGGGATTCCAGTATATCCAGACGCCGATGATTACCGCCAGCGATGCGGAAGGGGCGGGTTCTATGTTTCGGGCAACCACCCTGGATTTGCAGAACCCGCCCCGCCAGAACGGGCTGGTGGATAACTCGGCTGATTTCTTCGGGCAGCCTACATACCTGACCGTCAGCGGCCAGTTGGAGGCGGAAATCTTCGCCCTGGCTCTTTGCAATGTTTATACCTTCGGCCCCACCTTCAGGGCGGAAAACTCCAATACCTCCCGCCATTTGGCCGAATTCTGGATGGTAGAACCTGAAGTGGCCTTTTGCGAGCTGGACGGTCTGGCAGAACTGGCCGAGGCCTTTCTGAAGTATATTTTCAGCTACGCCCTGGAACGCTGTTCGGAAGATATGGCGTTCTTCAATCAATGGTACGATAACTCGGTCATTGCTACCCTGGAGGGAATTATCAATTCCAGTTTTGAGCGGTTGACTTATACCGAGGCGGTGAAGATGCTGGAAAACTCCGGGGAGAGTTTCGAGTTTCCAGTCAGATGGGGGCTGGACTTGCAGTCGGAGCATGAGCGTTACCTTACCGAAAGGCGGGTAGGCCGCCCGGTGGTGGTTACCGATTATCCCGAAGAAATCAAAGCCTTCTATATGCGGCTCAATGATGCTGAGGCCACGGTGCGGGCTATGGATGTATTGGTGCCCCGCATTGGCGAGATTATTGGGGGCAGCCAGCGGGAAGAACGCCTGGAAGTGCTGGAGCGGCGGATGGCTGACGCCGGGTTGTCCCCGGAAAACTATTGGTGGTATCTGGACCTGCGGCGCTATGGCACTGCGCCGCACTCAGGCTTTGGCCTGGGCTTTGAACGGACGGTGCAGTTCGCCACCGGGATGCAGAACATACGTGATGTAATCCCTTTTCCCAGAACGCCCGGGAACGCCGGGTTTTAGCAGCCGCCGGGTCAGCAGCTTGCGGCGTGCGCCGGCGCACTGGCCGCCAGGCTTGCCCACTGCCGGCAAAGGGCGCTTTCCTGTTTGCGGATCAGGCAGCCCCTCGGTTGGTCTCGATGTATAATCCGATCGGGCCCGATTGGCGGGTTTCGCCCCCTGGCATACCGGGCTGGCGTATGAGCGGCCCCGGTGGGACACCATGAGGTTTGGCTATGGTCAGAGCAAATAGAAGCGGTTCCCGCGCCAGGAAAGCAGCTGGTGAAGGGGCGGAAGGTACGGACCGGTTTTCTGCGGTTACCGAAAACTACCTGCTTTCCCTTTACCGTCTGTGGGAGGACGCCATTACGCCCACGGTTACCCAACTCACCGACGCTATTAAGCAGCTGCCCCCGACTGAAGGGATGGGTTCTTCGGTGCCTTCGGTAGCTGGAATGACGCGGCGGATGCAGAAGCTGGGCCTGGTTGATATTGGCGGAGACAAGCGCATACGGCTTACCAAAAAGGGCTTTGAGGGGGGTGAAGAGATTGCCCGGCGGCACCGGCTGGCGGAATGGCTGGTAGTGCAGCTGCTGGGTATGGAGCTGCACTGCGCCCATATTGAAGCCCACCGGCTGGAGCACGGCATTTCAGGGGAGTTGGAAGCCAGGCTTATGAAGTGTCTGAACTACCCCCAAAAGTCGCCCTTTGGCCGCCCCATACCCGGCTCGGGCGTTGAAAAGCTGCCGGCCGACTGCTTGACTCTGGCCCAGGCAGCGATTGGGGCTTCGTACATAGTGGAACGGATTCCGGAAGAGGATGTTAATGTCCTCCGTTTCCTGGCGGCGGCAGAACTAACGCCGGAGAAGGTTATTCAGGTGGACAGCGCAGCCCCATACCTGGGAGTAATCACGGTTGTCACGCCGGTGGAGCAAATCTCCATCGGTTACAACGTAGCGCAGCAAATCCTGGTTCGCCCAACTGAATAAGCGGACGGGATACTGCAAGGGTTGGCCGGTGAATAAGGGAGGCGATGGCCGGAGGGCGCCGTTCGTAACGGCGTTTAATGGGTAAGCAGCGCCGGAAAAATACCCACTCTCACTCTTGGGCCAGCAGATTTTCCCGCACCTCGGCCCAACCTTCGGCCATTAAGCGTTGGGGAAAAGGTGGTTGGTTCTTCTCGCGCAGCACCTGGAGCAGGAGCAGGACCGGCCCGGTTGCCTGCATTACTTCTTCCATCCCAATCAGCAACTCCTCCAGGTTGTCGAAGCGGTAAGTATGGCGATACCCGGCCCCTTCGGCCATGGCCCGGAAGTTGACGTTATCCAACCCTTTAACCGGTATGCCGTCGGTGGAGCAGTGGGTTACATCGTCGAAAACAATGTGTACCAGGTTCTCCGGCCTGGACTCGCCAATGGTAGCCAGAGCGCCCAGGTTGGTTCGCAAGGTAGCGTCGCAGTCCAGCACCAGCACCTTGCGGTCAGGCTGCGCCAGGGAAAGGCCCAAACCTACGGCCGGCGCCCGGTCCATACAGTCGAGCAAGTCCACGTCCAGGTCTCGGCGGCGGGATACCTGGCACCAGTCCCGCAGGGCTGCCGAGGTTGAAACCGCCAACGCCTCCTGCCGGTGATAGCTAATTGCCCTTGCCGCTTCCGTCGAGGGAATCACCCGTTTCTTCCTCCCTGGCTTCCTGAAGTTCGGCGGCTTCCCGCCGGGCGCCCAGGCGGCGGGTGGTGGCCATCAGGTACAGCCCGCCCAGAATAAGCGCGCTGCCGGCAACCGAGCCCAGCCCCAGCAGCAAAAGGTTGTCGTCTCGCAGCAAAGCCTGGTACAACACCCAGAAGCCCAGGGCGAAAACCCCCAGGCTGACCAGCCGCCCCAGCAAGCTGCGGGCTAAATCCCTTAACACTTCTGCTCCGGATCGCCGGTCTTATGGCTGATTGCCCGGCACAAGGCCGCCGGTCAGGCCGGCTGGCGGCTGCGCCGACGACCCGAAGCGCGCCCCGGGTACGAACTGCCTGCCTGTCCCAATATTATAGAGAAACCGGGGCGGCTGGCAAGCTGCCGCCCCGGTTGCAGCCGTTGCCTTCCAGCCAGGGCGCCGGGCAAATCAGCTGAGAGTAGCCCCCAGAGCTTCGGGGACTTCAGCAAAGGCCATTTTGACCGTGCGGGGCGAGCGGGTGCGGAATTGCACCGGCGTGTTTTCAACCTGCGGCTCGATGGCCAAGTGGATGAACACCGGCCCTTCGGCGCTCAGCGCCTCATCGATGCCATTGGTGAAGTCTTCCAGGTTGTCGTAGGAGAAGACCGCAGCGTAGCCGGCGGCCCGGGCCATACCCTCCCAATCCGTGACTTCGGAACCGGGGATCGGCTGGCCGCCGGTTACTGCATAAACTCCGTTATTGAACAGGAAATGGTAAAAGTTAGTTGCCTGCTTGCTGGCCGAAGTTACCATGGCCCCCAGGTTCATCAGCAGGCTGCCATCGCCATCCAGAACGAACACCTTGCGGTCGGGTTGGGCCAGGGCCAGCCCCAGGCCCAGGTTAGCGGCCTTGCCCATTGCGCCGGACAGGGGCAGGTCCAGGGGCTGGTTGGTAGTGATGCTGGGTAGCCCGAAGCCCACGTTGTTGGCGTTCATGGTAGGGACGACCACCGAGTTATCCCGTTTGCTGTCGATGAGCCTTACGGCGTCGGTATTGTTAATCATCCTATAATCTCCTCTATGCCTTGCCTGCCCGAGGCTAAGCGCCAAATTCAGTGCCAACCAGGACTGCTACCGGTTTGCGGGTTCGCTCGGCTTCTTCAATAGCGGTGCTGATGCGCCCGGCGTCGTCATCAGTCTCAATGAGGTAATAGTTAATACCCCAGGCGTGGAGAATGTGCTCGATAAACCTCGCCGCAGAGTCGGTGGTGATACCGTGGCGGGCCCAGCCCCGATAACCCACCAGCATTACCAGGGGTTGGTTGATGTCCAGCCCCAGCCCCCGGATGGAATCGCCGGACTCGAAAATGCCGGTGTTCTGAATCAGGACGATGGGCCGCTTGCCGCCTACCCAAAGGCCGGCGGCGATGGCCATTGTCTCGCCCTCGCGGCATACAGGAACCAGGTCCAGGGATTCTTCCTCGGTCAGCAGCTGGTACATGAAATTAGTTTCGCTGTCGGGCAGCCAAACCACGTGCGAGATGTTATTCTTCTTCAACTCGGCCACAATAGCCGGTGGGTGCAAAACCGATTCGTAAGTCGTCATTATCACTCCTTCCCTGGCTCGGATGTGTCAAAACTGCCCCATTATATTCAGCTCAAAAGTAGCTAGTCAACAACACCTCTTCCGCGGTATTCCCAATGGGTGCTGGCATTAAACCAAGCCCAGCAGCCGGCAGCCCAACTCAACCGGATCCTCCAGCATCCGCGAGCGCTTGCTGTACCCCTTCGTCCTCCGATGCAGCCGGTTCAGCTGGTCCCGCAATTGAAAATACAAACCCTCGTTTCGGTTCACCTCGTCCCCTCTGCCCACCTTATGCCGGTTCGCCGGCAGCCAGGTATATACCCGGCAAGCGTCCGTCCGGTGTTCTTCCCCTTCGGGCAGCCTACCGTACCGCCGCAGCAAGGGCGCATTGGACGGTCCCCGGCCTCAAAATCCACCCACCATTGACCGTCTGCCTCTTCTACATATCGCCATCCGGAGCCAGACTTCTTGACGTTTTCCCCGCTGGCGGGCTTTCTGGTACGTCCACAGCTCAGCGAAGGAGATGACCCTGGGCCGGGGCTGACCGGGCTGCCGCTGCTTCCATAGCAGCTTCAGACTCCCGGGACTGACGGGCTTTTTAACTCAGGAATAGATGGTTTCTTCCTTGATTCCTTACTTCCTTGCTGCCCAGGAGCCGGCTGCTGGCGGCCATGCTGCCTTCAGCGTACAGCGCTACGGACTGGGCCTTGAGCTGCTCCGGCTGGCGGGGACGCCCGGCTTCCGGGACGAAGTGGTAGCGGCGCTGGTCGCAGCGATAGGTCTGCCTGCCGCGGTAGCGGCCGTATTGGGGGAGCCGGTCGGCGCCGCAGCGGGGGCATTGCATTCCGTCCCGGCATGCTCCAGGTTGGGCTATATTGCTGCCTGCTGGCGGTCTGATTTCACGGCAAACCCGGTTATACACCTATACCAACGTATGTTGGGAATACCCCCGCCGTCGGCGGCTTGGCAAGAATGCCGGCTTGTGGTATGCTGGAACAGTTAAGGGGACGCGCGGGTTCGACAGGAGCGTCCTGCAGCAGATTGCAAGCCGAGGCGCCATCGACCTCGTTAAAACGGTGGCAAAAAGTAACTGGCGAACGTGAATTCGCTCTAGCCGCCTAAGCGCGGCTACGTCTGCACTCCGCTATTCCCGGATGCGGGGCTGTGGGCGCCATCAGACCGGGATGCGGTTGGCCCGAAGCCGATAGGGGTAACCAAAGACTTTTCGGCTGGCCTTGGGGATATTTCGCCGGCGGAAGCTCCCAGGGGCGAGAAATAAAGCGTCGGACAAGCTTGTAGTAAATCTGGCTAAAGGGCCTTTTGGACGGGGAGTTCGACTCTCCCCCGTCTCCACCATATCCTCCTCTGATTACTTCCGGCATGGTGTCCGGCTCCGGACGCCGCCCCCGCAGGTTTGGCTGTCAGCGGCGCATTTATGTACCGGGCTGGCGGCGGCTGTCAATCGCTTTGGCTGCATGGTATTCCCGGCATATTATCTGGTTCGGGCGTGGAACCGGGCCAGCCGGGCAATTGGTCTGGCGGCGAACCGAATCAGGCGCTATACCCCCATGCTGCATCCGGGAAACCCGGCCGCCGGCAACGCGGTTTCCGGTATCAGCAGCGCGGCGCTTTTCCATGGTCGGTCTGCCGGGGTCGGTCTGCCGGGGTCGGTCTGCCGGGGTCGGTCTGCCGGGGTCGGTCTGCCGGGGTCGGTCTGCCGGTTGCGGGCCTATGCCGGCCGGAAAGCCAGCGTTGGCCGTGCCGCCGCGGAATTCTGCACGGCCAAAGTGACCGGCAAGTCTTGGGGAATGTTCTGCGGGTGGGCGGCGTCCACGCCCAGAATCAAGGCGCTGATGCGCGGCCCTTCTTCCAGGGTTACAATGCCGGAGCAGTAGGGATTGTCGCGTCCATAACCCTTTTCCGCCATGGCCGCCGGCGCCACCGATATGCAGGTGAAGGCGCTGAGGCGGCCGCGCCCGATGAAAGGGAACCACGCCACGTTCCGGCTGTGGCAGGTCGGACACATAGGCCGGGCTTCGGCAAACAGCTGGCCGCAAGCCTGGCAGCGTATGCCCATCAAGCTGCCCTCTTTGAGGTAAGCGTAATAGGAAGTTGCGTTAAATTCTCTGGCGGCGCTGGTCATGCCGCTACTCCCGCCGCAGAATGTTGACTACGCAGGTGCCGCCGGTGCCGCCGACGTTGTGGGTCAGCCCCAGTTCCAGGTTGGGGTTGGGTACTTGCCGGGGGCCGGCTTCGCCGCGCAGTTGGTGGAAGGTTTCGATGACCTGGGCCACGCCCGAGGCGCCTACCGGGTGGCCCTTGGCCTTCAGGCCGCCGGAGGTGTTGATGGGCCGGTCGCCGGTGAGGGCGGTACGTCCCTGGTCCACGGCCCGGGGCCCTTCGCCCGGCTCAAAAAAGCCCAGGTCCTCGGTGGCGATAATTTCGGCGATGGTAAAGCAGTCGTGGACTTCGGCCACCTGGATGTCCCGGGGTGTAACGCCGGCCATAGCGTAGGCCTGAGCCGCCGCCGCCCGGGCCGCCGACAGAGAAGTCAGTTCCACGGCGCTATGCAAAGGCCGGCCCGATGCCTGGCCGGTGCCGGCGATGTGAACCGGCTTGTCGGTGAAGCTGGCGGCAATTTCCCGGGCAACCAGCAGTACGCAGGCCGCTCCGTCGGTAATGGGAGCGCAGTCATAAAGACGCAGCGGCCAGGCAATCCAGGGGTTAGCCCGCTGGTCGTTCAGAAAGTCCAGTTCGTCTTGCCAATCGGGAATTGGCTGTCCTTGCTGTTCGGCCCGGGCCTTGCGCCGTTCCAGCACGTCCTGCAAGGTAGCGTTGAACTGTGCCTTGGGGTTAAGGGCGCCGTTCCGGTGGTTCTTGATGCCCACCTTCAGCAGGTGCGTCAGGCTGGTTTCGTAACAATCCATATGCGCCTTCGCCAAAGCGCCGTAGATTCCCGGGAAAGTCAGTCCGGCCGGCACTTCATACAGCCCGTCGGCGGCGGAAGCCAGCACATCGGTTACGCCCTCGGTGGGCAGGTTGGTCATCTTCTCCACGCCGCCCACCAGAACCACGTCATACATACCGGAGGCGATGGCCATGATGCCTTCGCGCAAAGCGCTGCCGCTGCTGGCGCAGGCGTTCTCGATGCGGGTAACCGGCGCCGGCGTCAGGCCCAGCCAGTCGGCCAGAACCGGGGCGGTGTGGCCTTGACCCTCGAACAGGTCGGAAGAGTAGTTGCCGATATACCCGCACTCGATATCCGCAACGTCAATACCCTGCTCCATGTTCTCCAGCAGGTCTTGAAAGGCCTCCACGAACAGGTCGCGGGTAGTCTTTTCCGGGAAAGCGCCGAAGCGCGACAGGCCGGCGCCAACGATGGAAACCGGGCGGCCCAGCTGCCGGCGCCTGGTCAGGTTTGGCGAGGTAGCCATGCGCAATTGCCTCCAGAGGAGTAAGTGCCTGCATTATGGTAGGGAGCAAGGGCTGCGTCAATGGCGGGGCGGCTGCCGGAATGCTCCTGCCCGGGTATTCCCAATGGGTATTGACATTAAACCAGACCAGCCGCCAGCAGACCAATGCAACGGAATTCCCCAGCATCCGCAAGCTCTTGCTGTACCCCTTCATCCGCACGATGCCGCCGGTTCAGCTGGTCCCGCAATTGTGAATGCAATCCCTCGTTCCGGTTCACCGCGCGCCCTTCGCCCGGTTCATTCAGGTTCGCTGACAGCCAGTTATATACCTGGCAGCATCCGTCTGGTATTCTTTCCCTTTCAGCAGCCTCCTTACAACCGCGGCAAGGGTGCCTCGGGGCGTTCCCCCGGCTCAAAACCCACCTACCGCACCAACGCATGTTGGGAATATCTCCGTCCCCATTGACAACCCCTTTCCCTTGTGCTAATTTTCACTGGTAAAAGCGTTGATGGAGACGAGTAGGCAAGGTCCGGTGGTCAGCGAGCCTGGCACGGTGCAAGCAGGTACGCCAACCTTGTTGAAAATCCCTCCGGAGCTGCCAGCCCAACAGCGCGATTGGTCAGGTTCCTTCGCCGCCTAGTAAGCTGGGCCGAGGTTCGTCCCTCGTTATCCCGGACGGGGCATGTTAGTGCCTGCCTGGAGAGGTCCGGTTCGCCGGATAAATAGGGTGGTACCGCGGGAATATATGAGTCCCGTCCCTATGTTGGGGACGGGTTTTTTTATTGGCCGGCGGGCAGCCTCCCCGATACCTTTCTCGGCGGGAGAGGCAAACGTATGGAGGCTGTTATGCAACTTAAAGGGTCGGAAATCCTGTGTGAAAGTTTGCTGCAGGAAGGGGTCGATGTGCTTTTCGGCCACCCGGGCGGGGCTATTCTACCTTTCTATGATGCTTTGTGGAGCTATCCGCAATTGCGCCATATACTGGTGCGGCACGAGCAGGCGGCAGCCCACGCTGCCGATGGCTATGCCCGGGTTACCGGTAAAGTTGGTGTCTGCGTCGCCACTTCCGGCCCCGGAGCAACCAACCTGATTACCGGACTGATGGGGGCCAAGACCGACTCGGTGCCTATGGTCGCCATAACCGGTCAGGTGGCCCGCCCGGTCATCGGTTCAGAGGCTTTTCAGGAATGCGACATTTGTTCCATCGCTTCCGTGTGCACCAAACGCACCTACCTGGTGATGTCTGCCGCTGACGTGGCCCGCACGGTTAAGGAGGCTTTTCAGGTGGCCCAGGAGGGACGCCCCGGCCCGGTGCTGATTGACGTTCCCCGGGATGTGCAGCTTGAATTGGCCGAGTACGTGAATCCGGGACCATCGGAATTGCCCCGGGAACCCATCAGCGCCGAGACTCTGACCAACCTGCAACGCGCCGCCCGGTTGATTAACGAGGCGGAACGGCCAGTGCTGATTGCCGGCCACGGCGTCCTGGCCTCCCAGTCCTGGGACGAACTGCGGGAGTTGGCCGAAGGCACCGGCATTCCGGTTATCAACACCCTGCTCGGGCTTGGCAGCTTTCCCCGTAACCACCCCTTAAGCTTGGGAATGCTGGGGATGCATGGCATGTATTGGTCGAATATAGTGGTTGACGAGGCCGACCTGGTGGTGGGTTTGGGAATGCGCTTTGATGACCGGGTAACCGGCCGGGCTGCTACCTTTGCCCCCCATGCCCGAATAATCCACCTGGACATTGAACCCGGTCAAGTGGGCCGCAATGTGCCGGTCGAGGTGCCTCTGGTAGGCGATGCCGGAACTATTATGCGAGAGTTGACGCCGCTGGTGCGCTACGTTGAGCGGCCGGAATGGATGGCCTATATTCGGCAATTGCAGGCCGAACACCCATCGCTGGCGATTCCTCCCAGCGATACCCTGCTGGCGCAGCACGTAATGTCAGACTTGAACCAACTGCTTCAGGAGAAGCCGGAAACGGTGGTGGTTACCGGCGTGGGGCAGCATCAAATGTGGGCAGCTCAATTTCTTTTCTTCAACGAAATAAACACCTTTGTATCCTCCGGAGGCCAGGGGGCAATGGGTTTTGAGCTGCCGGCAGCCCTGGGCGCCCAGGTGGGCAAGCCGGGGGCGCCGGTGTGGAGTGTGGCCGGCGATGGCGGAATTCAGATGACTTCCCAGGAACTGGCCACGCTGGCCCAGGAGAACCTGCCAGTGAAGATTGCCCTGATGAACAACGGCTATCTGGGCATGGTGCGCCAGTGGCAGGAAATGTTCTTCGAAAACCACATCAAGGAGGTTCCCATACCGGGCCCCGACTTTGTGCAGCTGGCGAATGCTTATGGCATACCGGCTATGCGAATTACCGAGCGAGAGGAAGTAATGGCTGCCCTGCGCCAGGCCCAGGCCCATGATGGCCCTTACCTGCTTGAGTTTGTCGTGGACCCGTCGGTTCTCCTTTACCCGATGGTGCCGCCCGGCGGGTCGTTAGGCGAAACTATGGAAGACCCCTTGACCTTCGGCGTTAAACCCGGCTAGGGTGCGTCAAACTCCGAAAGCCCGATACGCAGGAGGCAGTTTTGGAAGAGGTTACTATTCAGGAAGCGTCGCGGCGGTTGAACGTATCTCAGGGTATTATCCGGCGCTACGTGCGGGAAGGACGGCTGCAAGCGCGGCGCCAAACCGCCGTTGAAGGCGGCCGGGCCTGGCTGGTGGCTTTGCCCGATACCGGCTGGCAGGATGAAGACAAGACCCACATTAATAATCTGGCGCAGCAGCTTACCCCCTGGTGGTGGCCTAACCCCAACCAGTCGGGGGACGTGCACTACGTGGACAGCCTGGGAATTGAAGAAGTGGAACCGCTGTTTCTGTGCGGGTTTACTTCGCCGGACATTTGGCCGACCGCTGGCCATGCTCCGGAACGGCGCTGCCCCGTATGCCTCCGGGAAGTTAACCGCCGGGGGTTGCCTCTGGAGACCCGGGAGTGACCCGCCCCCGGGTGGAACCGGGCAGCTACGGGCGGGTGGAAAGGCTGAGGGTGGGCTGTGTACCCGCCCTCGTTCATTTAACCGAATCACCCGCTGCACCGCACTATGGCATCGGTTGACCCGATTCTCCGGCGCTCCGGCGGCCCGTTTCGCACTTGGAGAGCCGCGCCGGTTATAGCGGTTCAGCTTACCTGATAGACCCAAATCTGATGCAGAACCTCAGGCTCGCCCTTGGGCAATGGCTGGAACGCCCCGGAAACTTCCACCAACTTCCACTGCCCCGCAGACTCCAGGGAATCCTGCTTTTCCTTGAACCCGTTATTCTTATATACATCGGTGCGCAAGCTGAACACAACGTGACCGCCGGTTCTGGTTACCCGCACCAATTCGTCAATAGAGCTGGCCGGGGCGTGGCCCTGGGTAAATACGCCCACGGTTATGGCAGCGTCAAACTGGCCGCTGGCATAGTCCAGCCGCTCGCCCATGGTCATCTGGTCACAAGCCTGATAGACGTTCTTCCGGCGCGCTACTTCCAGCATGCCTTTGGAAAGATCCATGGCGGTCAGGTTGCGGAAGCCCAACCGGTGCAGGCATTCGCCGACCAATCCGGTGCCGGCGCCGGCGTCCAGAATCCGGGCGTCCGGTTTCGCATGCCTGCCCAGCGTCTCGGCGGCGCGCTGCGGGGAAATCCAGCCGAAGTCCGTTTCCAGGTCCTGGTCGTACTGATTGGCCCATTGGTCGTAACGCTCTTCCAGTTCCTGCTCGTTGCGCGACGAATAAACCCACTGCACGCGGTTCTGTTCAGTCATAGCCCCTCCTCGTTGCTGAATTGGCATCTTGAAGTGCAGCGGCGGCTAGTCAGCCGGCTTCCGGCAAACGAACAAAGCCCAGCCAACCTCCCCGGTATCGACGCTGTTGGCCGTCTCCCGGTACGCTTCAGCCAGATAGGCGAACCGTTCCCGGTGCTGCTGGTTTCCCCCGGAGGCGGCTTCGCTGAGCAGCAGATAGCTGGTTTTCAGGTGTCGCGAAATATCCTCAGCCTCCAGCACTTCGAACCCGGTCTCCCGCAAAACCGCCTGGTAAGACGCAAAGCTGAAGTCTGTATCGTAAAGCAGGCGCTCATAAACAAACTTCCGGGCCTTCTCGCCGATTTCCGGCTGCGGCTTAATCAGGTCGTCAAAAACGAAGAAGCCGCCCGGTTCCAATACCCGGAACACTTCCTGCAGCACCTTTACCTTATCGGGTACATGGTAGATGGTAGCCTGGCTCCAGGCGTGGCTGAAGCTGGCCTCTGCAAAGGGCAGGTCGGTGGCGGATGCCTTCTGAAAGGTTACTTTCCGCTGCACCTCTTCGGAGTGTTCTTCCAGGGAATCAATGGCGTTGGCGATGCGGACACCGCTCAGGTCCACGCCGGTTACCCGACAGCCGAAGTCCTGACAGAGGGCGACGGCGATGGTGCCGCTGCCGCAGCCCACGTCAATAACGTTGGCGTTGGCATTCAACCGGCCCCGCTGCGCCATTACCCGGTTAAGGTTGGCGCCGGCCTCCAGAAAGGTCATATTGGCCCCGTCCTCAAACAGGCCCCAATGTACGCTGCCGTCCTTGTCCCAAAGGGCGCGATAAACGGCGTCCTCGTGGTCATAATACTGTTCGGTTTCGGCTTCGCTATACGGCGATGGCATTTTCCACTCCCGTCAAGTACTCTACAAAATCATTATTCTCGTTAACCAGAATCACCCTGGGCTTTACCGGAACGTCGGTAACCTCAAAGGCCATGATGATGACCTTGTTCCCTGGGGCGGTCAGCTTGGCCGCCGCTCCCTGCACCGACACGATGCCGCTGCCCCGGGCGCCGGTAATGGCATAGGTCTCGAACCGGTTGCCGTTGGCAATATCGCAGACCAGGACTTTTTCTCCGTCCCAAATGTCCGACTTCTCCATCAAGTCCTGGTCAACCACGATGCTGCCGATGTAGTCTTCATCGCAGTTGGTAACGGTGGCCCGGTGGATTTTGGATCGCATCAGAATTCGCATTTGTCTCCTCCTCGCTGGTTTCAGCTAACAGCCGGCGGTTTCGCCGGCAATGAAGCAAAACTGCTCGCCTCGAGTAACCCGTAAACATGCAGGGAAAAGCTCAGCCATGCGGCTGATTTCGTCAGCACGCCGCCTTATGGGTCAAACCGCCGGCGCCGGCGTAAACGCGCAGGCGCCCCAAGCGGGAAACCCAAAGGGGCGGGACGCAGTCAAAAGGGACTAAGCTAAGGCTCGCAGGGCAGTTGGCGGCTGGGGAGGGAGCCAGCGCTCCCGGTGAAGGTGGAAAAGCGGATTTGCCGGTGTCCCTGCCGGATGGCGCCTTCAAGACGATGGAGGCGCTCCGGCCGACTAGACCAGGCGTCTGCTTTTATAATAGAAGGTGATAAACTCGCAGGCATCTCTGAAAATACCCCCACTTGTTTAAGGTGAGCAGTTTTGGGATATTACTTACCCGGAAAAGGAATGTCAAGCTCTATAATTGTTATAACCGTTTACGATAAGAAGACTTTGTGGCAAGAAGCGTTGTTATTGTCTGTATTATGACGATAACAAGCTTGAATAACGGCTTTTTTGACAGATTATCGGCAAATTGATACTGTCGGGAACAGGTTTTCCTTAAAGGAGGAACAAGTGGCAGATTTACTGATTAAGGGCGGCCGAATTATCGATGGAACGGGGCGTCCCTCGTTTCGGGGAAGCGTGGCGGTAACCGGGGATACCATTAACGTGCTTCAGGGAGAGGCTGACACAACGGCGGAGCGCGTGATTGACGCGCATGGCTCGGTCATCTGCCCGGGCTTTATTGACATGCACTCGCATTCCGACCTGATGCTGTTATCTGACCCGCGGCACGAGGTCAAGCTTCGCCAGGGGGTAACTACCGACGCCCTGGGCATGGATGGTCTCTCTTACGCTCCCACCTCCCCGGCCCGCCTGGAAGAACTGCTGCATTACCTGGCGGCGATTAACGGCACAGCCCCGGCCGGCGTGCGCTGGGGCCGGGTCGGCGAATTCCTGGACTTGCTGGATCGGCGTATTGCCTGCAACGTAGTTTATTTCGTGCCGCACGCTGCCATTCGGGTGGAAGCTATGGGCTGGGCCGACCGGGAACCCACCGACCAGGAGCTGACGCGGATGCAGGATTTGGCCCGTCAGGGTATGCGGGACGGCGCCTTCGGTTTTGCCACCGGCTTAACCTATCCGCCCGGGGCTTACAGTGAAACCGAAGAACTGGTGGCAATTTGCCAGGCGATCCGCGACCAGGGCGGCTTTTATATGACCCACGCCCGTTACAGCCTGGGCGACCGTCTGCTGGACCCCTTCAAGGAGGCAGTTTACATCGGCCACGAGAGCGGCGTTCCGGTGCATATCTCCCATTACCACAACCCGGTAGCGGGGATGGGCGAGCGGATGACGGCGCTGGTGGATGCCGGCTGCAATGCCGGCGTTGACGTTACCTTTGACCAGTACCCTTACGCTGCCGCCAGCACAGTGCTGCATTCGCTGCTGCCCTACTGGGTTCATGCCGGGGGGCCGAACCTTCTGTACCGGCGCCTTCAGGAACGCCGCATACGGGACGAAATCGGCGATTCGGTGGAACCGCAGTGGGGGTTGACCCTGGAGCATTATATTTTCAGCCACATTGGTTCCGAGAAGAACAAGCGGTGGGAAGGGCGTTCTCTGGTTGACCTGGCCGAGTATCAGGGCAAGCGAATGGTGGACGCTATTTGCGATTTGCTGCTTGAAGAGAACCTGGAGGTGGCCTTCGTGGCGCGTACCGGCAATGAAGCCAACATCCGCACGATTGCCAGGCACCCGGCGCAGATGGTGGGTTCCGACGGGTTGCTGACCGGCGGTCAGCCCAACCCTCGCACCTACGGCACTTTTCCGTACGTGCTGGGCCAATTCGTCCGGGAGGAGGAACTGTTTTCGCTGGAACAGGCGGTGCAGAAGATGACCGGAGCGCCGGCCCAGCGTCTGGGCCTGAAAGACCGGGGCCTGCTTCGCGACGGAATGAAGGCCGACATAGTCGTTTTCAATCCGGCTACGGTGGCAGCCAAAGCAACCTTTGAGAACCCCCGCCAGTACCCGGAAGGCATTGACTACGTGCTGGTGAATGGGCGGGTGGTCATCGACCAGGGAGTCCATACCGGGGCGCTGCCCGGCCGGGCTCTTCGCTCCCAGTAACCTGGGACGGAGGGTTGGGGGAAGCGTCCAACGGCTTGCGCTGGACGCTTCCCGCACGCCGCTAGCGCCAATGCCGCCTCAGCTGCTATGCACCGTGAACGTATATTGAGCCTGCCGGATGCAGTCCGGGCAAATGATGAAGGTATCGATATGCGCCGGAACCATAATATCGGTAACCTTCTCGCAGATTTGACAAAGGCTGAACACCCAGGCCCATTTCCTCAACCGGTGCAAGCGTCTCTTGCTCATTGCCTCACCTCAACTATCGTATAATATTATTATACGGTGGTGAGGCAAAGGTTATTTCGACAACTTTTTGCGCCCCCGCTGAAGCAGGCGCTGCAAAGCTCTGCGCGACTTTTGCAAAGGTCGTCGCCCCCGGCAATGGCTTGCCCGAGGACGGTACCGGCGCGCCTCGCCGGTTCCCCACCGCCTTCAGGCCGGCAAGTCGGCAATGGCCTGGCAGTTCGCCGAAGCAACCTTGCCGGAGGAATGGGCGGCCGGAGGAGTGGGCGTAATGGTTACCCCCCGGCAAGATGTATCCAACGGCGTTTTTGCTGAAAGGGGACTAGCGGCCCTGCCAAACCGGCGGGCGTTTTTCAGCGAAGGCGCGCACCCCTTCCTGAGCGTCCTCGGTTAACAGCACTTCGTCCCGTTTCTGCTGGGCGAAGGCCACCCTTTCTTCCAGGCCCATTTCCGCCCCCCGGATTGAAGCTTCCTTGATGGCGGCCAGCGACAGGGGGGCGTTGGCCGTAATCATGCGGGCCATCTCCTCGGCCCGGGGCAGCACCTCTTCCGGGGCCACCACATAGTTAACCAGCATCAGCTCCAGCGCCTTTTGGGCATTCACAAACTCGCCGGTGAAAAGAAACTCGAAAGCGATGTTGCGCGGCACCACCTGGGACAGCAGCGCCGGCCCGCTGACCGATGCTATGCCCCGTTTAGCCTGGGGCCAGCCAAACCGCGCCTCGGTAGAAGCAATACGAATATCGCTGCCCAAAGCAATCCCGCAGCCCTGAGCCAGGCAGATGCCGTTAATCGCAGAAATTATCGGCTTGAAAATTCTGGACTGCTCCACATACAGGTCGCCGGTGGTTACCCCCTCATTGGCCTGGTCATTGGCCATAGCCACCAGGTCGTGGCCGGTAGAAAAGGCCCGCCCGCGTCCGGTTACGATGGCGCAGCGCACGTCCGGGTTGGTCTTTACATCCTGAAAGGACTCCCACAGTAGCTGCCGCATAGCCGGGTCGATGGCGTTCAGCTTTTCCGGCCGGTTCAGCGTAATGTAGGCAATGCCTTCCCGGATTTCATAGAGGGCTTCGCGTTCCGTGGTCAAGGTTGGTTCCTCCTTTATCCTGGTTTAACCATTTCGGGCTTTAAGCTGGTCGGCGTGGGGCCAAATCCGGATGGCGACCTGAAACAGTCGTTTTGCCCTATCCGCAATGGCAGTTTCGTCCCATATGGCTGGTGCATCACTTAGCAACGTCTTGTTGAGAAACAGGACGCTGTGTTCTCCGAGAGTCTGTTGTTTCTGTTCCCAGGGAGCATTGGAAAGATCAGCGTTGAGTCGGTTATTCACCAGGGTCAGGTTGCCCATAGAATGGATGATACGTCTTCGCTCATTTGAAGCTGTGGTCCTGTTTGCGACATTTTCCGGCAAGGGCCAATTAGGATGCCATTGTTGCGGCATGATGTGCTCTATTGTTAAATTGGATGGCACATTTTGGGTTTCCGCCTTCTCAGTTCGGAGCGCACTTTCGATGGCCTCCAGCACCATTCTCACACGGCCTCGAGTCAGGAGGGTGTACAGGGGAGAACCTAGGAAAACTTGCTCAACCTGCTGGTCGTCGGGCCAAATCCAGGTAGAAGAAGATAAGTTCCCCAGAAATTCCGTAATGGAATCTCCGGCTTGTTCGGGATCCTCTCTCCCCAGTTTCGCCAGCAATTCCAGAAAAATCCGGTTGGTAAAACTCAATCGGCACAGCATACGACGTACTGAGTAACTCTCCAAAGCCGTTAGTGCTTTAGACATCTGACTTGCAGGAACCTTGTTCTGCTGCAACCAAAGCAAGATCGGAGTAAGCACCCCTAGTTCCATTACCTTCCATCGATAATGGAATGGATCCATTTCAAGGTAAGAAGCGTTTTCTTCCAAGTCCCGATAAAATTGCCCGGTCTGCCGGATGTCGCGGGCAATTTCTCGAACACCCCCGTTCTCTGGGCGATGAAAATACCCCCGGAATTCATAGAAGACCCGGTTGGCATTGACCGTCTTTAGAAGCCTGATGACCAGCCAGTAGTTCAGGAATACTTCAATGCGAGGCCGCAAGAGGCGTGCCTGGCGAACGTTCTCAGTCCACCAGCGGTCATCGAAAGGCCACAGAGAGCTTGCATTTTCCGAAATGCCATCCTTGCCGGCCTCGTAAAGGACCATGTTTTTGATTAAGTCAGACTCCAGCAGGGGTGTGCCTCGGGCATTAAGAGTCTCAAATATGATATGAGGATCATCCTCCTTCGCCAAATCAAGAACGGCAAGTTCCAATTTCCGGGCTATAGTTTCTTCTATGGCTCTTGCTCTGGCTTCGGTTTGTTGTGGATTGGCTTCCAGCCATTGCTTTACTTGCAATGCGAAGAATCTGTGACACTGGATAATCAACGAGTCAGGAAGTCGGTTGCTGTCCAGGTCGTTTCGCATAGCCTGGCGAAACTCTGCCTGATCCCCGGTTGTAGGCCAAATCTTGAATGCGTTATCCGGGTCGTCTCCAAGGAATGCCTCCTGGTTCAATACCAACGACGACAACCGGGCCGAGGCTTGACTTTGGGATACTTCCGCTAGCTGTTCCCGTATGGCATCAAGGAGCAACTGAAGTGTAGTCAACCTTTGCTGCCCATCAACCACAATCCGCCGGTCAAGCCCGTCGGAAGTAACGGTACTGCTCTCTTGAAGCACTACTGCGCCCATAAAATGGCTGATGCCGGTTACGCCGGGAGAATTTCCAGACGCACCTTCAAGGATAGTTTCAGCCATGGCTTGTACATCCTGCCAGAGCAGTTCCCATTGGTCTTCCTGGTTCCAAATATAACGCCGCTGAAATTCAGGAATCTCGTAGCGCACCTGCTTTTGGAACAGGTTTTGCAGGTTCAGTATTTCTACCTTCATGTTTCGTACCTCATTTCTTCAGAGCATAGAAGCAGTGTAGTTGGCGTTGTGGTAAATCACCTCCCCTAAATTATCCGCGACCCGGTGGGCTTGTCGCCGATTACCCCGCCGGCCTCCAGGCCGTCTATTTCCGCGTCGGTCAGGCCCAGCAGTTCCCGGTAGATTTGGCGGTTGTGCTGCCCCAGGGTGGGCGCGGGCCAGTGAACCTGGCCGGGGGTTTTGGACATTCGCCAGGCAAAGCCCTGATACCATTTGGGGCCTACCCGGGGGTGGGTTACCCGGTTAAAGGCGCCCCGGGCGGTATAGTGAGGGTTTTCCAGCAAGTCGGGCCCCCGCAGCACCGGCCCGGCGGGGATGCCCTGCGCCTGAAGCAGCTCGGTTACTTCCCACAGGTCCCGGTCCCGTACCCACTGGCCGATAATCGCATCGAGTTCCTGGCGGCGCTGCAAGCGGGCGGCGTTGGCCGCAAAGCGCGGGTCGTCCGCCAACTCCGGGCGCCCCAGAACCCGGGCCAGTCGGCGCCATTGCCGGTCGTTGGTTACCGCCAGGGTTACCCAACGATCCTCGCCGGCGCACCGGTAGGCATTCTGCGGGGCAAACCAGGGGGAATAGTTGCCCAACCGTTCCGGCTCCCGGCCGGTCAGCTGGTAGGCCAGCGCCTCGCCGCCAATCAGAGACACGGCCGATTCCTGCTGGGAAACGTCCACGAACATACCCCGTCCGGTGCGCCGGCGGTAACGCAGGGCGGCCAGCAGCACGCCGGCGGCATGGGAGCCGGTAATCGGGTCGCCGTGGTTAATCCCCGACTTCATCGGCCCGTCGTTAACGTACCCGGTCATATGGGCCATGCCCGACAGCTGTTCCTGGCCGATGCCATAGGCAACATAACTTTGCCACGGCCCGCTGTTGCCAAAGGCCGGCATGGAGGCGTAAATCAGGTCGGGACGAAGCTGACGCAGGGTTTCGTAAGGGTAGCCCAGCCGCGCCAGGCTGCCCTGCCGAAAGTTCTCCACCAGCACGTCGCTGAGGGAAACCAGCTGCTCAAAGACCTGGCGCCCCCGCGCTTCGGTTAATTCCAGCGTAATGCCATACTTGCTCATATGCAGGCAATTGAACCAGCCGTTGCGGTTCCAGGGTTCCTCCCCCGGGTCGGAATCGGGGTAGGCGGCGATGCCCGGCGCCGGGTTGACCGGCCCCCGATGGGAGTCGTAAACCCGCATGGATTCCATTTTGATGACCTCTGCGCCCATATCGGCCAGCAATTTGGTGCAATAGGGGCCGGCCCAGATGCGGGAAAGGTCAAGGATACGGTAGTTTTGCAGAGGCTGTGCCGCGCTCAATCAGATTACTCCTTCAGCGAAGAGGTTCTCCACGTCCTGACCGGAGTAACCCAGGCGCCCCAGAACTTCCCGGCAATGTTCCCCCAGGAGCGGGGCGTGCCGGTAAACCCACGGTTGAAAGCCGTCGGTTTGCGGGCTGACCGGCGGGCCCGGGTATTGCAATGTTCCGGCTGCCGGGTGTTCCAGGGAAACGAAGTAATCGCGGGCGACCAACTGCTCCATAGTCAGGAGGTCTTCCATCCCGGCGACAAAGGAGAAACCGAGGCCGTGCTGCTGGCCGGCCTTGAAAATATCCACCTTGTCATGCTCCAGCAGCCAGGGCAGCATCAGGGCATCCACTTCATCGGCGTTAAGCAGCCGGCCCTGGCGGGAAGCAAAGCGGGGGTCGGCCAGTTCCGAGCACTCCATAATCCGGGCTACCTCCGGCCAGTTCTGGTCCGGGCCGGCGATGACGCCGACGAACCCGTCCTGGCAGGGGTAAATGCCCCAGGCAGCCCGTCCGTAGCCCCGGTTGCCGACCCGGGTAAACTCCCGGCCGGAATAACTGTATTGCATCAGGGCGTTTTCCAGCACGTTGGTGGCATACTCGGCGATGGCCAGGTCAATATGCTGACCCTGGCCGGTATCCTCAGCGTGGAGCAGGGCGGTCATGGTAGCGACAAAGGCGTTCTGGCCGGCGCCCAGTTGAGCCAGGGGCGCCCCTTCCTTCAGGGGCGGCTCTTCCGGTTCGCCGGTAATGTTCATCAAGCCGCCGACGGCGTACAGGTTAATCTCCGCCGCCTTCCAGTCGCGGTAAGGGCCGGTCTGGCCGTAGTTGGAAATTGAAGTCATTACCAGCGACGGGTTTACCGGTTCCAGCGCCGCGTAATCCAGCCCCAACCGTTCCATAACGCCCGGAGCGAAGTTTTCTACCAGAATGTCCGCCTGGCGCACCAGCTCCAGCAGCAACTCCCGGCCCTTGCCCGACTTCAGGTTGAGGGTAACGCTCTTCTTGGCGGTGTTCAGGTACAGGAACCAGGCGCCGCTTTCCGATGGTAGCCGCTGGTTGGCAAAGGGCGGCAATTCCCGGGCCGGGTCGCCGCTGCCTGGCTGCTCAATCTTTACCACTTCGGCCCCCAGAGCAGCCAAAAGTTTGGTGCAATAAGGGCCGGCAAAAAAGCGGGTCAGGTCAACTACCTTTACCCCTTCCAGCAGTCCGGGCATACAGGCTTCTCCTGGGGCACCATGCGGCACGGTTTCGAGTTGCCGAGTTCGCAAAGCATTTTGGCATTGGCCATTGGGAATTGCAAGGTTCAGGCAGGTGCGGTATTCTCAACGGGTGTTGGCATTAAATCAAGCCCAGCCGCCGGCAGACCAACGCAACCGAACCCTCCAGCAGCCGCCAGCTCTTGCTGTACCCCTTCGTCCTCCGGTGCAGCCGGTGCAGCTGGTCCCGCAATTGTGAATGCAGCCCCTCGTTCCGGTTCACCGCGCCCCCGTTGCCCACCTGGCGCCGGTTCGCCGGCAGCCAGGTATATACCCGGTAAGCGTCCGTCTGACGGGTTTTCTGGTACGTCCATATCTCGGCAAAGGAGATGACCCTGGGCCGGGGCTGACCGGGCCGCCGCTCCCGCCGCTGCTCTCGCAGCAGCTTCAGCAATTCCCGGGCCTGACCGACTTTTTTAATCCAGGAATGGACGGTTTCTTCCGGCATTGAACCGGGTTTCCGGATAAAGTGGAGCCTGCCTCAATTCCCTGGACGGCTGCTTGATAAGCCTGGACGTTGGGCCATTGGGCCATGCTATTATCCTTGTAAGGCTGGCGCGCTCGGGCCTTTTAATCGCTGTGACCATTGCGCCGGAGGGGAGGAAATGGAGCGGGTTGAAGCTTACCGTGATCAGCTGATTCTGCTGTTGCAAAACCAGGCCATTGGCCTGGCCCTTTTAACACCTTTGCCCCGGGGCGGTCGGCTGCGCGGCCAGGCGGCTATGGAGGTGGAACGAGTCCTGGCCGAGCTGGAGGGGCTGCCAGAGGCCGACCGGGGACTGGCGGCTGATGGAATATACGGCAATGGCTGCTTTGCCATAGGGCGATATGAGACGGCGGCGAGAGTTTATAGCAGCATTCTGGCTGAGGAGCCAGATAATGCCGTGGCCCGCTTTAACCTGGGCCTGACTCAGCTTCGTTTGGGGAACCCCCACCAGGCGGTGGCCGAGCTTACCCGGGTTTTGCAGCAACAGCCGGATCTGGCCGAGGCCCATTATCAACGGGCTAATGCCTATGATGACCAGGGCCGGCCGGAAGCTGCGCTGCAGGACTACGCAGCCGCCCTGTCGCTGGCGCCTGACTATTTGCAAGCTCATTATAACCGGGGGGTAGTGCTGGCCAGCGTTGGCCGTCACCGGGAGGCGGTGGCCGCCTTTGACCAGGTGATTGAACTGCGCCCCACCCTCGCTAACGCTTACCTGAATCGGGGAGCGTCTCTGGACGAACTGGAACTTCACGACCGGGCCATTGCCGACTATGCCACGGCAATCGACTTTAACCCGGAAAGCGCCGATGCTTACTTCAATCGGGCCCGCACCTGCTACCATCTGGGCCGTATCGGGGAAGCTATCGCCGATTATACCGCAGTGGTTGACCTGCGCCCTGACGATGCTGAAGCCTACAATAATCGGGGCCTGGCTTACGATACCATCGAGGATTATGCTCGAGCCCTTAATGACTATGATATCGCAGTACGGCTGCGGCCCGGTTTTCCCGCTGCCCTGAACAATCGGGGCGCCGTTCACGAAGCAATGGGTCATAAGGAGGATGCGCTGGCCGATTATCTGGCTGCCCGGAAAGCAGCCCCGGACTTTGCCGTCGCCTGGTACAACGCCGCCCGGCTTTATGCTCAGCTGAACGAAATCAGTCGTTGTCTGGAGTACTTGAGCCAGGCCGTGGCGTTAGCCCCCGAGTTTGCCGGGGAGGCTGCCGAAGATGAAAGCCTGAACTGGGTTTTGCAGGTGCGGGACTTAAAGCAGAACCTGGGTTAGTCGCCCGGAACTGTGTCTGGATTTCCGGTAACAGCTAAGTTGATTCAGGGCGGTCCGTCAGACCATCTCCTATTTCGTCAGCCAGGTCCTCACCTGCTTCGGCGTCCCCATTCTCGACAGAATCCGCGTCGGCCCGACTGGCCGCCAGGATGGGGGCATGGCGGCGGTGAATCAGCACATTGTGAAAAATAACCAGCAGCGCCAGAACGGTAGCCTGCATCGTCAGCAGGCGCGCCAGGTGGAAGGCTGGGATGGTTTGCGTCGCCAATAGCAGCAACGCATAGCATACTGCGATGCCAAAGGAAGACCGGAAAGGAGAACGTCTAGTGAGGAGTACGGCGCCAAACCCCAATGCTACGCCAGCGACCAGCAGCCCGAAGGGAACCAGCGCCGCCGTTACTCCCACCAGGGTAACCATGCCGTCGCCGCCCCGGAAGCGAGTGAAAACCGATTTCCAGTGGCCGGCTACCGCAGCGCCTCCGGCCAGAATCAAGGCGCTCTCCGGCACGCCAAGCAGGCTGGCAATTTTAACGGCCAGCCAGCCTTTCAGGGCATCGCCGGCAAAGACGAGCATCCCGTTGCGGCGGCTGATGTTCCAGAAAATGTTGGCCGTGCCGGCCCGCATACTGCCCGTAGCGAAGATGTCGATACCCCGCCGCCGCGCTATCAGGTGCGCCAGGGGTATCGAGCCCATCAGATACCCAACGACTACGGAAGCCAGCAATTTCTGAATCAGGAGAAATTCTTCTGTCACAAAAACCTCAGCCGCTGCCTGGCCCGGAAAGGGTGGATGACCTGACTGACAATTACTTGCCATAATATAACACCGGCCTGGCCCACTTTACAGGCGCAGCTTTTGCCAACCCGGTCGTTTCCGGCAGTCGCAATCTTCCGGCGGCGGGGGTATCTTGAAAGCGCCAGAATGTTGCCGCCGTTGGGCGGAGGCCAGCCCGGTTGCTATCTTCCGGCGGCGGGAGTCTCTTGAAAGCACTGCCGGCGCACACCGACCGGAATTGCGTTGGGCCAGGGGCGCAAGGAGCATTCCGGCCAGTATTGGCCTGCGTCCTTTCCGGAACGGTTGCCGGTGAGGTTCCTCAAGCGGCCTGGGCCGGGTTTAAGTTCAGTGCTGCGTTGCAATTTCCCGGAAATCTGAAGGGCAAACAGGAGTTACTATTATGTCTGTTGCAGCGTCTCCCCTGTCCGGCGTTTCGGTGCTGGACTTAACCCAGATAATGGCCGGCCCGGTTTGCACCATGCTGCTGGCCGATCTGGGAGCCGACGTGGTAAAGATAGAAAAACCCGATGGCGGCGACGATGCCCGCCGCATGGGCCCGCCCTTTACCGGCGGGTGGGCAGCCGGGTTCCTGGCTTTGAACCGCAACAAACGCAGCCTGGCTCTGGACATGCGTCAGGATTCCGGTCGGGCGGTGTTTCGGCGGCTGGTGGCCGACGCCGATGTGGTGGTGGAGAATTTTCGCCCCGGCGTTATGGAGCGGCTGGAGCTTGACTACCCGAAACTGGCGGAACTGAAACCCAGCCTGGTTTACTGCTCAATTTCCGGCTTTGGCGCCACCGGCCCCTATCGCCGCCGGGGCGGGTTCGACCTGGTGGCCCAGGGCATGAGCGGGTTGATGAGCATTACGGGGTTTCCGGATAGCCCGCCGGCCAAGGTGGGGGTTCCCGTTACCGACATCTCTGCCGGTTCCCTGGCGGCTTACGGTATCCTTTGCGCCTATATCCACGCTCTGAAAACCGGCCAGGGGCAAGCGGTGGATACCTCTTTGCTGGAAGCCGGCATTGCCTACACTATCTGGGAGTCGGCATTGTACTTTGCCGAAGGAGAAATCCCCACGCCGTTGGGTTCAGCCCATCGCGTTTCAGCGCTCTACCAGGCCCTGCGTACCAGGGATGGTTACATCAACATCGGCGCTGCTACCCAGGCTACGTGGGAGCAGTTCTGTCGCGCCATAGGTTTGGCTGAACTGATTGAAGATGCCAGGTTCCGCGCGCCCGGCGACCGCAAGGCCCGGGAGGTCGAGCTGGCGCAACTTCTTGAGAGCGAACTGTCGGCGGAAAATACCGAATACTGGCTGGAATTGCTGGACCAAGCCGGTGTGGTAGCCGGGCCGATTTATAACATGGAACAGGTGTACCAGGACCCGCAGGTGCAGGCCCGCCAGATGGTTGTGGCGCTGGATGACCCGAACCTGGGAACCTTGCGCCATATTGGCATTCCGATAAAGCTGTCGGCCACGCCCGGACGCATTAACCGCCGTGCGCCGGCCCTGGGGGAACACAGCCGGGAGGTGCTGCTTGCCGCCGGCTATACTCCGGAAGAAGTGGCAGACCTGGCGGAGGCCGGCGTGGTGGTCTGCTCTTAGTCCGGCCAGCGTATAACTGCGCCAACAGCTGGCGGCTGGGGCCGCAGCGACGCTAACCCAGACGCCACTCCAGGCCTTCAGTGGCTTCCAGGAACTTTTCGATTAAACGGGGGCTGGAAACGATGACGCTGGGCGTGAACAGGTTGGCGTCGTTGCCTTGCCGATCCACCACGTTGCCCCCGGCTTCGCGGGCCAGCAGCAACCCGGAAGCGCTGTCCCAGGGCGAAAGAGAGTGGTGGAAGTAAAGGTCAAGACGTCCGGCGGCGGCATAAGCCATTCCCAAAGCCGAGGAACCCATCAGCCGCATGGTCTGAAAACCCGGCCACAGCGCGCGGAGCATATCCAGCGCCGCAGCTGCCGCCAAATCCACATAGCCCAGGTCAAAACCCAGCAGGCAATCGGCCATTTCCCGCCGTTCCGAAACCGAGAAAGGAGCCCCGTTGAGGCAGGCGCCCCGGCCTTGTTCCGCGGCAAACGTCTCCTCTTTCACCGGATCGTAGGTTACCCCTGCCACGATGTCGCTGCCCCGAGCCAGGGCCACTACCACGCAGAAATGGGGGATACCCTCGGCGAAGTTGCGGGTGCCGTCTATCGGGTCAATAACCCAGGTATAAGGCGACCCTTTTTCGATGGGGTTGGACTCCTCGGAGAGGATGCTGAACGCAGGGTATTCCTGCTGAATCAGGTTCAGGATGACCTGTTCTGCGGCCAGGTCCACGTCGGTTACGATGTCGGCCCGGCCCTTGAAACGGACTTCCTTCTCGGTCCGGAAACGTTCCACGATTAACTGTCCCGCGCGATGGGCAGCCTCGATGGAAACCTCCAGCGCGGTCCGGCCGCTGGCTGCTTTCGGGATGTTCCCGATTTCTGGCCGGCTCATATAATCAACTAAACCAGCTGACCCAGGCCCATCTTCTCGTAAACCTCGGCGGTGGTTTCGCGGGCGATGGCGCGGGCGCGTTTGCCCCCTTCGGATAGTATCTCTTTAACGTAATCCGGTTTCTCTTCCAGTTCCCGCCGCCTTTCCCGCATAGGTTCCAGAAAGGCATTGAGGCTGGCCGCCAGGTGCCGTTTGCAATCCACGCAGCCCCGCAGGGCGCCGGTGCATTCCTCGTAAACCTGACTGACTTCGGCTGCCGGACTGAACAACCGGTGCAGGGAATAGACGTTGCAGACCCCGGGGCGTCCGGGGTCAGAGCGTCGCCGCCTCTGGGGGTCGGTAAAGGCGGTCAGCGTCCGTTTGAGAGTCTCTTCGGGGGTTGCAGCCAGGTCTATATGGTTGTCCAGAGATTTGCTCATCTTCTGCTGGCCTTCCAGCCCCAGAATCAGCGGCGCTTCGGTGAGCCTGGCCTGCGGTTCAGGAAAGGTATCCCCGAAGCGGTGGTTAAAGCGGCGGACAATCTCCCGGGCCAGCTCCAGATGCGGCAACTGATCCTGGCCTACCGGCACCGTGTCCGCCTTGTAGATGATGATGTCGGCGGTTTGCAGCACCGGGTAGCCGACCAGCCCATAGTTGACGCTCTCCTCCGTTTCCTCCATTTGCCGCACTTTCTCTTTAAAAGTAGGCACCCGCAGCAGCCAACCCAGGGGAGTAACCATGCTCAACAAGGCGTGAAGGGTCATGACTTCTGGAACATGGGACTGGATGAACACGATGCTCTGTTCCGGGTCGATGCCGGCGGCCAGCCAGTCCAGCGCCATCTCGTGAATGTTGGGCTGAATCTCGGCCACGTCGCCCGGGTTCTCGATGGTAGTCAGGGCATGAATATCAACAATGCTGTAAATACAGCGGTACTCCTGCTGCAGCTTAACCCAATTTTCCAGGGCCCCCAGGTAATTGCCCAAGTGCAGCCGCCCGGTAGGGCGCATGCCGGAAAGGATGGTGCCTTTGCCGGACGGAGCCAGCGCACCCGGTGAAACCATATGCCACACCCGAAAATGCTGCCCGGTTGTCAATTAAACCGGAACAGCCAAACTACGATTTCAGGAACAAACTCCGGGGAAAGTCTAGCACGCCCCGGTTGAGTCAGGCAACATAAACCGAAAACAGGTATTCCCAATGGGTGTTGTCATTAAACCAAGCCCAACCGCCGGCAGACCAACGCAATGGAATCCTCCAGCAGCCGCAAGCGCTTGCTGTACCCCTTCGTCTTCCGGTGCAGCCGGTTCAGCTGGTTCCCGCAATTGGGAATGCAAATCTTCGTTCCGGTTCACCGCGCCCCCTTTGCCCACCTGGCGCCGGTTCGCCGGCAGCCAGTTATATACCCGGCAAGCATCCGTCCGGTATTCTCCCTTCCGGCAGCCTCCCGTACAACCGCAGCAAGGGCGCCTCGGAACGGTCCCCGGCCTCAAAATCCACCCACCAAGGCAGCGTGCTGGCGGTGCAGAGTCAGACCGGTTCAGCAGGAATTGAACCGACCAGACCCCGGCATGCCATCCATTGCTCCCAAGACTGCCGCCCGATCGATTACCGGCAAAGCATGGCCCGGGTTCACCGGCCCTGCTATAATGGAACAACTTTTGGAGGGAAAGGCCAGGTTATGGACGAAGTGCATGACTTTCAAGACTTTCTGGACGCTCTTGAGAGAAACCCTCAGTACCGTGAGGAAATCAGGAAATACATCCTCACCGAGGAACTGCTTCAGCTCCCGGTGCAGTTCATCGTACTCGACGCCAAACAGGCCCGCATCCTGGAACTCCAGGAAACTATCCTGGAGAACCAGAAAAAACTGATTGCAGACTTCATCGGTCTGAAAGAAGACAACGCAACTCTGAAAGCCGACGCCGCTGCCCTGAAAGAGGCCGCGAACAGCTTGAAGCAAGGTCTGACCCGGCTGGAAACGAGGTTCAACCGCCTGAGCGGGACGATGAGCAAACTGGATCGAACTGCCTACGAAGACCATGCTTCCCGACTGGCGCCAAGGTTCATTGCCAGAAAACTCAACATTCCGGTACACAGAATATTCTCCCGAAGGCAACACACGGAGCAGCTCGACAATATTGTTAACGCCGCTGATGAAAGCCTTATATCAGATGACGAAGCAATTAACCTGCAACTGACCGACCTGATCCTGGCAAACCAACCGGGCGCAGAAATCACCAGCTATATCCTGGCAGAAATCTCAACAACCATCGTCCAGCACGATATAAACCGGGCCAGAGAACGAGCCCGCATCCTGGAAGCTGCTACCGGCACCCCCACAATTCCAGCCGCAATAGGAGCAGCGTTTGCGGAAAACCTGACGCCCGGGCCGGTTCAGCTCATCACCATTCCTGCCGCCGAGGAACTGGATAAGCAGTACCTGGACCCCACCGGATAGAACGGCCAGACTTTACCCACAGCCCGCCATTGTTTAAGAAAGCGCCGGTAAAGCTGCAACAGGCTGCAAACAGCAGAGCTTTCATACAGCCGCAGAAAGAGCGCCTCGGAACGGCCCCCAGCGCAAACCTGCCCACCGCCGGCGATCATTCTCCTCTACCACCGTTTTCCGGAACCGCATCTCCGATTGTTTCCCACGCCGTCGGGAACCGCTGCGCCACCTCACCGCCTTCCCAACCTGACCGGCTTTTTTGACCCGGGATATAGACCGTTCCGCCTAATGCCCAGCGTCCGGCTGATAGCGGCCCTGCTGCTGCCCAGGATACATCGCTGCGGCCCGGGCCTTGTCCTGCTCCGATGGGTGGGGCGCTCCGTTCCCGGGACGAAATGGTGGCGGCGCTGGCCGCAGTGGCAAGTTGCCTGCCGCAGGAGCAGCCGTATTTGGGCGGCCAGTTGAAGCGGCGCCGGGGCCAACGCATGTTGGGAATACCCGTTGCATTGAGAAAAAGGTATAACCTTCACTAGCCCTTTCTTGTCCAGGATTACCATTGAGCTTATAATTACAATTCAGCAATACTTCTATGAGTGGAATACCGATGAAGCTAGACCAAATCCAGCCCAACGCCCTGGTTTCACATCCGGAAAAAGGCGTTGGCCGCATTACGGCAGTTAAAGGAAGCCACGTTTCCTTGCGGTTTAATGCCAATCCTGATGACGCCGTGAATATGAGCAAATCTGAAGTGATTAAGTCTTGTATGGCGCTTCCTGCGGACGGCCTTGAAGCCTCTTTGGAAAACAACCGGGAAGAAGTGCTGGCTTGGGCAAATAGCGCGCCACTGCGTCTCATCGGCGCCACGCTGGCCGACCTGACGGGTAACGAGGCCAGACCGAGGGAATTGCAGAGGATGCTGGAGGGCCGGGTTTTAACGGATGTAACCTGGAAGACGTGGTGGGAAAAGGTGAGGCCGGCCGCACAAGATTCGGGTTACTTCAGGGTGGAGGCAGCCAAGCCGGTCAAACTGATTGTGCCGGTTGCCAATATTACTAATGAACCGCCCCGGCGCGCTCCGTCCCGGCGCACAAGCGCAAAGGCTTCAAGACCCAAAGGAAAAAGCAGCAGCAGAGCCAGCAGCGATAAAGACTTGCCGGTCTGGATTAAGTGGCTGTGGGCTACGGAGGAAGCCCCGTTACCCGGAACCATACCACCGGACGGGCTGAGCGAGTTAGTGGAAGGCTGGCCGGCGGAAATTTTCGACCGGTGTTACGACCGTCTTATTGCCGGCGCTCTGGAGGCTTTGGGTCAGCCCCGATTAACCCCCAGAACGAAGGAACTGTGGCTTGGCCTGATAACCAGGGCTCATAGCCGACACCGGGCCTGCACCCGCCCGGCTGCCTCCGCGGTAACCGCCCGTCCTGTACCCAGGCTGTTGCAGTCATTGATCTCAATCACTCAGGATTCTGCCCGGCTTTCGAGCCTGTTTGAGGAAGCAAGCAAGCTGGCAGAGCAAGCGCCCTGGTGGCGGCAAGACTTAATGGCCGGCATTTGGCACAGTTTCCGGGCTGACCCTGACTTGGCTAAAAAGCTGATGCACCAATTGACCGATCGACGGGATGCCCAAGCCAGAGCCGTTTTCTATGGCGACCTGATGGCGGCAGCCTTTACCGGGCCGGCCTACGCCACTCGAAATAAGCGGAATACGGATTTGGACAGCATAGTATCCCCAATGAGGAACAAACCTGAACATGCTATGGCTTTGCGCCACCTCATCTGGCGGGCCGCCGGCGCCGAACTGCGCGGCAGTGAAGTAGCCGATTATCTCCGCCATGCCGTCCGTTCCAAAGACCAGAATACCCGCTTTAACCTGATGATAACCGCCGCATTGCTCTTGCCCGAGGGTAACGATGAAATGCTCTCCCAGGCTGTCGCCTTGTATCAGGAGGCTTTGACCAACGTTGAGCTGGAACCAGCCAGCCCGGGGTTGGCGGCTTTGCTAAACGCCGCACGGGAGAAAATTCAGGAGAGCAAGCAGCAACGTGAGGAGGAGCTGTCGCGACAGAGGGCGGAGCTTGAAGGCCAGCTGGCGGAGCAACGCAAGCACGAATTAAACCTGAAGCAACGGGTGCGAACATTGCAGGCAGACCGCGCCGCAGGCCGTCAGGAATCCAGGTTTGAAGCGCGCAAGGATATGCTGCTTCGTATCGGAGATATGATTCAAGGCGCCTACATCTCTGGCAAGAGCCCTGAAAGCAAGCTTGAGGATGTAATGGCTCGGCTGCCGTTGGTAGTTCAGGACGCTGAGGCTGAACTCTTTGGCCAGGTAGGGGAAACCGTCGGCTTTGACCCCAAAAACCATTACGCAGCCGGCAAGGTTTCCGACGGAACTCCGGTGGTTCTGGCAGCGCCAGGGGTGGTCGTTCACGGCAGAGCCGGGGATCAGGTAGTTCTGAGAGCCCGGGTAGAACAAAGCGCGGAGGTCAACTAATGCAGGTTGTTGGCATCGATTTCGGAACTACCAACATCAGAATTGCGACCTGGGATGCCGAGGCGGGCGGCTCTCCGCAACCGCAGAGAATTGACCAGGCCGGAGAAGGGCGCGCTATGCCGGCGGTTATTGCATTGGAACGGGCCGCCGGCGGCGAGATTATAAAGCTCTTTGGCGAGGACGCCGACGCAAGAGAAGACGACCCCAACGCCCGCATTGTTATCCGCAACATCAAACGTCTGGCGGCGGACAGCGATTCCTACGTAAGGTGGCACCTGGAAGCGCGCAATGCCCAGGCAGAAAGCCCCAGGTGGCCCCCTTCCTGGTGGAACCCCGCTTCACGAACTATTGAAGCCTGGGGCAAGTCTTATCCGGTTTGGGAGCTGATTAGCGAGCTTTTGGCCGAGGCGTTAAGGCGGGCGGACATTGACGGCCCGTACGAATGGCGGGCCGGCTGCCCCGTTCACACGGACCTGGAGTACCGCCAGTCTTTGACTGACGCTCTTTCCCGGGCCACCGGCGTAACAGGCCGCAGCAGCTGGGTTATCGAAGAACCTAGCCTGTTCCTGCTGGCAGCGGAGCAACTTAGCAGCGCAGCCGAAACGGAGAGGCCGATTAGCTTAAGCTCCGGTTCATATTTGATTTATGACATGGGCGGCGGGTCTTTCGACTGTGCGCTGATCGAAACGCGGGAAGGCAGTCAAACCAGAATCTACGGGGCCAACGGCCATCCGCTGCTGGGCGGGGCTGACGTTGATGAACTGCTCGCCGAAAAACTCCGGTTTGCCGGAGAGCGGAGCGTACTTCGCAAGGCCAAAGAAGACCGCAATCGATCGAACCCTTCCGAGACTTTGAGCGATGGCACAACCGTTACCCTGGACGCTGTTGAAAGTGTGCTGAAAGAAGGCCGGTTCGTGGAAAAATCCATGTCGGTCGCCCGGGATGCCTATATCGGAGCCAAGCTGCTGTGGAAACGGGAAGAGGGGCCTGACGATCCGCCAGTAGGGGAGGTTCTCCAGAAGAAACGGGGATCCGGCGAAGTTCGGTTCGTTTGGCAATTGCTGTGGGAAGATCTGGCTAATGATGTGGACCAGATCATCCTTTTCGGCGGGCCGACCAAGTCTGAGTATTTCAGGGAGTCTTTGGCGCGCCATTTCGGCGATAAAATCACCACTGCCCAGGATATGGACCCGGCCGATTACGACCTGGCAATAACCGGCGCCAGCATAGGGGCTTGTTACGCTTTCGCATCCCCAAGGGAAGGGTTTGTCCCGCTGTACGTCAACCGCATCCCGGCCAGCATATCCCTGGAAGACACGCAAACCGGGGATAAAGTGGAGTACCAGGCTTTCCAGCACCTGGCCTCGCCAGCAATGCCCCTTAAGAATTTCGTCTCTCAACCCCTGGCAGTACCTTGGGTGTCTCAGCCCGGCGGAAGCAAAAGATACAAGCTGACCGTTGACCTCGTCAATAAAGTTGACTATGCCAATGAAGCTGACCCCGACAATGGCTCGGTAGAGCCGCTATACATTGACCATTTATTCCCACTGCACCTTCATGACCAGAGCTTTCGGTTCATAATTGACAGCTTTGGTCGAGTCGCTATCATGCGGGAATCCCCTAACCTTCGGCATGATGAAACCCGAATAGCCATTGCAAGGTGCCAGTGCCAGCGCATCTCTGCTTGGCCTTGTCCTAACCGCCGGCATGAAACCCGAATAGCCATTGCAAGCCCGCCTTGGCAGACGCCGGAGCAAGCTGATTTTCTCCGGGAAAAGCTGGCCCTGGACGAGAAGTATCGGAATGAGCAGACGGCCCGTATCATCAGTATCACCCACCCCAACTATACCCGCCCCAGCAACTACTAGCGCCTTCAACACAAAAAGCCCCGGCGCAGCAGTAAAGTGCCGGGGCGTCGCGTTTCAGCGCCGGGAGAGCCGCCGGCCGGCCGCAGCCGCGGCCGGCCGGCAACCCCGGGGGTGTAACCGCCCTTAATCATCGTCGGCCACGCCGGCCAGCTCGCGGGAGGAACTGACCAGGTGGGTGTTGTAGAAGCGCAATACCTGCTTCCAGCCGTCCACTGCCGCTTCCTGACGGTAACTGGGACGGTCAACGGCAAAGAAGCCATGGCCGGCATTATCGTAACGGAAGAACTCGTAATCCTTGCCATGCCGTTTCAGCGCCTCTTCCAGGTCGTTAACGTCCTGCGGCGAGGGCCGGGGGTCTTCGTTGCCAAATAAACCCAGCACGGGGCAGTTCAGGCCGGCGGTGTAATCCACCGGAGCTACCGGCTGCCGGGAGCGTTCCAGTTCGCCCTCGGGTACGGTGGTAACGCCGCCGCCCCAGCAGTTCACCGCCGCATCGATGCCGTCCAGTCGGCAGGCTACCAGGTAAGTCTGACGGCCGCCGGAGCAGAACCCGATAACGCCTACCTTGTCGTTGTGGTAGGGCAGGGTGCGCAGGTAATCGCGGGCTCCGGCCACGTCGCCCAGGGTTCGCTCGTCAGGCATACCACCGGCCTCCCGGACACTGGCGCTATTAGCCGCCGGGTCGCCCTGTCCTTCCCGGAAATGCAGGTTAGGGGAAATACAGACAAAGCCGTTATGGGCCAGCTTGCGCGCCATCTCTTTGGTAGCCTCATCCCATCCGGGCATATGGTGAATCATTACCACGCCCGGAAAGGGCCCGGCGCCCAGGGGCCTGGCCAGGTAAGCGTCAATCAGGTCGCCATTATGGCCACGGATATTAACCGTCTCAGCCATTAAACCTTCGTAAGGCATGTTCCTTTACCTCCCAATTCAGTCCAATTCAGTTCGAGTTCCAGGTATGCGCCGCACCTCCCACCCCATGCCGGCGACCCGGCTCTGATTGGCAGATTACTACTCCGGGGTTGAGGTGTCAATCAGGTTTATGTAAACAACCGTCGCTAAATCCATTAAACAATACCCGCCGCCACCCGCCGGCGCTTTCCGGTACAACGCCCCGGCGCAAAGCAGGTTCAATATAGCCGGGGAACCGGACAATAGCCGGTCTTCCTGAAATAAAGTCGGGGAAATAGCTGCCGGCAGTTTCGCCGACAGAGATTGAAAGCAATACTGATGAATGCTATACTTTAGCTGTGCCGTTGGGCCGCAAGCGGGGTTAGTCCCGCTTTCTTGCTAATTGGTTTATCAGTGGAACTTTAAGGACGCTGGCAGCTGAATCAGCTTCAGCCAGGGAGCTTGGCAGTGAAAAGCGATTTTTTGATAGCTTTAACTCAGTTGGCCGCAGAACGCCACCTGCCCAGGGAACAGGCCCTCCATGCCATTGAGGTGGCCCTGGTATCGGCGTTCAAGAAGGACAACCCGGCAACCGGACAGAACATCACCGTTACCCTTAACCCGAATACCGGCGATGTCAGCATTTTCCCGCTGCGGACAGTGGTTGAGGACGTGGCCGACCCGGCCCGCGAAATGACTTTGCAGGAAGCCTTGAATATCAAGCGGAACGCCGTCCTCGGCGATGAAATAGCTGCGGACGCGCCAGTACCCTATAACCCCAGCCGCATCGCAGCGCAGACCGCCAAGCAGGTGGTCTTGCAGCGCTTGCGGGAAGCCGAGCGGGAGCTTCTTTACCAGGAGTTTCTCCAGCATAAGCACGATATTATCTCCGGCGTGATTGAGCAGCTGGAACCCAACCGGTCGGTGCTTCTCGACATGGGGCGCGCCCAGGCCATTATGCCCTTTGATGAGCAGGTGCCGATGGAGCGGTACAAGAAGGGCCAGCGAATCAAGGTGTTCGTGCTGGACGTGCGGAGCGGCCCCAAGGGGCCGGAGATTCTGGTTTCCCGCAGCGACCGGGAGATGCTGAAACGCCTCTTTGAGATTGAAGTGCCCGAAGTATATAACGGCACGGTGGAAATCAAGGCTATATCCCGGGACGCCGGTTTCCGGAGCAAGGTGGCGGTGCGTTCAACCCAGGAAGGCGTGGACCCGGTGGGCGCCTGCATCGGTATGCGCGGCAACCGTATCCAGAGCATTGTCAACGAGCTTCAGGGGGAAAAGATTGATGTAGTGCCCTGGGAGCCAGACCCCAAGGGGTTTATTGCCAGGGCGATCAGCCCGTCGGAGGTGGTCCATGTGGAGTTGGCCCCGGCGGATCAGACAGCTATTGTGGTAGTGCCGGACCGTCAGCTTTCCCTGGCCATCGGCAAGGAGGGGCAAAACGCGCGGCTGGCAGCTCGGTTGGTCGGCTGGCGTCTGGATATTAAGGGGGTTTCTGAATGGGAGGAAATTCAGGAAACCCGCCAGCGGGAGCTGGAAGAGCGGCGGCGCTCGGCCGCCTTGGCCGAGGCGGCGCAGGTTGCTGCATCTACTGCAACTGCCATTGCTGACGAAGCCGCGGAAGTTCAACTGCCCGACCCGGCAGAAGCTGATACTACGGTTGATGTCTCCGGAGCCGCCGCGGAGGCCGTTTTCCAGCCGGCCGCCGGGGTTGCCGAGGAGACGGTCGAGACGGTCGCCGAGCCGAACCTTGAGGCTCCGGTCGCCGAACTGGACGAGGATTCCTTGCTGGAGGCCCTGATTCGTGAAGAGGAAGCGAATTCCCGGGATTCCGATGCGGAAGCAGCCAGCATCAGTGTGGAGGAACTGGCCTCCTTCACTCTTACCGATGTTATGGATGAAGCGGCGGAGGAGGAAGAGGAAGATTTCTTCCCTGAATTGCCTCAGGTTCCCGTTTTGACTCCCGATGCCGGCAAAATCAGGTTTGCCGAGGATTTGGTGAATGAAACCAGGGGCGGGGGACGCGGCGGCCGCCGGGCGCGCCGGAATGCCGGCGGCGGACGCGGGCCCCGCCGGGGCGGACGCTAGGCCGAGCAAGGCAACTCAACCGGCACTCGCAGTCATCGAGAGAGGAAGCGTTGGTCAGGGTTCGGCATATACCGGAACGCCGCTGTGTGGCCTGTGGGCAGAGGAAGGCCAAGCGCGAGTTGACTCGCATAGTCCGTACTCCCCAGGGCGCAGTGCAACCAGACGCCACCGGTAAATCCTCAGGCCGGGGCGCCTACCTGTGCGCCAATGCTGAATGCTGGGAAAAGGGTGTCCGCAAAGGCGGCCTGGAACGCAGCCTTAAAGTTGCCATGCCCCCGGAGGAACGGGAGGCACTACTGGCTTTCTTCCGAGAGCGGATGGCCGGCCGAGCGTCGTTGGAGGGATAGAATGACGACTGAATCACAAACCCGGAGCCTGCGGCGCGGCCCATCGCGAACCTTGGTGCTGCCACAGACTCTGACCGTCAAGGAACTTTCTGACCTGGTGGGCCAGAGCCCGGTGGACGTCATCAAGCAGCTGATGCGTAACGGCATCATGGTATCCATGAACCAGGTCATCGACCACGAAGTAGCTTCCCTGGTAACTGCCGCATATGGCATCCGTACCCGTGTGGCAGAGCCGGTAGCCGAAACCGGCTCCCTGTCCAGCGCAGCCGGCAGCGCCACCGCCGAGGATGAATCCGTCCTGGCAGGAAGGCCGCCGGTGGTTACAATCCTGGGGCACGTTGATCATGGCAAGACCAGCCTGCTGGACACAATTCGCAATGCCCACGTAGCCGACCGGGAAATCGGCGGCATTACGCAGCATATCGGCGCCTACCAGGTAGAATACAATGGCCAGCGGATTACCTTTCTGGATACGCCGGGCCATGAAGCCTTTACTTCCATTCGCTCCCGCGGGGCGCGAGTAACGGACATCGCCGTGCTGGTAGTGGCCGCCGACGACGGCATTATGCCCCAAACCGAGGAAGCTATCGACCACGCCAAGGCAGCAGATGTGCCAATCGTCATTGCCATTAACAAGATGGATTTGCCCGGCGCCGACCCGGAACGGGTCAAGCGGCAGCTCAGCCAGCATAACCTGCTGGTGGAAGACTGGGGCGGAGACGTGGTTTCTGTGCCGGTTTCCGCTCGTACTGGCGAGGGCATTGACGACCTGCTGGAGAATTTGCTGGTGGTGTCCGAGCTGGCCGAACTGAAAGCCAACCCGGAACGGCCTGCCAGCGGGGTAGTGATTGAGGCCAAGCTGGATCGCAAGCGGGGCCCTACGGCAACGGTTCTGGTGCAGCGCGGCACCTTAACGGTGGGCGATCATGTGGTTGCTGGCACTGCCTGGGGGCGGGTGAAAGCCCTGTCCAATGACCGCGGCCTCCCAATCGAGAAAGCGGCGCCCGCCGAGCCCGCCGAGGTGCTGGGGTTCAGCGCCCTGCCCGAGGCCGGCGATTTAATGGCGGTATTTCCCAGTGAACGAACCGCCCGTGCCGCCGTTCAGGAACGGGTACGGGCCAAATCTTCCCAACAGTCTCAAGCACGGGCTTTGACCCTCGAGGAAGTGGTCAAGCAAATCGACGCCGGCGACATTAAGGAGTTGAACCTGGTCCTTAAAGCCGATGTGCAGGGCAGCGTGGAGGCATTACGGCAATCCCTGGAGCATTTAGCCGAGGCCGAAGCGCGGGTGCGTATTCTCCACGCCGGCAGCGGCAACATTACTGAATCCGATGTCCTGCTGGCCAGCGCCTCGGACGCCATTATTATTGGTTTTTCCGTGGGCAATGAAATCGGCGTGGATCGGATAGCCGAAAGGGCGGGCGTGGAAATACGCCACTACGACATTATTTACCAGATGATTGAGGATGTGGAGCAGGCCCTTCACGGTATGCTGGAACCCACATTTAACGACGTTATCCTGGGGCAGGCTGAAATCCGCGAGATATTCCCGTCCCGTCGCGGCGTTAAGATTGCCGGTTGCCGTGTTATGGATGGCCGCATACCCCGGGGGGCAGCCGTACGGGTGCTGCGGGAAGGGAAGTCGGTATTCGAAACTGACATTGCCAGCTTGCGCCACTTCCGGGACGAGGTCAATGAGGTTACCAATGGCATGGACTGCGGCATCTTGCTAACCAACTTCAACGACTTTCAAGTCGGCGATATGGTGCAAGCCCACCGACAAGAACGGCGGCAGCGCTAGAAGCCAGAAACCCTGCCGGTTAGCGCTGCCGGCCGTATCATCTTCCGACATTCCATCATTACCGAGGGTACACCTATGTCCAGGCGTACTGACCGCATAAACGGCTTGTTGCGTGAAGAAATAAGCCTGCTCTTGTCCCGGCAAATTAAAGATCCCCGGCTTCAGGGCGTTATCAGCATTACGCAGGTCAAAACTTCCAGCGACTTGCGCAATGCGCGAGTATTCGTCAGCGTAATGGGGGATGCTGAAACCAGGGAGACCGCTCTGGAAGGGATTCAGTCGGCGGCGGCCTACCTGCGCCGCGAGCTGCGAGACCGCCTTAAACTGCGCTACGTGCCGTTCTTCAGTTTCCACCTGGATGATTCTATGGAAACTGCCGATGCGGTACTGCGCATTATGAACGACTTGCATGCGGTATCCGAGGCCGGCCCCAGGCCCGGCGAAGGGCGTTCCGATTGCCCGGGTCCGCCGGCCTTTCCGCCGGTCAGGTGAAAAGCGATGCCCCGCGACAGACGGAATAACCCGAAAGAAGCCGCCCTGAAGGTCAACGGATTCCTCAACTTCTACAAGCCGGCCGGCATCACCTCTATGGAAGCCCTGCGCCAAATCAAGCGCATCACCGGTCAAAGGCAGAAGGTGGGGCATGGCGGAACGATGGATCCCCTGGCCCGGGGTGTGCTGCCCATCTGCTTTGGCCAGGCCACCCGTTTGATGGATTACATCGTGGACGGAACCAAACGTTACCTGCTTGAGATGCGCTTGGGGGCAACGAGCGTTACCTATGATTCGGAAGGGGAAATTACCGAAGCTGGCGACCCGGGCGGGATAACTACAGACTTGCTGGCACAAGCCCTGAAGCCCTTTGTTGGCGTTATCTGGCAGCAACCCCCTATGTACAGCGCCGTAAAGGTAAAGGGCCAACGTCTTTACAAGCTGGCCCGCGCTGGTATGGAAGTGGAACGGGAAGCTCGGGAAGTAGAGATTTTCGACATCCGTATAACGGAATTTGCCGTGCCTTCAGTAACTCTGGAAGTAGAGTGCGGACGTGGCGTGTATATGCGCTCCCTGGCCCACGACCTGGGTCTTGCCCTGGGCTGCGGCGCTTACGTTACCGACCTGGAGCGCCGGTTGTGCGGCGGCTTCAGCGCCGCGGACGGCGTAACCCTGGAAGCCCTGGAGGCCGCTGCCGCTGAACCCGACGGTTGGCAGCAATATCTTCTGTCTGTGGACGTTCCATTGCGCAGCCTGAAAGCCATTCGGGTTAACCGCCACGGCGAGGAAAGCCTGCGGCATGGGCAGAGCATCAGCGCCGGTCGTATGTCACTGGATGCCGGCTACCTGGAGCGTTTCCGCGCTTACAATTCGGAAGGGAGATTTTTAGCCCTGGTCAAACATGACCCAGCCACCAATGCCTGGCAGCCGATTAAGGTTTTTGACCTGGAATCGCCTTCACCCTTCGCCGCTGATGCTATTCCCTGCCAGTAATATTTCGCCCATGGTCTGCCGGCGGCAGGGCTTGATTTAACGCCAACACCCATTGGGAATACCTGGCTCAAGATTAACTTGACAAAACATTGCCTGTATGTATATTACATAAACGCTTGAAGTTCTTGTTTCCGTTGAACTGGCACAGGCGCTTCGAGTATCTCGGCAAGCGACATTCAGCTTCTCTGAAACTGGAAACCCGCCGGTCGTTCAAGGAATTCAGAAAACAGTAATGGAGGATAGTAGGGATGGAGGCTTATTGCTTCAAGTGTCGGAGCAAGCATGAGATTAGCAACCCGGAAGAGGTAGTGCTGAAAAACGGGCGGCCGGCCACCCGAGGCACTTGTCCGGAATGCGGAACCAAGGTATTTCGCATCGGCAAATCCAGCTAGGTTTGTACGGGATCCATAAGCCAGGGCCCCAGCAACGGCTGCGAATTAGCTGCTTTTCAACAACTGGAAAACTGATGTGAAACGCTGAACTGCCACGTATGTTCCTGGTGAACTTTTAGAAGGGGCGCAGCTTTTTCAACAGAAGTCCCGCCCCTTATGCTTAACAATGGCAATGCCAAGAGGCCAAACGCCTTCAGGTCAGGTATGGTCGATGGTTTATGCAGGAATGGGAGCCGCTCCAAATGCCTCTTGCCAACGCTGCAACAAAGACGTAAGCCGACGCCTTTCCTTTTCTTTCAGTACCGTCAACCCTGCCTCGGGTAACCAGGGGCCTGACCGGTCATTGCGCCCGACCGGTGAAATGGTAAAATGCATCAGATGCTCTCTATTGCATTGGCCCCTGCTGAAACGATCATTCATCGCCTCGCTGGTAGTTGGCACTATTCTGACCCTGCTGAACCAGGGCGATGTTCTGCTGACCGGCCAATGGAGTAGCGCGTTCTACTGGAAAATACCTTTGACTTATTGTGTTCCCTTCCTGGTGGCAACCTACGGTGCGTTGGTCAACAGCCGCCGCTGAACCGGGGCGGCCCGGCTTCCGGCAAACGTTGCCTGATAAGCTTCTGCTTCCCCGGCTCTTCCCCCCAAATTCGCCAAGCCCTGGTCTGCCGGCTTTCCGGTCAGCGTAGGGAACGGCTAGGCAAACTTGCGAATGACACCAACTACCTTGCCGCGTATTTCCACGTTATCGGCAGCGCTGTAGATGGGCTGCATATTACTGTTGGCTGGCTGGAGGCGTATCTGACCGCCTTCCGGGTAGTATTTCTTCAGCGTGGCCTCTTCTTCTTTCTTGAGCCAGGCCACTACCATTTCTCCCAGTTCAGCCCGCCGTGCCGGCTGCACAATGACCATGTCGCCATCATCAATCAGAGCATCGATCATAGATTGCCCCCGCACTTCCAGGGCGTAGAGCTGACCAAAGCGACGGGGCAATTCCGGCGACACTTCTACGGTATCGAATTCCTGGCTGGCTGCATTGCCTTCAGCGGAGAAGGCCGGCAAAGGCGCCCCGGCGGCAATGCGGCCTACAACCTGCACCCGTGGCACTGCTCCTACTGGATTACCGGATTGGTCCAGCAACTCAATGCCTCTGGCAACGTCGGGACGGCGGTTCAAATAGCCTTCCCGGTCCAGCAAACGAAGATTGTAGTCCACTACCGATGTGGAGCTGATTTCACAGGCTTTCTGGATGTCTCTAACCGTAGGCGGCAACCCGTTCTCCTGGATGAAGGCCTGTATAAACTCCAGAATTCTTCTTCTACGGGCCGGCATTTCTTTCTTCGATGGCATAGCTCACCCTTAAAACTTATGTTCTTATTAAGATAGCAAAGCCAACCTGGGCTGTCAAGGCTACCTTGACATGGGTATTCCCAACGGGTATTGGCATTAAATCAAGCCCAACCGCCGGCAGACGAACGCAATGGAACCCCCCAGCATCCGCGGGCCGGGGTTGACCGGGCCGCCGCTCCTGCCGCCGCTTCCGTAGCAGCTTCAGCAACTCCCGGGCCTGACGGGCTTTTTTAACCCGTGAATAGACGGTTCCTTCCTTGCTTCCTTGCTGCCCAGGAGCCGGCACGGCCGCCGCTTTGACCGCCCGCTGGCTGGCCAGGGTTCCTTCCTTGCTGCCCAGGAGCCGGCTGCTGGCGGCCATGCTGCTGCCTTCGGCGTACCGCGCTACGGCCTGGGCCTTGAGCTGCCTCGGCTGGTGGGGACGCCCGGTTCCCGGGACGAAGTGGTATTGGCGCTGGCCGCAGCGATAAGTCTGCTTGCCGCGGGAATGGCCGTATTGGGTGAGCCGGTTGGCGCCGCAGCGGGGGGATTGCATACCGGGACTGTATGCTCCAGGTTGGCCCGGTTGCTGCCTCCCGGCGGTCTGATTTCCCTGATGGCTCTATATATACACCTACACCAACGCACGTTGGAAATACCGAGTACCCCACCGGCTTAACAACGCCGCCGTTGACAGTTACAATGACCGGAAAGCCTGCCGTCGAGGAAGTCATGAACCTTCCCTACACCAATACAGCCCAAACCATCCAGCTACCCTACCCACCGGAGAAAGCGCCTGAGGATATGACCAGCGCCGAACATCTGGCCGAAACCGGCAGCATGCACGCCCTTAAATACCACCTCGGCAGCCCGGAATCAACCGTTGTCAAAGCGGAACGTTACCTGGTAATGGACCGCCGCGGGCCTGGGCCGGGCCACCGGGTGCCGGACCTGCTGGTTGCCTTCAATGCCGACCCGGAACTCTATGAACGGAACAACGGCTATATCGTTTCCGAACAGGGAAAACCGCCGGACTTCGTACTGGAAATCGCCTCCCCTTCCACCAGAGCGGTGGACAACACCGTCAAGCGGGAGTTCTACGCCCGACTCCGGGTTCGGGAATACTGGCGCTTCGACCAAACCGATTCCCCCAACCTGGTTAAACTGGCCGGCGACCGGCTGACGGGAAGCGCCTACCAGCCGATGCCGGTGCGCCAACTGGCGGAAGGGATATACCAGGGTTACAGCGAAGCCCTTAACCTGTTTCTGCGGTGGGAACAGGGCCGGCTGCTCTGGTATGACCCGCAGACCAACCAACCAATCATCAGCCTGGCAGCAGCAGAGCAGCGCCGCATTGAGGCGGAACATAGGCGGACGCAAGCAGAGCAGCGGGTAATGGAACTGGAGGCAGAGCTTCGGCGTCTCCGGGAAACCTGATTGCTGCCGAAGAACCCCGTGCCAGGCAGCCCGAAGCTGCCGAAAACCGCGCGCGCCACTGTGGACGCCGGCGTCTGCGCCAGCATTGCCGCCGGCCCGTACCCCGTTGCGTATATCGGATAACCCCCGAAGGTTTGGGGCCAATTCGGCCCGCGACCGGCTTCAGCGCGGCCGCAACGGGGTTTGCGGATGGTGATTCCGGCAACCGGTTCGGCATAATGTCCGCCAATATTGCCTTGGCCGGCAATCGGCCCCCGCTTGTAGCGCATTTTCCCGATCCGATGTATAACATATTGGTGCAAAAACTGGCAGAGGAGCATCATCACTGAAACAAATGGCAGGAGGAAATGTCTTGATGGCTGATTTAACGCCTCTGTTGACGGCCTGTCCTACCCGGGATGTGCAGATAGCCGGCGACCAGTACGCCGCCGACCTGACTGACGGCCTGGAGCGGGAACTGGCTACTCCGCAATCTGCTGCTGAATTCCTGGACAGCACCTTTCTTACCAGGGCAACCGCCGATTTTCTCCGGATGGCAACCGCCCGGCTGAACCGGGAACATACCGCCACCAGCCCGTCAGTCTATCAACTGTATAACCGCTACGGCGGCGGCAAGACCCACAGCCTGCTGCTGCTGGCCGCCGCTGCCAGGCACCCGGAACTCCCCTGGTGGCGCAGCGTTGCCGGGATCGCCCCGACTGCCGCCCGGGTGGTGGCCTTCGACGGCGCCAAGCATAACGTAGCCACCGGAGCGGAACTGAGAGGGGATGGCAGCCGGGCTTACAGCCTGGCCGGTTTCCTGCTTTACGAGTTGGGCAACCCGTCCAGCCGACGGGAATATCAGGCCTTTGTCGAGGGCGGGGCCGACCGGAACTTGCTTGACCCGGGCGCTGGAACCTTGCAGCGGCTGATTGGCGACGAGCCAACCCTGATTGTCATCGATGAGCTGGTGCAATACATCAGCCGGGTCAACCAGTATGCTGACGCTAATTCCGGGGCCAGCAGGGAAGGGGTGCTGACCACAATCAGCGCCATCGCCGACGCGGTGGCCAGCTGCCCCAACGCTGCGCTGGTTATCACCTCCCCGGAGGATTCCCACGAAGAGCTGAAACCCTGTGCGGATGAAGAGCGGAAATCCCCGCCGGATGCCTTTCGGGTTATTCAGGTTACCGAAATGCTGGAGCGAATCAACTCCCAGCTGGCGCGGTATAACCGCCCTTTGGCGCCCTCCGGAGCCAGCGACCTGCCGGAGATTCTGCGCAAGCGGCTGTTCCGCAGCATCGACCAAACCGCCCGGCAAAACACCGCCCACGCCTACGCCGGTATCGCCGGCCGCAACGGGCGCTCCGGGGAGAGGCTGAACTACCAGGCCTTCTATGACGCCTACCCCTTTCACCCGGCCCTTATCGGCATCATCACCGACAAAATGTCGGCCAACACCAACTTTCAGAGGGTTCGGGGCACCCTGCGGCTGATGGTAAATACCCTGCTGGAGATACAAAACCGGGACCCCCAGGCCTTCCTGGTCCACCCCTGCCACGTTACCCCTGAAGCGCCGGCCATTCGGGATGAACTAATCAACCGGCAGGGGTTTGCGATGCTGGACCCGGCAATTGAATCCGACATCCTGGCCCCGAACAGCGCCGTCGGCAGAACCAACGACAGCCTGGCCGGGCCGGTCGCCGTGACCATGCTGCTGGGCAGCATCGCCCCCGACAGCAGCAGCGGCCTCTATGCCGACGAAATCGCCGAAGCCCTGCTCTCGCCCCGGAACGACGACTTTGGCGTCATCGTCGAGGCGGTAAAGCGGTTCCTCAGCCAGGCAATCTACCTGGATGACAGCCTCGATACGCAGCGGAAACGGTTCAACAAAGAGGCCAACGTAATGAAGGAGCTGATTGCCGCTAAAGACGCTATCCGCTCCGGTTCTGACGTTATGGCCGGCTTGTTTCAGAACGCCGTCAGAAGCGCTTACGGGGGGAACAGCCGCCAGGCAGACCGGCTGGAAATCGTCCTATTCCCCTCCCGGGAGTCCAACCTGCCGGATGACCCGCGCCAGGCGGCGCTGGGCATCATCAACCCGGAACACTGGAACTGGACGGACGCCGGCAATGCCGGCAACGGCATGCAGAACGAGGAACTGCTGGAGCTGCACCGCCACAGCAGCGCCAACAATGGCAGCGCCGCCCGGCAGTACCCCAACAACGCCCTGCTGCTGGCCGCCCATGACGCCAACCTTGCTGGTATCCGTGAAGATTTGGCCGTGATGGAAGCCGCCGACCGGCTGCTGAAAAACCCTTCCGGGCCGTTGGCTCCCCACCGGCGGGATACCCTGGAGTCTGTCCGCGCCAATGCCGAGAAGAACGCCACCGTTGGAATTCAGAACAAGTTTACCCACCTCTTCTCCGCCGGCAACAGCGTCCAGCATCAATGGCCCGAAGCCAATACCCACCTGGAACATCGGGCCCTGGAATCCATGACCGACGCTGTCGGCAAGGGGCAGGACGCTATCTTCCGCGCCCTGGCCGACCAAATCCTGAAGTCGGACAACGCCGGCCTGCACAAGGACGTCTGGGCCGGCATAAGCATCATCGCCAACGAAAAGGGTTCCACCCTGGGGGAACTGCGGGAACATTTCGCCCGCACCCCCCAACTCCGCATCGTCCTCAATCAGGCTGTCTGGCAGGCCATGCTTGCCGACGGCGTCAGAAACGAGGCCCTGCACCTGAAAACTCTCCAGGGCGAAATCAACCCGGCCGGCTACGACGCTGGCTGGCGGGTTTGGGTGAAGGGGTTTGAACCAAAACCGCCGCCCCCTCCCCCACCCCCACCTCCGCCACCAAATAAGCCTGATGATCCCGACGTTGTGCGCGAGGAGAAGCATCAGATGCAGTTCACCAGCGGCTCCAGGCCCGGCCGGGCCGCCTGGCAGGCGGTCCGGGAGTTCGCGGAGCAGCACCGGCACGATTGGGCTGCCCTGGCCTCCTGCCGAGTTCAGGGGGCCAACCCGGTCCTGGCCGACCAGGTGGCCAGCATTGCCCAGGGCGGCGACCAGGGCATTGCCATTACCCTGAAGGCCCAGAACGCCAAACTCCAGCTGGCTATCATCGGGGCAACGCCCAGCGAGTTCAAGGACTACGCCAATTCGGTCAGGCGGATTATGGATAAGGCCGGCGCCGCTATTGCCGATATCGATATTCAGCTGCCGCCGGAAATCGCTCCGGGCGTGCTGGAAAAGCTGAATAACCAGGTTGATGCCACCATCCACGTTTCTTTTCGCGACTTGAAAGGAACCTGAAATGACCCTGCTGCGCGAAACCCCCAGGGACTACGGCCTGCTGCTGGACCACGATTCCAGGGGCAACCGGCGGCTGTCGGTTACCCTGGCCGGCAAATCGTCCCGCCGCAACGGACGCCGCCTGCAATACGCCACCGGAACGCTGTATAATCGCTGTGTGGCGCACATTTCCACCATCCTGTGGAACCACCAGGGCCGGCGGCTGCGTCCCCAGGAAGCAGCGGGACGCCAGTATCACCCCATTACCGAGGAAACCGCCGTCCAGGTAAGGTTGCTGCTGGATGCGGTAAGCGGAACGGAAAGAGCCGATAAAGCGGAACGGCTGGCCCGGGCCATCGCCGATTTCCACCCCTGCGAAAGCAGCTGGTGGTACGCCTGCCACAAGAACCGCAACCGCCCCCGCCGGGTGCTGGACGCCTTGACCTTGATGTATGGGTGATGGAGCGCAGATTGCAATACCGCGAGACCTTGCCGCCGAATTGCCCTCCGCCCGGCGCGCAGGACATAGCAGAGCGGACGGTGCGGTATCGACTATTGAAAACCACAACCCCCGAGCAAGGCGACTTTGATTCCTATGTGAAGAATCACGGAGCGCCGAACCCGGAAATCCCCAGGACACCCTGTGAACAGAGTGGCGTGTCCTTATGGGCATCGCTGGAAGCCGCGCAAAGTCTGCTGCTGGGAACCCCCAACAGGAAAGGTCGGAGCAGAACGCCCCGGTGGCAGGCTATCGGCGAACTGACCATTTCCGCCGGGGCCGGTAAACTGAACCCGGTTGAAAAAAACTGGCATCAAACCTGGTGGCCGTCGCAAGCATTCGACCCGAGCGGAAACTGCAAGGTGACAGCATGAAAGTCGCGTTCAAAGAATCGATACTCTACTACGATTGTGAACTGATTTTCGAAGCTGAGGACGAAACCGGACGGCGTTATATCGCAGTGCATGACGACGACTGCCAAACCGGGTGCGAGTACTTCATGGCGCCGGCTACCCGCGAAGACCTGGCCGCGTTCAAGGCCGGGCAAGTCGGCCTGCGCAGCCTGCTGCGGGCTTCCCCCGCCGGCGAGTGGTACACCGCCAGAATGGGCGCGGACGCCGACGGGATAACCCTGCTCCGTCAGTCCACCCCCATCACGGACCAGGCAGACTTGCTGGAAACGGACTATTACGTAAGAACCGATACTCCCGGCCAAACCCGACCGGCAGACACAAAACAGCCTCCGCTCCGGGTAAAGGCAGCGACGCGCACGCCGCTGCGCATCAAAAAACGGAAATACCTGCATCGGAGAGGGACAAAAGTTGTCAAACCGGAACTTAAAGCGGGGCGCCGGCTGCATTGGGAAAACAGAAGGAGGAAGCTGCCGTATTTGGCGGCTTTGCGACGGGGCCGCCTTACGAAGAATTTGATGTTCTCACAAGCTGTGAGGTAATTAAATGAACCGGATGATACCTGCGGCAGAAACCCCGGCGGAGGGTTACTTCCCCGGCGAAGCGGATACAGCGATACAGCCCCGCCTCATCGAAAAGTGGTTCCCGGTGAACCAAATATCAACCGAATCCATACGGGAGCGCTCTGCTGCCTCTGCTTTGCCTCCGGTAAACTGGCTCCATGTCTGGTGGGCGCGGCGGCCGTTGGCCCCTTCGCGCGCTTCCGTGCTGCTGTCCCTGCTTCCCCAATCTGCCGACTCTGAGCAAACCCGCCAGTCGGTATATCACCTGCTGGGAACCAGTCATGATATTCACGAAACGGCCCGGCGGCTGGCCGCCGCTGCCGAATCCGGCCAACGGGACAAGGAGGGCTACGGCGCCCGCCGCCGCGCCTTCACCCATAACCCGACCAGCCGGGAACGGCAATGGCTCAATGACCACCTGGCTGACGCTGTTGACGCCCCGCTGGTGCTGGACGTAACCGCCGGGGGCGGCTCCATCCCCTTTGAGGCCGGGCGGCTGGGCCTGCCGACCGTTGCCAACGAGCTTAACCCGGTGGCCGGCCACATCCTGCGGGCCACCTGCCAGTGGCCGCAGCAGTACGGCTACCCGCTGCTGGCCCACTACCGGGAAATCAGCAAGGATTACCTGGAACGGGTAAACGAGCTGGTGACCGGCGTTTACCCGGAAGAGCCGGCTCCCGACTGCGCCGGCGGCGATTGCCCCCACCCGCAGGCTGCCTGCGCCATTAAAGGCTGTCAGCATAATACAAACACTTGTTCTAAAAAATTGCACCGGGCCGTGCGGGCCCACAGATACGCCCAAACGTATCTGTGGGCCCGCACGGCCGCCTGCCTGTCCTGCCAACGCCGGATTCCCCTCAGCCCCAACTGGCGGCTGGATAACAAAGGCACCGGCATTCGGCTGGACCCGGCCGCCGACCCGATTGGGATGGGCATTGTGCATCACCGGGCCGACTGCGCCGACTGCCGGGCCGCCGGCCGAACCTGCCACCTGGCCGCTTTGTACCCCGACCGGACGCCCAGCAGCGGCACCGTCGCCCGGGCCATCGCCACCTGCCCCGCCTGCGGCAGCACCACCCCCAAAGCGTACCTGGCACAGGAAGCCCAGGCCGGCCGCATGGGCCACCGCCTCTACTGCATCGTTTACCGGGACAGCTGGTATGACCGGACCAAAGCCGGCAAACAGAAGAAGAAGGAAACCACCTGCCGCGTCTTCGCCGAACCCGGGGAACGCCACTTCGCCGGCAATACCTACGCCGCCGCCGCACTGGCCCGCCTGTCCCCCCAATGGGAGGCCGAAGATGTGCTGCCCAATGAGGCCCTGCCCGAGGGCAACAAAACCAAAGACGCCATTTACTACGGGATGCCTGCCTGGAGCGATATGTTCAACCCGCGGCAGCAGCTGGCCCACGGCCATTGCGTGCAGGCCTTCCGCCAGGGCGTAGAAAAGGACCGGGCCGCCGGCCGGCTGGATGAGTGCCGCCAGGCCGCCTGGGGCTACATCGCCATTGCTTTGGACAAGATGATTAACAACAATAACCTGCTGTGTAGATGGCATCCCAACCGGCAAGTAGTTGCCGGGATTTTTGATACCCATGACTTCGGGTTTAAGTGGAACTACTCCGAGATGGCGATAATCTGTCGAGGCTTGGGCCTTGAGTGGGCCCTGGATGATATTGACGAATGTCTGTCCCAAATTATCTATATGGTCGGCTATGGCAAGCAGGCCAGTAATAGCGACGGCCGGCTGCTGACCGAAACGGTCAGGCCGAATATAGCCCGGCCGTCCGAAGTCATCCAGGGCGACGCCCGCGACCTGCCTTTGGATGACGCCTCCGTCGACTGCATCGTCTTCGACCCGCCCTACGAGCAGAACGTCTGCTTCGCCGAACTGTCCGACTTCTTCTACGTCTGGCTCAAGCGGACTGCCGGCTATGTCTTCCCGGCGAACTTTGCCCACTACCTCACCGAAAAGGAGCAGGAGGCCATCGCCAGCCCGGTCCGCTTCCGGAACCGGGCCGATAAAGCTCAATCCGCCGCCGCCCTGGCCCTGGCCGACTACCAGCGGAAGATGGCCGAAATCTTCGCCGAATGCCGCCGGGTAATCAAGCGGGCGGGCGTTATGGTGGTCATGTTCAACCACAAATCCACCAGCGCCTGGGACGCCCTTACCGTCGCCCTGATTGAAGCCGGCTTCACCATCACCCGCACCTGGCCGGTCAAAACCGAGGCCGAATCCAGCCTGCACATCAAGGGCAAGGCCGCCGCCCGCACCACCCTCTTGCTGGTCTGCCGGCCCCGGGTCGAAAACCTGGCGCCTGAACCGTGGCATGAGGTGGAAGAGTTGATTGCCGAAGCTGTCCGGAAGGATATTGCGGAGAACCTGAGCGGGGCGGCGCTGCGGCCCATTGATTTGTACTTGAGCGCCTTTGGGCCGGCGCTGCGGATTATCAGCCGGCATTGGGGCGCCCGGCGGGATACGCCCAACCCGGCGCGGCCGGAGGCGCCTTACCAGGTTACCCCCACCGACGCCCTGCAGGTGGCCCGGCGGGAGGTCAGCCGCCACCGGGCCCGGGAAATCAGCGAGCGGTGGAGCAGCGACCCGGTGGACGCCGCCACCAGGTTTTACGTTCTGGCGAAGGATGCCGCCGAAAACGATACCCTGCTCTTCGATGAAGCTAACCTGCTGGCCCGCGCCCTGGGGGTGCCGCTGGAGAAGAATGACCCGGCGCTGAAGCGGATGGTCCGTTTCAACGGCGACAAGGTGCAGCTGCTCAGCGCCCGGGACCGGCTGGCGGCGCGGAACATCGAGGAAGACCGGCCGGCCGAATCCAGCCTGGATGCGGCCCATACCGCCGTTGCCCTGACCGACCGCCGCAATACCGGGGACGCCGGGGAGTGGCTGACCCGGCAGGGGCTGTCCCGCGATGACCCGCGGTTCAAGGCCACCCTGGAGGCGCTGGCGCGCACTACCCGGCCGGGCCATGACGACTATCAGGCCCAGCGGAACCTGTGGCAGTTCCTCTACCAGGAACCGGCGCCCCCGCCGGCCGGGGTGCAGCTGGCATTTCAGGAGTTGCAGAACCTGGGCGGCGAATAGACTCAGATTACCGGGTGCAGCTGCCATATCCGGAGTCGCAGCCCGGCGAGGATAGCCATGTCCCTTAAAGACCTGAACCTGCGGCCGGTTTATAACCACAGCAACTGCCCCGACCTGCTGACCGGCTTTTACCAGCCGCTGCTGGCCGAAGCGGTGCGCTATGACCGCACTACCTATACCTTCACGGCCGAAGGGTTGATGGCCGCCGCTGCCGGGGCCGCCGCCTTCATCCGCAACGGCGGACACATCCGCCTCATCTGCGACCACAGCGTCGCGCCGGAAGTGCTTGAGGCGGTTCACCGCGGCCGAATGTCCGCCGAAGCCGCTTTGCAGCAGACGGCCCGGCCGGAAGACCTGCTGCTGACTACCGCGGCCGAAGACCTGACCCGCCGCAGCCACCTGGAGCTGGCTTACTGGCTGGCAGCCAGGGGCATTATGGAAGTGAAAATCGCCCTCCGGGCCGGCCACATCTTCCACAGCAAGAGCGGCATCGTCGCGGACGTCTGGGGCAACCGGGTCGCCTTCAGCGGCAGCCTCAACGAAACCCTCGCCGGCTGGCAGAAAAACTGGGAGTCCTTCCACGTTTACACCAGCGAACGCGGCGTCGAATACCTGGATAATACCCAGGCCGAGTTTGAGACCCTGTGGAACAACCAGGCCGTTGGCCTCCAGGTTATTGACCTGCCGGCCAATTTCCGCCAATTGCTTGCTGAACAGGCCCCGGCCGCGCCGCCCGCCGACCCGTCCCTCGCCGCAAAGGATTACTGGGATAACCTGTATGACCGGCTGGCTGCTGACCCGAACAGCACCCCCGCCACCATTCCAACGTCCCTCTGGCCCCACCAGGAACGTTTCCGCCAGCAGAACGTTTTCAGCTACCCCGTCCGCAAACTGATTGCCGATGAAGTGGGGCTGGGCAAAACCCTGCAAGCCGGCATCATCCTGAAAACCCGGCTCAACCAGCGAAAGGCTGGCCGGACGCTGGTCATTGCCCCTAAAGCGGCGGTCAGGCAGTGGCAGAGCGAATTGCTGCTGAAGTTCGCCATCGACGCGCCGATAATCGATGCCCGCGGCTGCTTTTACTACCGGGGACACCAGGAACCCCCCGCCAGCCCTCCCTGGCAGGCGCCGCTGGCCATTGCCGGCCACCAGTGGCTGGTGCGCCACACCGAGGAGTTCCTCGCCACCTGCGGAGAATACGACCTGATTATTGTGGATGAAGCCCACCGGGCCCGGTTCCGGGACGTGAACGTTGAAAGCCGGCGCCAGCCCAATAAATACCTGCAGCTGTTGCAGCAGCTGGCCACCCGAACCGGGGAACTGCTGCTGCTTACCGCCACGCCGATGCAGCTCAACCAGGCGGAACTTTGGGCGCTGCTGGAACTGCTGGAACCCAAAGGCTGGAACGCCACTGAATACCGCCAGTTCTACCGAACCGACGAGCCCGACCTGGCCGAGTGGAAATTCTGCCGGGACCTCTGGCGCAAGAGCGGCCCGCCGGAACCCCAGGACTTTGTGCTGAACAGCGACAATGAGGAGTATGTTGCCCGCCAGTTGGCCGAACCCGGCGTTCTTGATGCCACCCTGACGGCCATGCGGAAAAGCGCGCCGGCCAGGCGGCTGATGAGCCGCCATACCCGGGAACTCCTGCGCCAATACCACCAGCGCGGGCTGCTGAACATGCCGGTGCCGGAACGCCGGGCGGAGGACGTCGTCATCGATATGTCCGAAGCAGAACGGAAGCTGTACGAAGGCATCAAGCCCCTGATTCAGCAATGCTATGGCCTCAGCCGCATCAACCAGCAGGCTTTGGGCTTCATCGCTACCGTTTTCCGCAAGCGTCTGGGTTCCTCAACGTATGCCTACGCCCAGACCCTGCGCAACGCCGCCCAGCGGCGCCTCAAAGTCTCTGAAGACTCCGAAGACTCGGAGGACTGGAACACCCTGCTGGATGATGCCGACCTGGATGAAATTACCGAGCAGGACGCCGCGGCCCTGAACAACGCCGGCGACGTCGCCGCCCTGCTGGAGGCGGCTGACCAGGCCGACCGGCTGACCGGACAAGACAGCAAGCGAAAGAGACTGGCCGGGCTGATCGAAGACCTGCGGGGTGAGGGACATAGTTATATTCTGCTGTTTACCCAGTTCCGGGACACCCAGAAATGGCTCTCGGAAAAACTGCGGCAGGAAGGCTGCGCCAACATTGCCGAACTTTACGGGCAGGACGGAGAGTTAGGCGACCGGGAAACCCGGTTGAAACAATTTCAGGAACAACCCCGGGGCTTGCTGCTGTGTACCGAAACCGCCTCGGAATCCCTGAACCTGCAATTCTGCTCCGCCGTGATTAATTACGACATTCCCTGGAACCCCATGACCCTGGAACAGCGCGCCGGACGCGTTGACCGCATCGGGCAAACCCGGGCGGTGGTGCACATCGTCAACCTGTTCTACGCCAATACTGCCGAACATGACGCCTACGATGCGGTAGCCCGCCGTTTCAGGGACATTCAGCACAACGTGGGGGAATACCCGCCGATTATCGCCGCCGGTATTTCGGGCATTATCCGGGATGAAGCGAACATCGAAGCCGAAGTGGCTGAACTGATTGAACGACACGAGAAGGAATTTGACCTGAATCAACTTAACACCGACTGGGAAGAAACCCCCAACGCGCCAGCCCCCTCCAGCATTACCATGGCAGACCTGGAAAAACCCCTGGCGCAGCCGGAGCTGCTCCCCCCGGGCTGGCGCGTCAGGGAAGTCGGCCCCAAACATTGGCAACTGACCGATCCGCAAGGCATCACTCGCCGGGTAACTACCGATCCGGAATCCTACCGGCAGGCCCAGGGAAGACTGCGGTGGTGGGCCGGCCCCCTGAACCGGTAATCAGCGCTCCCCAAACCTCACGGGAAATAACTACGGAAATCCGGGTATATATCTTAAAAACCTGGGCTATGGGGAACACGGAACCGGAACAGCCCCGTCGTGGTATATAGGCAAGGCACTGAACATCCTGTCGCCCCATAACCCCAGCTGATACCTATCCCCGACGTATATCGCAAGCCCCGGAAACCTTGTAGCGCCGGCCCGCGGCAGCCCTGTATGGCGCACAACGAAGACGCCAGGCAAGCAGTTGTGTAACGCCAGATAGTCTAACGGGAGAAAAAGATGCCGTTACCAAACCGCATACTGGACAACCAGGCCGCCACCGTCGCCGACCACCTGCGTCGCAGCCTGCGCAACGCTGATACCTTCAGCCTGGCCTCGGCGTACATCACAATCTACGGCTACGAACTGCTGGCGGAGGAGTTGGCCCGGGTTGGCAGCGTCCGCTTCCTTTTCGGCGACCCAACGTCGGTAGATGAGCTTGACCCCGGCGCCAGCGACCCCAGGTCATTCGAGCTGACCGAGCGGGGCTTGGCGCCCAACCATACCCTGCAGCAGAAGGCCCTGGCCAGGCAGTGCGCCGACTGGGTGAGTCGCGACAGCGTAGCCGTCCGCTCGGTCAGCCGCGCTAACTTCCTGCACGGCAAGATGTACCTCACCCAGTCGGCGGACAGCGCAACCGGAGTTGTCGGGAGCTCCAACTTCACCAAACGCGGCCTGGGCGGCAACGACCAGCCCAACCTGGAAATCAATCTGGCTACTGAAGATGCGGATACGCTCGCCGAATTGCTGGACTGGTTCAACCGACTATGGAGCGACGGACGGCGCACCAGGGACGTGAAGCAGGAGGTGCTGGACGCCCTGAAGCGCCTTGGCGGCGACTATGCACCGGAGGCCATCTATTACCGGACACTGTATGAACTGTTCCGTAAAGACATTGATGCCCGATTGGCTGGCGACGCGGCAGCCACCGCGACCGGCTTTATGGACAGCCAGGTCTGGAACGCACTTTACGAATTCCAGAAGGACGGCGCGAAAAGCGCCATCGCCAAGCTGTTAGCCCACAACGGCTGTATCCTGGCCGACAGTGTGGGTTTGGGCAAAACCTACACCGCTCTGGCGGTAATCAGGTACTTTGAACTGCGCAACCAGCGGGCGCTGGTGCTGTGCCCGCGCAAGCTGTTCGAAAACTGGTCGCTCTATCCGGCCATCTACGGCCACCGGCAGAACCCGTTTCCGGAAGACCGTTTCGGCTTCACTGTGCTGGCGCACACCGATCTGTCCCGGAACTCCGGCGCGTCGGGCGGCATAAACCTGGCGAACTTTAACTGGCAGAACTACGACCTGGTGGTTATCGACGAGTCGCACAATTTCCGCAACGACGGAGGACAACGCTACCGGCGTCTGCTGGACGAAGTAATCAGGGCTGGCGCCAGGACCAGGGTTTTGCTGCTGTCGGCGACGCCGGTGAATACCTCGCTGATTGACCTGAGAAACCAGATTTACCTGATGACCGAGGGGCGGGAAGGCGCTTTCCGCGCAAGCTTGGGCGTAGGCAGCATCCGCAACGTGATGGCGGCAGCCCAACGAGTGTTCAAGCAGTGGGAAACCGAACAGGCCAACCGGAGCCGCCGCAGCAAGGCGCAACTGCTGGAAAGGCTGGGCGCCGACTTCCTCCGTTTGCTGGATGGCGTGTCAATCTCGCGTTCGCGGCGGCAGATTGAGCAATTCTACGCTGCCGAAATGGAACGCATCGGGCAGTTCCCCCGGCGGGAAAACCCAACGAACCGCCACCCGCAGACGGACTTGCAGGGCGAACTCTCCTATCAGGATACGGCCGAGCGCATCGGTCAGTTCAAGCTGTCCGTGTACCAGCCCAGCGAGTACGTAACCGATCCGGCGCGGCTGCAAAAGCTGGCCGAAACCCGCCAGCGGCAGAACTTCAACCAGCGGGACAGCGAGCGTTTTCTGGTCGGGATGATGCGAACCAACTTCCTCAAACGGCTGGAAAGCTCCCCCGGGTCCCTGGCGCTGACCCTGAAGCGCACCATCGACAAGATTGACCGCCTGCTGGACAAGATTGAGCGCTATGAACCGGGCGGATTGGCTAACCTGGAAGCAACGGAGACGGATACTCGACCCGACGCAGATGAGGAAGACGAAGAATTCTTCGTCGGCGGGCGCCGCCAGGCCTACCATCTGGCGGAACTGGACGTGGCTCGCTGGCAGGCTGATTTGCAGGCGGACAAATCTACCCTGGAGAGGGTAAGGCAGCAAGTCGCTGCCATCACCCCGGAACGGGACGGCAAGCTGTGCGAAATCAAGCAGGCCGTCCGCGACAAGGCCCGGAACCCTGCTATCGACCAGGACGGCAGCCCCAACCGCAAGCTGCTGGTGTTCACTACCTTCAAGGACACGGCGTTGTACCTGTACGACAACCTTTCCGGCCTGGCCAAAGAGCTGGACATCAATATGGCAATGGTTTCCGGGGACGAAACCCGCACCGCCGTCGGCGACAACAACTTTAATGCCATCCTGAGCAATTTCGCTCCCGTGGCCCGCAACCGCGGCAGCGCCGGCGCCAACGCCGACATCGACCTGCTGATTGCCACCGACTGCATTTCCGAGGGCCAGAACCTGCAAGACTGCGATACGGTGATCAACTATGACATTCACTGGAACCCGGTGCGAATCATCCAGCGGTTCGGGCGCATTGACCGCATCGGGAGCCGCAACAAATCGGTGCGGATGCTCAACTACTGGCCCACGGCGGATATGGACGTGTACCTGAAACTGGAGAGCCGGGTGCAGGCGCGGATGGCGCTGGCCGACCTGGCCGCCAGTGGCGACGAAGACCCGTTCACGGAGGAAGACGCCCAACTGGAACTGAACTTTCGCGATGAGCAGCTGCTCAGACTGCGCGAAGAAGTCCTTGACCTCGAAGACCTGAACGACGGGCCGGCCTTGGGCGACTTCACCTTGGACCATTTTTTGACCCAGCTGCTGCGCTATCTGGAGGCCAACAAAGACGCCCTGGAAGCCATGCCGCCCGGCGTGTACGCGGTCGCCGGCGACGGGCCGGGCGCCGACATTCAACCCGGCGTACTCTTCTGCCTGCGCCAGCGCAACGCCGGCGATGTCGGTTCACGCCAGCAGGCCGCCAGCCCGGTACACCCCTTCTACTTTGTCTATCTGCACGATAACGGCAGTATCCGTTACGGTTGCGCCAACGCGCGGCAGGCGCTGACCGTGTTCGAAGCGGCCGCCGTCGGGGAAAGCCACCCCATTACCGAACTGTGCGACCGTTTTGACCGCGAAACCGACCAGGGCCGTAATATGGCGCGCTATAATAAACTGCTCACTGACGCCATCGCCCACATCCGGCAGAGCCACTTTGCCGTACAAACGCAAGGCCTGGGCAGCGGGCGCGACTTCGTGCTGCCCAAAGCCTCCGAATCCCCCGGCGACAACACTGACTTCGAACTGATAACCTGGCTGGTCATCAAGGAGAGGAAATGAGCGCTACCAACGTCAGAAACGCTATCTGCGATGCCCTGGCGGCAATGGTTGACCGCGACCTGGCAGCGGCAGCTGCCAATCTGCTGGCTGTTTGCGGCTACCGGAGCGAGCGGACGCTGCCCGGTCAATCCGGGAATGCCGGCGACTTCACCCGGCGCTTCCCGGCCGCCAATCCCGGCACGCAGTCGGAGCAGGTGTTCCTGGACAATGCGAAGTCGGTTCAGGTTCTGTTCCAGTTCACCAGCGAGGAAATTCAGGCGGGAGGCCGGCAATCGCTGCCGGATGCCGCCGGCTTTGACGACAGCAACGCCCGCAGCTTCCTGTTCGCCGCCGTGCAGCTGCGCGGCAGCGCCTACTCCCGAGCCCGGTACGCCGCTTTCACCCGTGAACTGAACCGGCGCTTCCCGATACCGATGGTCGTACTGTTCCGCACCGCCGCCAACCGTATCTCCCTCGCCTTTGTCCACCGCCGGCCCAACCGGCGGGACCCGGAGCGCGATGTGCTGGGCAGCGTGTCCATCATCCGCGAAATCGATCCTGTCAACCCGCACCGCGCCCACCAGGACATCCTGGCCGAGCTGTCCCTGCCGGAACGGTTGTGCTGGATGGATAATCACGGCAAACCCCGCAACTTCGACGGCCTGCTGGAAGCCTGGCTGGCCGCCCTGGATACCGAGGAACTGAACCGCAGTTTCTACCGCGAACTATTCCGATGGTTTGAGCATGCCGTCAGAACCGCCAGGTTCCCTACCGACCAGGCCAGGACGCAGCCGGCCGAGGAACACGTTATCCGCCTCATCACCCGCCTGATGTTCGTCTGGTTCATCAAAGAGAAACGGCTGGTGTCCGAAGACCTGTTCATCGAAAACCGGGTGGCGCAGCTGCTTAAAGACTACGACCGGGACAATGGCGATTCCTACTACCGCGCCGTGCTGCAAAACCTTTTCTTCGCCACCCTGAACACCGGGATTGACCGCAGGATGTTCAGCGCCGGTAAAAACTCAACCCATCGGGACTTTTCCTGCTACCGCTACCGCCGGGAAATGGCCGACCCGGACGCGCTGCTGGCGTTGTTCCGCAAAACGCCCTTCATCAACGGCGGGCTGTTCGATTGCCTGGACAGTTTTGAAGCCACCAGGGACGGCGGCTATCGCATCGACTGCTTTACCGACAACCCGCAGCAGGGTAGCCGGTTGAGCATCCCCAATCGCCTCTTCTTCAGCGGCGGCGCCAGCAACCCCGGTCTGATTGACCTGTTCGACCGCTACAAGTTCACCGTGGAGGAGAACACGCCGACGGAGCAGGAAGTGGCCCTGGACCCCGAACTGCTGGGCAAGGTCTTCGAGAACCTGCTGGCCGCCGTCAACCCGGAAACGCAGCTTACCGCCCGCAAGGAAACCGGCTCCTACTACACGCCCCGCGCCGTGGTGGACTATATGGTGGATGAGGCCCTCGTCGCCACGCTGGCGCAAAAGGCGTCGGCCGATGACGGCGACCTCGACCATTGGCAGGAGCGGCTGCGCTGCCTGCTTGATTATGCCTTTGCCGACGCCGGGGCCCGGTTCACCCCGTCGGAACGGGAGGCCATTGTCCGAGCCATTGCCGGCCTCAAAGTTCTGGACCCGGCCGTCGGCTCCGGCGCCTTCCCGATGGGAGTTCTGCACAAGCTCACCCTGGCCCTGAGCCGGCTGGACGACGGCAACCAGCTTTGGGAGGCCTTGCAGCGGGAACTGGCCGGCCAGCGCGCCACCGATGCCTTCCAGGTTTCCCGCCCGGAAGAACGGGAGAACGCCCTGGCGGAAATCAGCCGCACCTTCGAGCAGTACCGCGAATCCGACTTCGGGCGCAAGCTGTACCTCATCCAGAACAGCATCTACGGCGTGGACCGCCAGCCCATCGCTGCCCAGATTGCCAAACTGCGCTTCTTCATCTCCCTCGCCATTGAGCAGCAGCCCAATGACGACCCGGCGGATAACTACGGCATCCGGCCCCTGCCCAACCTGGAAACGAAGTTCGTGGCTGCCGACACGCTGCGCAAACTGGAAAAACCGCCCCAGATGCCGCTCGGTCAAACTGACAAGGTGCAAAGACTGGAAGCTGACCTGGCCGCCAACCGTGAACGGTACTTCCACGCCAAAAACCGGGCCGATAAACTGGACTGCCGCCGCCGGGATGCCGAGCTGCGCCGGCAACTGGCCGCCGTGCTGCAAGCCGTGGGTTTCCCCGCCGCTTCCGCCGACCAGTTGGCCGATTGGGCCCCCTTTGACCAGAACGCAAGCGCCGCCGACTGGTTCGACGCCAAGTATATGTTCGGGGTGGCCGATGGGTTTGACGTGGTTATCGGCAACCCGCCGTATGTGCGCCAGGAAGGAATCACCCCCAAAGCTTACAAAGACACTCTGGTCAAACAGTATAACGACGCCGTTACCGCTCGTTCCGATTTATACTGCTACTTCTATGCCCGCGGACTGGAACTGCTCCGCGACGGCGGAATGCACGTCTTCGTCTGCTCTAACAGCTGGCTGGACGTAGGCTACGGCGCAAAATTGCAGGAGTACCTGCTGCGCCACGCCCATATCCAGGCCATTTACGAAAGCGCCATTGAACGGCAGTTCGCTACCGCCGATATCAACACCATCATCAGCATCCTGCGCAAAACCGACCGGGCCGACCAGAACGGTCAGGATTTGACCCGGTTTGTTTCCTTGCGGGCCGACTTCGCAACCGCCCTGGCCGACGCCGGGCAGCGGCGGGAAATTGCCCGAACCCGGGCCGCCTTGCTGAACGGCGGACGGGCCGACGGCAAATATGTCGGCGATAAGTGGGGTGGCAAGTTCCTGCGCGCGCCGGATATTTACCACCACATCCTGAACCGGTGCAGTGGCAAACTGGCAAGGCTGGGCGACGTGGCCTCGGTGCGGTTTGGCATTAAGACTGGAGCAAATGCTTTCTTTTATCTGACGCCAGAACGCATTGCTGAGTTCAGCATCGAACCGGAATACTGCCGCCCGGCAATGACCACGCCCCAGGAATCCCGCGCCCTGCTGATTGACCCGGAAAGCCTCCCCAAACGCCTGTTCATGTGCCACCGGGAGAAGCGGGAACTGGCCGGAACCGGCGCATTAGCCTACATCCGGCAGGGTGAAGCGCAGGGCTACCATACACGCGCCAGCACCAATTCTCGTCAGCGTTGGTATGACTTGGGGGAACGGGGCAATGTCTATCTAGGGATGAATAAGTTTGTCAATACTACCGCTCGTACTTTTCTGATAGTAACGGGATCCCTGTTCAGTGATAATTTTCAGGTAATGCCGGTTGCCGGTAGGGTTTCCGTAGTAAAGCTGTGCGTAGCAGTTAACTCAACGCTTTTCCAGCTAATGTTGAACACCGAAAGCAGGTCAAATTTCGGGCAAGGCGTATTGGAGATTCAAACCTATGAAACCGGGAACCTTGCTATCGTGAAACCAGAGTTACTGCCTGAGCCAGATATAGCGAATCCGGGCGGCGTCAAAAATCGCTTAGCGATTTTTGACGCCGCCCTTTTCAAGGAAACCGACTGGGATGTGCTGAAGCCCTCACCAGCCCGGCGGCAGATAGATGCAATGGTATTCGATGCCCTGGGCCTGACCCAAGGGGAACGGGACGCAGTATATGAAGGGGTAGTGGAGCTGGTAACCACCCGGCTGAACAAAGCCGGGAGTCTCAAAGCCAGGCACTCACCCTCTGCGTGAGGAGGCCGGAGGGCAGCGACAACGCAAGGCATGATAAAATGACCTGACTTACAAGCTGATCGCGTATGGGAGCGCTTGTGCTGACCGACCAGCAAATTCACGATTTAATAACCTGCCGCAAAATCATAGTCAAAAAGAACCCTGATCAGGGCTACCGAGAGGAAAAGCGGCAAAGACGCTGCAACCTGATACTGAACGACATGCCAGCGTGCGATTCCACTGCCGCTGCTTTCACCATTTTCATCCGCCAGAATACCGAGTTCATCGAAAATTTCTCGCTTGGTTTACAGTATCAAACCAACGAAAGCAGTTTGGGAACCATCACGCTGGTTCGCTATAACGGCCCCCACGGCGAGAGTGGCCGGCATCTGGACGGACATTATGCCAGACCACATATCCACCGAATTACTGCCGGGGAGCTCGGATCCGGCAGCATTCAGCCTCCAGAAAAGAAGCGGGAAATTACGGATCGCTATGCTACTTTCGGGCAGGCATTGCGCGTTTTCTTTGCCGATGCGAACATAACCAATTCCGCGGATCATTTCCCAGAAATGCTGCAAGGGAGGCTCTTTGATGGATCTTGCTAAAATCAGAGCTTCCCTTGAGCCGGCGCAAAATTTGGTGCTGGATATATACGAGCGCCGCCCCGGAAAGTACCAGCTAATCCTTCCCATACTTCACGAAGATGCCGACATGGTGGACATTTACCTTCAGGAAAGCCCTTGCGGTGAAGATTATATCCGCGTCTGCGATTTCGGAATGACGCTGATGCGCCTTTCATACACCTTCGATATAAACACCGACACCAGGCGTCGTGTCTTCGACAGCATTCTGATTAACAACGGAATCCGGAACGACGATGACAATCTCTATTTGGACATACCCCTCAATATGCTGCAAGAGGGCATTCTGCAATTTGCCGGCTGTGTGCAAAAAGTGTGCAATATGCGATTCTGGAGAAGGGAGGTTGTCCACAGCGCATTTTACGATGACCTGAAAGCATATATTACCTCCGACTTGACGGAATACCAGCCGCTTGCCGACCAGTATCCGGTTGCGGACTACCTGATTGGTGTGGATTGGCAGCTGACACACAACCAGCGTAACTTCTATCTGTTCGGGGTTCTGGGCAATGACAAGGCCAAGAATGTAGCCATAGCCTTGCTGGAGTTTCAGAAAGCCAAACTGCCATTCATAAGTCTGGTAGTCCACGAAAACATGGAGGCGCTGGGCATCAGGGAAAGGCGTTACCTTACAAACAACGCAGATACCCAGTATTCGGCGCTGAGTGAATTCTGTGATAAGGGAAAACAGGATATTAGGCGACTTGCTACCGTGTAGTTCACCCGGCCCACCCACCGCGCCGGCGGCGGGTCAGGGCCGGACGCCCGCCCGGTCGTGGCAGAGTGGGGGCGGGACATAAGCGACCAATGCGTCACGCAAGGCATCGACTTTTTCTTCAAGCAATGGGGATGCTGCCACCAGAAGCGTACCGGGCTTGAACCGGACGGCCAGACGCGGCACGAGTTCCCCCCACTGTATCGCCCCGTGAGAATGAAACAACTACCCTGCTTCCGTTAGAACACAACCGCCGGTCAGTGGTACAATTCCGGCAGCGCCCCGAACAGCAACGGGGAATTATTAAACACAAGGAGCGCCCCCCATGTCCACAGCCCCTATGATTTACTGCTTCAAGTGCAAAACCCATACCGAAACCAGGGACCTGGAGGAAGTTGTGATGAAGAACGGCCGCCCCGCCACCAGAGGCCTCTGCGTCCACTGCGGCACCAGGAAGAACAAAATCGGTAAAGCCTGACCGCCGCCTCCCGGTTAAACCGACTGATGGAGACGGAATGGCACGCTCAAGCGCCTCCTCCAAACCGCTCCAGCCGTTGGATTACTGGTGGGAGCAAGGCGCTGGCTGCGGACTGGCGCACAACCTGAAAGCAAGCTCCCAAGCAAGCCAATCACCGGGGCCGGCGCGGCGCCACTGCCCCGGGTTTCCCCGCCTGCGCCTGGGGAATACCTGGCAGCCGGTAAAGCCTGGTCAGTTTTCCTGCCCTGCGCCGGCCTGAAACTGGTATAATTGAGACAATACCCTTTCAAGGAAAGCATAATGACTTCCGAATTCCGCTCCATGTTTCTTCACACCCTGCGGGAAGACCCCGAGTTCCGGGCCGAAGTGCGTCGGGAAATCCTCAGCGACGAGCTGATTGAGCTGCCCGAAAAATTCGCCCATTTCGTTGCTTACGTTAATAATTTTATCGAAGAAACCACCGCTTTCATGGAGAAAACCAATGCCTTCATGGAGCAGACTACCGCTTTCATGGAGAAAACCAATGCCTTCATGGAGCAGACTACCGCTTTCATGGAGAAAACCACCGCCTTCATGGAGAAAACCAATGCCTTCATGGAGAAAACTACCGCCTTCATGGAAGAGCAGGTGGTGATAAACCGGGACGTGGCAGCCACCTTGAAACGATTGCAAACCGACGTGGGAATGCTGAAAGGGAACGTTGCCCGGCGCCTGCTGCGGGATCACTTTGAAGACATCGTGGACGACCGGGGGCTGGACTTTGTCCGGATACTCTCGCACCAGGATTTGGCGCGAATGATGCGCCAGACGGATTTGGCCGCTGAACTCCCCTTCGGCGAGCGGCGCAGCTTTTACGCCGCTGACATGGTAATGGAGTGCATCGATCAACAGGGAAAGACCTGTTACATCGCAGCGGAAGCCTCCTTTACCGCCGACGAGCGGGATACCAGCCGGGCCATCCGCAACGCCGGTTTCCTGACCCGACTTACCGGCTGTCCCGCTGCCCCCATGATTGGCAGTGTGACCAACGATTACCAGGTTCAGACCATGGTAAACGATGGACAGATTGAGTGGTATCAACTGGACGAAAGAGAACTGGAAGCGGAGTAAGCGAAGATTAATGCCTCTGGCCGGATAACGGGAACCGACCGGGGGCAATCCGCCGCCTCTGACCGCCCACTCTCTTAACCGCATCCGACAACCCTACTGACACTTGCTTCTTTACCCCTGACCGGGCCAACCGCTAAAGTCAATCCGCCCCTGGAGCCGGCGCCGCCCGGGTCGATGTAACCATCAACGAAGACGGCATACCGGCGCCGATAACGGCCTGGCATCCACGCTGCTGGTCTTCGGCCAGTTCACCTTGGACACTTCCGCAGCGCCAGCCATGCCGACAAGGAGAAGACCATGACCCTTACCGTAGCCGACTGGCGTTGGCCTCACTACCGGATGATATGGTGTATCTACAACCGGCAGGACTGGGCAGCTCACACTCAAAAGGACTTCGAAAACGAAAGTGAGGAGGATGATTCCTATAGCCGAATCCGACTGGATCTGACCGCGCCGCCCGGTCTGCCCGACGGCCGTTATACCGCTATCGTCAACCTTGCCCAAAAGGGCTACGACCATGGCGTACTGATCCGGGACGGTCAGTTCGTACCAGAAGCTGCCGACCGGGCGGTATTCAATGCTATGGTCAGGGCGCTGGGCAAAGACCCGGCAGCAGTAGAGCCGAAAGCATGGTGTGCAGACCATATCTTCATCGAAGAAGTCAACTGGCAGGAAATGGAACAGGTTCTGGAGTTCCTGTTGGGCTCCTGAACCGGCTTCAGTGATAATGCCGCTTGATTTCGCTGGCGTACCGCTGCCCCAATTGCCTGCCGTGTTCATCCAGCCACCCCGACAACCTGGTAGGACACGGCGCCGGATGCCCCAGGGTGCTTACCAGCAGACCCCGGCTCAGTCCGCTGATTTCATCCTGGGTCAATACAATATCCCCCAGCACCACGCCCAGCACCCGACCTGCCAGATAAGCAGCCCCGGCCGGCGCCGGCATTACCAGACAGCCAGTTCCCACCTTGTCCCGTACCAGATTCACCAGTTCCAGAAAGGAATAAATCTCCGGCCCCACCGCGTCAACCAGCTGATTTTCATCCGAGGCCACCGACGCTGCCGCCAGGCTTGCCAGGTCCGCCACGTACACCGGCTGAATCAGGTACTTCCCGCTGCCGGGCAGTAGAAACAGTGGGAATTTCCGAACTGACCAGGCAATATTGTTCAGCAGAATATCCTCCAGGCTGTAAAGGACAGTGGGGCGAAGAATGGCGTGGGAAACGCCTGGTAACTCCCGGAGATAATCTTCCAGCAGCCCCTTGCCCCGGAAATAGGGGAGATCGCTGCCGGCATCCGGGTTGGTAATTGAAATATGAACAATGCGGCGCACCCCGGCCTCCCGGGCGCAGTCAAACATGACCCTGGTTTGGGCAACGCATTCCTCGTGGGTGCGCCTTCGGTAATTGACCCGGATCCAGTAGGTGTTGACCAGGGTATCCGTACCCCGCAGCTGTTCGGTCAGCGCCGGGGGGTTATCAAAATTAAAAGGAAAAAACGGAACCTGTCCTGCAAAAGGGTCAGGACGCTCCGGGTGTCCGGTAATGGACTGAACCCGATAACCGAGGTTCAGCAGCTGCCGGGCAACATAGCGGCCGGTATAACCGGCCGCGCCGGTAACGGTAACCAGTTTTTCGCTCATAGCCACCTCAACCATAGAGACAGCCCGCTCTTTCCAGCCCAGCGAAGCGGGCCATCAGGCTTTAACCTTGGCCCGCCATACAAAAGCAAGCCCGCCAAGCCTGCCGGCAATGCTATCCGGACGCCATAAACAAAGTTGCGGCATCCTGATGTTAGACTCTATCCAAAGCGGGCTAATTCTCGACCGAACAACTGCTTCAGCAGATGCCGGACGGAACAGCCGGCGGAAAAGTGGGCCAGATTGCCGAACCGCAAAGCGCCCTCCGGGCAAGGCTGAAGGGCAGAATCCGGGGCAGGCCTTTTTCTGTCCCGGACGAACACGTGATACGATTGCTCGGGATAAAGTTGTATTCACAGCAGGGTATCCATAGAGTACCGGAAATAAATCCGTGCAAAAACCGGCGCCGGCTGCGGTGTGCGGCAAGCAAGCGGCGCTTTCCGTAAGCTGCGACTATACCGCGCACATTACGAAAACTATCGTAACAGAACGCTTCTGTCACGACCAACAGGGAGACCCGGCGATGAGTAAAAAAACGAGACGTCTGAGGCGTAGCAATCGACCGCTACAAAGTCGCATAACTGTTTATGAAGGGTGAAACAATGATCGAATTTTACGCGCACTCGGCCAACGAGGACAACATCTGCCACGGATTGGTTGACCACCTGACTGCGGTGGCGAAAATTGCCGGAGAGTTCTGCAAACCCTTTGACAGCCACGACGCCGGGTACTACGCCGGCTTGTGGCATGACCTGGGCAAGTTCAACCCAGAGTTCCAGCGGTATCTTGTCGGGGAGCGCCAACAGGGGCCGGACCACAAAGGCGCCGGCGCCAAACTGGCCTGGCAATACCTGGAACCTCTGGCCCTGTTGGTGCAAGGACATCACGGCGGCCTGCGGGAGATGAGGCACTGTAAAAGTTGGCTCGATGAGAAAGACAGCAACCCGGCAACGGAAAACGCAATCGCCTGCGCACGCCAAGCCATGCCCCAACTGGAGCCGCAAACCCCGGTAAAGCTACCGCAATGGGTTAGCACAACGCCCTACCGCGCCGAGATGTGGCTAAGGATGGTGTTCTCGGCGCTGGTGGACGCCGACTATCTGGATACCGAAGCGCACTTCAACCCGCAGCAGGCAGCACAGCGCAGGCCGAGCATACCGGTGGCGGACCTGTGGCAGAGATTCAGCAAGCGGCATCGGGAAACGGTCCAAACCGGCGCGGCGACCAGTTCAGTCAACGAAGTCCGCTCGGCAGTGTACGACGCCTGCCTGACCGCAGCCGAAAGGCCGCCAGGCATTTTCCGCCTGGCCGTCCCTACCGGCGGCGGCAAGACCTTATCCGGCATGGGTTTTGCCCTGCGCCACGCGGCAAGTCACGGCCTGGACCGGGTGATTGTCGCCGTACCCTTTATCTCCATCACCCAACAGACGGCCAGCGTGTACCGGGAATTCCTCGGGGATTCAGCCGTGCTGGAGCATCACTCGTCAGCAGAGACTGACGACCCGGATGAATACTCCCCGAAAGCGATTCAGGCCAAACTGGCCAGCGAAAACTGGGATGCTTCAGTGGTGGTTACCACCACCGTTCAGCTTTTCAACAGCCTCTTCTCAAACCGCACCAGTTCCACACGCAAACTGCATAATCTGACCCGCAGCGTCATCATCCTGGACGAAGCCCAGGCGTTGCCCCCAAGGCTTCTGGAGCCAATTCTGGACGGACTACGAGACCTGGCGGAAAACTACGGCTCCAGTGTAGTGCTGTCCACCGCCACCCAGCCGTCGTTTCAGGCAATCAAACCCTTTGCCGATGTGAATGCCCATGACATCGTGCCATCGCCGGAGAAGCACTTTCATCTCTTGAAAAGGGTTCGTTACGAGTGGCGCACCGACCCGCGACCGTCATGGGACGAAGTGGCCGCCAGCATGCGCGAGATGCCGCAAGCCCTGGCGGTAGTGAACACCAAAAAGGACGCTCTGGCGCTGCTGGCCGCCTTGAACGAAGAAACCGCGCTGCATCTCTCAACCCTGCTGTGCGGACGACACCGCGAGGCGGTCATCGCTGAGATACGCCAACGTCTGGGCAACGGGGAACCGTGCCGCGTAGTTTCGACCCAGGTGGTTGAGGCGGGCGTTGACCTCGACTTCCCCATGGTATTGCGCGCCATCGGGCCAATGGACAGCATCATCCAGGCCGCCGGGCGCTGCAACCGCAACGGATCGCTGGACGAAGGGCGAGTTATAGTGTTCCAACCCGAGACGGGAACGTTCCCCCCTGGCAACTACCGGACAGCAACAGAGAGAACCATAGCCATGCTCAACGCCGGCCACGATGACCTTGACGACCCCGACGTAGCAGCGGAATATTTCCGCCGCCTGTACCAGGATGTCGCAACAGACGCTTGCCAGGTGCAGGAAAAACGCAAAGCCTTCGACTACCCCGAAGTTGCCCGGCAGTTCAAGATGATTGACGATGATACGGTGTCCGCAGTAGTAACCGGCGAAACGGCGTTCCGGGCCGCTGATAAACTTGAAGAATGGCCGAAGATACTCGACGCGATAGCTGCGCTGCGCAGAGGCAGCAAGAACACCCGCCACCTGCTGCGACAGATGCAGCCATGGGCAGTATCGCTTTACCGGAGGGAAGCGCTCGAAAAGGAACGCGCCGGTCTGCTCGATGAAATTATGCCTGGCCTGTACGAATGGCGCGGCGCCTACAACGAAATCACCGGCATCGGAGGCGTAACGACGATTGACCCAGATACCCTCATCGCTTGACTTCCCCCATGGTAATACATTACCATAATAAATACAACGAATGCTGCCCGCCAGCCAGTCGGGGGCTGAAGCTGAGGCTGGCCGCCAGGCCGCGGCCTGGCGGCCAGCTGTCTAGTGCATCCAACAGGATGAGGATTGAAAAGCTGTATTTATAATGGTCGATAAAACGGCGAGGCAGGGATAAATGACCGATGAACACCCCCCGCTGGCAGTGAAAGTTGAAGGCGACTTCGCCTGCTTCACCAGGCCGGAGATGAAAGTTGAGCGGGTCTCTTACCCGGTTATGACGCCGACGGCAGCCAAAGGGATACTGGAAGCGATTTGCTGGAAGCCGGAATTTGCCTGGCAGGTGGAGGAAATCCAGGCGCTCAAGCCCATCCGGTACGCCTCCATCCTCCGCAATGAAATCGACTCGCGTCAGACTGCCCAGACGGCGCGCCGGTGGCAGCGAGAGGGCGGCGGTTTTGACGCCGCCAACAGCAGAAACCGGGCCCAAAGGCACACCCTCGCCCTTCGCGACGTCGCCTACATCATCAAAGCTCAGGTGATAGTCAAAAGCGGGGCTGAAGACCCGGCCAAGTACCGAGACCAGTTCCGGCGGCGGGTGAATGCCGGCCGCTGTTTCGCTACGCCCTACCTGGGCTGCCGGGAGTTCTGGGCCAGGTTCTCTGCGCCGGATGGCACGGAAACCCCTATTCCCCTTACCGAAGACCTGGGCAGTATGCTGCTGGATTTGACCTATGCCCCCCGGAACAACGGCGCCGCTACGCCGCGATTTTTCAACGCGCGCCTGGAGCAGGGCGTACTGCGAATACCTTATCTTTCAGACCGGGAGGCTTCAGAATGATGCTGAACAAACTGGTTGAATACGCGCAGAGAAACGAAACGCCGGCGCCCAAACTCTATGCAGAGGGCGCGCTGCGCTACGTCATTGCGCTGTCTCCCAATGGAGAATGCCACAGCCCGCAGCCGATTGATTTGAGCGACCCGAAGGCGCCTCGAACTAGACGGGGAAAGCGCCGGTTGCTGCCCCAGGTGCAGCGTACTTCCGGCATTCGACCGCTGCTGCTGGCCAGTCCGTCCGACTACACGTTGGGCCGGTCGAAAACCGGCAAGCAGGCTGAACGAGCGCAGAAAGCCCACGCCGCCTACGTGGACCTGGTGGAACGCTGCGCCGCCGCAACTGGAGAACCGGATGTCCAGGCAGTTCTATCTTTCCTCAAGAACGAGCCGCTGCGAAGCCTGGAACTGGGCGACGATTTTGACAGTGGGGCGATCATCACCTTCGAGGTTGACGGCCGTTACGTGATTGACAACCCGGCGGTGCAACGGTTCTGGGCCACCATCAACGAGCCTGACGGGACAACCATGCAGTGCCTGGTCTGCGGCGAAAACCGTCCCGTACTGGAAAGGCTGCAATCCAAAGTCAAGGGTATCCCTGGCGGGCAAACCTCAGGCACCAGCATCATTTCGGCAAACAGCGACGCCTTCGAGTCCTACGGTCTGCAAGCGTCCCAGGTAGCCCCAATCTGCCAGGAATGCGCCGAAGGGTTCACTCGGGGCCTCAACGACCTGCTGTCCGGCGCCTCCACCCGGTTCATAACCGGCAACGGCGCCTTCGTCTTCTGGACCCGCGAGGATCCCGGTTTCAACTTCCTGGGAATATTATCCGCCCCGGAACCGCAGAATGTGCAAGCCTTGCTTGAATCGGCGAGGCTCGGACGCCGGACGAACCTTGACGAAGCGGACTTTTACGCACTGTCGCTGTCAGCGTCCGGCGGCAGAGCGGTGGTGCGCGACTGGCTCAACACCACCGTGGGCAGCGTCAAGGAGAACCTGGCGCTCTACTTCCAACGACAGCGAGTCGCCCCCGGCTATGATAACGAGAACCGATACTACGGGGTATCAGCGCTGGCTAACGCCACCGTTAGAGACCGCAAAGACCTGCCGGTCACGACGCCCCGGGCCCTCATCAAGGCGGCATTCAACGGCGACCCGGTGCCACCCCAGATATTGCAGCAGGCGATCCGCCGCTGCCAGGCAGAACGCAAAGTTCCCAGACGCCGCGCCGCTCTAATCAAGCTGGCGCTGCTCAGCCAGCCCCGGCAATGCAATCATCAGGAGGACTACATGGTGGAAATCGACAAAGAGAACACGGATCCGGGCTACCTCTGCGGGCGGCTGTTCTATACGCTGGAACGCGCTCAAAATAGAGCGATACCCCACGTCAATGCAACCATCGCTGACCGGTATTATGGCACGGCGTCCACCGCTCCCGGGGCGGTGTTCCCCCTGCTGCTCAAAGGGGTGCGCGGGCATCTCCACACACTGAACCGGAACGACCGGGGCGCGCGTATAGCCATTGAGAATACGATGGAAGAAATCATGTCCAACCTGAACGGGTTCCCCAAGACGCTGAACCTGGAACAGCAAGGACACTTTGCCCTCGGATACTACCATCAACGCGCCGACAACAGTCGAAGGGCGCAGGAAGCCACAGCCCGACGCAATGCGCAGCAGAATGAGGCCCACAACGAAACCGACGCGTAACCGGCGTCAAAGGAGCGTAACTGAATGACCACCCAACCCTACAACGACGTTGACCGACGGCAGGATTTCATCATCCTGTTTGATGTGCAGGATGGCAACCCCAACGGAGACCCGGACGCCGGCAATCAGCCACGGATGGACCCCGAAACCATGCAGGGCATTGTCACCGATGTGTCCCTCAAACGCAAGGTCAGGGACTATGTAGATGCTGCCCGAGGGGATGAATCCCGGTACAAGATTTACGTCCAGCGCGACACCTACCTCACCGAAACCCGGGGCCGTGTCTTTGCGGAAAGACGCGACGAGAACGACGACCCCACGCCGCGGCAGGCGCAACCATGGTTGTGCGAGCAGTTTTACGATATTCGAATGTTCGGCGCCGTGATGAGTATGCGGGAGCGTAACGCCGGGCAAGTACGCGGCCCAGTGCAACTGACCTTCTCCCGTTCGGTCGATCCAATTCTGGCGATGGATTCGACCATAGCCAGGGTTGCGTTGGAAAACCGCGGTGAACGCAGGGCCGAAAACGAGGAAGACGAAAACGAGGCTCCCACCCACGGCACGCTGGGGCGCAAGTCCACTGTGCCCTACGGCCTTTACCGGGGTTACGGGTTTTTCAACCCCCACTTTGCCCGGCACACCGGCGCCAACGCAGCAGATTTGGAACTGTTCTGGGAAGCTCTGGTCAACATGTGGGACCTAGACCGCTCATCAGCCAGGGGCATGATGGCCTGCCGGGGTTTGTACGTGTTCTCCCACGAAAGCCGGTTGGGCAACGCCCCGGCCCACCGGTTATTCGAAAGGCTGGAAGTAAAGCAGAAAGGTAATGCGACCGTGCCACGCCGTTTCGCGGATTATTCGGTGACGCTGGACGAAACCGATTTGCCCACGGGCGTCAGCATTGCCAGGCTCGACGCCTGACCGGTTAGCATAGGGTCAGGCTGGAGGCAATGATGGAACCATGATGAGGGAACAGATACCTATAATGTAGGAGAGGGTTAGCACAGGGTCAGGCTGGAGGCAATGATGGAACCGCTGATTTCAGAATTTGAAGACTATGTGCTGCTGTCCATGCTGGAACACTACAGCTACTGCCCGCGGCAATGCGCCCTGATTCACCGGGAGCAGACCTATGATGAGAACGTGTACACCCTCCGCGGCAACGCAGTGCACGAGCGGGTGGATCAATCCGGCGTTGCTACCGTCGACGGCGTGCGCACCGAATACGCTGTGCCGCTGTGGTCCGAATCGCTGGGGCTGCTGGGCAAAGCCGACCTGGTAGAATTCCACGGCGTTACGCCATACCCCGTCGAATACAAGCATGGTCCAGCACGCCAGGGCCGCCACGCCGATCTTCAGCTTTGCGGCCAGGCGGTTTGCCTTGAAGAAATGCTCGCCACGGAAGTCCCGGTGGGCGCCGTCTATCACTTTTCCTCCCGTCAACGACGGGAGGTAGAATTCACAACCGCATTGCGTGAGCAAATGAAAAAGGCAGTATCGGCAATCCGGCAGCTGATGAGCGAACCCGTACTGCCGCCGGCGGTGGCCGACGCCCGATGCCGCAACTGTTCGCTGGTAGAATCCTGCCTGCCGTTCGTGGTGTCAAAACAGGACAGGAACCGGCAGTACCAGACTCAGTTGTTTGTCGTCGGGACAAACAAACCCGTCCGGCAGTCCATGTCGAAGTCGGATTGAATGACGTCCGCAACCGATTGAGGAAAACGTTGTGGCCCGCGAATTACTCAACACCCTGTACGTTACCACGCAAGGGGCCTACGTACATGTTGATCACCGCACCCTCAAAGTTGAAGCGGACGGAGGGACAATCCTGCAGGTCCCGGTGCACCATTTGGGGGCAGTGGTCTGCTTCGGCAGGGTAAGCGTATCTCCGGCCGCCATGGCGCAATGCGCTGAAGACCAGCGTGACCTGGTCTTTCTCAGCCGCAGCGGTAGATTTCGAGCAAAAGTGGTAGGCCCGACCTCGGGGAATGTGCTGTTGCGGCTGGCGCAGCACGAGGCCTATCGGGACCACGAGCGCTCTGCCGCCATTGCCCGAAACATCGTAGCTGCCAAGGTGCAGAACGGGCGCTTACTCCTGATGCGAGAAGCGCGTCAGACGCGGGAACCCGAAGCGGAAGCTGATTTACGGCTTGCCGCAAAGTCCATGGCAGATACCATTATGGATCTTAAAAAAACCGGTGACCTGAACGAAATTCGTGGCAACGAGGGACGTGCCGGCGCGGTTTACTTCTCAGTTTTCAACCATTTGATACGTTCACCGGACTCGGCCTTCAGCTTCGACGGCAGAAATCGGCGACCGCCGCGGGACCCGATTAACGCCATGTTATCTTTCCTCTACGCGCTGGTCCGGGCAGAATGCCAGGCCGCCTGTGAGGGCGTCGGTTTGGACCCTCAAATTGGTTTTCTTCACGCGGTCCGACCTGGTCGTCCATCATTGGCCCTTGATCTGATGGAAGAGTTTCGCTCGTTCCTGGCTGACCGTCTGGCGTTGACGCTGATTAACCGGCGACAGCTGACCGCAGCGCACTTCGCAAGCAGCCTGGGCGGTGGAGTTTCTCTAACTGAGGAAGGCAGGAAAACGCTGCTGGTAACCTATCAGAAGCGAAAGGCAGAGGAGATAACGCATCCGTTGGCGCAGCAGAAGACACCGGTGGGGCTCTTGCCCCACCTTCAGGCCCGATTACTGGCACGCCATTTGCGAGGAGACCTGGAGCACTATCCTGCCTTTGTGGCCCGGTGAACATAGGGTGGATTCTGGTCTCACACACGCACACCTCGATATTATATATAGCGGTGAACATAGTGTGGATTCTGGTTACTTATGATGTCAGCACTGAAACCGCGGCCGGGCGTTCACGTCTGCGGCGGGTGGCAAAGACCTGTGAAGACTACGGTCAGCGGGTCCAAAAGTCGGTTTTTGAATGCACGGTCAGCGACACAAATTTCCTTGAAATGAAGGCCAGGCTACTTGGCATCATAGACGAGAATGAAGACAGCATCCGGTTTTACAAGATTCCCGGCGGACGTGAACACCGAGTCGAGGAATATGGAATAAGCAACGTGATTGACTTCAGCGGTCCGCTGCTCGCGTGACGCGAACCGGTTGCGATTGACGCTGCAAACAGGAGGTTCGCGTTTATACTTGCAGCGTACTCAGTGGACGCGACGAAAGCGTGATTTTCATCATTCACAGAGAGGGAAAAGAGGAGGTTCGCGATGTTCAAATAGAAAATCTCCGAATGACAGTAGCACCCACCCGAAAGGGTGGGTGAGGATTGAAACTCTTCAGCCCCCGGAAGGCCTGGCGCACTTTTGCGGGTAGCACCCACCCGAAAGGGTGGGTGAGGATTGAAACCCGGCGTCCACCGACAGCAGATACTGCTGCACCTTGGTAGCACCCACCCGAAAGGGTGGGTGAGGATTGAAACCTGCTGGGTGAAGATGTTGCGCTGGGGGACCTGGGGTAGCACCCACCCGAAAGGGTGGGTGAGGATTGAAACACGCGCAACTGCCGCAAGCAGGCTCCCCACACCCGTAGCACCCACCCGAAAGGGTGGGTGAGGATTGAAACCTCTGGCCCGCTCCAGTATCTCCATAGCGGGCTGGTAGCACCCACCCGAAAGGGTGGGTGAGGATTGAAACGGGAGACACCGAGCTACCTTGCAGTTTGAGGACACGTAGCACCCACCCGAAAGGGTGGGTGAGGATTGAAACGAAGCCGTCGGCATTATATTGGACGGGATTATCGAGTAGCACCCACCCGAAAGGGTGGGTGAGGATTGAAACTTTGCGCGTGCGAAGGTACGCAAGGCCGGAAGCCGGAGTAGCACCCACCCGAAAGGGTGGGTGAGGATTGAAACTCAAATTTGCGCATTTTGGGCAGTCAAAACAACCGTAGCACCCACCCGAAAGGGTGGGTGAGGATTGAAACTTCCAATGACCGGAACAGATTCCGCAGGTAAGGAGGGTAGCACCCACCCGAAAGGGTGGGTGAGGATTGAAACCCCTACCGGGACGCCGCCCGTATCCTGAAAGGCATAGTAGCACCCACCCGAAAGGGTGGGTGAGGATTGAAACGTTCTGGCCTGGAACGAATGGCGCAATTTTCCCCTGTAGCACCCACCCGAAAGGGTGGGTGAGGATTGAAACCGGCGGGGAGCAAAAGGGGTGGGATGATTATATCGCGTAGCACCCACCCGAAAGGGTGGGTGAGGATTGAAACAGCTGAGACCGGCACCTATGGCAAAGGTCCCTGCGGTAGCACCCACCCGAAAGGGTGGGTGAGGATTGAAACCCTGGCAGTCTGAAACGCAGCATTGGTATGACCTGGTAGCACCCACCCGAAAGGGTGGGTGAGGATTGAAACCCTGACGCACCGCAGGAATGTATCAAACCCTAGCAAGTAGCACCCACCCGAAAGGGTGGGTGAGGATTGAAACAGTATCTCCGGCGCCGTCAGGTCTTCGGCGTCCACGTAGCACCCACCCGAAAGGGTGGGTGAGGATTGAAACAACCTCATCGGCAGCGCGGGGAAACAATGCCGGTAGTAGCACCCACCCGAAAGGGTGGGTGAGGATTGAAACAGCCCCCGGTATTGGTTGGCTACGGCCCGGATACTAGTAGCACCCACCCGAAAGGGTGGGTGAGGATTGAAACATCAATAAAGACAAACGAGTAGTGGGGTATCCTGGGTAGCACCCACCCGAAAGGGTGGGTGAGGATTGAAACCCTCCGCTGTAAACGGCCATGCCGACAGCAACCAAGGTAGCACCCACCCGAAAGGGTGGGTGAGGATTGAAACGGGGACTACTCGGTAACCGTAACGGACCAGGAACGGGTAGCACCCACCCGAAAGGGTGGGTGAGGATTGAAACTTTGCGCGTGCGAAGGTACGCAAGGCCGGAAGCCGGTAGCACCCACCCGAAAGGGTGGGTGAGGATTGAAACCCGGCTTCGCTTCCGTACCTTCCCGGCTTCCGGCTGTAGCACCCACCCGAAAGGGTGGGTGAGGATTGAAACAGACTGACTTGCGTCAGGTCGGTTAGATAGTCAGCCGTAGCACCCACCCGAAAGGGTGGGTGAGGATTGAAACAGCGTTGCGTACCTTCGCACCCTAGGAAGCGTAGCTGTAGCACCCACCCGAAAGGGTGGGTGAGGATTGAAACAGCTGGGTGGGTGAGATAGCCGGCGAGGGGATGGACGTAGCACCCACCCGAAAGGGTGGGTGAGGATTGAAACCCCCGGTTCCTTTGGCCGGGTTCGGCAGCTGACGGGTAGCACCCACCCGAAAGGGTGGGTGAGGATTGAAACATCGTCCAGGGCGAAATACTGCACCGGGGCGTGGGGTAGCACCCACCCGAAAGGGTGGGTGAGGATTGAAACCTCAAAGAACTGGCGACCGTCCAGGAACTGGTAGCCGGTAGCACCCACCCGAAAGGGTGGGTGAGGATTGAAACCGGGCTAGGGGTGTGGTTGGCTCCCAGCCAGAGCCGTAGCACCCACCCGAAAGGGTGGGTGAGGATTGAAACCCACCCACGCGCCGCAGCGGTTGACGCAGGGCGCTTGTAGCACCCACCCGAAAGGGTGGGTGAGGATTGAAACGGCTGGCCGGGGATATACCGACCGAGGCAGCGGCGGTAGCACCCACCCGAAAGGGTGGGTGAGGATTGAAACCCCAATCTGGGCCGGCGTCAGGGGGTCGTAGTAGTGTAGCACCCACCCGAAAGGGTGGGTGAGGATTGAAACAGGGCGTCGAGCGTTTTTCTGTCGGCGCCCTTGCCGTAGCACCCACCCGAAAGGGTGGGTGAGGATTGAAACCGCTGCGCCGGCGCCGGCGAACCCGGCTACTGGCAGGTAGCACCCACCCGAAAGGGTGGGTGAGGATTGAAACCGGCAGCCCGTCAGCGCAATCCAGAGAACAGGGCGTAGCACCCACCCGAAAGGGTGGGTGAGGATTGAAACTGCTGCCGCTGCACCCAAGGCTAACCCCGCAAATGGTAGCACCCACCCGAAAGGGTGGGTGAGGATTGAAACCTTATGCTGAAAAGTCAGGGTGGGCAGACGGGACGTAGCACCCACCCGAAAGGGTGGGTGAGGATTGAAACCTGCATAGCCTCAAAATGGGCTGTAAGGTCAAAGGGTAGCACCCACCCGAAAGGGTGGGTGAGGATTGAAACCTTTCTACTGCGCCATTATAACCGCGGGCGAAACCGGTAGCACCCACCCGAAAGGGTGGGTGAGGATTGAAACCGGGGGCCGGGGTGCTGCCGCCTAGTGGGGCAATGGTAGCACCCACCCGAAAGGGTGGGTGAGGATTGAAACCACGTTCTCCTGCCGGTTATACCTACCGCCACGCCGGTAGCACCCACCCGAAAGGGTGGGTGAGGATTGAAACCCTCGTTTGGGTGGCCGCCCGCCGATACTCCGCCGCCGGTAGCACCCACCCGAAAGGGTGGGTGAGGATTGAAACATGTGGTAGCAGTGGTACAATGGCTATGCGGCGCCCAGGTAGCACCCACCCGAAAGGGTGGGTGAGGATTGAAACCATAATCCTCATCCTCCTACGGTTAGGCGTCCGGCGGTAGCACCCACCCGAAAGGGTGGGTGAGGATTGAAACGTGTGCTGGCCCGTGCACCTCCAGCGCAAGCCCCGGTGTAGCACCCACCCGAAAGGGTGGGTGAGGATTGAAACTAGTGAATACCAGGACGGGCCGCTGCGGATAAAAATGTAGCACCCACCCGAAAGGGTGGGTGAGGATTGAAACAGCGTAATCGGCTGACCTGGACGCCGGCGCCGGCCGTAGCACCCACCCGAAAGGGTGGGTGAGGATTGAAACCCCGCTGGAATGGCTGGATCGCATCCTGCGGGCAGAGGTAGCACCCACCCGAAAGGGTGGGTGAGGATTGAAACAGCCCGTACGTGACCGAGGAGACCATAGAGCCTGACGTAGCACCCACCCGAAAGGGTGGGTGAGGATTGAAACCGGAATTGCCAGGAACCCTTGCCGCCGGACACCCGGGTAGCACCCACCCGAAAGGGTGGGTGAGGATTGAAACAGTTTGAGCTTGGGCAACATTGCCGGCGGAGTGATTGTAGCACCCACCCGAAAGGGTGGGTGAGGATTGAAACTTGCCTCTCCGTAAGCCGTTTGGCCGTCCTGGGGGGTAGCACCCACCCGAAAGGGTGGGTGAGGATTGAAACGCCCGGAAACCCGGTTTCCCGACCGGAACGGCCCCGTAGCACCCACCCGAAAGGGTGGGTGAGGATTGAAACCTGCTGGGTTTTGCGTATATTTCCTTCGGATTGCCAGTAGCACCCACCCGAAAGGGTGGGTGAGGATTGAAACCTGAAAATGCTGGGGGTGTATCTGGTCGGGCTGGGGTAGCACCCACCCGAAAGGGTGGGTGAGGATTGAAACTTTTACCTGTTGACAAAATCTGTATATTGCCTACAGTAGCACCCACCCGAAAGGGTGGGTGAGGATTGAAACCTGTCGGCGCGGGGCGGCTGCCCCGGCAGCGGCTCGTAGCACCCACCCGAAAGGGTGGGTGAGGATTGAAACATCCGGCCCCAGAGCGGCAACCCGGCGCACTACCCGGGTAGCACCCACCCGAAAGGGTGGGTGAGGATTGAAACCATATTTTGCGCAAGCGGAACCGGTGGGCGTCAGCCGGTAGCACCCACCCGAAAGGGTGGGTGAGGATTGAAACTCGGGGGCTGGGCCGGCATCCGGATGCCGGCCGAGGGTAGCACCCACCCGAAAGGGTGGGTGAGGATTGAAACCGCCAGCGGTGGGGTAGGCTGGAGCAATGGCAAAGCGTAGCACCCACCCGAAAGGGTGGGTGAGGATTGAAACTGCAGCTTTAATTGCTACGACGGGGAAACGGCGGCCGTAGCACCCACCCGAAAGGGTGGGTGAGGATTGAAACGACAGCAGCCACTCCAGGGGTTGCCCTGGCTGCCCGGTAGCACCCACCCGAAAGGGTGGGTGAGGATTGAAACTAGCAGGTCACGGAACATGCCGGGGGCGGCGTCAGTAGCACCCACCCGAAAGGGTGGGTGAGGATTGAAACTACTAAACAACTAGGATATAAAATACCTGACTATGTGTAGCACCCACCCGAAAGGGTGGGTGAGGATTGAAACACCAGTGGAAAAGCTGTTACATTGAGGCACGGAGTTGTAGCACCCACCCGAAAGGGTGGGTGAGGATTGAAACTTGAGCTGCTCTGGCCACCGCGTCAGACGCTTTGGTGGGTAGCACCCACCCGAAAGGGTGGGTGAGGATTGAAACACATAATGCTATGCAAAATAAAGCGTCCGTTTGGTAGGTAGCACCCACCCGAAAGGGTGGGTGAGGATTGAAACGGTGTACCTGTACCGACTGCCCGGCGTGGGCGTGGTAGCACCCACCCGAAAGGGTGGGTGAGGATTGAAACCAGGGAAGCAACTTCCGCATTTGCGGAAGCCAAAGCGTAGCACCCACCCGAAAGGGTGGGTGAGGATTGAAACCGTTTCCGGCTTCGTAGTAGGGTTACCCAACCAAAGGTAGCACCCACCCGAAAGGGTGGGTGAGGATTGAAACAGCGAAGCGGTTACGGCTTCAATGACTGAAGCCAAGTAGCACCCACCCGAAAGGGTGGGTGAGGATTGAAACTAACAGGGCAGGGATTAGCACTCCCTGCCCTGGAGGTAGCACCCACCCGAAAGGGTGGGTGAGGATTGAAACCGTTTTATGCCTTGCCACTGCTGATACTACTCAAGGTAGCACCCACCCGAAAGGGTGGGTGAGGATTGAAACCCGGCCACGCGCAAAAGGCCGGGAAGCCGGGAAGGTAGTAGCACCCACCCGAAAGGGTGGGTGAGGATTGAAACGAGGCCGCCCAGTCGCATGTGGACCAGGCGCTCGAGTAGCACCCACCCTTTCGGGTGGGTGAGGATTGAAACCCGGTGGGATAGCGTGGGGTGGCACGTTCTCTGGAGGTAGCACCCACCCTTTCGGGTGGGTGAGGATTGAAACATCACTCGGACAGTCTTCTTCTGCCCGTCTGGGGACGTAGCACCCACCCTTTCGGGTGGGTGAGGATTGAAACCGGGGGGGGGGCCTAGAGGTGGTCGAGTGCCGTCTCCAGTAGCACCCACCCTTTCGGGTGGGTGAGGATTGAAACCAGGGGGCCTGGGCGGGCGTGCGGCGGCGTGCAGGCGTAGCACCCACCCTTTCGGGTGGGTGAGGATTGAAACAGTGCTGGGGTCGGCGGCGCAGTCGGGGCAGCCGGTCGTAGCACCCACCCTTTCGGGTGGGTGAGGATTGAAACCGGGGCCGGGGGGGGCTAGCGGGTAGCGGGGTGCCGTAGCACCCACCCTTTCGGGTGGGTGAGGATTGAAACATGTCGGCGCATCCGCATGGCGCCGGGCCCAGGCCGAGGTAGCACCCACCCTTTCGGGTGGGTGAGGATTGAAACAGCCGTGCAGACGCACACTTTGCGGCCTGCAACGCCGGTAGCACCCACCCTTTCGGGTGGGTGAGGATTGAAACACGGGTACGCCGTGCTGGACAGTCCAGCCGGGCTCGGTAGCACCCACCCTTTCGGGTGGGTGAGGATTGAAACCTCGACGACGCCGCCGAGGAGGCCTACCAGACCGGCGTAGCACCCACCCTTTCGGGTGGGTGAGGATTGAAACACGCCTGCCCTGGCACGGGGAAGCCAAAACCCGGGCGTAGCACCCACCCTTTCGGGTGGGTGAGGATTGAAACTCATCATCGCTGTTAATCACAATGTTGTTATCCGTGTAGCACCCACCCGAAAGGGTGGGTGAGGATTGAAACCCGGGTTGTCCAGTCGGCTACGCCGGTTTCCGGGCAGGTAGCACCCACCCTTTCGGGTGGGTGAGGATTGAAACCGGCCTACATTGAGAGTAACTCTCAAGAAGCGACTTGTAGCACCCACCCTTTCGGGTGGGTGAGGATTGAAACAACCCGGCGTGTACCGCCACGCCCACGCCACCGAGGTAGCACCCACCCTTTCGGGTGGGTGAGGATTGAAACATCTCCCTACAAACATTATCACCTCTGGGCAGAGAGTAGCACCCACCCTTTCGGGTGGGTGAGGATTGAAACTGGGTCATTTTAGCTACTGGCCACGCCCACGCCACGGTAGCACCCACCCTTTCGGGTGGGTGAGGATTGAAACCCTGATATGGACGACAACGAAAATGTCGCCGAGGTTGTAGCACCCACCCTTTCGGGTGGGTGAGGATTGAAACCTGCCCTGGTATCACCGCTCGGCGCAAAAGCACAAGTAGCACCCACCCTTTCGGGTGGGTGAGGATTGAAACATCCTGCGCCCGCCAAGCATCATGCAGCCTACGGGCGGTAGCACCCACCCTTTCGGGTGGGTGAGGATTGAAACTCCGCCCGGTAGTCCGACCATTTGCAGATAGCCGCGTAGCACCCACCCTTTCGGGTGGGTGAGGATTGAAACCCTGGTTGCCGCCGCCGCCCCCTACCTCCGGAGCGGTAGCACCCACCCTTTCGGGTGGGTGAGGATTGAAACTACAGGACTACCGGCAGCGCCGGGCGAACCTGCGCGTAGCACCCACCCTTTCGGGTGGGTGAGGATTGAAACCTTGCAACGGCTTAACCGGCGCTGCTTGCGGCGTATGTAGCACCCACCCTTTCGGGTGGGTGAGGATTGAAACCGTACAGGTTGCGTACCCTGTAGCGTACAGCAGGGCGTAGCACCCACCCGAAAGGGTGGGTGAGGATTGAAACCCGTCTGGAGAACGAGGATATAACGCTGCCAGCCGGGTAGCACCCACCCTTTCGGGTGGGTGAGGATTGAAACCATCAATCCACCCCTCAAATCGCGCCGGCGCTCATCGTAGCACCCACCCTTTCGGGTGGGTGAGGATTGAAACTACCACGTCGTCCCGGATAAAGCCACGGCGGCAGGGGTAGCACCCACCCTTTCGGGTGGGTGAGGATTGAAACCGGTCAGCCGGGGGCGTTTTGTGGTTGCCCAAAATGTAGCACCCACCCTTTCGGGTGGGTGAGGATTGAAACCCTGCACCCCAGCCAGCGGCCGTTGTCAGGGCGCTGTAGCACCCACCCTTTCGGGTGGGTGAGGATTGAAACTCTTTCTTTATGTGGCAAAACCCGGAAACAATAGAAGTAGCACCCACCCTTTCGGGTGGGTGAGGATTGAAACCACGAGCCGGAGCCGGAGAAGCCGGACGGCAGGAAGGTAGCACCCACCCTTTCGGGTGGGTGAGGATTGAAACCCCATATGCCCCAAATCATCCGCCGATAGCCTTTCGTAGCACCCACCCTTTCGGGTGGGTGAGGATTGAAACCCGGTTGGCCGTCAGCCAGCCCACCAGCCATTTGTGTAGCACCCACCCTTTCGGGTGGGTGAGGATTGAAACAGCTATAAGGCGAAGTTACCGGGCCACCGAGTTACCGGGTAGCACCCACCCTTTCGGGTGGGTGAGGATTGAAACAACTTTTAAGGTACACAATCAGATTATATATGTAAGGTAGCACCCACCCTTTCGGGTGGGTGAGGATTGAAACAGTTTACATAATGCAATGCAAAATGCGGCCCTTGTTGTAGCACCCACCCTTTCGGGTGGGTGAGGATTGAAACGGCAAGGCCCGGTGGCCCGGTAACTTCGGCAAGGCCGTAGCACCCACCCTTTCGGGTGGGTGAGGATTGAAACTCCGTATCGCCACGATAAAATCGACGAGGACCGAAAGTAGCACCCACCCTTTCGGGTGGGTGAGGATTGAAACCCTTACAGGGGTGGCCCGGAGACGCTGAAAGGATAGTAGCACCCACCCTTTCGGGTGGGTGAGGATTGAAACACCAAAATCGGCGTGGGGGGGCGGGCTGCCTCGGCGGTAGCACCCACCCTTTCGGGTGGGTGAGGATTGAAACGCTCCGTCCATCATTTTTGCGTACTTTGCCTCGTAGTAGCACCCACCCTTTCGGGTGGGTGAGGATTGAAACCCCAGCCAGGTTGGGCCTCCCGGCGCGTCACTCGCGTAGCACCCACCCTTTCGGGTGGGTGAGGATTGAAACCGTGTTTCGCCCGTATAGGGCGGCGGCAGCGGCGTAGCACCCACCCTTTCGGGTGGGTGAGGATTGAAACAGGCGTACCAGACGGCCCAGCGCGGCCGGGACGCCGTAGCACCCACCCTTTCGGGTGGGTGAGGATTGAAACCGTTAGGGGCCTGCCCCTAACCTAACAAAGGGTAGGGTAGCACCCACCCTTTCGGGTGGGTGAGGATTGAAACGGCGGGCGATTGCTCTGTGGGTGGCCCCGGGGCGGTAGCACCCACCCTTTCGGGTGGGTGAGGATTGAAACCGCAGGCCTTCTGGCTTTCTGGCAGGGGCGGGGGAGTAGCACCCACCCTTTCGGGTGGGTGAGGATTGAAACCTCAAAGAGCTTGCCCGGATACAGGAATTCGTGGCGTAGCACCCACCCTTTCGGGTGGGTGAGGATTGAAACTTCATCCTCTCTCACCCGCCGTGCCACCTCATTTTGTAGCACCCACCCTTTCGGGTGGGTGAGGATTGAAACTTGGTAGCCCTGGCCGAGCCCTACCAGCCGCCCTGGAGTAGCACCCACCCTTTCGGGTGGGTGAGGATTGAAACTGGCAGGGGCGGGGGATTACCCCGCTCCAGGCCGAGGAGTAGCACCCACCCTTTCGGGTGGGTGAGGATTGAAACCCGCCGGAGCTTTGGCGGATGGCCCAGGGTTTGCCAGGTAGCACCCACCCTTTCGGGTGGGTGAGGATTGAAACTCCCTTTGCGACGCCTGCCGGGAACGGCGCCGGCGGTAGCACCCACCCTTTCGGGTGGGTGAGGATTGAAACATCTAGAACACGCTGGTCGCGTTTCTAATAGTCAGGTAGCACCCACCCTTTCGGGTGGGTGAGGATTGAAACAATCACCTGACCTGCACAATCTTTCCCTGGAGTGTAGCACCCACCCTTTCGGGTGGGTGAGGATTGAAACCCCCCCAGTGCCCGTCTGGGACGTCTCGGTAGCTACAGTAGCACCCACCCTTTCGGGTGGGTGAGGATTGAAACTATGTTACGAGAGATTGGGCCCCGACCTTTTGACGGTGTAGCACCCACCCTTTCGGGTGGGTGAGGATTGAAACATCCTGTCGTCTCCGTAGCCGCCCGCCCTTCTGTCGGTAGCACCCACCCTTTCGGGTGGGTGAGGATTGAAACTAGGGATATATACCGATTTTGTCAATAGGCAAAAGTAGCACCCACCCTTTCGGGTGGGTGAGGATTGAAACGGCGTTTGCGACTGCATTGACGAGTCAGCCGCCGAGTAGCACCCACCCTTTCGGGTGGGTGAGGATTGAAACATTTGCCCTTACAGCGTTTGCAACGCTACCATCCGGCGTAGCACCCACCCTTTCGGGTGGGTGAGGATTGAAACCCGCACGGGACGCAGTACCAGATGGGCCCCCACCGGTAGCACCCACCCTTTCGGGTGGGTGAGGATTGAAACCCTTACAGCAAGGCGGGGTTGCCGCCTTCAGGCCGTGTAGCACCCACCCTTTCGGGTGGGTGAGGATTGAAACTGACCCTACGCCGGCGTCCTGGGCGTCCCCCGTCGGGTAGCACCCACCCTTTCGGGTGGGTGAGGATTGAAACTGCTGCCGTTGCACCCAAGGCTAACCCCGCCGGAACGTAGCACCCACCCTTTCGGGTGGGTGAGGATTGAAACCCGCCAGGTCGGATAGGGGGGCAAGGCACCGCCGGTAGCACCCACCCTTTCGGGTGGGTGAGGATTGAAACAGCCCGATTTGTATCAGGTTGTCAGCGATTTGTATCAGGTAGCACCCACCCTTTCGGGTGGGTGAGGATTGAAACATGTGGTAGCGGTGGTATAATGGCTATGCGGCGGCGTAGCACCCACCCTTTCGGGTGGGTGAGGATTGAAACTTTGGGGCGCTGCGTTTCACCCGCCGCTGCGCTGACGGTAGCACCCACCCTTTCGGGTGGGTGAGGATTGAAACATGATGTGTATCAATCCCGGCTGGCAGATGCAATTGATGTAGCACCCACCCTTTCGGGTGGGTGAGGATTGAAACTACCTCCTTGTTCGGGAGTTGAGGTTGCAGTGTCGGGTAGCACCCACCCTTTCGGGTGGGTGAGGATTGAAACCCTCTTTGAGGGAAGTCAGGTTATCATTCACTTTTGTAGCACCCACCCTTTCGGGTGGGTGAGGATTGAAACCCGATATTTTGAGAAGGGAAGGTAACAATGGACATCGTAGCACCCACCCTTTCGGGTGGGTGAGGATTGAAACCTTACTCTGACCGGTGCATATGACTTCGTTCAGATGTAGCACCCACCCTTTCGGGTGGGTGAGGATTGAAACCACGAATTGCTTGTTCGTGGCTACGGCTTCCGGGGGTAGCACCCACCCTTTCGGGTGGGTGAGGATTGAAACCCTGATTGTGTCGGTTGACGGGAAACCGCAAAAGGTAGCACCCACCCGAAAGGGTGGGTGAGGATTGAAACAGCAAGAGTCATAGAGGTGGTGTAGGTGTGTCGGGTAGCACCCACCCTTTCGGGTGGGTGAGGATTGAAACAGGTAGTAAAACACCTGACGGCGATTTTAAACCCGTAGCACCCACCCTTTCGGGTGGGTGAGGATTGAAACTTCCTGGGAGTAGTCCTGATTGGCGGTCTCATCGGGTAGCACCCACCCTTTCGGGTGGGTGAGGATTGAAACCTGACCCAGCCCGGCGGCTGAATCTGCTGCTGAAAGTAGCACCCACCCTTTCGGGTGGGTGAGGATTGAAACTGAGTAATTAACGGGGGGGCCCGCGTAACGCACTAGGTAGCACCCACCCTTTCGGGTGGGTGAGGATTGAAACGCCTACCGCTGGGGCAAGGGGCAGGGCGCCGTCCTGTAGCACCCACCCTTTCGGGTGGGTGAGGATTGAAACCCCGGTGGAACGGGGCGCGTCCAGGTCGGCGTCCCGTAGCACCCACCCTTTCGGGTGGGTGAGGATTGAAACATTTTCGGGGAAAACCTGATTGCCGCCGCCGCCCCTGTAGCACCCACCCTTTCGGGTGGGTGAGGATTGAAACTTTATGTGTTTGGTGGGGGAGACGCTGGCAAAGACGTAGCACCCACCCTTTCGGGTGGGTGAGGATTGAAACGAGGAGCGTTATACGCCGTTGTTGGCGGAGTTGGCTGTAGCACCCACCCTTTCGGGTGGGTGAGGATTGAAACGGCTCACGCCACACGCCGGCGGCACGCAACAAAGGTAGCACCCACCCTTTCGGGTGGGTGAGGATTGAAACATCAATGCTAATTGCGCTGAAGGAGAGTTGAAGCTGTAGCACCCACCCTTTCGGGTGGGTGAGGATTGAAACTACCAAAGCGGCGGCGCAATGCCCAAATACCACCTGTAGCACCCACCCTTTCGGGTGGGTGAGGATTGAAACAGCAGCAAAGCCCGGTTTACCCCCCTGGCCGCCGAAGTAGCACCCACCCTTTCGGGTGGGTGAGGATTGAAACAGCGATGGCCCCGTGGTGGCGCTCGTCCAGCAGGTAGCACCCACCCTTTCGGGTGGGTGAGGATTGAAACGCGCTGGGCGGTGATAAGAGCCGCCAGATACGAAAAGGTAGCACCCACCCGAAAGGGTGGGTGAGGATTGAAACCCCGATTGCCAATCTTATCGCCTGCGTCCTGGTAGTAGCACCCACCCTTTCGGGTGGGTGAGGATTGAAACACTTTGGGCAGCTGACAGACAACGCCTTGCGGGTAGTAGCACCCACCCTTTCGGGTGGGTGGATTGAAACTGAAAGAACTGGGGCTTGTCCAGGAACTGGTAGCCGTAGCACCCACCCGAAAGGGTGGGTGAGGATTGAAACATCGCGGCAGCGCCGATTTCGCTCATCCAGTCGGGTAGCACCCACCCTTTCGGGTGGGTGAGGATTGAAACGGTCTAAAAGCCAATGCAAAACCCGCCGGGGGGAAGTAGCACCCACCCTTTCGGGTGGGTGAGGATTGAAACGTGGGCGGCTATCTGCAAATGGGCGGACTACCGGGTAGCACCCACCCTTTCGGGTGGGTGAGGATTGAAACTCATTGACGCTGCGGACGCTCTGGAAGACCCCCGCGTAGCACCCACCCTTTCGGGTGGGTGAGGATTGAAACCGGCCAGGCCAGGACGCCGGCGGCGGGATAACCGGGGTGTAGCACCCACCCTTTCGGGTGGGTGAGGATTGAAACGGGCTTAGCTGTGTCAAATGCGGCAATATCAAACGTAGCACCCACCCTTTCGGGTGGGTGAGGATTGAAACAGGGCTGGCGTTATCCATTGTTGCAAGTCCCCGGCGTAGCACCCACCCTTTCGGGTGGGTGAGGATTGAAACTGATACCCCCGGCCCCCGTTCCGGTTCCCTGCACCGTAGCACCCACCCGAAAGGGTGGGTGAGGATTGAAACCCGTCAGCCGGGAGCGCTTTTGCGCCTGCCCAAAATGGTAGCACCCACCCGAAAGGGTGGGTGAGGATTGAAACGTCCGACAAGAGGTTGACATCTGTCAGACAGCGTGGTAGCACCCACCCTTTCGGGTGGGTGAGGATTGAAACCGCCCCACTTCGGGGTCGGTCAGGTCGCTGCCCAGGTAGCACCCACCCTTTCGGGTGGGTGAGGATTGAAACCTTGGAAGCTCGTTACTTAGTTGGTGTCTTAAAGAGTAGCACCCACCCTTTCGGGTGGGTGAGGATTGAAACCGTCTGCTGTATCTCTATCTCCTGCAGCTGATGGGGTAGCACCCATCCTTTCGGGTGGGTGAGGATTGAAACTTCCGGGTCTGCGTCAGCCAGCGGCCCGGGGTCAGGTAGCACCCACCCTTTCGGGTGGGTGAGGATTGAAACAATTTTGACCCAGATCAGATAACCCGGGACGACGGGTAGCACCCACCCGAAAGGGTGGGTGAGGATTGAAACATCATCGGTCCGGGCATGGCCGGAGGTAATCTGGTGGTAGCACCCACCCGAAAGGGTGGGTGAGGATTGAAACATGAACAACCTCTGCATCCGGTCAGCAGAACGGCTCGGGTGGGTGAGAATTGAAACCGGCGACACCTTGGTATTGAAGAGAGCCACGGCGGTAATCAATAAAGACCTTCGGCTGATCCTTCTGAATGGCAATCATCCGGCCCTTGTGAGCATCCTGATTCCACCGCCAACGGTCCTGGAACCGGGCGTCTTTGGTATCGCTGTTCGGGGCGGCATGAAAATCCCTGCTCTTGTTGAAAGGGCAGGGAAGGCTTGAACTATCAGCCCGGGAATATCGGCGGTCAGGGTATAACCCCGGAAGAATTGTCCCCGCTGGTTGCGGAACTTTCTTAATGGGAAAATACTGGTATCCTGGCGCAGGCACTCTCTGAACCGTTGCAGGTTAACCACCATCCAATGCGAAAGACGGGTCTCGTCAAAGCTGGCGACGCCCACGAAATAAAGGTCCACGTAGTTCTGCTGGGTAATGCCCCAATGCTCTTTGCCATCAGACAGGGTCAATTGAGGCCAATAATCGGCGGCAGGAGTACGGCGCACCCGCACGGATATATTGAGGTTTCGCGGCTGCAAGACCAGGTCGGTGGCGTATTGCCGGTCTTGCTCTTCGCTGGCAGCGTTGATGCTGTAGCTGTCATTAAGCAGGGAGCCGAATAGCGCCTGATTGTCAATGTGGTGAAGCGCAGTAACAACCAGGGGCATCATTTTGTCGGAAAACTGCCGGTCTTCGAAATAGGTAGTCATCAACGGTAAATCCTGGCGATGGGATAGGCTGGCGCAAATCAAACCCTGATTGGGACTGCTCAAGCGATGGGGTCTTGTGGCCCCTGGGCTTCCTCTTGAATGTTGAGCATGGCCTTTAGTTCCTCTTTAGCCTTTCTTATTTCCGCCACCTTGGCGTATATTGATGCGAAGAGGTTCTTTCGGGCCTCAATGCCGGCGGAAATAAGAAGAGCAGCGGCTTCAGAACGGCTGCCCGCCAGTTCCACCTCTACCAGTTCGTCCATCCGCTCCAGGCTGTCCCGATCCACTCGGACCATTACGACATTGTTCCGGGTCTGCCGCTCTGGACCCGGACGGCTTCTGATAGTTTCTTTGATGCTCTCGGTGGCGTTTTCCGCCGCGTCAGTTCCCCGGATGACCGCCTCGGCGATTGTCCGGCTGACGTTGCGGATTACCCGGTCCCGGCGCTTTTGATTGGCTTCTTCCATGGCTGCCACTTACTCCATATATAACTTACACGATTACAATAATGCATAGCTTACATGTTGTCAAGGCCGGTTTTATTTGTCAGAAACAGAAAGCAGTGGTTGGTGGAGTTTTGCGGAAGGGTAAAAAAAGCCCTGCCGCCGGGGAACCGGCGGCAGGGACAGACTGCTTCAACCCATTCTCGGCCTGGCGGCTAAGGCTGCCCGGCCTCTTGCTCCAGACGTTCAATGTCCTGCTCGCTCAGGTTGAAGTACCGGGCCTCCGGGTGGTGGAAGACCAGGGCGGAGACCGACCCTTCCGGGTCCATCATATAGCCTTCGGTCAGCGCGACGCCGATATTGCCGGTAACGTCCAGCAGGCGAAATAGCTGTTCCTGGTCTTCCAGCCGGGGGCAGGCCGGGTAGCCAAAGGAGTAACGCCGTCCCCGGTATTGGGTGCGGAACAAGTCTTGATAGGTCAGCCCCGGCGGGTCTCCGATGCCCCACATTTGCCTTATTTGCTGGTGAAGCAGTTCGGCAAAGGCCTCGGCAGACTCCAGAGCCAGCGCTTGCAGGATATGGGAGTCAAGAAACCGGCCCTGGGCCTTCCATTCCTCAGACAGGGCGCGTACCCCGGGGCCGATGGTGGTGGCAAACAGGGCTATGTAATCTGGCTGCCCTGACCTGACGGGCCGAGCATAGTCGGAGAGGCACAAGCCTTCCCGCTGGGCTTGACGGCCAAAGTAGAACCGTTCCAGCGCCGTGCGCCCATCAGGCCCGTAAATCAACAGGTTCTGCCCTTCCGAGTGGCAAGGGAAAAACTTGAATACCCCATTGGCTTGAATGTCGGGCTGGGCCAGCATAACGTCTTCCACCCGCCGCACTGAAGCGCGCAGTTCCAGGGCATTGGCCTCCTCTTGCGCCAAAGCCTCGGCAAAGCGGCCTTTGTAGCCCAGGTGCCGCACGTACAGCATTTGGGGATTGATGTAAGGGAAGATTTCCGTCAGGTCGTAGTCCCGGAGGACGTGCAGCCGCAAATCCGGCGGGTTAGGCGGCGCGAAATCGTGGGAAACCCGGGCCGGCGCCACCGCATCGGCAGTTTGGGCCTGGGTTGGTTCCCGTTCTGCTGCTGACCGCAGCAACTCATCCGTCTCGGCCTCAATCCGGGCCGCCAGCTGCTGCCGTTCGTCGGCATCCTGCAAGGTGTTGGCCAGGGCCAGGCCGCTCATGGCGTCTTGAGCATAAGCCACCAGGCCTTCATACTCCGGGCCAATGCGCAAACGAGTGAACCGGTTAGACAGGGCGGCGCCGCCGACCAATATGGGCGGGTTGACTCCAGCCTGGCGGAAGTCCCGCACCGTTTCCACCATCATCTGGGCCGACTTGACCAGCAGGCCGGAGAGCCCCACGATGTCGGGCCGGTGTTCGCGGCAGGCAGCGATCAGGTCCTGGGGCGGCACCTTAATGCCCAGGTTAATCACTTGATAGCCGTTGTTGGAAAGGATGATGTCCACCAGGTTTTTGCCGATGTCGTGCACGTCGCCCTTGACGGTGGCCAGGATAACCTTGCCTTTGGCCGCCGAGTCGGTCCGTTCCATATGGGGTTCCAGGTGGGCGACGGCGAACTTCATCGCTTCCGCCGACTGAAGCACCTCGGCCACGATAAGCTGGTTGGCGTTGAACTGACGCCCTACTTCGTCCATGCCGGCCATCAACGGGCCGTTGATTACTTCCAGAGGCGCCCTTTCCCGCAGGGCCATGTCCAGGTCTTCGGCCAACCCTTCCCGGGTTCCCTCGATAATGGCCAGGGACAAGCGTTCATCCAGGGGCAGGTTTCGCCGTTCTTCGTTGGTGGCCCGGGGCGCTTTATCCCGAAAGTAGGCGGCAAAGGCGGCTACCGGGTCATCGCCCCGGTTCCAGATTAAGTCCTCGGAAAGGCGGCGTTCCGCTTCAGGAATGGAGCCGTACCGCTGCATCATCTCCGAGTTGACAATCGCCATATCCAGCCCGGCCTGCACGCAATGGTACAGAAACACCGAATTGAAAACCTCGCGGCCCGCCGCCGGCAGGCCAAAGGAAACGTTGGAAATGCCCAGGACCGTTTTAGCGTTGGGCATCGCTTCCTTAATCAGCCGCACTCCTTCAATGGTTTCAGCGGCAGAGCCGACGTAATTTTCATCGCCGGTGCCGGCCGGAAAGACCAAAGAGTCAAAGATTAAATCCTCCTCCGGGATGCCGTACTTTTCAGTGAGCAGCTTCCGGGAACGGAGGGCGATTGCCAGCTTGCGCTCCCGGGTAATGGCCTGGGCTTGTTCCGGGTCGTCGTCGATACAACCCACCACTAGGGAGGCCCCATAGGAACGAGCCAGGGGCGCCACCGCCTGGAACCGGGCCTCCCCGTCCTCCAGGTTGACCGAGTTGATGATGGATTTGCCTTGCAGCCTTTTCAGCGATTCTTCGATGACGAAGGCGTCGGTAGAGTCGAGCATTATGGGGCATTTGACCTTGCGGGTTACCAGGTCGAGAAACCGGGTAATATCGGCCAGCTCATCCCGGTCCGGGTCCTGCAGGCACACGTCCAGCACGTGGGCGCCGTTGCGCACTTGCCGGCGGCCAATTTCGGCGGCCTCTTCAAAGGCCCCCCGGCCAATCAGCCGGCGGAAGCGGCGGCTGCCCAGCACGTTGGTGCGCTCCCCGATGATAGCCGGCCGGGTATCTTCATCAATTACCAGAGCCTCAATGCCGGAGACCCGGGTTTCCCGGATGCAGACCGGCTTTCGCGGTGCAGCGCCCACCGCCCTTTGCGCCAACTGCCGGATATGCTCCGGCCCGGTGCCGCAGCAGCCGCCGACTACGTTGAGCCAGCCCGATTCGACAAACCGGCCAATGGCGTCGGACATCATCTCCGGCGTTTCGTTGTAATTGCCGTCCTCGTCCGGCAAGCCGGCGTTGGGCAGGCAAGCCACCGGAAAGCGAGCCAGCCCGGCCAGGGTGCGAATGTGGTCGGTCATAAAGTTGGGGCCGGTAGCGCAGTTAAAGCCAATCCAGAGCAAATCCCGGTGGGCCAGCGAAGTATAAAAGGCTTCAGCATCCTGCCCGGCCAGCAGGGTTCCCATAGGTTCAATGGTGCCCTGCACTGCCACCGGCACGTCGATACCCAGTTCCGCCAGGGCGCGGTCAATGCCGATTAGGCCAGCCTTCAGGTTAATCGTGTCCTGGGTGGTTTCCAGAAGCAGCAGGTCAACTCCGCCTTCAACCAGGCCTAGGGCCTGCTCCCGGTAAGCTTCGGATAGTTCGTCGAAGGTAATGCCGCCAGTAACCGAGATGGTTTTGGTGGTGGGCCCCATCGCTCCGGCGACAAAGCGGGGCCGTTCCGGGGTAGCGGCGGCCTCGGCTGCCTGCCGGGCCAGTTCGGCGGCGGTGCGATTTAAGCGCCGCGCTGCGTGGGCCAGGTCATACTCGCTCAGCACTACTGAAGTAGCGCCGAAGGTGTTGGTTTCCAGAATATCGGCGCCGGCCGCCAGGTAAACCTGGTGGATTTCAGTAATTACATCGGGCCGGGTAAGGGTCAAATATTCGTTGCAGCCCTCGTACTCCGGGCCGCCGAAGTCCTCCGGCCCCAGGTTTTTGTTCTGGATTAAAGTCCCCATGGCCCCGTCAACGACCAGTATTCGTTGACTCAGCAACGATTTCAGCGCGGCAATGCGGTTGACACGTTCCATAATTTCACACTTAAAGAAACCGATTTCGGTCTTTAAGCCTACCTACCGGGGCGAAGGCTGTCAAATTGGGCCAATGGAAAACCGGCACCCCGGTTTCGGACAGACGGGTTTCCCTTTGCCGGGCCGCAATGGGCAAGGGCTTCAATCATCGGGTGTTGGCATCGGGTTTCCTTTGGCATGGGCCTGGCCCGGGCAGGTTGCCGGGAAGGGCGCAATCCGGTATTGTCAGACGGTCAACTTCTTCGCTACGGAGGTTTCGTTATGCTGCCAGACCCGACGGTAGTTGCCAATGCGCCGGCGATTGCGAAATTGCTGACCCCCGCCGCAGCTTTGCCCCCGGATACACTGCAAGCCCGGGCCCGGGGTGTAATGCTGGGCCTGGCTGCCGGCAACCTGTTGGGGCTGCCAATCGAAGGCTCTAGCAGCAGCGAAATCCGGCGTTTCTACCCGGATGGCGTTACCGATATTGACCCGGCGGAAAGGTTGAGGCCGATGGATGACGACCTGGCCCAGGCGGTGGAACTGGCTGAAGCCTTGCTGACCGAAGGGGAGCTGGTTGCCGATTTTGCCCGCCGACTGGTTCGTTGGCGGCGGGAGAACGGGCGGGGTATCGGTATTACTACGTCTGAGGTTATTGACCGCCTGGAAGACGGCATACCGCCGCCCGAGGCAGCCGGGATAGTCTATGAGGATTTCGGAGGCATTGCCCCCAATGGCGGGGTAATGCGCTGCGCTCCGGTGGCCCTGGCCAGGTACACCGACCCGAACGGTTTGGTGCAGGACAGCAGCCGTTCCTGCGTGGCAACCCACTACGCCCCGGCCTGCCAGTGGTCTTGCATCATCGTCAATGCGGTAATCGCCCGATACTTGCAGGGCGGCGAACCGGAGCTGACGGATTTGGCGCAAGCCGCCGAGGCCGACGGCGCCCCGACGGAGACCCTGGAGTGGGTCCGGGCGGTGGGCGGTACGGTGGACAGCCTGTTCTGGAACCACCGGCACAAGGGCCACACTTTGCTGTGTATGCAGTTTGGCCTCTGGGCGACCCGGACCACCCTGAACTTTCCCGACGCCCTGGCCGCCGTCGTTGCGGTCGGTGGGGATACCGACACCAACGGCGCTGTGGCCGGGGCCGTCCTGGGCGCCCGTTACGGCGCATCGGCCATTCCGCAGCAGTGGCTGGACTGTATCCCCCAGCGGGAACGTCTGGAAAGACTGGCCGACGCCCTGGTATCCTTGGCGGGGTAAGCCAGGCCGGTATTGCTCGGGGGCGGAACGCACCCGCCCCCGGCAGCGAACATCGTTTCCGGAGGCTGCCGGCTCTACCCGAACCTGGCGGCCAGCTCCGACCGGTTCAACTCCAGCCAGCGAGAATTCAGACGAATGCGCTCGATGGACTGGCGGATAGTGCGCTCTGCCGCAGGCGCCGGGTGTTCCCGGAAGAAATCCTCCACCTCGGCGATTTTGGCCGCGTCCACGAAATTGCTGCAAATAGACACCAGGCGCATCAGGCCAAAACCGCCGTCGCCGTAGCGGCGGTCGAACTCTGCCCAGTTATCCTGGACAAATTGCCAGGCCAACTCCCTTCCCTTCAGGTTAGCGGCCACCGCGGTAATTACCGTAATGGTATCCTGGGAACGCACCTCGTCGGTAAGAGCCCGGCGCAGAGTCTCTTGCAGCAGTTCGGGCTGGGTAAAACGGCCCAGGGCCAACAGCAGTCGCAGCTTTTCCTCCTGCAAATCGCTGGCCCGTTCCAGTTCCCACAGCTGCCGGTAGGTTTGTTCGTCGCCGGCCTGGGCCGCCAGGCTGAAGACCAGCCCGCGCAGGTCGGGCGGCAAGGGTTGCTGGTCGGCTGCGTAGGCGGCGAACCGTTCCCGGGCCTGGCTCAGCGTTGCTGAATCCCCGTAGGCGCCGGCCTGGCTTAGCACCGTGGTGCGAAGCAAGGCGTCCAAATGGCCCTCGTCCTCCCGGGCGTCCCAACCGATTCGGCCGGCCGCCGGACGGAACAACTCCCGGGCAAAGGCCCGGTAATTCTCGTGGCACGGTTCACCGGCCACCAGCAGTTCAATATCCCGCAGGTTGCTGGCCAGGTCGCTCCACACCGAAGCGTCGGTCTCGTTAACGTAAGCTTCAGCCAGGGTCAGAAACTGGCCGACCGGCAGCAGGCCGGCTTTGGAGAGGGCATAGGCGTCATTCTGGAGGCCCAGGCGGTCGGTGGCCGGCAAAGTCAGGGCGCTGACGGCCGGTATCAGCCGGCGCCAATCCTCCTCAGAGTAGTTGACGCGGAAGAACCCGGTCTGGGACGGGTTAACCTTGAACCAGCCGCCATCCGCCGGAGGTTGGGGCATTTGCAGGCGAGCCCGGGGTTCCTCCATCAGCATGGAATGGCGGTCGCCGCTGTTCAGGGCAACGCTGATTGGGACCTGCCAGGCCAGGTTTTCCGGTTCCGCCCCTCCCAGCAGGTTATCGTAGATGAACCGCTCCTGGGACAGGGTCAGTTCTAGGCCCGCGCCGGCTGGCCGGGTTTCCACCTTGACCACCGGGTAGCCGGTTTGCCCCACCCAGGTGTTCATGATATTGGTTACCGGCTGCCGGGATACCTGCTCCAGGGCGGCCCACAAGTCGCCGGTGCGCGCATTGGCGTACTGGTTGGCAGTCAGGTACTGGTGCAGGCCCTGGCGGAAAACCTCCGCGGTCAGAAAGTTCTCCAGCATACGAATTACTGAAGCGCCCTTGCTGTAACTGATGGCGTCGAAGAGCTGACTAATCTCCGCCGGGTCCTTGACTTCCTGCTCTATAGGGTGGGAGTTGCGCAGTCCGTCCAGGCTCAAGGCCCGGTTGGTGTCCATGTTGACGAACTGGGTCCACATTTCCCATTCCGGAAAGGCCCAGTCCACGGCCTTGTTCCCCATCCAGGAAGCGAAACTCTCATTGAGCCACAAATCGTCCCACCATTCCATGGTTACCAGGTCGCCGAACCACATATGGGCCATCTCGTGGGCCACCACCTCGGCTACCCGCTGGCGGGTGCCCCGGGATGAGTTATCCGGGTCCACCAGCAGGGCCGTTTCCCGGTAGGTGATGCAGCCCCAATTCTCCATGGCCCCGGCGGCAAAATCGGGGATGGCGATATGGTCCAGTTTTTCCAGGGGGTAAGGTATCCCGAAGTAGTCATTAAAGAAAGACAGCATTCGCGCCGACGTTTCCAGGGCGAAGCGCCCTTGCTCCTCCTTGCCCCGGGTGGCCCAGACCCGTACCCTGGTGTGGTTGGCCGCCTCCTGTTCGATGCAGGCCAAATCCCCGATAACGAAAGCCAGCAGATACGTTGACATAACCGGGGTGCGGGCGAACATTACGGATTTATATCCGGCGTCTAATCCGGCTTCCTGAACTACGGGGGTGTTGGATACCGCCACCATTTCCCGGGGGATATTCAAGGTTAGCTGGAAGGTAGCCTTGCCGGCCGGCTCATCCCAGCAGGGGAAGGCGCGGCGAGCGTCGGTGGCCTCGAACTGGGTAGTTGCCAGGTAGCTGACCTCGCCCTCCGGGTTGACATACTGGCTGCGATAAAAGCCCCGCAGCTTGTCGTTTAGTTCGCCGGTGAAGCGCAGGTCCAATTGGGCCGGCCCAACGGGCAGGGGGTCAGGGAAGCTCAAGATAACGGTTTCCCGCGCTCCGTCCAGGGTAATAGTTGCGGCGCGGGTTGAGCGGCCCCCCTGCATCAGGGTGGCGGCGCGCACCTGCAGCTCGTCGGCGTTGAGGGTAATCTCCGAAGTGGGTTCAGCTATATCCAGGTCGATTATTTCCAGCCCGTCGAAGGTGAACTTCTCCATATCGGGTTGGAGGGTAATCTGGTAGTGGCTGGGGCGGACGTGGGCCGGCAGAACAACGGCATCAGGGCTGGGCATAAACGGGGCCTCCGGTTTTTCTTGAGATGTGGCTGTAGTTTAGCACAAAGACGGCGGGCGCAGCGGAAGAAAAATCCGCCGTATTCCCAATGCGCGTTGGTGTTAAATCAAGCCCAGCCGCAGGCAGACCAATGCAACCAAATCCTCCAGCAGCTGCAAGCTCTTGCTGTACCCCTTCGTCTTCCGATGCAGCCGGTTCAGCTTGTCCCGCAGTTGGGAATGCAGCCCCTCATTCCGGTTCACCGCGCCCCCTTTGCCCACTTTGTGACGGTCTGCTGACAGCTAGTTATATACCCGGTAAGCGTCTGTCCGGTATTCTTCCCCCTCCAGTAGCCTCCCGTACCGCCACAGAAAAGGGGCTTCGGAACGGTTTCCGGCCCAAAATCCACCCACCGCTGACCATCGGCCTCTTCTGCTATTGCCGTCCAGAACCACACCTCCTGGCGTTTCCCCCGCCGCCGGGCTCGCTGGTAGGTCCACGTCTCGTCAAAAGAAATGACCCTGAGCCGGGGCTGACCGGGGGGTTGCTTCTGCCGCTGCTCCCACAGCAGCTTCAGCAACTCCCGGGCTTGACGGACTTTTTTTAATCCAGGAATAGACGGTTCCTTCCTTGACGCCCAGAACCCGGCCGCAGGCGGACATGCTGCTGCCTTCGGTGTACATCGCTGCGTCCCGGGCCTTGATTGGCTCCGGCTGGTGGGGACGCTCGGTTCCCGGGACAAAGTGGTATTGGCAGTGGCCACAGCGATAGGTCTGCTTGCCTCGGGAAGGCCGTATTGGGGGAGCCAGTTGGAGCCGCAGCGAGGGCATTGCATTCCGTCCCGGTATGCTCCAGGTTAGGCCATGTTGCTGCCTCCTGGCGGTCGGGTTTCCCGGCAAACCCTATCATACACTTATACCAACACACATTGGGAATACCTAATAATTATGTTAATTACGGCACAGGTAGCCATTGGTGTTATAATTGGTCAGTTCTGCGGGAAGGCCGTAGTATTCCAGCAGGAATCCGGCCCGGTAGAACCCAAGCGATTGAAAGAGAGGATTGGCCTATGCCGCCGCGCACGATGTTTGAGAAGATTTGGGATGCCCACCTGGTGCACGAGGAACCTGGTCAGCCTTCGGTTCTGTATATTGACCTGCACCTGATTCACGAGGTAACCACACCGCAGGCCTTTGCGGGGCTACGGCTGGCCGGGCGGGGCGTGCGTCGTCCCGACCTGACCATTGGCACGGTGGACCACAATACCCCTACCTGGGACCTGTCCCGGCCGATTACCGATGAAGTTTCCAGGCGTCAACTGGACGCTCTGGCAGAAAATGCCAGGGATTTCGGCATTACCCTTTATGACCGCTATAGTCCTTACCAGGGAATTGTTCACGTCATCGGGCCGGACCTGGGCTACACCCTGCCCGGCAAAACGGTAGTCTGCGGCGACAGCCATACTTCCACCCACGGGGCGCTGGGCTGCTTTGCTCTGGGCATTGGCACCTCCGAAGTGGAGCATGTGCTGGCCACCCAGACGCTGCGCCAGTTCAAGCCCAAAACCATGGAGGTTCGGGTTAATGGGCAATTGCCCCCCGGCGTAGCCGCCAAGGACGTTATTCTGGGCATCATCGGACACATTGGCGTAAATGGGGGCGTCGGCCACGTTATCGAGTACACCGGCGAGGCCATCCGCTCCCTGTCCATGGCCGGGCGAATGACCGTGTGCAATATGAGCATTGAGGGCGGGGCCCGGGCCGGCATGATTGCCCCGGACGATACCACTTTCGAGTACGTGCGGGGCCGCCGTTTCGCTCCCAAAGGCGACGAGTTGGCCGAAGCCATCGAAGACTGGCGCCAATTGCCCACCGATGAAGGCGCCCGTTTCGACCGGTTGGTGGAGCTTGACGCGGCGGCCCTGGAACCCTTCGTAACCTGGGGGACCAATCCGGGTATGGTGGCCAGAGTGTCCGACCGGGTGCCTGACCCGGCTTCCTTTGCTGAGCCGGCCCAGCAGGAAGCGGCGGAACGAGCCCTTGCCTACATGGACCTGGAACCCGATACCCCGATAACCGAGGTGAAGATTGACCGGGTGTTCATCGGGGCTTGCACCAACTCCCGGCTGGAAGACCTGCGGGCCGCCGCCGAAGTGGTCCGGGGCCGCCAGGTTCACCCGGACGTTTACGCGATGGTGGTTCCCGGCTCGGCCCTGGTCAAGCAGCAGGCCGAAGCCGAGGGTCTGGACCGGATATTCAAGGATGCCGGCCTGGATTGGCGGGTTGCCGGCTGCTCTATGTGCCTGGGTATGAACCCGGATATTCTGGAGCCGGGTCAGCGGTGCGCCTCGACCTCCAACCGCAACTTTGAAGGGCGGCAAGGCCCCGGCGGGCGTACCCACCTGGTCAGTCCGCAGATGGCCGCCGCTGCCGCCATTGCCGGCCACTTTGTGGACATCCGGGAATGGTAGGCAGCCCGACATCGGGGCTGAAGTCTGGCAATTGGGAGGAAACGATGGAGCCATTCGTGAAACTGACCGGGGTGGCCGCCCCGCTGGATCGGGTGAATGTCGATACCGATGCGATTATCCCCGCAGTTCATCTCAAGAGTATTCGGCGTACCGGCTATGGGCAATTCCTCTTTGAACGCTGGCGGTTCAACCAGGACGGTACTCTCCGGGACGACTTTGTCCTGAATCAGCCCGGCTATGCCAATGCCAGCATTCTGGTTGCCGGACGCAACTTCGGCTGCGGCTCTTCCCGGGAACACGCCCCATGGGCCTTGACCGAGTACGGCATCCGCTGCGTGATTGCGGCCAGCTTTGCTGATATTTTCTTCAATAACTGTTTCCAGAACGGGCTGCTCCCCATTGTTTTGCCGGAGGCGCAGGTTCGGGCAATTATGGATTTGGCCCAGGCCAACCCGGGGTTGCAGCTGAACGTTGACCTGGAGGCGAAACGCATTTGGGACGAAAACGAAGCAATAGCGGTGGATTTCGAGGTTGATGACTTTCGCCGCTACTGCCTGCTGAACGGCCTGGATGACATCGGGCTTACCTTGCAGCAGGAAGACAAGATAGCGGCCTACGAGACGTCCCGTGGACGGTAAGCCGGACGGTTGCCGGAAGGATGCTGACCAATGGACGGAATAAAACCCCGGCCGGCACCGGTTCGGGGTAGGCCGTAACGCAAAAACCGGTTTTTGAGGGTATGCAGTTGAATACGATAGAAGCAATCTCAGAAATTCTGAAACGGGAAGGCATCCAGTACCTTAGCTGCTTTCCGACCACGCCGGTGATTGAGGCGGCGGCCGCTGCCGGCATCCGCCCCATTGTTTGCCGGCAGGAACGGGTGGGCGTTGGCATTGCCGATGGCTTCAGCCGGGTAACCGACGGGGAGACGCCAGGGGTTTTTGCCATGCAATACGGGCCGGGCGCAGAAAATGCCTACCCGGGCGTAGCTACTGCTTACTCCGATTCCACGCCAATCCTGCTGCTGCCTCTGGGCGAACCGCGGGAACGCCAGGGGATAACCCCCCATTTTAACTCGGCAGCCAACTATGCCGGCATTACCAAGTACATTGAACCGATAAACACCCCTGCGCGCACTTCGCAGATAATGCGGCGGGCCTTTGCCGGCTTGCGCCAGGGCCGGGTGGGCCCGGTGATGGTGGAAATCCCTTCCGACGTGGCGCTGGAAGAAGTGGATGAAGCCGCCTTTTTCTGGAGCCGGCGAGTGCGACGGCTGGCGGCCCAGGGCAGCCCGGCCGATGTGGAAGCGGCGGCCCGGGCCCTTTGCAGCGCCCGCTATCCGGTAATTCATGCCGGGCAGGGCGTGCTGTATGCCAGGGCCTATGAAGACCTGCTCGAATTGGCCGAACTGCTGCAAGCTCCGGTAATGACCACTCTGTTAGGCAAAAGCGCCTTTCCGGAAACCCACCCCCTGGCTCTGGGCAGCGGTTCCGGCGTAATGTCCGGCCCCGTGTTTCAGTTCGTGCGCCGGGCCGATTTAATCTTCGGTATTGGGTGCAGCTTTACCCGCCACGGTATGTCGATGAATATACCCCCCGGCAAGACGTTAATCCACGCTACCAACGATCCGCGGGATATTAACAAAGATTATGATGTGGATTACCCCATCGTTGGCGACGCTAAACTGGTGCTGCGCCAGATGATTGATGCCTGCCGGGATATTGTGGGCGAAAGCCGTAAAACAGACCCGGCCATCGCCAACGAGATTCAGATGGAGCGTTTCGGCTGGCTGAACCAGTGGGAAGCCAAGCTTAAAAGTCAGGATATACCCATCAACCCTTACCGGGTGATTTTTGAGTTCATGCAGACGGTGCCGCCCAGTGAGGCCATAGTAACCCATGATTCAGGCAGTCCGCGGGACCAGATTATGCCCTTCTACCGTACCGAAGGCCCCCGCACTTATCTGGGCTGGGGCAAGTCCCACGGGTTGGGCACCGGCCTGGGTCTGGTGATGGGCGCCAAGCTGGCCAGGCCGGAAAAGGTGTGTGTCAACTTTATGGGCGATGCCGCTTTTGGCATGACCGGCCTGGACTTTGAGACGGCGGCCCGCTGCGGAATACCCATCATAACCGTAGTGCTTAACAACTCCACTATGGCCGTGGAAACCGGGGCTATGGCCACTTCCCATGCCCTTTTCGGCACGCGCGACCTGGGCGGCAACTATGCGGATATGGGCCGGGCCATGGGCGGGTACGCCGAGCGGGTTGAAGACCCTTCGGAAATAGCCCCGGCCTTTCGGCGGGCCCGGCAGCAGACCGAGGAAGGGCTCGCCGTGCTGCTGGAGTTTATCACCAGCGCCGAGACCGAAACTTCGCACAAGCGAGCCTTTTAGCTTCCCTGCCGGCAAGATGCCGGCAGGGGCTGGGCTTAACCCAACCCCTTTTCGGTTTGGCGCCGGCAGACACGGCGCCGGACCGATGGGCGGATTTACCCCTCGCAAAGTCAGCGGCGGTCAGGCGCAGCGATTTGGCCGCCAACCCCCACCTTAAACCAGGAGGCAAACTATGCCTTTAACTTCCCGTTATCTGTTTATTGCCAGCATGGATATTGCCCCGGAGCGGGAGGCCCGTTTTAACGAAGTTTACAACTCGGAGCATTGCCCGCTTCTGGCCCGGACGCCGGGCGTAATCTCGGTAGCGCGCTTTGAGACCCGGGAACTGGTCATGGTCATGGGCGGGGAGACCCGACGGATAGTTGCTGAGAATGAACCTAAACACCACGCTCTTTATGAACTGGAATCGCCGGAGGTTCTGGTCGGGCCCGGCTGGAGCGAGGCAGTGGATGCCGGCAGCTGGCCGGAAGAGGTACGGCCTTACACCCGCAACCGCCGGCATACTCTGTTGAAGTTAACCTACCCGGAAAGCTGAAGAGCGGTTCCGGAAGCGCCCCTCGCGAAGGGGTAAGGAAATGCAGCAGAGGCGGGTACAGCCCCGCCCCTGACCGGAGTAGCGGGCAGTTGGCTGGCGGACTAAGCCAGAGGTATGGTTGCCGTTACGCAGGGTTCATTGCCATAGGTGGCGGTAGTGTGTCCCTGGCCGGTGGTGTCCGCTACCAGCCGGGCGTCGCCGGGGCCAAAAACGTGCTTGCTGCCGTCGCCCAACCCGATTTCCAGTTGGCCGGAAATAATGATAACGAACTGCTCCCGGGGCGCCGGGTGCCAGTCCTGGAAGCGGCCGGCCGGCGCAGACCGGAAGGTAATAGTATTGGCGGCCAGCCCCTCAGTCCATTGGGGAGTCAGAGCCAGGTCAATGGCCTCGATATGGGTCTGACTGTCGCCGCCGGTGTACATTCGGTAAGTTCCCATGATTTCCTCCTGTCGGTATTAGATGCTCATTACTACCTTGATTATGCCGTCTTCCTGGTTTTCATACAGCTCAAAAGCCCGCTGAACCTGGTCAAAGGGCAGGCGGTGGGTCAGCATCTGGCCCGGGTCGCACCAGCCCCGCTGCTTCAGGTCCACCATGGTTCGGATGGGGGCCATAGGTTCCCGGAGCCGGCCGCCGGTGGTGGGTATCAAAGTGGGTTGGCGTTCCATCAGCAGCTCATGCTCTACCGGAATGAACTCGTCGGCCTGAATGCCGAAAACCATCACCTTGCCGAACTGGGCCACCAGACGCAGGGCGGTGTTGAAACTGTCCGGGTAGCCGGCCGCTTCCACCACCACGTCGCCGCCCCGTCCATTGGTTAAGTCGTTGACCGCCTCGATTACGTTATCCCGGTCGGGGTTCAGGGTGTGGGTTGCTCCCATCTTGCGGGACCAATCCAGGCGATATTGCACCGGGTCGATGCCAATGACGCGCTGCGCCCCCAATCTGGCGGTCAGCATGGTGAAAGAAAGGCCGATGACCCCCTGACCGACGACGACTACGTCCTTGCCCAGCAGACTGCCCATCTGCTGCACCGAGTAGAGCACGGTGCCGGAAGGTTGGCAGAGCACCCATTCGGCCAAATCACCCTCATCGGGCAGGGCGCACATCCAGTCGGGCGTAGCGGCAATATATTCCACCAGCCCGCCGGATTCAACGCCCCGACCGGGGTAGATAATCACTCGCTGGCCGGCCTGGTATTCGTCGCAGCGGCTTTCCACCACCACCCCGGCGCATTCGTGCCCCGGGGAACCCAGGCGGCCGGGATAATGTTCCTCGGGAAATAGCTGGCTGTATTCATGGCGAATATCGCTGCCGCACACGGAGAGCTTTTCCAGTTTAATCAGACATTCCCCATCCTTTGGGTTGGGCATTGCTGCGTCCAGAATCTCAAACTGCCTGGGACCGACCAGTCTGGCGGCTTTCATTGATAAACTGCCTCCGGTTTATGATATTGGGTCGATTGTCGGGTATGGCTGACCGGGCTGAAGGTAATATTCAGGCCGGGTTCGGCTGCCGTCGGTTAGTTCCGCTGGTTTAACCATCTTGGGTGGGCTGGTTCAGTTCCGCTGCAATGCGCCGGGCCCATGGTTTCAGAATGGCGTAGAGGGTTTGGTTTATCGGCGTCGCGACGCCGTACTGCCGGGCCAGGCGCAGGGCGGCGCCGGTAAGCCCTTCCAGCTCCACTGGACGGCCCTCCAGGAAGTCCTTGCCCAAAGAGGACATGCCGGCTGCCGGAAAGTTGTCCAGCGCGGCCATGGCCCATTCCAGGGAGTCGTCCATAACGGGAGCGCCGGCGGCCCGTCCCACTTCCAGTATTTCCGTAATTGCCCCCTGGATGATGGCCCGGGTTTCCGGGATGGCGCGCATTTCACCAAAGAGAGAGCGGCTGGCAGCGCCCACGGCTGCTGACCCGGCCAGGTAAGAGAATTTCTTCCAGAGCATACCGGGCATATTTTCTTGCAAGTCCACCCGCCACCCGGCTTCCTGAAAAACGTTCAGCAGCCGCCGGCACCGTTCAGTCAGGCCGGGTTCCAGCTCGCCGAAGGAGGCCATGCCCGGGCCGCCCTGGGTAACTACCCCCGGTTCCCGGATGCGTCCTTCCAGGTAGCAGGAACCGATGAGCGTCCGTTCCGGCCCGAAGGCATCTGCCAGTTGGCCGCCGTTGTCAATCCCGTTCTGCAAAGTAAGCGCCAGGGAGCCGGGGCCCATTAGCGGGCGAATGGCTGCAATAGCTTCAGCGTTATGGTACATTTTGACGGTGAACAGAACCAGCTCCTGCGGCCCAACCTGGCTGGCGTCGCTGGTGGCCGGCGAGTTTACGGTGAAGGTTCCGTCGTTGACGCTTTCCACCCGAAGCCCCTTTTCCCTGATGGCTTGAAGGTGGGCGCCCCGCGCGATGAAAGTAACCTGGTGGCCGCTCCGGGCCAGCAGCCCGCCAAAGTACCCGCCAACGCCGCCGGCGCCCATCACTGCTATTTTCATAACGCGCCCTCTGCCGTTTTCAGCTGGGCTTAACCCGCAATCGGGTAGCCGAATTCCTTGCGGAGGTCCCGCTTCATCACCTTGCCCATCGCATTGCGAGGCAGTTGGTCAACGAACACCACCGAGCGGGGGCGCTTGAAGCCGGCCAGCCGTTGATTGCAGTGTTCAATCAGTTCAGACGCGGCTGCCGGCCTGGCGCCGAGAACCACTACCGCCCGGACTTCTTCGCCCCATTCCAGGTCCGGCACGCCGATTACCGCGGCCTCTTCCACCGAAGGATGGGCGAGCAGCGCTTGTTCCACTTCCTCCGGGGAAATCATCTCTCCGCCCCGCTTAATGAAATCTCTGGCCCGGCCTGCCAGGTAAATATATTCATCCGCATCCTGGTAAGCCAAATCTCCGGTATAAACCCAGCCGTCCCGGATGGTGTCGATGGTGGCGTCCTGCTGCTGCCAATAGCCCTTCATCATACGGGGGCCGCGCGCCACAATCTCGCCAACCTCGCCGGCGGCGACCGGGTTCCCGTCCTCGTTGACAATCATTACCTCAACATCGTCCAGTGGTTTTCCGATGGAACCGAGCCGCCGGAGTTTGACCGCCACTTCATCCGGCGAGCCTTCCAGCACGTGGTCCTCCGGAGGCAGCGCGGTGATGGTGGAGGCGGTTTCAGTTTGCCCGAAGGCGTTGATGAAGCTAACCCCGGGCAGCTCTTTAATGGCCTGGCGGATAACCGGCAGCGGCATGGGCGCCGCCCCGTAAGTAATTACCCGCAGGGCCGACAGGTCGTAATCGGGAAACTCCGGGCAATCCAGCAGACGTTTGAGCATGGTTGGCACCAGCATGGCCCGGTTAGCCCGACATTCCTGGGCCAGGGTCAGCCATTCCCGGGGTTCGAACTGACGCATCACGGCCAGGGTACGGCCGCCATAGACGGCGGCCAGGGCGGCTTGCAAGCCGGCAATATGGTACAAAGGCACGGTAAGCAGGTTGGTTTCCGATACCTCCGGGTCGGCCGGCGCCACGGTTTCCAGCAGGTAACTGGCGAAGCTGTCGTGGGTTAGCTGTACCCCCTTGGGTACGCTGGTGGTGCCGGAAGTAAACATAATGACCGTAGTAGCGTCAGCATCGTCTTCCGGAAAGTGAAGCTGTTCCGGGGAAGCTTCCAGGAAATCCTCGTACTGCCAGCCCCCCGGCACGGCTGGGCCATCCAGGGTTATCACCTGCTGCGGCGTCAGCCCGGCGGCGGCGTCGAGCAGCGGCAGGTAGCGCTGGCCGATGAACAATAAACCGGGCTCGGCAATGGTCAGCATTTGAGCCAGTTCTTCCGACCTGGCCCGGAAATTGAGCGGTACGTAAATGGCGTCCAGCTGGGCGGCGGCGAAGTACAGCTCAATAAGCTGGGGGCAATTCACCTGCATGGCAGCCACCCGGTCGCCGCGTCCGGCCCCCCAATCAGCCATGGCGTTGGCCAAACGGTTGACCCGCTCCCGGAACTGCCGGTAGCTGAACCGCTCGCCCTCAAATAAAATGGCCCAGCGGTCGGGGACAATGGCCTCGGCAATAGTGAGAAACTCGGTCGTATTCATCGGGGCTCCGTTTCTTGGTTCCACCGGCAACTTGAAGCCGGTCAATAAACCCTTCAGGCTCTTCGGCTTTCGGGGACAGCGTCGGGTTGACCGGACCGGAAAGCCGGTTTTCCGGCATTCCCCGTCGTTAGTCAGCTCAGGGCGGCCAGGCGTTTTTCCAGGGCCAGGCCTTCCGACAGAGCAAGGTTCTGCCCCCGCCGGAGGGCCAGCTTGATGGCGGACGTCTGGCTGGCCGGTTTCGCCGCCAGGCTGCGGGCCAGCGCCCATGCGTCGGCTTCCAGCCGGTCGGCCGGGACAACGCGGGTAACCAGGCCCAGGGCCAAAGCCTCCTGAGCGCCAAAGTGGCGTCCGGTCAGCAGCAAATCCAGGGCGGCGGAGGCGCCGCTCTGCCGCGGCAGGGTCTGGCTGCCGCCAGCGGCGGGAATCATCCCCAGCTTCCCTTCGGGCATGGCGAAAACGGTATCTTCGGCAGCCAGGCGCAGGTCGCAGAACAGGGCAATTTCCATCCCGGAACCAATGCAGTAACCATGCACTGCCGCAACGGCCGGTTTGGGCAGGCGATTCAGCTGCCCCCAAAGGTCCCGCTGCCAGCGCGACTGCCGGGCGATGGCCTGCGACGGGGCTGTCCCGAACTCGGTCAGGTCGGCCCCGGCGCAAAAGGCCCGGCCCTGACCGGTGATGAGCAATACCCTGGCTTCCGCATCCGCTGCTACTGCAAAGAGGGCCTGGGAAAAATCGTCCCGCATTTGCACGTTGAAAGCATTGAGGGCCCCGGGCCGGCACAGGGAAAGATGGGCCACTCCGTCCCGCTTCTCAAAAAGCAGCGTTTCCCAAGCTGGCATAACCAGTCAGCCTTGCCACTGGGACCGGGGCATGGCCCGGCGGTACAAATCGGCCAAATCCACCTCGGTATGGCGCAATCCTACGTTTTCCAGCACATGGGCATCGCTGACCGCTACCGTCAGCAGCGAATGCTCGTCGGCCACTTCCTGCACCTGCTGCTTGCGGATGTGCCAGTTATGGAGGCAGTTGTCGATTTCGATCGCATGGATGTGGTCCTCAATAATGATATTGGGCGAATAGTACCCCGGATGGCAATAGATGCGGAACACGCCGCCCTCCGGCAGCAGCAGTTCGCTTACCTGATACTCATCGAAAGGACTGTGCGGCGGCCTGATTTCAATTTCCCAGCCGGGAATGATGATTGCCTGGTTGGGGAAATGCTCTTCAATCAGGTCGCGCAGCCTGGCCCCCCACTCCCAGTTGTGGTGGTCGGTAATTGCGATGCCGTCAATGCCCTGAGACTTAATCCGGGCGATTACCTGTTCGGCAATGGACAGAGAAGGCGGCTGGAAGTTGAATGCTTCCCAGATGTGCGTGTGCAAGTCCAGTTTAACTTTTTTAACTTTCAATGGCGGTTCCTTCAGCCGACCGCATCGGGCCAGCCGCTGTTTGCCCCGGCAACTCTGCCATTATGTCCCGACAAGCCTGGGTTGGCAATGCGGAAGCGAAAATTGCCGGTGCATTGTTCCGGTTGGACGATGGCAGGGACGAGCCGGGTTGAGTTGACCGTCCCGGTTTCAGTCTAGGGCAAATACTGGGGCCTCCTTTGCCGACGGTTCTGGCCGACGGTTCGGCGTCAACCGGCTTTGCCTAGCTGCCGATGAACCGGGGGGGCCGTTTCTCCCTGAAGGAAGCGATGCCCTCGGCCCGGTCGGCGGTGCTGTGCAGCAAAAGACTCAGGTCGGCCTCCAGTTGCAGGCCCTGGTGCAAGGTTAAGTCCAGACCGTGGTTGACCGCTTCCTTGACGTAGCGGGCAGCGATAGGCCCACCGGCCAGGATGGAATCGGCCAGCCTCTCGGTTTCTTCCAGCAGCAAGTCCGGCGGCACGACCCGGTTGACCAGCCCCAGGGTCAAGGCCGGCTCCGCAGCCACGGCCCGGCCGGTCAAGGCCAGGTCCAGGGCCCAGGCGGGGCCAATGAGGCGGGGCAGCCGCTGCGTGCCGCCGTCCCAGGGGAAGGCCGGCATACCCGGGCCGGACAGAGCAAAACGGGCATTGGTTGCCGCGATTCGCAAGTCGCCGGCCAGGGCCAGTTCCAGGCCGTGGCCGATGGCATCGCCGTTCAGCGCCACGATTACCGGTATATTCAGGGCGGCCAGGGCGTCGGCCACCTGGAGCGGGCGCATAGCGTCAGCGGCCCCGGTCGTGGAGAACTCTCCAGGCGCTGCCGGATCAATGTTGCCCAATGGCTGCCGGCCTACCGAAAAGCAGTTTCCGGCAGCGGCAACCACCAGCAGCCGGCAGCGGTCGGTTTCGTTAAGCAGCCCGCAGGAATGGCGAAACTCCTCGGCCAGTTCCGCATCGATAGCGTTGCCGGTTTCCGGTCGGTTCAGGGTAAGGGTAGCGGTCCCGCGGCCCGCAGAGGGCAGCGTGCAGGAAATGAACCGGTATGGAGGCGTAACGAACACGGGTTCCACCTTCGCCGGGAGGCCTGGAGTCAGCTGCTCGGCTACATGGTAAGTGGCAGCCCGTCTCTTGACAAGCGGCTGAACCTTGATTAGGATGAATTAGCAGTCTCCAGTTGCGACTGCTAAACCGATGTAATCGACGGGGAAATCAGATAAACAAAGGAGGGATTAAGTAGATACCATGTCTAATTTTGCTCCATTAGGGGAGCGGATCATAATCAAGCCCATTGAACAGGAACAGACCACCCGGGGCGGTATTTTCCTGCCCGATACCGCCAAAGAGAAGCCCCAGGAAGGGGAAGTTATTGCCGTAGGGCCGGGCCGGGCCACCGATGATGGCAGCCGGATTCCCATGGAGTTGAGCGTGGGCGACCGGGTCATCTATTCCAAGTTTGCCGGCACCGAGTATAAGGACGGCGACGACGAGTACCTGATTATGCGGGAGAGCGACGTTCTCGCCAGGGTTTCCTGACCGGAACCGCCGGCCAGCCCTTGCCACGCGGTTGGCAGGGCTTATCCATAGGTAGTACCCGAATTAACCAAATCGTTCAGGAGGAACAGGATGCCCCCAAAGAAGATGGCTTACTCGGAGGAGGCCCGCAAAACGCTTCGCGTAGGCATTGATACCCTGGCCGAATCCGTCAAGGTTACCCTTGGCCCCAAAGGCCGCAATGTGGTGCTGGACAAGAAATTTGGCCCGCCCCTGGTTTGCAGCGATGGCGTAACCATCGCCAAGGAAATTGAACTTCCCGACCCCTTCGAGAACATGGGCGCCCAATTGCTGAAGGAAGCCGCCACCAAGACCAACGACGCCGCCGGCGACGGCACTACCACCTCGATTGTCCTGGCCCAGAGCCTGATTAACGAAGGCTTCAAGAACGTTACCGCCGGCAGCAACCCGATGGCGATCAAGCGCGGCATTGAACGGGCGGTAGCCTCTGTGGTTGATGAACTGCGCGGCATGGCCCAGACGGTCGAGACCCGCGACCGCATCGGCCAGGTTGCCAGCCTTTCTGCTCACGAAGATGCCATCGGCGAGACCATCGCCGAGGCGATGGAAAAGGTGGGCAAGGACGGCGTTATCACAGTGGAAGAATCCAAGGGCCTTTCCGACGAGATTGAATACGTCGAAGGGATGCAAATCGACCGCGGTTACATCTCCCCTTATTTCATCACCAACTCCGACCGCATGGAAGCCGTGATTGAAGACGCCGCCCTGATTATTACCGACAAGAAGGTATCCGCCGTCGCTGATTTGCTGCCCGCCCTGGAAAAGCTGCTCCAGGTAGGCCGCAAGAACGTGGTTATTATCGGCGAGGACGTGGATGGCGAGGCTCTGGCTACCCTGGTGGTCAACAAGCTGCGCGGCACTCTCAACATCCTGGCGGTCAAAGCTCCCGGCTTTGGCGACCGGCGCAAGGCGATGCTGGAAGACATCGCCATCTTGACCGGCGGCACGGTTATCAGCGAAGAGACGGGCCGCAAACTGGATTCGGCGGTGGTTGAAGACTTCGGACACGCCCGCCGGGTTTCTTCCACCAAGGACGAGACCACCATCGTGGAAGGTCGCGGTTCCGAGGATGCAATCCAGGCGCGCATCAACCAGATAAAGACCCAGATTGAGGAAACCACCTCCGAGTTCGACCGGGAAAAGCTCCAGGAGCGTATGGCCAAGCTGTCTGGCGGCGTGGCAGTGATTAAGGTTGGCGCAGCTACCGAGATTGAGTTGAAAGAGCGCAAAGCCCGCGTGGAAGACGCTCTGTCGGCTACCCGCTCCGCCGTTGAAGAGGGCATTGTCCCCGGCGGCGGCGTTGCTCTGGTTCGCGCCCAGCGGGCCCTGGATAACATTGCCGGCCTGACGGATGACGAAACCATTGGAGTTAATATCATTCGCCGTTCCCTGGAACAGCCGCTGAAACTCATCGTTGAAAACGCCGGGTCGGAAGGCGCAGTGGTGTTGAATCAAGTTAAGCAGCAGGCCGACGACTATGGCTATGACGCTGACATCGGCGAATTTGGCCCGATGATGGAGCGCGGCATTGTGGACCCGGTTAAGGTAACCCGCTACGCTTTGCAGAACGCGGCCAGCGTGGCGGCCATGGTCCTGACCACCGAGTCCATGATTACCGAGATTCCTGAGGACAAGGCGGCGGCCCCGCCCATGCCTCCGATGGATTACTAACCCGGGCATACCTTTGCCGGCAACCTCTGATTACCGCCCCGAATTGTCGGGGCGGTAGTATTTTGCCGCCGCCCGGCAGCGCAGGCCGGTTTCCGGCACAGTGTTTTAGCAGCGGATGTTGCCGGTAATGCAGCAGCGAATCGGCCAGTTGAAAGTCCGCAATACCGTTTGCCAAAATGACGGCCGACCCGATTGCTGGTAAAATACTCGAAACTCTTTAGGGAGGCAGCGTTGGGCCCAGGGAAAGTTTACCCTTCAGCCGAATCCGCCTTGTCCGGCGTCTCTGATGAAGCGACGGTGCTGGTTGCCGGCTTTGCCGGAGCCGGAGCGCCCCGGCGTCTTTTGCAGGCTCTGGCAGATAGCGGTATTGGCCGGTTGACCTGTGTTTGTTCGGCGGATTCCACCGGCGGCGTAGCCCGGCTGGTAGCCAACGGGCAAGTCAGAAAGCTGATTTCCCCGTTGCCGTGGCTCCCCGGGCCGGGCGGTGTCATCGAGGAACGCTGGCAGTCGGGCGAACTGGAAGTTGAAGTGGTTCCCATGGGCGTTCTGGCGGAAAGGCTCAGAGCCGGCGGAGCCGGCATTGGCGGGGTTTTCCTGCCTGACGCTGTCGGCACTCGCTTTGCGGCGGGCCGGGAAAAGCGAACATTCGGTAACCGGGAAGCCCTGCTGGAGCTGCCCTTAAAGGCCGACCTGGCGCTGATTAAAGCAGCCGTTGCCGATACCCTGGGCAACCTGATATATCAAAGCGTTGGCCGGAATTGGGGGCCGGTGATGGCTATGGCGGCCAAACTTACCATAGCCGAGGCGGATCAGGTGGTGCCGCCGGGTGGCTTGAACCCGGAGGCTGTTATAACTCCGGGCATTTTTGTCAATCGGGTAGTAGCCAGCGGGTAGCGGCCTTGCTTGGTCGCTGCGTTTTTTTGGAGCATGTGCGGTCAGAATGCCGGCTAAACTGGACGTGCTGGAGATGTCCCGGCGGGTGGTCGCCGAATTGCCCCCTGGCGCGGTGGTGGCGCTGGGTGAGGGCCTGCCCGACGGGGTGGCGCAGGTAACGTCCCCGTCCGCGGCATATCAGCTGCTCTCCGCAAGCGGCGCTTTGGGCTACCGAATCGGGAGCTCGGGTGCGCCGGTTCTGACGCCGGGGGCTTTCATTGCCGGCTTGGCCGATGTCGCCGGAATGTGGCGAGGCGGTCACGTGGACGTGGCGGTGATTCAGCCTGCCCGGGTTAACGGCCGCGGCGATTTTACCGGCTGGACTACTGCGGGAACCCCCGGCGTATTCGCCCCCGGTTCGGCGGTGAACCTGGCCTCCGCCGGGCGGGTGATTGCCATGCTGTCCCACACTGGACACGACGACCGGCCTAACCTGGTAGCCGATGCCCTGCCCCTGGTTGATGGCTGCCGTTGCGTGGATTTAATCGTTACCGACCTGGCAGTGCTGGAGGTTTCCCCCCTAGGCCTGGTTTTGACCGAAGTGGCCCCCGGCTGGCGCGCCGGGGATGTAGTTGCGCTTACCGGCGCTCCGGTAAGCATTGCCCCGGCATTGAAGGAAATTAACCCGAATGCCTCGCCATCGGGCGGGGAGCGACCCAACAAACTTTACCCCGACGGGCGGACGGCGATAGAAGACTTGCCGGAAGGGGCCACGGTGATGATTGACGGGTTTGGCGGGCCTGGCGGCATGGCGCATTATTTGCTGGTAACTCTGCGGGATCTGGGAATCGGAGGGCTTACCATCATCAGCAACACAGCCGGAATTGCCCGCGCGGTAAACTTTGGCACTCCCCCGGGCCGGCTGGCGATTGACCATTCCATCCTGATTGATAACGGCCAGGTGGCCAGGGCCATTGCCACCTACCCGGTATCTCCGTCCGCTTCCCGTCCCAGTTCCTTTGAGCTGGCCTACCGCCGGGGTGAAGTGGCCCTGGAACTGGTGCCTCAGGGTACTTTGGCGGAACGGCTCAGGGCCGGTGGGGCCGGCATTGCAGCCTTTTACACGCCTACCGGCGTCGGCACACTGGTTGCTGAAGGGAAGGAACGGCGGGTTATTGACGGCCGGGAATATATCCTGGAGGAAGCGCTTACCGCCGACTTCTGTCTGATTCGCGGGCAGCAGGCCGATACCCTGGGCAACGTGGTTTACCGGGGTACGTCGCGCAATTTCAATGCGGTCATGGCCCCGGCAGCCCGGGTTACGGTGGTGGAAGTGGACGAAGTTCTGCCAGCCGGCGCCCTGGACCCGGAACTTATCGTTACCCCGGGCGTTTATATTGATCGTATAGTGGTCCGACCGGAGGGTTTTTCCGCCTACGAGTAACCGCCCCGGAAAGGCTTTGAGCCGGGCCGGCCGGGCGGGTTTGATTGGCCGAGGGCGCAACTCTAATTGTGAGGTGCCGGGGTTGATGGTATCGGAAAAGGAACGGCTGAGCCGGGAAGTAATCGCCATGCGCGTGGCCAGGGAACTGCCTGATGGTGGCTTCGTCAACCTGGGCATTGGCATTCCGACGCTGGTTTCCACTTTCATACCCGAAGGCCGCATGGTCTTCTATCACAGCGAAAGCGGCGTGCTTAACTGCGGCCCTTTGGCCGAAACTGAAGCTGACCAGGATATTGACCTGATTAATGCCGGGGGGCAGTTTCTGCTGCCGGTTCCCGGCATGGCCTACTTCAGTACGGTGGAAGGGTTCGCCATGATTCGGGGCGGCCACGTGGATGTAACCGTTCTGGGCGCCCATCAGGTCTCGGCCACGGGAGACCTGGCCAACTGGATGCTTCCGGAACGAGGGGTCGGCAACATTGGAGGCGCAATGGACCTGGCGGCCGGGGCCAGGCAGGTCATAGTTGCCATGGAGCATACGGATCGCCAGAACCGGCCAAAAGTCGTTCAACAATGCACTTACCCCATTACCGGCAAGGCCTGTGTGTCCCTGATTGTTACTGACCTGGCGGTAATGCAGCCGGCGCCGAAGGGGTTGCTGCTGCAAGAGATTGCTCCCGGGTGGACGGTGGAAGAGGTTCAGGAACTCACCGGGGCGCCGCTGGTCGCCTCCCCCGATTTGAAGGAGTATGAACTCTGAAAATCGGGGGCTGACTTACCGCCGGGCGCCGGCGCCCGGCGGTTTGACGAACTGTTCCTCGCCGTGCTAGAGTATTACCAAGACTGAGCATATAGTTGTTCTGGCGGGAGCTTGGGCAAGCCAGGCTGAGAGGGTGGCCGAAAGTCGCCGCCGACCGTCTATACCTGATCCGGGTAATGCCGGCGTAGGGAAAAGACGTCAACCGGTAGCAACCGCCAAATAGCCGCAGCGGTTGCTCTTTTTTTATTCCTTTGCAAGGAGCGTCAACGATGTCCGATAACCTGGTAATCGCAGGCAAGCCCTTTAATTCTCGCTTGATTGTGGGTACAGGACGTTACCGCACTAACGAAGATATGGTTGAGGCCATTGCCGCGTCAGGCGCCGACATGGTTACCGTGGCTATCCGCCGGCTGAACCTGGAAGACCCCACGGAAAAGACGATTCTGGATTATATTGACTGGAGCAAATATAACATTCTGCCCAACACCGCCGGCTGCGCCACAGTAGAGGAGGCCCTGTTCGTGGCCCGCCTGGGACGGGAGGTAGCCAGGACCGACTTCGTGAAGCTGGAAGTTATTCCCGACCCCAAGTACCTGTTCCCCGACCCGGCGGCCACTCTGGAAGCGGCGCGCCGGCTGATACAGGAAGGCTTCATCGTACTGCCTTATATTCACGCTGACCCGGTGCTGGCGCGGCGCCTGGAGGAGGCGGGCTGCGCTACGGTGATGCCGCTGGGTTCGGCCATTGGTTCCGGTCAGGGTATTCACACGGCGGAAGAGGTGCGCATAATTATTGAGCAGGCTAACGTGCCGGTGGTGGTGGATGCCGGGTTGGCCGTGCCTTCCGATGCCGCCAGGGCTCTGGAGATGGGGGCCTCGGCGGTTTTGGTTAACACGGCCATCGCCCAGGCGGAAGACCCGGCGCAGATGGCGGCGGCCTTCAAGCTGGGGGTTGAAGCCGGCCGCAAAGCCTATCTGGCCGGGCGTATTCCGGTACGCGCCTATGCCGCTGCCAGCAGCCCTACTGCCGATGTGCCTCAGCCGGTTGTGACCGGCGGCTAGGGGGTTCTTTGCTTCGGATGTTGCCGAACCCCTGCCTTTGCCTGGTTACCGACCGTCGGGTTGGCGATGCGGCTGCCCTGGTGGGCCGGGTTGCCGCGGCCGCCGCTGGCGGCGTTGACCTGGTGCAAGTGCGGGAGAAGGACTTGAGCGGGGCGGATTTACTCGACCTGGCGGCGCGCTTGCGGGAAGCTGTCGGCAGCCGGGCATTGCTGGTAATCAACGAGCGGGTTGACGTGGCCGCCGCCTTGCCAGCCGACGGGGTTCAGCTGGGCGAAGGGGCGCTTCCGGTAGCGGCGGCGCGCCGGATTCTGGGGGAGGCTCACTTGATTGGGCGGTCGGTACATTCCGTGGCCGGCGCCGAGGAAGCGGCGGCGGCCGGGGCGGATTTCCTGGTGGTTGGCGCTATGTACGCCAGCCGCTCGCACCCTGGAGAAGTCCCGGCCGGGCCGGGCCTGGCGCGCCGGATAGCGGCCCGCTGCCCGCTGCCCATCATTGCCATTGGGGGAATCACCGCCGCTAACGCCGGGGAGGTTATCGCAGCCGGGGCCAAGGGCGTGGCGGTCATCACCGATATTCTGGCCGACCCCGACCCGGGTGAGGCGGCGCGACGCCTTAAGGAGACAATTCTGGCCGCTGCGTCCGTGGACGACCGGCCGGTTTGGTGTGAGCCTTTCGTTAGCGAGACTTGATACTGTATTACCCGGCGGGAGTCAATAGCGACATGGCCGATACGATAAACTTGACGGTAAACGGCAAGCGAAGGGAAGTTGCCGAGGATACCGATTTGGCAACCTATCTGGCTGCCTTTGACCTTAACCTCCAGTTCATAGCAGTCGGTTATAACGGCGAAGTTATCAAGAAGGAGTCTTTTGCCGAGGTAGTGCTGCGCGAGGGCGATACCCTGGAAATTGTCCGGCCGGTGGGCGGTGGATGAAAGACGCCGTCCAATCGCTGGATACCCTCCTGATTGCGGTTATGGAGGAACGTCGCGACCAGGTGAGGGCCTGGCTCAGGGATGAACCAGGCAGTTGGGGTTACCTGGCCGGCCAGGGAGTGTTGGCCTGGCGGCGGCAGTTGGGACGCCCCTTAACCGATTCCGAGCGCCGGCTGGTTTGGCGCCATTTTTGGCGCTTGTTGAGTTACTTGAAACAGGAAATGCCCGGCAGCTGACGGCAAGGCCGCCAGAAAGTCAGTTCGCTGAATCAGCCGACTGCCCACGGTTGTAAAAGTTTAAGGGCAGGACTTATTGCCCCGCCCTTTCCGCTGGCCGGCATTCCGGGTCAAAAACCCCGGGGTTAGACTACCGTGGCGACTTCCACCGAGTTTATGGGCGGCAGGTGTTCCACTAACAGCCGCCAATGGTCGCCGTCATCGCGGCTGTGGAAAATCTGGCCGTTAACCGTGCCGAAGTAGATGCCCAACGGCTCCAGGCAGTCGGTAGCCATGCCTTCTCTCAAGGTATGCAGGTAGGCGTTTTGCTGGGGCAGCCCCTGGGTCAAAGGTTCCCACTTCCTGCCGCCGTTGCGGCTGCGAAAGACGCGGCATTTAGCCCCGGAAACGTACCGCAGCATTCCGCCCACGTCGGTTCCGATGGCCTCGTCCTCGGGCAGGACGTACAGGGTGTCTGGCTCGGTGGGGTGCAGCCCGAGGACAAAACCGAAGCGGGAGGGAAGCCCTTCGGACAAGTCCTGCCAACTGTCGCCGTAGTCGCTGCTGCGGTAAACGCCGCAATGGTTTTGCTGGTACAGCAGGCCGGGCGCTCCGGGATGGGGCAGCATCTTGTGGGGGCATTGGCCCCATTCCGGCAAGGGATTGGCCGGGTCAAAATCGGCTCGCACGCCCCGGTTGGCCGGTCGCCAGCGCTGCCCCCCGTCATCGGTTCGGAACACCCCGGCGGCGGAAATGCCGACCCACATTCGGTCGGCATTCTGCGGATCCAGGCCAATGCTGTGGAGGCATAACCCGCCAAACCCCGGGTTCCATTCCGTCCGCGTGGGGTGGTTGGACAGGCCAGTTACTTCATGCCAGGTGTCGCCGCCGTCCCGGGACCGAAACAGCGCTGCCGGCTCGACGCCCAGGTAAAGGGCGCCCGGCTCGGTTTCCCGGCCCGGCTCAATATGCCAGATTCGGTTTACCGTGGCCCCGCCTTCGCCGGTGAACCGGGGCTGTTCCGCTGCTTGTGCCCAAGTTTGTCCCAGGTCCCGGCTATACTCAACCTGAGGTCCCCAGATGACATGGTTGGCGGCGGCCAGCACTTGACCGCCATTCCGATGGTCGTAAACCAGGTGGAAGACGTCGCTTCCCGGACAGAAAGGCCCGCTGGTATGCCAGTTATTTCGGGTGGAATCCCCGGTCAGTATGAATGCTCCCTTGCGGGTGCCGGCCAGGAGTATCAGGTCTCCCGGTCTGGCTGGCGCTCCCAAAGCCATGGTGTAGCCCCCTGTTTGCTGCGTTTGCCGTCATTGTAGCAACTAGGGGGTGAGAATTACCTTGCCGTGGCTGCCACGATTTGACAGATGTTGGTGGGCCTGGGCAACTTCCGCCATAGGCAGGACCCGGTCCACTACCAGCCTTAACTGCCCGCCGGCCAGCAGGGGAAAGAGTTCGGCCATAGCCGCCGAATGATCCAGTCGGCCTGCGGGAGACCGGCCCATACTGAAGCCGATAACCGTGCGGTTGGCGGCGAAAATATCTGCGGCGGCCAGGGCTGCGGCAGTACCCGAGGCATTTCCATAAGAGATTAGCTTGCCGTAGGAGGCTACGCAGCGGACGCTCTTTTCCAGTACCGGCCCGCCGACGCATTCCAGAACCAGTTCAACGCCGTTGCCGCCGGTCAGTTCCCTTACCGCTTCCTCAAAATCCTGAGCGGCGTAGTTAATCGTCTCGTCGGCGCCCAGGGTTCGCGTCAGGTCCAGCTTTTCTGCCGAGGAAGCGGTAGTGATTACCCGGGCGCCAAAGGACTTGGCCAACTGAATAGCTACAGTGCCTACGCCCGATGCCCCGGCCTGAATCAACACCGTATCCCCCGGCTGCACCTGCCCCCGGGTTTTAAGCAGATGATAGGCGGTCAGGAAAACGATGGGCATGCCGCCGGCCTGCACCGGATCCACCGTTTCCGGGTAGGGAAAAACGAAGCTGGCGTTGACCGCCACGTATTCGGCGTTGCCCTGAGGCCCCATGGCCATTACCCGCTGCCCTACGCTGAGGCCGGTTACCTCGGCGCCCAGTCCGATAATAACGCCGGCGGCTTCCAGTCCGAGGGTGGCCGGCAGGTCCGGGCCAGGGTAGTTGCCCTGACGCCGCATAATGTCGGCGTAGTTAACCCCGGAAGAGTCCACCTTAATCAGCGCCTGGTTGGGCCGGGGCACGGGTTCCGGAACGTCCTTCCATTGCAGAACTTCGGGGCCGCCGAACTGTTCCAGTCTGACTGCTTTCATCCGCTAACTCCTGGCAAAGCTGGCAAGTGTATTCTTTGGGCTGGGTCTTCCGTCAGGCAGCGGCGGCGGCCTACCGGTCTCACGGCTGCCGCAGGGAGGAAGGCGGCGGCGGCCCTGCATGCTGTTTCAGCGGCGCAGTTGGGGCGAACCCAGCACCTCCGGGTTGATTACCCGAACCGGCTCGCCGGCGGCGTAAGCCCGGATATTCTCGATGGCCCCGGCGTAAAAGGCCTGGTATCCCTCCTCGGTAACGTAGCCCAGATGAGGGGCGATGATGGTGTTCTCCAGTTGCAGGAAAGGGTGGTCTTTGGGCAAGGGCTCCGTGTCGAAAGTATCCAGGGCAGCGCCGGCGATGCGGTCGTTCCGCAGGGCGCTGACCAGAGACGCCTCGTCCACTATGGGGCCGCGGGAGATGTTGACCAGGTAAGCGGTGGGCTTCATTAAGCCAATTTCCCGCGCGCCTACCAGGCCACGGGTGCGTTCACTGAGGCGCAGGTGAACTGAAGCAATGTCGGAAGCGCAGAAGAGGGTGTCCTTATCCACCAGAGTCGCTTGACACTCGGCGGCCCGTCGAGCCGTCAGGTTCTGACTCCAGGCAATGACGTTCATAGCGAAGGCATTGCCTACCCGGGCCATCAGGCCGCCGATATGGCCCAGGCCGATTAAACCTAAAGTCTTGCCTTTCAGTCCTACGCCGATGGTGGTCTGCCAACGCCCCTCGCGGGTTGAACGGTCTTCCTGGGGTATCTTCCGCAGCAACCCGATGATGAGCCCCCAGGTCAGCTCGGTAGGCCCCTCTCCGGCCCCGCCGGTGCCGCAAACAACTATGCCCAGTTCAGTAGCAGCCGGCACGTCAAAGGAGGCGTTTCTGGCCCCGGTGGTAATCAGCAGGCGCAAATCCGGCAGTTTTGACAGCAAGGTTCGTGGAAAGGGTGTCCGTTCCCGCATCCCGATAACGGCCTGAAAACCCTGCAAGCGCGCGGCGAGCCGGGCTTCATCGGCCAGGTGATCCCGAAACACTTCAACCCGGGCATTGGCCGGCAAGTCCGACCAATCGGCCATTTGCCGCGCCACTCCCTGGTAGTCATCCAGAACGGCAATTCTCATAAGATTTCTCTCTTCGGAAGGCCATGTTTTATTCAACCCTCACCTCTCGGCGGCGCCCACTAAAGCGAACCCTTCCTGAAAAGCTGCGGACTGGCTGGCCCCATCGCGGCGTTCAGACTGCAAAAAGTACCGAACTCCTATCCTCTACTCCTTCGCCGACCGGAGGACAGCGCCGAGGCTCAAGTAAAGCATATGGCCGGTATGGGGTCAAGCCGACCTGAACGAGCTGGTTGGGGTGTTCATATGCCGGAGGGACTGGCAGTTTGGGGAAGAGGTTGCCGCTGTAAAGCGTTGGCCGGAACCGGACTCTATAGCTGTGGGTTGAGCAGAGGGCTAAAGAGGATTGGCAACTGCCTGTCCGTCGCTAAACGGCTTGAGGGCATGGCCGTCCCGCACATGAACCGCAACCCTGGCCCCTACCGGATACTCGTCAGTATGGGAAAGGAGGCAACGGACTACCTCGCCCGAGGCCAGCCTTACCCGGTACAGGTAAAAGGCGCCGCGGAATTCCCGCTCTACGACTGTGCCGTTGCCCTCCGGGGAAAGAGTGCAATCCAGGCAGTCGGGGCGAACCATGGCTTCCAGCTGACCGATAGTTCCATTTACGGGCTGCCAGGGCGCCGCCCCCACGGCGGTCATCAGGTAATCGCCTTGCTGCCGGGCAGCGATAAAGTCCACCATGCCAATGAACTCAGCCACAAACCTGGTCCTGGGGTGGTGAAAAATCTCCTCCGGGGCGCCCTGCTGTTCAATTCGGCCCCGATTCATAACCGCAATGCGGTCGCCCACGGCCAGGGCCTCCTCCTGGTCGTGGGTAACGAAGACGGCCGTCATGCCGGTTGAGCGCAAAATAGCCATTACGTCCCGGCGCACCTGTTCTCGCAGCCCGGGGTCCAGGTTGGAGAAAGGTTCATCCAGCAGCAGAAGTTCCGGCTGAGGAGCCAGGGCGCGGGCCAGGGCTACCCGCTGCTGCTGGCCGCCGGAAAGTTCGTGAGGCATTCGCCGGGTCAGGTCGGTCAAGCCGGTCAGAGCTGCTACCTCGCTGACCCGCTTCGACCGTCGCTGCTCCCGGGGCAGCCCGTAGGAAATGTTCTGTTCCACCGTTAGATGAGGAAACAAGGCCCCTTCCTGGAAAACCAGGCCTACCCGTCGCTTTTCCGGGGGGGCGCTGTAACCAGGGCGGCAGGCCGTTTCGCCGCCGATGCTGATGACGCCGGCATCCGGGGTAATAAAACCGGCAATCAGGCGCAAAACCGTAGTCTTGCCGCAACCGCTGGGTCCCAAAAGGGCGACAACCCGGCCGCGCGGCATGCTGAAGGTGAAGTCCTTGACGGCGCTTACGTCGCCAAAGCTCTTGGACACTTCCAGGCACTCCAGCATAACCCCATCCTGGGCCGGAAACGCTGCTGCTCCGCTTTCCCGGGCAGAGGCGGCGCTGCTGGCTGCGGCCTTTTTAAGGTGTTTACCGGGCGTTTCAGTATTTACTGACATCTAAACTTTTCCATTCAGAAATTACCGGCGACTATACTCTGCTTGCCCCAATTCCCCTCATCCACTGCCTCGGCACAGAAATTCAATCGTATATTCTGTTTGGCAAAATAAACCTTGACAATAATAAACCTGGTGTAGAACAAAATCAATAGCCAGAACCTGTTGTTTCCGAAAATAACTCCCGCCACGAATTGGGAGGTTAAGCGCAAAGGCGACTCGTTGAAACGGGTGTCTGAAACAGAATAACCCGGGAAGCTGTACGTTATCAGGGTGAAAAGGACAGCGCCCCCCGGTATCGGCAGTCCTGGTTTGCCGACAGGGTTGTTCTGGCTATGCGCTACACACGGCGGAACCGGAGATCGGCTGATTGTTCCCGGCAGTCGGGCAGCTTCGTTTTAGCGTCGGGCATACCTGCTTTGCCAGAGTGTTGACATATAATTTTCATGCTGATAATATTCAGCTATTGAGGACGTATAGACATTATTGATTATAGTGTAGATACTAATCAATAGTATTGTTGCTGGCTTGTTCGTTTGCCATTATTGCTCTCCTCCCATGCAATAGGGAGACGGGCAAGTCAGTATCCGTCTGGCATGTGCCAAACCATTATTTCAGCAGGAGGCTTTTCAGTGTTGTTGTTCGGTCGTATGAACTTGCCTTTGGTCACGGGCGTGGTAGCCTTTATCGCATTGTCCCTTATATTGACCGGGTGCACCCGTGAGGTAATAAAGGAAGTGCCGGTTGAGGTGGTGGTGGAGAAGGAAGTGCCGGTTGAAGTGGTAGTGGAAAAGGAAGTTCCGGTTGAGGTGGTAGTGGAAAAGGAAGTGGCTCAGTCAGTCAACCCGGGCAAACTGGTTGTGTATTCCGGACGCAGCGAGTCGTTGGTGGATGATGTAATTCAGCAATTTGCCGCTGCCACCGGCATCGACGTAGAAGTCAGGTACGCCGGCACCGGACAGCTGGCCGCCACTATTCTGGAGGAGGGCGCCAATTCGCCGGCTGACGTCTTTTTTGCGCAGGACCCCGGCGGTCTGGGGGCAGTGGAAGCCCAGCTTGCCCCGCTGCCCAATCCTGTTCTGGAGCGGGCGCCGGAGTGGGCCCGGTCGCCGCAGGGGAAGTGGGTCGGCATTTCCGGGCGCGCCCGCACGGTAGTCTATAATTCGGAAACACTGACTGAGGAAGACCTGCCCGACGATATGTTCGGCTTTACCGAACCCAGGTGGAAGGGTCGTATTGGCTGGGCGCCTACCAATGCCTCCTTCCAGACCATGGTAACCGCTATGCGCTCTGCGTGGGGAGAGGCAAAGACGCGGGAATGGGTGGAAGGCATTGTCGCCAATGATGTCAAGGTATATCCCAAGAATACCCCCCAGGTAGCCGCCGCTGCCGCCGGCGAGATTGACGTGGGGTTCGTCAACCACTATTACCTCTACCGTTTCATCGCTGAGGAAGGCGAGGACTTTTCGGCCCGCAACTACCATCCTCGAGGCGGCGGGCCCGGGGCGGTGGTAATGGTTGCCGGAACGGGAATTCTGGCCAGCGCCGAGAATCAGGACAATGCCCGGCGTTTTATCGAGTTCATGCTGTCGCCGGTAGCCCAGCAGTACTTTGCCGGCCAGACCTATGAGTATCCTCTGGTAGAAGGCGTTAAAACGCACCGAACCCTGGTTCCTTTTGCTGAAATCGTCAAACCCGGCCTGACCGCCGCTGATCTGGTAGATTTGTCGGGCACCCAGGAGCTTTTGCAAGAAGCGGGCGCTCTGCCATAATTGACGGAAATTCCTGTTGACTCTTTCCGGCGCCATCAGGCTTGATGAAACTTCCCGGCCCGTTGAGATACCGAAACGATACTATAACCCTTCCGCCGCCGATTATCTGGGCGCCGGCCCTGGCAATCGGCGGCCTCCTTCTGCTGTCCCCGGTTTACCTGGCCCTGCGCTCCCTGGGGGCCGGCTACGAGTTCTGGGACGCTCTGCTGCGGCCCCGGGCGCTGGAAATCCTGCTGCGGACTCTGCTGCTGGTCGTTACCGTTACCGTTGCCTCGGTGGGGTTGGCGGTGCCGCTGGCCTGGCTTACCGCCCGCACCGACTTGCCCCTGGCCCGCTTCTGGGCGGTGGTGACTGCCCTGCCCCTGGTAATGCCCAGCTACGTTGCCGGCTTTGCGGTGGTGGTAGCCCTGGGCCCCCGGGGTATGCTGCAAGGCTTTCTGGAAAGCATGGTTGGTTTGCAGCGTCTGCCGGACATTAACGGGTTCCCGGGAGCGATGATGACCTTGACCCTGCTCAGCTACCCCTACGTGATGTTGACGGTGCGGAGCGCCTTATTGCGTCTGGACCCTTCGCTGGAGGAATCTTCGCTGGGCTTGGGGTATGGTTGGCGCGCCACTTTCCGGAAAGTGGTATTGCCTCTGCTGCGTCCGGCAATTTCGGCGGGAGCGCTGCTGGTTGCCCTTTACACCCTCAGCGACTTCGGAGCCGTTTCCCTGCTGCGTTACGAGACCTTTACCTGGGCTATATTCGTCCAGTACGAGACTGCGCTGGACCGTACTCTGGGAGCCGCCTTTTCCCTGGTTCTGGTGGTTCTGGCCGTCGGCTTTCTGCTTCTGGAGTATTTTACCCGGGGGCGCTCCCGCTATTATCGGGTTGACCAGGGAGCGCCCCGACCGGCTCGGAAGGTTCCCCTGGGAGCTTGGCGGTGGCCGGCCGTGGGCTTCTGCCTGCTGGTAACGCTGACGGCTTTATTCCTGCCGGTTTCAGTGCTGGTTTACTGGGTGATTCGGGGGGTTCTGGCTGGCGAACCGTTGCTGCTGCTCTGGGCAGATGCGGCCAGTTCCCTGTATGTTTCCGGGCTGGCTGCCGGCGCCGCAGTATTGGCCGCCCTGCCGGTAGCCGTCTATTCGGTCCGCTATCCGGGTTTGTTCAGCTCTTTACTGGAAAGAGTAACCTACGTGGGGTTTGCCTTGCCCGGCATTGCGGTCGCTTTGGGTCTGGTTTTCTTCGGCGCCAACTACGCCCGGTTTTTCTACCAGAGCATCGTCATGCTGGTTCTGGCATACGTAGTGCTTTTCCTGCCTACGGCGGTGGGCGCCGCCCGAACCTCTTTGCTGCAAGTGCCTCCCCGGCTGGAGGAGGCCGGGCGAAGCCTGGGCAAGACGCCGATACAGGTATTCTCTTCGGTTACTTTGCCCCTGCTGCGTCCCGGGCTGGTTTCCGGGGCGGCGCTGGTTTTTCTGTTGTCTATGAAAGAGCTGCCTGCTACCCTGATGCTGCGGCCTGGCGGCTTTTCCACGCTGGCGACTTCCGTCTGGAGCGCCGCCTCAGAAGCCTTTTTTGCCCAGGCGGCGGCCCCGGCCTTGCTGCTGGTTCTGGTAGCTGCTGCGCCCCTGGCCTTTCTGATGCTGCGGGACGGCCGGCCGCACGGTTAACCCGGTGTTTTTAAGCAGCCGGGACCGATTACTTGCCGGCTTTAAGCTGCCGGCGCAGGATGCAGCGCCGGGGTTATACCGGTGGAGAGGAACGCATGCGTCAACGGCGGGTAGGGGATACCATCCACATTGGCTGGCCCGATTTCGGTCGGCCTGAGACCGGTTTCACCATAGTCGAGCTTGACCAGCTGGGGCCGGTTTTCCGGGCCCGGGTAACCGATGGGGAAAGACAGGGGGGCTTCCTGGTGATTTACGATTGCCCGGACCCGGTGCTGGAACAGCTGGCGGAAATGGCCTCCGGCATTGTTGGTTTTAAGGTCATTGTGTCAAGCCTGCGTTGCAGCATTGACGGCGCTGCGCTGCGCAGTTTCGACTATGAATGGTATCCCGCGCCAGAGTTTGCGGAACGTCCCCGCCGCCTGGCCCATACCCTGGCCGATTTGCTGGAAACCATGCAGGGCAGCGTCGGCTGAAGATGGCAGGGTTTTCGCAACCGCAGCCGGCGGAGTTAACCGGCGCCAGGGGCAGGCTTCCTGTTTTTCGGTATGGACTTGAGGCCGGCAACCGAGTATATTGGGGTACGGACGGTTCAGGCTGCCGGGCTCTGGGTCAAAGGTCAGTGGAACCTGGCTCCAGTCTTAATGGTCAGTGAAAAATCAGGAGGGAACGAGATGAAGGTAGTCAAGATTAGCAATGTTGCCAAAGAGGAGGCCACCAGCGCCCTCTTTACCGGCAATGTGGTTACCCGGCAAGCCCCCTTCCAGCCGGAAGACAGCAGCAATTTCAATTTTGGCGTGGTCAGCTTCAGCGCCGGGTCGCGTAACAAGTTTCACAAGCACAGCGGGGATCAAATCCTTATTGTAACCGAAGGCGTCGGCACGGTAGCCACCGATGACGAAGAGGTGGAAATTACCGTCGGCGACGTGGTGATTATCCCGGCTGGCGAGAACCACTGGCACGGCGCCCCGGGCGACACTGCCATGGCCCACATTACCGTTACGGTGAAGGGCAGCCAGACCGAGCAGACTGAACCGTAACTTTCGGCGTTCCGGCCCCTTGCCGGGTAAGCTGATTGCCCCGGGGCTGGCCGCCCCGGGTTTGCTTAACGAATATGGACTGACCGCACCCTTTTGCCGGGCAGCGGTTTCAGTCCTTTTGTTGCTGCGGCACGTACCGGCTCAGTTGCCTGACGGTCTCGGTGAAGGTGCGCTCCCGGTCGCGGGATTCAGGAAGTTCCTCGCCCAGCGGCGTGCTGCCAATGAACCGATACATATCGGCGACGCCTTCGAACAGGTTGGGCGTCATACCCAGGTAAGCGAAGGTGTCGCGTATCTCCTCCATTTCGCTAACCCAGCGGCGGGAGCGGGGGGGAACAGTGGGCAAATTGCGTTCCATCCGCTCCACGGATGCGCCCTGACCGGCGCGAAACTCAGCCAGCAGCGGCTCGGTTAACCCCATCAACTCGGCGGCGATTAATAGCTGACTGTGCAGGGCAGAGGTTCCTTTGGTCATGGCGGCATAGCACATTTTGATGCCGGAGGCCTGACCAACGGCGCCATCCAGCCGAAGCACTTCCAGCCCATACTGCCCCAACTGTTCAAAATCGGCGGCGCAATCGCCCGAAGTGTAGAAGCGGGGGCTGTAGCCGGGTCTGGGCGGCCCGCCGATAATGGATACATCGACGAAACGCCCGCCCGCCTGGGTAATTATCGGCGCCATTTCTTTGGTTAACTGAGGCGAAATAGCGTTGCACTCAGCAAAAAGAGGGGCTGCGGCGGCAGCCTGTATGGCGTCGGCGACCTGCCGGCACAGGCCTGGCGCCGCCGCCGACACCGTCATTGACATAATAATGTCGGAGCGGGCGGCCAGTTCTTCCATGCTGGCTACATTCTGAATGCCGGCTTTTTCCGCCAGGCTCCGGGTTCGCGCGCTTCTTCCCGCCAGGCAGGTAATTACTTCCAGTTCATTCTCCCGAAGCCGCTGCCCTACTGCGTGGCCCATATCGCCGGGACTGAGAATTGCTACCGTGTTTATCTCCATTTAGTCGGTCTCCGTATCAGGTTGTGGTCGGTCGCTGCCAGAAATTATAGCATGGCGCCGTTATCGTTTTGGAACTGAACGGGAACGTACCCTGCCGGGAACCTCGGCGCTGCGGTTGAGCGAGGCCCGGAGCCCGGCATTTCTGCCAGCGGCTTGCTGACTGGCAAACTCATTGCCGCTATAATTAGTCATCACCGAAAACAGTTGGGTTGCGGCCGGCCGGATAGCCCGGCTGACGCTGGACGAGCGGCTATAATTAGTCATCACCGAAAACAGTCGGGTTAGCCGGGAGGAGCGGTCTGAGTACAGAAATGGCAGAGATACGGTCGGAGGATGCTGGCCGCCGGGTGGGGGAAGTAATTGGGGCGGATTCGAGTTGTTTGCAGGTTCAATGCTATGAGCTATACGGTGCGCCGCCTCTGGGTTCGCTGGTGGAAGTAAGCGAATCTGCGGTTTATGCGGTGGTGCAGTCGGTTCGCACTGAACCATTGGATCCCGTCCGCCCGGTGTTGGCCCGAGGCCGGCATGCGGCCACGGTGGACGAAGTTTACCAGGATAATCCTCAGATTGAGCGGCTGCTGACTACCCGCTTTGAAGCTCTGGTGGCGGGTCATACCAGCCAGGGGAAAAGTCGTCAGCTGCTGCCGCCGGTTCCCCCCCGAATCCACGACTTTGTGAGCCGCTGTTCACCGGCCAGGGTAGCCGAGTTTACCGGCAATATGGACTTTCTGCGCCTGTTGTTAAACTCCGGCCAGTCGCTGGCCGATGAAGTGGTGGTTGCCTGCTTGCGCGAAGCGGCGCTGTGCCACCCGGACCAGCAGGCTTTCCTGGTGCGGGCCGGCCGGGCCCTGGCGGCGGAGTTGCCCAGTAATGTAGCCCGCCTGGGCGTCATCTTGCGGAGGATAAAGTTATGACCAACGGATTTCCCTACCTGGAGCAGAACGGGGCATTGGCCAGTGGCCTGGCTGACTCGGGGATGCCATGGGGCCTGGTGGTGGGCGGCTCCCTGGCGCAAGGGATTGATATTCGGCTGCTTCCTTCCGGGGAAAAGGTAATTGAAGATATAAAGGTCGGCGTATTTCTAACCATCCAGGGGGAACGCTACCGCTTCTTTGGGGTGGTAACCGATCTGCAGCTCAACGGTTCCGACCCGCAGTTAAGGCATACGCCGCCGGATACAGACGATCCGCTGATTAGTCAAGCGGTTGCCGGCACTGTGGCTTATGGCGCCGTGTCGGCTTTGCCCAGCCTGACTATGCCGCTGGGGCTGAACGCCCCGGAAGCTCCGCAGGCCGCCAAGACCATCCCGGCCCACTTTTCCCGGGTGTTTACTGCTGCCCCGCAGGATGTTGCCAAGGTCTTTGGCGAGGAGGATAAGACCCATTTCTGGATTGGCGCCCCCCTGGATATGGATGCGAGGGTTTGTTTAGACCTGGATGAGCTGGTCAAGCGTTCCATTGGCGTGTTCGGGAAAAGCGGCACCGGCAAGACCTTTTTGACTCGGCTGCTGCTGGTGGGCATTCTGCAGGGAGATACCGCCTCCTCCCTGGTGTTCGATATGCACAGTGAATACGGCTGGAGCGGTCAGGACTCAGACCACGGCCGGCAGGTTAAAGGCCTTAAGCAGCTCTTTCCCGCCCGGGTGTCCACCTTTACCCTGGATGAAGAAAGCTCCCGACGGCGCGGCTCCTCAGCTGATGAGGTGGTGCGCATCGGGTACAGAGAAATTGAACCGGAGGATATGGAACTGCTCAAGGAAACCCTGAACTTGTCCGATGTAGCCGCCTCCGCTGCTTACAACCTTAAGCAGAAGCTCGGCGACAATTGGGTAGGCTCTTTCCTGGAACTGGATGGGGAATGCCGAGGGGAGTTGGCCAGGGAACTGGGAATTAATGGCGCAGCCCTGGGCTCTCTGCATAACCGGCTGAACCGGCTCACCCGTTTTGATTTCCTGGGCCAGAACAGCCGGCATAATGCGGCTGAGACCATGCTCCAGCACCTGGAACGGGGCAAGCACGTGGTGCTGGAATTCGGTCGTTGGGGCAACGATTTAAGCGCCTATATCCTGGTCAGCAATCTGCTGTCCCGCCGTATTCGCGACCGCTACGTCGAGTTGAAAGAAAAGGCGGAGGGAGGAGGGGGCAGAGAACCCCGGCCGCTGGTAATCGTCATCGAGGAGGCGCACAAATTCCTCAATCAGGATGTGGCCGGTCAGACCACCTTCGGCACGATTGCGCGGGAATTGCGCAAGTATAATGTTACCCTTATGGTGGTGGACCAACGCCCCAGCGGAATTGATTCGGAGGTGATGAGCCAGTTGGGTACGCGCTTAACCTGTCTGCTGGATAACGAGCGGGACGTGGAAGCCGTGCTATCCGGGGCGGCCGGAAGCCGCCAGCTTCGGGGTATCCTGGCCCGCCTGGACCCCAAACAGCAAGCCCTGATTTTCGGCCACGCCGTACCCATGCCGGTAGTAATCCATACCCGCGACTATGGCACATCCGAATCTTACGCTCAACTGACCAGCCGGGTCAGTGGGGTTCAAGACGTTGACGCATACCCGACCGAAACAGATAAGGAGCGGCTGGAACGGGAGATTGACGAGCTTTTTCCAGCGGAATGAAGGCTTCAAGCGGCCTCTCCGATGCTGACGCTGACCACCAACGCTGAAACGCTCCGGGCCGTCCGGGGCTGCCCCAGACCTTTGGGTCTGGCGCCAACCATGGGGGCCCTGCATGCCGGCCATCTGGCGCTGGTAAGGCAGGCGCGGCGGGAGAATGTCAGGGTGGCCGTCTCTATTTTTGTTAACCCCGCCCAGTTTGGCCCCCGGGAGGATTTGGCGCGGTATCCGCAGGATCTGGGCCGGGACCTGGCGCTGCTGGAGACGGAGGGGGTGGATTTGGTGTATGCGCCGCTGACGGAGGAGGTTTACCCACCCGGCTTTGACACCTGGGTTGAGCCTGGCAGTCTGGCTGCCGGCCTGGAGGGTGCGGCGCGCCCGGGCCACTTTCGGGGGGTAGCCACTGTCGTAACCAAGCTGTTCAATGTGCTGCGCCCGGACCGGGCCTACTTCGGACAGAAAGACGGGCAGCAGTTGGCGGTTATTCGGCAGCTGGAACGAGACCTGAACCTGGGGGTGGAAATTGTGGCGGCGCCAACGGTTCGGGATGCTGACGGGCTGGCGCTGAGCAGTCGCAACGCTTACCTGACGGCCGCGGAGCGGAGAGCGGCGCCGGTGATTTTCCGGGCCTTGTCCCGGGCGGAAGAGTTGTGGCGGCGCGGCGAATCCGATGCCGAAACCCTGCGAGCGGCCATCCGCGCCGTTCTGGCAGGGGAACCATTGCTGGGGGGAATAGATTACGTCAGTGTAGCCGACGCCGCTACTTTGGCGGAACTGCAACAGGTAAAGGCCCCGGCAATGGCCTCGCTGGCAGTGCATCTGGGCTCTACCCGGCTGATTGACAATATCCTGCTGCTGCAACCTTCTGCGGATAACTGAACCGGCCATTCCCGGAATGGGCCGGAGCCGGCCCCGCTGTCGGCCGTGGGTCGCAAGCTAGTCCTGAGTCAGTTCCCGAATGGTTTCGGTCAGGCCGGTCAGCACCTTCTCCCAGTCGCCGACGACGCCGTAGCGGGCTTCCTTGAAAATGTTAGCCTCTGCGTCCTTGTTGATGGCTACGATGGCTCTGGAGCCGGAACAACCGGCCATGTGCTGGCTGGCGCCGGAGATGGCCACGGTAATGTAAAGGTCAGGGGTTATGGTCTTGCCGGTGAGCCCTACCTGGCAGCTGGCTGGCGCCCAGCCTGAATCCACTGCCGCCCGGGAGGCGCCAACGGCTCCGCCCAGCAGGTTCGCTAACTCTTCCAGTTGAGCGAAGGGTTCCGGCCCGCCCAACCCCCGGCCTCCGGAAACCACAATACTGGCCTCCTCCAGTTTTACTCCTTCCGCTTTCTCCTTAACCACGTCAACGACCCGGCTGCGCGCCAGGGACGGGTCTAAATCTACCGGGAAAGAAACCACTTCCCCGGAACGGGAAGGGTCGGGTTCCAGCGGCGGGTAAGCCTTTGGTCTGATGGCCGCTACCTGGGGAGTGTGGTTGCAGCTGATTACTGCTACGGCATTGCCGCCGTAAACCGGGCGATTAGCCAGCAGCTTACCGCTGGCGGCATCTACTGACACCTCCAGGCAGTCCTGGGCCAGGCCTACACCCAAGCGAAAAGCCAGGCGGGGGGCGATTTCCCGGCCTTCGTTGGTTCGGGCCATCAGGATAATACCGGGGTTAATTTCCTGACAGAGAGTTGTCATGGCGGCGAGGTAAAAGTCAACCTGAAAGCCGGCCAGAGACGGGTTGGTAACCGAGTAAACCCGGTCAGCCCCGTGGGCGATTGCCGTTTGGGCCGGGCCTTCCACCCGGTCGCTGAACAGGCCAATGGCCAATTCCTGCTTCAGACCATCGGCTACCTTTCGGCCAGCGGCCAGCATTTCCCGGGAAGCCGCGCCAAGCTCCCCTTCCTGCAACTCGCCGATTACCAGTACTCCTGTTCCCTCAGCCATAGGGCCTCCCCAGGTTAGTTTATTTCAGTTTATTATGGGCTGGCTGCCCTGGCATACCGCCAATTGCCGGCTGAATTTCAGCCGGCGTCTAAATAAACTTGTCTTCACGCAGCCGGAGCGCCAACTGCCGTCCGGCATCCACTTCATCGTCGCCTTCAATCAGTTCGCACTCGGCGTTGCTGACCGGCACAAAAAGGTCGTGCAGAGTCAGCCGGGGTTCCAATTGGCTCGCCTCCGGTCCCAGGTCCGAAATGCCCCAAATGGTGGGACGCTTGCGGGTTGCGGCCATTATTCCCCGCAAGGTAGGGTAGCGGGGCTGCCCCAGTTCGTTACTCACGGTTACCAACGCCGGCAGGGGAGCTTCGACTAATTCGTAGCCATCGGGAATTAGGCGCTCTACCACCACCTTATCGTTTTGCAGGTTTACTTTCTTGCCCAGAGCCACGCAGGACAGCCCCAGCAGTTCGGCGATGCCCAGCGGCACCTGGGCATTGTCCCAGTCGGACGCCTGCCGTCCGCAGATAATCAGGTCGAACCCTTCCAGTTTCCGAATAGCCGCCGCCAGCAGTTGCGCCGTAAAAAAGCTGTCCACCGTATTATCAAAGGCGGCATCCTGGAGCAGAACCAACTCATCGGCGCCCATGGACAAGGGCTTTTTCATAACGTCCAGGGCAAAGGAAGCCCCGGCAGAGATTACGGTTACATGGGCGCCTTGAGCGTCTTTGAGCTGCAGCGCAGCCTCCACCGCGTTTTCGTCAAACCCGTTTACCACCGGGGGAATGCTCGGCGGCGTTACAACCCGCCTGGCGTTGGCGTCAATCTGGAAAGCGGCCAGGGGCATTTCCGGATCAATCACCTGTTTGGCTAGTACGGCAATCCTGGCTGGCATACTGGTTCCTCGCAAGGAAATACTGATTTCGACCCATTGCAATGTAGCACTCAACGGTTTTGGGTGTCAACGAATGGCTGACAGCGGCCAACTACCATTGCCATCGCAAAATCCTTATACTGCACGCCAAACGCGGCGTCAGCTGCCCGGAAATCCGATTGTAAATGCCTCTTGCGATTGCCAGGTCTCTCTTTTCTGTTCTGCTGGGTGCGGGGTTCCTGGTCGCCTTTTTTTGCTTTCTATTTATCTGGCTGCTTTCCGGGTTGCTGGAGCGAGGCCTTTACCTGGAAGCCCTGGCGAGAAAGGACGCTTACCGGCGTTTCCATTCTGAAGCAATGAAAGACCCGGTCGTTGCTGCCTGGCTGCGGGGGTGGCTGGGGGCGGTGGCCGGAGACTACCGGGGCGAGCCGCTTGACTTGATGCGGGATACAATGACTGCGGAATGGCTGGAGGAGCAGACGGCAGCCAACCTGCAAAGGGCCGAGGCTTATTTTCAGGGTGAAACCGACCGGCTGGACCTTTATTTTGTTATGGACGGCCCCCGGCAAGGGGAAAACCAAAGGGTAGATGCGGTTCCCTTGCTGCTGACCATTTCGGGGGCGAAAACGGCCGGGGAGCTGCGTCGCGCCGCCGGGCAATACCGCGCCAGAATCACGCAGGGCTTGCGCCGGGGGCGTCTTGGCAGCGTGATTGTTATGGCTTTGACAGCGGCGCTTATGGGGCTGTTCTGTTGGCGCTGTCCAAAGGCGTTCCTTCGCTGGCTGCTAACAGTTTCCTTAATCACCGGCTTAAGCGCCCTTGCGCTTCTGGCTCTGGCATATTGGTTGCTGACTGGCTGGCTGGCGTCTCTGGCTGTCGGTGCGGCTGGCCACCATTTGGCGGCGGCGCCCGCCACAGTTGCCTTGATTTCAGATGTGGTGGAAGCATTTACGGCCAACCTGCTTAAAACGCTGCTGTTTCCGGCTCTGACGCCGGTTGTGGCGGCGGCGCTAATCTACGCCGGCCTGAGGATGTGGCGGCCTGATGGCCGGGTCAGAGGGGAGCGGCCGGCGCCTCAAGCCGATTCGGCAACCGGGCCGCCGGTCAGCTGACTGCCAATAATGCCCGGGTATCCGCGCCGGAAGTCAGCGGCATTGGCGGCCCGTCTTCCGGCCATTTGCACCCTTTTCAGCGCCAGGATGCCCCGTCCGGCAACTACGCCGATGGGCAGATCCGGGATGGGCAGAGGCACAACCTGCCCGGGCTTGCCCCCGGACGCTTTCACCAGGGCGCCGGCGTCGTCGAGAGGAGTTGCCGCCAGGAGGCGCAGGGGCTTTCCTTGCCAGTGGGTGGTCAAGCCGGGCCAGGGAGTAAAGGCGCGCAGTCGCCGTTCCAAATCGGTGGCGGGCAAAGTCCAGTCGGCCTGGCCGTCGGCCCGCGTCAGCTTGCGGGTAACGGTTGCCAGGGCTTCATCCTGAGGAACGGCTTTCAGGCTCCCCGCGGTCCAATCAGGCAGGCTCCGGAGGAACAGGTCGGCGCCCAGCCTGAAGAGTTCGGCAGTCAGTGTACCGGCGGTTTCGGCGCCGGCAAGGGTCAGTTTCTGCTGGCTCAACACCGGGCCGGTATCCATTCCCGCATCCAGCAGCATCAGGGAAACGCCAGTCTGCTCGTCGCCGTTGAGTATGGCCGCTACCACTGGAGAAGGCCCGCGATACCTGGGCAGCAGAGAGGGATGCAGGTTCAGACAACCTGCTGGCGGCAAGGTCAAAACCCCCGGGGGCAAGAGCTTCCCGTAAGCTGCCACCAGAATAAGGTCCGGCTTTAGGGATGCCAGTTCTGTTTGTGTTGATTGTGGGCGCAAGGACGGCGGCTGAAACACGGGAAGGTCGCGGGCCAGGGCCAGGGCCTTGACGGGAGACATTTCCAGAGGCAGGCCGCGGCCGCGTGGTCGGTCCGGTGGTGTGTAAACGCCCACCACCTTCAGGTTTTCAGCTTGAAGAATTGCCTGGAGCGCCGGCACGGCGTAGTTCGGGGTTCCCATAAAGACGATGCGCATAATCCTCCTAATACCTGACAAGGTTATTCTGCCCGGCGGGAAACACCGGAAGCCCTTTAACCCGGGAACTGCCGGTTCGCCAGTGGCCGAAGCGTTTCGTATCCGGCCCGGTTCCGGCCTTGACAAGGTTTACGGTCTATGTTATCAATTATCTAACCGCTGGGCGGGAATTCAGAAAAGGAGGTGATGCGGCATGGAACATAGTTTAGTACGCGGGGGCGATGATAGGCATCAGTCTGGACACGACGGGGTGAACCTCCCGTAACCTTTTGCGCGAATTAAGCACCCGTCAGTCGGGCCCAGGCCAATGCCTATCATCGCCCCCGAGACCCTGATTTTCCTGGGGGGCGCCTTCATCCAGATTGGCTGGGCCCGAACCCTTTTAAGTTCCTCAGCTACAGAACAAGGCTTCAGGCCTTATTGATCCTCTTTCAGGACAGGCGCCCTTTATTGGTCATAACCCGGCCACAGGGTTAATCAGTTTACGTTGACAGCCGGGCTGCGCCAACGTACAATGCTGCCAGGAAAACTGCTGGACAAAGTCAGGCTATTGGGGTTTCTATGCTGCGAATTCGTTTGAGAAGGGTAGGGAAGAAAGGTAGTCCCGCATACCGGATTGTGGTCGCCGAGGCGTTGGCGCCTCGCGATGGCGCCTTTATTGAATGGATCGGTCAATACGACCCGATGGTGGATCCGCCGGCGATAACTCTCAAGAAGGAGCGAGCTGTTGCCTGGCTACAGCGGGGAGCCCAGCCCTCCGAGGCGGTAAAACGCATCTTTGACTGGCAGGGTATTTACGATGCGGTCAACTCGGCGGGAGCATCGGAAGCAGAGTTGGTTGAATGAAAGAGTTGATTGAGTATATTGCCCGTTCCCTGGCCTCAAACCCCGATGCAGTGGTTGTAACCGAGACGGTGGAAGACGGCCAGGTTGTTCTCCGGCTGGAGGTGGCTCCGGAGGATAAAGGCAAAGTTATTGGCCGTCAGGGACGCGTGGCCCAGGCCATGCGGGTGCTGCTGCGGGTAGCGGCGGTGAAGGAAGGAACCCGCGCCATTCTGGAAATCGTCTAGCTCTTTGGCAGATACCCCAACCCAAACTTGAGTTTACGTTCCACATTCCAGCTTGTCGATCACCCCTTGAGCGCTGTTGATGGCATTCCTGGCCCCGGCAAACCAGGTCCGGTTGTTGTCGCGGTTGTCCTTGGCCCCCATGGCGTTGCCGGCGAGCTGCGGGCAAAAGCGTTCAGCGACTTTCCGCAGCGATTTGACCCCGGTCAGCGGCTCTACCTTCAGGGATTGCCCCGCGAAGTAATGGCATCCTCGTTTCAGCCGCCCAATCTGGTAATTCTGAAGCTGTCCGGACTAGAGACGGCGGCGGAAGTGCGGGCATACCAGGGGCAGGAAATTACCGTCCCGACGGCATCGGCTCCCAGTCTTCCACCGGGTGAATTCTATCATTATCAACTGCTGAATCTCCGGGTGGTTACCGAGGAAGGGGAGGAGCTGGGCCGTGTTGCCGAAATTATAGAAACGGGCAGCAATGATGTTTACCTGGTTCGCGGAGATTCCGGCGAAGTTCTGCTTCCAGCCCTGAGCCGGGTAATCCGGGCGGTTGACCTGGAGGCAGGAACCATGACGGTGCGGTTAATGGATGGGCTGCGTTAATTCCGCCGTGAAGGGCCGGCTGACCCGGCCTTCCCCGGCAGCAATGTTCCGGTCAACCCCTGCTGCTGGAGCCAATCGCTTCCTTGACGCAATACCCGGGCTGCTTAAAGCCGGAACCGTGTTGCTCGATTAACCAGGTTCTGCGCCATTTTTCTTGCCGTTTTCCTTTTGACCGTCCGGGTTGCGGGTGCTAAAATCGTATCTACCGGTGGCGGTGTGCGTATGCTGCGACAGCGGCCCTGGTCCGGCGGGTGCTGGTCGTTGTGCTGCTAAGGAGGCAACCGTAATGTCAGGACATTCCAAATGGTCAACGATTAAGCGGGCTAAAGGCGCAGCGGATGCCAAACGGGGCGCCTTGTTCACCAGGCTGGCGCGAGACATCACGCTGGCGGCCAGTCAGGGCGGCAGCGGGGACCCGGATATGAATTTCCGGCTGCGTTTGGCTATTGACAAGGCCCGCTCCAACAATATGCCCCAGGACAGCATCGCCCGCGCCGTCAAGCGGGGTACTGGCGAGTCTGGGGAAAGCGGCGTCAGCCTGGTTGAAATCACTTATGAAGGTTATGGGCCGGGCGGCGGAGCGATCCTGCTTCAGGCCCTCACCGATAATCGCAATCGTACCGCCGCTGAAGTGCGCTCGGCTTTCAGCAAAGGGGGCGGTAGTCTGGGGGAATCCGGCTGTGTGGCCTGGAACTTCGAGACCAGGGGCGTCCTTACCATTGAAATGGCGGACGAAAATCAGGCAGAGGAACTGGGTTTGGTCGCCATTGATGCCGGCGCTGAAGACGTTAAAATCGAGGACGGTGTGGTTGAAATCTATACCGCTCCGGAAAGTTTGCAGGACGCGCAGCAGGCGTTAATCGAAGCGGGGGTAACCCTTGCTTCTTCGGATATTTCCCTGGTGCCCCGGGCCACGGTTGCTTTGGATGACCGGGCGGCGGAGCAAACCCTCAGGTTGCTGGATTCGTTGGAGGACCTGGCCGACGTGCAGAAGGCTTATACCAATGCCGATTTTCCGCCGGAAGTGCTGGAGCGGTATGGGGCTGCTTCATAGCGTTAATTTCTCCGCTTCCGTCTTGATGTGATGTAACAATGCGCGTGCTGGCTATTGATCCGGGTACGGTAAAGATGGGTTATGGCATGCTCCGGGGCGAGCCGCGCCCGGAAGTGGAAGATTACGGCGTGGTGGCCTTGCCCAAGACCTGGCCCATTGAAGAGCGGCTCTATCAACTTTTCACCCACGTCCGGAACATGCTCAGCATTTTTCAGCCGGAGGCGGTTGCGGTGGAAGAACCCTTCGTCGGTAAGGGTCAGCGGCAGTTCATCGGCCCGGCCATAGCGGTAGGCCAGGCCCAGGCGCTGGTTCTCATTGCCGCTGCCAGCGCCGGGTTGGCGGTGTATCGCTACACGCCGGCCGAGGTTAAGCGGTCGGTGGCCGACTACGGCGCCGCATCCAAGGAACAGATGCAGCGGGTGGTGGCCGCAACGCTGGGAATGGCGAATCTGCCCGATTCTGACGCTGCTGATGCCCTTTCGGTAGGCTTGTGCCACCTCATTCAGAGCGGAGCCCGGACGGTATTGACCCGGGAGATTCCCCCCGGCCTGGAGCGCTGAAGCATGCTGGTCGGCGTTACCGGTATCCTGGCCGGCGTCGGCAGCGATTGGGTCCATCTGGCCGTGGGTGGCATCACCCTCCAGATTATTATCCCCGCTTCCGACATTGGCAGCCTGGGTTCCACGGGCAGCCAGGTCAATCTCTTTACCTATCTGCGTTTTCTCAATGATCAGCCGGTTCTCTACGGATTTACCAGCAAAGCGGCCCTGGATCTGTTCCTGCTGACCACCGGCGTAACCGGGGTGGGCCCCCGTATGTCCCTGTCCCTGTTGTCTGACCTTGGAGCGGCCGGTTTGCGAAAGGCCATTGCCGAAGAGGATGCAGCTACGCTTGGCAGCGTTTCCGGGGTTGGCCGCCGCACTGCCAGTCGCATTATCCTGGAGCTTAAAGGCAAGGTGGAACTGGAACCGGACAAGCTGGCAGCCGCCCCCATTGGCGGCGACAGCGAGGTTATTGCTGCCCTTACTGCGCTGGGCTACTCCAGCGCCGAGGCGCGCCGGGCTGTAGCCAGCCTGCCCCGCTCTCCCGAGCTGACCGTAGAGGATTATATACGGCAGGCTTTGCTGCATATCGGAAGCGCATAAACCTGCCGGAACCTCATTCAGCAAAAAACATCCGCATTCACCGGGTATCGAAACGTTGAAGTATGAGGGAACTGCGCCATGCCTGCATTCCAGCTAGCCTCGGATTTTCAGATGACCGGCGACCAGCCCCGGGCGGTAGCCCGGCTTGCTCAAGGGGTGCAAGAGGGCACGGTGCAGCAGGCATTGATGGGGGTAACCGGCAGCGGCAAGACTTTTACTATGGCCAACATAATCCAGGAAGTTCAGCGGCCTACCCTGGTTATCGCCCACAACAAAACCCTGGCGGCTCAACTGGCTACCGAGTTTAAGGAGTTCTTCCCCAACAATGCGGTGGAGTATTTCGTTTCCTACTACGATTATTATCAGCCCGAAGCCTATGTGCCGCGCACTGATACCTACGTGGAAAAGGATGCCAGCATTAATGAGGAACTGGATAAGCTGCGCCTTTCAGCGACTACCTCCCTGCTGACCCGGCGGGATGTGCTGATTGTTGCTTCAGTATCCTGCATTTACGGACTGGGGGATCCGCAGGACTACTTTAACCTGGTGGCGCAAGTCAGGGTTGGCGAAATCCGGGAACGCAGCCGCCTGCTTCGCCAGCTGATCGAAATGCAGTATGACCGCAATGACCTGGACCTTTCCCGGGGCAAGTTTCGGGTGCGGGGCGATACCCTGGAACTGGTGCCGGCCTACGAAGAAGTGGCTATTCGAATCCAGTTTTTTGGCGATGAGGTGGAACGCATCGCAACCCTTGACCCTTTGACCGGCGAGGTGCTGAGGCAGCAGGAGGAGGTGGCAATCTACCCGGCCAAGCACTTCGTAACCAGTCAGGAGAAGCTGGCCCTGGCCTGCGCCGATATTCGGGATGAACTGACCGAGCGGCTGGCTGAACTGAAAAGCGAGGAAAAGGTGCTGGAGGCGGCCCGGCTGGAAAGCCGGACCCACTACGACCTGGAAATGCTTCAGGAAACCGGCTTTTGCGCCGGGGTGGAGAACTACGCCCGGCATCTTGCCCGTCGCGGGCCGGGTACTCCGCCCCATACATTGTTGGACTATTTCCCCGACGACTACCTGATGCTGGTGGATGAGTCCCACATGACGCTGCCCCAAATCCGCGGTATGTATCATGGCGACCTGGCCCGGAAGCGGACGCTGGTCGATTACGGCTTCCGGCTGCCTTCGGCCCTGGATAACCGGCCCCTGAACTTTGGCGAGTTCGAGCGGCACATTAACCAGGCAATCTATGTTTCCGCCACGCCGGGGCCTTATGAAATGGAGCATTGTTCTGCCGTGGTGGAACAGGTTATCCGGCCTACCGGGTTGCTGGACCCTACGATAGAGGTTAAACCGTCAGCGGGGCAGATTGACGACCTGCTGCACCAGATTAAACTGCGGGTGGAGCGGGAACAGCGCTGCCTGGTTACTACGTTGACCAAGCGGATGGCAGAGGAATTGGCCGATTTCCTTTCGGAGATGGGCATTCGCAACCACTACCTTCATTCGGACATTCATACCCTGGAACGGGTGGAGATTCTGCGGGACTTGAGGCTGGGGGTCTATGACGTGGTGGTGGGCATTAACTTGCTGCGGGAAGGTCTGGACTTGCCGGAAGTCAGCCTGGTGGCAGTGCTGGATGCGGATAAAGAAGGCTATTTGCGTTCTACCACGGCGCTGATTCAGACCATTGGCCGGGCGGCCCGCCACGCCGAAGGCCACGTCATCATGTACGCCGACCGGGTAACCGATTCCATGAAACGGGCCATCGATGAAACCTACCGCCGCCGCAATATTCAGGATGTTCACAATCGGGAGAACAGCATCGAACCCCAATCCATCCAGAAGGCGGTTCATGACATTACGGAAGGCATCAAAGCCATTGGAGAGAGCCGGGCCGGTTACCGGGTAATGCGCCAGGAACTCTCCCGGGAGGATATGTTCCGGGTAATCAAGGATTTGGAAGCGCAGATGAAAGAGGCGGCGCGCAACCTGGAGTTCGAAAAAGCCGCCCAGGTGCGGGACGAGATTCTCGAGCTGCGTCGAGTGTTGGCATTGGAGGAACGCACCCTGTCCGGCTGATTGCGGGCTGCCGCTGGCTGCCGGATAGCGGAGAGTAGATCAGCCGGCAACCGCCTCCCTGGCGGGGGAACCGCAGGATTTTCGCGAAGGCGGGGGTTGCCGGATAGTCTAATCGGTAGTTAGTTAACCGCTATGCGCCCAGGCGCGGCTGCATTTAATCAACCGCATCAGAAACCCATACCGGTTTTTCCGACTTTTGCAGATTGAAGGGTAAGCGCCCAAAAATCTGGGTATCGGGCGGCTCCCCTTCGGTTAGCTTGCGGAGGAAGCCCCCCTGCTCAGCCGGTCATTGGCCCCATTGCGGTTCCTTTTCTGGCGATTGAGGTGAAAGTGGTTGGCGCGGTTACTTCAGTTCAGCGTCCACCAGCCGATGCAGGCGCATCAACAGGTCCTCGTTTTCTGCCAGCGTGAAGTTATCCACGTAGTATCGGTTCAGACCGGAACCGCCGTCCACTGCCCCATCGGCCACCATCCGGCTAATCAGGCGGCGGTCTTCCGCCACCGAGGGCAGCAGGTTACGGCCGGCCAGTAGAGACAATGCGGCTACCAGACCATAGCCGCCCCAATTGGAGACGCTGGCGATAACCAGACGGTCCACCGGGGTAATCGCCGGCTCGTCGGGCAGCCGGTTTACCGAGGGAATATGCTCGGCCAGGTTCCCCATGCCGATTTCATTGCCCCCGTCGCCAACCCCGACCGAGGGGATACCGTGGTCGAAAAGGCAGTCCAGCCGGGCGGTGTGGCAGCTAATATCCTGGGACAGCATATTCAGGTAAAGGTTATTCGCGGTACGCCCACAGCGCTCAATGGCGATGAGCAAAGCCGGTTGCAGCTCCCTCACCAGTTCCCTGGCTCGCTGCCGGCTGGCCGGAATGTCAGTGATGGGGAAATCCACTACCGCGTTCCGGCTGCCCAGCCAGGCTTGCAGCATCGGGGCCGTATGCCGGTCGGTGATATAGGTTACCGGGCGGCCCAGGGACTGCAAGGCATTGCCGATGGCAATTGCGCCGGGCGGCCCGTCAGTTTCGTGTCGTCCGGCGCTGAGAATGTAAAAGCCGGTGATGATGGCAGCCGGGCCGGGGCGCTCCAGGATATATTGAGCGGCCTGGCGGCAGAAGTCCGCCGGCAGGAAGCGCCGCAGTTCCGACACCCCGCGCCGATCGTTGGCCAGTATAATGTCCTCAATGGTCTGGTTCGTCCGCTGCATCCAGTCTCCGGGCTGATACTGCCGCCCGGCGCTGCTATCGCCGTCCGGGCCGAAATCCTTTGGGCAGCGTGATTATAACACAGCGTAATCGGCATCCCGCCGGCTGGTTACAAACATATGGCCCGGGGCATGGGTAATCATCAAGGAAGGCTTGCAGTTCAGGGCTACCGCCTGAGGCGTTACCCCGCAGGCCCAGAACACCGGTTCCTCGCCGGGGCGGAACTCTACCGGGTCGCCAAAGTCGGGCCGGGCCAGGTCGCGGATGCCGATAGCTTCCGGAGAACCGATGTGGACCGGGGCGCCATGGGTGGCCGGGAACCGGGAGGTTACCTGCACTGCCCTGACGACCTGGCCCCGGCTGACCGGGCGCATACTGACTACCATGGGGCCGGCAAAGCTCCCGGCCGGGTTGGTGGGGATATTGGTAACGTACATCGGGACGTTGCACCCCATCTCCTGGTGCCGCAGGGGGATGCCGGCGTCGGACATGGCCGTTTCGAAAGAGAAACTGCACCCCAGCAGAAAGGAAACCAGGTCGTCCTGCCAGACATCCAGCAGCGAATCTACAGCCGCAGTGAACGCCCCCTCCTGATAGATCCGGTAGCCGGGTACATCGGTGCGAATGTCGGCGCCCGGAGCGGTTAGAACCGGTTCCACTTGTCCGGGTTCCAGCACTTCCAGCAGGGGGCAGGGCCTGGGGTTGCGCTGGCAGAAAAGCAGAAAGTCAAAGGCCAGGCAGCGCGGCAAAATTGCCAGGTTGGCCTGCACATAGCCGGGCGCTGCGCCGGCAGTTACCCCCCGCCATTTGCCGGAGCGGATATTCTCCCAGGCATCCAGGGGCGTTTGGGGCAGCGTCTGCGCAGCCATCGCCAACCTCGCAACTGCAATGATGCAGCCATCATATTCGCCGGCTGACCGGCCCGTCAATGACCGGCTGGTCAGCCGGGTCGGCCTTGCTGGACTACTGCTGCCGCCGCTGGTACAGATAGACCCCGCCGGCGATTACCGCGGCTACCGCCAGCCCGATGATTCCCCACAGCAGCCAGTTGACGCCGCCGGTTTCTGCCGGCGGGGCCGGGTGGTGGGCGGTATGGCCGTCGGGAGTGGCGCTGGCGTCGCCGTGGGTTCGGCCATGGCCGTTGCCGTTGCCGCCGGCGATACCGGCGCAGCCGAACTGCTGGAAGCGTAAATAGCGGAATTGCAGAACAGCCCTTGACCGGCTGATTGCCCGGCACGCCGTAGTCTCCGGCCTCTGAACCCTGCTATCCCTTCGATCCCTTTTATCCGGCCCGTTACGGACGGCCCGGACGCGCTGCCCCGGCTTGCCGGGCAGCGTCTTCGGCGCATTACTCACTACCTTCTTTCGCCAGCCCGGCTTCAGGGGAGCTGCGCTGGCCGCTTTGCCGCCGAGGCGGCGGAACCGGGCCGGCCATTAAAGCTACGGGCCGGGCGGATACTTCCGCCCGGCCCGTAGTTGGTTGCGCTGCAACCGCGGCGGCAGCGCCGCCGGGTCGGCCTTGCTGGACTACTGCTGCCGCCGCTGGTACAGATAGACCCCGCCGGCGATTACCGCGGCTACCGCCAGCCCGATGATTACCCACAGCAGCCAGTTGATGCCGGCTCCGGGTTCCGGCGGCGTGGCTGGCGTCGGCGTGGCGGTCGGCGGTATTGGCGTGGCCGTGGGCGGGGGTACTGGCGTGGCCGTCGGTTCGGCGGCGGCCATGGCCGGGGCGGCCGTCGTGGCCGTCGGCTCCGGGCGTACTGCGTCCAGGGCGCTGTCCGGCAGCAACGGGACGGCCGTTGCGGTGGCGGTGGCCGTCGGGCTGGGCCGCCTGGTCGGCATCGCTGTGGCGGTGGCGGTCGGCGCTGGCGTGGCCGTTGCTGTCCGCATTACTGCCGGGGGCCGGGTGCGGGTGGGTATTGCCCGCAAGGTGGCGGTTGGCGTCCGCAGCATGACCAGCGGCCGCCGGGTCGGCGTGGCGGCGCCGGCGAGCCGGGCCGTCCGGGTCGCCGTGGGCGTCCGCATTGCCGCTATGGGCCTGTCTGCCGCCGTTGGCGTGCTGGTGGCAGTGGCCGTCGGGGTTGCGGTGGTGGTTGCGGTGGGCGTCGGCGTGCGGGTTGCTGCCCGCACCACCCGGCGGGTCGGCGTCGGGGTTGCCGCCGCCCGCCGAATGGGGGCGCTCCGCACCACTCCGGGCGGCGGCGTGGGCGTATTGGTCGGTGTGGGCGTTGGCGTTGGCGTGTTGGTCGGTGTAGGCGTCGGTGTGGGCGTGTTGGTCGGTGTAGGCGTGTTGGTCGGTGTAGGCGTGGGAGTCGCCGGCGGCTGCGTGGTGAAACGCACCTTCAGGCTGGTTATCTTCGGCTGGTCCCAGTCCTCCAGCCGGAGCGTCAGGTAGCTCACCCCGGTCAGTTCGTCGGTCTTCAGCATCTGCGGCGTCTCCGGGCGTACCAACGAAATCTTCGCCAGCTCCTCGTCCGCGGCGTTGTACGCCCGGAAATGGGTATCGATGTTGTGGCCCGTCGGGTCGGTCATTATGCTGGCGCCAAACCGCCCGGCCATCGGCTCGGTCAGGTCAAAGCGGAACCAGGTTGCCACCAGGCGGCCGCCGTCAGAGGCCACCCGTTCCCTGAAAAACGCCGCCGCCTCGATATCCTGGTTCGCCGCCCGGATGATGTACGGGTCTGCTTCCGTCCCGGCGCCGCTGGTGATGGACTGCGGGTCCGGCGTGGGCGTATGGGTGGCGGTCGGCGTTGGGGTTGGCGTGGCCGTACTGGTAGGCGTGGGTGTATCGGTGGGTGTGTTGGTAGGCGTGGGTGTTGCCGTCGGGGTTGGGGTATCAGTAGGCGTGTCGGTGGGTGCGCCTCCGGGCGTGGGTGTTGCCGTCGGGGTTGGGGTATCGGTAGGTGTGGCGGTGGGCGTGGGCGTGTCGGTAGGTGTAGCGGTGGGCGTGGGGGTATCAGTAGGTGTGGCGGTAGGCGTGGGCGTGTCGGTGGGTGCGCCTCCGGGCGTGGGTGTTGCCGTCGGGGTTGGGGTATCGGTTGGTGTAGCGGTGGGCGTGGGGGTGTCGGTTGGTGTATTGGTAGGCGTGGGCGTATCGGTAGGTGTGGCGGTAGGCGTAGGCGTATCGGTAGGTGTAGCGGTAGGCGTGGGGGTATCCGTGGGTGTAGCGGTGGGCGTGGGGGTATCAGTAGGTGTGGCGGTAGGCGTGGGCGTGTCGGTGGGTGCGCCTCCGGGCGTGGGTGTTGCCGTCGGGGTTGGGGTATCGGTTGGTGTAGCGGTGGGCGTGGGGGTGTCGGTTGGTGTAGCGGTAGGCGTGGGCGTGTCGGTAGGTGTGGCGGTAGGCGTGGGCGTATCGGTTGGGGTGGCGGTAGGCGTGGGTGTGTCGGTGGGTGTAGCGGTGGGCGTGGGTGTGTCGGTGGGTGTAGCGGTAGGCGTGGGGGTATCAGTAGGTGTGGCGGTAGGCGTGGGCGTATCGGTTGGTGTAGCGGTAGGCGTGGGTGTGTCGGTGGGTGTAGCGGTGGGCGTGGGTGTGTCGGTGGGTGTAGCGGTAGGCGTGGGGGTATCAGTAGGTGTGGCGGTAGGCGTGGGCGTATCGGTTGGTGTAGCGGTAGGCGTGGGCGTGTCGGTGGGTGTAGCGGTGGGCGTGGGCGTATCGGTAGGTGTTGCCGTCGGCGTGGGCGTGTCGGTAGGTGTTGCCGTCGGCGTGGGCGTATCGGTAGGTGTTGCCGTCGGCGTGGGCGTGTCGGTAGGTGTTGCCGTCGGCGTGGGCGTGTCGGTAGGTGTTGCCGTCGGCGTGGGCGTATCGGTAGGTGTTGCCGTCGGCGTGGGCGTATCGGTAGGTGTTGCCGTCGGCGTGGGTGTGTCGGTTGGGGTTGCCGTCGGCGTGGGTGTATCGGTAGGTGTTGCCGTCGGCGTGGGTGTATCGGTTGGGGTTGCCGTCGGCGTGGGCGTGTCGGTAGGTGTTGCCGTCGGCGTGGGCGTGTCGGTAGGTGTTGCCGTCGGCGTGGGCGTGTCGGTAGGTGTTGCCGTCGGCGTGGGCGTGTCGGTAGGTGTTGCCGTCGGCGTGTGGGTAGGCGTGGGGGTGTGGGTAGGCGTAGGCGTGTCGGTGGGCGTTGCCGTCGGCGTGTGGGTAGGCGTGGGGGTATCGGTAGGTGTGGCCGTCGGCGTGTGGGTGTGGGTAGGCGTGTGGGTAGGCGTCGGTGCGTCGGCGGGGGTGGCGCTCTGCGCTGCGGGTTCGGCGCCGTAGCCGGCGCCGTTGACGGCGCGAACCTGAAAGGCGTACGCCGTGCCGTTGGCGAGGCCGGCGACTTCGTAGGTGGTCGTATCTTTGTCGGAGCTGGGGATGTCTGTCCAGTCTCCGTAGGTGCGTCCGCCTCGCTTGCTGCGGTACTGCCAGTTTTTGATGGTTTCATCGCCTGGGTCGGTCCAGCTGAGGGTTGCTTTGCTGCCGCCGGCGGTGGCGGTGAAGCCGGCGGGGGCGGCGGGGGTTCCCGACGGGACGGGCGCCGAATCCGAAGGAGTGAAGGTCACTGCGTTGGAATACCCACCGAAGCTTCCAAGCCCGCTGACGAGGTTGCTGGGGGTCAGAATGACTTCGATTTGGTACTCTTGCCCGTTAGTGAGGCTGGATACCGTATGTGTTCTGCGGCTGGGGCATCCCGCATTCGAAACTTGTGCGCATATCTCTATCTCGTTGGACCACGACCTATTCTCAAAAATGGAGTAACTCCAAATTTTCCACGTCGAAACACTTGCGTAGGGGCCGGAGAGTTCCCATTTGAGGGTTGCCTGTCCGTTGCCGGCGGTTACGAAGAGCCTTAGCGATGGGGCGGAGGGGGTTGCGGTTGCCTCTGCGGACGCGGCGCCGGGGCCGGCGGAGTTTCTGGCGCGAATCTTGAACTTGTGGGCGACGCCGGCGGCGAGGCCGGTTATCCGGGCGCTGGTGGTGTCTTTGTGGGAGTTGGGAATCTCCGCCCAGGCGCCGTAGTTGGCGTCTCCCACTTTCTGCTGGTATTCGTAGTAGTCGATGGTGTCGTTGTTGGGGTTGGTCCAGGAAAGGTTTGCCCTGCTTTGGCCGGCAGTTGCGTTGAAGCCGGTTGGGGCGGACGGGACGGCGGACTGGTTGGCGAAGGAGGCGAGGATTGATGCGCCAACGCGTCCGGGGGAGGCGAGCATCACCGCGAGGATGAGGGGGGCGATGAGGGCCAGCCCAAGCAGGATTGGGTTAATTCTATGCAAGTGTCGCATTCGCATTACCCACCAAACTCGGGGGGGGGGGGGGTAATTCCAAAGCCGGGGCGGTGGCCGCCTTTATCTGCCATAGGTTGCCTCGTCAGGTTGCAGACTTGGTCCAATGAGTATTTTCCGTCAGCGGGGCTACGGTTGTTAACTTTAGCAGAAAAGCTCCGATAAGGGAATAGCTTTGGCGGCCGGAGTTTGGTTTGTCGGGCCGAATCGAATATACTGGGCGGGCAAACCACTTTCTGCCCGCCGGATGGTTCCTTGTACAGCGTCTTTCTTCTGGCAAAGCATGGCGCCGGGCTGCAACCCCTGCTGGAATCGGTCAGCCAGGCGGGGTTGTCCTGCCGGTTTGGTTCAGACATGGCGATGGTCGAAGATGCGGTTTCTTCGGCCCAATCCCCGGTGGATGCCGTGCTGCTGGACGTGATGTCTTTCGATGCTTTCGGGTGCCGGGAGCTGGCGGAGGGCTGCCGGCGGTTGAACCTGCCGGCGCTGGCCGTGGTGCCCCGGGAGCTGGTGGCTTCGTATGACCCGACGCTGAACCCGGATGAGTTTATTCTGAGCCCGATGCAGGAAGGGGAACTGGCGGCGCGCATCAGGCAGGCGATTTACCGGGTAAGCGGCCCGGCCGGCGGGCAGCTGCTGAAGTTGGGCGATTTGGCGATTGACCTGGAACGCTACGAAGTGAGCATGGCCGGGCGGCGGGTGTCTTTGACTTACAAGGAGTTTCAGTTGCTGGTGATGCTGGCCTCTAACCCGGGGCGGGTTTATACGAGGGATGTTCTCTTAAGTCAGGTTTGGGGCTACGATTATCTGGGCGGCACCCGGACGGTGGATGTGCATGTGCGGCGGCTGCGCGCCAAAATTGAAGACCCGGACCATTCCTTTGTTGAAACGGTCTGGAATGTGGGCTACCGCTTCCGGCCGCCGGCCGATGGCGGGCCGGCTAGCTGATTTCTGCGCCGGCGGCGCTGCCCCTAGCCCGGAAACGGGCTAACTGGGCCGCCAGAGGCTGATACTCCGGGCGGCTTAACCCGGGGTCGTCGTCCAGAATCAGCCGGGCTTCGTTCCGGGCCAGTTCCAGCAATTGCCGGTCGGCGAGTTGAGCCATTTTCAGGCTGGGCAGCCCGCTTTGCCGGGTGCCGAAGAATTCGCCCGGCCCCCGCAACGCCAGGTCCGCTTCGGCCAGTTGAAACCCGTCACTGGTGCTTTCCAGGGCGGCCAACCGCTCTTTGGCGGTTTCAGAGGGGTCGTCGGACATAAGGATGCAGTAGCTCTTGTGCTGGCCGCGGCCGACGCGTCCGCGGAACTGGTGCAGCTGGGAAAGCCCGAACCGGTCGGCTCCCTCAATCAGCATAACCGTAGCGTTAGGCACGTCGATGCCGACTTCAACCACCGCCGTGGTAATCAGAATGTCCAGTTCGCCGTCGCGGAAACGGCTCAAGGTTCGGTCCTTTTCCGCCGCCGACATTCGCCCGTGAAGCAGGCCCAGCCGCAAGTCGGGAAAGACCTCGCCGGACAGCCGGCGGTGTCCATCGACCGCGGCTTTGGTATCAATGGCCTCCGACTCATCAATCAGAGGATAGACGATAAAGGCCTGCCGTCCATCGAGCGCCTGGCGGCGGATGAACTCGTAAACCGCCTCCCGCCGGTCCGGTTCCGCCCAGCGGGTACGGGTTTCCGGTCGGCCCGGTGGGAGTTCATCCAGGCTGGAAAGGTCCAGGTCTCCGTACAGGGTCAGGGTCAGGGTGCGTGGTATGGGGGTGGCCGACATTACCAGAGTGTGCGGGTTCCCGCTGCTCTTCTGCCGCAGGGCGGAGCGCTGCATTACTCCGAAGCGGTGCTGTTCATCGATAACCGCCAGGGCCAGGTTGGGCAGTTCCACCCCCTCCTGAATCAGGGCATTGGTGCCGATGAGCAGGTTCAGGCTGGCTTCCGAAGCCATGCCGGAAATTTTGCGGCGCGGCCGGGCCCGGGTGCTTCCGGTAAGCAGGCCGACGGTTATCGGTCTTCCCAGGGAACCCACCGAGGCGGTCAGCAGGTTGTCCGACTGGTGGGTAAAGGCCATGCCGTCCAGCAGCCGGGTTACCGTCTGAAAGTGCTGCTCGGCCAGCACTTCGGTAGGCGCCATAATGGCGCCCTGGCGGCCGGCGCCGATGGCGGAGAGCAGGGCGGCCAGGGCGACTACGGTTTTGCCGCTGCCCACCTCGCCTTGCAGCAGGCGGTTCATCGGCGGCGTGCCCCGGCGCATGTCCGCCAGGATCTCCCGGATGCACCGCAGCTGCGCCCCGGTCAGCGAAAAGGGGAGGGAAGCAATCAGGCGGTCGGTCAGGCCGGCGTCCCCGGTTATGGCGATTCCCGATACCCCCGCGTTGGCCCGCTGCCGCCAGGTGAGCACCACCAGCTGCAAGGTCAAGAGTTCTTCGAAGGCCAGCCGGCGGCGGGCGGCGGCCCAGTGCGCCTCGCTGTCCGGGTAATGGGCCTGCCGGATGGCTTCCGGCAAGGGACACAGGTCCGCCCGCTGCCGGGCCGCTGGCGGCAGCGTCTCGTCCACTTGAGGCAGGTAATCCCGCAGCGCCTGCCAGGTAAGGCCCCGGAGCGTCCTGGCCCAAAGGCCGGCGGTCAGGGGATAGACCGGCAGCATTCGGCCGGTGTGAATGGCCGCCCGGTTCCGGGAGATGATTTCATACTCCGGCGATTCAAACACCCGCCGGCCGCCGTACGCCTCAACCCGGCCGCTTACTGCCAGGGCAATGCCGGGTTTCAGGGTTCGCGACAGGTACGGCTGGTTGAACCAGGTTACCTGAACGCTGCCGGTTTCGTCCGACAAAAGGGCCTCGGTAGCTTTCTGCCCCGGCCGCCCGCGTCGGGTCTCCGCCACATGCTGCAGGCGGCCCTGCACCGTTGCCTCCTGACCGTAGGTCAGCTCGGCCACCTTAACCTTCCGGGAATAGTCAATGTGGCGGCGGGGGAAGAAATACAGCAGGTCCCGGATGGTGTTAACGCCCAGCCGGGCCAGCTGGGCCGATTGCTTATCGGAAACCCGCCGCAGGGTCTTGACCGGGGCCTCCAGGTCCTTGTCGGCTGAAAGCCCGGCTGCCGGCGCCCGACTGCCGGCGCCGCTGCCGGGGGAACCAGGCCGGGCCGGCTGGTCGGCAGCCTTTTGCCGGGCTTCCGCCGGCGGTGGCGGTGCAGCTGCGGCCGCCGGCGCCGGGCAGCCTTCCGGCGGGGCGTGCGACGGCTCTGCCCAATTCTGGCGTTCATCGGCCGGGGCTGGTTCGGGCGGGGAGCGGCCTTCCAGCAAGGGGCGCCACCGAGCGGCCCATTCCTGCCGCTGTTCCGGGGTTAACGCGGCGTAAACCGGGCGGGCCAGCCCGCCGTTGGCCCGGGCGTCCTCCAGAAAAGCGGCCAGCTCGCCGGCCCACTGGCGGAGAAAGCAGTCCAGCCCGCCCACGACAGCCTTGTTTTGCCAGCCGTTGGCTTTTTCCAGTTCCAGGATGCGGCGAAAGGGCGTCAGCCAACGGCGGTATTTATCGGTATGGTCGGTCATAGCCGTTGCGTCAAACCGGTGTAAGTCAAAATCAGCAGCGGCGGCAGCCGGCGCCGATGCCGGCTACCCGGCGGAAGTAATGGCCACGCCCACCGCACGGGGGCCTACGTAAACGCCGAGGCTGGGGCCAAAACGGGACATAATAATCTGCTCCGGCGGGACCAGGTCGCTCAGCCGGTCCCGCAGTTCTTCGGCCCAGCTTTGTTCCGTGCTGTAAGCAATAGCCAGGCGAGCGGCCGGCGCGCGCTGCCGGGTCAGCGCCTCCAGACGGCCCATGGCCCGCTGGTGATTGCGGGGCTTTTCCAGGGGGTGTACCTCGCCATCGTGGAGGGTGAGAACCGGCTTGACGCTCAGCAGCGACCCGACGAACGCCTGCGCTTTGCCGATACGCCCGCCCTTTTGCAGGTATTCCAGGGTATCCAGGGCGAACACGACGCGGGTTTTGTCCAGGTTTTGCCGTACCTGCCCGGCTACGGCAGCGAGGGAATCGGACTGACCGGCCAGTGAACTGGCCGCCACAATCACCAGAAGCAGGCCAATAGAGGCCAGGCCGGTATCAACTATTTCTACGCTGGCCGAATCGCCCAGGGCCGCCTTTGCCTGGCCGGCCGAGTTTGCCGTGCCGCTCAGCTTGCCGGATATGTGGAGCGAGATTATGGAATGGCCCTGTTCCGCCAATTCCCGGTAGGCCGACTGGAAGTCCCCCACCGAGGGCTGGGATGTGGTTGGCAGGCGGCTGCCGTTAAGCAGTTGGGCGTAAAACTGGTCGGGCGTTAAATCGATGCCGTCGCGGTAGGCAACATCGTCCAGAATTACGCTGGCGGGAACCACGGTGATATTCAGCTCTGCCGCCAGGGAGGGGGGTAGGTCTGCGGTGCTGTCGGTAACGATGCGGATCGCCAATGCCTTACTCCACGGAAGCAAAATAGGGATAGTGGGGCTGCCCGCCGTAAACCAAATCCACTTGAAGGCCCGGCGTTTTCGCCGTCAGCCTGCCCGGAAGCGCCTCAGCCCGACCGGGGTCGCTGTCGGAACCCCGAAACAGGGTAACGATATGCTCCTCGCTCAACCCTATTCCGTCCAACACAGCTAACAAGGCAGCTTCCGGGGAATCGGCCAGCGCAGCCAAATCGCCATCCCGCAGACCCATATAGTCCCCTTCCTTCACGGCAACGCCGCCCAGCGTAGTATCCCGCACCGACCGGGTAACCTCAATGGAAATCACGGCATTGGCCGCGGCGCGCATGGCTTGCAGATTTTGCTGGAGGTCGGCTTCCGGGTTAAAAGCCAGGGTTGCCGCCATGCCCTGGGCAACGGTGTTGGTAGGCACTACGTGCAGGGACAGGCCATCGATACCGCGTTCGGCCGCCTGGGTGGCGGTAATGGTTACGTTTTTGTTGTTGGGCAGCAGGATTACTTCTGCGCCGGCCGAAGCCTCGGCTGCCTTGACCAGTTGGGCCACGCTGGGGTTCATGGTTTGCCCGCCGCTTACCACCACGGCGCAGCCCGAATCCCGGAAGAGTTGGGCCAGACCATCTCCGGGGGCTACCGCCACCAACCTGGAGCCGGCCTTGACCTCGCCGCCGCCCGGCTGGTGTCCGGCGGCCCAATCCGCATTTTGCAGGTTCATGTTATCGATTTTAATTTGGGACAGTTCCCCCAGAGCAACCCCGTAGCTGAGCGCTGCGCCCGGGTCTTCCAGGTGAACGTGCACCCGGATGAACCGGTCATCGCCCACGATGACCAGCGATTCAGCCCGCTGCGCCAAATCTGCCCGAACCCGCTCTATATCCAGCTGGCTACCCTGAATCAGGAACTGGGTACAGTAGCCCCACTCGGGTTCTCCGGAGGTGTCCAGAAAGTCGCTTGCCACGCCAATCGCTGCCGGTTGAGCCGGGTCGATAGCTCCGGCAGTAGTAGCCAGGTTCAAATCCGCCTCGTCCGGCGCGCCGCCAGTCAGGTAAACATAAGCTCCGCCCAGGATAACCACGATGCCCATGCCGCCGGCGTCAACAACGCCGGCTTCCCGAAGCCGGGGCAGCAGGGACGGGGTACTCTCCAGGGCGTCCCGGGAGGCCTGGTAAGCCATTGCCCAGGCGGCGAGGGCGTCATCGTTTCCTTCCTGCCCCTGCCGTTCCTCCAGGGCTTCGGCAACTCGCCGGATTACCGTCAGCATGGTTCCTTCCACCGGGCTGCCCACCGATTGGTACGCTGCTTCGGTAGCGGCGCGAAAGGAGCGGGTTAAATCGGTTCCGGCCACCCGATTAGCCCCGGCCAACCCCTGCGCAATCCCCTTGAAGAATTGGGACAGGATCACGCCGCTGTTGCCCCGGGCCTCCCAGAAAGTTCCGTCAGCCACTTGCCGGGCGACCTGTTCGGCAGTAACGTCGCCCGACCGGGTGCATTGCTCCACGCCGGCCCTTAAAGTAAGCACCATATTAGTGCCGGTATCGCCGTCGGGCACGGGAAAGACGTTCAGGGCATTGATGGAATCCCGGTATCTTTCCAGGCAGCGGAGCCCGGCGGCCAGAGATTCGGCGAGCTGATAACCTTGCAGCTCATTCCCTTGCAGCTCATTCATTATAGATTCCGCCTCGCGGTTCAACTGGAAGCTGGGGCCTGATTCAGGCCGGAGACGCCTGAAGCCAATTATAATTGGCGGCGAGAGATTTTCAACTTGACCGTCCGGGCGTAAATTGGCCGGATTTACATTATTCTCCCGTTTCACCGGTCGGTGTCAAATAACCGCTGCCGTTTAACCACGCCGGGGAGAAAGCGCCTGACGCGGCATTCCCAACATGCGTTGGTAAAGTGTATAACCGGGTTCGCCGTGAAATCAGACCGCCGGGAGGCAGCAGCATGGCCCAACCCGGAGCATTCCGGGACGGAATGCCCCCGCTGCGGCGCCAACTGGCGGCCCAAATACGGACGCTCCCGCAGCCGGCAGACTTACCGTTGCGGCCAGCGCCACTACCACTTCGTCCCGGGAACCGGGCGTCCCCACCAGCCGGAGCAAATAAAAGCCCGGGCCGCAGGGTATTCCCCCGCCGGAACTTCTCTGCTAAAATCCATAGCCGCAACCAGCAGACGGGAACAGGGCTGCTTCAACCAAACCAATATCCTGACGAGGTAAGCTATGGCAGATAAAGGCGGACACCGCCCCGGCTCCGGAATGAATACCCCCCCCCCCCCCCCCCCCCCCCGAGTTTGGGCTGGGCTGAACGGCTATCTACGGAGAATTGACCGAAACCTGCCGGGGCTGGCCCTGTCGCTCGTCATCCTGCTGGCCGGGCCTTTTTTACTGACCCTGTCCTTCACCGGGTCGCCGACACCGCTGCAAGCCCAGGGCAGCACGCCAACGGATACGCCGACGCCCACCCCAACGCCGACGGGAACGCTGACCCCACCTCCTCAGCCGGCCCTCGAAGGGACTGTCGCCGGGGATCGGCAGATAACCATCAATCATGAGGTCCTTAGCGGGGTAACCCGGTACGAATTCCAGCATCGCAAAGTGGGCGAAAGCTGGCCCAGCAGCGGCGCCACCGTCACGGTCACAGTCAAGGACACTAGTAACAGCTACACCATAACCGGGCTGGACGCTGGCACGACTTACGAGTTCCGGGTGCGTGCGATCAATGACGGCGGCAATAGCATTTGGTCCATATCCCTTTCGGACACTACGTATGAAAATACACCCACACCGACGCCCACTTCAACGCCGAGCCCTCCGGAGGTGCCTCGATTACCTCGAGTGGACGCCGGGGATAAGCAGGCAACCGTCCATTATGTCCCCTTGACCGCCGGGGTAACCCGGTACGAATTCCAGTATCGCAAAGTGGGCGAAAGCTGGCCCGACAGCAGCCCGGTGGTTACCGTCAAGGAGACCGACCGCAGCTACACTATAACCGGGCTGGAAAACGGGGTCGATTACCAGTTCCGGCTACGGGCAGTCAATGACGCCGGCAATAGCCCTTGGTCCGTAGTCCATGCGACTAGTACGCCCTTCGATACACCCACGCCCACACCCACCGACACGCCCACACCCACGGCTACCAGCACGCCAACACCCACACCCACCGACACGCCAACGCCCACGGCTACCAGCACGCCAACACCCACACCCACCGACACGCCCACGCCCACGGCTACCAGCACGCCAACACCCACGGCCACCAGCACGCCCACCAACACGCCCACGCCCACGGCTACCAGCACGCCCACCGACACGCCAACACTCACGGCCACCAACACGCCCACCGACACGCCAACACTCACGGCCACCAACACGCCAACACCCACGGCCACCAGCACGCCCACCAACACGCCAACACCCACGGCCACCAACACGCCCACCGACACGCCAACACTCACGGCCACCAGCACGCCCACGCCCACAGCCACCGACACGCCCACACCCACCGACACGCCAATGCCCACGGCTACCAACACGCCAACGCCCACAGCCACCAATACGCCGCACCCCATAGTGGTTCAGGGCTACCTACCGTCCCCGGCGGATATGCCGACCCCGACGCCGACCCGCCGGGTAGTGGCAGCGGCCACCAGCACGCCCACGCCGACGGCCACCACCGCGCCGGCGTCGCCGACCAACACGCCGACGGCGACGCCCACGGCCATACCCACGGTGGCAATGTGGACGCCCACGGCAACAGCGCCGGCGCTGCCCACCGGCACGCCAACGCCGACCATGCTGCCGGCGGAAATGCTGCTGCGGACTCCCACGGCGACCCGGCGGGCAGTACCCACCCGGACGCCGACGCCGTTGGCAATGCGCACGCCAACGGCCACCCCAGCGCCCACGGCCACGGCAACAACGCCGGCGCAGCCCACGGCCACGGCGATGCCCACCAGCCGGCCCACAGCTACAGCTACGGCCACGACTGCGCCGACGGCCACGCCCCTGCTGCCGGACCGCGCCCTGGATGCGGTGCGCCCGGAGTCGACGGCCACGACGGCCGCCCCGGCCCTGGCCGAGGTGGAACCCACGGCCACGCCAGTACCGCCCCCGACGGCGACGGCCATACCGCCGACGCCGATGCCGCCGGCCCCGCCGGAAGAACCGGGCGGCATCAACTGGCTGCTGTGGGTAGTAATTGGGCTGGTGGTGGTAGCTCTGGCTGCCGGCGGGGTGTATCTGTACCGGCGGCGGCAGGCCGCCTGACCTGACCGGTGGGCATGCCGGGTTCCGCCCGATACGCTTCGGGCGACCCGGCAGTCCCCGGGCCGGTTCCCGGCCTAAAGGGATACACCAACACACATTGGGAATACCGGTTAATGCTCTCCCCGGACTTCGCTCCGCAGCGATACACCAACACGCATTGGGAATACCGCTCGCGGTCTATCCCCGCGTGGGCGGGGGAACGATACACCAACGCGCATTGGGAATACCCCTGACGCGGCATTCCTTGACGCTTGAACCGGCCCACCCTAGAATGAGCCGCAGGGGAAGTTCCTGCCCGCAAGCCTTCCGGCGCCGTTGTCCACCGCCCATTGGCGCCTTTCAGGTACGTTTTGGCTGATTTAGAAAGCAACGCCGCGCCGCAAGAACGAATAGTCTCTGACGCCGCCCAGCAGGAGGATGTCCCGCTGGACGTTTCGCTGCGGCCGCGGCGGCTCGCCGAGTTTGTCGGCCAGTCTCCGGTCAAAGATAACTTGAGCATTGGCATCCAGGCGGCCAGGCAGCGCGGCGAACCGCTGGATCATATTATACTTTATGGCCCCCCGGGTTTGGGCAAAACCACCCTGGCCCATATCATTGCCCACGAAATGGGCGTCAACATCAAGGTAACCTCCGGCCCGGCCATTGAGCGCGCCGGCGATATGGCGGCCATCCTTACTGCGTTGCAGCCCGACGACATTCTGTTTATTGACGAAATTCATCGGCTGCACCGGGTAGTAGAGGAAGTGCTTTATTCAGCCATGGAGGATTTCTTCCTTTCCTGGATGGTCGGGAAAGGGCTGGCGGCGCGCAGCATAAACCTGCGTATCAGCCCCTTCACTTTAATCGGGGCTACCACCCGCTTTTCCCTGATTAGCGGGCCCCTTCGCGACCGTTTCGGCTCGGTTTTCCGGCTGGAATACTACGACCAGCCGGATATGGAACTGGTCGTACAGCGGTCGGCGGCTATCCTGGGCGTTACCGCCGATGCTGCGGGGGCCTCCCAGATTGCCGCCCGGTCAAGGGGCACCCCGCGCGTTGCCAATCGGCTGCTTAAGCGTACCAGAGACTACGCGCTGGTGCTGGCCGATAACGAGATAACCGGCGCGGTGGCGCAGGAGGCCCTTGATCGGTTGCGGGTGGACCAGTTGGGGCTGGACGCAGCAGACCACAAGCTGCTCAATAACATTATCGACAAGTTCAATGGCGGGCCGGTGGGCCTGGAAACCCTGGCCTCCTCAATAAGCGAGGATTCGAACACGGTGATGGAGGTTTGGGAGCCTTATCTGATGCAGCTGGGTTTCCTGGAACGCACCCCCCGGGGACGCATGGCTACCCGCCATGCCTACGAGCATCTGGGCCGTTTCTGGAAAGGAGCCGAAGAGCCCGGCGACCAGGGCCGCCTGACCGGGTTTTGATTTCCGGCATCATATTTTGCTGCGGTCCTTTTGAGATTGTTCAGCAACCATTTTGGGAGGCGTCATGATTTACGAATTGCGTATCTACGAAACGATACCCGGCCGGCTGCCGGACTTGAATGCCCGCTTTGCCAGCCATACTCTTGATTTCTTCCGGAAGCACGGCATTCACGTTGTCGGTTTCTGGACAGAGGACATCGGCGTCAGCAACCAGCTGGTCTATATGTTGGGCTACGACAGCCTGGCTGACCGGGAAAGCAAGTGGGCCGCCTTTCAGGCTGACCCGGGCTGGCAGCAAGTGCGGGCCGAGACGGAAAAGGATGGCCCCATCAATGCCCGGGTGCGCAACATGATTCTGCGTCCCACGGAATACTCGCCGATGCAGTAGCGATCAGCTCGGGCATGCCGGGCTGATTTTTTGTGAATACCCGGGGCATAATCCTCGGCAGCAGGTGGGTTAGCCCGGGCATACCGGGACGCCGGCCTTGGCCGGGTAGGGCGCTCTGGCGAGAATTGTCAGCCCGCAGCTCCGGTTGCTAGAGGTATCCGCAGAGAGTAAAATGACCATCTACATTCAGGGCGCACGAACTTTAATAATGCGGGGTTAGCTTGACCGCACCAGCCACCGGCCCGATTTCGGACGCAACTGCCCTTTCCACTTCCGCCAGCAAGGAAGGGGCGCTGTCGGTTGCGGCTTGCCGAAGCCGGTTGGCCAGGTTTGCAACGGAAAGGGAAACAGACGACCGGCAGGCCTTGCAGTTGGTTGACCCGGCAGCCTTTCCCCTTTCTGACCTGTGCGCCGCTGCTGCCGGGTTGCGCGACCGGGGCAAAGGGAAAACGGTTACCTTCTCGCCCAAGGTGTTCATTCCTTTGACCCGCCTTTGTCGGGATTTTTGCGGCTACTGTACTTTCCGTCAAAGCCCGGATACTGCCCCTGAACTATACTTGTCTCCTGAAGAAGTGTTGAAAGTAGCCCGGGCCGGACAGCGGCTGGGCTGCTCCGAAGCGCTTTTTACTCTGGGAGAACGGCCGGAACAGCGCTACCCGGAAGCCCGGGAATGGCTGCGGCGGCGGGGCTACGCAACTACTTTGGAATACCTGTCCGCCATGTGTCGTATGGTGCTGGAGGAGACATCTCTGTTGCCCCATGCCAACCCGGGAACGATGAGTCGGCGGGAGTTGGCGGCCTTGCAGCCGTATAATCCCTCGATGGGTTTAATGCTGGAAAGCGTCAGCCCGCGGCTGTACGGGAAGGGCGGCCCCCACGAATTTGCTCCCAGCAAGCGGCCCAGAGTGCGGCTGCGCACGCTGGAGCTGGCCGGCGAACTGGGCATTCCCTTCACTACCGGGCTGTTAATCGGCATCGGTGAAACGCGTCAGGAGCGCGTTGAAGCCCTGTTGGCTATTCGCCGTCTGCACCGAACTTATGGGCACATTCAGGAGGTAATTATCCAGAACTTTCGGGCAAAACCCGATACGCCGATGGCCGGAGCTGCCGATGCGCCGGCCGATGAACTGCTCTGGACGGCCGCAGTGGCGCGTATTCTGCTGGGGCCGGAAGCCAACCTGCAAGCGCCGCCCAACTTGAACGCGCGGGACTATCCGGCCGCTCTTCTGGCCGGCATCAATGACTGGGGCGGAGTTTCCCCGCTGACCATCGACTACGTAAACCCGGAAGCGCCCTGGCCCGGGCTGGCCGACTTGCAGGCTGAGACGATTGAAAAAGGGTTTGAGCTGCGTCCTCGGCTGCCGGTTTATCCGGAGTATTTTATGGGTTCGCAAAGCCGGCTTCCGCTCCCCTTGCGAGAGCGGATAAGGTCGCGAGCGGACGAGCAGGGGTACGTAAAGGGAGGAATGGAACGGTATGTCCGAAGGAATTGACCAGCCGGCTGTTGACCGCGCCAGCGCCAGCAGCCTTTCATCCTTGCTTTCCCGGCTCAACCCGACGGCAGCCCGTCCGCTGGATGACGCTCTGGCCGGCAAGGATGTTTCCATTGCCGACGCGTCAGCTTTGCTGGCCGCCGGCGGGTTGGAGTTCAACGCCTTGACTATGGTGGCCGACGAGTTGCGCCGTCGTACTGTGGGCGACTTGGTTACCTACGTGGTTAACCGCAATGTTAACTTTACCAATGTTTGCATCAAGCGCTGCGGGTTTTGCGCTTTCAGCCGGGACTTTCGCGAGGAAGAGGGCTATTTTCTGCCGGTTGATGAGATTGTCCGGCGAGCCCGGGAGGCCTGGGAGTACGGGGCTACGGAAGTCTGTATTCAGGCTGGCTTGCCTCCGCAAATGGAAGGGGGCCTTTACATAAAGCTGTGCCGGGCGATTACCGAAGAACTGCCGGAGATGCACATTCACGGTTTTTCGCCGGAGGAGGTGCTTTATGGCTCAGTGCGGTCCCGCTGCACCATCCGCGAGTACCTGCAAGGCTTGCGGCAGGCGGGCGTGGGCAGCCTCCCCGGAACCTCGGCGGAAATCCTGGACCAGGAACTGCGCGACCGCATATCCCCCGGGCGGATTAGCGTTGACCAGTGGGTAGAGGTGATTACCACGGCCCACCAACTGGGCATTCCCACCACCGCTACGGTAATGTTCGGGCACCTGGAAACCAATGAACAGATTGCCCGGCACATAGGGTTGCTTCGTGATATTCAGCAGGACACCGGGGGCTTTACCGAGTTTGTGCCGCTGAGTTTTGTCAACACCGAAGCCCCTATGTTTATGCAGAACCTGACGCCCAACGTGCGGCCCGGCCCCACCGGAATGGATGTTATCAGGGTTCACGCGGTAGCGCGCATTATGTTGAACAACTGGATTCCTAATATTCAGGCCTCATGGGTTAAGGAAGGCAGCCGGATGTCTCAGTTGCTGCTGACCGCCGGCGTTAACGACCTGGGTGGCACCCTGATTAACGAGAGTATTTCTACTTCGGCCGGCGCCCGGCATGGGCAGCTGATGCGGCCTGCTGAGTTCCGCCAGATGATTCGCCAGGCCGGCCGCGTGCCGGCCGAGCGCTATACCACCTATCAGGTTAAGCGGGTGTTCGGCCAGGATGACAGCCAGGTTGACCCTCTGGACCTGGTGGGCGAGGATGTGGAGGCGATTTTCGGTTCTTACCAGCGTTTGGTTAAGCTGGACACTTTCCGGTTCGAGCACCCCCGGCAAGCCACCCAGCCGGCGGCGAAAAGCCGTCCCTGAGGCGCTGCGGCAGCACGGTGTCATACCCGTCGTATTCAAATAATGTGCTGGCCCTGGCCGGCGGCGTCGGCGGCGCCAAGCTGGCCCTGGGGCTGGCCCGGTTGTTGCCGCCGGGCCGGCTCACCATTGCGGTTAATACCGGAGACGATGAGACTTTCCACGGTCTGCACGTTTCTCCGGACCTGGATACCATGCTATACACTCTGGCCGGGTTGGCCAACCCGGCCACCGGCTGGGGGATAGCCGGAGAGACCTTCCGCGCCCTGGAGATGCTGGGGCGATACGGCGCGGAAACCTGGTTTAACCTGGGGGATCGAGACCTGGCGACCCATATCCGGCGCACCCAGCTGCTTAAGGAAGGCGCTACTCTATCCGGCGTTACCGCCGAGTTATGCCGGGCTTTGGGGGTTGTCCATACGATAATGCCTATGTCCGATGACCCGGTGCGTACTTTTCTTGACACGGAAGCCGGCGTTCTGGCCATGCAGGACTATTTTGTCCGGCATCGCAGCGAGCCGGCGGCGCGGCAGGTAGAGTACCGGGGTGCGGTTGCGGCACAGCCCTCGCCGGGTTTTTCCTCCGCCCTCGCTGAAGCGGACCTGGTAGTTCTTTGTCCATCCAACCCAATCCTCAGTCTGGGGCCGATGCTGGCCGTGTCCGGGGTCAGGGAGTCTTTGCGGCAGCGCCGCTCCGGCCGGGTTCGGGTGGCAATCAGCCCCATTGTGGGAGGGCAGGCAGTGCAGGGGCCGGCGGCCAGGCTCATGGCTCAACTGGGGCATGAAGCTACCAGCGTCGGGGTGGCGGCAATGTATCGGGATCTTTGCGATGTATTCATCCTGGATGAACAGGATTGTTCTCTGGCGCCGCAGATTGCCAACCTGGGTATTCGTCCGATGGCAGCGCCGATTATAATGCGAGGGGAAGCGGACAAAGTGGCGCTGGCCCGAATTGTCCTGGAAACGGGAGGCAGCAATGACGTCGCCGGTTGAAAGTGGCATTATCCCCATTATCCCGATGAAGCCGCTGGCTGAATGCAAAACCCGGTTATCTCGCCACATGACTGCCGAAGAGCGAGGCGACCTGGTACTCGGAATGCTGCGCCGGGTAATCATGGCAATCAAAGGCGCCTCGCTGGAACTCTTCTGGGTGGTTGGGGGAGATTGGCGGATTCGCAACCTGACCCGTAACTTTGACGGCCTTTGGATGGAAGACCCGGGGCGCAACCTGAACGATACAATGGATAAATCCTTTGACCGGGCATCGGCGCGGGGTTATGGCGCCCTCTATATTCCCGGAGATTTACCCTTCCTGAAAGCCGGAGACCTGACTACCCTTCTGCGCTCGGCCGGCCATGGTCGGAACATCGTACTGGCGCCGGCGCGCCGGGATTCCGGCACTAACGGGATATTGATTCCACCAAAACTGGCGTTCAAGCCGGAATTGGGCAACCGCAGCTTCAGCAAACACCTGAGCCAGGCTGCCAGGCTGGGTATCTCGGTATCTATTTGTTACAGCGAAGGCCTGGGGTACGACCTGGATATCTGGGAAGACCTGGAAATGTTCCGACAGAAGGAGCCGGATTTGCTGCAACGACTGATGCCTGGCGTCAAGCCGGCTGACACCGCCGAAATGGCCAGCCAGCGAGGCGACGATGGCTCAAGCTTCAACTGAAATCGCTTCGCCGGCGGCTGAACTGGGGATACTGCTGCCGACCCGCGGCTTGCTGCTGGCCGGTTCGCCGCCGGGAAGCGCTGACCGCATCATTGACCTGGCCTGCCGGGCAGAAGCGGCGGGCCTGGGTTCGGTGTGGGTTGGCGACAGCCTAACGGCCAAGCCACGCCTGGAGCCGCTGACCACTTTGGCCGCGGTTGCCGCCCGGACCAGCCGGGTCCGTCTGGGCACGGCGGTACTGCTGATGGCCCTGCGGAGCCCGGTTCTGCTGGCCCAGACCCTCGGCACGGTGGACTTAATCTCCCGGGGCCGTCTGCTGATTGCCGCCGGCGCAGGCGGGGCGTTTAATGCCGAACAGCGGCAGGAATGGCAGTCGGCCGGAGTTAATGCCCGACGCCGGGCCGGGCGACTGGAAGAGATGGTCAAAATTGTGAAGGGGTTAGGTCGGGAAGCGCCATTATCTTTCACTGGCCGCCACTTCAGCCTGGATGCAGTAAGCGTTGCGCCGAAGCCGGTACAGGCCAACGGGGTTCCCATTTACCTGGCGTGCCACTGGCGTTCCCCAGCGCGGGAGGCCCAGTTCCGCCGGGCCGGGCAGTTAGCTGACGGCCTGATATCCATTTCAGATACCCCTGAAGAATACCGTCAGGTAGTGGCGGCAGTGCGGGAACAGGCCGCCGCTGCCGGCCGGGATCCGGCGTCCCTTTCAACGGTCATGTATTTGACGGTCAACATGGACCCGGATGTATCCCGGGCTGAAGCCGAGGCGGAGGAATACCTGCTGGGCTACTATGGAGCCAATATCTGGGGTTCCCGCTGGGGGCCTTTTGGCGATCCGGAGCGGGTCGCCTTTCGGGTAGCCGAATATGTAGCTGCCGGAGCGCAAACCGTGGTGGTTCGCTTTGCCTCGTTCGAGCCGGAGCGGCAACTGGAAATATTCCTGGAACGGGTGGCCCTTTCTTTTCGGTAGGCTGCCAGTTTGACGATTGCCGGTCGGCGATACCGGGCGGGGCAGCAAGCTAAAGGAGGTAATTCCTTGTTCCCCATAGACCTGAGGGGCAAAAAAGGCATCGTTTTCGGGGTGGCCAACGACCGCAGTATTGCCTGGGCTATAGCCCGCGCGCTGGCGGCGGCGGGTGCGCGCCTGGCTTTGACCTATCAGAACGAACGACTGAAGGGCCGGGTGGCCCGCCTGGCGAATACGCTGGACGGGGCGATAACCTTGCCCTGCGACGCCGCCGATGATGCGCAGATTGCCGCTTTGTTTGAGGATGCGGCTGGTGAGTTCGGGGACTTGTCCTTCCTGGTGCACAGCATCGCCTACGCCAACCGGGATGACTTGACCGGCCGCTTTGCCGACACCGGTCGGGAGGGGTTCCGCGTTGCTTTGGATGTGAGCGCCTATTCCCTTATCCCGTTGGTGAAATACGCTGCTCCCCTGATGGTCGGGGGTGGCAGTGTTATCGCCATGACCTTTCAAGCCGCCCAGAGAGTATATCCCGGCTACAATGTTATGGGGACGGCCAAGGCTGCCCTGGAACACAGCGTGCGGCAGCTGGCCGCCGAGTTTGGGGGGGATAACATACGGGTCAATGCCATATCCGCCGGCCCCCTGGATACCCTGGCAGCCCGGGGCATTCATGGCTTCCTGGACATGAAAAAAATCCACGCTGAGCGGGCGCCCCTGCAACGCAACATAAATGCTGATGAGGTAGCCCATACTGCCCTGTTTCTGTGCAGCGAAATGTCCAGCGGAATAACCGGCGCCATCATCCCCGTGGACGCCGGTTACCATATTATGGCGGTTTAGCCCAATCCGGTGGCCGCCGGCTGGTTAAATCGCTTCCAGATGGCGCTGGTCGTTGGCTTGCTGTTCAGCGCGGCCCAACCGCCCGTATGCCGCCGCCCGCTGCTCCCACGCCTCCCGGTATTCAGGGTCCAGGGCAATGGCCTTGGTAAACTGGTCTATGGCTTCCTGGAACCGGCCTTGACTGAACAAAGCCTTTCCCCGTTCCGTCATACTGGCTGCGGTAGGAATGCGCCTTGGTTGCGGTTTTGCGGCAACTGGTGGCGCTGGCGCCGGTTCCTTTTCCCGAGGCGCATTGGCCGGGCTGTCGGACTGGGCTGAAACGGGTTCGGCGGCGGTATCAGGTTCGGCAGTCGGCCCTTCGGCGCTGGCCGGTTCGGTTATAATCTCCCTTGTTCGGTCCCCTCGCTGGGCCACTGGCTCCCGTACCGGAGGCTGTTCCGCAGCGGGGGGAGCCGGTGGTTCCTCGGTGGCGGTTTCGCCGTAAGCTCTGGTTAAATCCCAGCCACACTGGACACAGAAGTTCAAGCCGCCGGTTTCCGGCGCGCCGCAGCGAGGGCAGGGGGGCGAACCCTGCTGCCGGTTCCGGCTGAAGAGCGGGCTCTTGTATAACAGCAGGAAAACCAGGGGAACCATTACCACGACACCCAGAAATTGACGGAAAAAGCTCCAGCCTACCAGAATCAGCAGCGCCGACCCAATGCCCCACATCCAGGAATTCAACCCCTTGTTTCCGGCCAGACGGCTGGTCCAAAGGACGACCACCGCCAGCGCGAGCAAGAGCAGTATATCCGCTATACTCATACCGGACTGCCTCCGAATAGACCTTCCTTGTCTCGATTTGGCGATTCCTGAACGATTGGTCGGGGATGGTTTTGGAGAGTAGCTACTCTTTAGAATATACACGTTGGCCGCCGGCTAGACAATGCCTCGTTGTCAACGCAAAGTATGTGGATGGTGATTTCAGGAACGGCTGGTTGATGATTAAGCTATCTGCATGCGCCGCGCGTCTGATTTTGCAATGGGCAGTGGGGCAACCTGCCGTATCCCGACAGGGGAGCGCCGATAGCCGAAGGTGAAACGGCTCTTTGATTTTGAGACATTAAATTGTTATAATCTGCTATCGGCAGAGCAAAGCCGCCCAAGCCGGCGCCGGCAAGCTGAAGGTCAATTATACGAGCGGCTGCATTGGAATTGCGAGGAGATTGGTAATGAAGCTCACTATATCGGTATTAAAGGCTGATGTTGGGTCGATTGGCGGCCATACCAAGCCGTCCCAGCGGATGATGAACGCAGTAGAAGAGGCGGTGGCCGAGGCGATTAGCTCCGGCCTGCTGATTGACGGCTACGTAGGACATACTGGCGATGATATTTGCATGACGACTACCCACACCCGGGGCCCCGACGACACCGAGGTTCACCAGTTTGCCTGGAACACTTTTCTGAAAGCTACCGACCTTGCCCGGCAGTATGGGCTGTATGGCGCCGGACAGGATTTGCTGGCGGATGCCCCTTCGGGCAATATTCGAGGCGCCGGGCCGGCGGTAGCGGAGATCGAGTTTGACCACGACCCGGTAAAAACCAATTCGATACGCCCTGCCGAGTCTTTCTTTGTGCTGGCGGCGGACAAGTGCGGCCCCGGAGCTTATAACCTGCCAATGTTTCTGGGCTTTGCCGACCCAATGTATTGCGCCGGGCTGATGCTGCCCCGGTTGAGCGAGGGCTTCACTTTCAATATTATCGACATGGATAATACTGAAGGCGACAGTCTGATTTCGTTGCATGCCCCGGAAGATTATTACCGGCTGACGGTCTTGCTGCGGGATAACGAGCGTTTTGGCATCGATTCAATCGTGTCCCGCCACTCCGGCGAGACTGCGGCGGCCATTTCCGCCACCCGCTTGCATAACATCGCCGGCAGTTACACCGGCAAAGACGATCCGGTGGCGGTAGTCAGGAACCAGGGTATTTTCCCGGCGCCGGAGGAGCTCACTTCCCCCTATGCCAAGGCTCATTACATTGGCGGCGACGCCCGCGGTTCCCACGTAATGCCGTTGATGCCGGTGCCGATTAACACCCCGGTTACCGGTATGTATTGTCTGCCCCTGGTTTCCTGCGTTGGCTTCTCAATTGCAGCCGACGGCGCTTTCTCCGACTCCAGCATTGACTTTTTCGACAACCAGTCCTGGGATCATGTCCGGCTGCTGGCGCAGCAAAAGGGCATTGAGATGCGGGCGCAGGGTTGGTCCGGGGCGGCTATGCTGCCCTATGGCGAGTTGGAGTATTCCGGCTTTCGCCAGAGCATTGGCGACCTGGTGGCCCGCTTCGCCTTTCGCAATGGACACGGGGCCGGCGTGCCGGAGAAGGCCGCCAGCGGCGACGATTAGCCCTAAAGGATTTTCGGCTACAAAACGGCCCCGGCCTGATGGCCGGGGCTTTCTTAATCTGTACCCACTACCCGTTGTTCCGCACTAACCGACCGGCCGGTCAAGCCTGGCGACGCCGATGGGACGGGCCTGCCGGCGTCCTCAGCGCCTATTTGCCCCCAAGTATCCCGTGCCGCTCAAATATGCGGGCCAGTTCCGCTATGCCTTCCGAAACGGTTTCCGCGGCAGGATAGCCAAAGCACAGGCGAGCGCAGTTGGCGCCGCGACCTTCCGGAGAGAACATGGTTCCGTTATAGTAGCCTACCCCCTCATTGAAGGCTTGCTCTTGCAGGCCGGCCAGGTCGGTTCCTTCCGGCAGCTCCAGCCAAAGGTACAGCCCGCCCTCGGGCTTGCTCCACCGGGCGGCGCTGCCAAAGTTCTCTCCCAGAGCCGACAGCATGGCGTCCCGCTTGAGCCGCAGCGATTGGTTCTGCTCGTCAATATGCCGCTCCATATTTTCCCGGGCGTATTCCTGAACCGCCAGCGCCGCGAACTGATTAACGCCCCCGCCGCCTTTAAAACTCATCGCCCGTTGGAGCACCTCGCCGGGGGCGACCAGGTATCCCAGGCGCATCCCCGGCGCCACTATTTTGGAGAAAGACCCCACGTAGAGCACTCGCCCAGTATCGTCCAGGGAGTGCATGGAGGTAACCCCTTCCCCTTCGAACCGCAAGTCCACGTAGCAATCATCTTCCAGGACCGGAACACCGTAGCGTTGTGTAATTTCCAGGGTCTTCACTCGCCGTTCCAACGGCATAGTCCAACCCAGAGGGTTCTGGAATACCGGAATGGTGTAGAGGAATTTGACCTTCCTGCCTTCAGCAGCCACCGCTGCCAGGGTATTTTCCAACTCCTCGGGGATCAGGCCCTGGTCATCGCACTTGACGCTGCGGACGTCGGCGCCAAAGCGCTGCATGGCCCGCAAGGTGCCCAGGTAAACGTATTCCTCGGTAAGCAGCACGTCGCCCGGGTCGGTAAGGGCAGCGATAAGCATGGCAATAGCTTCTCCGGAACCGGAAGTCAGCACGATGTTGTCCGGGCTGACGGTCATTTCCCGGTCCCGGGCCAGCTTGTCGGCCACCCATTCCCGCAGGGAAGGCAGGCCGGCCGAGACCGGATACAGGGCCAAGCCCTTTCCTTCCCGTGCCAGGGCCCGGCGGGTGGCTTCGGCCAGCCCCGCCAAAGGCAAGGTGTCCGGGTCCGGGTAGGCTACAGCAAAGTCGTATTTGGCGTGGCGGTTTTCGCCCCGGGCAACGGACACCGATTGCGCTGAATACAGGCCTTCGTAATTGAAAGGGTTAGCGGTTGACATTGGCGGCCTCCTTGCTTAACTTTCGCTCGCTATTCCGCCAGCCGCAATGCCAAGTCTCGCAGCTGGCCGGGTTCTACCGGCGCCGGGGCGCCAAAGAGCAGGTCTGCGCCGCTCTGGGTCTTGGGAAAGGCGATAACATCGCGAATGGAGCTGGCGCCGGCCAGGATGGTTACCAGCCGGTCAATCCCTGGAGCAATGCCCCCGTGGGGCGGCGCTCCGTACTCGAAAGCCTCCAGTATGTGGCCGAACCGTTCCTGAACCTGTTCCTGGTTATAGCCCAGAACGGCGAAAATCCGCTCCTGCAACTCGCGGCGGTGAATTCGGATGCTGCCGCTGGCCAGTTCCGAGCCATTGCAAATCAGGTCGTAAGCCTGAGACTTGATGCTGCCCGGATCCGTTCCTTCCAGCAGCGCTTCCTGGCCCTCGACCGGCGCAGTAAACGGGTGATGCGAAGAATCCCAGCGCTGATTGGTTTCGTCCCACTCGAACAGCGGAAAGCCGGTAACGAAGGCAAAAGAAAGCGTTTTATCGTCAATCAGGCCCAACCGGTCGGCCATATAGTTGCGCATCTCGCTGAGCCACCGGTTAGCTTGACGAGCCGGCCCCGCCATCAGCAAAATCAGGTCGCCGGGTTGAGCCTCCATCCTTTTCGCCAACCGCAGCGACCAGTCCGGGGGCATCCGCAAACCGGGGGACAGCGATATTTGCTCCTCAGTCAGGCTGGACAGTGAATCGGCGGCCCCCAGCCGGACGTGGCTCATCCCGGCGGCCCCGAACTCCCTGGCGGTGTCCTCCAGACGGCGCATATCGGAGCCGGTGTAGTGGCCCTGACCCGGGGCTACCAATCCCTTCACTATCCCGCCCTGGGCGATGACAGACCGGAAGACTCTGAAATCGGTCTCTTTCGCCAATTCGGATACATCGGTCAACTTCAAGCCGAAGCGCAAATCGGGCTTGTCGCTGCCATAGCTGGCTATCACTTCCTGATAATCCAGACGGGGGAAGGGCGTAAGCAGCCGCTTTTCCGGAACCAGGCATTGAACCATTCCGGTATAAAGTTCCTCGGTGAGCCGCAGGACGTCTTCCTGCTCGACGAAGCTGATTTCCAGGTCCAGTTGGGTAAACTCTGGCTGGCGGTCTGCCCGCAAGTCCTCGTCCCGGAAGCAGCGGGCAATCTGGAAGTACTTTTCCACCCCGGAAACCATCAGCAGCTGCTTAAGCTGCTGGGGAGATTGAGGCAGGGCGTAGAAACTGCCCTTCTGCAAACGGCTGGGGACCAGGTAATCCCGTGCGCCCTCAGGGGTACTCTTAATCAGAATCGGGGTTTCGATTTCCAGAAAGCCCCGGGCGTCGAGAAAATCCCGGATGTATTTGACCACCCGGTGGCGCAGGGTCAAGTTGCGCTGCATTTGGGGACGCCGCAGGTCCAGATAACGGTACTTCAGGCGCAGGCTTTCGTCCGCTTCCACGTCGTCGCTGATATAGAAAGGCGGCGTGAGCGAAGAGTTAAGCACTTTCACCTTATGGGCGATAAACTCCACGTTTCCGGTAGGAATAGCCGGGTTCTCTGAACCGGTCGGGCGGCGAGCCACCTTCCCTTGAACCTCGATGACCCATTCCCCCCGCAGTTCCTCCGCAGTGGCGCAGGCGTCGGGGGCTAATTCCGGGTTGAACACCACCTGAATCAGACCGGATCGGTCTCTCAGGTCAACGAAGATTATGCCGCCGTGGTCCCGGCGGCGGCTCACCCAGCCAGCCAGGGTATGCTGGCGGTCAATCTGGTCTTCGCGAAGGTCGTTGCAGCTTGCGGTCTTCAGAGGTAACCCTCCCGTGTTGAACTTGCGGTTTCCGGGTTCGGTCAGGGAATTCAGAAGCCGGTAAATGCCTCGAAAACGTTCCCCACCGGGCCGGGTTCAGGGTCAGCCAAAGCCGCGGCGACAGCGACGGCCAAGGCTGACGGTTCCTGAACTGGCGGGAAGCAGACGCCGTCGATGCAGACATGGGCCGAGGTTGGGGTTGCGGGCAAGGCTGCCGCCGGCTTGATTAGCACATTCGGGTAATCAATAGCCATTGCCGCTGCAACCATGGCCCTGGTTTCGGCGCCGGTCAGCTGGCCTTCTATGGTGATTTCCACCGGCGGATGGAGGTACTGGTCAACGACAGCGGCGTAGGCGGCGGCGTGCTCGCCATGGTCCCGGTTGGCCTCGACAAAGGCGCTGAGAGTTCGTTCTGCCCAGCGCCGGTAGCGGTTATCCCGGGTGGCGTAGTGCAACTTCAGCAGGGCTTCAGCCGCCAGAGAATTATCCGGCAAAGCCTTTTCCCGGGTACGCAGGTAACCCTTTGCTTCGGGGTCCGCTTCCACATCGAAAAAACCTCCCCGGACGGAGTCGTAAAAACGCTTCTCCATTTGCTCGGCAACGCTTACTGCATGGGCCAGGAAGTCGGGGCGCTCAGGGCAGTAATTGCCGGCGTCCATCAGAGCATTAAGCAGCGCGGCCCAATCGCAGAACAGGTCGCCGGGTTGGGTCAATTGCGGGGAAGGCATTCCCGCCTGACGGAAAGCATGCGGCAGCCTTCCGCTGGCGGCCATGGCGTGGCAGCTATCGAGAATGCCGGCGGCGGTTTGCGCCAGCCAGGGACGAGGCAGCTTCCAGGAAGCCTCCAGCAGCAGGGAGACGGCCTGACCGGTCCAGCCGGCGTAGGCATATGGGTCCGGGTCTGGCGCAGCGGCGGCAAGCCGGGACGCCGCCGGCAAAGCAAAATAATCGGAATGAGCCCCCTGACTGCCCCGAAAGCCGCCAGCCGGCTGGTGGTACAGTACCTTCAACAGGTAATCAATGGTCTGGCCGGCTATGCTGCGGTAGTCTTTCCGCCCCAAAAGCAAGCCGGCATCAAGATAGACCCGAGCCAGGTGGACGTTGTCTTCAAGGAGTTTTTCCCGCTGAACCTCGGTCCAATCCGCCTGGGCGCAATACCGGAAGAACCCCCCTTCCACGCAGTCGCGGAGTTCGCCCGCGGCCATGGCGTCCAGGCTTTTTTCCAGCATGGCGCGATAGAACGCTTCGCCGGTGGTGCGATAGCGGTGCAGCAAAAACCGAAGTATCGGGGCGGAAGGAAACTTGGGCTGCTCGCCAAAGCCCCCGTTGCGGGGATCATAAGCGCCGGCCATGCGGCGGGCAATCAGGTCCACCAGGCGATGCTCCGGTTCCGGCCCGGCGGCAGCGCGGTTAGCAAACTCCTGCCTTTGCCGCTGCAACTGGGCCGCCTGGTCGTAGAGGCTCGCCTTATCTTCCTGGTAAGCCCTCCGAACCTCCAGCAGCATGGCCAGTAGCTGATCCGACGGCAGGTAGGTGGCGCCGGCAATATAGCCGCCGTGCGGGGTTAAGAAGGCGGTGGTAGGCCATCCGCCAACGTTGTAGCGGGCGTTAATATCGGGCCGATGATCGTTATCCACCTTTACCGGAACGAAGTGGTTGTTGATGAAACGAGCCACCTCGCCGTCGCTGTAGGTATCGGCATCCATAACGTGGCACCAGTAACACCAGACCGCCGAAATGGAGAGTAAAATCGGCCGGTCTTCCTTTTCGGCCAGGTCAAAGGCTGCCGGGCCCCAGGGAAGCCAGCAGACCCCTGTATCCTGACCCCGGCCGGCTGAATCGCCCGCTGCCAATCTGCTTGCCAACCCCTGCTCCTGCCGGTCTCTCCGGTGGTCAAGTAGCCAAAACTGCCCGACTAAAGTAGCATAGATAGAGGGTATTTTCAATGACTTTTGTTTGTCCGGGATAACGGTGCGCGGGCCGAAGGCCCGTACTATGGCAATGCCGGCTGCCGGCATGTCGGAAAACCGGGCAAGAAAAGGGTGCATAAATCTGGCAGAGGCGCCATAACGTAAGAAACCGAGGAAGCTGACTATAACTTGCGCCTTGCTCTCTGTTGGCAATTCTACCGGGCCGGCGCCTTTGGCATTGACCGGTTAACCGGCAGTTTTTTAACCGGTGAATACCATTCAGTCGGCAAGATGGGCAGCAGGGCCACCCGCGCAGTTCATCACTGCAAGGATTCGGGACTGCCAGGCGTGGGCGAGCCGGCGGATGACGCAGGCGCAGCGTTGGCTCTCTCTGGTCAGGATTTTGCAGGAGGGGATTTGGAATGAAGGGACTTTCGAGGGGTTATCCGGGAGCGCTGCGACGAAAACGAGCCGGCGGCTTTCCGTGCCGGCCGGCGCTGAATATCGCGCTGGCTTTAATGGCTGCAACGCTGTTTATTGGCTGTATGCGGTTTGATACTAACGCGGCAGACTTTGAGCCGGTTGAAGAGGGGCAGCCGGCGGCGGCAGCTTCGCTGCCGGTAGCTGCCGGCGGTGTGCCGGTTTCGGCGTTGGCCCAGCTGCCGATTGCCCTTGAGACGCAGTCGATTGATGGGCTGCAAGGGCCTTTTGCAAACCCCCAGGCGGCAGGGCTGGACGATTTGCAGGCAGACCGGATAGTTTCGGCCCATGAACAGGTAATCAATGGCATTTACCACGCTTCCCTCAATTCGGTTGTTTCCATTCGGGTTGCTTATGACCTGTCCGATGAATTCCGGTCTGACCCGGACGCAAGGGAACGGTGGCCGTGGCCGGAAGGCCGGGATGGGCCGGATGAAGAGCCTGACCTGGACCCCGATTGGCCGGACAGCTTTTTCCGTTACAGCGGTGGTTCAGGTTTTGTCTGGGATGCGCAGGGGCACGTAGTTACCAACCACCACGTAGTGGTTAATGCAGACAAGGTTACGGTCATCCTGGCGGACCAGACCGAGCTGGAGGCCGAAGTATCAGGCACCGACCCGGATTCCGACCTGGCGGTGCTGAAGGTTGCTGACCCCGATGGATTGCTGCGGGCAGTAACCCTGGGAGACAGCGATCAGGTGGCTGTGGGGCAGTTGGCCGTGGCGCTGGGCAGCCCTTTTGGGCAGCAATTCAGCGTAACCAGCGGCATAATAAGCGGCGTCGGACGCACTATCCGCAGCGAACATAGCCCCTTTTCCATACCGGAGGTTATTCAGACCGACGCTCCAATCAATCCGGGCAATTCGGGCGGGCCTTTGCTCAACCGTAAGGGCCAGGCCATTGGGGTTAATACCCTCATCATCAGCCGAACCGGCGCCAGTTCGGGAGTAGGTTTCGCAGTTCCAATCAATATTGCCAGGCAAGTTGTGCCGGCCTTGATTGAAGACGGGGAATACGAGTATTCCTGGCTGGGCATTAGCGGTTCTACCCTGCGCGGGGAGCGGGCAGAACTAATGGACCTGCCGCGCAATACCCGGGGAGCCCTGGTGATTGATGTGGCCCCCGAAGGGCCAGCCGATAAAGCCGGCCTGCGCGGCAGCCAGGAGCAGCAGTTCCTTGATGGACGGGAAGTGCCCACCGGTGGCGATATAATAATCTCGGTAGATGGTCAACCGGTTAAAAGCATCGATGATGTAATCGCATACCTGGTGGGCCGAACCAGGCCTGACCAGAAAATCACCCTGGGCATTCTGCGAGATGGTGAAGAGGTTGAAATTACCGTAACCCTGGGAAGCCGTCCCGGTTCTTTGTAGGATACCGGCTGCCGGGGTCTGCCTCCATTTTCCGGCGCGGGGAGAGCCGCAAGGTTCTTCCCGCCTGATTTTGCCCAGTACAGTTTCACTGCCGGAAGGAGGCGCCAACGCCGGGCAGGAGAAATCCTGGCGTTGACCTCTTTCCGGTCTTGATTTAAGCTACACCGTGCAGCTTGAGGCAAGGGGGAATAATAGGAGCAGGCTTTGGCAGCGCCGAGCGGAGATTGCCGTAAGGGTCGTCCGGTGGCTGGCAATCGCCGCTGCTGATTTGCGCCGTCTGGCGTTGGTATTAAGGAAACTCTATGAAATTGTTGCTTGTCTTATTACTCGCGATTGCGTTGCTGCCCGCTTGCGGTCAAGCTACGGAAAGCAGCCAGGATGTTGTAACAACTTCCTCCGGGTTGCAGTACCAGGTGCTGGCGGCGGGCGATGGAGAGCCGGCCCGAAGCGGTTCTTTAGCGGTGGTGCATTATACCGGTTGGCTGACTGACGGCGCCAAGTTCGACAGCTCGGTGGATCGGGGAACCCCCTTTGAGTTTATCGTGGGGCATGGCCAGGTAATCAAGGGGTGGGATGAAGCTGTTGCTGCCATGCGGGTGGGGGACAAGCGAAGGCTGACAATTCCCCCGGACCTGGCATATGGCGATCGGGGAGTGGGCAATGGACTGATTCCTCCCGGCGCCACGCTGGTTTTTGAGGTTGAACTGCTGGATGTCAAGTAAGGGCATTCAGAGCGCAATGACTGCTTCAATTCGCTGCCCTCTGACCGGGCGGTATGCCGGCCGAGCTGAAACGCCGCCGGACAGCTTGCCGCCGGGAGCAGAATCGCTTGGTGAAAGATGGTAAGAGCTAACTGGTTTACGCAGCACCCGGCAGCCTGTACCTGCAACCTTTGCGCCGAGAAGGGAGCCATAGCCCGTCAGGAGGGACGCAAAATCGGGCGCAACGAAAAATGCCCCTGCGGTAGCAACAAGAAGTACAAAAGGTGCCACGGCCGTTAGCGTTACCGGGCCAGGCAGCTAACGCTTATGCCCGGTCTCTCGTCTTTGGGCGGGCAGCCCCGCCGTTGGTGGCAGCTGTCCTCTCTGCTGACCGGCCGGGCGTTGCCTGCTCCGGTTGCAGCCTTTCTCCATCGGGCGGCTCAGACTGGGCTGCTACTGCCCAACCTTAAGCGGTGCTCGACCGGAAGTGGCGCGCCTGGCAGGACTCGAACCCGCAACCCCTGGGTCCGAAGCCCAGTGCTCTATCCATTGAGCTACAGGCGCAAAGAAGAGGTTCTAAAGGGTTGGGGCGAGCGACGGGATTCGAACCCGTGATCTCCTGTGCCACAGACAGGCGCCTTAGGCCTCTTGGCTACGCTCGCCTTGCCGGATGCGGCGGCTTTTGTCCCATGGCTGTTGTTGCCCGGGCAAAAGGCCACTGAAATTATCATAGCAGAAAGCAACATACCTTTCAAGGAGCGCCGGGACAGGGTTTCCCAAGGCGTTCCGGTTCAGGCACAGAACAGGGCCAGCGGGTCAATCAGGCTGCCGGGAGGTATGCCCCCCCACCCGGGTTCAGCGGGACGGAGTGCATGCCCCAGGCGCGGGAAAGCTGAACCGGCTGCGCCGGAAGACGAAGGGATACAGCAAGAGCTTGCAGCTGCTGGAGGATTCCGTTATGTTGGTCTGCCGGCGGCTGGGCCTGGGTTCATACCAACTACTCGGTGGGAATAGCGAAAGTTCCTGCCCGTTGCTAATGCTTGAGTCGCTCAATATAATATTGAGCGGTATAAGCAGTTGAATTTTTTAACTATCAGCCTCCGGTTGTTTCGTTATCTATGATTGACGCGAACTTAATTCTCCAAATCTGCTCGGGATGGTAAATATGGGTTGGAAGACTCTTTCCCTTCTGGCGATACTCAGTCTCTTGCTGCTTGGCTGCTTCCCCGGTTCCAGCGATACCCCGGTCGAGGCAACCCTTCCCCCCGAGGCGGCCCCGGTTGCTGTGTCCTCTCCGGCGCCGACAATGCCAGACGGTTTGGACCCAGAGACGCCCACCGCCATGCCTTCGCCCACCGCTGCCCCGCCAGTTTCCCGGACGCAGCCCGCTGCGCCGTTGGGTAATGTCCCGGGCGTTTCCGGTTCCCTGCCCCCCGCAGCGGCAACTGCTTCTCCGCTGCCAACCGCGCCCCCCATCGGCCCGGTGGGTGCCGGCGTAACCCGGCCGGCCAACAGCGGAAACGGTTTGGCAACGGACGGGGGCACTTTACGGCTGTTATTTTCCGACCCGCCTACCTTTGACCCTCATTTGACCGAGGATAACGTTTCCGGGATGCTGGTCAACGAGATTTTCAGCGGCCTGGTTACTATTGAACCCTTTAATTTCTCGGTGGCCCCGGATTTGGCGGAAAGCTGGGAAATCAGCCCGGACGGTACTCAATATACCTTCCGGCTGCGTCCCAACGCCAGGTTTCATGACGGCAAATCCGTTACCGCCAGCGATGTTAAGTGGTCCCTGGAGCGGGCGGCTGACCCGGATTTAATATCCCCGGTGGTGGATCAGTATCTCAATGACATTGTAGGCGTGTCCGCCAAGCTGCGCGGCGAAACCGGTGAGGTGTCCGGAGTGCGGGTGGTTGATGACCAAACCGTGTCCATTACGGTCGATGCCCCCAAAGCCTACTTCCTGGCGAAACTGACCTACCCTACCGGCTTTGTGCTGGACCGGGACAATGTGGAAGGCAACGCAGACTGGCTGGATGCGCCCAATGGAACCGGCCCCTTTCGGCTGGCCGAGTATCGCCTGGGCGAGGAACTTCGCCTGGCTCGGAACGAATACTACCATCTGGGCCCGCCGCATCTGGATGAAGTTGAGCTGATTCTCAGCGGCGGTTCCCGGATGATTCTCTACGAGAATGATGAAATAGACGTAACCGGCGTGGGCCTGGCCGAACTGGAGCGGGTGCTGGACGTGAACAGCCCCCTGAACCCTCAAGTGCATCCCTACCCGGCCCGTTTCACTACCAGTTACATTGGCCTTAACGTTGACCAGCCGCCGTTTGATGACCCCAAGTTCAGACAGGCGCTGAACGTGGCGATTGACAAGGACAGCATCGCTTCCATCGTTTACGAAGGAGCAGTCAGGCCAGCCAGGACCATCCTGCCGCCCCGGTTCCCCGGGTACAATCCCGAATCCGACCCTTACCCTTACGACCCGGAAAGGGCGCGCCAACTGCTGGCTGAATCGAAATACGGCGACCGGTTGGACGACTTGCCCCGTATGACCCTCAGCATTTCCGGCAGCCTGGGGGCAGCGGTGCCGCTGGGTCTGGAGGTTATTCTGCAAACATGGCAGCAGGAACTGGGGTTGAACGTAGAAATCCAGCAGACCGAGTGGGCTACTTTCCTGGAAGACGTCAACGACGAAAAGTACCAGATGTTCTCTTTGGGTTGGGGCGCCGACTACCCGGACCCGGAGAATTTCCTGGATCTGCTGTTCCATAGCGAGAGCGAGGGCAACCGCACCAATTACCGCAATCTGGAAGTTGACGCCCTGCTGGAACAAGCACGGGTAGAGAGAGACCAAACGGCCCGTTTGCAGCTTTATCAGCAGATTGAGCAGCAGATTCTGCAAGACGCGCCGTGGGTCCTGCTCTGGAACGATGAAGACTGGCATTTTCTGATTAAGCCGTGGGTGAAGGATTACTTCCTGCTGCCTTTGACTATACCCAAGTTCCGCTATGTTCACCTGGCCAGAGAATAAGCCCGGGCTGGGGGGTCGGCTGTGGGAATATATATCGCCCGCCGGATGCTGTGGGTGCCCTTTCTCCTGCTTCTGGTTTCGTTCATTACCTTTGCCCTGGGGCGCTTCGGGCCGGGAGACCCGGTGGAAATTCTCCAGGGGCAGATTCGGAACGAGGAGGCTCGTGAGCGGCTCAGGGCAAAGCTGGGCCTGGACGATGACCTTGTTACCCAGTACCTCCGTTACTTGTGGAACGCAGCCCGCGGCGATTTTGGCGAGAGCTACCAGTATCGGGGTCGCAGCGTTGCGGAGCTGTTGAAGAACCGCGTTTGGGTGTCTGCCCAGTTGAATCTGGCGGCGCTGCTAATCTCGGTAACCCTGGGAATTACCGCCGGCCTCTTCGCCGCCCTGCGGCAGGGCACCTGGTGGGATAGCGCCACCGTGGCCTTTACCCTGGTGGGCCAGTCGCTGCACGTTTTTCTTACCGTGCCGCTGGCCCTGCTCGTTTTTGCCCTCAAGCTGGATATACTGCCTACGCATGGCTGGGGCGGTTTCTTTTCGCCCCATATCATCTTGCCCGCTTTGGTGCTGGGGATTCCCGGCGTGGCCATCGTAACCCGTCTTACCCGGGCCAGCACCCTGGAGGTAACGGGACAGGATTATATCCGTACCGCCCGGGCCAAGGGCCTGACGGAACGGGTAGTGCGCCTGCGGCATATTCTGCGCAATGCCCTGATCCCGGTAGTGACGACCCTGGGGTTCTCCCTTGCCGGCCTGGCCAGCGGTTCCTTCATCGTGGAGCTTTACTTCGGCATTCCCGGCGTAGGTCTGCTTACCATAGAATCTCTCTTTGCCCGGGATTATCCGATAATCATGGCGGTTACCCTGTTGGGTACGATACTGTTTGTTCTGGCCAACCTGCTGATTGACGTTATCTACCCGGTGCTGGACCCGCGCATTCGCCTGGGAGGAGACTACGTTGCCGGCTGAAGCGCAGCGGCTGGAACTGCCCGATGAACAGCGTCCGTCGCGAGGCTATCTGTCGCTTTCCTTGCGGAGGCTCTTCCGCAAGAAACTGGCGGTGCTTTGCCTGGGCATCATCGTAATAATGTATAGTTCGGGTATCTTTGCGTCTCTGGTTGCGCCCTACGGCTACAATGAGCAGGACCTGACGGCAGTTAAAGAGCGGCCCAGCCTGGCCCACCCTCTGGGCACTGACCGCCTGGGTCGGGATATGCTATCCAGGGTGATTTACGGCCTGCGCACTACCGTTATCATCACCGTAACCACCCTGGTAACCGGCGCTTTGGCGCTGGGCATCGCCCTGGGTCTGATTGCCGGCTACTTTGGCCGCCTCGCCGACAGCATTATCATGCGGGCGGGTGAAGTAACTTCCGCCTTTCCGGACATTTTCCTGGTGCTTATTATCGTCGCGACGGTTAAGCCGCGGGTCCTGCAATGGGTGCGGGATTTCGAGGACGCTTCGGGGATAGACTGGGTTGTTCGGCTGGGGATTGTGGATTACCTGGTAATTTCCCTGGCTTTGGCCGCCTTTTCCTGGTTCGGCATGGCCCGGCTGGTGCGAGGTCAGGTGCTGCAAGCCCGGGAGCTGCAATACGTCGAGGCGGCCCGGTCCATGGGGTCTTCCACCCGCCGCATACTGGGCATTCACCTGATGCCCAATATTATCAGCCCGGTAATCGTTTCCGTGTCGGCCGGGTTGGGCGCCATCGCCGGCGCGGAAATAGTCCTGAGCTGGTTGGGCATTGGCATTCAGCCGCCCACGCCCAGCCTGGGGGTAATGATTTTTGAGAACAGCAATATTTCGGTCTTGCGCAACGACCCGCACCTGACCCTGGCGCCTTCCGGCGTGCTGGTGCTGCTCCTCTTTACTTTCAGCTTGTTAGGGGACGGACTGAACGATGCCTTTAACCCCCGCGCCCGTTGACGCTCCGGTGGCGCTGGCGGGCAGGGTGCAGGTAGCGGCCTTTACCCCCCGCGCCCGTTGACGCTCCCGTTGTTCTGGACGCCCGGCGGTAAGCCGGTGGCTTTAACCCCCCGCGCCGGTTGATGCTCCTTTCCACACGGTGCCTTCCCTGTGGGTGTAGGCTTTAACCCCCGCGCCGATTGACCCTTCGCTGCATCCAAAGCCGAAGCCTGGCCGGCTTGAACCGCCCCAACGCTTGAAACGGAACCGGCAGCCTCACCCGCCGGGGCCTGACGCGCCGCGTCGTGAACTCGGGAATCTCGACGCCATTGGGCGCTGCGGCTTATTCAGGACAGTTCTTTCTGCCCAGCCTGGCTGCCGCCAGCAAGCCCAGCGGGCCCAGCAATAAAGTCAGCATACCAAGCTCTCCCCTTCCGTTGCCGGCTAACAAAGGGGCGCAGCCACCGGAGTCTGGGGCGGCCGGTTGAGCCTCCGCCGGTGGTTCAACCGGTTCGGTATTGTCGGAAAGCAAGCCGCCGGAATCAGGTTCCTCTTCCCGGCCCGGGGAAACCGCCTCTTCCCCGGACGGCCCTTCCCCGGGCGCAGCGGGGACAATGGCCATCGGTTCTGCTGTTGCCACTGACGGTATGAGGGCTGCCGCTGGCGTCGGAGTGGCCGATTGAGTTTCTGCAAGGGGTTCAACGGGTTCGCTGTCAGAAGGCAGGCTGCCGGAATCGGGCGTTTCCCGGGTTGCCGGGACCGCCGCCGGCACAGCGGTTGCCGCCGGAAAGGGAAACTGAGCCCCGACAGGAGCCAGGGTCGGGCGCGCCGTAGGCCGTGGTCTTTTGCTGGCTTGCTCCGGTCTGGGTAGAGGGTCAAGGCCAATCTGCCGCCGCCAGTTCGAGTCCAGCGCATACTGATCCAGTCCATAAACCTCCATCAAGGCCCGGTCGATGTTCAGGGTGCGGGTGATGGCCTGCATCAGGTCGGCCATCTTTTCCTCACCATAAGTTATTATCAGGTAGGTAACCACCGACTCCCCGTGCCCGTAAGCGATTAGAATATCCTCCGGGGAGCCGCTGTACCGGGCCTGGTGCCACAACGGCCGCAGCTTGCCGTTATTGATGGCGTACCGGACGGTGTCATTGAGGACTACGTCTTCCTCGCCCTGGAGGTTGCCGAACTCGGCCAGCCCCTCATTCAGCCAGGCCGGCACCTGGCCGTAAGCCGTGCCGGTGGCGTCGCCCACCAGCAGGTGAACAAATTCATGGGCGGTGGTGGCGGTAACTGAACGGCTGCCGCTATGCACCATCAGCACTCGTTCTTTGTCAAAGGCCATACCCGACGTTCTCAACTGCTCGCTGGTGGTTTGCGACCGGAAAGGCAGGGCGCCAGCCATATCGCCGTAATTGTGATAAGTAACGATGTGCAGCGGCAATTCAGGGTTAATGCCCAGTACCGGCCCCATGCGGCGCAGGGCGGCGACGGCCGTTTCCAGTACATGCTCTGCCCGGCGCTGCACCGACGGGTTATTGTAATAGACGGTAATTATGCCTTGAGATACTGAAAACCACTCGAAACGATTGTCCAGATAGACGAATATCTCCTCGTCGGTACGCACGGTTCGCCCGGCATTGTCTGAAATCTCGAAGGAATAAGCCATACGGGTTCCCGGAGGCAGGTAGCTGGTGGCGCCGGTCAACAGTTCCGCTTCCCCGGAGATGTGATTGCCTGGGGTAAGTTCGACCTTGCGATGGGAGCTTCGGGTAACTTGCCCGATGGTCTTGAAGATTACTCGTGCCTCGGTTATTTCGTCCGGCCCGGCGGCTTCCAGAAAAAACCGGACCCGGTCAGGGAATTCGTTCTCTACCCGGTGGGACAAGACCTGTAGATCCCCGGCTTGCGCCTGAAGCGGGTCCGGCCCGGTGAAGCTGCCGAAAAGAAATACGCCGGTCAAGGCTGCAATCGTTACCATGGAAATTACAATACGCATCAGTATTCCTTGCTCACGCTTCCGCGCTACTTGACCAATTCCCGCAACGGGTGTTGACGCAGGCGTCCTGTCCCGTTCCAACAGATTAATTATAGGCCCCGGTTGGGGAATTTTGTACGGGTTTAACCCGCTGCATCTCCGGCGGTCTTGCGATAAGACCGCAATTGAGCGTTTCGGATAGCACCCGATACCAGGCGCCCACCGGAAATTCATGGGTTGCTGATGAAAGGGTGGTGGACCCGGGGAGAGAAATACTGGCGCCGGAATTTAATCGATGAAAACACCGGCTACATATTGGTGTCTTATCGCGGAGGAGGCCGACCGAGAACGACGCGGTCAAGACAGGGGAAAGGGCGCAGTAAACGGTGGCGGAAGCCCCCAAGACCAGCAAAACCGACCGTCTTGTTGCCCGGAACGGCTACCGGGAACGTATCGCCAGCGAACCAGGACTTCGCAGGGCTGGACCGCAGGGAAACGGGGCAAGGGTATCCGGACGGCTGGACGCTGACTTACAACCGGTGGCCCCGAAGGGGCAGATTGATTGACCGGCATCCGGTCAGCAAGCCCGGCACCGTACGGCGCCGGGCTTGCTGGCGCCTATTCACTGGATGCCGGTCGAAGGTTTTGCCCGCAAGTCAGTAGATGCATACGCCAGATAGGAAATCGGCGGGCACATCATCATTTTTAATTGTGCCAACCGCATCTATTTTGCGACCGCCGCCGGCAAAAGAGACCCGGTCATCGGTTGTACTCAGGTGATTGAGTCGCATTACGAAGGTTTCATCCTCTTCGATCACGCAATCGCCAAAGATTTTAACCTTCACATTTTTGACCAGAGCGTCGCCGGTTGCGCCCGCCTGCCAGGTTAAATGACGTCCCCGAAAGCCCGTAAAATCTCGGGGGCGAGCATCTTTAGCTTTGCTTGGGTTGGCGCTATGGCTGGGCGGCGATACGGCATTGGCGGTTAAAGTAACGGGCGCATTGGGCGAGCCGCTCATGACTACCTTGAATATCATATAGCGCGGGCCAGAGTAGCCGAAGTAGCCATTGTCTTCAGTAATCTGCGCATCGGCCACCGAAATGATAATACCTCCCGATGCATTGTCCACCGATACAGGCGCCGGTTCCGGTTGGGTGGTATCGGCATAAATGGCCGGCGCTGCCGCAACCGCAATTATCGCAAGCAATGCAACAATCAACAGTTTAAGCCTTCCGGAGTATGCAACGCGGCCTTGAGTAACAATTGCTTGGTTCATGTCTGCCTCCACAGTTCTTTTGATTACCGTACTAACGAGGCGCATTATAACTGATTGGCGTTATTTATGCATCCTGATGGTTACTTTACTAATAGCAGAGTTTAGCCCAGGGGCCATGCGCACGCAGAAACAGAGGGCAATTGGCTGCGTCCAGTTGCGGAACCCGTGCTCTTGATTGCTTGACGGGCTATCGCCCTGAACTTAAAATCGGTATTTGGCAGTCAGCCGGTTGGCGGAAACCAGATAACCGGGGGTTCGGGTAAGAAGCATGGCGCTGAAAGTCGGGCGAATCCCGTACATGATTTGTGAACCCTTCTACTTTGATACGGAACGCCGGGGCATGGAGTTGGTGGACACTATGCCTGACCGGGCGGCGGCGGATATTATGGGGGGAGTAATTGACGCTGCCCCGGTTCCGGTGGTGGATGTCTTTGGTTCAGAGGAGCGGCTCCAGCCGGTGGGCGGGTTCTGCATTGCCAGTACCGACCGTGCCGGCAGCGTTCTGCTGCACTCGAAACTGCCGATTGAGGAATTGGGCGGCGCCCGCATTTGCTTGACCGGCGCGGGGGGAACTTCCACCAAGCTGCTCCAGGTCCTGCTGACGCACAAGTACCAGGCAGCCCCCGAATCCTATGTATCTTTGCCGGAGGAACACGATGCCTTCCTGGTGACGGGCGACCGGGGCTTGCGGCAGCGCCGCGGCGCGCGTGGTTTCCCCCACCGTTACGACCTGGGCGAAGAGTGGTTCCAGTGGCAGAGGCTGCCCTTTGTGCTGGCCCGCTGGATGGCCCGCAAGGATGTGGACAGCAAGGAACTGGCGGTGCTGGAAGATACTCTGTACGTGGGGCTGGAGGACGGGGTAGATGCCCTTTATCATACCTCTGAACCCAGAGAGAACCTGCTGATGCTGCCCCGGGATGTGGTGGAGTACGTGCAGGGCATTCGTTTTTACATTGGCATGTCTGAACAGAAATCCATGCGTATTTTCCGTGAATACCTGGCCCAGCTTGATTCCTGACCGGGCTTTGCCGGCTTGGCCCCGGCCGGATACTTCCCTGACCGGCGGCAAGCATGGCGAAAATTAACCGGCATTGTTGCGAAGTTACCGGTCATCCCGCCTTCATCTGTGATTTTTCCCCCCCGCGCTCCGGCTTGCCGGCGCAGTTGCCGGGCTTATTGCCGGCGGCAGACTTTTTGCTGGCGGCTTATAACCCAGGTCGGTCAGTAAGAGTCAATTCGGTTATATGCTCAGCTTGCCTGCGGCAGCAAGGCCATGAAACCGCTTTTGCGCTGGCTACCAGGGACATGAACCGACTGGCGATACAGTCCCTGCTGTTGGGGGCGCAGCTGCTGGGGCTGGAAAATGTGGTTGTAGTTCAGGGCGACCCGTTCAATCGCCAAGACCTGGCGCAGGTTCGTCCCGTTGACGACTACACCACAACGGACCTTATCGCCGCCATCAGAATGATGAATCAGGGCCAGGATTTGCGAGGTTACCGGTTGGCGGCGCCCACCGACTTCTGCATTGGCGCCACGGTAGATTTGAACCGGGGATTGCAAAGAGAGGCCCGTCTGGCTTGCCGCAAAGTAACCGCCGGCGCCCGGTTCCTGATTTCCCAACCGATTTATGACCCGCTGGAGGCCCGGCGGTTCCTCCAGGCTTACCATGAAATTGCCGGCGAACCGTTGCTGACGCCGGTTTTCTGGGGGCTGCAAATGCTGGAAGCGGGGGGCATTGCCTTCGGCAGAGCGCCCGAGTCGCATCGGTCTGCCGCAGCAGCCGGGCGGTCATCGGTCAGTATGGCAGCGGAGCTTTATGGGCAGTTTCGCGAGGCCGGCTTCGGCAATTTTTATTTGCTTCCCCCCATTCGCCCGGGCGGCGACCGCAACTATGCAGCGGCGCAGGAGCTGCTCACTGTCCTGCGCGGCGGTTGACCGGCGCCGGCCAAGCCGGGCATGTTCCCGGATGGGCCCTATGGGTCAATTGGCCGGCTGCGGGTTTGGGTAAAATGGGCGGCTGACTTTGGCCGCTTTTCCGGCCAGCCGGCCAAAGCGCTCCGCTCAGGCAACCGGCCGAAACTTGGGCAGGCTTATGGTGTCGTTCAGGTCATCAAAAACCACCTCTACCGCCATGCCGCACTTGATTGCTGCCGGGTCTGGTTCTGTTTCTACAATGTGGGTACAGATGCGGGCGCCGCCCTCCAGCTCCACCACTGCCGGAACGTAAGGCACCATATCCCGGAAGGCCGGCGTTGGCGCTCGGTGGACAATGCAATAAGTGTGCACCATTCCCCTGCCGCTGCTTTGAACCCAGTTTGTGTTGCGCGAAAAGCAACCGGGGCAAATGTCTCGCGGGTAGAAGTAGGTCAGATCGCAGTCCTGGCAGTGGCGCAGCCACAATTCATGCTCGCGGCACTTCTCCCAGTAAAAGTCCGACTCGGGCTGCGGCACCGGCGGGGTAATCGGCGGCGCTGGCTGCTGCTGTTGGCTCATCCCGTGCTCCTTGCTGGCTCCGGCGGCTGGCCGCCGGAAGCTGATGGTTGCTGACCTTGCGCAGGAAGCATAAGCAGTCAGCTGCCAAGCGTCAAGCAGCGGCATGAATTTACAAAGTTAACCAAAGGGTTCTTTACGGCTGATTCAAGGGTTGGAACGGTAGCGGTATTGGCGCAGCATTAAAAAGCCCTTGTGCCGGTTGCCAGAGGGTATTGCAGAGGCTATCTTGAGCTTTGAGAGCGGACCTGGTTTGGTTGGGAGTGGAACATGCGGATAGCAGTAATGGGGGCCGGCAGTATCGGTGGCTATTTTGGCGGTATGCTGGCGCAGGCCGGCAACCGGGTAACCCTGATTGCCAGGGGCGAACACTTGTCGGCTATAAGACATCGGGGGCTGCGCATTCAGCGGGATGAGGGGTTGCTTACTATTCCCTGCGGTTCTTTGTTACAGGCCACGGACAACGCCGGGGATGTTGGAACGGTGGAGCTGGTTCTGCTGACGGTGAAGACGTACCAGAATGAGGCAGCCTTGCCGTCCATGCTGCCCATGCTGGGGCCGGAAACCCCGGTCTTATGCCTGCAAAACGGCGTGGACAGCTATCTGATAGCCGGCCGGACCGCCGGCGCCGAGCGAATGCTGCCGGGCGCCGCTTACATTGAGGCGGTCCGGCCGGAGCCGGGCCTGGTTATTCAGAGCGGCAGCGTAGTCCGCATCGCCTTTGGCGAACCCGAAGGCGCTGACTCGGCCAGGGGGCGGGACATTCAGCAAACCCTGACCGCCGCTGGCATATCTGCCGAGTTCAGCAATGATATACAGCGTACCCTTTGGGCCAAGTTTCTGTTTATTGCCACTATGGCCGGGGTTACCTCCCTTTCGCGGGAACCAATGGCCCGATTAATGCCCCGCAGCGACTGGCGGCGGGTCATCGAAAGCTGTATGCGGGAGATTGAAAGAGTGGCGCTGGCTGCGTCGGTCAACCTGGATGAGAATGTTGTGCCGGATACCCTGGCCTATATCGAGGCCAACCTGGCAGCGATGCACGCTTCCATGCACTCGGATATTATGGCCGGACGCCCCCTGGAGCTGGAAGCCCTGAACGGCGCCGTTGGCAGGGTTGGCCGGGAAGTCGGAGTGGCTACTCCTGTCAATGACCTGATATACGCTGCGCTGAAACCTTACGCCAACGGTCAGCAATAACGGCTTTAATAAAGTTCATCCTGTTTCTGAGCTTGCTGGCCTGGCTCGCCTTGCGGTTATTGACTCTGGAACTGGTCCCGGCCGTTTACCCGGGAGCGCACCCGGCAAAGAACTCCCGCGCGGCCAGTTTATCTGCCAGCGAACCGAAGGCCATGGTGTAGAAACCGGCATAGCCGCCCCCTTCCAGTCGGCTGAAGAGGCTGGCGAAGTCGATGCTGCCCTCGCCCGGGTTAAGGTGCGCCTCCCGGTCGCCCAGGCTGTCGGCCAGGCGAACCTCGCCGATTCGTGAAACGCCAAAGGCATCCAGAAACCCGTCAATTCCTTCCGGTGTCAGGTGGGCGTGGTTGACAGTAAAGGCCCAGCCAAATCGCTCCGAAGCGATGGCGTCGAAATAGTAACGGCATTCCGACACGGTGTGCGCCAGGTAGTGGACTTCAGCAGCAGCGGGTTCCCAGTTCAGATTTTCCAGAAAGAGGTTGACGCCGGCGCGCTCGGCAAAGGCGGCGGCCCGTTTGAGTCGTTCCAGGGAGGCGGTCATCCGCTCCTCCAGCGAGCTACTGAAATGGTAGCCGGCGTGAACCACTACGCCGTGGCAGCCCAACCGCCGGGCCAGGTCGATGTTCTCGACCAGGTAACGGGTAACGGCCGCATCCACCCGGGGCGAAAACTCGGCGACATTAACCGATGAGGCAGTGTGCAGGGTGATGGTCAGGTCATGCTTCCGGCAAAAACCCGCTGCTGATTCCACCCGCGCTTCCGGCCAGGCGTCCAGCCGGTTAGGCCCCTGGTCGGCGTTGAAATCCAGGTAGCGAAAGCCGTGGGCCGCCGCAGCAGCCAGGGCCTCTTCCAGACCGGCAACTCCGGCGTCATAACCGATGCGGTCGCGCAGGTTCACCGCCGCCAGCCTCCTCTGGTTTCATCTCGGTCTGCCCTGGTCAGCTTTCTCACCGTCAGCTTATCAGCTTCCTCTTTCCCCTGCTGACTGTAACACATTTGCCCATAACCGGCGGTAAGCCTGCGCCGGGATGTACCGGTGTTCCGCAAGAAACGGTTGTAATGCGGAAGCTCGCTGGCTATGATTGCTTCGCCCCGTGGAGATTGCCACACCAAACGTTGCGCTGCGGGCAAATGAGAGGAAAAGAATGACGGCAGTTGCTACCGATGCCTGGGTGTCCACCAATGGCCTCAACCTTCATTACCGGGATTGGGGAGGGAGGGGGAAGCCGGTGGTACTGCTGCACGGGCTGGCCTCCACTTGCCGCATCTGGGACCTGGTGGCGCCCATCCTGGCCGAGGACTTTGCCGTTATTGCTGTGGACCAGCGAGGGCATGGCCAGTCGGACAAGCCGGAATACGGGTACGACTTTGCCACTGTATCGCTGGATTTGCTGGGAGCGCTCGACGCCAAAGGGCTGGATAAGCCGCTGATTGTGGGCCATTCCTGGGGGGCGGATGTAGCTCTGGAGTTTTCGGTGGAGTACCCGGAACGCGCAGGGGGTATCTGTTTTGTAGATGGCGGGATGATTGAACCTTCAGCCCGCCCAGGCATGACCCTGGAGAAAGCCAGGGTGGAAATGGCGCCGCCCCGCTTCGCCGGCATGACCCTGGCTCAGCTGCAAGAACGTTTCCGTTCCCGGCCGCGCCCCTTTCCGCTGCCTCCCGAGTTTGAATTGGCGCTGATGGCTAACTTTGAGGTGCTGGAGGACGATACCGTCCGCACCCGTCTGAGCCGGGAAAACCACCTGCGTATCATTGACGCCCTGTGGGAACACCACCCATCCCGGCTTTATCCGCGAGTTCCATGCCCGGTCTTGATGCTGCCGGCCCGGATGGCTAACGACGACTCGGTGGCTGAGCGCACCTTTCGCCGTCAGGAGTCGGTGGCCCGGGCAGAACGGCTAATTCCCCGGGTCAGCGTGATGTGGCTGGAAGACAGCATCCACGATGTGCCGATGCAGCGGCCCGAGCTGGTAGCCAGGTTAATTCGCGAACATGCCCTCGCCGGCTTTTTTGAGCGCAGATAGGGTTTCCGCCCCGCCAGGCGGTCAAAGCAACCCCGATTCAGGCGCTCCGTCGGCTTGCCCGACCGGCCAGGCCCGGTTTGACACCCGGCAGGTCGGCCGTTACACTGCCGCCAGGCAGCACAGTGATAACCGGGCAGCAACTGGCAAGGGGGTAAACCGCCATGACCACCGCCGGAGCCGGCAAATATACTTATGAACTAATTCAGGATTGGCCGAAACTTCCTGAAGGAGAATCTTTAGGCGTCGTCAGCGCCGTGGCTACCGACTCCCAGGATCGGGTGTACGTGTTTCAGCGCCAGGATCCTCCGGTAATGGTTTTTGATTCCGACGGCAATTACCTGAATTGCTGGGGAATCGGCGCCATCGCCGACCCGCACGGTATTACCATCGCTGACGATATAGTTTACATAACTGATCGCTCTGACCAGGTAGCCGTAAAATTCACCCTGGACGGTAAACCGCTTCAGGTAATTGGTCAACGCGGCGTTTATTCGGATACCGGTTGTGAACGGCCGGGCGACCTGGCGCCCCGCGCCGCCGGCCCTTTCAACTACCCCACGGAAATGGTTCCCGGTCCTTCAGGGGACATCTACATTTCTGACGGGTATCGGAACGCGCGGGTGCACCGCTTCACCGGAGACGGCCAGTTGATTGCTTCCTGGGGACAGCCGGGTAAGACGGAACCGGGGCACTTCCATTTGCCTCACAGTTGCCTGGTGGACCCGGACGGCAGGGTTTACGTGTGCGACCGGGCCAACCGGAGAGTGCAGGTTTTCTCTCCGGACGGGGAGTACCTTACCGAATGGACCGGCGGCATGGGCGGCCCTGATGATATTGCCCGCGACACCGACGGCGTCTTCTACATTGCCGAACAGGAGGTAGATGGCGGCCCGCCCCACGTGAGCCTCTGGCAGGGCGACGGAACCCTGATTGCCCGGTGGGAAATCCGCCACGCCCATGGCTTGTGGGTGGATTCCAGGGGGGATATTTACCTGGGATTGACCACCAACCACAGCGTGGATAAATGGGTGCGCAAAGGTTAGCCGGCGGGAGGGCAGCTTGAGGGGCACTTACCTGATAGCTTGCTGATTGACGCAGAGGGGTTGCTTTACGTCTGCGACCGGTAGATTAGACCGACGGGATTCTCGCTCAGCCGAACCGGTTGACGCAATGTTTGCCGGCGGTTAACGGGGGAAGGCTTCGCGCACCCCGCCATCCACTGGCAGCATGGCGCCGGTTGTCTTGGCCGAGCGATCCGCTGCCAAGAACAACACTGCTTCGGCCACATCTTCGGCAAACACCCTTGCCTGAAGCAGGTTGCGTTGCCGATAGAAGTTCTCCAGCCCGGCCACGGTAACCCCATGGGCGGCGGCCCGCTCCGCTCGCAGTTCCTGAGACCAGAGTTGGGAGCCTTGAAAAACGGCGTCCGGGTTGACCACGTTTACGCGAATACCGTATCGACCATTCTCTAACGCCAGCACCCGGGCCAATTGAACCTCGGCGGCCTTGGCTACGCTGTAGGCGCCGAACTCGGCCCCCGGCGCCGGTACGTTCTTGGTCCCGATGAACACCAGACTGCCGCCCAGTCCCTGCTCCTTCATCAGCTTAACCGCTTCTGCGGATACCAGAAAATGCCCGGTGGCATTGATGTCAAGGGAGCGCTGCCAGTCGGCCAGGGGCAGGTTGTCGATGGCGCCCACCGGCGCAATGCCGGCATTGGAAACCAGAATATCCAGCCCCCCGTAGGTACGGCGCAGGGCCCGGAAAACAGCGGCAACCCGAGCTGGGTCGGCTACGTTCATCGGGAAGGCAACCGCCCGCTCTGGCCCGGCGCTCCGGTTGATTTCCGCTGCCACTTCTTCCGCTCCTTCCCCATCCAGGTCGGTAACGATAACATGCGCGCCCTCTGCGCCCAGGCGCCGGGCGATAACTTTGCCGATTCCGTTGGCGGCGCCGGTAACCAGCGCCACCCGACGGGCCAGTTCCTTTTCGGGCGGAGCCAGGGTTAGCTTGTACAGTTCCAGAGGCCAGTATTCGGCGTCATAAGCGTCCTCAGGCGTCAGGGAAGTATAGTCGCTGACCGATTGGGCAGTCTTGAGGACGTTAATGGTATGGTGATAAATGTCGTTGGTAATCAGGGAGGCGCGGGCATCCCGTCCGGTAGTCCACATTCCTACGCCGGGAAGCAGTATCACCCTCGGGTAAGGGTCCAGCATGGCATCATTGCCGTTAGTGTGCATTTGATACCAGGCAGCGTAATCCGCCACGTAATCGGCGATTGCCTTCCGCAGCCCTTCCCGGACTGCTGTGGTGTCCGTTGGGTCTTCCGCCTCCAGCCACAGGGGCTTGCGTTTGGTATGAATCAGGTGATCCGGGGTAGCCGGGCCAATACCACTGAGCCGCTGCCCGTCGGCCGAGCCGATAAACTCCAGGACTTCCGGCGTATCGTCGAAGCGCAGGACTGCCCGATGTTGTTCGCTGACCAGGCCCCGCAGCGCAGGGGCCAGAGCGGCGGCTACCTCCTGCCGTTGTTCCGGGGCGAGCGGGTTGCTTTGCCACCCGCCAAAGCGAGCCCGATTCCCCGCAGCGGCGTATTCTTCGGCTCTGGTTACCAGATGGAGCTGCCTTTGGTAGGACTCTTTAGCGCTGTCCCCCCAGGTAAACAGACCGTGGTTTGCCAGCACTACGCCGGTCAGGTCGGGCGACGCCTTCACCGCCAGCCCGACTAATCTGGACAATTGAAAGCCGGGGCGGAGGTAGGGAATCACCGCTACTTCCGGGCCATATACCCGTTGCAGAACCGCTTCGGCGTCCCGGTTATTGGTCAGGGCAACCACCGCGTCGGCGTGAGAGTGGACCACCGAAGCAAAGGGCAGAAAAGCGTGGAGCAGGGTTTCGATGGAAGGGCGGGGCGAGTTTGGCTCCAGAACACAGTGGTCCAGGTAGTTGACCATTTCCTCGTCGGACATATCCTCCCGTTGGAAAAGAGGCAGCACCTCTGCTAACTTAAGCCCTGGAAACTGCCAACGTTCCATAGACTTCAGGTCTGATCCGGAACCTTTGATGCGCATAATTTCCACATCGCGGCCCAGAAAGTCTTTCTCGGTCAGCTTGACCGAGGTGTTGCCGCCGCCCCAAACCACCAGAGACGGGTCTGCGCCGATGAGCCGGCTCATATAGACTAGCGTGTCCAGTTCATCCAAACCGGCGGCTGCGCTGTCTGACCAGAGACTCTCCATGCTAACCTCCCGCCTTGTACCAGGTGGTTTTGCCTGACTGATCCTCAACCCGCTGCCGGGATGTGAAGTTCAGTTCAGGGTTAATACTCACCAGCTTTCCATTGTTGACGAAGAGGGCTTGCGTTGACGAAGAGGGTTTGACCGGTTTCATTGGCATAACGCATCCCGTACTACCCCGGCCGGCATCCGCCGACGATGGCAATCTCGCAGCTTCTCCCGTCTTGTTCCCGGCGGAGAGAATGCCAGGTTCCGCCGTTTTCTGCAACGCGCCAAAAGCGCTGGAGGTAATGTGGGCGTGAATGTCAATACTTCGAACAGGGCCGCTCCGGAACCAGGCGCCTCTGGGAGTTTTGCGGAATCTAGGAACCGTCGCAGCGCTGTCCCCAGAATGGAGCCAACGTAGCATAGCGCCACAGTACTGTCAATTTTACCCCGTTGCCGGTATTCCTGAAGCCCGGTTCCCCGGAGGCGCCGGCAACGGCTATTGCCGGGTGCGATAAAGTGCGCTGCCGATTGCCGGAAGGGGTGGGATGCCGTATATTCTGTAAGGCATTGATTTGCATGGGCTGTTTGCGGGAAGCCGCTGCCTGACAGCCTGGCTGGAACCTTCTTGCAGCGCCAAAAAAGCCGGGGGAAATCAGTATGGCCGGCAGCAATGGGCCGATCGATAACCCGTTTGGAGGGAACATTTGGAACCGGTAAGCAAATTCATAAAGGCCAACGGAATTACCTTGCACGGCCTTTCCTGGGGCGATGAGCGCAACCCGCTGCTGATTATGACCCACGGCATCGGCCTTTGCGCCCAGGTCTGGAACCCGCTGGCGCGCGACCTGGCGCGCGATTACTGCGTCCTGTCGCTGGACTTGCGCGGCCACGGCGACAGCGACAAGCCCGGCGGGTACACCTTTGAGGACATGGCCGATGACCTGGCAGCGTTGGTGGGAACGCTCAATCTGTCCGGTCCGCCCTTTGCCGTTGGGCATTCCGCCGGGGGAATGACCATTATGATTGCCAACTCCAGGGCCCCCGGCTGTTTTGGCCCTACCGTGCTGTTGGATACCAGGGTGGGGCCGGCCCGGGAAGTGTACCGGCCGGAGGAGCGGGAGGAACGGATGAACCGCACCCGCAACAAACGGTCGATTTGGCCCAGCCGGGAGGAAATGTACCACGCCTACCGGAACCGCCGGGTATTTAATAGCTGGACCGATTCAGCGGTGCGGGATTACATCTATGGCGGCACCTTTTTGCGGGCAGACGGCCAGGCCGAACTGAAGTGCCCAACGGAAGTTGAAGCTGTCTATTACGAGGCTCGCCATGTTCTGGACCCTGCTCCTTATCTGAAGGGACTGACCGGCGACTATCTTCTCTTGCTGGGCAATGCCGGCAACTACCCGGACGAGCAGGCCCGCAGCAGCCCGGAGATACGCTCCTTTTTGCAGGAGGCAGCCGGGGCGCAGCTGGAGACTTTACCTCGTGGGTCTCATTTTGTAGCGATGGAGTATCCGGAGCTGGTGCTGGCCTCCGTCAGGCGTTACCTGGACGAGCGCCGTTCCGGGCCGGAGTAACCGGGCCGGCGGCGGCCAGGAGGCTTGCTGTGGGCCGGGGAGATACCGGGGTTTGTTAATGGGGGAGAATCAGGGCTGGTGCCGAGAGTCGGACTCGAACCGACACGGGGTTGCCCCCACCGGTTTTTGAGACCGGCGCGTCTACCATTCCGCCACCTCGGCGCCTGCTTATATTGTATCACGTCCCGGCCGAGCGGTGTACCGCCACTGCCGGGCAGCAGGCTCGCCGGCCGTCGGCTTGGCGGCCCGATGGTCTGCTTGACGTATATTAAGCGCCAACATATAATTCTTTCCTTGAAGAGGGTGTTGAAATGCCTAAACGTACTTACCAGCCAAAGAAGCGTCGTCGAATGCGGGTGCACGGGTTTCGCGCCAGGTCGCGAACATCCGATGGCCGGGCAGTTCTGCGGCGGCGCCGATTTAAGGGACGACACAAGCTGACGGTTTAGTCGTCGGTAATAATGCAGCAGCGTTTTCGGCTTACCGGGAGCCGGCGTTTTTCCGAGATTTACCAGGAAGGCCGCAGCGCTGCAAACGGTTTGTTGGTTATCAGAGTTTTGCCTAATGGCCTGGAGCGGAGCCGGTTCGGATTTGTGGTGAGCAAGCGGGTGGGCAACGCGGTTACCAGAAACCAGGTTAAACGCAGATTACGGGAAGCGATTCGACAGACTCGGGTGAAGGAAGGCTGGGACGCAGTCTTCATCGCTCGGCGGGGAGCTGAAAAGGCCGAATATCGGCAATTGAAAAGGGCTGTTGACAACCTGCTGCGACGCGCCAACCTTTTAATTGAAAGTATGCCGGATTAGTTTGTAATGTCGCGCGTTGCTCTGGCAGTCATTCGCCTTTACCAATTGGCGGTCTCCCCATATCTGCCTTCGGCCTGCCGCTATACTCCTACCTGTTCCTGTTACGCCGCCCAGGCAATTCGGGAATACGGCATGTTAAAGGGTAGCGGTCTGAGCCTGAGACGGCTGTTAAGTTGCCGCCCTGGAGGAGGCAGGGGCTATGACCCAGTGCCTTAGCCGGCGCATTGCTTTATGACTTTTCACTTTCCTTTTGTTCGCCCACTGAAAGCCGCCAGGACCGCTATATCGCCTTCCCTTTCAGCCGCCGGGTTGCCTGCGTCCAAAGGCAGTGGCCGGCTAAGTTCGCTGCTGGTTTTGGCCGCCCTGGTCGTGGCTTTTTCCCTGACTGGCTGCACCCCTAACCTGGGCGGGGACAATGTGGGGTGGGCCCCGCTGTCAGTGCAGTTTTCTGATGTCCCGGGCTCTCCGGTGCGGGTTTACGTGGTTTCTGAACTGGACGGCAACCTGGATGACCTGGGGGAGCGGCTGGGCAAGAACCTGAAAGAGGACGAGAAGCAGGTAAAGCTGCACGCCCTGGAAGATTTCGGTTCAGGCGCCCCCCGGGTGGTCTGGACCTATCCTGCGCTGGGCAGCGGGGGCGGGCTGGTCGGAGCCTTTGGGACGCCGGCAGTCAGTGAGGAACTGGGGCTGGTCTTCATCAGCGCGGTGGATGGCTATCTCTATGCCGTTGCTGCCGAAAATGGCAGCGAGGCAGCCGGTTGGAAGCGGGCCGTACGCGACGACCCGGGTCAGCCCCCTTTGCCGGTAATCAGCAGCCCGACGCTGGCCAGGCTGGTAAATACTGACACTGGCCCCATGACGGTAGTCGTGGTCGGCTCGGAAGACGGCAGCCTGTATGCCTACAACGCTACCACTGGCGACGAACTGCCCTGGTCGCCCTTTAAGACCCAGGGGAAAATCTGGTCAACCCCGGCAGTCAGCAACGGTATAGCCTACTTCGGGTCCCAGGATCACCACGTTTACGCTGTGGACTTGCGGGACGGTCAGCAATTGTGGCGCTACCAGACCGGCGGGGCCATTGTGTCCGACCCGCTGTTGTTCAACGGAAAGGTGTTCATCGGTTCCTTTGACAAGAAACTCTATGCCCTTGACGCTGATGATGGAGAACAGGAATGGGCTTTCCAGAGCGATAACTGGTTCTGGGCTGGCCCGGTAACCGACGGCTCAACCGTTTTTGCCCCCTCGATGGATGGGCGCGTTTATGCCCTGAACCCGAACAAACCCGCTTCAGAGGAAACCAAAAGGGCCCACTGGCAGCACGATATGGAAAGCCCGGTTGTAGCCACACCCGCCCTGGTGCCTTTGGGCCTGGTAGTGGCTGCCGTGGATGGCAGCATACGCTTGCTGAGCGCTAACCCGGCCAACCTGGAGATGGGGGAAATAGTCAGCAACCTCCCCAGCCGGGAAAAGTCGTCGATAAAGTCTCCGATTGTGGGTGGTTCCCCACTGCCGGCGGCTGACGTAAACTCTGCTGTTGGCAGCCTGTCGGTTATCCGGCGACACTCGGCTTATGTGAGCGGGGACGATGGCGCAGTCCGGCGGATAGAGGTAACTGAAGGCCGGGATAAGGAAGTTATCTGGTGTTTTGACACCAGGAAACTTGAACCCTGCAATTAGGTAGCCAGCACAGCTGCCCGTCAGCTGCGTGATGCGTGATAGGAGTCTCTTTGGAGTTCCTCTTCTTAATCTGGAATGAAGTAATCATCCGGCCCATGCTCAACACCCTGCTGGTGTTGTATGTGCTCTGCTTCAGTAATATGGGCCTGGCAATCATCGCCTTCACTATTCTGGTAAGGCTGGTTACCCTTCCCCTCACGCTGAAGCAAATTCACCAGATGCGGCGGATGAGCGCCCTTCAGCCCAGGATGCGGGAAATCCAGGAGCGGCACAGCGGCGACCGGGCCAGGGTCTCCCAGGAAACCATGCGCTTGTACCGGGAAGCCGGCGTCAGCCCGGTGGGTTGCCTGGGGCCATTGGTAATTCAGCTGCCCATCCTGATAGGCCTCTTCCGGGTGCTGATTCAGACCCTCTTCACCAAGCCGGAGGATCTGGCCGCTCTCTCGGAAAAGCTGTATTCCTGGATAACCTTCGTGCCTATTCATACAGCTGCCCCGTTAAGCGACCGCTTTCTGTGGCTGCGCCTTGCCGAGCCGGACCCTTCGCCCATTGTTTTACCCTTGCTGGTTGCGGTATCAACCTGGGTACAGCAAAAGATGACCATGACCCCCTCGCCGGACCCGCGCCAGCAGTCCAGCCAAACCATGATGTTATGGATGATACCCATATTCCTGGGTTTCTTTTCTTTGCAGTGGCCCAGTGGTCTGCCGCTTTACTGGATTGTATCCAACGTAATCGGCGTCGGCATACAGTATTTCATTACCGGGTGGGGGCCCCTGTTTCCGCTTTTCCCGCGCTCCAATCCGGCGCCGGCAGCAACCAGCAACTCATCCGATTCTGGAACAGTATCCAAGGAGATAGAGAACGATGGAAGTAGTCGTGCGAACCGCCAGAACCGTCGAAGAGGCCGAAGAACTGGCGCTGAAGGAACTCGGCGCCGACCGCAGCGAGGTAGAGGTAGAAATACTAAGTAGGGGCAAGGTCGGCTTCCTGGGTATCGGCGCCGAAGCAGCCCGGGTAAGGGTAACCCGGCGCAGCGCCGGGACGCCGGCGGCGGAACCCTCCCCTGAAGCCGGTGAACCGGCCCTGACCCGGTCAGCGCAACCCGTTGCTGCCGGAGTAGAATCGGTTCCGGCTGCTGGGGGAGACGGCGAGAACGCCGAAGCGGGAACCGTGGCTCACCTGGGACTGACGGCGCTCCGGAACATCCTCACCACTGCCGGGGTAGAGGTGAATTGCGTTGTCAGAACGGCCCATGACCCGGTTGTAGGCGGCCCGGTTATTGATGTCATCGGAGAAGACTCCGGGTTGTTGATTGGACGGCGCGGCCAAACATTGCACTCTTTGCAGTTCATCGTCAACCTGATTGTGCGCAACGAGTTCGGGGAGGGTGTTCGGGTGGCCCTGGATGTGGAACATTACCGTCAGCGTCGGGAGGCTTCCCTCAAGGATATGGCCTACAAGGTGGCCGAGCGGGTGACGCAAACCGGGCGTAGCATTACCCTGGAGCCAATGTCTGCCGCCGACCGCCGCATCATTCACGTTTCTCTGGCCGACCGTCCCGGGGTGAGTACCGAAAGCGTGGGCTACGGCGACGACCGGAAGGTGAGCATTATTCCCAGTTCGCAGGGGGCTGGCGGCACCCTTTAAGGCCACGCCGCAGCGGACACCCGGCTTCAGGATTTATGCGGTCAGGGTTGCCGCCGCCCTTGCCTTTCTAGGATGTCTTCCTTGACCCGTCAGGGGGCGCTTATGCGCTCAGAACGCCGTTTCCCGGCCGGCAACGCCGGGTTTAGCGTTGACCGGGATTGTTAAAGGGAATTAAAATAGCTGAGTGATGGACGGACACAAAGCGCGCCCAGTCGCCCTGCCTTTTGACCACCCTCGCGAAGAGTGTGGCGTGTTAGGCGTATATATGCCGGGGGCCGAGGCCAGCCGCCTGGCCTTCTTCGGGCTTTTTGCCTTGCAGCACCGTGGCCAGGAAAGCGCCGGCATCGCCGCTGCCGATGGTCGGACCATCAGGCTCCATACCGATATGGGTCTGGTCAGCCAGATTTTCCGGGAACGCGACTTCGCCCCGCTGGTCGGGGATCTGGCCATTGGCCATACCCGGTATTCCACTACCGGTTCCAGCCAGGCCTGCAATGCCCAACCCTTGCTGGCGCATGGTCGCGCCGGACGCCTCGCCCTGGCCCATAACGGCAACGTCATCAATGCCGCCTCGCTCAAAGAGCAGCTCGTAGCGCAGTGGGACTGCCCTTTCGCGACTACCACCGATTCAGAGGTGATTGCCTACCAGTTGGTTAACGCCCCCGGACAGACTTGGGAAGAGCGTATGTTTCACTGCATGCGGACTTTGGAGGGCGCTTTTTCCCTGGTCGCGCTGACCGAGAACACCCTGATAGCGGCGCGGGATTCCCTGGGCATACGCCCCCTTTGCCTTGGCCGACTGGGCAGTGGCTGGGTGGTAGCTTCCGAGACCTGCGCCCTGGACCACCTGGGCGCTGAATATGTCCGGGATGTAGAAGCCGGCGAGGTGGTGGTTATCAACCGGGATGGACTGAGTTCCGCAGTGCGCAGCGATAGCGCGGGACGTCGAGCCATGTGCATTTTTGAGCATATTTACTTTGCCCGTCCCGACAGCGTGCTGGATGGCGCCCTGGTATATGCATCCCGCCAGGAAATGGGAGCCGAGCTGGCCCGCGAACACCCGGTAGCCGCTGACCTGGTAATCGGCATTCCCGACTCGTCCACTGCGGCGGCGGTCGGCTATGCCAAAGAGTCGAAAATTCCCTACAGCGATGGGCTAATTAAGAACCGTTACGTGGGCCGCACCTTTATTGAACCGGAGCAGCGCCTGAGAGACCTGGGTGTACGCCAGAAGTTCAACCCCCTGACCGAAGTCATCCGGGGGCAGCGGCTGGTGGTGGTGGACGACAGCATCGTCCGCGGTACTACCACTCCCCACGTTATAAGGGTATTGCGCCGGGCCGGCGCCAGGGAAATCCACATTCGGGTATGCGCTCCGCCAATCAAGTTCCCCTGCTATATGGGCGTTGACATGGCTGAACAGGACGAATTGATTGCCGCCAACAAAACGGTGGAAGAAATTCGGGTTATGGCTGGCGCGGATTCGCTGGGTTACCTCAGCGTTGCCGGATTGCTGCGGGTTGCCAAAGGCCGGCAGGGTGGATACTGCGACGCCTGTTTCACCGGAAACTACCCGGTGCCGGTGCAACTGCAACTGGGCAAGCTGACGTTGGAAAAGACCGGTTGAGTTTCTGCATCCGTTAGCCGGCGGCAACGCCGGCAAAGGCGGATGACCAGCGGCATCAGACCCAGGGCCCGGTTTACCGTACCTTGATGCCCGACTCTGCCGCTGTCAGGAGATGAACATTGTCCGGGGGAACCTATCAGTCTGCGGGTATAAACCTGGATGTTATGGAGAGCCTGAAGGATCGTATAAGAGCCTTTGCCTCCATGACGCATGGGCCGGAGGTTATCGGGTCCGGCGGTGGTTTCGCCGGAATGTTCGAGCTTTCCGGTTACCGTTCGCCGGTGCTGGTTGCCAGCGCTGACGGGGTAGGCACCAAGCTCAAAATCGCTGCCCAGTTAGGGCACTTTGAGTCGGTGGGTCAAGACCTGGTTACTCTGAACGTCAACGATATTTTGACCCGCGGCGCCAGGCCTCTGTTCTTCCTGGATTATATCTCCTTCAGCGATTTCGACGAACATCGGGTAGAAACGTTGTTGCGAGGGATAACCTGGGGCTGCCGGGAAGTGGGGTGCGCGCTTATTGGCGGAGAGACGGCGCAAATGCCGGGCCTTTACTCACGCCAGGATTTTGACTTGGCCGGGTTCCTGGTCGGTGTGGCGGAAAGGGACGCCCTGCTGGATAATGACGCAATTGTTCCCGGGGACTGCCTGGTAGGTTTTCCTTCCTCCGGGCTGCACACTAACGGCTTTTCGCTGGTGCGCCAGGTGTTCAATACCGATGCGGATCCCGCTGTGCTGTACCGCCATTTTGACGAGCTGGGGCACAGCCTCGGCGAAGAATTCCTGACCCGGCACCACTGCTATTATCCGTCGCTGGTTCCGGCTCTCCCGTACATCAAGGGTCTGGCGCACATTACCGGCGGCGGTTTACCCGGTAAAATGCCAGCCATTTTGCCCGGCGCGGTGGCTGCCCGCTTCAATGCCGGTTCGTGGTCAGCGCCCTCCATCTTTTCCCTCATACAACGATGGGGACAGGTATCTGACGAGGAAATGCGCCGGGTCTTCAATATGGGTTTGGGCATGGTGGCCGTCTGCGCCCCGGCTGATGTCGATGCCGTTCTCGCCGCCGTTCCCAACGGGTCGTTGGTGGGTGATATAGTGGAAAGAGCCGGCGCTGACCAAGTGATTATCCGGTAAAACTGAAGTCGGATTGGACTATACCGACGGGGATTTTTCAGATTGAAAGCACTACTGAGCGTTTACGACAAGACCGGCATCGTCGATTTTGGACGTCGGCTGGCCTCTGCCGGGTTTGAGTTGATTAGCACCGGCGGCACTTACCAGGCCCTTGCCCGGGAAGGCGGCCTGCCAGTGCGGCAAGTATCGGAAGTTACCGGTTCGCCGGAGATTCTGGAAGGCCGGGTAAAGACCCTGCATCCGGCAATCCACGGCGGTATTCTCGCCCGGCGCGAAACGCCGGAACATTTGGCCGAACTTGAACAACACGGCATCGCGACGATTGATTTGGTAGTTGGCAACCTGTATCCTTTCGCGGCCACTATCAGCCGCCCGGACGTTGCCCTGGGCGACGCATTGGAAAATATCGACATTGGCGGGCCGGCCATGCTGCGGGCCGCTGCCAAGAATTTCCCCGCGGTGGCGGTAGTGGTTGACCCGGCCGACTACCAGCCGGTAGCGGAGAAGCTGGCCGGCACGGGTTTGTCTCTTGCCGAGCGGCGGCAGTTGGCGGCCAAAGCCTTTCACCACGTCGCCGAATACGATGCCTTGGTGGCCGGGTACTTGACCGGTGAAACCAATCAGGAAGGCAATCTCCCGGAACATATGGATTTATCCCTGACTCAGGCTGCCACCTTGCGTTACGGCGAAAACCCGCACCAGCAGGGCGCGCTGTACGTTGCCCGGGGCGGCCCGTCCGGGGGCATTGCCCATGCCCGTCAGCTTCACGGGCGGGAGCTTTCTTTCAATAACTTGATGGACGCCGACGCCGCTTGGCGCGTGGTCAGCGACTTCAGCCAGCCCACGGCAGCGGTTATCAAACACGCCAACCCTTGCGGGCTTGCCAGCCACGCCGACTTGGCCCAAGCCTATTTGCAGGCTTACGAAGGCGATACGGTTTCCGCTTTCGGCGGCATAGTGGGTTTCAACCAAAGGGTAACCGCCGCCGCCGCTGAAGCCATGAACCCGGTATTTTACGAGGTTGTAGTGGCCCCGGATTATGCGCCGGAGGCCCTTCGGCTCTTGCAGCGCAAACGCAACTTGCGAGTTTTGGCAGTGGACCCGGTAAACGGTGGCTCCGGGGCGGCGGTGATGGACCTGCGGCCCATCACCGGAGGCTTTCTGGTACAGACGCCGGATGCGCTGACAGAAGACCCGGCAGGCTGGAAGACCGCTACTGACCGGCCCCCAACGAAGGCTGAATCGGAAGACCTGGCCTTCGCCTGGTGTGCGGTCAAGCACGTAAAATCCAACGCTATTGTGTTTGCCAGGAACTGTACCCTGGTTGGTATGGGGGCGGGGCAGCCGAACCGGGTGGTCAGCGTTCACTTGTCCCGGCGCAGCGCTGGCGATAAGGCCCGGGGCTGCGTGCTGGCTTCAGATGCCTTTTTCCCTTTCCCGGATAACATTGAGCTGGCAGCCGAAGCTGGCGTTACCGCCATCATCCAGCCTGGCGGCTCAATACGCGACGCTGAAGTTATTGAAGCGGCCAATCGGCATGGGCTGGCCATGGTCTTTACCGGAGTCCGCCATTTCCGGCACTGATTGGGCGCTTCCGGTGTCCCCCCTGGTTGCTGGTCAGGTCAGGGCGCCGGGGCCCGTGTCCGATTTGCTCAATGCTCCCGACAGCCGGGCGGTGGCTGTGTTGGTTAATTTGTCCTTTCCCGGAGAGGCCCGATGAACGTATTCTCTGGCGCCGGTTCAGCATCGGTTGAGGTGGTAATTCCGGTTTATAACGAGGAAGTCGCCTTGCCCGGCAGCATTCAGGACCTTACCAGTTTCCTGTCCGACAACCTGCCCAATCCCTGGCAGATAGTAATCGCCGACAATGCATCCACCGATGACACTGCCGCTGTCGCCCGGGAATTGGCTCGACAGTTCCCCCAGGTCAGCTACTTCCATCTGCCCCTGAAAGGGCGGGGTCGCGCCTTGCGGGCGGCGTGGCTGGCCAGCGCTGCCGATATAGTCAGCTATATGGATGTGGACCTTTCCACCGAGTTGACTCACTTTCCGGAGCTGGTGAAGGCCCTGGAGTCAGGATACCACGTTGCTACCGGCAGCCGGTTAAGCAAGGAGTCCCAAGTTGCCCGGGGCTTCAAGCGAGAGTTTATTTCGCGCAGCTATAACCTGCTGATTAAGGCTTTGTTCTTCACTCCTTTTCCTGATGCGCAATGCGGTTTCAAGGCCTTGACCCGGGCAACGGCCCAGGCAGTTATCCCGGCAATTCAGAACGACAACTGGTTTTTTGACACGGAAATGCTCATCATTGCTGCCAAGCGGGGTTACTCAATCAAGTCGATCCCGGTACGCTGGAATGACGACCCTACCAGCACAGTGAACATTGCCGGAACAGCTACTGAGGATATAAAAGGGCTGTTGCGTTTGCGTTTTGGCGGGATACCCCGGGTTCCGCCGCCGGATTTCACAGCCTCTCCCCGTTAAGGGCGCCGACACCCTCTTTGGGCGGTTGGGCCCTGGAACCTGGACTCAAGGGCAGGAATACCTCTCCGGCTCCGCCGCTTTATCACCGGCCAAACCCTCAGCGCAAGCGGCAGCGGCGATAACCCGGCTTCTTTCTGGCTTAAAGGGCCGTCGAAACATTTACGGCACGGCTCCTGAGAGCCGTGCCGTAAAACTTTCCGTTCAGGGTTTGCGGGATTGCTGACCTGATTTACAGTGCGGCTACCCGTTCCCGCAGAGACTCGAGCTCTTTGAGCAGGGCGGCCTTGGGGTCGTTACCCTGATTACGGTTCTCTTCCACCAGCTCAAAAGCCCGCTTTTCGATAGCCGGCAGCGTAGCCTGGAGCAACTGCTCGTCCACGTCGTTGGCGATTGTGGGGTAGCCGGCTCGCTCAATCATCTTCTTCATATTGCCGGCGTAGAACTGGTCCAAAGTCCAGCGCAGGGTGTCGCCGGAGGTAGTGGTGTCCCAGTAAATACGGATATCCTGGTTGCGGGGGCCGTAGTGGTAGTGGGGGCCATTGACGAAGCAATCAAAGGCCAGCAGTTCCACATTCTGGCCGGCCACGTCAGACAAAACGTGAATCGCTACACCCTCGGTATTGGCCTGGGGTAGAATGCGGTATTCCAGGCCGATGCGCAGATTGCCTGTAGTGAATACGTCATCTTCCAGCATCCGCTCAAACATATGGGTTACAGTGCGGCGCATGGAGACTGCCATTGCCCTTCCCCGGGACTCAACGGCGTCCAGGACTTCCGAAGGCACCGGGTTAGCCTCTACCGCGGCGGCCAACGCATCATAGCCGGAACGTTTAATCATGGCAGGAAGCCTGTCCCGCAGGTTTTTCATCGTCCAGCCGAAGGGGTTGCCAACGGTGGTTTTGTCCATGTTCAACCGGATGTTATGGTTCGCCGGGCCATAATGGTAGTGAGGCATCTGGTCGAAACAGTCAAAGCGCAGGATTTCGACCTCTGCGCCGTCCACCGAGCCAAACACCTGTACGCACAGGCCCTGGTCCGGCATCAATTCCCGATACTCCAGGGTAATATCCACGGAGCCAGCGTTAAAGACTACACTTCCCTTATCCAATGTTATCCTCCTGTAAGTTGATAATAGCCTCTGGGTAACCAGAATCCGGGTCGCCGGGTATCGATCAACCGCTAACAGGTTGAGTATCGCGGGCCACCGCCCCCAACTCCACCCCACCCGATGCAGCCGTTTCCTGGCTTGGTTCAGAGGCCGTCAACCGGAGAACGCCGCTGCCTTGGCTCGCTTCTATTATTCCTGATTATAGCACAGGCTGGCCGTTTGGCAAGTTGAGCCGCAGCTAGACATAAGGTAAGCGCCATGCTATAACTGCGCCAGCCGCCGGGGGCAAAATTGCTGTCGGATTTTCGAGCCGGGCGGCATCGTTAGCTGGAGCCTTGCCCGGCAGTGAAAGCCGGCTGGTAGAGGAGACTGCAAGCAATGAACATTGGATTGAGTATTCCGCGTCTGCCCGATGCCGCCGGCATCCGGCGTTTTGTGCAGCGAGCCGAGGAGTTGGGCTTCGAATCGGTTTTAGCCGGCGACCATATCTTGCTGCCTACCGGCGGCACCAATCAGTATCCTTACACTGCCGACGGTTCCTTTTCCCGTCCGGTGGATGAGCCTTTCCTGGAGACTATGACCCTGTTGGGCTACCTGGCGGCGTGCAGCGCTACCATCAAATTGGGCAGCACGGTTATAATTCTGCCCTACCGCAATCCCCTGGTACAGGCCAAGATGTTCGCTTCCCTGGATGTATTGACCAACGGCAGGATGATTTGCGGTGTGGGTGTCGGTTGGCTGGAGAAAGAGTTTGATACTCTGGGAGTTCCCTATGCCGAGCGAGGGCCGATGAGCGACGAATTTCTGGAGATTTTCAAGGCGCTCTGGACTCAGGCCGACCCGGAGTACCATGGCCGATACTTCGACATCGAGGGCATCCAGTTTTACCCCAAACCGGTGCAGCAGCCGCATATCCCCATTTGGGTTGGCGGCCATAGCCGCGCGGCCTTGCGACGCGCCGCCAGATACGGCGACTGCTGGCATACTACCCGGCAAACCCCCGACTTCGTGGCCCGGAACCTGCCCTATCTGCGGAGGCAGGCAGAGCTGGCCGGCCGAGACCCGGCTGCCATTTCCATATCCCTGAAGCGCAGTCTGCATTTCACCGACCTGGATGCCAGCGAAGAGCGGGTAGTAAGCACCGGCGGGGCGCTTGTCGCTGCCACTCAGGAAGTGGTTGATGACGTTTATTACTGTCGGGAGCTGGGTATTGACCAGCTAACCTATGACTTCCGGGTTGAGGGCCTGGAGGCCTGTATTCGGGTTATGGAGCATCTGGCCGCTGAAGTGCTGCCCGCGGCCCGTCAGTTGGGCCAGGATATGGAGTAAAACTCCGGCGCGCTGATTGACCGGGGAATGTGCGAGCTTACGGATTGCTTCCCGGTTGGGCCTCGGCTGCGCCTTCACCAGGCCTGAACTGCCGGGCGGTTGCCTGAAGCTATAACCCACTGGCCTTGAATTCTCGGGCCCGTTCTACCAGGCTGCGGGCGGTTCGCTGCATATTGGCAATTTGCGCCTCGCTGACCGGGCGTTTCACTTCCCCCGGAACCCCGGTTACGAAAGAGCGGTCGGGCACCGCAGTGTTGGACCGCACCACCGAGTTGGCGGCTATCAGACATTCCTTGCCGATGACGGAGCGGTGCAGAAAGGTGCAGTTATTGCCCAGCAAAGACCCGGCGCCGATGCGTATGCCATGAACTACTACGCTGTGGCCAATGGTTACGTTGTCCTCGATTACCATGCCGTTGCCGTGGATTACTGCCCCTTCCTGCACATTGACATTGCTGCCGATGGTAACCTTCTCCTTGCCGTCAGCGCGGATGGTTACTCCCGGCCAGATGCTGCTGTTTTCGCCGATTTCCACGTGGCCAACGACGTAGGCTGCTTCGCTTACCCAGGCGCTTTCGGCGATTTTCGGCGACTTGTCTCCCAGGCTTCTAATCAAGGAACTCCTCCCAGTATTCTTATTGGGCCGGTCTGCCCCCCTGGTTCCAGCGCGGCTTTGCTGCCTTGCCGGGCTGCCATTATACCCTTTGTTGCAGCCTTTTGACCGGCCGGAATAGCGCCTTTACCCTCTGACATAGTTTTGGCAATTTCATGCGGCCCTTTGGCCGGACAGGGTAGCGGCAATGGAGGAAATTGCTGAAAAGGGGCATTCGCCCGGCAACTCGGGGCGGCGGCTGGTCAGCCGGCCCAAGGGGCCGGAAGGCCATTGGCGCGCCCGGCTGCCTGGCCGGTTACCTGGCCGCCCGCATGGCCTGACGGGCCGCCAGGTCCAGTTCCCGGTCCCGGATGGCCCGCCGCTTGTCGTACTGTCGCTTGCCGCGGGCCAGGCCCAGTTCAACCTTGGCCACGTGGTTCCTGATATAAAGACGCAGGGCAACCAGGGTCAACCCTTTTTGCGATACCTCGGCGGTAAGCTTCAGGATTTCCTCACGGTGCAGCAGCAGCTTGCGGGGCCGGCGAGGATCGTGGTTGAAGACGCTGGCCGGGTCATATTGGGCAATATGTGCGTTCAACAGCCATAATTCTCCATCCTGGGGACGGGCGTAGGCTTCCCGCAAATCAACCCGCCCAGCGCGCACCGATTTAATTTCAGTGCCGGTAAGCGCCAGGCCGGCTTCGTAGCGGTCCAGGATCTCGTAGTTAAACGCAGCCTGCCGGTTGACCGCAATTACCCGGCTGTTTGGCTTTGGCGCAGCCCCGGCTTTCTTTTTACGACCAGGCATAGCGAGTCAGCTTGTGTCGTCCTTTAATAATTGGCCTGGTTGCCGGCCGTTTGCAGCATCGGCCCCTGTTGCTTCAAGTAGTTAACGGCCCATTCCAACTGAATGTCGGTGGGCGCGTCGGCCGGCATTTCCACCTGATGGGTGGGGGTTATTCCGGAACCTTCAATCAGAGCGCCGTTGGGAGTGTACCAGCGGGCGATGGTGAAGAAAATGCCGGAACCGTCGGACAGGCCCCGCATAGTATTGACGCTGCCCTTGCCAAAGGAGGTTTGACCCACTACCGGCGCTCGCCGGTAATCGATGATGGCGCCGGCGAAAACCTCGCTGGCGCTGGCGCTGAACTGGTTTACCAGCAGCACCATGGGGACGTCCTGGGCCTTGCCCTCGCCGCTTACCCGCCAGTCTCGCCGCTTGCCCTGGGCATCCAGCTCGTAAGTAACCAGACCGCCCTGGTCTAAAAACTGGCCGGTAACGTCCACTACTGAACTGAGCAGCCCCCCGAAGTTATTGCGCAGGTCAACAATCAGGGCCCGTCCGTCGGCGGCCCGGAACTCTTCCAGCACCTGCTCAACCTGTTCGTTGGTATTCTGCGCGAAACTGCTGATGCGCATGTGACCGATGCCGTCAGGCAGCATCTCGAAATGGACTGTCTCCAGCGGAATTACCCCGCGAACTACCGGTATCAGCACCGGTTCACTCTCGTTCAAGTGCTGCACCAGCAATTCCACCGTAGTGCCCTCTGGGCCGCGAATCCGGGAAACGGCATCCATCAGGCTGAAGTCGTGGGCGTCTTCCCCGTCGATGGTCAGAATAACGTCTCCGGAGCGAATCCCCGCCTTTTCCGCCGGCGAGTTGGGCAATGGGCTGATAATCATCAGCCGGGCGTCCCGGATTCCCACCTGCGCTCCAATGCCTTCGAAGAAGCCGCCCATCTCCTGAGCTTCCTCATTGAACTTCCGGGCGTCCAGGTATGACGCATACGGGTCTTCCAGGGCCTGCATCATTCCTCGAATGGCTCCATCGCTGAGCGTCTGCGGGTCTAATTGCTGATGGTCAATATGCTCCTTGCTCAGGATACTCCAGGCTTCGCCTACCCGATCGAACTCGGGCGGCAGGGAACGATTCGCCGCCCCCGGAGTCTTGAGGGGCAATGGCGCTCCTTCCCAAGTATAAATTATGGCAAGGGTAAGGGTGGCCCCTACTGCCAGCGCCAGAATATAGGTGGCGAAAATTCGTACCAGATTCAATCCGCCAGACTCCCCGGAGTTTCCAGACGTTGGGAACCGCTACGGTAAGTTGTTCCAGAATAGATTGTAGCATATTCTCGCGGGACAGTTCCCCCCCTGGCGCTAACTTCTGTCCGGCATTGTCTTTGACGGTCAGCTTCACATAAACCCGCTTAAAACCGCCACCGGAGAGCCTTGACGCAACAAAAAAGACCTTGCTATAACTATGCCAGACGTCAGGGCAGAGGGAGTGGGCGGCGGTTTTTCTTCTCGTTCCTGCCTTCCGAGTTCGTTATCTTTCCGGCGGCGCGGCCGGTTCTTTGCTTGTCCAGTCGCCCTTGAGTTCAGTTGGGCAGCCGGGCCATGATGCAACTCTGATCCTTCGGGTATCTCCATGATTAAGACCGATCCAATCCAGATAACAGGGCGGGGAACCAGGGTCGATGTCACCATCGACGATACAGCTCCCTTTGAGCTGGTAACCCACAATTTGCGCCGGCACCTTTACGAATATCGGGGATTGTATTCCCACGGCACTGTGACGGTTAATGTGGGCCGCCGCATTTGGCTGACCGATCAAATGGCCCGAATAAAAGAGATAGTGGACCGGGAATCGGGGCTGACTGTATCCGACTACTACTGCCCGGCTGAAGTAATGGAGCAGGCCGGCCGAAATGGGCCCATGGTCCTGGCAAGTGTGGAAACCACGGCCCCGGACGATAGCGCAGCCGACCGCGAAACCCCGGCGAAGCTCATTGATTCGCTTGCCGTTGCCTCCCGTCAGCCGGCGCAACCGAAACCCGTTGAGGAAACGGCGCCGGCCGCCGGCGGCGAAGCCGAACCAACGAGAGCTCAAAAGCCGGCCGCCGGCGATGCCGGGCCATCAGCCGGCGCAGTAAAACCGGCTGAACCGACGCCAGAGGATGCCGGCTCCAGCCCGGACGCAGCCGATAGTTCATCCTGGCAGGACGAGTTTCCGGCGCTGCCGGCGCCGGCAGCGCCGGAAGAGATTGTTGCTTCAGACCGGGGACTGGAGTCCGGCTCTGCGGGACCTCGCGGCGAGCTGGCCCTGATTCTCAAAACCACCTGCCGCTCCGGGGAAGTAATCAACCACCCCGGCGACGTGGTGGCGCTGGCCGACGTTAACCCCGGAGCCGAGATTGTAGCCGGGGGCAGCATTGTAGTGTTGGGCGCTTTGCGGGGGTTGGCTCACGCCGGCGCAGGAGGCGACTTGCAGGCCACGATCATCGCCTTCGCTCTGGAGTCTCCCCGGCTCCAGATTGGCCCCCATGTCAGCCAGGGTACGACAAAGGGACGTCCCAATCGATCGTTCAGGAACGGGCCAAAGGTAGCTTATCTGCATAATCAATCGATTTATGTCGCGCCCTTCGCCCGCCGACTTGACCAATACCAGGGAGGAGTACCTTATGGAGGGTAAGACCATAGTCATCACCTCGGGCAAAGGGGGTGTCGGCAAAACTACTACCACTGCCAATATTGGCACCGGCCTGGCCTTGCGGGGCCGCAAAGTGGCAGTAATGGATACTGACATTGGACTGCGAAACCTGGATGTGGTGATGGGGCTGGAAAACCGCATCGTTTACGACCTGGTGGATGCCATTGAAGGCAAGTGCAAGGTGCACCAGGCTTTAATTCGGGACAAGCAGCTGAGCAACCTGTTTCTGATACCGGCAGCCCAGACCAGGGATAAAAATTGCGTCAACCCGGAGCAGTTGCAGAGTTTGTGCCGTCGGCTGGAGCGGGAATTCGATTACATTATCATTGATTGCCCGGCCGGAATTGAGCAGGGCTTCAGGAACGCTATTGCCCCGGCGCAGGAAGCAATTCTGGTTACTACCCCGGAGGTGTCGGCAATTCGCGACGCCGACCGGGTTATCGGGCTGCTGGAAGCGGCGGAAATTCACAGCCCCCGACTGATTATTAACCGCATCCGGCCCAACATGGTTAAACAGGGCGATATGCTGGATAAGGATGACATTATTGAGTTGCTGGCAGTGGATATTCTGGGCCTGGTTCCCGCCGACGATCGCCTGATTACCGCCACTAATCAGGGCGTGCCGGTCATTCTGGACCGGAAAGCCGCCTCCGGGCTGGCCTTTTCCCGGATCGCCGCCCGAATTGACGGCGACCCGGTGCCGCTGATGGACCTGGAACCCAGGTCGGGTTTGATGGAGAAGGTCCGGAACTTGATGGGAATAAACCGAAGCGAGTACTCCCATGCTTAGTGTTTTCCGCAGGACTTTAACCCGGAAAGCTGGTCAGGATGACCTGAGCTACACCAAAAACGTCGCCCGAGACCGGCTGCATTCTGCCATCAGCCGGGACCGGCTGGATGTGGCGGCCCCGGAGATGGTGGAAGCCCTGCGTTGCGATATGCTGGCAGTTATCAAACGACACCTGGAAGTCGGCGACGGATTTCAGGAGTTTGAACTCCGCCGGGTAAATCAGTCGCTGGAACTGGTTTCCAACATTCGCGTCCTGAGAGTTCCTCGCTGGGCCAGTATCCCCTGAAACCTGCCCTGGCAATCTCCCGGCCTTTGCTTAATCGGGAATTACCCAACCCGTTCCCGGTTTCACCGGCCGTTTCGGCAATGCCCCGCCGCGTCAATTTCCCCTGCTGACTTTCAGGGTATATAATCCGGTCAACAACCTCCCTCTCCCGGCCTGAGGAGCCGCCGGTGCGATTGGCGGCGATGCAGGATTTCGCCGGCGGGCCGGGGCGATTGGCAGTGAATGGAATGCGACAGGCGTTAGCGTCTCCCTTCAATCGGTTTCTACAGGCCCTGGAGTACCAGGATTACCTCACCTTGTGGACTGCCAATCTGTTCGCCGGAGCTGCGGCGTGGGCCCTGATTGTCTCCAGGGCCGTTCTTACCAAAGACCTGACAGAAATGTATGTGTGGGTAGGGGCAGTTACCTTCGCCGCCATGATACCGCGGGTCTTCTCAACTGTTATTACCGGTTTCCTGGCCGATCGCTTTAACCGGCAAACCGTTCTGCAATGGACCTACACGCTTAACCTGGCGCATAACATTCTTTTGGCTTTCCTGGTAATGGCCGGCCTGGCCAACGTTTGGTGGCTGGTGTCCCTGTCGCTGCTCAACGGCACCTTGCGCTCAGCCCAAATGACCACCACCCAGTCCCTGGCGCCCAACCTGGTGCCGCGGGAACTCTTGCCCAACGCCATTGCGCTGAACGAGGCGACCCAGCAGGGTTCCCGTTTTGTCGGCGGTTTGGTGGCGTGGCTGATTACCCTGTATTTTGGCGGTGAACCGGTCTTCTGGGCCTGCGCCGTACTGTATGCGGCCGGGCTGGTGCAAGTGTCCCGCATTGCTACCCGTTCCACCGGGCGAATGGATACCCGCCGCGGCTTTTTGGGGAATTTGGCGGCGGGTTTCAGCTACGTTTATTCCCACCCCCCAGTGCTGGCGATGATTCTGATTGTGCTGGCTCACTGTGCTTTCACCATGTCCTATGAGTCGTTGCTGCCGGTAGTGGCCGAAGAGAAACTGGGCGCCGGCGAGGAGGGCGCCGGCTTCCTGATTATGGGGGTAGGCGCCGGCGCCATGGCTACCGCTGTCTGGCTGGCCGGGGTCCGGAACGAACGCACCCGGGGCAAGCTTTTTCTGATTTTTGGCCTTGCCAGTGGAGTTGGCCCCATGGTGATGGCCCTTTCCACCAACCCGGCGCTTTCCCTGCTGGCCACCGTCGCTATTGGTATGTTCCAGGGCGGTTTTATGACCATCACCCATACGATCATTCAGTCAATTGTGGATGACTCGGTCAGGGGGCGGGTTTCCGGCGTGTATTCCTTCCACGTGGGCGGAAGTATGGCCCTGGCTAACCTGACTAATGCCGGACTGGTTAACCTGGGCGCTTTCTTTGAGGTATTTTCCTTCCTGACCGCGCCGATTGTGCTTTCGGCGGGCGGGGCCCTGTTTATCGTCGCTATTGTGGTCAGCCTGGGCAACAAATCGCTGCGGGAGATTTACTTCCCCCGCCCAATGGCTCCGGCCCTGACCTGATTGTTCAGCAACAAGTTGACGCCGGGGCAATGGCATCGCCCCGGACTGGCTGAAAGCGTCTTGATGGCTGGTTGGGCGACCGGCTCAGTCAGCCGGCGGCCGCTTTTCCCACTTCTCCGGGGCTGGGTAAACCGGGGAGGCCACGTTGCGGGTGATTTCCCCATCGAACCAGTCGGCAACTTCTGAACGCCATTTGGTGTAATGCGGGGCGGCCCGGTGAGCTTCCAACGCCGCCTCATCCTGATAAACTTCGTACAGATGAATGCGATTCTCGTGCTCATTATCCTGCAGCACGTCGAAACGCAGGCAGCCGGGTTCGTCGTTGTTGGAGCCTCGGGCATCTCCCATCATTGACTCCATGAACTGTTCCTTGAAACCAGGCTTGATATTGATTGTTACAATCAGGGCTATCATCATTCCTCCGGAGGGAAGGGTTGGGTACTCTTACCTGGCCCGCTGCCGGAAGCGGCTCCCTTCAGTTAGTTTGACCGGCGTGAAACAGCACAATTATAGCCGGTCCCGGGCTTCAAGACAACCAGAAAGTTTCCCGGAAAACTCCCCGGATGACGGCAGCCCCGGCCCATTAGAATAACGATACGCGCGAAGGAGTAATCAGCAATGAACCGGGTCGGAGGCAGGTACAATCGGGCGTGGCTGCCGGCTGCGGCCGAAGAAGGGGGCCGGACACTCCAGAAGGGGAATTCAGTTTTCTTCTGAAGCCTACGACGTGCCATATTACCGGATTGTGGATTGTCCCGAAGGAATTTCCGGAGCCTCGGCGCCCCCGATCTACCGAGCGGGCCGGCATGCCGGAGCGTTTATGAGTTCCGGGTATGAGCCTATGGAGACGGAACCGGCCACGCAGCAACCTGGGGCCAGCCTCGGCAGTAAAGTCGGTAACCACGGCCGCCTGCAACCAGCGCCGGGTTGGAGCGGTTGTGCCGTATTCCAGTGCTGAAGGCACGGATGAACGCCGACCTGTAAATGCTGGTGGAACTGAAGAAAACCGTTTCGCCAAACCGGCGGCGGGCCGCATCGCAGTCAAGGCAATCAACCACCTGGTAGCATGGCGCTGAAGGCGTTTCGGGCAGGGCGTCCGGGCCGCCCGGAAACCCCTTTCCGGGGGCAGTTTCAGCCCCTGCCGGCGTTGGTAACCGCCGGGCCGCCTCGCGCCGGGGGCTGGCCGGCTCCCCGGCTTGAAGGTTATTGCTATAATTAACCGGGGCTGCCACCGGCATCCGCAGTCCCGAGGGAAATTACCGAACCGTTTGGGTGAACCGGCCAGGGCTATGCCAGACGCTGAACAGGAGGCTGCCAATTCAATGACTGCAACGCCGCGACCTAACCGGGATGCTCTTACCAAAGCCGTTGACATTTACCGGGACGCTATGCGCCCCTTCCTGCTGCGCTGCCTGAAGCAGGTGCGCGGGGCTACGCTGGAACGGGCCGTTACCGATTTCTTGCAGCCCCGCCGGGCCGATGAGGTAAGGCAGCAGCTGAATCGGGGCGACAAGGTCGAAGACCTGATTGACGTAAACGACTTCCCCACTCTGGTGCAGCGTCATTGGCGGGAAGTATTCTCCAGCGCTTTCCGCGACAGCCAGACCGTGCAGAGTGAATTGTGGTTAATCGCCAGCGCGCGGAATCAGGTAGCCCACCCCGGCGCCCAGGACCTGGAGCGCGAGTATGCCAGCACGCATATCTGGCTCATTGCCAACGTGCTGGGCAAGATCAACGCCCCGGAGCAGAAGAAAGCGGTGGAGGACATTCTAGCCGGGTTAATGGCCCCGGAACCCGGCGTAGTAATGCCTTTGCCCGTTCCTCCCGACCAACCAAAGCCGGAACCACGGCCGGTTCCGGCCGGCCTGAAGCGCTGGAGCGTGGTAATCCGCCCTAACCAGGACGTTGCCCAGGGCAGCTACCAGCAGGCGGAGTTTGCCGCTGATTTGCAGCAGGTGTACGACGGGCGGGCCAATGCAACGCAGTATGGCAACCCCGTTGATTTCTACGACCATACCTATATAACCCCGGGCATCCGCACCCTGCTGGTCAACGCCCTGAAGCGGCTGGCCGGCAACGGCGGCGACCCGGTTATTCAGACTAAAACCGGGTTCGGCGGCGGCAAAACCCACAGCCTAATCGCCCTGTACCACCTGGTGCGCAACACCGGTTCCCTGTTAAGCCCCAGGGACGACAGCGGCGTTCACCGGGAAATCCGCTCCATCATGGCCGAGGCCGGCTATGGCGAGAACACGGACAGCGCCGAAAGCCTGGGGGAAGTGGCGGTGCTGTCGGGCGTTTATCTGGCGACTACCGATACTGCGCAGACCCGGGAAAAGGGCGACCCGCTGAACACCCTCTGGGGCGTGATGGCCTACCAGCTGGCAGGGCAGGAAGGGTATGACCTCATCGGGGCGGCCGCGCGGCAGGGCACTGCCCCCGGCGGCCAGCAGCTGGATGCCCTGCTGGAACACATCGGCCCCTGCGTCATCCTGATTGATGAGTTGGTGGCCTATGTACGCAATGCCGGGCCGGCCCAGGACAGCATCTACACCTTCATCCAGGCTCTTACCGAATCCGTCCGGCGGAGCGGCAACGTTTCGCTGGTAATAACCTTGACGGAAAGCGCCGTGGAGGCTGGCAGCGAAGTGGGCGCCGCCGTCCTGGCCCGTCTGGAAAGCCTTATGGGCCGCATCGAGAAGATTTGGGAGCCGCTGGCGATAAACGAGGCTTTCGAGGTAATCCGGCGCCGCCTTTTCACCGCCATAGCCGACCCGGAGGCTCGGGACCAGACTTGCGAAGCCTTCGTCCGAATATACTCTCAAAACCGGGGCGAATACCCCCAGGGGGTCTCGGAACAGAACTATCTGGAACGGATGAAGGCTTGCTACCCCATTCACCCGGAGATTTTTGACCGCCTCTATTACGACTGGTCATCGATACCGGACTTTCAGCGCACCCGGGGCGTCCTGCGGCTGATGGCCGACTGCATCAGCCGCCTTTACCGAAGCAACGATTCTTCCCCCCTGATTCTGCCGGGCAGCCTGCCTTTTTACGATGACCGGCTGGCTAACGAGTTCAACCGGCTGCTGTCCGGCGAATGGGGCCCGGCGCTGGCGGAAGTGGACCGGGATAATTCCCGAACCGACGACATCGACCGGGCTTCGCAGCGCTTTTCCGAAGTGGGCGGCGCCGCCCGCCGCATTGCCCGCGCGGTGTTCCTGGGCAGCGCCCCCAGCGGCGCCGTCCGCGGGCTGGACGCCCGGCAGATTCACCTGGGCGTGGTTCAGCCGGGCCAGGGCTATGCCCGATACAACGAGGCTCTGGCCCGAATGACCGGCAACCTTTATTACCTGTACCATTCCGAAGGCAGGTATTACTTCCATTCGGAGGCCAACCTGAACAAGGTGGTCAGCGATCGGGCCGATAACCTTGACCAGTCCCTCGTTGACGCCTGCATCGTTAAAAAGCTGGAAGAGGCGCGGCACCGCAGAGCCGACGTTGTCCTTTATGATGGCAGCACCGAAAAAGTACCCGATACCGATGCGGTAAGGCTGGTGGTTTTGCCTCCCAACCTGGCTCTTTCCCCTCGTGCCAGCGACGCCGCCACGCCGGCAGCCTTGCAGCTTCTGACGCAGCGCGGCGATGCCGACCGGTTCCGCCGGAACACCCTGCTCTTCCTGGCCGCCAGGCAGGACGAAATTCGCAGCCTGCGGGAGGCGGCCCGAAGCTACCTGGCTTGGGACTCCATCATCAACGGCGATAACGTAATTGCCGGCTTGACCGACAGTCGCTTGAGCCAGGCTAAAACGGAAGTCATCGCTGCCGACGGCAGGGTGCGTACGGCCCTGGTGGGGGCGTACCGCTGGTTGCTTTACCCCCGTCAGGATGACCCGCAGCAGGCGGAGTTCCGGTTCTGCCAGGCGCGAACCGAAGCGCTGGACGGTGAGATTTTTAATGCAGCCTTCAGGAAGGCCGTTGAGGACGAGGCCCTGGTAGATGCAATTTCCGTGTCTTCCCTGTCCAGGATACTGGAAGCTTATTTCTGGAACCGGGGGAAGGACATCAGCGTTAATGACTTGTGGGATGAATTCAGCCGCCTGGTTTACCTGCCTCGGCTGCGCAGCCGGGGAGTTCTGGAGCAGTGTATCATTGAGGGGGTAGCGGAAGGCGCTTTCGGACACGCCAGCAGGTATAATGACGCCGGAGAGGATGGCCCCAGGTATGAAGACCTGCGCTACGGCGGCGAGGGCGTAAAAGCTGACGGGGTTATCGGAGAGCGGCAGCTCAACGGCTTGCTGGTGCATCCGAAGGCTGCGGAGGGGCAAAAGGAGCGGGAGCGGAATGAACCGGGTGGAAACGGGGAGACACCCGGCGGGGGTGGCGGTGGGGACGTTCCTATCCCCATTCCTGGCCCTGACGACGACGACGATCTGGTTCCCCCGCCGGTTCCCCGCCCCCGCCGGATTGTCGTCCGCCGTACCGCCGTCTCCGACATTTCCCTGGATGAAATTAGCCAGCTCCGGAATGAAATCATCCGCAACCTGAGCGCCGACGGCGTGGCAATCAACGTGGAAATTGCCATCTCGGCCAGCAAGCCTGACGGTTTCTCGGAAGAGGTTATTCGCCCGGTACGCGATAATAGCGTCCAGTTGAAACTGGGGTTCGAATTACACGATGAATAAGGGGCTAACGCCATGCCTGCCAAACCCGCCTACCGCCGGAAACTGATTGAGGTTGATCTGCCCCTGGACGTTATCAACGCAGAATCGGTCCGGGAAAAATCTTTAATTCGCCACGGCCACCCCTCCACCCTGCATTTATGGTGGGCGCGCCGGCCTTTGGCCGCCTGCCGGGCGGTCATCTTTGCCAGCCTGGTTGATGACCCGGGCGATTGCGACGAGTTTCCTGATGCCGAAGCGCAGCACGCCGAGCGGGAACGGCTCCACGAGCTTATCAGGCGGCTGGTCAAATGGGAAAACAGCAGCGACGCCAACCTGCTGGACGAAGCCCGTTACGAAATTGCCCGTTCCGTGGCCCGCGCCAAAGGTGAAACGGCGCCGGGGGAGCCGGCCGCCGTCCTGGATTACCTGAACCGGAAGATTGACCCGATTTATGACCCTTTCTGCGGCGGCGGCTCCATCCCGCTGGAAGCCCAGCGGCTGGGCCTGCGGGCCGTCGGCTCCGACCTTAACCCGGTGGCGGTGCTGATTACCAGGGCCCTGATTGAACTGCCCCCCAAATTCGCCAACCGGCCGCCGGTGAACCCGGAGGCTGACCGCATGGGCATGACCGTGGGCAAAGGCAAACGCGCCGAACAGGTTCCCTGGCGGGGCGCTGCCGGCCTGGCCGACGACGTCCGCTACTACGGGCGTAAAATGCGGGAAATGGCCTGGGCTCGCATCGGCCACCTGTACCCGAAGGCAAAGCTGCCCGACGGCGGCGAGGCTACGGTGATTGCCTGGCTGTGGGCGCGGACGGTTCCCTGCGCCAACCCGGCCTGCGGCGTTCAGATGCCCTTGATGAGAACTTTTCAGGTATCCAAAAAGAAGGGCAACGAACATTGGGTAAAGCCGGTGGTTGACCGGGCAGCGAAGACGGTTTCCTTCGTAGTGCAGACCCACCTGGAAGGCGTGCCGGCCACTGGCACCGTCAACCGCAACGGCGCCACCTGCGTCGTCTGCCGCAGCGCCATGCCCCTGGCGCAGGTTCGGGAGCAGGCCCGCGCCGGCAATATGGGCGAGGTGATGACCTGCATTGTTGCCGAGGGCGACCGCCGCCGGCGGTTTGTTTCCCCCAGCAATGAGCATATACAGGCTGCTTATTCTGCAGAACCAGAAGGGCGGCCTGTTGGAAGGCTGCCTGAAAAGGCATTGGGGTTTAGGGTGCAGGCCTACGGTTTCACGAAATGGAGTAATTTGTTTACTGAACGCCAATTGACCACTCTGACCACATTGACCGACTTTTTGGGAGAATGTGAGAACTTTATACCAGAGGACGAGTTAGATGAGGAGTATGTCAAAGCCATTCGAACTTGCTTGGCGCTAGCGATCGGAAAAGCAGTGAACATTTGTTCTTCTTACGCAAGATGGCAAAACTCCAGCGACCCTGTCGCTGGAGTTTTCGCAAGACAAGCACTTTCCATGATATGGGATTATGCAGAAGTGAACCAATTTTCTGACTCAACGCAGAACTGGATAGCCCAAATCGAGTATGTCGCCGCAGCTTTCGAGCGTCTGCCCGTGCACGTTAACCAAGGAAAGGTATATCAATCGGATGCTTCAACTGCTATTCCCACCGACACTGGTCCAGTCATCGTCACCGATCCACCCTACTACGATAATATCGCTTATGCAGACTTGTCAGATTTTTTCTACGTTTGGCTACGCCCATTGCTCCGTGAAACCTATCCTGATCTCTTTGCAGGAATTGCCACTCCTAAAGTAGAAGAGATGATAGCTGCCCCTCGATTTGAGTATGCTCGTCAAAGGTTCGAGGATTTGCTGAAAAAAACACTATGTCTGATCCGGGAGCGGTGCAACCCGGAGTTTCCATCTTCTATATTCTATGCTTACAAGCAGCAAGAGGAAGAACGAGAGGGAAGAATATCTACAGGCTGGGAGACTATGCTGACTGCCCTAGTATCGGCGGGATTTCAAGTCGTGGGCACATGGCCTATGCATACTGAACTTCCCAGTAGGCTACGTGCTCAAGATTCCAATGCCCTGGCCTCCTCCGTCATTCTGGTGTGCCGCCCGCGGCCGGCGGAGGCGCCGACGGCCAGCCGCCGGCAGTTCCTGAACGAACTGGCTGCCGAACTGCCGGCGGCGCTGGAGCAGCTCACCGGCGAGGGCCACATTGCCCCGGTGGACCTGGCCCAGGCCGCTATCGGCCCTGGCATGCAGATATACTCCCGATACCGCCGGGTGGAAACCATCGGCGGCGACCAGGTTACGGTTCGGGAGGCGCTGGCGGCGATTAACCGGGCCATTGCCGATTACGATGAAGCGCAGGAAGGCGAGCTGGATCCGCCCACCCGCTTTTGCCTGGACTGGGTGAAGCAGCATGGTTTCCGGAAGGGCAGTTACGGGGAAGCGGAAACGCTGGCCCGGGCCAAGAATGTGTCCGTTGACCAACTGCGCGACACGCACAACCTGTTGACGGCCCAGCGGGGCGAGGTGCAGCTGCTGCCTCTGGAAGCCTACGCCCCGAAGTCGCAGCGCCGGCTGGGTGAACCGACGGCATGGGATGGCGTCTTCCGCATCGCCTGGCACCTGAATACGGAGGACGGACGCGGGGTGGAGGGGGCGTCCGAGGTGTGCCGGGAGCTGGGCAGCGGCGCCGATGCGGTGGAGCGGCTGGCCCGTATCCTCTATAACCATTATGACCGCAAGGGCGATTCCCGCAACTCGGTAATGTTCAATAACCTGGTTACCGAATGGCAGCGTATTCAGGAGCGGTCCCGGGAAAAGGAACGAGGGGAACAAGGGGCGTTGCTCTAGCGATGGACGAACCGGCGGGCAGCCAGGCCACCCCCTTCGGGCTGCAATACCGGCTGGAGCGGGAGCTGCGGCCGTTCAAGGCGGAAAATGTTCGCCGCCTGCCCCGGGGCTGCGCCGGGGTCTATGCCCTGTGGCTGCCCCCGGTAGCCGGCCGCCGCTGGGAATGCATCTACGTAGGCATGTCCTCGTCCGATGTGCGGCAGCGGCTGCGGCAGCACCTGCAGCACGAAACCAACCCGGAACTGGCCCGGCTGCTGCGCCTCTTCCCGGACCTGGTAAAGTTCTCGTTAGCCCTTACCCGGGGCCGTCAGGAGACCCTGGCCCTGGAAACTGCGGTCATCCGGGCGTGGCAGCCCGCCGCCAACCGGAACAAGCGGTAGCGCCGGCGAACCCAAAGCGCAGTTTCCCCGGCGGGAAATCCAGCGAACCGCTGCCCGCCGACGGATCTGCCGGGGGAACTCCCCATTACTCTAAAGACAATAAACGGCCACCGGAGGTAGTTAATGGCAGCGCTTACCGGAGCCCAGGCCCTGGTTCAGTCCCTGGTGCGCGAGGGCGTGGCGGTGGTCTTCGGGCTGCCGGGCGTCCAGATTATGGAGGCTTATGACGCCCTCTTCGCTGAACCCGGCATTCGGTTAATAACCGTGCGCCACGAGCAGGCGGCAGCCTACATGGCGGACGGGTACGCTCGTACTACCGGCCGTATTGGGGTTGCTCTGGTGGTGCCCGGCCCCGGGGCCCTGAACGCTGCCGCCGGCATCGGGACGGCCTACGCCGCCTCTTCGCCGGTGCTGCTGATTTCAGGGCAAATAGACAGCCGCAGTCTGGGACAGCGCCGGGGCGCCCTGCATGAAGTAAACGACCAACTGGATGTTTTCCGTCCCATAACCAAGTGGAACGGCCGTGTCACCAGGCCCGAAGAAATCCCTTCTTTGGTTCACATGGCGATGCAGCAGCTTACCGATGGCCGGCCCCGTCCGGTGGAAATCGAAATTCCCTGGGATGTTCTATCCGCCAGGGCAGACGTGGCGCTGCTGGAACGGGAGGGGCCGGTTCCGCAAGCCCCCGACCCGGCCAGAATTCGCGAAGCCGTCGCGCTGCTGGCCAAAGCGGAACGTCCGTTAATCTGGGCCGGCGGCGGCTGCCGAACAGCTGGCCTGGATACCGAACTGGCCGATTTGGCGGAAACCCTTAAGGCGCCGGTCATTACCACCCCGGAAGGCAAGGGGGCAATCCGGGAAAACCACCCCAATTCCCTGGGAACCTACTACTACGGGCATGGGCCGGGTTACCGGGCTTTGCCCCAGGCAGATGTAATTCTGGCGCTGGGCAGCCGGCTGAACCTGGCGCCGCATCCGCCATGGGGCATTCAGCCGCGCCAGTTGCTGATTCAAATTGACGCTGACCCGGAAGAGTTGGGCAATAACCTGCCGGTTAAACTGGGCATTCTGGCCGACGGCCGTCTGGCGGTTGCGGAGCTGCTGGCCCGGCTGGACGGCGGGCCGGTGGTCAGTCAGTGGCAGGAACAGGATTGGGTCAACATTCGCGAAGCGACTTATGCCGACCTGCAGGCTCTTGCGCCCCGGCAGCTGGAAATTGCGGCCGCCATTCGCCGCGAGTTGGCTGAGGACGCCATTATGGTTGCGGGAACCACCGAAGTCGCCTACTGGGGACACTTGAGTTTTCCGGTACTGCGTCCCCGTTCTTACTTAACCTCCAGTTACTTTGCTACTTTGGGCTACGCCTTCCCGACCGGGCTGGGCGCCAAGGTGGGCAACCCCGATCGCCAGGTAGTCGTAACCAGCGGCGATGGCGGTTTCATGTACGCCAGCAGCGAACTGTCCACCGCCGTTCAGGAGGGTATTAACGTGGTTACCCTGGTGTTCAACAATGGCGCATTGGGCGCCTCCCGTGCGGATCAGATGAACCGTTATGGCGGTCGCGCCATCGGCACTGATTTACATAATCCTGATTTTGTGCAATTGGCCGAAGCCTACGGAGCTCTGGGTATCAAATTAGACGGCTGCCAGGAGTTGGGCGAGGCGCTGCGGATTGCCCTGCGGGCCGGCCGACCGGCAGTTATTGAAGTGCCCCTCCCGATACTTCGTCCACCCTTCCAGACGCCTCCCCACGGGATGGACGCAGTTATCGGCTGAACCGGACCATACCGGTTGCCGGTTTTCCTTTCTGGCCGGGAACTTTCGGCTGATTATGCTAGAATGGGGAACCCTTGACGGAAAGGCAAGGCCATCAGCAGTTGATGGCGGCCAGTGCTGATGGCGCCAGAATTGGGCGATACCATTACCGGAGCCTGCGTCTGCTGGCGAGCGCCCTTGAGGAGTTGCGGGCGGTTGACGCCAGCGCGTTGCCGGATTGCTGTGATGTCCGGTGGACGAACACCTGGCGACTGAACCGAAGCGTCCTGAGAAATTAGTAGCTATGACTGCGGATACCTTTCCTCAATCTATGGTTGATGATGCCGTTCCCCTGGTGGAACTTCCTGCGTCGGATTGCCGGGGCGCAGTTGCCATCCAAACCCACGGCTGCAAACTGAACCAGGCCGATAGCAGTCTGTTGGCGCGCCGGTTTCGGCAGGCCGGCTACCGGGTGGTGGAGTCGGCGGCGCAGGCGGATATTTACGTGCTGAACACCTGCACGGTAACCGCCGCCGCCGACGCCAAAGCTCGCCAGGCCCTGCGGGCCGCCCGCCGGAGCAACCCCAATGCAGTGGTAGTGGCGGCTGGCTGTTATCCGCAGCGCGCTGCCGAGGCGCTGTCCCGGCTCCCGGCCGTTTCTCTGGTTGTGCCTAATACCGACAAGGAGCGTTTGGTCGAGTTGGCGGTGGCGGCCCACCTGGGGGATGGGCAGGAAGGATGGGGCGGCCGGGCTGCCGGCAGCGAGGCCGCCCCGTCCCGGGCCGTTTCGGGCAGCCTGCCGGGGCGAAGTCGCGCTATGATTAAGATTCAGGAAGGGTGCGACCAGGTTTGCGCTTACTGCATTGTGCCTAAAGTGCGGGGACGGGAGCGCAGCATTGCCCCGGATGTGGTGGTGCAGCAGGTGCGCCGGGAAGTGGCGCAGGGGTGCCAGGAAGTGGTTTTAACCGGCACCCAACTGGGAACTTACGGGTTCGACCTGGCGGAAGTCGGGTTGCCTGGTTTGCTCCGGCGAATTCTGGAAGAAACCGACATTCCACGGCTGAGAGTTTCCTCGTTGCAGCCCCAGGAATTCAGCATTCCGCTGCTGGAGTTGTGGTTGGCCGACCGGCGTCTCTGCCCCCATTTTCATCTGCCCCTGCAAAGCGGCAGCGATACCATCTTGAAGGCTATGCGGCGCCGTTACTCCGTTACCGGGTTTGCGGCGGCAGTTGGCAGAATACGGCAGGCTTTGCCTGACGCCGGCATTACCGCCGACGTAATTGTGGGCTTTCCCGGAGAGGGTGAACCGGAATTTGCCGACAGCCTGGCCTTCGCCGAGGCGATGGGCTTCAGCGATATGCACGTTTTCCCCTACTCGAAACGGCCAGGCACCGCGGCGGCATACCTGAACGCCCCGGTATCGGAGGCAGTCAAGAGGGAAAGAATGGCTCGGATGCTGGAAGTGGCCCGCCGGAGCTTTGCGCGGTTTCGCCAGAATCAGTTAGGGCAAACCCGGCCGACGCTTTGGGAACCCCCACGGCATGGGGGAAGGATGAACGCCCGGCGTGGGCTTACCGACAATTACATTCGGGTCCATTGTCCGCCGGAAGTTCAGACAGCCGGGCTGGCTAACGCCATCCTGCCGACCCGCCTGGTTGCGCTGGCAGAAAGCTCGGTACTGGGCGTACCCCTTCCGGGGGCTGCCGGTTCCAGGGCCGGGAAAGACCCTTCCGGGCTGTAAGCGGGAATGGGACGCCGGTGTTTCCGGGGTCTGACCATCACTTTGGCGGTTCCCTTCCGGCTGGCCTCTGCTATTCGGCAGCCGGCTGGCCCCAACCGCCGCCGCCGGGAGTGCGAATACTGAGTATATCGCCGGGTTCCACATCCAGGGTTTCCTTGCCAGCCAACTGAACCTCTTCGTACCCCCCTTTAAGCAGTACGTTCTCGCCGGGCTGCCCTTGGTGGCCGCCGTGGGAACCCGGCGGGTGAAACTTGCGCCTTTCCGACAGGATGGTAACGCGTGCCGGACTGAGGAACTCGACGTCGCGCACCAGGCCATCACCGCCCTGACGCTGGCCGGCGCCCCCGGAGCCGCGGCGCAGCGCATACCGCTTCAAGCGCAGGGGAAAGGCAAACTCCAGCGCTTCAATGGGGGTATTCATCGTGTTGGTCATGTGGGTATGGATGCCGGAAATGCCGTCTTTCGCCGGTCGGGCGCCCATGCCGCCGCCAATGGTTTCGTAATAGACAAAGGGACGGTTCCGCTCCAGGTCATGCCCGCCGATGAGCAGGTTATTCATGGTGCCCTGGCTGGCGGCTGGAATCAGCTCCGGCAGGGCCTGGGCCATGGCGGTCAGCAGCACGTCGGTAATCCGCTGGGAGGTTTCTACGTTGCCGCCGGCTACCCCCCGCTGGGGTTCGGGGTTTACCAGGGTTCCAAGCGGAGTGATGATTTTAACCGGTCGCAGGCAGCCCTGGTTGGCCGGCGCCTGGTCACCCACTACGCAGCGCACCATATACAGGCTGGCGGACACGGTAACCGCCTGGGGGGCGTTGATGCAGCCGGCCCTTTGTGGCGAAGTGCCCGTGAAGTCAATGGTCATCTCGTCGTTGGCGATGGCAATGGATACGGCGACCGGCACCGGCTCCCCGGTCAGGCCGTCGTCGTCCATGTAATCAACTACCTGGTACACGCCATCGGGAATGCGGGCGATGGCCTGACGGGTAACCCGCTCCGAGTAGTCTAACAGGGCGGCCATATGTTCCAGCGTTTCCGTTATGCCATAACGCTCTACCACTTCCTTAAGGCGTTGTTCGCCTACCCGAATGGAGGCGATTTGAGCTGTCAGGTCGCCTTGCCGTTCCTGCGGAGTTCGGGAGTTGCGGCAAATCAGCTGAACGACTTCCCGGTTAAGCCGCCCGCCTCTAGCCAATTTGATGGGCGGCAATATCAGGCCTTCCTGGTACAACTCAGTGGACAAGGGCAGGGAACCTGGCGTCATGCCGCCCACGTCGGCGTGGTGGCCCCGGTTGGAAATAAAGCCAACCAGTTGTTTCCCTTCCCCTTTTTCCTCGAAAAAGACGGGGGCCACCAGAGTGATGTCGGGCAGGTGAGTGCCGCCCAGGTAAGGGTCGTTCAGAATCACCATATCGCCGGGGCGCAGGGAATTGGGAAAGGTATCCAGGGCGGCCTTAACCGATGCCGGCATAGCTCCCAGGTGCACCGGTTGGTGGGCTGCCTGGGCCACCATCTGACCGGACGGGTCGAAGATAGCGCAGGAGAAGTCGCGCCGTTCCTTGATATTGGGCGAGTAAGCGGTCCGCAGCAGGGCCACTCCCATCTCCTCTGAAACGGAGATGAACATATTCTTGAAAACTTCCAGGCTTATGGGGTCAACCGCCATACTGCATTTGCCTTTTCGGGGTGAATTTCCGGTTTTTACTGGACAACCATCCGCTGCAATCTGCTCGGCTTTCGGTCATAGCTGGGCCAGCAGGTCTTGTTCCGGGCCGGCGCCGACCGGCCTGGCCAGGGTATAGTATTCGGTACTCATAATCTCCCAGGTTACCACTTCGGGCAACTGGGCGAAAGGGCCATTGGGATCCAGCTGGGTTTGGTGGCAGTTCAGCGATTCAATCTTGGTATCCACGTAAGCCGTCACATCCAGAGTTGTTGTTACTTCATCGTCGGGCGTTCCTACCTGGTCAAGGTCCTGGCTGGCGAAGGGCGGGGCAATATTCATTTCCTGCATCTTGCGCCAAAGCCGCTGGAAATTGCGGCGCGGGAAGCAAACGTAATAGAGCAACTCCGGGGCCCATGCCGTCAGCCCGCCGGCAAAATGCTCCGGGTAGGCGTCGGCGCTTCCCGCTTGCTGAAAGGCGGCGGTGCTGTGGCGGCACACCGCCTGATGGTCCGGGTGGCCGTAGCCGCCGGAAGGGTCGTGGGTAATGACGACCCGGGGCTGCACCTGGCGGATGATACGCACGATTCGTTCAGTTGCCGACGTCGGGTCAGCTTGATGCAGGCTTTCGGGGTGTTCATTGTCGGCGGTGCCGGCCATACCAGAGTCCCGGTAATTAAGAAAACGGACGTCGGTTACCCCGGTTACAGCCATGGCCCGCCGCAGCTCTTCCTGCCGCACCTGGCCCAGGTTTTCCGGCGCAGCCAGGGCCGGGTCGCTGATTTCCCCCACGTCGCCATTGGTGGCGCACACCAGGGTAACCCGGGCGCCGCCCCTTGCCAGCATAGCCAGCGTGCCGCCGCTGCCGAACCCCTCGTCGTCCGGGTGGGCAAACAAGGCCAGCACAGACAGATGGGACAAATCATGGTTCAGAGAAGACATGTGGGCGGCTCCTTCAGGTTCAGGCTGGAACAGGTCTGTCAGGCTTGCCGAGGTTCCAGTACCAGGTTGCCCCAGGGGTCAACGACCCCACCCCAGCCGGGCGGCACGACGACGGTAGTATCCAGTTGTAACAGCAGAGCCGGGCCAACTACCCGGTGTCCGCAAGTTAATTGCTCCCGGTCGTACAATGATGTGGTCAAAGGCCCCTCTCGGAAGACTACCTCAGCTTCGCCAATTTCGGCGGCTGAAACACCCCCGGCGCTGGACGGATGAGGCTCGCTGGCGGGCTTTTCTGCTGCCAGTTCCAGCTTAACCCGCAAATTCACGATTTCCACGGCCTCGTTGCGGTCGGCGTAACCGAATCTCTGCCGATGCGCCTGGTAAAAGCTGTTGGCAATGGAGCGGCGCAAACCGGAACGGCGATTCAAGGGCGGGCAATCAATGGTCAACTCAAATGATTGCCCCACGTAGCGGGCATCCAGAAACCGGCGGGAACTCATCTGCTCCACCGGCAAACCTTCCCGGCGCAGTTCCTCCCGCGCCTGGCCTTCCATCCCGTGAAACTCCTCTTCCAGTCTGGCCGGCTGCAAATCGTCGCCCCGCAGCATCACGGTGCGGGAATAATCTTTTACCACATCGGCTATGGCCACACCCAAAGCGGATAAAATACCGGGGTGCGTCGGAATCAGCACGCGGGGAATGCCCAGCTCCCGGGCCAATTCGCAGCTGTGCATCGGCCCGGCGCCGCCGAAAGGCACCAGCGTAAAGCGGCGGGGGTCGTAGCCCCTTTCCAGAGAGATGGTTCTTATCGCCCGTTCCATGTTGGCGTTGACCACCCGTATTATTCCCAGGGCGGTTTCGGGTACTGAAGCGCCGATTTGCCCGGCCAGCCGGCCAATCAATTCTGCGGCGCGATGCCGGTCAAGGGGCAGCCGTCCTCCCAGGAATTGGGCCGGCCGCAGGCGACCCAGAACCAGGTTGGCATCGGTAACCGTAATCTGTTCACCCTTGCCGTAGCAGGCCGGGCCGGGGTCGGCGCCGGCGGACTCCGGGCCCACCGCCAGGGTGCCGCCGGCATCCACCCGGGCGATGGAGCCGCCGCCGGCGCCGACGGTGTGAATCTCGATCATCGGTACGCTGATGGGGTAGCCGCCCAGGGTGGCGGAGGTAGTTTCCTTGATGCGGCCGGGACACAGGGAAACATCGGTAGAGGTGCCGCCCATATCGAGGGTAATAATGTCCGGAAATCCGGCCTGTCGGCCCAGGTGAAAGGCTCCGACGACGCCGCCGGCCGGGCCACTGAGTATAGTGCGCACCGGCTGCTCGGCGGCCAGCCTGGCGGTGATGCTGCCACCGGAGGACTGCATTATCCGCAACCCCCGGCCCAGGCTCTTTTCCAGCTGCTCCAGATAGTGGGCCATAACCGGGCCCACGTAGGAGTTTACTACTACCGTGCTGGTGCGCTCGTATTCCCGGAACTCGGGTATCACCCGGCTGGAAATGGAAATAAAGGGCGCATTGGGCAGTTGGCGCAGGGCTGCCAGCAGCATTTCCTCATGCGATGAATTCAGAAAAGAAAACAGGAAAGAAACTGCTACCCCATCCACCGACGTCTCGTTCAGCAAAGACATCAGGGTGGCGACTGCCTCCGGTGTCAAATCCTCCAGGATGGCGCCGGTATAGTCCACTCGCTCCGGCAGGCCAAAGCGCAGTTCCCAGGGGGCCAGCGCCGGAGGCCGTTCCAGGTCCAGGTTATACAGCTCCGCGCGGCTTTGCCGTCCGATTTCCAGAACATCCTCAAAACCCAGAGTGGTAATCAGGGCGGTGCGCCCTCCCTTGCCCTCCAGCAGGGCGTTGGTGGCTACCGTAGAACCGTGCACATACTCGGCCTCGCCTGCGTCAATTTCCTGTATTCCCTGGCATACCCCGACAGAGGGGTCGTGAGGCGTTGAAGGCAGTTTGTGAATGGACAGCCGGCCATCCTGCAGAATGGCTATGTCGGTAAAGGTGCCGCCCACGTCAATGCCGACTACGGTTTCAGGCATAAAGGTGTCCTGTCTGATGGCTGGCTGACCGGCAAGATTTGACCCTCCCCCGGCGTCGTTGGACTTAACGTAATGAGCTGGCAACCCGGATGAGCCTTCCGAACGCCCGGAAAGGGTTTGACTACAAGGGGCCGGGCGCCGGCTTTGCGCTGTTTCAGTTTTCGAGGGCGATGCGCAGCCGTTTATTGATGCGCCCCTTGCTTTCGTGTCCCACCACTTTTACGCGGCCAACCTCCGATGTGTTGGCTACGTGGGTGCCGCCATCGGCTTGCAGGTCCAGACCGCTGATGTCTATGGTGCGCACTTCCTGAATATCGGGTGGCAGCAGATTAATCCTGGTTCGAATCAGGTCAGGGACTTGTTCGGCTTCGGCGCGGGTCAGATGGTTGACGTGAACCGGACGAGCCGCAGCCACTTCCCGGTTGACCCTGGACTCTATCTCGCTGGCAAACTCGCTGGTCATTTGCTCCAGCTCAAAGTCCATTCGGGCTTCGCCGGGGCGCATATCTCCCCCGGTAACCTTGGCGCCATAGTCCCGCCAGACTATGCCGCAGAGGATGTGCAGGGCAGTGTGGGTACGCATCAGGCGATAGCGAACTTCCCAATTGATGCGTCCGGCAACCTGGGCGTTCACGGCTGGCCGGGGGCCGTCAATCTGGTGAACAATTTTCCCGTTAACCCGGCCCACTTTGGAAACCGGAAAATCCTGCTGACCATCGCTTAAGCTGCCGGTGTCGCAGGGTTGACCGCCCCCGCCGGCATAAAAGGCGGTACGGTCCAGAACCACTCCGCCCTCCGACGCCTCAACAACCCGGGCGGTGAACTCCTGAAGGTAAGCGTCAACCTGAGCCAATAATTCCGTCATTTTTTCCTTCCCTCGATGCCCCGGATAAACCGGCCTCATCTCATTATAGCAAAGGGCGCCGACCGGCGTCAGGCGGCCGGTCGCTCGGGAGCATCCATTGCCGGTTTCCGGTCTGCCCGCCCGGTTGTTTCGCCTGATAGCGGCGATCTGACGCAAGCCATTGGCTTGCGTCAGGCAACGGCTGGCAAAATCGGGCGGCGGGCTTGAATCCGGTGAAACTGCGGTATGATATACCTTTAAACTTTGCAGGCCTTGAGCCATAATACCCAGAGTTATTTGTTAGTTAGGTGACCTCGCAATGAAATTATCCTGTCTGCAAGAGAACTTGAGCCGAGGTCTTGCCATAGTAGGGCGTGCAGTGGCCAGCCGCTCCACCTTGCCGATTACCCAGAATGTGTTACTGGAGACCGAGCGCGGGATGCTGAAGCTGGCCGCTACCAACCTGGAAATCGGCATTACTACCTGGGTTGGCGCAATGATTGAGGAAGAGGGTTCCATCACCGTGCCGGCGCGGCTGCTGAGCGAGTTTGTCAATTCCCTGCCCAGTGATCGGATTGACTTGAATCTGGACGTCAGCAGCAAGGTGTTGCATCTGAGTTGCGGAAGGGTAGATGCCCGTATTCATGGGGTGGATGCCAGTGAATTTCCGCCCATTCCCCAGGTACAGGAAGGGGTTGCCGCTCGTGCCGGAATGCGGGATCTGAAACGAGCAATCGAGCGGGTGGTTTTTGCGGCAGCGACCGAGGAATCACGGCCGGTATTGACCGGGGTCGAGGTAAAGCTCTCCGAAAGCCGTTTTACGCTGGCGGCTGCCGACGGTTTCCGCCTGGCGGTTCAGCATGGAGACCTGGCCGAGCCGATTGAATCGGAAATCAGCATTATCGTACCGGCCCGCACCTTGAACGAGCTTGCCCGGCTGCTGGGCGACCAGGATGATTCCGTAGAGATAATGATGGTGCCGGCGCGGGGGCAAGTGCTGTTCAAACTGGGCGTCATAGAAGTGATGTCGCAATTGGTGCAAGGCACTTTCCCCAACTACGATCAGCTGATACCGCAAAAGTACGATACCCGCAGCGTTTTTGACTTGTCACGGTTGCAGCGGGCGACCCGTTCCGCCGCTATTTTCGCCCGGGACGGCAGCAACATTATTCGTCTGGAACTGGCGCCGGCCACCGGCGTTTCTATTGCAGAAGGCGGCCCCGGCAAGCTGGTGGTCTCCGCCCGTTCTGAAGAAGTGGGGGAAAACCAGGGGGAAGTGGACGCCGAATCTATCGAGGGCGGCGAAGCTAAAATCGCTTTTAACAGTCGATACTTGCAAGAGGTGCTGTCGGTGCTGGACGGAGGACAGGTGGCTATTGAGACTACCACGTCTTCCAGCCCCGGTGTCTTCAAGCCCACCGATTCCGATGACTACGTTCACGTGGTTATGCCTATGTTCGTTCAATGGTAGCCCCGGGCGACGGCAAATGAAGGACGCCGGGCATCGGGAATCAGGTGCGGCATACCGGGCGTAAGCAGTTTGGGAACGGATTTTCAACCCGTTCCCAAACTGCTTCTGAAGGTTCGGTTGCATTCGGCTGCCGCTTTTTCCAGTGAGGTTTTCGGAGCGGTTAGCGGTTAATGACCTGGCGCTGCCCGAGCCATTTCCGCGCCGGTAACCGTCAGGCAGGGAATCAAGTCTCGCACATTGGGCAGGTCTTCCAGGCTGTTTACCATTTGCACCACCGCCTCGGCTCTTTCGCTTCCTAATACCGGTTCCAGTAACGACCGGGCCTTGACGTTCACGTCCGCAGTGGACATAGGGTTCTCTTTGGTGCCGTAAGCGTGGGGCGTGAAGTGTTCCACCGTCCGCCCGTCTTTCAGGGACGCGGCAACCTTGCCGCTGCGGGGAGCCGCCGGGTTCATCAAGGCTTCATCGGCAACCAGCGTTACCCGTTCCTTAACCGCCACGGTGGCCGGGTCGGACATACGCTGATAGTCGTGAGTGGATTCGAAAGTTACCTGCCCGTCCATCAAGGCTACGGCGACCATGTGCTGCAGGTTGACATCTGGCATAGACCGGTTGTTAACAACTCCGGCGCCGTCTCTGGGCAGGCTTACGGTTATGTGGTTTACGTTATCTTTGGTCAAACTATACTGCCGTTGCAAGGTGAAGAAGGCATCCAGTGCGGCCTGTATCGGGTAGCCCACCGAGTAGGGTTTGATGGCCGTCTCGGCAATCATAAAGCGGCGGCCCAGGCCCTTGACCATTTCCTCGGGCTGCGGCGCGGGAGAGAGGGCCTGCAACACATTATGCTCGCCCTCCAGCACGTCCCACACGCCGGTCAAGCCCGCTTCGGCCATCAGGGCGGCGGTTACGCCGTTGCGGGCGCCCATGCCGGCAAAGTCGAAGGCCTTTTCCACGTGCTCGGCATCCCGCACCCAGCTCCAGATGCCGGATACCTGCTGCGCCGCATAAGAGACGGCATAGCGCATACCGGCTTCATCCAGGCCGGCGATGGCGGCGGCCGCGGCGGCGCAGCCCATGGTAGAACTGGAGCCTTCAGCGCTGCGGTGTCCTCCCCTTACCAGGTCCGGCCCCAGCGCCAGCAGGAACCGGCAGCACAGGTCATAGCCCAGGGTTACTGCCCTTAACAGCTCTTCCCCGGAGCTGCCCGCCCTTTCCGCCATGGCCAGGGCCGCGGGCGTTACGGAGCAACCGGGGTGAGCCTTGGTTACCGGCTCAAAGTCGTCCGTTTCATCGGCATGGCCGAACATACCATTGGTCAGCGCTGCGTTAATCGCCGAGGTCTTGATGTCGGTCGCCAGCACTGAGGATTCGGGAATGCCGCCCTGGGTACGGATGAACCCGATAGCCATTTCCCCGGGGGTGAGGCGCGCGCCGGAAACAACGGCGGCCAGGGAGTCCAGTATCCGGTGCTTGCCTGCCAGGACGACTTCCGGGGGTAAAGCCTGGCGCCGGGCCCCGGCCATGTATCGGGCCAAGCGGCCGGTAAGGTCGCCGGTATGTTCGAGTGTAGTCAAACGGTTCCTCCTGCTGGTTCAGCTGCGGGTGCGGAAGTGGGTGTAAAGACCAAAAACGCTTGCAATGGCTATGGCGCCAACGGCGGCGCCGTAGTGCGTATAATTCACGCGGGTGTCTCTTTCGCCCATGTAGGTGGCTTCGGTGAAAACGGCCCAATAATTGTTTCCGATGTAGCTGCCGATTACCCCGCCAGCAATAGCCAGCAGAACCGTTGCCAGAATGAAATACCAGCGGAGGTTAAGGTTAATCCAGCCCAGGTACGCCCCCAGCCCGGCGCCCACGCCAATACCGACAATGTATATAATGCGGTGCACCTCAGCCGACCATGGGTAGCCTACGAAGGCGCCAAAAGTGAGTGCGGCCCATCCGCCAACTATGCCCAGCATCGTCCCGACAAACAAGCCGGCAATGAACCTTCCCGCCGGTATTACATAACTGTATATTGTGCTATCCACAAACATGACTATCACCCAGGCATACCGTCAAATGAGGAAACCAGCCATCCAGCTGCCGGGTTGGTTCACTTTAATTCATATGGTACTAGGATTTTGCCGATTGGCAATACGTGAGACGCTTGCGCGGTAAATCCTGATGAGCGCCGTTGAAAGCCCGATGTGCGGGTCGATGAGCTCCCTGCTTCCGGTCAGAGCATTGCTGTTACGCAGTTCGCAGTTGTATGGGGGCTGCTTTGCCGGATATAATCGGCCATTATAATCGGTGAAAGGGTGGCCGACTGGATTGAGGGAGGCCGCTGAACCGGGCCGGACCCGGCCGCAACAACCAGCTGGAGGCGTTTTAAGGAGACATGACGACCAATAACCCGGACACGAGAATTGAACGAGACTCCATGGGCGCAATGGAAGTGCCGGCCGATGCATTATACGGGGCGTCCACTATGCGGGCAGTGCTCAACTTCCCCATCAGCGACTTGCGCTTTCCCCGCTCCTTTATTCGGGCCCTGGCCCTGATTAAGCAGTCGGCGGCCAGCGCCAATATGGCACTGGGCGTTTTGGATGAAACCATTGGAAAAGCTATCGCCGCCGCCGCCCAGGAAGTCATTGACGGCCGGCTCGACTCTCATTTTGTTCTTGACATTTTCCAGACCGGTTCGGGAACTTCTACCAACACTAACGCTAATGAAGTAATTGCCAATCGGGCCTCGCAACTCCTGGGCGGCGGCCTCGGTTCCCGCCTGGTACACCCCAACGACCACGTAAACCTGGGCCAGTCTTCCAACGATGTCATTCCCACCGCCATGCACCTGGCGGCGCTGATGGCGATAGAGGAAGACCTGATTCCCGGCTTACAGTTATTGCAGGACGAGTTGCAGAAGAAGGCTAACGAGTTCTGGCCGGTAATCAAAACCGGGCGTACCCACCTGCAGGACGCTACGCCAATCCGGTTAGGGCAAGAGTTTCTGGGTTATGCCGGCCAGGCCGGGAACGGCATCCGGAGGCTGCGCCGGGCCCAGGAAGCCCTGAGCGAGGTAGCCCTGGGCGGCACGGCGGTGGGGACCGGGGTTAATACCCACCCGGAGTTTTCCGCCCGAACCTGTCAGACCCTTTCCGAGGTTGCGGGGGTAGTAGTGCGGGAAACCGGCAATCACTTTCAGGCTCAGGCTACCCTGGATGCAGTAGTCGAGGCCAGCGGCGAGCTGAAAACCATTGCAATCAGCCTGCATAAGATTGCCAACGACATCCGGTTTATTGCTTGCGGCCCCCGGGCCGGGCTGGGCGAAATTACTGTTCCTGAGGTACAACCCGGCAGCTCTATTATGCCCGGCAAGGTTAACCCGGTTATCGCCGAGTCGGTGATTCAGGCCGCAGCCCAGGTAGTGGGGAACGATGCAACGGTAACTCTCGCCGGTCAGGGCGGTTATTTTGAGCTGAACACAATGATGCCGGTAGCAGCCTATAACCTGCTTCAGTCCATTGCCTTGCTGGCGGCCTCGGCCAATAACTTTGCGGAACAGTGCGTCAAGGGAATCGCCGCTACCGACGTGGGGCCGGCTATGGTGGAAAAGGGGCTGATGCTGGGCACCGCCCTGGCGCCGGCCATTGGCTACGACGCGGCCGCTGCCATTGCCAAGGAAGCTGCCGCCACTGGTCAGACGATTCGGGAGGTGGCTCGGCTCCGCACCGAAATTTCCGACGGAGAACTGGAACAACTGCTCAACCCGGAGGATATGACCAGACCCAGCCTGGAGGTTCGCGGTGGCGGCGGTTAAACCGTCCGCGCCGATTTGCTTGCCGCCCTGCCCTGCTGCGGGATACTGAAACAGCAGCGCCGGCGGCCGGCCCCGGCGGAATATTCAACCACGAAATCAGCTCGGAGGCAATAAGTTATGGCATTAGTACGATGCGTTACTGAAATGGGCATGGGCGTAGATGTTCATGGCCTGGACTATACCAGTGCGGCCAAGCGCGCCGTTTTTGATGCGCTGCACCACAGCAGCCTGGGGTTTCAACGTCTGCTCGGTAAAACGGCGGATGACATGCGGGTTGACGTTACTATCGGCGTGCCGGAACCCGACCAGGTGGACGGCGATGCGGTCATTGCCACGCTGCCCCACGGTACTGGCTATATCAATGTGGTCCACGGCGGTTTGCAGGTGCTGAACGATGCGGGGACCGATGGTACGCTAATCGCCAATGCCATCGTCATTGTCAGCTTCGACGACGGCAACTAATCTGGCGTCCCCCGGCTGGCCAGGCCCGGAGATGCCGGGCCCGGCCAGCGGTAAGCTGCGGGGGCGCAAAAAACAGAGGCTCAGGCGAATTGCCTGGGCCTCCTGTTTTCCCTTGCCGGAAACGGGGCTAGTGAGCGTCGGGCGCGCGGGTGCCGAACACCTTCTGACCTTTCACGAAAATGCACCTGCGGATGTTGTTTTCCAGCTCTTTCGGGTCTTCCACTGTCGGATAACGCTGCCGGCCCTCCGGGCTGTTCAGGTAATCGTAAACTTTCTGCAGAACGTCGTTCTCCGAGTCTCCCGTAATTATAGTCTTATCCCGGGAGTCGGAAAGAAAATTGCTGGGCCTTACGTAGTAAACGTCTGGCATAATGATCTCCTCCTCCAAGACTGCCATTATCGTTGCTCTGCCCACCGGAAACAACGGTGAAATTGAGCAACCTATACACCAAAAACGAGCCACAGGGTCAATGCCGTTTTGCTCCCGGCCGGGGTTTATGCCGCCGGCGGAAACCGGGCCAGCCAACGGCCCGCCCCGGGAATTGCCCCTGCACAGTCTTCGCCGATGCGGAATCAGGCGCCATAGCGGGCGGCGGCATTGGGGTCGCTATACTCCACGCCTTTGGTGGCCCAAAAAGCGGCGGCGATTTCATCCACTGCTGCTACCAGTTCCTCGCAGGCGGCCATGTCAACCGTCTGGCGGCAGCGGCCGGCCAGCTTAAGGGCGGCGTTAAAAGAACCGTGCAGGTCAAAACCTTCCGGCAAGTTCGGCCAGGCATAATCAGCCCACAGAATACGCAGTTCCCGCTTGCAAAGCTCCGCATGCTCTTCCTTGACTGCCACATAACGGGCCATGGTATTGGCATAAGCCAGATGGTCATCGCCCTCTTTAAGACTCTGCATCCGCAATACCATCTTCTGAACCGTCTGCGCCGCTATCTTGGCCGCGATCGGGTCATAAATGCCGCAGGGAATGTCGCAATGGGCTTCCGCCTCTTCTATTTTCAACCATCGGAGTGGGTTAAACATTCTTCCCTTCCTTCTTCGTGAGTTTGGCCGCTGGCAATGGGCAACTTGAAGATTACAAGAAATCGCCCCCCAACGCAACCCCGCATTTCAGGCCGCAGGAGCTCAAATCGTCGGCATATTCTCTGCGCCCAAAGCAGGGGCGCCAGGGCGCGTATATGCCGTTTAACTTGCCTGACCGGTTCTCGCCGCCGTTGGTCGCCCCGCCTGACGCATTCAAGTTGACCTGAACCGGCAAGGTCAGCATAATGGGGCCGTCCGGCATTCCGGTTGGTCAGCCTGAAGTTACCTGACTGCGCACTCTGGTCAAGCAAAGAATGAGTTCAACCATGAAGCGCAAACGTCTCGCATTGGTCAGCGCCGGGCTCGTGGTGGTTACCACGCTGGTCGTAATGTACTGGTTGGGCAGTACGTTGCTTATCCTGGGCATTAGCGCGCTGATTGCCTACGTGCTGCTGCCGGTAGCCCGACTGCTGGAAAGGGCCATGCCCTGGCGGCGCCGTTGGCCGGGACTAAGTCGGGGAATAGCCGTCGCTATTATCTTCCTGGCCGGCCTGGGCATAATAGCTGGCGTCCTGATTTCCGTTATTCCCCCGACCATCAATCAGGGACGCCAGTTTATTGTCGAATTCCCCACCTTCTTTAACGCCGCCCGGATGACTATTGAAGAACGGATTGCTGACTACACCGACCTGATCCCCGACAATCTCCGGGAACAGGCAGAGCAAGCCCTTTCCGACGCCGGCGGCGTTTTGGGTCGGGCTGCCTGGACCGTAGCCAGGCAGACCTTTGCGGTCATCTCCGGTTCGCTGGCTTTCATTATCGGCCTGGCAACCGCTCCGTTACTGGTATTCTACTTGATGAAAGACTCAGGGAAAATCCGTGATTCCCTCGGCGCGCCCTTTCCGAGGGCCCTGAATACCCACCTGAAGAACATACTGGACATTGCCGACCGAACCCTGGGCGGGTACATACGGGGGCAGTTGGTTCTCGGCATAATTGTCGGCGTAATTGTCGGCATTGGGCTGTTGCTCCTGGATGTGCCCTTTGCCTTTGTCCTGGGTGTAGTGGCCGGGCTGACCGAGCTGGTTCCGATTATTGGCCCGTGGATTGGCGGCGCCATAGGCGTGCTGGTAACCCTGGCTACTGCGCCGGAAAAGGTGGTCTGGGTGATTTTACTCTATCTGGGCGTACAGCTGCTGGAGAATTCCCTTCTGGCGCCCCGCGTTCAGAGCGCTGCCCTGCATTTACACCCCATCGCCGTCATTCTAATCATCACTATAGCGAGCCAGTATTTTGGTCTTTGGGGAATCATCCTGGGGCCTCCCCTGGTAGCCATGGGCAAAGATATAGTCGTGTACCTGGTAGAAGAATGGAACCAGGAGACGGCCGCAGCGGAAACCGGGGCGGTCAACCCAGCCCCGGCAGCGGAACCCCCCGTCAGTTCCCCGACTGGCGGGGAAACGGGCGGCGTGTAAGTTCAGCCCGGTCGATACCAGCGCAGCCGAAAGCTCCGGGTTTCCCTGGTTCAACCGGCCCGTCTGCCGGCATTTCCCCGGGAATTGCTTTCCGGCTGCTCAATCCCCTTGAAAGCAGGTAAAACGCGGCGATATTTGCAGCGGCTTTCTGCCTTGTACCGCTATATCAGGCAGACTATAATCAGGTTGCTGGCCCAGGGATTAACCGTAACAGGAGGCGCTTTGTGACCACCACCGCCGACACCGCACAAACCTCTACTCGAGACGCTGCTGTCATTGCGCGGATGAAACACCGCAGCAACGATGTAACCCTGGGGGCGGCGCGCGCCCCGGCTCGGGCCATGCTGCTGGCCATGGGTTTAACCCCGGAAGACCTGGAAAAGCCCTTCATCGCCATTGCCAACCTGGCCAGCGACGTTACCCCCTGCAATGTTCACCTGTCCCGGTTTGCCCGGGCAGCCAAAGAGGGCGTGCGGCAGGCGCAAGGCACGCCCTTCGAGTTTGGCACCATCACCGTCAGCGACGGTATCTCCATGGGGACTGAAGGGATGAAGGCTTCCCTGGTCAGCCGGGAGGTGATTGCCGACTCAATTGAGGTGGTAACTTTCGGGGAGCGCATGGATGGCCTGATTACGGTGGCCGGCTGCGACAAGAATATGCCTGGCTGCATGATGGCCATTGCCCGCTTGAATGTGCCGTCCATTTTCATCTATGGCGGCACCATTATGCCGGGCCACTACCAGGGACGGGACGTGAACATTCAGGACGTATTCGAGGCAGTAGGGGCCTATGCCAAGGGCAGTATTACCAGAGACGAATTGACTGCCCTGGAGTGCGTGGCCTGCCCCGGCGAGGGTTCCTGCGCCGGTCTCTTTACCGCCAATACCATGTCCACTGCCATAGAGATAATGGGTATGTCCCTCCCCGGCGACGCTTCCATCCCGGCAGTAGATTCGCAAAAAACGGTCATGGCCCGGAAGTCCGGCCAGGCCATGCTGAGGCTGCTGGAAGATGATCTTCGCCCCCGGGACATTCTTACCCGTCAAGCTTTTGAGAATGCTATTACCGTGGTGCTGGCCATGGGCGGCTCAACCAACGCCGTGCTGCACCTGATGGCTATCGCCCGGGAAGCGGAGGTGGATCTGAGTCTGGACGACTTTGACCGTATCAGTCGCAACACCCCTTACATCGCCGATATGCGTCCCGGCGGTCACTACGTAATGGCGGACTTGCACCGCTATGGGGGGGTTTCTCTGGTGGCCAAGCGGATGCTGCAAGCCGGGCTTTTGCATGGCGGCGCCATGACGGTTACCGGCAAAACCCTGGCCGAAAACGTTGCCGCCATGCCGACCAGCGACGACCAGCCAGTCATCAGTCAATTGGATCATCCCCGGGGGCTTACCGGCGGCCTGGCTGTTTTACGCGGCAACCTGTCGCCCGACGGCGCAGTAATCAAGGTGGCCGGACACCAGGAAAAGGTTTACGAAGGGCCGGCCCGGGTCTTCAACCAGGAGGAGCCAGCCTTCCAGTCCATTCAACAGGGGGAAATAAACCCTGGCGATATTGTGGTAATTCGCTATGAGGGGCCCAAAGGTGGGCCGGGTATGCGGGAAATGCTGGCGGTAACCGGCGCCCTCATTGGTCAGGGCCTGGGGGATTCGGTAGCCCTGGTTACCGACGGGCGCTTCTCCGGCGCTTCCCACGGGCCGATGGTGGGCCACGTAGCGCCGGAAGCGGCAGTGGGCGGCCCCATTGGCCTGCTGCAGGAAGGCGATATTATTACCCTGGATATTCCCAACCGGCGCCTGGATGTGCGCTTGACCGAGGAAGAGTTCACCGATCGGCGCAGCGCCTGGCGGCCCCTGGCCCCCAGATATACTTCCGGCGTGTTAGCCAAGTACGCTAAACTGGTCTCCTCTGCCGCTGAAGGGGCAGTAACCCGATAAACCCGTCGGCCCGCCCCATGGTTTCTTTCCTGCGGTCAAATGAATCAACCATCGCCGGAACCGCCGCTGACTTAAGGGCGGCAAAACCCGGATGTTAACCGGCCATTGACATCTGGCCCAAACCAGGCAGGGCAGCTTATGCAGTGTCAGCGATGCAGCGCAGAACTAACGCCGGGGGCAGAGGTGTGCCGGGTTTGCGGCGCCGGCGTGCGGCTCCGGTGTCCTGCCTGTCAGAACATTTACTCTCCGGGCAACCGCTTCTGCGGCAATTGCGGGCAAAACCTGGCGGCCGGCGCTGCCGCGTCGGGGGCAGCTGACGACCTGCCGTCGCCCGACCGGTCAAGCCTCCAATCCCCCGCTGCGCCGTCTCGGGAGCCGTCGGCGGCGCCGGCAGGTGAAAATGACCCGGCCCAGGCAGAGCGCGCTTCGGCGCCGCCCCGGGTTTGCCCCCATTGCCACCAGGTCAACGAGGCGGAGGCGGCTTATTGTGAAATGTGTGGAAGGAGCTTCATAGCGGGCCAGGGCGGCCCGGCCACTACTTCCAGCCCACGGACGTCGCTGGCGGCTTTTGCCCTGGGAGCGCCCGGCGGTTTCGGGCTGCGGTTTCTGGCCTACTTAATCGATTCCCTGGTGGTCGCCGTCCCGTTGGTTCTGGGCTGGGTAGCATTGGGGCAGCCAGTGCCCAGCGAATTCGCTCAGATTCTCAACCCGCCTCCCGGCTATGAGCGGTTGCAGTTTCTGGTAATGATTGCCGCTTTGCTTTATGACACCCTGTTGATTGGTTACCTGGCCACCACTGCGGGCAAGCGGGCTTTCGGCTTGTATGTGGTGCGGAGCGATGGCTCCCGGGTCGGTTTCGGGCGCGCCCTGGCCCGCCACCTGCTTACCGCCATTTCAGCCAACTTCACATTTGGATTCATCTTTCTCGTGGTCGCCATTCGGCAAGACCGGCGCGGGCTGCATGACCTTCTCTGCGACACCGTAGTAATCCGGCGGCAGCGAAACCGGGACTGAGATGCCTGAAGTAGTCTTGTTCATAGCCTCCAGCGTTGACGGCTATATCGCCCGCTCCGACGGCGGCGTGGACTGGCTGTTTCACGACCAGGACTACGGTTATAGCGAGTTTATGGCCGAGGTGGGAGTCGTGCTGATGGGCCGCATTACCTACGAGCAAATCCTTACCTTTGGCGATTATCCCTACCACGGCACTCAGGGTTTCGTCCTCTCCCGAAGCCGGGCCGGGCAACGGGACACCCGGGTAGAATTCACCGACAGCCCGGTTGACGACCTGGTAACCGGGCTGAAAGCCGCGCAAGCCAAAAACCTGTGGCTGATCGGCGGGGGGCAGGTAATAAAAGAGTTCCTGCGTTTGGACCTGATTGACCGGATAGTATTATCCATTCACCCGGTTATTCTGGGGGAAGGCTTGCTCCTGTTTCCGCCGGCAACGCCGCAACGGAACCTGGCGCTGACCAACTGCCAGGCGTATGAAACCGGATTAGTCCAGTTGACCTACCGCCGCCAACGGTAAAGGCAAAGGAAACTCCACCGGCTGGCCGGTTAGTTCGGGTATATATTCACTTTCGGGGCCGCCGGGGCATTTTTACTCCGGGGCAAGCTATTGCTCCATTGGCTTGCCACAGGGTTTATAATTGCCCGGTCGTACCTACCGCCGGCGCAAGTCAGCAAAGGGCCAACCGACGCCGGTCTTTTCCGGAAGATATCGATAAATGCTGAGGCAGTTGAGTATGGATTACGGAGTGGAAGCAATTGAGCGTCACCGGGCCAGCCGAGGCAAGATAAGCATCGCCTCCAAAATGAAGGTGGAAACCATGGAGGAACTGTCCATTGCCTACACCCCAGGCGTGGCGGCAGTAAGCATGGCCATCCACAACGATCCGTCAGAGAGCTTTGCCTTGACCAACCGGGGCAACTCCGTTGCGGTGGTATCGGACGGTTCGGCGGTGCTGGGCTTGGGCAACGTCGGGCCGGAGGCAGCCCTGGCGGTGATGGAAGGCAAATCCATCCTGTTCAAGGGCCTGGCGGACATTGACGCCTTCCCCCTTTGTCTGGGCACTCAGGACAATGCATCCATAATCCAGACGGTTCGCAACATTGCGCCATCCTTTGGCGGCATTAACCTGGAGGATATTGCCGCACCCCGCTGCTTTGAAATTGAGGATTGCTTGCAGGATTTGGGCATTCCGGTATTCCACGATGACCAGCATGGCACTTCCATCGTCGTGCTGGCTTCCATCATTAACGCCACTTCGGTCGTGGGTAAGCACATTAAAGATGTTAAAATAGTCTTTGCCGGGGCTGGGGCCGGGGGTATTGCTTCAGCCAGGCTTTTGGCCGATTACGGCGCCAGGAACACCATCCTGGTGGACAGCCGGGGCATTGTCCACCGAAACCGCAGCGACCTGACGCCGGTCAAGCAGGGAATACTGAACATATCCAACCCGGACAACCAGGAAGGCGACCTGGCCGAGGCCTTGCGCGGGGCCGACGTGTTTATCGGGTTGTCTGTGGGCGATACGGTCAGCCGGGACATGGTGCGCTCCATGGCTGCGGATGCCATAGTGCTGGCAGCCGCCAACCCGACGCCGGAAATCCGGCCGGATGACGCCGCCGCTGCCGGGGCCAGGGTGGTCGGCACCGGGCGCAGCGACTTTCCCAACCAGATAAATAACAGCCTGGCTTTCCCTGGCGTATTCCGCGGCGCGCTGGACGTCCGGGCCACCCGGATAACCACCAGAATGAAACTGGCGGCCTCAGAGGCGCTGGCCGGGTTAGTGGCTGAACCCACTCCAGAGCATATAATTCCCTGGTCTCTGGACCCCGAGGTAGTGCCAGCGGTAGCCCGCGCCGTAGCCCAGGCCTGGCAGTCAGAACCGGGACAGGGAACTGACCGGGCAAGGAGCGAGTTTCATGTCAGCTGACACCATGCCGCTGATGGTGGCCATAGCTGGAACTGGCGTAACTGTGGTACTGGTCGGTATTGCCCTTGGCGGAATGTTTCTGACCTTGTTAACCCGTCAGGAAAGCCGTACCAATGCGCGTATTGACAACCTGGAAACGCAGGTGAAAGAACTACGCGTGGAAACCAGGCAACAGTTTGCCGATTTCCGTGCAGAGACTAACCAGCAGTTTGCGGCCTTCCGGGTGGAAATCGACCAGCAGTTTGACGCCTTCCGAGCGGAGACTAACCAGCAGTTTGCGGCCTTCCGAGCGGAAACGGACCAGCAGTTTGCGGCCTTCCGAGCGGAAACGGACCAGCAGTTTGCGGCCTTCCGGGTGGAAATCGACCAGCAGTTTGCGGCCTTCCGGGTGGAAATCGACCAGCAGTTTGCGGCCTTTCGTGCGGAAACGAACCAGCAGTTTGCGGCCTTCCGTGCGGAAATTGGCCAGCAATTTTCCCTGATGGACGAGCGGCTTCGGTCATTAGAACAGGGTCAGGCTTACCTTGCCGGAGAGTTTTCAATCATCAAGGATTTCTTTACCCATCAACCCCGGCTTGAATCATCCGGCTGAACCGGTTGCCGCTCCTTGTTGGAAATAATGCCTTGAGCATACCGGGAATAGACTATGTCTCCTAACATAACCGTTGAGACGCTGGAAGGCGTGCGGGAGAACCTGCGCTCGCTGGTGGCCGAGTGGGCCAAACGGCTGCCCGGTATGCGTTACTGCGATTTGCGAATACAAGTGCGCGAGGAGAGGGGCGCCTATGCCGAGAACGGCATGGAAAGGGCCAGCGGTGAGGATACCGCTTTCAGTTTTGGCGTACGCGTCATCGCCGACTACCGTATGTCCGCCGCCGGCTATTATGGTCAGATTCTGGGGGCGGCAGACCTGGTAAACCTTGAGGGGTTGGTGCAGGAGGGCATTCGTCAGGCCCACCAGCGGGCGCGGGCCAACGCTCGACAAAAAGCGCAAACCAAAAGGCGTTTCCCCAATGTCGGGGCCAGCCTGGATGATACCTTCCTGGCCCGGGTGCCCGTAGCGGAATACTCCGCGCCGGCCGTCTATGTGAATGACCCCCGCCGCGTGTCCCTGGCCGAAACTTCCGGAATGGCCGTAGCCGGCTGTCAGACGGTGCAGGCGCAAAGCGAACGCATCGTGTTCACCGCCGCCGCCGTCAGCGCTTTCCTGTTGCGGGAGCTGTTTTTCAGTTCCGACGGCGCTGACATTGACCAGTCCTTTGCTCAGACCGAAGGCTTTGCCATGGTCATCTGCGGCAGCCAGTACGGCAACTATGAACTGTATGACTTTACCGGACACCAGCGGGGCTGGGAGGTTCTGACTGAAGGCTATGCAAACGGGCCCATAGTTTTGCCCGATTACCTGGATTTTTGCCGCAAGTTGGGCGCCGATGCGGCTGAAGTGTCAGCAGCGCCACCGCTGCGGCCACCGGAGCGGGAAGTTTCGGTGGTAACCGACCCTCATTTCAATACCTTGCTGGTGCACGAATTGGTGGGGCACCCTGCGGAGCTGGACCGGGCGCTGAAGTACGAAACAGCCTACGCCGGGCGTTCCTGGTTCCTGAAGAACTTGCAGGATAACCAGGCAGGCCGGCAAATTGCCTCCCCGCTGGTATCCGCCCTTTCGGATCCGCTGATGGAGGGGTACGGCTCTTTCCTTTTCGACCACGAAGGCACGCCCGCCCGCCGGGCTTACATCATCAGAAACGGGATTTTGGAGGAGTTTCTGAATAGCCGGCAAACGGCGGCGTTGCTGGGCGTAACGCCCAACGGCTCGGCCAGAGCCACCGAAGCGCACCTGGCTCCGCTTGTCCGTATGACCAACACCATTTTCGCCTCCGGTGACCGGCCCCCCGAGGATATTATCGGCGAGGTGGACCAGGGTTACTATGTTGCGGGCCACCGTACCCCCTCCATCTCAGAATCCCGGGAGAACTTTCGTATCACGGCGGTTAAGGTGTATGAAATAAAAAATGGACGGCTGGGCCAGCTGTACCGGGATGGCGGCATAACTGCCGATTCCCGAAATTACTTCCATTCCATTGATGCGGTAGGCAATGACCTGCGGGTCAATCCCATACCCAATTGCGGCAAAGGGCAGCCAATGCAGGCCAAGCGGATGAGCAATGGCGGCCCCACTATGCGGGGCATTGCCCGCCTGACCGGGCCGGGATAACCAGAGTGTTAAGCTCACTCCCGACCGGCCTGGCAGGTTGACGCAAGACTCTGGGTAACGCAGTTTCAGTTACTCCGGAAGGCACAGGGTTGGCCTTTATGCTAATATTCTTGCAACCAAGTGTTGCGCGAATTTGAATTTCCCGGGACTGGATCATTATGGAAGCAAGAGACTTGATGAGCTTTCCGGTAGTTACGGTTAAGCCGGACGCAACCGTTGGCGAGGCAGCCCGGCTAATGCTGGACGCCGGTGTCAGCGCCCTGCCGGTAGTCGATGAACATGGCAACCTGGTCGGCATCCTGACCCACGCCGACTTTGGAATGCACCCCAGATTCCGTCCTATAGCGGACAACGTTTTCAGCCTGCTGGGAGCTACTACCACGCCGCGCCACGTGGAAGCGGTCTCCCTGAAGGTCAACAGCAAGCGAATTCGGGATGTTATGCGCCGGCGGGTTTTTACCGTATCGCCCGATACTCCCCTGGACAAGGTTACCGAGATTATGCTAACCAGGAACATACACCGGCTGCCGGTTATTGAAGACGGTCAATTGGTGGGTATCATAACCCGCCACGACTTTCTTAAACTTATCGCCGGCGAGTGACCCGGCAATGCTCTCTATTGGCGCCCTACGGGCCGCAGTCGGGGAAGCCCTGGCTTACCTTGCCGAACAGCCGGGCGTGGCGGAAGTAGAAGTCTTCGCTGCGGCCAACGCCAACCAGACCTTGCGGCTCAACTACACCTCGCATATACCCAGCAACGGGGTCGAAGAACCCAAGTCAGTGGAATCTTACGGACTTAGCGTCCGGGCTGCCTTCCACACTGCCGAAGGGCTGAAGACCGGCATGGGCAGCGAAGTCAGCGACTTGTCTTTGACCGGGGCGGCGCAAGCATTGGACCGGGCGCGTCGTAGCGCTGTTCTGGACCCGGAGTTTGTCAGTTTCCCCCCGCCGGCCCCGGAAAAACCCACCCTGACCCGCTACCACGATCCGGCTCTGGCCCGCTTGAGCAATGGCCGCCTCTTGTCCTGTGGCTGGCATATGCTGGAGCAGGCATTGGAAGTGTTTCAGTCCTCGGAAGACCTGACAGCGGTACTGGCTCGTGCCGATAGCGCAACCGGGGCTTCTTCCCGGGGCGATCTGGGCTTGATTCTGGGCGGGGATCTGGTATTGCTGCAGGAGCGGGTGGCGCTCGCATCGACTCGAATGCCCCGGCCTCAGACCGACGAGTCCACCCTGGTTATGTCCTTTGCCACGGCGATGGTGGAGGCGGGAAACGCCAAGGGCAGCGGCTGGTCAGTCAACAGCCATCTGGCGGATTTTACCGGGGACGCCGCCGCCGACGCCGCCCGGCGAGCGGTATCCGCCATTGACGGGCAGCGGGTTCCTGGCGGCAGCTACCGAGTATTGCTGGGGCCGCAGCCAGTGGCGGAACTGCTGGAGTGGATACTGCTGCCAGGGTTGCAGCTGGATGCCTTCTACGCCGACGCCGCTCTGCTTATGGGTAAACTGGGTCAACCGGTGGCCAATGACGCCCTTAATATTTATGACGATGGCGCTCTGCCCGGTTTCGCCGGTTCCAAAGCTATTACCGACGAGGGGCTGCCCACCGGCAGAACTAACCTGATTAAGGAGGGCGTGCTGGTAGGTCTGCTGGCGGATTATTACAACTACCAGCGCATTCTGAAAGATCCCCGGGGCAGGGAAAAGCTGGGCGTTGACCCGGCTTCGGCAGCGTCGGCCTTAATTCCCCGCAATGGCTTCCGGGCCGGCAATGGCGGTGGCCGCGACTTCAACGCTTATCCGGGTATCGTACCCACCAACCTGATAGTGCAAGGAAGCACAGAACATAGCCTTGAGGAGTTGCTGCAACAGGTAGGCAATGGTATTTACATTGGCCGCATCTGGTACACCTACCCGGTTAACGGTTTCACCTCCGGCGATTTCAGCGGCACCATAGTGGGCGATTCCTACCTGATTGAGAACGGTCGGCTGGCCGGGCCGCTAAAGCCCAACACCCTGCGGATGAACGGCAATATCCTGGAAGTGATTAATAATATTATCGGTATCGGCGACAACCGGGTAGGTACGGTACGCTGGTCTTCGGACCAGGTTACCTGGGCCCCGGAAGTGGCCGTCGCCAACTTCCGGCTGGAGGAAATCGGCGAGTATATGGAGGAGGTATTTTAAGGGCAAGCTTAGGCCCTTCCCGGCCCACGACAGGACGAACGCAAGCCGTTGCCTGGGGCCGGTTATAGCAAGCTCAGCGGCCCTGGAACCAGGGGGGACGCTTTTGCGTGAAGGCCCTTACCCCTTCCTGAAAATCGGCAGTGGCTGCGATCTGGGCAATGGCCTCGGTTTCCGCCGCCAGTTGCTGCTCCAGACCGGAGTTCCAGGAGTCGTTGAACAAGGCTTTGACCCGGCCGTAAGCGATGGTCGGCCCTTGAGACAGGCGTGTTGCTGTCTCAAGGGCATGGCGGTCGAAGTTCTCTGCCGGATACACCTGATTTACCAGCCCTGATTCCCGGGCGTACTCGGCGCCTATAGGTTGACTGGCCAGGTAAATCTCCATTGCCTTGCCGGCGCCCACCAGGCGCGGCAGCAGGTAAGTGGAACCACCGTCAGCGGTGCAGCCAATGCCGGCGTAAGCCATGATGAACCGCGCATCGGCAGAAGCTACCCGCAAGTCGCCGGCCAGGGCCAGGCTGAACCCGGCGCCGGCAGCTATCCCATTGACGGCGGCTACCACCGGCTTGGCCAGTCGGCGAATTGGGATAACCACTTCCCGGTGCAGCGTATCCGCCAGTGCATGCAAGTGGCGAGATAACGCCTCCGGCCCTTTCTGTTCCAGGCAGTCATTAAACTCCTTCACGTCGGCGCCGGCACAAAAAGCGCCCCCGGCGCCAGTCAGCAGAACTGCCCGAATCTCCGGCCGGCGACAATCGGCCAACGCCCGGCCCAGGTCGGCCACCATATCCGCCGAAAGGGCGTTGCGGGCCTCGGGGCGGTTCAGGGTAATAACGGCCAACGTATCTTTACGGACAACTTCAATGCAACGGGCAGTCATCGCCTCTCCCTGATGCTGGGAATAAACTGAAAGGACTGCGGCAGACCGACCTGGGCCGTCAGTCATCTCCCCCTGGCTGGGGCGAGGGCTGCGCTTTGGCCGCGCGCCAGACCGACGGCGCTCGCTGGAAAATGGCTACCACTCCGCCAACCACTATAATCCATACCACAGTCAGCGAGGCAATCCGGAAACCCTGCTGGTAGTAAGGAGCAGCCTCGGCGGTGGTTAGAAATTCGGCGGTTGCCGGCAAACTCAACCCCAACACGGTAGCGCCGATGGTGCTGCCTACAGTGTGGCCCATTTGCCGGGTTGTTTCCAGCATACCCGACGCAAAGCTGCGGTTGTCCGGCAGCGTGTTCATCACCACTGCGTTATAGGGAGATATAAAAAGGGCCGTCCCGACCGAGGCCGGCAGCAGCAACAGCGGCAGACCCCAGATAGGCGTATGGGCAGCGAACAGGCCCATCAAACCAACGCCGGAGGCAATCAGGAACAGGGACAGCGGCCCCATCCAGCGGGGGTTATAGCGGTCATATATGTAACCGGCGATGCCGGGCAGCCACAGGCCAAAGCTCTGGTGGGGCAGCAGAACCAGCGTAACCACCAGGGGACTGTAGCCCAAGCCATCCTCTACCAGTATAGGCACCAGGGTGAATATGGTAAGCATAGACAAGTGGCAGGTGGTGTTGCTGAACAGCGCCATGGAAAAATACTTGCGCTTGAAGTATCGGAAATCCAGGAATGGCTCGGCGCTGCGGAATTGCAGCACCAGGAAGAGGCCGGCCAGAGCCAGGCTCAGAACATGCATCGGGATGTGGTAACTCAAGGCGTCCGGCGAGGTAAAGGACTCGGCCCCGTCATGCAGGTGCGAGCCGGAAAGGATGAAGGTTCCCAGCACTGCCATCAGCACTGCCGCCGCCACATAGTCAATTTTAACTGCGGGCGCCTGGCCGCCGTTCTGGGCCCACTGCTCGCGATGGTACTTCAGCGCCGGCAGGGCGTACCAGATGGCGGCTACTCCTACCAGCAGGGCCGACAGGTAAACCAGGCGCCAGTTTATATATTCCAGGAAAAGACCGAAGAGGAGCAGGCCCAGCAGAGTGCCGAAGCGGGATGCGGTAACCGGCACTGCAAAGGCCCGGCCCCGTTCATCGGGCTGAAAACCCAGGGCAATAATGGCATTGGAATTGGAAATTATCAGGGCGCCGCCAAAACCGCCCACGCCGCACCAGAGAATCAGCTGCCATAAGGTCTGGGCGGTAGTGGCCAGCAAGTTGGCGCCGGTAAGGACGCAAATGCCAACGAAGAACACCCGGATATGGCCAAATCTCTCGCCCAGCCGGGAGGTAAGAAAAACCGTGCTGCCCAGCATCAGCAGCCGGATAATCACCGTCCACGCCGCATCGTCCACGTCAACATTGAAATACTCGGCTACTGAGGGGGTGGCCAGGGTAACCGGCAGAAAAGTAAGCTGTACCAACAGCTGCGAGGCAGCCAGGGCCAGTAGGGTTTCCACCCGCTGACGGCTGCCGCCCAACTCGCGAAAGGCGGCGATGATGTTCAGCCGATTCAGGACAATTTGCAAGACTTCCATGACGCCCCCGCTGGTGGGCAAGTTGCAATAGTCTAGGAAGGTTAGCGGTCAATGTCAAACCGGGCTCGATACGCTGGCTTGGCGCCGCCGGGCTGACGCTCGCTATGCTACAATCTGATCAGTTATGTTTGCCGCCCGCGAAAACCCCGCTGCCGCAGCCGGTTTCCTCGCCGCTGCAAGCCCGGGTCAATTCATGGCTCCCCGGGACCTGGCGCGGTTCCTGGACGCCTGCCGGGCTTCTGACCGGGATAAGCGCCACGACCCGGCGAAAGGCGTTTTGCCTGACCCGGGGTCGCTGTATCTGACCCCGGCCCTTCTGGCCAACCTGCCCGCAGCCAAAGACCCGGTATTACAGGAGTGGCGGCGGTTTATTGCGCCAGCCGGGGAGGGGACCGCCGGGGAGGCAATGCTTGCCTCGGATACCGGTCTGGCAGTCCTGCGGCAAGGCCGCCGGGGGGTGGTCATCGCCCCGCCCTTTCCGGTAAGGGAATACCGGCAACTGCCCGGCTGGGACGATGGCCCCCTGTGGCAGCTGCTGACCGCCGAATACACGGTGGGCGTGGTTCTGCTGCGCCTGGGCCGCTACCTGGTCGCCGTGTTCCGCGGGCAGGAGCCGTTGACTACCAGGACGGATACCCGCTACGTTAAGGGTAAACACCATGCCGGCGGCACCTCTCAGTTGCGGTTCCAGCGCATTCGCGAAGGGCAGGCCCGAAAGCTCTTTGATGAAGCTTGCGGAGTGGTGAAGAACCGGTTTATGCCTTACGAAGAGGCGCTGGATTACATTCTGCTGGGGGGCGACAAACTGACCCTCAACGGATTTATGAAAGTATGCCCCTACTTGCAGCAGCAAAGAGGCAAGATTCTGGGCCGCCGGTTGAACATTCGCGACCCCAGGGCGGACACTCTTCCCCGGGTTGCTGGAATGCTGCGCGAGAGTAGGGTGTGGCTTCTGTAACGTCCGGCGGGCGGGCAAGAGCCGGATGGCCGGAATGACCCAACGGGATTTCCGGAAGACGTCCTAAACTGTTAAACAGGCGTATAACTTGAACAACTACCCCGAAGACCATACTTCCGGCAGCGTGCTGGGCGGCTTTGCTGCGGCGCTTTGCCTGCTGGAGTTCGACCAGGTACAGCAGCGGCTGGCCGGCTACACTCGCACGATTATGGGGCAGGAGCAGGCGCAGAACCTTGCCCCGGTGACCGACGGTTTGGCAATCGGCAGCCGGCAACAAGAAACCGAAGAAGCCCGCCGCTTTCTGGAGCTGGGCGGTTCCCTGGAGTTTGGCCTTGGCATTGACCTGCGAGAACCGGTGCACCGGGCCATGCTGGGGGGAACTCTGCGGGGCGAGGAACTGCATCAGATTCGCAGTCTGGCGGAGGCCAACGATTATAATCGCCACGCTTTACAGCGGCGGGACGACTTGCCACGGCTGGCCGGCCTGGCTCGGAACCTGCCCGATTTAAGCCAACTGGCCCGAGCCATCGGCTCTGCCATAAGCCCGGCCGGGGAGGTTCTGGACGACGCCAGCCTGGGCCTGCGGCAATTGCGGCGAGAGTCCCGCGCCGCCTACCAACAGCTCAACGAGGTAATGCAGCGCAGCCTGCGCCGATACCAACGCCGCGCCCTGGTACAGGAACCGATTATTACTCAACGAAACGGCCGCCTGGTTCTGCTCATCAAGGCCGAGCATAAATCTCAGGCGCCGGGCATTGTCCATGACGTTTCCGACAGCGGAGCTACCGTGTTCATTGAGCCGCTGCCCGCCATCGAAACCGGCAATCGCTGGCGGGAAAGCCGCCTGGCCGAAGAGCGCGAGGAAGAAAAGGTACTGCGGTCGCTGTCCGCCCAGGCCGGCGATGCTGGCCCCGATTTGCAGCTGGCCCTGGACTTGCTGGCCCGGCTGGACTTGGCGATCGCCAAGGGGCGCTATTCTGCCGACCTGCGGGCCACGGCCCCCACCTTGACCGACCTGTCCGGGCAGCCGGGCAGCGCCCGCTCCGCTGTTGAGGGCCCCGAAACCGACGCCAGGCCGGCCAGCCGGCTGCGCCTGACCGGGGCGCGACACCCGCTGCTCTCTGGCCCAGTGGTTCCCATCAGCCTGGAGCTGGGGGGCGAAAACGGCGTTATGGTCATCACCGGCCCCAATGCCGGCGGTAAAACGGTGGCGCTCAAAACCATTGGTCTGCTGGCAGTAATGGCCCACGCCGGCCTGCACGTGCCGGCTGAGTCCGCTGACTTTCCCTTGCTGGATGGCATCTACCCGGACATTGGCGACCAGCAAAGTATCGAGCAATCCCTTTCCACCTTCAGCTCTCACATCAACAACCTGCGGGCCATACTGGAACAGGCAACTCCCCGTTCTCTGGCGCTGATTGACGAGCTGGGCGCCAGCACCGACCCCGAAGAGGGTTCCGCGCTGGCCCAGGCTATTCTGGGGCGCTTTCGGCAGTTAGAGACGCTTACCGTCGCCACTACCCACCATCGGGGCGTCGCCCGTTACGTGCAGGAACAACCGGGAATGGTTAATGCCAGTGTTGACCTGGAGCCGGGCACCCTGGCCCCCACTTACCGGGTTACTCTGGGCCTGCCCGGTCGCAGCTATGCCCTGACCATCGCTGACCGGCTGGGCCTGTCCCCGGAAATAATTGAGGCTGCCCGGTCGATGATTGCCCCGGAACAGCGGGCTGCTGACGACCTGGTGCAGGAGCTTCAGGAAGAAAGAGCTGCTGTAGCAGCCCTGCGCCAGAAGTCGGAGGAACTTCTGGGCCAGGCGCGCCGACAGCAGGCCGAGGTGGAGGAACGCCTGGCCACGGTGGAAGCGGCTCGTCTGGCAATGGTGGAGGAGGCTCGGCAGGAGCTGCAAAACCAGATCAGCGGCCTGCTGGCGCAGCTGCGCCAGGCGGAGCGAGCCCTGGAACTGGCTGAAACGGAACGGGCAACCCGGCGTCTGCTGCGCCCGGGCGACCTTTCCAGTGAGGAAAAGCCGGCGGAAGCAACGGCGACGGCTTTGCGCCAGCAGCAGGCACAACTGCTGGCAGCGCAGCAAACCCTGGATCAACCCCGGTGGCAGCCTATCGAGGTTAAGCGCACCCCTTGGCCCCAACGGCTTGCCAGCGGCGACCGGGTATATATTCGCGGCATCTCCCGTCCGGTTGAAGTAATCACTCCGCCGGACGAGGCCGGGCAGGTGGAGGTGCTGCTGGGTACTATGCGGGCCAGAATCCCGATTTACCAACTGGAGCGCCCCGCCGAATCGGAACCGGGCAGTGAGGCAGACCGGGCAAGGGGTGGTGAGCGCCGGTTGGCGCATACCCCTGGCGACGCCGCCGAAAGCGCACCGGTCGGCGTCCGCTTCCGGCATACTCGGGATGCCGGGGTTTATTACCGCCGTCCGTCCCCCCGCCAGGTCAAAACCGACCTGGATTTACGGGGGCAAAGGGTAGAGGCCGCCCTGGACCAGGTGGAAACCCTGCTCAATCAGGCAGCGCTCAGTGGCGCGCCCCGGTTGCGCATAATCCACGGACGGGGCACCGGCGCCCTCCGCCGCGCCGTCCGGGAGTACCTGAACGGACATCCTCTGGTAGCTGCCGCCGGCAGCGCTGATAGTGGTTCCAACGACGGAGTTACCCAGGTAGAGTTGAAGTAGTACTGCGTCGTCCAGGGTCGCAGCCCGCGCTGCAAGGCCGGGCATTCGGCACCCTGAACCCTTTCGATAGTATTGGCGGCGACCGGGCAGCGCACCACCGCCGGATGGACCAGGGCCGGCCGGCGCCGTTATTCTGCCGGCCGCCGCCGCCTTGGTTGAACTAACCGGTATCCCCGGCTGCCTATAGCTTCGTCCAAAGGCCAACCCCGACAGCGCCAGGCAAGGCAGCGCGTTATCTCACCTCCCATTCGGCCTTCGGTTAAATCAGCGTTCCGTAACGACGTCGGCGCGCCCGATGATTTTCAGACTTTTCGGGCGGCCGCCCTCTCCCGGTCAATGAGGGATTTTGCTGATAGCCGTTTTCCCCGGTTATACAGCTGCGGGATTGGCATTTCACGCAGTTATTTTCTGCAATTGGCTATTGGTTGTTGACAAATACCTTTTGCCAATGTATAAGGATTCGCAATCTCTTCAGCCTGCGCCGGTTCAGCGGTTGATCGAAAGCGAGCGCAGATTGGGGATTGGGCTTCAGGTCAAAGCCGGTCTGGTCTGCAACGGCGGCAGAAAAGGGAGAGAGAATCCGGGATTCGACAGGGAGGAGATTGAGATGGGCAGGACCAATGGCATACATCACTGGCGCAGCTATGCGCTGACGCTTGCTGTGTTATTGACTCTTTTTATTGTGGCTTGCGGAGCCTCAGAGCCGGCGGCTGCCCCCACGGCGGAACCGGCAGCCCCGACCGAGCCGGCGGCCCCGGCGGAGCCGACGGAACCGGTGATGCAGGAACCGACGGAACCGCCCGTCGAAGCCACGGCCGTTCCGGCCGATGCCCGGGCTTTGACCCAGTCCCGTATGTTTGAAGCTACGCCAACCCCAGAGCCGGCGATGGCCGTTGCTACCGCTACTCCAATGGCTACGCCAACCCCCGGCGCAGTGATGACGGCCAAAGACACTCTTATCTTTGTAACCCAGGAAGAGCCGGTTTCTCTGGGCACTTTCAGCGATGGTTGCAGTGGCAACGTGCCTTCCACCATCTGCGAGGAGATTGCTACCGACCCCTTCACCTGGATTGACAGCGCCAGCTTTGAGGTAGTGCCGCTCAGCGGTGTGGAATCCTGGTCCCAGGTGGACCCGCACCGGTGGCGGTTCAAGCTGCGCGCTGGCGTAACCTTCCATAATGGCGAGCCGTGGAATGCGGCGGCGGCCAAGTTCGGGCTGGACTGGTCCGGCGACCCCACCAGCGGCGGCGGTTACGGCTTCCACGGCCCTATCAGCGGCGAGGTGGTGGATGACCTTACCGTTGATGTAGTCTGTGATAACGCTTGCCCCATCTTCCCCCGCACGGCCATTTTCACCCCCTTCCAGGCCCCCGAATGGTATCAGAGCGCTACCGAGGATGAACGGGAGCTGAATACCATTGGCACCGGCCCTTACCGGGTGGTGGAATGGCGGCCCGGTATAGAGGTGGAAATCGAGGCCTTTGAGGACTATCAGCCCAATACGGCTTTTGACGCCCAGGCCCCGGCGATCAAGCGCGCCTTTCAGGTATGGCGCGGTGAGTCGCTGGTACGGGCGGCGATGATTGAAGCCGACGAAGCGGACTGGGCCGTGGATATTGGCTTTGAGAATATTGATTCCGTTCCGGTGGCGAAGACCGGCACCAACAACGAGGTGTTTACGCTGGTAGCCGATAATATGTGGCACCCGGAACTGATGAAGAAGGATGTTCGGAAGGCTTTGGCCCTGGGAGTGGATTGCCAGACCCTGATGGAAGTCCTTTATGACGGTCTGCAGGAGTGCATTGGCAACATCTCTCAGTGGGGGACTGTCGGCATTAACGAAAGCAACTATGCCGACTACGGTTACGACCCGGATATGGCCCGTGAATTGCTCGCCGCTGCGGGCTATTACCAGCCGGAGTATGACCCCGAAGAAAACAACTTTGACGTAAATTACGAAATCCGGATTCATACCCGCGCCGACCGGGTATATCGGGGCCTTGAGATGTTCGAGTCTGTGGTTGCCGCCTGGCGCGAAGAGTTGGGCGTGAATGCCCACGTGGTGGTGCTGGAACCTAACCGGGCTCGCGAAGCCCGGCGCTCCGGCTGCGGCAAGTTCGTTGTTACCCACGACGACGGCACTCGGGACAACTCGGCCGCCCTGGCCTGCGCCGAACAGGAGCCGCCTCTGCCCTTCGGCTCAAGCACCCATTACTACGAGACGGCTACTTCCAACGAAGCCCTGGATATGCAGCGGCAGCTCTACCTGCGCAACAGCTGCTTTAACGTCAACAGCCGGGTTTGCAACCTGGTGCCCGGCATAGACGGCATGACCTTTGAGGACAGCATCAACGACGCTGTGGCAACGCCTCTGGGCCCGGAACGGGTGCGCAAGATGGAGGGCCTGGCTCAGATAATCCACGACGAATATTGGTTCCTGCCCTTCTTCGTGTCAGTGCAGGTCTATGGTCTGGCTCCCAACCTGGAATGGGAACCCCGCTACGACCCCCGTATCCGCTTGAATACCATGCGGTTCACCCAGTAAAACCCTGGCTGACCGGACGCATCGCCCCGGGCGATGCGTCCGGTCAGCGCTTCAGCGTAAAGGCAAGGCAATTTTCAGACCGGAATGTTTAAGTCCGGGTTCAGTTGTCATAGCCTTTCCCTATCCTTTACTATGAGTTCAGTATATTAGCTGCCAGGTCAATTCAAGCGCTCCGAAGGGGGATGTTGTGCGTAACTACATGATTCGGAGGGTCGGCCACTCGATATTCATTGTTGCCGGCTTGATGGGCCTCCTTTTCCTGGCCATTAACGTCCTGGGCGACCCAGTGGAATTGATGGTGGATGAGGATGCATCGCAGGAGACCATCGACGCTCTGCGAGAGAGATTTGGCCTTGACCGTCCTTTCCACGTCCGTTTTGCCGATTTCTATTGGGACCTGGCCCGTGGTGACTTCGGACGCTCGCTCCGCCACCGCATTGATTCCAGGGAGATAATTCTGGATCGGCTGCCCAACACAGTGGTTCTGGCCATTGTTGCCTGGTGCATTGGTATGTTAGGTATTCCGCTGGGGATGCTGGCAGCCAGACGCCCCAGAGGCTTCATTGACCGGGTCGTCAATATTCTGTCCTTCGCGGTTATTTCGGTGCCCCAGTTCTGGCTGGCCCTGATGCTAATCCTGCTGCTGGCGGTGCAGTTGGACCTGTTGCCGACTTCAGGGTTCAAGGGGTTGGGCCCGGCCGGCTGGAAGTACATGATTTTGCCGGCTTTGGCGCTTTGCCCATTGGTGATGGGGCGGAATGCGCAGATTACCCGCTCTACCATGATTGAGGAGATTGCCAAGCAGTATGTGGCAACGGCCCGTTCCAAAGGCCTGGCGGAAACCGCTATCCTTTATGGACACGTGCTGAAAAACGCCTCTATCTCCATAGTTACCTTGATGGGCGACGAGTTGGCGGGCTTTATGAATGGCTCCACGGTGGTGGAAATTATCTTCGGGTGGCCCGGCATCGGCAAACTGCTGATTGACGGCATTAACGCCCGGGATTTGCCTATTGTTACTGCCTCGGTGTTTGTCATCGCCTTGATGGTAATGGTAATTAACCTGGCAGTGGACCTGATTTACACCTGGCTGGACCCGCGTATTTCCTACAGTTAAATCATCCTGGAGCCGGCTTTCGTCCCATATTTAGAGCGGCGCTGAGTGCCGGTTCGGGAGCCGGTTAAGTTTACGAAAAGGAAGGCACTACTCCGGCTATGCAGTGTGCCAAGGTGCGGCGAAATTATGCAGAACGAAGCAGCGATAGTCCAACGTACCAATCCCGTAGCAGCCGTGTGGCAGAACGCCCTGGTTCAGGCCTTTATCAGCGACCCGATAACGTTATTATCCGCCCTGTTCCTCTCCGTTATCGTAATATCGGCGGTCTTTGCGCCTCTGGTCGCCCCCTATGACCCTCAAAACCAGCAGCTGCGCTTGCGGCACGAAGGGCCTTTCTCCACCGGCACGGCTACCCTCCGCGTCGATCGGCAGCAGGTAGAGGAGACCCGCTTTTTCCTGCTGGGCACCGACCATCTGGGCCGCGACTACCTGAGCCGCCTGATTTATGGCGGCCGAATTTCCATTTCGGTGGGGGTGCTGGGCGTGCTGGTTTCCAGCGTAATCGGCGTTTTCCTGGGCATCACCGCCGGGTATTACCGGGGCGTACTGGATGATGTGATTATGCGGGCGGTGGACATCTTTATGGCGGTGCCTTTATTGCTTCTGGCGCTGATGGTGTTATTCATCCTCGGCCCCAGTTTCACTAACATTATCATCGTGTTTGCGGTGGCCCGCTGGATGCTCTTCTGCCGGATTACCCGCGGCGTGGTTTTGTCCCTGCGGGAGCAGGCTTTTGTAGATGCCGCCAGAGCTATCGGCGCCAGCGATGGGCGCATCATTGGCCGCCATGTGCTGCCTAACCTGATTACCCCCCTGTTGACCCTGGCCGCGCTGGAAGTGCCCCGCAACATTCTTACCGAGTCCACCCTCAGCTTCCTGGGCTTTGGCATCCAACCCCCCGAGTCGTCCTGGGGCCTGATGCTCTCCCAGGGGCGGGACTACATTGTTACCGCCTGGTGGGTGGTGGTAGTGCCTGGCACAGCCATTTTCCTGACTGCGCTGTCTTTCAACCTGTTTGGCGTCTGGATGCGGGCGGTCAGCGACCCCTTGCAGCGCTGGCGCTGGTTGAAGGCGACCAAGGAAGCCAAGGAGGCCGGCGTGGGCTGATTAACCCCCAGGCTGGCAATGCGGCAAGGCCCCCGATGCGCGGGAATGAGTCCTGAGGCTCGGGGGCTTGTCTTGTTTCCGGCCAAGGAGCCGGACCGAGTCCCGGTTGCCGGCGCTGGCAGTTGCGGAAAACCGGCATTTGATTCCGGAGGCCGATAGATGGAAAGAGTCAGTATTCGTGAGGCGTCCCTGCGCCTGCGCATTTCTGTGTCCAGCATCCGCGCCTGTATCCGGCAAGGAGAACTGACGGCAGTTCGGGAAGACGGGCCTGACGGACGCGCCGTCTGGCTGGTGGAACTGCCGGCGGAAGGCTGGATTAGCGCGGCGACGGCGGTGGAATTGAATCGGGACTTTTGCCCCTGGTGGTGGGGGAAGCAGGACCGCAGCGGCAATATTCACTACGTTGAGTCTTTGTCCGCTTCTTCCTGGGAGGAAACGGTTCCTCGTTTCCTGTGCGGAGAAGAGGGCGATAATATCTGGGCCGCCACCGACTTGTCCGAAGAGCTCCTCTGCCTGGAGTGTCAGATGCGGGCCATAGAGCGCAACCTGCCCCAGGCAAGCCCCTGACTATTTCCCTGGAGCAGCCGATTCTAGGCGGGGTCCCTGCCAGTCCCCTTCAGCCAGGCAGGCCACGCCGCCTTTTTGCCGGGGAACCGGCCGGGTTGGGGCACGGCTGCGGACTGGGGGGCGGAGGCCACATTTCAGGCATTTTACTTCGGCATAGGCTGGCAAGGCTTCAGACCAGGGGGCGGAGGGTCCGGGCTAGAGGACTTCGCTCCCTTGGGAAACTCGCAAAAGAAGGTGCGACGGCCGGTGCCGGTCAAAGTAAACCGTATTATCCGCTACGACCCTCAGGCCTGACCGGCCCGGATTTTCCCCGGTATTGCCATTAACGTCCAGACGCGGAAAGTTGCTGGATGAAATGTCCAGGCGGATTCGGTGGCCCGGCGCGAACCAGTTGGCTGTCGGGTACAGTTCAATGGTGATTGGATATACCTGCCCGGGGGTCAGCAATGTCGGCTGTTGCCATGAGCTGCGAAACCTGGCCCGCAACACGCCGTCAGTCAAATTCAGCGCATATCCCCGAGGATAGTCTTCGGAAGGCGGGTAAACGTCCACCAGCTTGGCAGTAAAATCGGTGTCCACCGCCGTGGATGATACCCAGAGACGCACTGTTACCGGCCCGATGACTTCCACTGCTTCGGCCAGGGGAGCCGTCTGGAAAACCAGGACGTCCGGGCGCGACGCCAGCGGCAGGAAGGGGGGCTGGCAGCCAAAGAACTGCTCCGCTTCACGCTGGTCGAACCCGCCCGGCTCCATCACGGGCAGGCCGGAGGAGATGTTTCCGCCGATGGTGGGGACCGGGTTGTCCGGGTTGTACTGGTAGGTAGCAGCCTGCGCTGCCGCCTCCGGTGGGTTGGCGGTCAGGCATCCTTCATGGTTCAGGTACAGAAAAGCCTCTTCCGTATCCGGCGGGGGCCAATCCGGGCGTTCCAGCCAGCGGCCGCCATGCTCCAGGCGCCCGGAAGAGTTACTGCGACCACTGCCGCCGCCCATGACGAACAGGGTAACTGCCGGCTGCTGGCCCCACCCATTATCTATTCCCTTCAGCCAATGGTCGAAAAACCGCAGCCGCTGTTTGTTGAAAGAACCATCCACCGGGTTATCAATCACTGCGGCTGTCCCAAAATCCACGTTGCCGGAATAGGTTTCCGAATGGGCGCCGTGGGTCCATGGGCCCATTATCAGAGTTATGGGGCTGTTCTTCATTCGGGACAAGCAGGTAAAATTCTGTATCGTGCCGCTGGCGTAGGGGTCATACCAACTGCCCTGGTGCACCTGGGGAACGTCGGCAAAGGAAGGGTAATGGGCAGCAGCGCTAAGTCCTACTTGCGCCCAATATTCATCGAAGGTCTCGCGGCCCCAAATCTCCAGCAGGTAGTTTTCGTAGTCGGGAGTTCCGCACAGCGGTGAATGGCCCGGCTTCCAGGGGAAGCGGACAAACCACTCCCGAATGTCCTCCGCCGACAGAGCGGCCCGGGTAATGCCGGGGCTGCGCCGGGCCTCCGGGCTTTCCAGGGCTTCACGAAAGGCCCAGGTAACCTGACGCAGTTCGAAGGCCCCGCCGTTGCGGCACCCGCTATGAAAGGCGCTGGCAAACCCGCCGCATTCCAGCCACATGGCGGCCAGGTGCGGCGGGTTGAGGCTGGCCAAAGCTGCCTGGGTATGGGCGGCGTAGGATAAGCCGAAAGTGCCTACCTTGCCGTTGCACCAGGGCTGGGTGGCCAGCCACTCGACCGTATCATAGCCGTCGCGTCCTTCATCCACGTACTTGGTGAACCCGCCTTCAGACGCATAGCGGCCCCGGCAATCCTGCATTACGGTTACATAACCGTTCCGGGCGAAATAGGCTGCCTCTGCCACCCGGGCCGGGGCTGACTTGTCGTAAGGCGTGCGCTGCAAGAGAACCGGCAGCGGGTCTTCCACCGGCTGGCCGTCCTGCGTCGGGTGGTGGATGTCGGCAGCCAGGTTAATTCCGTCCCGGACGGGTATCAACACGTCCCGATCAATATGATGGTTCGGGCCCTGCTGGCGAGAGTTCCGTCGGACTCTGCGGTTCATTCCCTGCCCTCTGCTCAAACTGCCGGCTGCTTAAGCCGCCCTCTACTTAAGCTGATTGTAGTGTAGCACGCAGCCGACCATATTTGCCTGGGTGTTCCGCCAGAACTTTCCTGCAATACGCAAAGGCAGAGGCCGGGCATTCCTGGTCGCTGAACCGGTCAGGCGACTGGCTGAAAGACAAGCTGGAGCCGATGCTGCGCAACCGCCAGGCCGCATCCGCTGAATTCAGGGAAGGGCCGGCAACTCTGAAGGATAAGGTGCGTCCGAGGCAAGGGGATTCCGGGGCAATGCGCCGGCGCTTACGGCGCATCAATCACATACACCACCCAGCTGCGGCCCGAGTGTTCATCAGTCTCCCGGTGGTAATACCCGCCGGGGTAGGCAGCTTCCGCCTGTTCGGTAAACCCTTCCTTTTCCAGCCATACGTCCGTGAACAGGAAAACGGTATCGCCGGTAATCGGCCCGCCGGATGTAATCGTTCCATCGCCGCCAAACTTCTCATCGCCATTGACCCCCCGCAAGCCGGGGACAAGGTACTTCAGTGTATGGTGGTCTATTGACCATCGGACGGAGTAAATCCGTAATTCATAGCCATTACCCCGGTTGTCCTGCAAGGTTTGCAGATACCGGCCGGCAGCGACCAGTTCATAATCGAAGTGCCAAAGGGCCTGGTCGTACCTCCAGTGGTTGAAATGCGAGCGATTTTCCACGGCGAACAATGTTACGAAGGCTAAGATGAACACTGTTGCGAAGGATGCCGGGAGCCACCTGGCGAATCTGCGGAGGTCAGGAACCCGGTTCTCAATAATTGTTGAAACCCGGCCGGTAAAAACCACCAGGAAGGCTTCAATTCCGATAGCGACGATTACGAGGATGCAAATCATCCCCAGGGTGTATCTCCGGGCTTCGCCGTCGGGCAGAAAGATGGACGGAGCCATCGCGATTAGCCAGCCAACCAGAAGAAGCTGGCAAGGGGTTTTCCTGATGCAGAGCAAGGTTGCCACCAGCCCGAGCCAGAAGAAAACTTCGGCAATGAAGGGCCGGAGAATCGGTATGCCGCCGGCCCCCTCCGACTGGGGGTGGTGCATCGGGTTGTGCACCAGCAGAAACAGGTTCCAGGCGTTCTGAACATACTCAGGTATTTTGAAAGGTATATCGCGCAGAGAAAATCGATAATAGGCCAGTTGCTCGGACATGTTATAGTCTGAAAACAGGTAGAACCATAGCATAGGCGCCCCGGCTGCCAGAGAGACAGCAAGAAAGGCATAGAGTTCCGACCGGCGGCGCATTGCCGGGTTCCCCAGAACTGTTGCAGCCGTTACCGCCATAACGCCCAGGAAGTAAATCAGAAACATTTTGCTGGTGTAGAGGCCGACGGTGAAAACCAGGCCTGCCAATATGACTATGGCGATTCGTTTCGAATCCAGGCCAACAAAGAGAAGGTATATCCCGGCAACGAAGAAGAAAAGGCTTGGCATAACATCCCAGCCAATTCTGCTTTGCATTATGAGCCAGACGCAGAAGGTGAGCAATGCAGTGGTAATCAGCGCAATCCGGACATTGAAGAGACGCTTTACCAGCAGATGCGTAACCGGAACGAGAGCTACGCCGAACACGGCAATGGAGAGCTTCCACATTTCCCATACCGGGCCGCCGACCAGAAAATAGGGTACTGCCATATAGTGCGTTCCGGTGCCCATGCCGGCGTTCTCGCGAAAGAACAACCCCACCCAGCCTTCGTCCAGAATACGCAGCACCAGCTTTATTGAGCGCATTTCATCTTGATGGATGCCGGGATAACCGCCGGCCAGTCCGTCAACCCGGAGGATGAAGGCGATGAGCGTAAGCGCGGTTACCAGGGCAAGCTCCAGGGACAGGGGTATGCCCGGGGCCTGGTCGCCAGAGAAGCGCAGTGAACTCTGGGCGCGGTTGATGAAGGCGGTCAGCAGCTGGAAGGGGGGGCTCTGGAGCGCCGTCGCAAAGCTGCCCGGCAGTCGAATTCGAGGCAGGCGAACTGGCAAGCTTCGTCCTGGCCGGCTTTCCTGCTCCGGCCGGTCAAACTCAAACCCGCAGGCCCGGCAAGACTCCCGGTTCACCTGAGTCTCTGCCTGGCAGTCCGGGCAGACCAATGAGCGGCGGGAGGAGCGCGGCGCCACGGATTGCTCCGCCGAACCGGGTTGGGCCGGCCATTCGACAGGGGGAGAGAGTTCAGCGTTGCAGACCGGGCAATGAAGCTGATGCGCGCCGCAGGAAGGACAGGTGATATTCATCAGAGAACCGGTTTCATCCTGATTACAGGTTATTTGGATGTGCGAATAGCGCGAATATTATACACTACGGATATGTTTCCGGGGCAGAGTTCCGGCGGGGCCGGAATTCCGGCCCCGGCCAAAGGTTCGGGGCTTTGGGCCAACGCTCCGGCTGCTGCGGGCTTTTCCCCCGTCCGTTAATCTCCAATCACGGCGATAGCCTGAATTTCCAGCATCATTTCCGGTCGAGCCAGCTGGTCGATACCTATCAAAGCGCTGCACGGATAGCCCCGGGTAAAGTACTCCTTCCGCATTTGGGTAAAGTGAGTGCCGTACTGCATATCCTTGATAAACACCGTCATTGTTACAATGTCCTCCAGGTCGCCTCCGGCGCGGGCCAGGTTAGCCCGGATCCGCTCAAAGGTGGCTCGAACCTGCCCCTCAAAGTCGCCGCCGAGGGATTTGCCGTTGGCGTCGGTGGTTGCCCCTACGCCGGCCAGGTAAATGGTGGTCCCGCCGCTGACCTTTACCGCCGGCGAATAAGCCCGCTCTTCTTCCGCAGCTCCCTTGAAGTATTCTCTTGACATAACCCCTCCAGATTTATTGGCAACCCTGGCGGCGCCGGCTGGTTCCTCTGCTGCGGCAAGTCGGCGGGACTTCAGCATGAATAAGCCCGCGCCGGTTGTGCCGTTGCTTACGGCTACCTTCCCGGTGTGGTAAATTAAGGTTTGCTGCTGACACTATATCAGGTATAGTGTTATAATCTGCGCCGTAAGGAGGTGGGCAGTTGGAAGCAATTGAATATACCACACCGAAGACTATTGACGAAGCAGTGCAGGCGATGGCCTCTAAAGGGGAGCGGGCCCGCGCCCTGGCCGGTGGCACCGATTTGCTGGTGCAGTTGCGGAGCGGCCGCCGCAGCACAGACCTGGTGGTTGATGTAAAGGACATTCCGGAACTCAATGAGGTTTCTTTCAGTAACCAGAAAGGCCTGACCATAGGCGCCGCAGCCCCATGTTACCTTATCTATCAGAACGCTGACGTAGCCGCCAATTATCCCGGCCTGGTAGATTCAGCCTCGTTGATTGGCAGCATTCAGATTCAGGGCCGGGCCAGCTTTGGCGGCAACCTTTGCAACTCTGCGCCCAGCGCCGATGCCATTCCGGCCATGATTGCCCTGGGCAGCGTGGCCAACATCGCCGGCCCCAGGGGCACGCGCCAGGTGGCGGTGGAGGACTTTTGCACCGGCCCGGGCCGCAATATCCTGGAACCTGGTGAAATTCTGGTTTCCATCAACGTGCCGGTTCCCGAAGCCCATTCCGGGGCCAATTACCAGAGGTTCATTCCCCGCAACGAGATGGACATAGCCGTTGCCGGAGTGGGCAGCTGGGTAGCGCTGGATGAGTCGGGCCGGAACTTCGTGGCGGCGCGCATTGCCCTGGCCTCGGTGGCGCCAACGCCGGTATTCTGCCGGGAGGCCAGCGAAAGCCTGGCCGGCAAGCCGGTTTCCGATGCAGCGGTTGAAGAAGCCGCCCGGCTGGCGATGCAGGATGCCGTACCAATCAATGATATGCGCGGCACTGTCCGCCAGCGGATTCACCTGGTGGGCGTGCTGGCCCGCCGCACTCTGAATAATGCTATTCGCCGAGCGAGGGGGGAGAGTTAGTATGCCTGGATTGGTTCATGTAAGTACGACTATTAACGGCAACCCAGCCGATTTTCTTTGCGAACCCCGTCAAAGCCTGCTGGAAGCACTTCGGGACGTTCTGGGGATGACCGGCACCAAGGAGGGTTGCAATGACGGCAACTGCGGCGCCTGCACCGTAATGTTCGACGGGCGTATCGTTACTTCCTGCCTGGTGCTGGGCGTGGAAGCCCAGGGCAAAGAAATCGATACCATTGAGGGCGTGGCTTCCCCTGAAGGGCTGCATCCGGTACAGCAGGCCTTCCTGGAAAATGCCGCCCTGCAATGCGGCATCTGCACTCCGGGCTTTATCGTGGCGGCCAAATCCCTGCTGGAACAGGAGCCCGATGCCGACGAGTCGCGCATTCGCCATTGGCTGGCCGGCAACCTTTGCCGTTGTACCGGATACGACAAAATCGTCCGGGCAGTGCTGGAAGCCGGCGAAAAGATGCAGGCTTAATGCAGCTGCGGCATGACCGGCGCCGACGGCCAACTGGCGGGACTGTTCCGGGCCCGGGTCCTGCCCAGGCCCCGGGCTAATCCCCGGCTCAAGTCCATTGGCGCCGGCCCATACCGGCGTTATCCTGCTGGTTGCCCGGCAAACTGCTCCGGTTCAGAAAAGGGCGTCAGTCTGTTGGGGGCGGGTCTTTGACCGGCCCCTTTCTTTGTCTGCCGGCTTGCCCGCAGGGGTACAACGCTTGAAATGCCGTTGCCGGCAAAGTTAAACTGAACCAAAGCAGGAGGCGGCAGTATGGTTACCGTTTTTGTACCTACCATGCTCTTGCCAGTTACCGGAGGCGTCCGGCGGGTGGAATTGCAGGCAGCCAACGTCCGCCAGATAATCAACGCCCTGGAGGAACAATTTCCCGGCATCCGGGAACGGCTGCTGGAAGGAAACCAGGTTCGGCCCAACCTGTCCGTGGCCATTGACGGTGAAATTGCCCGTATGGGCCTGCTGGAGCGGGTACGAGAGGACAGCGAGGTTCACTTTGTGCCGGCCATCAGCGGCGGCCAGGAGCGGCCGCCACCCCGCATTGACTACCCTAATCCCCCACTCTAAAATAATCAGTTGTTACAGAGGTTAACTCAACCGGCGCTGGCAGCTGCCGGGGATACCAAGGGGCATAGATGGGTAAAGGCAGCCCTCATCGCGGGAATCGCCGGCGAGTGGAGGAACCGGTTTCCTGCGGCGGTGTGGTTTATCGCTGGCTGGAAGGCCAATTGCAAGTGGTTCTGTGCGGCCGGGAAAACCCGCTCCGCTGGAGTTTGGCTAAAGGCACCCCTGACCCGGGTGAGACCTTTGCGCAAACGGCGCTGCGGGAAGTCCAGGAGGAGACTGGATTAGAGCCGGTGATCGAGGAGCCAATCAAGAGTATTGAGTATTGGTTCTCGGACAAGGCAGGTGAAGTCAGTTACCACAAGACCGTTCATTTCTACCTGATGTCGCCGGTGGGTGGCAGCATAGAGTTGCATGACCCGGAGTTTGACATCGTACAGTGGTTTCCTTACGAGGAAGCGCTAGCGGCCCTCGTTTATGCCAACGAAGCCGGAGTGCTGCGGCAGGCCCGGACGCTGCTCGAGCAGCGGGAAAAAGGGGGCTGAATGGAAGAGTTGCGCGGCGCAAGAGTAACTCTGCGGGATAAAAAACTGGCCGACGCCGAGCAGGACTACATCTGGCGCTGCGACAGGGAGTTGGCCCGGTTGGACGCCACTCACCCCCTTACGATGAACTATGACCGTTACCTTAACCTGTTCCAGGACCAGTTGCGTTATCCGACCCCCGGTTCGCACCACTTTGGCATCGTCGTTGAGGAAGGCAAACTCATCGGCAATTGCATGTACTATGACCTGGATACTATCAATATGGAGGCTGAACTGGGCATAGTCATTGGCGACCGGGACTACTGGAATAGCGCTTACGGCTACGACGCGGTGGTAACGCTGCTGGATTTCCTGTTCAACGTACGGCAGTTGAAGCGGGTCTATCTGCACACTCTGGACTGGAACGAGCGGGCGCAGCGCAGCTTTGGCCGCTGCGGTTTTAATCCGGTGCGTCCGGTGCGCCAGATGGGGCGGGACTTCATCCTCATGGAAGCCCTGCGGGACGACTGGCTGGAAAAGGCGGAAGAACGGCTGGCTCAGCGGTGGGCCTTTCAGAGGCAGGGCTAGGCTCTGGCCGTTACCGGCTGGTCGCTGCCCGGATCGCTTCGGGCAAGGAAATAACGCCACGGTAAAGAGCGGTGCCGATGATCGCCCCTTCCACGCCGGTTTTAGTCAGTTCCCGGATCTGCTCCAACTCTGAGATTCCCCCGGAGGCCTGTATTTTCAGGCCGGTCTGGTTTACCAGGTCGGCATTGGCGGCGAAGTTTGGCGTCGTCAGGGTGCCGTCGCGGGAAATGTCGGTATAAAGCAGCCGGGAAACCCCCAGAGCCGCCATACTGTGGGCCAGCTCCAGGGCAGTTACCCTGCTGTCCCGGGTCCAGCCGTGAATGGCTGCCAGGCCATCCCGGGCATCAACCGCCACCACTACCCTTTCTCCGCCGTAATCCTGGCACAAGGCCGAAACCAGCCCCGGGTCTTCAATAGCTGCTGTGCCTACCACCACCCGCTGCGCTCCAGCCGCCAGCAAAGCCTGGGCGGATTCCCGATTGCGGAGACCGCCGCCCACCTGAACGGGAATATCCAGAGCGTCCACAATTTGCCGGATTACCGGCAGGTTGCCAGGGCTTCCACTGGCTGCGCCATCCAGGTCCACCAGGTGCAACCGGGACGCTCCCTGTCTTTGCCATTCCCGGGCTACAGACACCGGGTTATCGGCGAAGACGGTTTCCTGCTGAAAATCGCCCTGAAACAGGCGGACGCACCGGCCGTCCCGCAAGTCGATAGATGGTATGATTTCCATGCCGAGTTGCCCGGGCCGCCTTACCCGGCCTTTTCAGCGGCTGACTTGGCGAAGGCAAGAAAGTTGCGATAGACTTGCAGGCCAACCCGGCCGCTCTTCTCCGGGTGGAATTGGGTAGCAGCCAGGTTGCCTTGAGCGTAAACGCTGCAGAAAGGAAGCCCATAGGTGGTTGCGCCGGCGACGCCGCTCCGGTCTTCCGGGTCTGCATAGTAGCTGTGGACAAAGTAAAAGTGGCTGCCGGCGGAAATGCCTGCCAATACCGGATGCTCTGACCGGAATTCCACCCGGTTCCAGCCCATGTGAGGCACTTTCAACCCGGCGGGCAGCCGACGCACCCGGCCCGGAATTACACCCAGACAAGGGGCATCTCCTTCCTCAGTACGTTCCAGCAGTAATTGCAGGCCCAGGCATACCCCTAAAAAAGGCTGACCGGAAGCAAGGTAATCAATAAGGGGTTGGGTCAGCTTTCGTTCCGCCAGAGCCTGCATGGCCGCCGGCCCGGAGCCAACGCCGGGCAGGATAACAGCATCGGCAGAGGCCAGTTCGGCGGCATTCCCGGTTACCAGGGGGTTGGCGCCGACCGCCTCCAGGGCCTTGGCTACGCTGCGGAGGTTGCCAGACTGGTAATCTATAACCACTATTTTGAGGCCGCAGTTCATGGAACACATTTGCGCGTGGGCCAGGCGGCTAACTGCGCTCCCCGGTGGCTCGCTCAATAGGCAGCTCCCGGTCCTGGTAGCGCGCCAGAACGAAAAGCAGGTCGCCCAGGCGGTTCAAGTATTCAATAATCAGGGGATTCGCCAGACGGTCTGCCTCGGCCAGGGAGACCACCCGCCGCTCGGCGGTGCGGATGACGGTTCGGGACATATCCAGGGCGGAAGAAGCCGGCGTGCCGCCAGGCAGAACGAACACCGTTGGCATCTGAAACTCTTCCTCCAGCGAGTCAATGATTTGCTCCAGGTTTTCTACCATGGCCGGGGTTACCGGGGCAAAGTGCTGCTGGAAAAGTTCATACTTGTCGGGTTCAGTGGCCAACTCTGCGGCAATCATGAACAAATCCCGTTGCGCATCCCGCAGAATGTCCCTGACTCGCGGGTCGTCAGACAGGGAACGGGCCAAGCCCATTACCGAAACAGCCTCGTCGGTGATTCCGTATGCTTCAGTATGGGGATCGTTCTTGGAAACGCGACCGCCGTATAACAGACTGGTTTCCCCCCGATCGCCGAACCTGGTATAAACCCTTTTTCGGTAGGAAGAGGATGAAGTCACGTCAATTTCCTTTGGCTGAAATAGCGCCGCCGTTGCAACGGAACGGAATGGCGGCGCACTCGACCAGACCGCCTCGGCTTTCCGGCATTGTAGCACAGGCTGCCGGGTGGGGCTATACTGAAATGCATCTGCCCGGAATCCACCGTCCTGGAGGTGCGTTTATGCCGCCGGAGCTCCGCGTGATCGGTATTGAGGGAATGCCTGAAGCCCAGCCGGGTGATGACCTGGCCGGCCAGATTATTGAGGCAGCCGACGGTCAGGGGACGCCGGTAGCCTCCGGCGACGTGCTGGTGGTTACGCAAAAAATCGTCTCCAAGGCGGAAGGCCGGGTGGTTTCGATTGACTGCGTGGAACCCTCTGCCCTGGCCCGGGCAATCACCGAGGGATACCGGCGCGACCCGCGCCACACTGAGTTAATCCTGCGGGAAAGCCGGCGCATTGTCCGTATGGATCGGGGGGTGATTATCAGCGAGACCTGGCACGGGTTTAACTGCGCGAATGCCGGCATCGACGCCTCCAACATACCCGGCGAGGGCACCGTGGCCCTGCTCCCGGTAAATCCTGACGCGTCGGCCCGGGGCATTCGTCAGGCAATCCGGGAACGCACGGACGCCGCGGTGGCGGTGATTATCTCCGATACCTTCGGACGCCCCTGGCGCAGCGCCGCCGTCAACGTGGCCATTGGTGTGGCCGGGCTCAATCCCCTGCTCAGTTACGTTGGTCAGGAAGATTCCCACGGCAACATAATGCATACCACGGTAATTGCCGTAGCCGATGAGTTGGCGGCAACCGCCGAGCTGGTAACGGGCAAGCTGCTGGGGGTGCCGGTGGCAATAATTCGGGGATACCAGTATGAACCGATGGAGGAAGCCAGCAGCCGGGCGTTGATTCGCAACCCGGATAAAGATCTGTTTCGGTAGCATTGTCTGGCTTTTTTACCGGTACTCAGGCTGGGTCGGAGGCCTTAAGCAGCCGGGTAACTGGGCTGCCGGCCGGAGCCGGCTGTCAGCGGTCATTGGCGGCAGTCTGCCAGGGGCAGCGGCAGCTGGTGTGGCTGTTCCGGGGGTTCGCCAAAATTGGATATTCCTACGCCCAGCAGCCGGAAGGCTTGACCGGGGGTTAATTCCGCCGCCAGCAGCCGCCATGCCGTCTCCTGTATATCCTCTTCAGCGGCGGTAGCGTAAGGCAGGGAGGTTTGACGAGTCAGGGTAGTAAAGTCGGAGAAGCGGAACTTTACCGTGACCGTACGGCCCCGCAGCTGCTTGCCGTCCAGGTGCTGCGCTACACTGGCGGCAAGCTTTGCCAGTTGTTTCCGCAGCTCTTCAGGTTCGCTGATGTCTGACGAAAAGGTGGTTTCAGCGCTGGAAGACTTGGGCGTCCGTTCCGTTACTACCGGGTCACGGTCCTGGCCCAGGGCTTTACCCCGGATAGATTGAGCCCGTTTGCCAAAGCGCTGCGCGAACCAGTCTTCGGGTTGTGCCGCCAGCCGTCCGATAGTATCTATGCCCTCCTGGCGCAGCCGTTCAGCAGTTTTAGGGCCGATTCTCCACAGCTTGCCCACCGGCAGGGGCGCCAGAAACTCCCGTTCTTCCCCAGCCGCCACCACAACCAGGCCATCGGGCTTCTGCAAATCAGAAGCGATTTTGGAAACCGACTTGCCAGTGCTTACGCCAACGGAAACAGCCAGGCCGGTTTCTGTTTTGACCAGCCGCTTCAGGTCGATGGCAATCCCCAAAGGGGTTTGCCCTCTGGCGACTGCCTCGGTAACGTCCAGGTAAGCTTCATCCAAAGAAAGGGGTTCCACCAGCGGGGTCAGTTCCCGAAAGATGCCCATTACCTGGCGGGACATTTCCCGGTAGCGGTCAAACCTGGGCCGGATAATGATACCCTGCGGGCAGTGGCGGATAGCAGTGGCCATAGGCATGGCGGAATGGACGCCACAACGTCTGGCCTCGTAAGAGGCGGTAGCCACAACGCCCCGGCTGGTAGGACTGCCGCCAACGATCACCGGTCTGCCCCGCAGCGCCGGTTGGTCCAACTGCTCTACGGCGGCATAGAAGGCATCCAGGTCGGCGTGAATAATCTGGCGCATCGAAATTCCCCGGCTGCCGGATTTTGCCCATAGCCCAAATGACATTATACGGTTATCCGGCCTTGCGCAATTTAATTCTAATCCCCGGCTGCCCGGCGGCCAAGCGGCCAGGGTCAGTAACAGGGGGCAATCATCTTGAGCCGAGGCCCACTGCCAGCCCAATCAGTCCGCTTTGGCAAGCCGTTGCCCCTGGTACAATTCCAGTATAAACTGGGTGGGTATCAGGTCAGCTGTCCGTCTTCATTCTGGCCGGCCTGGTTCCGTGTTTCTACTCCGGCCTGCCCTGGGGCGGGTCTTTCTTTGGCAGTAAAGCCGGCGGAAAGGCAGGACTGATTGCGTCAAACCCGGCAGCAGCCTCAGCAGCCCCGCCTGTTTTATGGCTGGTGGATGTTGGCCATTACCTCTTCAATGGCCTTCTTCGCCAGTGGGGTCTTTTTCCGGGGTTTTACCGTTTTTGTCCCGGCCATCAGGGACTCCCTGGGCATCAGCCAGGCCCAAACCAACCTCATCTTTTCCCTGGCGCGGGCCGAAGGGGGGCTGGAAGGGCCTTTTGCCGGCTGGTTGATTGACCGATTTGGCAACCGCAAGCTGCTGATTCCTTCGGTGGCGCTGGCGGCATTGGGCTATTTTGCCCTGTCCCGGTTGGTCAGCGGGTTCTGGAGCTTTACGCTGGTTTACCTGTTGCTGGTGTCGCTGGGCAACAGCATCGCCTTCCAGCATGCCATGTTCGCTGGCATCAACCAGTGGTTCCGGCGGCGGCGTTCCCTGGCTATTTCCATCCTGGCGGCGGTGGCTTCCCTGGGCGGCTTGTTCCTGGTTCCCTCCATGAATGGCGTTATTGAACGCTGGGGGTGGGAAATGGCAGCTTTGCTGGCTGGCATGGCCTACCTGATTATCCTGCTGCCCCTGTGCTTCCTGTTCCGTAACCGTCCTGAAGATATGGGTCTCCGTCCTGACGGCGAGGCGGCGCCGGCGGCAGCAGCATCGGCCCGCGCCGCTGCCGGTCGGCCCCGGGAGCTGAGAGACTATACAGTACGGGAAGCCCTGCATACCCAGGCCTACTGGCTCCTGATGCTGGGAACCGGCCTGCGAATGATTGCCACATTGGGCATCCTGGTCAGCATCGTGCCGATTCTTGAAGACAAGGGCGTAAGCCGGCAAATGGCGGCTAATTTGACCGGTCTGATGTTTGGCATCAACTTTCTGGCCCGCCTGGCTCTGGGTTATCTGGGGGACAAATGGCCCAAAGGTCTGCTGCTGGCCGGCAGTCTGGCCGCCGAGGCGGTGGCCCTGGTTTTCCTTTTCTTTGGCGACTGGAACGCCGGCGTTCCGGGGATAGCCATGGTGGTACTTTTTATCGTTCTGGAAGGATTTGGCGATGGCGCCGGGATAATCGTCTGGGCTGCCCTGGGCGATTACTACGGTCGCGACCGTTTCGCTACTTTGCGGGGTTACATAACCTTTTCCCACAGCTGGGCCCTGGTAGCCTCGCCGGTATATGTGGGGTGGGTTTTCGACTACTTCGGGAACTATGATTGGGCCATTGGCCCGGCGGCAGTAAGCGCCGCTCTGGCCAGCGTTTGCTTTTTAGCAGTCAAGCGCCCGCCCCAATTAACCCGCGCCATTGCGCCGGCAGCCCAGCATTCGCCTTCCCAGTCCGGCAGCTGAGTTGCTGGCGGTTGTGCGGCAGGCGCATAACCCGGGGCCGGTATCGGCACGTATAGCCCATCCGGGCCGGATGTTATATTATGAGCTTGACTGGATTTTCGGCTGGAGGATGTTCTATGCCCACTATTCTGGAAGAATACGTCGCGAAGCATCCAGGTTCCGCGCAGCGTTACGCCGAGGCCATCCGGGTTTTCCCCGGCGGGGTAACCCACGATAACCGTTATGCTCAACCCTTTCCGCTTTACTTGACCCACGGAGCGGGCCCCCGGAAATGGGATGTGGATGGCAACGAGTACATTGATTACGTTTCCGGTCACGGCGCCCTTTTACTGGGCCATTCCCACCCTGCTATCGCCGCCGCCGTGGCGGAACAGATGACTCGTGGTACGCATCTGGGGGCCTGCACCGATGAGGAATTGCGCTGGGCGCGCGCCATTAAGGCTTTGCTGCCTTCGGTGGAAAAGGTGCGGTTTCACAGCTCCGGCACCGAGGCTACCCTGATGGCCATGCGTCTGGCTCGGGCTTATACCGGCAAGAGTAAGGTGGTCAAGTTTCAAGACCACTTTCACGGCTGGCACGATTACGCTATGGCCGGTTCAGACCGGCCGGCTCCCGGTATCCCCATGGAGAGCTGGGGCAGCATGGTAATTTTGCCTTCCGGGGATTTGGCGGCGGTGGAAGACGCCCTGAACCGGGAGCCGGACATCGCCGCCCTGATTCTGGAACCCACCGGCGCCCACTACGGTCAGCTGCCCTTTGACATACCTAACTACCTGAGGGGCTTGCGGGACCTGGCCAGCCACCATGAGGTCGTTCTGATTTTTGATGAAGTGGTTACCGGCTTCCGCGCTTCTCCCGGCGGGGCGCAAACCCGGTACGACGTGACCCCGGATTTGACCACTATGGCCAAGATTGTAGCCGGGGCTTTGCCGGGAGGCGCAGTTGGCGGCCGGGCTGAAATCGTTGATATGATTGCCCACCGCAACGACCCGGAATGGGACAGCCAGCGCCGGGTTTATCACCCGGGCACCTTCAACGGCAACCCCCTGTCCGCCGTGGCCGGAGCTGTTTGCCTGGAAATGATTGCCAGCCAGCCGATTAACCAGCAGGCCGACGCTATGGCTGACCGCCTGAAGCGGGGACTCAATGAGCTTTTGGGCAAACTGGAGGTTGCCGGCCATGCCCACGGCATTGCCTCTATGGTGCACCTGGTCTTGACCGACTGCGACTGCGACCGGGAGATCTGCCGGATGCCCCACCGGGAAATCAAGGCGGCTATCGGGTCGCCGGCGGTTACCGCCCTGAAGCGCAGTATGCAGAACCATGGCGTCGATATTATGGGTCGGGATGCCTTCCTGGTTTCCGCCGCCCATACCGAGGCGGATATTGACCAAACCCTGGCTGCTTTTGAGCAGTCGCTGGCAGCAGTACGCGGGGAAGGCTTGTTGTAACAGTTGTTTTCCTGAGCCTGCCGGTTTCATAACCGGCCCCGGCAATTGCCTGGCTGAGCGAAAGCGGTTTGGCGCCGCTTAACGGGAGGCCCCGACCTAGCCGGCAACCAGGTTCCTGATTCCTTCCAACGCCAGGCAGTAGCCGTAAACGCCGAAACCATATACCGACCCCCGGCATACCGGCTGTACCGCGGAAACAGCGCCCCGGGCGGTGGGGTTAGAGGCGTGAACCTCAATCACCGGGTAACTGACTTGCGCTATAGCTGCCCGCAAGACCCCGTTGAGAGTGGTGTAGCCCGCCGGGTTTATTATTGCCCCAGCCACATCGCCGTCGTGCCCGGCGTAAATGGCATTGGCTACTTCCCCTTCAATGTTGGAGTGAACGAACTCTACCTCCAGCCCCAGGCTATCCGCATAACCCTTAACCTGGCAGTTAATCTCCTCCAGCGTCATTGGGCCGAATATCTCAACCTGGGCTTTACCCCGCATATTCATTCCCGCTCCTTGAATCACCAGCACCTTGGTCATTGCCCGCTCCTTGCCACCGGTTTCTGTTATGGAGGCGCTTGCTCAGGCCCCGTACCCTGACTATACCCTTTGCCTGACCTTCCGACAACCCGGATTATTGCCCGGTACGCTGCCGGGCGGTTAGCCGGCCTCGGGTGCCGTCGTCGCTGCCTGGCGGGTACGCCCCCGTGCCAACGGGGTAAAAACCAGCGCTGGCAGTAGCAACAGCAAGCCGGCGGCGGCGTTTACCGATATGGCCAACGGAGTGTTCAACGCTTCGGCGACCAGCCCGATTTCCAGGGCGCCCAGCGGCGTGCCAATGCCAATGCAGACGCTCATCAGTCCGACCATTCGCCCGCGCATCTGTTGAGGCGCAGAGAGCATGGTAATAGCGCTTTGCATGGTTCCGAACCCGGCCTGCCCGGCGCCGGACAAAACCAGCAAGGCAAAGGCTGACCAGTACCAGGGAGACCACACAATGAAAATTGCCATCAGCAGCACTACGGTGGAACCGACGACGAACACCAGGCCGTGGCGTTCCAGGTTGCGGGTTAAAGCCATGCCGCCGGCGCCTATTAACTGGCCGATGCCTTCGGCGGCTACCAGCAAGCCCACCAGCGCCGCGCCGGCGCCCAGGTTGTTGGCGCCGATGTCCGGGATGAATTGCTGCAACGGGAACGCCAGGGCATTCATCACTATGGTGATGTACAGCATTCCCCACAGCAGCGGCGTGGCCAGGGCGTAACGAATGCCGCTGGTCAGGCTGGGCCAGATTGGCTCAACCCGTGTGGAGCGGGTAACTTTGGGAATGCGTACTCTGGTCATGACGGCCAGGTCCACCAGGTGCGCCAGCACAATCAGCCCGCAAGCGCCGGCAAATCCGGCGTTTTCCACAGACAGGCTGGGCTGCCACCACCGGAGAAACTGCCCGGAGGAGTCAATCATCAGCCCGCCCAGGAAGGGGCCAAGCATTTTGCCGCAGGTATTGCTGATGTTGTCTAAAGACAGGGCGTTAACCAGCTGCCGCTCGCCCACTATATCCAGGATGGCCGTGCGTCGGGAAGGATCCTCCAGAGACTTGGTAGCCCCCTGCAGAAACACGGCAGCGTAAATATGCCAGGCGTCGATGAGGTCGGTGGAAATCAGGTATAACAGGATGACCGATACCGCAGTATTGATGCACTGGGAAACCATCAAGATTCGCCAGCGATTGAAGCGGTCGGCGATAAACCCGGTAAAGAGGGATAGCGCAGGACGCGGCAGGTTATTGAATACCAGCACCAGGCCCAGGTGAAAGGGCGAATGAGTAGCCTGAAGGATGAGCCAGCTGAACACCAGCAATTCCATCCGCCGGGATAATTCCCGAAGGACGCCAACATACCATAACATCCGAAAATCCCGGTCTTGCAGTACCGATAAGACTGGAGAACCGGAGCTGGAATAAAGCCGCAAAGTCTGGCGCCCTCCGCTGACGCTCTGCCGTTATCAAGGCAAAGCGCCGGGGGTATTGTAACCAATGGCCGGAAGAAGTATCAGGGGCAATAGCTGCCGGCTGCGGCGGTCCGGGTCTTTGTCGCGGCGATGGTCAGCCTTGGGCCAGCTGCTCTGCCTTCGGAACGGCATGGCGAAACCGGGTCCATGGGTCCCCGCTGGCTGGCAGACCCGACTTTGCTTCGGCTGCCGGCTGGCGGGTGCAGGAAAACCAGCAAACTGACTGCTATATTTCGTAACTAATACCGCAAATAACTGACGAAAATGGTAAATATTGTCGGATAAATATCATTAGCTTGCATAATGTTCTACAGGAGTATATATTATCGCAGTAAGGTGAAAGTTAGGTTACCCCAGGCGCTTCCTCTCTATTCTTCTGGAGACCAATCTCCGGCACTGGTTGACCTACTGAACCATATTCAGCACCCCAAGGAGGCCAATCAGTGGCGTTATCTGACAAGACTCTGGTATGTGTGGACTGCGGCAACGAGTTCATTTTTACAGTAGGAGAGCAGGAGTTCTTTAACTCTCGCGGGTTTGTGAATGACCCAAAACGCTGCCAGACCTGCCGTTCCAGCCGCCGCGCCGAGCAGCGGGGCGGGTTCTCCTCAGGCCCGCGGGAAATGTTCGAAGTCGACTGCGCCGAATGCGGTCAAAAGGCCACTGTTCCCTTCCGGCCGCGGGGCGACCGCCCGGTCTATTGCAGCGACTGCTTTAGCCGAAACCGCAACTCGATGTCCCAGTTCTAATTCAGTCGGCCGGCAATGGGCAAGGGGCCGGGGTTTCCGGCCTCTTCCACCAGTTACCAATCTGTCCTGCCCATTATCCTGAACCCTTTTCTGCCAAATTCGCCGGCCCTCGTCGGTGGCGGTTCTTCCTGTGTTGCTGCTCCGGGCCAGCCAGGGCGTTTTCCGGGTCTGCTTGCGCTGTATCCGCAGCACCCGATACAATCAACTATAGTTATCTGGTCATTCCCACACTGCCAGCCCGGGTTGAGGCCAACAGCTTGCTGCCATGAACTTTAGAGACCTGCGTGAATTCATCGCCTTCCTGGAAGAAAAAGGGCAATTGCGCCGGATTTCTACTCCGGTCAGTTGCGATCTGGAAATAACCGAAATAGCTGACCGTATGGTTAAGTCCGGCGGGCCGGCGCTGCTCTTCGAAAACGTTGAAGACTACGATTTGCCGGTGGCAATAAACCTGTTCGCTTCCGACCAGCGCATGGCCTGGGCCCTGGGAGTGGAGCGGGTGCAGGAGCTGATAGAGCGGTTGACTGATATGCTCCAGTTGACCCAGGGCCCGCCGGAGGGCTTGCTGAACAAGCTCCGAACTCTGGGCCAATTGTTGCAGTTGGGCCGGTTTCAGGCCCGAACCGTTAGCCGGGCGCCCTGTCAGGAGGTAGTCTTGCAGGGCGAGGAAGTGGACCTGTTTCAATTTCCCATCCTGCGGTGCTGGCCCCTGGATGGCGGCCGATACATCACTTTACCTCTGGTTATAACCAGGAACCCGGATACCGGCGGCCAGAACTATGGCATCTACCGGATGCAGGTTTACGATGCTCGCACCACCGGAATGCACTGGCAGTCCCACAAAGTGGGCGCCCACCATTATCGGGTAAGCCAGGAGCGGCAGGATTCCCGGCTCGAGGTAGCGGTGTCCATTGGCGGCGACCCTGCTACTATGTGGACCGGTTCCGCCCCCTTGCCCCCGGATATGGACGAGATGGCCATGGCCGGTTTCATACGGCAGGAAGGGGTAGAACTGGTTAAGGCCAGGACAGTGGATCTGCTGGTGCCGGCGCAGGCGGAGATTGTGCTGGAAGGCCATGTTCTTACCGATGAACAGCGCAGTGAAGGCCCCTTTGGCGACCATACCGGTTATTATTCCATGCCCGAGGACTACCCGGTGTTTCATGTTACCGCCATTACCCACCGCCGCAATCCCATCTACCCGGCTGCCGTCGTGGGGCGCCCTCCGATGGAAGATTACTGGATGGGAAAGGTTACCGAGCGTCTTTTTCTGCCGATTATTAAAATGATTATGCCGGAAATAGTGGACATGAATATGCCGGCGGAAGGCATATTCCATAACCTGGTATTGGTGTCCATTAAAAAGGAGTACCCGGGGCAGGCGCGGAAAGTAATGTACGGCCTATGGGGGCTGGGCCTGCTGAACCTGACCAAGGTTATTGTGGTGGTTGACCACTTTGTGGACGTGCAGAACCCCTCGGAGGTAACCTGGCGCGTGGCCAATAACATCAACCCCAGCCAGGATATAGTGGTGGTTGAAGGCCCACTGGACGACCTGGAAGTGGGTTCTCCCACGCCGCGCTATGGCGGGAAAGTAGGGATAGACGCCACACGCAAGGGCCCCGGGGAGGGCTACACCCGGGGCTGGCCCCCGGATGTGGAAATGGCCCCGGAAATTAAGGCCCTGGTGGACCGCAAGTGGGCCGAATACGGGCTGTAACACTCTACCCCCGTCAGCAGGCCACAGCTGCCCTGCGCCTGCTATAATTGTACCTACCATGCAAGGCTCCGGAGTTCACTACAACGGGGTAATGGCCGTAATCGGCAGGGCGCCTCTTTACCTCAGTTCTATCCGCATTTGGGAATCTCTCTTCGCCCTGCCCTTCGCCTACATCGCCATGGCCCTGGCTTCTGACGCTGCGAGCGGTCAGGCCTGGCCCGGCTGGCATGCCTTTGTCTGGATAACCGTTGCAGCCTTCGGGGCGCGAACATTGGGTATGTCGGCTAACCGGCTGCTCCACGCCAGAGAAGATGCGGCTAACCCCCGCACGGCAAACCGCCATTTGCCCAGCGGCCAGTTAAGGGCCAGAGAAGTGGTCATCATGGCCTTGCTGGGTCTGCTCATCCTGTTTTACGCCGCCGCTCAACTCAACGTCCTGGCCTTGCTGCTGGCTCCGCTGGCTGCCGTCTATGTTGTATTCTATTCTTATGCCAAGTACTTTACCTGGCTCTGCAACTTTTGTCTGGGTTGGGCGTTGGCCATTGCCCCGGCTGCGGCCTGGATTGGCGTAACCGGCCAACTGGAGTGGGAGGGTTTGCTCATCAGTTTTGCCGTGGCCATGTGGGCCGGCGGGTTCGATATTATCTATGCCTGCACCGACTACGACTTTGACCGCCGTTACGGTACTGGCTCTGTTCCCTCCCGGATCGGTCTTTCCGAGGCTCTGTGGGTAGCGCGAACCATGCATCTGCTGTCGGCCATCGGGTTGCTGGCCCTGGGTATCCTGACCGGTTTGTCCTGGCCCTATTACGTTGGTTGGGGCATTGCCGTTCTGCTGCTGCTCTACGAGAATGGACAGGTCAAGGCTGACGATTTATCCAGGGTTAACGTAGTTTTCTTTCGGATAAACGGGTATATTTCGGTTCAATTGCTGGCATTTACCATTCTGGCGTTGGTGGTGTAGCGTGGCTTGGTCATGGGAACCCCGGAGTCCGGATCCGAGACCGGTTATTGTTGGTATCTCCGGCGCCAGCGGCTCGATTCTGGCCCGGGCAACAGTGGATGCTCTGCTCGCCCGGGACGTACCGACCATCGTTATTTGCACCAACGCCGCTCGGCTGGTTTGGCAGGAGGAGCTGGATATTTCCTTCAGGGACGTTCTGGTCCAATGGCAGGAAAGCCCCCACTTCACCTGCTATCAGCCGGGCGATATGCGGGCGGCCGTTGCCAGTGGAACCTACCCGGCCAGAGGAATGGTCATCGTGCCGTGCAGCATGAACAGCATTGCCTCCATTGCCCATGGTCTGGCCGGCAATCTGCTGCTTCGGGCGGCGGATGTGTGCCTCAAGGAACGGCGTACGCTGGCGCTGGTGCCCCGGGAAACCCCGCTGCACGCTACCCACCTGGAGAACATGTTGACCTTGAGCCGGGCCGGCGCAGTGATTATGCCCCCCGAACCGGCCTTTTACCTGAAACCCCAAAATATGGAGGACATCGCCCGATTTGTGGCCGAGAGAGTCCTGGTAGTTCTGGGAGTAACCGAAGAACTGCCGCCGGATTTCCAATACCGCGCAGAACCTAGCCTGGATTGATGGAATGTCTTTGGCCGGCAATCAGAGACAAGTTTTTACGGCAACCGGGCTTCCCCGGATAATGGTCAAAGAGTGAAGAGGGGTATGGTGGACAGCCAGGGCCGGTCAGCCCCAATGCAGAGGACAACCCGGTCATTTCCCCAAAAGGTGGTTACCCTGAACCACAGTCGGCGCGCCGCAGTCGGCAACCGCTACTCTTCGGCCGGCCTTGAGCAGGATGGCTAACCTTCAGGGCGACGCCAGGCAGGCTTATGTAGCCGCTTTGTTTGCTCGTATTGCCCGCCGCTATGACTTGATGAATACCTTGATGACTGGCGGGCTGCACCACCGCTGGAAAGCCGGCGCCGCTGCCGTCGCTGCCCGGGGGCTGTCCGGGCCGGCCCTGGATATAGCCACCGGCACCGGGGATTTGGTTTACCTGCTGGCCGGTCAGCCGGGCATTGGGCCGGCAGTGGGCGCCGACCTGCTGCCGGAAATGGTGGCCATTGGCCGGGCCAAGCAGCCAGGCCGGCTAGCCGGCGCGCCGCCGGTTCATTTTCTCCTGGGAGATGCGTTGAATCTTCCCTTTCCCGACAGCGTCTTTGCCTGCGCCACTGCCGGGTTCAGTCTGCGTAATATGCCCAACCTGCCGGCCGCGCTGGCGGAGATGGCCCGGGTAGTGCGTCCCGGCGGGCGAATGGCAACCCTGGAGTTAACGCCGATGGCGCCAGGCTTCAGAACCAGCATCTTCCGCCTTTACTTTCATCGCCTGGTGCCGCTGATTGGACAGGCGGTGGCCGGCGACCGGACTGCCTATACCTATCTGCCCCAGTCAGTGGACTACTTCCTGGAGGCCGACCGGTTGGCCGGTCTGTTCCGGGATGTGGGGCTGACCGACGTGGGCTATCGCAAACTCGGTTTTGGCGCCGTGGCAATCCACTGGGGAACTAAACCCGGGGTTGAAGACAGCGAGTAATTTTCGGTTGCGAGTCTGCTTTTTCGCAGAAAAAGGCCATCATTATTGTTGACACTTAATATTATTGGCATAAAATATTTGATAACACAATGCCATGTGGCGCTTTGCTCTCCGTAGTCCCCCATTTTCAGGAACCAGGGAAAGTAATGAGTTCCATATTTGACAAGCTGGATGCCATCGTCCGCCGGAACCAGGAGATTGAAGAAGCCATGGCGCGTCCGGAAGTGGCGGCCAATTTCGAGCAGATTCAAGCCCTGGCTAAAGAGAGGGCCGGTTTGGAAGAATTGGTGGAAATTGCCCGGCGGCGCCAACGTTTGCTTGAAGAACAGGCCGATTTGGGAGCTTTGGTATCTGAGGGGGGAGACCCGGAAATAGTCCAGCTGGCCCGGGAAGAAATGGAGACAACCGAGTCTGACCTTGCTCGCTTGGCTCAGGACTTGAAAATGGCCTTGCTGCCGCGGGATCCAAACGATGACCGGGACGTGATTGTAGAGGTGCGCGCCGGGGCCGGCGGGCAGGAGGCCGGCCTTTTCGCCGCCGATTTGGCCCGGTTATACACCCGCTACGCCCAGTTGCAGAACTGGAAAGTAGAGGTTATGGATTCAAACCCCTCCGACCTGGGCGGGTACAACAAAATTGTGCTGGAGGTTCAGGGAAGGGGGGCCTTCAGTCGGCTGAAGTATGAAAGAGGCGTTCACCGGGTGCAGCGAGTACCTGAGACCGAGGCTCAGGGCCGGATACATACTTCAACCGCCACGGTGGCGGTGCTGCCCCAGGCTGATGAGGTTGAAGTCAAAATTAACCAGGATGACCTCCGCATCGACATCTTTCACGCCGGCGGGCATGGCGGGCAGAACGTCAACAAGGTAGCCACCGCCGTCCGTATCGTGTACGAACCTACCGGGGTTGTAGTAGTGTGCCAGGATGAACGTTCCCAATACAAGAACAAGCAAAAAGCCATGGCCATGCTGCGGGCGCGTCTTTTTGAGGCCGAGCAGGAACGCCATGATGCGGAAATCTCCCAGAACCGCCGCTCCCAGGTCGGCACCGCCGAGCGGTCGGAGAAGATTCGCACCTATAATTACCCTCAGGATCGAATTACTGACCACCGCATTTCAGCCAGTTTCCACGGCATCGCCCGTATTATGGACGGGGAAGGTTTGGGGGAAATAATCTCCTCCCTGACCGCCTGGGAGCAGAGCAAGCTGCTGGAAGAGGTTACGGCCTGACCGGCCGCTCAGCGAGCGAAAGTATGCCATTGCTTCGTGAAGCCGTCCAGCAGACTCACCGCGCCCTGGAAGCTGCTCACATCCCCGATCCTCGCCTGGAGGCTGAGGTGATGTTGCTGAATGTAATGCGTATGCAGAGTCAGGACCTTTTTTCCCAACAGGAAACCGAAGTTTCCCCGCAGCAGGAACAGCTTCTGTCCCGGATTCTGGAACGCCGCCTGAAGCGGGAACCACTGGCCTATATTTTGCAGTACAAAGAGTTCTACGGCATCAACTTGCTGGTCAACTCCAGCGTACTGATTCCCCGCCCGGAAACAGAGTGTATGGTCGAGCACGCTCTGTTTATGGCTTTGATGGGTATGGAGACGCCGGATCTGGTTGTCGCCGATGTGGGAACCGGAACCGGGGCCATTGCCATTAACCTGGCCCTGCACCTGCCGGCCGCCCGCATTTACGCCGTGGATTGCGCCGACGAAGTATTGGATGTAGCAGCCTATAATATCCGGGCCCACAACGTGGCCGACCGGGTTTCCCTGGGCAAGGGAGATTTGCTGGAACCGGTGCCCGAGCCGGTGGACCTGGTTCTGGCTAACCTGCCCTACATTCCCAGTCAGCGGCTGCCCACCCTTCAGCCGGAGGTTCGCTGGGAGCCATCGCTGGCCCTGGACGGGGGGCCCGATGGGCTGAACCTGGTTCGCCGTCTGCTGGAACAGGCCCCGGGCAAACTGAAAAAGCACGGGATAATCTTGCTGGAGTTGGACCCGGAGCAGATGCCGTCGGTAGAGCAGATGGCTGGCCGGATATTCCCGGAAGCAGCGTTGTCGGTGGAACCGGATCTGGCGCGCCGGGACCGCATCTTCGTTATTAATCGGGGAATGAGCTACTGCTAGCCAGAGTAATGAACGCCAGGCTGCAGCAACGGGGCGGAAGGGCGTTTGCGCCCCGTTGCTGTGTATGCATTTACTTTTCCTGCGCCGCCGCCGGAAGCCCGGTAATCTCCAGGGTGCTGACCTGCATGGTTTGCAGATTCGCCACGCGAATCAGATGATTGTTGGTATCGGCGATAAAGAGCAGGTCACCGGCGAAACTGAGACCGCCGGGTTCAGCGAACTCGGCGGCTAACCCCAAACCGTCGGCGCAGCCCGGCCGGCCGGCGCCTAACAGGCTGAAGGCGCTGCGGGTAGCCGGCAATATCCGCTTGATACGGTGGTTGTAAGTATCGGCAATAAAAAGCTCGCCATCCTTCCACGTAATGCCCAATGGGTGCTGCAAGCGCACGTGATGCCCTTCGCCGTCCCGGTCGCCGAATTCAAAAAGATGCAGGCCAACGATAGTGCGCACCCGGCCATTGGGGCCCAGCTCCGCGGAGCGAACTGAGCTGGTTTCGCTGTCGGTGAAGTAAACCCGCTCCCCGTCCGTGGTGATGCCGCTGGGTTGAGCCAGGGTAGCCTCTTTCAGGGGCCCGTCGGTGATGGACTCGCCGCCGGCGCCGGCATAGGGGCCAACCAGCCCCAACTCCAGGTCCAGCGCCCAAAGCTGATGGCAGCCGGCCATTGCGATATAGAGCTTACCCTGGTGGTGGGTCAAATCCCAGGGAGAGTTGAGTTCAGCGCCAAACCCCGGCCCCATTCCAACAGAGCGCCCGCCCTGGCGCCCGGTGCCGGCGATAGTGGCAACTTCATTGCTTGCCAGGTCAACCTTGCGGATGCAGTGGTTTTCCGTATCTGCCACATACAGGGTTTCACCCACCAGGATCAGGCCTTGCGGGTGATTGAACCGGGCGGTAGAGTAATCGCCGTCGGCCAGCCCTGCGACACCGGAGCCGATGATTGCCTGTGCGGCTCCGTTCAGGGAAGTTACTACGATGCGGTTGTGGTTGGAATCGGAGATGAACAAACGCTGGCCGGCTTCGTCGGCCAGCACTTTGCCGGGAAAGGAAAGGACGGTTTCCGGCTCCGACTCGGCCTCGTAGAGTACCGGCTCACGGGTCAATAAACCCTGCGCATCAAATTCCTGAACCATTTGCCCCAGAAGACGGTCAAAGTCGTCGTAAGAGAGTTCGCCTTCGTGTTTGCCGATGACCTTGCCCTCCGGATCAATGAACATCAGGGTAGGCCAGGCCCGGCAGGCGTACTCATGCCAAACCTGAAACTCGGCGTCGTTAATTACCGGGTGTTCCAGTTCATAGCGTTTTACCGCCTTATACAGGTTTTCCCGTTCCTTCTCGTTGGGGAACTTGGCCGAGTGGACGCCGATGACCATCAGCTCGCCGGCGTATTTATGTTCCAGTTTCCGCAACTGCGGAAAAATGTGCATACAGTTAATTCAACAGTAGGTCCAGAAGTCCAGCAGCACGATTTTGCCCCGCAATTCTTGCAAGGTGATGGGCCGGTCGGTATTGACCCATTCCAGCCCCTGGGGGAACTCCGGGGCGTTAACCTTTCCCGCAAAAGACCTGCTTGTCATATCAGTCTCCCTTAATCACTCCTGCTGGCGGCCGCCGCCGGCTGACTTTAACGCGGCGGAGCTTCCTCGAAAGCCAGGGTGGCGTGCCGGAAGAAAATCGACCCCACCGGGTCGCCCAGGGGCGCATTGGCGACCAGCACGGCGAGCAAGTGCTGGCTGCCCGGCTCGGCTGCGCCGGTTACCGGCACCCGCTTGGCGGTGTTATTGCCGGTTATTACGCCAATATCCCGGTCGATTGCGCCATCCACGTAAACTTCGCCGTAATTATCTACGTTGCACTCGAAAAATACCCGGTTGCCGGCTACCGACTGACCCTTTACGTTGTCGGGCATGGTAAAGGCCAGTCGATACCAGGCAAAGGTAAAACCGGCGGAAAGGCGTTCCTGAATGCTCTCCGGCTGTTCCCAGGCCGAATCGTCATAATCGATCAGTCGGGCTGCCACCCCGCGCATTTCGGCGACCAGGCCCTGGTTGGGTTCGCCGGGCACCATTCCCATACTGCGGCGCCAGCCGGATGCCCCAACCCTTGCCAGGTCGTCCCTGTTGTCCAGGTCTAGCGATACTCTAGCCATGTGCTTTTCCTCCTGCTTTCCGGTTCGCTGGTTCAGCTCCAATTCTACGAGAGAAGTTCTGCCCCGTCCATTGGCCCGGGACTCCGGGCCAAAGCCCGGGTTAGTTCTTCAGGTGGGCGGCAAAGAACTCCAGGGTTCGGGGCCAGGAGGCTTGCGCTGCCTCCTGATGGTAACGATTGGCAGTGAAATCCATAAAGGCGTGGTCAGCGCCGGGGTAGGTGTAAAACTGATGCGGTTTGCCCAGGCGAGTCAGCTCGGCGTCCAACTTGCGCATATCCTCCTGGGACGGGTTCTGGTCAATTTCTCCGAAATGGAACAGAATGGGGCAATTGATCCCGGCGGCCATAGCGAAGGGCGGTTGGGCGCCGGCGCCCCAGGCGGTCATGATATTGCCGCCATAGTAGGGTACTGAAGCGCGGAGGTGGGGATTACAAGCTGCTCCCAGCCAGGCTACCCGCCCGCCCATGCAAAAGCCGGTAATGCCCAGCCGCTGTCCGTCAACCTCCGGGCGGTTGCGCAGAAAACCCACCGCAGCGTCAAGATCGGCTATGATTTCCGGGTCGCGCAGCACATCCCGGGGCCTGGGGCGCGGGTTTGCGTTCAGCGTCTCGTCGGGGATGCGGTGGTACAGGTTTGGCGCCACTGCCGCATAGCCGGCCGCGGCGAACCGGTCGCAAATGGTGCGGATGAACCGGTCAACCCCGCCGCCGTGCTGCCCGACGATAATGGCGGCAAAAGGCCCGGCGCCGTCGGGTATGCTGACATAAGCAGCCATATCCTGGCCATCCACCCGTATCTTCTCCCAAAATGACGGCATACCCTTATCTCCGGTTTGATTTGCGTTTCAGGCAATAGGGACGGCAAGCCCCTGCCGGTGGTTGGATGAACCGATTGCCGTCCCATGCTGCGCTTCAGTATAGGCGATTCGCGCCGAGGCGTCATGGGTAAAGGGTTTGCCCGGTTATACGCCGATCTGGATTTGCCAATGTTCCGAGATTTGTAGTAGAATGTCTCTGTTGTGCCCCGGTCGTCTAGCCAGGTCAGGACGCCACCCTTTCAAGGTGGAGATCAGGGGATCGAAGCCCCTCCGGGGTACCATTTCTACTTCTATTCTATCCGGCTCATTTCAAGCGCCCGGAATTCTGTTTTTGCCCTTCTGAACGGTTCCTCCTTTCTGACCGGCGGATTAAACCGGTCGTTTTCTGCCATTCACTTGCTTTACCCGGAGGTATATCCCTGAAGAATGGACTGCTGCGGATAAGCCGGTGGGCTAGCCGACGGCAATCTGGGCGGCTAACCTCAGTGGCTGGCCGCCGCCGCGATGGGGCGGTATGTCCCTGGTGCCGAGCAGCGCTTGCCGAAATTGCCGGCGCTTGCCCCGGTTGTGGACGGGATATTGGAAGCGTGCCTCGCTGGGCCTTTCACGGACGGGATCGCCGGCTGTTTCCCCGTCACCGCCTGGTATGGGTTGGGGCATTGGTTTCAGCCTTTGCCTTTATTTTGTGGCTTAACTACCCCTTTCTTCCCAACTACCGGGTACTGCTGTTCAATCAACCCACCACCCAGGCAACTTCCGGCTCGACGCCGGGAAATTGGACCATGGCTGGCGGGGATGTGGCGCAGCGCAAGGTCGCCCCGTTGGCTGCCCACCTTGACGGGAAGCTGCGGGGACAAGAGCTGTGGAAGGTTCCGCTGGGGACGGCTACACGCTCCGGGCCGGTGGTTTACGATGGCCGGGTGTACCTGGGCGGACACTTCAAGGTTCTCGCGGTTGACGCTGAAACCGGAGCCGTCATATGGGAAAGACCCGCTGCCGGCCCGGTGCAGAGTTCCCCGGCCCTGGCCGGCGGCTCCCTGTTTGTTGGCCTCCCGGATCATCGCCTTGTGGCTTTAGACCCGGCTAACGGCGAAACCAGGTGGGAGTATAAGACCGGGGATATGATAACTGCCGCTCCGGTAGTTCACCGGGGTATTGTATATGTGGGTTCCTGGGATAACCGACTTTATGCTCTGGATGCCGCCACTGGCGAATCCATTTGGACCTATGCGGCCACCGAAACCATCGGGAGCTTGACCCCGGTTGACGATGGTACGCTGGCGGTGGGAGATCGCAACGGGCAAGTGCATTTGTTGAACGCCCGCACGGGGCAGAATCGCCTGGTTTACCGTACCCCCAAGTCGGCGAGTTCAGCCCCGGTCATTGCCTATGATATGGTTTATTTTGCCGCCGGCGGACGCCTGTACGGAATAGATGCCACGGAAAGGGAAATCCCCGGCCAGTATCAATTCAAGCGGGTTTGGGCTCAGTTGTGGCTTTGGCAGGCGCCAAGGGTGCCGCCGCCGGCGCTGCAACAGGCCGGACGCTGGCGCTTTTCCCCCGATGGGGCGGACTCCAGCATTGTAGCAGCTCCGGCGGCAGCTGACGCATATCTGTACGTTGGCGACTTGCAGGGAAGGTTATATGCCCTGAACCCCTTGACCGGCCGGGAAGCCTGGCGCATTCAAGTGGCGGGAGGCATCTATGCTTCCCCCATAGCGGCCGGTGAAAACGTTTATTTCGCTACTCAGGCAGGCAAGGTGTACGCTGTAGATACCCGTAACCGGACGGTTATTTGGGAACACTCCGTGGACGCTGCCGTTAACCAGCCGTTGGCTTTCGCCGGCGGTAAACTCTACGTCCGCACCGACTCGGGCGTTTTATATGCCCTCCGGTAGCGGGCTGCGGGGGTTGGGGGCGCAGCGGCTAAAGCCGAAAGCAACTATGAGGCAAGGCCATGTCCGAAGAAATGAGTCTGCTGTCGCAACGGCTGGCATTGCTGGAAGCGGCGAATCAGGAACTGAAGGAAGCGCTCGCACGGTTGCAAACACAGATGCGGCAAAGGGAACTGGATGCTGCATACAGCTATATTCATTCCAATTGGGCCTGGATACGCTGGCATCTGGTGCGGGAGCAGGACCGGGCCGGCGACGATGCCGCTCTGTTGCAGCGAGCCCGGGCGGCGGAATCGATAATTCGGGACAACCTGCCGCGCCACCTGCGGGCAGTGCAATTTGACCCTCAGCCGATGCAGGTTGCCTACGCCTGGCGCATTGAGGCTACGGTAACCCTGAACCGCCACGGCTATACCTTCTTCGATTAACTGCCATTCAGTCAAACCGTCCGGCGCGCCGGTTTCGCTGCCGGCCATCCCGGCGCTGTTTGCCGGCGCCCTTTCCGCTGCTGATAAGGGTCAGGCGGCTGCCTTCAGCGTTGCCGCCAGTTCCCGGGAAAACTCTTTGACTTGCCAGGCCCGCACCTCTTTGGCGCCACCCGGCATAATTTCCCGCTCCCATTGCGTCGGGTCTTGAGCCAGGCGTTCCAGGCTCAGAGCAGGCCAAAGCAAAGAAGGGTCGATCCCCAACTCAGCCCCCCTGTCTGACCGCCACTGCTTCAACTTTTGCAGCCGAACCTGCATTTCCCGGGTCGGGGGATTGCGGCGAGGTTGGTCGGGGCGCTGGTACTCGGGGCCGTTCATTCCTTTCTGAACCGCGGCGCGCAGTTGATTGCCCGACCGCCGCACGAAATGCGAGGACAGATTCGGCAAATCTGCCAGGGGCCTGGTGGGCTGCCGGGCCAGTTGGAGCAGAGTCGCATTGTCCATTATCCAATGGGGCGGACGGTCCAGCTGTTCCGCCTCGGCCTCTCGAAAGGCGAATACCTCCTGCAGCACTGCCAGTTCCCGGGGGGTTAGCCGGTCGCTGCCCTTGACCCGCAGAAACGCCGGCCCCGGCGGCTCGTGGCGCGCCACCCCCGCCTCTTCCAGGCGAAGAAACTCTTCCTGCGCCCATTCCAGCCTTCCCGCTTGCCGCAAAGCCCGGCGCAGTTGACCAGCCAGGGGTGAAAGGTGTTCCACGTCGGCGGCGGCGTATTGGAGTGCGGCAGCGCTCAACGGCCGCAGCGCCCAATTGGAGCGTTGCAGCCGCCGGCTCTTGGGAATATCTACCTGCAGAAAGTGGCGGACGACCGCCGCCAGGTTGGGGTTCTGCATTCCCAGAAAGCGGGCGCCGGTTTCGGTATCGAACAGCCCGGATACCCGAAACCCGTACTCGCGGCTCAGACAGCGCAGGTCATAGTCGGAGCCATGCATCACCTTAACAATGGCGGCGTCGGCCAGCAGGAGACCCAGGGCAGCCAGGTCATCAATGGCCAGCGGGTCAACCAGGTAGGCGCTGCCGGCGGCGGCAATCTGCACCAGGCATATTCGGCCCCGGTAGGCGTACCCGCTATTGGCTTCGGTATCAACAGCCAATTCAGGTTCCCGGCGCAAGCGCCGGGCCAGGGTATCCCATTGCGCCGCTCTGGAAATTACTTGAGGCTGCTTCACTTCTTCTCCATTGTGCCGAACCGGGGAAGCTCCGGGGATAGTATAGCAAAGCCTTGCTTTGCCGCGCTCTGCTATACTTGCCCCGGAGCGTGCCGGAGGCAGGACAATGGTCAGGACAGACGCCCCGGTTTTCTGACGGTGTCCTTTTGCCAAAGACTTAAAGACTTGATGGTAGCCCAAAGATTTTACGATAGCATGGAGGCGCAATGAACGGAGCCGAACTCAAAGCTGTTTTGCAGGCCGGCGGCCGGGTTTACGGGACAATGATTACCCACGGACGCAACCCTCGCTGGGTGGCTGCGCTGGGCGGCATTGGGCTGGACTATGTGGTTATAGATACCGAACATGGCCCCCGCAGCCGGGCGGAAATGGCGGATTATCTGGCGGCCTTCGGCAGCTCGCCATTGGTTCCGATAGTGCGCATTCCCGTACCGGCCTCCCATTACGTTACTATGGCCCTGGATGCCGGGGCGCAGGGCATTCTGGCGCCCTATTGTGAGACGGTGGAGGAAGTGAAGGAGGTGATTGGCGCCGCCAAATGGCGGCCCCTGAAAGGCGAGGCAGTCCGGCGGCTGATGGATACCGGCGAGCAGGTCAGCGATGCCTCCAGAACCTACCTGGAGCAGCGCAACCGCAACACCGTTGCCATTATCGGCATTGAAAGCGTGGCGGCGGTGGCAAATCTGGAAGCAATATTGGACGTCCCGGGCATTGACGGCATCTTTGTCGGCCCTAACGATATGAGCATTTCCCTCGGCTTCCCGGACCAGTACGAGCGGCCCGAGTACCAGGAAATTGTCAAAAAAGTGATTGCCACCGCAGAGGCCTACGGCATTCCCACCCTGGTGCATCACCAGACGGCGGACCTTTCCGCTTATTGGGTACGGCAGGGCGCCCGCTTTGTGCTGCACACCACCGACCGGCGCACGCTGGCAGAGGCCTACCGCCGGGAATTTGCGGCGCTGCGGGAGGCGGCCGAAGGCAGCTAGCGCGCACCGAAGCCTTGTTCATTCCCAACGCCGCCGCAAGGATTCCAGATAAACCCGTCCGTAGTCGCCGTGGTGCCCGGTCTGGTGGTTATCCGCCAACTGCTCGGCCCACAGGTACTCCACATCCTCCCACCGAACCGGGTAGGGCGGCTGGTCAAAAAAAGCGGCGACGGCGGCGTAAGGGTCGGCGGCTTCGGTATAGCCCATCATCTGAAAATTATCGTAGTGGTTGCCGCGCTCGGAGATGAAGCGTCCCCGCATTGCGGCGAGAATTACGAAGGCCGGCATGGCGTCTCCTGGCGGGCCACCGGCCCGGACCTCCCGGCAGTCGGGGTTGGGCTTACCGAAACGATGCTGCCGGACATCCGCTTGCCGCGGCAGGCAGCCGGTTGACACCTGCTGCGAAGGGAAACCAGCTTAATTCAGCGTAAAGTCAGTGTCAACACCGGGCCCGGCTGGCGGCGGCACGCCCCTGTTGCGTGGTACAACCGGTCATTTGGTTTGCCGAAGCAGTTTCCGTGCCGCTGCTTCGCCGGCCCGGCCGGCGGCTAATATGGCGTTATATCGCTCTTGCACCGGTATTCCTTTGCCGAAATTTCTCTGCTAAAATTGTTAGCCGCAGACCCCATGCGGGAAGGCCTCCTTCAACCAAACCTGCAACCCGACGAGGCAAACTATGGCAGATAAGGGCAACTACCGCCCCGGTTCCGGAATGATTACTCCCCCCCCCCCCCCCCCCCCCCCCGACTCTCTGGTCAGGAGCAGGTTTCCAATGTTGCCTTCCTTCCTAACCAGGGACGCGGCCACCGTCGCCGCCGGCATAGTACTGGCAATTGTCGCCATCCTGCTAATCCATGAAACGGCGTCGCCGCCAGCCGTGAGCGCGCAGGGATCCATGAAGGCGATCGTCACCAAGGTGGTCGTCAACAGCGCCGGCACCGGAGCAACCATAACCTGGCAGAAAGGGCCGGGCTGCACATCCCCTAATCACTTTACCGTATTGATAACAGACGACTCTGAGGAAGACTACATTGATTTAAACGGACCCGCACTTGGGGATGGCCTATACTCGAGCCCTGGAAGTTTCACCGCGACGGGGCTTACCCCAGGCACCAGATACAAGCTCACGATTCGAGCCACTGGTTGCGGGAATGCTAGTACAGACTACACCTTCACCGCCACACCGACGCCCACCGACACGCCCACACCAACCAATACTCCTACCGACACGCCGACACCAACCAGCACCCCTACCGATACGCCCACGCCCACACCCACCAATACCCCCACCGACACGCCCACACCAACCAGCACCCCCACCGATACGCCCACGCCTACGCCAACCAATACCCCCACCGACACGCCCACACCCACCAGCACCCCCACCGATACGCCCACGCCTACGCCAACCAATACCCCCACCGACACGCCCACACCCACCAGCACCCCCACCGATACGCCCACGCCTACGCCAACCAATACCCCCACCGACACGCCCACACCCACCAGCACCCCCACCGATACGCCCACGCCTACGCCAACCAATACCCCCACCGACACGCCCACACCCACCAGCACCCCCACCGATACGCCCACGCCTACGCCAACCAATACCCCCACCGACACGCCCACACCCACCAGCACCCCCACCGATACGCCCACGCCTACGCCAACCAATACCCCCACCGACACGCCCACACCCACCAATACCCCTACCGACACGCCCACACCCACCAATGCCCCTACCGACACGCCCACACCCACCAATGCCCCTACCGACACGCCCATGCCTACCAATACCCCCACCGACACGCCCACGCCTACCAATACCCCTGCCGACACGCCCACGCCTACCAATACCCCCACCGACACGCCCACGCCTACCAATACCCCCACACCAACCAGTACCAACACTCCCACGCCGGAAGCCGGCCCCGGCGTTGTCTATGGCGACCGGAGCCGGAACGCCCCGGCCCGAAGGGCTGCGGCCACCGTTGCGCCGACGGCAACAGCAACCCCGGTTCCGACGGATACGCCCACGCCGGCGCTGACCAGCACGCCGTTGCCGGAAATGACGCCAACGGCTGCGCCCACCAATACAGCCGCGCCGGCAATAACGCCGACCGCCGGGCCAACGGTTCCGGCGACCAGTACGACGGCGGCTACCGCCCCGGCGACGCCCACCAGCACGCCGGCCCCGACCAATACGCCGACATCGGTTCCTGTCCCGACGGCTACGCCGACGGCAAGCCGAAGGGCGTCGCCGACGCCAACATTGCCGCCACCGGCCCCGACGGCCACGCCGACGGCGGTGCCACCAGCCCCGACGGCCACGACCACGCCCCGGTGGCAGGATTCTTCCCTGGAGGCAGTGCGGCCGGCGCCGACGGCGACACCCGCCGCAACGCCGGCGCCGGCAATGGCCGCCGCCGAACCAACGGCGACGTCGGCGCCACCCCCGACGACGGCAGCCCAGCCGACGGAACCGCCGGCAGTGCAGTCTCCGGGACCTTCCGGCGGCGTCAACTGGCCGCTGTGGGGAATGGCCGGGTTAGCAGTGGTAGGATTGCTTGGCGGCGGGGTATATCTGTACCAGCGGCGGCGTTGAACTTCGCCAGCCCGCTGACGGCAACCTCCGCCGGCAAGTGGCTAATCTTGCGACAATGTCCTCCGGGTGAGTTGGTATAGCCGCCCACCCGGAGGCTTTTGCCGGCGGCCTGTTTTCACGAAAAGAGGGGCGATCAGCCGGCAGCTGCGGTGGCGGTGACCGCTCGGCGCCGCCGGTTATCAAATGGCGCGGGTTTCGGCTATAATTCCTTCAGCGGACCGAGGCAAGCTGCCGGCAAACCGGCTTCGGTCCGGGATATAATGAGTCGGCGAGATGGGCGCCGGCGGGAGGAATATGAATAAAATAGAGGCAATCATCCGGCCAGAAAAACTCAATGCCGTAAAGGACGCCCTGGCCGATAACGGTTTGACGGGGGTTAATGTTACCCAGGTAACCGGCCGGGGGGCCCAGCGGGGCATCGAGGTTGGCGGGCCGCGGGGCGTAGCCGGTAGTTATGTGGTGGATATGCTGCCCAAAGTGAAACTGGAAACCGTGGTCAGCGACCAGGATACCCAACGGGCTATTGACATAATCGTGCAGAACTCCCGTACCGGCAATATCGGCGATGGCAAGATTTTCGTAATGCCCGTGGCCAATGCCCTTCGAATCCGTACCGGCGAGGAAGGGGAAGTAGCCCTGTAGCGGCAGCGCCCCGCTTGTACCGGAGTTTGTGGAGTTAGCATGGCCGAGCGCAGATATTGGCTGTTCAAGTCAGAGCCGGGAAATTACTCTTTCGCTGACCTGTTGAGCGAGGAGAGCCGGACTGCCGAGTGGGACGGAGTGCGCAACTACCAGGCGCGCAACTTCATGCGGGACGAAATTAAAGCGGGGGACGGGGTGTTGTTTTATCACAGCAACGCCAAGCCTACGGCAGTCGTAGGCACTGCCCGAGTGGTGCGGGAGGCTTACCCTGACTATTACGCCTGGGATTCTACCCACAAATACTATGACCCTAAAAGCGACCCGGCTAACCCTACCTGGTTGATGGTTGATATTCAGGCAGACCAGGAGTTCAGACGGCCGGTTACCTTGCAGGAAATCAAGCGAAACCCCAATTTGCAGGATATGCTGCTGGTTCGGCGCGGGATGCGCTTGTCCATCCAGCCGGTAAGCCGGGAAGCCTGGGACGAAATAGTGTCCCTAGGCATGGAGGTGCTGGCTGACTAGAGAGAGCCGTCAATGCTGACGTTAATTACCGCCGGTTTGCCACTGCCCAAGGCTGCTTCCAGCGCTGGGCGCAGTTCCGCCGGCTCCGCCACATTCCGGCCGGCGACGCCCATGGCTTGAGCTATCTCGGCCAGGGGCAGCGGGGTTGCGAAATCCATACCCACGTATTCGCTGCTGCGCTCCACATCTTCCAGCATCCGCCGCAGATAGACGTCCATATTGACTTTAAGTATGCGGTAGGAGCGGTTGTTGCAGATGGCGTAGGTTACCGGAATGTTGTAGCGGGCCGCGGTCCACAAAGCCTGCACCGTGTACATGGATGCTCCATCGCCCACCACGGCGACCACCGGCCGTCCCGGATTGGCCAGCTTAATGCCCAGGGCGCCGGGCATAGCCCAGCCCAAAGCGCCGCCCCGGATGGCGTAGTAGCTGCCCGGCTCCGACGGTTCAATGGCCTCCAGAAGGGCGCCCCGCGAGGTAATAGCCTCGTCGGCTACGATGGCGTTATCGGGCAGGGCCTGAGCCAGTTCATGCATCATCCGGGCCACCGGCATCGGCCGCCGGTCGGTCAAGGCGGCCAGGCGCGCCAGGTACTCCTGCCGGGCCTGGCGTCGGGCCTGACCCAAAGCGGCCGCCCGGGTGGCCGCCGCCTCCCGGGCCGAGGCCGTCATTTCCTGCTCCAGGGCATCCGCAAGGTCGGCCAGGCCGGCTTTGGGATCGCACAATAAACCCAGCTCCGTCGGGTACATCTTCTCGATTTCTTTAGCGTCGTTGTCCAGGTGCACCAGCCGGACACCGGCCGGAAGCAAGGGTTCCGGCACATACAGGAAGGAAGAAAAAACGCTGACTCCGGCCGCCAGCACAACATCGGCGCCGTTCAGCTGCTGGCGGACGGCGGCGCTGTTCAGGTTCAGCATCCCGGCGTACTGGTCGTGGTTGGCCGGAAAGCCCACCTCGGAACAGGTGTAAGAGGCGGCATAGACTTTGGCGCCCAGCATTTCAGCCACCTTTACCAGTTCAGCCATGGCCCGGGACTGGGCAACCCGGTCGCCCAGGACTACAACCGGGTTTTCCGCCGCCGCCAGCAGCGCCGCCGCCCTGGCAACCGCCGCCGCGTCGGGGCGCACCCGGTAGTAACCCGGCGAAGAGGGTACAATGTCCGCATCCGATGCTGCCGCTTCATCCATGGTATCCCATGGGAAAGACAGGAACACCGGGCCGGTGGGCGGCGTTTTAGCTTCCTTGAAGGCCCGGCGCACTGCCATGGGGATATTAGCGGCGTTGGGCACCTCTGCGCTCCACTTGGTGAACTGCCGGGTCATCTCCACCAGGTCGCCGGAGAGCACCGGATCGTTGAGTAACATCCGCGTATCGGAGTTGCCGGCAGTCAGCACCAGGGGGGTGCCGCCCCGGTAAGCGTTATACAGGGCGCTGATGCCATTGGCCAGGCCGCCGGCAATGTGGAGGTTGGCAAAAGCCGGCTTTCCGGTGGCGCGGGCGTAGCCGTCGGCCATACCCACTGCGGTGCCTTCCTGCAAGGCCTGCATGTACTTAAGTTCCGGAAAATCCTGTAAAACGTCCAGAAAGGGCGTCTCGCTGGTGCCCGGATTGCCGAAAATATACTCCAACCCTTCCGCTACCAGCATTCGGGCCAGGGCTTCCTTGCCGGTCATTCTTGCCATTGGTTCTTCTCCCTTCCGGTACAATTTGCGTTACAGGTAAATCATCCATTCCAGCAGGTTTTCATCCGGGTCCCGGGCATACAGGCTGACTGCCGGCAGAGCCCCGCCGGCCCGGGCCCCCTTGCGCGGCCCCGGCCCGCGAATTACCTCCACGCCGGCCTGGGTCAGCAGCTCCTGACATTCCTCTGCGGTGCCGTCCCAAACGAAGCAGATGTCAACGCAGCCCGGAACTGCTGTCGGCCCCCGCAAAGTGGCGGTATAGCCTTCAGGGTGAACATTTATCTTTGAGTCGCCAACCTGAATCGAGAAGATGCCAACCTTTCCGGCTCGCCAGTCATCTTCGTCGTTGATGGTAAAACCCAGACGCTTATAAAACCGGAGCAGCCGCTCTGCGTTGGCCGTGGGCATGGCTATATGATCGATGCTCGCGGTTCGCATGGGGATATTGCCCGCCGCCGGCGAGAAAGCTGCCGGAGCCGGCGAGGGGGGTTTGCCCGGCTCCTGGAGAGCTGCCCCGGTCAGGAATTCCAGAATCAGGTTTCTGGTACGCCATGGTTCATTGGTCAACAGGCCATGCTCCGCACCGGGGATAGTGCGCATTGCAGAGCCGGCGATACCGGCGTGCAGCTGCAACCCGCATTCCACGTTTATCCTGCTGTCGGCGTCCCCATGCACAATCATGGTGGGCATCTGTATTTCTGCAAGGCGGGATTCCAGGGAATTCCGAATCTCCAGGTAGCTTTGGGTAGTCTTCAGGATTCCGTCGTATTGCTCCAGGGTTTTTTCCTTCAAGGCAGCAAAACGTTCCGGGTCGTTCCGCTCAATGCCGGGCCAGCGAGCCTCCAGGTAGGCGGCTATTGCTTCCGCTTTGCCGCGGTCGATTTCCTTCCGTTTCATATCATCCAGTTCCTGCTGCCGAATTGCCCGTTCCGATTCCCGGGCGTAGGTCATAGTGTTGACCAGCAGCAGGGATTGGGTCATTTCCGGGTGTTCCAGGACGAACTTCAGGGCAATCGGGCCGCCGGCTGAAGAGCCGAGAATATGGGCCCGGTCAACCTTCAGGTATTCCAGAAGGCTGTAAAGGTCTTGCGCATAGTTGGCAATGGAGTAGCCATAACCGGGCGTTTCGGAACGGCCAGCCGCCCGGCGGTCGTAAGATATGACGCGATAGCCAACGGAGAGAACCGCAGCATGATTGGCCATCAGATTCTGGCAGCCTTCGCCACCACCCAGGCCGCCATGAATCATTACCAGGGGCTGCCCCTGGCCGTGGTCTTCGTAATACATGCGGAAACCGTTTATGATTGCTTCCGGCATCGCACCCTCCCGTACCCGCTGGAGCTTTGTGAAAACTCGGGAATTGTTGCCCATGCTGCGCTTCCCGGAGCTGAAGGCAGTACTTTCGTTGCACCCCAATATAAAACCAGATTGGATTACTGGCAAGCAGCGCCGGTTAAACCGATTGGCGCTTCCCGGCCGAAGATTTGGCGTTAGCTGCCTCTGGCGCAGTTTCGCTGCTGATGACCACCGGGTTTTCGGTGAGCTTAAGGCTGACCGGTTTTCAACCCTTGTACCCATGCCAGCTATACCCGCCAGCTATACCCGCCAGCTATACCCGTGCCAGCCGGCGCCGGTATTCCTTGACAAGGCAATGTTCAGCCCATACAATTCGCCCAATCCCCGGCTTGCAAAGGGCTTTATGTATGGCCCGTTTTACCCCTCAATGCTCTCCGTAAGTATGCTGGATTAGAGGAGGATGGTTATGTATCAGTGGCCCCGAGTTGTTTATAAAGAGGAAGGGATGCGGGAGGGAATGCAAATTGAGGATGCTGCCATTTCCGTTGACGACAAGGTAGAGTTGCTGGATGCCCTTTCCGAAACCGGTCTGCCGCAGATAGTAGTCGGTTCCTTTGTCAGCCCCAAGTGGACGCCGCAAATGGAGCGGATTGACGAAATCGTCAACCGTTTTAACCCCAACCCGGAGGTTACTTACACGGCTTTGGCTCTGAATTCCCGGGGCGTGGAACGGGCCCGCACATATTCGCCCCCGCTTACCATTGAGCGGGACCAATATCCCCGCCTTTCCTGCCATATGTGCGACGTTTTCGTGCGGCGCAATACCAACCGCTCCCAAATGCAGGAGATGGAACGGTGGCCGCAGATTATCGCCCAGGCTCAGGAACTCAATATCAAGGAGGCCGGCATCGGCTGCAATGCCAGTTGGGGTTCCAACTTTCTGGGCGAGTTCCCGGTGGACAGCCTCATGACTCTGTTCGAAAAGCAGCACGGTATGTGGGATGAGGTCGGCATTAAGGTGGTCAGCTGCTCGATGGGCGACCCGATGAGCCACTGCACCCCGGCCAAAGTAGAGGAAAGCCTCTATCGGGTAAAGGAACGCTGGCCGGAAATCAACCATTTCCGGCTGCACCTGCATAACGGGCGCAATATGGCCATTGCCTCGGCCTATGCTGCCATGCGCATTCTGGGCCCGGATGACACGGTGGAGTTGGATGGAACCATTGGCGGGTACGGCGGCTGCCCCTACTGCGGCAACGGCCGGGCCACCGGCATGGCCCCCACTGAAGACCTGTTGCATATGATGGAAGATATGGGTGTCGAGACCGGCGTGGACATCGATAAAGTGATTGACTGCGTCTGGATGGCGGAACGCATCATTGGCCGAGAGTTGTTCGGGCACGTTTCCAAGGCCGGCCCCAGGCCCAAACGGGTTGAACAGCTGTACGACATGAATATGCCTTTTGTCGAAACGCTGGAGCAGGCGCGCCATTTCAAGGAGGGGCCCGGCGTTTACGAGGGCGGTATTTACCCCTATACCCAGCCCATTACCAGCCCTTACCGGGAGCGAGTCGAACAGGGGCTCCCGGCCTTTGATTCAGCCAACGGGAGCTTTCCCTGGAAGCAGGACTGGTTCCCAGCGAAGGATAACTAGGCAGCAACCGGGCGAAGCAGCCACATCAGCCCTGGGCTGCCGGAAGCGGCAGCCAGGACACGATGGAATGCCGTTATCACGAACATTAACTGGAGATTGAAGCATCAGCCTGCCCCACGGCAGGCTGATGCCGTTAGGCAACCCCTGAACCGAATCAGCAGGTGAAAGTATGACTACTAACCCCACCGACCCTAATCAAATTCTCCTGACCGGCGAGAACTCCTTTATTCGCTTGTCCCGGGATGGCAGCGAAGGCCACAGTACCCGGACAAGCCATTGGCGCGTCTTGCTCTCTCCGGCCGGGGCCGGGCACGTTCTTTTTCTCAAAAGCGATGATATTGACAATGAGATTCGGATTTACTCTGATAATATTGCGCTGGCCCGCTGGCTTCAGGAGGAGATAGAAACCCTGCTTTTCCCGGAGTTCGCGGACCAGGAAATCCCGGTCGCCGAAGCCGAATTCACCAAGTCGGGGGATGTCCGTTCTTTCTGGACGGAAAAGGTGTTGAGCGAAGACGATGAAATACTGTTGACCTGGTACGATTTCCTTGAACCGTATATGCTGAAGGTTGAAGCCGGAACCGCGCCGGGGCGCCCGCACGGGGTTTACAGTTGTTTTATACCCGCCCGCCGCGCCCAGTTGACCATTAACGGCAATGTGGTGGCGGGCCGGCCAATTCTGGAAATGCGTGGCGACAAGCAGAGCAGCAGCGCCTGCCTGGCCTGGTCGGAAACCTGGGTACGACCCCAAGCCGCAAATTCGGCCGGCGTTTAATTCCTTACGTTTAAGCAACCCGCTGGTTTGGAAGGTATGTTATGGCTCAGCAGCAAATATCCGGCGACGCCCCGGGAATTACCCTCTTCCCCCAGTTCCGCACTGAAATTTACGATATGTATCTTCGGGAGCTGGCCGGTCTGACCGACGAACAGCTCGACTTCCAGTCTGACCGCTGGGGGTGGAGCGAGTGGAGCATTCGGCGCAATGTCAGCCACGTGGCTTCTGGCGACTTCCGCTGGCTGCTGCGGCGGTGGGGCGAGCTTCTGTTCACTGAAGGGCTGCCGGAAATTGACGACCGGGAGGGAATCATTGATTCGCCCTACGACCGGCGTTTAGACGAAACCAGGTATTGGGAACTGGATTCGATTATGGCGGTTTTGCGCAAAGGCCTGGATTTCGCCTGCTCTGTGCTGGAAGCGGAAACGGTAGATTCGATGCGCCGCAAGGAATTGCCCAGCAACATTGGCGGGCAACTTCACTGGCTGGAAGCGCATTCCAGCGGGGTACGCCAGGACCCGAATGACCCAAGCCAGGGCTACATTTCGCTGGAGGCTACCTTCCGGCACCGCTGGTTTGAGTATATAACCCACCTTTACAACATTCAGCGGCTTAAAAAAGCCCAGGGGCTGCCGGCAGTGGTTGATATTCCCCTGGAGGGCTACCACGCTCTGCCCGGGTGGGACCGCAGCGAGCCTTAAGCCTTTTACGGAAGGGTGGAACGGGAATCAAGGGGGCGGTTCAACAGCCGACGGCCCCGGATAGGCGCGGCCTTCCCGGGCAATGGTCAAGCCCCACACCGAGGCTGCGCCGGCCTCCTTTAACGCCGCAGCGCCGGCCGACAGGGTGCTGCCGGTAGTAGCAACGTCGTCCACCAGGAGGATGGCTTGCCCGGCGGCGGGTTCGAGGCACACAAAAGCGCCAGCCAGGTTTTCCCTTCTCTGCTGCACGGTGGTGGTGCGGACTTGCGGCAGCGTTTCCCGGGCGCGAATCAGCAGGTTTTCGTTTACCGGAAGCCCGGTGAGTTTTCCCAACTCCCGGGCCATCAGCCCCGCTTGGTTATAGCCCCTTTCCCGCAGCCGTCGTTGGTGCAGCGGCGCAGGAACGATTACCTCGCCGGGGACCGGGTTGTCGGCAAGGTAATCAGCCAGCAGTTGCGCTAATGGCATAGCTGCCGCGCGCACATTGCGGTATTTCAGGCTGTGTATGCCGCGTCGCACTGCGCCTTCCATCAGGTAAGGGGCGCGGATGCCGTCGCAGGCCGGCGCCGCCTGGCGACAACGGCGGCATAACCCGGCCACCCCCGGGTCGGCGCAGATTCGGCAGTACGGCTCTGCCAACTGCGTCGTACCGGCGATGCAGGGCGGGCAAAGCAGGTCCCCCTCTCGGCGGCAGCCCAGGCAGCGCGTCGGCAGAATCAGATCCAGCGCAGAGCGCTTCAGGTGGCTGAGGGTTGACCGAAAGGTTGTCAGCATAGTTGGCGGGGGTTCCGGGTATCAGAACCCGGACCTGATTGAGGGAACGTCCCCGTCATTTCCGGCCGGTATGCCGGTATTCCTGCCAGCAGGCCAGCAGCCGGGTGTCCTGGGGAAAGGCCAGGGACGGCAAAGCGTCCGGGTGAAAAAAATCGGCGTCCAGTGTTTCCGGGCCGGCCTGCAAGTTGCCGCCGGCTACGGAACCGGCATACGCTGCCACCACGACTGAACGGCCGGCTTCGGAGAATATTCCCAGCAAGCCCGCGATGTCAATTTCCAGGCCGGTTTCTTCCCACACCTCTCGGGCTGCCGCTGCTTCCACCACTTCCCCCCGGTCAACATAACCGCCGGGAATGCTCCACAGACCATAGCCCGGTTCCCTCGCCCGGCACACCATCAGCACCTGGTCTCCGCGACTTACTATAGTTACTGCCACCAGCTTGGGGTCATAGAAAACCACGCGCCCGCAAGCCGGGCAGACCGGCCGAACCTGACCTTCGCGCTCTCGCAGCGCCAGGGCAGCGCCACAAGAGGCGCAGAATTTGTCATCATCCGGCATTGGCTAGTCCCAGGGAAGGTGATACCCGTGTTCCGCCAGCAGGTCATCAACCTCGGTTCTGGTCGGCATGGAATCCTGCGCCCCGAACCTGGTAACGGCCAGGGCGCCGGCGGCGGAAGCAATTTTTACTGCCTGCTCCAGGTTCTGCCGCTCCAGCAGCGCTACCGCCAACGCTCCGTTAAAAGCGTCCCCGGCCCCTACAGAATCAACCGCCTCTACGGGAATAGCTTCCTGGTACTGGCTGCCTTGAGGGGTGGCATAATAGACGCCATTGGAGCCCAGTTTAATTACCACCGCGCCGACCCCCTTGGCTAAAAAGCTGCCGGCGGCCATGGCCGCTGTTGCCCGATCGGTTACCGCTAAATGCCCCAGGGCCCGGGCGTCGGTTTCATTAGGGGTAATTATATCGCAGCAGGGGTAAATTTCATCGGGCAGGGGCCGCCCCGGACTGGGGTCCAGGATGACTTTCACACCCTGCGCCGCCGCCGCCTGCGCTACCTGCAGGGACAAGTCTATGGACACTTCCAGTTGAAGCAGAACCGCCGCCGCCCGAGGCAGCAGGCGCATTATTCTTGAAAGTTCATCGGGGCCGCAAGTGTCGTTGGCCCCGAGAACCTGGACGATGCTGTTCTGGGACATTTCGTCTATGGTAATTGCTGCGATGCCGGTATGGACACCCGAAGTGGCCCGCACACCGGACACGTCCACTCCCACATCATACAAGGTAGTAAGCGCCTGGGGGCCAAAGACATCGTCGCCAATTCGCCCTACCATGTTCACCTGGGCCCCCATACGGGCGGCGGCGACGGCCTGATTAGCCCCTTTTCCGCCAGGATACGTAATGAACCGGCTCCCGGTTACCGTTTCCCCGGCCTGGGGAAAACGGGGGGCCAAGGTTACCAGGTCCATGTTAATGCCGCCAAATACTATAATGAACGGCCTGTCCTGCTGCCTCATCATTACACCAACCAGTGCGGGAATTTGTTCCCCGTCAGGTTAACATATTACCAAATAAATCGCCGGGCCATACCAATGCACTTCTTTCGGGATATGCCTATTGTCGCCGGAATTACCCCCTTGACAGGAGAAGCTCCGGGGGAGGTAGCAGGCATGAGCGGCAGCGAGGGAGAGGCCGGGGGCTTACGGTTAACGTAATGCCGGCGTGCTATAATGCCGGGCGGTTTGACTTTACCGGATAGACAGGAGGTCTCCATGGCTTCGGCCCTGGAAAACGTTAAAGTAGTGGATTTAACCCGAACCCTGGCCGGGCCTTTTTGCACCATGCTGCTGGGCGATCTGGGCGCCGACGTCATTAAGATAGAAGAGCCGGAACGGGGCGACGAAACTCGTTCCTGGACTCCTTTCTGGAATGGCGAAAGCACTCAGTTCGTCTCTTTCAACCGGAACAAGCGCAGCCTCACCCTGAACCTTCGGGAAGAGGAAGGACGGAAGATAGTCCGCTCCCTGGCCGCTGAAGCGGACATTGTGGTGGAGAGTTTTCGAGCCGGCGCCCTGGAGCGTATGGGTTTGGGTTATGAGGCCCTGCGTCAGCTTAACCCGGGCATTATCTACTGCGCTATTTCCGGCTACGGGCGCACCGGGCCTATGGCCGAAAAGCCCGGTTACGACCTGCTGATTCAAGCCTACAGTGGGTTGATGGATTTGACCGGAGAGCCGGAGGGCTTGCCCATGCGGGTTGGCTTTTCGCTGGTGGATTTGTTTACCGGCATGCTGGCTTACGGCTCCCTGGTAACTGCGCTGTACCACCGGCGGCAAACCGGTCAGGGGCAATATGTTGAGGCGGCCCTGCTGGACGGGCAGGTTGCCGCCCTGAGCTATCACGCCACGGCCTATATGGCTACCGGCGTGGCGCCGCAGCGGTTAGGCTCCGGCCACCCCGGTCTTGTCCCTTACCAGAGCTTCCCGGCAGCTGACGGCTACTTCATTGTAGGGGTAGCCAATCAGGGCCTTTGGGGGCGATTTTGCCATGCTATTGAACGGCCCGATTTACTGGATGACCCCCGCTTTCGCACCAATGACGACCGGGTGGCCAACCGCAGCCAGTGCGTGGCGCTGCTCAGCGATTTGTTTCGCACCAGGACCGCCGCCGAGTGGATTGAGGTCATCGGGCAGGCAGGGGTGCCTTGCGGACCGATTAACCAGGTCGCCGATGTAGTCAACAATCCCCAGGTGCAGGCGCGCAACATGATTGCCGAAATGTCGCATCCCAAAGTCCCGCAGCTGCGTGTCCCCAATTCGCCGCTTAAGCTGGCCGAAACGCCATCCATTATCAGACGACCGCCACCCCTTTTGGGTGAACACAGCGGTGAGATTCTGGAAGAACTGGGTTACGATGCCAGTACCGTTGCCCAACTGCGTCGGCAAGGGGTTGTTGGCCCAGAGCCGATTTAGCGGCCAGGCGTCTGCTTCCGAAGAGGTTGCAACCGTCTGCACCGGGGAAGTTAGAATTTGCCGAGGCGGAATCAGACGATACCAATATTGCACAAATACTGAAGGAGCGCGCGGTGAGCAAGAAAAGGGTTCGTCTGGTACATACTTCCGACACGCACCTGGGGGTGGACTGGCAGCCGGAGCTGGCCGAGGCAGCCTTCCGCGCGGTCCTTGCCGGAGCGAGGACGCTTGAAGCCGATGCCCTGCTGGTTGTCGGGGATGTGTTTGACCATGCGCGGGTGCCCGATCGGGTGCTGGATTTTTTCGTATCTCAGGTAGCCCAGGCCGGCTTCCCGGTAATCGTGCTTCCCGGCAACCATGACCTTTACCATCGCGATTCCCTTTACCGGCGCCATCCCTTTGCCAAGGCCCCCGGCAACCTGCTGCTGTTCAGGCAGCCGAAAGGTCAGGTGATTTCTCTGCCGGGGTTGACAGTGGACTTCTGGGGACGGGCCATGACGGAACATACGCCGGACTTTCGGCCCTTGCTGGGGATGCCGCCAGCAGCGGCGGGGCGCTGGCTGGTGGCCCTGGCACACGGCCATTACCATTTTGACTATGACAACGTCCGGCGTTCCTCGCCGGTTTACCCGGCAGAAGTTGCTGCGGCTCCTTGCCACTACCTGGCATTGGGCCACTGGGAGCGGTTCGCGGATGTTTCCCAGGGCGATACCATTGCCTGTTACTCCGGTTCCCCCTTGGGCGCCGCTCGGGACGATGAAACGGTAACGGTTAACGTCGTGGCCCTGGAACCGGGGCTGACGGAAAGGGTATCAGTCCGGCAAGTTGCTTTGCCCCTGGCAATGCCGGCGGCAGCCGATGCCGCTCAGAGTCTTCGCCAGGCGGACGGCAAAGGAGGAGGCAATAGATGAAGCGTTTAAGTCGAGACAAGCATATCTACTTCCTGGAGCCGGAAGGCGAAGCGGCCATAACCATCGATTCCGGTGAAGAACTGATTGTGGAAACCTGGGACGCTTTTGCGGGGTTGCGCGATCCAGCGGCTCTGGATGCCAGGTCCCTTAAAGGCCCGGCCACCGGCCCCATCTATGTTAACGGGGCTGAACCGGGCGATGCCCTCAAGGTCGAATTCTTCAGTATTACCCCCCGGTATGGGGCAGCGCACATGGTGCTGCCCGGCCGCGGTTTTCTGGAAGAGGAATTTACCGAAGGCTACCCTACTCTGATGACCTTCGAAGCTAACATGGTGCTGCTGCCTGGCGGCCTCAAGCTGCCCATGTCGCCCTCTATGGGTTTTGTGGCTACCACGCCGGCCTATGTGCAAAACACCGCCAGCGACAGCGGCCCCTATGGGGGAGATATAGACATGAAGGAGCTGGTGGCCGGCAGCGTGATTTATCTGCCGGTATTTGTGGCGGGCGGGCTGCTGGCTTTGGGTGATTGCCATGCCGTGGTGGGCGACGGCGCAGTGGCCGGCACCGGCGCCGAATGCGCTGCCGATAGCCACATTCGGGTAACCGTGGCAAAGGAGATGAACCTGACCAGCCCGCGGGCCCTGACGCCGGAGTATTTCGTGGTGCTGTCTTACGGGGAGGAGTTGGCGCCGGCCATGAAGCAGGCGGTAAGGGATATGGTGGATTTTCTGGTCCGGGAAAAGGGTTTGGCCCCCTATGACGCCTATACTCTGTGCAGCCTGGCGGGCGACGTGCGGGTGTCCCGCACCTTCCGGCCCATCAGCCCGGTCAAGATGATGCTATCGCGCCCGGCGCTGGAGCAGCTATAGCCTTTCCGCTGCTCCCGGTATGGGGCTGTGCCGGAGCGAAACGGTTAACTGACCAACAAGCGCAGCCGTCTTGTTTCTTCCGGCCCGAGGATTTGCGCCACCTTGCGGGGGCCCCGGTAATTAGTGTGGGGGAGCTTGACCACCGCCTGCTCCTTTTGACCAATGGTCAGACCGAAGGTTGCCCCGCACGTTTCGCCGGTTTCCCACAGCCGGTGAGCGGTTTTTCTTGCATGACTTCCCAGCAGGATAATTACCGGGGCTGCTGAAGTTTCCATTATCGCCGGCAGCCACAGGTCGGCGCAAGTATCTATTGCCTCGCCGACGCCGGCCTCGCGTCCGGACTTGCAATGCACCATTTCGGTCAGGACAAAGTCCCTGCCCGGCTCCGGCCGGCGGCCCAGAATATCTTCAGCGTGCTTCCGGATAACGCTCCAGTGATTTACATGACGCCTGGCCCTGCTTCGCTGACCGCCGGGGTGATTCTCCAGAGTGTACAGCGCGCCGGAGTCCGCCTGTTCGGTATGGCCGGCGCCTCGGTCAAACCGCCGCCGGAAAAAGTCAATGGTTGCTGCGGCGTTCCAGGATTCACGGGGGATATGTTCCCTTTTGTTCGATCCGCCGGGGTTGGAACCGATAAACAGCAGGGGGGCCGATTCCAGGCGCCCCGACCAGGGTTCGGGAACCGGTCGTTCCCCCGGGGGCGCAGCCTGCGCCCCGGCCACTTTGGCGCAGGGATGTGCCGGGTTGCTCTGTGCCGGAGCCAGGTTAGGGCAGCGGGTTATGGCCAGCAGCAGTTCGTCGGGGCTTTGATTTTTGCTAGGCAACGGAAAACCCTCCGTCCACCGTCAATACTGCGCCGGTAATATAGTCGGAAGCCCGGCTGGATAAAAACACCGCCGCCCCTTGCAATTCATCCACGTCCCCCCACCGTCCGGCGGGAATGCGCCGGCTGAGCGACTCATACCGCTCCGGCTGGGCTGTTGGTATGTCTGAGGTAAGCTCGGTCATAAACCAGCCCGGCAGGATGGCGTTGGCCTGAATATTGTCCCTGGCCCATGCTACCGCCAGGCTTCTGGTCAGCTGAACCACACCGCCCTTGCTGGCCGAGTACGGGGCGCCGCTGCCGCTGCCGCCGCCAAAAATGGAATACATGGAGCCGATGCCGATAATTTTACCGCCGCCCTGCCTGACCATGGGGGTGTAAACTTCGCGGGAGGCCAGAAATGCCGCCCGCAGGTTAACGTCCAGCACCCGGTCCCATTCGTCGGTAGTTGTCTGGTCAGGAGGCTTGCGCACCACCGTACCGGCGTTATTGACCAGAATATCTACCCGGCCAAAGGCGGAGATGGTCTCCCGTACCATTCGCTGAATATCAGCCTCCCGGGTTACATCCACGTTCACCCCCAGGGCCTTAACCCCCAGAGACTCCAGCTGGGCCACGGCCTGGCTGGTCTTTTCCAGGTTGCGGGCGGCCACGACAATGCTGGCCCCGGCGCCGGCAAGGCCCCGGGCCATGCCCAGCCCCAGGCCACCGTTGCCGCCAGTTACGATTGCCGTCCTGCCGGTCAGGTCAAACAGACTCGGAACGTTCATCTTTCCTCGCTTCGGTATAATGGTTGGCTTACTCTACCACAACAGCGCCGGAGCTTATCGCCGTTTGACACCCCCAAGGCTATATGTTACGTTTTCCAGCGCTTTAGCAAGGGTATTCCTGTATCGAATTGAGAGGTGGATTGATGGATTCCTCAAGCGCTTTGCTGATTGCCCTGCCCCTGGCAGCCGGGGGCATTGCGCTGGTCTTTGCCGCCATTATGGCATTCCGGGTAATCGGGGCAGAGGCGGGCAATCAGCGAATGACGGAAATCGGCGACGCCATTCGTATCGGGGCGTCGGCTTTCTTGCGCCGGGAATACCTGGCGCTGCTTCCCTTGGTAGTGGTGGTAACCATTGCGCTGGGGGTTCTGGATTACACCTTGTTCGAGCATAACCTGGGGGTGCCGGCCACTGCCATTTCTTACGTAGTGGGTACGGTTTGCTCCGGTCTGGCCGGCTTTGTGGGCATGAACGTGGCGGTGCGGGCCAATGTGCGTACCGCTGCGGCGGCGATGCGGGGCCTTAACCCGGCTTTGCGAGTAGCCTTCTCCAGCGGCTCGGTGATGGGCGTTACCGTGGTCGGCATTGGCCTCTTGGGCGTTACGATTCTCTTCATAATTTTTCAGGACATCAGCGCAGTGGCCGGGTTTGGTTTCGGCGCCAGTTCTATCGCCCTGTTCGCCAGGGTGGGCGGGGGTATCTTTACCAAAGCCGCCGATGTAGGTTCCGATCTGGTAGGCAAGATAGAAGCCGGCATTCCTGAAGACGACCCGCGCAACCCCGGAGTGATCGCCGACAATGTAGGCGACAATGTGGGCGATGTGGCCGGCATGGGCGCTGACCTGTTCGAATCCTACGTAGGCAGCATTATTTCGGCGGTGGCCCTGGTGGGCGCCGGAACCCTGTTCGCCATGCAGAGAGCGGATATGGTGCAGGCGCTTTTCCCGATGCTGCTGGCCGGCGCCGGTATCATCGCCGCCATCATGGGAACCTTTGTGGTGCGCAGTGGCGAGCAGGCCGACTTCGAAAGGCTGCTTTGGGCTCTCCGCTACGGCATCTTTGCCGCTGGCGGGCTGCTGATTGTGTTTGCCGCCGTTTTGACCGTAACCGTTACCCAACAATGGGCCTGGTTTGGCTGTGTAGTGGCCGGTCTGGCCGCCGGCACCATCATCGGCCTCGCCACTGAATACTATACCTCTTACAGCTACCGGCCCACGCGCCGGGTTTCCGAATCATCGCAAACCGGGGCTGCTACGGTAATCATCAGCGGCATTGCCACGGGAATGCTCAGCACCCTGATACCGGTAATCTGTATCTCCGTTGCCATTCTGCTGGCTTACTGGTTTGCCGGGTTCTACGGAGTAGCGCTGGCCGGCGTCGGGCTGCTTTCCACCCTGGGCATCACTTTGGCTACCGACGCTTACGGGCCGGTGGCCGACAATGCCGGCGGTATTGCCGAACAGGCTCAACTGGCCCCGCAAGTTCGGGAGCGCACCGATGCCCTTGATGCCCTGGGCAATACTACTGCCGCTACCGGCAAGGGGTTTGCCATTGGCTCAGCGGCCCTGACCGCTTTAGCCTTGCTGGCGGCCTATGCCGTCAGCTCGGGCTTGATTCAACTGGGGGAGGATGGGCGGCTGAGCGCCGGCGGCGCTGGCATAAACCTGCTGGATCCGCGAATTCTGGTGGGAGTGGTCATCGGCGCGATGCTGCCCTTTATCTTTTCCGCTATGACCATGCAGGCCGTGGGGCGGGCGGCGCAGGGCATTGTGGACGAGGTGCGCCGACAGTTTCGGGAAATTCCCGGTCTGATGGAAGGCAACGCCCGCCCCGATTCCGCTCGGTGCGTGGACATCAGCACTCGCGGGGCCCTGCGGGAAATGATTTTGCCCGGCGTAATGGCCGTTATCGCTCCTTTGGCTACCGGGTTCATTCTGGGACAAGCCGCTTTGGGGGGGTTGCTCATTGGCTCCATCTCTGCCGGATTCATGCTGGCAATAATGATGGCCAGCGCGGGCGGCACCTGGGATAACGCCAAAAAGTACGTGGAACTGGGCAACTATGGGGGCAAGGGGTCTGAAGCGCACAAGGCGGCGGTGGAGGGCGACGTGGTCGGCGACCCGTTTAAGGATACCTCCGGCCCCTCCCTGAACATTCTGCTCAAGCTGATGGCCATTGTATCGCTGGTTTTTGCCCCGGTATTCGGCAACGGCCTGATTGCTTTGGGGTAAGGCAATCAGACAACCGGTTGATAAACCGGACCGGGGCCGGTCTCAAACCGGCCCCGGTTGCCTTTTCCCCGGCGCTCTACCCGGTAAAGTCGGCCAGTCGCGTCATTTCAACTGCTACTGCCCGCCCGCTGATTTTCAGCCGGGCCACGGTTCCGGGGGAACCCGGGCGGTGGCGGCGGCCCGGGTAAGTGGGGCTGCCGGGATTAACCAGCAGAATCCCATCGTACTGGCAGATCAGCTCCTCGTGGGTGTCGCCGAAAACCACTACATCCACCGGCTGGCCGAACTTGCGGGATAACAGGTCGGCAGCGCGGCCTTCCGGAAATACCAGTCCGGCGCCGTCCGGGGTGGTATTGATCCGGGGGGTAGGCCATTGAATATCATGCACCATGCCAATGCGCACACCCTCAATCGGGACTACCCTGGTTTGGTTAGCCAGCCGACCGCCGGATTCCACCGGGTCTTCATAGCCGCGAACTGCCAGCGCCGGAGCTACACTTTCCAGGTAATCCAGCACCCCCAGACATTCCAAATCCCCGCAATGCAGTATCAGGTCAACCCCGGCCAATGCTTGCAGCGCCGCCTGGGGCAAGCTGCGTCCACTGCCGGCCATATGCGTATCGGAAATCAGCCCAATCTGTCTCAAGTGATTCTGCCGGTCCTGACGGCAAGTTGCCGTCAGTTACGGTTTTCCCAAAGGGTAAAATAGTCCGGGGAGTCGTCCCGCAGCGCTTCGGTTAATTCCTGGTGGCTCAAGTTCTGCAAAACCTGATTCTCTTCAGCCACCAGGCGCGCGATGACCGTTTCCCATTGGGCTATGCTTGAGCTTCCCCGATAGGTTTGCAGCAAATCCCGCAGGCTGGTGACCAAACGTTCCGAATGCATGGCCAAAGCCCCTCCGCTGATGATGAAAACCACCACGGTAGGCAAATCCGCATCGTCCTCAACGATAATCCCCATACACTCCAATACCGAGGACATAGCGGCGCTGCGAATAATGTCTTCCAGCTTCAGGGGCATATTGATTACGTGGGCGAAAGGGAAAGAGGTTTCCTCCCGTAAAGCGTCGGAAAACTCGCTCTCTACCAGGTGAAAGAACCGGTCGTTAAACACTGCGCCGGTCTTCAGCAGAGAAACCTCGGCGGCATTGTCTCGCAGGTCAACAGCCAGGAATTCTCCCGGGTGAGGGAAAATGTACAGAACGATGTCGGGACGTTCACCGTCGGGCATTTGACCGTGAAAGAGGTCATCAAGCAATGGTGTTCTCCTGAGACATTGCCAGGTTAGGGGCAGATTGTCAGGCCCCAGGGGTGAAATACGGGAATCTCCTTGAGGCTCACAACGCCAGGGCAGTCGGAAACCGGAAAACATGCCTCAATGGTGAAACCCTTTCTGCGTCGCTCTTAATCAAGGATTAAAGCAGACAGTTAATGTCCGCCAGCTGGCGGCAAATCCAATGGTTAATGTCTTCCCGGTTAATCGATTCATTAAGGCAGGCAGACAACCGTTTCCGCTCGGCGGAGGGCATAGTAATGGCCTGGTGCATGGCTTCCATGGTGCCTTCAATGTCAGTGGGAGATACCGGCAGCACGCCCCCGGCCAGTTGATGGTAAGCTCCACTGCTCTCGGAAAGAACCAGCACTCCATCCCTGGCATTCACCACCGGCCCTTCCTTGGCAACCAGATTCATACCTTCCATGATGGTATTAACCAAAAGCACATCATACAATTTCATGCCGGCGATGGCCTGGGTGTAATTGTTCTCCAGAAAGGCAGTAATTGGCTGCCAGTCCGGGGTGCCGAAGGTCTCGTTAACCCGCGATATTACCTGCTGAACTTCCTCCATATAACGCTGGTACTGCCGTATGTGGGTTCGGGAAGGCACCAGAAAAGCGAGAAAATTAATCTGCCCCTGCAACTCCGGGTATCGGGAGAGGAGCAGTTCATAAGCGCGGAAGCCGCGAACCACGTTCTTGTTGGGTTCGGCTCGGTCTATTCTCACAATGGTAGGCCCTTTGCGGAAACTGCGCAGCCGTTCTTCATATTCCAGGGCCCGGGGGGAATTGGCGATGCGCTGCACCTCCGGCACGTTGATGGAGACCGGGTAAACCTTGACCTGGGTGTTCATCGCGCCGCGGGATATGAGGTTGTTTTGCCGATCCACCCGGGCGTCGGGCAGAAACTCTTCAACCGTATCGAAAAAACTCAAACGGTCCTGGGGCGTCTGGAAGCCCACAATATCGGCGCAGCAAAGGGAGGCGCAGATCCGACCGGTGATAAAGGAGGGAATCAGCTGCCAGTAGCGCGCCGTGGGCCAGGGAATATGGATAAAATGCTGCAACAAAGCGTCGGGGGCCTGGCAGCGTATCATCTCGGGCAGCAGGTATAGGTGATAGTCGTGGCTGATGACCACGGGTGAACGTTTATCCTCTGCGGCCTGCTCAATTACCAGCTTGGTGAAGGCCTGGTTGACCGGGACGTATCCGGTTTTCCAGGCATCGCGGACGCTGGCGTCCACGTTGGGGTTATAGGGAGGGTTCCACATATAGTGCTGCAGGAACCAAAGCAGCGGGTTGCACAGGACATTATAGTATTTGTGGTAAACCCGCCGGGGCGTTACCACGTAGCGGAGGCCAATTTTATGGCCGGGCAAGGGCGATTTACAGGGCTTGCCGCCAATCATGCGGTCCCCTTCACCCATTGCGCTGGCAATCCAGGTGAAGTCGGCGGTTTGAGCCAGGGAGTTGAGGGCGGTTACAACGCCACCGCTCCCCCGGCGGGCTTCGGGGCGGCCATCGGGAGTAACCTGGTGTTCTACCGGCCCCCGGTTGCTGGCCAGGATAAGAGAGCGTCGGCTAAGCAGGTCATCGCAAAGCTGTTTAAGGTCCACCAGCGCCCTCTCTGTCCCGGCCAAGTGCTTTCAGCTCTGCACTCTCTCCCTTGATGCTGCGGGCCTCCCGCAGGGAAACCTGAACCAAATACCAGGCTCCGGCCCCTGCCGGTAGTGCGTAAGGCAGAATACCCCCTACCATGTTTTCAGATTAGGATAAGGTACAAGCCTTGTCAAGCAAATAACCGGCCAGGGGGCTTACCCGGTGGAGATAATTGTAGTATAATACCTGATAGTGGCTATCCGCAGTGGAACGGCAGCGACATCGGCCGCTTCCGTCAGTTATCCGCTGTTTGTCGGGGTGTAGCGCAGTGGCTAGCGCGCTTCGTTCGGGACGAAGAGGTCGGAGGTTCGAATCCTCTCACCCCGACCATTGTATTTCCCGTTTCTTTCCGCCTCTCTTTCCAGTTCCGGACCCATCAGCTCCTGCCGGGTAGGTTATAATGTCCTTTTGCGTTGCATTGTAAACTTCCCGAGGACGGAGGATGACCGAGTCCACTCCGGCGCTGTTGAAGTTAACCGACTCTCTTTCAGGTCGGGAAGCCGCTTTTCGGCTTCAACCGGGAGAGCTGGATTTTACCCTGGCCCAACTGCTGGACAAGTACCTGTTGCATTGTCCTGCCGATTTGCTTTTGGAAACCGGGGCCATTGGGGCCAAGGCTCTTCGCACGCTTCAATCAATGCAAGACCTGGTTTACCAGAGCGACAGCCAGGGCCGCCTCAAGGGGATGTTTGACGGAGTCGCCTTTAAGCAGCGAGGATGCCCGGTCAGACTGGATGAACCGCCGCGCCAGCGCAGTATTCGGGTTGATGGCGTTGAAGCGGCTTTAATCGAGTTGGAAATAGACCGTTTCAACGCAGGTTACCACCGGAACTGGGCCGGGTTTCACCGACGCCGTTGGAACATTGACCCCGACTACTACGAAACTTTTGTCCTGAACACGCTGGAAAGGGCCTGGGGTCCCGGAGAGGCCGAGGCTGTCCTATGCCTGGATACGGCGCAAAGGCAGCAGCAGTTCATCCATGCCCTGGGGCGCCGTATTTGGGAGAGCGACTTCGAAAACTATTCCCGGTTCACCGGCGACAAACTGATGTCCAAGACCGGCGACGAAACGGTACGCAACATTGCCGAAGGCGCCGGCGGCATCTGCGCTGAAAAGGTGCAGGCCCTCAAGTTCCTCACCGACCATTACGGCCTGCCCTCAGAATATCTGATTGCCGGAGACGGCGCCAGTCAACCGGTTCCGGTTGAAGAGTTGCGACAGCTGCTGAACACCCTTGATTTCCGGTTCGCCCTTCGGTTTATGCGCTATTGGCAGCATACCGCTTTGCTGTACCATATCTGTGGCGGCCAGCTGCTGGTGGACGCTACCAATGGCAATATCCCCTTTTTGTTCAGCGTCGGTCAGGAGGTGGAGCGGCTGCTGGGCGAGCAGGATAAAGTGTCGGTGCCGGTAAGGATGGTGGATAGTCAGGAAAATTATTACTATCACCGAACTCCTCAGGATATTCCGGAGAACCTCTTCTTCGCCATGGAAGGGTTGATGCTGGATACCGATATGGTGCAGGTTTTTCATAATGAGTTGGGGTTATACTTGTCCGGCGATTTCTACGTAATGCCTCTGCCTTACCGGAGCGAAGGGGAATACGAAAGGCTTCGCAAGGAGTATATGGCTGTCTGCCGTCGAGCCAATTTTGCGGGGGAGGTAAATCGGGAATGGACCCTGGATACCCCGCTGGGGCAGGAGTTACAGCTGCGTTGTCCCAATGCTGCGGAGCAAATTATGTCCGCCAGGCCCCACTTGCTTCACCGCTATAATGAGTGGGACCAGCCGGGCCACGACGCCGGGCTGGTAGTGTTCCGGCTAACGCATGCCAGTGCAAACCAGGCTCGGAGACCTCCGTTATGGCCATAACGGTTGCCCGGTTATCCGCAAAGGACGGAAAAGACCGGATTTCCCCCATTGCTGACGGCGGTATGGTTCGGTCAGTAGCAGAATCGCTGCCCTGCAAGGTACAGCGTGCATTGTCGCTCCGGCACCGCAGCCAGGCCCGGCTGGTGCTCCAGGTCAGGAAGCGTCACGCCCAACTGGGGCTGACCGAACTTTCCCGGCGTCAGTTGCAGGACTGCTTTCGGGAAGTGGGCTGCCGCCTGGCTGCCCCTCCTGCCGGCCCGGTCAGGGATGACCGGCTGGCTGACGGGTTCGCCATCGTTGCCCAGGTCATCTGCAACCAGCTGGGGCTGCATCCCACCGACGAGCAATTGCTGGCCGGATTGCACCTGTTTCGCGGCCGGGTAGTGGAAATGAAGGCCGGTGAAGGCAAGACGGCGGCCATCGCTTTTCCCGCTGCGTTGTACGCCGGCATGGGGCGCAGCGTCCACATTATTACCGCCAATGATTACCTGGCAGCCAGGGACCGGGAACTGCTGGCCCCGGTTTACCAGGCTCTGGGCATAAGCGTTGGAACCCTTCTGGAAACTATGGAACCCGCAGAACGACGGAGCGCCTACGCCAACTCGGTAGTATATGGAACCATGCGGGAGTTGGGCTTTGACTATCTGCGAGACAACCTGACGGTCAGTCTGTCGGATCAGCTTCAGGTCTCTTATGACATAGCTATTGTGGATGAGGCGGATCAAGCCTTGATCGATGAAGCCCGTACACCGCTGATAATCTCCGGCGCTCCTGCCCGGGGCAGTCGGGTTTCCGGCCGCGCCCGGCAAGCGGTGGCCGGCATGGTGGCGCAGCAAACCAGACAGGCGGCGGAATGGACGGAACAATTGGGGCAGCTGCCCGCTGCCAGCATGGAGTACGTAACGCTGCTTGGCCGGCTTCTGGTGGCGCAGCCGCATAATGAAGCCTTTCGGGAGCTGGCGGCAAATACCCCCCGCTCTTTTCGCCGGGCGTTGTCCCTGCTCTATCCCGATGGAAGCGACTACCCGGATGCGAGCCTGGTTGATGACCTTTTCTACCTGGTTGACCCGGAGGAGCGATTTTTCACGCTGACTGCCCGGGGAGTGGCCTTTCTGGAAAATTGGCTGGGTTCCCTGTATGACTTGAGCGGAGTTGAACCCGATGGCAAAGCTGCCAACGGCGTCGAATCCCGGCGAATGGCCCGGCGGCTTGCCCTGGTCAATCAGGTTCACCAGTTGCTGCGAGCCACTCTTCTTCTCCGACGTGGCCGGGATTACCTGGTGGATGAGGAGGGGGTTACCCTTATTGACCGATACACCGGCCGTCCCCGGTCGGATACCCGCTACCAGGAAGGGTTGCAGCCGGCACTGGAGGCCAAAGAGGGCGTCTATGTAAGCCCCGATTGCCCAAGCCTGGCTCAAATTACGGTTCAAGGCTTCGTTCACCGTTACCGAACTTTGGCCGGCATTACCGGAACCGCCCTGTCCGCTGCCGATGAGTTTCAGCGCAGTTACGGGTTGACGGCAGTGTCCGTCCCGTTGACCCGGCCGTCCCGGCGCCAGGACCAGCCATCCCGAGTGTACCTTTCCAGCCAGGAAAAGCTGGCGGCGGTGGCCGACCAGGCAGCTTACTGGCAGCGGCTGGGCCGGCCGGTACTGGTGGGGGTACAGTCGGTTGAGCAGTCCGAGGAAATGAGCCGGATATTGCAGCAGCGGAGTATTCCGCACCGCGTCCTTAACGCGGTAACTTGTTTGACCGAGGCGGAAATTGTCCGGAGAGCCGGCAGTTTCGGCGCCGTAACCATCGCTACCAGTATGGCCGGACGGGGTACGGACATCATCCTGGAACCCGACTTGAACCAGCGGATACTGGAACGGTTTGTTTCCGGAGTTTGCCGGCGAATTCGGCAAGACGGCTGTCGGGTAGTTGTCCGGTGCGGCTCCCGACAGGAATCCCGGCTGCTGGCTGAAGCAGTTGCTCATTCCCTGGGCGATTCGGTAGCCGTTGGGCGCTCCTCCCGGCCCGGTCAGGAAGAACTGGCGCTCGTCCCGAAGACCGACAAGGGCGAAATTACACGCCGGGAGCAAGTTGACCAGCCGCTGGAGTTTGGTCTGGGGTTGTACGTCATCAATACTGAATTCGCGCATTCGCTGCGGGTGGATCTTCAGCTGAAGGGGCGCAGTGGACGACAGGGCGACTTCGGGGCAACCCGTTGCATCCTGTCCCGGGATGACCAGCGCCTGGCCTTTGCTAAGGCTCCCATGGAGCGACTGACGTCCAGCCGCAAAACCGATGCTGCCGGACGGGTTTATTTTGAGGGCCACCGGGTAGAAAAACGTCTCTATCGGCTTCAGCGGCGGGCTGAAGAGGAAGAGGCGGTAGTGCGCAGCGTCCTGCACGACTATGCCGCCGTGCTGGATGCGCATACCGAAACCTATTATCGCAACCGCCAGGCTATTCTGGAGAACCGGGAGCCCCTGCCGAACCTGGAGCGGTGGCTTCGGCAATTGGCGCGCCGGCTGGTTGCATCGTCTTTTGACGGTTTTGACGGCGCTGGGTATCAGTTGCGTTTTGCGGCAATGGCCCAGGCTTTAGCGCAACGCTTCGGCGTGGCTGGAGCCGGGTTGCGAGGAGTCGCTCTGGATGAGCTGCCAGGTAACCTGGCGAAACTGCTGAACCGACGTTTCAAGGCTATGGAGCAGCAGGTGGGAGCAGCCCGGTTCACCAGTTTGGCCCGGCTCTGGATGCTGGAAGCCGGCGATGAGGTATGGCGGGAATACCAGGCGCTGCTCGGGCCCCTTGCCGCTGTTTCCCGGTTGGGTCAGTACGGGCACAAGTCTGCGGTGGCAGACTACATCATCCACGCCGGCGCGGAAAGGGATGCGATGCAAGCCGAAGCGCTGGACCGCTTTTTCTCGCGCCTTTTGACCTTTCCGGTGGAATCGCTGACCAATCGGTCGGAATACCGGAACGGCGATGAAAATGAAGCTGACCCTGAGTTGGCGGCCTTGCTGGCGCGCGCTGCCTGATGCCGCTGGCGGCAGGCCGGGGTTGCCGACCGCCGGCCCGGAAAAGCAGGGTATAAAACCAGAATTAAGGAGCGAATATGGCGCCAGGGATTAGCAGATTGAGCCGGGCAGTAGCCCTGGGCGCGGCGGTAACCGGGGCGCCCCTGGTTGCTGCCTGCGCCTCCGAGCCAACGTATGATGAATGGGCAGCCACCGACGGCGCCGCCGGGCGTATTAACCTGGATGACGTGCAGGCAGCTTTCAAGAGCTCGGAGAGCGCTACCGAGTTCGAGCAGCGGGTTAATGAGATTTATGAAGGCGACGGCATTGTTCTGATTCGCGCTCAGCAGGACGAAGCCGGCCTGACCCTGGAAGGGTGGGAAGACCTGGACAACAGCAATGACATCGACTCATCCCGCGATGACCTGCTCTTTTCCATCACCAAGCGCGGGGAAGACCACGAGCTGCGCGGCTATCACGCCAACAGTCATTACTACAGCCACTTCGGGGCCGGTGATTTCCTCTTCGCTTACTTGCTGTTAAGCAGCTTTAACCGCGGCCCTTATTTCTACCACACCCCCATCGATCGCGGCCCGGCAATTCGCCAGCAGCGCACCACCTACCGGGGCAGCACTGGATACCGGAACCAAGCGGCCCGCAACAGCAGCTACGCCACCCGGCAGCAGGGGTTCGCCGGCTCCCGATACCAGGATTCGCGAAGCAATCTCAGCTCCAATCGCCAATCCTACCAGCAAACCCAAAGAACTTCCGGCGCCTTTCGTACCAGCAGTTCCGTTTCCCGCTCCAGGTCGGCTGCGGGCAGTGGTTTCACCTCTTCCCGCAGCCGCAGCGGCAGCTTTTCCGGCGGCGGGGGCCAGGTTCGCCTGGTGAACCCGTCCATCCGTCGCGGGCGCGACCGGCACTAGCTGCGCAACCGGAAGACCGGCGTCTGTATTGATGGACGGGGAAAGAACTACCTTCAATCTTTCGGTATCCCTTACCGAGCTGCCGCCCCGCGCCGTTTTGCCGGTGCGCTTGCCGGCCGGTTTTTTGCAGTTTTCCTTTGCCCGTCTGCTGGATACGGTATTCCCTCCTGATGCGGATGCGCAGACCGCAATAGAGGCATCGCTGCCGGTCAGGAGCAACCCGGATTTACCGGATATTTACGCTGCTATGCTCCCTTTCTTTGACCGGCGCCGTGCTGCCCTGTGCACTTTCAAGCTGGCTACCGGTTGGGGGAAGCGGGTTGAATTGTGGGAAAAGCCGGACCTTCCAGCGCCGGGCGCGGCGGACGGCTGCCCGGCGCTGGACCTGGTCATAGAACCGGAATACCGGCCATTGGCTTATGCGGCCCGGCATGGCTACGGCGGAACCGGGGAAGAGTTGCTGGCATGGCTGCGACAGTGCGCCTTGCTGTATTTTCTGGATAAGCATGGCGCCTCTTTTTCGCTCTCGGAATGCGGAGGTAACGGGGCCACGGCATTGGTGGCGAAACGAATGACGGCGCAGGGCTTGCTGCGTTACGCTGCCGATGGACGTGAACTGAAAATCGCGCCCAAAGGACGCCAGGTCATTGGCCGGCTGCTGCAGGAAACGGAAGACTATATTGACCGATATGAAGTCTTTCAGGATGTGCTTTGGGAGCAGGATACCGAAAGGTGGCAGTTTGCTTCCGGCTACGGTGCTGACCTGAGGGTCGAGGCGTTTATCGCTGAAGGGCTGGACCCGGTGCGGGCAGTATATCTGCTGCGGCTTTACGATGGCAGCCTGGACCAGTTTCTCGCTTGCTGGCCCCGTCTGCTGGATGACCTCAACTTCTTTAACCGCGCTTTGGAACCGGTGGTCAACCGGGACCTGGCCCCGGCAGACGCGATTCAATCCATAGTTGAAGATGGGTATGCCTGGCTCGAAGACGAGTCAATGGCGGCGGCGGCGTTGCGCTCTCAGGAGCAGATTGCCCGGCAAGTCCGCCAGGCCTTTGGCAATTCCGCCCGGTCGAACTTTGCCAGCGGCTTTGGGTAACCTTCGGTAAGGCCCCGCGCCGGCAAGGAATTGCGGCTTGGGGATACCTTTCAGCTATCAGCTGGTCGGGCGGACTGCTGCCAGTTTCCCCCGGCAGTTAATGGGGTTACCCTCGCCTTTTTGTTTCACTCTCAATAACCGGAAAGGGTAACTAGCCGGTCCAGTATTGCCCGGCGCCGGCGGTGTATCCCTTCACATTGCGCCGTCGGTTACCGGCTGGTCAGGTCACTCCCTGGCCGGTTCCGGGCTGCGGGCCGGGGCGCCTGATGGGTATCGGGCGGAACCAGGCATACTCGCCGGCCTGCCGGTCAGGACGGCCTACCGCCGCCGGTACAGATAGGCCCCGCCGATAATCAACAGCGCCACCACCGCTAACCCGGCTATTCCCCAGAGCAGCCAGTTGACGCCGCCGGAAGGTTCCGTGGGTTGCACCGCCGGCGGCTCAGTCGGTTGGGCTGCCACCGTCGGGGGCGGTACTGGCGTTGCCGTGGGTTCCGCCGCCGCCATTGCCGGCGTGGGCGTCGCGACCGGCGTCGCCGTCGCTGCCGGGCGCACCGCGTCCAGGGAAGAATCCTGCCACCGGGGCGTGGCCGTGGCGATCGAGGCCGTCGGCATCGGTGTGGCCGTGGCCGTCGGAGCCGGTGGCGGCAAGGTCGCCGACGGCGACGCCCTTCGGCTTGCCGGCGTCCCAGCGGTCGGCCCGACTGTCGGGACAGGAACCGATGTCGGCGTGTTGGTCGGAGCCGGCGTGCTGGTAGGCGTCGCCGGGACGGTGGCCGCCGGCGTATTGGTGGGCGGAACCGTTGGCGCGGCGGTCGGTGTCATTGTCGGCGCGTCCGCACTGGTAGGCAGCGCCGTTGGTGTCATAGTTGGGGCCGGCGTGGGCAGCGCCGTCGCCGTCGGAACCGGGGTCGCTGTTGCCGTTGCCGTAGCGGTGGCCGCAGCTCGTCGGGCCGGGACCTTCCCGCTGTTGGCGCCATAGACAACGCCGGGGCCGGGTTCCGGTGTCGGCGTATTGGTGTTGGTGGGGGTAGGCGTATCGGTCGGCGTACTGGTGGGGGTGGGCGTATCAGTGGGGATGTTGGTGGGCGTGGGTGTGTCGGTAGGGGTACTGGTGGGTGTAGGCGTATCGGTAGGGGCGCTGGTGGGGGTAGGCGTATCGGCCGGAGTGCTGGTAGGGGTAGGTGTATCGGTCGGCGTGCTGGTGGGGGTAGGCGTATCGGTGGGGATGTTGGTGGGCGTTGGCATGTCGGTAGGGGTACTGGTGGGGGTAGGCGTATCGGTAGGGGTAGGCGTATCAGTGGGGATGTTGGTAGGTGTGGGCATGTCGGTGGGGGTGATGGTAGGGGTAGGCGTATCGGTGGGGATGTTGGTGGGCGTGGGTGTGTCGGTAGGGGTACTGGTGGGGGTAGGCGTATCGGTGGGGGTGTTGGTGGGCGTGGGTGTGTCGGTAGGGGTACTGGTGGGGGTAGGCGTATCGGTGGGGATGTTGGTGGGCGTGGGCATGTCGGTAGGGGTACTGGTGGGGGTAGGCGTATCAGTGGGGGTGTTGGTGGGCGTCGGTGTGTCGGTAGGGGTAGGCGTATCAGTGGGGGTGTTGGTAGGTGTGGGCGTGTCAGTAGGGGTGCTGGTGGGAGTCGGCGTGGGGCTGTCATCGTCCACTATGGTTATGGTGAGCGTGCCAGCCTGCCAGGAAGCATCTCCAATGGCTCTGGCAGTTATTGCGATGGTTTCGTTTCCTTCGCTGCGCGTGTCGCCAACGATTGCCAGTATGCTTGGGAGAAAAGTCTGGCTAGTGCCTGTGACTACAGCCGTACTACCTTCCAAATAATAGTCATCCGGCGGAGCGCACTGGACCTTTGTCTTAACGCACTTCGTTGCCGACCCGGTATTCTGAAGAGAGATAAGCACATGGTCGGACGAGGCTGACTCGCTCAAGGTAACGGTGAAGGGGACGTCGGTAAGGCCCGAATTGCCTTCGGTTATCCTCGTGTTGGGGGCCGACAGGGTGATGGTCTTGGTCGGCGTATTGCCCTGGGCTTGCAGGGGTGGGGGCGCTGCGGCAGAGGGCAGGATTAGCAGAAGAGCGCCGGCCAGCAGCAGGACGGCCGCCAGGGGCAGGCTCAGTCGGGGAAGCCGTTCAGCAGCGGCGGAAAGCCGGCGGTTCTTTCTTCGTACGGAAACTCGGGGGGGGGGGGGGGGGGGGGGGGGGTAATCACTCTGGAACCGGGGCGGTAGTTGCCTTTATCTGCCATAGTTTGCCTCATCAGGTGACAGGTTTGGTTGAAGCAACCCTTCCCGTCGGGCGGCTGCAACTGTGGACTATAGCAAAGAAGTTTCCGGAAGGGAATACCGCTCCGGTGTTCTTACGCGCTTCGGTATAAAGCAAGCCATCCGGTCAGGCTGCTTTCCCGGCTGACCCGGTTCTGCACTTGTACCAGCACCCGTTGGGAATACCCAGTTTCCCCGGGCATTGCCGGCGCTGGTCGACTGGCAATTTAACCGCCGGCCCGCCTGAAACAGCCAGACCGGCCAGGTCAGAGAGTCCAGAAGAGAATCAGGGCAGAGCTGATGACCACAGCGCTTTCCACGAAGGCTACCCCCGTGTTTCTGCCCTCGGCCAATTGCCGGGAAACGTTAGCTTTGGGGAAGAAAACCAGGTCAACCAGCCAGCGAAGCGCGTAAAGCAAAATAAAACCGAGAACAGCAAACAGCAGGAACTCAACAGTGCTGGCCGCCCAGCCGTTGAAGCTGCCTAACAGGGCCTTCAGGTTAACCAGGCCGATGGCCACCAGGTTGCCGGCAAAAGCAATGCCGACCGCCGGGTTGTTCTGCTCAATCTCCCGGTGGATATCCTGGTGGGTAGTCCACTCATAAACCAGGGAAAAGGCCACCAGAACGGCCAAACCCAGGATAAAAAAGGCCAGGGCTATTTCCGGGCCGCCTTCGCCGGCAATCGCTCCGGCGATAGTCAGGCCGGCGGCTATATTGATGCCAAAGGCGGCCGCTCCGGCGCCGGTATTTTGCTGGTCAATTACTTCCTCTTCCATTTTGAATTTGTAAAGAATCAGTCGGTCCATCAGCAGGCGCACCAGGTTCAGCGCCACGATTCCGGCCAGGGTGTAAAGGGCTACCTTCAGCACGTCCAAGCCGAACTGCTGGTTGAAACCCAGGTCTTGGGAGACGATGACCCATCCGCCGGGATGAAACGTAGCCCCCGAAAAGACCAGGATTACCCCGAACAGGTAGCCGGACAGCCGCAGGGCCTCGGCCCGGTTCTGCTTCTGAATCACCTCCTCATCGATCGGATGTCGGGTTAACAAGTCTCTGACCAGCTTGGCCACATAGAGCATAACCAGCCCCAGCGCTACATAGACCAGCCCGCGCGGAACAGAGATCAGGCTATCAAATACCGGTTCCAGCATTGCGCTCACTCGTTCCTTTGCCCGGGACGTTCTCCCGGATACAGGGTAACTCCTTCCGGGGAGATGATTTCGCTGAAGTGGGCCTCGAAGGGAGCCCCCTCAAACTTGGTTATAGCCAGAACACGTTCTTCATCTTCGGACAGGAACTCCCACAGATAGAAACCTTCCCCGTCAGCGGGCCGGTTATCCCTGAAATAGAACGCCTCGAAGCTGTTGCGGTAGAAATAGCGCCGGCCGTCCATGGTTATGGTTACCGACCGGTCGATGGAATGCTGTTCATCGAATTTCATAAGGTCAGCCTCGGTCAGCCCCAGCGTCTCCAAACCGACGGGACGCCGGTTATCGGTGGCGGTGATGAACAGGTCCTGCCCGTCATCAGCCCACTCCAGCCAGATACGGCGGCTGGCATCAGCCATTACCGCCTCGAACCAAACCATGCCATTGCCGCCGTAGCGGTGCAGCTGGTCCACCACAAAATAGGCGTTATCATATTCCGGCGCCAGGCCTTGAACCACAACCACGTCGCCCACCCGGGCGTCGCGGATGGAGGTTATTGCCGGCTTGCCAGGGCGGTCTTTTTTGCCTCTGCCAAATAGTGAACGCAACATTTTCTTTCCGTCTTTACCCGAATTGCTGGCAATTCCCGGGGCCGTTCCTGCCCAGGAACAGCCCCGGCCCCGGCCGCTTACCGGATTATGCCCAAAGGCCACGCGCTGGTCTATTTTCGGGTGCCCGGCCCCGGCCGCTTACCGGATTATGATAGCATGGGTTGCCGGGCAGCACAGCCTTGACCGGTTATCGCGATTTATACGACTGCTTCACCGGCGCCCTCTCTTGACCCTTTGGGACAGTCAAGGTATCGTTGAACCAGTGGTTTTCCGGCGATGAAGTCGCCGGAGTACGCTGAAACCGGCAAGGGGTGCATTGATGGGTCAAATGGGAAAAGCGGGCTGGGTTCTAATCGGTATATTTCTGCTTATTCTGGGAATTCTGCTTTTGATAGGCATTCTCGATTTCATCCTGCGAATACTGGGCGTCGTCAGTATTATAATTGGGATTGTCCTGGTTGCCATGGCGATCTTCGGTGGCAGAAGACGATATTGATTGAGCGTATAGCGGAAGCCAGTCCACTCAATAGTTTCACATAACCGTTTCAGCCGTCAGCAATTTCTGTTGTTTTAGAGGAGGGGCCAGTTATGGGTATGTTCTCCAGAATGTCAACCCTGGTTAAGTCCAAAATGAACCGCCTGCTGGATGCGGCGGAAGACCCGCGGGAAACTCTGGATTACTCCTATGAGAAGCAGCTGGAAATGCTCCAGGGCGTGAAGCGGGGCGTGGTGGAAATGGTTACCGCCAAGCGCCGCATCCAGCAGCAGGCGGCCAAGGTGCGGGAGAACATAACCCGGTTAGAGCAGCAGGCGCGTCAGGCTTTGGACGCTGACCGGGAAGACCTGGCCCGTTTGGCTCTCCAGCGCAAGCAGAACGCTTTGATTGAACTGGAAGGGCTGGATGAACAGATTGCCGGCATGGAGCTGGAGCAGGAAAAGCTGACCATAGCGGAGCAGCGGCTGCAAGCAAAAGTGGATGCCTTCCGCAATAAAAAGGAAGTCATCAAGGCCCAGTATTCCGCCGCTCAGGCGCAGGTGCGCATCGGGGAGGCTTTGGGCGGCATTTCCGAGGAGATGGGCGACGTTTCCCTGGCGGTGCAGCGGGCCGAGAACAAGACCGACCAGATGCGGGCTAAGGCCGGCGCTATCGATGAGCTGGTTGAGACCGGAGTATTGGATGACTTCAGCGGGCCTCGCGATGATATAGAACGGGAATTGGCCCAAATATCAGCGTCCCAGGGTGTTGAAACGGAACTGGCCGCCCTGAAAGCCCGGTCGTCCGGAAACCGGGGCCAGCTGTCCCCCGGCCAATCAAACGCCAGCTAGACTGGCCGGGCCGTCCGCTTATTCTTGCCGATTTCCGTTCTGCGCCTGAAGCATCGAAGAGGAAGCATGATTGTTCGTATATTGGGCGAAGGGCAGTTTAACCTGCCCGGCGCGGTCATTGACCAGCTGAACCAACTGGACAACAAAATGGTAGAAGCTGTGGAAACCCAGAATCAGCAGGGCTTTCAGCAGTTGCTCGGGGAGATGCTGGGGCTGGTGCGGGAGAAGGGCGAAGCGCTGCCAGTGGAGGAATTGGTGGAGTCGGATCTGATACTGCCGGAAGCCGACCTTACCCTGGATGAAGCAGAGCATATCTTTGTGGGCGACGGCCTTTTCCCGGACTAGGGCCACTGCCCTTGCCGGGCGGCCGGGCGGCCTGACCAGCCGGTCTCCCCGGCGGTTTCAACTGGCCGCCAGACGGCAGCCGGTATCTTCCACCCGGGCCGGTTCTACCGGCCGCCGGGCGGCCCGGGGTTCTATACCCGCCTTCAGCGCTGCCATAACGCCGGCGGCTTCCCAATAGTTGTCCACGACAAGCAGCTGGCCCGGCGACCAGGGAAGCGCCTTCAGGTCATTGCGCATCAGGTTGGTATTCTCTCTAACTGCGATAACTGTAATTCCCTGTTCCAGGGCGGCAAGGGTGGGCAGACCGAGGCAGCCCGCCGGGATTACCAGGCACGAAACCCCCTCGGCGGTAAGCACACCGGGCCGGCGCATGTCTTCCTGGTCGGTAATGATTTGCGGGCTGTGCTGCAATCCCTTGAGGATGCACTGAATCAGCGAAAGGGAGACGGCCTCGGCAGCCATGCGCGGGTCCACTATCCCCGGATCGGAATTGGCGATTTCCCGGGTTTCCAGCATCGGGGAATGGGCCGAGGGCAGATTGTAGCCGGCCGAAACGGCGTGGGTCAGCATCGCTTCAACGCCGCCCCACGGGTTCACCATCTCCCCGCCGCTCTCAAAGTACTCAGTATGGTAGCCGGGAGGCACGATTATCTGGGACGTTATCGCCACCGCGTCGTATTCTCCCTGGTAACGGTCCAGGGCTTCCCATAGCAGTTCCAGCCCCCGGACTTCGCCGGCCGCGCGGCCCGAAGCAGTGTAACGGGCCTCCATCTCAAACTCCGGGCCAAGCTGCGCTATTACCGGTGCCTTCAGTCCGTAGGCTACCCGGGCGGCATTCACCGAATTGATGGCAGCGTTGGTAAACAACTGGTCCTGGTGGTGCCCCAGAATTACCAGCAGGCGGTTGCTGCGGGTGCGCTGGACGCCGGCGCAGCCCATCAACAACCGGGTAATGACACTGCCTTCCACGTACAAAGCGTTGGCAGGCAAGGAAAAAATGTCCGAGGCATTCACTACGTTAGGGTGCGTAATCAAGGTATCGCAAACTGACGCCAGCAAAGCCGCTATCGGGGAGCCATCTCCGGCATGGCCGCCAATTTCAGCTCCGATGCCGGTTGGAATCAGCAGAACGGCATTGAAGCTGTCCTGATTGCGCAGCTGCCGACGGTCAAACCGGAACAGGGAGTCGGGCCGGCTCCGGCTCCAGCCCTGCATCAGGCCGACTTCGCAACGATACTCGCTATTGGTTGACGCGGCTACCGCCATTCGGATGGGGACCAGGTCATGGTCAATCCGGGCCAATGTCCGGCGCGCCAGTCCTTGCAGAACCGGACCGTCGCTAGTTGGCGCTGGCAGGGTTATTTCCCGTTCAAACAGGGTTGACGACATTGACGCCCCAGTGTTCAGCGTAGTGGGCATAGGTATAACGAACCTTGAGTTCCAGGCTTCCGTCCTCGGTCAAGGCGTAAATAGCAGGCAGATTTACGCCATTAAAGTAATGGGCCTTGACGATAGTGTAGGCGCCCGCATTGGGAAACACCACCCGGTCGCCTGCGGTTAAAGGCTGGTGAAACCGGTATTCCCCAAAGAGGTCGCCGGCCAGGCAGGTGCGCCCGGCCAGGGTGTACCGCCATTGGCCCCGGTCGTCATGGCCCAGCACATCCGGCTCAAAGTCGAACTCCAGGGTTTCCGGCATATGATTGACGGTAGTATCCAGTACGGCCAGAGTTTCTCCGCCTCGGTCAAGCACATCCAGAACCGTGGCTATAAGAAAACCGGCGGAACGAACCAGCCCTGCGCCCGGTTCCAGAAACACGCTCAATCCATAGTTCCGCTGCAAGGATGCCACGGTTCGGCGCAAGGGTGTCCAGTCGGTGTCCGGGTCAAAAAGGTAACCGCCGCCCAAGTTCAGCCAATCCAGCCGGCCAAGCAAATTGCTCAGGGGTTCAACAATGACCGCCACCGTTTCGGCCAACTCGCCGAAATCAGTGGCCTCACAGTTGTTATGGACCAACAACCCGGCCAAACCATCCAGAGAGGCCGGGTCTCGCGCCAAATGGCCAATCAAGTCGTCGAGGGGGACACCCAGTTTGGAGTCGGGGCGGCAGGGGTCATACCGAGCATCCTCCAGGAAGGAAAGCCCGGGGTTTACCCGCAGACCGCAGCTTGTCTGCCGGCCTAACTGCCCGTAGTGGTTGTACCACTGGCTCAGGGAATTGAAGGCAACGTAATCGCACAGGTCGCCCAGTTCTGCCGTCTCCCGAGGCTGGAGGCCGGGAGTAGTCAGGTGTATGGAGCCTTGCGGGCCTAACCGGGAACGGGCCAGCCGGGCTTCGAATAATGAGCTGACGGCAAAGCCGTCCAGGTGAGGGGCCATGCAATCCAGTAAACCGGGCAGGTTGAGGGCTTTGACCGAATAGAGCAGACGACAACCGGTGGCGTTCCTGATTTGATTGACCAGGCCCAGCTGACGCTTTACTATCGCCTCGTCGTATATGAAGGCCGGCGTTTCCAGCCACGTTGGCAAGTCTTGGAGGTTCAACGGCGACAGTACCCTTTGGAGGCAGCCCAACGGCTTTGGCCCCGGTTGGTTCAACCGGGGCCAGCAACATTAGGGGCCGGGTTAGTGCATGGGTGAAAAAGAGGCGGGAATCAGGATTTTGTTTTCCTGCCGGATGCGGCCCGGCGCGCCGGAGGGCCAGTTGGGGGTGCCGCTGGCGGCCTTGCGCACCTCTTCCCGGTGGTTCAAGTCGTTGTAAGGCCAGATATGCATCCATCGGTTCAGCCCGCCCAACTCGGAGTGCATAGCGGCGGCGCAGGGGGAAAATTGTTCCCGCCAGGGAAGCGCCTTTTCCCAACGGTTCAGCAGTTCCGGAATGGAACCGGGTTTGTAGGTATAAATACGCATTTCGTAAACTCCGCCCAGCTCCTGGCCGCCGCCCATGGGCCGCATAAAGGGGGCCGGATTCCAGATCTCCGACTGCATTTCCATAATCATACTGGTGTCCCGGGGCGGCCAGTTGTCATCCTGGGCTGCTTCAGCCCGAATCTGCTCCCGCTCCAGCAGGTTTTCATAAGGCCAGACATGGACTACCTGGTTCAACGTGCCGATGTCGGTGTGCCAAAAGGCGGCAAGGGGAGAGTATTTCTCCCGGTGCGGCAATGCCTCGGCAAAGCTCTCCTCAAACCTGGGAACCGTGCCGGGTTCCAGAGTATAGGTACGCACTTCGTAAATCATGGTTCCTCCTCAATGTGGTTCGCCCTGAGTTCGGCAACTTCCTGCCGGCGGTCGATTGGCTGACCTGGACCCCCTGCCATTGACGCCGGCCGGCTACTCGAATAAAGCGCCCGAAACCCGGGTCGGGAAAGTGCCCAGCGGATACCAGTATGCCCTCGGCTTCCAGCAGATCCAGAACCGAATGACGGGTGCTGCGGGCCACTTCGGGCTGCACGTCAAAAATGGGGTTCCAGTCGGTGTAATGGGCCTGCGCCGGCGTATGGGCCACATCCCCTAAAATATAACCCCGCTGCCCCTGGGACGCAACCGCTATGGAAATATGGCCCGGCGTATGGCCCGGCGTAGGTACGGTAGTCAGTTCGTCGGTTATTCGGTAGCCGTCGTCGATCAGGTCCATGATTTGCAGCTCGTTCAGGGGCAGCACCTGGTCGCTGATGTGCGGCGCGGCGGCTAACACCGACTCCCGGGTCCAATGCTCCCAGTCTTTGCGCGGTATCAGGTAACGGGCATTCGGGAAGTTGGGCCGGCCGCCGGTCAGGTTCCAGCCCACGTGGTCGGGGTGCAGATGAGTGAAGACCACCAGGTCAACCCCATTCCGGTCCACGCCTTTACGTTCCATATCTGCCAGCAAGGCGCCGTCGGGAGCCTGTAAACCGGTATCCACGATAATCAGCTTGCCGCCGGAGCGGATGGCCGTGGTTCCATACCGGCTGCGAATCTGCTCATTGGCATCCAGCAATTCAGGAAACTCCCGCCACTGCTCAATAGTGGTGTCCGGGAAGGGCATAAAAGGCGAGCGTATCGGCATCCCGTCATTGAGGGATAACAGCTCCACATTGCCAACATTGATGGAATAATTGGGCATAATACCCTGCCTCCTTTCGTCAATGGCGAACTGCATTATGGGCTACCAGCTTACTCGGTGCCGGCAGTTGCTGCCTATACTAACCGTTAACGCCCATCCCGGCAATTGCGCCGCCGGTGGCGGCAGCCCTTGCTGTTATACTGGTATAGAAACCTTGAAGAAATTCAGGTTCCGCTGCCATTTGGCGGGGGAGCGGCGGAGGTTGATGTCATGCCGGCGCGCACTGGAGCAGAGTATTTGCAGGGACTGCGGGAACGCCCTCCGGAAGTCTGGCTGGGCGGCGAGCGGGTTAAGGATGTAACCCGCCACCCCGGTTTGGCCAATGGGGCCAGATCGGTGGCCGGCCTGTACGACCTGCAGCACAACCCGGCCTTCCGGGATGAATTGACTTACCCCTCTCCGGCCAGCGGAGAGCCGGTAGGGCTTTCCTTCATTATGCCCCAAACCGGAGAAGACCTGGAACGGCGGCGGCGTATGTTCTACCGCTGGGCCAGCTGCCACGGTGGGATGATGGGGCGCACGCCCGACTATATGAACGCCGCCTTTGCCGCCATGGCTTCGGCTGCCCCCTATTTTGACGAAGACCGGCCCGGGTTCGGGGACAATGTCCGCCGTTACTACGAGCTGATTCGCGAGCAGGACCTTTGCCTCACCCATACCCTGGTTAACCCGCAACGGACCCGGTCGCCCCAACATTACATAACCGACGCTCTGGCCGAGGACGTGGCCCTGCGGGTGGTCCGGGAAACCGACGCCGGTATCGTGGTAAAAGGGGCAAGGGTGCTGGCTACCCTGGGGCCCTTGTCCGATGAAATCGCCGTGTACCCCTCTCGTTCTCACCACACCGCAGACAATGCCCATAAGTATGCCCTGTCCTTCGCCATTCCCGGCAATACCCCCGGTCTGCGCTACGTCTGCCGGGAGAGCTTCGATTATGGCCGTTCCCCCTTCGACCACCCCCTCGGCTCCCGATACGAGGAGATGGACGCCGTGGCCATTTTCGACGATGTGCTGGTGCCCTGGGAGCGAGTGTTTCTGTTGGGCAATGTGGCAAGCTGCAATAACATGACCGCCCGCACCGGCTGGATTCTACACAGCTTTCACCAGGTGGTAACCAGGATTATGGCCAAGACCGAGTTTCTGTTGGGCACGGCCTCTTTGATGGTGGAAACCCTCGGTTCGGGAGAGCAGCCTCACGTTCAGGAACGGATCGCCGAGATGATAATGAACCTGGAGATAATCAAGGCTCTGCTGCGTGCCGCCGAGGTGGAAGCTGCCCCGGATGAGTGGGGCCTGCTGACTCCGTCCCGCTTCCCCTTGACGGTAGCGGAAAATATGTACGCCCGCAGCTTTTATCCGCGCATGGTGGAGATTATGCAGCTGCTGGGTTCCAGCAGCCTGATGGCCCTGCCCGGTCAGGCCGACTTTGAGTCGGAAATTGGCGGAGACCTGGAGCATTATCTGGCTACCGACACGGCCACCGCCGCCGAGCGTACCAGGTTGTTCCACCTGGCATGGGATATTTCGTGCAGCGCCTTTGGTTCTCGCAGCCTCCATTATGAGCGTTTCTTTGCCGGCGACCTGGTGCGTAATGCGCAGATAATGTACGCTACTTACGATCGGACGCCGCTGATGGAAGCGGTACGGCGGTTTCTGGAGCGGGAATAAGGCAGCGGCGACTGTCATAAACTGGCTGCTTCCCTCAACTGCTGGAGAGCCGGCGCCGGCGACTATTGACCGAAGAGGCGGCGACTGTCATAAACCGGCTGCTTCCCTCAACGGGCCGGCAAGCCCGGCCAGCGCCCCGGTCAGGCCCGGTCGTCCAGAATGCCCCGCGCTTGCTGAAAAATGGCATGGAACATAGCTTCGGTCAGCTTTCCGGTTTGCGTGTTCTGGCGGCTGGGGTGGTAGGAAGCAATCAGGGCGGTTGTGCTGTCCAGGCGGCAGAGGGACCCGTGGGCGAAGGCCGGCCGGGGCGACAAGACCGGCCGGCCAGACGCCTTGCGGGTTTGTAAATAGGCATCGAAGGCGAACCGGCCCAGGGCCACCACTACCCGGATTCCTTCCAGCAGTTGCAGCTCCTGAATCAGAAAGTCCTGGCACGCCCTTTTTTCCGCCGGGGCTGGCCGGTTGCTCGGCGGGGCGCACCGGATGATGTTGGTAATATAGGCGTCGGTCAAAGCCAGTCCGTCATCACGGGCGGTTGCCGTCGGCTGGGTGGCAAACCCGAACTGGTGCAGAGCCCGAAACAGCCAGTCGCCGCTCCGGTCGCCGGTGAAAGTACGTCCCGTCCGGTTGCCACCGTGGGCCGCCGGCGCCAGTCCCAATATCAGGAGGCGGGCTTGCGGGTCGCCAAAGGGCGGCACCGGCTTGCCCCAATACTCCTGCTCGCGGAAGCGGGCCACTTTTTCGCAGGCCACCCTTTCCCGATATTCCACCAGTCGGGGGCAGCGCCTGCATTGGATTACCGCATCGTGCAGTTGGGGCAAAGAGCGGAAGGTCATGGGGGCTGCCGGAAAGACGGCATCACCTTTTCAGCGAAGAGACGCAGGGAGTTGAGGGTTTGCTTCTCGGTCAAGGAGCCAAAAAAGAAGGAACCGACAAAGTAGTTGGCCCCGGTAATTTCCAGGTGCTGTTTCAGCGTTTCGGTTACCGTTGCCGGCGAGCCTACGATGTGCAGACCATCGGCCAGCCGGCCGGCAAAGTCGGCCAGGTAGGCCGTGCGCCCCGAAGCATCGCCGTTCAGAACACGCAAATGGTTGAAGTTGCCGATGAAGTCGGCAAAGCCGGCTTCAGCCTCATCCCGGGCCTGCCGATCGGTTTCCGCCAGGTAAATATGCCGGGTAATGCCGCACTTCGGTTCCGGTTCATGGGCGTTCAGACGGTCTGGGCGCTCCTTGTTATCGGCCCATACGGTTCGGTACAGTTCAATGTGTTCCCGCATTGTCGCCATGGGCGGGTAGTGGGTAACGGTGCTGATGCCTTCCCGGGCAATCCAGCGAATTGAGTCCGGGTTGGCGGTCGGATACCATAAGGGGGGGTAAGGTTGCTGCCAGGAACGAAGGGGCAGGGTTACGTTGTTAAAGGTGTAGTGTTCCCCTTGCCAGGAGACCCGCCCGTCGCGCAGGCCCATAACCAGTATATCCAACGCTTCCTGAAACATGGAGCGGGACTGCTCAACGCTGATGTCAAAGAAGTCCAGTTCATAAGCCGAGATGCCCCGTCCCACACCCAATTCCAGCCTTCCCTGGCTAAGCTGGTCCAGCATGCAAATCTCCTCCAGCAGCCGCAGAGGGTTGTAGAAGGGCAAGGGATAAACCAGGGGGCCAAAGCGCAGGTTTCTGGTCCGTTGGGCCAGAGCAGAGAGAAACAGGCCGGGCGAGGGCGCCATGCCCAGGGGCGTTCCCTGGTGTTCCGCCAGGTGGTAACAATAAAAGCCGGCGGCATCGGCATATTCCAGGTACTTCAGCCGTTGCTCATAAAGGTCGGCCGGCCTGGCCCCGTTGTGGTCGAGCCAGTCAAAAATGCCGAAACGAACGGTGGAAGACACCGCCATTCAGTTCCTCCGCGGAATGAACCGAGGTTAGCCCACCAGGTTTCACTCAAAGGGTGTGGGCATGGCCGATACCGGAACTTCGAGCAAGGCAGGAGCCTCGGTGGTCAGGGCCTCTTTTAACGCGGCGCCCAACCTTTCCGGCGCTACGCGCACGCCCCGGACACCGTAGGCTTCAGCCAGCTTCACGAAATCGGGGTTGTGCAGGGCTGCCCCATACACCCGGCCCTCGAAGCGGTTGACCTGATCCCGCAGTACGTTGCCGTAGGCGTTGTCGTTGAACACGATTGTAACCACGTTGATACCATATTGAACTGCCGTGGCCAGTTCCTGGGAATTAAAGAGGAAACCGCCATCTCCCGATACAGCCACCACCGCCTTGCCGGGCTGGGCCACCTTGGCCCCCAGGGCCACCGGGAAGGCGTAACCCAGGTTGCCGGAGTAAGAGGAAGTAAGAAAGGTGCGGGGTTGGTAAACCGGATAGAAAGACCGGCAATAGTACCCGATTTGAGTCATTCCCGAAACCAGGATTCCATCCTCCGGCATGGCTTCGCGGATGGCTGCGGTTAGAGACTCCTGAGGTTCTACGCGGATGGCCGTTTCTGCTCGCCGCTGCCTCAAGGCAGCCACTTCAACCGCTTTGCCGGGCCTGGGTTCGCCCAACGCGCCTAGACAATGGTAAAGAGATTCGAGAGTCCGGCGGGCATCGCCGACAATGCCAAAGGTGTTGTTATAGTTGCGCCCCGGTTCTGCCGGGTCAATGTCAATCTGGACAATGCGCTGGCCGTTCAGCCAGGCCGGGTTGGCCATGCGTGTACCCACGGCCAGAATCGTATCAAAGCCGGGTTCCTCTTTGGCCACCGGGTCATTACGCAGCCAGTGGGCGCCCAGAGCCAGCGGGTGCCGCTCAGAGATGGCGCCTTTGCCCTCGGGGGTGGTTATCACTGCCGCTTGCAAGTATTCGGCCACCTTTTGCAGGGCTTCATGCGCGCCGGCGGAGATTACACCGCCGCCGGCCCAGATTAGCGGGTTGGCCGACTCGAAGAGGATTTGGGCCCCGGTCTGTACCCTGGCAGCATCAGCCGCCGGATGCGGATATTCCTCAGGCTCGCGCAACTCCACATCGGCGACTTCAGCCAGGGTTTCAGGCGGGATTTCGATTTCTACCGGGCGCGGTCGGCCGGTTTTCAGGTGGTAAAAGGCTTCGTGAACCGCGTCCGGTATTTCCGCCGGCTCCAGAATGCGTTTGGCCCACTTGGTTACCGGGCGGATGGTATCCAGCTGGTCGTTTACCTCGTGCAAAATGCCCCGGTCGGAGCCGATAAGGTCGCGTTCAATCTGCCCCGATACTACCAGAACCGGAGATGAGGCAGCGTAGGCAGTGCCAATGCCGGCAGAAGCGTTCTGCAACCCCGGGCCCGGCACCATCATGGCAGCGCCGATGCCGCCTCCGGCCCGGGCATAACCATCAGCCATATAAGCTGTAGCTTGTTCATGGCGGGTAGTGATGAACCGGATCCCCGGCTCTCCCTGAAGGCCGTCCAGGGCGTGGTATAACTGGACGCCGGGCAGGCCGAAAATGACCCGCACTCCTTCCAGGTGCAAGGATTTAGCCAGGGCCTGGCCTCCGGTCATCTGCGGCATAGTTGCTTCCTTCCATCGCTGCCGGGCCCATCGCTGCCGGGCGTGGTTCGCTCCGATGCCAGGTCTGGCAAAAGCGGGCCCTGGTTGTGAATGCAGTGCGATTGTAGTTTGGTAGTCATTCAGCGTCAAGCTGAAGAGCTTCTTGGCGGCTGCGTACCTCGCTGAAGGGTTGGAGCCGGTCATGCATGACCGGCAGGATTGATTGGACTTGCCGCCCCTGCTTTGCTAGACTGAAAGCGGCTTTACCCAATCTGGAAGCCGGGGGTGCAGACCGGGATGAAGAAGGTTGTAAGCGAAATCAACGGCGCTATTTTCAGCCTGCCCTGGTTGGTGGCCAGAGATCAGGGTTTGTTCGCCGCCGAAGGCATCGAAATGGAGTTTGTTACCGCTGTCAGCAGTGGGCAAGTCTCCCACACCGAAAACCCGGAAGAAGTTAACCCGGTTCTGGGACACGTGGCTTTTGAAGCGGCCAAAGTGTCAATTTACCGCGCTTGAGAAGAGGGCCAGGTCCGTCGGGCCTATGAAAGTAAACAGGGCGCCAGGGTTATCGCCCTGCGCTCTGCGGTAGCCTCCCAGGCCATTCTGGTACGCGGCGATTCACGGCACTATTACCCAGGCACACTGGGCAACAAACCGGTGGCGGTGCAGTTCCACGCCGGTTCCCATTACGTTGCCTTGCGTCTGCTGTCTGGCTACCTGCCTAAGGAAAAGCTGAAGCTGGTGCATTATGGTTCCCCGCAATACCGTTTCGAGGCGTTGCTGAATGGTGAAGTGGATGCCGCAGCGTTGATGGAGCCCTGGATTACCCTGGCGGAAAAGCTGGGCTGCCGCGCCGTTTGTGAGGGCCACTATCTGGGAGCGGAAAATGCCAGCGACAATATGGATGAAACAACCTTCGCCGCAATCAATCGGGCAATAGTCAAAGCGGTGGACCTGATTAACGAAAACAAGCGCAGCTACCTTCACTACCTGATTGAGGAACCGAGGTTCGCTTCGGTAGCTGCCCGGTATGGCGGCATTACGCCGGAAGACTTCCACCTGCCCCGCATCCGTTACTCTTACAATACCCCCTATACCGATGAAATAGTGAAAGATACTTACCACTGGATGGTGCGGTGGGGGTTGCTCGATAACGCTGCTTGCAGCGCGGAACTGGTGGATAACCGCATAGCTGAACCGGCCCCCGCCGACGACTGACTACCCCCCATGGCCGTCGGGGCGTCGCCGGTAATGGCGTCAGGCACTGTCGGCAGCAACCTGCCAGGGCAATCATCTGCCCCTCTGTTGCTCTCCGGTTACCCGGAATCTGCTGCCCTGCTATAATATGCTGAATGTAGTAGAATTAACCGGTTAATGCCGGGGAGTGAACCTTTAACCGCGGAGGAACAGGTTATGGCTGATGAACTATTGGTCCTCCAGGAGAAACCTGAAGCTCAATACATGATTGCCGGCTGGCGGCGTCAGTGGTCTAACGGTGGACGAATATCCAGCGGGTTGCCCCGTTATCTGATTGAAAAGTTGGACGCCCGTAAAATCGGCCATCTGGGGGAGCAGATTTCCACTTTGTGTTACCCTTTTCAGGTCGCCGGCACCCACGATACCTTTCGCCCGGCAGCTGCTTTCCTGGATGGCTTGCCCTCCAGCCCAATGGTTCGGGAGAACGACTTTTACGACGGCGGCAACGGCTTGATTATCTTTCTTGGCGAGGAGCCGTGGGCGCGTATCGACCTTTATGGCGCCGGTTTTTTTCAGGCAATAAAGGAGTTGGGCGTTGAGCAAACCGTAGCGGTAGAGGGGGTTAACGGGCCGGCCCCGCCGGAAATGGAACGAAGAATCAACTGCGTTTACAGCCGCCCGCAGATGAAAGAGGTACTGGAGCGCCACGGGCTGATAATGTCCAGTCGCGGCACGGAAGGACGCCGCGGCCCCACTATCGGCATGGCCATGGTATCCATGGCGCACTTTGAATATCCCGACGTTCAGATGTTTCGCCTGGGGGCCATGGCTCCCATGTACCCCTTTGTGGTATCCAACAACGAGCAGATGGGTATCTTCCGGGACCATCGTTCCTTTTACGACATAATGCGCCGTCTGAAGTCTATGTTCAAACTGGATATTGACCTGAGCGAACTGCTTTCCCTGGGCGAGTCTGAATCCCGTCAGTTGCAGGCTAACCTGGACCGTATTGCGGAAAACAACGCCGAGGCCAAACGCATCATTGAACAGGTGCGGGCCGACTATAACGTTACGCCTTACGTCGAACCGGTAGAGCTGGACCCGGCCCTGGACCGTACCCTCGAAGACATCCTTCAAGGTCTGTCCGACCCACCGGAAAGCTCGTAACCGGGCGTTGCGCATTCCCGAGGCCACCGCGGAGCAGTTCCCTTTGCCCTATCGCTAATGCGGCAGCTGCCGGCCGCTAGGCGTGGGCCGCTGGCAGCCCCGGCCGATTGCGGTGGGACTGGGTTTCCCGAGTGGCGGGCAGCGGGCCGGTTGCCGAATAGTACTGTACCCCGGCGACGATTAGTTCCTCTGCCGGGAAGCGGGTTATTACCTGGGGGCCGTCGGCGGTTACCACCACTTCCTCTTCGATACGGGCTGCCGACCAACCATCGGAAGCCGGCCAGAAGGTTTCCAGCGCGAACACCATGCCCTCTTCAATGGGCTGTGGGTGTTCCAAAGAGAACAACCGGCTGAATATGGGCGCTTCCCAAATGTTCAATCCGACGCCATGTCCGTACTGAAGGGCGAAAGCCGCTTCTTCGTTGGCAAAACCGAACTCCTCGGCCTTGGGCCACAGCTTGACAATGTCCGCCGTGGTTATGCCCGGTTTGACCGCAGCGATGGAAATGTCCAGGATTTCCCGAGCCTTCTTGTAAGCGTCAATCTGCGGCTGCGATGCGCTGCCGATGGCCAGAGTGCGGTAGTAACAAGTCCGATAACCCATGAAACTGTGCAGAATATCGAAATACACCTGGTCGCCGGGACGCAGTATGCGGTCGGCGAACAGATGCGGATGCGGGCTGGTTCGTTCTCCGCCGATGGCGTTGACCCCCTCCACGTACTCCGACCCCAATTCGTACAGCACCTTGTTCACCAGAGCAACGCCATCGTTCTCCCGCACGCCGGCGCGCAGTTCCTGGTAAAGCACGTCATAGGCGGCATCCACCATAGCGCAGGCAGTGTTGAGCAAGGTAATTTCGTCTTGCGTCTTGATGCGGCGTGCTTCCAGCATCAACTGCTGGCCGTCCACCACGTTAACCCCTTCCTCCTGCAAGGCAAAAAGCACTACCGGCTCTACCACATCCACGCCGACCGGCTCGTTTTGCAGCCCTCGCTGCTCCAGCTCAATGCGGATTTTCCTGGCTACGTCCCGGGCCAGGCCGGCTTCGGGCGGTGTGGCGCCCCGCAGGGTTGAAATGCCGGCCCGGGAACGCTCGCCCAGCCAGGGGCAATACAACTGGTGGTGGCGGGCCGCCGAGCCAAAATCCCACAGAATCGGCTCATCATCCTGGGGCAGCAGGCAAAAGCGCACCAGCTTGTCCATCGCCCAGGTGCCTATGATAGTAGCCGTCAGGTAGCGGATGTTATTCATGTCGAAAGAGAGGATTGCCCCCAGGTCCGATTCCCGGAGCAGCCCCTTAATGCGATTCAGCCGCTGGGTGCGGAGACGTTCGTAATTTACCCTTTCCTCCCAATCAACGGCCATAACGCCAAAGCTCTTTATCTGTGTCACGCGCTCTACCTCGTTCATAATGCTGAGTAATTGCCCCAAACGCTGTCGTGGAGCTTTCGGAGGCCTTCGGCTGCTTGCCAGGCAAGCGGGAGTTTAGTTATCAGCGGCAATTCTGTCAATGAACGGCTGGTGTTTCTGGTAAACTGGCAGGACAGAAATACCGGTTAAGGAGTGTTGACTTGGACAAGCGGATTGAGGTAATTCACACTGCCGATCGGGACCTTTCGGTTAACCTGCCCTACGCCCCGGCGGTAAAGGTAACCGGCGGCTCTCTGCTGTTTTTGGCCGGGGTAACGGCGGCCAGGATTTACCATAGCCACCCCCATATTGAGACGGAATTTGATGATATACCGGAGGATGTGGCTGAGCAGGCGCGGCTGGCCCTGGAGAACATCAAAGCCTCTCTGGACGCTTGCGGCGCCACTTTCAGCGACGTGGTGCAGGTTACCCGATATATGACGAATGTCAACGAGCAAGACCGGCTGAACGAGGTTTGGTGGAGCTACTTTGGCGACCACCGACCGGGCACCGCTACCATTGAAGTTTCCCGACTGGCTACCCATCCCAGGCTGAAAGTAGAGCTGGCAGCCATAGCAGTGGTCGATTAGCCCAAGGGCAGACGGGAACTGAAAACCGATTACTTCCGTGTTCGAGGGCTGAAGCAGCGCAGGGAGCAAAAGCCCGGTAAAGCGTCGGGGCGGGTTTCAAGCCCACCCCGGTTTGCCGGGCCTGATGGCAGTGCCGTTACGGTTTGAAGACGGCTATGCACTTGTTGGAATTGAAGATATAGGTCTCCACGTAATCGATAATCTCCGGCTTGTATTCCAACTCCTGCATGGCGCCGGCGATGCACATCCAGTTAAGCAGTTCCTGCTGACCGGCATCCTCAATCTGCCCGGTAGAAAGGCGGCCCCAGGCGGCATAGTCTCCAGCCCGCAGTTCTTCCAACCGGGCCCGGTCGGAAGGTACATCGGGGTGCAGGCAGTAATTTTTGTCGGTCAGGGAAGCGTGAGACCAGCTGGAGGATGCAATCAGAGCGACCCGGTAAGGGCTTTCCTTAAGCGCCCTGGCTACGGCGGCGCCCACTTCCAGGCAACGCCGGGGCGACGGCCCGGGCGGGTCAAACTCCGCTTCATACTGCACTGCTCCACCCCGGTTGCGCACCACCCGGCTACCGTAACAGTTAACCAGGAAGGGCACTACCGGATAGTCAAAACCCTTGCGGTCATAATCCAGGTAAAGCAGGGTGTTGAGAATTGCATGGCCGAGGCCGCCCTGCTCGTGCCGGGGCTGGTAGGCATAAGACAGATCAATGCCTTGTTCCAGCAGGCTGCGCACCAGGGCGCGGGCCGCCGTGCGATTGCCCGCGTACCGGAAGGCAGCGTCGGCTGGCTCGTTCCATACATTGCTGCGCGCCTTGCCGTCCTTCAGCATAAAAGGCTGGCATTCCATCCGGTCATAGGCCAGCACGCAGAAAGGGGGGATAATATCCTCCCTGAAATTCTCGTACTGGTCATCGCCCCAGATGAGAACGAAATCGGGCCGAAAGGAATCAATCTCTTCCCGCAATCGCCGAAAGCCGTTCACCAGCCTTTCCCGCGCCTTTCTGGCCGCTGCCAGACCTTCATCTTCACCGTATTCGATGCGCATCGGTTCGGGCCAATTGGCAGGAAGCTTCAACTCCGGCGGCAGCCTGGGGTTGCGCAAACTGCGGTGGATGGAAAAGTCCTTTTCCTCATCGGGCTTAATCAGCGACGGGGAATGGGTCAGGCCAACACCGAGAATATCAGCCATAACAGCGCCTCCCATGCAGCAGCAAACCTGCTTTTATTGCAGCAAATATACCTTTTTCGGCCTGATAAGGGTAGCCGGAGAGTCAAGTGGCTCATCGGGAAGTGGGCCGTCTGCGGCGCCGAATTCAGCAGAGGCTGCGGGACGGGCTGCCAAACAAGAGCAACTCGCCGGCAGGAGCGAGGCATTCGGGGCCATCGTTGGCCGGCGAGTTGACCAGCGTAGAAACCCGGCGGTATTCCATTTCTTCGGCAGGATAAGCCGTCAGCATGGCAGTTAGCAGACCCTTGTCGGTAACCGCCGGGTCCAGCCAGGCATCTTCCAGTTCCCTGGGCAGTATCGCCGGCATTCGCTGGTGGATTGGCGCCAGCAGCGGGTTGGCCTGCGTGGTAATGATGGCGCAGGAAAGGATAGCCTTTCCCTGATTGGTGCGCCAGCTATCCCAGATTCCAGCCATGGCAAAGGGTTCCCCGGAAGTCAGGCTGATGTAAAAGGGGAGCCGCTCCCTGCCGACCTTTTCCCACTCGTAGAACCCGTCGGCCGCTACCAGACAGCGCCGCCGTTCCAGGGATTGCCGGAAGCCGGCTTTCTCCGCTATGGTTTCCGCCCGTACGTTAATCATCCGGCTGCCAACCGCCATATCTTTGGCCCAGGACGGAATCAGCCCCCAACGCATCGGGACCGCCCGGTTATCGGGGCCATCCGGGGTTTCCCTTGCCTGGTTCCGAAGCACGGTCAGCGCTTGCTGGGCCGGCGCCAGATTGTAGCGGGGCGGCAAGGTCCAGTCGCCGCCGGCAAAATCGAAGCGCCGGGCCAACGCAGATTGTTCTGCTATCAGGCTGTACCGGCCGCACATAGCGCGCTCAGTCCGGATAAAGGTTCGGGTTCCTCAAGGCCGGCCTTTCCCGGCCTGACGTTCATCGCCTTAAACCGGCAGCAGGGGTTCATCCCGATTCGGGGGCAAGTCGGTATCGAAGGCGTTAATGCAAAAAGCCAGCATACTATAGCTGCCCATTACCAGCGTCAACTCCACCAGCCCCTGGGTATCGAACTGTTCGTGGGCGGCCTGCCAGGCGCCCCGGCTGACGTAGTGATTACGAAAGAACTCCTGTCCGTATTTCACCACCGCCTCTTCATCGGGGGCCAGGTCAAGCAGCTCTTCGCCTTCCCGCAGGGCATCTATCAACTCCCGGGGCACGCCGGCGGCGCAAGCCGAGGCGGCATGGGCATTCCAGATATGCTGGCAATCCATCTCCCGAGCCGTTACCAGCATAGCCAGTTCCTGAATCTTCAATGGCAGGCTGGAATCGCGGCGCAGGTACTGATTAAGGGCAGTTACCTTCTGGGCCGCCTCCGGTACGTGAATGGTTACCGATCCCGGGCCACGGCTGGGGACTGCGCCATCGCCGACGATAGCGTTGAAAGCCTCCAGCTGGTGGGCCGGCACACTGTCTCGGGTCGCCAGGGGTAGTCTGGCCATTTCATCCTCCTTTTTACTGCTGCCGCTTTTTACCGGTCTGCTGCTCGAACAATTCCCAGGTAAGGTCATTGAAAGGGTAATATTTGCCGGGGGAACAGCGTTCAACCTTCAGCTGAGCTTTGATGACTTCCTCCACCTCCTCCCGCTCGTGGGCAATGGAGATAACCTGGTTCACAACGGCGCGCGGCACTACCACGGCCCCGTCATCGTCCCCGACAACCGCATCGCCCGGCCGGACCAGAACGCCGCCGCATTGAATGGCGTCATTAACCTGCCAGGGCCAGAACTCGGCTGGGCCCTGTTTGGCTGTGGTGGAGGCCGAATAGACGGGAAAGCCGTACGCCAGCAGCGAGTTGCTGTCCCGAACTGAACCGTCGGTTACCAGGCCGCCGACCTGCCGCTGGTGCAGGCGCATAAACTTGATGTCGCCGCCGATGGAGCTGTAAGTCCAGCCCATAGCGTCGATTACCAGCGCCTCGCCGGGGCCGCACAGCTCGAAGGCCAGGTATTCCGCCGACTGATCCCCTTTGGGCTTGTCCTGGGCCAAATCGGGCCGGTGGGGTACAAAGCGCAAGGTAACGGCCCGTCCAGCCATACGCTGCCCCCGCTGCAAAGGGCGAGCGCCCTCAATGTAGCTCATAGGCCAGCCCATAACCCACAGCCCATCAATCAGGGTTTGGGTGGGAATGCCGCGCAGAACCTCCAGGGTTTCATCAGAGACGGAAGCGGCGTCGGTCATAGATCACCTCGGTAGTATTTGCCAGGAAGAAGGGCTTTCCACTGCCGGTTATTATAACAGCCACCAAAGAAAAGGGGCGACCCGGAAGGGTCGCCCCTGGTACTCTATAAAAGGTTAACCTCTTGCTTACTCGCTGGGCCAGCCTTCGGGGGTCTCGCTTGCAGACAAGGCGGCCTGTACCTTCGTGCCGGCATCCTCGGTAACCCAGCCGCCCCAGATGTCGGGATTGCTGTTCAGCCACCAAAGAGCGGTGTCGTTGATACTGGCGTCCGGGTTGGCGCCGCGCCACCGGGCCGCCTCCTTGTAAATGTCAATGTTGAAGTCCCATTTGCGCAGCATCTCGATTACATCCGGGGCTTCGGCAGGCAGGTCAGGGTTCACGGCAATCAGGATGGTAGCATCCTCGTATGCGCAGGCTTTGGAAGTGAACCAGCATTCATCGCTGTAGGCCGGTTCCTCCAGCCGGACCAGGTCCAGCTGCAAGGCCGGGTCGTTGGTTCCCCATTGGTAACCCAGCCATGGCTCCTGCTTCTCATAGGCGCCGTTCAGGTCAGCGTTCAGCAGGGCGCCGGAACCGGGGTTTACAATTTCCACGTGGTCGGAAAGAGCGTACCCTTCTATCTGGGCAGCGTTAACCTCTTCGCAGGCCCAGCCGATAACGCAGGAAACCAGGCGGGCTTTATCCCCCGTCTCCGCAGTCTTGAACAGGTCCTTATACTGCTGATCCTTCAGGTCTTCGACGCTGTCCAGCTCTGGGTATTCTTCCTGCAGGTAGGCGGGAATGACGAAGGCGGACTGCCAGTCTTTGCCCAGACTCTGCCCCACCGAGAGCACGGCGCCTTCTTCACGGGCCTCATTCCAGGCTTCGTCCTGGTTGGGCAGCCAGATTTCCATGGCCACATCCGTATCGCCCCGCTTGAGTCCCTGGAAGAGCGGCAAAGTATCGCCGGCTTTGGTTTCGGTCGGGTAGCCGTAGCCGAACTCGGTCAGGTACTGCGCTACCCGGTTCTGGAGCAAGGCACTATCCCAGCTGAGGTCGCCGAAGATTACGGTATCTTTTGGCCCTTCCGGAGCCATAATCTCTACTTCGACAATCTTCTCAACCACCCGCTCCTGTATTATTTCAACAGGAACTTCCTTCTCAACAACGACTTCCTTCTCGATTATCCTTTCGACTTCCACGGGCACTTCAACCACGGTCTCCCGGACTACTTCTACCGGAACCTCTTTTTCGACGACAACCTCTTTCTCGACCTCGATGATCTGAGGCTCGGCGGCAGAGCCGCACGCTACTACTGCCAGGAGAACCAGCATGGCTGCCATGAACAAAACTAACCGATACCTGCCAAACAAAACAAACATCCTCCTAAAATCGGGTTTCCAGGATAATGACTTCGGGCCAGCGCCCATCTTGCTACCAAATGTTAACAACGCCTTTGGGTCCTGTCAAACCTTCATCGGGCATAGACCGGGCCGGCTGACGGACTTAATCACCCGACCCCCATGGACTCCTGGCGGCTTTTAGCCAGGGCTTGAGTCATTCGGTCAATTACAATGGCGAGGAATACAATGGCCATGCCGGCCAGGGCGCCATTGCCCGAATCAATCTTCTGCAAGGCGTTCAGCACATTATCCCCCAGCCCCCCGGCGGCCACCATGCTGGCAATAGTTACCATGGCCAGGGCCATCATGGTCGTCTGGTTGATGCCTGCCATGATGGTGGGCAACGCCATGGGGATTTGCACTTTGGTCAGCACCTGAGTTGGCGCAGCGCCGAAGGAGCGGGCGGCCTCAACCGTTTCAGGGGAAACCTGGCGGATCCCCAGATTGGTCAGGCGAATGACCGGGGGCACTGCGTAAATCAGGGTGGCGAAGATGCCGGCCGGCTTGCCCAAACCAAAAAAGAGTACGCCGGGCAGCAGATAAACGAAGCTGGGCATGGTCTGCATGCCATCCAGAACCGGCCGCATGACGTTATTGGCCAGGCGGTTGCGCGCCCCCAGTATGCCCAGCGGCAAACCAATGGCCATGCATACGGCTACGGCTACTACCATCAAGGCGATGGTCTTGATGGCCGGCTCCCAAAGATCCATAAAACCGATGTAAAGCAGCACCAGGGCCGTGAAAGCGGCCAGGGCCCAGCGCCCCAGGGCGAAGGCCAGCAGGGTAATGCCGACCACCATAGCGGGCCAGGGTATCCAGGTAAGGCCGTCCTCGATATAAATGAGGGCGTAGGTGATGGGCGTGGAAATGCCATCAAACAGCCACGCTCCTTCGACCGTCATCCATTTGACCACGTTGTCGATTGCTTCGGCGGTCGCCTTGCGAACTGTCCGGTCCACCAGAATGGGAGAGCCGGTGGTCTCAATGGCGGTCTGTGAAATGGTAGTGGGGTATTCCATTCCCGGCCCCCAGAAGGCCAGGGACAGCCCCAAAACGACGGCTATCGCGGCCAGGGCGAACAGCCAGTGAACCATCCTGGGCCAGGCATTCCAGGTATCCTTGACGGAAGAAAGAACGCCCCCGGCGCGCTGCTTTGCTGCGCTTTCATCCGGGCCGGCTGCGTCTTGCCGGTTGATATTCCTGTCGGGCTCGCCTCGAGTTATTGTTGCCATAATTTCCTCCCGGTTCCTGGGCTAATGCGGCAAGGGAACTGTGGGCCGCCAACCCGCCTTGAATTCGGGGCTGCCGGGCAGCCGGCGCCTTGCTCAGTTCTCGGATGCTGCGGGATTGTCAGCAGCCAGGGCGGCGTTCAAGGCGGCGTTGGCGGCGTAGTCCGGGTCGGTATTGGAGGTTTCGGCCAGGGCTTCAGCCAGGGCGCTCCGGTGCACTTCCCCCACCAGAATGCCATTCGAGTCCACCACCGGAATGGGGAAATCGCTGGACATCGCGATGGGAATCAGCGCGTCGAAGGAGGTATCCGGGGCAACCGGCAAATAGTTCCGTTCCACGTATTCCCAAGCCTGGTCAAAACGCTTTACGCCGCTCCGCAAGGCATGCTCGGCGCTGGAAATGGATAGCAGCCCGATGTATTTTTCGTGGGTATCCACCACCCAGGCTACGTCGCCGTCGCTCTCGCCGATAGTGTGCAGGGCTGCCCGGGGCCCCTGGCGGCCCATGACGGTTGCTTTGGGCGCCGCCATAACTTTGGCGGCGGTAAGGATGCTCTCCAGCCGCACATCCTGGGTGAAGTCTCCGACGTATTCATCTTCGGGCCGAAGCACAATGTCTTCCGGGGAGCCGATTTGAGCTACTTCGCCATCGTGCATAATGGCGATGTGGTCGCCCAGCTTTAAGGCCTCGTTCAGGTCGTGGGTAATGAAGACAATAGTCTTTTGCAGCTCGGTTTGCAGATTAAGCAGTTCATCCTGCATCTGGCGGCGAATCAGGGGATCCAGGCCGCTGAAAGGCTCGTCCATCAAAAGTATGTCAGTATTCACCACCAGGGCCCGGGCCAGGCCTACCCGCTGCTGCATACCGCCGGAAAGCTGGCGCGGGTAAGAATCTTCCCAGCCGTTCAAGCCCACAACATCAAGGGCTTTGCGGGTTCGTTCATACCTTTCCTCCTTGCTAACGCCCTGCACTTCCAGCCCCCAGGCGGCGTTATCCAGCACATTGCGGTGGGGCATTAAGCCATAGTGTTGAAAAACCATGGCTATTTTGGCTCGCCGAAACTCCTCCAGATCTTTATCACTCATCAAAGTAACATCTTCGCCGTCAATCATTATGGTTCCGGCGGTGGGGTCGATCAGGCGGAGCAGGCACCGCACCAGGGTGGACTTGCCGCTGCCGGAAAGCCCCATGACGACAAAAGTCTCTCCCTTCCGCACGTCAAAGGTAACATCCCGCAGGCCAACAACGTTGCCCAGCTCGTTTTGTATCGCTCCACGCGTCTGGTTCAGGTGTTCAGGCTGCAGGACGCGCTCCGGGTTCCGGCCAAAAACCTTCCACAGGTTCCTGACGGATATGAACCCTTCATCGTTTTCGGCCCCCGGGGAAGGTTGCAGCTCGGCGGCCACCGACGCCGCGGCGTCGGTGGCCGCATCAGTTTCTCCCGGTCTCTCATTCATGGACTTCCCTCCTGAAAGTGGTTGCCAACCCTGCGCCGGCAGAGAAGCAAAGTCAGCGCCGCAAAGCTATTATGCTGTGATGCGCTAGTGATGGTATCCGGCAGAGGCAGGGGAGGAGCTGAAGAAATCCGGGGTTCGGGGCGATTGGCGGGAGCAAAGTCGGGTTTTACATAACGGGGTAATTGCGGGTCAACGTCGTTCAATGCGGGGGGAGACTGACCAGTCCCCCATGACCGCTGGAACTGCGCTAGACTACTTTCTGAGGGCATAACAGCAACTCTGTCCCTCGGCCTCATCAAAGGTTACCTTAAAGATACGACACCTCTTTGTCAACCCTGAATGAATTTCATATGGGAAAACTGGTGGGGAAACTGGGTTGGCGCTCCGCAGCAATCGAAAGCTCCGTGTTCCTGCCAGCTACAAACCTGTGCGGACGTTGAACGGAAAGTTCAGAGGAAAGAGGTAGAACGCTCTCTACTGCGCTGAAGACCGGCGGTTTTGTTCGCCGGTTATTGGTGGTAAGATAGTAGAGCTACCGGAAGCCGTGCCGGGGGATATGCAGGAGGTGCGCCATGCCAAAAATTGCCATTGTTGGTACAGGCCTTATTGGCACGTCTCTGGGTTTGGCTTTGCGGGGTTCTCGGCTGCTGAATCTGGAGGTTATCGGCACCGACTCTGACGGGTCAGCCCGCGGCGGCGCTCAGCGGAGCAACGGCTTTCACCGAATAGAAAACCGGCTGCTTAATGCGGTGGATAACGCGGACATTGTAATTCTGGCGACGCCCATTATGGCTATGCGGGAACTTATCGAGGCGATTGGCCCCCACTTGCCGGAAGGATGCGTCCTGACCGATGTGGGCAGCTCGAAAAAGATGGTACTCGATTGGGCCGAGCGGTACTTGCCGGCCGGGGTGCATTTTGTCGGCGGCCATCCGATGGCCGGCAAAGAGACTGCCGGGCCGGAAAACGCCGCCTCTGACCTGTTTGAAGGGAAAACATACTGCATCATCCCCGGCCCGAAGGCCAGTGAGCGGGCCGTGGCTGAAATAACCACTATGGTAGAGGCCATCGGCGCGACGCCGTTTTACCTCAGCGCCGACGAGCATGACAGTTTCGTGGCCGCTGCCAGCCACCTGCCCTTTCTCCTTTCCGTAGCCTTGGTGGGTTGCACTTCGGGAAGCGCCAACTGGGATGACATAGCTCGGGTAGCAGCCAGCGGTTACCAGGATATGACGCGGCTGGCTTCCGGGGATGCGATTATGCACCGGGATATCTGCGTCTCTAACCCGGAACCCATAGTGGCTTGGATCGACGCCTTTATCCGTCAACTCTACAGCGTCCGTCAACTGCTGGCCGACGGCGAAGAACCGGATTCCGCTGCCGTGCTGGACCTGTTTGTTCAAGCGCGACAAGCCCGAGCCAGATGGCTGGCCGGGGGGTATGGCGCCGGAACGCGGGATTATAACCCCCAGTCGGAGCTGCCTACTTTTGCGCAAAGTATGGGCGATATGTTCGTTGGGCGTAAACTGATGGATGCGCAAAGGCGGCTTTTCCGGGGAGACCGGGGGTAACCACCCTTGCCCGGCGAGCGCTTCCCTGGGGCAGAGGTGCCGGAATTAAACCCGGCTCCGCCCCTGCTGGTGGTCATCAGCGGCCCTTCCGGGGCCGGCAAGGACGCGCTGCTCGCCGAGTTGAAAAGGCGCGGTCATCCCTGGCACTTCCCGGTTACCGCTACTACCCGACCGCCCCGGCCCGGTGAACAGCACGGGGTCGATTACCTTTTTCTTGACGACCGAGCCTTTCAGAAAATGCGGGAGCGGGACCAGTTTCTGGAATGCGCCCAGTTCTCTGACCGATGGTATGGCGTTCCCCGAAGTCAGGTGCGGGAAGGGCTCAAGGCAGCCAGGGATGTTATCCTTAAAATCGAGGTGCAGGGCGCTGAAACTGTCCGGCAATTAGCGCCGGAAACCGTATCCATTTTTCTGGCCCCGGCATCCATGGCAGAGTTGGCTGGGCGGCTGAACCGCCGGCAGACTGAATCGGCAGAAGAAGTGCAGCGGAGGTTGCAGATTGCCCGCCAGGAACTGGAACAAATCGGCCGCTACGATTATCGCGTAATTAACGCCGATGGCTGCCTGGATAAGGCGGTCAGCGCAGTGGAAGCGATTATCACCGCTGAAAAATGTCGGGTAGTACCTCGGATCGTGTCTCTTTTCTAACCCAATTAAGACACTCTTCGCACCAAATTCAAGAAGCATCGGGGCAATAATCGTGTCAATGGAAAGCGCTTCCCCTGCCACCCGTTCCAGGCTGCCGGCCTGGCTGAAAGTAACCATGCCGGGCGGGCCCGGCTACCTGGAACTTAAGCGATTGATGCAGAGCCAGGAACTGCATACGGTTTGCGAGGAGGCTCGCTGCCCTAATATTGGTGAATGCTGGGGCCGGGGCACGGCGACTTTTATGATTCTGGGGGATACCTGCACCCGCCGGTGCCACTATTGCGCGGTTGCCACGGGCCGCCCGCAGGGGCTGGACCTGCTGGAGCCGGGCCGGCTGGCGGAAACGGTCAGGCGGCTGGGCCTGCGCTATTGCGTCATTACTTCAGTTAACCGGGATGACCTGCCCGACGGCGGAGCTTTCATCTTTGCCGCCTGTATCAATCGGATACGGGCCAACTCGCCCGGCTGCAAGGTCGAGGTGCTCATTCCAGACTTCGCCGGTTCCAGGGAGGCGCTGGCCCGGGTTATGGACGCCGGGCCGGATGTTCTGAACCATAATATTGAATCCACCCGCCGCATATTCCCCCGGGTGCGGCCCAAAGGAGACTACCAACGCTCTCTGTCGCTTTTGGCCCAGGTTAAGGAACTATCCCCGGGCGCAGTTACCAAATCGGGGATTATCGTAGGCATGGGCGAAACCAGGGACGAAGTGGTAGCTACCATGCAGGACTTGCGGCAGGTGGACTGCGATTTGCTGACCATCGGTCAATACCTCCGGCCTTCGCCCAGGCACCTGGCGGTTGACCGCTTCTACCATCCGGACGAGTTCGGCGAGCTGGCTCAGACCGGCCGGGAACTGGGCTTCAAGCACGTGGCCTCCGGGCCTCTGGTACGCAGCTCCTACCATGCTGATGAACAACATTCTGCTGCCGCTTTCCCCCCTGCCGACTGAGGAGATTGCCGGCAGCATTTTTCAGTGCGCCCCTGCCGGCTTTCGTCAGCTTGCTTAAGCGGGCGGTTGATATGCTGCATTCACCCGCAAACGTCATTCTGGTTAACTGTACCGTCCTTACCATGAACCCGGCGCAGCCCCTGGCCGGAGCCGTCGCTCTCAGGGGGGAGCAAATCCTGGCAGTGGGCGAGGAGCGCGCCGTACTTGGCTGCCGTACATCCCGAACCAGGCTCATCGACTGCCAGGGGCTAACCCTTATACCGGGGCTGGTGGACGCTCATTGTCACCTGTTAGCCACCGCCTCGACCTTGACCGGGCTGGATTGCAGCCCCGGAGGGATCAACTCCATCGCGCAGCTTCAGTCGCTGTTGACCCAACGCGCAGCCAGAACTGCGTCAGGCCGCTGGCTCAGGGGGTTTGGCCTGGACCCGGATTCTCTGGCGGAGAAGCGTTTTCCGACGCGCCGGGAACTGGATTTGGTTTCCCAAAGCCACCCGGTACGCTTGGAGCATAGCAGCGGCCACGGCGCGGTGTTGAACAGCCTGGCGTTGCAGTTGGCCGGTATCGGAAACGACACCCCGGACCCGGTTGACGGGGTGATTGGGCGGGACACCCATACCGGAGAACCCAACGGCTTGCTTCTGGAAATGGCCGGTTACCTAAGAGCCCGGTTGGGCAACACCCGGAACCCTGACGAAACCGGTGAGGGAATTGACCGTCTCAATCGCTTGCTGCTCCGTTGCGGTATAACTTCTGTGCAGGATGCCGGGCCAGCCAACAACTTGTCCCGGTGGAATACCTTCTGCGACCTGACCAATAATAACCGGTTCATCCCTCGAGTAACGATGCTGGCCGGTGGGCGGTATGTACGCCAAATGGTAGATTCCGGGCTTCAATTCGGCGCCGGAGATGACCGGTTGCGTTTGGGTCACGCCAAAATTATGCTTACCCATACCACCGGAGCGCTGCAACCTGACCTTGACGAGTTATATGAGCTGGTTCAGGAATGCCAGGCTTCGGGGTTCCCGGTAGCAATTCACGCCATTGAAAAGGAGGCGGTGGCTGCGGCGGCCAATTGTCTGCTTCGGCTTAAGAGTAACAAACCTGGCCGGGTAGTTGAGGAAACCGGCAGCGTCAGCCTGGCGCCTGACCGGCGGCACCGGATAGAACACTGCGCCGAGGTTCCGCCCCGGCTGCTGGAGTTGGTGCGGCGCTCCGGCGCTATGGTGGTTACCCAGCCGGGGTTTATCTTCTGGCGCGGCGACCGCTATCTGGAGAGAGTGGCCAGCCGATTGCTGCCACATCTCTATCCGGTAGCGGCGCTGGCCGGGGCCGGCGTTCCGCAGGCCTTCAGCTCCGATTCTCCGGTAAGCCCTCTTTCCCCCTGGCCGGCGGTTTACGCAGCCACTGCCCGGCGCACCGCCGGCGGTGCGCCGTTTCCGGTGGCGGATTCGGGTTCCGCCGGATTGAGCGTAACGCAGGCGTTAAAGTTCTATACCCGGTGCGGCGCCTGGGCCGAGGGAACGGAAAACCGAAAAGGGGCCATACGGCCGGGAATGCTGGCCGATTTGACGCTGGTAGAGCTGGAGCCGGCGGCCAAAGACCCGGAAAAGGTTAAAGATGCCCGGGTACATCTTACGGTAGTTGGCGGGGAGATCGCCTGGGCCGACGGTGTGGGTGATTAACGGCTCCGTTCCCGCACATAGTCGGCCATAAACCGGAGGGAATCCCGGCCAGGGCAGGAAGGAAGGCAGTCCAGCGACCGGTTGGCTTTCCGGCAATACTCTTCAATAATCGCACAGCATTCGGCGATAATGCCAGAGTTATTAACCATGTCCACAACCCGTTGCAGCTCGCCGTCCCGATTCTGCGTCTGGAACAGGGCAACTATAGGGTTATCTTCCGGGTAACGTTGCAGTAACAGCAGGCTGGGCAGGGTCAGCACTCCTTGCAGCAGATCGTTGCCCACCGGTTTGCCCAACGCGGCCTCCGAGCTCTGAATGTCCAACAGGTCATCCACAATCTGGAAGGCCATGCCAATATTGTACCCATAATCGCTGAGAGCCTGCACCTGCTCTTCGCTGGCGCCGCTCAGAATAGCCCCGGTTTCCGAAGCGGTGCGGAACAGGGAGGCCGTCTTGCGATAAATGCGGTCGAAGTACCGCGCCATCTCCTGCTGCACGTTGAAGGCGTTGAAATACTCAATAATCTCCCCGCTGGCCAACTCCATAATGGTCTCGGCAAAGCGGCGCACGACGCGCAGGTTGCCGGTATCGCAGACCAGGGTCGCCGAGGTGGCGAAAAGGTAGTCGCCCAGCAGTACCGCCACCCCTTTGCCCCAACGGCCGCTGACCGAGACTTGCCCGCGCCTTACGTCAGCCTCATCCACCGTATCGTCGTGAATCAAAGTAGCCAGGTGGAGCAGTTCCACCCCGGAAGCCATGCTGACTGCTTTGGTTAAATCTTCAGGGTAGAAGGTGGCCGCCAGCAAGGTAAGGGCCGGCCGTACCCGCTTGCCGCCGTGGGCAAGGGCATACTCCAGCAGCGGCTCCAGTTCAGGTACGGTGGTATCGGAAAGCGTCCGAAGCTGGCCCTCTACCAGGGTCAATTGTTCCAGGATGGGGGAATAGATGACAGCCGCGCGCTGGTCCAGTCCTCTAATCAAAATATCCTCTAGGCTGAGGGTACACCCAGACGCTGGCTTTCCGAGGCTACCACTTCCGGGTCCAGCTTGGTGTAAAGGGGAGCTGGTTGTCTGAGGGCCTGGCCGCCCTGAACGGCATTGACCAGCGGGTCAAACTCCCAGCGCTCATCCTCGATCCTGCCGTCAAACCCCAGGTACTCATGAACCTTTTGGGAGCTGAAAGGAAGGAAGGGGGCAAGAATGACCTTCAGACAGTTAATCAGCTGCAACGCAGTGCAAAGGGTGGTGGCGGCTTTCTGCCGGTCATTCCTGATAGTTCGCCAGGGGGCTTTGGCGTCCAGGTAGCGGTTGGCTTCCTGCGCCAGGGCGAAGGCTTGCCCGATAGCTGCCTTGAACCGGGTATGGTTCAGGCTTTCGCTCACCGCTTCCAGAGCGGTGCGGGCGGCAGCCAACGCCTGTTCGTCAATTTCGTCCCGGTGGCCGGGTTCCGGTATCTGCCCGTTGAAGTTGCGGTAGGTGAAAGATAAAACCCGATTTACCAGGTTGCCGTAAGTTGCTACCAGTTCCTCGTTGTTGCGGCGAACAAACTCGGCCCAGGAAAAATCCGCATCGCCGGTCTCCGGCATATTGATGGAAAGCAGATAACGCAGCGGATCCGGGTCATACCGTTCCAGGTATTCGGGAAGCCACACTGCCCAATTCTGGCTGGTAGAGAACTTCCGGTTTTCCAGGCTGAGAAACTCGTTGGCCGGCACGTCGTAAGGCAGGTTCAAGCCATTGCCGTAACCCATAATCATTGCCGGCCAGATGATGCTGTGGAAAGGAATGTTATCCTTGCCGATAAAGTAATAACTGCGGACGGCCGGGTCTTTCCAGAAATCCTGCCACTGGTCGGGATGGCCCTGGCGGGCGGCCCATTCCACCGCTGCCGACAGATAGCCGATTACCGCTTCGAACCAAACATAGATGCGTTTGCCGGCATAGCCCTCCAGAGGTATCGGCACCCCCCAGGTCAGGTCGCGGGTGATGGCGCGATCCCGCAGGCCGCCTTCCAGGAAGCTGCGGGTTTGGTGGGAAACGTTGGCCCGCCAATGATCCTGAGTCCGGATCCATTCCAGCAGCGGCTCCTGAAAGGCGGAAAGCCTCAGGAAGAAATGCTCCGAGTCCCGGAACTCCGGGCTGCCTTCGCAAAGGATACACCGGGCTTGCCGCAACTCCTGCGGGTCCAGCGTGCGGCCGCACTGGTCGCACTGGTCGCCGCGCGCGCGCGCATAGGCGCAGTGCGGACAACCCCCCTCCACGTATCGGTCGGGCAGGAAACGCTGACAGCCCGGGCAGTAGGCCAGCAGCATATTATCGGTATAGATGTAACCCCTATCCTGCAAGGTGCGGAAAATGTCGTGAACCACCCGTTGATGGTTCTCCGTATTGGTATGGGTAAACAGGTCAAACCCAATACCCAGCCGCTGCCAGGTGTCCAGAAACTCGGCGTGATAACGGTCCACCACCTCGGCAGGGGTAATGCCCTCCTGATCGGCCCGAATGGTTATTGGGGTGCCGTGAGTGTCGCTGCCCGACACCATCAGAACTTCGTTACCTTTCATCCGGTGGTAACGGGCAAAAATGTCGGCGGCCAGGTAACAGCCGGCCAAATGGCCCAAGTGTAACGAGCCGTTGGCATAAGGCCAGGCAACCCCGATGAATATTCTCTCGGACAAAACTGTTTTCTCAGGCGCAGGCAGGGCGCCCTGGCAGTAGAAACTGTTCGGCGAGCCGGCCTGCTGAAAGGTTGAATTATTTCGGCATTAGGATAACATAATTGCCAGAGAGTAGTAAGTTATGATGCTGAAGGGGCCGGTAAAGTAGTTGATTGACGGAGAGCCCGGCTCAGGCTATTGACAAGCCAACTCTATTGCAGTTACCATATTTTCCAGTTTCCCGTCCCGCTGAGAAAGGGAGTATTAAGAGCGCTCTGTCCTCAGAGAGCCGGCGATTGGTGCAAGTCCGGCGGCAGCAAGGCTCCCAACTCGCCCTGGAGCGGCCGGCCTGAACCAGGTAGGGCTCGGCGGTTGACCTCGTTAGCGGTCAGTAAGCGGTTTCGGCGGTTCCGTTGAGGCAATCAAGGTTGCCCAGGGCTGACCGAAAAAGAAGGGTGGTACCGCGGGCAATTGCCCGTCCCTTCGGGGACGGGTCTTTTTTATTTGGTTGATTCGAGAGGGAGCATGGAACTGACCGGGGCGGAAATCGTTTGCGAAAGCCTGCTTAAAGAAGGCGCAGAAGTCATTTTCGGGCTCCCTGGCGGCGCTGTTCTGCCCCTTTACGGCGCCCTCAGCGGTTACCCGCAAATCCGGCACATCCTGGTGCGCCATGAACAGGCCGCCGCCATGGCCGCCGACGGCTATGCCCGGGCTACCGGAAAGGTGGGAATCTGCACTGCTACCTCCGGCCCCGGCGCTACCAACCTGGTTACCGGCATCGCCGGGGCCATGATGGATTCCATACCGATGGTAGCTATTACCGGCCAGGTGCCCCGGCCGGCCATTGGCCGGGACGCCTTTCAGGAAACGGATATTACCGGCATTACGCTGCCGGTAACCAAGCATAATATGCTGGTAATGGAAGTGGATGACATTGCGCCGGCTGTTAAGGAGGCTTTTTATATTGCGCGCACCGGGCGGCCGGGGCCAGTGCTGCTGGATATACCTAAAGACGTGCTGGCCGGAGAACGGCGGCCCTTTGTGTGGCCGGAGAAGGTCAACCTGGCGGGGTATGCGCCCCCGGGCGAGGCCGATGAAATCCAGATTTCCCAGGCTTGCGAGCTGATTAACCAGGCGGAGCGTCCCTTGATTCTGGCCGGCCACGGCGTCCTGATTTCCCACGCCTATGCCGAGCTGCGGGAACTGGCGGAAAAGGCGCAGATTCCGGTCGTTACCACGCTGCTGGGTATCGGTAGCTTTCCTACGGAGCATTTTTTGTATGCGGGGATGCCCGGAATGCACGGAATGGCCTACGCCAGCTTGGCCATTGACCGGGCCGACCTGTTGATTTCCCTGGGTATGCGCTTTGATGACCGGGTAACCGGGCGGCTGTCTGACTTCGCCCCCGACGCTAAAGTGGTGCACGTGGATGTTGACCCGTCGGAGTTTCACAAGAACGTCAAGGCCACGGTGCCGGTGCTGGGCGAGATGAAACAGGTTCTGACCCAGATGCTGCCTCGGGTAGAGCGCAAGACCCATCCGGATTGGCTTCAGCAGATCGATACCTTGCGCGCCGAGCACCCTTCGCTGCACATTCGCCGGACCGACGAGCTTCTGCCCCAGTATGTGCTGAAGGAGCTGTCCGACATTACTGAAGGTTCAGCCATAGTCGTAACCGGGGTGGGTCAACACCAGATGTGGGCAGCCCAGCATTATGGCTTCAGGGAACCGAATACCCTTTTGACTTCGGGGGGGCTGGGAGCTATGGGCTTCGAGGTTCCAGCGGCCTTGGGAGCCAAGGTTGGCCGGCCGGATAAGGTGGTTTGGTCCATTGCCGGGGATGGCGGTTTCCAGATGACTATGTGCGACCTGGCCACCGCGGTGGAATGCAATATAGACGTTAAGTTCGCTATCCTGAATAACGGCACTTTGGGCATGGTGCGTCAGTGGCAGGAGTTCTTCTATGACAAAGACTATTTTGCCACGGTTTATTCGGGTAACCCGGACTTCGTTAAACTGGCTGAAGCCTATGGCATTACCGGCATACGGGTAAGCGATAAGGCCCAGGTGGCGACGGCTATCCGTCGGGCCATGGCTACGCCAGGCCCGGTGGTTATTGACTTTATCGTGAAGCAGGATGAGCAGGTTTACCCGATGATACCGGCCGGGGAGTCGGTGAATGAAATCATGGAAGAGCCGGCGCCGGAGAGGGTCTTTTAGAGAGAGGGTCTTTTAGATGGAAAGGAATGGGCAGCACCATACGATTATCGCCCTGGTTCAGGACCGGCCCGGCGTCCTGACCAGGGTTGCCGGGCTGTTTCGCCGACGGGGGTTCAATATATCCAGCCTCGCCGTCGGCAACAGCGAACAGAAGGGCCTCTCGCGCATGACCTTTGTGGTGGACGGAGACCAATATACCGTTGACCAAGCCACCAAGCAGCTGGATAAGCTGATTGAAGTGGTGAAGGTAGCCAACATTTCTGAAGAGGACATTGTGTCCCGGGAGTTGGCTCTGATCAAGGTACAGGTTAACCCGGCTACTCGCGGCGAAATTCTGGAAATGGTTCACCCCTTCCGGGCCGAAATAGTCGATGTAGGCGCGCGCTCCATGGTTATCGAGGTAACCGGCAGCGGCGATAAGATTAAGGCCCTTTACGATTTGCTGGAACCTTTCGGCGTGCTGGAGTTGATGCGCACCGGACGGCTGGCCATGGTGCGGGGCCAGTCGGACGCCCGGGTAAGCGACGATTTGATTATCGATTACCACGGGGAGAACCTGAAGGTTAAAGACGCCTACGAAGTGGGTTCCTACTAGCTCTCTTTGGGTAACCGCCTGAAATACCAGGGAAGGAACGACAAAGAAATGGTAAACGTTTACTACGACCAGGACGCAGACCTGACGACGCTGGCCGGCAAGACGGTGGGTATCATCGGCTACGGCAGCCAGGGCCACGCCCATGCCCTTAACCTGCGGGACAATGGGCAAAAGGTGATGGTGGGCCTCTATTCCGGCAGCCGCAGCCGCACCGCAGCTGAGGCCGAAGGGCTGGCCGTTGCCGCGGTGGCCGAGGTGGCTGCCGCTGCTGACGTGGTGATGGTTCTGATACCCGATCATATACAAGGGGATACCTATAGAGAGCAGATTGCCCCCAACCTGCGCCCCGGCGCGGCTTTGATGTTCGCCCACGGTTTCAGTATCCACTATCGGGAGGTCATCCCCCCCGACAACGTGGACGTGATGATGGTGGCGCCCAAAGCCCCGGGGCACCGGATGCGCGAGCTGTTCGTTGAAGGCGTCGGCGTACCCTGCCTGCTGGCAGTGCATCAGGACGCTACCGGCAATGGCAAGTCCATTGGCCTGGCTTATGCTAAAGGTATCGGGTGCACTGGCGCCGGGGTGCTGGAAACTACTTTCAAGGACGAAACGGAGAGCGACCTTTTCGGGGAGCAAAGCATCTTGTGCGGCGGGGTAACCGCCCTGGTAAATGCCGCCTTTGAAACCCTGGTGGAAGCCGGATACCCCCGGGAAATCGCCTATTTCGAATGCCTGCACGAACTCAAAATGATTGTGGATCTGATGTACCAGGGCGGGCATAACTATATGCATTTCTCGGTTAGCGACACTGCCGAGTACGGTTCCCTCAGCCGCCGGGAGCGCATAATTGACGAGCATGTACGGGAGAATATGCGCGCCGTGCTGAAGGAGATTCAGGACGGCACTTTTGCCAGGGAGTGGATTACGGAAAATCATGAAGGACGCCCCCGTTTCGGGCCTATGCGGGAGGCGGCGCAGAATGCCCCAATCGAAACGGTCGGCAAGGAATTGCGGGCCATGATGCCCTGGATGGATCCCAGGTAAACGCTCACCCGCTTGTCCCAATGGCTCCGGGCTTCTCCCGGACAGCCGGGGCTGAGCCCGATTCAGGTCAGCGTAAATCCAGTCGGCCGGGCCGGTTGCTGCAGCAGTGGCGCAGCGGCAAACCTTTCGACCGCGGTCAGGAGGAAAATTATGAAGGCGGAGGTAACTTGCAATGCAGTTCACCATCGCGGGCTGGTCTTGGCTGGGCTGGCTGCGGTGGACTGCGTAACCCTGTCCTCCCTTTCCTTGATTGTTCGGTAAACCGGCAGAAACACCATCAGACTAGTTGAGGAAAGGTAAGATATGGCTAACGAAGTGGTAAGGTTCCTGGATACCACCCTCCGGGACGGCGAGCAGTCCGCCGGCATCGGGATGACGGTGGACGAGAAGATAGAAATTGCCAAACAGCTGGAGCGGCTCAATGTTGATATTATTGAGGCCGGCTTTGCCGCCAGCTCTCCCGGGGATTTTCAGGCGGTAAGCGCCATTGCCCGACAGGTGCGCGCTCCGGTTATTTGTTCCCTGGCCCGCGCCCACCCCAACGACGTTGACCAGGCATGGGATGCCATCAGGAACGCCGAGTCTCCGCGGATTCACGTGTTCCTGTCTTCCTCGGATATTCACGTATTGCACCAGCTCCGCAAGAACCGGGAAGAGGTTATTGAAATGGCGGTTAACATGGTGAGCCGCGCCGCTGGCTATTGCAGCGATGTGGAGTTCTCGCCCATGGACGCCACCCGCACTAACCCGGAATACCTGTACGAGATGCTGGAGGCAGTGATTCGGGCCGGCGCCAGGACGGTTAACATTGCAGATACCGTAGGCTACGCGATCCCTTCCGATTTCACCCGCCTGCTGCGGGAGATTCAGGAAAAGGTGCCCGGCATGGACCGGGTTACCCTGAGCGTCCATTGCCATAATGACCTGGGCCTGGCCGTGTCTAACAGCCTGGCCGCCGTGGAGGCCGGCGCCCGCCAGGTAGAGGGTTGTATCAACGGCATCGGCGAGCGAGCCGGCAACGCCTCGCTGGAAGAGATTATTATGGGGCTGGACACGCGGAAGGATCTCTTTGGGGTGGACATCAACGTGGATACTACCCAGCTTTACCCGACCAGCCGGCTGGTTAGCCGGATTACCGGCATGGCGGTACAAGCCAACAAGGCGGTGGTGGGCGAAAACGCTTTCCGCCACGCTTCGGGTATCCACCAGGACGGCGTGCTGAAAGACCGTTCCACCTACGAGGTGATGCAACCGGAGCGGGTGGGCGTGCCGGGCAACAGCCTGGTTCTGGGCAAGCTCAGCGGTCGGGCCGGCCTCCAGGCTCGCCTGGAAGCCCTGGGTTATACCCTGTCCCGGGAAGAGGTATCCACCATCTTTGAGTCGTTCAAGGAACTGGCGGACAAGAAGCGGGAGGTTACCGACCGGGACCTGGAAGTTCTGATGGATGAAGAGAAACGGGGTTCCAGCGAGATGGTCAGTTACACGCTGGAGCACGTTCAGTTCTCCAGCGGCGACCACGATATACCTACGGCAACCGTCCGCTTGTTAGATGCCAATGGCAGCGAGTTTTCCGATGCCTCTACCGGCAACGGCCCGGTGGATGCCGTATGCAAGGCCATTGACCGGGTAATTGGCTGCTCCACCAAGCTGGTGGACTTCAGCGTACAATCCATCAGTGAAGGCCTGGATTCAATCGGCACGGTAACCGTCCGCATCGAACACGGCGGGCGCACCTTCTTTGGTCGGGGCGCCTCGACCGACATCATCGTAGCCAGCGCCAAGGCTTACCTCAGCGCAGTCAACCGGATGCTGGCCGCCGATGAAGAAGACAAGCTGCCACCGGTAGGCGCTACGCCCGATTAGCTTTGGCAGTGTCCCGAAAGCAACCGGGGGCGGATGCATCCGCCCCCGGTTGCTTTCGACTGACCAGGGCGCCGGCGCATTGGAGTCGCAGCCGCCGCCAGGATGCGCCTGAGTTAAAGAAAGTCCAGCTCCAGCTTCAACTGAGCCCCTTCGCTGGCCGGGAGCGTCTGCTTTCCGACCGGATACCCTTGACTGGCCGAGGGTGTTCCCTTTCCGGTCAGGTGAACCGCCGGATAGCCCAGGGTACGCAGATGGGCTGCCAGTTCCGGGAAACCGTTGACGGTGTAAACCCGCTGCGGCTGGACCTGCCGGACATAGCCCACCAGATCGTTGAAATCGGCATGGTCGCTGTAAGGCAGGCTGGCATCCCCCCGACGCCCCCGAAAGCGCCGGCCCTTGCCCAGACCCAGGGCCCAACCGGTTAGTTCCATATACCGCTTGCCCGGAAACCGGTTCAGGGAACCATCCTTCCGGTGGCCCGGCGGACAGAGCAACACCTGCCCTTCAGCCCAACTGCCGTCATAACAGGCAAAGCTGCCCGGAAAGCTGACGCCTGCTTTCTGGTATGCTTCGGCTACCCGGAAGATGCTCTCTTCAACCACCAGATCAAAGCCGGCGGCCATCAGGTGGTACATTACTTCCTGAGATTTGCCGAGACGCCACCCCTGTACCACAGGACGTTCTCCTTTACCGAGCCACATCTTCAGGGTTCGTGAAGCGTTCTCCAGCACGGCTGCTTCCGGCGGAAAAACATACGCGGGCTGGCCATAGGTCGCTTCAATAATCAGGGTATCGCAGGATACCGGAACCGTGGCCTCGTTTACCGGACCGGGACGGGTCTTGAAGTCGCCGGTGTAAAGCAGCCGCTCTCCGGTATCCTTTTTGGTAACCAGGGTTTGCGCTGAACCCAGGCAATGGCCGGCCGGGTAAAGGGTAACCGTATATTCTCCCCGGTCCAAAGGCTCACCGTATTCCAGGGTTATGGGGTCGGAGCCTTTCAGGTATTCTTTCAATAGCAGGCCGGTGTTGGCAGTAAGCAGGGGGCGCCGGTGGCGGGCGGTATGGTCGGAATGGGCATGCGAGATCAGACCAAAGTCCCGCTTGCGCAGCGAATCGAGCCACAAATCCAGTTCGGGAAGATACACCCCCCGCTCGAATAACACTTCCATGCCCCTAATTTACCATAACCTGGCGCAGAGCATGAGGCTCTTCCGTAACTACCCTCGGGTTATTGCCGCCGAATGCCTTGCCTGACCGTCGGCCCTAGGCCTGGCGGTTAACGTAAGGGACGCCGAACCGATCCCGGTGCGCCATATCGGACAAGGGCTTGCGAGGGACGCTGGCCCGGCCTGAAGGCTGGCCGGTACGGTAGCCGTAAGGCATAAGGGTTATTAACTCATGGTCTGGAGGAATGCCCAGGACTTCCTTGACGGCTGCTTGCTGTTCCGCAATGCGCACTCCGACAAAGCAAGTACCCAAGCCTTCAGACCAGGCCACCAATTCCATCTGCTGCAGACAGCGGCCGGCATCCAGTTGAGGGCGCGGGGCATCGGGCTCCATAACAATGGCAATGACCAGAGGGGCCTGACCAATGAAGGGCCCCTGAGTGGCAATTTCAGCCAGCCTGGCAATGGTAACCGGATTGTTGACCACCACGAAGTGCCAGGGTTGGGAATTGCCGGAACTGGGCGACCATCTCCCGGCGCGCAATATTTTCCGCACGGTCTCTTCCGGCACCGGGTCGGGCCGGTATTGCCGCACAGTACGACGGCTGCGGATGCATTCATAAACTTCCATAGATATTCCTCCGGGGAATGAGGTGAGACGGCCGGCGCGCTGACGGCCGGCAACGCCGGTGGATTATGGCATAGCCAGCCGGCGAATGCATCCGGGCCGCTGCCGCCAAGCAGCGCTTGTCCAGGTTTGGCTGGGGTTAAGCGGGGCAGCCTGACGCGAACCGGGGCCGCCGGCAACTCCGGCACGGCTACTACGCCAGGCTCGCATGGGGTATAATCGAGGCGCCTAACGCAATTATGCAACAGAGGTGATGTATGCCCGCAGAGATTGGCGACGTTGCGCCGGACTTCAAGTTACCCTCGGTAAGTGAAGGAGATATTACCTTAAGCCAGTTCAAGGGTGAAAAGAGCGTCATTCTCTCTTTCCACGTCTTTGACTTTACATCCGGTTGAACCACGCAAGCTACCTCTTTCCGGTCTTACCATGGCCGGTTTGAGGAGCTGAATGCCCAGGTTCTGGGCATTAGCTGCGACCATGTTGCCGCCCACCGTGCCTGGAGCACGGCGATGGGAGGGCTGCCCTATCCGGAACTTTCCGACTGGCACCCCAAAGGCAAGGTTACCCAGGCTTACGGCCTATGGAACGAGGAACGCGGCGCCGGAACCCGCGCGGTAATCATCGTGGATAAAGCGGGCATTGTCCGTTTCCGGGAAACCTATACTCCTGGCATTCTGCCCGAGCCGGAAAAGGTTCTGGAGGCGCTGGCAGCCATCTGTTAAGGTATTTATCCGGGGCGCCGGCATAAAGCGGGGAGAGGAAGTTCCTCTCCCGCTTTATTTGATACGGTTTATTCTGGTCAGCCTGCCGGAACCCGGGCTTTTCAGGGGGTCAGGCGCCAATCTCCTGAATCAGGAGGGTCATACTGCCGCGGGGCACCTGAATTTCCATCTGTTCGCCTACGGTGCGGTCCAGGAGGGCTTGACCCACCGGGGAAACGGTGGAAATCTTGCCATTGGCGGCATCGGCTTCCCGCTTGTCCACCAGCACGTAGGTGCTTTGCTTTCCGGAAGTCGTTTCAAGCACCGTAATTTTGCTGCCTACCACAGCCCGCTTGCCGGCATTGGCAATAGCCTCGTCGGAGAGAATCTGGGCGTTGGCGACCTCCGATTCCAGCTCCCGGATTTTTGCGGTTACAAAGCCCTGTCGCTCTTTAGCCGCATCCAGGGGAGCGTTTTCCCGAAAGTCCTTGGCCTGCATCGCTTCTTTGACTTCCTCGTCCACCCGCTTGCGTTCTTCCCGGTACTTTTCCAGCTCATCCTGCAAGCGACGGTAACCTTCTTCGCTGAGCCTGGGCCCGCCCTGGCCGGCGGCCACGGCCGCCTGGCGCGCCGAAACCGCCCGGCGGGTACGCGCCGGGCGCAAATGGGTGGACAGGTTCACTTCAGTCCATTCCATCTTATACAGGAACGCCAGAAACTCCTTCACCGGGGCCAGGTTTTTGGGGGCTTCTGTCCCCCTTTGGGCAAACTCCTTGGCGTAGTTCTCAATCTGGCTGGGAGACAAGTCGCCAACCTTCCGGTCCAGCCCGTACCATTCAATGAAACGGTAGATTTTCTGGTGTCCGTCCATTGACCTCTTTGCCGAGCTCCTGGCGGACTTCTTTTCAGCAACGAAAAGACCCAGGGCTTCGTGCAGATCCTGGGGCGCTTTTTCGGCAGGCGGCTCTGCCGAAATGATTTCCTCTTGCAGGCTATCTGGAGCAACCAATTTTGTACCTCCTAATATACTGGGGAAGGTGCCCGACTCCGTTTCAGTCTGCCGATAGAATAAAAACCTGTGCCTGATGCCAGGGAAGTCGCCGTTAATTATACTGTTGACCGTCGCCCAATCATAGCAGGTATAGCCAACAGAGGCAATTAAGAGAAAAGAACAGCAAGCAGAGTTGGCGCACGGGTATCGCAGCTGCTGCCTTTAGCGGAGCAGCAGCCAGTGTTTTCCGGCGTTATGGCCCTCCGATTCGCGAAAACGATAGCTGCGCCGGGAGCGGGTGTTATACTGTCGGCAATGGCGAACAGCCTGAAGAAGAGAGTAAGGAGCGGATTATGAAAGCGATTCAGATTGACCGGTTCGGCGGCCCGGAGGTAATGCAGTACCGGGAAGTGAACGACTTGATTCCCGGTGAAGGAGAAGCCCTGGTGGAAATTCAGGCTGCCGGGGTTAATTTTACCGACATATACAGCCGCGCCGGAATTAACCCGGGCCCGCCCCTGCCGCGAACCATTGGCGTGGAGGGCGCCGGGGTGGTGCGCGCGGTGGGCGCCGGGGTAACCGACTTGCAGGAAGGCGACGTGGTGGCTTACAGCAGCAGCCAGGGTTCCTATGCTGAACAGGCCGTAGTGAACGCTTCCCGTCTGGTGAAAATGCCCAACGGCCTCAGCGCCCGGGATGGAGCGGCGGCCATGCTCCAGGGCATGACCGCCCATTACCTCTGCCACGCCACCTACCCGGTGCAGCCGGGAGACCGGGTGCTGGTTCATGCCGGGGCCGGCGGCGTTGGCCTGCTGCTCATCCAAATGGTTAAGCGATTGGGCGGCTACGTCTTTTCCACCGTATCCACTGAAGAGAAGGCGCAATTGGCCCGGGACGCCGGGGCCGACCATGTCATTCTTTACACGCAGGAAGATTTCGCTGAGGCAATCAAGGAAGCCACCGGCGGCGCCGGTTTGCCGGTGGTTTACGACGCAGTCGGGCTGACAACCTTTGACCAAAGCGTCAGTTGTCTGGCCCGGCGCGGCTGTATGGTATTGTACGGACAGGCCAGCGGGGTGGTTCCACCCGTTGACCCGCGCATTCTGGGCAATGGCTCGCTGTATTTGACCCGGCCCGGCCTGGGAGACTATACCGCAACCACGGAAGAGTTGCGGCAGCGGGCCGGCGATGTGCTGAATTGGGTCCAGTCAGGCGAATTGAAGCTGCGGGTTGAGCATATTTTCCCCTTGTCGGAGGCGGCGGAGGCGCACCGGCAGTTGGCCGGCCGGGCTACGACCGGCAAACTGCTGCTCATTCCCTAGCCGCAGTCTAAAGCGCGCTCCTGAAGCGAAACGCCATTCTGCCGGGCGGCGGCAGCGCCGACAAGCCGGCGACGGTTGGGCTGTCCGCTGCGCCCGACAGGGGTCAGGGTTGCATTGAAGGCCGGCAACCGGCAACAGCCTGGTTCAGGCTCCGGTAAGCGGGTTCTTTTGCCTCTGCGGCTGGGAACACCGATTTATTGCGCCGATTGATTTTATTTATCAATTAGTCCATACTGAAATGAAGCAAATAACAGCCGGTAACTCTAGAGGGCGGCGTTGCGACCCGGCAGCAGCGCTCCGCCTCTTGCGGGGGTAACAGATGTTTCCACCGGTAACCCTGACCCCATTAACTCGCGAAGATGTTGAAAGGCTGGCGGAATGGCTCGATGATGAAGAAGTAAATGCCTTCTGGTACGGCGCCGGGGATGATGGGCAGCCCCGGCACATTGGCTATTCTCCCCGGGAACTGCTGGAAATGCCAGCGCAAAACTGGGGAGATACCCTGGACGAAAACCGGGGAATCTACTCGATTTATACGGCTGAAGGCGAGCATATTGGCGAAGGGCAGTTGCTTTTCGAGTGGCCGCTGCTGGAGGCGCAACTGTTCCTGTTGATTGGGCGCAAAGACCTTTGGCATCATCATTACGGCACTGCGGCGCTCCTGGCGCTGTTGGACGAAGCTTTCGAAACTTGTGAACTGCATCGAGTCTGGGTGGATGTGCCCGAATATAACAGCCATGCCCTTCAGTTGTGCCGCCACGTGGGTTTTGTGCTGGAAGGGCATTTCCGCAAGACCCACCGCAAAGGCGACGCCTGGTACGATTCTTTCGCCATGGGTTTGCTGTTCGATGAGTATGCGCGACGGCGAGCGCGGTTAACCAGCGCCTAGCGCCGGAGCGGCGGCGGCCCGAAGGCTCTGGTTGGCAGCACTTCTCGCAGCCTGCACAGCTGAGGTGTGGAGATGCCGGTAATTACAATAAATGGCCCCATCGGAAGCGGCAACTTTGAGGTCGGCCAGATGGTGGCAGAACGGTTGGGGATCAATTACGTGGACCGTATGGTTCTGGCAGAGGCGGCGCGGCGGGTAGGCACCCCTATTGGCAGCCTGATTGAAAAGGAGCAGCGGGTAGTGCCTTTCCGCGAACGCCTGGGCCGTTTTCTGCAAACAATGCTGGAGCGTTCAGCTATTTCCGGCGTTGGCGGCGAACCCTATTTCGGCCATGGAACCGAAATGCTGCCGGCAGAGACTTACACCGAATTACTGGGCGAATCTCCCACTGCGACCCAGACAGTAAACGACAAGGCCTTTATTGAAGCTACCAGCGCAGTGATTCGGGAATTAGCCGGTCAAGGGGATGTGGTTATTATCGGCCGGGGCGGAAACATGATTCTGGCCGATTTTCCGGGAGCCTTGCACGTGGGGATGCTGGCCCCCCTGGAGTCCAGGTTGGAGAACATTATGGCCCGCGAGCATTACAGCCGGGAAGAGGCCAGCAAGTTCATTGCGGAACTGGAAGAGGCCCGGGTTGCCTACTATCGCAAGTTCTTCAACGTACACCCTAACTCTCCGGATATATTTCACCTGATTCTCAATGCCGGCCGCATTCGTCCTGAAACCGCCGCCGAGATGGTAGTTCACGCCGCAGAGGACCTCATCCATGCCGCTCAGGGCGCAGCAGCCTGAGCCCGGCCCGCCGACAGCTCTGCCGGCGCCGTCCCGGTGGACCGGCCCGATGGTTCCCGGTAGATGCGGCCTTCCCCTGAACTCGCCCCCGTGCGGCAATGCCGGAAACCCGGAGCGGCGGAACGCAGGCTGAAGCCCGCAAGGCCGGCCGCGTCGCTACTGGAACCGGCGGGTTAAATCTATGTTAGAATCTTGGGCATAAGGACAGCCTTGATATTTGCCCCGGGATTGCGGATACTACCAGGCAACTTCCTACTCTCTTAGGTGGAGGACTATATGCTCGCTTACCAGCCAAACATCGTTCTGTCCAATCAGGAATATAACGTTGTCGGCACTCGTCCGCTGCGGCCCGATGGCGCCGACAAAGTAACCGGCAAAGCCAATTACAGCGCCGACATCAACCTGCCGGGTATGCTTTTCGGCAAAGTTCTGCGCAGCCCCCATGCCCACGCAGTTATCAAGTCCATTGATACCAGCAAAGCTGAAGCCTGCCCCGGCGTACGGGCGGTCATTACCTCCGCAGATATTCAAAAGCCGTCGGGTCGGGCCTCGGAATTGGCCGAAGGCGCTATGGTCAACTACAAGTTTCTGAGCAATAACGTTATCGCCGACGGCAAAGCTCTGTATAAGGGCCACGCTATCGCTGCGGTTGCCGCCGCCAGCGCCCATGCAGCGGAGGAAGCGCTCAAGCTGATTGAGGTAGATTACGAGGTTCTTGCGCCGGTTCTGGACGCCCGGGAGGCGATGAAAGAGGCTGCGCCCCTGCTTCACGAGCGGCTGGCTGGAATGGCCACTGCTTCTATCCGGGCTGGCGGTGTGCTGGATGAGGACGACCCCGCCAAAGGCACCAACATCGCCAACCATTTTGAGTTCCGGCTGGGAGACCTGGAGGCCGGCTTCGCCGCTGCCGACGTCATTGTTGAGAAGGAAGTTTCCACGGTGGCGGTGCATCAAGGTTACATTGAACCCCACTGCGGCACGGCGCAATGGCATGAGGATGGCAACCTGACTATCTGGTCTTCCAGCCAGGGGCAGTTCACGGTTCGGGATTATACCGCCCGCCTGGTGGGTATTCCGGTTTCCAAAGTGAAAGCCATTCCCATGGAAATTGGCGGCGGCTTCGGAGCCAAGTTGACCATGTATATGGAGCCGCTGGCCGCGCTGCTGGCGCGCAAGGCCGGCGCGCCGGTGAAGATGGCCATGAACCGCACTGAGGTCTTTGAGGCTACCGGCCCCACTTCAGGCACACATATTACAGTTAAGCTGGGAGCCACCAAAGAGGGGCGAATTACCGCAGCGTCCGCTACCCTGATTTTCGAAGCGGGAGCTTTCCCCGGCTCGCCGGTGCCCGGCGGCGCCCAGTGCATGATGTCGGCCTACGACATACCCAATGCATACATTGAGGGGTACGATGTAGTGGTCAACCGCCCCAAGACGTCGGCCTACCGGGCCCCGGGTTCGCCGGCTGCCGCCTTTGCCATGGAAACGGCGATTGATGAGCTTTGCGAGAAAATTGGCATAGACCCCCTGGATTTCCGGATGCTGAACAGCTCTAAAGAAGGCGTCCGCCGGGCCACCGGGCCGTTGATGCCCAAAGTAGGTTTCATCGAAACACTGGAGGCGGCCAAGGCGCACCCCCACTATTCAACGCCCCTCGAAGGGCCGTACCGGGGTCGCGGCGTAGCCAGTGGCTTCTGGGGCAACAACACCGGGCCTTCCAGCGCAATCGCCCTGGTTCACCCGGACGGTAAAATCAGCCTTACCGAGGGTTCTCCGGACATCGGAGGCACCCGCGCCTCGGTGGCCCAGCAGATGGCCGAAGCGCTGGGGATCCCGGTGGAAGACATAAATACTCATATCGGCGATACCGACTCAATCGGGTTTACCTCCAATACCGGAGGCAGCGGCGTTACTTTCAAGACCGGTTTCGCCGCTTACACCGCCGCCCAGGATATTAAGCAGCAGATGATTCAGCGGGCCACCCGGCTCTGGGACGTTGACGCTGACGATGTGGAATATGAGGACGGCGCGCTGCAGCATAAGTCTGACCCGGAGCTGCGGCTGACTTTCCAGCAAATGGCTGCCCGCCAGACCCCTACCGGCGGCCCCATAATAGGCCGGGCCGGCGTTAATCCTGGCGGAGCGGGGCCAGCCTTGGCAACCCATATCGTGGACCTGGAAGTGGACCCGGAGACCGGTAAAGTAACGATACTCCGCTATACCGCCGCACAGGACGCCGGCAAAGCTATCCATCCCAGTTACGTGGAAGGGCAGATTCAGGGCGGCGTGGTTCAAGGTATCGGTTGGGCCCTTAACGAAGAGTACTTCGTCAACGACCAGGGCCACATGGTTAACTCCAGCTACCTGGATTACCGGATGCCCACCAGCCTGGACCTGCCGATGATCGACACAGTGGTGGTGGAAGTGGCTAACCCCAGCCACCCCTATGGGGTGCGGGGCGTCGGTGAAGTATGCATCGTGCCGCCCATGGCCGCCATTTCCAACGCCATCTATAACGCTATTGGTGTCAGGATGAACCGCCTGCCCATGAACCCCGGAGCGGTCCTGGAAGCTCTGTGGGGCAAGGAAAACAGGAACCGTTAGGGCAGGAACTGCGAGCTGCGCTAATGCCTGAAGTTTGGATACCTACCGCCATGCAAAGCCTGACCGGCGGCCAGCATCGAGTGCAGGTCGAAGGAAGAACGGTGCGTCAGGTAATTAACAACCTGGAGCAGCAGTTTCCCGGCGTAAAGGCCGTCCTGTACGATGCCGAAGAAGATGACCTGCAAACCGGCATCGCGGTTATCGTTGATGGCGAGGCCAGCCAAATTGGTCTGCTGGAGCGGGTACAGGAAAACAGCGAGGTTCACTTTCTGCCGGCCATTGGCGGGGGATAACCGTTACTGGATGCCGGCGGTCTGAGGGGCCCGGGGCGATGCCCCGGGCCCCCCAGGTTAGCTATTTCGGAACACCAGGATACCTTCCTGGTCAATAGCCGCCCCGGCTTCCCGCATCCGGGGCAGCCGCTTGGTGGGCAGCTTCCTTTGGCGCCGTTTTTCCAGGGGTACGCCAATAGCATTCATCAGCTCGATGGTAACCTGGGCGTTGTCCAGCACCTGCTTGTTCAGCACGCGGTTGCCGATGACAATGATGATGCGCCCTCTGGTTACTCTGACCATCTCCCGCAATGCCTGGTAATAATCGGCGTAAAAGGCAACGGCTTCCCGGACTGACCGGGGGTTGCCGGAAATTCGCGCAAGGGCGGAATCTAGGGTAAGGGAGGGCGGAACGGCGCGGTATTCCTTGCCCCAGCCGAGGGTTTCGTCCCTGGCGGCGCGCAGCTGTTCCCGGTCGTAACCCAGCCAGTAGAGCATATTCTTGGCGAACTGGGTGTAATTAACCCCGTTGCGCTCATCGCCGTAGGGCGGAGAGCAAACGATAGTGTCCACCTCCTCCTGCCGGAGGTTCAGTTGCCGGGTATTTCCTCTTTCTATCCGGGCCCGGGCGCCTGGGGGGAGGGCCGGCACCCGTTCCTGCGCCAGGTTCAGGTATCGGCTAAAAACCTCGAACACATCGGGATTGAAATTCGCCAGCTTTGCTCCCGTCAGCCGGCGCAGCCGCACTTCGTTGCGGTGGGTAAGACTGACACTGCGTACAGTACCCGAGAATAATACCTTGAACAGAGTGTGCAAGTCCGGCGGCTCAATCTGGTCAATAGCCTTTCTCAGTCCTGTCAAAGGTTGGAGCATATAGCCCTTGAACCAGTATTCCACGTAGTCAGAGGGGTTAAAACTCAGGGGCGGACCATCGTATTCCCTGGCCTGGGCCAGAACTGTTTTCCCGCAAGCGCTGATGTCTTCGGCGGCGACGTGAGCGCTTTTAGCCCTGGCCACCATTACCGCCAGGGGGTTTATATCCCGCCCCAACGCTGTCCGGCCGGAATGTATCGTTTCCACTACTACGGCGCCGCCGCCGCAGAAGGGGTCCAGCACCACGCCGCCTGGTGGAGCGTAGCAGTCGATGAGCCGGCGGGCCAGCGCGGGAATCATCGCCGCTACATAGGTATGCAGGCCATGGGTGCCGTATTGGGTATCCTGGCCGGCAAAATCCCAATCTTCACCGGCCTGGTCGGGTAAAGGCAGCTCCCCGGGAACAGCCGATGCCCCGGCAGAGTCGCTGATGGTATCAGGCCGAGTAGTTGGCACTATCATTTCTCCCTGACGGCGGGGCAGATAATTCTGGCGAGGCCGGTAAATCAAAAATGTTCACTGTCGGCAACAATGCCCGCAGGTCACAACGGCAGACCAACAGAGCGGGACGCTGGCGGTCAGACCGGCGCCGGTTCAATTTTCACCGTCCGGCCGGTGCGGGCCGACTCAATCATTGCCAGGGTAGTTTCCACCACCCGCAAGCCGTCTATGCCGGTGGCCGCCGGCTCCCGGTCCTGCGCTACTGCCTGCTGGAAATCGATGATTTGCGCGATGAAGTTTCCCAGGTAGTCTTCGGGAACGGTCTCGGAGAGTTCGACGGTTTCGCTGACCACGTCAACCCGCCCCCGCTGGGATTCCCAGATGGTGGCTTCGCTGGTAATGCGGCCATTGATGCCATAGAGAGCCAGGTCGTTGCGGCTGTCGGGGAGCAGACGACCGCAGACCAGCGTGCCCAGCGTGCCGCCGCTGAAGCGCAGGGACAGGGCAGCCAACTGCTCCAGCGGCCGCTCGGGGGTTTGCCCGTCGGTAATCGCTGCCACTGCGGTAATTTCCTGGGCCAGCAGGAACCGCAGCAGGTCGGCCACGTGGACGCCGGTGCCCATCATCGTTGATGCGCCGCCAACGGCTGCCGGGTCGTCCCACCATTGCCGCCGGCCGGTGCGGGGCGGGAAGGTGTCTTGTCCTCTGACGCCGAACCCCCACTGTCCCTGGGCCAGGGTAACCCGACCCAAAGCGCCCTGGGCCACCAGGCTGCGAGCCAGGATGTGGCCCGGGTTGTGCCGCAGCTCGAACCCTACCCCCAGTTTGACCCGCCGCTCCCGGCAGACTTTAACCATTGCCAGGGCGTCCTCCAAGGTGGTGGTCATGGGCTTTTCCGAGAGGACATGCTTGCCAGCCTGCGCCGCCTGTATGGATTGGGCGGCGTGCCGGGAATTGGGAGATGCAATGAAAACGCCATCCACCCGGCTGTCGGTCAGCAGGGCTTCCAGCGAGTCATAGGCGGAGCTGGCTCCGTGCCTGGCGGCAAACGCCTCGGCCCGCCCCTGGTCTCGACTGCATACCGCCACTAACTCGGCCCCGGCGGCGGCATTGATTGCTGGCGCAATTCTGTTTTCCGGGTGCATCCCGACGCTGACTATTCCCCAACCAAAGGACACGGCGCCCCCTCTATATGAAGTGAATTGAAGCATAATCTTCTGTGCAAGATAGGCAAAGGCGCGGTCATTGTCAAACTTCCGCCGCTGCTGAACGATATTGGCGCCTTGAAGGCATTGCCCCCAGTGTCTGAAATTCCCCTGGGCAATAGCGAGCTGCCGGCCCTTGACATTCACCGGAGTCAGGGATAGAGTACCCTTAAAATCAGTACTATCCTGGTCAATCTTAACAATGAAATACGTGATTCGGGGCGCCGTTACGGTATAATCGGGAAGGCGGTGAAAGTCCGCTGCGGTTGCGCCACTGTAAACGGTTAGTCCTTTGGCATCGATGCCACTGTCTATAAAACCGGCTTTCCTGCCGGTGGTTGTGCAGGAAGCAAGAGACGGGAAGGCGCCAAAGGCACTGTGATCCGTAAGCCAGGAGACCGGCCCCGGGTTATTTGGACTTCAGCTCTGCGCTAAACGGAGAGGGTTCGCAATGGCGGCGGTCAGTGCAACCGGTTTGCAATACTGTACGCCTTTCGCCCCCCGGCAATTGCAGAGCCGGGGGTTAGTTTTTTGTGTGGGTCACAGGATATTTCAGAGTCCATCGGAAATACCAGTCTGTGGGAATGGCAGCCTGAATGACCAGCGACAAGAATGACATTGCGTTGACTGTGGTGGCAGTGGGTCCTGGCGATCCTTTGCTGTTGACCCTGCGGGGACGGCAGGCATTGGCGTCGGCGGACGTGGTGGCCGGTTTCGGGACGGTGCTGGACGTAGTAACCGAATGGGTCGGCAACGCTGAGCTGCGCCCTATGAACTACCGCGACCAGGAAGATACTCTGGAATATGTCGCCGGACAGGCCCGGCAAGGCAAAAAATGCGTGGTCTGCTGCTGGGGCGACCTGAATGTCTCTGCTCGCGAACTGCTGGCCCGAGTGTACCGCCGAGCCGGACAGGTAGAATTGATCCCCGGCGTAAGTTCGGTGCAAATCGCCTGCGCCCGGGCCGGCATTGCCCTGGAAGAATCCCTGTTTATTACCCTGCACCGTCGCGATGGCAGCGAGTCTGCCCTGGCCGAGCTGGAGCGCTGTCTGCGGGATGCGCAACGCCACATAATCCTGCTGCCCCGTCCCTTTGACCTGATGCCGCCAGCCATTGCGCAAGGCTTGCTTGCCGCCGGCGTTGCGCCGGACCGGGCGGTAATCATTTATCAGCGGCTCACCCTGGAGGGGGAACAAGCGTGGCGCGGTACGCTGCGAGAATGCGCTGCTTTGAGTGAAGAGTTTAGCGACCTGTCCATCATGGTGTTCCTGCGCCCCGACGCCGGAAATTACTAGCCGGAAGGTACACCCGAATTGACTGCAAGCAGGGAAGGCGCCCGAAAAAGCCTGGTTCTGATAACCACTGCCGATACCGATATTCTTACTGCCAACCGGGCTTTGTCCGGTTTGCCAGAGGATTTTGCGCCGGTGCAGGCCTGCAATCCGGCGACCCTGGACGGCGAAGACGCCTGGGCGAAGCTGTTGGCGACGGCAAGCAGCGCCGGGGCAGTGGTGCTGCGGCTGCTGGGCGGCAAGCGGGCTATGCCGGAAGCTTTCGACTTGCTGGTTGCCCGGTGCCGGGAAAACAACGTTCCCTTGATTGCCTGTCCCGGCCACCAGGAGTGGGACGAAGACCTGGTTGCCGCCTGCTCAGTGCCGGTAGCGGAACTGGAAACGGTCTTTTCCTACCTGATGCGGGGTGGTATCGTCAATTTCCACAACCTGTTCCTCTTTCTGAGCGATACCTACCTGGGCACCGGCTACGGCCATGAAGCCCCTGAACCAGTGCCCTGGGAAGGCCTTTACCATCCCGATGCTGACGAACATGAACTTGCTGACGTGAACCTCTTTATTGGCCGCCGTTTCGTTGCCGGACGTCCCGCCGTGGGCCTGCTTTTTTATCGGGCCCACTGGATGAGTGGCAATCTCCAGTTCGTGGATGAACTTATTCGCCGCCTGGAAGCGCAGCAGGTAAACGTACTGCCAGTCTATTCCTATAGCCTGAAGCATGACCCGGAAGAAGACGGCCAGCGCAGCCGCGCCTTAAGCGGTTTCATGGTTAGTCAGGAAGGCCAGCCCCGGGTTCACTGCATCATCAATACTATGGGCCTGGCGATGAGTGATTTAAGCCAGGAGGGCCCGACCATTGCTACCGGCTGGTCGGTGGATTTGCTGGAGACGCTGGACTTGCCCATTATTCAGGGGATTGTCAGTACCGGCTCCCGCCAGGAGTGGGAGGGGAATGCGCTGGGTTTAGGCCCCATTGATACTGCGATGAACATTGCGTTGCCTGAATTTGACGGGCGCATTATCACCGTGCCGGTTTCCTTCAAAGAGGAAGAAACGGGCAGTCAGAGCCTGGCCGGCGCGCGGTTGCAGCGCTATGCCGCCGCCCCCGATCGGATGGATTATCTGGCCCGGTTGTCAGCGAAGTGGGCCTGCCTGCGGTTAAAACCCAACCGGGACAAGCGGGTAGCCATAATCATGAGCAACTACCCCACCAGGGACGCCCGGATCGGCAATGCCGTCGGCTTGGACACGCCGGCTTCGGTGGTTCACCTGCTGCACGCCTTGGCCGATGCCGGTTACCAGGTGGCGGATATTCCCGCTGATGGCGATGAATTGGTCCACCGGATTATTGAGCGATGCAGCAACGACCGGGATTCGTTAACGGAATCACAGTTGCAGTTAGCCGCCGGCCATGTAAATCGGCGCCAGTATTCCCAATGGTTCCAGGGCTTTGCGCCTTCGGTGCGGCAGGAATTGCAGGATGCCTGGGGTGACCCTCCGGGGCAGGTGTACCGAACCGGGGATTCTCTGGCGATTGCCGGGTTGCAGTTGGGCAATGTTTTTGTCGGGTTGCAGCCGCCCCGGGGCTTTGGCGAAAACCCCATATCCGTTTACCATAGCCCCGACCTGACCCCTACGCACCATTACCTTGCCTATTACCGATGGATTCGCGACGTATTCGGGGCCGATGCCATGGTGCATGTAGGGAAACATGGCACCCTGGAATGGCTGCCGGGCAAGGGAATCGGCCTTTCCGAAGCCTGCTACCCGGAAGTGGCGCTCCAGGACCTGCCCCTGTTCTATCCCTTCATTATCAACAACCCTGGCGAAGGCACGCAGGCCAAACGCCGCGCGCATGCCACCATCATCGATCATCTGATTCCGCCGATGACTACTGCTGATAGTTATGGAGATATTGCCCGGTTGGAACAGCTGCTGGACGAACATTACCAGTGCCAGACCCTGGACCCGGCCAAGCTGCCCCTGCTGGAAAGTCAGATATGGGAAATGGTGCAAAAGGCCGAATTGCACCGGGATTTGGGCGTGGCAGCTCAACCGGACGATTTCGGCGAGTTTATGCTGGAAATCGACGGATACCTTTGCGAAATTAAGGATGTTCAGATAAAGGACGGCCTGCACACCCTGGGCCAGCCGCCCACTGAAGAGCAGTTGATTGGCTTGCTTTCCGCCCTGACCCGACTTGACATAAGCGGAATCCCCAGCCTGCGCCGCTCCCTGGCTGAAGCCCTGGCGCTGGACTATACGGCTTTGCAGAATGACCCGGGCCAGGCAGTCAATGGCGCTGTACCAACCCTTCTGCTTGAGCTGGACGATGGGTCTCCGGTGCGCAGCGCCGGGGATGTAATTGAACGGCTGGAAATGTTGACCCGCCAGGCCTATGGCTTGCTGCTGGCGGGTGGGTTCGACTCGGGACGGGTTCCCGAGGTGGTGGAGCGTATCCTGGGGCGGCCCGATGCGGCCACTGAAGGAGTTCTGCGTTACGTTACCGATTTCATTTATCCGGCCTTGATGCGCACTTCGGACGAAGTTGACAACCTGTTGCGGGGGCTGGAGGGCCGGTTTGTCCCCCCGGGGCCCAGCGGCGCTCCTACCCGAGGCATGGCTAACGTTCTGCCTACGGGACGCAATTTTTATTCAGTGGACCCCAAAACACTGCCGTCGCCGGCAGCCTGGCAGGTGGGCAAGAACCTGGGCGACGCTTTGCTGGCCAAGTACCTGGCAGAGGAAGGGGACTACCCGGAGATGGTGGGGGTAGTAGTCTGGGGCACCTCGGCCATGCGCACCCACGGGGATGACATAGCCCAGATAATGTACCTGCTGGGTGTGCGTCCTCTGTGGCAGGCGGAAAGCCGCCGGGTTTCCGGATTGGAAATCATACCGCTGGAGGAGCTGGGCCGTCCCCGTATCGATGTTACAGTGCGCATTAGCGGCTTCTTCCGGGACGCTTTCCCCAATCTGATTTACCTGCTGGACCAGGCAGTGGAACAGGTGGCGGCGCTGGCTGAACCCCCGGAACGCAACTTTGTCATTAAGCACCTTCAGGAAGATCGGGTTCAGCGTCCGGCCGAAGTTGCCAGCGGAGAGATTGCCCAGTCCGATGCCGGGGGCGGCCCCGTCAACCGATCAACGGGGGCCCTGTATCGGATCTTTGGCAGCAAGCCGGGCGCCTATGGGGCCGGGATATTGCCGGCGCTGGACGAACGGAACTGGGAAACGGTGCAGGACCTGGCGGAAGTCTATACCGCCTGGGGCGGCTATGCCTACACCCGTCAGGACTTTGGCGTCAGTGCGCGGGACGAATTCCGGCGTCGGTTCGGCCAGATTGTGATTGCCGCTAAAAATCAGGACAACCGGGAACACGACGTTTTCGATAGCGATGACTATATGCAGTACCACGGCGGGATGATTGCCACGGTGCGCGCCTTGACCGGCAGAAACCCACGCCAGTTCTTCGGGGATAGTTCCGACCCTTCCCGCTCTCGGGTAAGGGACTTGCAGGATGAAGCGCGGCGGGTCTTTCGCAGCCGGGTGGTCAACCCTAAATGGATGGAATCTATGCGCCGCCACGGATATAAGGGCGCCTTTGAGCTGGCGGCCACGGTTGATTATATGTTCGGTTATGACGCTACCGCCCAGGTGGTGGAAGACTGGATGTATGAGGACGTTACCGGGGAGTATGTGTTTAACGAGGAGATGCAGCAGTTTTTCCGGCAGAGCAACCCCTGGGCCCTGCGAGGCATCGTGGAGCGGCTGCTCGAAGCGATCCAGCGAGGAATGTGGGAGGAACCCTCGCCGGAAATTATGGAGCAGCTGCGCAGCCTCTACCTGGAACTGGAAGCTGACCTGGAAGCTGGACAAGAGGGCCGACAATCCCCATAATGGCAATCGCAACAAGAGTCTGAGATTGCTGAAGAGGCAGGACATGGAGATTTTGGGGGAGTTGATTCGTGAGCTGACTGCTGATGACCGGATGATGTGGGTGGTCGGCGGCGGTGAAGTGGCCAGTGAAAACACTTCCCGGGGAATTAAATCCCCGGACTTCAGCAATGGCTGGGTTACCATTGAGGCAGACAACTGGCACTTTCACCTCTCGGAAAGCTCGGTTAATGGCATTCAGTTCGTGGAAGCGGAAAGCCACGGCGGCCTGAAGTCTTTCTATGTCCGCTTTTCCAGGGATTGGGAGGAAACCCTGGTGCGCTGCTATTTCCCCAATCCTTACCTGGATGATGATAACAACCGCACCGAGTATCAGCCTGAAAAGCACCGGGCTTTTCTGACAATGAGAGACCGCTACGTTGGGCGAGAAGAAGGGGTTGTGTACGTACAACGCTGACCTTGCCGGAAGCTGCCAGGCAAGGTTCTGATGTGGCAAAGGAATTACCCTTTTATCGGAGCGGTTCGGGCATATAGATTTGGCAGCTAATGGGAAACTAACCTGAAAGGACTTTGGAGGTAATATGCTGACAATACTGAGGAACGTTCTGGGTGATCGGTCTGTCCCGGTTTGGGCGCCCTGGTTGTTGCTGGGCGCTGCCGCCCTGTACATAGCCGGCTACGTGGATTCCAGTGTGCATGGCGCCGCGATTGGCTCGCCGGCCGTTCTGGGCGCCGTGCACGAATTCTTCCACCACGCCCGCCACGTGGCGCTGATGTGCCACTAGGCCATAACTTCGGACACTTTACCAGGGTTGTCGGGCAAGGCGCTGGGCTGTGCAATTTACCGTGTCAGTCCAGCGCGCAGTAGCCAGCCTGCCTGAAGGAGGCTGCCGCTGGAGGGACGGTGATGCGTAACATTCTGCCGGTTTCGCTGGTAATGGGCTTGGTTGCCGGTTTGTTGACCGGCGGCTTTCTAAACGTGCTGAATGTGCCGGTGATGGAGTGGGCCATCTCTCTGGAGGAGGCCGCCGCGGCGGCAGAAGCCCCGGCTGGTACGGCTCAGCCGGAGGCTGCCGGCCTCTACGCTTTCCTGGGCACGTTGGGTATGCAGCGCATTGGGCTGGCGCTTGGGTTGGCCGTGCTGGGCGTGATTTACGCCGCCGTTTTCACCGGCTTCTTCCACCTGGTACGGCGGGCGGCTCCCGGCTGGAACCTCTGGGCCTGGACGATTATCGCGGGTTTGCTGGGGTTTTGGGCTATCTCGCTGCTTACGCAGACTAAATATCCGCTTAACCCGCCGGGTGTTGGCGAAGAGGCCTCTCTGCTGGGTCGTCAAGGGTTTCAGTTCCTGTTTATGGCGCTGTCGGCCGGAGCGGCGGCAGTGGCTTGCCTGGGGGCCAGAGCCGTTGGCCGCTCCTCTGCTGAAGGAAACCAGCGCTTGCTGCGCTATGCCGGCATCGGCGTTGCCTATGGCGCGTTTATTAGCGGCCTCTTTGCGGTAATGCCCGGCAACCCGGACCCGATACCTGAATGGACGCCAGAGTCGTTGGTACTTCTGTTCCGCACCTTTTCCCTGGCCGGGCATCTGCTGCTTTGGTTGACCATTGCCCTGGGGGTGGCCGGCTACATCCGCTACCGGGAACGGGGTATAACGGCGGCTGGCGCAATGGCGGCTGACCGGCAATATTCGGAAAGCCGCCGCAGCTAAGCGCCGACTCGCCCTTTTGGAGGAATCCCGTTGACTCAACGGAATCAGGAGCCTTCCTTTCCCTTTACCGCCATTGTGGGCCAGACGGCTATGAAGCGGGCCCTGCTCCTGAACACCGTCAACCCCCGGATTGGCGGCGTGCTGATTAGAGGCAGGAAGGGAACTGCCAAGTCCACCGCTGTCCGCTCCCTGGCTGCCCTGCTGCCGGAAGTGGAGGTTCTGCAAGGTTGCCCCTACAGCTGCCCACCGGAGGCCCGGCAAGGTCTCTGTCAGTGGTGCGAGTCGGGCAGCTGCGACAACCCGCCGGTCAGCCATCAGGTGCGCATTGTGGATTTGCCGGTGGGCGCCAGTGAAGACCGGCTGGTGGGTTCCCTGGACATTGAGCAGGCGATCAAGACCGGCGGCAAGAGCTTTGAGCCCGGCTTGATTGCCGCTGCCCATCGGGGAATCCTCTACATTGATGAAGTTAACCTGCTCAACGACCATTTGGTGGATGTGCTTCTTGATGCCGCGGCCATGGGCCGCAATTACGTGGAGCGGGAGGGTATCTCGGTCAGCCACGCCGCCGAGTTCATTCTGGTGGGTACGATGAACCCCGAGGAAGGGGATTTGCGCCCGCAGTTGCTGGATCGCTTTGGCCTGGCCGTGGCAGTGGACGGCATAATGCCCTCTGCGGAGCGCCGGGAGGTGGTGCGCCGGCGCATTGCCTACGAAGCCGCCCCGTTTGACTTCATGGCTGAATGGCAGCCGGCGGAACAGGAGGAACGGGAACGCCTGCGCCGCAGTCGCCGGATGCTGCCCCGAGTTCAGGTAGGCGAGGACATTCTGGAGCTGATAACCGATATTTGCGCCGAATATCAGGTCGATGGCCTGCGGGGCGATATTGTAATGTATAAAACCGCCAGCACTATCGCCGCCTACGCCGGGCGTACTGAAGTAAACGTTCAGGATGTTCGGGAGGCAGCCGAGATGGCTTTGCTGCACCGCCAGCGTCGCCAGCCTTTTCAGCAGCCCCATCCGGTTACCGAGCAGTTGGATAATATGCTGGAAGATTTCCAGAACCGTACCCGCCATCGGGAGCCGGAGTCCCGGGATTCAGCGCAGGACTCGGGCAACGAGGATTCTGACCCTTCCGACTTACATGACCCGGCCGGGCAATCTCCGGAAGGGTCAGAGACCGGCTCCGAGGCATTGCCGCAGGATGAGTGGTTCGAGGCCGGCGAACCCTACGCCATCCAGTCCATCCTCTTGCCGCCGCCAGACCGACGGGAGCGCCCGTCGGCAGGCCGCCGCGCCACCACAATCAGCAGCAACACTGCCGGACGCTACGTGCGGGCCCGAATCCCCGAGGGCAAGGTGAGCGATCTGGCCCTGGACGCCACGCTCAGGGCCGCCGCCCCGTATCAGCAGCGCCGCCGGCTGGATGACCCCAAGCCCAATTCTGGTGAAATGGCCCTGCGCATCGAGCCCCGGGATGTGCGGGAGAAGGTGCGGGAAACCCGAACCGGCAGCCTGATTCTCTTCGTGGTGGACGCCAGCGGCTCCATGGGAGCCCAACGGCGCATGGTGGCGGTCAAGGGGGCGGTTCTCTCCCTGCTGCTTGACGCCTACCAGCGACGGGATCGGGTGGCCCTGATTAGCTTTCGGGGCGCCGGGGCTGATTTGCTGCTGCCGCCCACCAGCAGCGTGGACCTGGCCCAGCTGTACCTGCAAGATATGCCCACGGGAGGCCGCACTCCCCTGGGCCGGGGGCTTCACCTGGCGCTGGAAACGCTGGAGACAGAACGATTGAAGGACCGGAACCTGGTTCCCTTGGTAGTACTGCTTTCTGACGGGCGCGCCAACCTGCCTTTGGACGGGGGCGCCGCCTCGCCGGTTGAAGAGGCCCAGGGTATTGCCTCGGTCTTCAAGGATAAGGATTTAACTTGCGTGGTCATAGACACCGAGTTGGATTTCATCAAGTTGCAGTTGGCCCGGCCCCTGGCCGAGGCTATGGGCGCGCGCTACCTGACCCTCGAAGAGCTGCGGGCCGACAGCCTGGTCGATGCGGTACGAAGAGAAAGGTTTGATTGACCAACCGGTTCGGCGTCGCGCCGGCAGCCCGGCTTCGGCAACGAAGGCTGATTTTGCTCCATTCAGGTTAAGCCCCGGTTACGGGAAACCAGCCGGTTATCCCCTCAAGCTGCCCGATAGCCTCGCTGACAATCCGGGAAGGAAGCCCCGGCAATTTTGACTGGATCCGTCTTTCCTGCGCATTTACACCGAACATTGAAATTGGTAACCTCTACTCACGCCCCTCTATAAAACAGAAGGGTTAGCCTTTCTGAATCCCGCAGTATTGAGGTCGTCAGGTGCCCCGAACTTTACCCTATGCCGACATGGACAAGATTCTGTCCCTTGCCAAGCGCCGCGGTTTTGTCTTCCAGAGCAGCGAAATTTATGGCGGTCTGGCTTCTACCTGGGACTATGGCCCCCTGGGGGTAGAACTGAAGCGTCACGTCAAAGAGGCGTGGTGGCAGTCGGTCATAATGGGCCGAGACGATATGGTAGGCCTGGATGCAGCCATATTAATGGCGCCCCAGGTCTGGGCAGCCAGCGGGCACGTGGAGAACTTCTCGGACCCGTTGGTGGAATGTCGAAACTGCCATTTGCGCTTTCGCGCCGACCAGTTGGAAGCCAGGGCCTGCCAGGAATGCGGCGGCGACTTTACTGAACCCCGCCGCTTTAACCTGATGTTCCGCACTTTCATGGGCCCGGTGGAGGATACCGGACACGAAGTGTTTCTGAGGCCGGAGACTGCCCAGGGTATCTTCGTCAATTTTCAGAACGTACTCAATACTACTCGCCGCAAGCTGCCTTTCGGTATTGGGCAGATTGGCAAGGCCTTCCGCAACGAAATTACCCCGGGCAACTTCACCTTCCGCACCCGCGAGTTTGAGCAAATGGAGGTAGAGTTTTTTGTAAAGCCGGGCGCCGATGAAGAATGGTTGCAGCATTGGGTGGAAACGCGCTTTCAATGGTATCTGGATTATGGCATTCGCCGGGAGAACCTGCGCCTGCGCCGCCACGCTCCGGATGAATTGGCCCATTATGCCAGGGATACCTATGACATTGAGTATCGGTTCCCCTGGGGCTGGGGCGAACTGGAAGGCATCGCTGACCGAACCGACTTTGACCTGCGCCGCCACGCCGAAAGCAGCGGGGCGGACTTGACCTACTTCGATGAAGGAACCAGAGAGCATTACATTCCCTATGTGATAGAACCTTCGGGCGGAGTGGACCGGGCCACTTTGGCTTTTTGGCTGGATGCCTATGATGAAGAACCGGATGGGAATGCCGTGCGGGTTGTTTCCCATCTTCACCGCCGGCTGGCGCCGATTACCGTAGCGGTGCTGCCCCTTAGTCGAAACGCCCGCCTAACCCCCACGGCGCGCAATATACATAACCTGCTGCGCCGCCATTTCAGCGTTCAGTTCGACGACGCCCAGAGCGTAGGGCGGCGCTACCGGCGTCAGGATGAGATTGGCACACCCTACTGCGTAACGGTGGATTTCGAAACCCTGGAAGACCATCGGGTAACCATCCGGGACCGGGATACGATGCATCAGGTGCGAGTATCAATCGGCGACTTGGTGTCTATTCTCCAGGACAAGCTGGAACACGGTTGGTAAAACGGCAATTGTCAGCCTGGTCGCCACTGAGCGCCGTCGCGGCTGAACCGGACAATCAGGGGTGCGGGCGGCTATGATTGGCTTTGGCCGAGGTATCAATCTGCAATCGCTGCTGAATACCACCGGACAGAAATCCGCTGGCCGGTATGGTGCAAAGAATAAGGCTGATGTTATGGAAGGGGAGCTGAAGCCCCGCGGTTCCGGCGCTGCCGGAGCCAACATTGTTGCCGAGACCTTGCGCGGTGGGCTATATACTCGCCTGGTGGGTAAACGAATCCTGTTCTTTCAGGAAGTTGGCTCTACCATGGACGAAGCGGTTATTCGCGCGGAGCGAGGCACTGAGGAAGGGACTGTTATCGTTGCGGAGACGCAAACCGCCAGCCGGGGCCGACAGGGACGAACCTGGGTATCCCGTTCCGGCAACCTGTATCTCTCGGTGGTGCTTTACCCGGCACTGGAGAGTTTACCTTATCTGAACAGCCTGTGCGGTGTGGCGGTGGTTCGGGCAATAACCAACATCAGCGGTCTCAAGCCGCGAATTAAGTGGCCCAATGACGTGCTGCTGGACGGCAAGAAGGTAGCCGGTCTGCTGATTGAGAGCGCTATTGCCGGCGGGCAAGTGAACCATACCATCATCGGCATTGGCATAAATGTGGCCTTGGATGCCGAGGAGTTTACCGAACTGGCCGGCGGCGCAACCAGCCTGAACCAGGCTTCGGCCGGCGACATTCCCCGGGATGATTTGCTGCGGGAAATCCTGCAACAGCTGGATGCCCGCTACATTCAGCTCAACCATGGTGATACCCCGGTGGAAGAATGGAAGGAGCTGTTGGATACCCTGGGACAGAAGGTACGGGTATCCTCCGGGGGAAGCGACTACCTGGGCGCCGCCGAAGGCGTGGACGGGATGGGGAACCTGCAACTGCGTCAGGATGACGGCCAATTGTTGACTTTTACCGCCGGGGACGTTGCCTTTCTCCGTCCGGTGGATTAAGAACAGGCCCGAACTTATGCTGGAATCATTAAGCCTGGACGGTCGGGTTGCAGTGGTTACCGGCGGGGGGACTGGCCTCGGTCTGGAGATGGTTCGTCATCTGGCCCGGGCCGGAGCCAGCCTGGTTATCGCCGGCCGCCGGCCCGGGCCGATTGAATCGGCGGCGGCGGAAGTGAAGGCGCTGGGGGGTGACGCTATCGCCGTGCCTGCGGACGTTAGCGATTCCGCTCGGGCCAACGCCCTCATCGCGGCGACCATCAATCGGTTTGGACGCATAGACGCGCTGATTAACAATGCTGCTCTGGTATCAGATAACACGCCTACCCCAATCTGGGAGATTACTGACGAGCAATGGCAGGGGGCGCTGGACGTTAACCTCAGCGGCGCCTTTTATTGCGCCAGGGCCGCCGCCCGCCCCATGGTTGACCAGGGTTGGGGCAAGATAATCAATGTAGCTTCGGGGTTCGGGCTGCGCGGCGGCCGGGACATCTATATGTATTGCTGTACCAAGGGTGGGGTTATTCAGCTGACACGGGCGCTGTCTTTCAGCCTGGCCCGTTACGGAATTACCGCCAACAGCATAGTTCCCGGCTTTATTCCCACCGCGGGGACTGACTCGGATATTCGCGAGGCACTGCCCCGTTCCGGCGCATACCTGCCTACTGGTCAGCTTGGCCGGCCGGAACATATCGGACCGATAGCGGTATTCTTGGCCTCCGCCGCTTCAGACTACATGACCGGCGAAATCTTTACTCTGGATGGCGGCGGACTGGCCGCCGGCTTGGCTCCCACCGGCTACGCCCCGGACATGCCCCTTGAGCCGTAGTGGGTTATGGGGACATAAGGCTGCCACTGGCGGGAGAGCGCAATGCCGATACTTGAACAATTCAATCTGGACGGTCGGGTAGCAATTCTCTATACAGCCGGCGGCGCTGACGCTCCGTTTATGGTTCAGGTTTTAGCCGAGGCCGGGGCCCGGGTGTTTGTCCTGGCGCGCCGTCAGGAATTGCTGCATTCGGCCTTATCGCTGGTCAACCGCAACGACCAGCACTGCGGTACAACCGGCAATCTGGATTCACCGACGGCCGTTGCCGGGGCTATGTCGGCCTTTGACCAGGTTCACCGCCGAGTGGATATTCTGGTTAACGACGCCCGCAGCCAGTTTGCCAGGCCCGCCCTGGACATTAGCCTGGCGGAGTGGGATGAGTTGCAGTCCCGCAACTTGAGAGCGCCATTCCTGCTTTGCCAGGCTGTGGGGCGGCGGATGATTGCCCAGGAGTATGGGCGGATAGTTAACATAATTTCCGGACTGGCTGAACGCGGCCTGGCCAACGGTTCGGCTTTCAGCGTCAGTCAGGCTGGCCTGCTGGCGCTTACCCGGTCTTTAGCCGTGGAGTGGGGCCGAAGCAACATTCGGGCCAACGCCATTGGCGCCGGCTGGACTACCGCTGAAGATATACCAGTGGAGCGGCAGCGGGAAGAACAACTGGTACGTTATATTCCCCTGCGCCACAAGGGCCACCCCCGCGATATAGGCCCCCTGCTGGCCTACCTTTGTTCTGAAGCCTGCGACTATACCACCGGCCAGCCGGTTTACGTGGACGGAGGCTTGAACGCTCATCCCTAGTTCTTCAGGCAACCCCACCCCGGGCGCATACTGCAAATGATACTGCCGGTCAATACGACGCAGAACGCTCATATCCGACTGAACGGCAAAGTCAGGCAAGACTTTGCAATTTGACTCGATCCTTGTATCATCCCGTTGAACCTGCCAACCAGCCGGGGTACAATAACCGGCGATGACTATGACTGCGCAGCCTGCTTTTTTACCCCAACCGGTGCGTCGGCTCCGGGGCATGTACGATCTTCAGGGCGAAACATGGCTCCGTAGGCGACGATTGCAGGACCATTTAATATCCGGCATTGGCGGGTACGGTTATCAATACCTGGAAACGCCACTGCTGGAAAATACCGAGCTTTTCCTGCGCCAGTCCGGCGGCGGGTTGGCTTCCCGGTTGTACAGCTTCGTGGATGCGGGCAGCAACCCGGTCAGTCTGCGGCCCGAGTTCACCTCGCCCATCATGCGTTATTACCTGGAAAACGCCGGCCAGACAGCATTGCCGGCTCGCTGGCAATACGCCGGCCCGGTTTTCCGCTATGATTTGGGCCACCCGGAAAGCAGCGGGCAGTTTACCCAGGTGGGAGCGGAATTGCTGGGTTCCGGCACAGTGTTGGCCGACGCCGAGTTGATCGCCCTGGCTGTTCAGACCCCCGAATGGGCTGGGGTTGCCGGGCATTGGATTGAATTGGCTGACCTGGACGTTTTCCACAGCCTGCTCGACGTGGCCCAAATCTCCGACCGGGCGCGCAACTTCATCCTCGATGCAGTACCCCGGTTGCGACAGGGGCCGGCGGCGTTGCCGGCAGTAAAGGAACGGGCTTATCAACTGCACCTGGGGGGCCGGGACCCGGAATACGAAGAATTGAACACGGCTTTGGCCGGGCTGGACGACGCTCAGGCCAGGCAGGTAATTCATGGACTGCTCCAGTGGAACAGCGCCCACTTCCGACGTTATGGCCAACGCGAGCCGGCGCAGGTGGTTGACCGCTTTATGCGGAAGCTGCGGGGCAGTGATGAGGCCATTCGCCTGGAGCGGGCTTTGGACCTGGCAAGCCAACTGGCCCAGGTAAATGGCAATCCGGGGTCTGCGGTTGCTGAAGCTCGGGTGATTGTTGACGCAGCCGGCGCCGATACCGGCCCCTTGAACCGCCTGGAGGTATTGCTGGAAGTCCTTGAGGCAGCGCCTTCTGTTGCCGCGGCGTTGACCGTGGATTTTGGTTTGGCCCGGGGGTTGGCTTACTATAATGGCATTCTGTTCGAAATCCGGCATTCGGGTTGGGACAGTCCCCTGGGCAGTGGCGGCCGCTATGATGGTTTAGCCCGGGCTTTGGGCAGCCCGGTTGATGTGCCGGCCCTGGGCTTTGCCTATACTCTGGAAACCCTGTTAGCCTTGGGAGAAGCCGGCTTGCCCGTTGAGGAAAGCAATTCGGCGGAAGCGCCCGTTCTGGTGCTGGCAACAGCGCCGGAAAGCTGCCGTTATGCCTTTCAGGTTGCGCAGGAATTGACCGCCGCAGGCGTTGCAGTAGAGCTGGAAGTCTGTTCCCGCACCGGGGAAACCGCGCAGGAATATGCCAGGTTTCGCGGAATTAAGCAGGCGCTGTTGGTTGGCCCCAACGGAGAACGGACTGCCTGTAATGTTCAATGATCGGCTTTCGGACAGTAACGATTTGGCCGCTAATGGCGGCCAGAGCGTCCTGCGACTGGTGATTCCCAGCGATGGGGAGCTCTACGAGCCCACCTTGAACTTCCTGCGGTCTTGTGGCTTGCCGGTACGCCGGCCCAACGCCCGGCGTTACACCGCTTCCATACCGGCCTTGCCAGGTTTGGAGGTTCTGCTCCAGCGCAGCGCAGACGTTACCGCCAAAGTGGAAGAAGGCAGCGCTGAACTGGGCATTACCGGCTTGGACCGATACCTGGAATACCGTTCTGATGAAAAGATGGTGGTCAGCCTGATTGATGACCTGGGTTATGGCCGCTGTGATTTCGTGCTGGCGGCGCCTGATTCCTGGCTGGATGTATCTTCGGTGGACGATTTGGCCGATCTGGCCCTGGAGTTTCGCCAGGAAGGCCGGCAGCTGCGCATCGCCACCAAGTACCCCCGCCTGCTGCGGGAATATCTCTTCCGGCAGGGTATTAACTTCTTTACGCTGGTTGCAGTCAGCGGCGCGCTTGAAGCTGCTCCCGTAAGCGGTTATGCGGACCTGATTGCTGACCTTACCGCGACCGGAGCTACCTTGCGGGAAAACCGGCTGAAGACCCTGGAGGGCGGCACTATTCTCGGCTCCCAATCCTGCCTGATTGGCAATACTGCCAGTCTGACCCGGTCAAGAGAGGCCCTGGAACTGGCTCGGCAGTTCGTGGAGATGGTGGAAGCCCATATGCGGGCCGAGCCATTTTACCGGTTGACCGCCAACGTGCGGGGGACATCGCCCCAGGATGTAAGCGCAATGGTGTTGACTCGTCCGGAGATTTCCGGCCTGCGGGGGCCCACCATTGCCCCGGTTTACAATGTGGAAGAACATGGCTGGTACAGCGTTACCCTGCTGGTGCGCAAGGACCGTATGATGGACGCCGTGGATCACCTGAGGGATTGCGGCGGCATAGAAATCTCCGCTTCCCAGGTGAGCTACCTTTTCAAGGGGGAATCATTGGTGTTTAACCGATTGCCGGGCGCCGCAGATGTTGGCTCCCCCCGGAACGAGTTATAAGTCGTGCCTAACCTGCCCATGCACATACACATTGCCCGGCAGGTAGCCCGGGAGCTGGACTGGGGCTTCGTTCAGGACCACATTGGCAGTTGCTATCTCGGCTCTACCGCTCCGGACATTCGGGCGATGACCAAATGGGACCGGGAACGTACTCATTTTGCCCCGTTGTCGCTGGAGCGCATTGGCGCCGGTACGCAGCGTATGTTTGAGCTGTACCCTCACCTGAGCGACCGGAAGCGCTCGCCGGCGACCCGCGCCTTTGTCCTGGGTTACATAAGCCACCTGGCCGCCGATGAAACCTGGATTACTACTATGTTCAGGCCCTATTTCTCCAGGGGCAGCAACCTGGCGGGCAGCGAGACGGAAGCGCAGATATGGGACCGGGCTTTGCAGTTGGAAATGGACCGACAGGTCTTGCCCCATATGACCGACATTACCGGCCAGGGAGCCGGCATCGCCGGCGGGGAGCAGGATGTTACAGTGGATTTCCTGGAACCCGAATTGCTGGCTGAATGGCGTCAGTGGGTTGCCCGGTTTATGTCCTGGGAATTTGACTGGCAGCGACTGAAACGGTCTCTGAACCGGATGTATCGGGATAATGATGAGGTTCAGAAGATGGTTGACTGCTTCCTGGCTCGAATGCCGGAAAGCCTGAAGGCGGTATATTTGCAGGTTCCCTCGGAAAAACTGGCCGCCTACCAGGAATCGGCGATTAATCAGGCGGTACTGCAAGGGAAGGAATACCTTGGTGAAGCTTAACCTGATCAACGGACTGGCGGAGGCCGCCAGCGTGCTGGCCCGGTTTGACCCGCTGGATATGCGCTCGCTGCCGGAACCGGTTTTAGCGCGGACGCGGCAGGCCTTTGGCTCTGATGTAACCCCGGAGCAGTCAGTGGTAACTATGCTGCGCGATGTGCGCGAGGAGGGAGATGCGGCGGTGCGCCGTTATGCCAGTTTGCTGGATGGCGCTGAGCTTGCCCGGTTTCGTATTGACCAGGCAGAGATTGACGCCGCCGGCGCCGCCGTTTCCCCGGAGCTGGCAGCAGCGCTGCGACTGGCGGCGCAACGTATCACCGAGTTTCACCAGGCAACTTTGCCCCGCCATTGGGTTGACCTGGAGCATGGCCTGGGAGAGGTAGTGCGTCCTCTGGAAAGGGTAGGGTTGTACGCTCCCGGCGGCACTGCTGCTTACCCCTCGACCGTGTTGATGACCGCAATTCCCGCCCGAGTGGCTGGCGTCAGGGAAATCATCCTGTGCACCCCTCGCCGCGGCGAGGAGCCTCTGAATCCGGCGGTTATGGCCGCCGCTCAAATTGCCGGAGTGGATGCCGTTTACCAAATCGGCGGTGTGCCGGCAATCGCCGCGATGGCCTACGGTACGGAGTCTATTGCCCGGGTGGACAAAATCTGCGGGCCGGGCAACGTTTTTGTTGCCTACGCAAAGAAGCTGGTGCAAGGCCAGGTTGACATTGACGGCATCTTTGGCCCCACTGAAACCATCGTGGTTGCCGACGAGACGGCCAGAGCGGATTTTTGCGCTGCTGACCTGATTGCGCAAGCCGAACACGATCCGCTTTCTACCGCCATTCTGGTTACCGACTCGCGCAAACTGGTAGAACAGATAGAGGAGGAGCTGGAGCGCCGCCTGGCCTCTCTGAAACGAGGCGACCTGGCCCGGGACGCGCTGGAGCGGCAGGGCAGGATTGTTCTGGTGGAGAACCTGCACGAGGCGGTAGAAGTAGCTAACCGGGTTGCCCCGGAACATCTCTGCCTGATGGTGGCCGAACCCTGGGCCTGGGCTGGTCAGGTTCGCAACGCCGGCGGGCTGTTCCTGGGCGAGTTTTCCCCAGAGGTAATGGGGGATTACATTGCCGGGCCCAGCCACGTTATGCCGACCGGCGGAACGGCCAGGTTCAACTCGGCCTTGAGTGTTCATCACTTTTTGCGGACTATGCCGGTGGTTGGCCTCAGCGCTGAAACCTTTCAGCGTCTGGGGGCTGCCGCCGTTCAGATAGCCCACGCCGAAGGGTTGACCGGACATTCCGGAGCCATTGAGGTTCGCCTGGCAAGCCTCAACGACGCTGATTAACCCCACTTAAACCCCGCTTCTAAAGGAAGGCCACGAAGCAAGGCTGCCCGATAATCCCCGGCCAAACCGGCGACGAGACGAAGAAATGACCGAAGTTAGAGACCTGTTGCTGCCGCACATACGCAGCCTCAAGACCTATGACGGGGTTGACCCCATGGAGGTGATGGCTCGTCAGGCCGGTATTGCCCCGGAAGAGGTTATACGGCTGAATGGCAACGAAAACCCCTATGGCCCTTCGCCCAAAGTGGTTAAGGCGTTAGGCGATTTCCAGCATTATAACCACTACCCCGATCCTGACCAGCGTCAGCTGCGGGAGGCTTTGTCCGCCTACCTGGGCGCGCCGCCGGAGCGGATTGTAGCCGGCAACGGCAGCGATGAACTGATTGATATGCTGCTGCGTATGTTCCTTGGGCCGGGGGAGAATATCGTAGTTCCGGCGCCAACCTTTGGAATGTACGCTTTTTCTGCCGAGGTTTGCGGCGGCGAGGTTCGCGCCGTGCCCCGAAATTCCGGCTTTGATATTGATGTAGCGGCCACGGTCTCCGCAGTTGACTCGCGTACCAAGGCCATCTTTCTGGCCTCGCCCAATAACCCGACCGGCAACCTGGCATCGGAGGCGGAAATTCGCGCCTTGCTGTCCACTAACGCGCTGGTCGTGGTGGACGAAACCTATTTTGAGTTTTGCGGTGAATCAACACTGCCTCTAATCGATGAGTTCGCAAACCTGGTAGTGCTGCGTACCTTCAGCAAGTGGGCCGGTCTGGCCGGATTGCGTATCGGCCTGGGGGTAATGCACCCGGACATTGCCCGCACGATGATGCGCATGAAATCTCCGTACAATGTCAACCTGGCGGCTGAAGTGGCTCTGCTGGCTTCCCTTGAAGACCGGGCAACGCTGTTGCAGCGGGTGCAAGCTATCGTGGCAGAGCGCGAGCGGATGATGGGTTTGCTCCGGCGGATTCCCGGCCTGGAGGCCTGGCCTTCCCGCGCTAACTTCATCCTTTGCCGCTTGCCTGAAGGAAGGGGGCAGGCGATTTTTGAGGGCTTGTGCCGCCGCGGCATATTCCTGCGCTCCTTTAACACCCCGCAGCTGCGGGATTATGTGCGCGCCAGCGTGGGCCTGCCTGAAGAAACAGACCAGGTGGTCGCCGCCCTGTCTGAGCTGGTTGGAGGGTAAAGCATGGCAAGCTCCAGTGCCGCCGGCCGTCCGGCAGAACAGACCTCGGGATGGAAGCCTCGGACTGCCACCCTGGAAAGGGTAACCGGCGAAACCCAGGTTGCGCTGTCAATCAATCTGGACGGGCAGGGGCATTACGAAGTGAACACCGGCAACGGCTTTCTGGACCACATGCTCAGCCAGATTGCCCGGCACGGTCTCTTTGACATAACCCTTCAGGCCAGGGGGGATGTTCACGTCGGTTGGCATCACCTGGTGGAGGATGTGGGCATTTTGCTGGGACGGGCCTTTCATCAGGCCCTGGGCGAGGTGCGGGGCATCCGGCGCATGGGGCACGCCGTTGTCCCCCTGGATGAAACCCTGGTGATGGTAGCCCTGGACTGTAGCGGCCGCAGCTACGCTGTCGTCGAAACCACGCTGGACGATACCACGGTGGAGACCTTGCCCGGGGATTTGATTCGGCACTTTTTCGAGTCTTTCGCCATTGAGGGCCGAATTAACCTTCATGCGAAAGTGCTGGCCGGCTCCAGCCCTCACCACAAGGCCGAGGCTTTGTGCAAGGCCCTGGCGCGGGCCCTGCGCGACGCGGTGGAGCCGGACCCTCGGGCCTCTGACCAGGTTCCCAGCACCAAAGGCACCCTGGAAACCGACCAGGGTTCTAATCATTCGGGCAATAAATAGAGGAGGACGGGGTTCAGCGCCCGCCCTCCTGCTTGACGGAAATCTCGGGGTTTTCTTTGATTATCCAGCCAGCCCGGTCACTGACCTTTTCGGGCGATGAATTCCGGGAAGGCCTGCTCGGCGTTGTAACCGCGCACTCGGTCGGTCGTGAAATCCCGCTCGTTGGCCCATTGCCGCTCCAGGTCGCAGGCCATATGCTGCAAAAGCAACTCCTTGATACCCATGACCGACTCCCGGCGGTTCCTGGCAATAGCCATGCCAATTTCCATTGTCTTGGCTCGTAACTCCCCTGCCGGCACCAGATGGTTCAGCAAACCAATGCGGTAGGCTTCTTCCGCTTCGACCACCCGACCGGTGAACAGCAACTCCTTTGCGATGGGCCAGCCTACTTGATTAGGCAAAGTCCAGGTAGAATTGATGCGCCCGTAAGCTGCCGCCAGGAACCGGAAACTGGTGCGTTCACAACCAATGCGCATATCCAGGGAAGAGGAAAGCACCGCTGCGCCGCCGTACGCCAGGCCGTTCATCATTCCGATGGTGGGTTTCAGAGAGGCGCTGATTTCATAAGTTCCCCGTGCGCGATTCCGGTCCTGCTCTTCGCGGGCGGCCTGATCCGACTCCCGATCCCGCTCTCGCTGTTCGTGAATGTCGCCGCCGGCGGAAAAGGCCCGCTCGCCGGCGCCGGTAATCACGATGCAACCGACGTCGTCGTCCTGATTCATGGCGCGCACTGCATCTTGCAGTTCCAGGTTCAGCTGGCGATTCATGGCGTTCAATTTTTCCGGGCGGTTCAGCGTCAGTATGCCCACCCCGTCCACTTTCTCCACCAGGATAAAGTCGTAGGCCATTGTTCCCTCCTTAAACGCACCTCGAAAGTCTTGCCGACTTAACCCTTTTCCGGCAATGGCAAGACTGACCGCCCTGAATTTCCCTGAACGTTCTTTATTGTAGGTTGGGAGGGTGGTTCCGTCAAACGGATGAGGCCGGTCTCGATGACCGGACAGCAACGGAATGCTGACCACAAAGGCCGGAGCGTCAGGCTCTGCTTGCACCGGATAATGTCAACGGGGCCTTTGACGCTGCTATTCAGGCGCCCTGGCGTTGGCTGGTTCAGGACACAATGGCTTTGCAGCAAAAGAACCGGAGCGAATCTCCCGTACGGTATCCAGTCGGATTAACCTGGGAACGACTATGAGTCCTTCTCTGGCGCTGCCCAACAGGTCAACCTCTCCCCGGTCGTAAAGCAACACAGTATGGGCGTTAATCAGGGCGTCGCAAGCGCTGCGGTCCAACCGCTCCATTTGTGGCTCCAGCTCCTGAATAAGGGTCGGCAGATGTTCTTTCATGAAAGGCAGACTCTTGGGGCTGTTCTTTGAAGGCACTTGATCCCCAAAGAGTATTACTTTGGAGGCGTGAGGGTAGGTCTCAACAGTGCTGCAACCCAACCGGGTCAGTTGCTGGTTCAGGTTAATGGCCCGGTAAATCAGCCGGCGAGTGATGGAGCCTTTGTTAGTGAAAAAACAACTGATACCCATCCGGGCCAGGTCAATCTCTGCCTGGCGCCCCTTTCTTTGCCCGGAAGCAAGCCGGCAACTGCAAGCAGTTTCCAGGCAGCATAACCCGTCAGGCAGGCTGAGCGGCGCGCCAATGGACAAAGACTTTGGCTGAAACTGCTCCACGGCATCAATCAGCTCATCATCCCGGGAGAAGTTACCGATAAAGTCCAGCCGGGAATCATCTTTAAGAACGGCAATGGTGCTGGCGTGTTTGCTTGAAGACTTGAGGTCGATACCCAGGTAGCGCATATCAGAACCCAAAGATGCCCCTCACAGTTGATCTGGAAAAGTTAATTCGAGCAGAGAGTTATACTCAGGACGTTCCAACCGGTGGGCGCTGCGAAAGCAGGTCAGTATCCCGCAGGAAGGCGATCGCCTCTGCATAAGGGTCGCGTTGCCCGGTCTCGATTTCTGCCATCCGGGCAAAAAGGGATGGATTTTCCGAAACAAGCAAGTTCAAGCGTTGGTTCAGGTCTTCCTGAACCACTTCCAGGAACTCCCGGCGCCGCCGTGCGCCGCGCCGCTGTGCCAGGGCGTTCACCGGCTGCCGTTCCGATGGTTGACCCTCTAAAAAGGCGCGATGCTCCTGCACCTTTTCCCACAATTCGGGGATACCCTCGCTCCAGTCAGCCCTGGTAAGCAGCACCGGTTGAGACCAGTCGGCGGGTTCGGCAGCGGTTTGCAGCATGGCTGTGATGGCCGCTGCCATGCGGCTTGCTCCCTCCCGGTCCGCTTTGTTGACCAGAAAAATATCGGCGATTTCCATGACGCCGGCCTTCAGGGCTTGAATTGCATCCCCCGACTCGGGCATCAAGGCAACCAGCACCGTGTCGGCCACCTGCATAATCTCCAACTCGGTCTGGCCCACACCCACCGTCTCCACCAGCACTACGTCCTTGCCGGCGGCGTCCAGCAGCCTTACCAGGGTTTTGACACGGGGGGAAAGACCGCCGCCTTCGCCCCGGCTGGAGACGCTGCGGATGAACACGCCTGAGTCCAGGTAGTGGCGCTGCATCCGGATTCGATCGCCGAGGAGCGCGCCGCCGCTGAAGGGGCTGTTGGGGTCAACTGCGATTATCCCTACGCTGAAGCCCCGTTCTCTCAGCAGCGTGGTCAACCGATCTGCAATGGTACTCTTGCCCACGCCAGGCGGGCCGGTAATGCCAATAGTGTAAGCGCGGCCAGTATGGGGGTTTATTTGCTGCATAACTGAGGCCGCTACCGGGTCCCTTCGTTCCAGCAAGGTCATTGCTCGCGAAATCACTCGCTGGTCGCCCCCCAACAGCCGCTCCACATCATCCATCATCGGGCAGAGACTCCGGTATCGGCCTTAGATGAAACCACTCTAGCACAGGTGAAATGAGGGAATCTAGGTAACCCGGAAATCGGTAACCGACGGTGAAAATAACCGGATATGGCTAACACAACCGTTAAAATAAAAGAAAAAGGCGCTAATGTTACGATTAACAATAATAGTTTACCAATGATTATGCGGATGGTATAAACCATACTTTGCTCAAAATTGGTCAAAATTCATTGCCCTGACCATAAGGGTAACTTGGGCCGATTGAGGCAACCGGCATGGGTTCCCGAGTAACCGAAGAGCGGGAATTAAAGCGCCGATGGGGGTAGCGCGCCGGTTCAACGGCTATCAACGCCCTTTCTCACAGCCTGGTCGAACCGGATACCCGTCCTGGGCGCCGGCGACGGGTTAAAGGCGGCCTGAAACCGGGCCGGCAAAAAAGGTCCGAGCCCAACCATAGAGGGTTGGGCTCGGACGGTCAAAGATACCCAATGAGCCGCGGGCTGGCCGGCGTGGCCGCAGCCTCAGTGGCGGAAACCGGTTTCGAAACCGCGGGCGCCGGCGGCAATCAGCAAATCCGGCCGATTTCCCCAGCGCCGCAGGAAGCGGCCAAAGTTCTTCCGGCTCAGCTCGTCCCGCTGGCCGTCATCCAGCTCTTCCCACTGACGGTGTTCGTGGCGCACCAGGGGGAGGGTATTATCCGCCATTACCTTGTATCCCTTTTCCTTGAACTGGAAACAATAGTCTATGTCCAGGTTCCGGTAAAAGCGGAAACCTTCGTGCATCAAACCTACCTTGCGGACGGCTTCCCGGCGAAAGGCCATGCAATAGGCTTGCATTGCATCCGCCTCTCCACGCCCCACTTCTTCATGGAAATGCTGCAAATCGTCGGTGGTCAAACCGTATGGTCCGAAGATACCCACAGTTTCGTCGGACAGTTGGCGGGCTATGGGCCCCAGAATGTCTCCGGCAACCTCAGTGGAGGCGTCGAGGATAATGATGTGCTTGCCCTGGCTCAACTTCAAGCCAATATTCTTGCCGGCGGCGTCGCCGATTACATGGTCGCAGTGCACTACCCGGAAATCCCGGTCTTCCTGCTGGCAGCGTTCCAGAAACTCGGCGGTATCGTCGGTAGAGCCGTTATCAATCGCGATTATTTCCGCCCGGTAGCCCTGGGCAAAGGCGCGCATCGCCCGCACACACCGGCGAATATCATCAGCATAATTGTAGGCGTTCAGCACAAAAGAAAAGTCATAAAGGTCGGGTTGGTCCAGGGCCGATTCCACCTCGCGGGAAGATGATACCCAAGTCCACCGTTCCTCTTTTTGTTCCAGCGGGGTTTTGGGTCGGATGCGGGTCATCCCGGGGGTATCTTGAACCACGTAGCCGCCGGTAAGCAGCTCGGAGCGCAAAGCATCGGCAGCAGCATAATTTACCTGTTCCCGGCAGGCGGTTCGTTGCCCCAGGGCGGTAACCACCGATTCAGGCACCTGGTAGTCGCCAGGCACCCGGTCTAAATCCAGGGCGAAAATCCGGTCAAAGTCCAGAATCAGGTTCAGCTTGGCCTGACCGGGCAAGTCGGAACGCACCATTCCCCAGGTCAATGCCAGAGCAGTGGGCAAGTCCAGGTCATTATTTACCGCTTCCCAGAAGCGGAGGCGCCATTCCTCGGTCTGGGCAGGAAGTTCGGCGGCTTCCGGCAGGCTGCGCCATTCCCAGATGCGGTTGCGCAGGTTGGAGAGGGCTTTCTCACTGGCTTTCAGAGAGTTGAAAGTGAAGTTCAGCCGATGCCGGTAGCGCACCGTCAGGCACAAATACCGGAAAGAGAGGGGATCAATGCTGCGGGAGACCAGATCATCCAGCAGAAAAACGTTGCCTGAAGACTTGGCCATCTTGGCGCCGTCGGCCAGCAAGTGCTGACCGTGCACCCAGTGGTTGACGTGGACGCCGCCGAAGGCTCCTTCGCTTTGAGCTATTTCGTCCTCGTGGTGCGGAAAAATATTATCCACGCCGCCAGTGTGAATATCGAACCTTTCCCCCAGGTACTTATGGGCCATGGCGGAACATTCTATATGCCAGCCCGGAAAACCATCGCCCCAAGGGCTGTTCCACTTAACGTCCCGGCCCGGCTCGGCAGCCTTCCACAGCGTAAAGTCGCGCGGGTCGCGCTTTAGCGGGTCGGTCTCGGCCCGGACCCCTTCCAGCAGGTTGCCGCCGAAGTTACGGGACAGGTTGCCATACCGGCTGAATTGCGGGACATTGAAATATGCATTGCCGCCGGCCAGATAAGCATAGCCATTGGCCAGCAAACGTTCCACCAGGCCAATCATCTCCGGAATATGCTCGGTAGCCCAGGGATAGACGTGGGCCGGCAAGATATTGACCCGCGCCTCGTCCCGATAAAAACTGTCGGCATAAAATCGGGCTATTTCCTGAATGGTTTTGCCTTCAGCCAAAGCCGCCAGAATCATCTTGTCGCCGCCGGCCTCTACCAGCTCCTGGCGCATATGGCCCACGTCGGTGATGTTCTTTACGTGGTAAACCTCGTTGCCGGCAGCCAGCAGGGCGCGGCGAATCCAGTCAGCCAGCATGTAAGTACGCAGGTTGCCGATGTGAGCGTAGCGGTAAACGGTGGGGCCGCAAGTGTACATTCCGACTTTGCCGGGTTCCAGGGGGCGGATTGCTTCAACCTGCTTGCTCAGAGTATTGTAAAGACGCAACAAACCTACTAAACCTCCATTGCCGGCTCAGAATACCCTGCCAAGCCGGGATATGACAAGCCGACCGAGGAACTACACTGCGCCGCCCTTCCCCGACTGATTCAGAATGCCTGGAACGCTTGCGGAATTGCGGGGGAGCACTCAAGTTTAGCATGGGAGCAATGACATTGCATCAGCTTTGACATCCATCGAAACGTTGCTCCTGCCTTGAGTTCGTGATCCATCGGCACCGCATAGTAATTGCATCACCTTTGACATCCATCGAAACGTTGCTCCGGTCGGGCTGCTTGCCGGGCGGTTCGAGGGGGCCGGCCCCGGCGTAACCTTCAGCGCTCCGGGGAGCGGGCTGCCGCGCCGGAAGCAATCAGGCTGGCAATAGTCTGCGGAGAATAGCCGGCGTCCTCCAGGATTTCCCGGGTGTCCGCCCCCAGCATGGGGGCAGGGCGGCCCAGTTGCATGGGCGTATTGGACAAGCGGGCCGTGCTGCCCAGGTGGTCGGCAGCGCCCCGGCCCTGGTGGGGTCGGGCGACAATCAGGCCGGCGTCCCGCACCGCCGGGTCGTCGCGAAAGTCGTCGATGCCAACGTTCGCCATGGCGCTAACCCCGATGCCATTGAGTTGCTCCAACCAATAACCCCTGGACTGCCGCCGGAAGGAGTTCTCCAATCTGGCGGCAAAATTACCAACCGGCGATGCAGCGTCCTCCGTATCGCCAGCCGGAGCTGCTTCCTGGAATACCGGGGCCAAATCCGGCAATTGAGCCAGCCTTTCCCGGTCTGCGTCGTTGGAGCAATGCAGGTAGAACCAGCCATCCGAGCCGGGATAAAGGCGGGAAAAGGCAGACGTACCCCGCAAACCCCTTCCCTCCGGCTCTGCCCGGCAATGGCCCGGGTAGTCGAGGAAGTAAGGAGATTGCAGCAGAGCGGCGGTCAGGGCCAGCCCGCTATCCACTGATTGGCCTTTTCCGGTGCGGTTGCGTTCATGCAAAGCCAAAGCCACTGCGTAGGCGCCCATCATTCCCGTACCGTAGTCATTAACCGGGTAGGGCATCAGCAGAGGGCTGCTGTCCCGACCGCCCCGGCGCACCTGCATTCCACTGGTGGCCTGGGCCAATTGCTCCCAGCCGGGCCGTTCACTCCAGGGGCCGCCGTACCCATAGGCGTTAAGGGAAGCGTAGATAATGTCGGGTTTACGCCGCCGCAGGTCATCGTACCCAAGACCCAATTTAGCCAGGCTGCCCTTGCGGTAGTTTTCCACTACCACATCGGCAGATTCCAGCAAGCGGAAGAAAACGGCCCGGCCCTCTGCCGACTTAAGGTTCAGCATAATGCTGCGTTTGCCCCGGTTCACGTCCAGCGAGCCAACCGGGTCGTAGGGCCGGGAAGGGTCATCAATTTTGATTACATCGGCGCCGTATTCAGCCAAAGTGCGGCCACAGGTTGGGCCGGCCAGAACGATGCAAAGGTCCAGTACGCGGATCCCCTGAAGCGCGCTCATCGCCGCTTCCGGCGACTTTGCCGCCGCAGTTTCCGGCAAGGGGTTCAAGCCGGCCAAAATTGTCTGCGTATGTTCCCCCAGCAGGGGAGCTCGGCCCTGAATCGCTCCCGGTGTACCCCTTAGCCTTACCTGCACGCCAGGTTGTTTCATTACTCCCAGGCGGGCATCCACCACTTCCGCCACCATTCCGGCTGCGACCGGGTGGGGGTGTTCAAGCCATTCTTCAATCGTCTTGCAGACGGTGCAGGCGCCGCCGGCCGCGCTGATAGCCTCCTGCCACTCCAGGGCGGTGCGCTGTCGGAAAGTTCCCTCAAAGCGTCGTACCCACAACGCAGCGGTTTCCGCATCCAGAGGTTTGCCGAAATCAGCCACGGCCGCTGCGCCCCAATCCGGGTTTCCGGCGGCTTCCAGAAACTGATGAACGAAGCGCTGGTAATTGCCGTGATTCTGAACCCAGCGGCCATCGGCGCACTGGTATTGTCGCTGCATCGGCAAGCGGGGCTGGCTGCGGGTATCCAGTTCCCCATGGTCATAGAGCTTAACCAGGTGGCGGCCCATAGCGGTAAACATGGCGTCGTATAAAGGGATTTCAATCTGCTGACCGGCTCCGCCGGCGTCACGGGCGCACAGAGCCATGGTTACCGCCACGGCGCCCACCATGGCAGCAAAGGCGCTGGCGATGGGCAACGGAGTAAAGAGCGGCTCTGCTGAATCTTCCACGCAGGGGTAGAGACCGGTAGCGGCGCCGATGATGCCCTCCCAGCCCTGGCGGTGGCGGTGCGGACTATGTGGGCCAAAACCGGGCAGGGAGCAGTAAATCAGACCGGCATTCAAGGCCGACAGCCGGTTGTACCCGATGCCCAGACGTTCAGCCACTCCGTGCCGGAAGTTCTCGATTACTATATCGGATTCCCGGGCCAATTGATGCGCTGCCTGCCGGCCTTCCGGGGTTTTCAAGTCCAGCGCCACGGAGCGCTTGCCCCGATTCCAGGTAGCGAAGGCCGGTTCCTGTCGCGCCGGGTCGCCTCCGGGCCGCTCTATTTTGATTACCTCCGCTCCCTGATCCGCCAGCAGCATACCCAGGAGCGGCCCGGCGATATAGTGGCCGAAATCCAGCGTCCGGACGCCCCTCAGGGCGCCGCTGGGAGTATTGGCTCCGGAGACAGCTGCGCTGGTCATGTTAACCCTCAATTGCTTCAATAATTATGCGGGTTCCCGATTCCACCTGCTGGAAAACGGCCGGATCGCCGGCCACCTGTCCGATAACGGTTACAGCGCTGGCCGGCCGGATTTCAGCCCCCCGGCTGGCCGGCGTCGGACCGAAAAAGACACAGAAGGCCCGACCGGGAGGCCAGTAGCCCAGGTCTCCCAACTCGACGGTTGTCTGTCCCCGCTCCAGCTCTTCATTGACCGGAATGCCGAAGTAAATCTCGTCTCCCCATGTGCTGACAGTGGCGGCGACCGGCAGAACGCCGGCTACAGCCCGGGCCGTAGCTGTGTCGTTAAGAAAGGCTTCTGCCCGTACAGCGCCGGCGGCGATGCTGATTCTCTGGCTCATTGAGTTGCTCCTGGCAACCGGGTTGGGGATATGCCGGAGACTGAACCGCTTACCCGGCAGTCAACCGGCGGCGCCGGTTGCCGAGGCCGGCGCAAAACGGCCCGGAGAACATTGGTCAATGGACAGGCTGGTTGAGCCTTCGACAATCAATTGGGCCGTCGCCTTGCCGATAGCCAGGCTGAGCAGAATTCCCTTCTTGCCGGCGCCAGTAGCAAGGTAAACGTTATCCCAGCCTGACGCCCGGCCAATGATGGGCAGCCAGTCCGGGGTAACGGGACGCAGGCAGGCCGTATGCCGAACCAGCCTGGCCTGTGCTAATTCCGGCATCAGGCGAGCCGCGGCCTCCCAAATGGCGGCCCTGGCAGAATCCGTCGGTTCCTTGTTAAAACCCTGCCATTCTTCGGTAGCGCCGCACCATACCAACCCGTCGGGCCTGGGGTACAGGGAAGCGCCAGCGCCGTTAAAGTCGCCGGCCAAGCATTGGCCCTCGGTTTGCAGACGCAGTATCTCTCCCTTGAGCGGGTCAACCGGCAGCGCCAGATCAAACCAGGGTTCAGCCTCGCGCGACCACGGGCCGGCCGCCCAGACCAGGACGCTGCAATCAATTTCAGCGTCGGCCAGAATGACCCGCTCTACCCGGCCGCGGTTCAGACGCACTCCGCGAGCCGTATCAATTCTGATGGCAGCGCCTCGCCTTTCTGCGGCAGTGGCGAGGGCCCGGGTAAACCTGAAGCTGTCGAGGGCGGCGTTGCCCCGCAGCGATACTCCGCACAAGGCCTGGGGAGACAGACGCGGTTCAAGTTCAAGCAGTTGCTGCCGCTCCAGCCATTCCCCCGAAAAATCGTCGCCAGCGGAGTTAAACCTGGTTAGCGATTCCTCCAGTGCAGGTACTTCGTCTGCGTTAAAAGCCACTTTAGTCAGCGAAACGATGCGTTCCTGAAAGTTAATGCCGGATTCTTCGCTCAAGGTTCCCCACAGCTCCCGGTGCAGCTTGAAGGATTCCATTGCCAGAGGAGCTAAAGGGCCCGGGATGTGGGCGCCTTCCAGCGGGTTAAGCCCGCCAGCCGAAAACCCGGAAGCCTGGGAGCCGATGCCCTCCCGCTCGATAATGGTTGCCTTTATTCCGGACAAGGCGAGGTAGTAAGCCACAGCGCAACCGGCCGCGCCACCACCGATTATTACGACATCGCCAGTTTCAGCCATAATGGGCAGCTCCTGAAGGGCTAAAAGCTATCCGCTATACCGGGTCAGAGTATGGAAGCCCGGCTTGCGCTGCTATAAAATACCGGCAATGACCTGAATCATCGAGAGGAACCATGCCTATCTACGAATATTATTGCGCTAACTGCCGCCTGGAATTCGAGGCTATCCGGTCGGCCGCTCAGTCCGATGCTCCGGTATTCTGCAAGAGTTGCGGCCAGCCGGGACAACGGCAGCTATCTACTTTTTCCTTCAAGTCCAACACCTTTACCGCTCCCAAACTTAAGCCGCCCAGCAAACCCAGGCGTTCCTACGCTATGGACGAAGGCGAAGGCTGATACCCGGCAGAAGGGGGCGGAAGTCCGGTCAACCGGCCGGCCCGCCCTGCGATAGCCCGTTTTGCAGCCCACCGGAGGCTGCTCGCGCTTCGTTACAGGGGATGCAAGCGCAAATAGAGCGGAGGAACCGAAAGGTGTAAATGCCGGTGTAATGGGCATCGCTCCACAGAAACTGAAGGGCGTAGTTGCCTACCGGCATTTGGTCCACAGCGCGCACATCCTCCGGGACCTTTGCCGGGTCCAAACGGGGGCGGCCGGTCATCTCTTCCACACAACTGGCGCACTGGCAGCGCAGGCGCAAAAGCCGGTGGGGATATACGCTCCGGTGTCCGTCATCCCACAGCACGGTAACAGCCGGCCCTTCAATTGCCACTTCTTTGGGAAATACCGCTTCTTCCATCTTTTTGCAGTACCTGCTTCGCTCCGCATTAAAGGCAGTATAGTCAGGAGCAGGGTTCAGGGGCCTGGACTCAGACCGAGCGCGCCGGGCGGGGGCATTCCGTCCGGGTTGTCAGAAACTTCAATTATGCCGGTTCCAGCAATAACTGCCATTTTAACATACGGCCAAAGGGTTAGGGGCGCCGGACGGTTGCCTTTGCAAGATAGCTTCCCGCTTTGCAAAACCGCCACTGTCAAACTGCCGCTGAAGTACGCGCGCGACTCAGTTGGCTGCTCGACTTCTTGACAACCCCTGTGCCGCTAGTATAATACGGACAGCCTGAAATTGGTCTGACCACTCTAAACCGGGCGGCGGGGAATGCAGAACCATATTCGCAGTGTCAAGCGCCGGAGATTGTACGAGGAGATCGTGCAGCAGTTTCACGCCTTGCTTCGGCAGGGCGCCTTGCGGCACGGCGACCGGTTGCCCTCGGAAAGGGAGCTGGCAGAGCAGTTCAAAGTCAGCCGCAGCTCAGTACGCGAGGCGATTCGTTCTCTGGAATTGCAGGGGCTGGCAGTCAGCAGAAGGGGTTCGGGAACCTTCATCAATACCGAGGGACTGGACGCAACGCTGGACCTGGTGGCAGCCAACCTGAACGGCAGGGCCTCGGCCCTTCAGGATGTTTTTGAGATGCGCCACCTGATGGAACCCCATATCGCTGCCCTGGCAGCCCAGCGGGCCACCGGGGAGGAGGTGTTGGAAATGCGGCGCATTCTCGAGGAACAACAAGGGCAGATAAACTTCGGCAAGACCGGGGTGGAGGCGGATACTGCGTTTCATTTTGCCCTGGCAGCCGCAACCCATAACTCCGCCCTGATTAAGGTAATCAGCGCCGTGGAGGACATTCTCCAGATGTCTCGGGACCGATCGCTCCAGGAACCCGGGCGGCCGCAAAGGTCCCTGGCGTCTCACCGCCAGATTCTGGAAAGGGTGGAGTCGGGCGATAAAATTGGGGCGAGGCAGGCCATGGAGCATCATCTTACGGCGGTCGAACCTTCGGCCAGAGGGTCGGTGGTTGTGAAGGCGGATTTGCTGACAGTGGCCAATTAGCGCGGAAGCGACCGGCGCTTCCACAACGGAATTCAGAACCCGAGTATCATAAAGAAAAGCAGCAGGAGGGAATTATATGAGCACGGTAGCTGTGGAGGTGGTGTACCGGGGCATTTTCCAGAAAACCCTGGCTCGGAACATCGTGCGATCCATAGTCTTTGCCGCCAGGAAGGAAGGCAAGTATGGCACCGCTTTCGGTCGCTACGGCGACTCGCCGGAACGCAATGGCATTCCGGCCAAGCAGTTTGCCATCGTCGCCGACGACGCTGAAGAACTGGAAGAAAACCTGGCGGTTTACGAAGCGCAGGAAGTTGACGTAACCATCAACGTGGATGACACCATGTGCAAGGGCATTGAGTCCTGGGCCTGGTACGGCTTGCAGCCCATTAACTCCTTGACCAAGCCCGGCGGCACCCTGATTGTAACCTCCCGCCAGGCCGCCGACGCCCTGATTGAGGATATTCACCAGAAGGACCAGCCGTACAACCTTTCCATTGTAACCTCCATTCCCAGCTTCTCGGGCCTGTGGGTTTATAAGGACGACCATACCGATGTCCGTATCCTGGGCGCCCTGGCTAAGGTTTGCCCTCAGCTGGTCAGCCTGGAGTCCATGGTGGAAGCGATCCAGGACCAGGGCTGGGACGACCTGAAGGTTCGGTCGGCGGAGCGTTCCTACGAGCGAGCCTCCATGCGGCCGGTGGAGCCGGGCGAAGGCAATGCAGAAGAGCCTTTCAGCTTTGATTTGCCTGGTTGGACCAGTATGGAAGAAGGCATAGTTATTCGCGGCATTGAGCAGGGCGGCGGTTTCCGCGGCGGCGAGGAGGGCTACCAGCCGGTTCGAAGCGCTGTCTTCAAGAAGTTCAGCACCCGCTCTATGCGGCCGGTAGTGAACTTTGACACCTGCATCAAGTGCACCCTGTGTTGGCTTCAATGTCCGGATACCTGCTTCGACGTTACCCCCGATGGGCTGTACGATGCCAACATGGAATCCTGCTGCGGCTGTGGTGTCTGCGAGGCGGTATGCCCGGTGGCCGACTGCGTTACTATGGTTAACGAAGCGGAGTTCAACGACAACGACAGCCAGTGGGAAGCCTGGCAGCAGGACAAGGAAGGGTACCGGCAGTGGATGTCCGCTTTGATTGACCGGCAGAAGCAGGTTGACCGCACCCACGGGTTCCACCACGTTGGCGGATATGCCGAGCAGATTGCTGAGGCAGGGGAGGATTAATGACTACGACCGAAGCTCAAATGTTCACTACCGAAAGTGAAGAGCTGATTAGCGGCAGCGAGGCCGTGGCTATTGCCTGCGCCCTGGCTGACGTTGACGTTATCACCGCTTACCCGATTCGCCCCTACGATACGGTAATGCAGTATGTGTCCAAGCTGAAGGCGGATGGCGCCTTCGACTGCGATTTCATTGTGGCGGAGAGCGAGCATTCCCAGTTCGAAATCGTTAAACATGCTTCATCCGTGGGCGCCCGCACCTTCTGCGGCTCCAGCGGCGTAGGCTGGTTCTACGCCTTCGAGGCTATCGCCGTTACCGCCGGTCTCCGGCTGCCGGTGGTGGCCATGGTGGGCAACCGGGCCCTGGATGACCCCGGGGCCTTTGGCGTGGAGCATAACGACGCGATGGCCGTGCGGGATCTGGGCTGGATGCTCTATTGGGTTGCTACCGCCCAGGAGGCGCTGGATATTGCGTTGATGGCCTGGCGGATTGCGGAAGACCCGCGCGCTTTCCTGCCCATAGCCCTCAGCTGCGACGGCTCCTTCCTCACCCATTCTCAGGCGATTGTTAACGTGCCGACCCAGGAACAAGTGCGCCGGTTCCTGCCAGACTACGACCGGGGACGGATGCAGCTGCATCCGGATAACCCCATTACCGTAGCCCCCCAGGTGAACGAGGACTGGCTGATGGAAATCCGGCGTCAGTCGGACGAAGCGATGCACCGCACCCCTGCCGTCATCAAAGAGGTTTACGAAGAGTTCAAGCAAGTCTTCGGTCGCGGCGACCCCAGCCCCTTCCTGGAAGAGTATATGACCGACGATGAGCCGGATATTATTCTGATGGGAATGGGTACGTTGAGCCTTCCAGTGCGGGTAGCCATCCGCCGAATGCGCGAGCGGGGGAAGAAGGTGGGTTTTGTGCGTATGAAGTTTTTCCGGCCCTTCGCCACCGAGGAAGTCCAGCAGGCCCTCGGCAACTGCCGGGCCGTCGCCGTGGTGGACCGGGATTATTCCTTCGGCTCCCCCTCCTTTGGCGGTGTGCTTTTCAATGAGGTACGCTCGGCGTTGTACCCGTTGGAAAAGCGGCCCCATGTGTTAAATTTCATCGCCGGCCTGGGCGGGCGTGAAGTGCGGGTGAGCGACGTGGAAGATATGGTTGAAATTACCCAAAAGGCGATCGATGCTGGTAAAATAGAGCAGGATTGTCACTGGATCGGAGTGAGGGAGTAGATATTATGACGTTAGTGCAGGACCTGCCCCAGGTTCGGGGAGTCAAGAACATACCGATACAGGAGGGTTTTACCTCGGGCCACCGCACTTGCCAGGGCTGCGAATCGGCCTTGACCATGCGCCTGATGATTAAGGCTGCCGGCCCTCGCACCATCGTGGTGGGCAGCACCGGTTGCATGTATGTAGCCAACACCACTTACTACAGCACTCCCTGGGTAGTGCCCTGGATGCATACCCAGCTGGGTTCCTCCGGCGCGGCCGCTACCGGCACGGCGGCCGGCCTGTCCGCCATGATGCGCAAGGGCAAGATGAAGGATGAACCCATCAACGTTATTGCCTTTTGCGGCGACGGCGGCGGAGTGGACATGGGCTTGTCCGGCATTTCAGCGGCGTTGCAGCATGATGAGTATAATCTGCTTATCCTGTGCTACGACAATGAGTCCTACGCCAATACCGATATTCAGGTTTCGGGCAGCTCTCCCTGGGGGGCCAACTCCACTTTCAGCCCCCCGGGCAAGGTGCACCGCATCATGAACCGCCGCTGGAAGAAGAACACCGCCCCCATGCTGGCTGCCGGCCACCCCAGTTGCCGCTACGTGGCAACTGCCTGCGCTTCCTATGGCCTGGACTTTACCAACAAAATCCGCCGGGCCTTGACCATTGGCGGCCCTACCTTTATCCATGTTATAGACCCCTGCCCCAAGGGTTGGGACTACGACCCCAAGTATTCCCACGAGTTGGGTATGCTGGCAGTGGAGACCGGCCTGTGGGTGCAATACGAGATTGCCGACGGGGAACTGCTTCTGAGCGGGCCTTCCCGGGCCATCAGCAACGGGGTGCGCTCCCGGAAACCGGTGCGTGAATACCTGCAACGCCAGGGCCGTTTCGCTCACCTGACCGATGAGGATATCGAGTTCTTCCAGTCCCGGGTGGACGAAAGCTGGGATAAGTGGTGGATTCCGGGAATTGTGCCTTTCAACCCACCGGAAGAGTAGTGACCATATCGGCCATTTCAACAACACAGCTGGGGCGCCGCTAAATACGGCGCCCCAGCTTATTGCCCGGAGACGGCTTCCGGACTGAAGACTTTGCGGGCTGACCGGTAAAGCGGGGTGAACTGCTACCCTTGCCCAAATTACCTTTAAGTCTTAAAGTAGGGGAACCTGCTAACCTACTGAGAAAAGGAGTGTGCCTTAAATGGACCCGATCAATCTGTACGACTATGAAGCCCGGGCAAAGATGAAGGTTCCCCATAACAACTGGGAGTTCATCGAAGCCGGCGCGATGGATGAGTTTACTACCCGCCGCAACCGCAGCGCTTTTGAGGAACTGACTATTCGCCCGCGCTTTCTGCGCAATATTGATGACCGGGAGCTGTCCACAACCATGCTGGGAACCGAGATCAGTATGCCGGTGTTTGTCTGCCCGGCTGGCGGCCATAAACTGGCGCATCCCGGCGGGGAACTGGCCACAGCCCGGGGCGCCGGAATGTCGGATACACTGATGATGTTGAGCACCTCTTCCCATTACAGCATGGAGGAAGTCTCCGCCGCCGCCAACGGGCCCCTGTGGTTTCAACTTTACCACCGGGGCCACGACCTGACGGAAATGCTGGTGCACCGAGCCGAGGAGTCTGGCTTTAAAGCTATTGTGCTAACGGTGGACACGCCGGTTCCCGCCCCCAAGGAACGGGACATGCGCAACCAGTACGTGAATCCCGGCGACCTGGCTAACTTTCGGGCCACCCCGGAGCGTCTGGCGGAAGTCAGCGGCACCGATGAAGCGCCGAACTGGCAGCCATCCCAGGTTCCGCCCTTGACCTGGGAAGAGCTGGACTGGCTGCGCGGCCTGACTTCTTTGCCTTTGGTGCTGAAAGGAATCAGAACGGCGGAGGACGCCCACGTAGCCGCCGAGAGCGGAGTTAATGGCATTCTGGTTTCTACCCATGGGGGACGGCAAATTGATTCAACCTTAAGCTCGGTGGAAATGCTGCCGGAAATCGTTGAGGCGGTTAACAACAACTGCGAGGTTTACCTGGATTCGGGCGTCCGGCGCGGCAGCGACGTGTTTAAGGCGTTAGCCCTGGGCGCCAAAGCAGTAGGCATCGGACGGCCCTTGTATTGGGGCCTGGCCGAAAACGGCGCCGAGGGCGTTCACGACGTCCTGGAAATTCTGCGCTCCGAGCTGGACCGGGCCCTGGCCGTTTGCGGCCAGAAGTCGGTCAGGAATCTGGAAGGCAGCCTGATCAACATTCCCCATAACTGGGGGCCGGCCCGTGTGGCTCCCTAGCTACCTTTGCCTCTCCGCTGGAGGCAGAACCTGAACGCGCCTCCAGCGGCATACCTTACCGCCGGCAAAGGCTGGCTTATACCGGCCATTCCTCCATCTGGTAGGCCATATTCCAGAACATATACTCATAACGTACGCTGGTCAGAAAAGCATGGCGCATGGCAGCTCTTTCCGCCGGGCCGGCCGCTTCTCCCTGTCGGTCCACGAACCCCCGCCAGGCGTTGACACTGTCCTGAAGCAAACCGGCCACGTAGAACGCGGTCCACTGACTATACAGAGGATGTTCCGAAGGGCCTACCTCGTCTTTCAGCGCATGATAGGTCCAGGGACAGGGAAGCAGCGCCGCTGCGGTGGGGCCCAGGCCGTAGAGAGAAGCTGTAGCCAACATATGGTTGACATAAGCGGAGTTGGTAGGCGAGCGGTCAACCTGGTTAATGTAATCCACGGATATGCCGGCGGCTTCCAGCAGGCTATGATGCAAAGGCCGTTCCACCGGAGTCAGCACCCGTCGGGAGAGGGCTTGCAGGGTCTGCGAGTCCGGGGCTTTGGCAAGAGCGAGCGCCACTGCGCGGCCGAAACCCTCCAGGTACAGATAATCCTGAGTCAAATAGTACCGGAACTTCTCAGCCGGCAGCGTCCCCGACTTTATTTCCTGAAGGAAGGGGTGGGCGAAGATGGCGCGCCAGATGGGCAAGGCTTCCGTTTTTAGCTGTTCACTGAAAGACGACATCGCTCTCTCCGGCGCATTCTCGCAGTTTACCCGCTGCCAGCAACCTTCAGACCAGCGGGCTGGGAACAGTAATCCGGGCTTCCCCGGTGATAATCTGCTCTCCACTCTCTTTTTCCAGCCATAATTGCAGACGCCAGTTAACCCGGTCAGCATCCGGGTTTTGGCCAACCACCAGGCCGCGAGCAATCAGAGAATCGCCGGCGTACATGGGCCGCCGGAAATTCACGCTGATTCTTCCCCCCTGCCGGAAATGGATACCAAAACGCAGCTCTAACAGTTGATGAAGGTAAGCCACCCCCAATTCCCAGGGAGCCGGGGCCGCCGTCAGGCCCATGCCGCTGGCCAGAAATGCTCCGGCGTGGTCTGGTACGGCGGTCAGTTGCTCTCGATACCCAACCGGCGCCGACCGACGGGAAACTTCCCGGAATTGCTCCAGGGCTTCCCCGGTGACGCGCTTGTGCAACGGCGGCAGAAGGCCAGCTCCGGCGCCCTTTCGGGTCGGGGCTGGTCTTCTGCCCGACCGACTGGCGTTTCGTCCACCGCCAATCTGTAGAATATACTGGCTGCGATAAAGCTCGGCGCCGATGTCATCCACAGCGAAGGTATCGACCGTCAAGTATTCTGCGCCCGCTTGCCGGGACCAGTCGCGCAGCCACCCGGTAAGCTGAACCCGCCGGCCTGGCGCCGGCGGTCGGTATAGGCGATCGGCGCGCGCGGCACAGACTATCGAGACCGGTTCCCGGAAGGGAGCCAGAACCGACCGATAGTCGCGGATAGCCAGGTTAGGGTAGGAAGCCTCGGAATACTCCACTGCCTGCCGGTAAAGTTCCTGGCTCTCCGTGGTAAGCAGGTATTCCAGGTGCCCCAGTTGCTGCCCCGGGGTCAATCCTCCTTCCGGTCCGGCAGCTCCGTTCATGACCGGGACAGCCTGAGGTATTCCTGCCAGTCAGCTCGAGCAGCCGGAGAGTCCCCCAATGCCGCATGCACCGCCGACCGGGTGAGGTAGGCTGCTGGCAGAGCGTTATCCAGAGCCAGGGCCTGGTCCAGGTCTGCTTTGGCAGAGGCGTAATCGCCCAGGTCGCAGCGGGCGCTGCCCCGGTTCAGGTACAGACTGGCGAACTTCGCGCCAAACTGAAGGGCCTGGTTGAAGCTGGCTATGGCATCGGCGGCCCGCCCCAGATTACGTAGGGCAATGCCCCGATTGTAGTGCGCATTGGCAAAAACCGGAACAATTGCCAAAGCCCGGTCATAATCGGCCACTGCGTCCTTGTACCGGCGCAAGTCGCTGTAAAGATTGCCCCGGGCGTAGCGGTAATCGGCGTCTTCGGGACGCAACTTGAGGGCAACGGAATAGTACTGCAAAGCCTCGGTCAACCGGCCCAGGTCCCGGTGGGCAATGCCCAGATTATAATGAGCATCAGGCATTTCCGGGTTCAGCTCCAGCGCCTGCCGGAAGTCCGCTATAGCTGTTTCATAACGCTTTAACGAGGCATAAGCTACCCCTCGCGCATAGTAAAAATCTGCGTCTTCCGGTTCCAGGGAAATGGCCTGCTCGTAATCCCGGATAGCCTCTTCATAGTTTTCCAGGTGGCGATACACCACGCCGCGCGCGTAAAAAGCCACCGGGTAATCGGGTTCTGCGGCCACCGCCGCAGTGTAATCGGCGATGGCCTGGTCATAACTGCCGGCGTTTCGGTTAGCCAAACCCCGGTAGTAGAAGGCCGGAGCAAAGCCGCTATTAATTGCCAGAGCCTGACTGAACGCATCAATGGCGGCGGAAAAGTCGCCGTGGCGCAGGCAGAACTGCCCTCGGGCCAGGAAATCGTACTCTGTTGGTGATTCAGCCATGGCTAACCGGCTACCCGGAATGTGGCGGCAAGCCGGGCGGGCCAGCGCAACCCGGGCCCGGGTATTGCCCCGGGCCAGCAAACCGGTTGTGAAAAAATCCGCCAGGAGACCGGGTCAGTTTCCGAACTCCAGCTCATACATATCATAGTGGGACAGTCGCATACCCAGGTTAACATAAACCTGCTGCGCCAGATGGTTGGTTCGCTCCACGTACAGACGGATCCCGCAAATGTTGCCCTCGGCCGTCGCAGCCTGAAGCGCCCGCTGGTGCAGCGCACGGTAAACCCCGCGCTGGCGGAACTCCGGAGCAACGTAAACGCTTTGTATCCACCAGAAACAGGCATTGCGCCAGTCGCTCCACTCGGCAGTAATCAGCAGCTGCCCGACTGCCTGTCCATCCATTTCTGCCAGTAGATAGAACCCCAGAGCCGGGTTCTCCAGGGCTGCCAGCACACCGGCTTGCAGCGCGCTTTCGTCCAGCATCTTACTTTCAGTCTCCAGGGCCATGGCGGCATTTGCCCGGACTATACATTCCAGGTCATTCAGATTAGCGCGGCGAATAGTGATTGCTGACGACAAGAAAGGCCTCCACCGGGTCTGTGTTGGTCAGCGATAAATCTGTCCGGCCACCGCCTGAGCGCAGAAAAAGGAGCCTTTGAGTCTGCGCCTGCTGGCAGTAAGCTGCTATTATTATAGCAGGGCTGAAGCGGCTTGCCGGGGGGCTTGCCGGCAGCCGCGGGCAGCGCCTATTATGCCAGACAAGCGCCGGTATGCCCTTGGGGTTTGCCAGCCGCCAATGCTGTGAAAATGGTGTCCCGATGCCGGCAACCACCTTGAAGATTGAGGGCGCCCGCTACCTGATAACCGTTGACCCGGCGCGCCGCATTATCGCTGACGGCTCCATTCTGATTGAAGGGCAGCGAATTGTCCGGGTGGGCAAGTCCCGAGACCTGGCCGAGCTGACCGCCGAGCGGGTGATTGACGCCGGCGAAATGGTAGTGACACCCGGCTTTGTCAACGGCCATGTGCACCTCAGCTATGCGCACGCTGCCCGGGGTATTTTCCCCGATGACCTGGGGCCGGCTTACTTGCCCGCTGTCTTTACTCTGCAAAGTGCGATGACCGAAGAGGAAGAGTACTTAACCTCCCTGCTGGCCATCACTGAGTTGTTGAAGTATGGCGCCACCTGTTTTATAGATCCGGGCAGTACCAAAGGCCTGGAAGCCTGTATGCAGGCCTATGAAGAATCGGGCTGCCGCATAATCGTTGGCTGGCAGGTTACCGATCAACCCAACCCCTATAGTCTTCCGGTGTACCGTACCGAGGAAGCAGCAAGGTTGATGGAACAGGTAATTCGCCGGTTCGACCATGGGTTGAACGGCCGGGTGCGGGCCTGGGCTATGCCCTTTTCACCGGCCTTCGCCACCGATGCGTTGTTACAGGCAGCCAAGTCCCTGGCCGACCAGTACGGAACCGGTATGACCCTGCACTACAACAATAGCTCTCGTTACGTGGCAGAATGTTTACAGCGGCACGGAGTGCGTCCCACCCAATACCTGGACTACCTGGGGGTGCTGGACCGCAACTTGTGCCTGGCGCATGGTCTGGGCATCGACCAATCGGAGGTGAATGCCATCGCCCGGTCCGGGGCCAGCGTGGTAATGTGTCCCACGGCCGCTGTGAAGGGCGGAACCGGGGTTGCCCATGAAGGGATGCTGCCGGAATTGGTTGGCTCGGGCGTCACCGTCGGACTGGGAACTGACGCCGGCAACAACTCTAACCTGCTGGAGACTATGCGTTCCATGTACCTGGCAGCGGTGCTGTACAAGGACGCCAGGCAGGACGTGGGGATGATACCGGCAGAGACGGCGTTGGAACTGGCAACCCTGGGTGGTGCCAGGGCTTTGGGTCTCGGAGAGGAAACCGGCTCCATTGAGGAGGGCAAAAAGGCTGACCTGGTATTGTTTGATACCCGGCGGCCCGAATGGCGCGCCTTGTTCAACCCGGTCAATAACCTGGTGTATAATGCCGACGGCCGCAGCGTACATACCGTTATCGTTGACGGTCAGGTTCGCGTGGAGAACTACCAACCCCTGTTTGTGGATGAGTGGAAACTGGCGCAGAAGGTACAGGCCCTGGGTGAGAACCTTCTGGCCCGCGTGGGCATCTCCTACCCTGGCCGGTGGCCGATCGTTTGAAACCGACAGCCAATCTGTCGTAAACCTTTCGGAATCAGGGGAGGGAGAGGGTGTTATGGGCTTGATTAGAGATTAGGAGCGCTGCCTGCCCGCCATTGGCGTACCGGTTTACGCCAACGGCAGCAATTGGAGCCCGGCTTCGGTTGACGATCCGTTGGGTCAGAGTGGCCGGTTTGCCTGGCTGGATGCTTCGTCCCGCATGACCCGTCGCAGCACTTTGCCGGCGGCGCTGACTGGCAGCTCATCCCGAAAATCCACGATGCGGGGTACTTTGTAGTTAGCCAGGCGGCGCTGGCAGAAGCGGATGATGTCCTGCCGGGCCAGGTCGTCGGTCGGGAACGGGTGGCCGCCCTTTAAGGTGATTACCGCTTTTACTGTTTCCCCGCGATAGTCATCCGGCACGCCAAGCACAGCGGCTGTCTGAATTGCCGGGTGCTGGTAAAGCGTCTCTTCCACCTCTCGGGGCCAGACCTTGAACCCGGCAGCGTTGATGACATCCTTCTTGCGATCCACTATGTAGAAGTAACCTTGCTGGTCCATACAGGCCAGGTCGCCAGTGTAGAACCACCCGTCCCGAATCGCCGCGGCAGTTTCGGTCGGCCGGTTCCAGTAACCCTTCATCACCTGGGGGCCGCGCAGGGCCAACTCACCAATCTCGCCCACCGGCAACTCCACGTTCCCCGCTTCCGGGTCGAATATCCTGGCATCGGTATCCGGCAAGGGAATGCCTATGGAGCCGGCCCGGGCTTTATGTACCGGGTTAGCATGGGTCAGGGGCGAAGTTTCGGTCAGCCCGTACCCTTCAATCAGGACTTCGTGACCTACCAGGGCATCGAAGGCTTCCTTTATCGCCCCGGGGAGCGGGGCGGCGCTGGTACGGCTGGGGCGCAGGGATGACAAGTCATAGGCATTGACGTTCTCGTGGTTTAACAGGGCAATATACATAGTAGGAACACCCAGGAACCTGGTTGCCCGGAAATCCTGAATGGCCCGCAAAACACGTTCCGGGCGAAAACGACGGAACAGGACTATGGTAGCCCCGGCAGCCAGAGGCACGTTCATCACCCCGGCAATGCCGCCGATGTGAAAAAGCGGCAAGGCAGCAACGAACACTTCCTCGCCTTCACGGTAGCCAAACCAGTCTCGAAACTGGACAGCATTAGCTACCAGATTGGCGTGGGTGAGCATACTCCCCTTAGGCACTCCGGTAGTGCCGCCAGTGTAGGGCAGCAGGGCCAAATCTTCGGCAGGATTTATCGCCGGAAAATTACGCAAAGGCCGGTGAGCCGCCAATAAAGTATCCCATGCGTGCGCTGATGCCTGGTCAACTTCCCCGCCGGCTACAATCACGTCGCTTACGCCGGTTTCCGCCAGAACTTCCCGAACGGTTGGGTACAAGTCTGCTTCGCAGAGCAAGGCCGTAGCTCCGGAATCGTTCAGGTGGTAAGCCAACTCCTCAGCCCGATACATAACGTTGCAGGGAACCGGTACTGCCCCGGCTTTCAGGATACCGTAAAACCCGGTTACCAGCTCCGGAGAGTTCTGAAGGTAATAAGCTACCCGGTCGCCTTTCTTGATGCCCAAGTGAACCAGGGCGGCGGCAAATGCGCCGGATTCACCATCCAGCTGACGGTAGGTAATGAACGAGGGCTTATCGCCATTGCCGGCATCCATGTAAACCAGCGCGACCCGCTCGGGAAAACGGGCCGCCGATTCCTGCAGGAAGTGGTAGAGGGGGGCCGATGGGTAAGGCTGACTGGGCGCCAGCCCCGGCGGGTAGGAAGTCAGCCAGGGCCGGGCGTGGTTCAGCGTGAAGTCTGCCACGGAAAGCACCCCTCAGGCGGAAAAACCGGTTTCCAGCTTAACCATCAGCCGGCTCAGGTCATCCACGTACTCTTCCATCTGCCGGATGCCGAATTCATCCAGATGAGCGTAGCGGCGCTGGGAGCCAATGTAGTCGCGGACGGTGGCCTTGCGCATAATGTTCTGCCGCCGGAATACGCCATCCTTCCATTCGTAAAGGGGCCAGATGCCTGACTCCACTGCCAGACGGGACACTTCAATGCCCTTGTTGTCATCGTAGCCCCAGGAGGGGTTGCAGGGAGTCAGTATCTGAATGAAGGCGGGCAGGCGCTCGCAGGCGCTCTTGATTTTCCGTTCCAGGTCCTGGGGGTGGGAGGTGGATGCGGTAGCAACGTACTCGGCGCCGCTGAACATCAGCATAAGGGCAAAGTGCTTGGGGTGCCGCAACTTGCCCGACGGCCGGACACTGGTGCGGGCCATAGGGGCGGTGCTGCCGGTGGCGTGGCTGCCGCTGGCGGCGTGGGCCTGGTTGTCGCAAACTACGTGGAGGTATTTATAGCCCTGCTGAAAGCTGGTGGCCAGGTCTTCCAGCCCCAGGTCAATCTGCCCGTCCCCGTCAATGACCACAATGGGGCGTTCAATGCTGCGAACCTTCATGGCGGTCAACATGCCGGCAATGCCGCTGTCATGGGTGCCCAGGCCGCTGCGCTGCAAAAAATCCCGTCCGATGCCGCAGCCCTGGCCGAAAATAATCGGGTTCTCTTCCCGCAGATGGTCAAACACGATGTGCATAACCAGCCGGGTTGCCAGGTTTTCCGGGCAGCCCGGGCATTGGTTAGCGGTAACGTTCATGAAAACCCGCTGGTCGGGGGTATCCTGAATCATTTTTATGGGCATGCGCTGTTATCTCCTGTGTTCAGCTTCATTCAGCCAAAGAGGCGTAATTTACGAAAGAGTGGCCCGACTAGAACCAGTCTTTCCGCCTGAGAATATACTCCTGCTCAAACTCTTCGTCAGTTTTAGTCAGGTAGATGATGCCCTCGATCATTCCGATGATAGAGATAGCAATGGTGCCGAGGAAGACCGGCAGCATACCGACAAGGAATACAATCAGCATGATTACCCCCGGCCCGCCATACCCGAGGTAAAACTTGTGAATGCCCAACCCGCCAAGAATGATGCCCAATACCCCGGCGACAATCCTGCTTTTTCCTTCAGCGCCGGCGACGATTGCCCGGTAAATGTCCGTAGCAAATGTACCCTCGGCTACGAAGTCAACGAGCATCCCGCGCGCCGGGACGGAGTTGTCCCGCCACTGGTCTCCGGTGAAAGTATAGCGGTGACCGTCGTCGGTAGTGATGACGCCCGTGTTGGTTTGCACCGAATAGTTGAGTATTTGGCCTTTCATATTGCAGGAATCCTTGCCGGTTATTGCATTTTCAGCGCAGGGCAAGCGGAGGGTGAAGGCTCGTCGGGCGCTCGGCTAACGCCCCAGCATCCGGGCCAGCATATCCTCATCTTCAATAACCTCAAAGTGCCAGTCCAGGGGTTTGACCGCGGCGCTTTGGTTAGCGGCAGCCAGGGCTTCCTCAGCGGCGTAAACGATGTTGTAGTGAGTTACGTCCCGACCTCCCAGGCCAATAATTCTGCCCAGCGCCACCGGCGGGTTGGGCTGCCCGAAGAGAGCGCTGCGCAAATCCTGATAAACGGCGGCCACGGTGTTGCGGTCCAGCGCCACCACGCCTTTAACCCCCTGCAAGGCCTCCAGCAGGTCTTCGTTGGGGAAGGGACGGTAGGTACGAATTTTGACCAACCCTACCGGCCGGTCCTGTTCGCGCAGCAGGTTAACGGCCAGGCGGGCCGTGGCTGACAGGGAACCCATGGCCACAATGGCTATTTCGGCATCTTCCATCCGATACGTTTCAATCAACCCGCCGTAGCCGCGGCCATTAAGCCGTACGTAATCCCGGTGGGCCTCTTTCAGCTTGGCCCTGGCGGTAACGTTCAACGCCTCATCCAACTGGAAACGGCGCTCCATATACTCCCGTTCCACGTCAATGTAGCCATAGCCGCTCATGCGCTGACCGCCGTAATAGGAGGCAAAATCGAGGTTCTTCACGAAATCCACTTCCGGCGGCAAAACCATTGGCGGCAGGAACTGGTCAACAGCCTCCTGGGTCGGTATTTCCACCGGGTAACTGTTGTGCGAAACCTCCCAGCCGTCATAAGTTACAAAGGCCGGCAGCAAAACATCCTGGTCCTCGCTGACCTTGTAGGCCTGAATTACCGTGTCCATAACGTCCTGGGCATTTTCGCAGTGGTAATGCATCCAATGAATATCGCGGTACATGATGGTATCCTGATCGTCGGAGCGGACAATCGCCGGGGGTTCCAGCGCCCGGTGGGCCACCACAACCACAATGGGGATGCGGGCGTATGAGGCGAAAATCAGCTGCTGCGCGGCGATGAGCAGGCCTTCCGAGTTAGTAGCAAAGGAGCAGCGCGCCCCGGCCTGGGTCGCCGTTATCTGGGCATTCATCACGCTGCGCTCGTGCTCCAGTTCAATTACCTCAGCCGGCAACTCGCCCCGCTGAATCATGCGGGAAAGTTCTTCGCCCACTTCATCGGAAGGCCCGATGGGGAAGTAACATAATACCTGGGTGCGGGCCAGCTTTAACGCATGGGCCGCTGCTTTGTTGCCGGTCAGGGCCTGGCGCCGGGCTGGGGCCGGAGCGGAGGAGGTCATGGGCGTCTCCTGCTTAATGTTCAGGTTAGTTCAGAGATTAAGGCGCAAGGGCCGGCTGGAGAGTTCAGGACGGTGGGGCGCAGCGGTGATGTCGGTATAGTCAGGGTTTTCCTGCACTACCCGGTCTTCGTCCACCATTGTAAGGGCTTTCCCGACGCAGACTTCAGCGCAAATGCCGCAGCCCCGGCAAAAATCCACATCGATGCGGTAGCCCTGGTGGGGCAGGTCCTGGCGGATGATGAAACCGGTGCCGTCAGGGCACATGACCTCGCTGATACACACACCGGGACAAATGCACTTGTTGTCTTCACACACCGGCACCTTGTCCCGCCAAACGAAGGGGCTGCCCTCGCTGAAGCCGGGCAGCTTGTCATAACGGTCAAACTGGTAATACTGGGGCAGTTCTGACGGGGGTGTATGGGTCAGCCGGGCTGGCCGGCGCTCCACCCGGAACTTTACGCCGCCGAGGGCCTCCACCGTTTCATAAGCCTCCAGTGTAGCCTCGGCATTGCGCTCGCCCACAGTTCCCGGAAAAGTTTCCCGGATTACCCTCAACAAGGCGTCCAGTTCAACAGCTTCGGTAATGCGGGAGTAGGCTCCCAACAGGGTCAGGCCCACCGGCGGCGGGTTGCGGCGCAGCAGCCGACTGGCGATTCCGGTAGCGTCCACTGTAGCCACCACCCCTTCAAAATCGTAAGGCGGTTCGATTTCCCGGGGCGACTTGGGCGAATTGACCAGCAGCGTGCCTCGCCGCATACGGCCAATGGCATCAGCGATAAGCTCATGGCTGTTGTTCCGGGCAGTTTGCAGCAATTCTTCCTGGAAGACAACAACCTGCGAAGGGTGGTAGTTGGCGCAGCTGGCCATAGCCTCGGAATCGGAAATCTTGACGTAGTTGATAACCGGCCCGCTGCGGGCGCGGGTGCCCGGGTAAACGTTAACCGAAACGAACCAACCCTGGTCGGCGTAGAGCTTGGCCAGGGCCTCTCCGGCCTGTACCGACCCCTGGCCGGACATACAAAGCAGATTTAACTCCGTGGTTTGTGGCATGCCCAAACTCCCGATGATACCGAGCCGTATTTACTTGGGTATTCTACGCCACCAAAGCTATTGAATCAACCTCAAACAGCCTGACGCCCGCTCAGGCCTTGATGTTGGCAGTGGATAAAACACCCAGCACAGCCGGCGCAGGCTGCATTGCCCAGCGCCGGGCGTCAAGCTAGCCGGGGAAACGGCAACGGCGCCCCGCAACCCGCCGCTGGAAACCAGGCAGCATGACCGGCCAGGTCTTCAACCAGCGGAACCCGGTGTCCCTGCCGAGCGGTTAGCGGGGACAGCCTACTGCCGCCGCCGGTACAGGTACACCCCGCCGGCAATTACCACTACCGCCGCCAGCCCGATGATCAACCACAGCAGCCAGTTGACGCCGCCGGTTTCCGGCGTTGGGGCTGGCGTCGGCGTGGCGGTCGGCGGTATCGGCGTGGCCGTGGGCGGCGGGGGTACTGGCGTGGCCGTGGGTTCGGCGGCGGCCATGGCCGGGGCGGCCATGGCGGTGGACGCGACCGTCGGTGCCGGGCGTACTGCGTCCAGGGAGCTGTCCGGCAGCAGCGGGACGGCGGTGGCGGTGGCCGTCGGGCTGGGCCGGCTGGTCCGCATCGCCGTGGCGGTGGCGGCAGCTGTTGGCAGCGGGGTGGCCGTCGGTGTCCGCATTACTACCGGGGACCGGGTGCTGGTGGGTATTGCCCGCAAGGTGGCCGTTGGCGTCCGCAGCATAGCCAGCGGCATTGTCGGCGTGGCCGTGGCGGTGGGCATGGCCGGAGTTGTCGCTGTCGGCGTCGCCAGCGCCACCGTGGGCATGGCCGTCGGCGGCGGCGTGCTGGTGGCGGTGGGCGTGGGCGTGCTGGTTGCTGACCTGACCACCCGGCGGGTCGGCGTCGGGGTTGCTGCCGCCCGACGTACGGGGGCGCTCCGCACCACTCCGGGCGGCGGCGTGGGGGTACTGGTTGCCGTCGGTGTGGGCGTGGGTGTATTGGTCGGCGTGGGCGTATTGGTAGGGGTAGGCGTCGGCGTATTGGTCGGCGTCGGCGTCGGCGTCGCCGGCGGCTGGGTGGTGAAACGCACCTTTATGCTGGTTACCTTCGGCTGGCCCCAATCCTCCAGCCGGAGCGTCAGGTAACTTACCCCGGTCAGTTCGCCGGTCTTCAGCATCTGCGGCGTCTCCGGGCGGGTCAACCCAATCTTCGCCAGCTCCTCTCCATCGGCGTTGTACGCCTGGAAATGGGTATCGATGTTGTGGCCCGTCGGTTCGGTCATTAGGTTGGCGCCAAACCGCCCGGCCATCGGCTCGGTCAGGTCAAAGCGGAACCAGGTTGCCACCAGGCGGCCGCCGTCGGTCGGCACCCGTTCGTTGAAGACCGCCGCCGCCTCTATATCCTGGTTCGCCGCCCGGATGATGTACGGGTCTGCTTCCGTCCCGGCGCCGCTGGTGATGGACCGGTCCGGGGTGGGCGTGGGCGTATCGGCAGGCGTGCTGGTTGGTGTGGGCGTGTCGGTGGGCGTATTGGTGGGCGTATTGGTGGGCGTGGGCGTGTCGGTTGGCGCACCGCCGGGCGTGGGAGTATCGGTAGGCGTGTTGGTGGGAGTATGTGTAGGCGTATTTGTTGGACTAGTGTATGTGAAAGTGCCGGACAGTGTAGTACTTTTAAGAGTAATAGCCCGTGAAACAATTGTACCGATAGCAACTGTATGCTGTCGGTTGTCTGGTGCGTTAGGCATAGTGTAATTGTAACTTAAACCGAATGATTGTTGTGGTGCGTTAGAATCTACGACAATTTCATAGAATGCATCACCTGGTACATCTAATGGCGCTTGCCAAGCAAATGTAAATGTACGAGTGCCTGTACGTGTAATCGTTAAAGGGCCTCCAGGTGGGTTAGGTGGTGCAGGTGTGGGCGTATCGGTAGGTGTATTGGTGGGCGTGGGCGTGTCGGTCGGTGTATTGGTGGGCGTGGGCGTGGGCGTGTCGGTCGGCGTATTGGTGGGTGTCGGTGTAGGCGTATCCGTTGGCGTGTTGGTCGGCGTGGGCGTGTCGGTCGGCGTATTGGTGGGTGTCGGTGTAGGCGTATCCGTTGGCGTGTCGGTCGGCGTGGACGTGTCGGTCGGCGTATTGGTGGGTGTCGGTGTAGGCGTATCCGTTGGCGTGTTGGTCGGCGTGGGCGTTGGCGTGTCGGTAGGCGTGTTGGTCGGCGTGGGCGTGTCGGTAGGCGTATTGGTGGGCGTCGGTGTAGGCGTATCCGTTGGCGTGCTGGTCGGCGTGGGGGTGTCGGTGGGCGTATTAGTGGGCGTCGGCGCGTCAGCCGGGGTGGCGCTCTGCGCTGTGGGGGCGGCTCCGTAGCCGGCATAGTTGACGGCGCGGACCTGGAAAGCGTATGCCGTGCCGGGGGTAAGGCCGGCGACTTCGTAGGTGGTGGTGTCTCTATTGGAGCCAGGGATGTTTGTCCAGTTTCCGTAGGTGCGTCCGCCCCGCTTGCTGCGGTACTGCCAGCGGGTGATGGTGTCGTCGTCGGGGTCGGTCCAGGCCAGGGTTGCCGCGCCACTGCCGGCGGTGGCGGTGAAGCCGGCGGGAGCGGCGGGGGCTGCCGTGGGGCTGGGCGACGAGGCGGAGACCGTAAATACCGGTTCGGTTGAGTATCCCTGCCAGGTGGGATTACTTGGGCTCCCCGCGGCGCCCAAGGAGAATGGGGCTATTAAGAGGCTGGCCCGGTACGTTCGCTCGTTGGTCACGCCGGTAAACGTATGCGTTCTGGTAGCGGCTGATATGGATATTTGCTGTCTTCCGCCCCATTGATTATTCACTCTCCCGTAGGCATAAGCCCATTGTTCGAATGCAGGAGAAGACGCAAGGGGGCCGCTTAGCTCCCATCTGAGGGTTGCCTGCCCGTTGCCGGCAGTTACAAAAAGGGTGATGAGCGGGGCGGTAGGGGTTGCGGCTGCCTCTGCGGAGGCGGCGCCGGCGCCGGCGGAGTTTCTGGCGCGAATCTTGAACCGGTGGGCAACGCCGGCGGCGAGGCCGGTTAGCTCGGCGCTGGTGGTGTCTTTGTGGGAGTTGGGAATCTCGGCCCAGGCGCCGTAGTCAGCGGTTCCCACTTTCTGCTGGTATTCGTAGTAGTCGATGGTGTCGTTGTTGGGGTTGGTCCAGGCGAGGGTTGCCTTGCTGGAGCCGGCGGCGGCGCTGAAGCCGGTTGGGGCGGACGGGGCGGTAGCCTGGTTGGCGAAGGAGGCGAGGATTGATGCGCCAACGCGGCCGGGGGAGGCAAGCATCATCGCGATGATGAGGGGGACGATGAGGCTCATCCCAAGCAGGATTGGGTTGATTCTACGCAGCTGTCCCATTCGGATTAACCCCAAAACTCGGGGGGGGGGGGGGGGTAATTCCGAAGCCGGGGTGGTGTCCGCCTTTATCTGCCATAGTTTGCCTCGTCAGGTTGCAAAGTTGGTTGAAGCAACCCTTGCTGTCAGAGAAGTCAGGTTGCGACTATTGATTTTAGCAGAGAAGCTCCGGCGGGGGAATACCGCTCCTTCTGCTCTGAAAAGGTTGGCCGGGTGGTATGATACCATAGCGCAGTAAATTGATGCGTGAATAGTCAACAACCGATGGCCGAAGGAGAGCTTGATGCAGTATGACGTGATTATTGTCGGTGGCGGCGCCGCCGGCGCAGTGCTGGCCAGCCGCCTGGCAGAAAACCCGGGTCTGTCCGTACTTCTGCTGGAAGCGGGCAAAGACTACCCTGACCCGGCGGGTCTGCCCGATGAGGTGAAGTTCGGGCATACCCGTTACGCTGAAGCCCCCGACTCGGAACATAACTGGGCCTTGCGCGGCGCCATCACCGAGGAGCAGGGTGAAATCCACGTGGCCCAGGGCAAAGTAATCGGCGGCGGGTCGTCGATAAACGGCCAGGCCATGCAGCGGGGCCTGCCCGAAGACTTCGATTCGTGGGCGTCCCTGGGCAATGACCAGTGGGCCTACGCCAGGGTGCTGCCCTTCTACCGCAAGATGGAGCGGGACCTGGATATTCGGGATGATTTTCACGGCGCTGAAGGCCCCATGCCGGTGCGCCGCCGCCAGAGCAGCGCCTGGCCGGCAATTCAGCGGGCCTTTCATGACGCCTGCCGGCAGGAGGGGTATGCGCCGGTAGCAGACACTAATGGTTCTGACCCGACCGGCATCGGCGTGGCGCCGACCAACAATCTGGGCGGAATGCGCATGAGCGTTGCTGTTACCCACCTGAACCCGATACGCCACCGGCTGAACCTGACGGTTCGGGGTGAGGTTTACGTGCAGAAGGTGCTGTTTGAGGGCAACCGGGCCGTGGGCGTGGTGGCGGAAAGCGGCGGTGAGGTTTTTACTTTGGCGGCAGAGCGGGTGGTGCTGAGCGCCGGCGCCCTTCGCTCACCGCAATTGCTGATGCTGTCGGGAGTTGGACCCCGGGAGCAGCTGGAGCAATTCGGTATTCCCGTCGTTAAAGAGCTTCCCGGCGTGGGTCAAAGCCTTTGGAACCACCTTAGCGCCCACATCAGCTTCAAGGTCAGGGACGGCGTAAGCCTGGCCCCGGACCTGGACGCGCCCCATTTCAGCCTGCACTATACCTCCACCGGAGCAAAAGAGGTGAACGATATGCTGCTCCGCACCAGCAATGTGGTGGATGAACGGGAAGAAAGGGTGCGGGGGGTGAGAAGTCGCTACCACACCGGCGCGGTTCCTCCGGAGCAGTCGGCCCGGGTTTCCTGCACTCTTGGGCTGCCGGAAGGCTCCGGGTATGTGCGCCTCGCCTCAGCGGACCCAAGGGTACAGCCTGATTTCAATTACTGTTACCTCCAGCACCCGGAGGATCAACGCCGAGTGCGGGAGGGAGTCCGGTTCGCCGCGCGTCTGCTGGAATCGGAACCCTATAAAGCGGTGCTTGACTATCGGATCACCCCGACGGATGAGGTGCTGTCCGACGACGCTGCGCTGGACCTCTGGATACGCCAAACGGTGGGTACTGCCCGGCACGTTTCCGGCACCTGTAAAATGGGGCCTGACTCTGACCCGATGGCGGTGGTGGACCAATATTGCCGGGTTAAGGGCGTAGCGAACCTGTGGGTAGTTGATGCCTCGGTAGTGCCGCGCATTCCCCGTTCCGGGGGGCTGCACCCAACCGCCATTATGATTGGGGAACGGGCTGCCGAGTGGGTGGCGGCCGGCTGACCGGCTGCCCTGGCATTACGGGATACTGCCCGGGGAGGGCTGCCCACCCTCCCCGCAGTTCTCCGGCTGAAGGCGCCCTCCTCCGGTCTGATGGGGCTAGACCGGCTCAGCCACGAACACCGGGATGCGGCGAGTGGTTCGCTGCTGGTACTCGTCGTAGGGCGGGTAGGCCGCCACCGCCAGTTGCCAAAGACGCGCTCGCTCCCCTTCGTCGGATACCTCTCTTACCTGCATGGAGCAGACCCGGGCCTCATCTCTGACTTCCACTTTATTATCGGCTCGCAGATTGAAGACCCATGCCGGGTGGTCAGGAGCGCCGCCCTGGGAACCCACCAGCACGTAATTATCGCCATCCTTGACGCGCATCAGCGGGGTCTTTCTTATGGCCCCGGTCCGGTTGCCCCGGTTGGTTACAATAATCACCGGCAAGCCGGTATCCCGCAAGGTTGTGCCTTGGGCGCCGTTGCTGCCTTCGTACAACTCCACCTGTTCCCGCACCCAGTCTCTGGTTGATGGTATATATTCCGCCATAGCATTACTCCTTCAATCGGTATGATTATTACCCAACGGGCCGGCTTTGCATAACGCGCAAGCCGGGGTCGGCCCGAAAGCCCCGGCTTGAACATGAAACCGGCTGACCCGGACAGCGCGCTAGTCTTGCCTTGCGATGTTGACGGTTACGATGTCCACGTCATGGTATTTCTGGTGTCGCACCGACGATGCATAGTGGCGCAGAATACGGAAGGAAATCTCGCGGTCTTCGGGTATATCCGGCATTTCGCCCAGGTAGGCCAGCCGATCCTCCAGGTTGTCTGTGGCCAGCGCCGAAACGAATTCTAACTCGGCGTTATTGCGGGCCGCCCGGACAGTTACGGCCAGGCGTCGGCCATTGCCGTTTTCCGGGCCCGCCTCCTCAGTCAAGCTGCCCAGGGCCTCTTCCCCCACCAGGAGGAGCCGTTCCGTTGCAGCGGCACTCCACCCGGCCCGGGTCGCGAACTCCTTCAGAAATTCCTGCAGCTTCGCCAGAGTGTCTGCGTCAAAGTTGACGTTCAAGCGCTTTCTTCGCGGGCCGGTCAACTCAATGAAACTCACCATTGCCACTGCGACAATGGCCCCGGAAGTCATGCCATTGCCCAGCAGCACACTCAGGAACCCGTCGCCCAGCAGCTCCGGAAATATCCATTGATTCTGGAAGCCCACGCCAAGCCAGAAAGCAGTTCCTGCAATTGCCGCCTTGCGATGGTCAACCCCGTCCTGAATGATAATTTTCATGCCCTGCACGAATAACATTCCCAGTAATACAATGACATAAGCGGCGGCTACCGGGCCCGGTATGGCAATCAACAGGGCGGTAAACTTGGGGAAGAAGGCAACAGTCAGCAAGGAAAGGCCGATTACCGCCCCCACGCGGCGCGCGGCAATTCCGGTAACTTCGGCCAGCGAAATGCTGGTCGAATAGGTGGTATTAGGCAGGGTGCCGGCGATGCCGGACAGCAGGTTGCCCACACCATCAGCGTTGAGTGAACCTTGAACCACCCGGAAGTCGGTGGCGCGCAACTGCCGCTGGGAAACCCGCTGAATAGCCACCCCGTCCCCCACAGTTTCTATGGCGCCCACCAGGGTAACTACGATAAAAGCCGGCAGCAATGCCCAGAACTCCACGCCCGGCGTTACGTCCAATCCCGGCCATGCGCTGAAGGGAGCGCCCACCCAGGGCGCGTCCAGCACCGGCTGCAAGTCGTACAGGCCGAAAGGGAGCGACACGGCGCAGCCGGCTGCTATGCCGATTACCGGCGACCAGAGCCGCCAGCGCGGCGCAGCGCGCAAAATCAATACGACAACCGCAACTATAGTAGTCAGTCCCGCCAGCGGAGCGGCTATCGGCGAGGCGTTGTCCGGCCCGGAGGTGAGAGTATCGAAGACGATTGGCGTGACCGTCGCCGCAATAAGCATGATTACCGTGCCGGTAATCACCGGCGTACAAATCCGGCGCAGGAGCGCCAGCCGCCAGGCCATCAGGAACTGAATCAGCGACGACACGACTATGAGACTGGCCATGGTGGCCGGGCCGGCATTGGCCAGGGCCGCAACGCAGACCGCGATGAATGCCCCGGACGTACCCATAATCAGTACGCGCCCGGCCCCTATTCGTCCTACCCGAACAGCCTGAAGGACGGTAGCAATTCCGCTGACCAGGAGGGCCGCAAAGACGCTCCAGGAAACGTAAGCCTCGGGCTGGTCGGCCGCTCGCGCCACTATTACCACGGTAAAAACCACCGGCGCCACAACCAGCATGGCCGCCTGGAAACCCGCGCCCAGGGTTACCAGGTGCGGCGGAGCATCGTCGGGTTCGTAGCGCACTTGTTCGTTCATGGTTTCTACCGCCATGGCGGCGCCTCACTGCCGGGTTCTGCCACAGATATTGAGTCGGCGGGGGTAGAGAAGGCAGCTGCCGATGACTCTGAAGCAAGCTCTCTTTTACATAATGCTCTGGAAATTGCGGACAAATGCCCGGGTTGAACGCCCATCCCAAGCGTCAGAGACCGAAATCGGGGAGAAGGGCTTCGGGCGTTGTTCATCGGTGCAACCAAAACGGGAAGCGGACGAAGGCCGACGAAAGAAACGTTCCGGGTTTTCAGAACCCGCGCCAACCGGGCAGAGCAGCTGCCTGTTGGACCCACGCAGCCAGCTGCGCCTCGTCAAGAGCGTCCTCGCAAATGTCGATCCAGCGCGAGTCCTTGTCTTTTCCCGAGCCGGGCGGTACGGGTTGCAGGGATACTCCGTTGAAGAAAGTTACCTTTATATAGCGGGTGAATACGTGATAGCTCAGGAACCAGCCCTGACCCGCAACGCCGTAGAAGGGCGAGTTCCACCGAACAGCTTTACGCACGTCAGGCACAGTACGCACGATAAGCGCGTCAATACGCCGGCCGACTTCACTCTTCCAGCCCGGCATGGCTGCGATGTAGGCTTGAACGGGGGCATCGCCGTCGGCTTTGGCAATCTGAGGGTTGCCCCCGGACAGGAGAACCGGCTTGCTGTCGGTCTTTTCCGGGGGGGTTGTCTGCTTGTTGAATGTCCGGTCAGGCAATTGAGTTTACCCTTTCAGCTGCCAAATCAGCCGGGAAAACCGTAGGGCAATCCGTGGTGGGCAGTACTGGACTCGAACCAGTGACCTCCTGCGTGTAAAGCAGGCGCTCTAACCATCTGAGCTAACCGCCCGGAAAAGCACCGAGGCGAGCTGGTGCAAAACTGTTTACATAAACTGGTATGGCGCGCTTGGCGGGATTCGAACCCACGACCTCTGCCTCCGCAGGGCAGCGCTCTATCCACTGAGCTACAAGCGCCCGCTTGCCGGTATCCGCTGAAGGGACGGCTTCAACAGAATGAGCGGCCCCGGAGCATGTTATTGGTTGGTGCCGAGGGTGGGATTTGAACCCACACGCCCGTAAGGACACTGCGCCCTGAACACAGCGCGTCTGCCGTTCCGCCACCTCGGCATGCTGAAACCACTATGCTGTCAAACCCCGCCAGCTATTGGCATGGTGGGCGATGGAGGATTTGAACCTCCGGCCTCCTCGGTGTGAACGAGGCGCTCTAACCGCTGAGCTAACCGCCCTAGTTTACCGGTTGGTTAAACAATTATATGGGGAACCGGCCAGGGGCGCAACCCTGTATTGGTCAGCTGCGGGGTTCTGCGGTTGAAACGGATGAACTGCCGCTGGTCATACCGGCATCAATGACCATTATGTAAAGAAAAGTCGGAAGATACTGGTTAAACATTACATAACGTCTATTGTGCGAACCAACCGGTCGGGGCATCCGGGGGCCTCTCGCGAAAGGGGGGCTGGTTTTGACCGGGTTCCGTTTCCGTTTAAACCCGGGGAGGCGAATGTAAAACCGTGATGGGGCGGTCCAGGTGAACCAGCTGCGTTTCCACCTCTGCCAGCAGCAAATCCAGGTTCCACCCCCGGGCAGCAGAAACCGGGACGCCGGGGTAATTACTCAAACCCAATGGCGGAGGCGGAAAAGCCTCCGGTCCACCGCCCAGCAGGTCCATCTTGTTGATAACCAGAAGACGGGGCTTTTCGCTCAGCCCCAAATCTTCCAGGGTTTCTTCCACCACCTCCGCTTGCTCGGCAGCCCTGGGGTGGGTAATATCCAGCACATGCAACAGGATGTCCGACTCAGCCAGTTCCTCCAGGGTAGCCCGAAAGGCCGCCACTACCATCGGAGACAGTTTCTGGATGAAACCTACCGTATCGGTGAGCAGCAGTTCGTCGCCCGACGGCAGACGAATACGCCGGGTAACCGGGTCCAGGGTGGAAAACAGCTGGTCTTCCGCCTCCACTCTGGCGTCGCTTAGGGCGTTGAACAGCGTACTCTTGCCGGCATTGGTATAGCCTACCAGGGTAGCCATCGGGATGCTGGCCTTCTTGCGGCGGCTGATGTAGATGGAACGCCGCTCCCGCACTTTGTCCAGTTCCTGCTGAATGCGCTGAATGTGGCGACGAATCAAACGGCGGTCGGTTTCCAACTGGGTTTCGCCAGGCCCGCGCGTGCCGATACCGCCTCCCAGCCGTTCCAGGTGGGACCACTGGCCGACCAAACGGGGCAGAAGGTACTGGTGCTGGGCCAGCTCCACTTGCAGTTTGCCTTCGTGGGTGCGGGCATGCCTCCCGAAAACGTCCAGAATCAAGGCGGTACGGTCAATGACCTTAACTTGCAGGGCCGACTCCAGGTTGCGCTGCTGAGTAGGGGTTAATTCGTCGTCGAAGATAACCGTATCGGAACGGGTATCGGCAATCAGCTCCTGAACTTCCTGCAGCTTGCCCTTGCCCACGTAGGTGGGCGTCAGCCGGTCGGCGCGCTGGGTTATTCTCCCGGCCACTTCAGCCCCGGCGGCGCTCGCCAGATACGCCAACTCATCCAGGGTATCAGCCAACTCCCAGAGATTAGCCTTGTTTTTTACTTCAACCGCAACCAGAACAGCCCTTTCCCGCTCCAGTTCAGTCGAGACGGTTTTTTTCCGAATGGGTTTATCCCTCATGGGCCGGTACAGCCCAGGATTCGAGACGCTGGCAGCCCTTTTCCACCTGTTCATCAGGGGTGGTCAGTGAAAGCCTGATATAACCTTCCCCGTACTGGCCGTAGCTGGAACCAGGGGTTACCACAATATCCATTTCTTCCAGCAATCGGGCGGCGAATTGGGCAGAGGTAAACCCCTCGGGAACCCGCGCCCAGACATACAGGCTGGCTTGGGGAACTTCCACCGCCAGGCCCAACTTTCGGACGGCGCTGACCACCCGATCCCGGCGCCGCTGATAGATAACCCGGTTCTCCTCAATACAGTCCTGTGGGCCGGTCAACGCCTCCATGGCCATCTCCTGGATTGCCTGGGGAACACCGGAATCCAGGTTGGCCTTGATTTGGAACAGGGCTCTAATCATGTCGGCATTGCCCACTGCCATACCCATTCGCCAGCCAGTCATGTTGTAACTCTTGGAAAGGGAATGGAACTCAATGCCGGCGTCTTTGGCCCCATCCAGCTCCAGCATACTTACCGCGCGGTAGCCGTTGTAGCCCACCTCGCTATAGGCGGCATCGTGGAGCAGGGCAATGTCGTTCTCCCGGCAATAAGCGACGCAATCAGCCAGGTCTGCGGCGTTGGCAACGGCGCTGGTCGGGTTGTTAGGATAATTAAGCCACATTACCCTGGCGGCCCGGGCCACGTCAGCAGGTATCGCGGCTAAATCCGGCAGCCAACCGTTCTCCTCCCGCAGGGGCATTATGTAACTTTCCGCCCCGGCGAACATGGTTCCTACGCCATACACCGGGTAGGCCGGGTCAGGCACCAGGGCCAGGTCGCCCGGGTCCAGGAAGCAAAAGGCCGCATGTCCGATGCCCTCCTTGGCGCCAATCAGGGGCAGAACCTCGCGGTCCGGCTCCAGAGAGACGCCGAAACGGTTCTGATACCACTCGGCAATAGCGCGCCGCATTTCCGGCAGCCCGTCGGTTTCGGGGTAACGGTGGTTAGGCGGGCGCTGGGCGGCGGTCAATAACCGGTCGATAATCGGTTGCGGTGTGGGTATGTCCGGGTCGCCGATGCCGAAGGTAACCACATCGGCTCCCGCGGCCCGCTTTTCGGCAATAATGCGCGATATTTCCACAAAAGGGTAGGGGGCAAGTTTGCCTAAACGGGCAGAGAAGTTCATCCGGCTGCTCTACTCCCTTAATCTAAAAGAATGACTGAATGGCGACAACAGCGTTGCATTGCTGCCGGGTTACCGTCGGTTCACCCCAGCCCGGGCTGGTGCGTTTTTTGGCGGCCCTGCTTACCGCTGCTGCCATTCCCCATTGAAAACTTCCTCGGCCGGGCCTTCCAGAAAGACCTCGCCAACCCCATCCCATTCGACCGTCAGAGTGCCTCCGGGAAGGGTTATGTTAACCCGGTCTGCCACCAGTCCTTGCAGACGGGAGGCTACCGCAATGGCGCCGGCGCCGGTGCCGCAGGCCATAGTCTCTCCGGAACCCCGTTCCCATACTCGAGCGTTCAAGTGGGTGGAATCTACCTGGTTCACTATCTCGAAGTTAACGCGCCGGGGGAAAATCGGGTGTCCTTCTACCAGCGGCCCAATGCTGTGCAAAGGAAACTCCCCTACCGGCTGGTCGATGAAGGTAACCGCGTGGGGGTTGCCCATAGACACGAAAGAAAGGAACAGGCGAAAATCGCCCGGGTGGATTGGGTAGTGAAGCACCGGCCCCGGCGCGGAGTTTAACGATGGGTCCAGGCTGACCGGTATGTCCGAAGGATTCAGCCCGGGTTGCCCCATAGAGACCCGCGCCCCGACCACGTTGTTGCCGCGGTAAACCGGGTAAACCGTCCGTACCCCAGCCATAGTATCAATGGCAAGACCATCTCGGGAAGGCGGAACAATTTCCCGCTCTATGGCAAACTTGGCAAAGCAGCGAATTCCGTTGCCGCACATTTCGCCTTCGGACCCATCGGCGTTGAACATACGCATTCGCAAGTCGGCCCGGGCCGAATCCAGGAGGATAATCAATCCGTCTCCGCCAACCCCGAAGTGTCGGTTGCTCATGGCCCGGGCGAGAGCAGGCCAGTCTGCTTCTATTGACCGAGCGTCAATATAAATATAGTCGTTGCCAGCCCCTTGCATCTTGGTAAATTTCATCGCGGCCCCTGGTTATCGGTTCCGCTTATTGTACCACAGGGACAACCTGCTTCACCGATGTTACCCCCAGTTCAGTGGCGGCTGAGACAGCAGCGCCAGGCATTCTTCCGCCAGGTGAGGACTGTCGGCCGCCAGCCAGTGGATGCGCCGGTCAGCGGATTTAAACCAGGCATACTGACGGCGGGCCAGTCGGTGCGTCCGGAATTTGGTTCGCTGCACCGCCTCTTCCAGAGTCAGCTCGCCCTTGCGGTACTGACCAAGCTCCCGGTAGCCAGGGCAATTCAGGGGGCCTGTGCCCAGGGTAAAGCCCATTATGTCAAGTCGCTTTACTTCGTCCAGGAAACCTTCGGACATCATCTGATCTACCCGGAGGTCTATGCGCTGATAAAGCTGCTCCCTGGGCAGGGTGAGGCCAATTATCCGGGACGGCAAGCGGCGGCAACTGCGCTTGCGGTAACTGGAAGGCCGGCGTCCGGTTGCGTGGTGAATTTCCAGGGCACGGATTATTCGCCGGATGTTGGTGGGGGGGATTTCGGCGGCCCTTGCCGGGTCCAGTTCTTGCAGCTGTTGGTAGAGGCGGTTTCCACCGGAGCGGGCAACTATCTCTTCACAGGCCTGACGGAAGACCATGTCCGGGGCGACTTCGGGAACTTTCCAGCCTTCCAGCAAGGCCCAAATGTATTGCCCGGTGCCGCCGGCTACGATAGGCCGGCAGCCCCGGGCGGCTATGTCGAATATGGACTGGTTGGCCAGGGAAACGAAACTGCCCAGATTGAAGTTCCGGTTCGGCGACAACAGGTCAAGGAGATGATGGACGGCCTGGCATCGCTCTTCCCGTGTTGGCTTGGCAGTGCCAATGTCCATGCAGCGGTAAACCTGGCGGCTGTCAGCGTTGACGATTTCGCCATTCAAGCGGCGGGCCAGGGCAATGGCCAAGCCGGTCTTGCCTACGGCGGTGGGGCCAACAATAAACAATGTGGGCGGGTAAGAGGTCATCCCAGGGTATTTCCGCTGCTTGTCGCTAACCGGCGTCCTTAGACTGGCCAGCCAGGCGCGCAATGTCCAGGAAGGATTGGGCCTGCAAACTGGCTCCCCCTACCAGAGCGCCGTGGATGCACTGTTGGGCGGCAAAGTCGGCTATATTAGTCGGGCTTACGCTGCCACCATAAAGCAAGGGAATATCGTCAGCCAGCGCGCCCCCCAGAGATTTTAAGGAGCAGCGAACCGCTCCATTCATTATTTCAGCGGCGATTTCCGGCGTGGCGGCCTGGCCGGCGCCAATGGCCCAGATTGGCTCGTAAGCGACTATCAGCCGGGATAAGTCTGCTTCGGCGGCGCCAGCCAGACCGGCCTTAACCTGGCCGGCGATTACGTCAGCTGCCTGGCCGGCGGCGCGCTGCTCCAAAGTCTCGCCAACGCACAGGATGGGTTGCAAGCCATGCCGCAAGGCAGCCAGCGTCTTGCGATTGACTATTTCGTCAGTTTCACCAAACCCTTGCCGGCGCTCCGAATGTCCAATAATCACATATTGGCAGATGCCTTTGAGCATCGGCGGGGCGATTTCGCCGGTGAAAGCCCCGGCGTCCTCGAAATGCATATTCTGTGCCCCTACCTTGACCGGGGAGCCGGCAACGGCATCGCTTACCAGCTTTAGGGCGATGCTGGGCGGGCAAAGGACTAATTCCACGCCGGCCCCGGCATCAGCGCCTTCGGCCACGGAGCGGGCCAGAGCAACGGCCTCCTCCAGGGTCTTGTTCATTTTCCAGTTGCCGGCGACTATGGTAGTAGGCATATCTATTTGACCCCCTCTTGACCCCCTCAAAAGTGAAATGATGAAATCAGGGGCCGTATTTGAGCAATTTGCCGGAATGGGCCAGGGCCAGCAGCATTACATTGGTCGCCGGAATTCTGCCAATGGAGCCTCGTCCGCACTCGCGTTCGTCGAAAGCCGGCACTCCTTCGCCCCTGGTTAGTTGAGAGTGCAGCATGAAAGGCACTGGATGCCAGCTGTGCGCAGCCATAATGGCCGGAGTGGCGTGGTCACCGGCTACCATGAATACATCCGGTTCCAGCTCCCGAATTCTGGGAATTAACGGGTCCAGATTCTCCAGGGATTGCACTTTAGCCGCAAAATCCCCATCTTCGCCGGCGGCGTCGGCCGGCTTATAGTGAATGAAGAAGAAATCGTGGTTGTCGTATTCCTGATGAAGGGTATCCACTTCGTCGTGGAAGGTAAGGCCGGTCGAAATAATCCGCATGCTGGCTACAGTAGCCAGGCCGCGGTACATAGGGTAAGCGGCGATAGCTGCCGGGTTCAGACGGTAAACGTCCCCCATGGGCGGCAATAAAGGCAACTGAGCCCAGCCGCGCAGCAGCACCATGTTGCCCTGCTCTTCTTCCGATAATAGCCGGGATGCCTGGCGGACAAAGTCGTTTACCAGGTCTGCGGTCTGCGCAGCGGCGGGAGCCAGGGCCTTAACCGACAGGGCCGGTACGCCGGTAAGCTGCGGGTCTGTTTCGGTAATGGCCTCGGAGAGGCCGTCACCCCGCAGCCGCAGCACAAACCGGTAATCCTGCACCGGGAACACATCCACCTGTACGCCGGGCAATTCAATGCGGTCCAGCCGCTGGCACAGCGGGGCGCTTAACTCGGTAGGAATGCGGCCTGCCCGCCGGTCCAACAGGTTGCCATCGCTGTCCACAGTGCAGAAATTGCCTCGCGCCGCCACATCGCCGGGCTGCAAGTCAACGTCAATACCCAAAGCCTCCAACGCTCCCCGCCCAATGACGTATTTCAGGGGGTCATAACCGAACAGGGCCAGGTGTCCCGGCCCGCTGCCCGGAGCTACCCCGGGCAGGACCGGCGTAGTGAGGCCACAAGCGCTTTCCCGGGCCATGGCGTCCAGGTTGGGCAGCTGGGCAGTCTCCAGCTCAGACTTTCCGGTGTCCGGGTGCGCCAAACCGCCCAAGCCGTCCACCACCAGCAGGACGATTTTGGAGGGGGTGGATACATAGCAATCGTGTAGTTGCGTCAGGTCAATCATGCCAGCTCATCCTGAACGTTATATTCTTAATGTCAATGGCGGCCGGGGTCGGTCTTCAGGCATCGGGCAAGGCCGCAATGCCGGGCAGTTCCTTTCCTTCCAGGAACTCGAGAGAGGCGCCGCCGCCGGTGGAAACGTGCGTCATCGCATCCATCAGGCCCATTTCCTCCACCGCCTCGGCGGTAGAACCACCGCCTACCACGGTAGTAACACCCGGCAGACCGGCAATAGCCCTGGCAACGGTTTGAGTACCTTGACTGAACCGGGGCATTTCGAAGACCCCCATAGGCCCGTTCCAGATTATAGTTCGACACGAACTCAACGCCTGAGCATAGTCGGCAGCCGTCTGTGGGCCAATATCCATTATGTGCCAGGCCTCGGGAACCTGATTTGCCGGAACGGAGCGGACCTGCGGCGGGTCGGCCTGAAATTGGCTGGCAACTACCAGATCCTGGGGCAGATGCACGGTTATATTGCGCACGGCGGCCCTTTCCAGCAGCTCCCTGGCGAAATCCAGCCGGTCGGCTTCAATAGCGGATACTCCGGTGCCATAGCCTTGAGCGCGCAGGAAGGTTGCGGCCATGCCTCCGCCAATAAACAGGCATTCCAGCTTGTCCAGCAGGTTTTCCAGCACCAGTATTTTATCACTGACCTTGGCGCCGCCCAGCAGCGCCGCCAGGGGAGCAGCCGGAGCTTCCAGCGCCTTGCTCATTTCGGCTATTTCCCGCTGCACCAAAAGCCCCATTGCCGAGGGCAGCCGGCCGGCAATGCCCACGGTGGAAGCATGGGCGCGGTGCGCTACGGCGAAAGCGTCCATCACAAAACAGTCAGCAAGGCGGGCCAGCCCTTGAGCAAACTCCGGGTCGTTCTTCTCTTCTCCGGGGTAAAAGCGAAGGTTCTCCAGCAGCAGGATTTGGCCCGGCTGCATCACGTTGACCCGGGCTTCCACTACCGGCCCAATGCAGTCGTCCAGGCTGGCAACCGGATGTTCCAGCAGCTGGGCCAGGCGGTTGCCGACCGGAGCCAGGCGCAGGCCTTCTACCACCTGGCCGGCGGGCCGTCCCAGGTGGGAGCAGAGGATTACCCGGCAGTTCCGTTCCAGCAGATACCGGATGGTTGGCAAGGTGGCCCGTAGTCGCTGGTCATAAACGGCAATGGCCTCTGTCCCTTGCTCAATGGGTATGTTAAAGTCAACCCTTACCAGCGCCCGGCGGTTGGCTACCTCAAGGGCTTCCAGGCTGCGTTTTACCATGCTGGGTGAAATCTCCTTACTTATACCGGGGCTAATCAGGAATAGTCAGGGCTTGTTCGGCCAAAGCCCGAAGGCCCTTTTGCCGTTCTGCCGGTATTCCTTCAGTTTCCATAGCTGCCAGAACCGGTTCCACCAGAAGGCGCGCCTGACTTTCGGCGTAGGTACGGGCATCCACCGCTTCCAGCAAGGCAGCAACACGCGCCACGTCGGCCGGTTCCAGGGCCCGCTTCAGATAAATAGACCCCAATTCCCGTTTGGCCGCAGCGCTGCTACTCTCCAGGGCGTAGATAAAGGGAAGGCCTTTTTTCTTGTTCAACACATTGCTGGCGGTCATACCGTCGCCGGCTGGCCCCCAGAAGTCGGCGACGTCCTGAGTAATTTGCCAGGCCGTACCCAGCATCCGGCCAATCAGTTGAAACCTTTCCTGCGCCGGTCTGTCGGCTCCCGCCGCCAGGGCGCCCATGGCCGCGGCGCAACCGGTCAACGCCGCCGTCTTGCCGGCCACCATCGCATCATATTCTGACCTGGTAACTGAGAGCCGATCTTGAAAACTCAAATCGGCAAACTGCCCTTCGCACATTGCCAGGCAAGCCCGGTCCAGCAGCTCCAAAGAGGCGAGGACGCCTTCCGCGGGAACTCCCCGGTTACCCAAGCGCAGCATGGCGATGCGGCTGAGGGCGTGCAGGCCGTCGCCGGCGTTGATTGCCTGAGCCGGACCCCATACCCACCAAACGCTGGGCCGGGTTCCGGCAGTCAGGCGTCCTGCCTGAACGTCGCCGTGCACCAGAGTAAAGTTATAGGCCAGTTCCACCGCCGCCGCCGCCGGCATGGCCAAGGCATATTCTCCCGATAGGGCCTCTGCGCATGCCGGAGCCAGCAGGGCATGAAAATTAGCGTATCGGACCTTTTCTGCCGGCTGGCCTTGCTGATCCACCCAACCCAGATGGTAACGAACCAGGTCGTAAAGAAACCCCTGGCGCGCCGACAGACACGCTTGCAATTCGGCTTCCAAAGCCTCGCGGTAAGCTGCCAATACACCAGCGTCAGAAATGCTGCACCCCCGCAACGATTCAATCAACATCGGCTCCGGTTGCCTGTTTCCAGACACGCAACACGTCCGCAAAAGAGGTAGCGCCTGCTCGAAGCAGAACCGGCTTGCTTCCACTCAGATCCACTACCGTGGAGGGCAGCCCGCGAGGGGCCGGGCCGGCGCCGATTATGTAATCTATCGACTCTCCCAACTGCTGCATAACTTCGGCTACCGTCAGCAAGTCCGGCTGGCCGCTGCGGTTAGCGCTGGTGCCGGTAATCGGGTTGCCCAGGTCAGCCGTCAACCCCAGAGGCGCCCAGTGGTCAGGCATTCGCACTGCTACGGTATCGCGGCCGCCGGTAATCAAGGGGGATAACGCCGGCGACCTGGGTAGAACCAGGGTAAGGGAGCCAGGCCAGAAGGCCGCCGCCAATTCCCGGGCCTCCCTGGTCAGCCCTTCGGCAACCATGGCAACCTGCTGCCAGCCGGCCACCAGCACCGGCAGGGCCAGGCTGGGGGGGCGCCCCTTTATATGGAATATTCGCTCCAAACCGGCATGGCTGAATACGTCGGCGCCCAAACCGTAAAGGGTATCGGTGGGAAAGGCAACCACCCCGCCCGCCCGCAATACCTCCAGGGCTGCTTGCCGGGACTCCTCCTGCCCCGGGGAACCGGCAGCGGTTTTACGCTTCGATGATGACGAAATGTTGTTCATGGCTGGTTAGGTCAAAGCTGGTTAGGTCGAATTAAGCCAAGTCTAGCATGAACTGAACAACGGGTCGATATTTGGCGTTGGAGCTTTGCCTTGGCCGGAAAAGGGCACATCGCAATGAGCGGCGTTTTCCGGCATTTAAGGGTACAGAAACCCCTGACTGGCCCGACGGAGGCCGCTTTTTGGGCCGGGTTATGTCCGGTCAGAACTTTTTCGGGCTGCGAAAAGCAGGGTTTTGTTAAACTGTCTGCCGAGAGAGCTTTTTCAGGAGGAACGGCGGTGGAATCAGGAAAGTTCCCGTCCCGGCTTCTGACGCGATTGCTGTCCAGGTTAAGCATGAATGACCCCAGGGTGTTGCTGGGCCCCCGGTTAGGCGAGGACGCAGCAGTTATTGACGTGGGCAATCGGCTTTTGGTAGCCAAAAGCGACCCGGTAACCTTTGCCACCAACTCCATCGGATGGTACGCAGTGCAGGTTAATGCCAACGACGTAGCCTGCACTGGCGGCGTTCCCCGTTGGTTCCTGGCAACGCTGCTGGTGCCGGAGCATTTTACCGAGGATGAAGCCGGGGCTGTGTTCGACCAGGTATTGAACGCCTGCAATGACCTGGCGATAACACTGGTAGGCGGCCACAGTGAAGTTACCCGGGGCATCGACCGGCCTATAGTGGCAGGAACCATGCTGGGGGAAGTGGAGAAGGAGCGCATGGTATCCACCGCGGGCGCCCGGGAGGGCGACAGCATTGTTATTACCAAAGGGATCGCTATTGAGGGAGCTCTTGTCCTGGCACGGGAACGCGCCGCCGAGCTGGCAGCGGCCGGGGTTTCCCGACAAACAATCGACGCTGCCGCCGCTTACCTGACTGCGCCCGGCATCAGCATATTAAAGGAAGCACAGATTGCCTGTTCAGTTGCTGAGGTACATTCCTTGCACGACCCTACTGAGGGGGGCCTGGCAACAGCCCTGCGGGAACTGGCAGCGGCCTCGGGTCTGGGCCTGGCAGTGGAAGAAACCAGCATCCCGGTCTTGCCAGAGTGCGGCCAAATCTGCCAGGCTCTGGGGCTGAACCCCTTGGGGCTGTTGGCTTCAGGTTGCTTAGCAATTACTCTGCCCGCTAATGATGTGCCAGCCCTGTTGCGGGCTTTGGCTCAGGCAAACATTATCGGCTGGGAAATTGGGCAGATGCTGGCTCCCGAAGAGGGTCTGATTATGATTGGCTACGAGGGCGAAACAGCCCTGCCGGAGTTTTCCAGGGATGAACTAGCCCGGTACTTTTCTACAAGCCAATAGAATAAAGCCAATAGAATGTAAAGTCTTTACATTTATACATAATGTTAAGTTGGGAACCGGCCGGATATTGAATGTTTCAGCTTTGGAAGCACTTGGTTAATTACACTTTTGAGTACACGTTCAGCGATTCCAGCAACTGCGTTACTGTGATATTGCCACCGCTTACGATGATGGAAACCTTCTGGCCGGCCAGAGACTCGCGCTGCTTGAAAGCCCCGGCCGTGGCTGCGGCGCCGGCCCCTTCCGCCATGGTGTGCGCCTTCTCGATTAACAGCCCGATAGCCCGGCGGATGTCGTCGTCGCTGACCAGCACAAAGTCGTCCAGGCGGTGCCGGATAATCTGCTGCGGGAGCTGGTAACCGCTCATGGTGGCAATTCCTTCGGCAAAGGTGTTCATTGGCGCCTGCACCGACTGCCCTTGCTGCCAGGACCGGAAGCCGGCCGGCGCTTCCGCGGATTGAACCGCCCTGACTTTGATCGCCGGGTTCACTGCACTGGCGACTACACAGGCGCCAGCCGCTCCACTGCCGCCACCCAGAGGCAGATAAATAACGTCCACGTCAGGCTGGTCTTCTATAACTTCCAGGGTTTGAGTGGCTACGCCGGCGATAATCAGGGGTTCGTCGGTGGGGTGCACATAGCGGTATCCTTCCTCCGTAGCCAATCTCTCAGCGCAAGCCTTAGCCTGGTCGAAGTTCTCCCCGTAGAAGACCAGTTCGGCGCCCAGGGCCTGCATCGCCGCCACCTTCAGGGGGTTAGGGTCCTTTTCCGGCAAGGCGATCAGGGCGCGAACCCCGAAAATTCGGCAAGCGTTGGCAATGGACTGACCATGATTCCCGGTAGAGGCGGTAATTACTCCCCTTTGCCGTTCCGCATCGCTCAGGTGGGCCAGCAGATTGATACCACCCCGCGCCTTGAAAGCGCCCAGGGGATGATGCTCTTCGTGCTTCAGGTAAACCTCAGCATCCAACAATTGGCTTAAGCCCACCGAATAATGCAGTGGGGTACGCGCAAGATAGGGAGCGATGGTTTTCCGGGCTTCGTAAACGTCGCGCAGCGTTGGTATCCACGTCATAGCTCCTCCAGTTGTCCAGAACCATCTAACGAGGTCTTTCCCTTGCCTGGGTCAAGGTAACAAAGAGGGTAGCAAAGGGCTTTATCCGGGTCAAACCAACGGAATAAACCAGGCGTTTCCTTGTCGCCGTGAGACGGACTTTATCGGCCGGCGTGTTCAGCGGGCAATTCCCGGAAAAATCGGCCGGAAATGAAGTACTTACGAATGTGGGAAGATGGAAGGTGGCAGAGAAAAATGGCTCGCGGCGCTGATTACATTTTCGTGTAATAAAATGTAACGCCTTCATCTCCTCGATAACTGGAATGTAATAACTACATTATCATTACTTTCCATGCCGGCAGGTCCCGCTGGGAAGCCGGTTCCTCCCAGGCTCAGTTCACCCCGGATCGCAAGGCTTGCCCCCTGGCCCCAACCTTCCAAACGCAGCTTCTCAGGGCTGAAAACCCTTTATTTTGTATCTACAAACCGTGTTCCGGCTTAGTCTGAAAAACATTTAAGAAACTAACGGAACTTTTCTTGACAAAAGCCGGAACAGGTGGTACTATCTGTTACATCAAGTTACTCAAAACTCTCTGGGCACTAAAGGAGGTGCACCTTGGCGAGGAAAACCAAGCTTATGCAGCGTGTAGAAAAGGAACACCAGCGCCCTCTGGAAAGCTTGCTCCCTGAAATGGTCAATGAAAGGGGCCTTTCCAGCACCGCCGATGACCTGGGCGTAAGCAAGGCTACCCTGGGTTATTGGTTGCTCAAGCTCGGCATCAGCGTCCGGCGAGTGGCTCTGGCTCCGGGAGAGACCCTGGAAGTCAAGCGCGTCAGTTGACCCAGGCCGTTAACGCACTTAAAGAAGACCCGCAGGCTGGCGCAAAAGGTGAAGCCAGTACCCGGAGAGGTAGTCCCAAGGTTAAGCGGAAAGACAACAACGCCCGCTCAATGAGCGGGCGTTGTTGTGCGAACTGGGCTGTGGTCTGAACTTATCGGGCCCTTCGGTTAAAGGCCAGCCAGGCGCCATCGTCAATCCTGGATTTGACCAGAGCGGGCTTGCCCTCTAACCCTGCTTCCCGAGTGGCGCAGCGGAGCCAATTTCCGCCATCTTAAGGGTTTGTAATACCTGCAACCCCGGAAAAAGCCTCTCAGCGCATTATGAGGCTTTCGGCGCCGGTTATGTTCATACATGGCTATACCGGAGTTGCGTTCCTTGCTCCTTCCAAACAGCCAGGGTTATCTGAACCCCCTTTAGCGGCGGCCGCTCGCTATCCCTGGAAAATACCCTCGGGCAGAAAGGCGGAAACGGTAACATTGGGTAAATCTACAATGTTACTCACCTTCAAATCCACTGCGACGCTGCATATGACGTAAGCCTGTTCCCTGGTCCAGCCGCGCTCCTGCAAAAGTTCAATCATATTAACCAGCGCGTTCCTGGCGGCCAGGGTCAAATGGTCTTCACCCTCCTGTACTCCATCATCCCGAATAGGCATACCCATAGTGGCGATGAAATTACGGGGAGCGGCCCACTCCGGCGGCAGGAAGTAGCCGGGGTGGGCATAGCGGGGGAAGCGAATATTATGTCGTGCTGCCGCATCCTCCAGCACACGAAAACGGACCGCCACCGTCGCCCCCATTTCTATTGCGGTAATGCAGCATTCTGAATCCCCCTGAGCAAAATGGCCGTCCCCGACTGAATACAGCGCTCCCGCCACATTTACCGGAATCAGCAGCCTGGAACCCCTGGTCAACTGTTTGGCGTCCACGTTGCCGCAGTTTTCCCGGGGCGGCAGTGTCCGCAAACCCTGTTGGGCAATATGGCCCTCTGCCGGAACCGCATCTTCCGGATCGGGCAAAAAAGCGATGCCGCCGCGGCGGACCAGCTCCGCTTCCCGTGCCGTCCAGGCGGCCATTTGAGCGTGGGACGGAGCAATGCCGGCCGTACCCATAAAAGAGCCGTCGATGATGCGAACCCCCGGTAGCTGGGGAGAGGTAGCCCAGCCATCCCTGATTTCCCAGTGAACGAGGTAAGGTTCAGTAAAGATGTCGCGGAGGAAACCGGCCCCGGGACGGCTGCGCGTCCACCCGTAAGGTTGCGGCACAATGTCCAGGTATTCAATCTCCAGCAGATCCCCCGGAGAAGCGCTCTTGACGTAAACGGGGCCGGTCAGGGGATGCGCCACTTTGCCATCCAGGTTGTGCAGTTCCTCCGGCGTCATTCCGGGCTTAATCTGGCCATCGGAAGCGTCCCTGGTCTCCAGCGTCACCTCTTCACCGGGTTCCACTTCCAATATGGGAAGTACGTCCGGGTGCCAGCGGTTATGGCCCTTGTCCGGTTCTTCTTTCAGCCGTTTACTCCGATCAATCGCGATACGCTGCATTTTGGCCCTGCTTTATGTCAATCGTTCTTTGGTTTTCCGATTCTATGCCGGCGGCGCCGCCCGGTCAACGTAAAGCAACCAATATAGCGCCAACGTCACCGGGACTGCTTAACCTGAAAACAGACCGCACTGTTCCGGGTCGGTTTCCCCGCAGCTTGACCGGCTATCCGCTAACGGTTATCATCGCCCCAATTTCCTGTGCGGGTTGGCCGCGAAGCAGGTAGGGCCTGAAGAGGGATCGGTTGTCGCCAACCACCGGTGGACGCGCTCAAGTTGCGCTTTCCGGGGAGGTATTATGCCACAAGCCCACGAGCTTATCGTGCAGCAACTGGAAGAAGCCGGGATTGAGTATGTCTTCGGCATCCCCGGCGGGGGGACTGGGCAGATATTCAACCTGCTGGTGGGCAAGGAAGACCGGATAAAAACCATTCTTTGCCGGCACGAACAGACTGCCGCCATAATGGCCGACGCTTACGGACGAGCCACCGGCAAGCCGGCGGTAGTAATGGGTCAAGGGCTGTTCATTGGCTCCAATGCCAGCTTTGGCATTATGGAATCCATGCTCAGCAGCTCGCCCATGCTGGTATTGACCGACACTTCCGACGGCGGCAATGCCCTGCACCCGGCCAACCAGTCGGGTTCCGGCGAGTACGGCAGTATTGACCTTCCCGCCATCTTCAAGGCAATGACCAAGTACACCACCCTGGCTACTAACCCCAAAGAGGCGGTGCTGGGCACCCAATTGGCTATTAAACACGCCACCGGCGGACGCCCTGGCCCGTCGGCGGTAGTAATGCGGTCAGCCGCTATCGCGGGCGAGGTGGATGTCGAGTCGCCTCCCTTTATTCATAACGCCGCCGGCTACCTTAATACCGCCAAGCCTCAAAGCGCGCCGCAGGACATCGAAAAGGCCGTCGAAATCCTGTCTTCGGCCCGTCGTCCCCTGATTATGGCCGGCAACGGCGTACATCAGGCCCGGGCCCACGCCCGATTGCAACAGCTGGCCGAGCTTTGGCAGGCACCCGTCGCCACCAGTTATAAGGGAAAGAGCGCCCTGGCTGAAACCCACCCCCTTTCCCTGGGTATGGCCGGGGTTTATGGTCAGGAGGCGGCCAACCGGGCCGTGGGGGATGCCGACGTAGTGCTGATTGTGGGGGCCAAGCTTAGCCCCCAGGATACGGTTCGTGAGCAGCCCAACGTCTTTAACCCGCGGTCTCAGCGCATCATTCAGGTTGATATTGACGAGCGGAATGCCGGCTGGACTTTTCCCGTTGAGTTGGGGCTGATTGGCGATGCTGGCAGCATACTTGATCAATTGGTGGAAGCCTCCCGGGAGGCGGCCCGGGCCACTGCGGCGAATCGTCAGGACTGGGCCGCCGCTTTGCCGGAACGCCGGGCAGGGGATAACTTCTTCAATGACCCGGCGTCGCGCCAGGATTCTTCACCGGTAATGCCCCAGCGTCTGGTGCGCCTGCTGCAGGAAAATATGCCAGCCAGCACGGTCTATGCCCTGGACGCTGGCAATAACCGTACCTGGATGGCCCGCTTTTATCAGTCGGCCCAGGCCCACACTTTCTTCGCCCCCGGCGGTACGGCCGGCATGGGTTGGGGCCTGCCGGCCGCGGTCGCCCTGAAGCTGGCGTATCCTGACCGCCCGGTGGTGGGGGTAACCGGCGATGGCGGTTATATGATGACCGTCAACGCGCTTTCCACCGCCATGCAGTACCGGCTGCCCATAATTTGCATCGTCTTTAACGACAATGCCCTGGGCATGGTTCGACACCATCAGGTTGAAGGTCGTCGCATCGCCTCTGAGTTCATGGAGACGGATAACTCGGCGGTGGCCCGCGGCTTTGGCTGTTTCGGGGTTCAGATTGACGATTCCCGCGACTTGCCCACCGCCTTGCACAATGCCCGGGAGTCTGGCCGGCCGGCGGTAATTGACGTGATAATTGACCGGGCCCCTTCGCCTGACGATTGGCGCGCTGACCGGCGCTCCGCCGGCGAGACTTAAGCCTGGGTCAGGTTCGCGGTTTCATTACCGCCAAAACCCGTGCGCCGGGGTTGTACCCCGGCGGCGGATAACGGATAGAAGCTGAATCCCGGATGCAAACCCCCGATATAACCCGCACGGTGTGCCGATTCAGGAGTAATTCAGGCAATGGCAACCTGGACTGACGCTCAATTGGCATCCATAGACCGGATGCTGAACCCCAAATCCATCGCCGTGGTGGGGGCAACGCCCCGTATGCAGTACGGCGGCCGTTTCCTTAATGCCGCTTTGAAGGCCCGGGAAAGGGTGAATGTCTATCCGGTTAACCCCCGTTACGACGAGATTATGGGCGTCAAGTCCTACCCCAGCGTAACCGCCTTGCCGGAAGCCCCGGATTTGGTGGGGGTTGTGGTGCCTTACCATCAAGTGCTTAATGTCCTGCAGGAAAGTTACGAAAAGGGCGCGCGCTCCGCAATCGTCATTTCCGCCGGGTTTTCCGAGCGGGACCTGGACAACCGGCGGGATCTGCAAGGGGAGGTAGGCGCCTTTGCCCGCGAGTCCGGGCTGCGCGTTTGCGGCCCCAACTGCCTGGGCGTAGCCAACGTACAAGCGGACATCTGGCCTTCGGCCTCTTCCCGGGGTTCCGACGGCCTCAGTGGACCCATTGGGTTGATTTGTCAGAGCGGCGCCTCCGCTTTCGGGCCTTTCCTCACCCGCGCGGTAGAGGAAGGCATCGGCCTCAGCCACATAATTTCCACCGGCAACGAAGCCGATCTGGACTTCTGCGATTTTGCCCGCTATTTGCTGGACCAGGAATCGGTGAAGGTCATCGCCGGCTTTGTCGAGGGGTTCAAGAACGCGCGCAAGTTAATCGAGGTGGCCCAGCTGGCTATGGAACGGGGCAAGCCCATCATCCTGATTAAGATTGGGCGTTCCGAGCTGGGTTCCCGCGCCGCGCGCTCCCACACCGCTGCCCTCACCGGAGAAGATGCCCTCTATGACCAGGTGTTTGCCCAGTATGGCATTACCCGGGTACAGGATTATGACGAGCTGCTGGAAGTGGCTCAACTGCTGGCCCATACTACCAGGCCGGCCCGGCGCGGTGTGGCAGTAGTTTCGCATTCCGGGGGCATCAGTTCCCTGACCGCCGATATGTGCGGCCTGGCCGGTCTGGAGTTGCCTCCCTTGACCGAAGAGGCTCGGAACGGCATCAACGAAGTGCTCAAGGGGTTCGGCTGGGCGGCCAACCCTTCGGACGTAACCGGCTTCGCCAACAGCGATTCCTTCCCGGAAATTATGCGTTATATGGCCAACCAGCCGGAAATAGGCACTCTGGTGGTCGCCAGCGCTGGCGCTGACGCACAAGCTGAACAGGTGATTGCCCAGCGGGATGGCAGCGATCGGGCGTTGGCTTTTCTGTGGACGGGCACCCGTTCCGCCGCTGCCGGTCTCCCCAGGCTAAAGGAAGCTCAAGTGCCGGTCTTCTACGTCCCCGATAAACTGGCCCTGGGGTTGCGTACCTTGTTGGACTACCACCAGTGGCGCGACCGGCGCCTGGCTGAAGGGTTCGGTCAGGCCCCGAATATTACTGTCAACCAGCAGAAGACGCTGGCCGCCCTGAAAGTTGCCGGTCGCACCGCTTTTTCTGAAAGTGAAAGCAAGTCACTGATCTCCGCCTGGGACGTACCCCTGGCCAAAGAGGTTCTGGCCGCCTCGGTAGAGGAAGCGGTGGCCGCCGCAGAGGGCATTGGTTATCCGGTGGCGCTGAAGGCCGACTCGCCCGACATATTGCACAAGACCGAAGCCGGCGTGGTTCAACTGGGGTTGGCCGGTTCTGAGCAAGTGCGGGCCGCCTATGAACAGGTTATGTCAAACGCGGTCAAAGCCGCCCCCAAGGGCGCTGTTAAAGGCGTTCTGGTTCAGGAAATGGTTTCCGGCGGGGTGGAAGTAATTGTCGGAGTGTCTTACGATGCCCAGTTGGGGCCGGTATTGCTTTTTGGCACCGGCGGCGTAATGGTGGAAGTCTATAACGATGTAGCCTTGCGGGTTTGCCCCATTACCCGCACCGAAGCCCTGGAAATGATTGACGGAGTAAAGGGGGCCCGGTTGCTGCGGGGATTTCGCGGCTCGCCGCCGGCGGACATAGACGCCCTGGCCCACGCTCTGGTTCGTGTCTCCCACCTGGCCGTGCACCTGGAGGGCGACTTGTCGGAGCTGGACATCAACCCCCTGATGGCGCTGCCCCAAGGACAGGGTGTCAAGGCGGTGGATGCTCTGGCGTTGTTCCGCGGGTAACCCCCAGGAACAGCAGCAGTTTGTCTTCAGATGCCTGATATGCTGCCGGCGCTGGTCGTTATGACCTTGTGGCCGACAAACCGGCTTTTGCCGGTCCTGACTGCTACCGTTCCTGAATGATGTTGCCGGCCAGATCCGTAATGCTGTCCACGGTTACTATCACCGCTGCCCCCAGCCGTTCCGGGTCCCGGTCCAGCTCTGCCTGAACTGTCCGGTGCATTACGTTGTTTCTGATGGCGCCTGCTGCATACACTATAGCTCTTCCGTGAAACCGCCACGTTATTCGCCGCGCCGGGTTTCGATAAAAAACCACTACCTGCGGGTTATCGGCCACATTTTCCAGCGCGGTGCGCCTGGCCCTCTCCCAGTAGGCCAGCCTTTCCCGGTCAAACACCATAACGCTGCCCTTCATGCTTATCTGCGGTTTGCCGTCCGAGGTTGCCGTACCTACCAGGCAAGTACAGCGATCGTCCATGGCGCGGTCCAACAGTGTCCGCATTTCATCGGTCAGATAAATCATAGCGCATTTCCTCCGCTTTCCGGGCCTTTCTGCCCGCCGTTTTCCAGGTGAAGAGCGCCCACGGAAATACAAGCTGTCTGTATATTGTATAATGCGAGCGGACGGCGGCGGTGTAAAGCTGCTCCGGGGGTGTATTCAGTGGTTAAATACCTGGAAATTCACGACTTGCCCGAATCCGGCCAATTGCAGGTGGCCCGGCGAAATGGAGGGGAAACTCAGGCCGCGCCGCCGGTGGATTTTCATCTTCCCCTGGAAGACTCGGACCGGGGAGAGATTGCCTGGTATTTTCAGGAATACCTGGACTATCCCTTTGGTACGGCGGTAGCCCGCGCCGATGCGGTAGAAACCGGCCTCCGCAATCTGGGCCGGCTTCTTTTTGAACGAACTTTCGGCGGCAGCGAAGCTGCCCGGTCGCTGTTTGGCGCTGCCATGGCCGAAGGGTTGGCCGGGTATCAACTGGCGATAGTATCCTCCCGCCCCGAGTTTCTGACCATTCCCTGGGAGTTGCTCAACAGCTCGGCAGCCGGCTATGTAACATCGGAATTATCCGGCCTGGTTCGTCAGACAGAAGCCTCGCCATTGCCGTCTTATGTGGGAGATTTGGTCTCGGACCAATTAAACGTGCTGCTGGTCGCCCCGAGGCCGGCCGGCAACGGCCCGCGGCTTTTCGGAGGGTTAGCGGCGGCCACCGTTGCCGCCCTGGAATCCCTGGATGTTCAGGTAAGCCTGGATTTTGTCCGTCCTGCCTCCTTTGCCGCGCTGGAGCAGGCCTTGTCGCAAAAGCCGGGCTGCTACCACGTGGTGCAGTTGGACGGGGTCAGCCTGACCCCGGAAGGGGAAATCCTGCTTGAAGGCCCGGACTCGCTTGCCCAACCGGTTCCCGCCGCACAGCTCGCCGGCATCTTCAACGCCGCAGCGGCGCCGGTGGTTTTGTTCACCGCCGGCGACCGGGGAGCGCCCCGGGCCGGCGCCGTTCCAGCGTGGATGCTGCTGGGAATGCAGATGAGCCAGGCTGGTATGCCGGCCACCGTACTGTTACCCCACTGCCTGCACGGGGCGGCAGCCGGCGAGGATTTCGCGCGACGGTTCTACCAGGCTTTGGCCCGGGGCCAGGAGGTGGCCGCCGCACTGAAGCAAGCCCGCTCCGGCCTCATGGAAACCCCCCGTCGTCCTACCCTGACGGGCCCCCGGCCCTTCTGGGATTGGACCATTCCGGCGCTGTACCAAACCAGGGACTTCACCCCGCCGGCGATTGAGGTTGAGCGGCCCAATCCACTGGCCCGGCCAATGGTCCAAAACCGGGAAGCGGCGGCGGAAGGCCAGTTCCCTGCGGCCGGTCAATATGGATTGGTTGGCCGACAGGCAGAATTGGCTGATGTGGAAAGGCTGCTGCGAAACCACCCGGTTACGCTGCTCAGTGGGAATACGGGAGCCGGCAAGACCGAGCTGGCGCTGGGCCTGGCGCGCTGGCTGCAAAAAACCGGCCGTCCCGAATTGCCGGGCGGCGTTTTTTACACCCCGTTTGATGTGGCCCACCCAGCCAGCCTGGAACGGGTCATCCACGAAATAGGCACCGCTATCGCCGGTCTTGGCTTTGCCGACCTGACCGTGGAACGGCAACGCAGTTGGGTAGTGGAGTATCTGAAGGAGCAACCCTCGCTTCTTATCTGGGATGGGGTGGAAAACATCGCCGGCTTTCCACCAGGAACACCTGGACTGCTAAATGAGACGGAACAGGCCAAATTGGCCGATTTCCTGGCGGAAACAGTCGGGCTGCCGGCCAGCCGCGCCTTGCTGGTTACCCGCAACTCGATGGAACCGTGGTTGACAATTCCTGCCCAATCTTATGTTCTGAAGGGACTGGAATCGCTGGATCGCCGGGACCTGGCCGGGCTTATCCTTGAAAAGAACGGCGTGGCCACCGGCGCCTTGACCGGTGATGTGATTGACCTGCTGGATGCCATTGAAGGGCACCCCCTGGCTTGCCAGATAGCTTTGCCTTTGCTCAAGAACATTCCCGCCCCGGTCATACTGGGCGAGTTGCAGCGACGCCTGGCGGAGTTTTCCGCGGCGGACATCGAGGCCGGGCGAGATGACTTCCTGACCGCGCTGATGGAATATTCGTGGAGCAAAATGCCCTATCGCAGCCGCACCCACCTGCCCTTCCTGTCCCTCTTTCAACGGCGGGTAATGATGGACATCCTGACTCACATTACTCAGGAGCAGGTTTACCGCAATGTCATGAATGAAGAGCTGGGCTGGGGAGCGTGTCGCACGCTCCTGCGTTCAGCGCTGGCCGACGGTTTTCTGGAACCCGTCTCGCCCAGCGTATATCAGATACACCCGGCCTTGCCACGGTTTCTGGGGGCAAAACTGGGACAGCAGGCGTCCGGCGCCACTATCAGCCGTCTTGAATCGGAGTTTGTCCGGGTTTACGCCGATACCGCCGACTATTTTATGGAGTCCCTCTACGAAAACCAGGATTCGGGCGTTACGGCAGTGCTGGCCGAAGAAGGCAATCTGCATCAGGCTTTGGCGCTGGCCCTGGAAGCCGGCCAATGGGACAATGCCCAGCTGCTGCTTCAGCCACTGGCCCAGGTTTACCGAATGCAGAAGCGCATTCCCGAACTGCGCCGGCTGCGCGAACAACTGCTGGAAGCCGTGGGTCAAACAGCCGCAACGGCGGAAGCTAACGGGAGTATAGACTTATGGCTTTACCTGCTGGGAACAGATGTCAGCGAGTCAGTGGATTCAGGCTATTTGGCGCGGGCCGAGGGCTTTAACCGGCAGTTGATGGACTACCTGTCCGCTCAACCCCAGGCCGATACCGACCCGCGTCTCGCAGCGGTATATCACCAGTTCGGGATGATGGCATTGCTGCGCCGGCAGCTGGACGAGGCCGCCGGCTGGCTGCAACGCTCCCTGTCCATCATTGAAGACAGCGACGATCGGGCGGCAGTAGCTGATGACTACTTCGCTCTGGGTCAGGTTCGCCAACGCCAGCGCTACTATACTGAAGCCAGGGAATGGTACAGCAAAGCCCTGGAAATTCACCAACGGCTTCCTGATGCCGAGGAAATGGTCAAGGATTACCGGGCCCTGGGCCTGGTAACCCAGTTAAAGTTTGAGCATAAGGAAGCGGAAAGCTGGTATCACCGGGCCCGGGAGCTGGCGGAAGAACACCGGGACGAGGAAACAGCCGCGCTCATCTATCACGAGCTGGGAACCGTCTGTCATGCCCAGTATGAGTTTGACCAAGCCAAAAGCTGGTATCAGCAGGCCCTCAGCCTCAGCGACCGGCAGGGCAATCTGGGCCAACTGGCTACCGAATTGCACTTCCTGGGTTTGCTGGAGCAAGACCGGGGTGTCGTGTACGAAGAAGCTGAGGAATGGTACTTGGCTGCCCTGGAACGTCGGGATGAAATGGGAGACCGCCTGGGGGCCGGCGACGAGTGCCGGCAGTTAGGCGTTCTGTTTCATGAACAGCAGCAGTACCGTAATGCCGAAAACTGGTATCACCAGGCCCGGGAGATCTTTGAGGAGCTGGGCGAGGCGCAGCGTCTTGCCCGCACCTATGGCCAGTTAGGTATGGTGGCTGAAGAGCAGGGGAACCTGGCCAGCTCTTTAGAATGGGTAGCGCGAACTTACCTCCTGGTAGCCGAATACGGGCTGCCGATGCAGGTACAGGTGAAGGCTCACCTGGGTCGGCTGCGGGACAAGTACGGGCTTCAGGAATTCGACCATTGGTGGGTAAACTTCACCGGCGAAGCTGCCCCGACCGACCTGGATGTGGATACCAGCGGCATTCTGTAAGCTTCGGCATTACCGGAAATGGAGCATCCCGGCTAATCGTCGGCGTATCTAGCCCAATGGAACAGCGATTTGGCAGATTGAGCGCAAATCATTGCTCACAGCCCTTATGGAGGTATGTAATGGCAGTTGGCAAGCTGGAAATAACCTCCCGACAACCTTTCGCTGATGGCAAGTCCTTTGGCGAGGTGGGCCCCTATGAACAGCTGGACGGTATCGCCTACTTTACCGTCGATCCGGTGAACCCGGCCAACGAAACAGTGGTGGACTTGAAACTGGCCCCCCGCAGCATAACCGGGGAAGTTCACTTCTATTCCGACTTTCGCCTTCTTGTTCCCGCAAATCAGGAGCTGGGCAACCGAAGGCTGTTCTTCGACATTCTTAACCGGGGGCGGGGGCCGTGCCTGCGCAACTTTAACAACGCCCCGGATCTGCCGCCCGATGCGCCCCTGCCGGCCGGCAACGGTTTTCTGATGCGTCAGGGCTACACTGTCGCCTGGTGCGGCTGGCAGCACGACGCCCCCGATGTGCCGGGCGTATTGCGGCTGTATCCGCCGGAGGCGCGAAACCCGGACGGAACGCGGATTGCCGGCAAGCTGGTGGTTACCTTTGTACCTAATGAACCGATTAACGAACAATTTCTCTCTGACCGCAATCATCGCCCTTATCCGGCCAATAACCTGGAGGACTGGGCAGCAGTGATGACGGTGCAGGCCCACGAGGATGCCCCGGAACAGATTATTCCCCGGGATGAATGGGCCTTTGCCCGCCTGGTGGACGGCAAGGTTACCCCCGATGCCAATTATGTTTACCGGGCCGCCGGCTTCGAGCCGGGTAAGGTTTACCAGGTAATCTATTCCACTACCGGCGCGCCGGTGGTCGGAACCGGGCTGCTGGCGACCCGGGAGCTGGCCGCCTTCCTGCGTTACGGAACCGCGGCGCAGGGCAACCCCTGCGCCGGTCAGCTGGATCTGGCTTACTCCTTTGGTTCATCTCAAAGCGGTCGTTTCCTGCGGGACCTGGTCTATTACGACCTTAACCGGGACGAGCAAGGCCGCACCGTTTTTGATGGGTTGATTCCCCATGTGGCCGGGGCCAAGCATGGCGAATTCAATCAACGTTTCGCCCAACCCTCCAGCCAGGCCAGCCGCAGTCCCAATAACCTCTTCCCCTTCAGTGATACGGCACAGACCGACCCGGCTACCGGCAAGACCGATGGCGTGCTGTCCCGGGCTGCCGCCCAAGGCTCTCTCCCCAGGATTATGTACACCTACACTTCATCCGAATACTGGGGCGGCGGCGGCGCTCTGGTGCATATAGACTTGTCCGGCTCTCAAGACTTGGAAATTCCGGAAGCAGTGCGTATTTACCACTTCGGCGGGGCGCAGCATCCTTTGGGAACCACCTTTTTGCGAGACCGGGATCCGGCCAATGGCAGCCGGGGCCAGCAGCCCTTCAACTGCCTGGACTATCGCCCCTTGCTGCAGGCGGCCCTGGTTAACCTGGATCGCTGGGTTACCGAGGGTTCGGCTCCGCCGGTCAGCGCTTACCCACGCCTGGCTGATGGTACTGCGGTAAACCCCGCAGAGGTTGCGGCAACCATAACCGCTATTCCGGGGGTGAACTTTCCCAACCCTTGTCGTCGCTTCCGCCGGCTGGACTTTGGCCCCGAACCCGGCGTGGCCAGCAATGTGCCGGCCGCCGTGGGCGAACCCTATCCCCTGTTGGTGCCGGCAGTGGATCAGGACGGCAATGAGGTGTCCGGTATCCGTCTGCCGTTGGTCCAGTCCCCTCTGGCTACCCATACCGGCTGGAACTTGCGCCACGCCGAAATTGGCGGCGAAGGGCAGATTCTGTCCTCCGGCGGCGGCACCGGCGGCACCCTGACCGGTTCAACCATTCCTTTCCCGCCAACCCGGGAAGCCAGGGAGGCTGCCGGCGACCCGCGCGCTTCCATCGAAGAACGCTACCCGTCCCGCGCGGATTACCTGGCTCAAGTCCGCACCTGCGCCGAGCAGTTGGTAAACGAAGGTTATGTCCTCGGCGAGGACGTGGCTTTGCTGGTAGAACAGGCTGCGGAGCATTTCGATGAGCTTGCCAGCCGGGTTCAGCAACCGGTTGCCGCTGACAATTAACCGGGAGCCACGCGCCGGAATACAGGAGAAGCCGATGGATCAGACTACCCGATTGCTGAGTGAGTACGCTTGCCGGTTGTCGTACCGGGATTTGGACCCAGGGACGATTCAACAGGTGAAACGCACCCTGGTGGATACCCTGGGATGCGCCATGGGGGGATACTCTTCCGAACCGGCCAGGATTGCCCGTCAACTGGCTGCCCGGGTTAACGGTATCCCTTCAGCCAGGGTGCTGGGCGCCAATGAACCCAGTTCCCCGGATTGGGCAGCCTTCGCTAACGGGGTAATGATCCGTTATTTGGATTGCAACGACTCATACTTCTCACCCGGCGGGGGGCACCCCAGCGACATGATTGCGGCCGTCCTGGCCGTGGGCGATGCGCAGAACAGCCCCGGAGCGGAGCTGATTACGGCGATAACGCTGGCATATGAGGTTTTTGCCCGTCTGTCGGACCAGGTAGTTACCGGAGACTATGGCTGGGATCAGGGAATGTTCAGCATAGTAGGCGCTTCCTGCGCGGCCGGCCACCTGCTGCGGTTAGACCGGAAACAGATGGGCCACGCAATTTCGCTGGCTTTGGCTCCCAACCTGCCCCTCGGCGTTACCCGCACCGGCGAGCTATCCATGTGGAAAGGCTGCGCCACCGCCGCCGCCAGTCGGGCGGCCGTCTTTGCCGTCCAGCTGGCGGCCAGTGGCATGGCCGGCCCCAGCGAACCCTTCGAAGGCCGCCGGGGCCTGTGGGAACAGGCCGGGGTTGCCCCGCCGGTAACTTTAGCGCAGTTCGGCGGCGGCAGTCAGCCCTTCCTGATTAACCATACTACCTTCAAGTTCTACCCTTCCCAAATTCATACTCAAGCGCCGGTTGGCCTGGCGATCGAGCTTCACCCACGCGTTAACCTGGCCGACATCGAACATATTCAGGTGCAGACCTACAAGGGCGCGGTAAGCACCCCCCTGACCGAGCCGGAGAAATGGGACCCGCAAACCCGCGAGACCGCCGACCACAGCATCCCGTTTCTGGTAGCTATGGCTTTGCAGGACGGCGCCGTTACCCCGGGCAGTTTTACGGCCTCCCGTATCGCTGACCCTTCATTGCGCGCGCTGATGCGCAAGATGACTATGATTGAAGGGCCCGGCTTTACCGAGCAGTACCCGGCACAATACAATTGCCGCATTGAGATTACCACCAGACATAGGGAAACGGTTGCCGCCGCCACTTCCTGGCCCAGAGGGCACCGTAAAAACCCTCTCAGCGACGAGGAAATAAACGCCAAGTTCTGCAATCTGGCGTCCGAAACCCTCCCGGATTACCAATGTCAACAGGCGCTGGAGGCAATCTGGAACCTGGAGCAGCTGTCCAATCCAGGGCCGGTTTTTCAAGCCCTGGCAGTCTAAGGTTGCCGAATCTGCGAAGTTCAAGACGTGGAAAAAGCAATGCGCGCTTTGCGTTTTGCCCGATAACTATCGCTGCCGGCAATCTGCTTTACCGGGGTCTGCGTAGTAAAATTTGTACTGTTCTCCTTACCGGGCGAAAGGGAGACCGGAATTGCTTAGCTATCAAGATATGGAGGATCAGGAACTGCTCTGCCGGACAGCGAAAGGGGAAAAGGAGGCGCTGGAAGCCATCTATTCCCGTTACGCTCAAAGCATCTATTCTCTGGCCAAATACATGCTGCGCACCGAGGCTATGGCGGAAGAGGCTACCCAGGAAGTATTCCTGAATCTCTGGCTGAAAGCGGTCTCGTACAGTTCTGCTCGCGGCGAGCCCCGGACCTGGATTATGAGTGTAGCCCATCACAAGATAATAGACATCATCAGGTCAAACCGACGGGCCAACTCCGCTGCTGACCCCAGGGAGTATGAAACCCTTGACTTGCTCCCCGCAGCTCAGGTTCCTACTGACGAAGCGGCGGAACGCAACCTGACGGGTGAGCGAGTCAGGCAGGCGCTGGGTAAACTGCCCCCGGCACAGCAGGAGGTCATCATTCTCTCCTACTATAATGGCCTTTCGCATTCAGAAATAGCCAGCCGGTTAAGCCAACCGCTGGGAACCGTCAAGACCCGGGTTCGGCTTGCCATGCAAAAATTGAGAGTGGAACTGGACCAGGATGACGCCGAATAATGGACTGAACTTCAATATTTCTGAGCACTGCGAGGACGACCTGGAGGCCTATGCCCTGGGCGCTCTGAACGAAGAAGAAACCGCCGGGGTGGAAGAGCACCTGGCTGGCTGCTTCCATTGTAACCGGCTATTGTCGGGCCTGGAGCCGGTGACAGCCGCGCTGGCGCATGGCGTTCCACAGGCTGCTCCTCCCCACCAACTCTTGAGCCGGCTGATGGACGACGTAGCGGCATTGCCCCAGCCAACGCCATTGGCAAATTGGGTTGAGCGCGGTTTCAGCCTTGCCAACTCTACCCCGCGGTTTCAGCCGGCTAATTTTGCCCTGCCCCTGGCCGCCGCGCTGGCTATTGCCCTCCTCTCTGCTTCAATGATTATGCATTTCCTGACCACCCAGCGAGTAAATTCGCTTCAGAGCGAACCCGCTGCCCTGAATGAACGGGTGAATGACCTGGAACGTCAGGTTGCTTCCGCAGCAGACCTGATGGACGCCTTCCACGAATTGGACACCAGAACTAACCATGCTATGAACCATTTATGGACCACCAGTTACCTGACTGCCCAGGCAAACGCCCAGTCCTTCCCCCTTCATCCGACTATGCGGAACAGTAGCGGAGAAGGGGTAATTCTGGTCGGCCACGATGGTCTGAGCGCAGTGCTTATGCTTGCCAATATGACGCCCATAGAATCAACCCGGCCTTACCAGGTATGGCTTTCGCAGAACGGACGGCGATCTCACCTGGGGGAGATTGCCGTTGACGAGGCCGGGCAGGGCGCCCTGGCAGTTGAATTGCCCGAATCCCTTTATGATTTCGGCTATATTCATCTCAGTGTTGAACAGCCTCCCGCCGGTGGTCGCACTGCGGGAGAGAGAATCCTGCAGGCCCGCATCGCCTCGCCCGTGGCTCCGTAACTTTCCAGGGAGCGTTATTGACCGATGGAACCGCTTGCCGGCAGCACCTCAGCCAACCAGCCGATCGCTTCCAGAGAGGATGATGGCCTTACCTGTGAGATATGCGGCGTCCGAATGGTACAGCGACAATGCAAAATTCGCTGCCCTAATTGCGGATTCACCCGCGACTGCTCAGACCCATAAGCCATCCTCACTACCCCAATACCTGGCCCGGTCGCTGCTGTGGGTCATTCCGGTTCTTTTACCCGGGAAGCGCGCCGAAGACGGGTGCGCAAACTGCCCGAAGCCTGTCCGCTGCAATGCTGGCATGCCGGAACTGCACACCTCATATAATCGCCGGCGTTCCGTAGAGTAGAGGGGTGGGGGGTGGAGGTTCATGGCAACGTCAGGCAACACATCGTATTGCAGGCGCGTGTATCCTCTGGACGCCCACCAACTGACCGAGGAACAGATTGCGGTCTCCTTTGCCATGACTTCCCGGCGGCCGGAGCCTTTTGACGAAATTGCCCGTCAGGTCAGTCAGGAAAAGGCCGCCAACTTTCACGAACGCTGGGTGCTGGGCTATGGCCACGCTTCCGTCGCCGAGCACGCCGTGGCGCATCTGGCCGTCGAGAATATTTCCCGCATCGCTTGCGACGCTCTGGAAGATAATCGCCTTGCCTCCTATACCGAAAAGTCCTCCCGCTACCAGGTTATGCCAACTGATTATTTTCATGTTCCCAAGGAGCTGCATAACCCACCGGAAGCCCGAAGGATTTTTTGCTCGGTCGCTGCCGAATTGTTCGCGAGCTATCAGCAGCTCATTAAAGGCTGCCGGCAATACCTGCAAAGCGCGCGTCCCCGGAAAGCAAGGGATAAAGACGCCGCCTACGACCTGCGGCTGCGTCGTATTGCCGCCGAAGCCTGCCGCGCCGTGCTGCCGGCGGCCACGCTGACCAATGTGGGGGTTACTGCCAATGCGCGGGTTCTGGAACGCGCCATAGCCAAGCTGCTTTCTTCCCCGGTGGTCGAAGAGCAGGAACTGGGGTTGGCCTTGCGGGAACAAGGTCGGCGCATTACCCCTACCTTAATCAAGTACGCCGAGAAAAACCCGTACCTGGCTAAGAGTATGCCCAGCGCCTGGCAGCTGAATCTGCCCCTGAAAGCCCCGGCAGAGAATGCCGACATCGTAGCAAAACTGGTTCACGCTGAACCGCAAGCCGAAGAGAGGCTGGCAGCGGCGTTAATCTTCAGCCGGTTTGCCGGCGACTACGCTGATGCTTGGCGGCAGGCCCTGGAAATGTCCCCGGAGGAACGCCAACGGCTGATTGACCTCAGCGCCGAAGACATGGGCGAGCACGACGCCGCCCCGCGGGAATTTGAAGTAGTGGACTATGCTTTTGAGTTGCTGCTGGATTACGGAGCCTACCGGGAATACAAGAGACACCGAATGCAGTCTTGTTTCCCGCAACCTCTCTCCGTTTCGTTAGGTTACCGAACCCCGAAATTGCTCTGCGAAGCGGGGTTAACCGGGCAGTTTCAGGAGGCCATCGGTCGGGCAGAAGAGGGTTACCGGTTGGTAAGCAGCCATTCACCTTTGGCGGCCCAATACCTGGTTACCCATGCGCACTATCGGCGCGTCCTGGTCAAGTTGAACCTGCGGGAATGTTACCATTTATTCAAGCTCAGGACATCTATGGATGCCCACGAGTCCCTTCGCGACTCTATGCTCCAGGCCATGCGGCTGGCGGTGGCAACCCACCCCGGTTTATTCCATAGGCTGCGGCTCAGAAGCTTCCCCGACTGGTGGCCCTTCCCGCAGCAACCCTGACGCCGGATACCTTAAGGTCCGCTCTCTCCCGTACCGGCAAACGGGGTTGCAGACCTTTCAGCAAGCAAACCGGGAGGCTTGTAGTATTCAGGCTTCCCGGTTTTTTCGGTATCCCGACGCTTGCGGCAGGCAGAACGGGCTGCTAAACGGCAACCCCCCGCTGGGTACGCATAAAGTCCTCCAGGGCTTCCTGGTAATCCGGACTGGGGAAGCGCTCGTCATTCCGAACCTTCATGCCGTCGGTGAAAATTTCCAGGCGATTGCCATCCGGGTCGCTGAAATAGAAGGAACGGCTGCCACTGCCGTAGATATTATTATCACTCTCGATACCGTGGGTAGTGGGGCCGTTGATTATCTTCACGCCGTTGGTATGCAAATGGGCCAGGGCGCGCATAAACTCGTCCCGGTCCGCCACCTGAAAAGCAATTTGCTGCACCAACCGGGCGCCAGCCGGCACCGCCTCGGAAACGTCAACCCCTTCCGGAGCGCTGGCAATGACCAAATCATGGTGGGTCTCATCAAATCGCAGAAACGCCGTCTCACTGCCATCGGAACGCTTCCGGTGGTTGGTTACCTTTAGCCCCATCACCTCGGTGTAAAACCTGAAAGAGCGCTCGAAATCAGAGACCAGGATACCTATATGGCCGATACCTTGTATGTTGATTCCCATTGTGCCATCCTCCTTGCATTGCCCGGGCGAATCTCCCGACCGGCATGTTGCTGGCAATATCCGGGACAACTCAAACTCTTAACCGCAGTATAGCAAATTACCGGCAAGGAAACCGTTAACCGTCCGGGCAAGGCCGGCAACCCAGCGCCGGCGGCCGTCAGCCCAACCTGACTACCGCTCCGGCAAACCGGAGCAACCGCTTAAACGGCTGCTAAAGCAGCAGACTTACCGGTTTTTCCAGCAACGCCTTTATCTCCACCAGGAACTGCGCTGCCTCTGCGCCATCGGCCACCCGGTGGTCGGTGGACAGGGTGGCCTTCATTATCTGCCCCACTGCCAACTGACCATCGCGTACCACCGGTTGTTCACTGACGGCGCCTACCGCCAGCACCGCCGCATGGGGCGGGAAGATGATGGCCGCAAAGCTGTCCACTGCGAACATTCCCAGGTTGCTGATGCTGAAGGTAGTGTCGCTATACTCTTCGTTGCGCAAGGCGCCGCTGTTAGCCCGGGCAACAAGGTCTTTACTGGCGGCGGCAATTTCCGCCAGGCTCTTGCTCTGGCAGTCGCTGATGCCGGGGACAATCAGCCCCGCTTCCAGGGAAATGGCGATCCCGATATTGATTCTGGAGTTGAATTGCAGATGGTCGTCCCGGAAAAACGCGTTAAACCTGGGCCGGCGCCCCAGGGCGATGGCGCAAGCCCGAATGACCAGGTCGTTTATGCTGACCCGACTTTCCGGCGGCAGCGCATCGTTAATATCCCGGCGCAGGCCCATAGCCTTTTCCATGTCAATATCAGTTGTAACATAGAAATGGGGCGCGCTACGCTTGCTGTCTCCAGTTACCCGGGCAATGGCCTGACGCATCCGGGAAAGGTCAACCCGCTGCCCGGCTGCTTCAGTCACCGGAGCCATCCCGGGGGCCGCTGCTGCGGTTGGGGCAGGTTCCGTCTCCTGGTCCGGGGCCGGAGCAGCGGATGAAGCCGGCAAGGCCGACCCCGGGGCGCTGGCCGGAGCTGCCGCAAAATCGAGGATGTCCTGTTCCACAACCCGCCCTCCCGGGCCAGTACCACCAACCTGGGAGAGGTCAATGCTGCGCTCCCGCGCCAACCGCCGGGCAATGGGTGAAGCAAGTACCCGGCTGTCCCTTGCGTCTGAACCGGCTTCATCCGATGCAGCTGCCGTCAGGTTGAAATCCAGCACATCCTGCTCCACAATGCGCCCGCCGGGGCCGGAGCCGACTACCTGGGCCAGGTCAATGCCCCGTTCACGGGCCAGGCGACGGGCAATGGGCGATGCCCGCACCTCGTCATCGGCGGGCCGGAAACCGGCAGAGGCGACTGGGACATTTCCGGCAACCGATGAAGGCAACGTTGTCTGAGCCGGGGCTGCAACGTTTACCGCAGCAAGGCCCGAGGTCTCGCCCGGCTCTCCGATGACGGCAATGGCTTCCCCCACCGGCACCGGCACACCCTCCCGAGCGACCAACTGGTGCAGTACGCCCCCGGTATAGGCCTCAAACTCGACGGTGGCCTTGTCGGTTTCAATATCGGCGATGACCTCGCCGCGGGCCACCGTATCGCCCGCCTGCTTGTACCAGCGTACCACCGTCCCTTCACGCATATCGTAGCCCATCTTGGGCATAACTATGGTGGTTGCCAAGTTTGCCTCCTGCGTTTCCATCCAGCCGTCGCCGGAGTTTTACATATGTATCGCCCGGCCCTGGGCGTCCAGCGCCGCTTCCTTGATGATTTCGGAAATAGTGGGGTGGGCGTGCACCAGCCAGCCCAGTTCCAGCGTGGTGCCTTCCAGCAATCGGGTGAGAGACAGCTCGCCAAGCAGTTCGGTAACTTCCGGCCCTACCAGGTGAGCGCCCAGCAGTTCCCCGTAACGGGAATCCACAACCAATTTAATCATCCCGTCAGTCTCACCCATGCCCATAGCCTTGCCGTTGGCCTGTAGATTAAACTTGCCCACCTTCACGGCATAGCCGGCCTGCTGAGCTTGAGCTTCGGTTAACCCCAGGCTGGCAATTTGCGGTTGACAATAAGTTGCCCGGGGCATAAACCGGTAATCGAGGGGTTGCGTCTCTTCACCGGCAATTCCCTCCACCGCCAGAGTTGCCTGCGCTGAAGCGACATGGGCCAAAGCGAGCTTGCCGGTAACATCGCCGATAGCATAAATGCCCGGCACGTTGGTGGCCATCTGTTCGTTCACCGTAATGTAGCCGCCTTCGGTAGCCACCCCCACGGATTCCAGGCCCAGGTTATCGCTGTTGGGCTGTATGCCAACCGCCACCAGCGCTTTGTCGCACGCCAGAGTTTCCGTCGCCCCATTCCTTTCCACGGTAATGCTGAGGCCATCGGGCCCTTCCGTCAAGCCGGATACCCCGGTTCCGGTCATTATGTTAATCCGGTGACGACCAAAAGAGCGTTCCACTTGCCGGCTGATTTCGGCGTCTTCGCCGGGCGCCAGGCGGGGCAATAGTTCCACCAGCGTAACGTCCACGCCGTACATCCGGTACAGGTAGGCGAACTCCAGTCCAATGGCGCCCCCGCCCACGATAACTATTGAGTCGGGCAGTTCCCGCAGCAGGATAGCTTCCTTGCTGGTAATTACCCTGCTGCCATCCACCGGCAAAGGGGGAATGGTTCGCGGCCGGGCGCCGGTAGCGATGATGATATTTCTGGCGCGCAGCCGCCGCCCTTCCGGGGCCACCTCTACCATGCCTTCGCTGCCCAGGGTGGCGGAGCCGGCAATGTGTTCAACCTGGTTCTTGCGCAGCAGATAGGCTACCCCGCGCACGTTGCGCTCAACCACCCGGCGGCTGCGGTCAATGGCGACAGAGTAATCAGCGGTAAAGTTATCGAACTTCAAGCCAAACTCGTCGGCCCGCCGGAAGCAGGAGACTATCTCGGCGTTCCTCAACAGGGCTTTGCTGGGAATACAGCCCCAATTCAGGCATACGCCACCCAGTTCTTCCCGCTCTACGACAGCGGTTTTCAGGCCCAGCTGTCCGCCCCGGATGGCCGCGACGTAACCGCCAGGGCCGGCGCCAATCACTACCAGATCATAGTCTTCTGCCATCACCCGTCCATCCCTTGCCGAGTTATCAGATTATACATAGGGCCAAAGCGGGCAACAACCGGTGAAACCCTTTACGCCGGTTTCTGCGAAGCCCTTCAGGAAAGCAGGCTGCTTGCGGGAAACGGGCAATTGTATTCCTGACCGGGGATTTGGTATCATTGATGAAACAGGAAAAGCCGAAGGGACTCCGAGGAGGAGAAATGGGTTTCGGATCGATTGGGTTGCCGCAGATTTTGGTGGTCCTGGTGATAATACTACTGATTTTTGGCGCCAGGCGGTTGCCTGAAATCGGTTCCTCGCTGGGCAAGGGCATACGCAGCTTCAAGAGTTCCGTTACCGGGGAAGATGACACTGCCAGTTCACAGGCTCAGCCGCCCAAGGACCCGCCCAATTCCGGCAGCAACCCGGGGTAACTTACCGCCGGTTTCAATGCAGGCCGGAGAAAGGGACGGAATAATTTCCGTCCCTTTTCAATTGCCCCTGGACAGAGGCGCGATTTCCCGGTTCCCGCGCCGGCGGCTGTGGCCGGCCAGCCAGGCCAGGAATATCCCCAATTCATAAAGAAGCAGCAGCGGGGCGGCTACCAGAGTCTGGTTCAACGGGTCGAAGGTAGGGGTTATCACAGCGCCAAGGATGAAGGCTACCACCACCCAATATTTGCGGAAGCGGGCAAACATTCGGGAGGTTACCAGACCCAATTGGGCCAGCAAATACATTACCAGCGGTGTTTCAAAGGAGAGCCCCATCCAGAACAGCAGCCGCAGCATTACATCCACCAGGTTACTGATGCGGATTAACGGTTCTGCCACTCCATCACCGAAAGTCAGCAAAAAGGGCAAGGCGCGGGGGGTAAGCACGTAGTAAGCGAATGCTACTCCACCCATAAAGGCCAGCAGCGTTGCCGGAATGAAAAGAAGCAGCCAGCGTTTTTCCGACGGGCTCAAGCCGGGGGCCACGAAGCGGATTACCTGGTAGATAATCACCGGCAGGGCCAGGGTAAACCCACCCACCAGCGATACCTTGACGCTGGTTGACAGCAGCTCAGTAACCTGAGTGGCGATGAGCGTTACGCCGGCGCCGTCGTTCAGGTCCCCGGCCGGCCGTTTCAGCAGTTCCACAATATCGGCCCAGAAGAGGAAGGCTACGGCCGTTCCTGCCAGCAGGGCAATCAGGGAGATGAATACCCGGCGGCGCAGTTCGCCCAGGTGTTCGATGAGGGTTAACTCACGACTGCTGCTCATTCCCGTCTCCGGGGCCGGTCGTCGGTATCGCTCCGGAAGGAGGACGGTCCGGCTCGACCGGGGGCGGTTGAGGCGAGGAGGGCTGCCGAGGCGGGGCAGGAGTATCCGCGCTATTCAGGTACGCAGCTGCCGTCATATCAGCCAGAGTCTTCCTCGCCTCGCCAACCAGTTTGCCCAGATTGCGAGCCATGTCGATGGTCCGGGCTGGCCCCATAACCAGAAAGGCGATGACCAATATTACCGCCAATTCCATGAAGCCCATACCCAGGAAGTTCACGGCTGCTCTCCCGGGTTAGCCCTGAAACAGCAATGAACCAGGCACTTCTTCCCTACCGAATCCGGCCAGAAGGCCGGCAACGGGCAGCCTAATTGCCCCAGCATTTCAGCAAGCCGGCACAAAGGCAGGCCCACTACGTTGCTGTAGCATCCGGCGGTCAGGCGGGCTGGCCGGAATTCCTGGTCCTGCACTGCATAGGCGCCAGCCTTATCCATAGGCGTCCCGGACGCTATGGATACCTCCAGCTCGGCGTCGCTGAAGTTCCGCAGCTGCACGTCAGAGGTCAGGGAATCGGTAATGGCCCGGCCTGATTTCAAGTCGATTACGGTAAGTCCGGTAGTTACCTGGTGGGCCGTACCGCGTAGTTTCCGCAGCATTTGGCGCGCATCCTCCGCATTGGCGGGCTTGCCGACGGCCTCCCTGCCGAAAACCACCGTGCTGTCCGCCCCAACGACGTAGCCTTCCGAAAGGCCAGCCGCCACTAACCGGGCCTTTTCCAGGGAAAGGCGGCGCACCATTTCCGTAGGAGATTCGCCGGGCAACTGCTCCTCCGGAGCGTTTGAGGGAATCGCACGGAAAGGCAGCCCCAATTCAGTCAGCAGCTCGCGCCGGCGGGGCGAGGATGAAGCCAGAACCAGGGCGGGCTTTAACTGCTTGCAGCTGAGCACGGCTGCACATTCCACGTGGTGCGTTTGCGGGAACATATCGAGGGGCTGGATAAAGTCGATAGTGTATCCGGCGCCCAGAACCTTTAAGTCCCTGGCCAGAGTTTCCGGGTCGCAGGATACATAGACGACCCGGGGCGGCGCCAGGGCCAGCAGGCTTTCCAGGACGGCGGGCTGGCAACCTGCCCGGGGCGGGTCGAGAATGGCCGCATCGGGCATGACCGGCAGCGAGGCCAGCACTTCTTCCGCCTTGCCCAACAGGAACTCTACGTTGTCTAACCCGGCTGCGTTTTCCCGGGCATTGGCCACGGCTGCTGAAGATTCCTCCACCGCATACACCCGTTTCACTAGGGGAGCCAACATTACGGCAAATGTCCCCACCCCGGTATATGCGTCCAGCAGCGTCTCATTCCCGGTCAAATACAGCCCCTCCTGAATTACCTGAAGCAGACGGGAAGTTTGCTGCACGTTCACCTGAAAGAAAGAAGGGGAAGCAACGCGAAACTGATGGCCTCTTACCGAGTCGGTATAGCGCTTCTGGCCGCTGGGCGCTGTAATTGCCGGGTTCTTCAGCGCCGGCTGAATCAGAAAATCCCGGGTTTCCTCACCAGATCGGATGGCTAACTGGGTAGTTTCGCCGCAGCGGCCCTGCAAAGATTCCAGCAAGTCATTGATGCCCTGGTGCATCAGCATGCAATAATCAATAGGGATGAACTGGCGGGTCTCTCGATTGACGAAACCCAAATCACCGGCTCGCCCAACGGTGAAGCGGGCATGGTTTCGGTAACCGTAAGTTTGCGGCGAAGGAATGGCAGGCAACACCAGGGCGTGCTCAATGCCCCCGACCCGGCGCAAGGCGTCAACCACCTTTTCCTCCTTGACTTTCAGCTGCGCCCGATAGTCCAGGTGCTGCCATTGGCAACCGGTGCATTGGCCATAGTGCCGGCAGGGAGCGTCCACCCGCTGCGGAGAAGGTTCCAGGATTTCCACTGCCTGGGCGGCGACATACTTGCGGCGCGCCCGAAGCACTTCAGCTATTACCAGTTCTCCGGGAATCGCGCCCAACACGAAAATATCCTGCCCGTTATAGCGAGCCATTGCCTCCCCTAACCTACCCCACGACTCCGGGCGCAGGTTAAGACGCTGGCCTCTGACAAGTTTCGCTTCGTTCAAGCGGCCTCCATCCATTTACTATAATGCAAGCCGGTCGTTTATCCAAGACGCAGGCCGTGTCTTGGGCCGCCGGCTGGAGCGGCCGGGCCTTGCCGGGGCCAGTCATAGTTGACCCGAAACGGCAGACCGGTATAAACTTGGAACAAACTGCGCTTGGCCTCAAGTTGGCCGGCGCCGTCTTGAAATACTCAGATACCCTGTATCCTGATGGAGGATTAGATGCCGGAACCTGTGGACGTAAACGAAAGCACGTGGGTGGAACAAGTGGAAGGGTCTGATCTGCCGGTTTTGGTAGATTTCTGGGCCGAGTGGTGCGGGCCCTGCAAGATGATTGCCCCGGCGGTTCATGACCTGGCCGTGGAATATGACGGCCGCCTGAATGTGGCCAAAGTTGACGTGGATAACAACCCGAATATCGCTATGAAGTATGGTATCCGGAGCATTCCGGCGCTTATTTTCTTCAAGGATGGGCAGCCGGTGGACCAGGTAGTCGGCGCAATGCCCAAAGGCGCCTTGAAACGGAAGATTGATTCGGTGCTGGACAGTTAACCACTATACCGGTAGCTGACCAACAGCCCGGGACAGGTTACGGGGGAGTGGAAGGGGCCCGGTGGCTCTTGCGGACTTCAAATCCGTTATGCCTCGTGAAGAGCGGGGTAGGTGGGTTCGACTCCCTCGCACTCCCGCCATCCTGCTTTTCCGAACGAAGCCGGCCGGCCCCGCATTAAGCCGCTCCTTTTTGTTGCCACTGATCCAGTGGTCTGTTAACCTTACCTTCAGTTCACGCTTGGCGGCGTTTATCCGAGGCGATTGACCTTCCCAGGCAAGGGTGCGGCCTCGCCGCTTCTGCCGCCTGGCTCAACCGGGGTAGTTTTTGACTCAGCTACACGGCATTCAGGCATCTCTGTTCGTAACCTGCATTATCGACCAGCTGTACCCCCAGGTAGGGGTTAGCGCAGTTCGGGTATTGCGCCGGCTTGGCGTGGACGTGGATTTTCCTGCGGATCAAACCTGTTGCGGGCAACCCTTATACAATGCCGGTTTCGCGACCCAGGCACGCCGCCTGGCGGAAAGGGTGTTGCACAGCTTCGGGTTGAGCCGGTACGTGGTAGTCCCCTCAGGGTCCTGCGCCGCCATGCTCCGGGTGTTTTACCAGGACATTTTCGCACAGGACCCACCTATGGCGGAACGCGCCGCACAGCTGGCTGAACGGGTTTACGAGTTTTCCGAATTCCTGGTCAAGGTCGTGGGTGTAACGGACGTGGCAGCCGCTTACCGGGCCAAAGCTGCCTACCACCCCGGCTGCCACCTGCTGCGGGAACTGGAGGCCGGTGAGGAGCCAATGCAGCTTCTGGGGCAGGTAACCGGCCTTGATTTGACCCCGCTGCCCCAGTCCGAAACGTGCTGCGGCTTTGGCGGCTCCTTCTCGGTAAAATACCCGCACATTTCCGAAGGAATGCTGGCTGATAAAATCGAGAACATCCGGGCCGCCGGCGCCGACACGTTGATTGCCTGCGATATGGGCTGCCTGATGCACATCGGCGGCGGGCTTAGCCGTCAGCAAAGCGCGGTAGCGGTTCGCCACATTGCCGAAGTGCTGGCAGGAGAGGCTTAACGTGGCTGAAGTAAAAACCGGCGAATTCGCAGCCGCCTCCGAGGCGGCCATGCTCAACGCTGACCTGCGCCGCGCCCTGCGGCAGGTGGGCGGCGGTTTCAGCGAGGCCAGGCTGGCTGCAATTGACGAAGTAGGCCGCGAACTCTGGGAAAAGTGGCGGGAAGAAGCGCGGCGCATCAAGAGCCACACCCTGGACTACCTGGACTATTACCTGGAGATGCTCCACGACCGGGTTGCCGCGGCTGGCGGCCACGTCCACTTCGCCCGGGATGCCGCTCAAGCCAACACTATCGTCGCCCAGATTGCGCTCAGTCGGCAGGTGCGAATCGCCACCAAGAGCAAGTCTATGGTCTCTGAGGAGCTGGACCTGAACCGGACTTTGGCGGCCAACGGCATCGATGTTTATGAAACCGATTTGGGTGAATACATTATCCAATTGGCCGGCGAAACGCCCTCGCACCTGGTGGCCCCGGCCCTGCACAAAACGCGGCAGCAGGTAGCCCGGCTGTTTCACGAAAAGCTGGGGATACCCTTGACCGACGACATCGAGGAGCTGGCCCGGGCCGCCCGGGTAGCCCTCAGAGACCGGTTTTTCCAGGCAGACCTGGGGATCAGCGGCGCCAACTTCCTGGTGGCAGAAACCGGGTCGCTGGTTATCATCACCAATGAAGGCAATGGCCGGCTCTGCACCTCGGCCCCCCGCATCCATATCGGGATTGCCGGTATGGAAAAGGTAATTCCATCGCTGCAAGATTTGGCGGTCTTTCTACGGCTGCTGCCCCGCTCCGCCACTGGCCAGCGGTTAACCAGCTATATGAGCATGGTAACCGGCCCCCGGCGCGGCGCTGATGAGGATGGGCCGGAGGAATTTCATCTGGTGATTGTGGACAATGGCCGTTCCCGCCTGCTGGCCGACCCGGAGCTGCGGGAAGCCCTTTACTGCATTCGCTGCGGCGCTTGCCTTAACAGCTGCCCGGTCTATCGACAGGTTGGCGGACACGCCTACGGTTGGGTCTATCCCGGGCCCATCGGCGCTGTCGTCTCCCCGGTTCTGGTGGGGTTGGGACAAGCTAAAGATTTGCCTCAGGCTTCCAGCCTGTGCGGGGCTTGCCGGGAAGTCTGCCCCCTGCGCATTAACATCCCGCGCATGCTGCTCCACCTGCGCCGCAAGCTGGCCGAAAGCGAGGATACAACGGAAAGAGCCGTTACCAGCGCAGAATCCCTGGCGGCCAATGGATATGCCTGGTTGATGAACAGCCCGGCCCGCTTGTCCGTTGCCGGCAAAGTAGGGCGGCTGGCCCAGCTGCCGCTAGCCGGCCAGGGCAAGCTGAAGAAAACGCCGCTGCCCCTGTTAGCCCGTTGGACCCGGGAAAGGGACCTGCCTCTGCTGCCCCAGCGCACTTTCCGGGAAATCTGGCAGCAGGAACTGGAAGGCCAGGGAGCGCCCCCGGACGGCTCAACCACCGGGTTCCCCCATAGCCCCGGGGATGGAGCTGAGAAGAGTGCCTGAATCAATACCTCTCTCATTGGGGGTTCCCGGGGAAGAATTCCTGTCCGGGTTGCGCGCCAGTCTGGGCAGAACCGGCTCGGCCCCGCCGGATACTCCCCACTGGCGCCTGACTGAAACGCCGGAAGACCTGGCAGAGCAGGCGGAGGCGGTGCGCCGGCGGCTTGAACGGATGCGGCCGGCCCTGCTAGACCAGTTTGCCGAAACGGCTCGACTGCGCGGTTGGAACATCCACCGCGCCGGCGACCCGGAGGAAGCCGTCGGGTACATCGTCTCCCTGGCTGAAGACCGGGGGATCACCCAAATCGCCCGCTCAACCCAGGATGTTCTGGCCGTCGTGTCCCTGGATGCTGCGCTGGAGAACCTGGGCATAGCCACGGTTATTGCATCGAAGGATGAAGCAGGTTCTCGCCGGCAGGCGCGCGAGCAGATAGTCGCTTCAGGCGCCGGGGTTACCGGCGCCGACTATGCCGTGGCCGAAACCGGCTCAGTGGTGGTGCTGCCCCGCGCCGGCTTGAGCCGGCTGGTTTCCCTGGCGCCGCCGGTTCACGTGGCGGTAGTCCGCCCCCAGGATGTGGTGGAAAGCCTGGATGACGTATTCCTCTTCCGCCGCCTGGCGTATTACCGGAATGGCGGCGATATGGGCAGTTATCTCAACTTTATTACCGGCCCCAGCCGCACTGCGGACATCGAAATGCAGTTGGTGGTTGGCGTACACGGGCCCGGGGAAGTCCACCTGGTTCTGCTGGGCTAACCGGGCCGGCAGCCTTGCGGCAGCTACAGGAGTAAATCTATGCCGGTACGCATCGGCTTTTCCCAGTTTCGCAAGCAAATGCTGGAGCGGGAGCTGGACTCTATTTCCCAACTGCTGCCTCAGTTAGGCGTTGAGCAGGTCATCCTGACCGGCGACATGGTTGCCGGGGATATTGCGCCGGACAGTTGCATTCAGTTGATTGTAGTGCAGAAAACGGACCTGGCCTTTGGCCGTCGGGCCGATTTCTTTTCCTACCACTTGAACAGCATGGTGGCGGTGGACTGTCACGTCTATACCCCGGAAGAGTATCAAAAGCTGGAAGATTCGCTGCCTTCGTTGGCGGCCGCAGTAAAGCAAGGAAGGGTGATTTACAGTGCCTGATAAACTGGCCGAAGGGGCTCGCTGGCTTCGCCAGGCCGAGCATGATCTGGCTGACGCTCAATTTAACCGCGCCGGGCAGCGGTATAATCTGACCTGCTTTCTGTGCCAGCAAGCGGCCGAAAAGGCCATCAAAGCGTACCTGTACCACCGCGGGGCTGAAGACGTATGGGGGCATTCGCTGATTGATTTGTGTGAGGATGCCAAGATATTCGAGATGTTCTTCGATACCATCAAAAGCGAGGCGCGGCAGCTGGATAAATACTATGAATTAACCCGATACCCCGGTTTTCTGCCGGGGGGCACTTCTTCAGAGGCTTTTGACGACGTGGACGCAGAGCGCGCTATATTCCTGGGAACCACCGTAGTGGCTTTCGTGAAGGAACGCCTGGGTTAGGCGGTTCCGTCTTGTTTCTGCCGTCCTGCCCGCAGCAGGCGGATAGCCCGCTCCGAAGCCCCTTCCAGCAGTTCCCCGGTACGAGCCAGGCTGCGCTCAAATGTCATCGGGCGATCGGCGATGCAGACCACGGCGGCGATACCGTGCCGGTAAAGTTCCTGATAGCCGTCGCCCAGGCAACCCGCCAGTATAATAGTCGGCACCTGAAAGGCGGCCGCCTTTCGCGCCACTCCCACCGGCGCCTTGTCGTAAATTGAGGAATGGTCGGCCCGGCCTTCCCCGGTGATTACCAGGTCAGCGGCGCTGACCTGCTCCTCAAAGTTCAGCACCTCGCAAACCATGTCAATGCCCGACTGCAACCTGGCGTTGGCGAAAACCATCAGCCCGGCGCCCAACCCGCCAGCAGCCCCGGCCCCGGGGTATTCACCGTTCAGAAAATCCACTCCCAGATCTCTCTGGGCAACCCGGGCGAAATTGGCGAGGGCCTCGTCCAGTTCCGCCACAACCCCCGGCGAAGCTCCCTTCTGGGGGCCGTAAACGGCTGAGGCTCCTGCCGGGCCGCACAGAGGGTTGGTTACGTCGGTAGCGCCGGTAATGGCTGCTTGCCGCAACCGTGGCTCCAGATTGGTTATGTCGATCTGGGACAGCCGGGCCAGGGCTGCGCCGCCACGAGGCAGTGTCTTGCCTTGCGCATCCAGGAACCGCACCCCCAGAGCGCTGGCCATTCCTGCGCCGGCGTCATTGGTTGCGCTGCCCCCCAGGCCAACGATTATGCGCCTGAAGCCCCGGTCTAAAGCCGCCTTGATTATCTCGCCGGTTCCCCGGGTGGTGGTAGTGCGGGGGTTTCTCCGGCGGTTAGGCACCATGGCCAGGCCCGACGCCCGGGCCATCTCTACCACGGCGGTATTGCCATCGCCCATCACACCCCACGCTGCCTCAACCGGATGACCCAGCGGGCCGGTTACAACGCTGTGGTAGATTTCGCCCCCGGTATTATTGACCAGCACTTCCAGCGTGCCATCCCCGCCATCGGCGACCGGCACCAGGGCGGTTATTGCTTCCGGCTCAGCCTGCTTCACGCCCCTTTCAATGGCTTCCGCCGCTTCCAGTGCGGAGACGCTGCCCTTGAAACTCTGCGGAGCGATGACTATTTTCATTGGCTGCACGGAGGCCCTCCAGCTTTCCAGGAACACTAATCAGAGTTGTTATGGTAACAGACCGGAGCATCTGCCGTATCTATTTTAACCGGTCTCTGCTACAATCGGCGCATAAATCGGGCCGGACGGCGCTGCAGGAGGTGTTTCATTGCCATCCAGAGAAGAGCTGAAGCGCCAGGTTTTTGCTGCCATTGACGCTCATTCCGATGAACTGGTCCGCTTGGCGCAGACAATCCTCCGCAACCCGGAACCGGGCTTCCGGGAAGTCAAGACCGCCCGGTTGGTTTCCGACAAGCTGACCGAAATGGGGCTGCCCTTCCGTTCCGGGCTGGGCCTGACCGGGGTAAGGGCCGACCTGGTGGGAGGCAGTCCGGGCCCAACCATGGCCCTATTGGGCGAACTGGACTCCCTCATCGTTAACGAACACCCCTACGCCGATGCCGCCACCGGGGCAGCCCATGCCTGCGGTCATCACTGTCAGATTGGGATGCTTCTGGGCGCCGCTATTGGCCTGAACCAGCCGGAGGTTCTGGCCGGCCTGAGTGGTCGCGTTGCCCTGATTGCCGTTCCCGCCGAAGAGTACATCGAGATTGAATACCGGGATTCCCTGCGGCGGGAAGGCAGAATCGAGTTTCTGGGCGGCAAGCCGGAGCTCATCAGACTTGGCGAGTTTGATGACGTTCACCTGGCGATGATGCTGCACACCACCAGCACGCCGGAAGAAAAAAAGTTGTGCCTTAGTGGCACCAACAATGGCACGGTAGCCAAGAAAATCCGGTTTATCGGTCGCGGCTCCCATGCCGGCGGGTCTCCTCACCTGGGCATCAACGCCCTTAACGCAGCCAGCCTGGCCCTTACTGCTATTCACTATAACCGCGAGACCTTTCGCGATGCCGATACGGTGCGCGTCCACCCCATAATTACCAAAGGCGGCGAGGCGGTCAGCGCCGTGCCGGCCGATGTGCGTATGGAGACTTTCGTGCGGGGCCGCACCATCGAGGCCATAATGGACGCCAACCGGAAGGTGGATCGGGCCCTTCGGGCGGGCGCTATGGCCGTGGGGGCCAGCCTCTCCATCCAGACCATACCCGGTTACCTGCCTTTAACCCAGAACAGCCTGATGAACGAGGTATTTGCGCCCAACGCCGCAGCGTTAGTAGGAGAGGATAACGTCGGTCGGGTGGCACACCGCACCGGCTCCACAGACATGGGGGACATCAGCCAGGTTATGCCGGCGATTCACCCTTACGTTGGCGGCGCCGCCGGGCTGGGCCACGGCGCCGACTACCTGGTGCACGATTACGGTCTGGCGGTAATTACCGCCGCCAAGTCCATGGCCGCTACCGTGGTGGACCTGCTGTCCGACGGCGCCAACCTGGCCGGCCGGGTCGTGGCCGAGCATCGGCCTGAGTTTACCCGCCAGGAGTACTTGCAATTTATGCGCTCTCTGGCCAGCGAACAGACCTTTGAGGCGGAATAATTATGCTCTCCAGGCAGGAACTGAAGCAAAGGGCTTGCGCCGCAATCGACCAGCACGAAGCGGAGCTGATTAGCATTTCCCGCCAGATTCTGAACCACCCGGAACCCGGTTTCAGCGAGACTAAAACATCCCGACTGGTAGCCGAAAAGCTGGCTGAAATGGGCATCCGCTACCGGCAAGGCCTGGCCCTTACCGGTATCAAAGGGCGCATTTCCGGCGGAGGCGGCCCTGGCCCCAGCGTAGCGGTTATCGGAGAACTGGACTCCCTGATTGTTAACGGGCACCCCCACGCCGACCCGGAAACCAACGCAGCCCACGCCTGCGGCCACCATTGCCAAATCGGCATGCTGCTGGGCGCCATTCGGGGGTTAACCCAGCCGGAAGTTCTGGAGTGCCTTTCCGGCGACCTGGTGCCTTTCGCCGTTCCTGCCGAGGAGTTTATTGAGGTTTCCCGCCGCCTGCAATTAAGGGAAGACGGGAAGCTGGAATTCATGGGGGGCAAGCAGGAATTAATCCGGCTGGGAGAGTTCGATGACGTGGGCCTGGCGATGATGTGCCACACCGCCAGCGACATGGGCGACCACAAGTTTGCCGTGGGCGGCACCAGCAACGGACACGTTGTCAAATACGTTCAGTTCCTGGGCCGCGGGGCCCACGCCGGCAGCGCCCCCCATATGGGTATCAATGCCCTGAATGCCGCATCCTTTGCCCTTCAGGCAATGCACAATAACCGGGAAGTCTTTCGGGGCGAGGATACGGTGCGGGTTCACGGCATAATGACCAGGGGCGGCGAGGCGGTAAACGCCGTTCCTGCCGACGTGCGGCTGGAATGGCGCGTTCGGTCTGCTTCCCCCGAGGCGGTAGTCCGCAATTCGGAAATTGTTGACCGCTGCTTCAAGGCCGGCGCATTGGCCGTCGGGGCTTCAGTGCGTATTACTAACATACCAGGCTATCTGCCCATGAAAAACGATACGCACCTGCAAGAATTGTTCCGGCAAAACGCCGCCGCCCTGCTCGGGGAAAGCAGAACCCTGGTAATTCCAGGGCGGCGCAACCGTGGCGGCTCTACCGACATGGGAGACTTGAGCCACCTGATGCCGGTCTGCCACCCTTATACCGCCGGCGCGGTAGGTTCCGGCCACAGCAAGGAATACCTCATTACCGACTACCGGGCTGCGGTGGTGAACCCGGCAAAAATTATGGCGATGGTAGCCATTGATCTGTTAAGCGAGGGCGCCGCCAGGGCCAAAGAAATCATCGCATCGCACCGGCCGGCAATGCTCAAGGACGCCTACCTCCGCTTTCAACGGGAGCGGGCAGAGCTGATTGAGTACGATGGCGCTGCGGCATAACGCTAATTGCCCCTTTACCCGGCAATGGGCCAGTATTGCATTGCCGCTCCGGAGAGCAGGGGGACATACAGGTTGTCATCGCCCGGCAGGGGAAGCAGTTCCACCAGACCAGCCACCACTGCGCCGGCCGCCAGCCCCCAATGCCAGGGCGCAACTCCGGCGGCCGTCAGCCCCCAAGCCGTCAGCAGCGCCACTGTAATGAAGGCCAGAGACCCTATCGGCGACTTGCCAAACAGGCGCGGCCCGGGCATGGGTCTCCCCACCAGAGCCGCGGCAGGGTCACCCAAAGACAGGAAAAACAAGGCGGCCACGGCTACGTGCCGGTCAAAAATCACAAAGCAGGCCAGGGCGGCGATGAGCAGGTAGGTAGCTCCGGTAATACGGCTGCTTTCAGCCGGTTTCAGCAACGGACGCAGCCATCGCTGAAACTGCCGGTTCAGCCAGGGCCATTGCAGCCGGGCCAAATCCAGCGACAGGCTGCTGCCGGCCAGGATACCCAGAACCGCAATCAGATACCCATCGGGCAGCAGCAACCCACCCAACGGCGGGAGAGACCCGGCAACAGCGTGGAAGATTCGGCGCGGCGCCTGATGGCCGGCAGCCATTTCCCCAGCCTGTCCTGCGGGCATTAGCGGTTTTGCGCCGTTGACTTGGCTATTGGGGTGCCCGGTGTTACCCAAATTGCCAGGGCGATCTTTCGCAGCTGCGGCGAGGGGTTAAAATTCCACTGTAAGACCATCGCCGGCTCGCCAACGCAACTCGCGAATTTGGGCGTCCCTGGGCACCTCAAAAAGCAGCCATCCTTCAACGCCAAAGCCCTTCTCCAGCACGTAAGAACGGCTGTCGCCAGCAGCATCTTTAGGATTCCACAGGAAACAAAGATCGCTGGGGTGTTCCATGGGGCAGCGGGCAATTCGCGCGCCACTCCCACCCTCGGGGGCGGCAATCTCTTCCGGGCGGGCATGCACATCAACCGGATAGTATTTATCGTGGAAAAAATCTCTCAGCTCGGCGGCATTCTGGTCAATGCTGACAATGGCGCTGGTGGCAGTATGGTTCTGCACGCGCAACCGCAGCAGCGCCAGTTCGTTAGCCGGATCCTCCGGGGCAATGCGGTAATGCCTGGTTTCACCGCCAGGCTCGCCCAGCGTGTAGCGCAATTCAGGGGCCCGCTCCATAGTAACCACGCTAAGATGCAGGGTACGGCCTTTATAATACTTGCCCAAAGCCGGGGAAACGTCTTCACAGGCTACCAGCGCCATCAAGGCGAGGGTCAGAAAGGGGAAGGCCAGGGCCGGGAATTTGACTGGCAAACGATAGAAAAACCTGTACATGCCGTCTTCAGGAACCTGCAACAGTGAGCGTGGGCAGTTGACGCAGACGCTGCACCAGGTCAACAAGAACACCCAGCAGGTAGTCACTTTCCTCTTCGGTGTTTTCTTTGCCCAAGGTAATCCGCAGACTGCTGCGAGCCTGTTCCGCGGTCTGGCCCAGGGCTAACAGCACATGGGACGGTTCCAGGGAACCCGAGCTGCACGCGCTGCCACTGGACGCAGCTATACCGGCCAGGTCCAGCCCCAACAGAACAGACTCTCCCTCAACGCCTTCAAAGGAGAAATTGATGTTATTCGGCAGACGCTCCGCAGGGTGTCCGTTCAGCCGGGTATTGGGGATCGCCTCAGTTACTTGTCGGATGATGCGGTCCCGCAGGGCGGCGCAGTGCGCGCCCACCGTTTCCCGCTGGGCGTCGGCCAGTTCCAGGGCCAGCGCCAACCCAACGATGCCGGCAATGTTCTCCGTACCGGAGCGCCGCTCTCGCTCCTGACCACCGCCCAGCAGCAAAGGCAGAAAGGGGGCGCCCCGCCGGACAAAAAGAACGCCAGTTCCTTTAGGGCCGTAAAACTTGTGCCCCGACAGGCTGAGCATATCTACACCCAGTCGCCGCACGTTCAAATCCAGGAACCCGGCCGCCTGAACTGCATCGGTATGCAGCACAATGGTACGGTCCAGCTCATCAGCCCGACGCCGAACCGCCTGGGCGATTTCGGGTATGGGGTTAATCGAGCCAATCTCATTGTTGGCGTACATCAGGGTAACCAGAATAGTGCCGGGGCCAATGGCATCATATACCTGCTGCGGGCTTACCCGGCCGAACTCGTCCACCGGCAGGCAGGTTACCTCGTAGCCCAGGTTCTCCAGATACTGGCAGGTGTGCAGCACTGCGTGGTGTTCCACGCTGGAGGTAATGATGTGGCTGCCGGTTTCACGCAAAGCCGCCGCCACACCCTGAATTGCCGCATTGTCTGCCTCGGTGCCGCCACTGGTGAAAACCACTTCGTTGGTGCGGCTCCCCAATACCCGCGCGACCTTTTCCCGAGCCTCATCCAGAGCATGCCGGGCCTCCTGCCCGATAGTATGAATGCTGGAGGGGTTGCCATAGAGTTGGGTGAAATAGGGGAGCATCGCTTCCAGAACTTGCGGGTCGGTAGGGGTAGTGCCGGCATGGTCCAGGTAAATCAGGCCTGGCGATTTCATAGCGTACCTCTGGCGTAACCTGCATCCATTGTAGCATAGCCGGGGAATGCCGGCGCGGGACGCCTCCGGTCCATAGCTGCTGGGAAACTGGAAAGGGGCTTGGCAAAGCTTGCTATCGCAAGGTATTCACCCACCATTGCCTCGCCGTCCGCCCGGTTCTTTCCCTTTTTTTCCGGGCAGTCCGGCTTTCAGAAAGGCCGCCAGGTCAGTGCGGTTAACGAAACCCAACAAGACGCCTTCTCGCCACACCGGGGCAACAGTCAGCCGATTATCTTCCAGCCAATCTATAGCATCCCATACCGGTGTTTCTGATGTCAGGGCCAGGTCCGGATTCAGCGGCGTCATCAGGTCTTCCAGCGTGTGCGTATGCCATGCTGCGGAAGACAACCCCACCAGGTTGCCGGCAGTTACGATGCCGGCAACCTGTCCATCAACCAGAACCGGCACAAACCCGCTGCGGCGCAATTGGTCTATCCCCGTTTGGTTCAGCAAAGGAGTGCGTGCCGGCAGGGCAATACAATCCTGTCGGGCGACGTCGCTCACCTGCCAGGCCTTGAGCCTTTCCCTCGCTTGCTCCTGCCGGTAGTTGGAAGTAGCAATCAGAAAGAGGAAGCCGCCTATCAGAGAAGTCCAAATCCCTTGAATTTCCACCAGCAGCGCCCAGCCCAGGCCAAAGGCCACCAGCAGCAAACCCAGTGCCTGACCGGCGCGAATGGCGATTTGCGTTGCCCGCCAGTAGCTGCCAGTGCCCCACCAGATACAAGCCCGCAATACCCGGCCGCCATCCAGCGGAAACCCCGGCAGCAGGTTGAATATTCCCAGCGAGATGTTCACCAATCCCAAAGTCAGGAGAAAAGCGGATAAGTGGCTGCTGAACCCTGCGGACGCCAGGTACAGAATACTCAAGACTGCACCCAGGAGCAGGCTGACCAACGGCCCCACTACGGCAACCATAAACTCCGTCGCGGGCCGCTGGGCCTCCCTTGCCAACTGGGAAACTCCGCCGAAAATAAAAAGAGTAATGCCCTTGACCGGAATGCCCCGGCTCAAGGCAACTATACTGTGCGAAAGCTCGTGCGCCAGCACCGACAGAAAGAAGAACAGAGTGGTAACAACGGCCAGTCCCCACCTTTCCACCAGGGCCCAGTGGGGGTAGGTTTCACCAAACCGGGATGACAAAAGCAGAATTACAATGCCAAAGATAACCAGCCAGCTATAGTTAACTCCGACCGGAATGCCCAACACTTTACCCAACCGGATGGTCGAATCCATACTTCCTCGCTGCTGCTTCCAGAATCCGCCAGGCCCGGCAACGCCCTTAAGTCATGCGGTGGAATGAAATACCCCCTGTTCCATCTAAACACATCAGGATGGGTAATGCTACACCGGCCAACCAGGTTCATGATTCACGAGCGGTTGACGGTTCAAAGGAGGTCAGTATGATAGGGGTTGTCCGGCCCTATGCCCGGGGCCGGGAGCGCGCGGGTTGCGCAGGGACCGATGCCGCTGCGCAGCTGCTAGAACCGGGAAGAAATGGCGACGTAGCCGATGAGCTTGTAGATAATTTTGGCAGCGGTGTAGGCGCAGGCCGGCGGCCCATCCCGGGGCGACAGCTCGCATACGTCAAAGCCCACAATCCGGTGGCGCTGGGCCACGGCGCGGAGAACTGCCGTCAGCTCCTGCCAGGTCATGCCGCCGGGTTCAGGGGTGCCTACCGCCGGCATCAGGGAGCAGTCCAGCACGTCCAGGTCTATGCTGATGTAAACGTTGCCGGTCAAGGAGTTAGCGATAGCGTTGGTGTACGCTTCCACCCGGTCGGCGCCGGCCGGCGGCCAGGGAAAAACCGGTATGGATTGCGATTCCAGATATTCTTTCTCCTCCAGGCACATACTGCGGACGCCGGCCAGGACCAGCGGGCAGTGTTCCTGGATTCGGCGCGCCCCGGAAGAATGCCCCCAGGCAGTCCCCAGGTATTGGTCCCGCAAGTCAGCGTGGGCGTCCAGGTAGAGGACTGACAGGGGAGAGTTGGCTTCGGCGTGGGCCAGGGCTGAACCGATGCAGACGGAGTGGTCGCCCCCCAGCACACCCACCAATCGGCGGGGGGCGATATGCTGACTGACCGCCCGTCTTACCCGTTCCGCCATCTGCCCCGGATCGCCGGTGTGGGCCTCCAGCGCCGGGGTAGTATGGATACCCAGGTCGGCTATATCCAGGCCCAATTCCCAGTCGAAATCCTCCAGACCGTAAGAGGCTTCAATGATGGCGGCTGGCCCTTCCCGCGCCCCGCTGCGCACAGAGGTGGTGCTATCATAGGGAACCGGGAGCAGGACGGTTCGGGCTTGCGCCAGGCTGCTTTGTTCGGGAGGCAGGGCTAAAAAGTTCAGGTGTATCCAGGGCAGGCCCATTTTGCCGGCTTCAGAGGCGGGGCAGGCTGACCGGGCTGGCCTGCAGGGAAGCCCGCTGTTCCTGGGTTTCGCTGATACCCTGCGCACTGTCCAACCACTCCAGCCCCCGGTCCAGCAGCCAGGTTTTCATACCGGTAAGGTTGAAGAGTTCCCGGGCGTCCCGGGCCGCCTGATTATCATCAAAGGTCTTGCAGGAAAAAATGTCTATATTAACGTAATTCCGGTATGGGAACGTGTGAATGCTGATATGACTTTCCGCTATAATAACGAAACCCGACACACCGGCATCTTCAACTTTGGGGCCGTTATACTCCAGCACCCTCGGCTCGGTTATTCGCGTCATCCCCAGTTTGTCCGGATACTCCGTAAGAAAATTCCGAACCAGTTCCAGATCCCACATCTTGCCGGAGTCGCCGGCATAGCCGTCAATAACCAGATGCATTTTGGCTGTCTGATACCTCCCGAACCTGGAAAAGTGACCCGTGAACTTGCCAGCCCCTGACCAAGTATTGGCAAAATCAGAGGTATAGAATATCATCACTTAAGCTATTGTTCAAATGTTTGGCCCCCGGGCGAGCTGCCTGACCTTTGGCGGCCAACCCAATTCCAGTCCAGCCCCCAAGCCTTCAGGACTTATCGCCCAAGAGGGTAATTGAAAATGGAAGACCGGCAGTCGGACGACCTGATGATCCAGGCAACTGGCCTGACTCACTACTATGGCCCCCAACCGGCCATTGAAGATGTGAATTTCGGTGTGAATCAAGGAGAGATTCTGGGGTTTCTGGGCCCCAACGGCGCTGGCAAGACCACTACCATGCGCATCCTCACCGGTTTCATGCCGCCCACCCAGGGCAAGGTTACTCTGGCCGACTATGACGTGGTTGAGAACTCTCTGGAAGTGCGAAAGCGCATCGGCTACCTGCCGGAAACCGTACCCCTGCACACCGAAATGCCCGTTACCAGCTACCTGAAATACATGGGAACCCTGCGGGGAATGCCGGCCCGCCGAATCAAGGGGCGCATCGGCGACGTGATTGACCTTTGCCGTTTGCAGGACTACCACAAGACTATCATCGGCAAATTATCGAAAGGCTTCCGGCAGCGGGTTGGCATCGCCCAAGCCATCCTGCACGAGCCGGAGGTGCTGGTGCTGGACGAACCAACCATCGGTATCGACCCGATTCAGGTGGTGGAGACCCGGCGATTGATTCAGGATTTGGGCCAGCAGCAGACCGTTGTGCTGAGCAGTCACATTCTGCCCGAAGTGAATATGATTTGTGAACGGGTCCTGATTATTCACGAAGGCAAAATTGTTGCTGAAGATACGCCCGGCAATCTGGCGCAACGCCTGCAAGGGGTCGATCAACTTCAGGTTGAGGCCCGGGGGCCGGTTCAGGAAGTGCTGGCCGTTCTGCGCAGCGTGCCCGGGGTGGCAGAAGTTACCCACCGCTTGCAGCAGGGGCGCAGCGTCTATACTGTGCAGGTACAGCGGGGCCAGGATCTGCGGGATGCGATTTCCCGGGCAATAGTCAGCAACGGCTGGAGTCTGCTCAGTATGCAGCTGGTCAGCATGAGCCTCGAGGATATTTTCCTCCGTCTTACTACCCACGAGGAGTTTTAGCGATGCGGATTATCCAGGCAGTGGCCTGGAAAGAAATTCAGGTTTATTTTGGCACCCCGATTGCCTATGTAGTCGGAATGATTTTCCTGGCCCTTACCGGAATATTCTTTGCTGCCGGCGTCGTTCCCAGTGAAAATAACCCCTTCCCGGAAGCTACCCTGAGCAATTTCTTCCAATGGTCCACCATTATCCTCATCCTGCTGGCGCCGGCGCTGACCATGCGTTTGCTGGCCGAAGAGCAGAAGTTGGGCACTATTGAGTTGCTGCTCACCTCTCCGGTACGGGACTGGGAGATAATTCTGGGTAAATACCTGGCCAGCCTGACTTTCCTGTTAGCCATGCTGGCCTTAACCCTCTATTACCCCCTGCTGCTTTACATTTTCGCCGACCCGGATACCGGCCCCATTTACTCCGGCTACCTGGGCTTGGCTCTTTATGGCGCAGCGGCCCTGGCAATCGGGATGCTGACCTCTACGATTACCAGCAACCAAATTGTCGCCGGCTTTGTCGCTATGGGCATAATTGCCGCTCTGTCCTTCGTGCACTTCAGTTCCGACCTGGTGGGGGGCTTTGCCTCGCTGCTGGTTACCGAAATTGGGCTTCAATCCCACTTTGAGGATTTTGCGCGGGGTGTCATAGATACCAAGCACATTGTTTATTTCCTGAGCGTCACGGCTGTGTTCCTGTTCCTGGCCATTCGGGCGCTGGAATTCCGGAGATGGAAGTAAAATGAGTGAACACCCCACTGAAGCCACCGGGGACTGGAGGCGGCGGAGAAGGCCAGGCAACCTCGGCCGGTCGAGTTCAACGGATTCCCGCAGAGCTGCCAGCGCAGAAAACCGGGAAACCGAGAATGTAGAAGTAGTTTCCCGTACTCTCTTCAGCTTTCTGGAACCATTTCTGAATACCATTGGCGCTTTTGGCGCCCCCCTGGTTATCGCCGGGGTTGTTGCCCTGATCGCCGGCGCAACGCTGGTGGCTTTCGTCAGCTCCATGCGGCTATACGGCTACATCAGCCTGGGCTTTGGCGGCGCGCTGATTCTGTTAGTAGGCTTGATTTCCCTCAGCTCAGTGGTAGCTGCTTTCATCAGTCGCACCGGTCGGTACGGCGTCAACTCGCTGGTTATGCTGGCTGCCTTTTTAGGGATTATCATCGCCGCCAATTTTGTGTCCTTCGAAAACAATAACCGGCTGGATGTTACCGCCACCAACCAGTTCAGCCTGGCAGACCGGACTGAACAGCTGCTGGACGACCTGGAGCAGGATATTGAAGTCATCGCCTTTTACAAGGCGGAGGTTTCTGTGGGGCCGCAAAGCAGCGCCAATGCCGCCTACCAGCTGCTGAACCGGGAAAGCAAGGTTCGGGAGACCTTTCGAGAGTTTGAGGCCGCCCGGCCTACCAGGTTTCACTCCAGCTTCGTTGACCCGGATGTGAACCCCCAGCGCGTGTCCCGGTACTTTGGCGCCACGCCGGTAGCCTTTGTCAACGAATCTATCGTAGTAAAACTCCGCGACGGCGAAGCGCAGGCCATTATCCAGCCCAAAGATGCCGGATACAGCCACCTGGAGCAGGACCTGGTATCCAGCATTCTGCTGATTACCGGGCAGGAACAGAAAGCCGTTTACTTCCTGTCGGGGCATGGTGAACGCAGCCTTGCCAGTTCTGCTGCGGAAGGCTACAGCGACTTGCGGGTTGGCCTGGAGCAGGATAATTATCGGGTAGAGACCTTGCGCTGGGCAGTCAATAACGACGCTGTCAGCGTTCCGGCTGATGCCGCCCTGCTGGTCATCGCCCGCCCCACCAGCGATTTGCCGGAGGCCCATGCCAATGCGCTGAACCTCTACTTGCAAGGTAAAAACCCGGATGGCAGTGAACGCCGCAGCGCCGGCCGCCTCATCTTCCTGGCCGACCCGGATACCCCCAATACCTTCCGGGAGTTTGTCGCCACCTGGGGCGTAGTCATCGGCAGCGGGTATATCCGCGACCTGGATAGTTCCATACCAGGCAACCCCCATACCCTCCGCCTGGAGACCGTGAACCCCCTGGAATTGCCCGGGGAACTGGTGGCGCAAATCCCCCGGGAAATACTGGAAACGCTGCTGCAAATCACCTCACCCCGTGGCCGCTCGCTGGACCTGGTCCTGATGCCCGGAGCGGCGCCGCTTCAGTCGATTGACGACGGCTCCCGTCTGCGGCAGCCAGTGCCGCTGGCCTTCAGTTCCGGCAACAGTTATGTAATCGACGACCCGGAGCGCACCGAACCCCGCACCGACGCCGATAATGACCAAGACCCCAAAGGCCCCTTCTCACCGGTAACCTACGTGCGGGCTTTGGGCCCTATCGGAACGCAGGCCCCGGCCAACCTCGCGGGTATTACCGAGGAGCAGGTTGCTAACATTATGGTGCTGGGAGATTCCGATTTCGTGGCCAACAGCTTTTATGAACGGGGCAGCGGCGCCGACCTGTTCCTTAACTCGGTGAACTACCTGGTGGGCGATGTTTCCCTGGTTTCCCTGCGTCCCAAGGCGCTGACCACCCGAGAGTTCAACGTTGACCGGAATCAGGAGAATTTCGTTAAGTTTTCATCCTGGCTGCTCCTGCCCGGCCTGATGGGGTTGATGGCCGCCCTGGTTTGGTGGGTGCGCCGCTGAGCCGCTACCTTTCCCCGGAGCAATGCGCCGGCGGTCAACGGGAACGCAGCAACCCTTTCCGCCGAGGCTTCCCCCGGACTTGCGGCGACCTTTGCGCCCAACCCCGAAGCCCGGTCAGGTTTCGCAGAACCGGCGGCCCGGATAACCACTTGCTTAAAGGGTAACCTGACTGATGAACATACGGCTGACCTTTCTCTTGCTGACAGTCTTGCTGCTCTTTGGCGGGACTGTAATCGTCGCCACCTTAACGCGTAATTCTGAACCGCAGGAAGACCAGGACTGGCTTTGGCGGGTCGATGATAATTCCCTGGTGCGCATTGAGGTCAGCTATCAGGGCGAAACGGTTCTGTACCGGAAGCGGCCCGGCGGCGCCTACTGGTACATTGTGGAGGGTGATACTGAAACCAGGGTATATCAGAAAAAATGGAGCGGGACTCCGCTGCTGTTAAGCGGGCCACGGGTAAACCGAACCCTGGTGGATGAGATAGAAGACCCGGCCCGGTACGGACTGGACCCGAACAACCCCCTCTCCGTTATCAGGATAACCGAGCGCACCGGAGTTACCTACGAGGCGCACATGGGTATTGTTACCCCGGATGGCGAAAACCAGTACGCCCGTCTGGTGGGTTCGCCCCGGCTTTTCACCGTACCCCAGATTTGGGCTATGGTCATTAACCGCCTGGTTTACCAACCCCCCTACCCGCGCCTTTACGACATGGACGGAGAAGATGACCAGCGGGACCGGGTGGTTTACTTCGAAATAAGTTCGGGCGACCAGGCGGAATTCTACGGCGCCAATAACGCCGGCGATGCGTGGTATCTCATTGAACGGGCTGCGGGAGATGCTCCGGAAACAGACATTCCGGTGCATCAAGAGAGTTGGAATAATCAGTACGAGCTGTTGAACAACCCTCGGGTTACCGAAATAGTATCCGATACATTCGACAACCCGGAAGAGTATGGGCTGGAGCCGGCGTCGGTAAACGTTTGGCTGGCTACCCGGCTGAACCAGACCCATGAGTTTTCCCTGGGCAGCTTGACCCCCGACGGTCAGCATCGCTACGCAGTAACTGCCGGCAACCCGGAGTTGTTTACCGTGCCGGCCCAGTGGGCTGCCGGAGTAGAAGAGCTGCTCAGGAACCCCCCGTATCCACCGGAACCAGCTCAGTAGCCAGGACAATGGGCAATAACCGCCCGGTCAAGGGGCCGTCAGGGTCTGTCCGGTCCGTTGAACAAACTCTGCGAGGTCAGGAATTGAAGGCAGAAATTCTCTCTATTGGCACCGAACTGTTGATGGGCGAATTGACCGATACCAACGCAGCCTGGATTGCCAGTCAGCTGCCCGCCCTGGGCATTCAACTCCAGTGGGTTTCCATCATTGGCGATGACCTGAACCGGCTGAGCGAAGCCTTTAACCGGGGGTTGCAGCGTTCAGAGGTTATCTTCACTACCGGCGGTCTGGGGCCTACACAGGATGACTTGACGCGGGAAGCAGTGGCCCAGGCTCTGGGGGAAGAGCCGCAGGTGCAGCCGGAGGTGGTAGCCGACCTGGAACGCTATTTCGCCGGGCGGGGCCTGACCATGCCCTCCCACAACATTAAGCAGGCACATCTGATACCCTCGGCACGCTTTCTGAGCAACCGCAACGGTACAGCCCCGGGTTGGTGGGTTGAACATATGGGCCGCATTATTGTTTGTATGCCCGGCCCGCCCGGGGAAATGCAGCCCATATGGCAGGAGGAGGTGGCCCCGCGCTTACGGGAGCTGGTGAAAGAGGAGGTTACCATTACCCGAAACATCAAGACCCTGGGAATGTCGGAGGCCGCCATTGACGAAGCGCTGAACGGGTTTTTCGGTCAGGAAAACCCTTACCTCGGCATCTATTCCAAGGCTGATGGAATCCACTTGCGCCTCATCGCCCGGGCCAAAGACGAAGGCTCTGCCCGCCGCCTGATCCACCCGGTAGAGGAAGCCATTATGGCCCGCCTGGAGCCATACGTCTGGGGCTTTGACGATGAAACCCCGGAACAGGCAGCCGGGCAGATTCTGGCTGAACGAGGGCTGACTCTGGCTACGATGGAAGCGTGCAGCGGGGGGTTCCTGGCCAACAGCATTACTGACGTGCCCGGCAGCGCCGCATACTACAAGGGCGGCGTTGTCGCGCTGACGGAAGAACTGCTGCAACGGAACGGCGTGCCGGCTCAAATCCTGCGGCAGCATGGCCCGGTAAGCGCCGCAACGGCCATGGCTATGGCCCGGGGGATAAAGTCGGAACTGAGGGCTGATTACGGTATCGGACTTACTGGCGTCATTGGGCCGGAAATGGCGGAAGAGCAGCCCGTAGGTCAAGTTTACATTGCCATTGCCGGGCCTGGTCAAGGTCGGGAGTTGAACTTCCGCACCCCACCCCGCCGCATCGTAATCAAGCGTCGGGTGGTCAACACCGCTCTTACCGAGTTGCGGAAGTTGATTGCAGCGGAGGCTCAAAACAGTTGACCTGGCCCGATAGTCCCACGGCATTCTCCCGGCCACGGGCGGAGGCGCGGCACGCCGACAAATCAGGGCTGCGGAAAATACCAGGGGCGGGTTTTGCAACCCGCCCCTGCCGGTTGTCGCCGCTTGTCTTAAAGCTAAGCGGTAAGCTGCCGGTAAAGCATCGGCAACCGTTCCGGCAAGGCCCAAATCTCTCCCAGCACCTCATAACCCATATCCCCGCACATATCCTTCAGGTAATCGTGGCCTGCTTTGTCCACCGTAAGACAGAAGGGGGTAATGTCTTTGCGCTTGGCCTCCAGCAAGGCCATGTGGGTATCGTGAACGGCATATTCCTTTTCCACGCCTTCCCGGCTGTAACCCCGGTCCTGCGGCCGGCCATCGCTAATCAGGAACATAATCTTGGTTGGCGAGTCCTGGTGTTCCAGCTTGGTTATGGCGTGGCGAATAGCGCTGCCCATGCGGGTAGCGTGCAGCGGGGTAATCTTGTCGATGCGCCGCTTAATCCGCTCGCTGAAGGTCTCTTCAATGTCCTTGATGACATAGAACTCGACGTTTTCCCGGCCATAACCGGAAAAGCCGTAAATGCCATAATTGTCCCCGATGGACTCCAGGGCCTGAATCAAAAGCGCGGTGCTCTCTTTCTCCAGGTCGATAATCCGCTTGTAATGGCGTCGTACCAGCCCCTCGCGGCGGCGGCGCAGCCAGACCATGTACTCTACCGGATCATCGGGAGCGTCCCGGTCGTCCACCGTATGGCGGCCTTCATCAATCGCCTCGGCGGTAGAAGCGCTCATATCCAGCAGAAACACCACCGAAACATCCCGCTCAATCTTGTTCCGCCGCCAGTAGATTTTCTCGTCCGGCGGCACTTTCATGCGAATGTCCGCAGCGGCCTCCAGCGCCGCATTCAAGTCGATATCCTCGCCATCAACCATGCGGTATATCTTGCGGAAGGTCTCGGGCATAATCAGTTCGAACTGCCGCTTGATGTGATTCAGCAGGGATGAATAGTTCTTCAGGGCGTCGTTATAGAAACCGGAATCGCCCTCATCCAGGGCTTTTTCCTTAACTACACACCAGCGAGGCTTATAGTCATTAGCGCGGAAGTCCCACTCATCATAAACGTAAGCTCTGGGTTCCCTGGCTTCCAGTTCCCCGCCCTGCTCGTCATCATTAAGCAAGGGCCCATATCCCTGGCCCGGCTGCGAATTGGGTGGCGGCACGCCGGCTTCCTTCATAATGTTCTGGGCAAAAGCGCTCATGCTGTTGTTTATGTCACCCTGTTCGGCATCAAGTTCCAGCTCAGCGCTGTCCTGGAGCAGCTGTTCAAGCATTTCCCGGGACAAGGGTTCCCCCTCGCCTTGCTGGTTCTGGTCCATCTGAAGTTTGGTAAGCAGCTGCACCATTTCCGGCTTGAAGTCTCCCCGATAGTCCACCGGCTCCGGTGAATCGTAAGGGTCGCCCTCACCGGCTTCACCGGAGGAATCCTGAGCAGCCTGGAGTTTATCTAAAAGGGACTGAAACTCCTCCTCGGAGAAATCGCCGGGGTCTTCCATATCCTCCGGCTCCCATTGGTCCTCCGGCTGGGTTTCGTTCTGCAAACGGGAGATAATCTCGTAGGCCCTCAGGGTTGCTTCGGCGGTGTCTTCCACCGTAGCTTCCGCTGTCCGCAGCGTGTGCAGTATCCGGGCCAGCATGCCGGTTTCCTCCCGATAATCCACGGGAACCGGCAGGTTATTGAACTGATCCAGGCTCATCTTGATGAGCAATTCCACCAGGGCTTCCTGAAGCGGCAAGTCTTCGACTTCCGGGCGTCGGGCCAGGGTCTCTCCCTGCACCCTGGCGGCGGCGCTGCGTATCCCCGGATATTCCACCTTAATGCGGAAATCCAGGCGGCAGTCTTCCAGCACGGTAAACAGGTCAAAAGCCAGGCGGCGGTCATCAAAAAGGCTGAGAAAGCGTCCAATATCAGTATAAGCCCGCGCCTGGCCGTCGGCCTCCTCGCTGCCTACCAGCACGTCATCGTTAATTTGCCGGGCGCCCCGCTCTCGTTCCAGAGTAAAACGGCGTTCCTCTTCGAACTGGGTCGCGCGCTTGTCGAAATCAAAAACAAAGCTGCCGAACTCCAGATGGCCTACCTGGTGGGTAGCCACCACCTTGAACCAGGAAAAGTTCTGCTCCTTGTCCTGATAATGATCCACCACCGGCGGCAGGAAGACTTTAGTACCGTCAGTTGAGGCGGAATCTTCATCTACCCAGCCGATGTTGCGCCGCACCAGTTCCTGGGTGTTCATTACCTCAATCGGAGAGCCGGACAAGGCCCGGCAATAGAGGCGCACCACGCCCTTTACCCGGTCCAGTTCCAGGCTGGAAGACAGGGTTTCCAGCAAGGATTCTGAAGTGTTGGACTCTACCTTGAAGAAGGCAATGCCGCTCTCCGGGTTGTCCTTAAGCAGCTCCACTCCCTGCTGGAACCAAGTATCCAGCTGGTTAATGTTAACCCGACGCAGCACGCTTTCCAAGCTTTTCAGAAACTGGATTACCGCTTCCGGGGAGATGGCCAGCAGGCCTTCGCACAAGTCCAGAATATGAGCCTGAGCGCCTTGAGGCGTCTGGCCCAGGGCCGTGCTTCCTTCAGCCATAAAGCGGGCGGTATCCCGAATACCGGTTTTAGTGAGCCGCTCGCCCAGTTTGAGGAAACGGCTGGTCTGCCCTTCCTCGATCTGCTGCAAAGCCCTGGGCGCCTGCTCCAGGCAGCTCTTTACATCGCGCCAGTTAGTGTCGGAAAGCGCGCGGGCCATCGACAGAAAGGACTCCCGTTCCCGACCCATAGCCGGCAGCACATCCTTGCCTACAATCAGGCAGTCCACCGCCACGTCGTAGGATTTGTAGGAGATGGCTTCAATCAGGGAAGCGAAAACCTCCACGTCCCAAAAGGGCAGGCTCCGCACCAGGTCGGGGCTAACCTCGAAGAAACGGGCGGAAAGGGTGCTGGATTTCCAGGTTCCTTTATACAAGCTACGGCCCAAACCGGCCCACCGGGGAATATACTGGGGCCGCAGGTTAGAAACAATACCCGGGCTGGCCTTGAAGAAGGAAACAGCCAGGGCTGGCGAGTCTTGAGCCAGGTAGCTGCCGCAGCGGGCCCATTGCATAAAGGAGGGGAAAGCCAGGGAACGGGCCACTTGCGGCCCTGCCCGATAGTACTCTACCGCCGATTCCCAGGAACGGACGGTCTGGACGGCGATTGCCACGCCCTCCCTGGCCCACAGCGCCAGTTCTTCGCCGGAAAAGGATGCGGCCATGGCCTCTGAGGCTTCACGGTAAGCATCCAGAACTGCGGGGGGCAAGTTGCCCAGTTCGGCTTCTACTTGGTCAAAGGGAGCATTGCTCAAGGTATGCCTCCTCCTTCAACAGAGGCTCTGCCAGCAGGCCCAGGAACTGCTGCAGGATTTTTGCGGTGGCCCCGAATACTACGTGCTCTCGATATGCATAGGAATAGACGGTAGCCGGTTCAGAACCGGACCAGCGGGTTTCCCAGCGTACATTGGCCGGATCACAGAGGCTCGCAACCGGCACTTCAAGAACCTCGGCCACTTCCGGCGCAAAGGGTTGAAAGGGATAGGGGTAGGGAATTTCGCCCACGAACACGCGCACGCCGAAACCGCTGCGGGTTACTACATCGTCCAGTTGACCCAGAATAGTAACATCTCCCCGCCTGATTCCCATTTCCTCTTCCACTTCCCGCAGGGCGGTTTCCCGGAAATCGTTATCCTCTGCATCCCGGCCACCGCCGGGGAAAGATACTTCCCCTTTGTGGTGTTCCACCACTTCAGAACGCTTGTTGAGCAGCACGCAGTAGCCGCCGTCCTTGCGATAAAGAAGCACCAATACAGCGGCGGGCATCAGGGTTGCGTCGTCGGCTGCGCTCCACCGCAGCCGGCGCTCCAGGACCCGGGAAATCCGCTCTGAAACGCTTGAACCCATCAAAAGCCTTTATTCAAAAATCGAGGAAACCACTTCTTCTACACTACGCTGCAATTCAGGTTCGTCGGTCAAGGTCCAGACGATAGCTACCTGACAAGCCCGGCGAGCCGGGATGCCCTCGGTCATCAAGCGTCCGGCGTAAATCAGCAAGCGGGTACTGGCGCCCTCCTGCAAGCCGTGGTCGCGAAGGTTGCGCACCTTTTCACCCAGCTTGGCCAGGGCATTGGCTTGCTCGCTGGTACAGCCGCTTTCCCGCTGCACAATTTCAGCCTCAATTTCTGCCGGCGGATAATCAAACTCCACCGAGATAAAGCGCTGACGGGTGCTGTGCTTCAGGTCTTTCAGAGCGCTTTGATAGTGCGGGTTGTAGGAAATGCAGAGCAGAAACCGGTCGTCTGCCTCAATAATCTGGCCCGTCTTTTCCACCGGCAATATGCGACGGTGGTCGGTCAACGGGTGAATCAAAACCGTAGTATCTTTGCGGGCCTCCACCACCTCATCCAGGTAAAGAATGGCTCCGGCCTTGACGGCGCGGGTCATTGGGCCATCAATCCAGCGGGTGCCTTCCGAATCCAGCAGATAACGACCCACCAGGTCGCTGGCGGTAAGGTCTTCGTGACACGCGATAGTTACCAATGGCACCCGCACTTCGCCTTCGCGCAGTTCCTGGGCCGGACGACCGCCGTCCGAGGGACGAATAACGGCCATGGGCCGGCCCAGTTTCCAGGCCATATACTCAACAAACCTGGTCTTGCCGCAACCGGTGGGGCCTTTCAACAGCACCGGAATGTGCTGGTTATAGGCCGCCGTAAAGAGCTCCAGCTCATCGCTGATCGGCCGGTAATAGGGTTCACTGCGTACCAGGAACTCCTCAATGGCGTACTCTTTGAATTGGGGTTCGCTGCTTTCGGATTCGACCGCTTCTACCATTATGCTCGTTCAATCCTTCTTTTGACTCTGCTTTCCCACAGCGCTTTAACCGTGGAATCCAGGCTTGCCAGGTCTCCTGTATTGGCGATGACAGCAGCGGAGCGGGCCGCTCGTTCCTCAGGCGACAGTTGGGAGGCTATACGTTTCCGGGTCTCCGCCGGGTCTAACCCGTTACGGGCCTGCAATCGGGTTACTACCGTCTCAACGGGAGCTTCGGTACTCCAGACCTCGTCCACCAGAAACTCCCAACCAGCCTCAAGCAAAACGGCGGCTTCCACCACCGCCACCGGAACACCCCTGGCGCGCAGGGTATGCAGCCTGGCGCTTACCAGGGTCGCCATTCGTGGGTGCATAATTGCGTTCAAGCGGGCCAATTCCCTGTTGTCGGCGAATACAATGCCGCCCAACTTCCGTCGGTCTATTTCACCGTTCTCCTGTAATATATCCGTCCCGAAGGCAGCCACCACAGCCTGCCAGGTTTCAGAATGGGGAGTATAGGCTTCGTGTCCCACCTGGTCGGCGTCTATTACCACGGCGCCGAGTTCCGCCAAAATCCGGGAAACTTCGCTCTTGCCGGCGCCGATTCCTCCGGTCAGGCCAATTACAAACATTGCCCCCCTGCAATTGAAACACTTCGGCAATTCTAGCAAGGGGGTATTCGCAGGTCAACCTTGCCGCCACAACCTCAGGCAGCAATTATACTTGAAGCATTGACTTCACCGCCGCTGCGGAAGCGAAACCCGGATATTGGAAGGCATAACTCAAGCCGCTTATCGTTCCCCCATCGCTGCCCGTGAACCGCCGCGCAACGCAGGTTACAAATCGATATTCAGCTCACCCCAGCGGGCCAGGTAAGCCTCTTGCAGACCATGGAACAGCTCCCGGTATTCCCGGGCATGAATCGGACTGGTGGTCATTATTACCGCATCTTCCCGATTGTCCGAATAGTAGGCTTTCCGCAGGCCAACCTCTTTGAAGCCATACTTCTCATACAATCGCTGGGCGATGAAATTGGATACCCGCGCCTCCAGAGTAAGAACGGCGCAGCCCTGCTCCAGGGCTACCCGCACTGCGCCAATAAGCAGCAGCTCGCCAATGCCATTGCCCCGCAAGTCTTCGCGCACGGCAATTTCGGTGATGTGCGCCTCGTTGCCCTGAAACCAGATGCTGACATAGCCGGCGATGTTCGCGGGCAGCAGCCCATCAGGTTGGGGCTTTTTCAGCACCCCCCGCATTCCACGAGCCATTTTCCCCCAGAGGGAAGCATCCGGCGGCAGGGGCTCTGCTGCCGCCGGCGCATGGCCCGTTGGCGCAGCCCCGCCGGATGCTGCTTCGGGGAAGCAGGCTACCAGGTAGCGGGCATAGCGGTTGTTCAATTGACGCTTGAAGGAAGGGCCTGGCAGCAGGGGGGCAAAGGCCTCTCGCTCAATTGCTACTACCTGCTCAACGTCCTCGGCGCGCAGACGGCGCAGTGCAACATCCATTATCAAACCCGAAAAATGCTGGGAGGTACGCCTGAACGTTTCCCGCCGGTCTTGCCCTGGATTCTAACACAGCCATCGCAGCCGGCGCTTTTTGCCGGAGACTCCCTTCAGGCATTGATGAACCTTTGTCGGCATTTACATCGCCATCCACGCCAGTGGAGACCCTTTCAGGCATTGATGAACCACTGATAGAAGGGCGTATTTCCGCCGGGGCAATCCTATGCGCTGGCAAGGACTTCCTTCAGGCATTGATGAACTACTGATAGATTGATGAACCACTGATAGAAGGGCTGTTCGCTTGCCGGCGGCGTTGCGGCGGCTATTGAAAAGACACCGTTCCATAAACTCCGTCATAGCCAGGCTCCAACAGAACCTGACCATGCCGAGCCTTCAGTACGGCCTGCGCCAGTTCCGGCCCACAGACCGGCTCCAGGTCGGCGCCGGAGGCATTCAGCAGCGCCTCCACTTCGTTACCCAACTCAGCTGCAATGCGAAAGTAGTCGCTCTGCACTCCTTTGCTGTTTACGCCCCGACCGCGGACGCCGGCAATAATCTCCTGAAGGGGAATGAGCCGGATGAAAGAGGGGCGCGCATCGGGCGAGACTATGAACCCGCCAACGGCGCTTTCAGAACCTTTCCCCCGGCCAATGGCCGGCGTCCCGGGGCCGCTTCCCGCCAGTTGAAGGACCCGATTAAGCACCCCAAGAGTCAAAGGGCTGCCGCACACCGGACAGGCTTCTCCGGCCTGCCTGGTGGTTGCCGGGTGCTGTCGCAAGCGGCACCTGCGGTGTCCGTCAAAGTGGTACTTGCCTTCTTCCGGGTAAAACTCAATGGTATATTCCACCAGATTGCGCCGCAGCGCCTCGGCCAGGCCGGGATAGGAAAGCTCTCCGCCAAACCGGGTGAGCTCCCGGGCCAACCGGGGCAGGGAATGGGCGTCGGAAAAAGAGATTATGCTCTTGTTGGCAAGTTCCGGAACGGACCAGTTCATCAGCGGATCGCTGGAAAGCCCGGTTTCAATGGCATGGATCTGCCCGGACAGATCGCCAAAGGCTTCTTCCAGACAATCGAACCCTGACCTGGAGCCGAATATGCCGTACCAGGGAGTCCAGGCGTGCGCCGGAACCAACAAGCAGTCCGGGTTTACGGCAAGGACCAGAGCAGTTAAGTCTGACAGGGAAAGCGACAGGGCCGGGCGTCCGTCGGCCTCCAGGTTCCCGTAGGGAAGCAGGGCCTGGTTTATTTTAGCGGCGGTTTCCAGGGACGGGGCGAACAGCAGCATATGAACCCGACGTCCCCGGCCTCCCTGTCGGAAAATGCAGCTAACCTCTGTACCCAATACAAACTGCACTCCGCCATACCGGTACAATCCGGGGGACGAAGGAATCAGGGCCTCTTTCAGCTCGGCAAACCATGCCGGATGGGTAAAATCGGCGGTGGCCAGCAAGTCAATTCCCTTCAGCCCGGCCCAGTAGGCCAGGTTATCCAGGTTCAGGGAACTGCTGGTAGCATAGGCATAACGGGAATGGAGATGCAGGTCTGCCAGAAAGCCCATTGGCCAAGTTTAACACAAGCACGGGTATCAGCAGCGGCTTCAGAGCAGTCTGTACGGAGCGGTTTTCCGTCAGGAATAGCGCAGCAGAATATCCGCCACTTCCCGGGGTTTGTGCAGCTGAGCCTGATGGCACGAATCCAGGTGAACCCGGTCTGCGCCGGTCAATCGGTCAGCCATGGAGAGTTGCAGCCGGGGCGGAATTAAACGGTTCTGGTCCAGCACCACGTAACTTACAGGGCAAGGGACTTCCCCCGGTTCAAACTCCTGCCGGCTTTCCAGCACTTTTCGGGGGACCGGGCCAAAGAAGCCGATGGACTGATTTATTGCCCGTGGTTCCATTCCATTGCACAGCTGACGAGCCACAAAAGAAGGGCTAAGTCGCTGTTCCCTGCCCAGCAGCCGGCCCAGCCGGAACGCTGCGGAAAACTGACGGCGAGCGTGGCCCGGATACAAGGAAAGTATGCTCCGATTGGCGACCGGAACCAGGCCGGCAAGCAGCACCAGCCGGCGGGGCGGCGTCGGCAGCAGTGGGGCGGCCTGCAACGCCAGCAGCCCGCCCAGGCCGTGTCCTACCAGAACCAGATTGCGCAGCGACCGGCGCTCCACAGCGCTGGTAATCGCATGAACACATTCATCAAACTGAACCTCGGTGGAATCGCCTTCCACGTCGATGCCATGTCCAGGCAGGTTCAACAGCACATTGCTGGCAGCGTTGCGGTGACGATAAAGGCAGGGTGGGTGTTCTACCGGAGCGGTCATATAACCCCATACCTTGTTCCAGAACCAGCCGCTCTGGGCCGCGTCATGCACTACCAGGTAATCGGTCATCGGTTCACCGGCTCCAATCTGAAAACGTGGCAAGGGAACCGGAAGGCTGGCCAAGCCGCCGGGTTAGCTTAAGCAACGGTTCTGGCCGGGGACAAAGCGGCCTTCAGTCCCCTGAGCAGAGCTTCGTCCTCTTCAGGCAAAACGGTGCGGGGGTCAAACAAGGCCCGGTCTCCTTCAATGCGGCCCACAATCGGGGGATTTTCCTGCCGCAAACGCCGCAGCATCCCCTCTACTCCGCCTGCTCCCTGGCCGGCGGCCACGGCCAGAACCCGGGTTGGCAAGGTTTCTCCCGGCAAACTACCCCCGCCGATTGCGGAGCGGCTGGCCTCTACGGTAGCGGTTATCCGGCCCAGGGAATTAAGGCCGGCTTCCCAGGCGCAAGCGCGGTCTTCAACCTGTTGCAGCGGGGCGGAAATCATCCGCCATACCGGAACTTTCTGCTCCGCCTCGCCTCGGAGATAGTGTACCAGGGTAGCAATCAACGCTGCCAGGCTCAGCTTGTCAATTCGCACCGCCCGGGCCAGGGGGTGCCGCTCCAGGCGGGCAACCAACTCGCGGCTTCCCACCACAATGCCGGCCTGAGGCCCACCCAGCAGTTTGTCTCCGGAAAAAAAGGTGAGGCCAACTCCGGCCGCCACGCTTTCCTGCGGCGTAGGCTCGTGGAGCATACCATAGCGTTCCGTAGCCAACAGACAACCGCTGCCCACATCATACAACACCGGTATTCCACTTTCCTGCCCCAGACGGGCCAAGTCGGAGGCGGCGACTTCGGCGGTGAAGCCCGCCACGCGAAAGTTGCTGGCATGGGCCTTCAGAAAGGCTCCGGTACTGCCGGTTACAGCGGCGGCATAATCCGCCAGATAGGTGCGGTTGGTTGTGCCTACGTCCACCAGCTCCGCCCCGCTTTGCAGCAGTACGTCCGGTATGCGGAACCCACCGCCGATTTCCACCGCCTCTCCCCGCGACACAATTACCTGCTTGCCGGAGGCTAAAGCGGAAAGACCCAACAGTATTGCCGAAGCGTTGTTATTGACTACCAGCGCAGCCTCGGCTCCGGTTAAGTCCTGCAGCAGGGACTGCAAATGGGCCTGACGAGTGCCGCGGCGCCCGCGTTCCAGGTCAAACTCCAGGTTGGAATAGCTCCGGGCGGCAAGGGCCGCCGCCTGAATTGCTTCCGGGCTCAACGGGGCGCGGCCAAGATTGGTGTGAATCACTACGCCAGTAGCATTGATAACCGGCTGCGGCGCGGGACGAACCAACTGCTCAGCCAGCCTGGTAGCTGCTTCCGCAACTTCCCTGACGGAAGGAGCGGCATCGCCGGCGCGCACTTTTTGACGAGCCAGTTCCACCTGCTGCCGTACCAGGGTTACTACCCATTCCCGTCGGTTCGCCGCCACCAGGGGGGCTAATTCCGGGGAGGACATTACCCGTTCCACGCTTGGGATATTGCGGAGTTGCATCTGCCTTTGCCCCGATTCCACAAACTGCTGTAGAGCAAACAGATTGTAGCCGAAAGCCGGCCGAATATGCCACTGGCAAGGCCGGCGCAGTGCGCTGCGTTGTACCGGCGTCAGAGGCGGGCAACCCGGTCACAACCCTCCCGCCGGTCATCAACCGGCAGGGTGGGAGTTGCTGCGGCGTGAACCGGAACAATTCTGGCATTTTTCCGGCCAGAGGTATAAAATATGGACAGCATCAGTATCCTGACCGGCAAAACGGGATGTATGCCGGAGCGATGATAATGAAAGGCAAACTAATCGGGGGCTTGGTATTTCTGGGTTTGATGGTATCAGTAGCTTTCGCCGGCGTTTTTCAGATTGCGCAAGGGTTGGACGCAGCCCGGCAGCCCGCCGGCGGTGAACCCCTGACCGCTCTGGCCGGCCCTCCGCCGGAGTCCGGCGAAGGCAGCGCTCTTTACAACGCTTTTGTCTATGTTTGCCCTTTTCATTAAGCGGTCATTGCTCCACCAATCGGCATCGCTTCCCCCGGCAGCGCCGCCCCTTTTAGATAACCCTTCCCCCGCTATTTCCAGCCTGACGGAGTTACCCAATGCAGCCAGGATTGCCCCCGGAAATCGACGGCCTGAAAAACATGGTTCGCCAGATAGTGCGAGAGGAGTGCGTTCCCCTTGAAAGTGAATACCTGGCTAACCCGCCCCTGGAGGGCGTCGCTGACGGCGGCCCCAGGGGTATCGCTGAGACGGTTATGGGGGTGGTGGGCGCCTTGTCGCCGGAAAAGTGGGCCCGGCTGAACACCATTTCCAGGGATACCGGTATTTTCACTTCCTTTGTGCCTGAAGAGTACGGCGGAGGCGGCATGGGGTCTCTGGGCCATGTGGTTCTGGATGAGGAGCTACATCGCAGCATCGTCCAGTTGCCCACCTCCCCGGTGCCGATGATGATGATTGGTTCGTGCACCCCGGAGCAGGAGCAGAAGTACCTTTACCCGGCCATCCGGGGCGACCTCAACTATGCCTTCGGTCAGACTGAACCCCAGGCCGGTTCCGACCCCGGCGGAATGATGCAGACCAGAGCGGTAAAGGATGGCGATGACTGGGTTCTGACCGGCACCAAGATGTTCATTTCCGGCGCGGCCACGGCCGACTTCCTGCTGGTGCAGGCAGTAACCGACCCGGATAAGCGGCAGCGGGGCGGCATTACCATGTTCATCGTGGACAACCCCTCGCCCGGCCTCAGCTTCGACCCAATCCGGGTCTGGATTGTGCCTACCCGCGCCCAGCAATATATGGTTCACCTGGATCAGGTTCGAGTGCCCCGGACCCGGGTGCTGGGCGAGGTGGGGTTGGGCTTTACCCTGGGCCAGAAATGGCTGGTCCACCATGACCGCCTGCTGCGAGGTTCCATGGCCCTGGGTATCCTGACCCGCGCCCTGGAAATGGCGGTGGATTGGGCCAAACAGCGGGTAACCTACGGGAGACCAATCAGCGACCGGCAGGCTATTCAATGGATGTTGACTGACGTTTATATCGATATTATGAGCTTGCGTTCGGTAACCCGGGAAACCGCCGCCCGGGCCGACCAGGGCGAAGACGTGCGGGTAGAAGCGTCAATGATCAAGTACTGCGCCGGCGAATGGGGGTGGCGCAGCATCGACAAGATTATGCAGATATTTGGCGGAATGGGCGAAACCCTGGAAATGCCGATCCCCCATTGGTATCATCTGCTTCGCCACGCCCGCATTGGCGGGGGAACCTCGGAGATTCACAAGTTCGTCATGGCCCGGGGGTTACTGGACGGCAGGGTATCCTTTCAAGGTTAGTTGACCAGGGGGTTCCGCCACTCTTGTAAGAAGGCCACGTATGTCCCCAGTTGCCTTCCCTGACCCTTCCGGGCGACAGCCTGGCCCATCAGAACCGGCCTCCCGGCTCAGGTATCGCCTCGACCACCCTTCCAGAGAGTGTGGCGCGCACGCTACTTTGTCAGTAGCGGACCGGGCCGGCAACTCTTATTGTTATAACTGCATCATCGAGACCTTTCAGGGGCCGGCGTATAACCTGGCCTGTCGTATCCTGAATGACCGGTTTCTGGGCGAAGACGCCGTTCAGGAGAGCCTGGTTGCAGGATACCGTTCTTTTCACCAGTTCCGCGGCGACAATTTGCCGGCATGGCTGATGCGCATCGTCGCCAACACCTGTCGCGATATGCTGCGATCCCGCCGGTCCCGTCCCGCTCTGCCGCTGGACCCGACATCGTCCGCCTCGAATGAGAATGACGGGACTTTTCCCGCTACCGACCGGCCTTCCCGGGACGAGGGCCCGGAGGAGTACGCCGAGCGGAGGGAACTGCGCCGGGCCATTGAAACTTGCCTGTCCGGGCTGCCAGAGGAGCGGCGGTGGGCCATCCTGCTGGTGGACGTGCAAGGGTTCAACTACGCGGAAGCGGCTTTCATTCTTCAATGTTCTCCGGGAACCGTGAAATCCCGCATCAGCCGGGGGCGCCGCCAACTGCGCGACTGCCTGCGCGCCGCCGGGGAACTACTGCCTTCCCGGTTTCGTCAGAAAGGTTAGCCGATGAGGAAGTTTGGACTGCATCGCCATTTGTCTTCGCAGAAGCTGACCGAATTGCTGGACGGCCGTCTTTCCGGGCGTCAAGAGGCCGACGCGCTGCGGACAGTCGCCGCTTGCCGGCATTGTCAGGAAGAACTGGACAGCCTGAGAACTGCAAAATCCCTGTTGCAGGAACTGCCTCAGCTTGCCCCTCCCAGGAACTTTACCCTGACGACCGCCCCCACATTCAACCCGGCGGTTGAACGCCAACCGCGTCGGCGCTGGCCGACCCGGGCGCCGGCCTGGGCTTATGCCGGCGCCGCCTCCCTGGCTGGCCTGGCCATTGTAATCGGCGTGCTGGTTGGCAGCCGGTTGACCTTCCTCGACTGGCAGAACAGCAGCCCGGAAACTTCAATGGCAGCCATCCAGGAAGAAGCGAAGGAAGCGGAGCAAGCAGACACGGCCTTCTACCGGGGCGCCCAACCGGAGGCAGCGCCGGAACTCCCGGCATTCACCACCGCGCCGCCGGCATTGACCGAGTATGCGGAGGGCGACAACGCCGCGCCGGAAACGGCCTCGCCCCTGGCCGGGGCCGGTCAAGCCGCTGCTGACGAATCCCCTGTTGAACCGGAGCAGGCGGCCAGGTCAATATCGGCCAGGGAAGCGCAGCAGACGGCTGATCAGGCCTCAACGGCGGTAGAATTGACCCGCTGGCCAGCGGTTGAGGAGACGGCAGCTTCAGAATATTCCGAAATTGCCCCAAAAGCTCAAGAGGCTGCCCCCGGCTCTGCTGTTACCCTGATGGCAACGCCGGTAGATGACGCTCCCGACCTGCCGGGCCAATCAGACGCCGGGGTGGAACCTTCCGGCAAAACGGCGCAGGACGCCCAGTTGACCCCTGACGTTCCTGACACCCGGTTGCCAACCGAAAACGCCAGGGGATGGCTTTGGGTCGGGCTGGTTATCGCCTTCGCCGCCTTGCTGTCCGGCATCGTTTTGTTGGCCATCCGGCTGAAGAGGCGCCGCTGAACCCCGCGGGAACTATTTGGGAAACCGTTACGTCTGATTGGTATAGCGGTTTATTTATGATGAGGAGGGTATTTCAATGAGTATCAGATTCTGGAAGCGCGGACTGCTGACTGTGGCAAGCATCAGTATTCTTAGCCTGTCGTTGCTGGCCTGCGGGTATCAGCAGCCGCTGGCGGCCACGGCTTCGGTTCAGACAGCAGCGGACGGAAGCGTAAAGGCAGCCGATTCAGGGACGCTGCCGGACGCAGCTGCGGGTTTTGCCCCGATTTCGTTTTCGTCTGAAGCGGCAATAACGGTAAGCGAGAACAGTTCCGACTCTGCTGCCCCTGAAATGGTTGGCATCGTCGGGCCACTGGCAACTACTACCACTACCACCGCCCAGGCAACCGGCGCCGGGCAAACCGGCCTGCACGTCTCCGGCAGGGGAATTGCCACCGGCATGCCGGACATAGCTACGTTGAACCTGGGAGTAACCTCCTTTGCCGGTACGGTCGGCGAAGCTCGGACTGAGGCTGCTGAAGCTATGGCTGCGGTTCTGACGGCCCTGAAGGAAGCGGGCATTGAAGACCGGGATGTGCAAACCAGCCATTTCAACATCGCTCAACGCCACAGCAGCCGGGAAGTTACCATCTGCCCGCAAGAGACCGGCGAGGGAACGGAAACGATGCCGGGGTCTGAAGATTCGATGACCTTGTCTGATGGTTGCTACCAGGAATGGCAGAGCGTCGTAACCGGTTACGAAGTTGCCAACAGCCTGGTGGTACAGGTGCGAAACCTAGATTCGGTTGGGTCAGTTATCGACCAGGCCGTGGCGGCCGGCGGCGATCTCATTCAATTCAGCGATATTTCCTTCGCGGTAGAAGACACTACGGAATTGCAGAAGCAGGCCAGGGCCGCCGCCATGGCAGACCTGAAAGACCGGGCCGAACAGCTGGCCGCCCTGGGCGACGTGGACCTGGGCGCCCTGGTCTTCCTTACCGAAACCAGCTATGCCGCTCCCAGGCGGGTTGCTCCCGGCCTCGAAACGGCTATGGCGGCTGACGACGGTTCCTTTACGCCGATTTCCCGGGGAGAGGTCAGCGTAGAAATAAATGTCGCCGGCGTCTTCGCCATGCGGTAATGCGACCCATGCGGCAGCCGGGCGTTGCCCCGGTCAAATAACCGACTCGGACGGGGTGGGGCTTCACCCTCGCCCCGTCTCCCCGGTTGCCAGGCAGCTGCTTCGGATATAGAATTACTGATAATTGGCCAGACCCTGAACTAAGAATAGCTAATGGAGCAGGAATGGTCCTCAGCGACCGCACAATAAAGCAGGAGTTGGCGGCCGGAAGGATAATTATCGCCCCCATCGACCCGGAAGACATCCAGCCGGCCAGCGTGGACTTGCACCTGGACCGCAAGATTCTGGTCTTTGGCAATCATCAGCAGCCTTTCATAGACGTTAAAAGCAGCCTGGAAAACCTGAGCCATCTGTTCGAAATCGATAGTGAGGAGCCCTTTGTCCTGCACCCCGGCGATTTTGTTCTGGGCAGCACCGTAGAACACATTGAACTGCCCGACGATTTGGTGGCCCGGCTGGAGGGCAAAAGCTCCCTGGGCCGCATCGGTCTGGTCATTCACTCCACGGCCGGCTTCGTTGACCCCGGCTGGAAAGGAAACCTTACGCTGGAACTGAGCAACTTGGCCCGCTTGCCGATAACCCTGTATCATGGCATGAAGATTGGTCAGATTTCCTTTTTGCGGCTAACCACCCCGGCAGAGCGCCTCTACGGCTCCGATACTCTGGGCAGCAAATACCAGGGACAGACGGAGCCAACCGCCAGCCGCATCCATCGGGATTTCAGGCAATAGGCAATACAAGGAGCAGCAGCCCGGTTGCCGGCAGCTCCGGCAGGAGCCAGACAGCAAAAGCCCCGGCGCAAACCTATGGCCTTATCAGCTCCTATGCAGCAGGCATTAACCCTGGCCCGACAGGCCCGGGGCAGCACCAGCCCTAACCCGCCGGTCGGAGCAGTAGTCGTGCGCAATGGAACTGTCGTGGGGGTCGGTTATACCCTCCCACCGGGTCAGCGCCACGCCGAAATCGGCGCCCTGGAACAAGCCGGTTCTTCAGCTGCCGGCGCCACCCTCTACACAACCCTGGAACCCTGCTGCCACCATGGCCGGACCCCCCCTTGCACCGAAGCGGTGATCGCCGCCGGCATCGGACGCGTGGTAGCCGGCGCTATTGACCCTAACCCGCTGGTTTCCGGTCAGGGAATGACCGCCCTGGCTGAGGCGGGCATCGATACTTCCCTGGAAACAGCGGACGAAATCGCTGACCTGTATCGCGCCTTCACCAAATATACTGTCAGCGGACTGCCTTATGTAATTGCCAAGTTTGCCATGAGTCTGGATGGAAAGATTGCGACCGGCACCGGTGATTCCAGGTGGGTTACCGGTTCCCTGGCCAGGGCGGAGGTGCAGCAACTGCGCCGGGAGTGCGACGCCATAATGGTAGGCATCAATACTGTGCTGGCTGACGACCCCCAACTCACTGCCCGCAGCCCGGACGGCTCGCCTCGGGCCATTCAGCCCCTGAGAGTAGTGTTAGATGGGCAGTATCGTACCCCACCTGAAGCGCGAATGCTGCAAGAACCCGGAACCACTCTTATAGCTGCCACACTGGAAGCCTCGAAAGACCGGGCCGAGGCCCTCAAAAAGGCGGGCGCCCGGATTTGGGCCGCCCCGGCAGACGCTGACGGTCTAGTGCCAATGGAGCAAATGCTGACCGAATTGGGGCGGCGCGGCATAGTCAGTCTTCTGGTGGAAGGCGGCGGAGTTACCCTGGGAACTCTGTTTGATGCCGGGTTAGTCGATCAGGTGTATGCTTTTATCGCCCCGGTCATAATCGGGGGCAGCAACGCCGTCTCGCCCGTTAAAGGCCAGGGTTCGGCGTTAATGGCTCAAGCCTGGCAGGTGGCCGATGCTCAAATGCGGCCCATCGGCCAGGACTGGCTGGTTACCGGGTATCCGAGGAAGCGGGAATAAGCGCTTTATGTTTACCGGGCTCGTTGAAGAAGTCGGCTCGATAGCGGCCAGAACCGGCCGCGGCCTGACCATTGCGGCCGAAACAGTGATGGAGCAGATGCGCCTGGGCGACAGCATGGCGGTGAACGGAACCTGCCTGACTGTGGTTGAGTTCAGTGGAAACCGGTTTCGCGTGGAGCTGGCCCCGGAGACCTTGCGCCGTACCGCTCTGGGGGAATTGGCTGCCGGCAGTCTGGTGAACCTGGAACGGCCCCTGGCCGTAAGCGACCGGCTGGGCGGCCACATTGTCCAGGGACACGTGGATGCAACCGGCCGGGTCATGTCTATTCGGCCTGAAGGCGACTGCTCTATTTTCCGCATTCGGGTTCCCAAAGGGCTGATGCCCTATATCGTGGCGAAGGGGTTCGTTGCGGTAGATGGCATCAGTCTTACGGTGGTGGACAAAGGGGCTGCATCTTTCACCGTCTCTGTGATACCATATACATTCGTAAACACCAATCTGCAAGAGAAATCGGCGGGACGCCGAGTCAACCTGGAAGTGGACATTCTGGCTAAATACGTGGAGAGTCTTCTGCGCCGGTAAGTTCGCCCGGTATTGGCTCGGCTTTTGGCAGGAATGGTAGTGGGGAACGGTTTTTCGGGGGGATAGAATAGGAAATGTCTCTGTCTAGCCTGGAAGAAGCCATCGACGACCTCAAAGCCGGCAAGTTTCTGATAGTGGTTGACGACGAAAGGCGGGAGAACGAAGGCGACCTGGTCATGGCCGCCGAAATGGTAACGCCAGAGGCGGTCAACTTTCTGGTAACCCACGGCCGGGGGCTCATCTGTATGCCCATGCTTGAAGAGCGGCTGGGTGAACTGGATATTCCGTTGATGGACAGCGAGTATGCCCTTCATGAAATGCCTACGGCCTTCACCATGTCCGTCGATTATAAGACCGGCACTACCACCGGCATATCTGCCGGCGACCGGGCTGCCACCATTCGGGCGCTGATCGACCACGATACCAGCCCTTCCGACTTTTCGCGACCCGGACATCTTTTCCCCTTGCGCTATCAGCCGGGCGGCGTGCTGGCGCGTCCCGGCCACACCGAAGCCATTGTTGACCTCTGCCGCATTGCCGGGCTTTACCCGGCAGGCGTGGTCTGCGAAATTATGAACGATGACGGTTCCATGTCCCGGCTGCCCGATTTGGAAGCCTTTGCCCAGCGCCACGACCTGAAAATTCTGAGCATCGCGCAGATTATCGCTTATCGCCGACGCTATGAAGCCCGGGTGGAACGGATTGCCGAGGCTCGGCTGCCCACCAGGTACGGCGAATTCAAGATTGTCGCCTACCAAAGCCCCTGCGACCGGGGGGAACATATTGCCCTGACCATTGGCGATTGGCAGCCGGAAGACCCGGTATTGACCCGGATCCATAGCGAGTGCCTGACCGGGGATGTGTTTGGCAGTATGCGCTGCGATTGCGGCGAGCAAATGGAGCTGGCCCTGAAGATTCTTGGGGAGGAGGGCGTCGGCGCTCTTCTGTATATGCGCCAGGAAGGCCGGGGTATCGGCCTGCACAACAAGATTAAGGCTTATTTCCTGCAGGACGGCGGCCTGGATACGGTGGAAGCTAACCGTCAGCTCGGGTTCGACATCGACCTGCGCCACTATGGCCTGGGGGCCAGGATTCTGGCCGACCTCGGTATCCGGAAAATTAAACTGTTGACCAACAACCCGCACAAGCTAATCGGGTTGGCCGGTTTGGGCGTGGAAGTAGTGGAACGGGTTCAGGTTGAGGTGCCGCCCAACCCGGAGAACCGGGAGTATCTGAACACCAAACGCCAGCGGATGGGGCATATCCTCGGCTCCTGTTCCTGATTGCCCGGCCGGAGCGTCAGTACGGTTAAACGGGCTGCCCTTCATCTGAAGGGCAGCCCGTTTCTTCTGTCATTGCCCTTGCTGAATAAACGGCTTTTTCGCTAACTGACCCGGGAAATCAGGAAGGCCTCGATGAAGCCGTCCAGGTCGCCATCCAGCACCCCGTCCGGGTTGGCGCTTTGGCAATTGGTGCGGTGGTCCTTAACCAGCTTGTAAGGGTGCAGAACATAGCTGCGGATCTGATTGCCCCATTCGGCGGCAACCCGTTCACCACGCAGTTTAGCCAACTCTTCGGCGCGCTGCTCGTTCTGCCGGGCCAACAGCCGGGCCCGCAGGATGCGCATAGCATATTCCCGGTTTTGGTGCTGCGAGCGTTCCGTTTGGCAGGATACGACAATACCGGTGGGCAAGTGAGTCAGTCGCACTGCCGAGGCCACCTTCTGCACATTCTGTCCTCCAGGTCCGCTGGAGCGAAAAGTATCCAGCTTAATCTGGTCGGCTTTCACCACCAACTCCTCTTCGTCCTCCGAAGCTGCCGGCAGAACCTCAACCTGTACGAAAGAAGTATGGCGCAGGTTGTTAGGGTCGTAAGGAGAAAGCCGCACCAGGCGGTGCACGCCCCTTTCGGCATTAAGGTAACCGTAGGCGTAACGGCCGCCAACTTCCAGGGTGACGCTTCGCAGCCCGGCCTCATCGCCATAGGAGAGATCCATGACCTGAACCGGCCGGCGTTGACGCTCGGCCCAGCGGGAATACATCCTGAACAGCATCTCCGCCCAGTCATGGGAATCGGTGCCGCCAGCCCCGGAATATACCGATACAATCGCCGGGCGGTCGTCGTAGGGGCCGGACAGGGTTAAGGCAATCTCCTCCCGGCCCAGCGATTTGGCCAGCTCCCCGGCGTCTTCGCGCAACTGGGCTTCAAGAGAATAGTCGTCATCATCAATAGCCAACTCGGTCAGTTCCAGCAAGGTTGCGCCCTGGCTTTCCATACTGCGCCACCGGGCGACCGTTTCCTTAAGCTGCCCCAATTCCTGCATATCCCGCTGAGCCCTTCCCGGATTATCCCAGTAACCGGGGGCGGCAGCGTCCCGCTCCATGCGGGCAATATCAGCCTCTTTTTGCGAAAGGTCAAAGACGCTCCACGACCGCAGCTATTTTCTGTACCGTGCCTTCCAGTTCCTGCCTAAGGTATTCCACAATAGTATCCCTCAAAAGAGTATCAGCGACATTTCCAAGTCTATGGAAAACGCCGTCCCCAGATTTGCTACTCCCATTATAGGGTGTTAACGTCGCATTTGTCAGGTTATTTCCGAGCCGGCGCGCTGCCGATTGCCCTCGCCGGCCGCCAGTGCTAGAATCCAGGTGTTGGCCCACGGAACCGGTCGACCGTCTGGCAGCAAACCGGTTCGGTAGCCCAAAACCGGCTGCAGGAGAACCTCGTTGGAGTTTCTGGCCGTTGCCATTACCGGCATTGCCGCTTACTTTATCGGCGCCATTCCCCCGGCTTATTTCCTGGTCAGGGCGCTCAAGGGCGTGGACTTGCGGGAGGTAGGCAGCCGCAACGTAGGCACCCTGAACACCTACCATCAGGTTGGCTGGTGGGGGGCTGGGCTGGTGCTGGTTCTGGACGTGGGGAAAGGGGTTCTGGCTGCCCTGCTGCCGGCATGGGTTGGGCTGCCCGAGTGGGCCATTTACCTGACCGGGCCGCTGGTAGTGGCCGGGCATAATTGGACCTTCATATTGGGGTTCCGCGGCGGAAAAGGCGCCGCGCCGGTCATCGGCGTATGTCTCGGCTTCCTTTTAATCCCGACGGCGATTGCCATTATCCCCGGAATACTGGCGCTGCTGGTATCCCGCAACGCCATAATCGGCCTGGCGGTAGGTTATGCTCTGTTTAACTTGCTGATAATTATCGCCGCAGCCTTTAACCTGAACTGGCTGGCGCCCGGAGCGGGGGTTCACCACGTCGGTTTTTCCATCGCTTTAACTCTTATGGTAACCGTCAGCTACGCCGTTTCCATCCACCGGCAGCTGTTGACCGCCCTGCAGCATCGCAGCCTGCGGGAAGTGTTTTACGGCTCGTAACCTCGCAGCCGTCTGCCGGTATCCCTCTCGCTTTCCGGTCGTTCTGCGTCAATATCCTAAAGTTCCAATGTTGGGTATAATGGGGAAGCGCCGGCTGACGACTAACGGCAGTCGCCAACGGAGGCTGTCGCCACTTTGACCATTCACAGGAAGTCATTATGCTGGATCACGGATCCATGGACCATTCCCATACCGACGATACCGAGGCTTTGCGGCACCGAATGCGCCATTCGGCGGCCCACGTGATGGCCGATGCCGTTCTAAAGCTGTTTCCCGAGGCCAAAATGGGTATCGGGCCGCCGACTCAGGACGGGTTTTACTACGATTTTGACGTTTCCCGCCCTTTTACTCCCGAGGACCTGGCGAGTATAGAAAGCCTTATGCAGGAAACCATCGCTTCGAGTCAGGCCTTCCTGCGGGAAGAGGTCAGCCGGGCCGAGGCGCAGCAAATGTTCGTTGACCAGCCTTATAAGCTGGAAATTATCGCCGACCTGCCGGATGAAGCTACGCTGAGCATCTACCGCCACGGGGACTTTGTGGATCTGTGTCAGGGCCCCCACGTGGACGGCACGTCGGATATTGAGGCGGTAAAGCTGCTGAATATCGCCGGAGCCTACTGGCGGGGCGACGAAAAGCGGCCTATGCTGCAGCGCATCTATGGCACGGCATGGGAAAGCAGCGAGGCCCTGGACGACTATCTGCGCCGGCAGGCGGAGGCGGAACGCCGGGACCACCGTACTCTGGGCCGCCAGTTAGGCCTCTTTTCTATTCATGAAGAAATCGGGCCGGGCCTGATTGTATGGCACCCCAAAGGCGGGGTAGTGCGCAGCCTGGTGGAGGACTACTGGCGGGACCTTCACTTCCGCCATGCTTACAACATTGTCTATTCCCCCCACATCGGGCGCGCCCAGCTGTGGCAAACCAGCGGACACCTGGCCCACTACCGGGACAGTATGTACGCTCCGCTGGAGGTGGATGAACAGGAATACTTCCTGAAACCGATGAATTGTCCCTTCCACATCATGGTTTACCGTTCCGCCCTGCGCAGCTACCGGGAACTTCCCCTGCGTATCGCCGAGTTGGGTACTGTGTACCGCTATGAACGCAGCGGGACGCTCCATGGCCTGATGCGGGTTCGCGGGTTTACCCAGGATGATGCCCACATTTTTTGCCTGCCCGAGCAGGTAGAGTCGGAGGTCGGCGGTGTCCTTGACCTGACCTTTGAATTGCTGGACGCCTTTGGTTTTACCGACTTTTCCATCTCCTTGTCCACGCGCCCGGAGAGTTACGCCGGGGAGCCGGATCTGTGGGAGCATGCAACCGAATCCCTGCGCCGGGCCCTGGCACAACGAGGTTTGGCCTATGACCTGGACGCCGGCGGAGGCGCCTTCTACGGTCCCAAAATTGACATCAAAATCAAGGACGCCCTGGGACGGGATTGGCAATGTACCACGGTGCAGTTCGACTTCAATCTGCCGGAGCGGTTTGATTTGACCTTTATGGATGCCGAAGGCGGCCGCAGCCGTCCTTACATGGTGCATCGAGCGATACTAGGCTCCCTGGAAAGGTTCCTGGGGGTGCTTATCGAACACTATGCCGGCGCATTTCCCCTGTGGCTGGCTCCTACGCAGGCAGTAGTCATCCCCATTGCCGACCGGCACCAGGATTACGCTCAGCTGGTAAAGGCCCGGTTAGCGTCTCAGGGCTTTCGCGCTGAAATGGACGCCCGCAATGAACGGATGAACCTGAAGATTCGCAATGCTCAACTGGAGAAAATCCCCTATATGCTGGTAGTAGGCGACCGGGAGCAGCAGGAGCAGGCGGTAGCCGTCCGCACCCGCGACGGCGGCAACCTGGGAGCTATGCCTCTTGAGGAATTGCTGAAAAACCTGTCCGGGCAACTGGGCGCCGCCAACGGCTAGCCCGTGCGCCCATTGGCAATTAAACTGGCAGCCCCGGCCTTATGGAAACGCAAAACGCTGTGCGCAGGTGAAGTGTGCCCAACCGCTTAATTGATGAAACCAGCCCCTATTTGCTCCAGCACGCGCATAACCCGGTGGAATGGTATCCCTGGGGAGAGGAGGCTTTAGCCCGCTCCCGCGAAGAGAATAAACCCATTCTGTTGAGTATTGGGTATTCCGCCTGCCACTGGTGCCATGTAATGGAACGGGAGTCCTTTGAGGACGAGGGCATTGCCTCTTTGATGAATGCCAATTTCGTCAACGTTAAGGTTGACCGTGAGGAACGGCCCGACCTGGACGCTGTTTATATGGCAGCAGTGCAGATGCTTACCGGCAGCGGTGGGTGGCCCATGACCGTATTTCTGACCCCGGACGGCAAACCCTTTTACGGTGGCACTTACTTTCCGCCCGCCGATCGGATGAATATGCCCGGCTTTCCCCGGGTTTTGCTGGCGGTTACCGAAGCCTACCGGAACAACAAGGGGGAAATAGACCGGGTTACCCAACAGCTTACCCAGCAAATGAGGCGCACCAGCCAACTTCCGGCGGGCAGCGCACCCCTGACTGTCGAGATTATGCACCAGGCTTACACGCTCCTGGCCGCTGACTTCGATTACCAGAACGGCGGGTTCGGCGCCGCCCCCAAGTTTCCTCAGCCGATGACACCGGAGTTCCTGCTGCGCTGCCAGCGGCGCGAATATGGTTCACGGGCCCTGGAAATGGTGGAACATACTCTGGAAAAAATGGCTTGCGGCGGCATTTATGACCAGCTGGGCGGCGGCTTCCATCGCTATTCTACCGATGCCTTCTGGCTGGTGCCTCACTTCGAGAAGATGCTTTACGATAATGCCTTGTTGTCCCGCCTTTACCTGCACGCCTACCAGGTTACCGGCCGGAACCTTTACCGCCGTATCACTGAGGAAACCCTGGACTATGTGCTGCGCGAGATGACTGACCGGCAGGGCGGCTTCTATTCAGCCCAGGATGCTGACAGCGAGGGTGTTGAGGGCCGGTTTTTTGTTTGGACTCCGGCCCAGTTGCGGGACGCGCTGGGAACGGAAGAAGGGGACCTGCTGGGCGGCTATTTCGGGGTTACCGATGCCGGCAACTTTGAGGGGGCCAACATCCTGCACGTACCCCAAAACCCGGAAACTTTCGCCCTTGACCACGGTATCAGCGAAGAGCGTCTGGCGTCGGTTATTGCCCGAGGAAGGGCAAGGCTGTTGGCAGAGCGAGAGCGGCGGCCCCATCCCTTCCGGGACGATAAAGTTCTGGCCGCCTGGAACGGTCTGATGCTTCAGAGCTTCAGCGAGGCGGCGGCGGCCCTGGGCCGGCAGGATTACCGGCAGGCAGCCATCGCCAATGCGTCCTTCCTCACCGAATCCATGCTGCGGGACGGGCGTCTGCTGCGTAGCAGCCGGGCGGGCCAGGCCCGGCTGCCCGGGTTCCTGGAAGACTATGCCAGCGTAATCGCCGGCCTGCTGGCCCTTTACGAGGCAACTTTCGACCAGAAATGGCTGGCCCGGGCAGTGGCTCTGGCCGACACAATGATCGAGCTTTTCTGGGACGAAGGCGTTGGCGGTTTCTATGATACCAGCGTTGAGCACGAGGCTTTGGTCACCAGGCCCCGGGATGTCTTTGACAACGCCCAACCCTGTGGCGGTTCGGTAGCCGCTGAAGCATTGCTGCGACTGGCTGTTTTCACCGGCAATAATGAATATCACCTGAAGGGAGCCAGGCCGCTGCGCTCCCTGGAAAGATTGATGCGACAGGCTCCGTCCGGCGTCGCCCACTGGCTGGGGGCGCTCGACTTCTACCTTTCCCCCCCCAGAGAAGTCGCCATCATCGGCCCCCGCCAGGACCCGGACACCCGCCGGTTGCAGGACGAGGTTTTTGGCCGCTACCTGCCTAACAAAGTGGTGGTAGGGCTGGACCCTGCTGCGGCAACTGAAGCAGTGGATAACGGAGCGGCGCTGTCCATTCCCTTATTAGCGCAGCGGGATATGGTAAATGGCTTGCCGACTGCCTATGTGTGCCAGCATTATGTCTGCCAGCTGCCGGTTACCGATGCCGACGCTTTAGCCCGGCAGCTGGCAGACTAGCCGGGCAGGGGCAGGCTTCAATTTCCGGTGGCTGCGGCAGCGGATACCCAACCGGACCGGGCTTTGCCGAAACGGTATTACGCCCGTTACGCATCAACCGGTTCAAAGTTGATGTGGATTGCCCCTTCCGAGTCGTCTCTGACCTTGGCCCAATCGGCTATGCGGTAACCTACCACCCAGGCTATGCCTTGCCTGGTTTCCAGCAAAGGTATCCTGCTGCGCCAGACCCTGGGTGTCCGCAAGTCAGTGAAAAAATCTTGCAGCTTCTTGCGGCCGGTCATACCCAGGGGCTGAAATCGGTCGCCTGGCCGCCAGCCGCGCACCGTCACGCCGTCGCGCAAGGCATCGGCGTCCAGGTAAGCCGCCAGTGGGTTGCCGACTGCCAAGGTTGCAATCCCGCGCCGGGTAACCCAACGGACGCCTACCCGCCAGCCGGAAATGAAGGCTGTTTTTTCTTCCCCGACCTGCTCCGGCAGTTCCAGTTTATGGGCCGCCGACAGAGCAGGGTAGGGGCAGGCCTCTTCCCGGTCGGCTCGGGTCAGGGCCAGCGCCCCGTCGATAGAACGGAACCGCAATCCCATCGGCAAAACCAGGGCCCGTCCGGTGGCTTCCCGCTCAACCAGGTCCGACATAGCCCTTAAGTGGCTTTCCCGCAGGCGGCGCGGCTCGCCGGTTAGGGCAACGTAGGCTCGCCGCAACGCCAGCCGGCGCAGGGCCGGGTGCAGCGCCGCCAGAACTTCCCGGTTCATCACAAGGGTATCGGCAGGCTCGGCTTCAGAATTGGCCGCAAAGCCGGCAGCCGGAATTTCGGGCCAAACCCGCTCAACCTCCTGCTCCAGATAATCCAGTTCCAGAGCTGAAATCCGGGCCAGCCGCGCCAGGGCATCTCTGATCCGGGGGTTGAACTCCGCAGTCAGATAGGGCAGCAATTCCAGACGTACTCGATTGCGAGTAAACCGGAACAGGGAATTACCGCTGTCTTGCCGATAATCTTTTCCCAACTCCCGGCAGTATTCCGCCGTTTCCGCCCTGGCAACCTCCAGGAGCGGGCGAAAGATGACCGGGGATACCAGCCCGGGCGGCCAGGGCCAGGGGGCCTGTTCAGTCATGCCCCGCAGGCCGGCCAGGCCCGCCCCCCGGAAAATATGGAGCAGAACCGTTTCAGCCAGGTCGTCGGCGGTATGCCCTACCGCCACCGCCGGGGCGCCGGCATCCCTGGCCACTTCGGCCATAAAGTCGTAGCGCATTTCCCGGGCGCCCTGCTCAAAGGAGGAAATACCTCTCTGGCGTTGATAGGCGACGGGGTCTCTCTTTTCCACCGTTGCCGGCAGACCCAGTTCCCGGGCCAGACTTTCCACAAACCGGGCGTCCTCGTTGGCTTCCTCCCCCCGGAAATCATGGTTCAGGTGGGCTACGTGAAGGTCGAACTTATGCCAACGCCGCAGCCGGTTCAAGCTGTATAGCAGCGTAGAGGAATCGGCGCCGCCGGAAACGCCGACTACCAGGGTTATCCCGGGCTGGTCAAGCCCGACGCGGCGCAACGCGTTGGCCACCCTTCGGTCTATTGCCGCCGCAACGGCCATTTCAGCCCGCCGGATAAAGCGGGTTGGGGGACAGATGCCCGGTAAAGTTGTAGGTGAGCAGGCAACGCCCCCGGGGGCTGCTATCAAAAACCGTTACCGACCCCAGGGTCAGATGCATACGGTGAAAGCAGGCCAGCGGCACGCCCAGAAGCCGACTGCAAACAGCCCGAATGGTGAAATTATGAGAAATAACCGCTATATTATCCCCGGCTTCATGAACCTGCTCCAATTCCAGAATTACCTGCCAGGCGCGCTCTTGCAGCGCTGACAGAGACTCCCCGCCAGGCATAACTACCAGCTCCGGGCGCTCCCGCCAGGCGGCAAAAACATCGGGCCAATTAGCCTGCATCTGTTCGCCGGTAACGCCTTCCAATTCGCCCAGCGCCAGTTCCATCAGCCCGTCTTTTGGCTGCACCGGCAGGTTCAGCTGTCGGGAAAACTCCTCGGCAACCTGCATGGTTCGGGTCAAGGGGCTGGAATAAAGGGCGCTTAAGTTCCAGCTATAGGCCGCCGCCGCCATTGTCCGGGCCTGGGCCAGGCCGGTAGCATTCAGACAGGTATCTTCCTGCCCCTGGAAATAGCCCAGCTTGTTCCACTCCGTTTCCCCGTGCCGCACCAGAAAGAACTTCACTCTTTCACCCGGTCTTCCACTAATGCTGCCACGTGCACCTCCACTTCTTCAATGCGCAAGCCGTTCATGGTTCTGATTTTGAAACTGAGATTCCGGAATTCCAGAATTTCCCCGGCTTCGGGAATAAAGCCCAGGCGATCCAGGATAAAACCGGCTACGGTCTGGTAATCCCCTTCCGGCAGCCCCAGCAGGGGCAATGCTTCGTTCGCCTGGTAAATGCTCAAGCCGGCATTAAGCCGGAAAGTGTGGTCATCCAGGCGAGTATATTCCGTATCGCTGCTCCCCCGCTCTTCATCTACCTGACCTACAATCACCTCCAGCATTTGCTTCATAGTAACCAAACCGGAGATTCCCCCGAATTCGTCGATCGCCAGAGCCAGCCCATGGCCATCGCTTTGCATTTGGCTGAAGGTATCCGCCACCGTCCTGGTTTCCAGAACAAAATAAGCCTCTCGCAGCAACCCGGTAACGCTGTCGCCGGGCTGCAGGTCGCCGCTTCCCAGCGCCAGCAGCACATCTTTACTGGACAGGAAGCCAACCACGTTTTCCATGTCTTGTTCATACACCGGAAACCGGGTGTGGCTATGCCGGGTGTATAGCTCCAGGAACCTCTCCAGGGTGGTGCCCCGTTCCACCCAAACTACTTCCGTCCTCGGGGTCATAATTTCCTGCAGCTGCTGGTCCCCAAACCGAAAAACCTTGTCCAGCAAGTCTGCCTCTTGCTGCTCAACTGCGCCGGTTTGAGCGCCAGCGCGAATCAGGGAGCGGATTTCCGCCTCGCTGACATCGGCGCTGGAGTTGGTAATTCCGAAGACGCTGGTTACAGCGTTGGTTATGAACTGGAGAATGTGGACTGCCGGAGCCAGCAGCAGTTCGGCCAGGTGAAGCGGACGCACATAGGCAAATACCAGAGTCTCGGGCCGGTTCCAGGCGATGGTTTTGGGCAATGTCTCGCTGAAAACCAGCAGCAAAACCGTTACCGCCACCGTGGCCAGCAGCACGGCCAGGCTGGGGTTGTCGGGAAGCAGGCTGAGCGCGATGGCAGTGCCCAGGGAGGCCGCTGCGGTATTGACCAGGTTGTTGCTTAAAAGCACCGTGGCCAGCAGTCTTTCGGGGCGAGAGACCATGCGCTGAACCAGCCGGGCGTTGGCGCGGCCCATATTAACCAGGTGGTACAGACGGGCCCTGGGCAAGGCGATGAAAGCAGTTTCGGAGGAGGAAAAGAAGGCGGACAATCCAAGGCAGAGGGCAAGCAGAACTAACCTACCTAAGTCGGCAGATTCCATTTTTAGACTTTATTACCTCCCTTTAATCACCGCCGGCCGCAAGGAAAACCGCCTGGCCAATGCGTATTGGCCTAATGATAGCATTTGCCTGAAAAGAGTGCAAAGTTGACCTGACTCCTGCCGCCGCTTTACCATAACCTGGCATACTGGCAGCGCCGGGATGAATTACGCACTGCCCGGCATGGACGACGCCGGGAGAATCCGGGTCAAACCGGGCAGATGCAGGGAAGCAGATATGGGCCTGAAGATACTGGGGATTGAAACTTCGTGTGATGAAACAGCCGTGGCAGTGGTGGAAGACGGCTGCCGCCTGCGGTCGAATGTTGTCTCTTCGCAGGAAGCCTTGCATTCTCCCCACGGCGGAGTAGTGCCGGAAGTGGCTTCCCGTCAGCACATAAAAGACCTGGCGCCGGCCACCGCCAAAGCCCTGTCCGACAGCGGCCTGGCCTTTTCAGACATCGACGTGGTAGCCGTTACCTATGGCCCGGGGTTAGCCGGTTCACTGTTGACCGGGCTGAATACTGCCAAGGCGCTGGCTTTCAGCTTGAACAAGCCTCTGGTAGGCGTCAACCACCTGGAAGGGCATATCTATGCCGCCTGGCTGGCCCGTGGCGATTCTGAAAGCCCGGCCGAATCGCCCGGGTTCCCTCTGGCCTGCCTGGTGGCCTCCGGCGGCCATACTGACCTGATCCTGATGGAAGGGCACGGCAGCTATCGACTGGCCGGCCGCACCCGGGATGACGCCGCCGGAGAAGCCTTTGACAAGGCGGCGCGCATTCTGGGCCTGGGGTTTCCCGGCGGGCCTGAAATTCAGCGGGTTTCCCAGGCTGCCACCGCCGGCAACCTGCCGCCCCTGCCCCGGGCCTGGCTGCGCGGCACCCTGGACTTCAGCTTCAGCGGGGTCAAAACCGCTCTGCTGCATATGGCCCAGGCCCAGGGTCTGTACCCGTCCGCCGACGAGGCCGCTTCTTCAGTGGTTCAGCGAAGCCGGGAGGAGCTGGACCGGCTGGTGAGCGAGTTGGCCGCCAATTTCCAGGAATCAGTGGTGGAAGTAATGGTGGTGAAGTTGCTGAATATGGCCGAGCGGTACGGAGCAAGAGGCATTGTCCTGGGAGGAGGAGTTACCGCCAATGCCCGCTTGAGAGCGGAGGTTACCCGAGCTTCCCCCCTGCCGGTGGTCATCCCGCCGCCGGCGCTGTGTACCGACAACGGGGCTATGATTGCGGCCTGCGCCTACTTCCAGTACCAACGGGGAGAGGAATTCGGTCTTGCCCTGGACATAGACCCGGCGCTGCCCCTGGGGTGAAGAGCAGCGCCGGTGAATGAACCCCGCCCAGCTGCGCCGCCGAACTCCCGGGAAGGCTATGCTTCACGCCCCGGCAGGGAGGGCCGGCGGCTGGCGTACAGAGCGTCAACCACCAATTGCAGTTGGGGCACCTGGGCCTGGGTATGGCAAACGAAGGATAATACCCAGTTCCGGCCCCACAAGGTTATATCACCGACGGGAACCAATACGTTGCGCCGCCAGTAAGTCAGCGAAACAACCATAGTCAGGGCCAGAAGGACAAAGGGCGCCAGGTCCATTTCCAGTATCGGAATGCTGGGCCCGTTCAACCGCCCGGCCAGCCAGTAGGCGGTCGAGAGATACGCCAGCAACCCGGCAACCAGTATGCCAATGCCGCTGAGCACGGCCAACCCCCTCCGGTTTCTGGAACGAATAGCCGCGCCGGTAAATTCATCCAGGGGAAACAGGGAAACCTCCCGATGTTTGCCCTCGTTCCTGAAAAACAGGATGCGCTGGTTGGTGGCAATCAGCAGATCGCCGTCAAAGGACGGTTCGTCTAACAGGCCATTGCGCAGGGAAAAAACCCGTGTAAGACGTTCGCCGGGCAAAAGGGGTATTCCCCTTACCCGGGAGATGTAGGATTGAGCCATTGGCGTTCGATCAATCAAGCTGGGTCTCCTGCTCCATGCTAACACAGAAGTCTTTGCGTAAACACCACTTTCGCCCATTGGCGCTGCGGGAATAATATGCCATGCACCCATTGATACTGGACCGCTTTCCCAAATACTTATGATACCATTATCGGCCAGGTTAAACCGTGCCGGGTTGCCGGAAAAGGTAAATTGGCCAGGAGGATTCGATGGCCGACCTAACCAACGAAGAAGTGAAAGCGCTGGGCCGCGCCGTTGGCCTGAAAATTGAGGAACCGGAGTTGCAGCAGGTTGCTTATAGCCTCAACGCAATTCTGGAAGCTATGGCTGCCATTGACGTACCGGGGATGAATGACGTGGAACCACTGCCGCTGATTTTTCCGGAAAGGGAGGTGTAGCATGCCGCCCAGCGAAATCCCTTTCTTGTCGGTCACCGAACTTGCCCGCCTGACGGAAAGCCGTCAGCTCTCGCCCCTGGAGGTCAGCGAGGCCTACCTGGCGCGCATTGCCGAGGTGGACTCGCGGCTCAATGCCTACATTACGGTGGCGGCCGACCAGGCCCTGGAACAGGCCCGGCAGGCCGGGGAGGAAATTGCCCGGGGGGAATACCGGGGGCCGCTGCATGGCATCCCCGTGGCGGTCAAAGACCAGATTTGCGTCAAGGGCTTGCCCAACACCGACGGCTCCAAAATCCGTGAGGGGTTTATACCGGAAGAGGACGCCACCGTCGTAGCCAACTTGCGGCGCGCCGGGGCGGTCCTTCTGGGCAAACTGAATATGAGCGAATTCGCTATGGGCGACCCGATCAGTTCTTACTTCGGCGCTGCCCGCAACCCATGGGACCTGGCCCGCAATCCCGGCACCTCATCCACCGGTTCCGGAGCGGCAACCGCCGGCTTTCTCTGCGCCGCTTCCCTGGGCGAGGATACCGGCGGGTCAATACGCGGGCCGGCGGCCAATTGCGGCCTGGTAGGCCTCCGACCAACCTGGGGCCGCGTCAGTCGCGCCGGCGTGGATGGCGCCTCCTGGTCCATCGATACCATCGGGCCGCTGGCGCGCACCGTTGCCGATTGCGCCGTTACCCTGGCGGCTATCGCCGGCTACGACCCCAAAGACCCTTACACCCGGCAGGTTCCAGTACCCGATTATCAACCGGCCTTTACCGGAGACCTTCGCGGGCTGAAGGTGGGCCTGGTTGCCGAGTTAATGGCCCCGGGGTTGGGCCTGAACGACCAAACCCGCAGCGCAGTAGAGGCGGCCGCCCGGACTATGGCCGAATTGGGGGCCGACGTCAGGGAAGTATCCCTGCCCCTGGCTCAGCAAACCGGCGTGATTGTACGCACAATTACCCACACTGAACGGGTAAGCCTGCGGCCCGAATGGCTGCGGCAGCGCCCGGAAGACTACCATATCAACACCCGCATCGCCTTTATGACCGGGAACTTAATACCCGGTCAAGTCTATTACAAGGCGCAAAAGCTGCGGGCGCTGGTACGACAACAGGTACTGGACGCCCTGGCAGAGGTGGATATACTGATTCAGCCTACCTCGCCGGGCCCGGCCGGGATATTAGACTTTACCCTCGGGGTGCCTGACCAGGCGACAGCGGCCCGAGCTTTGGTGGAAGGCAGCTTCCGCGGCCTCTACAGCCTGAGCGGAACGCCGGCCCTGTCCATCCCCTGCGGCTTCACCGGTGAAGGCCCGGGGGCGCTGCCTCTGGCCTTGCAAATCGCCGGGCGCCCCTTCGCTGAAGCAACGGTTTTCCGGGCGGCCTATGCCTATGAACAGGCAACCCCCTGGCGCCAGCGAAAGCCGCCAGTTTAGGCGCCGGCTTGCCGGCAATCCCGGCAGTTTCTGTTAAAAACGGCCGGCCCGAAGCCTGGTTACCTTAAAGAACTGATTTGGGAGGAATAATATGACCTTGCCCAATCCCGGCGCCTGGCAAGCCAAACTGGAACGAAACTCCCCCGAGGTTTACAAGGAAATAATGGATGTTCGCAACATGGTGCTGGTGGAAGGGGCGCTGCCCTTGAAGGTAAAGGTGCTGATGACCATGCTGTGCGACGCCATACTTTCCCACCCGGAAGGTGTAGCCAACATTGCCAACCGGGCGCGGGCAGTAGGGGCCACCGAGGAAGAAATCGCCGAAACGGTGGCGGTAGCCTTTGTCATGGGGGGTACTGCGGCGCTGACAACTGCCTGCAATGCCTTCAACGACCAGCAATAACTGCCGCTCCTTTCCGTCATCCGCAAAGCGGCACCCCTACCGTAGCCGCCCGAAAAGCGGCGCTTCCCGTTAAAGCTGCGCGGCTGGCAGGGGGAAAGCTGTAAGCGCAATGCCCTCTTGACTAGCCCGTGTTTTCCGTGTATCGTGCTTAAACGATACTTAGTTTCAATAGCGGGTTTCGGATGAGAAATCGCAGTTACGCTCTGGCCGAGCAGCTGATCGGTTCATTGGAGGAAATCGGGTGCCGGGATACTCTGCCGCGCCGCAAAGTGGTGGAGGCTATTGCCCTGAAGGGACGGCACTTTACCGCCGAGGAGTTGCAGGCAGAGCTGCCTTCGGTAGGACGGGCTACCATATTTCGTTCTCTGAAGTTGCTGGTCCAGTCCGGGGCGCTATGCCGGGTATTGCTGGAGGATGGCAATTTGCACTACCAGCTAAGTCATCGCGGACATCATCACCACCTGCTTTGCGTTGAATGCGGCGAATCCCAGGATTTGGTGGGCTGCGACGTTGAGTCCCAGTTGCAGTCGGTTTCCACTGCCCGCGGGTTCCAGCTTAGCGGACACTGGCTGGAAGTCTATGGCCGCTGCCGGGACTGTCTGAATAACCAACAGGGCAAACCCTAATTTCTCTCTTTTACTCAAACTGATATTGGCGATCAATTTCATTTGGTATTGATACCGGATTTCAATTAGTCGGCATGAATAATACTTGGTATAGCTTGCAGCTTAATGCTGATACCGGGTTTTAATTTGGCGGCTGCTTGAACCGGCTCAAGTGAACTTTCAGAGGAGATGTTGAAAATGACCCGGCAGACACTCAAAAATGTTGGTTTTCTTCTGGTTCCCCTGGTCATGCTGCTGATTGCAGCTTGCCAGAGTGATACCTCCACCGGAACGTCAGTAAACGGCGCTGCTCCAACAACTGTTTCGGAGCCTGCTTCCATCGCAGCAACGCCAGTCCCCACTTCAGTAGCGACACCAGTCCCAACGCCGGCAGCGACGCCAATCCCCACTCCGGCAGCTACGCCAGTCCCAACGCTTCCTGTTGTTTCGCCCCCTGCCGGTGCAGAGCAGCCCCAGCAGAAGCTCAGCGTTGTTACTACCAGCAACATCATTGCCGATTGGGTGAGGGCGGTGGGACAGGAGCGGGTCGAAGTATTCCCGATGCTGCCCACCAATGCCGACCCCCACACCTATCAGCCGGGGGCCCGGGATATTACCCGGGTTGCCGACGCCGATTTAGTCATGAGCGTGGGGCTTTCTCTGGAAAGTGGCTGGCTGGACGAGTTAATTGCCAACTCCGCCCGGAACCCCGACTCGGTCGTGGCCCTGGGCGAGCTGGTTGACCCGATAGACTTCGTGGCAATCTACGAAGAACACCACGAAGAAGGCGCCGAAGCGCTTGCTGGCCGTCTCCTCATCGGCGACGGCGAAACCGGGGCAATGTCGGTCATTGACCTGGAGCATGGCGATGTGGAACAGGACGCCTTCGACCTGGGGTCCCGGGCCGGCCGTATTTATTCCACCAAGAACCGCCGCTTTGCCATCGCCGTCTCCAGTGATGCCAACCAGGTGCACATATTCGACGGCGGCCTTTATCTGGAAGCCCATGGCGACCACTTCGACCAGGTAGAGGGGCCAGTGAAGCCCCTGAATATTGACCTGGCCGGCGATAACCCGGCGCACCTTTACGTCGGCAGTGAATACGCCACTGTCTTTTACGACGGTTCGGGCGATTTGGCTCTAATCAGCGAACATGAACTTGCAGAGGAAGGCGAAGATTATCTTCCTCAGACCATTAACGCCGGGCCCCATCACGGGGCGGCCGTACCTTTGGCCGGCGGCCTGTTCGCCGTTACCCTCCAGCACCCGGACTATGCGTCGGACCCGGCTGAATACCGCCTGCCCACCGGAGCGCAAATAGTGAACCTGGCTGGCGAGGAATTGCACCGCGAGACCGGATGCGACGGGTTGCATGGCGACGCTGGCAATGGCCACATCGCCGTATTTGGCTGCTTCGGCGGCGTCCTGATGCTTGAAGCGCATGACGGTGCATATGACGGCGCCTTTATCGCTGCGCCGGAAGGTGAACCGGAAGACTTCCGTTTAACCTCGGTTTGGGGCTACCCAGGCATGGAACAGTTCTTCGCCCTGGGTTCATCAGTGGGGTTGTATGTTGTTGAGCCTGAGGCCGGCGCCATCAGGCAGATGATCCCTGCCACTGAGTCGCTGCAACCGATTAACTTCGCCATAAGCCACGACGGCGAGTACCTGCTGGTGGTAATGAACACCGGCGAACTTCGAATGTACGATGCGCACGATTTGGAACTGCTGGCCTCAGCCGGGGACTTCCTCGCCGCGCCGGTGGAGACCGGCTTCTGGGCCCGGCCCCATTTGACTACCGCCCCCGGCGCAGTATTCATCACCGACTCCGTTGGCGGCAAGGTGTTTCAGCTGGATGACCACGACCTGGAAATAGTCAATAGCTGGGACGTGGCGGGCAACCCCACCAAGATTGCCTTTGTGGGCATTCCCGGCGAAACCGCAGACCATGAAGAAAAGGGCCACGAAGACCACGACGGTGAGAAGGGGGACCACGAGGGGGAGGAACACGAGGAAGACGGGCATGCAGACCACGACGGCGAGGAAGGCGCCCACGAAGAAAATGGACACGAAGACCACGACGCCGGGGAAGCCAGCCACGATCATGACCATGCCCACGGAACGCTGGACCCGCATTTTTGGTTTGACCCGATCCGGGTAAAACAGGCGGTCAACAGCATCGCAGCCCGACTCTCCGCCGCAGACCCGGCAGGGCAATCTTCCTATACCGCCAACGCCGCCGCCTATAATCGCCAGTTGGACAACCTGCACAACTGGATCGTGGAGCAGGTAGCAATCCTCCCCGAGGAGCGGCGGGCGCTGGTTACCTCCCACGACAGCTTTCAATATTTCGCCCAACGGTATGGGTTCGAGGTGGTCGGCGCCGTATTCCCGGCAGTTACCACCGAGGTTGAACCCACCGCCCAGGAACTGGCTATGCTGATTGAAACCATCGAACACGAAGGCGTACCCGCCGTGTTCACCGAAAAGTCCCACAGCCAGCGGCTGGCCGAAAGGGTCGCCGAGGAAACCGGCGCAAACCTGATTGGCGGGCTATATACCGGCTCTCTGGGGGAAGCAGGGGGTGAAGCGGGAAATTACATCGCACTGATGCGATACAATACCACGACGATTGTGGAGGCCCTGCGATGACCACCCCCGCAGCTGCCCCCCCATTGGCGGCTGAAGAAGTAACCGTGGAGTTTGCCGGCGTCAAGATACTGGACAAGGTAACCTTCAGCGCCGGCCCCGGTTGCATTATGGGGGTCGTAGGGCCCAATGGGGCCGGCAAAAGCACTCTGTTCAATGTTATTACAGCGCTTCTGCCGGCCAGTTCGGGAAGGGTGCGGATTCATGGCCGGCCAATTGAGAAAGCGCGCGGCAGCATCGCCTATGTTCCCCAGTTCGAGCGGGTCAACTCGCGCATACCCGCCAGCGCATGGGATGTAGTTATGCAGGGGCGAGTGCGGCACGCCGGGTGGCTCCGGCGACCGGGCCGGGCCGACCGGGCCATCGCGGAAGAGTCGCTGCACCGGGTAGGGATGTGGGAACGGCGGAAAGCGCTAATCTATGAACTTTCCGGGGGCCAGCGTCAGCGCGTATTTGTCGCCCGCGCCCTGGCCCAGGGCGCCGATATACTGCTCCTGGACGAGGCCTTCAGCGGCGTGGACATAGCATCGCAGAATACCCTGATGGATATTCTGTTGCAGCTGCGGGACGACGGACGCACCATCATGATGTCGTCCCACGACATTAATCATATGGCCCATTATTGCGACGAATGCCTGTGCCTTAACTGCAATGTCTGCGCCTGCGGGCCGCCCGGCGAAGTGCTGAACCAGGAGGTAATGACCCGGCTCTACGGGCCCTTCGGCGCCGTCCCCTCGCACGGACACGGCTTGGCGGGAGATGACGATGGACATCATCATTGAGCTTTTCGCCGAACCCTTGCAATACAGCTTCATGGTGCGGGCCCTGATTGTAGCCTCGATTGTGGGCGTCATGTGTCCAATCGTCGGGGTTTACGTCGTAACCCGGGGACTGGGGTTCATGAGTGATGGGCTGGCCCACTCGGTCTTGCCCGGAATCGTCCTGGCCGCCATCTTCGGTACGGCCGCGGCCAGCGTATTTACCGGAGGAATCCCCATGGCCATTTTGATGGCCCTGTTTAGCGGCTACCTGATTAAGCGCGCCGGCGTTGGGGAAGACGCCTCGGTAGGCATATTGTTCGCCGCTCTGTTCGCCGTCGGAGTCATCATGCTCAACGTTGCCGCGACGCTGGGCGTTACGGTGCCGGTCAGGCTGGAAGATGTGCTGCTGGGCAATGTGCTGGGGGTATCCACCATCGAGTTGTACGTTACCCTGGGCGTAGCCGGCGGCGTGCTGTTCGTACTGTACGCCCTGCACAAGGAATTGGTGTTTTCCAATTTTGACCCCACCGGCGCTGCGGTAGTGGGCTTGCCGATAGTAAAGCTCGAATACGTCCTCCTGGCATTGCTGGCGATGGTAGTAGTGGTAGCCCTGCAAGCGGTGGGGATAATTCTGGTAATATCGATGCTCATTACCCCGGCGGCAGCCGCTCTGCAAATCACGCGAAGTTTCACCCAGGCTATGCTCGCAGCGGCGTTGGCCGGAATCGTATCCGGTATCACGGGGCTTTATCTTTCCTACCACTTCAATTTGCCCTCCGGCCCGGTGATGGCCCTGGTGGCCTTCAGCCTTTTCCTGCTATCGGTTGGCTGGAAACATCGAGTGCCCATTCTGCAACGCCAAAGAGCCTGATAAGCCAGCTCCCTGGGCAGACCCAAAGCGTCTATAGGCGTTGCCGTTTGGCCGCCGCCCACTGCTGAATATTGCGGATTCCCTTGTATTAAGTGTTATAATGGCGTCGTAAGGTAGTACCGGGTCGTTGCTGGTGAGGAACCCATTTGCCGAAGGCCGGCAAGTCAAGCCGGCCGGAGACAGGCATTGCGCCGAAGGTTGACTTGATCGGGTACAGTGCAGTAGGGTAACTTTAGCAGCGTTACCTTGGTTGATAAAATTTTTCTCCAGGAGGTTTACCCTATGATGCAGCAGGCTGCAAGGACCAGGATTGATGCCGGCGCGGTCAGCTTCGTGGTACAGCACGAGCTCTGGGACGGCAACCTTCAGGACCACTCCGATCAGGGCGTGGTAATCCTGGTGGAAGCTGACGACACGGTCTTGCTTCGGTTCAACTGCTTTGACATTGAGCGTAGTTACGTTTATGGGCCGGAAAGCAAGAACAAGCTGTGCCGGATGGACCCTACCGTGGACGGCAACCCGATTATGTGGTCGGTGAAGCAGATACGGAATAATCTCCCCGCCATGCTGAAGGAAGCCGGCTACGAGGACGTAGCCAACAGCGTTAATATGGGTCAGGTCAGTGCCGTTCTGGACGAGGTAGAGTCCACGGCCCGCGAGGTATATGCCACCGGTCGCAACACCGTTAAGCACAACCGGGGCCACGACATCTTCGAGGCCGGCAACATCCGCTTCGGGCTTGAACTGCGCAAGCAGGCCGGCGGCGATGGAGGCCTGGCAATTCACGTCTTGGCCGATTTGGCCGGCACCCCCGGCCGCACCTACACCGAAGAGACTGAACTGCTGGCTTTTGACTGTTTCCGGGACGCTCCCCACTACCACTACGGCCCCCGGAACAAGAACCACCGTATTTTCTGGGACCGGACCCTGGTTCCCGATACCCTGGAATGGACCCTGAACCGTTTCAAGAATAAGGACCTGAAGGAAATGATTACGCGGGCCGGCTACCCCGGCGTTGCCGCTGACCTGGATCAGGACCTGATTGACTCCATCATGCCGGACGTGGAAGCCAAGGCTCGCGAATTGCAGCCGGCCGGTGATGTTGTCGTCATGGACGGCCCGGCTACCCCCAACCTGACGCCGCGCTAATCTCCCCTTCACCCCTTAACTCAAACTGCGCGCCGGGTTGGCCGCCTGCCTGTCAGCCCGGCGCATTTTACCGGCCTCTTTTAACCGGCCACCGGACGGAGGTTCGCTTCCTGAATGAGCCACGAAACCCGGGTCAACCCCCCTCGCCGAATACCCTGGCCCGCCCTGACCGCCGGCTTGCTGCTGGCTGTTCTGGCCGGCGTTGTGTGGTTTGCCGGGCCTCTTTTGGGCCAGCCGGCCGGGGGCGCAATGGGCCAGTTTTCCCGCCCTGCTTCTGCCGCTCCGGAAATCGAAGGCATAACCGCCTGGCTTAACGGCCAGCCTCACGCTATCGCCGACCTGCGTGGGCAGGTAGTATTGCTGGATTTCTGGACTTACACTTGAGTTAACTGTGTCCGTACGCTGCCTCAGTTGAGGCAATGGCAGCAGCAATACGCCGATGATGGTCTGGTTATTTTAGGGATCCACACCCCGGAGTTCGAGTTCGAAAAGGAGCAGAAAAAGGTGCAGCAAGCCATGCGGCTTTACCAGGTAACCTGGCCGGTGGCTTTGGACAACGATTATGTAACCTGGGATAACTACCTTAACTCTGCCTGGCCCACCAAATTTCTGGTTGATGCAGAGGGACGGATACGTTACCATCGGATTGGTGAAGGCGGGTACGTTGAAATGGAAGAACGGCTGCGCCAGCTGCTGACCGAGGCCGGCGCCGATTTATCCGATGACTCGCCGGTTTCCGGCGGAGACCAGGTTCCGGATGCTGCCTACCAGGCCGCACCGGATCGGTACGTTACTCCCGAACTTTACGCCGGTTTTGCCCGGGGCGCCTTCTATCTCAAGCACTATGGGCAAGGCTATGTCGGGCAGTCGGAGTATTACCGGCAGGAAGGCCGGACTTTAGACCTGGCAGCCCCGGAATATTTGCCTCCAGACCTCCTGTTCTTCAACGGCCGGTGGCGGGTAGAAGCCCAGCGGGCCCGCCATGCCCGGCAGACCGACGGCTACCAGGATTACGTGGCCCTGGTATATTCGGCGCGAACCGTTAATGCGGTGTTAACCAACGCGGGAGAAGAAAGCTATCGGGTGCGGGTTACCCTGGACGGCGCATTCCTGACTGAGGAAAACCGGGCCAGCGATGTTGCCATTGGCCCCGATGGTGAAAGCTACCTGGAGGTCGGGGAATCCCGCATGTATCAGGTAGTGGACAGCCCCAGCTACGCGCAGCGCCGGGAATTAAGGTTAAGCGCCAACTCGGACCAGTTTGGCGTTTATGCCTTCACCTTTGGTATCTATGCGGAGGGGCCCTAGCGGACGGCCGTTTCTAGTTATCTGCCTCGCCGTACAGATGACAGGCAGTAGTATGTCCTTGCGCCACCTCGCGGGTCGCCGGCGCCTTGACGGCGCAAAGAGCCATGGCCATCGGGCAGCGGGTATGGAAACGACACCCCTCCGGGGGATTTAACGGAGAGGGAACCTCGCCGGTCAGGATTAGCTCTTCCTGTTCAATGTCCGGGTGCGAGGGTAAAGCTGCCGACATAAGCGCCTTGGTATAAGGGTGCAGCGGGTTGTTGAACAAGTCCCTTACCGGCGCATACTCCACAATCTGGCCCAGGTACATCACCGCCACCCAGTCGCACATATACCTTACCGTGGCCAGATGATGGGCAATGAGCAGGTAGCTGACCTCGTACTCCGCCTGCAAGTCTTTCAACAGGTTCATTATCTGGGCCCGGATGGAAACGTCAAGGGCAGAGACCGGCTCATCGAGAACAATCATTTTCGGGTGCAAGGCCAGCCCGCGGGCAATGGCCAGGCGCTGCCGCTGCCCGCCGCTGAACTCGTGAGGGTAAAGGTTCGCATGGTAGGAATTGAGACCCACGTCGCTGAGCAGCTTCTGTACCCGCTGTTCAACCTCCTGCCGGCTCACATCCCAGTTGATTTCCATGGGTTCGGCAATCAGGTGGCGCACCCGCATCCGGGGGTTAAGCGAACTCCAGGGGTCCTGGAAAACCGCCTGAACCGAACTGCGATATTCCTTTCGCTGCCCGGAGTTGGCCCGGTGAATATCCTCCCCTTCAAATAAAATACTGCCCTCGGTAGGTTCTTCCAGCATCAGCAGCAGTTTGGCAGTAGTGCTTTTTCCGCAGCCCGACTCCCCCACAATACCCAGAGTCTTGCCCCGTTCTACCTGAAAGGAAATGCCGTCCACTGCCTTAAGGTGCCCGGTCGTGCGCGAAAACAGCAGCCCCCTGGTTACCGGGAAGTATTTCTTCAAGTCTTTAACTTCCAGGAGCGGCGTCCCGCTGGCCTTTTCGTCGGCCCCTGGTTCTACCGTGGTCATTCCAACCTCCAGCAAGCGGCCTGGTGGGAATCGGTTACCTGGAACGCCGGCGGGTATTCGGCGCGGCAGCGCTCCATCACGTAGGGGCAGCGGTCGGCGAAGGAACAGCCCGGCGGCAGGTTATGGAGGGCCGGCGGCTGCCCTTCAATAGCATATAGCCGCTCGACGTCTTCTTCCAGTTTCGGCACCGAGGCCAGCAGCGCCTCGGTATAAGGGTGAGAGGGGTTATTGAAAATCTCCCGGACACCGCCGGTTTCTACCACTTTGCCGGCGTACATCACCGCCACCCGGTCGCACATCCTGGCTACCACGCCAAAGTCGTGGGTTATAAAGACCAGAGCCAGGTTTTGCTGCTGCTGCAAGTCTTTGAGCAGTTTCAGATACTGGGCCTGAATCGTAACATCCAGAGAGGTGGTTGGCTCGTCGGCAATCAGCACCGCCGGCTCGCAGGAGATTCCAATAGCCCCTACTACGCGCTGGCGCATGCCGCCGCTCAATTGGTGGGGATAATCCTTCACCCGGGACTCGGCGGCGGGAATGTTCACCTGGCGCAGCACCGACAAAGTGCGTTCCAGAATGCGACGCCTGGGTATATCCTGGTGAATCCGGATTGCCTCGTTAACCTGGCTGCCTATGGAAAATACCGGGTTCAGCGAGGTCATGGGGTCTTGAATAATCAACGCAATCCGGCTGCCTCGCACCTTGCTCATCTCCTGCTCGGAAAGCTGGAGCAGGTCCTGGCCTTGCAGAACTATACGCCCCCCAACGATTTCGCCGGGCGGCTGGGGAATCAGCCGCATCAGGGACAGCATGGTTACCGATTTGCCGCAACCGGATTCGCCAACAATGCCCAGGGTTTCACTCTGCCGCAGGTTGAAGCTTACTCCATCTACCGCTTTCACCGTACCCCAGCGGGTGCTGAAATAAGTGCGGAGGTCTTCTACTTCCAGAACCAGGTCTTTTTCCGGCAAGGCAGCCGCCATAAATCGCTCCACTCCTGCGAAATCGGGTTCTTTCCGCAGCAAAAACGATTATACCGCATAAGGCATCATTTAAGGCAACCAGGCCCATGCCGGGCATTATAACCGCTCCAGCCCATTCTACAACCAGGAAAGGCAACCTTTTATACCAGGCCGCTGCCGAACATACCGGAGCGCATTCACTTCACCGCGGCATTTCCACCGCCGGCCCCGGCATCATCCTGCGCCGCTCACCCTCTCTTGATACCCACAGACTTGTCGGTTCCGCCGGTGCAGTCAAGCCCGGGGCATCAGCAGCCCCGGGACATCAGCAGCCCCGGGACATCATCAGCCCCGGGACATCATCAGCCCCGGGGCATCATCAGCCCCGGGACATCATCAGCCCCGGGACATCATCAGCATGGAAGCCGGAAAAGCCGCCGGCAACCCCGTCGCAGGGGTCAACCTGATTGCGACGGGCCTTTGTCGGCACCCTTTCGAAACGGTTATAATAGCGTCGGAACAAGGCTTGTAAGGGAGTTCATCCTACGCCATGCTGCGCGATTTTGTCGGATACGGACGCAAAACGCCCCGGATTGAGTGGCCTGAAGGCGCCCGCATCGCCGTTTCCCTGGTAGTCAATTACGAAGAAGGCTCCGAGTATTCTCTGCTCGATGGCGATGACTGCCACGAGACCAACAATGAAGTGCCTTCACCCATTCCGGCAGGACAGCGGGATTTATTCAACGAGTCTTTTTTTGAATACGGCAGTCGGGTAGGAGTCTGGCGGCTGCTGGATTTGTTCGACCGGTACGCTGCGCCGGCAACCTTTTACTGCTGCGCCCTGGCGCTGGAGCGCAACCCGGAGGTGGCGCAGGAAATAGTGGCCCGCGGCCATGAACCTTGCGGCCACGGTTACCGCTGGACCGAGGCTCACCGCATGGAACGGGAAGAAGAACGGCAGGATATTCAGCGAACCATTGCTTCTATGGAGCGGACTACCGGACAACGGCCCCTGGGCTGGTTCACCCGCTACGGCCCCAGCGTCAATACCCGGGAGTTGGTAGCCGCCGAAGGAGGCTTCATTTACGACAGCATTGCCGCCAACGATGACCTGCCTTATTACGTAACGGTGCATAACCGGCCCTGGCTGGTGCTTCCCTACAGTTTCGAGACCAACGACGCCCGGTTCTGGCGGGGCGGACTGGTCAGCCCCGGCGATTTCTACGAATACCTGAAGGCGTCTTTTGACTGCCTCTACGCCGAAGGAGCCGCTTATCCCAAGATGATGTCGGTGGGCCTGCATTGCCGTATCGCCGGCCGACCGGCGCGCTCCCAGGCAGTAGCCCGGTTCCTGGAATACGCCAGAGGCTTTCCCAACGTATGGTTCGCCCGCCGGGTTGACATTGCCCGGTGGTGGCTGGAACACGGCCCGGCCGCCTGAAGGTTTCCTGGCCACCGGTTGGCGCCGCTCCCTTGGCGCAAAGGCTGACGGTCGAGCCGACGAACAGCCATCAGATGCTGCTTGCGGCGCTGATTCCCCCCAAAGGGGGCTTCGCCACCCGGCCCGGCATCGAGCGGCCATTAAAGGGCCAGCTCCATTTGCGCCAATGGCAGTGAATATGGTAACTTGATAACAGAAAATAGCTGCGAGGTAAGCGGATGAGTTACAAACCCAAATACTTGGGCCATGTGAACCTTTTCGTGCGCAATGCCGGGCGCTCTCAGCAGTGGTACGAAGACATTCTGGGTTTGCATACCTACGATTTCCGGGCGGGGCGGGCCGCCTTTATGTCCGCAGATATTGAGCAGTCCCACGAAATTGCCCTGATTGAAGTGGGCGAGGAAGCCCCGGGGGTTCAGCCGGGGCAAGTGGGCCTGAACCATATGGCCTGGATGATGGAAAGCCTGGATGACCTCAAGGAGTTATATCACCGGCTCAAGGAAAAGAACGTTCCTATCGGGCACATCTCCGACCACGGCATTTCCATCGGTATTTACTTCCAGGACCCGGACGGCAATGGCATCGAGGTTTCTTACGAATTGCCGCGCAGTCAGTGGAACCGGCAGAACAATATCTTCATGGGCGAGGGCCGTATGTCCGGCCGGTTTCCGGGCCCCTGGGATTCGGAAATGGCAGCGCAGCATACCGCTACCCGATAGCAGCAATTAAGCTGTTTTGCCATCCCTGCCCATGTCCTTATATAAATCGCCAACAGCCCACCCCTCCAGCCGCGCGCACCTTGGCAGCTTGGCCCGGTATGCGGTGGGCCTACCACAGAAAAGAGACACAGGAGGGTTTCTATGCCGAGCCAGGAAGACATTGCCTTGATGGCGCACCTGATGCGCCGGGCCGGTTTTGGCGCAGCAAGGGCCGAGCTGGAAGAACGCTGCGCCAAAGGTTATGAAGCCACAGTTGAAGAGTTGCTCAACCCCGGCGGCGAGCCGGGCATCGATGAAGACGAGTTGCTGCGGTATTTCCCTCAGTTCGAGAGTTCCCTCGCCCCGGTGGCCGCTCAAACCGAATGGGTTTACCGGATGGTAAACACCAGGTGGCCGCTTCAAGAGAAGATGGCCCTTTTCTGGCATCAGCTTTTCGCCACCGGCAACTCCAAGGTGGACAACCCGCCGGAACTTTTGCAGCAAATAGCCATGTTCCGCCGGGAAGGGCTCAGCACCTTCCCCAACCTCCTGGTTCAGTTGGCCAGGAATCCGGCCATGATTTACTGGCTGGATAACAACGGCAACCACTACGGCTCCATCAACGAAAACTGGGGCCGGGAGTTGCTGGAGTTGTTCTCCATGGGCGTGGGCCACTATACCGAGGATGATATTAAAGAGGCTTCCCGCGCCTTTACCGGCTGGACCATCGGACCCAAGCCGCCCCGTCAGCCAGTGGGCCGGTTCTACTGGGGCTTCGAGTTTAAGCCCGAAGACCACGACTCCGGCGAGAAGCAGTTTCTGGGTCAGACCGGCAACTTTGACGGCGCCGACATCATCGACATTATCGTCCGGCAGGAAGACACCGCCCGGTTCCTGGCTCGCCATCTATATAACTTCTTCGTGGCTGACGAACCTCAGGTGCCGGCCTGGAATATTACCCCGCCCAACGATCCGGCCGCCATTGATACTCTGGTCAAGGCTTACCTGGATTCTGACGCCGACATCAAGTCCATTCTCCGCACCTTGTTCAACTCCGACTTCTTCAAGGAAGCGCGCTTTGCCCATGTCAAGAGCCCGGCCGAGTTGGTGGTCGGCACGGCGCGCCTGGCAGGAAATTATAATGGCCCCCGCACCGGCTTCCCGTTACTGGCCTTTGAGTGCGCCTGGCAAGGTCAGGAATTGATGAATCCGCCCAGTGTGGAAAGCTGGCACACCGGCTCTGAATGGATTGACGGCGGCGCTTTGGTGCGCCGGGTGAACTTCGCCGCCAGGCTTCTTTCCGACACTTCGCTGCCTGGCGTCAAGGCCATGCTGGACAGCCTGCGCCAGCGGGGAACGTTGACTCCGGCGCAGTTTGTATCTGCCTGTCTGGAGTTGGTCGGCCCGGTAGAAGTGGACGATGGCACCTACCAGGAGCTTCTGGCTCAAGCCCAGCAGGGCGGAGACCTGGACTGGAATACCGAAGATGCCGTCAGCGAATCTGAGCGGCGGGCCGGCGCAATGCTGGCGATGATCGCCGCTACGCGCGAGTTTCAGTTCGCCTGAAGACGGCTGACGCAGAATACTAGCCAAGTTAGGAGGCAACCAAAATGGCTTCGACCAGGAAAGACCCGGTGCTGGTGGTGCTTCAGCTTTCCGGCGCCAACGACTATCTGAACACGGTCATCCCCTTTACTGACCCCTTATACCGGGACTACCGGCCCAATCTGGGGTTGCCGGAAGACCGTGTTATCCAGTTTACCGACAATCTGGCTTTCCATCCCGATATGGCCCCCTTCAAGAACCTGTGGGACCAGGGCAAAGTAGCCATCATCCACGGTATCGGCTACGAAAACTCCTCCCGCTCCCACTTTCGCTCGATGGACATCTGGCACACTTGCGAGCCGGATAAGGTGGGGACCGAGGGCTGGCTGGGCCGGGTCATCCGGGACCTGGACCCCGCCGGGGAAAATGTCCTCAAGGGTGTAAACTTCGGGCAGGGCCTGCCCCGGGCCATGGCCTTGCGGGGCGTGCCGGCAACCTCGGTCTCCGACCTGGCTTCCTACGGAGTTCTGACCGACATTCCCGCCCTTGGCAGTGGCGAAGAACGGGAGCAGATGCTGGACCTGTTCGCCCGGGTCTATTCGCCGGCCATCGGCAGCGGGCCGGTAATGGATTACCTGGGGCAAACGGGACGCGATGCTCTTAAGGGCGCCGACATCATCAAAACGGCGCCGGAACAGTACCGTTCCACCGTGGAGTACGCTGAAAACCCCATCGCAAAGAGCCTCAAAAGCGTGGCTCAGGTGCATCTGGCTAACCTGGGAACCCAGGTCTTTTATACCCAGTACGGCAGCTTTGATACCCACTTCAACCAGTTGCCAACCCACGCCAAGCTATGGACTGATGTTTCCGGAGCGGTCAACGACTTCTTCGCTGACCTGCGGGAGCATGACGCCGCCGACAACGTGGTAATGCTGGTCTTCACCGAGTTTGGCCGCCGGGTGCAGGACAATGGCACCGGCTGCGACCACGGACGGGGCGGCGTGGCCTTCGCCGTTGGCGACCGGGTTAACCCCGGTATGTATGGCGAATACCCTTCATTGAAGGCCGAGGCCTTGATTGAAGGGGATCTGGCCCCCAGCTACGACTTCCGGGGGTTCTACTCTACCTTCGCCGAGCGCTGGCTGGGCCTGGATGCCGCCCCCATCGTGGGCGGCAAGTTCGAACAACTGGATTTTCTGTAGGCCGCCGGCCAATCATCAGGCAGGTTAACCAACCGGGTGAACCGACCTTGTCCGGTTGGTTATATTTCGGTAAGGAGGCAGCGATGCTGACCACGGTCGCCGCCGGGCGAGTGTTCGATTACAGCCATTGCATGGGAATGTACGCCACGTCCGGCATCGGGTTTTTAGTGCCGCAGGATTTTGCCTTCGGCAGCGGCGATACTATGTACGTGCTTAATCGTGGCGTTGATGAAATAACCCTGCGCATCAGCAAGTGTACCCTTAACCACGAGTTTATTGCCGACATCGGCCGCTACGGCGCCGGCGACGGTCAGTTTATCTGGCCCACTTCCATTGCCATCGATTCGCAAGAGAACATCTACGTCGCCGATGATAATCTGCACCGTATTACCGTGTTAAGCCAGAACGGAGACTTTCGGGCAAAATGGGGCGAGCCGGGCAGAGGTAAAGGGCAGCTTAAGGGGCCTTCGGGTTTGGCCTTTGCTCAAGATGATACCCTTTACGTGGTGGATAGCCGGAACCATCGGGTTCAGAAATTCACCAGGGATGGGCAGTTTCTGAATGGCTGGGGCAGCGAAGGGAGCGGCCCCGGCGAGTTCAACCAGCCATGGGGCATTTGTCTGGACCGCCAGGGGAACGTTTACGTGGCCGACTGGAAAAACGACCGGGTGCAGAAGTTCACTGCCGATGGCGCTTACCTGGGCCAGTTCTGCGGGACCGCGGACGGCGTGGGCGCGCTGAACCGGCCAACCAGCGTGGCGGTGGACTCTGACGGCGACGTATATGTGGCTGACTGGGGCAATCACCAGGTCAAGATTTATGAACCAGACGGCAAGTTCATTACCGCTCTGGTGGGGGATGCCGAACAACCCTCTCCCTGGGCGCAGGACTATATCAATGCCAACCCGGACGTGGCCAAGGCCCGCCGGCGAACTAATATGGAAGTGGAATGGCGGTTCAACCGGCCCATTGCCGTTAAGCTGGATGCCAATGACCGCCTCTTTGTTGCCGAGGCAGTGCGGCACCGAATCCAAGTTTATAACAAGGAAAAGGATTACGCCGAGGCAGCCTTAAACCTTTAATCTCCCTTCTGAAGCCCTCTGCCAGAAAACTTCAGGGGCGGGTGTGATTCCCGCCCCCTTTCTTCCGTTACTATGCTGCCGCCCCACAGTTCGCGCCGGTCGGTTGCCGGGGGCTGCCGGCATACCGGTTCAGGGCTGCTCTTCCCCCACCGGTATATCCGATACGGAGGCCCCGGTTTCGCCTAAAAGGTTCCTGATGTGCAACTCTGTTTCCCGATAAGCGCCCTCACCAATGTGGTCATAACGGATAACGCCGCCGGCATCGATGAGGTATTTCCGCGGCCAGTAACGGTTGCCGTAGGCTCGCCAGGTCTTGAAATCATTATCCAGGGCCACCGGCCATGCCACGTTTAGTTGGGTCAAGGCATTCTGGACATTGCCCGCATCCTTTTCAAACGCGAACTCAGGGGAGTGAACTCCTATCACTACCAACCCCCGGTCAGTGTATTTGTTATGCCAGTCCCTTACATACGGCAGGGTACGCTTGCAGTTAATTCAAGAGTAGGTCCAGAAGTCAATCAGTACCACCTTGCCCCGCTGCTCTTTCATAAGCAGCGGAGGGCTGTTCAGCCAGCCAACTATGCCCTGAAATTCCGGAGCGGCCACCGAACCTTGCGGGGTAACTATGGCCGGCGTTGGCGTCGGTTTCGCCCCGGATGAGTCCAGGGGAAAGATTGCTTCCCCCTGAACAACGCCGCTATCCGATGGCGCGAGGCCCAGCGGCGCAGCCCAAAGGCCGACCATCAGGGCAGAAAGAACTGCGCCGAGCAGCAGAGGAAGCCAGCGCGCCCGATTTTTTGCCGAAGGATTAGAGTTCATCACAAACCCATCCTGCCCTTTGTCCGTCGGACGTTATTCAGCAACGACAGCCGTTTCCGTTTTAGCGGAGAAAGCCGGCATTACATCGCGCGCCAGCCATTCCAGCTGCTCCAGAATGACCTTTTCCGGTGTGCCTACCGGGTGGCTCATGCCGATGCGGTTCAGGCCGGGATATTCGGCCTCCAGCGCCTTTAGTTCCGCAACAATCAGCTCCGGCGGCCCACAGAGGAAACCCTTCCGAGCTACCGCTCGTTCAATAGTGGGCAAACCGGCCGACGGCGCGCGCCGGGGATCGGCCATGGCCTCAATCTGCTGGTCGCTAAGCGAACGCACCAGGCGCAGGGGGCCGAACATCTTAAGGTTTTCCTCATAATACCTGGCCGCCTCCTTAATGGCCTGTTCCCGGGTATCCGCCAGGTAAAAATGGAAACCGATACTCAGGTCTTCACCCAACTGAACATCCTCCCGGCCGGCCCGTACCAGGGCCTCCCGGTAGGCGGCAATAACTTCATGAATCGCGCCACCTTCAGAAACCCCTCCGCCAATCATCCCCTTAATGCCGTGCCGAGCCATAAAGTCCAGGGCTCTGGGGGTAGCGCTCTGAATTGGCTGCCATACTTCTACCGGCAGGTTCCTGGGGCGCGGCACCAGGGTAATTTCCTCCAGCTCGTAGCCACGGTACGGCACTCTGGGGGGTACGGTATAATACCGGCCCTGGTGGGAGAAGGAACGCTCATTAAAAGCCTTGAGAATCAGCTCCACCTGTTCCTCAAAAAGGTCCCGATTAGCCGGCTGATCCAGCAGAGGCGCGCCAAAGGTCTCCACCTCCCGAGTGTGATAACCCCGGCCTACACCGAAAATAACCCGGCCGTTAGTCAGGATGTCCGCAGCGGCAAAGTCTTCAGCCAGGCGCAGGGGGTGCCACATGGGCGTAATGTTGAAGCCACAGCCAAAGTTCAGGTTCTTGGTGAGATGCGCCAGGTGAACGTTGAGCATCAGCAGGTTGGGAATGCACTCGTAGCCCTCGGGCTGAAAGTGGTGTTCAGCCATCCACATAGTATCAAAGCCAAGCCGATCCATCGTCTGGGCAATGGCCTGGGCTTTGTCGAAAACGGTGGTCAGATGCTCGTCGGAAAAGGAGCGGTCATTAACCGGCGTACCGCCATAACCCACGTTATCCATGTCCACATGGCCGGCATAAAGGCTGTCGAACCTGGTAATCATTCCTGGCCCTCCTCAGAAACTGCTTTAGCCCGATTATAGTTGATTCCACCCAGTGGATAAACCTGCCTTGCAGTTGGCAGCTACAGCCGGCGCAAGCGGGGCAGCAGCGCCCCCATCACCAGCGTCAGAACCACCAGGGCTACCCCGTTTACTGCCAGGGCTATCCGGGCGTTGGTGCCCTCTGCCAGATACCCGACTTCCAGCTGACCCACCGGCGCAGTGCCAATGCCGACAATCCAGGAACCCATCGCCCGTCCCCGTTCCTGGTTGGATACACTGAGTTGCAGCAGAGTGTGGTGCAGAATATCGGTTGCTGAAGCCATCAGGTTTATGAAAACCACAAACACCGCCGCTAACCAGAAAATCGGCGACAGCGACAGCAGTATTTGACCCAGACCAAACAGGACAATGACGCCTAACAGCATCAGGCCCCGCCGCTGAAATCGCCCCAGGGCGGCCACCACCAGCACGCCGAGGGCGCTGCCCAAAAACCGGAAAGCGGTAAGCAGGCCTAGGCCGCCGGCCCCCACCTCCAGAATTTCGGCGGCCAGAATGGGCAGCAGTACCTGGTGCGAAAAACCCAGTATCTCTGCCGCCGAAGTGGAAATTATCAGACTCAGCATTACCCGGTTATTCTTGAGGGCCCGGAAGTAGCTGCGGAGATTTTCCACCATCGCTTCCCGGGCGACGGGAGCGGAAGCGCCAACCTGGCGGAGAGCGAACATTACTGCCAGACCCAGAAGGTACGTTACACCCATGACCAGAAAGGCTGTCGCCGGCCCCTGCCAGGCTATCAGCCCCCCGGTAGCCAGGGAACCGATGATGCCGCCAATCCATTGGGCCAGCGATACCAGCGCAATGGCGTTGATGGCCCGGCTGCCGCCTACAATATCGTAAACGTAAACCTGCCGGGCGGTCATATAAAAGGCCTGGGCTGCCCCCAGGAAAAAGGTTAGCGATAAGAGGAGCCATACGTTCAAATGACCGGAGAACATCAGCCAGGCCGCCGCCAGGCAGATGACTATCATGGCAGCCGAGGAAAGGCGCATAATCAGGCGTCGGTCAAAACGGTCGGTAATGGAACCGGCAGCCAGACCCACCACCAGGTTTGGCGCCGACCGGGCAGCAAAAATGGCGCCGACCATGCCCCCGGAGCCGGTCATGTCGTAAATCACCCAGCCCAATAATACCTGCTGCATCCCCCAACCCAGTTGGTTGGACACGGTGGACAACCAGAGAACCCGGAAATCGGGGTAGCGGAGAGCTATGCCCAGGCGGATAATCGGCGCCTGAATTCGCCGACGCGAGAAAGTGCGGGGGCGCGATGTGGACAATGCCGGCGTTTCCTTCTGCGCAAAGTCGCTAATCGGAGTGAAGCAACGATAGCGGTTAAGCAGGAACATTGCAATTCGGGGGGCAGCTTGCCCGTCTATATTCCGGGGCAAAGGCCCGGATCGGTTCAGCGGAAGCAGTTGTTTACATTTCCCGGGATTGCCGTAAACTCAGTACGGCAACGTCCGGCGCCCACCGCACCGGCCGCAGCCGGGCAACCCGGGCTGACGCGCGCTCAAAAAGCAGGAGGGTTCCAGGAACCGGCGATTGCTTTGGTAATGACCGCAGTGGGTTGAATTACAAGGCTGTTTCTGGCAATATTAGCTTATGAAGATAGGCGCTTTTGAGATAAATGAACCAGTTCCTGAATTGCGGGAACCCCACGCTTTTGCCATGATTCGCCCCTGGGTAGATGTGGGCAGCGTCGGCACACTTACCCTGAGCCGGCTGGAACGATTCATGAACTCCCGGGAATTAGGCAAGCTGGCCCGGCCCGGCAATTTCTTCGACTTTACCCGTTATCGGCCAAATATCCGCCTGGTACAGGGAGAACGGCGGGTTACTATTCCCAACAGCCACATAAGGTACGCTACGACGGATGAAGGGCCGGATTACATTTTTCTGCATATGATGGAACCCCATGCCAGCAGCGAAGACTATACCGATTCCATTCTTAAAGTCGTCAAGCATTTCGGCGTTAAACGCTACTGCCGCATCGGGGCAATGTATGATGCGGTTCCCCACACCCGCCCCCTGTTGGTAACCGGCTCGCTGGGCAGCGTGCCGCAACTGCGGTCAGTTCCCAACCTGAAACTGCGCAGCAGCAATTATCAGGGGCCAACTACCATAATGAACCTGGTCTCGGAAGGCATTAACCGGTTGGAAATCGAGACCATTAACTTTATGGTGCACCTGCCTCAGTACTTGCAGCTTGAAGAAGACTATACCGGCGCCTCCCGGATGATCGAGTGCATCTCCGCCGTTTACCCGAACATTCCGGCGGATCTGGCGCCAACGCGGCGGGGGCAGCGGCAATACCGGGAGCTGAGTTCGGCCGTTGAGCGCAATTCAGAGCTTAAGTCCCTTATCCAGCAGATGGAAGCCTATTACGATGCCCAACGGGATGCCGAAGGTTCCTCCGAGGAAGCGACATCGGAAGTCAACTTGTCCCCCGAAATCGAGCGCTTTCTCAACGAGTTGGGTGAACAGATGGAGGGTGAGCGATAGGGGCTTTTTGCTTCAGGGTCTGCTTAATCCCGCTGAACGCCGCGAAAAACCCACGGATTCAGCCGGATAACCAATAAGGGGCCGCTCTCCGGCGGCCCCCTGGTCTGTCTGATGAACAGCTGCTAGCATCCTGAAATGCGACAGCCGGGCGTTGGCCGCTGGGGGAAATCCCGGCAGCGCCGGGGGCGCTGGTAGTAAATGCGGCAGGCAAAGCTGTCCGGAGCCAACATCGGGCATCGCTCGCCTTCATGGTCGGTGAACTTTAACCAGCCGCTGCCATCATCCCGTTGTTCCAAATGCAGCCTCACCTTTAACCGGGCAGCAGCACGCCGCAATAGGCGCACCTCCCCGCTGGTCAGTTCCAACAGCAAGGGGCCGCGGCAGCACCCCGCCCGGCATTCCGTCATGCAGACTCGGCTGGCCTCAATCGGGGTTAAACCAGGTATATGGTAATATGCCACTCTTGGCCTGCCAGCAACTATGAAATTACGGCAGCCGCCGACGGCTGGGCGCCGAAAGGGGAGCGTAAACGAAGAACCGATTGGTAGCGACGGTTGGATTCGAACCAACGACCTAGCGCTTATGAAGCGCCCGCTCTGCCGCTGAGCTACGTCGCCACCAGCAGACGCGCCGACCAGCCGCCGAGCGCTGTCCTGGGAACTAATGGTAATCTTGCTATGCAAGACTGTCAATGTACCGGCAGCAGTATTTTTATTTCAGGCATACCTGCCGAGGCCGGGTTTGCCCCGGCTTCCCGGCATCGGCTATTATGCTGCCATGCATTCAGACCAGGAAGCGGATTATTATCAGGCTGATGCGGAATCCCGGGCTTTGACCCAAACAGCCCGGCAACTGCGTCAGTTAGTGGCAGACCTGGCCGGCAGCCTGGAGCCCTTTCCCTGTTTTTGGGGAATGGCAACGCTTCAGGCCATTGAACTGGAACCGAAGGCTGCGATGGACCGCGACTTTGGCTGCGTGGTAGTAACGCCAGAGGGGAGGATTTGTCAACTGGACTTGCAGGTCATCGAAGGAATCTTCGGTTTGACGGAAGAAGCCCAGGTTGAGCAGCTGGTGGAACCGGACTTCACGGCAGAGGAGTTCATAATCTACGCTGGCGCTGCCTTAACTGCCCTGGCTGGCGAAATACAGCGACGCAGGATGTAGGCCGGAAACCGGGTTGAAGGCTACTCCAGGGTAATGTCTCCGCTTTGGCCGCCCCGCTTGCTGACCAGCCGAAGGCCGCCAATCCGCATTGACCGGTCAACGGCTTTGCACATATCATAAACCGAAAGGGCGGCTATGCTGATTGCAGTGAGGGCTTCCATCTCTACGCCGGTCTTGCCCGACGTGCTGGCGGTGGCAGTTATGTTTACCCGACAGTTAACCAGGTCGGCAGCCAACTCCACATCCACCTTATTCAACGACAGTGGGTGGCAAAGAGGGATTAACTCCGCCGTACGCTTGGCTCCCATAATGCCGGCCAATTGGGCAACGGTAAAAACATCGCCCTTTTTAACCTGTCCGGCAAGGATAAGCCGCAGAGTCTCCGGCTGCATTTCCACCCAACCGCCGGCTACCGCCTCCCGGTCGGTAACCGGCTTCCGGCCTACATCCACCATTCTGGCCCGCCCCTGCTCGTCCAGGTGGGTTAGCCCCTGGGACAGCGGACTTGCGCCCCGGCTATCGGGACTGACCATATAATCCAGCCTCCTGTTGCCTTTGTGTCCCCGGGGTTATGCCTGGCAGCTTTTACCGGGCGCCAGGCCGTCTTTGACCGCTGCTGGCCGGTCTTGCATTGTGGCATTCTGAATCACTATTCAACCTCCGGTCTGCTTCGGAGTTCACCGGTTCGGCAAGGGTTCAGTTTCAGGGCTTTCAGCCGCCGATATGGTACATTTCCACTTTGGACTTTCGGTTCTGCAACGGCGCCAGGGTGGTTCTTTCTTCGGAATAGCGGTCGGCCCGCCGGCTCCATATGCCTTCGATTCGAGCCAGCAACTCCGCATCGCTGGCGCCGGCTCGCAGCAAGTAGCGCAAATCGGCGCCGCCACTGGCGAAGAGACAAGTGTATAACTTCCCATCGGTGGACAGACGAGCCCGGGTACAATCGCCGCAGAAAGGTTGGGTTACCGATGCGATGACCCCGATTTCCCCGTCGCCGTCCCGGTAACAATAACGGTTAGCCACCTCGCCCGGGTAATTGTTCTCCACCGGCTCCAGGGGCAGCTCGGCGTCAATCCGGCGTACTATTTCCGCAGCGGGAACCACCTGGTCCCACTTCCAGCCATTCCGGTTGCCCACATCCATATACTCAATGAACCGAACGATATGCCCGCTGCCTTTGAAATAACGGGCCAGGTCAACCAGAGTGTGGTCGTTGACGCCCCGCTGCGCCACGGCGTTTATTTTAATGGGGCAAAGCCCCGCCCTGGCTGCCGCTTCAACCCCTTCCAGCACCCGCTGGACCGGAAAGCCCCGGCCGTTCATCGCCTTGAAAATCTCATCGTCCAGAGTATCCAGGCTGACGGTAATCCGCTTTAAGCCGGCTTCCTTCAGGGCTGCCGCCTGCCGGGGCAGCAAATAGGCGTTGGTAGTCAGCGTCAGGTCAACGGCGGGACGAATGTCGGACAGCAGGGAAATAAGAACCGGCAGATCGCTGCGAAGCAGGGGTTCGCCGCCGGTAATGCGCAGCTTGTTTACCCCCAGGCCCACAAATATCCGGGACAGCCGGGTTATTTCTTCAAAGGTGAGAATGTCAGACTTGGGAAGGAATTGATAACTTTCGCCAAAGAGCTCGGCCGGCATACAGTAAGTGCAGCGAAAGTTACATCGATCCGTAACCGAGATACGCAAATCGCGGAGCGGGCGATTAAGGGTATCGATGATGCGCGCTTTTTTCTCACTCATTGATAACAAAGGCCAACCAGAAATCTACCTTGGGAAGTCGTACAGGAAGGATGCCAGGACAGCCTGAGCCCGGTTCGCCGCATCGGCCCGGTGGCTTACCAGGTTCTTTTCGGTCAAGGTCAACTGAGCCAGGGTCCGGCGCAGGGATGGAAGATAAAATACCGGATCATATCCGAAACCCTCGCTGCCGACCGGTTCATATTGTATCATTCCCGCCACCGAACCTACCACCAGCCGGTGGGGGGCCTCCGGCCGGCAGATGGCTATAACGCAACGAAATCTGGCCGTCCGCTGCGGCCACGGCACGCCGGACAGGTTGGCCAGCAGCAAGTCCACCCGCTCCTGGTCCGAGGAACCGGCAGCCCCTCCATACCGGGCGGAATGTACCCCGGGCGCCCCGCCCAGAGCATCCACCTCCAGGCCTGAATCATCGGAAAGGGTGAGACACCCTCCCAAACGGGAGTAGGCTCGGGCTTTAAGCAGGGCGTTTTCCCGAAAAGTCTGTCCGGTTTCCGCTACCTCCTCACCGATACCCAGGTCCGCCAGGGACACCGGTTCCAAGGGCAAGTCCTGCAGCAGGTGGCGAAATTCCTGCACTTTTCCGGAGTTATGCGTGGCAATTAACAACTGATTCCCGGGCAAATCGGTTCCTCAACAAAATCAGGTTGCGCAATTATTCAAGCTGCCGCCAACTGCTAGATAATGCCTTGAGCGGTTAGCCGGCTCAGTTCTTCTTCACCGTAACCCAACCACTCCCGGTAAATCTGCCGGTTATGTTCGCCAAGCCTGGGGCCGGCGTGTTCAACCGTACCCGGTGTTTCCGAGAACTTGGGTACGATGCCGGGCATCAGCGTCCTGCCCAGCTCCGGGTCTTCCACCGGCACCACATCCTCACGCGCCTGGTAGTGGGGGTCAGCGACAATCTGGGCGCTATTATAAACCGGGCCGACCACGCCGCCGGCGGGCACCAGCTGCTCCAGAGATTCGGTCAAAGTGCGGCGGCTCAGCCACTCTTGCAGTATTTCGTTCAGGGCATCTTTGTTTTGCAGGCGGGCGGCGTTATCGGCAAAGCGCGCGTCGGTCAACAACTCGCCCAGCCCCATGGCTGCGACCAGCCGCTCCCAGGTGCTTTGCGAAGTGGCGGAAAGCCCCAGCCAATGGTCATCCCCGGTACGGTAAAGACTGCGGGGCGCAGCATCCGGGAAGTCGTTGCCAACCCGCTCCCGTATAATGCCCAGCAAGTCGAACATGGGAAGGTGGGGAATGCACAAGCGAAACAGAGGCTCGAACAAACTTAAATCAACAACCTGTCCCCGCCGGCGGCCCTTCGCCAACGGCCCATCCCGATGATACAAAGCCATCATGCCGGACATGGCGCCAAAAACGCCGGCCAGTTCATCGGCCAGGGGAATCGGCGGCAGTACCGGCGGCGTATCGGAAAACCCGGTCATGCCAATATAACCACTCATGCATTCGGCAATGGTGCCAAATCCGGGCCGATCCTTGTACGGGCCGGTCTGCCCGAAGCCGGAATAACGCAGGATAACCAGTCCGGGGTTGACCCGATGCAACTCCTCCGGCCCCAGCCCCCAGCGCTCCAAAGTGCCGGGACGGAAACCCTCGATGAGTAGATCCGCCTGACCGGCCAACTCTTTAAGAACTTCCTGTCCCCGGGAGCGACTCAGGTCTAAAGTAATGGACTTCTTGTTGCGGGAATGGACTTTCCACCAAAGAGACACGCCATTAGCGAAAGGGCCCCAGTTGCGCAGCGGATCGCCGCTGCCCGGACGCTCTACCTTCACTACCTGAGCGCCGAAATCCGCCAGAAGGCTGCTGGCGGTGCCGCCGGCGACAATGATGGACAGGTCAAGCGCCTTCAGCCCGGTCAGCGGCCCGAACCCTTCTTTTGGGCCAGCGGGCCCGGCAGTTTCACTCTCGGTCAACATTTGCCTCGCTGGTAAAGAAAGCCTGTACTTCCTGCAAAACCGCTTGCGGGTATTCCATCGGCAGGAAGTGGCTGCCCATTCCCAAAGGTTTAACCCGGGCGCCCCGAACCATAGCCTGAAAGCGTCGGACGCCGGTATCCCGCAGCGTCTGCCCGCCGGCATACTGACCCAGAAGCAGCAGGTATTCACCGCTCAACCCGGCCAGGTATCGGGAAACCGGCAAGGCATCCCGCTGCTCGTAAAAGGCGGCCTCCACCGCTGGCGGACACTTCAGCTCCACCCGGCCGTCGGGCAGTACCCTGGCAGCGTCCTGTATGAAGGCGCAAAAAGCCCCTTCGTCCCAGTCCCGGAAGGCCGGCCGGCGCCGGTAACCCTGATAGATAGCCGCCCGGCTGTCCCAGATTGAGCGCTTCAACCGGGTACGCCTGGCCCGCTCCTGTAATTCTCCGGGCGGCGCAGAAGCCGGGCTTTCCCCTACCCTGGTTTCTACCAGCGCCGCCTGGCGGATGCGCCCCGGCAGTCGGCTGGCGGCAATCAGCGTTGCCAGCCCCCCGGAAGAGTGGCCGACAACTTTCACGCCGTCCCACCCCATTCGGTCAATAATGCCGGCCAGATCCTCGCCCAGCAGTTCAAAGCTGTACCCCCGGTCTGAAGGTTCCGTATCCCCGTGGCCCCGCTGGTCGAAAGCCAGAACATGGTAATCGGCGGCCAAGCCTTCAGCGATGGGCTGCCACGGACCGGCGCAAAGCCCGGTGGCGTGCAGCATCAAGACCGGAGGATTACCTGGCGTTCCCCACTCCAGACAGTGATGCCGAATGCCGTTGGCGTTTATGAAACGACTAACCGGTTCTGGCATAATTCACCCTTTGGTTGACTCTGCCGGCAGCCCCTCTATTCTATCGGGATACGGAGCGGTTAGCAAAAGACCGTCGGCTGACTATCCCGGGTTGACTATCCCGGCCGGGTTGGCTATCCCGACTTGTGCCATTTTTCACTATCGGCTGGCCCGGTCTTATGTTATAATGCCGGCGTAGCCGCCAGCGAGGTCTTGCCCTGGTTATGCTTGAAGATTACTTTCGACTTTATGGATTGGTCGCAATCCTTGCTTTAGTAGCTGTTGCCGTTCCGGTCAGCATGCTCACCTTTTCCTGGCTGGCTTCCCGGTTCGGGGTTCGGCCCAATAACCCCTCCGTGGTGAAGCAGGAAAGCTACGAGTGCGGCGTGCAGACCATCGGGGGCAACTGGAACCGTTTCCACTTTCGCTACTATCTTTTCGCTATTCTTTTTATCATCTTTGACGTCGAGGTAGTGTTTCTGTACCCTTGGGCCACCAAATTCCTCCGGCTGGAACTGTTTGCCCTGATTGAGATGGCGGTGTTTGTGGGTATTTTATTGGTAGGCTGGGCCTATGCCTGGCGCAAGCGCGACCTGGAATGGAGCAATCAGGATGGTTAATCTGCCCGGGAACGGCGAGCCGCTGTATGATCGCACCTGGGCCATTGATCGGGATGAGGGGAGGACGGTCAATGACCTGATTGCCATTGCCACGGAACCGCTGGAAGCCAGCGCCATTGAGGTTCCCGACGACCTGAAGAATAACCTGCTGGTTACTTCGGTGGACGCCCTGGTCAACTGGGGGCGGAAGTCCGCCCTTTGGCCGGTGTCTTTCGGGTTGGCTTGCTGCGCCTTCGAGATGATGGCTACGGCGATGGGGCGCTTCGATATTGCCCGCTTTGGCATGGAGGCCTTTCGCGCTTCGCCGCGCCAGGCTGACCTGATGATTGTGGCCGGCACGGTTACCTGGAAAATGGCCCCGCCAATCCGCCGCATCTACGACCAGATGCCCGACCCCAAATGGGTAATCTCCATGGGGGTGTGCGCTACCAGCGGCGGCCCCTACTTCGGTTCCTATAGCGTGGTGCCGGGCGTTGATCATATTATCCCGGTGGACGTTTATGTCCCCGGTTGCCCGCCCCGTCCCGATGCGCTGCTGTATGGCATTATGGAGCTGCATGAGAAAATAAAAAAAGAGCGTTTGCTGAGAAAGTCAGCCGGCAGCAGCCAAAGCCCGGCTGAACCCCCTCCCACAGCGGAAGCCTGATGCCAACGCAAGGGTTAACCGGAGGGGGTTTGGCCGACCGGCTGGCTGCTGCCCGGCCGGGGATTGTTCAGGGGCACGATGCCGAAGCAGCCTGGGTGGAACCTGCCCGGATTCTGGAGGCGGCAGCTTTTCTGCGGGACGACCCGGAACTGGACTTTCAGTTCCTCAATTCAATCAGCGCCGTGGACTATGTGGAGTATTTTGAACTGGTGTACCACTTGACTTCAATCCGGCGGCAGCATTGCGCCCTTTTCAAGGCCCGCATCTATGGCCGGGAGGAATTGAGCGTCCCATCGGTGTACCCAGTCTGGCGGGGAGCAGACTATCAGGAGCGGGAAATCTGGGATTTGATGGGGGTCCATTTCGAGGGGCACCCCAACATGAAGCGAATTATGCTTTGGGAAGGCTTTGCCGGCCACCCACTGCGCAAGGATTTTCTCTAGCCTTACCTGCAACAGGCTCCTGTCCGGGCCCGGCCAGGACTTTGCCGGAAAAGGCTGTCAACCGAATACTATGACCATCAGAACCGAACCAATGACGGTAAATGTGGGGCCACAGCACCCCAGCACGCACGGGGTGTTTCGGGTACGCATTACCTTTGATGGCGAGGATATAGTTGAGGTGGAGCCGGTTTTCGGGTATCTGCACCGAGGCACCGAAAAGCTGGCTGAAGAGCGTAACTATGTGCAGATAGTTACCCTTACCGACCGCCTGGACTACACTTCATCGATGATTAACAACCAGGCCTACTGTCTGGCGGTGGAAAAGCTGCTGGCGGTGGAACCTCCACCCCGGGGCAAGTACCTGCGAACCCTGGCAGCTGAATTGCAGCGAATTGCCAGCCACCTGATTGCCGTCGGCTTTTTTGTTCAGGAACTGGGCGCCCTCGGCACCCCCCTGATGTACAGCTTTCGCAGCCGGGAACGAATCCTGGAACTTTTCGAGATGCTTTGCGGCGCGCGCATTACCGTCAGCTATATGCGGCCCGGCGGGGTTTTTGCCGATGCGCCCCGCGACTTCTGGCCGGCGCTGGCCCGCTTCCTGAAAGACTTTGCCCGGGAGTTTGACGAAATAGAGCAGCTGCTTCTGGAGAACGAGATATTGCTGGTGCGGACCAGGGGCGTCAGTCCCTTGCCCCCGGAAGTCGCCATTAATGGCTCAGTCAGTGGCCCAACGCTGCGGGCCAGTGGGGTCAATTGGGATTGGCGCAAACAGCAACCCTACGACGCTTACGACCAGGTGGAGTTCGATGTACCGATTGGTTCCCATTGGGATAACTACGACCGCTTTTGGGTAAGGATGCAGGAGATCCGTCAAAGCGTCCGCATCGTTGAGCAGTGCATTGCGCAGATAGAACCCGGGCCGGTTCGGCTGGACTTGCCCCTGGTGCTGCGGCCCGAGGCGGGGCGGGAAGCCTACGGCAGGGTGGAAGCATCCAAAGGAGAATTGGGGTTTTACCTGGTCAGCGACGGGGGTATTTCGCCCTACCGCTGTAAAATCCGTTCCCCTTCCCTGATTAACCTCACCGTCATGGAACACCTGCTGGTCGGCTGGAAGCTGGCCGATATGATTGTTTCCCTGGGCAGTGTGGACATCAACATGGGCGAGGTTGACCGTTGAGTTGCCAGCTGGCCGCTGACAACATCCTTTACGGCAATGGCCTGTTCCGCCTGGCGCATGATTTGGCGGGGTTAGCGCTGCCCTGCTGGGCATCGTATTTGGCAGCTGCCCTGTTCTTTATGTTCCTGCTGGTGAACGCAGTGCTTCTGGGGGCGGCCGCTATCACCTGGCTGGAGCGGCGGTTGATTGGCCGCTTCCAGAATCGGGTCGGGCCCAATCGGTGGGGGCCTTTTGGTCTCTTCCAGCCTTTCGCCGACGTGCTGAAGCTGATCACCAAAGAAGACCTGACGCCCCACGGCGCCGACCGGCTGCTGTTTGCCCTGGCTCCGGCAGCTATGCTGGCTCCGCTGATACTGATGACGGCGGTCATTCCCTTCGCGCAGAACGTCTCGCTGGCCGGATTGAACGTAGGGGTTTTGTACCTGCTGGCGGTAAGTTCGGTTACAACCATCGCCATTTTCATGGCTGGCTGGTCATCGAACAACCGCTACGCCATGTTTGGCGCCGCCCGGGCCGTGGCCGTGTTAATCAGCTACGAGATTCCCGTGGTGCTATCCCTTTTGGGTATAGTTATGTCAGCCGGCTCCATGTCGCTGAATACAATTGTTCACGCGCAGTCTCTACCCTTCTTCCTGGTGCAGCCGCTGGCATTTTTCGTATTCATCGCCGGAATCTCCGCCGAGCTTAACCGAACCCCTTTCGACGTGGCTGAAGCGGAATCGGAAATCATCGCCGGCTATCATACCGAATATAGCGGAGTAAAGTTTGCCTTGATTCAGGCCGCCGAGTTTGGCGGCGTGGGGGTCATGGCAGCCATGGCGGCTACCCTTTTCCTGGGGGGCTGGCAAGGCCCCTGGTCAGAGTATCTGGGTTGGCTCTGGTTCCTGCTCAAGACCGGCGTCATAGTTTTTATTTTCATCTGGATTCGCGCTACCTACCCCCGCCTGCGTTTGGACCAAATCATGTCCTTCTGCTGGAAGTTCCTCCTGCCTTTAAGCCTGATTAACCTGGCGGCGGTATCGTTGGAAGTATTTTTCCTGCGGGGGGCCGAAGGGCAACTGACCCTCCCCGACCTGGCCGTAATGGCGGGAATCAACATTGCCTTGTCCATCCTGTCCATCCTCGTTTTCGGCAATCTGCTTCGCCGCCGGGTAAGGTCAAGTCCGGGCCAGCCGGAGCGAGCCATAACGCCCGGCTTTTCAAGCCTTGAGGTAAGTTGAGATGTACGGTATCGGAATGGTCAAGGGCCTGCTGGTAACCTTGAAGAATTTAACCCGCCGCTCCTTTACCATTCAATATCCGGAGCAGCGGGCTGAACAGCATTCCCGTTTCCGCGGCGAGGAGTTTGCCTGGTACGAGGAACGCTGCACCGGCTGCGCTTCCTGCGCCAAGTATTGCCCGTTGGGAATTATCAAGATTGTTACCGCCCCCAGCGAAACCGCTTTGCCGCAGGGAGACAAGTACCGCCTGGAAGTATTTGACATCGAACTGCAGCGCTGCATGTTCTGCGGGCTGTGCGTGGAAGCCTGCCCCTACGACGCCCTGTTTATGGGCAGCGGTTTTGAGCAGGGTCAATACAGCCGCAAAAATATGGTGATTACCATTGACCAGTTGCGTCAGGCGGAAAAGCACCCCAGCGCCTGGTTCCGGCCTCAACTGGAGAGCTATCCGGGGGAGCCGGGTTCAAGGTCAGCCAGGCCAATACCGGCTGTGGGAGAAGCCGGCTTCTCTTATGAATCCATCGGCGGGGCGCCCCTGGGCTGGCGGGAAGTGGGCCGTGAAAAGTGGCGCTGGCACCGGCGGGAAAAGGCGGGTATGCAGCTGACCAGGGAAGAGACTGCCAGCAGCCCAACCGAGGGTCGGAATGTTGACGCGCCGCAAACCGAACCGACCGGGCCGGCTGAATCCTGAAATGCCAACCCCCGACCAGGCATTTCAGGATTCAGCCTTTTGGCTTCTGGCCGCCGTGGCGATCGCCGCTGCTTCAGGCGTAGTTCTGGTCAAAGACCTTTTTCGCTCCGCCCTGCTGTTGGCGGTGGTATTCGTCGCAGTAGCCGGTTTCTTTCTGCTGCTCAGCGCCGAATTTCTGGCCGTAGTTCAAGTGCTCATCTACACCGGCGCCGTGGCGGTTTTGTTCATATTCGCCGTTATGCTCAGCCCCAACGTACGGGAAAGCAACCGGCCCAATCGCTTGCAGGTTCCGGCTGCGGCCTTGTCGGCGTTGCTGCTGGTGGTAATGGCGGCAGCAGCCCTGCTGACCGACTGGCAACTTATACCTGAAGACCGGCAAAGCGCGGCAGAAATGGCGCAGACGCAGGCCGTCAGCAATATTTCCGAAGAGACCTTAACCGGGCAGGGGCTGAACACCGAAAAGGAACGGGCTGAAGCGCTGGAGGCCGGGCTGGCGGACCTGCTGCTGGGCCGCTACGTGCTGGCCTTCGAGGCAGTATCTTTATTGCTGTTGGCGGCGCTCATTGGCGGGCTGGCCCTGGCCGGGAAACGGGGAGGGTAGTCCGTGTCGCTGGAGGCTTTGCTGCTGGTCGCCGCCGCCCTCTTTGCCATCGGCTTGTACGGCGCTTTGGCCCGAAACAATTTCATCGCCGTGCTGATGTCGCTGGAGCTGATGTTTAACGCCGTCAATGTTACGCTGGTGGCCCTGGCCCGCTATGTTGCGCCACTGGCAATACGGGAAGAGATCAGCAGCGTTCTTACCGGGCAGGTCTTCGCCGTTTTCATCATTACGGTGGCAGCCGCCGAGATTGCTCTGGGGCTGGGCATTGTCTTCGCTATGTATCGAAACACCGAAACGGTAACCCTGAGCGATGCCAATCGGTTGCAGCGCTAGCCAGCCGAGGTTTTTACGTTTATGTGGGTTGAGTTCAAGCGCGCGCCCAATTTAATGCTGGCCGAGATGTGGAAGGAAGCCCTGGAAGGCGAGGGCTTGCCAACCCGCATTTTGCCGGAGGGCGACATTCGGGACTGGGGTGAACGGGAGCCGTTCCGCATCTATGTACCCAAGGGTCGGGAACACGTCGCCGAAGAGATTCTGAGGAAGCTGTAAATGGTTGCAGAACCGCTGGTTTGGGCGATTTTCTTCCTGCCCCTGGCCGCTTTTCTATTGATAGCCCTGGTTGTCCGGCCTTTTCTGAACCGCTTTGCCCTGGTCAGCGGAGGAATTCTCATCACCGCCCTTGCCGGGTCGTTGCTTCTCTCCCTATGGGTTTTGCTCCAGTATGACCCTGCCGCCTACCCGTCTTTCCCACCCCATACCTGGCTGGAGCTGGGCGATGCAGCTATTGAAATGGGCCTTTTGCTGGACCCGGTTACCGGCATTATGCTGGTGGTGGTAAGCAGCGTAAGCCTGTTGATACAGGTTTACTCCCTGGGCTATATGCGCCACGACCCGGGCGTTGCCCGGTACTATGCCTATATGTCCCTCTTCACCGCCGCGATGCTGGGGCTGGTGCTGTCGGCCAACATCATTCAGTTATACGCCTTCTGGGAGCTGGTAGGGGTTTCTTCCTACCTGCTGATCGGCTTCTGGCATGACCGCCCGGCGGCCGCAGCGGCGGCCAAGAAGGCCTTTATCGTTACCCGCATCGGCGATGCGGGGTTCCTGCTGGCTATCATTTACCTTTTCTTCCAGGCCCCGGAGTTTGCCGCCGCCGGCCTCAACGCATTGCACATCCCGGATATTTGGCAGGCAGCCCAGCCGCTGGCCGCCGGAGGGGCGATTCTGGGCGGCAGCGCCCTGGTATGGGTGGCGTTGGGAATATTCGCCGGCGCCGCGGGGAAGTCGGGCCAGTTCCCACTGCATACCTGGCTGCCGGACGCTATGGAAGGCCCGACCCCGGTCAGCGCCCTGATTCACGCCGCTACCATGGTAGCCGCCGGGGTGTTCCTGGTAGCCCGCTTCTACCCCCTGTTCCTGGCCGCCGGCCCAGCCATGACCGTGGTAGCCTTGATTGGCGCTTTCACGGCCTTCATGGCCGCCACGCTGGGTTTGGTGATGAACGACATCAAGCGGGTAATGGCCTACTCCACCATCAGCCAGTTGGGGTATATGATGGCGGCGCTGGGGGTGGGAGCCTTTGGCCCGGCCCTGTTCCATCTTTTCACCCACGCCGGTTTCAAAGCTCTGCTCTTCCTGGGGGCCGGCAGTGTAAATCACGCCAGCGGCACTTTCAATATGCGTTACATGGGCGGGCTCCGCCGGGAAATGCCCTGGACTTACGCTCTGACCCTGGTCGGCGGGCTAAGCCTGGCCGGCATTATCCCTTTGGCCGGCTTCTGGAGCAAGGACGAAATCCTTACCGCTGCCTGGCTGGGCAGGGACGGCGCCAACCCGTTGGTCGCTCAGGCGGTTTTTGCCTTGCTGCTGGCCGGGGTATTCCTCACCGCCTTTTATACTCTACGAATGATTCTGCTGACCTTCCACGGCCAATTCCGCGGGGGAGGCGCCCGGGAAATTGAAGATGCGGCGGCTCAGGGGAAACCGCCGCCCAGCGCAGTTTCAACGGAAGTTCACCGGGCCGAATCTCCCTGGGTTATGGTAGCGCCCATGCTGATGCTGGGCCTTGCCGCCGTGGCTGCCGGTTACCTGGTCAACCCCCAGTGGGTTAAGAGTTTTGCCGGGATTCCAGGCCATTGGTTCAGCTTGTACGTGGAATCGGCAGTGCCTTTCTTCCCCCTGGAGACCCCAAAGTTCAGCCTTGAACTGGCAGCAGTTTCTACCGGGGTCGCCCTTTCCGGCATAGGGCTGGCCTGGCTGCTGTACCGAAGAAGCCCGTCGCCATCTACCGGGGGGGAGTCTCAACCGGCGGTTCCGGCGGAACCGCTGTCCCGGTTCAAGCCCCTGCACCGCCTGCTGTCCCGCAAGTACTGCATGGACGAATTATACGAGGGGGTCGTGGTGGGAAGGGTGTTTTACCGGGCTTTTGCCGGCGCTGTGGATTGGCTGGACCGGACAATAGTAGATGGGCTCGTGGATTTTATTGCCGGCGTTTGCCGGAACCTGGGGCGGGTTCTGGCCCACCTTCAGACCGGACAGGTTCAATTCTACGGAGTAGTTCTGGTGCTGGGCGGGTTGGTAATTTTCGTTGCCTTCCTGATTTTCGGCGCAGGCCGGGCCGGGTGAGGGAATGAGCGCGTTTCCGGGCCTGCTTTCCCTCACCGTATTTCTCCCCGCCGCCGGGGCGGCGCTCATCGTGATTGCCCTGCGCAGCGATAACCTGGCAAGGCGCGGCGCCTTTCTGGTGGGGTTGGCGGACCTGCTCCTCTCGGTATTCGTATTTGTTTCCTTTCAGCCGGGTGCAGAAGCCGACCGTTTCCAGCTGGTGGAACGCTTTTACTGGATTTCCGCTGATTCCTTTAACGCCAGTTATTTTCTGGGGGTGGACGGCCTTAGCGCCCCGATGGTTCTGCTGACCGGGCTTCTGGGCTTCTGCGCCATTATCGCTTCCTGGTCTATCCAGGTACGGGTAAAAGAGTATTTTGTCTGGCTGCTGCTGCTGCAAACGTCGCTTATGGGCGTTTTTACCGCCCAGGACTTCCTGCTCTTCTTCCTTTTCTGGGAACTGGAATTGCTGCCGATGTATATGCTGATTGCCAACTGGGGTTCGGGCCGCCGGGAATACTCGGCTATGAAGTTCCTGATATTTACCATCCTGGGCAGCGCCTTTATGCTGGTGGCGATCATCGGGGTATTCCTTAGCCAGCCCGGCGGTTCTTTTGATATGACCCGCCTGCTGGAATCAGCCGGTATGCTAAATGGCGCCACGGCAGCCTTGCCGCTGACAGCTATGTTCTGGCTCTTCTTTGCCGCTTTCGCAATCAAGCTCCCGGTGTGGCCGGTACATACCTGGCTGCCCGATGCGCATACCGATGCCCCCACCGCTGCCAGCGTTATGTTAGCCGGGGTAATGCTCAAAATGGGCGGATACGGCTTGCTGCGCGTCAACGTTGGTATGTTCCCGGCCCAGATAGTTGAATTCGCCTGGATTGTGATGCTCCTGGGGGTAATCAGTGTCCTTTACGGGGGGGTAGTTACACTGCGGCAAACCGACCTGAAACGATTGATCGCCAATTCCAGCGTAAGCCATATGGGGCTGGTTCTGGTAGGCATTGGCTCGGTAGGCGCAGCCGCCGGAGAGTTGACCGGGGCCGGCCTGAGCGGCGCCGCAATGCAGCTGTTTACCCACGGAACCATCACCGGCCTGCTGTTTGTGGGCGTCGGGTTGATTTACGACAAAGTGCATACCCGGCACATTCCCGATTTGGGTGGACTGGCTGGAAGAATGCCGGTAGCCGCCGCCGCCCTGGTTATCGCCGGCTTTGCCTCCCTGGGCCTGCCGGGGTTGAGCGGGTTCGTTTCGGAAGTGCTGGTGTTCTTCGGGGGCTTCCGAGCCTATCCCTGGCCCACTGCTCTTGCGGTTACGGGCATTATTCTGGCTGCCGGCTACATCCTCCGGATGCTGGAACGCTCCCTTTTCGGCCCGCCCCGGGAACGGTTTGCCGACATCAACGACGCTTCCCTGCTGGAGGCTGTGCCTTTGGCGGCTCTGGTGGCGAGCATTGTGCTGGTAGGGGTTTACCCGGCATTGCTCACCAACGTTTTTGACGCTGGCATCGCGCCCATGGTAGAGGCAATCAACCACAGCGCTACCGAACAGGCAGCCGCCCGGTAATCCGTTAAAGCCTATGTCACTGCACGATGTTTACTTAACCTCGCCGATGCTGGCCATGGCCGGCCTGGGCATCCTGATTGTCCTGGCCGACCTGGTAATTCAGCGCAAAGCCTGGCTGATGCCCCTGACGCTGCTGGGGCTGTCCGCGCCCTTAATCCTCGGGCTGGTCCAATTAGCGGATCTGGCCGGTCAAGTGGGCGGCCCGCCCCAGAATAACCTGACGCCGTCCGAGAGCATACTTTATGCCAGCCTTTCGGTGGACCAGCTCAGCATTTTCTTCAATCTGCTGGTAACTGGCGCGGCAGGCCTGGTAATTCTGGCAATGGGCGGTTATGTCCGCTGCCTGGGGCGTTTACAGGGAGAGTTCCACGGGTTAATGCTGCTGTCTGCCAGCGGCATGATGCTGCTGTCCTCTGCCACTGAGTTAATCACGATTTACGTCGCGCTGGAACTGACCACCTTGCCCCTGGTAGCGCTGACCGCCTTTCTGCCCAATGCCCGGTCCAGCGAGGCCGGCTTGAAGTTTCTGATTATTGGCGGAATAAGCTCGGCGCTTACCTTGTATGGTATGGCCCTGATTTTCGGCTTTACCGGAAGCACTAACCTGGGGGAGATTGCAGCCAGCCTCCAGCAGAGTACCGGACAACCGGCCGGCCCCTTTGGCAGCCTGGCAATGCTGGCCGCCGTCACTCTGGTTACCGTGGGCATTGCCTTCAAACTGTCGGCAGTACCTTCGCAAATGTGGGCGCCGGATGTGTATGAGGGTGGGCCCTTGCCTGTTGTTGCCTTCTTGTCTGTGGCCAGCAAAGCGGTGGCCTTTGCCTTGCTGCTGCGCATCGTCTATGTAGCATTCCCTCAAAGCGCCGGCCAGTGGAGCTTGCTTCTGGCGGGCCTGGCAGCGGTTTCCATGACCCTGGGAAACCTGGCAGCCATAGCCCAGAGCAACATTCGACGCTTATTGGGCTACAGCACGATAGCCCACGCCGGTTATCTCCTCATCGGAGTGGCGGCAGTGGCCCGGAACGGCGGCCCGGCTGTCGTAGAACCCTTATCATCCCTGACCACTCTGGGGCCCGGCAGCGTCCTTTTTTATCTGGTAGCCTATGGCGCAGCCAACTTAACCGCCTTCTTCGCCATCATGTCGATTGGGCAGCGCATTGGCAGCGACCGGATAGCCGACTATGCCGGCGTATTTCGACAAGCGCCCCTGCCGGCGTTGGCTTTAACTTTGGCAATGGTTGCGCTGATTGGCATTCCACCCACCGGTATATTCGTGGCGAAAATCTACATTTTCACTGCGGCAGTGCAAGGGGGCCTGACCTGGCTGGCAGTGCTGGGCGTAGTGAACAGCGTAATTTCCGCCTATTACTACATCCGTATAGTGCGAGTGATATTCCTTACTCAGCCGGCGCAGGAAACCGCGCCTCAGTCCGATGCGAACAGGTGGGATGACAGTGGCGCTGCCCTTATATCGCCGCCTTCCGCTCCGGATTTCGCAGTTCTGGCCCTTACCCTGACGGTCATTCTCACTCTGCTTACGGGAATCGTCCCTGGGCCGCTGTTCTCCTGGATTGAGACCGTGGTTTCGGTTTTGCCCGGTGTTGCGTTGAAATGAAAACTTCCCTGCCCGTAGCCCAGCGGCTGACCAAGCGAATAATTGACACCCGATACCGGCTTTGCTAGACTGCGATACCTGTTCAGCTCCTGGGGAAATGGTGCGCCGGGTCAGGTAATTTGACGACTCTGATGAAAACCATTGGCATAATTTACAACGCCCGGATCCCTGAAGCCCTCGACTTAAGTACCGCCATTGTCCACGAACTCTCTTTGGCTCAGAAGAGCTGGATTTCGCCGGCAGAGAACCCGGACAGCCTGCGCCGCCAGATGAAAGAGACGGATATGGTGGTTACCGCCGGCGGCGATGGCACCGTTTTGCGGGCAGTGCGGGCCGCCGCTCCGTGGGAGATTCCTTTGGTGGGCATCAACATGGGGCGATTGGGCTTTATGACCGAACTGCAAGTTTACGAAGCCCTGGAAAAGCTGCCCATTTACTACAACGGCAATGCCCGGGTAGATGCCCACAATATGATTCAGGCGGTTGTAGTCCGTACCGGCAGCGATGGTTCCGAAACCAGAGAAGGCCCCTTCCATGCCCTGAACGACGTCGTTCTGTCCCGGGGCGCAGTGTCCCGGGTGGTTACCATCCGAACCACCGTGGACCGAGCAGAGGTGGCTTCCCTGCGCGCTGATGGGGTTATTCTGGCTACCGCCACCGGCAGCACCGGCTATTGTCTGGCAGTGGGCGGGCCCATCCTCGACCCGCTTTCCGATAGCATGGTGCTCAAGCCGGTGGCGGCCCACGTGGGGATGACCGCAGCCCTGGTTCTTGCCTCTACCGCTCAGGTTGGCCTGTACCTGGAAGGCCTTCAGGAGGCGGTGCTGAGCGTGGACGGGTACTATGATTTAACCCTGCAACCGGGAGACCGGGTGGAGGTGGAACAAAGCTCGCTGAAGGCCCGTTTCCTGCGGGCCAACCCGCCCAACCATTACTATGCTACCCTTACCCGCCGCCTCGGTTTCAGCATTCGGGGACAATAGCCAGTTCGGGGCCGGCAGCAAGGAACTTTACGGTGAACGAAGCGACGCAACACCAGACCGGGCCAGGGGCGGAAAATGACCTGACCGAAACGACCCTCCGGTCAACCGCCGTTTATCACGGAACATTGATTAACGTCCGGCGGGACGACGTGCAACTGCCCAATGGCCGCCGCACGGTTCGAGAGGTAGTGGAACACAGCGATTCAGTGTGTATGGTTCCCCTGGATCGGGAGGGCAGAGTGATACTGGTCCGCCAGTATCGTAAACCCACTGAGTCGGTATTGCTGGAGGTTCCGGCCGGCGGCATTGAACCCGGAGAAACACCGGAGCAGGCGGCTCTTCGGGAGCTGCAAGAGGAAATAAACCATACCGCCAGCCGGCTGCAACCCCTGGGCCGCTTTTGGCTGGCCCCGGGCTGGTGCAACGAGTTGATGTACGCCTACCTGGCTACCGACCTGTGCCGCTCGGACCTGGAGCAGGACTACGATGAAATCGTGGAAACCGTATCGGCGCCGCTGACCGATACCCTGTCGCTGATGACCAGCGGCGCAATACAGGATGCCAAGAGCATTGCGGCGCTGCTGTTGGCGATGCGAGTTGTTAGCCAATCTGATTCTGCAGGATAATTGCCAGCGGGAAATCGTCAGGCGGCAGTATCGTTCCGCCGCCGGCAGGCAGGAGAATAGGAAAAGAATATGCTGGAGCATGATGTACTGGTAATTGGCGCCGGGTTGGCCGGAATGCGGGCCGCCATCGCGGCCCGGGCCAAGGGCGCCGACACCGCCATAATCAGCAAGGTTCACCCGGTACGCAGCCATTCCAACGCGGCCCAGGGCGGCATCAATGCTGCCTTGCTGGACCGGGGCGATGACTGGGAAGACCACGCCTATGATACCATCAAGGGCAGCGACTTTCTGGGCGACCAGGACGCCATTGAGGTTATGTGTCGTTCCGCCGGCCGGGCCCTGATTGACATGGAACATATGGGGGTAACTTTCAATCGGGACGATGAAGGACGGTTGGGCACCAGAGCCTTTGGCGGCCAGCGGCGCGCCCGCACTTTTTTCGTGGGCGACTTTACCGGCCAGGCCCTGCTCCATGTGATGTTCGAACAACTCATCAAATCGCAGGTTCGCAGCTACGAAGAGTGGTTCGTTACCTCGCTGATTATGGAGGACGGACAGGTGGCCGGCGTTACCGCTCTGGAAATCCGCACCGGCCAACTGCACGCCATTCGCGCCAAGACCATAATCTTCTGCACCGGCGGCTGCGGGCGCATCTTTGAACCCTCCACCAATGCCCTCATCGTTACCGGGGACGGCATGGCTCTGGCCTACAACGCCGGGGCCAGCCTGATGGACATGGAGATGGTGCAGTATCACCCCACCACTCTGGCCGGCAGCGGGGTTCTGTTGTCTGAAGCTGCCCGGGGGGAGGGAGCCTACCTGCGGGACAAGAACGGCAACCGTTTCATGGAGAAGTACGCTCCCAATATGATGGAACTGGCCTCCCGGGACGTAGTGTCCCGGGCCGAGCAAACGGAAATTAACGCCGGCAATGGCGTCAACGGCTGCGTATTTCTGGATTGTACCCACCTGGGTGAAGCGTTGATTATGGAGAAACTGAGCCAGATTCGCGAAATCGGCATTGACCTGGCCGGCGTGGATATGGTGCGGGAGCCGGTGCCGGTACGTCCCGGCATGCACTACATAATGGGCGGCATTAAAACCGACATCGACGGTCAGACCAGTATCCCGGGGGTATATGCCGCCGGCGAGTGCGCTAATGTAAGCGTCCATGGCGGCAACCGCCTGGGGGCCAATTCCCTGCTGGATACCATCGTATTCGGGGAGCGATCCGGCAACCATGCCGCTGAACATTGCCGAGACGTTGACTTCATCAGATTCAGCGAAGACGAGGTGCTGGCCAGGGAAGAGCGGCGCCTGCGGGAAATGCTGGAACGCCCGGACAATGGCGACCGCTGGGGTAAAATCCGGCAGGAAATGGGGGAATCCATGGTGCGCAACGTGGCCGTTTTCCGGGATGACCAGAGCATCCGCGAGGCTGTCCGCGACTTCAGTGAGCTGCGGGAGCGCTACGAAAAGGCGCCGGTGGAAAACAAGCGGCGGGTTTTTAATACCGACCTGGTGTTTGCTTTGGAACTGGGCTATATGCTCGACGTGGCCGATACTATTGCCATCAGCGCCATGGAGCGGAAGGAAAGCCGCGGCGCCAATGCCCGCACCGATTTCCCGGAGCGGGACGACGCAAACTGGTTGAAGCACATTGTCGCCAGGAAGGGCGAGGTGGGGCCGGAGCTTTCCTACCTGCCCGTTACCATTACCAAATGGCAACCGGAAGAGAGGAAGTATTAGGCAATGGACATTACCATCAAGATTAAGCGTTTCGACCCGGAAGCGGCGGAGGCGGTCAGCTACTGGCAGGATTATTCCCTCAGCCTGGCAGACAACGCCACTGTCCTGGACGGCCTGATTAAGATTAGAGAGGAGCTGGACGGCACCCTCACCTTGCGCTGCTCCTGCCGCAGCGCTATCTGCGGCTCCTGCGCCATGCGTATCAACGGCCATGCCGCCCTGGCTTGTAAAACGGCCCTTTCCCAGGTCCTTGACCGGAATAACTCGGTGGTAGTGGAGCCGGCCGGAGTAATGCCGGTAGTCAAGGACCTGGCTGTGGATTTTGACGTTTTCTGGGACAAGATACGCGCGGTAGAGCCCTTCCTGCAGCCCCGGGGACGCGAACCCGAGGGCGAATATATTGCCTCGAATGAATCGATGCTGCACCTGTCCGGCGTAACTGCCTGCATTATGTGCGGAGCATGCGTCTCCGACTGCACGGTGCTGGAGGTGGACCCGTCCTTCCTTGGCCCGGCAGCGTTGGCCAAAGCTTACCGCTTTACCGCCGACCCACGGGACGGCGACCGGGAAGGAGTATCCCGCGAGCGTCTGCGCAACCTCAGCGAGGCCACGGGAATGTGGGATTGCACTCGCTGCAATGAATGCGTCCAGGTTTGTCCCAAGGGCGTAGCCCCCATGGACCGCATTATGGCCCTGCGCGAGCAGGCGGTGAACGCCGGATTTACCAATAACAATGGCGCCCGGCACACCAGCGCCTTCACTGAATCGGTGGGCCACAGCGGCCGGCTCGATGAGTTGAGGTTGCCGATAAAGTCGGTGGGTGGCGTAACCAATATATCAGCCATGCTCCGCTACGCCCCGGTAGGCCTGCGGGCACTGACCCACGGCAAAATGCCTCCCATCCGCCACAAGAACGTCGAGAATGTCGAGAATGTCCGGCGGCTGTTCAACAAACTTGAACCTGAACTGGCCGGCCCGCAAATCGGCAAAAATACTCCTTTTGGCTGATGGAGCAAGCCGGTTTTTCCCCGGAATGGGCCGTTTCCGAACCAGGACAGCAATACAGCCAGCCAGCCCAGGCTTGTGAGGGTCAGGGAGTAACAACAGGAGGAAACAATCTGTGAAGTACGCTTTTTTTCCCGGCTGTGTATCTCAGGGAGCGGCTCCGGAACTGTACCCGGCGGCCCGGCTCATCTGTGAACGGCTGGGCATTGAGCTGGATGAAATACCCGGCTGGACCTGCACCGGCGCCGGCGTGCTGCAGGAAAAGAACCAGTTTTTCGGCGATACGTTAAACGCCCGGAACTTTGCCAAGGCCGAGCAAATGGGGTTGCCCATTCTTACCATCTGCAGCACCTGCCAGGGCGTGATGAGCCAGGCTAATAAACGTATGCTTAAAGACCCGGAATATTTGGCCAGAATCAACCTCCACCTGGCCGAAGAAGGGCTGCAATACCAGGGTACGGCGGAACCCAAACACCTGCTCTGGATTTTGCTGGAGGACATTGGTTTGGACCGGGTGAAGGAATTGATAACCCGACCCCTGGCCGGCGTTCGCATGGCCCCCTTTTACGGCTGCTACATCGTCCGTCCCACGGAAGCTCTGGACATTGAAGAACGCCCGGAGCGACAGACTTCTCTGGAAACGCTGATCGAGACTCTGGGCGCCACCGTCGTGGACTTCGAAGGAAAAACCAGGTGCTGCGGGTTCCCAATCCTTACTATTAACGAAACTAACTCCATGGCCATGGTGGGGAAGCACACTTCCGCCGCCAGGGACCTGGGCGCAGACGCAATGGTAACGCCTTGCCCCCTTTGTCATCTAAACCTGGACGGTTACCAGCCCCGGGCATCATCCCAGTTGCGCCGCAAAATCGACCTGCCGATACTGCACCTTCCGCAAGCTATTGGCCTCGCAATGGGCATACCACCCCGGGAGCTTGGCTTGCAAAAGCACATTATGAATACCCAGCCGCTAACGGTTAAGCTGGGCGCCGCGCCTTAAGTCGCCGGGTGCCGGCCAGCGCCGCCGTGAGCCCGGGAAAACCGGTGTGGTTCCGGTCTTCAGACGCTGCTCGGCAGCTGTTATCCGGTTCGGCAGGTTCACAAATTACCAGCCCCGGCTTGCGCCGGGGCTGATATTGTTCCGGTATAGCAACCTGTGGTATCAAGGTAGGGATAATGGGCCTTCCGCGCCGCCCGCAAATGAGCGCCGATGCGCCGGCCCGCTTCCGCTACAGCTGCTGTCTGTACGGGGTCAACCAACCAAAGTGGGCGCTACCGCTCGCAATGCGTTAATCGTCAGCTCCACGTCCTCATCCGTGTGCGCCAGGGAAGGATAGTACTTCTGAGGCCAGCCCTTGAGAATACCCCGTTCCAGCAGGCCCTGGTTCAGCTGGTTCAGCATCGTCCCGTCGGCAGCCAGACTGTCCCGGTAACTACTTACCGGATGGTCGGTGAAGTAAATGTCGAAGATGGCATCCTCGCCGCTGCTCTGCACTGACAGGCCGTTCTCCTGACAGATTTCCGCCAGGGCCTCCCTGACCCGGCGCCCGGTATTCCACAACCGCTGGTAGGCTCCTTCCTTCCTTAATTCCGCCAGCGTAGCCAACCCGGCGGCGCAGGCAACGGGATTGCCGTTAAGGGTGCCTATCTGGCTAACATAGTCATCGGCTGCCACCTGCGATTGGTCATAAACCGACATTATGTCAGCCCGTCCCAGTATTGCCGCCAAAGGGTAACCCCCGCCGATAATCTTGCCCATGGAGCAAAGATCGGGCGTTACCTGGTAGTGAACCTGGGCGCCGCCGTAAGCCAGACGAAAGCCGGTTACCACCTCGTCAAAAATCAGAGGCACGTCATACTTGCGGGTAACCGCTCGAAGACCCGGCAGGAAGCCGGGATTAGGGGCGAGGACGCGCTGCAATGGCTCCACGATAACGGCTGCCAGCTCGTCGTGGTGGGCTTCGATAATCGTGGTAGTAGTTTCCAGGTCATTAAAAGGAGCAACCAGCATCAACTCCTTAATCACTCCGGGAATGCCCCCGCTATTGGCTACCGCCTGGGGAAATTCCTCGGCAGCAGCAGGAGTAACGCTCATCAAAGCGTAATCGCTGGTGCCGTGAAATCCACCTTCGAACTTCAGCACCTTATCCCGCTTGCGGTAGGCCCGCGCAGCGCGCATGCACTGGAAGCAGGCGTCGGTGCCGCTGGTAGTAAAACGCACCTTTTCGGCGCAAGGCACCGAGTTCACCAACTCTTCCGCCAGCAGCACCGCCTTTTCGTTGATCGTGAAAAAGGTGCTTCCCTGTCCGGCAGCTTCGATTACCGCCTCGGTAACCGCCTGGTGGGAATGGCCCAGAATCATTGGCCCGGACCCCATCAGCCAGTCCACGTACTCATTCCCGCTCACATCCCAAACACGGGAGCCCTTCCCGCCCCGGGCCAGAAACTTCAGAGCTTCCGGAAAGTTGGTATTACCGGCGCTGCCCCCCGGAAAATACCGGCCGGCCTTCTCCAGCAGTTCTCTTTCCCTGGAACTTCGAGCAGCCATCACTCCCTCCCTGGCATCTGTAAGGTTTAGAACCACCGGATTTCTATAGCCCAGTAAACCGGGTTTGGAATGTCAAAACTGGCATTCCATTTCCTTTTAAGGGCATTACCCGCTGCTTTTCCTTTTTTGTCTGCTCATTCTAATTGAGAGGGTTTGGGTTGGGCTGCTTTTTGGGTCGTTAGAGGGTGGGAGCTTCCGGGCTTTTTATCCGTAAAAAAGACTGGAATTTTATGTTTTATCCTAAATTCAGACAACGCAATTGCTGATTTTTTATCGGAGAGTTCCGTAATCATGCTGAACATGCCGGACATTTTGGTCTTTATATTGCCCCACTTTCTCCATGTACTCATTCCCTTAAGTAGCAAAAAGTCGATTTTAACAACATTCCTCATATGTGCTTTAGTGGTTGCCTACTATAAGGGAACGACCAAGTTATACCGGCGCCGTTAAGCTGCGGGCGCCCTGAGGGAGACTGGAAGGCTTAATGTCGGGGGCCTGGCCCGGACCGAAATCGGGTTTTGCCAAGCCCCCCGGCATAGACCCGGTTTCACCTCTGGCCCTGGGCTGTTTAAGTCCTGGAATTGCGCATAACGTCCACCAGTTCCTGCACGCTGGCGGCAGAGGCATTAAGCGCAGACTGCTCGGCATCGGTAAGGGCAATCTCAATAACCTGCTCCATACCGCCGGCGCCAACCTTGATTGGCACGCCGACGCAAAGGCCGTTTATGCCGTATTCGCCTTCCAGGTAGGCACAGCCGGGAAGGATGCGCTTTTTATCCAGTAGAATAGCCTCTACCATCTGGGCAATAGAAGCGGATGGAGCATAGTAGGCGCTGCCCGCCTTAAGCAGGGCCACAATCTCGCCGCCGCCCTGACGGGTGCGTTCCACCAAAGCGTTGACTCGAGCCTCGGGCAGCATTTCGCTGATTGGTATGCCGCCAACGGTGGTGTAACGCACCAGCGGCACCATATCATCGCCATGCCCGCCCAGAACATAGGCTTGAACATCCTCCACCGATACGTCCAGTTCCTGGGCGATAAAGGTGCGAAAGCGCGCCGCGTCCAGTACGCCGGCCATGCCGAATACCCGATTACGTGGAAAACCGCTGCTCTCCAGAATATTCTGGCACATAGCATCCAGCGGGTTGGTTACCGCCAGGATGATGCAGTTGGGAGAGTATTTGACCACCTGTTCAGTTACCGCTGTGGTAATGTTCATGTTAGTCAGCAACAGGTCGTCCCGGCTCATGCCGGGACGGCGAGCGATGCCGGCGGTAATGACTACCACATCCGAGTTGGCGGTGGCGGCGTAGTCGTTGCTGCCAATTACCATTGCGTCGGAGCCGATGACCGGCCCGGACTCCAGCATATCAAGGGCTTTACCCTGCGGCAGGTCCTCAACCACATCGACCAGAACCGCATTGGCGTACCCCAGTTGGTGAATGCGCTGCACGGTGGTAGCGCCCACATTGCCGGCGCCGACTACGGTTACTTTACTTCTCATTTGACCCACTTCCTTCCTTGTTTGTTCCTGGGTATATTCCGGGCCTGGCGAAGACTTTTATTCCCGGTCAGCGCAGCCTGGTTTGCGCCAGCAGCGCCGTTGAACCCGCCCGATTTGCCGTCGGGGCGCAGGCGTATTGCCCCCTTGCACAGCCCGGTCTTCTGCCGCCCCGATGAATGCCCGGCGCGCTATAACCGAGCGGCAGTATTCATTCTAGAACGCTAGATTGTGTCCAGGATCGCGTTCAGCGTGGCGCTGGGACGCATGGCCTTGCCGGCCATTTCGTTATCCGGGCGGTAATAGCCGCCAATATCTACCGGCTGCCCTTGAGCGTCAATCAGCTCCCGCGTTATGGTCTCCTCGTTGTCGGCCAGCTGTTGGGTGGCCCGGGAAAAGCGGGCCTGCAAGTCAGGGTCTTCAGTTTGCCGGGCCAGCATCTGCGCCCAGTAAAGCGCAAGGTAGAAATGGCTGCCGCGGGTATCCAGTTCATTCACTCTCCGGGAGGGCGCTTTCTGGTTTTCCAGGTGCTCCCCAATTGCCTGATCCAGGGTTTCCGCCAGCAGTTTCGCCCTTTCGTTATTGAACACCTCGCCGAAATGCTCAAAGGAGGCGACGAGGGCGCAGAATTCACCCAGCGAATCCCACCGCAGATGCCCTTCTTCTAGGAACTGCTGCACGTGCCTGGGCGCCGACCCGCCAGCGCCGGTTTCGAACAGCCCGCCGCCATTCAGCAGGGGTACAACCGACAACATCCTGGCGCTGGTGCCTAATTCCAGAATGGGGAAGAGGTCGGTCAGATAATCGCGCAATACGTTTCCGGTTACGGCAATGGTATCCTGCCCGGCCCGGCTTCGCGCCATCGTAGCCTGCATGGCAGCAACCGGAGCCATAATGCTAATGTCCAAACCACTGGTATCATGCGCAGGCAGGTATTGGTTCACCTTCTTAATCAGTTCAGCGTCATGCGCCCGGTGCTGGTCCAGCCAGAAAATGGCTGCCTGCCCCGTCAGCCTGGCCCGGGCAACCCCAAGTCTAACCCAGTCCTGAACCGGGGCGTCTTTAGTCTGACACATCCGGAATATATCGCCCTGTTCTACCGTTTGTTCCATCAGTGTTCTTCCGTGGGCATCTACCACCCGAATCTTTCCATTACCCGGCGACTCAAAAGTTTTATCGTGAGAACCATACTCTTCGGCTGCCTGGGCCATCAGCCCCACGTTGGCAACGCTGCCAATAGTAGCCGGGTTGAAGGCGCCATGCTTCTGGCAATCCTCAATGACTGCCTGGTATATGGTGGCATAGGAACGGTCCGGAATCAGGGCGACGGTGTCGTGCAGCTCGTTGTCCGGCCCCCAGGCGCGCCCCCCGTCGCGGATAATAACCGGCATAGAGGCGTCAATAATCGTATCACTTGATACGTGCAGGTTGGTGATTCCGCGATGCGAGTTCACCATCGCCAGCCTCGGGCGGCTTGCATAAACTGCCTGGAGGTCCGCTTCAATTTCCGACCGAGTTTCATCAGGCAGAGCCTGTAGCTTGGTTAGCAGCTCGGCGACCCCGTTGTCCGGATCGACTGCAAGTTGAACCAGCTCCTCATGGTGCTTTTCCAACATGTCCTCGTAGTAAACCGAAACGCAATGCCCGAAAATTATCGGGTCTGACACCCGCATCATAGTGGTCTTCAGATGAAGGGAAAGCAGAACATCGTCAGCCCTGGCTTTCTCCATTTCGTCAGCATAGAACTGGCGCAAGGCCCGAACGTTCATTACAGCGCAGTCGATAACCTCCCCGGATTGCAGGGGAATAGCGGATTTCAACGCTGTAACAGTACCTTCGTCGGCCACAAACTCGATGGTCGCCGACCCGGCCTCCGTGGTGGTAACGGCCTGCTCACTGCCAAAGAAATCCCCGCCGGGCATATGCGCCACACGGGTCCTGGACACCGCCGGCCAGTCCTGCATCATCCGATGCGGATTGCGTTTGCCATGTTCCTTCACTGCGGTCAACGACCGGCGGTCCGAATTCCCTTCACGTATGACCGGGTTAACTGCACTCCCCAGCACATTGGAATAGCTAACCTGAATCTGGCGCTCCTCGTCATTCTCCGGCTCATCCGGGTAATCCGGGACGTCATAACCTTTCTCTTGCAGTTCCCGGATTGCGGCCTTTAACTGGGGAATCGAGGCGCTGATATTGGGAAGCTTGATTAAATTCGCCGTTGGCTTCAGGCACAGCTCGCCACACATACGGAGATAATCGGGCGTTTTTTGCTCATCCGTCAGCCGGTCGGGGAAATTGGCGACAATGCGCCCGGCCAGCGATATATCCCAGGTTTCCAGTTCGATGCCGGTGTTCCTGGTGAAAGCATGAAGAATTGGCAGCAACGAGTGGGTGGCTAAAGCCGGGGCCTCGTCAGTTTCGGTGTAGATTATTCTGGCGTCTTCTGCCATTTTCCTCTCCTGTTTAAGCGAGTTTCATCGGACGCGGCCAATTCTGCATTGCCAATCGGCAAAAATTGAGCTTTCTGAAACAAGATGAAATAGTTTCCAGGGGCCCTTTAGCGCCGCCCTTCGGGGAGCATAACCCGATTTCCGCTTTTGCCCGGGTTGCCGGCTGAGTATTTCCAGACCACCGGAGATTGCCGTTCAGTAGCGGGGCAAGGCATGCCCATTATACAATGAATGAACACCGCCCGGTAGTCCCGCGGGAAAGCCCGACCGGTAAATGGCTGGCAGCCGGGAACGCACTAACCGGCAAGATAAACCCCGGCATCGGCCTTCCGCAAGTAATTGAGCCGCCGGGCCGGTCAGGCCAACTTGCTATCGGAGGTATAAGGTATGCCAGAAAGGTGTAACCAGACACACCACCGGCCTCATTAGCCAGTTTTATGTTATCTTCCGCCCGGCGCAGACGGCGTCGGCAGGTTAATTGTCAAAAAGTCGGCCAGAGGTGAAGGGCATTGAGCAAGTTAGGCAATCTTCTGGTACACCTCTTCGGGCGCAACTCCGATTCAGGTCGGGCTTATCTTTCCTCAGTTTACGATCGTTGCCTGTTATGCGACGAGGCTATCAGTGAAACTACAGATTTCCAAACCTACCGGGTCTGCCCTTATTGCCGCTTTCACTATACGTTATCCGCACGAGAGCGGATCGAATTGCTGGCCGACCGGCGCAGTTTCCGGGAGTCCCAGAAGTATTTGCGTTCAGTGGCTCCTATATCTTTTTCCCAGCGGGGTTCTTACCGGAACCTCTTGAGTCAGAACCAGAACCGCACCGGCTTAACCGAAGCCACCGTTACCGGCACCTGCCGCATTGGCGGAATACGAACCATGCTGGTGGTGCTGGACTTCGGGTTTATGGGCGGGAGCATGGGCAGCGTGGTGGGAGAGAAAATCGCCCTGGCGATGGAACACGCGGCCAGGAATGATTTGCCTTTGGTTGCCCTGGTAACCGGCGGAGGCGCGCGAGTTCAGGAGGGCGTTCTATCGCTGATGCAGATGGCTAAAACGGTAACCGCAGCCAACCGGTTCAAGCAAAAGAACCTGCCCTTTATCGTGGCCCTGGCGAACCCATCTACCGGCCAGGCTTACGCCAGTTTTGCCAACCTGGCCGATGTAATTCTGGCTGAACCCGGCTCTTTAATCGGCTTTTCGCCCCTGCGGACTTTGCGAGCCGCTTCCGGCTCCCATTTGCCCCAGGATGCGCACACCGCAGAAGCTCACTTGCAGCACGGCCTGCTGGACAGCGTGGTGGACCGGGAATCGCTAAAACCCCGCCTGGTGGTTCTGCTGAAGCTCTTGACCGCTCAGAAACTGCCCAGGGAGGAAATCAGCCCACTGGCCCGCAATCGAACCAGGCCCGGCTTGGACTTGAACCCGAAAGCCTGGGAGTCGGTTACCGCTACCCGCCAGGAGGAGCGCCCTACCGCTGCCTTTTACCTCCGCACTATGCTGGAACCTTTTGTGGAATTGCACGGAGACCGGCTCCGCAGCGATGATCGCTCGATCGTTGGCGGTATTGGTTATCTGCGCGGTGAGCCGGTGGTAGTCATCGGCCAGCAGCGCCCCTATTCCCTGGACGGTGCGCGCTACCACGTTTGCCCCGACGGGTTGCGCAAGGCCCAGAGGCTGATTCGGCTGGCAGTAAGGTTCGGCTTGCCCCTGATTACGCTGATTGATACCCAGGGAGCCGACCCCGGGCTGCAAGCCGAGGAGCAGGGTATTGGCAATGCCATTGCTACTACCCTGTCTATGATGGCCGAGGCGCCGGTGCCGGTTGTTTCGGCCATTATCGGGGAAGGCGGCAGCGAGGGGGCTTTGGCTTTGGGCGTTTCCGACCGGATGGTAATGCAACAGTATGCGATTTATTCTCCTATTTCCCTTAACCGAACCTGGAGCGGCGGCCACAGTGATTCCGAGCTGGACCGGGATTTGGTGGATGATTTGATGCTGACCGCCCGGGAATGCCTGGAGCTGCGGATTATCGACGCCCTGGTTCCCGAACCGGCCGGTGGGGCGCATACCAATGCGCAAGAGGCTGCCTCTTTCTTGCAGTCGAGCCTAATGCGCCAATTGGGGGCGGCAGCCAAACTCTCCAGGGGCAAGTTGCTGGATGCCCGGTACAAGAAGTTCCGGCAGATGGGAGAGAACACCGCCTACTCTCAAGAAGCTATGGACCGGGAGGTAGAGCTGCTGTCGAGAATTTCAGCAACCCCGCGGCGGGCAAGGGCACGGGCGGCGAATGCACGAAAAAGGGTTTCGAAAACGGTTTCCGAAACCCCGGCTGAACCCCTGAAGGTTGACCGGAACTAGGCCGGTTCCCGACCCATTTCCTTCAGGCTCTGCTTCATATTAGCCGCCAACCGGGCATATTCCTCGCTTACCTCCGAGTCTAGCAGGGCGGTAGGCCGAGAGGAGTCCCGGTAAGCGGAACGCAGGGATAAAGCCCCCAGATAAGGAGCGTCCACTTCCCGCGCCAGTTCTGCGCCGCCGCCCTGTCCGAACACTTCTCCGGTATAGTTCTCCACTATGCCCAGCACGTTAAGGTTCAGCTTGCGAATCATATTGATACACCGCCGGGCGTCAATGTTCGCCAGTTCCTGGGGGGTGCTGACCACCACAAACCCGTCCATAGGCAGGGTCTGCATTACCGTAAGGGGCGAATCAGAAGTGCCGGGTGGCATATCCACCACCAGGTAATCCAGTTCACCCCAATCGGTGGACTGAAGGAACTGGTTGATAGCGTTATGAATCATTGGGCCGCGCCAGATAATAGCCTCATCCTCTTTTTCCTGGAAGAAAGACATGGAAATGACTTTTACACCCCATTTCTCGGCCGGCACAATTTGCCCGTTGACGTAGTCAGCCTTCTCGGTAATGCCCAGCACTTTGGTTACGTTAGGGCAATCGATGTCCACATCCAGCAAGCCTACTTTGGCGCCGTCCTGGGCCAGGGTAGCAGCCAGGTTCACGGCCACTGTCGTCTTGCCCACGCCGCCCTTGCCACTATAAACGCCTATTTTGGTCTTAATCGTGGACAGCCTTTCGGTAATCTGCCTTCGCTGCTGCCAACTGCGCTTTATCTGCTCCAGACGAGCATCTTCCTGGGGCATAGCCATAATACCTCCCAGCCCTTGACGGTAGCATCGGCGGCCTTGCCACCGAACCGAACGGCACGCCGCAAACCCGGCCGACGGCGCGCTAAATACCCAGCATCATTCGGGCTTCTTCACTAATCATCTCCGGAGACCATGGCGGGTCAAAGGTCAGCTCAATTTCCACCTCTTCCACTCCATCCAGGTCCTGAATGGCCCATTCAGCCTGCTGGGCAATATGGGGCCCCATGCCGCACCCGGGAAAGGTAAGGGTCATCTGCACAAAAACGTTGCTGTCTTCGGTAACCTGAACATCGTAGATTAACCCCAAATCAACCACGTTCACCGGAATTTCCGGGTCATATACGGTCTTGAGCGCCTGATAAACCTCTTCCCTGCTCACTTCGGCCGGCATACTGCCTCCTTATATTGTTGAGGTTGTCCAATCAAGTATATGTCCCCGTGCCTGAAGGGTCAACGCACCTGTAGCCGGGGTATTCTTAACGGGGCTGGTTTAGAGCAAGTCGAAAGGCCAGGCGGCCAGGCTTCATTACCCTGGCTGCCTGGCCCTTTCTGTAACTTAATGACCGTATTTACCCCCAATGCGTACAGGAAAAACGGGGGCAGCGTCCCAACCCGCCGCCCCCGCTGCGCGCTTTACTCTTGCCGGCAGTTCCTGAGCGAAGCCATGCCGGGCGCTGACTAGGAGATGCCGACCGCCGCCGGGGTTACCGAGTCGAGCGAACTTTTGACCGCCCGCACCTGAGCCATCAGGGCTGAGAAGTTTTCGAACGTCAGGGATTGAGGGCCGTCGCATTTTGCCAGGTCCGGATTGGGGTGAACCTCAATCAGCAGGCCATGGGCCCCGGCGGCAATAACTGACAGGGCTACCGGAGTCACCAGATACCAATGTCCGGTGCTATGGCTGGGGTCGCCCACAATCGGCAAATGGCTCAAGCGTTTGATTACCGGAATGGCGGCCACGTCCATAGTGAAGCGGGTAGTATTTTCGAAGGAACGAATACCTCGTTCACAAAGTATGACGTTGTTATTGCCGCCGGCCAGGACGTATTCGGCCGCCAACAGCCATTCCTCATATGAAGCTGCCAGGCCCCGTTTGACCATCACCGGCATTCGGGTTTCACCCACTACGTCCAGCAGGTTGTAATTCTGCATATTCCGGGCGCCCACTTGCAGCACGTCGGAATAGCGGGCGACGGTATCCACGTCGCCCGGGGTCATTACCTCGGTAATAATGGGTAGCCCGGTTTCCTGCTTGGCCAGGTTCAACAGCTTCAGGCCATCCAGCCCCATACCGCGAAAGCTGTAGGGTGAAGTACGCGGCTTAAAGGCGCCGCCGCGCAGAACCCGGGCCCCGGCGGCCTTTACCGCCCTGGCCGTGCTTACCATCTGCTCTTCGTCCTCTACCGAGCAGGGGCCCGCCATGACCACCGGTTCAGGCCCGCCCACCGGAACATCTCCGACCATTACGACGGAATTGTCCGGATGGAACTCGCGGCTGGCCATTTTGTAGGGTTTGGATATACGAACTACTTCCATCACCCCGGGCAGCAAAGACATCTCATCCTGAAGATCCGGGGGGATCGAACCGAGGACACCAACAACCACCCGCTCGGTGCCTTCGGATACCTGGGCGGCAAGTCCCGGTCGGCTTTCAATGCGCGACTTGACGAGGCTCAATTGTTCCGGTGTGCTGTCTTTGGACATTACCACAATCATCTTTCCAGTCACCCTCTTGATTTACGATTGGTTTTCGCTCTTGGCAGAATTTGCCCGGGGCGCCAGGTTTATAACCGGCTGCGCCCTAACGGGTTTTCGCTGTATGCAAAAGACAAACGGCCCGAAGGCCGTAGCAAAAGCGGCTGAAGAACAAACCATGCGCTGCGTCGCTGATTGTATCGGGGCGGGGAACCATCAAGGGGTCTCCAAGCCTTGCTGCCGAAGCGTTTCAGTGCCTTTCAGATAAACGTTCTTCAGCTCAGCCGGCTCTTTCTCAGTATTAATCAGTATAAGCACCCGAACGCAACCAGGCAAGGAGTGGGGAACCGGAATTTCGGTAGCGCACATCAACGCCGTATGGTTCCAGCCCAACTGCCGGGCGGCAGCCGCCGGAAAGGCGGCATTCAGGTCGGGGGTAACGGTGAAGTAAGCCATGGCCACATCCCGCTCTTCAATGCCGTTAGCTGCAATAAGGTGATTCAGCATTTCCCGAGTGGCGGCATAAATGGCCTCTGCGGTATTATCATCTGCGGTAGTGGCTCCCCGCAGGCCCCGGCAAACGGTCATAGCTGGTCTCCTGTCCCGGTCGGGCTGGCTCTGCCGGCCAACTCGGCTACCAGGCGGGTGGCCTCGTCTATCAGGCGGTCGCGGGGCGATTCTAGCATTATACGAATCAAGGCGCTACCCACTGCCGCCGCCTGGGCCTCCCGCCCCACCATTTCCACATGCTCGCGGCGCGAAATGCCGAAGCCCAGCGCCAGCGGCAGGGAGGTATGCGCCCGGACTCGGGCCAGCAGCCGGATACCTTGCCGGGATACCTGATCCCTGGCTCCGGTGATGCCGGTAAGACTGACGCAATATATAAACCCGGAGCTCAGGCCGGCAACGGTGCGGATGCTTGCTTCGCTGCTGGTAGGGGCCAGCAAGGGGATAAAATGCACCCCGTAATGGCGGCATTGACGGTAAAAAGGCCCGGCCTCTTCCCCCGGCAGGTCCACCGGAATAACGCCGTCCACCCCGCATTCCCTCAGCCGTCCAGCGAACCTTTCCAGCCCGTAAGAGTAAACCGGGTTGTAATAGGTCATCAACACCAGCGGCGTGTCAGGCACCTGTTCCCGAACCCGGGCGAAGGTTTCCAGACAATCGTCCGGGGTAATACCCTGCTGCAAAGCCAGCAAGCTGGACTGCTGGATTACCGGCCCGTCGGCCAGTGGGTCGCTGAAGGGAATGCTCAATTCTATGGCGTCAGCGCCAGCCGCCGCCAAAGCGGGAACCAGTTCCAGGGTAGCCGCCAGGTCCGGAAAACCGGTGGTCAGGTACACAATCAACCCGGGGCGTTGTTCACGCGCCAGGGTTTCAAACTTTTCCTTGATACGGTCCTTGTTCATTGCGCCCGGCTTTCCGTCAGAGGGAAAATTGCTGGCAACCGCGAGGCAGCGCCGCCAGTCGGGTAAGCTGCCCCAAGCTTGGGGAAACTCTAGCTTAACGACCCATTGTTGTCCAGATCTGAACTTAAACCTCGTACATGACCGCCACCAACGCAATGCCGTTCTGGCCGGCGTGCGCCATAACCGGGGGCCACAGGGAGCCGGTCAGACGATACAGGGCGGCCAGCAGCAACCCGGTAACGATTATAGGGAGAATTACTCCGGGGTGAAGGTGAAAGAGGGCGAAGATCAGCGCGCTGACCAGCCCGGAACGCCATACGCCCATTCGGGGAACCAGGCCGGCGAAGATAAAACCCCGAAAGAAGATCTCTTCGGTAAAAGGCGTCCACAGGGCCAGCGCCTCCAGGCTGAAAAGACTGTAAATGCCCGGAAACAGGATACCGCGGGGCACTTCAGGCGGCATCAGAATTGACACATCAAGGAGGGTTACCAGCCAGGCATAAAGAGCGGTGAACCCGAGGCTTGCTCCCAGCGCCGCCCCGGCGAGCAGCACGCTCATTAGCCAGGAAGTCCGGGGACACACCAGACCTAAAGCAGCCAAAGGCAATTGACCGTCTTTATTGCCCAGCAGCCACACTGCGGCCAGGATGACCACCCCGATGGCGTGGCTGCCAATCCAGGCGCCCCAGGCCAGGCCGTGGGGCAAGTGGGTCAGGGTATCCAGCAGCAGCGTGGTTGCACTGATGAACAGAAAGGCCACCCCCACCAGAAGGATGCCCAACACCACTTCGCCGCCACGCCAGGTTGCCGCGGGAAGCGAGCCGGCGCCTTGCCCAAGCGCTTCGCCGGAATCTGCCTGTACGAGCAGACTATCGCCGCAACTGGTACAGAATCGGGCTGAATCGGCAGAAACGTGGCCGCATTTGGCACAAAACAAAGGTGGTCCTCCAACTGGGGAGCAAAGAAATAGCGGAACCGGGCCGAGGGCGGCATCTTCCGGGGTTAGTATAGCAAATATCCCCTGCCGTCATCGGGACGCCATACCGTCGGGGTGTCTGAACCGGCCTCCCTGAAAGCCGCTATGCCCTGTCCGGCACACCCTGTCCGGCACACAAGGATTTGCCAGAGCCGCCGGCTATCCGCATAATAAGGGCAAAGCCCTGCAATATTCACCAGCAACCGCTCCATGCAAGAGAGGCGCCTGTTATGAATGAGCGAAATCCCCTTACCAGGGAAGCCTTCAATTACCTGGCAAAGGGCGCCGGGTTGAACCCGGACGACCCCCATATGGATGAGTTATTTCCTTACGTTCAAGCGGCTTTGGCCGGAATCGAAAGATTGGCCGAGATTGTGGTGGATGACCATGAGCCGGCTTCCGTCTTTAACCCGGCCTGCCCATACCTGGAATGAGAGGGGAAGCGATGGAAGAGTTGGAACTTTGCTATAAGAGCGCCAGCGAGCTGTCGCGCCTGATTCGGAGCGGAGAACTCTCGCCGGTGGAGGTGGTCGAGGCTCATTTAACCCGCATCGAGGCTACCGAGCCGGCGCTGAATTCCTTTATTACCTTGCTGCCGGAGCAGGCCCGGAACGCCGCCCGCCGCGCAGAGGCTCAAATAAGCGCCGGGAATTACCGCGGACCCCTGCACGGTATTCCGGTAGGCCTGAAAGACCTGTTCAATACCGCCGGCATTCGCACCACCTCCGGTTCCCGTATCCGGGACAACTTCATTCCCGGCGAGGACTGCACCGTCGCCAGGCGGCTGCAACAGGCGGGGGCCATTCTGCTGGGCAAGCTGAATATGCATCAGTTTGCCTATGGGCCAACCGGCGAGAACTTCGACTACGGACATATGCATAACCCCTGGAACCCGGAGAGAATTACCGGCGGCTCCAGCGGGGGTTCCGGTTCGGCAGCGGCGGCCGGTCAGTGCGCCGTTACCATGGGCAGCGACACCGGCGGCTCTGTGCGTATTCCGGCGGCGCTGTGTGGCATAGTCGGCCTGAAGCCGACCTACGGTTTGGTCAGCCGGGCCGGCCTGACGCCCCTTTCCTGGTGTTTGGACCACCCGGGGCCTATGGTGCGCACCGTAGAGGATGCCGCGCTGACCATGAACGTTATTGCCGGCTATGACCCGGCGGATGCCGCTACTGCGCCCGGAGAAACTCCGGACTACACCGCCTCCCTTGACGGTTCCCTTGCCGGGCTGCGCATTGGCGTTCCTCGAGAGTATTTTGACGCTCCCCTGAACCCGGAAGTGGCGCAGGCGGTACGGCAGGCAATAGCCTTGCTGGAAGAAATGGGGGGCATTGTATCCGAGGTTTCCCTGCCCCTGTTCGGGTATTCCCAGGCCATTTCCGGCGCTATCCTGATGGCCGAAGCCGCCGCCATCCACCGGGAAATGCTGGCCCGGGAAGGGCACAAGCTGGATGCAGCCGTACGCAGCCGTCTGGAAGCCGGCCTGTTCGTAACCGCAGCCGATTATGTTAAGGCGCAGCAGGCCCGGTCGCGGTTCAACCAGGAACTGGCCCGCTTGTTCCGGGAGGTGGATTTGCTTGCCGGGCCGACCGAGCCGGTAACGGCGCCGCCGATTCTGGCGCAGCAGGTAGCGGCCGGCGACCGAACGGTGGGAACCACGGCAGCTTTAACTCAATACACCAGGCCCTACAACATCAGCGGAACGCCGGCTGTATCCGTGCCGTGCGGGTTTTCGGAAGACGGCTTGCCTGTTGGCCTGCAACTGGCCGGCCGTCCCTTTGACGAGGCAACCGTACTGCGGGCCGCTTATGCTTACGAGCAAGCTACCGACTGGCGCCGGCGCCGACCACCCCTGTAGGACCGACCGGCGCCTACACGGAGCTGAAGCGCAAGGAGAAACTGGCATTGGCCTCCATCGCTGCCATAACCTTCGACCTGTGGCAAACCCTGCTGTTGGACCGCCCGGAAGTGGGTCAGGTGCGCACGCTGGCCCGGCTGGAAGGAACCGGAGCGGCGCTGCGGAAAGCCGGCAAGGAATACCCGGCGGCAATCATTGAAGAGGCTTACCAAAAGTGCGCTCGCCGCTGCCAGCAAATCCGGGAAGGGTTGGCTGATATAAGCTTCCGAAAGCAGGTAGAGCTTTTTGTAGAGGGCATCAGCCCGGGCCTGGCGGCACGCCTTCCGGCAGCAACAATGGACGAAATTGCCAGGGCTTACAGTGATTCCTTCTTTCTTTACCCACCAGTCCCGCATCCCAACGGCCTGGAAACTCTGGCCGCAGTAAAGGAAATGGGGTTGACCATCGGAATGATTTCCAACACCGGCATGACGCCCGGCGTGTCTTTTCGTCGTTTCCTTCAGGAGCATGGGATGCTGGACTATTTCGCTGCGCTAACCTTCTCTGATGAAGCGCTGGTAGCCAAGCCGTCCCCGGCAATATTTCTGATGACGCTCCAGGCGTTAGGGGTTGACCCGGAGCAAACCATCCACGTGGGCGACCACCCAAACAACGACGTGGCCGGGGCCAAAGGCTGCGGCCTTAAGGCGGTATGGATTGAAGGGTTTTACGATTTGCCGGAACCTTCAGAGCCAAATACGGAACCGGATGTAACGGTTCCCAGTCTGGCCCAGGTCGTCCCTGCCGTCAGGGAATTGCTGGCGGCGAGCAATCAGCGGTTACCCGATCGGCGACAGCGGGAATAGTTCCTGGGTATCTTCATCCGGTTTCTGCCGCAAATTGGCCATTACTCCAGCATTTCTTCCGCCAGTTCAGTCAGCTTCTCCCGGTTCAATATGCCATCCCACTTTCGGTGCAATTCACCCTTTTCATTGATGAACAAGGTGGTGGGCAACCCCAGCACCCGGTAATCTTCAATCACATTGGCATCATCAGTATAACCGGAAGCGTAGGTTACCCCCAGCTCGGCCAGCAACTGGCGGGCGTCTTCCCTGGTTCCCAGGCGCATAAACTGGCCCACATCCACCCCCACCAAGGTAACCCGTCCCTCAAATTCATCTCGGAACTCCTGGAATTCGGGCATTTCCACGCGGCAGGGCGGGCAAAGCCCGGCCCAGAAATTAAGCACAACCGGCTTGCCCTGCAAGTCAGAAAGGGTAACCTCCGGGGAACCCAACTCTCCCTCCCCCTGATACAGAACGATGGTGAAGTCAGTTGCCGTTTCCTTTTCTTCCGGCCCTGCCGCGGGCGCGGCGCACCCGGCGCCAGCCAGAGCCGCGGCGGTCAAAAGCATCAGCAAGGACAGCAACCTGATAAGAGCTGCGGGAAAAGAGCGCCAAACCGACATCGCAGGTTCTCCACGACTATGGGTTACCGAATACTATATGATTCCAGGCCGGAAGTTACCGATGCCGGCTGCAATACAATCGGGCTGCTCCGGCAGCGGTGTATCGGAGGCTGGTTAAGGGCTGGGTGGCGCTCAGGGCAACGCCGCCATGCTTTGCAGTTTGGCCTGAAACGCCAGGAGGCGTTCCAGAATGCGAGTCAAACGGCGCAGCCACTGGTCTCCGGCGGGCCGTATTGAGAGCTTGATCTGGCGATTGCCCACTTCCGCTGCCGGCCCCAGAGCTTGCTGCAGGGGCCGGCGCGCGCTGCCTACCTCCTGCCGCAGCGCCAGCATTATGCCGCTGCCCGAGGGCTGGATGGATTCCACTGCCACGGCAGCCGCCAGGCCCCGCAGGTCAACCAGCGCCAGCAGGTTCTCTACCGCCGACGGCAGCGGGCCGAAGCGGTCGCGCAGTTCCTCTCTCAATGCCGTTCCTGCATTGCGTTCTTTGGCCCGCGCCAGACGCTGGTAGAGCGCCATCCGGGTGGGCAAATGAGGCACGTACTCTTCCGGAATGCTGGCGGGCAGGGGCAGGTCGATGCGGGGCAGGTTTTCAAGGGGGCTGACCGCAGCGGCTTCCTTTTCCTTCCCTTCCTCCGCAAGCTCGGCCACCGCTTCCGCCAGCAGTTGACCATACAGCTCCAGCCCCACAGCGTGAATCTGACCGCTTTGGGCCGCCCCCAGCAGGTTGCCGGCGCCCCGTATTTCCAGGTCGCGCATGGCTATGCGAAAGCCGGACCCCAGGTCGGACGCTTCCAGAATGGCTTCAACGCGTTTCTCGGCGGCTTCGGTAACGCCGCGGCCCCGGGGCAGCAGCAGGTAAGCATAGGCCCGGTTTTCACCACGCCCCACGCGCCCGCGTAACTGATAAAGCTGCGAAAGACCGAACCGGTCGGCCCGGTCCAGAATCAGGGTATTGACATTGGGCATATCCAGGCCCGATTCAATAATAGTCGTGCAGACCAGCACATCGGCCTCGCCGTTGCCAAAGGCCAGCATTACCTCCTCCAGCTCCGCCTCGGGCATCTGTCCATGCCCAACCAGAAAGCGGGCCTCAGGAACCAACTCGGCCAATTCCGCCATCGTCTGGTGAATCGTCCGCACCCGATTATGCAGAAAAAAGACCTGGCCGCCCCGCTCAATTTCCCGCAGAATGGCTTCTCTGATGGTATCTTCGCTGTATTCGGAAACAAAGGTCTTGACCGGCAGGCGGGCTTCGGGCGGCGTGTTCATTATGCTCATATCCCTGATGCCGGCCAAAGCCATATGCAGCGTGCGGGGAATAGGCGTGGCAGACAGGGTAAGAACATCCACCTCCCGCCGCCAGTGCTTAAGCGTTTCCTTGTGGGCAACTCCGAACCTTTGCTCTTCGTCAACAACCACCAGGCCCAGGTTCCTGAACTTTACATCCTTCTGCAGCAAGCGGTGGGTGCCGATGACTATGTCAACGGCGCCATCCGCCAAATCGGCAATAACGCTCTGCTGTTCTTTGAAGGTACGGAAACGGCTAAGCACTTCCACCCGCATCGGGTAAGGACTGAGTCTTTCAACGAAGGTAGCATAATGCTGCTGGGCCAGCACTGTAGTAGGCACCAAAAGCCCCACCTGCATTCCGTCGGTAACCGTCTTAAAGGCGGCCCGCAAGGCTACTTCGGTCTTCCCGTAGCCCACGTCGCCGCAAATCAGGCGATCCATGGGCCGGGGCTGCTCCATATCCACCTTCACTTCATCAATAGCCTTGACCTGATCCGGGGTTTCCTGAAAGGGAAAAGAGGCTTCCAGTTCGCGCTGCCAGACCGTATCACCGCCGAACTCGTGGCCCTGGGCAGACTGACGGGCGGCATAAAGCCGCAGCAGTTCCTCGGCCATTTCCCGGGTAGAACCCTTGACCCGTTCCTTGATGCGCGCCCATTCCGCAGTTCCCAAACGGGTCAAGGCGGGCGGCTGATCCGGCGCGCCCACATAAGCCCCTACCCGATCCAGGTGGTCGGTAGGCACGTATAACTTGTCATTGTCCGCATACTCCAGTATCAGGTACTCTTTCTCTTCAGCGCCCTCGCCGCCTGCGGTCATCATGGTGGCGCCGGCAAAGCGCGCCACGCCGTGGTCCACGTGAACGACGTAGTTCCCCGGTTCCAGTTCAGAAAGGACTATTTCCTCTCCCAACCCTCGCCGCGTCCGTGTTGGCCGATAGCGCCGCGTCTTTACTGCGCCAAACAGCTCCGCATCAGTCAACAGGGCCAGGGACAGCCCGCTATGGTCGGCCTTTATTTCCCAGCCCTCGTTGAGGGAGCCGGCAACAATATAAACGCGGCCGGGCTCAGGAGGGTGTATCAGGTCATTTCGCAAGGAAACGCCAATGTCCTGCTCCCCCAGAATTTCGGCCAGCCTCTGGGAGTGCTGGGTTACCGCCACTACCGAATGGCCCTTGCCCAGTTTACCCTGAAGGTCTTCAGCAAACTGTTCCAACTGGCCGAAGCAGGAAGGGGCAGCGCGGAAATACTCGTCTTCTTCCTGACCCAGCCAGCTTTCCAGACGCACCTGGCGCCGGCAGCAGGAAAGTTCCCCGGAAAGCTCCTTCCAGGACAAGCAGGGCGAAGGGAAATTTCCCGGCAGCTGACCCCGGCCTTCGCGGGCTTGCCGCATCCGGAAGAACTTTTCCTCCAGGTCCCGGGCTTCAGATTCCAGTTGACTGAAACGGTCAAAAACCAGAATGCTGTCTTGAGGCAGGTAGTCCAACAGGTTATTTTGATTAAGCAGGCCGTTGTAGAAGGACAAGCGCTCAATGTTGGGAGCGGAAAAAAGCTCCGCCAATTCCCCTTCAAACCTCTCTCTTTCCGTCTCCGGGCAGTTGGCAAAGTCCAGCCTGGCAATGCACCCTTCCAAAGAAACCCGGTCAACCAAATCCGGCAGCTGCTCCCGCGCCGGGATAATATCGATTGCCAGGGGGTTGCCGTCAACGAACTCCGCCGGCAAGGAACGCTGGGTTGCCGGGTCAAAGCAGCGAAGGGTATCCACTTCGTCATCCCACAACTCCAGGCGGTAAGGCCATTGAGACTGGGGAGGGAAAACGTCAATTACGCCCCCCCGGTGGCTGAAAGCGCCGGGGCTTTCCACCAACGGTTCATGCCGGTAACCCAGTTTCACCCAGCCCGCCAGCAGCCGCTCGGCGCTGAAGATGCGCTGACCCGGCTCCAGCCGGGTTATGACATCGCCCTGGTCGCGGTTTCCGGTAAATGCCTGGGGCGGCAGCGTGCGGCGGAGAATGGCCGATATTGAGGCAATTACCACCGGGGGCATTTTGCTGCAACCGGAATTGGCCAGCGCCGCCAGGGCGACCAAACGCTGGTTAATCGTACCAGCATCCACGGCCAGCCGCTCAAAGGGCAGCACTTCCGGCTCAGGCAGCAGGTACACCGGGGCAGTGTCTCCCAGGTAGGTCAAAAGTTGATCGTACAAAAGTCGCGAATCATCGGGACGGGGAGTCAGAACCAGCAAGGGGGCCTGCTCCCGAACCCACAACGAACCGACGTAAACCGGACGGGCGCCGCGCCGCGCCGGAAAAATCGGGGCGTCCCCGAAAGCGGCGGCGCCGATTTTTCCGGACGACAGGGGCGTATCGTTGGATACCAGATTGAGGATGCCGGAGAGGGACATACCGGTGAATACTCCTGGGGAATTGAATCCGGGGATGCTGACAAAGGGCAAAAGGGCTAACGCTGTCGTTAGCCCCGACACAACCATATTATGCCCAATCTGACATTCGTACAAGACACCCTGGACAGATGAATTTGGCTCTGTTGCGGCCAGGGCCGATATTGCTCAGACCGGTCGGTTCTCTGGCTGCCTGCGCCGGCCTTCGCCCATGCTATAATTCCGGCATGTTTCCTTCCAGTCAAACGCGCCTGGAGCGTACCACTGCCGCCGGGCCAGGCCATAGTTCTGCTTACCGCAGGATAGTGGTAAAAGTCGGCACCAGCGTCCTGACCAACACCCGGGGCGACAGCAACCTTAACCTGCCGGTAATGGCGGATTTGGTAAGGCAGGTCAGCCAGCTTCGCCGGAAATGGAGCAGCGAGGTTGTATTGGTAACCTCCGGCGCCATCGCCGCCGGCCGTCAGGAATTGGCAAAATCGGGGCGGGCGACCACCGACCGGGAGATTCCCTCCCGGCAGGCGCTGGCCGCCGTCGGGCAGGGGCGGCTGATGCATACCTACGAGCAGTTGTTCGACATTTACGGCGTGCGGGTAGCGCAAGCCCTTTTGACCATTAACGACCTGGGCAATCGACAATCTTACCTGAACGTCCGCAACACGCTGATGACCTTGCTGGACCTGGGCGTGGTGCCGATTCTCAACGAAAACGACGTAGTGGCAGCAGACGAAATCGGCGAAGTGTTCGGGGATAATGACCGTCTGTCGGCTTTGGCAGCCAATTTGATTGACGCAGATTTGCTGGTTATTTTGACCGACACCGATGGCCTCTACACTGCCGACCCGCACCAGAACCCGGATGCATCGTTAATTCCGGTGGTGGAACAGGTGGATGATAGTATCTACCAGGCAGTAGGGAAACATCGCAACACCTGGGCCCGTGGCGGTATGCCTACCAAAATCGACGCAGCCCGGCTGGTTACCGCTTCGGGCATTGCCATGGTTATGTGCCACGGACGGGCGCCGGATGCGGCGCTTCGGGCGGCCAGGGGCCAGCCCATCGGCACCCTGTTTCTGCCGGCCGGGGAAAAGCTGGAGGCTCGCAAACGCTGGATGCTGAGCCGGCTGCGGGATTCTCAATGGGGTGAAATTGAAGTGGACGGGGGGGCTGCCAATGCCCTGCTCCACCGGCATGTCAGCCTCTTGCCAGCCGGCGTCAAGGCAGTGCGTGGCCACTTTATCCGGGGCGACATCGTCTATATCGTTGACACTGCCGGGAACCGGGTCGCCTGTGGCATTGCCAACTATTCAGCGGCAGACATATCCCGCATCAGCGGGTTGCGCTCCGATGGAATTGAGGGGATTCTGGGGTATCATTATGGGCAGGAAGTGGTGCACCGCAATAATCTGGCCCTCATTTAGCGTTAACGCCGCCGGGCAACCACAATTGACCCAACTCTGTTTACCGGAACAAAGAGCAATCATGGCTGCTAACATTGACGAAAAATCCCTGTTGGAACAAGGCGGAATGGCGCAAAAGGCGGCCCGCCAACTGGCGCGCACAACTGCCGCGGTAAAGAACCAGGCCCTGTTTAACATTGCCGCTGCTCTGGCTTCAGAACAGGGGCCGATACTGGAAGCCAACCAGGCCGACTACCAGGCGGCTCAGACCGACGGCATGCGCGAGTCGATGCTGGACCGCCTGCTGCTGACACCGGAAAGACTCATTGCGCTGGCCGGGGATGTGCGAACCATCGCCGCCTTGTCTGACCCGGTAAACGAAACCATCGAAGCCAGAACCCTGGAAAACGGCCTGAAGGTGGCCAGGCGAAGGGTGCCTCTTGGGGTAGTTGGCAGCATTTACGAAAGCCGGCCCAATGTTACCGTGGACATCGCCGCCTTGACCCTGAAGTCCGGCAACGCTTGCCTGCTGCGGGGCGGCAAAGAGAGTCTGAACTCCAACCAGGCATTGGTACGGTTGCTGCGCCGCTGCCTGGACGAGGCTGGCATTTCTCCGGAGACGGTTCAATACGTGGCTAACCCGGAGCGGGCCCTGGTGGATAAAATGCTGGGCATGAAGGAGTATATTAACCTGCTGGTGCCCCGGGGCGGCCCCGGCCTGATTAAGTTCGTGGCCCAGAACGCGGCAATGCCGGTGGTGGCCGGCGGGGTGGGTGTTTGCCACGCCTATGTGGACCGGACGGCGGATTTCGGGAAAGCAGTCAGCATAATCTATAACGCCAAGGTACAACGCCCAACGGTTTGCAATGCGCTGGATACGGTGCTGCTGCACGCCGAGTCGGCCCCGGGCTGCCTGCCGGCCATTGCCCGCCGCCTGTCAGAGGCCGGGGTGGAACTGCACTGCGACCACCGGACTTTGAGCATTCTGGGGCCGGATAACCCTTACCTGGCCAAACCGGCTACGGAAGAGGACTGGGGCCGGGAGTTCCTGGCCCTGACCGCAGCGGTCAAGATTGTGGACTCCCTGGATGAAGCCCTGGAACACATTGAGACCTACGGTTCGGGCCACACCGAAGCCATCATCACCGAGGATCGGGAAGCATCGGAGCGGTTCCTGAACGAAGTGGACGCGGCAGCGGTTATAGTTAACGCCAGCACCCGCTTTACCGACGGGGCTCAGTTGGGACTGGGCGCCGAGGTGGGCATCAGCACCCAGAAGTTTCACGCCCGGGGGCCGTTGGGCTTGCGGGAACTGACTTCCTACAAGTGGATCATCATCGGAGACGGACAGGTGCGAGAGTAGCCAGCGGGTTTACCGCAAAACTACCGCCGGGCTTTACGCGCCACCGCCCTCAAGGCGGCGTCCTTTACCTTTTCTGCCGTCAAGCCGCATTTCACCATCAGCTGCTCGGCCGGCGCCGATTCGCTGTAACCCTGCAAAGCAACCATTTCCAGGGGCACCGGGCAATTTCGCCCGGCAACCTGGCCGACGATGCTGCCCAACCCGCCGTGCTGGTAATGCTCTTCAGCGGTTACTATTGCCCCGGTTTCCTGGGCCGCCGCCACCAGCGCCGCCTCATCCACCGGCTTCAGGGTATGAACATTCAGCACTCGGGCGGCAATTCCTTCGGCGGCCAGCAGGTCCGCTGCGTCCAGGCTGACTGATACCATCACCCCGGTAGCGACCAGGGTAACGTCAGCTCCTGACCGCAACGTCTCGGCCCGGCCCAGGGTAAATTGGTAATCAGCCTGGTGAATCACCGGCGTAGCAGCCCGGGAGAGACGGATATAAAAGGGGCCGGCCGCCGCCGCCGCTGTTTTAACCGCCTGTACCGTTTCTACTGAATCTGACGGAGAAACTACGGTGAAGGAGGGCAGGGAGCAAATCAGGGCTAAATCCTCGATCCCATGCGCCGACATACCATCCTCGCCGGTGAGGATTCCGGCATGGGTACACACCAGCTTGACGTTAAGGTTGGCTTGCGATACCAGCACGCGCAGCTGGTCAAAGGGACGGCCAACGCCGAATACGGTGAAGGTGCTGATGAAGGGAGTTTTGCCGCTGGCAGCCAGGCCGGCGCCCACTCCAATCAGGTTCTGCTCCGCCGGGCCGAAGTCAAAGAAACGCTCCGGGTACTTGTCGCGCCACCGGTGAGTATAGACGGAAACATTGAGGTCGCCGCCCAGCACCACAATATCGGGAAAGGAATCGGCCATCTCAAGCAGGGTTTCGCCATAGGCTTGCCTGGTCGAGGCCATTCTCCGCTGGGTCGCCATCAGGCCAGTTCCTCCATAGCTTTCCGGTATTCCTCGGCGTCAGGCGCGCGCCCGTGAAAGCCGGGGTTGTTTTCCATGAAGCTGACGCCTTTGCCCTTGACCGTATGCGCAATGATAACCGCAGGGCCGTCCGTGGACTGCCGGGCCTGGGTCAGAGCGCTCAACAAGGCATTAAAGTCATGGCCATCGGCCTCCAGCGCCTGCCAGCCAAAGTCTCGCCACTTGCTGGCCAGCGGTTCCAACCGCATTACGTCATCGGTAAAGCGGTCGTTTTGAATGCGATTGCGGTCCACGATAGCCACCAGGTTGGTCGTCTGATGGTGAGCGGCGGCCATAGCCGCCTCCCATATCTCCCCTTCGTCGCATTCCCCATCTCCCAGCAAGGCATATACCTGGTAATCTCTACCGTCCAGCCGGGCTGCCAGGGCGCACCCTAAAGCAAAAGACAGGCCCATGCCCAGGGAACCGGAGTTCATCTCTACACCAGGGGTCATCGGATGGGCATGACCCTGGATACGGCTGTTCAATTTTCGGAAAGTTGCCAGCTCTTTCCGGGGAAAATAACCGGCGCGAGCCAGCACGGCGTAAAAGCCGGGGGATGCGTGCCCCTTGCTGAGAATAAACCGGTCCCGGTCCGGCCATTGAGGGTCCCGGGGGTTATGCCGCATGACCTTGAAGTACAGGGCAATGAGGATTTCCAGTTCGGAAAGGGAACCACCGGGATGCCCGCTGCCGGCGGTGTAGATGGTTTCGATGATGTCCCGGCGCAGTTCCCTGGCCATAGACTGCAAGTCGGGTACAGTGTATTCTTGCCTTCTTGCGGAGGCATCGGGTACATTCATAGCGACGTAATTATTCCCCCAGTCCCTTGCTCAATGCGGAAGCAACCCCGCAGCATGCTGGAAATTATAAGCCGCCCGGCCGGGAGTGTCCAGGTAAAGCAAACCGGCCTTAAACTGGCTGACGGTTTGCCCTGAAAAGGCTGAATCCGCCGGGTTTGGCTTGGTTAATGCCGGTTCTATGATCGTTGACGCCCATTGCCACATTTTCCCGTACAGCTTCCCCCAGCGTTACCCGGAACTGGTTCGGCGGGATAGTACCTTTGCCGCCCTGTTTCCCCGGGCCGGCGGGCGAATGGCCACAGCGGAAGACCTGCTTTCGGCTATGGACGCGGCCGGCGTGGAACGGGCGGTAACCATGGGGTTTGGCTGGACCGACCCCGAAGTGGCCCGGGAAGCCAACGACTACATCATCCAGGCTACTGACCGGAACCCGGCCAGGCTGGCCGGGTTCTGCTCCGTCAACCCGGCCTGGGGCGATGCGGCCCTGGCTGAGGTGGAACGCTGCGCCCGCCTGGGTATTATGGGAATCGGCGAATTGCATTCCGACTCCCAGGCTTTTGAGCTGACCAGCCGGAAAGCGATGGCCCCGCTAATGGACCTGGCCCACTCTTTGGGGCTTCCGGTGTTGCTGCACTGCTCGGAACCGGTGGGGCATGCTTACCCGGGCAAGGGCAGCGCTACTCCGGATAAGGTGTATCGGTTCCTGCGCCATTTCCCGGAAAACACGGTGATTTGCGCCCATTGGGGGGGCGGTCTGGCTTTCTACGGCCTGATGCCGGAAATCCCCCGGGAGCTGAAAAACGTCTATTTCGATACTGCGGCCTCGCCCCTGCTGTACCAGCCGCAGGTTTTTTCCGTCGCCGCCCAAACTATTGGGGCGCAGCGGATCCTCTTCGCCACCGATTATCCTTTGCTCCGCCACCGCAGGGTTCTGGCGCAGGTGGAGGAATGCCGCCTGGATGCCGAGAGCCGTATGGCTATTCTTGGCAGCAATGCCTGCCGGGCGCTTCAGTGGCCGCCCGGTGGGCCGGCCCGCTGCCCGTAAGCAATGAAAACACCCGAAGGCGCCGGCTCCTGGTTGCCGGCTGAAACCCTCGCTGACTACCTCTGTCCCGGGCTGGACATAGTTTTTGTTGGTCTGAACCCCTCCACGTACTCGGTGCAGGTCGGCCACTATTTTGCCAACCCGCGCAACCGTTTCTGGGCTGCCCTCAACCGGTCGGGGCTGACGCCTAAAGAACTCACCCCGGAGCGGGACGCTGAACTGATTAACTACGGTATCGGGTTTACCGACGTGGTTAAGCGGCCTACTTCGCAGGCCAGGAAGCTCAGCGCTGCCGACTTCCGTAAATGGGCGCCGGCGCTGCGGGACAAGCTGACCGGCTTCCGTCCGCGGATTGCCTGTTTTCTGGGCGTTACCGGTTACCGGGCCTACCTTCGCTACGGCGAGGGCGTTAACGAGCGGCCCGGTCTGGGTCGGCAGGAGCGAACCATCGGCGAGAGCCGCGTTTTTGTTGCGCCTAACCCCAGCCCGGCTAACGCGCAGTATTCGCTGGACGACCTGGCAGGCTGGTATCGGCAACTGGCCGAGTTTCGTCAGGAGCTTTGCCAATGACTGCCAGCAAAGACAAGGTGCGGGCTTTTGTAGCGGTTAACCTGCCAGATTCAGCCAGGGCTGCGCTGGCGGAAACCATGTCCGGGCTGAAAGGCGCCATGCCTGAGGGAGTACGCTGGGTTGACCCTTCAGGAATTCACCTGACGCTGAAGTTCCTGGGCAACATAGACGCCGGGTTAATCCAGCCGGTCAGGTTGGCAATGGAGCAGGGGGCCGCTGCCTTTAACGGGCCGTCCTTTCAGTTGCGACTCTCCGGTTTGGGAGTGTTCCCTCACCGGAAAGAGCCCCGGGTTCTGTGGGCCGGCATAACGGGCGACCTGGCAGCGCTGACCGGTCTGCAAGTCTGCGTAGCTGAAGCCTTGGCTGAGTTTGACTTTGCCGGCGAGCGGCGTCCCTTTCGACCGCATCTGACCCTGGGGCGGGTTCGGGGTTCCGTTTCTCCAACGGCCCGGCGGGCAATAAGTCAGGCAATTGCCGAAGCTGGCCGGCCAGCAGATATATCCTGGACGGTGGAAGCAATCCATTTAATTCGCAGCAGCTTGACGCCCCGGGGGGCCAGCTACACCTCGATGGGTTCTCAAACCCTGTTTCACACAGCCTAGAGGTTAATTTGGCAGAGCATACCTTCTTGATCCAACCGGCCCCTCCCTTCGATTTCGGCCTCACCGCCGACAATCAACCCTATTTTCGGCAGGGCGACCAGGGTAACCCGGCCCAGTACCGGCGGCTGCTGGACCTGGGAGATGATTTAGTCCTTGCCACGGTCAGCGTCGAGGGAAGCCCGACCCCGCCCCGGCTGGCGGTGAAGCTGGAGGGAGATACCCTCGATGCCGCTGCAATCCACGCCGCCCAGGGGCAACTGGAGTTGCTGCTGGCAACCAGGCAGGAACTGGGTTCCTTTTACGCTTTCGCCCAGCAGGATCCGGTAATGGCCCTGCTGGTAAAGACCTTCTATGGTATGCACCTGTCCCGGGGGTTGTCGGTTTACGAAACCATTGCCCAGGCCATTCTGGGGCAACAACTGGCGGCCGGCGTTGCCCGGGTAATCCGGGGGCTGCTCGTTGAAACCTATGGCCCCAGCCGGCAGTTCGGGGGGCAGCATTACTTCGCCTTTCCGCGTCCCGATACTCTGGCCGGGGCCAGCATCGCCGACCTGCGCCGGTCGAAGTTAAGCCAGCGCAAGGCTGAATATTTGCAAGGAATTGCCCGCGCCCAGTTGGAAACGCCCGGTGGATTGGATCGCCTGCTTGACTTGCCCGACGCGGAGGCAGTCAAGGCAGCAACATCCCTGCGGGGCGTAGGACCCTGGACGGCCCAATGGGTATTGTCTCGCGCCCTGGGAAGACCGGACGCTTTTCCGTCCGGGGACCTGGCGTTGCAACGGATTGTGTCCCGGCTCTACTTTGACGACAAGCCAATTACGCCGCCGCAGCTGGAGGAGTTCTCGAGCCGCTGGTCTCCCTACCGCTCTTTTGCCACTGCCTACCTTTTTGCCGCCTTGCGGACCGGTATGCCCCCGTCGGCGTAACCGGGCGCCGGCAAAGGCAACGGAACCACCGCCAGCAAAGCCGGCATACTAACCTGACGCTGCGGCCGGCTGCGCCGGGGCCGCCCCGGCATCCGCCAAGCGCATCCAGGAAACCGGCCAGCTTCTGCGACCGGGAAGGGGGTAGCTGCGGCTTTTTGCTTACCGCAGCATATTCATCAAGTTGCGTGGATTGCGAGTGCGGGAAAACTGGCGCATCATTTTTTGCGTCTGTCGGAACTGGTTCATCAGCCGGTTCACATCAGCCGGCGTGGTGCCGCTGCCCCGGGCGATGCGCCGCCGGCGGCTGCCGTTCAGCAGCTCCGGGTGTCTTCTTTCTTCCGCCGTCATAGAGCGGATGATGGCCTCCACCTGTTTTAACTGGTCATCGTCAATATCCGTGGGCATTTTCCGGGTCAACCGGTTCATACCCGGAACCAGCTCCATTATCTGGCTTAGGGAACCTATCTTTTTAACGTTCTGGATTTGCTGCAAAAAGTCTTCCAGGTCAAAACCAGCCTGCCGGAACTTGCGCTCCAGCTCCTGGGCCTCCTTCTGGTCCACCGCATTCTGGGCCCGTTCAATCAGGGTCAGCACGTCGCCCATTGCCAATATGCGCGAGGCCAGCCGGTCCGGGTAAAAGGCCTCCAGGCCGTCGGGCCGCTCGCCAACGCCCATAAACTTGATCGGTACGCCGGTTACCCTGGTAACCGACAGGGCTGCCCCGCCCCGGGCGTCGCCGTCCATCTTGGTCATAACCAGCCCGGTCAAGCCGATGCGCCGGTGAAACTCTTCGGCGGCGTTCACCGCGTCTTGACCGGTCATCGCGTCCACCACCAGCAGGGTTTCGTGGGGCTGGGCCGCCGCTCTGGCGTCCACCAGTTCCTCCATCAGCGCTTCATCAATATGCAGGCGACCGCCAGTATCAATGATCGCCCAGGTAAGCCCCTGCTGTCGGGCTCGCGCTACGCCGCTGCGAACCACCTGAGCCACCGTAGCAACGCCGGGGTCTTCCGAATACACCGGCACATCCAGTTGGCGGCCCAGGGTAGTCAGCTGGGCAATGGCTGCCGGACGCCGCAAATCCGCCGCCACCAGCAAGGCGGTATGGCCCTGACGGCGCAACTGCAAGGCCAACTTGGCCGCAGTGGTGGTTTTGCCGGAACCCTGTAAACCGACCAGCATCAGAACCGAAGGCAACTGACTGGCCGGGGTAAGCCGGTGGTCGCCGCTGCTCAGAATCTCCGTCAATTCCTCATGAACAACCTTCACTACCTGCTGACCGGGGGTTAAACTCTCCAGTATGTCGGCGTTCAGAGAACGCTCCCGGACCCTGGCCGTAAATTCCCGCGCCACCCGGAAATTGACGTCGGCCTCCAACAGCGAGCGCCGTACCTGTCCCAGGGCTTCGTCAATGTCCTTCTCGGTCAGCCGTCCTTTACTGGAAAGCCGATTGAAGATGCCGGTCAGCCGGTCTGTCAGGTTCTCAAACATAGGGCGCCCCCTCCCGTCTTGTCGGCTCGCCGCCTTGCTGCCCGAGGGCAGGCCGACCCTTAACCCGAACTCAACCACCGCCCTCAATGCAACGCTGAAGGCTCTGGTGTCCCAGCTTGAATTGTAGGCCTGGGCAAATCCTCATGTCAAAGCGGCTGGCGCCTGTGCTAGAATGCACGGCAGAATCACCAGCGAACATTCACCGGTTCCAGCGAGGAAATGCTTGATTCCCCTTAGACTGAAAATCAGAAATTTCCTTTCCTACCGCGAAGATGTTCCCGCGCTGGATTTCACGGGGATTCACGTTGCCTGCCTGTGCGGTGAAAACGGACATGGCAAGTCCGCCTTGCTGGACGCTATTACCTGGAGCGTGTGGGGAAAAGCCAGGGGCCAGTCAATCGACGACCTGGTAGCCTATGGCGCGGATGAAGCCAGGGTAGAACTGGAATTCGCCGCCCGGGGGGTTCCCTATCGGGTAATTCGCAGCCGGCAGCGGCCCGGAGGCCACCGCCGGCAGGGCCGCTCCGACTTGCAGTTGCAGGCCCTTAACGAATCGGGCAGCCACCGGAACATCAGCGGCAATTCCATCATGGAAACCCAGGCCCAGATTCAACGTTTGGTCGGCATGGACTATGACACTTTTATCAATTCGGCTTTTCTGCTTCAGGGAAGAGCCGATGAGTTCACCGGCAAGCGGCCTTCGGAACGTAAGGTAATCCTTGCCTCCATCCTGGGATTAGAGGCTTACGACCGTTACCGGGAGCAGGCGTCGCAAAAGTACTCCGAAAAACACGGCGAGGTTAACCAGCTGACCGGCTCCCTGGAGCAGCTGCAACGGGATTTGGCAGACCTGGGCGACCCGGCAGCCGAACTGGCTGAAGTGCGTTCCCGGCTGAACTCCCTGGACGCTCAATTGGCGCAGGCTCGCGAGGAGGCAGAAGCCGCAAGACAGGCGGTTGACCAAGTAAGAAGCCTGATTGCTGAGCTTGAAGGCGACCGGAGTTTGCTGGCGCAAGCGGAACAGAACACGGTTCACCTTACCTCAAGTCTGTCCTCCGCGGAGGCGCGGATAAAGGACATTAAAGAGTTGGCGGAACAGGCCGATGCAATTGAGGCGGGGCTGCAACGGCTGGAACAGGCCCAGCGAAGCTATGACGCATTGAATTTGGCCCGCCAGGAGTCGGAGCCGCTCCGCCAGCTGGTTAATCAACTGACTAATGACATCAAAATGGAACGGGTTCGCCAGGAAAATGAGGCGGCGCAACTGCGTCGGCGCATCGAACAGGAGTGGAGCCCTCAGGCGCAAGGGGAACCCTGGCTGCTGCAGGAACGCCTGGCCGTCGAGCAGGAACTGGAAGGGCTGGCCGAGGCGCAAGGTGAGATTGATGCAGACCGCAGCCGCTTGCAGGTTCTGGCCGCCGCGATTGGAGAAAGGGCGACTACGGCCCAAAGATATGAAACCGAAGGCCGGCAACTGAAAGAAAAACTGGAACTGCTTAACCATACCGACCCCTCTGCCACAACCTGCCCCCTCTGCAATACCCGGCTGGACGTGGCTGGCTGCCGGGCTTTGGCGGAAAACTACCAGCGGGAAATTGCGGAAAAAAGGGAGCAATTCAGGGAAAACCGGCAGCAGCAGCAGGCCCTGGATGCGGAGAAAGCTGCCCTGGAGCGAGACCTTGACCGAAGGCAGCAGGCTTTGAACCAGAAGGGCAATCGGCTGCGAGAACGGCTGACCTTGCTGGGGCGGCAGCTTGAGGAGGCCCGCCGGGCCGCGGAGGCTATTGAAGAGGCGCAACCCAGGCTGGCCGTTGCGGTGGCTGCTTTGGAATCGGGCCAATTCGCCTTGACCGAGCGGCAGAAACTGTCGGGAGCCGAAACCAGACTGCTGGAACTTGCCTACGACGAGCAAGCTATGCAGCAAGCGTACCGCGAAGTTCAACAGTACCAGTCCTTCCCCGACCGGCAGCGTCAGCTGAACCAGGCTCTGGAACGCCTCCCGGTAGAGGAACGGGAGCGCGAGGCGTCCGCCGCAGCTCTGCTGCGTTCACAATTACAGTCCGAAGGCCTGCGCGAGAAAATCAGGCAGAAGGAAGATGCCCCGGCCCGGCTGCCCGACGCCGAGGCGAGACTCAGCAGGGCGCTGGAAGGACTTGAACCTTTGGAAGAAAGCCGGCAGTCCAACATCGCCCGCCAGGGGCTGCTCACCGGGCAATTGCAGCGCCAGGAAGAACTGACGCAGGCAGCAAGCAGCCGGCAAGCGCAGTTGACCGATGCGCAGAAGCAGCAAGGGATTTACCAGGAATTGGCCCACGCCTTTGGTCGGCAGGGGGTACAGGCCATGCTCATTGAAACGGTAGTCCCGCGCCTGGAGGAAGAAGCCAATGACCTGCTGGGCCGCATGACCGACAACCGTATGCACGTTAAGCTGGAAACCCAAAGGGAGCGACGCAGCGGTTCCGGCGATCCCATCGAGACCCTGGAAATAAAGGTAAGCGATGAGCTTGGTCTGCGCAGCTACGAAATGTACAGCGGCGGGGAAGCCTTCCGGGTTAACCTGGCACTGCGCATTGCCCTGTCCCGAGTCTTGTCCCAGCGTACCGGCGAGGTTCAGTCCACGCTGTTCATCGACGAGGGTTTCGGCACCCAGGACGGCTCCGGGCGGGAACGTATTGTGGATGCCATTAGTTCCATTGATGATAAATTTGACATGATTATCGTCATAACTCACCTGGATGACCTGAAGGATATGTTCCCGGCGCGCATCGAGGTGCGAAAGGACGACAGCGGGTCAACTTTCTGGGTTAGCTAGGGCGGAATCGGCCGGGCCACCGGTGGCCCGAGGCTCAAGACCGAAGAACTTTGCAGGAGTCGCCGGATGCTGGATGATAACTTGAGGAGCTTTGTCGCTGTCAACCGTCGGGGCGTGCTGACCACTTTTCGGCGGGACGGGTCGGCCCAAATGTCCATCGTAACCTGCGGCCCCTGCCAGGAGGGCGTCGCTTTCACCACCACCGAAGACCGGGCCAAGCTGCGCAATCTGCGGCGCAACCCCCGATGTTCCCTGCTGGTGGCCCGGGAAGACTGGTCGGCCTACATGGTGCTTCAGGGTACGGCACGGCTCATTTCCGCCGACAATTCCGACCCGGACGAGTTCAGGCTGGCCCTGCGAGGTGTTTACCGCACGGCAGCGGCAACCGAACACCCCGACTGGGAAGAGTATGACCTGGCAATGCGCGAACAACGCCGCTCCGCAGTCATCGTAACGCCCGAGCATATCTACGGCGGCAACGTCTCCTGACCCCCTGACTTCCCGGCAAGACCCGGTGGAGCTACTCGCTGCCCGGGCTGGAACCCGCTTGCTGCCTCTCTCCGGCTCCCTCACCTGGTATGCAGGGATGCCAGAAGCCTGCTGGTCGCTGAAGCAACTTGCGCGACGGCGGATTCGAAGGCTTCCCGGTTAGCCTGGGACGGCGTCCGGTAACCGCTGATTTTCCGTATGTACTGGGTGGCGGCGGCGGTTATATCCGCCTCCGTTGGGGCGCAATCCGGCAACCTTAATTACTTAATACTGCGGCACATACAAGGGTTCACCCGGGGCTGTTTTTGTCCCCTTCAACCTGGCCCTGCTTCCTGAAGTTACCCTGGCATCTTCCTGCGGCGGCAATCCTCCCGGGGCTGCCCTTTGAGCGGAGTTGCGCCTTTGACTGCCGGACAGCATCTCCCTTTACCGGGTGAATGCCTGGGGCCAGGCCCACTCGAAGGTCGAATAATGCCCATTCTTGCCGGTATTATCCCAAGTCATCCCGTGGTCGGTGTAGAAACTGGCGGCGCCCCTCGCCAAAGTCAGGGAAGAGCTTACCGGGTGTCCGGTGTTTTCCAGACGCATCGGCTCGGCGCGCCTTCCCGCCGCAATGCCTTCCACATTGAAATCAATGATGCCGGGAATGGTTACCGAACGGCTGCGTCCTTCCGCACGGTAGGTAATCGGGCAGAATTTCTCCCCCAGGAAGTTGGCAGTCAGCGGCATCCATCGTTCCGCCGGGCCTCCTATGTCCCCGGACAGGATTCGACTCAGCGCCGCGCGTTGAAAATGATCGGCCCGCTGGTCGATATAGGTCGCCAGCGTCCAGTCGCCGTTGCCCATAACGCCGGGGGTATAGACCACCACAATAAAGTTGAGGGCGTCCAGGGAAACCCCTTGATAATCCCCTTCCTGTATGTGGAAAGCAAAGGCGACAGCGCAATGGCCCTCGGTGGGCGCCGCCGGGCCGCCGGGCGCCAGGCAAGGGCACAGTATTGCACAGTTGCAATTCTCAAAGTAGTCGCCCTTCAGACGCCACCGTTCCTCTGTCGCCAAAATTGACACCCCGCAGCATCGGTCAATAGACCTTCACCCCGGTCAACCATTCCTGGAAAGGTATGAGGGCCGGGGTGAATAATACCCTTGTTTAATATGTGTTTGTCCCGGCCTCTACCGACCCGGTAAATCTACTGACCAGAACAGGGCTGAATCAGCACCCGCAGGGTGCCGTCAGATTCCCTGCGCTGGGTCAACAAGCGATGACCGGCCTGCTCTGCCCAGTAAATTACGTCATAGATATTCAGGGCATCGTGCAATATAGCTTCCACGAAGGAGGCCTTGTCCTGGGCCATCTGATGACTCAAGGCGGCAATGACACCGGCGCAGTTCTTGCCCCGACCATCTACCACTGCCCAGCCGTCGCTCTGGTGGCCATTACCGTTAGCCGGCTGGCGGCGTACGTCAATCTGCCCCGACTTGCGCAGAGCCAATTGTTCCCTGAAATGGGCCACCGCCTCCCAGGCCACGGCGCGGTCCCGCTCGCCGCTGGAGCAGACCGCGCCGCGGACACCCACAATATCCGGGTTGATGCGGGCCAGCTCGTCCAGATTATCCAACTTCAGGTGCCCGGAGAGGGCGGTACTCAACCCGGCCTGCTTGGCTTCCATTACCATCTCCCGAAGACGAGCCTCCGGAATGAAATCAAACAGATTTCGCCCATCCTTGGTCAGGGTATCAAGCAGGAACCCGTCGCACTGCCCTTCCATAGCCAGTTTGACCATTAAGTCCGGGTCCAAGCCGCCCTTAAAGAGATGATTGTCAGCGAACAGGGAACCGATGAGTTTGGTTTCATACCCCTGCAACGCTGTTCGGGCGCCTTGCAGTATTTCTACCGCTTCCTCGTAGTTTGCCTGACAGAAGCCTACCTTAACTGAAGTGGCGTCCAACTGGCCGGCGGCGTGAACCGCCATGGCCACCGTGCCGGCCTGGTTAGGAACAACCCCCAAAGTGACGCTGACGTGCTTTTCTGCCGGTATGCGCTGGCGAACCTCTTTAACCAGGCTGGGGTGGCCGGAACCTACCAGGGCTTCCTGAAGGTTCTTAACGTCGATAATGTCGGCGCCGCCCCGGTCAGCCTCCAGCGCTTCGGCCATGTTCTGTACGCTGACCAGCAGCATCATGCCGGAGGCAAGGTCCTGGCTGGCGCCAATACTCTTGCCGTTCAGCCAGGGAGCATGGGAGCGGGGTTGAGCGAGAGCGGCTTCCCGCCCGGGAATCAACGGCAGTAATTCCTGCTTCAGTTCTTCCTTCTCCTGAGCGGTCAACGGCATAAGCGGAGGCCGCACCGGGCCGCCGGCCATGCCCATAAGTTCGCCCCAGTACTTGCACATAGGCGCCGGCAATACGCCGCCGGACTTCTTAACCGTGCCGCCCCACCACTTGTCCGACAGCGCTTTCAAGGCTTTGAGGCGCTGGGCATAGAACTCCAGGTCCAGATCGCCCCGGCTGGCCCGGTTGATAAACTGGACGTAGTGATTGCAATCCGGCGTGTCAAAGCGCCAGTCGGAGGTGTTGGCGAACATTACCTGCTGCTGGAAGCCCAGCTCTTTGGCTTTGGGGTAAATCCATTCGTCCGGGGTGCTTATGATGGACTGCTGGCCCAACAGCAAGTGGGTTTCAATGGAAGTCTGCTGGTTAAAACTGGCTTCCTTGACGCCTACCACATTGGGAATCTGGCAAAGCCGTTTCAGCCCCTGGGGGCTCATTACAATGCCGAACTGGGGCGAATTGTAGAACATGATTGCCAGGTTAGTATGGTCAGCCAGCATCCTGACATAGTCGTACACTACGTCTTCAGTCTTGGCCGCCATATAAGGCGGGGCCACAACCAGCAAGTCAAACCCGTCGTCCTCCGCCCGATCGGCCAGGGCCAGCATATCCGGCACCGACGTATGGGTAACGTGAGCGGCAATGCCCCAGTTGCCGGCAGCCTCTTCAGCGACAACGTCCATAACCCGAGTGCGCTCTGCGAAAGTAAGGCTCCAGAACTCGCCCATACCCCAGGTGCAACCGCCCCCTCGAGTACCCAGGCTGCGGATATGGCTTATGTTCCTTCTAAGGCCTTCCTCGTCAATGCGATTGTCCGACGTAAAAGGCGTCATTATGGTCGTCCACTGATCTTTAAGAAACCCCCACGCCCATTCCTGCGCTTCGTGTTTACTGTACTGAGCCATCAACAAACACCTTCAACGTAAGTTATCGGTTAAGAGACCGCGCCCTTCATTCCCCACAAAGAGCCGCAGGCCGAAACTCCTGACCTGGAGGGGTGATTTACCCCGGCAGCCCGGCTTTTCCGATGAACGCCATTAACTAACGCTATTGTAAGCAACCGCTTCAGCAGCGTCAACCGGGACTGAACTCGCGGCCGCTTCCCCGGCAGCCGTCAGCCGTCAGCCATTGGCAGCCGGAGCCGGAGACACTGCCTCCGGTCAAGGCGCCGGCTGGCACGCCGGGCAGAAGAAGGTGCCCCGGGCCCTCACGCGCAGCCCCGCTACCGGCCCGCCGCAACGGGGACAGGGCTGGCCAGCCTTGCGAGGAATGGTCCAGGTGTGCAGAACGGAGGGTGGGCTGGGCCATTCCCGGTCGCGGGCCAGGTCGTAAAGCATAATTGCGCCTTCCAGCGCCGCCACAATGCTGCGTCGGAGCCGTTCTGCCTCGGCAAGGCTTACCTCTCCGGCGAGACGCTCCGGGTGAATACCGGTCTGGTAAAGAGCTTCATCCACGTACAGATTACCCAGGCCGGCCACTACGGACTGTTCCAGCAGCAGGGCCTTGATGGGCGCGCTGCGGCCGGCCAGCTTGTCAGTCAGGGCATCGGCGGTAAAGTCCGGGGACAAGGGTTCCGGGCCCAGGTCAGGAAGAGTTTTCCCCACATCCGGCGTCAGCCAAAGATGGCCGAACTTGCGCGGGTCGCGAAACCGCAACTGGCGTCCATCATCCAGAAAGAACCGGTGGCGAACCATCGGGTCAACCGGCTGTGCGGCCGGTTGCACGTTTACGCCGCCGGTCATACCCAGGTGGATGACTAATGTTTCCCCGGAATCCAGGGGCAGCAGCAGGTATTTGCCCCGGCGTTCAACGTCCTTAATGCGCCGGGAATGCAGCCCCGATACAAAGCCATCCACCGCCGGGCTTTTGACGCTGTTGGCCCACCCCACGTGGACACGGCAAATAACCCGTCCCGGCAATCCGGCCCGAATCAGTATCCGGCGGGCATTTTCTACTTCAGGCAGCTCGGGCATAAAGCGCCGGCAGTCAGGAGAGTTAAAGCCGTTTGACCGCCAGAGTAACCTCCATGCCCTCAATTTTATGGGTTTCCCGGCTTTCTGCGTCTTCCGCCGCACCCCGGGCCAGACGCTCACTGAGGGTTTCCCGGCAGATATATGCAGCGTGGCTGGTCATTACGTCAGCCACCTCCTGAGGGCCTTCATAATAGGTTACGATACGGTCGGTCAGCGCAAATTGAGCGCTGCGACGCAGCCCCTGAATGCGGTGGGCCAGCTCCCGGGCCAACCCTTCCCGAGCCAGTTCCAGGGTAACGTTGGCATCCACCGCTACGATGCAGCCCGGTTCTACCGACACCCAATAGTTGTCCACCGGAAAAACGCCATGTCCGGAGAATTCGCCATTCTCCTGGGCCAGGGCTTGACTGCGAACACCTTCATAATAGGCTTCAGCTTTTCCCTGATACGAATCCAGCACCCGCAGCGTCTTGACGTTGAGTTCTTCCAGTATCTGGGAACTGACCTGATTCAGGTGGTCGGCTCTTGCCCAGACCTGCACCTCGGCCAGGGGCTGCCGCACCTTGACGCCGGCCCCGGAGCGGGCGGCGCGGCCCATGCTGGACACTTGCATAGCCAACCGGGTAGCGTCCATCAATTCCCGGTCCAGCAGCGATTCATCCGCTGCCGGATAGCAGTCCAGGTGAACGCTATCGGGGGCCGATGGGTCAACGGAGCGCACCAGGTTCTGGTACATTTCATCGGCAATGAAGGGCGCTAACGGCGCCATCAGCCGGGAAACGGTAACCAGGCAACGGTAAAGAGCAGCATACGCAGACAGCTTGTCGGCGTCATTTTCGCTCTTCCAGAAGCGGCGCCGACTGCGCCGTACATACCAGTTGGAAAGCAGGTCGATAAACTCCTGAATGCGACGGCCCGAGTCGGTGGGGTTATAGGCATCCATAAAGCCATCGACCTGTTGGACCAGCACATTAAGCTCGGAAAGAATCCAGCGATCCAGTTCGCTTTGCGGCTGCCAACCCTGCGGTATCTGGTCCGGGTGAAACCGGTCGATGGCAGCGTAGTTGGTGAAAAAGGAATAAACGTTCCAAAGGGTCATCAACACCCGCCGCAGCGTCTCGTTCACCAGTTTGTCCGAGAAGCGGCGCGGCTCCCCCGGGTGGGAGGCGGTAAACAGATACCAACGCAGCGCATCGGCGCCGTGGGCGTCCAGCACCGCAGAGGGCTGCACTACATTGCCCACATGCTTGCTCATTTTCCGGCCCCGGCTGTCCAGAATCAGGCCCAGACAAATTACGTTGCGGTACGAAGGTTGCTCTTTCAGCAGGGTGGATAAGGCGTGGAGGCTGTAAAACCAGCCTCGCGTCTGGTCCACCGCCTCGCAGATGTAGTCGGCCGGGAAACGTCCATCCTGTTCAATAGTTTCGTTGTCAAAGGGATAATGCCACTGGGCAAAGGGCATCGCTCCGGAATCAAACCAGGCATCCATAACCTCAGGGATACGGCGCATTTCCCCGCTGCACCTTTCAACAGAGCAGGGCAGAATTACCGCATCAACGTAAGGCCGATGCAAATCCAGGTTCCCGATTACGCTCTCCCCGCCCGGCCCGGCCGCCGCCTTCAGTTCGGCTACACTGCCGAAGCAAACCCGGCGGCCGCATGCCTGACACTGCCAGATGGGTATAGGCGTTCCCCAGTAACGCTCGCGGGAGATGGCCCAGTCCACGTTATTGCGCAGCCACTCGCCAAACCGGCCTTCGCGAATGTAATCGGGATACCAGTTAATTGAGCTATTGCCTTCCACCAGTCGATTCCGGTGCGCCGTCGTGCGGATGTACCAGGAGGATTTGGCATAGTAAAGAAGGGGGGTGTCGCAGCGCCAGCAGAAAGGGTAGGTATGGTGATAGACCGCTCGCCGAAAGAGCAATCCGCGCCCTTTCAGGTCCTCCATTATCTCCTCATCGGCATCTTTGACAAACTTGCCGGCAAAGGGGTAACTGCCGGTTACGTTGCCACGCAAATCCACCGGCTGCACATAGGCCAGCTCCCGCTCCCGCCCAAGGTTCAAGTCCTCATCGCCGAAAGCCGGCGCTATATGCACAATGCCGGTGCCGTCTTCCAGGGAAATAAAGTCGCCGGCCACCACCTGGGGGGCAAAGTCGTCAGCCGCCGCCAGATCAGTTACCGTTGCGCCCCCCGGCCCGGGCCGGCGTACCAACCGGCGAACCTCCGAACCGTATTCTGCCGGCGGATACAAGGGTTGATACCTGGCGCCGGCCAGGTCGGCTCCCTTCAGGGTAGCGACAACCCGGGCGTCTTCCGGCATATTGACTTCCACCAGTGCAGCAGCCAATATCAGCCGCTGCCGGCGCCCTTCCCGCTCCAGTTCCACCACGGAATAAGCGGCTTCCCCGTCCACCGCCAGGGCCGTATTGCCCGGCAGAGTCCACGGCGTAGTGGTCCAGGCCAGCAAATAGACGGGAACCGCCGAGTCAAGGACCAGTCCGGGGGGCGCTTCGGTCATGGCGAATTTAACGAATACGGAAGGGTCGGGGGTATCCTCCCGGTAGCCCAGGGCCACCTCGTGGGAGCTGAGGCTGGTTTCACAGCGGGGACAATGGGGGGTGCCCCGCAGTCCTTCATAAAGCAGCCCCTTATCCCAGAGCTGCTTCAGAATCCACCAACCAGTTTCGATAAAGTCGTTATGGAGCGTAACATAGGGGTTTTCCATGTCCACCCAAAAGCCGATGCGGTCGGTAAGGACTTCCCACTCCTTGACATAGCGAAAAACGCTTTCCCGGCACTTCCGGTTGAACTTTTCGATACCGTATTCTTCAATTTCCCGCTTGGAACTCAGCCCCAGTTCTTTCTCTATTTCCAACTCCACCGGCAGCCCGTGCGTGTCCCAGCCGCCCTTGCGCAGGCAGCGGTAGCCCTTCATGGTCCGGTAACGGCAAATAACGTCCTTGAAGACCCGGGCCAGCACATGATGAATGCCCGGACTGCCGTTGGCGGTGGGCGGCCCTTCATAAAGCGTAAACCGGGGAGCATTGGGCCGCTCCTGCTCGGTGCGCCGAAATACGTCCTTTTCCTTCCAGTACTGAAGAATTCGGGCATCCAGCTCGGGCATGCTGACCCGGCTGGGGACTGCTTTGAACATACTGTTATAACCTCGTTTATGCCCTCGTTGCCGGCAGGCGCTTTGCCGTCATTATATAGCATGGGGATATAGCATGGGGTCGGAAAATGCGGTTAGGCCGGCCAGGGGAATTGCCTCCGGCAGCGCGCCTTCCCCCGGAGAAGCAGCAGCAAGCGGCGGCAACGGCCCAAAATCCCGGGGCGTCCCGGAGCCAGGAAGCGCTAAATGAGGCAGGCAAATCGGTATCCAGGGCTTCCGGCGCTACCGCCATGCCTGCCAGAAATGGTGTACCGGGCCATGTCCCCGTCCCAGCGGGTAGGAGTTCCGGATAGCTCCGGTCAGGTATTCCTTGGCCTGAGCGACGGCGTCCAGGGCGCTCTTGCCCTGGGCCAGGCCGGCAGCGACCGCAGCGGCAAAGGTGCAGCCAGTGCCGTGGGTGTTGACGGTGTCGAACCGCTCGGCGGAAAAGGTGTGGTAGTTTGCGCCGTCATAGTATAAATCGGTGGCCGGGCCTTCCCGGTGTCCGCCTTTAACCACGACCGACCCGGCCCCCAGGTCAACAATCTGCCGGGCGGCCCGGCGCAGCTCCGCATCGCTATCGATGCGCCGCCCGGTCAAAGTCTCCGCTTCAGGTATGTTGGGGGTTACTACCGCTGCCAGGGGCAGCAGCCTGGCGCGGAGGGATTCCACAGCTTCCTGATGCAGCAGGACGTCGCCGCTTTTGGCCACCATGACCGGGTCCACCACCAGGTTGGCGACCCGGCGCCGTTCCAGTTCCCATGCCACCACCGCTACAATCTCTGAACTGGACAACATCCCCGTTTTAACCGCAGCAACGCCGATGTCGGTCAGCACCGCCTCGATTTGGGCCGAGATAATGTCCGCCGGGATTTCGTGCACGGCGGTCACGGCAACGGTATTCTGGGCGGTTACAGCGGTCAGGACAGACGCCCCGTAAACGCCCAGGGCGGCAAAGGTCTTCAAGTCAGCCTGGATGCCGGCCCCGCCCCCGGAATCAGAGCCGGCGATGGTCATAGCTTTGGGGACTACCCGGTCAGTCATTCCTTGACTCCCATAGTCAAAGCTCCCGCATCAAACGCCGGCCGTTGCGGGAAGGGCTGTCGGCGCTTTAACTGCGGCGCATCCCCACCTGAACCGGCGGGCCTGAACCGGCGGGGAACTAATCTGTTTCCTGGTTATCAAGCTCCCAGTCGCCGTCGCCGGCTTCCGCATAAGCCAGTTGCTCCTTTTCCGGCAGGTCATCGTCATAGGCCGGGTTAGACAAAGCAATGGCTGGGCAGGTTTCTATGTGCATACCCACCCGAACACTCATTTCCAGGGAAAGCTGGGCCGCCGCATCATTATCCTCCGCCTCCACCAGCATGATGAAGTCGTAGCGGCCCAGGACAGCGTACTGGGTTAAAATCTTGGCATCGGCGGTTTCACATTCCCGGGCCGAGTTAACGACTGCATCAGGGTAGGCCCGCAGATTTCGATGGCCGTTTTCCGTCAGGTTTGCCAGCAAGAAATAGAAAGGCATACCGCCCACCTTGTCTTCAGGATTGATGACCCCGAAAGTATATCATCAATCTCCGGCCCTTGAATCCCTCCCTCGGCAACAGCCATGCCTTTGTTATCCGGCCTCGCCGGCACGAAATGAAATGAAACAGAGAAATTGCCCCTGAAAGCTTGACAATGGTTTTGCTGATTGATAGAGTTACAAATTACGTTGACCGGCAGGTCAGCCAAGCCGGTTATTGAAGGATCAGTTGAAGTATGCCAACCGTCAACCAGCTGGTTAGAAAAGGCAGAAAACCGGTACGCAAGGGAACCAAGGCGCCGGCATTGCATTGGGTGCAGAACTCGCTGCGCAACCGCACCAAGTGGGGCAACGGCTGCCCACAGCGCCGGGGTGTTTGCATTCAGGTGCGGACCATGACCCCCAAGAAACCCAACTCGGCCCTGCGCAAAATTGCCCGGGTGCGTCTGACCAATGGCGTAGAAGTTACGGCTTATATCGGGGGCGAAGGCCACAACCTTCAGGAGCACTCGGTGGTTCTGGTGCGCGGCGGCCGGGTTAAAGACTTGCCCGGAGTCCGTTACCACGTGGTTCGCAGCGCCCTGGACGCTGAGGGCGTGCGCAACCGTCGCCGGGGCCGAAGCAAGTACGGAGCTGCCAGGCCCTAACCCGCTTTCGCTTCGGTTCACATAGCGTTATTCGGCCTTTTCTAATTCACCTGGAGGGCAGAGTATTTGTTCAGTTTGCCCTCCGGTGAATGTTTGTTTGCCGTTATTGAATTTTTTTGGGTGAATCAGCAATGTCGCGAAGAAGAAGAGCCACGCCACGGGTAATTCCCGAGGACTCCCATTATCACAGCGTGCCTTTGGCCCGGTTTATCAACCGGGTAATGACCCGGGGCAAGAAAACGACGGCTCAGCGGGTGGTTTACGGGGCGCTGGAGCTGGTTCGTGAAGAATCCCGGCGGGACCCTATGGAGATTTTTGAGCAGGCTCTCAAAAACGCCACCCCTTTGGTGGAAGTCAAACCCCGCCGCATTGGCGGGGCGACTTATCAGGTTCCCACGGAACTGCGGGCCAACCGAAGCGAAGCCCTGGCCATGCGCTGGCTGATTCGAGGGGCGCGGGGCCGTGCCGGAATGCCTATGCGCCGCGGGCTGGCTAATGAGTTTATGGACGCCGCCCGGGGTGAGGGTACGGCAGTGCGGCGGCGGGAAGAGCTGCACCGAATGGCCGAGGCCAACCGGGCCTTTGTTCATTACCGTAGATAATCAGACACAGTGTTGTGGGCGTCGAGGGGCCCTAGTATGGTTTCTGCCTATCCAATCAATAAAATCCGCAATATCGGTTTCATCGCCCATATCGATGCCGGCAAGACTACCGTAACTGAACGGGTGCTCTACCTTACCGGCCGTATCCATCGAGTTGGCGGGGTGGATGAAGGCACTACCGCCATGGACTGGATGCCCCAGGAGCGGGAACGGGGCATTACGATTACGGCCGCTGCAACTACTGCCGAGTGGAATGCCCATCGGGTCAATATTATTGATACTCCCGGGCATGTGGATTTTACCGCCGAGGTGGAACGCAGCTTGCGTGTGCTGGATGGCGGTATTGTGGTTCTGGACGCCGTGGCCGGGGTTCAGTCTCAATCCGAGACGGTATGGCGGCAGGCGGATACCTATATGGTTCCCCGCATTTGTTTCGTCAATAAGATGGACCGGGTGGGGGCCAGTTACTCCCGAACTATCGATTCAGTGAAAAGGCGGCTGAAGGCCAACCCGGTGGCGGTGCAGCTCCCCATAGGCGAGGAAGATGCCTTCACCGGCGTAATCGACCTGCTGGGTGGTCGGGCTGCCATATACCCTCAGGAACGGAAAAACGCTGACGGCCTGGAGCCGCCGGAACAGATTCCGATTCCTTCCGAATACCGGCAGGAGTACCAGGAGTTTCGGCAAGCGCTAATCGAAAAGATTGTGGAGACCAACGAAGGCCTGCTGATTCGTTACCTGGAGGGCGAGGAACTGACCGAGGAAGACCTGCGGGCAGCCTTGCGGGAAGCTACTATTCAACGGCAGTTGGTGCCGGTGCTTTGCGGCAGCGCCATATCCGGCAAGGGCATTCACCCGCTCCTGGATGCGATCATCGATTACCTGCCCTCCCCCGCCGATGTGCCGCCCGTGGAGGGAACCGAACCCAAGACCGGCGAAAAGGACTGGCGCTTCCCCGATGAGTCGGCGCCCCTGTCGGCTCTGGCCTTCAAGGTGGTATCCGACCCTTACGTGGGACGATTGGTCTTCCTGCGGGTATATTCCGGCAGCGTCAAGGCTGGAGCCGGGGTGTTTAACGCCAGCAAGGGGCAGCGGGAGCGAATGGGGCGCTTGCTGCATATGCACGCCAATCACCGGGAAGAACTGGAGGCTATCGGCGCCGGGAATATTTGCGCCGCAGTCGGCTTGAAGAACACCTTCACCGGCGATACTATCTGCACCGATAGTCAGCCGCTGGTGCTGGAACCGCCCAGGTTCCCCGAACCGGTGGTTTCCGTTGCTATTGAACCGGCCAGCCGGGCCGACCAGGACCGCCTCAGCGATGCCCTGCGCAAGTTATCCGACGAAGACCCCACTTTCCAGGTTCGTTTTAATGAAGAAACCGCCCAGACGGTTATTTCCGGCATGGGCGAACTGCACCTGGAAGTGCTGGTGGACCGGATGCGCCGGGAATTTAACGTGGAGGCTTTCGTAGGGAATCCCCGGGTTTCTTACCGGGAAACCCTGACCCAGGCCATTCGCTCCGAGGGGCGTTTTGTGCGCCAGTCGGGAGGCCACGGCCAGTTCGGCCACGTCTGGCTGGAAATAGAGCCCCAGGAACCCGGCGCCGGCAACTCTTTTGTTAATGCCGTTACCGGCGGGGCAATTCCCCGGGAGTATATCCCGGCGGTGGAAGCCGGCGTGAAGCAGGCCCTGAGCAATGGGCCGCTGGGCGGTTATCCGCTGGTGGACCTGAAGGTTACCCTTTACGATGGCAGCTTCCACACGGTGGATTCATCGGAGATGGCTTTCCGCAGCGCCGGTATGCTGGCCATAAGGGAAGGGGCGCCCAAGGCCGGTCCGGCGCTGCTGGAACCCATGGTGGAACTGGAAGTGGTAACGCCCGGGGAGTTTCTCAGTGAAGTGCTGGGCGACCTGGGTATGCGGCGGGCCCAGATAAAAAGCATCGATGGAGAAGGCGACCTGCAGAATGTTCGCGCCATTATTCCGCTGGGCGAAACCTTCTCTTACACTACTGCCCTCAGGTCAATGACCCGCGGGCGGGCCACCTTTACCATGGAGTTCAAGTATTACGAGCCGGCGCCGGCGCACCTGGTCCGGTCTCTGATTGGTCAGGCCTAGGGCAGGACGCTGAAGTTGGCGATTGCGTCAGAGGGGATTGAGCCAGAATGGTTACACGACAGAGGGTAAGGATTATTCTGAGGTCATTCGAGCATAAGGTGCTGGATAATTCTACCGAACAGATTGTAGAGACCGCTGAACGAACCGGCGCTCGGGTGGCCGGGCCGGTGCCTTTGCCGACGCATATTCGTCGCTTTTGCGTAATACGCGGGCCGCACGTGGATAAAGACTCGCGCGAGCATTTCGAAATTCGCACCCACAAGCGGCTCATCGATATTCTTGAGCCGACTTCCAAGACCATCGATTCCCTGACCCGGTTGAACCTGCCGGCCGGGGTGGATATTTCCATCAAGCTCTAGTCTGGCCAGCGCAGCAATATTAAGGCGGCAACTTAGGCTGAAACGGGAGTAAACCATGCTCCGAGGTTACCTGGGCAAAAAAATAGGCATGAGCCGTATCTTTCAGGAAGACGGACGGGTAGTGCCGGTTACGATGATACAGGCCGGCCCATGTTCGGTTACTCAAATCAAGACCAACGATACCGACGGTTACGAGGCTGTCCAGCTGGGTTTCAGCCGGGTGAAAAGGCTGAACAAACCCAGGAGCGGCCACCTGAAGGGCAACCCGCTGGTCCGCTATTTGCGGGAAGTACGGGCTGACGACATCGGCGAATATGCCGTTGGGCAGCAAGTAAAGGTAGATATTTTCGAACCCGGTGAATTGGTGGATGTGATTGGCCGCTCCAAGGGCCGGGGCTTTGCCGGCGTCATGAAGCGGCACGGCTTCGGCGGCGGCCCCCGCACCCATGGCCAGTCAGACCGGGCCCGGGCTCCGGGGTCGATCGGCGGCGGCACCACCCCCGGCAAGGTGTTCAAGGGCTTGAAAATGGCCGGTCATATGGGGAACGCCCGAATTACGGTCAAGAACCTGGAAGTGGTTCAGGTTGACCCGGAGCGCAATCTTCTTTTTCTTAAAGGCGGCGTCCCCGGCGCCCCCAACGGGCTGCTGCTGATTAGACGCACCGGGAAGCTGGCCCGCCGAGTCAATTAGCAAGGTTAGGTATTTGGTATGGAACTTCCGGTAATCAACCGGCATCGGGAAACAATCAGCTGCATTGAGGTGGATGACTCAATCTTTGATGCGCCGATGAATCACGCCCTGCTGCATCAGGTCATCGTAATCTACCAGGGCAACAAACGGCAAGGAACCCACGATACCAAGACCCGGGGCCAGGTGTCGGGCGGCGGCCGCAAGCCGTGGATTCAGAAGCATACCGGCCGCGCCCGTCAGGGCAGCATCCGTTCTCCTCAATGGCGGCATGGCGGAACTGTTTTTGGCCCACACCCACGCGACTACCGCAAGGCTTTGCCCAAGCGGATGCGCCGACAAGCCCTCAAATGCGCCCTGTCCGAGAAAATCAGGAACGGCAGTCTGATTTGCCTGGACAATATTGAGGGACTGAATGGCAAGACCAACTCCATGGTCGGGTTATTGTCCGATTTGGGCATAACCGGTTCCGCCCTGGTAGTAACCGATGAGTCCAGAACGACGGTAGCGCGAGCGGGGCGCAACCTGCAAAAGGTCTGGACTTTGCCAGTTAACCTGCTGAATGCTCACGAATTGCTGCGCCGGGAAACGGTGATTATCACCGCTGATGCCCTCCGCAAAGGCGAAGCGTTGTGGGCCGCCAGTCCGGACCGGCGGCATAAGCTGGGCCTGACCGAGGTCAGCGGAGAAGGGGAGGCCTAGATGAACATTCATCAAGTCTTGCTGAAGCCGGCTATTACCGAGAAGAGTACCCTGCTCCAGGAATCGGGCCGTTATACCTTCCACGTAGCGCCCAACGCCAATAAGGGCCTGGTCAAGGAAGCGGTGGAAAAAAGCTTCGGCGTTACGGTACTGGGGGTCAATATCACTAAATTGCGCGGCAAGATGAAGCGCTATGGCCCCCGTTACAAGAAAATGCCCGATACCAAGAAAGCTGTAGTTACCCTGAAGCCCGGCGACCGAATTAACATTATTGAAGGGCTTTAAGCAGTTAAGGATTGCGCCATGCCGTTGAAAAACCTGAAACCGATAACCCCCGGCACCCGGAACGCCGTCCGCGCCTCGTTTGAGGAGGTTACCCGTACCCGTCCGGAGAAGTCGCTGCTTATGCCCCTGGCTAAACACGCGGGTCGCAATAACCGGGGTCAGATTACGACGCGCAGCCGGGGCGGCGGCAGCCGGCGCATGTACCGGATGGTGGATTTCAAGCGTCGTAAGGAAGGCGTGCCGGGCCGGGTAGTATCCATTGAGTACGACCCCAATCGAACTACCCGCATCGCCCTGATATACTATGCCGACGGGGAGAAAAGTTATATCCTGGCTCCCCTCGGCCTCCGGGTGGATAACTGGGTGGAGGCCGGCCCCAACGCGGAGATTTCGCCGGGCAATGCGCTGCCGTTGCGCAATATTCCCACCGGTACGGTGGTGCATAACGTTGAACTGACCCCCGGTCGGGGCGGGCAATTGGTCCGCAGCGCCGGGGCTGGCGCCCAGGTTCTGTCCCGGGAAGGAGCATACGTCCTGCTGCGCCTGCCCTCGGGTGAAATGCGCCGCATACTGCTCAGTTGCCGGGCCAGCGTCGGGCAGCTTTCCAACCCGGACCATAAGAATGAAAGCCTGGGCAAGGCGGGGGCCAGCCGGCACCGGGGCCGCCGACCCAAGGTTCGCGGGGTTGCCAAAAACCCGGTGGATCACCCTCACGGCGGCGGCGAGGGGCGTTCTCCTATTGGTATGCCGGGGCCGAAGTCGCCTACCGGCAAACCTACTTTGGGCCATAAAACCCGCCGGAAGACCAAAACCAGCGGCAAGTTCGTTGTCCGCGGAAGAAGACGGTAGATTATGTCCAGATCCGTTAAGAAGGGGCCCTATGTTCACCCCAAACTGATGAAAAAGGTGGACGCAGTGCAACGTTCGGGCACCGCCACGGTCATTCGCACCTGGTCGAGGGCTTCGATGATTATGCCTGATATGGTGGGGCTGACCATGGGCATTCACGATGGCCGCCGGCACATTCCTGTGTTTATCACAGAAAATATGGTCGGCCACCGCCTGGGGGAGTTTGCGCCAACCCGCACCTATCGGGGCCATGTATCCCGCTCCGAGCGGACCAGCCGGGTGAGGTGAAGCTATGCCGCCAGTCAGCGCCAAAGCCAAGCAGATAGGCGCATCGCAAAAGCGCCTCAAGCCAATTCTTGACCTGGTAAGAGGCCGCAATGTGGAAGATGCGCTGAATACCTTGAGCCTGCTGCCTTCACCCTGGGCCAGGTCGGTTTACAAGGTGGTCCAGTCGGCAGCTTCCAACGCTGAAAATAATAGGTCCATGGATCGGGGAAATCTGAACATCGTCAGGATTACCGCCGACCCGGCCCGGCCGATTAAACGGTTCCGCCCGCGGGCCCGCGGGCGGATTGGCCGGATTACCAAACGCTCCAGCCACATCACAGTAGTGGTAGCTGAAGCAGGAGAGGAGGCCTGACCTATGGGTCATAAGACGCATCCCTACGGATTCCGGCTGGGAATAATCAAGGATTGGAAGACCCATTGGTACGCCAATAACGCCTCCAATTACCGGGCCCTGGTGCTGCAGGATTTGGAGCTGCGGAAAACGGTCCATAACGAGTACCGTAATTTTTCCGATGCCGGCATTTCACGAATTGAAATTGACCGGGGGGCTCAGGATACGGTTATTAACATTCATTCGGCCCGGCCGGGTATTCTGATTGGCCGGGACGGTGAACGGGTCAAGAACCTGCGCAGCAAGCTGGAAGGCATCACCGGTCGGCGCGTTCAGCTTAACATCATGGAAATTGAACAGCCCGAGTTGGACCCTTACCTGGTAGGCCGCAATATCGCCGACCAGTTGCAACGACGGGTTGCTTACCGTCGGGCCATGCGCCAGGCAGCCCAAAGGGCTATGCAGGCCGGCGCTCAGGGCATTAAGATTATTACCAAGGGACGTATTTCCGGCGCCGAAATTGCCCGCACGGAAAAGCTGATGCTGGGTCAGGTGCCTCTGCATACTCTGCGGGCCGATATCGACTATGCTCTGGCCGAGGCAGCTACCGCTATGGGCCGGATTGGCATCAAGGTCTGGATTTATAAGGGCGAGATTCTGCCCCCGGCGCCGGAGACGGTGGAAGAACTGGAGACCATTGAGGTCAGGGTAGAGTCGGGGTCCGACGAAGAAGATTTGACTGAATCGATCGCTGACGACGTGATTGACGGCGTGGCGACCAGGGGGGCGTTTGATGTTGCAACCTAAACGTACCAAGTACCGGAAGATGGGCCGAGGCCGCCGCAAGGGCATGGCTACCACCGGCAATAGCGTCCATTTTGGGGAGTACGGCCTGAAGGCAATGGGTTGCGAGTGGATTACGGCACGCCAGATCGAGTCGGCCCGAATCGCCATAACCCGGCATTTGCAGCGGGGCGGCCAGGTCTGGATTCGGGTTTTCCCCGATAAACCCATCAGCAAAAAGCCGGCCGAAGTCCGCATGGGCGGCGGCAAGGCAGCTAACGACCATTGGGTCGCCGTGGTTAAGCCGGGACGCATTCTGTTCGAGGTGGCCGGGGTGCCTGGCAGTCAGGCGGTGGAAGCTCTGCGACTGGCCTCGCACAAGCTGCCCATACCCACCAAAACGGTGCAGCGAGACCAGGTAGCGGCCAGCCTGGACCTCGGTTAGGCCGGGGAGACGGAAGGTTATGGAAATTCAGGAAATCCGGTCGTTGACCGACCAGCAGCTGTTTGAAGAGTTGGAGAAGACTTACCGGGAACTGATGAACCTGCGCTTCAGGGCGGCTACCAACCAGTTGACCGACACCAACCAACCGCGGAAGACCCGCAAGGACATCGCCCGGCTGCGTACAGTTATCCGGGAACGTAATTTAGCGGTGAATTAAACATGGCAAAGGAAATGCGCAAGGTACGGACCGGCACTGTGGTCCGCACCAGTATGGCTCAGACAGCGGTGGTAGAGCTGGTCTGGAAGCAGCGTCATCGCATCTACCGCAAGCAGATGCGCCGGGTAACCCGTTTTTACGTTCATGACCCGCAGTATCAATGCCGCATCGGCGATACGGTGCGGATTCAGGAAACCCGGCCTATTTCCAAGACCAAGCGCTGGCGGCTGCTGGAGATTTTGCAGCGGCGGCAGGTAGCCGAGGTGCAGCCGATTGAGTTGGAAACCGACCTGAACGCTGAAATTGCCGGCGATGACCCCGAAGGAGGCACGGCGGAAGCAGCCAAAGCTGAAGGGGAAACCGAAGAATGATCCAAACCTATACGCGGCTAAACGTGGCGGATAACAGCGGCGCCAAGCTAATCCGCCTGATTAACATCCCGGGAGCCAGCAAGCGCAAGTATGCCAGGGTGGGCGACGTTATCGTTTGCACCGTGCGGGAAGCTGTACCCAATTCGCCGGTTCGCAAAGGTACGGTGGTCAAGGCGGTGGTAGTGCGTCAGGCCCAGGCCCTTTTGCGACCCGACGGCACCTACATTAAGTTCGATGATAATGCCGCCGTTATCATTCAGGATAACCTGATGCCCCGCGGCACCCGTATCTTTGGCCCGGTGGCCCGGGAGCTGCGGGAACGGGGCTTTATGCGCATCGTATCCCTGGCTCCGGAGGTGGTGTGATGAATATCCGCCGCGGCGATATGGTGTTGGTAATTGCCGGCAAGGAGAAGGGAAAGACCGGCAGAGTTGAACGGCAGTTGACCGGCGATAATCGGGTCGTGGTGGAAGGGGTGAACATGATTACCCGCCACATTAAACCCCGCCCCGGGCTGCGGCAAGCCGGCCGCATTCAGCAGGAAGCGCCCATCCATATTTCCAACGTCAAGCTGCTCTGCAACAAGTGCAATCAAAGCATAAAACCCAGGTCGGCAACCCTGGAAACCGGGCAGCGAGTTCGAAGTTGCCCCAAATGCGAGGAAGTGATTGACGATGCCCGCTAGTGAACCAGAAAACACGCCGGCGCAACGGACGCAGGAACCCGGTTCTACCCGCCGCGGCCGGCGAGGTCAGGCGGCGGAAGAGACGTCCGCCGCTGCGCTGACCCTGCCTCCGCCCCGGCTTCTGGCCGCTTACCGCAATGAGATTGTGCCGGCAATGATGGCCGAGTTCGGGTTTGCCAATAGTATGCGGGTGCCCCGGTTGCAGAAAATAGTGGTGAACATCGGCTTGGGCGAGGCCTTGACCAATGGCCGGGCGATGGAGGCCGCCACCCGCGACCTGATGATTATTACCGGCCAGAAGCCGGTTATTACCCGGGCGCGCAAGTCTATCGCCGGTTTCAAGTTAAGGGCCGGCAACCCTATCGGAACCTGTGTAACCCTGCGGGGCGCCCGGATGTATCACTTCCTGGATCGGTTGGTGAATACCGCCCTGCCCCGTATCCGCGATTTCCGGGGAATATCCCGTCGCGGTTTTGACGGACGCGGCAACTTTTCCATCGGCATTCGCGAGCAGATTATCTTCCCGGAGATTGACTACAACCAGATAGACCGCTTCCGGGGGTTGCAGGTAACCATCATTACTTCCGCACCGAACGATGCCGAATCCATACGGCTGCTGGAGTTGTTCGGTATGCCTTTCGTCAGACAAAGCTAGCAGGACGCAATCGGGAAGAGCTTTAGGAGATGCTTTGGCCAAGAAGTCTATGATTCAGAAATGGCTCCGCGAACCCAAGTACCGGGGAAGGCAGCATAACCGCTGCCACCGCTGCGGGCGCCCGCGAGCCTACATCCGCTATTTTGGCATTTGCCGCATTTGCTTCCGCCAGTTGGCTTTGACCGGAGATTTGCCCGGCGTCCGCAAGGCCAGCTGGTAGCAACGGGTGAAGCGCCCCGGTTCAACCCGACATCGGGTTAATGAAGGAAGTTAGGAGATTAGCAGACCATGCCGGTTAATGACCCAATAGCGGATATGCTGACCCGAATCCGAAACGGCATTCACGCGCGCCACGATTCAGTGCTGGTGCCGCATTCCAAAATGAAGTCTGCCCTGGCGGTTATACTGAAGGAACAGGGCTATATACGGGACTTTGATCTGCCTCGTGGCCACCGGTTCCCAACCATACGCCTGCACCTGGCTTATCGTACTGGCCGGGAACCGGTGATCAGCGGCCTCAAGCGAGTCAGCAAGCCCGGCTTGCGGGTTTACGTCGGCAAGGGCGAAATTCCCCGGGTATATGGCGGTCTCGGCCTGGCCATCCTGTCCACCCCCCAGGGGGTTATGAGCGGCCGGCAGGCCTGGCGACTCGGCATTGGAGGAGAGCTTCTCTGTTATGTCTGGTAAGATCAATGCGCCCCAAAAAGCAGAAGGCAGAACCCTTTCCCGCATCGGACGAAGGCCTATACCTATACCCGACGGCGTGGAAGTGGAGATTCACTACGGCGGAGTTACCGTCAAGGGGCCCCGCGGCGTTCTGACCCAGAGCTATCACCCGGAAGTTATTGTACGCACGGAAGAAGGCCAGGTGGTAGTAGCACGGCAATCGGAGCGCAAGTTTCATCATTCCCTGCATGGTCTTACCCGCAGCCTTATTTCCAATGCCATTGTGGGCGTAACCGACGGTTACACTAAAACCCTGGAGTTGATGGGCGTGGGTTACCGAGTGCAGCAGTCCGGCGAAGGCATTGTCCTGAATGTAGGCTTCAGCCACCCGGTAGAAATTCAGCCCCGGGAAGGCGTAACCCTTGAAGTTGAAGGCAATAACCGGGTTCACGTCAGGGGTATTGACAAGCAGAAAGTGGGGGAGCTGGCAGCGAAGATTCGAAAGGTGCGCCCGCCTAACGCCTACAAGGAAAAGGGCATCCGGTATCAGGGAGAGGCGCTGCACTTCAAGCCCGGTAAAGCCGCGGCCCGTAAATCTTAACGCTCCGTTGAACAATTAGACGGTTGTCTGGAGATAATCACGCGAGATGCCCAGAGACAAAGACGCTCGAAGGATGAGAAAGGTTCGGCACCGGCGGGTACGCCGCAAGGTGTCGGGCAGCCCGAACCAGCCCAGGCTATGTGTTTTTCGCAGCCTGCGCGCTATTTACGCTCAAATAATTGACGACACCAAAGGCAACACCCTGGTGTCCGCCTCCAGCCAGGAAACCAGGGGCCAGGCGCAAAGTCTTGGCGGCCACAAGACGGCGGCAGCCACTGCGGTCGGCGCTCTTCTGGCGGAGCGGGCCTTGTCCCATGGTATTGGCCAGGTGGTCTTCGACCGAGGGGGCTACAAATATCACGGCCGGGTTAAGGCTCTGGCCGAGGCAGCCCGCGAAGGAGGTCTTGAGTTTTAATGGTCAGTACCGGAAACAGGCCCCGGTCCAACCGTCCGCCCCGGGAAAGGGAAGAAGACCCTTCGGGTTTCACCGAGCGGGTTGTTTATACGCGGCGCATCGCCAAGGTGGTAAAGGGAGGCCGGCGGCTGCGCTTTAATGCGCTGGTGGTGGTCGGCGACAGCGCGGGCAATGTTGGCGCCGGCATGGGCAAAGCTCTGGTAATTCCCGATGCCGTGCGCAAGGGCAATGCCGTTGCCCGCCGCAATATGGTCAAGATACCCATGCGGGGCAGCAGCATCCCGCACGAGATTACGGTCAAGGTGGGCGCATCCATCGTAGTAATCAAGCCAGCGCCGGAAGGCACCGGCATTATCGCAGCCGGCGCAATGCGGGCAATTCTGGAATTGGGCGGCGTCCGGGACGTGGTCGGCAAATCTCTGGGTTCACGCAACCCGATTAACACGGTTCGGGCAACTTTGGAAGCCTTGCGACGGCTGCGCGACCCGCAGGAAGAAACAGTCCGCCGGCGGGGCAGCCGCCCCGCCGAGAAAACCGGCTAATCAGGGTTCTTTTATGTTATTGGCCGGCCAGCGCGATGCTTTGCAGGTGGTTTAATGGCTCAACTGAAAATTACATGGACCAAGAGCTTTATCGGTAAACCCCGGAATCAACGGAAAGTGGTTCACGCCCTGGGCTTGCGTCGCTTGCACCATACGGTAACCCACGGAGATACGCCCACCATCCGGGGCATGGTCAACAAAGTGGCCCACCTGGTAACGGTGGAAGAGGTAGCCGAGGATTAGCCGGGCCAGCCTCGCCGGTTCGTTCAGCCGCAACAGAAGAGATATTGACAGCCGTTTCCCCGGGGCCGGCCAGGTCGCCAGCCCTCCGGGGGCAATTTATCCAGGAGCCTGGTTCCGAACATGATGGAGCATAATATTACACCCTCGCCGGGGGCGCGGCGGGCCCGCAAGCGCGTAGGACGGGGAGATGCCGCCGGTCAGGGCAGCTATGGCGGTCGCGGAATGAAGGGGCAAAAATCCCGTTCCGGCTACCGGATCCGCCCCGGTTTCGAAGGGGGGCAGCTGCCCTTGGTTAAGGGCCTCCCTACCCAGCGGGGTTTCAACAACAAGTTCAAGACCCGTTATTCCCTGGTCAAAGTGGATGACCTGTCAGTCTTTGACGCCGGACAACGGATTACTCCGGAAGTCCTGTACCGCCGGGGTATGATTGCCGGCCTGAAGAACCCGGTCAAGATTCTGGGCAACGGCGAAGTGGGCAAAGCCCTCACCGTAGCCGCCCATAAGTTCACTCAATCGGCCAGGGAGAAGATTGTGGCAGCTGGGGGAGCGGCGGAGGAACTCTAGTTCAGATGATCTCTACGGAAGCACAAGGGGGACGCTGGCCCAGGCTGATTCAGGCCGCCGTTGATGCCTTCAGTTTGCCTGATTTGCGGGCCAAGATTCTCTTTACCCTGGGAATGTTGGCGATTTTCCGCTTTCTGTCCCACATTCCCATCCCCGGCATCGATACCTTCCAGCTGAACAACCTGTTCGAAAACAATCAGCTGCTGGGTTTCCTCGACCTCTTCAGCGGCGGCGCGCTGAGCCGGATGAGCATCGTCGCCCTGGGGGTGTTTCCGTACATCACGGCTTCAATTGTAATGCAACTGCTCACACCGGTAATTCCCGCCTTGCAGCAACTGTCCCGGGAGGGTGAATCCGGGCGGGCTACGATTAACCGCATTGTGCACTGGTTGACGGTGCCGATCGCCATCGCGCAGGGTTTCGGTCAATTGATTCTGCTGCAACAAAGCAATGTATTGACCAATGTGGGCTTTACCGGCGATGCTTTGCTGCCCACCATGGCGGCCATCATCTCCATGACCGCCGGAACCATGTTCCTGGTCTGGCTGGGCGAACTGATAACCGAACGGGGCATCGGCAATGGCATCTCGCTGATTATCTTCGCCGGCATCGTAGCCGGCTTTCCCGGCCTGATTACCCAGGGGTTCCTGGACCGCCAGGATTTGCTGGGCATAGGTTTCTTTGTAATTATCGGCGTTCTGATTATCGCTCTGATTGTCGTCTTTAATGAGGCCCATCGGAGGATTCCAGTGCAATATGGCCGCAGCATTTTCCGGGGCGGCCGTATGTATCGGCAGAGTGGCGGAACCTACATCCCCTTGCGCGTCAACTCCGCGGGGATGATCCCCCTGATTTTTGCCTTTTCAATTGTGATTCTGCCCGGCACGATAGCGACTTATTTCGCCACCAGCACCGGCGTGGTAGGCGATGTGGCCCGGTTCTTCGGCGACCTCTTCAACCCCAATTCGCCGGTTTACTGGGTGTTCGTCTTTGTGATGGTGGTAATCTTCGCCTTTTTCTACACCCTGGTGGTGTTCCAGCAGCAGAACCTGGCCGAGAACCTGCAACGCAATGGAGGGTTTGTCCTGGGAATACGACCTGGCCGGCCAACGCAGGAATACCTGAACCGGGTTATCCTGCGAATTACTACCGGAGGCGCTCTGTTCCTCGGCTTTGTTGCGATTGTGCCTTATCTGGCTTCGCTGATTACCGATGTCCAGGCCATTCAGTTAAGCAGTACCAGCTTGCTGATTATGGTAGGCGTGGGCCTGGATACTTTGCGTCAACTGGAAGCTCAACTGTTAATGCGAAACTACGAAGGGTTCCTGAGATAATTGGCTTCACCAATCAGACTGGCTCTGTTCGGCCCGCCGGGGGCCGGCAAAGGCACGCAGGCTCAACTGCTGAAGGAGCGGCTGGGCATTGCGCATATAAGCTCTGGCGACTTGTTCCGCCGCCACTTGCAGCAGCAGACGGAGTTGGGGTTGAAGGCCGCCGAGTATATGAACCGGGGGCTGTTGGTGCCGGATGACCTGGTGATTGAAATCATCCTGGAGCAGGTGCTGGAACTGAACCGGGAAGACGGTTTCATCCTTGACGGCTTTCCCCGTACCCGGGAGCAGGCCCAGGCACTGGATCAGGCGCTGCGGGAAAAGTCCCGCGGGTTGGACCAGGCGATATTGATTGATGTGCCGGAGCAGGAATTGGTGCGGCGGCTGGGCGGCCGGTTTGTCTGTCGGCAATGCCAGGCTCCGGAAAACCTGAAACCCGACCAGTTTGCCGCCCCGCCGCCATGCCGTCGCTGCGGCGGCGAGTTATACCAGCGGGAAGATGACCGCTATGCGGCAGTGCAAGTACGCATTGGAGTTTACCGGGAACAAACCGCGCCGGCGCTGGACTTCTACCGGGAACAGAACCGGTTGAAAGAAATACCCGGCGTGGGTAGTGTTGCGGAAATCGGCCAGCAGGTGCTGACTGCCCTGGCTTTGCAACGGTTTGCGGGTTTCCAAGTTCACCAGGAAGAGGTACAATAGGCTGAATGAATCGAAAAAACAGAACTGAGACTGCCTCCAATTCCCCATCGTCATACGCTGGCGGCATTACCATTAAGTCGCCCCCGGAACTGGATGCCATGCGCCGGGCCGGCGCTATTGTGGGCGCTGCTTTAACCTTGCTGAAAAGGTCGGTGGAACCGGGCGTTACAACCCGGGAGCTGGACAGCATCGCTGAGAAGGAAATACGGCGCCACGGAGCCAAACCGGCCTTTAAGGGCTATCGGGGTTTTCGGCACACTATTTGCGCATCGGTAAATGAGGAAATCGTTCACGGTATCCCCGGCCGGCGGGCGCTTCAGGAAGGCGACATTATCAAAATGGACGTGGGAGCGACGATCGACGGTTTTATCGGCGACGCAGCTATCTCGGTGCCAGTGGGCGCCGTCAGCCAGGAAGCCATTGACCTGATGGAAACCACCCGCGCCAGCCTGGAGGAAGGGATCAAGGCCGCCCAGCCGGGCAACCGGTTGGGGGATATTGGCGCCGCCGTGCAACAATACGGCGAAGCCCGTGGCTACGGCATAGTGCGCGAGTACGTCGGACACGGCATCGGCCGCTACCTCCATGAAGACCCCCAGGTGCCCAATCATGGACAGGCCGGGCGGGGCTATCTGATCCGCCCCGGAATGTGTATCGCTATTGAGCCGATGCTTAATATCGGCGACTGGCGCACCCGAACCCTGGAGGATCAGTGGACGGTGGTTACCGCCGACGGCTCGCTGTCAGCTCATTTTGAGCATACCATCGCTATTACCGAGAGTGGCCCGGAAATCTTGACCAAGCATAGCTAGCGCAAATACCCGCAGGAATCTGAGCCGCGGAAGAAAAACCCATAAGGGGGGTTATGCCAAAGAAGGAAGCGATAGAGGTTGAGGCTAAAGTTACCGAGGCCTTGCCCAATGGGATGTTCCGGGTGGAACTGCCCAACGACCACCAGGTGTTGGCCCACGTTTCCGGCAAAATCCGAATGCACTTCATCCGAGTGCTGCCCGGCGACCGGGTCCTGGTGGAACTTTCCCCCTATGACTTGAGCCGCGGCCGCATCACTTACCGGTTCAAGTAACCGAAGCGTCGTTCACAAGGAGCGCGGCCATGAAAGTAACCGCATCGGTTAAACCTCGGTGCGACAAGTGTCGGGTCATCAAACGCAAGAGAGTAGTTCGCATTATCTGCTCAAACGCCCGACACTCGCAGCGCCAGGGATAGTATCCCGGCCAGGACAGGAGGAAGAAGATGGTTCGAATCGCCGGCGTTGACGTGCCCGACCGCAAGCGGGCGCACATTGCTTTGCGCAGCATTTACGGAGTGGGCCCGGTAATAGCTTCAGAGATTCTGGAACAGGCCGGTTTAGACCCGGAAATGCCGCCCCGGATGAATGAATTGAGCGAGGCTCAAGTGGACCGGATCCGGGAAATCATTGACCGGGGGCTGGATCGGGATTACCTTACCGAAGGCGACTTGCGCCGGGAAGTTAACCAGAACATCCGCCGCCTGATTGAAATCGGCTCTTACCGGGGGAGCCGGCACCGGCGCGGCCTGCCGGTTAACGGTCAGCGAACCCGCACTAATGCCCGCTCTCGTAAGGGGCCGCGCCGTACCGTGGCTGGCCGGGGGCGCCGGACCGGCGGCAAAAAGTAGTTGAGGGAGCAATATGCCTAGACCAAGAACCCGGCGTCGGGAGCGTCGCTCAGTGCCCCAGGGCCGGGCGTATATATACTCGACGTTCAACAATACCCTGGTCAGCATTACCGATTCGGACGGCAATGTTATCGCTTCAGCCAGCGCGGGTACGGCAGGCTTTCGCGGCTCCCGAAAGGGAACTGCCTTCGCTGCCCAGCGCGCCGCCGAACAGGCCGCCCGCCGGGGGATGGATATGGGGCTGCGGCAAATTGACGTTTTCATCCGGGGGCCCGGAGCCGGACGAGAGGCGGCTATCCGCTCGCTGCAAGGCGCCGGGCTGCTGGTTACCAGCATAAGAGACGTAACTCCAATACCGCATAACGGGTGCCGACCACCGAAAAGACGAAGGGTTTAGAAAGAGGCTTTATGGGAAGATATACAGGTCCGTCCTGCCGGCTGTGCCGTCGGGCTGGTGAGAAGCTGTTCTTGAAGGGAGACCGTTGCTTCAGCCCGCGTTGCGCTGTGGAACGCCGCCACTCGCCGCCAGGCAACCAGAATAACCGCCGCCGCCGGCCCTCGGACTACGGGGTTCACCTGCGGGAGAAGCAGAAAGCGCGGCAGATGTACGGGGTGATGGAAGGCCAGTTCCGCCGTTATATGACCGAGGCTTTCAATAACCCGGGAATTACCGGCATTAACTTGTTGCGCGCCCTGGAACGGCGTCTGGATAATATTGTCTATCTGCTGGGCTTCGCCGATTCGCGGAAGCAGGCCCGGCAAATGGTGCGCCACGGCCATTTCACCGTGAACGGAGTGAAGACCGATATACCTTCCTTCCAGGTGAAAACCGGCGATGTCATTGCCTGGAAAGAGTCGCTTAAAAGCACTGACTTCTACAAGGAACGGACGGACAGCATTCCCAAACGGCCGATTCCGGCCTGGCTGTCTCTCGATATTAACGCTATGTCTGCCGAGGTGGTTGCCTTGCCCTCTGAGGAGGACTTGTCGCAAACCATCAACTCCCGCCTGATTGTTGAGTTTTACTCGAGGTAGTGAGTTATATGCTGGAAACTTTTGCCATCTACCCGGGTACATCCACCGAAGAGCCGGAACCAATCAAACCGGGAATAAACGTAGTTGAAGCTACCGATCGCCACGCCAGGGTAGCCCTGGAACCGTTGGCGCCCGGGTTGGCGCATACAATTGGCAATCCATTGCGCCGTTATCTGCTCAGCTCCATCAAGGGCAGCGCCATTACCTGGGTGAAAATAGAGGACATGCTTCACCAGTACACGGCCATTCCCGGCATAAAAGAAGAGGTGATGGAGCTGCTGCTGAACATCAAGCGCATTCGCATCCGCTCCCAGACGGGGCGTACCGGCAAGATGCGCCTGGAAGTGCGGGGAGAAGGTCGGGTATGCGCTGGCGATATTGCAACCTCCAGCGAATTTGAGATTGTCAACCCGGAACTCCACCTGGCAACCCTGGATGACGCTGAGTTGACCATTGAGTTTAACGTAGAATCCGGCGTGGGGTATCGTCCGGCTGAGCCATCGGAGGGCGGTGCCGGGCTTCAGGTAGGCCAGTTGCCGGTGGATGCTATCTTCAACCCGGTCCGAAAAGTTAACTACTCGCTGGAACGAACCCGGGTAGGGCAGCAGTATGACTATGAGCGGCTGGTTCTGGAATTGTGGACTGACGGAACCATTGACCCGATACAAGCGATGCGGCAAGCGGCTGATGCCCTGGTTGAGGATTTGTTCCTGTTCAAGAATTTGTCCAGTTCAGCCGACACTGCCGGCAGCCGGCAGCCACTGGGGCTGTCTCCGGAGGTTTATCAAACCCCCATTGAACGGCTGGAACTGTCGCCGCGGACTCTGAATTGCCTGAAACGGGCCCACATAACCCGCGTAGGCGAGGTGCTGGAAAAGTCTGACGATGAATTGCTCAAGATACGCAATTTTGGCGAAAGGTCTTTGAGCGAATTGCGGGAAAAACTGGCGGATAAGGGTATCGGCTCAAACGCGTCCAGGGCGAACTTTAATATGGGCTTATCCGCTGAACCCATGGCCTATGCGGATGAGCGGGATACAGCGACCGACGACGATGCAGACGCTGACCCGACAATGTCCTCATCGTTGCCAGGGGTTGAGTCCATCGGCGCTGACTCGAGCGTTGCAACGCTAACTTCCCCAGCCGTATCAGAAGACGATTACGATGATGACTGGGATTACCCTGACGATGAAGATGACGACCAGGAGGAGAACTGTTAGCTATGGCTTCCCACCGCGTTGCCGGACGTAATCTCAGTCGGTATAAGGATCAACGCAAGGCGTTGCTGCGAGGCCTCACCATGGAGTTAATCCGGCACGAGCGGATTACAACCACCCTGGCCAAGGCCAAGGAAACCCGCATTGTGGCCGAAAAGCTGATTACCCATGGCAAGAAAGGCACCCTGCACCATCGCCGCCTGGCCTTGAGCCAAGTGCCGAATAAACAGGTGGTCAAGAAGGTTTTTGACGAACTGGCGCCCCGCTACGAAGGACGACCCGGCGGCTATACCCGCATCGTCAAACTGGGACAGCGTCAGGGCGACGGCGCCAATATGGCCGTAATCGAGCTGGTCTGAAGGCCGCCCGGACAATAAGAACGCCGCCGTCCCGGCAGTGGAACTTATGCGTCAACCGCCGCCCGATGGGGACAAGGGTGTCCGGCGCCGATTGGCGTTGATGGTTGAGTACGAAGGAACCAACTATTTTGGTTTTCAGGTTCAGACTGGGCAGCCAACAATTCAGGGAGCGCTGGAAACCGCTTTGTATCGTCTTACCGGTGAACCGGCGCGGGTTCGCGGGGCCAGCCGCACCGACTCCGGCGCCCATGCCCAGGGGCAGGTGGTGGACTTTTTGACCGGCAGCCGATTGCCGCCGGGAACCTTTGTCGGGGCATTAAATTATTACCTGCCAGAGGATATACGAGTTTTGCAGGCCTGCGAAGCAGTGGCCGGGTTTCACGCCCGGCGCAGCGCCGTCAGTCGGGTCTATCAGTACCGGGTCTTGAGCCGTCCCTGGCCCTCGGCGCTCCGGCGCCGGGTGTGCTACTGGCTCAGGGACCCCTTGCATCTTGAGAGCATGAATGAGGCCGCCCGGGGGTTATTAGGGCAGCACGATTTCCGTCCTTTCGCTTCAGGGCATCCGGTGGACCGGAGCGCAGTTCGCACCGTTTCGCGCTGGCAACTGGCCCGGCAGGGGGACACCCTGGTTATCGAATGCGAGGCTAACGGCTTTCTCAGGCACCAGATTCGCCGGGTTAATAGCGTTCTGCTCCAAATCGGGAAAGGTAAATTGCCCGCCGAGAGCATAAAAACTCTTCTGGAGTCGGTCGGCCCGGGGACTGAAGCGAAGAAGCTCTGGTCAGCTGTTCCTGCTTTGCCAGCCAGGGGTTTATGTCTAGTCAAGGTAAACTATCCGAAGCAACTGTTAGAAGGTAATTGGGAATCATGAAACGCACTAGCACCTATTTCCCCAAGGCCGGCGATACGCCTCAGAACTGGCGGGTCATCGACGCCACCGGCCAGTCCCTGGGGCGGCTGGCCCGAAATGTGGCTGTGGCCTTGCAGGGCAAGGACCGTCCAACCTATACTCCCCACGTCCTCACCGGAGACCATGTGGTTGTTGTCAACATGGATAAGGTGAGAATCACCGGCGACAAGCTGCTGCAGAAGACTTACTATCGGCACAGCGGCTACGTCGGCAACCTGAAGACCTTTATCCTCAGGGATATGCTGGAGAGCAGACCGGAGCAAGTGCTACAATTGGCGGTTAAGGGAATGCTGCCCCGCAACAAGCTGGGACGGGCAATGCTGAAACGCCTGAAGGTTTACGCCGGCGACACGCACCCCCACCAGGCGCAGACCGGTCAACTGTCAAACTCCAGATAAGCTAACTAAGGACGGGTAAGACTTTGGTGCAAGCGGAAACACAACAGCGATACTTCTACGGCACCGGAAAACGCAAGACCGCCATTGCCCGGGTGCGGCTGTACCCTACCGGCGACGGCGGGCCGATGCTGGTGAATAACAAACTGGTAGAAGATTATTTTAACTGGGAGCCGTGGCAAGTAGTGGTGGGCGAACCCTTTCGGGTTACCAACACTCGCGGCCAGTTTCAACTGGTGGCCAAGGTAACCGGCGGCGGTGTCAATGCCCAGGCGGAAGCCATTCGCCACGGCATTGCCCGTGCCCTGGTAGCTTACAACGCAGGATTCAAGGCCTCCCTGCGCCGCCACGGGTTGATTACCCGGGATTCCCGGATTAAGGAAAGCAAAAAATACGGTTTGAAACGGGCCCGGCGGGCGCCCCAGTACACCAAGCGCTAATCCATTTTCCCGATGCGGACCGGGAGCAGCGCAAAAAGCTGCTCCCTTTAGCCTTGCATGGCGGTAAGCGGCATTAAACACCCGCTTCCCTTAATTACATCAACCCGCCAATAGTCAACCAGTAGAAGATTATGTAAGCTCCGGCCAGAACCATCAACCAGGCGCCAAGGGGTTGAATGTAAGGCAAGGCCCGGCGCAGCCAGGCCACTAAAGCCCCCCGAAAGAGGGCGATTCCCAGGGTCAGCGTCATAATGACCAGCCCCATCCCCAGGGCAAACAGCAGGAAGTTGCTCAGGATTTTCAGGAACCCCATGTCTGATATACTCAGACCCACTACTGCCAGAAATATGGGCAGGGTACAGCTGAGGGATGCAACACCGTAGCTGATGCCAAAAAGAAAGAAACCGCGAATTCCTACCTGCCCAGGTTCGCCGATGTGAGCGGCAGCCTGCGCCGCTGCTCCGGTATAAATTCTGCCTCCACCGACTAACCAGGCGCCGGCAACCGCCAGAAGTACCCCGATTAACAGTCCGACCCAGGGCAATAGCTGCACCAGGAAGGAGGCCCCCAGGGCGATCAGCGTCCCCACGAATCCAAAGAGGACAACAAACCCGGTGGTTACCGTACCGCCGATTAGTAGAGACTGGGGGATTTGGCGCAGGGGCTTAAGACTTTCCGAGCCTTCTCCCCGGGCGCTCAAACCCAGGTAAAGCCCCAGATACGCTGGAAGCATGGCAAAGCCGCAGGGGTTAACTGCCGAAGCCAGCCCGGCGGCAAAGGCGAACAGGGAAGCAGCCCCCACCAAACCGCCCAACCAGGTGCTGGAACGCCCGGCCAGCCCCTCCACGAATAGGTTCACGCCATCGATATCGGCGCCGCTGCCAATAGTCAGGGCGCCGATTACCGCTGTGCTGATGGCTGCGCTCGCCACTATGCCGGTAATGACGTAGCTGCGGTATTTCTTCCCTTCAGCAGCGGCGGACAACGCTGGCCTCCTGTCTTTTCATGGTTTTTCGTTAGCAGCAGACCCGGTGGCTTTCAGACTTCCAGATAATCCTGGGCGGCGTTCAGCAAGATGTTCACCAGCTCAGAGTTTTCCGCCTCGCAGTAAAGGCGCAACAGAGGCTCTGTACCCGAGAAGCGGACGGCCAGCCAGCCCCGGTCGAAGAACAGGCGACGCCCGTCGATAGTATCCGAGCCGATTACCGGCCGACCGGCCAGAGCGGTCAGAACAGGGCTTTGCAGGCGGGCTGTTATGTCATCTCGCCGCTCCGGGTCAAAGCTCAAGTCCCTGCGATGATAGTAGTGCGGCCCCACTTTAGCGAAAAGCCGTTCAACCAGCCGGGAGGGTGATTGACCGGTGACAGCTATATATTCCAAAAGGTACAAAGCGCTCAGGATGCCGTCGCGCTCGGGTATATGGCCGCGAAAGGCAAAACCGCCGCTTTCCTCGCCGCCAATCAGTCCATCAACCTCACTGAAACGGGGCCCGATGTGCTTGAACCCTACCGGCATTTCGTGCACGTCAACCCCAAACTGCTGCCCCAGACGGTTAAGCATTTCAGAAGAGGTTACGCCTTTAACTATCGACCCGCGCTGCCCCTTCTCTTCCAGCAAATAGAGGGCCAGCAACGAAAACACCTCCAGGGTGCTGACAAAGTTGCCTTGCTCATCTACCAACCCCACCCGATCCGCATCGCCGTCCAATGCAATGCCGGCTATCGCGCTCGCTTCAGGCACTTGCGACATCAGTTTTGCCAGGTTAGGGGCAATGGGTTCGGGCTGGTCGATGCCGGGAAAGGCCGGGTTGCGGTAGCCGTTCAGTTCTACAACAGAAACACTGCCGCCGGAAAGCAGCTCCGGCAGGTAACCGGCGCCGGCGCCGAACATGGCGTCCACAATCACCCGCAGGCCGGTGGCCTTTATCGCCGGCAGGTTAACCAGGGATTTCAGCCGCTCCAGATAAGGAGCTTTAGGGTCTATGTCGTCAACCAATCCTCTGCTCCGCCCATCGGCGAGGGAGCAGAAAAGCGGCCCGGCGGCGGCGGCGATGTGCTCTTCCAGAAGGCTGGTAATCTCATCGGTAGCGCTGCCGGCGTATTCCGGCTTAAACTTGAAGCCGTTCCAAATGCCCGGGTTGTGGCTGGCAGTGATGATAGCCGCTCCGGCCGCTTCCCGTGCCAGGACATTGAAACTCACCGCCGGAGTAGGGGCCGGCTCCCGGGCAAGGTAGGCCGGCACCTTGTTGGCCGCGCAAACCGAGGCTACCGTTTCGGCAAACTGACGGGACAGAAACCGGGTGTCATAACCCACCACCAGGCCCTTGCCGGCAGCCCCGGTATCCTTAAGGTAGTTGACCAGGCCCTGGGTGCAACGGGCTACGTTGGCAAAGGTAAAATCTTCAGCAATAATCGCCCGCCACCCGTCGGTGCCAAACTTAATCACACTGGACACTTTCCACCGCCTTTGCAATAGAAAAACCTCATTCCGCACAACCCATTGTAGGGTGGTGAGGAATGAGGGTCAAACGAAACCGTCAGGCAATGGCCCAACAATAGCATGGGGACGGCTAACCGAGGCCGGCTTTCCGCCTCAGCAAGTCGGCCTTATCGGTACGCTCCCAGGGCAAGTCCAGATCGACGCGCCCAAAGTGGCCGTAGGCCGCCGTATTCCGGTAGATGGGCTGCCGCAAGTTAAGGTCTTCGATGATCGCGCCGGGGCGCAGGTCGAAGCACTCGCTAACCAGGCTTTCAATCTTGTCATTACCCAGGTGGTTCGTGTCAAAGGTCTCCACGGACACCGAAATGGGTTCAGCCACGCCGATGGCGTAAGAAACGATTACCTCCACCCGGTCAGCGAGGCCGGCTGCTACCAGGTTCTTGGCGACATACCGGGCAGCGTAGGCGCCGGAGCGGTCAACTTTGGTGGGGTCTTTGCCGGAAAAGGCGCCGCCGCCGTGCCGGGCAATGCCGCCGTAGGTATCTACCAGAATCTTGCGCCCGGTCAGGCCGGTATCGCCCTGGGGGCCGCCGACGACAAACCAACCACTGGGGTTGACAAAAATGTTAGTGTCGCCGTCCATCAATTCCCCGGCTACGGGGTTGATTACGTGCTCGGTAATATCCTTTCGCAGCTGCTCGGTGAAAGCGGCTCGGTTGGCCTGATCTTCATGTTGAGTGCTAATCACGACGGCATCCACGCGGCAGGGACGCCCCATATGGTATTCCACCGTAACCTGAGACTTGCCATCGGGGCCCAGGTAGGGGAGTATGCCTTGCTTGCGCACTGCGGCCAGTTGCTCCACCAGCCGGTGGGACAAGTCCACGGTCAAGGGCATCAGGCTTTCAGTTTCATTGCAGGCAAACCCTACCATCATACCCTGGTCCCCGGCGCCGGTGGCGCGGCGGGCATCGGCGGAACTGCCGTTGCCCCGATGCTCCAGCGAAGTAGTTACGCCGCTGCTGATGTCGGGAGACTGGCGGCTGACGTGAGCGACCACGCCGCAGGAAGTTCCATCTAGCCCGTACTTGACGTCGGTATAGCCGATTTCCTGCATCACGCTGCGGGCAATCTCGTCAAAGACCAGATCCGACGCGGTGGTTATCTCTCCGGTAACCATTATCAGGTTCTTGGTTGCCACCGTTTCGCAAGCGACCCGGCTCATTGGGTCGCCAGACAAAGCGGTATCCAGCACGGCATCAGAAATCTGGTCGCAGAGCTTGTCCGGGTGCCCTTCAGTTACCGACTCAGAGGTGAGCAGGTACTTGGGCGAGGTCATAAACTGGATGGGCATTGTTGTTCCTCCAATTATTGCAGCAACGGGCCCGGAGAAAGCCGGGAACACTCCATAAATGCCGGCCAGGCCCGCGGCAAGTATCCAACAGGGGCGGGACGGGTTGAGTTAATTCCGGTCGGTCAGGTTCCTTCCTCCCAGCTTTCCTGGTAGCGCTGTTGGCTGGAGGTCAGGGAATCAATTTTTATGCCCATAGACTCCAGCTTCAACCGCCCTACTTCCTGGTCGGTTTCCTCAGGGACAGCATAGACGCCGGGGGGCATCTTGCCCCGGTTTTTAACCAGGTATTCAACGCTCAGGGCCTGATTGGCAAAGCTCATATCCATTACGGCGGAGGGATGGCCTTCAGCGGCGGCCAGGTTAATTAACCGCCCCTCTCCCAGCAGATAGAGCCTCCGTCCATCTCTGGTAGTGTATTCCTCGACAAAGGGGCGGACTTCCCGGTGGCTCACTGACATAGCTTCCAGGGAAGGAATGTCAATTTCCACGTTAAAGTGGCCGCTGTTGGCGATGATGGCCCCGTCGGGCATAGCGGCCATATGTTCGCCGCTGATGGTGTGCAAACCGCCGGTAACGGTAACAAATACTTCGCCGACCCTGGCGGCCTCCAGCCCGGGCATAACGGTAAAACCGTCCATAACCGCCTCCAGGGCGCGCACCGCATTCACCTCGGTAACGATGACGTGGGCGCCCAGGCCCCGGGCCCGGGAGGCCACGCCTCGGCCGCACCAGCCATAGCCGCCCACCACTACCCGGCGGCCGGCCCACAGTATGTTGGTAGCCCGGGTAATGCCGTCCAGCGTGCTCTGTCCCGTACCATAGCGGTTGTCAAAAAAGTGCTTGGTCTCCGCTTCGTTAACCGCTATTATCGGGTATTTCAGGGCATTGTCAGCGGCCATGGCGTTCAGGCGAATGACGCCGGTAGTAGTCTCTTCGGTGCCGCCCAGCACGTTGGGCAGCAACTGCGGGCGGTCTTTGTGCAGCATACTGACCAGATCGGCCCCGTCGTCCATGGTGTACTGGGGTTCGTGGTCCAATGCGGCGCGCAGGTGCTGGTAGTAGGTTTCGTTGTCTTCGCCCTTGATGGAAAAGGTGGGAATGCCATAATCGTTAACCAGCGCCGCCGCCACATCGTCCTGGGTGCTTAACGGGTTGCTGGCGCAAAGAGCCAGGTCGGCGCCCCCTTCCTTCAAGGTAATGGCGAGGTTGGCCGTTTCGGTAGTAACGTGCAGGCAAGCTGCCATGCGCAGCCCCTGCAGGGGCTGCTCCCTGGCGAAACGCTCCTTGATAATGCGCAGAACGCCCATTTCCCGTTCCGCCCACTGAATCCGGTTTACGCCGTCCCGGGCCAGCGACAAATCCCTGACGTCTCCTTTGGTATTCTGTAAAGTCAAAAGTTATCTCCTGTGATATTGATTTTGCCCTTGCCGGCCGGGCTAAGCCTGAGCGGGGTAGGTGGTCGGGTGTCCGCCGGCGATCCAGGCCGGGGTTCCATCGTCGATGTTATAGAGGTTGACGGTGTCAAAGCCCATGGAAAAGGCCACCTCGCACGCCAAACCGCTGCGCACGCCCACGGCGCAGATGAACAGGACTTTCTTGTCCCGGGGAACCTCACCGATGCGGTCAGGCAGGTCATCTATAGGGATATGAACCGCCCCGGTAATGTGCCCGGTAGCCCACTCGTCATCCCGGCGCACGTCAACCACTATTGAGTTTTCCCCGTCGGCGTCCAGAATAGCGCGGGCTTCGTCAGAATCCACCCGGAAATAGGGTTCGCCGGGTTCTTGCCTGGGCATATTTAATACCTCCTTGAGTGTTGGTAAGACGATGAGCCGGCATTCAGTGAAGCTGTGAGGTTAAGGCGGGTGCAGATACCTGGCTACCAGGGGGGTCAGCGTCCTTCGCGCCTCTTCGGAAATCCCCCGGGCGTCGGTGATAATGGCATTCTTCAGGGCTGAATTACAGGCACAGTCGGCAGCGCCGACCAGGTGGGGAATCACCCGCCGCAGCATTTCCCTGGAGGCCTCCACATTGGACTGGAGGTTTTGCACCACCATTTCCACGGTTACGCCCTCTTCCACTGCATGCCAGCAGTCATAGTCGGTAACCCAGGCCATGGTCACATAGCACATTTCCGCCTCCCGGGCCAGCTTGGCCTCGGGCAATGCGGTCATGCCGATAACGTGCGCTCCCCAGGAACGGTACAGGAAGGATTCGGCTTTAGTGGAAAAGGCGGGGCCCTCCATAACCACCATAGTACCGCTGCGGTGGGCGGTAACTCCCACCACAGCGGCGGCGTCAGCCACCAGCTGGCGGGCTTGAGCGCAGAAAGGCTCGGCGAAGCCCACGTGGGCGACGATACCCTGGTCGAAGAAGGTGTTGGCCCGCTGCCGGGTTCGATCAATCAGCTGGTCGGGAATCACCAGGTCCAGGGGAGCGAAATCCTCCTGCAAACTGCCTACGGCGCTTACCGAAACCAGTCTGCGGACCCCCAGGGTTTTCAGGGCGTAGATATTGGCCCGCGCCGGGATGCCGGTGGGGTTAAGCCGATGGCCCCGGCCGTGGCGGGGCAGAAAAGCCACCTGGACTCCGTCCAGGCAGCCAACCACGATACTGTCGCTGGGTTTGCCGAAAGGCGTATCCACATCGATATAGGCAACATTGGCCAGCCCCTCCATGGCATAAAGGCCGCTGCCGCCAATCACCCCGATGCTTGCTTCCAGATCAGCCAATTTTTCTCCTATACGAAGGTCACTTCTTCCGGCAGGTAATGGGTAGCCCGAAATACGCGATTGACCACTTGACCCTCTACGTCTGCATGGAAATACGGGTTCACGTACTCCCAGACTACCTCTCCATCCGGCGCAACCTGAAACATCCGACCGAACATTCCTTCGGTAATCAGCGTATTGCCGTTGGCCAGGCGACGGGCGCCCGAAATGTAGGGGCTGAAGAAGTTATAAGCTGGCGAGTCCTGGTATTGCCAGACAATTTCGTTGCTGGTCGGGTCAACCTCAATAACACGGGAAAAGGGCAGGCCCGTGTTCTTTCGGTGGGAGCCGTTGTCATAGACCAGCACATTCCCGTTAGGCAGCAGGCTGGGGTCGTGCTGCTGGGCCAACACGGAATCTCCCAACTGCCAGACGATCCGTCCGGTTTGCTTGTCGATAATGCCGATGGTGGAAATGTTGCGAAAACTGAACAGCACCCGGTCGTCGGGTAAGGGAACGACCGTATTGCCGTGGCTCCATTCATCGCGAAGGTCATTCAGCGTCAATACATGGATTTCCGGGTCCAAATGCTCTGCGGCGCGCCATTCCCAAATGCAGCGGCCTTTCTGATCCACTTCCACGATAACATCGGCCCACATACCTTCGGCATCGGTGCCGGGCACACCCCCTTTAACCCGGGCGGTCAAAGCGGCGGACACCGGCTCCACGGTAAGGTAAATTGCCCCACCCCCGGCAGTGCGCCGGGCGTCGTGGTGGTGTTCCCGGTCGTGATGTTCCCAGACAACATTGCCCTGGGGGTCCGCTTCCAGCATTACGCCGCCCTTGAAACGTTTCCAGGAAGGAAAGCGGTTCCAGGTATCATCCCGGGTCTTGCCGCCATAAAACAGGTTGCCGTCCGGCAGCAGGTAGCCGTAAAGACCCGGCGGATACGGCAGGTTCCACCGGTGCGCCTCTCGCCCCTGCATATCTACCAGATAAACTTCCCCGCCACCGCTCATGGGAGCGTACAGGATATAACCGGGGCAGGCCCGGGCCGGATCGCAGGCCGTCAAGCCGGTTGCCGCCATCCGGCGACGGGTTTGCTGGTCGATATTGCCCATCAGTAGCTCCCGGCAGTCTTTGCCCACAAGAACTGCGCTTAATTTTGACCGCCCAATGTCAGCTTCAGTCCTGCCAGGTATGGCGAGCGAACCACGCCCCGCTCGGTAACTATAGCGCTGATGTACCGGTGGGGCGTAACATCAAAGGCAGGATTCAACGCAGGCACCCCGGCGGGAGCGGACGGCTGGCCCAGGCAGTGTGTTACCTCGGCAGACGGCCGTTCTTCAATCTCGATTTCATTGCCAGAGGCAAGGCTCAAGTCCACGGTGCTGGTGGGCGCTGCCACGTAAAAGGGAATGCCGTTCTCTTTGGCCAATACAGCCAGGGGGTAAGTTCCGATTTTATTGGCAGTATCGCCGTTGGCGGCAATCCGGTCGGCGCCGGTTATGACACAACTAACCTCTCCCCGCTGCATCAACAGGCCGGCCGCCGAGTCCACAATCAGGGTCGCTGGTATTCCCAATTGCTGAAACTCCCAGGAGGTCAGGCGAGCACCCTGCAGGAAAGGACGGGTTTCAGTATTGAATACGCGGAACCTTCGTCCATCCTCCCAACCGGCGCGAATCACCCCAAGGGCCGTTCCAAAAGCCGAAGCAGCCAGCGCGCCGGTGTTGCAGTGGGTCAGCACGCCCCCTTCACCGGGCAAGAGGGACTTTCCCCAGTCGCCCATCTGTCGGTTGATTGCCTCATCTTCCTGCTGAATAACTTTAGCCTCCGCCAGCAACCGTTCCGGCATTTGCGCCGGGTCCGGTTCCGTCTCAGCCGCCAACAGCATTCGGCGGACTGCCCATTGCAAGTTCACCGCCGTGGGCCTGGCCGCAGTTATCAACTCTCCTGCCCGTTGCAGTTCATTCAGGAAGAAGGCGCGGCTTTCGGCGCTCACCTCCCGGGCTGCCATCGCCACGGCATACGCCGCCGTTACCCCGATCGCCGGGGCGCCGCGCACCTGCATATCGCGTATTGCGGCTGCGGCGCTGCGGTAGTCGGTGATTTCCAGCACAACCTGCTCTGCCGGCAGCCGGGTTTGGTCCAGCAGCCGCAGCGTTCCTTCATTCCACTCTATCGGTCGTATCTCACCCAAAGCCGGCGACTCCTGCCCGGCATCTCCGGGCAACAAAAAAAGCTTCTCGGTTAAGGGAGAAGCGTAAAAACTCTCTTAGCTCCCTCATCTTTCGTCTCCCGTAGCAGTCGGAAGACGCCGGATTTAGCACCTTGCCCGGGATAATCACATCCCGCCGGCCGGTTGCTCGGCTTCTCAGGGCCGTTCCCTCTGCCATTCTGGATAAGGGCGTCCAGATAATCTATTCAACTGTGCAAATGTCTATAGAGAATAATATCCAACACCCCATCCGGTGTCAAATCGGCGCCTGGGGGCGGTCAGCCGGCCCGGTTTCGCGCCACCCCAAACAAGGCTGCGTTTCTCCTGCATTCAAGGCTTCCGGTTTGACAGAGTTAAGCTGCCCCAAAGATAATAACCATGCTTGCAACGAAAGCCCTCTAAATATCAGCGGTCTCTTTTGCTATGAGTCAGTTCGCCTACCAGGTAACCCCTGCGGAGTCGGGCCTGTTTACCGACTTGTACGAACTTACTATGGCGCAAACTTATTTCAACGAAGGCAAACTGGCCCCGGCCACCTTCAGCCTCTTTTTTCGCGCTTACCCGCCAAACCGGGGGTTCCTGGTTTGCGCCGGGTTAGAGGAGACGCTGCAATACCTGGAAGAGTTCCGGTTTGGCGCAGCCAGCCTGTCCTATCTGAAGCAGACCGCTATGTTCAGCGTTCCCTTCCTGGAATACCTGTCAAAGGTGCGTTTCACCGGCAGCGTTCGCGCTCTGGCGGAAGGCCGGATATTCTTTGCCAACGCGCCGGCGCTGGAGGTAACCGCTCCGCTGGTTGAAGCCCAACTGGTAGAGACTTTGATTATCAACCGGTTGAACTGGCAAAGCTTGCAGGCCACCAAGGCGGTACGCTGCGTTAACGCCGCCCGGGGACGGGTGGTATCCGACTTTGGCGCCCGGCGTTCCCCCGGCGTAGATGGGGCGCTGACGATGGCGCGGGCCGGCTACCTCGCCGGCTTCCAGTCCACCAGCAACGCGCTGGGCGCCCAACGCTACGGTATCCCGCCAGCCGGCACTATGGCTCATTCATTGATTACCGCCTATCCTTCCGAGATCGATGCCTTCCGAGCCTATGCCCGGGCTTTCCCGCAGCGCACCATTTTGCTGCTGGATACCTATGACACTGTTAAAGGGGCCCGAAATGCCGCAACAGTAGGTCGGGAAATGGAAGACCGGGGCCAGCGGCTGGTCGGCGTCCGGCTGGATTCCGGGGATTATGCAGCGCTGAGTCGGCAGGTGCGGCGCATTCTGGATGAAGCCGGCCTGGATTATGTGCAAATAGTAGCCAGCGGTGGCCTGGATGAGTATGAAATTGACCGGTTGGCGCAAGATGACGCCCCCATAGATATTTTCGGGGTTGGCACCAGGGTCAGCGTTTCTGCTGATGCCCCATATACCGATATGTCCTACAAATTAACCTGCTATAACCGGCAGCCGGCGATGAAGCTCAGCCCGGATAAGGTATCCCCACCCGGCGCCAAACAGGTCTTTCGCTGGCCCGGCCCGGACGGCAAGTATGCCCGGGACGTGGTAGCGTTGGCTGATGAAAGCCTGCCTGGCGGCGAACCCTTGCTGCAAACGGTCATGCGACAGGGAAAGCGCACCCGTCCCGCACCGGCTATTGAGGAGCTGCGACAGAATTTGCAGCAGGACCTGAATTGCCTTGCTGCCCGGTTCCAGCATATTTACGACCCGCCCCGCTACCCGGTTGCCTTCAGCCTCAACCTGATTAAACTGACCGAACAGGTTCGGGGGCGGCTGACGGCCAACCTTGCCAAGCCGTCAGACGGCGGCATTTAATACCCCTCGCGACGGAGCGCTGCAATGAAAATGGCCGTCTGTGTCAAATATGTTCCGGTGGTGTCTCGCATAACCTTTGACTACGAGCAAAAGACCATTGTCCGGGAGGGCGTTCCTTCGGAAGTTAACCCCTTCGACGCTCTGGGCCTGGTGCGGGCTGTGGAGTTGAAGCAATCGCCGGAGGACGAAGTGGTTGCCTTGTCCATGGGGCCGCCGCAGGCCCGGGAAGGCCTTGTTACCTGCCTGGCCCTGGGCGCGGACCGGGCGGTTTTGCTGACCGACCGGGCTTTGGCCGGCTCAGATACTCTGGCCACGGCCCGCGCCCTCGCCCTGGCCTTGCAGCGGGAGCAACCCGACCTGGTTATCTGCGGACGCAACAGCAACGATGCGGAAACCGGGCAGGTGGGGCCTGAGCTGGCTGAACTATTGGGCCTGCCCCATATCAGCCAAGTACGCAAGCTGACGCTGCGCCCCGAAACCAACTGCATTGTTGCCGAGCGCATAACCGACGAAGGCCACCAGCTGATTGAGGCGCCCCTGCCCGCTCTGGTCTGTGTTACCGAAGGGGTTGCCGCCGAGACCTTCGCCAACCGACAGCAAATGGCAGCGGCTCAGGAAAAGCCGGTGGCGGAGCTGTCCTGCGCCCAGCTTTCCGATGACCCGTCTCAGTTCGGCCTGGCCGGTTCCCCTACCTGGGTAGAGGATATCCGGCTGGTGGAACCAACACGCCTGGGAGAGATGATTGAAGGGGCAACACCGCAGGCTGCGGCGCAACTGGTGGCCGACCGCCTGCGGGAACATCTGGCTTCCCTGGCGCACAACCCGAGCAGCGACGAAGCCTCCCCAAATACAGTCCGTTTTCCCGATGAACGCAGCCATAGCCTTTGGGTTATGGCCGAGACTGCCCAGGGAAGCCTGCGGCGGGTAACTCTGGAGCTGCTGGGCAAGGCTCGGGAGCTTTCCGCCATTACCCGAAGCCAGGTAGTAGCCGTGCTAATCGGCAGTGCCGACCAGGAAACCGGCCACACTCTGGCAGCGTACGGAGCCGACCGGGTGCTGACTCTGGACAACACTGAGCTGGGGCCGGTATGCAGTCGGGGCGTAGCCAATGCAATGTCCGAGGCGATCAAAAGGGAAACGCCTTACGCCGTGCTGTTCGCCGCCACTGCCGACGGCCGAGACCTGGCTTCCCGCATTGCCGCCCGCCTGAGCCTGGGGCTGACCGGCGATGCCATCGACCTGGAAATTGATGACACTGGCCGGCTGGTGCAGCTCAAACCGGCGTTGGGCGGAAACGTCATTGCTCCTATCCTCTCCAGAACCAGGCCCAACATGGTTACCCTGCGTCCGGGGCTGCTGAACCCGGTTTCACCGGAAGAAAGCGCCGGGGCCCGGCTGGAAGCCCTTCCTGCGCCAACTTTCGCCGGCGCCGACATTAACGTGCTGGAAACCCACCATGAAGCGGATACCGGCGGTGTTGCCCTGAGCCAGGCCCAGGTGGTTTTGAGCGTGGGTATGGGCATCGGCGGGCCGGAAAACCTGCCGCAAATCCGGAAGCTGGCGGACCAGGTCGGGGCCAACATCGCCACTACGCGCAGCGTAGTTCATGCCGGCTGGCTGCCCCACCAAATGCAGGTGGGTATCAGCGGCCGAACCATTGCTCCCAGGGTATATCTGGCTGTGGGCATACGGGGAGTTTTTGACCACACCGTGGGCATTCAGAAGGCCGGCGTAATCATTGCGGTAAACAACAACCGCCGACACCCCATCTTCAAGGCCGCCGATTACGGTATTGTAGGCGACTGGCAGGAATATCTGCCGCCCTTGATTGAAGCGCTGCAACCGATGCTGACCGGGGTTTGATGACATCGCCCGACTGACGTAATATAATGGGCGTTCAGCAGGGGGCCACCGCCCTTCTCCACCGCGAGCGTAAAGAGCCGGCAGAGCTACAGTTGGCTTTGCGGTTGCAGCGAGCTGAACCCGGAAGGCGGCAAACTGCCCCACGACCAGCTACATTGAATTTGCGGCTTTGCGGTTGCAGCGAGGTAAGATAATGGACTTTGCTTATACTCCGGAGCAGGAAAAACTGCGGCAGGAAGTTCAGCAGTTTATCCAGGGACATATTACCGAAGAAGTCCGGCAGGAAATCGAAGAACTGGGCATTCGGCGCCGCGGGCCCCGGGTGCGGGAAATGTACCGACTGTTAGGCGAAAGAGGCTGGGTCGGTATCAGCTGGCCCAAAGAGTATGGCGGGCAGGATGGCAGCCGCATTGACCAGTATATAGTTGAAGAGGAATTTGCCCGGGTGGGCATTACGGTGGGGGGAGCAGGCAGCGGGGCGCCGGCAATCCTGGCGGCCGGGACCGAAGAGCAGAAGCAGTACTTTCTGCCCGGCCTGATTCGGGGTGAAATTTCCTTTGCCCTGGGTTTCACCGAACCCCAGGCCGGCGCCGACCTGGCCAGTTTGCAATGCCGGGCAGTGCGGGATGGCGATGACTACGTAATCAACGGGCAGAAAATGTTCACTACCGCAGCCCACTACGCCAGCCATATTTACCTGATGGCCCGAACCGACCCGGAAGCGCCCAAGCACCGTGGTATTTCCATTTTCCTGATCCCGATAGACACGCCGGGAATTACCGTCCGCCCTCTGTGGACAATTCAGAACGACCCGCCAGCCCCCGCCGGAACGACTTATGGCGATGCCCGCACCAATGAGGTTTTCTTTGAGGATGTACGCGTTCCGGCCGCTACTATGCTGGGCGAGGAAAACATGGGCTGGTACGTGGGCGCTATGGGGCTCAACCTGGACCGGGTCGGCGCCAGCCGCTACCTGATTTCAGTGCAGCGGGACGAGGACATTGTCAATTATGTCAAGGAAAACCGGCTGGGCGGCTTTAACCCGGCCGAAGACCCATCGGTTCGCGACCGCATTGCCGAGTTGTGGATTGAGGCCCAGGTTTGCCGGTTAATGACCATGCGCAGTATGTCCCTGGTGGAACAAGGGGGCAGCTTCACCTACGAAGGCTCGGCGGAAAAGGTGTTTGCCCCGGAACATGGCGTGCGCACTACTGAAACTATCGCCCAGATTCTGGGCCCCTACGCCCAGCTGCTTAACGGTTCCGAGGAAGCTGTTGAAGATGGCGTCTTCGCCCACAACCTGATGGGTTCTTTCCAGTCTGGCATTAACCACGGCAGCACTCAGGTAATGCGGGACCAGATTGCCCGCCGCGGGCTGGGCATGCCCCGCAGTTAATAACCCGTCAAAAATGCCCGGCCTTCACTCCGGCGGAGGCCGGCGCTAAATCGTCGCCGGGGGCTGCAAAGCCTGCTTTCCGTAAATAATTACCCGGCGAGCTAAAAGGATCGGAATGGACGTTCTGCCTAACGAAGAAGAACAGATGGTGAAAAACCTGGCCCGGGAGTTCCTGGAGGCGGAATGCCCGCCCCGACTGGCCCGGGAAATGGAAAAGGATGATTTGGGGTATCCCCCGGAACTTTGGCAAAAGCTGGCCGACCTGGGTTGGCTGGGTATATCCCTCCCCGAAGAATACGGCGGCCAGGGGCTGCCCCTCACCTACCTGGGGTTGGTGAGTGAAGAGCTTGGCCGAGCTATTGCCCCAGTACCCTTCCACTCCAGCGCAGTTGCCGCCTTGACCATTGCCGACGCTGGCAGCCCGGAACAGAAACAGGAATTGCTGCCCCGGGTTTGCCGAGGGGACCTGGTGTTGACCTGGGCTTTTCAGGAGCAAGACCCGCGTCTGCGGCCCGAGGCAATTACCGCTGCGGCGGTGCCTGATGGCGACGACTTCCTCCTGACCGGCGTGAAGATGTTCGTAGATAACTTCAACGCCTCGGGGAAATGTCTCGTTGCCGGGCGAACCGCTCCAGCTTCCGATGCCGGCGACGGCATATCTCTTTTCCTGGTGGATACCAACAGCCCCGGCGTTTCCCACACCCCTCTGACCACCTTGGCCAAAGACAAGCAAAGCAAGGTCAGTTTCGAACAAGTAAGGGTTCCTCAAAGCAGCCTGGTGGGGCCATTGCATGCGGGTTGGCCTATTGCCCGGCGAATGCTGGATCGGGGAACCGCCCTGCTCTGCGCTCAAATGGTGGGGGCAGCCCGCAAGGATGCCGAGTTGGGTATTGAGTATGCCAAAAACCGCGTGGCCTTTGGCCGTCCTATCGCCGCCTTTCAGTCCATTCAGCACATCTGCGCCGACATGATTTTGTGGGTGGACGGAGGCCAGTTGCTTACCTACGAAGCCCTGTGGAAGCTGGCCCAGGGGCTGCCCGCTTCGGTGGAAGTATCCCAGGCCAAGGCCTTCTGCAACGATAAATGCGAGGCGGTAGTCCGCTCTTCTCAAGTGCTGCACGGCGGCATGGGCTTTATGATGGAGTTTGACCTGCACCTCTGGTTCCGTCGGGTTACCGCCTGGACTATGCGTTTGGGAACCAGTTTTGAACACCGGGCCCGCATTGCCCAGGCGTTATTGGACCAGCCCGGCCGGGTCAGATTGGGAATGAACCTGGAGTCGGCAGCCTGATTGACCGTCTCCGGTTCTTTGCCGGCCTTCAGCCGGGGCGCAGGGTTCCCGCTGCCGGTTCACCGAAAAGTTAATTGTCAACCGCCAGGAGAAGAACGTTATGGCCAAGGATCCGGTATGCAACAAGGAAATTGACGAGGCAGAAGCCCGGGCTCAGACCGGCCAGACCATGCACGGCGCCTCTGAAGTTGACCCACAGCAGGGCACTCGCAGCTTTCACAACGGCCAGTGGTATTATTTCTGCGGCCTGGACTGCCGCACCAGGTTTCTGGCAGCGCCCGCGGATTACCTGGGCCAGTAGCCACGGCACAGCAAGCCGCCGCCATTGGGGAACGCCCCCGGGAAACCTGGGCCGGCGCCGGCAATGACAGCGTTACCCTCCCACTGGAAGGCGCAGCAGTAAGCCAATGGGATGATGAAGCTCAACGACAACTGCTGGACATTACCGCTCTCTGGGTAGGGCTGTTGCCCAATGTCAGCGCCAGAGAGCGCCTTTCCGAAATAGAGGTCAGCCTGGACAGGCTGCGGTTCGCCTGGCACGGGGACAAAGCGGGTGTCGGAGCTATATATTATCGAATCCAGGGGCCGGCGCTGATTATTGAGTCTCAACCCGGGGGGGAAACCCGGCGGCTGATGGCGGGCGTTACCATTCGATTTACCGCAACCCGGCCAACGAATACGGTCGAGCAGCGGCACAGCAGGTCTTAAACTGAGACAACCAGGGAGGCAGGAAAATGCATGTCGGGCTGGTTATGGAATGCGATTACCGGTCGGGAGTAACCCAGGAAGAGGCGTTTGCTGAAGCCTTTGCTATGGCAGAAACCGCCGACAAGTATGGACTGGACGGCGTCTGGCTGGCGGAGCGGCATTTCGCCGCGCCCCGGCGGCCCGGCGATCCGATGGGAGCCGGCATTCCGTCGGTGGTTTCCGTACCCCTGGTCATGGCCAGCGCCATCGCTGGGCGAACCAGCAACGTTCGCATCGGCACCGGCGTCAGCGTTCTGCCTCTGTGCCACCCGGTTCGCCTGGCCGAGGAGGCGGCAACGGTTGACCAGGTGAGCCAGGGCCGACTGGAGTTCGGCGTAGGCCGCAGCGGCTTTCCCCGGTCATACGACGGTTACGGGATACCCTATGCCGAAAGCCGGGCTCGTTTCCAGGAATCGCTGGACATTATTCTCAAGGCCTGGACCGAGGAACGCTTTTCCCATGAAGGGGAGTTTTATAGCTGCAACGAATTGTGCGTGCTGCCCAAACCTGTTCAGAAACCCCATCCGCCGGTACGGGTAGCCGCTACCACCAGGGATACCTTTCCGCAGGTAGGGCGCAGCGGACACGCAGTAATCTCCGGCTTGCGCGGCTTTGATGTGCACGAGGTGGCCGAGCATATGAATCTGTATTGGCAGGGGCGGGAGGAAGCCGGCCACGCCGGCAAGGGTGAAGTATTTCTGCGAGTGCCGATATATGTGGCGGAAAATGACGATTTGGGGCGTTCGGTCCCTGAAGAAAGCACCATGCGTTCCTACCGCCGGCTGGGGTCACTATTCGGCGTCTCGGCAGGCCAGGCCGGCACCACGATTTCTGAAGAACGTCGAGAACGGGCAGAACGGCTGGCTAATGTTACTTACGATGACCTGCTTAAAGACCGACTGGCCTATGGCAGCCCCGATACGGTAGTGGAAAAGTTAACCCAGCTGCGCGATCGCCTGGGCCTGGACGGTATCATTATGGAACCTAACGTCGGCGGCGGGCTGACCGTGGCGCAGGTTCTGAACTCGGTCCAACTTTACGCCGAAGAGGTGGCTCCACAACTCCGGGAGGTCCAGTAAAGCAAGGGCAAACGGGGTACGCCGGCTAACTTTCCGGGTCCAGCCCCTGGAAGAAGTCATCCGGCACTTGTTCCCCCGCTGTCGCTGGCGGCCAGGCCCGGATGTAGTATTCCCGTCCCAGAATGCGGTTAGCCGCCTTCAGAGACACCCGGTCGTAAGGCCAATCGGCTGCAATCTGGGTGCGATGACTGAGAATACACCCCATCTTAATGGATAGCTGGCCGGAAACGTCCGTTTCCAGGTTAATACTCTCAGGCGGGGCGCCATCGTTGGCGCGCTCCGGGTTAGGCAGCGGGAAATCTATGCCTTCCGCTCGCAGGGTTTGGGCCCACTCCAGTCTGAAGTACCGCGGCCGCGCGCTGTAGAAAAGGCGCTGCGGAGCGTAGGCAGTAACCCCGTTGATGAAGTGTTGCGGGAAGAATGCCGGGTCCGCAGCTAACCTAAAGGCTTCAGTGGCATGCCGATGAATGGCAATGTGATCCGGATGTCCATACAATCCATCCGGGTCAAAAGTCAGCACGACCTGAGGACGAAACCGGCGGATTTCCTCCACCAGGCGTTCTACTATTACGGCAGCCGGCGCATTCATAAAAGCCCCGGGATGACGGTTAGGCTCGGCGCCGGCCATTCCTGAATCCCGGTAGTGCAAAACGATATGGTCCTTAAGGCCCAGTATGGCAACTGCCCGCGCCAGTTCGCGCCGGCGCACTGCCCCCAGAGTTTCGGGCGCAGCAGACCCCGGCTGCCGGATTTCCCCCTCTTCACCCAGGGTGGCGGTGATTAAACGGATTTCCACCCCGCGCCCGGCGTGGGCGGCCAGTGCGCCACCTACCGGAAACGCCTCATCGTCCGGGTGCGCCAAACAAACCAGTAAACGAAACCGGGGCATTGACGCCGTTTCCTCCAAATGCAGCTAAAACGCCCGAAACCGGCTTTCAGAAACCGGAAAAGCAACGAACACAGCAGAGGCTGGGGGTAAATTGCCGGGACGGGCTAAACGTCCGAAGCGCCGTCTATCGGGTATTCAAAGTAGGCGTCGGTTATCCGAAAGTGGAGCTGGCGGCTGAAATCGCCGATTTGCCGCAGCAAACCCGCTCGGTCTCCCTGCTTCGGCCACTCCACCTCTAACAGAGAGGCCAGCTGTTCAGCCAGCGACCAGGCGGCTGCATCGCAATTCGGAAGCGGGCCGGGTGGCAGCTGGCGCAGGGCTTCGGCAACCAGGGTCAGGGCGCGGGAAACGGAAGCCGGCAGTCGCTTATCCGCAACCAGCAGGTCCAGCACCTTGTCTTCCGACACCTCAACCTCGTAACGATCAATGTAAGCCTCAAGGGCATAGCAGGCCTGCAACAGGCTAATCCAGCCGGACTCTGCATCTTCACCCCGGGAAATCAAGCCAACTTGAGACAGGAGGAGGGAAGTTAAGAACTGTACCCTTTCGATTGCCCGGCCCAACTCCATGAAATGCCAGCCGTCATCCCGGTACATAGTGGAGTAGGCAACCCCGGCAAAGGTATTCACTTCGGCAACCGTTTCAGCATAGAAGCTCTCCGGCGAAACCTGCCAGACATCCAGAATAGACCGTTCCTGCATACGAAGGTAAGCCAGGTTCAGCTGCGCCCACATCTCCTCGCTGATGCAATGGCGCATCTGCCGGGCGTTCTCACGACCAAAGGCGAAACAACTCCAGACGGAGGTCGGATTGGCTCGCTCAAAGGTCAGATCATCCGCCAGGGTATAAGCATCGGCCAGAGTAAAATCGTCGCTTTCGTCCAGGGTAAGGGCGCCGCTTGGCGGGGTTCTGCCCAGGCTGTCATAGAGACGGCTCCAACCCAGGTGAATATCGCGAGTCGGGCGATCCACCAGGATTTCCACCTGAACTTCCAGAAGTCGGCAAAGGCGTTCCGCTCTTTCCAAGTACCGACCCATCCAATATAAACCCTGAGCGCTGCGACAAAGCATGGCAGTATTTTACTCTTCGTAGTCTTCCGGCATCAAAATAAACTCGGGGTATGCCTCAATTCCCAGTTCCCCGCTGTCTTGACCCATACGTTCCACATCAGGCGCAACCCGTGCGCCCAGGGGGCTTTTATCCAGCAGGAACCATATCAGCAGCGATGCGCTGAAGGCAAAGGCGCCGATCGCCCCGATTCCAGCCAGCTGAACCAGAATATTGCCGCCAGCAGCGATACCGGCAGCCAGGGTTCCCCAGATTCCGGCAAACAAATGCGCCGGAATAGCGCCAACCACATCGTCCAGCTTTACCTTCTCCAGCAGCTTAATGCCGACCGTGCAGATGATTCCGCCGATAGCGCCGATTATCACCGCCAGGTAATGCTCCGGGAAGGTGGGGCCGGCAGTTATGGCAACCAGGCCGGCAATGGCTCCGTTCAACCCGGCAACCAGGTCAATGCGCCGCAGCACGAACCGGGAAACAGCTAAAGCTGCCACGACGCCGCCGGCGGCGGCCAGGTTGGTATTGACTAACACAATACTCATGGACACAGCATCGCCGGCGCTGGCCAGCGCCAACTGAGAACCGCCATTGAAGCCAAACCAACCGAACCAGAGGATGAACACCCCTAAAGTAACCACCAGGACGTTAGAAGGCGGCGTGAGCCGAACCTCACCATTGCTTCGGAACTTCCCCAACCGCGGCCCAATAATCAAAGCGCCAGCCAAAGCTGCCCAGCCGCCGGTGCTATGAACGATGGTAGAACCGGCAAAATCCACGAAACCCAGGTCGCTCAGCCAGCCGCCGCCCCAGGTCCAGGCGCCCACTATGGGGTAGATGAGCGCGGTGAGAATCAGGATAAACAGGAAAAAAGACCAGAGCTTCACCCGCTCGGCCAGCGCGCCGGAAACAATGGAAGCCGCAGTGGCGACGAACACCATTTGGAAGAACCAGTCAGACATGACCGAATGGTTGTTCTTGACCACCTCGGTTGCCGCTTCCGCCGCGCCGCCAATCAGTGCAATCTCTGAAGCCGACGGCCCGTACATCAGCTTGAAAGAGCCGATGACCGAACCCACGTCGGAATACATAAGGTTGTAACCGATAAAGTAATAGGCCAGGCCCGCGATGGAATAAAGCCCAATGTTCTTGAGGCAAATCATCGAGGCGTTCTTGGTGCGCACTGAACCCGATTCCAGCATGGTGAAACCGGCGCACATCCACATCACCAACGCCCCCCAAATCAGGAAGGCGAAGGTATTCAGCACAAACTGGGTTTCCGCGTCTCCGGCGGCAGCCCAGGCCACTGCCGGGCGGCCCAGAAAAGCCGCCAACGTCAGCATAAATGCGCCGGCAAACAATACCCGGTTTCGTCCCCGACGGGCCAGCGCAAAAAAACCAATCAGGCCATCGGTCCCGGTCTTTTTCTTGAACGTCAAGCGCATTGCCGATCTGGACATAGCCTTAATCTTCCAGCACCCAGAAATCCTTGCTCCCGCCGCCCTGACTGGAGTTCACTACCAGGCTGCCCCGCCGGAGAGCTACCCGGCACAGGGCGCCGGGCACCACCCTGGCCTCGCGTCCGTGAAGGATAAAGGGCCGTAAATCTACGTGGCGCGCTTCGAACCGCCCATCTACCAGGCAGGGAGCGCGGGATAACGCCAGGGTGGGTTGGGCTATAAAGTTGGCCGGGTCGGCCCGGATTTCCTTTGCGTAGTCTTCCCTTTCCGGCGCAGTGGCATGGGGGCCAATGAGCATTCCGTACCCACCGGCGCCGCCCACCTGCTTGACTACCAGACGCTCCAGGTTGTCCAGAGTATATTCCAGGTCGGCGGGGTTACGGCAAAGGTACGTTTCCACGTTAGCCAGAATCGGCTCCTCTGCCAGGTAAAAGCGCACCATCTCCGGCACGTAAAAGTAGATGCTCTTGTCATCGGCTACACCGGTGCCAGGGGCATTGACCAGGGTAACGTTGCCCTCTTTATAGGCATCGATTAAACCGGGCGCGCCGAGCAGCGAATCGGGCCGGAAAACTGCCGGGTCGATGAAGTCATCGTCCACCCGGCGGTAGATTACATGCACCTGGCGCAAACCCTGGGTAGTCCGCATGAAAACGCGCCGGTTTCTGACCAGCAAATCCTGGCCTTCCACCAGTTCGGCGCCCAGTTCGCGGGCCAGAAACATATGCTCGTAGAAGGCGGAATTATGCACGCCGGGGGTCAACAGGGCAATCGTTGGCTCTGCGACGCCCGCCGGGGCCAGTTCCTCAAGGGTTGTCAGCAGCACTCGCCCGTAATGTTCCACCTCCATTACCTTTGAGGCGCGATATAGGCGGCGCAGAACCGACTTGGAGGCTTTGCGGTTAGCCAGCATATAGGAAACACCGGAAGGCACCCTGAGGTTGTCTTCCAGAACCCGGAACCCGTCGTTGGTGCGCACCAGGTCTGTGCCGCAGATGGCAACCCAGACACCGTGGGGCGGTGAAAAGCCCTGCAACTCCGGGCGATACTGCGGGCAGCTGAATATGGCGTGCTCCGGTATTATTCCTTCCCGAACAATCTCCGGCTTCCGGCCCGGATTGCCAACGGGGGAGGGGCGATAAATATCGTCCAGGAACAGATTCAGCGCCCTGATGCGTTGCGCCAGGCCTCTTTCCACCTGCCGCCACTCGGCGTTGGACATGATGCGAGGGAGACAGTCAACGGGAATGATCCGTTCTTCGGCTTCAGCGTCCCCGTAAACCGTGAAGGTTATCCCTTCGTTGCGGAAGGAATGGACAACCCGCTCCTGAAGGCTTTTCAGTTCTTCCGGGGAAAACCTGGACAGAACATCAAACAATGTACGAGAGTGATCCCGCGGAGTACCGTCGTTCCGGAACATCTCGTCATAAATGGAAGGGTCAATATCGTAAGTGTTGAAATCCAAAACGTAACACCGAACCTAATTCCCGGGAGGCGAAGGCCAAAAGAGATTAACTGCGCTGGTCAAGGCAAACACCTGAATAACCCCTAAAAGGAAAATGCGGCTCGCGCATCAGCCTGGGATTCCCTTACTGAAATTATCCGATCGAAACCGCTAATCTGAAATACTTCCTGCAAGGGCGGCGACAGGGAGCATACGGCGAAATCGGCTTTGCGGCGTTCCAGGGATTTCGCCGTGATGAGGACTGCTCGCAAGCCGGCGCTGCTGATGTAGGAAAGCGCCTCAAAATCCAGCAGAATTGCGCGGTCTTCATCCGTAATAGTACTAGCCAGGTTGCTCTGGAAATCCTGTGCATTAGTACCATCGAGCCGCCCTTCAACTTTTACTATCAGCAGCGTCTGTTGCCGCTCGACAGTGAACTCCATTGTTTAATCTCCTTTGCGCAAAGTAACCCGCAAAATCAGGGCCAGCTCCGGCGTCTGACTGAACCATCGGTTAGCCCGAACCAAACGCTGCCTGGCCGATGCCGGGTTGCCGGCGGACTACTGACCAGCGGACTACCGAATGGTAAAGGGAAAACCGGTGCGCCCGGCAAGGGCAGGTATGGTGGAGCTGGGGGGACTCGAACCCCCTACCTCTTCAATGCCATTGAAGCGCTCTCCCAGATGAGCTACAGCCCCGTTATGAACCTGTCCGCCAAAAGCCGATACAGGATAGCAAAACCTGGCGGCTCTTGCAACCTGGTTTTGCCAGCAGCCTGAACCGTGCAATGCCTAGCCCTGCCGCACAAACTTCACGACGGTTCGGCCCTGGCTGCCCTCAAAAGGCTCCACGACGTACAAGTCTTTATGGGAGTCAACCCAAATGCCGTGGCAGGAACGATGAGTCATTGACCCCCACTGGGTCAACAGCTCGCCTTCCAGGTTCAGAATGCTGACCAAACCGCCGTTATGTTCGGCAACATATACCGTATCCTCGTCGTCCACATAGATAACTGCGGGGCCAATCAGCCTGGTTGGAAAGTCGGTAAGATGCCCGCCTTCCTGGTCAAATACCTGGATACGGTCATTTTCCCGGTCGGCAATCAGCAATCGGCCCCGTCGGTCAATCCATGCACCATGGGGCAGGTTAAACTGGCCCGGGCTGGCGCCTGGGCCGCCCCAGGACTTAATCAGTTCCCCTTTCGGGGTAAACTTATGGACCCGGGCATTGGCGTAGCCGTCGGCGATGAACACCTCGCCGGCCTCATTTACGGCAATGCCGGCCGGCAGATTAAAGGGTTCGGCGCCGCGTACCACGTCGGGCCAGGCGTTAGAGCTGAAAACCGTGTTATCCACGCCAGTATCCGAGCGGTAGCCCTTGACGCCGATCGTCAGCAGCAAATCGCCGTCTGCGGTAAACTTCATTATCTGTCCATCATTGCGTTCTACCAGCCAAACGCGGTCCTCGGAATCAATGAAGATGGCATGGGGAAAGAGAAACAACCCGGCGCCCCAGGAGTTCAGGTAATTGCCATCCCGGTCAAAAATCACGATGGGGTGATCCGGGTTGCGGTTGAAACAATAGACCCGGTCTTGCGAGTCGCCGTAAACGGCAGCCGCCGGCATAGTCCAGCCTTCGGGCAGCCTGGCCCAGTCGGTATGCATTTCGTAGGTGTATTTGCCGCTGCCAACAATAGTTCTGGTAGCCAAAGCGCTTCCTCCTGTTGCCTTTACCAAGGTTCAACCTGGCAAGCGTCCCGATTATGACAAGGATACCCGGCAAGGTCAATGCCGCTCTCAGGGCCAGCCACTGCTATACTTGCCTGGGCGGCAGCTTTTCCGGCGGAAAATATGAACCGGTCTTGCCCTGATGCCAATCTGCGCTAAACTGTTGCCCAACCGGTAAATCTATCCGGAATGGGGGATAAGTATGGGCGATGATACCAGGGATACTATGCCGGAAACCGACCGGGAGGCTGCCCTGACCTTGTTGAGCGAGCAGGCCAGGGCTCGCTGGGGAGAGGATTACCTCCGGAAAAACCGGGCCCTGCTGGAACTGTCGGCTCAGTATATGGTCAGCGTAGCCGGCAACCTGCCCGACGCTGAAACCGAGCCCGGGTTCTATCAGTAACGCCGCAGGGCAGTAACTCCGCAGGGCAGACCACCAGCCGGGCAGCCACCAGCCGGACAATCAGGCCGGACATACGCCCGGCGCGGCAGGGCGGCGGCGCCTGAACCGGCAATCCATGGCAATCTACGCCAGGAGGCAATAATGGCTGAAGCTTACACCTTGAGCGCAAAGGACGCCGCCGCTGCAATCCGCCAGGGGCAGCTATCGCCGGTCGGCTATGCCCAGGCTTTGCTGGACAGGATCGAGCGGCACGAACCACGCCTGCAAGCCTGGGTTGCCATTGACCGGGAGGAAGTGCTGGGCGCAGCCCGGCAGCGGGAACAGCAGTTGGCTGCGGGGAATTCGCCGGGCATCCTGGCCGGCGTGCCGGTAGGTCTGAAGGATATATTCTATACCGCCGGCATGAAGACCACCGCTTGCTCGCGCATCTATGCCGATTTTGTACCCGATTATGACGCTGCCTGCGTAACCCGGCTCAAGGAAGCCGGGGCAATAGTCCTGGGCAAGGCGGTAACCACCGAGTTTGCCACCTCGGATCCTTCGCCTACCCGCAACCCCTGGAACCTGGCCCACACTCCCGGCGGCTCCAGCAGCGGCTCGGCGGTGGCGGTGGCCGCCGGCATGTGCGCCGCTGCCCTGGGGTCGCAGACCGGTGGCTCCACCTGCCGGCCGGCAGCCTATAACGGCATCGTCGGACTGAAGCCTACCTATGGACGGATTAGCCGTTACGGCGTAGTGCCGGTCAGCTGGTCCCTGGACACGGTAGGTATTCTGGTGCGAACCGTAACCGATGCCGCCATCATGCTCCAGGCCATGGCCGGCTACGACGCCAGAGACCCGGGATCGGCCGACGTGCCGACGCCGGATTTTCAGCAGGAAATGGAGCAATACGACCGGCCCCCTCGTCTGGGTTTGCTGAATAAAGGCTGCTTTTTCCATCGGGCCACGCCTGAGGTGCAGAGAAATACGGAAGAGGCAGTCCAGAAACTGGCCCGGGCCGGCGCCATTGTCGAGGAGCTGGAACTGCCTGACAGTTTCGCTGCTGCCCTGGAGGTGCAGCGCCTGGTGATGAACGTAGAATGCGCCGCCTTCCACGAGGAGTTTTTCCGCCGCCGGGCCGATGAGTATGGCCCCCGGCTCAGAGCCAACATCGAGATGGGATTGCTCATCCCCGGCGTAACCTACCTGCAAGCTCAGCGACTGCGCCGCCAGTTTCGCCAGGACCTGACGAAGCTGGCGCAGGGCGTCGATGCTCTGCTGACACCGGCGGTTCCGGCGCCGGCGCCGCGAGACCTGAATACTACCGGAGACGCTTCCTTTCAGGCCCCCTGGACTTCCGCCGGCTTGCCCACAGTGGTCATCCCTTCGGGTTTAAGCGAGGAGGGGCTGCCTTTAGGCATCCAGTTTGCCGCGCCGCCCTTCGCAGAGGGGCAGCTCCTGGGCGCCGCCAGGTGGTGCGAAAGAACCCTGGGCATTGCCTTGCGGCCGCCAGACTTCTGGCCTGACCAGGGAAGGTGAGCCCCGGTATGGCCGCCAAAGGTAATTACCGGAGAATCCCGGCCAACGAATGAAACGGTTTACCGCAGTGGGCCGGGCAGCGAAATAACTACCGGAAAATTCGCTGCCCGGCAAGTGCTTCGGGTAAATACCCGGTCAACCAACTGCCCGCAAAGGGTTTTCTGACGAAAGCTGTCAGAATACGGCAATCGGGTTGACTGGCGAACCGGTGGTGTTGTGCAGCCGCAGCGGGCCGATAGTGACCATGAACTCCCAACGGCTGCGCTCCTGGCAGGCCTGAGCCAAATCTTCCAGGTTGGCATTATCCAGAATCCACAAGCCCATGGCCGTAATGCCTACCTGATGAATTGGCTGAAGCACCCGGGAATATTGCGGCGGGCTGACGTCGTTGCCGGTATCGGAGCCAAGAACGGCGACGCCCCTTTCGTGGATTAAGGGCAGGCAGGCCGCCTGGCAGGCGGTTGAACCAGCCGACCGTTCCACCGGGCCTTCCACGCCGCGCCGGTAGAGCTGTCCGGTACGCACCAACAGAATATCGCCGGCTTCTATGCGGAAACCGCAACGCTCTTCGGCCGCCAGTATATCCTCAGGCATAACCCCTTCGCCTCTTTCCAGCCAGTCCACCCCTCTAATCATCGGCACATCCACCAGGACGCCCCGGGTAACGAAGCCGTTCCTGGCAGCTTCAACCGAGCAGACCGTGGCGCCCATACTGGTAGAAACCAGGTGCGCCGGACGGCCGTTATAGGTTTTACCCTCCCAGAAGAAGTGGGCCAGGCTATCCACATGCGTAACGGTATAGCCGTGAAAGATCATCCCGAAGTAATCTATAGCGGCAGCATTAGGCCGGCTGCTGACCTTATCGCCGCTGGCCCAACCCTCTCCGCTCTCCACCATAAAGTGAACCGGCGGGGCCGGCGCGTCCAGGCTGGGCTCAAACCGCACGGTACGCGCCAGAGATACGGTTACCCCCTCCTGGACTGTGGCCAATGCCTGCCTGGTCTTTTCCGGTGTAATCAGGTTAGGCGTACCCAGTTCGTCGTCATCTCCCCAGCGTCCCCAATTGGAAAACCGCTGAAAATAGCTGAGGACTTCGTCCTCGGCAGGAATCTGTCCCGGCATGGCGCATACCCCCGGCTAATGAAATTATTGCCCGCAATGGCAGCATTATGCCCCAGCGGCGCTTCTCGACGCAACAAAGGGATGAAAACAGCGGTTGTCAGTGGAACGGTATTCCCAATGCGTGTTGGTGTATCCCTTTACGCTGCGGCGGCGGTTACGGGCTGGCCCGGGCCAGTCGGGCCGCCGCCGGGAACCGGCCCGGGGACTGCCGGGCCGCCCGAAGCGTATCGGGCGGAACCCGGCATGCCCACCGGTCAGTCCAGTCGCCCGGCCTACTGCCGCCGCCGGTACAGATACACCCCGCCGGCAGCCAGCGCGGCCACTGCCAGCCCGATTACTACCCACAGCAGCCAGTTGACGCCATCCGGTTCTGCCGGCGGGGCCGGCGGTGTGGGCGTCGGCGGTACGGCCGTCGCCGTCGGGGGCGGTACGGGCGTGGCCGTGGGTTCCACCGCGGCCAGCGCCGGGGCGGCCGTTGTGGCCGTCGGCAGTGGGCGCACTGCATCCAGGGCGCTGTCCGGCAGCAGGGGGGTAGCCGTCGGCGCCGCCGTGGCCGTGGCCGTAGCCGTGGGCCGGGTGGTGGGCAGCGCCGTTGCGGTTGGCGCCCTGGTCGGCAGGGCTGCCGTTGGCGTGCGCATTGCCACCGGCGTCGGCGTCCGGGTGGGTATTGCCCGCCGGGTCGCCGTTGGCGTCCGCAGCAGCATTTCCGCCGGCAGCATGGTCGCCGTCGGCGTGAAGGTGGGCAGCGCCGGCGCCGTTGCCGTGGGCGTCCGCATTGCCACCGTGGGCCTGGCCGTGGGCGTGGGCGTGTGGGTGGGCGACGCCGGCGCGGTGGTGGCCGCCGGCGTGGGCGTGCTGGTGGCCGCTGCCACTACCCGGCGGGTCGGCGTCGGGGTGGGAGTTGCCGCCGCCGGGCGCTGGAGGTGGCCCTGAACCACTATGGGGGGCGGCAGCGTATTGGTGGGCGTGGGTGTATTTTCGGGCGTAGCGCCAAACAAGATTGAGGACCAATGGCTCTTGCCATTGTCATTGACCGCCCGTATCCGGACCTCGTACCTGACCCCGTTTTCCAGCCCGGTTATCGTGTAGCTGGTGTCGGTCTCCTTGACGGTAACCACCGGGCTGCTGTCGGGCCAGCTTTCGCCGGTTTTGCGATGCTGGAATTCGTACCGGGTTACCCCGCCTGGCGCGGGTCTATAATGGGCGGTTATCTGCTTATCCCCGCCGTCCAGGTGACTGACCACCGGCGCATCCGGGGGCGTCGGTGTGGGTGTATTTTCGGGCGTAGCGCCAAACAAGATTGAGGACCAATGGCTCTTGCCATTGTCATTGACCGCCCGTATCCGTACCTCGTACCTGACCCCGTTTTCCAGCCCGGTTATCGTGTAGCTGGTGTCGGTCTCCTTGACGGTAACCACCGGGCTGCTGTCGGGCCAGCTTTCGCCCATTTTGCGATGCTGGAATTCGTACCGGGTTACCCCGCCTGGCGCGGGTCTATAATGGGCGGTTATCTGCTTATCCCCGCCGTCCAGGTGACTGACCTCCGGCGCATCCGGCGGCATCGGGGGCGTCGGTGTGGGTGTATTTTCGGGCGTAGCGCCGAACAAGGTTGAGGACCAATGGCTCTTGCCATTGTCATTGACCGCCCGTATCCGTACCTCGTAGCTGACCCCGTTTTCCAGCCCGGTTATCGTGTAGCTGGTGTCGGTCTCCTTGACGGTAACCACCGGGCCGCTGTCGGGCCAGCTTTCGCCGGTTTTGCGATGCTGGAATTCGTACCGGGTTACCCCGCCTGGCACGGGTCTATAATGGGCGGTTACCTGCTTATCCCCGCCGTCCAGGTGACTGACCTCCGGCGCATTCGGAGGCCTCGGCGTTGGAGTGGGGGTCAGTGTTCCCGTCGGCGTGGGCGTATCCGTTGGAGTATTGGTCGGCGTCGGTGTTGGGGTCAGCGTTCCCGTCGGCGTGGGCGTCGGTGTGGGGGTGGGCGTATCCGTTGGCGTATTGGTCGGCGTGGGCGTCGGTGTGGGGGTGGGCGTATCCGTTGGAGTATTGGTCGGCGTGGGCGTCGGTGTTGGGGTGGGCGTATCCGTTGGAGTATTGGTCGGCGTGGGCGTTGGGGTGGGGGTCAGCGTTCCCGTCGGCGTGGGCGTCGGTGTGGGTGTATTTTCGGGCGTAGCGCCGAACAAGGTTGAGGACCAATGGCTCTTGCCATTGTCATTGACCGCCCGTATCCGGACCTCGTAGCTGACCCCGTTTTCCAGCCCGGTTATCGTGTAGCTGGTGTCGGTCTCCTTGACGGTAACCACCGGGCTGCTGTCGGGCCAGCTTTCGCCGGTTTTGCGATGCTGGAATTCGTACCGGGTTACCCCGCCTGGCGCGGGTCTATAATGGGCGGTTACCTGCTTATCCCCGCCGTCCAGGTGACTGACCTCCGGCGCATTCGGAGGCCTCGGCGTTGGAGTGGGCGTCGGTGTGGGTGTATTTTCGGGCGTAGCGCCGAACAAGGTTGAGGACCAACGGCTCTTGCCATTGTCATTGACCGCCCGTATCCGTACCTCGTACCTGACCCCGTTTTCCAGCCCGGTTATCGTGTAGCTGGTGTCGGTCTCCTTGACGGTAACCACCGGGCTGCTGTCGGGCCAGCTTTCGCCCATTTTGCGATGCTGGAATTCGTACCGGGTTACCCCGCCTGGCACGGGTCTATAATGGGCGGTTACCTGCTTATCCCCGCCGACCAGGTGACTGACCTCCGGCGCATTCGGAGGCCTCGGCGTTGGGGTCAGTGTTCCCGTCGGCGTCGGTGTGGGTGTATTAGTGGGGGTGGGGGTGGGCGTGTCTGTTGGCGTATTGGTGGGCGTCGGCGTCGGTGTGGGTGTATTGGTGGGGGTGGGGGTGGGCGTGTCTGTTGGCGTATTTGTCGGTGTGGGGGTGGGGGTGGGGGCCTGCGTTCCGGTCGGCGTGGGGGTGAGGGTGGGCGTGTCTGTTGGCGTATTGGTGGGCGTCGGCGTCGGTGTGGGTGTATTTTCGGGCGTAGCGCCGAACAAGGTTGAGGACCAATGGCTCTTGCCATTGTCATTGACCGCCCGTATCCGTACCTCGTAGCTGACCCCGTTTTCCAGCCCGGTTATCGTGTAGCTGGTGTCGGTCTCCTTGACGGTAACCACCGGGCTGCTGTCGGGCCAGCTTTCGCCGGTTTTGCGATGCTGGAATTCGTACCGGGTTACCCCGCCTGGCGCGGGTCTATAATGGGCGGTTATCTGCTTATCCCCGCCGGTCAGGTGACTGACCTCCGGCGCATTCGGAGGCCTCGGCGTTGGAGTGGGCGTCGGTGTGGGTGTATTTTCGGGCGTAGCGCCGAACAAGGTTGGGGACCAATGGCTCTTGCCATTGTCATTGACCGCCCGTATCCGTACCTCGTACCTGACCCCGTTTTCCAGCCCGGTTATCGTGTAGCTGGTGTCGGTCTCCTTGACGGTAATCACCGGGCTGCTGTCGGGCCAGCTTTCGCCCATTTTGCGATGCTGGAATTCGTACCGGGTTACCCCACCTGGCGCGGGTTTATAATGGGCGGTTACCTGCTTATCCCCGCCGACCAGGTGACTGACCACCGGCGCATCCGGAGGCCTCGGCGTTGGAGTGGGGGTCAGTGTTCCCGTCGGCGTGGGCGTATCCGTTGGCGTATTGGTCGGCGTCGGTGTTGGGGTCAGCGTTCCCGTTGGGGTGGGCGTATCCGTTGGAGTATTGGTCGGCGTGGGCGTGGGCGTCGGTGTTGGGGTGGGCGTATCCGTTGGAGTGGGCGTATCCGTGGGGGTGCTGCCCTGGGCTTGCAACGGTGTCGGCGACCCGGTGAAGGACAGGGTCAGTAAAAAAGGCCCGGCCAGCAGGATGACGAGCGCCAGGGCCAGCCCCGGCAGGTTTCGGTCAATTCTCCGTAGATAGCCGTTCAGCCCACCCCAAACTCGGGGGGGGGGGGGGGGGGGGGGGGGGGGGGGGGGTATTCATTCCGGAGCCGGGGCGGTGTCCGCCTTTATCTGTCATAGCTTACCTCGTCAGGGTATTGGTTTGGTTGAAGCAGCCCGGTTCCCGTCTGCTGGTTGCGGCTATGGATTTTAGCAGAGAAGTTCCGGCGGGGGAATACCCCGGCGGCCCGGGCTTTTATTTGCTCCGGCTGGTGGGGACGCCCGGTTCCCGGGACGAAGTGGTAGTGGCGCTGGCCGCAACGGTAAGTCTGCCGGCTGCGGGAGCGTCCGTATTTGGGCCGCCAGTTGGCTCCGCAGCGGAGGCATTGCCTCCCGTCCCGGTATGCTCCGGGTTTGGCGCCATGCTGCTGCCTCCCGGCGGTCTGATTTCACGGCAAACCCGGTTATACACTTTACCAACGCATGTTGGGAATGCCAGTGGAACGTCAAGGTTGTCCGGCCGCTTCAGATATGGTAACCTGTGTAACAACTTAAAGGACGTCATTCAGCAATGCAATGTCAGATTTGCCAGAAAGCCGGTATGTCGGGCAGTAACGTCAGCCATTCTAACCGGCACACCAAGACCCGATTCAAGGCCAACGTTCACAAGCAGACCATTCTGTTGGGCGGCAAGGTGCAAAAGGTCAAGATTTGCAGCCGCTGTCTGCGGACTTTGAGCAAGCCGCCGCGTCGGCGGGGCCGGACAGCCGCCTGAGCCGGTTTTGCTCCGGGCCACCGGGATAATCGGGGATCCCGACAGTGGAGCCGCCGGCAATCAGGGGCTGGCTGCCAGCGTGAACCGGCGGCGGTATAATATCTGCCACCGGTCAGCCGCTCGGCAGCCCGCAAATACAACCACGCAGCTTCCGCAACGCTGCTGCTGGCGTTTCATCGGGGTTGAAAATGGCGGTGCCAGCCACCAGGATGGTTGCCCCGGCTTTGACCGAATCTCTGGCGGTATAATCCGCCTTTATTCCCCCGTCCACCTCTACCCGGGCGGCATACCCGTTGGCTTCAATCATCCCTCGCAGCCGACGCACTTTATCCAGCGCCGCCGGGATGAAGCTCTGACCGCCAAAACCGGGGTTAACCGTCATAACCAGGACAATGTCCAGCAAGGGCAGCACTTCCGACACGGCGGCCGCCGGGGTGCCGGGGTTCAAGGCTACGCCGGCCTGCGCTCCTTCCTCTTTTATCCGCGTAACGGCGCGGTGCAAGTGGGTACAAGCCTCTGCGTGAATAATCACCTGGTCGGTAGCAGACTTAAGAAAGCCGGACATCAAGCTGCCCGGCTCCTCAATCATCAGGTGAATATTCAGGGGCAGCTGCGTGTGCCGCCGCACTGCGTCCAGCACTGGTTCACCAAAGGAAATGTTGGGGACAAACCGACCGTCCATAACATCCACATGAATCAGGTCGGCCCCGGCTGCGCTTACCTCTTCCACCTGACGACCCAGGTTGCCGAAGTCAGCCGCCAGAATTGACGGAGCAATCTGAATTTGCGCGTCAGCCGCCATCGGCTGCCTCCCGCAGGGCCTGCCAGGCCTGACGGAGCGATGCCGCCACCTGGTTGGGGGCGGTGCCGCCCGGGTTATCCCGCGCCGCCGCGGCGGCGGCGGCGGTAATGGCATAGACTTCCCGGTCAAAGCAGGGCGAAAACCGTTTGTAATCGGCGAGGGAAAGTTCCTGCAGCCGCCGGCCTTCAGTTTCACAGTAACTGCATAGCCGCCGCAAAACACCATGTGCTTCCCGGAAAGGCACCCCCTTGCCCACCAGGTAATCGGCCAAATCGGTTGCCAGCATATAGCTATCCTCTGCGGCCAGGGAAACCCGGCCCACGTCCAGGGTGATGCCCGGCAGCATCCCCCGAAACACCTCCAGCGTAGCGGACAGAGTATCCACCGTATCGAAAAAACCTTCCTTGTCCTCCTGCAGGTCGCGGTTATACGTCAGGGGCAAGGCCTTCATCAGGGTAAGCAAAGCCATCAGATGACCATACACCCGGCCAGTTTTGCCACGCGCCAATTCAGCAAAGTCCGGGTTGCGTTTCTGGGGCATAATGCTGCTGCCGGTGGTGAATGCATCCGCCAGGCGAATAAAGCCGAACTCCTGGCTGGACCAGATAATCAGCTCTTCAGCGAGGCGGGACAGGTGCATCATACAGATTGCGGCGGCGGCCTGGTATTCCAGCAGATAATCCCGGTCTGAAACGGCATCCATACTGTTGGCGCTAATCTGGCTGAAACCCAGCTGCCGGGCCAGAAACTCCCGGTCGGTCGGGTAAGGCACGCCGGCCAGGGCTCCGCTGCCCAGGGGAAGAACATCCACGCGGCGGTAACCGTCCTGAAAACGGGCCGCATCCCGGTGAAACATCTGAAAATAAGCCAGCAGGTGGTGGGCGAACAAGACCGGTTGAGCTCGCTGCAAGTGGGTATAACCGGGCATCAGCGCATCGCTGTATTTATCAGCCAGGGTCAGCAGACTTTCCTGAACATGTCTCAACCCGGCGACCGTGTCCTTGATTGACTGCCGGGCGTAAAGCCGCATATCAACGGCAATCTGGTCGTTACGGGAACGGCCGGTGTGCAGCCGGCCGCCAGCCGGGCCGATCAGTTCGGTCAAGCGCCGCTCGATGTTCATGTGCAGGTCTTCAAGGGATTCGTCCCATGGGAAGACGCCCGACTCAATCTCGGTCTGAACCTCCTGTAAACCCTGCACGATAGCATCGGCATCTTCCGCCGGAATGATGTTCTGACGGGCCAGCATCCGGGCATGGGCGATGGACCCGGCGATGTCCTGACGATACAGACGCTGGTCGTAGTGAAGGGATACGGTGTAGCTGCTGAAGTCGTTCATGCGGTGTCCCGCCGGCCAGAGGCAGCGCAGAGAAACGCATAGCTGGCGGAAAGGTTCGCGAAGACTTCAGGATGGGGCGGAATCTCCATGATTGCCGGGCCCCGGTAGTTTCTGGCCTCCAGCAGGCGCAGCATCTCGCCGCAGTCCAGGTCCCCCGTGTCCACCGCAGGAAAAGGCTCTCCCTGGCGGGTTTGCTTAAAATGCACTATCTTCAGCATATCCAGCGGCACGGCCGCCAGGTCTCCCAAAGGGTCGCTGTCCGGGAAACGCCGCAGCTGGTTGGTCGGGTCAGGGCAAAGCCCCAGGTAAGCGCCTTCCTCTGGGGTAAGGCGGTTACGACACTCCCGCACCAGCATAGTCATACTTGCAATGGGCTGACCGGAGTTTTCGAGGGACAGAACAATTCCCTGTCCGGCGGCTTCCCGGGCCAGGTCGGCCAGGCCCAGGGCCGTTTCGGGCAGGTCCGCCGCCGTTTGCCAGGCCGGGCCGGCAGCGTCCGGGTCCACCAGCCTGAGCTGCGGGGCATCCCGCCCCACGATTCCGGCTGCCGCCAATGCCATCTGAAACTGCGCTCCGGAGGGGGCCACCGCCGCAGACAAACAGGGCAGGGCCATAGCCAAATCAAAGCCCAGCGCCGGAAACTGGTCGGCAAGGGCTTGCAGGCCGGCCAGGTTGGGCCGCCAATCCGGCCCTTCACCGGATTCACAGTCGCCCAGACAGGTTTGCCGCAATTCTATATGACGAGAACCGCGCGCCTCCGCCTCAGCGACTAACTCGGCTAAACCCTGCGCCGCCAAATGGCGGCGCCAGGAATTGGTAATTGCGCCGAACAACACGATGCCTGCCTCTCTATTCACAGTGTTAACGGCAATGACTATACTCCTGTATCCACAAGAAGCTCAAGCCGTCTATCGTATGGTTCAAGGCGGCCCATCAGTATTGAAAAGCCATTATGTCAAGAACAACCGGGCCGGTATGCTAAAATGAGGAATGCCATCAGAGCAGGAGGAGCGATGAAGCAACTTTACCAGGAGAAATGTGTGGCTTGCCGTCGCGATTCGCCTTCGGTTACTGAGCCGGAGATTGCTGATTTGCATCCCGCTGTGCGCGAATGGGCGCTGCGGGATGAAGCCGGCATTCCCAGGCTGGAGCGGGTTTTCCGGTTTCGGAACTTTCAGGAGGCCCTGGCTTTTACCAACGACGTGGGCGCTTTGGCTGAGACAGAGGGGCACCACCCCAGGCTGGTTACCGAGTGGGGCAGCGTGGGCGTAACCTGGTGGACGCACAAGATTCGCAATTTGCACCGCAACGATTTCATTATGGCCGCCAAGACCGACCAGCTTTACCGGGAAGTGGCTTCCGCCACCGGGTAAGTTGCCCACGGAGCCGATGAACGGGAGCGGCAGCAGAGGAACTATGCGGGTAAGCTATCCATTAAAAGCGCGGAGTGTCCGTTCAGTGGCCGCGGAAGCAGCGTGGGCCGAAGGGATGGGCTATGATGGCGTTTCGGCCAGCGAGACCCGGCACGACCCTTTCGTGGCCCTGACGCTGGCGGCCAACGCCACTTCGCGCGTTGCTCTGGCAACGAATGTAGCCATCGCTTTCCCCCGCTCTCCCATGGTAACGGCTTATACCGCCAGAGATTTACAAGATTTGTCCGGCGGTCGTTTCCGGCTGGGCCTGGGAACCCAGGTCAAGGGGCACATTGAGCGGCGTTTTTCCACCGCCTGGGAATCTCCGGGGCCTCGACTGCGCGAGTATATTCAGGCCCTGCGAGCGATCTGGCGGGCCTGGGATACCGGTGAGCCGCTGAACTTTGCCGGACGCTTTTACCGGTTCTCCCTGATGACTCCCTTTTTCAACCCGGGTCCCGGGGAATTCCCGCAGCCGCCAATTATGAATGCTGCGGTGAATGCCTACAACTGCCGGGTAGCCGGTGAAGTAAGCAACGGACTGGCGCTGCATACTTTTACTTCGGCGGATTATGTTAAGCAAGTAGTAAAACCCAACATCGCGCTGGGGGCCGCCAGGGCCGGCCGCGACCCGGAAGCTATCGCCGTGAAGGGCGGCGGGTTTATAGTTACCGGCCCTGACCAGCCGGCTGTCGAGGCGGCCCGGCAGGAGGCTCGGCAGCGAATAGCTTTCTATGCCTCTACTCCCGCATACCGGCCAGTGCTGGAATGCCACGGATTTCACGAGGTAGGACAGCGGCTGCACCAAATGTCCCGGCAGGGAAAATGGCAGGAGATGGCTTCACTGGTCAGTAACGAAATGGTGGACGCCTTTGCCGTGGTTGGCCGTTATGCTGAAATAGCTGACCGGCTGCTGGAACGCTACGGCGGACTGGTGGACGAAGTCGGTTTTTCCGTCGCTGCTGCCAACCAGAGCGCCGAGCAGCAAGTGCGTCAGGTCATTAGCCGGCTGCAGGAATACGGTTAACCCGACGGTAATCGCAACGCTGACAGCGGCGTCAGGATGGCTTCCGGCGTATCTTCCAGGTTCGCCGGTCAATCGGGACACCCCCGCGCGATTAAAGCTGCAAGGGCCGGTTACCTTCACTCCAGAAGGGCGGCAGTGTGGAAACTGCAATGTTCAAGCGAGGCAGCGAGAGCCAGCTTACTTATTCGCTGAAGTGGTCGGCCTGGGAGTGGCTATACCAACAGGCGCATTGCCACTGCATCGGAATGGAAGTCAGAATGGAGGGACCAAGTGGCCGAGTGGTGGACCTGGCAGCTGTGGGGCCGGGAAATACCATTTACGTGGTGGAGGTGAAATCCAGCAGGGCGGACTTCGCCCGAGATGACCACACATTGGCGGACCTGAAAGCCCTGAAAGCCCGCAGTGAACCCCTGATTCGCCGGGGCCGCCTGGCTCGCCAAACCCTGCGCCAGGCCACCGGCTACGCCCAGCAAAAGGGCGGTCAGGATTGGGAGCAGGAACCAGCCTACCGGTCAGCCCTGGCAGACTACCAGCGAATCTTGCGGGAAGAGACGGCTTACCAGTGCCGGCTCAACGCTTTCAGCGTAAAATTCCACGACCAGCGCTTCCTCAACCTGGCCGACTATTACTACATCATAGCGCCGCGGGAGGTAGTGCCGGTTAGCCGGGTGCCGCCCCAGTGGGGCTTGCTGGACGAAACCCCGGAGATTGTTGTCCAAGCCCGGCAGCAGAAGATTCGGAAGAACAGCGGAATAATCGCCAACGTAATGCGGGCCATCGCCCGCAGCAACTCCGGCGCGCTGTTGCCCGCCTGGGGGGTGGAGTCCACCGGGGAAGGAACCCTGGCCCAGCCCGACAGTTCCAGCGACCGGTAACCGCTCCGGGGGCTTTCCTCCACCAACTACCTGGGCGAAATCCAGCAATACCTGGTTCCAGCGACCGGTAACCACTCCGGGGGCTTTCCTCAGCCCAGCCCCTTTGCCGCAGCGACCGGTCGCCCGGGCCAATCTATCCCTCGCGAGAGATGACCCTGCCCGCGGGGGCATTGTGCCAATCGATAAAGCGGCCGGGTTCGGCAATGCTGCAGGAAACAGCCGTAGCTGACTGCAACCGGCAAGCGAAACAAAACGCCATCAGGAATTAGCCAGGCGCCACTCCAGCGTTCCCAGGTCGAAAGCCACCCGGCGAAACCCTTCGGCGTAACTCAAACCGGCTTTTTCCCCTTGCCTGGCCAATCCCTGCGCCACCCGTTCCATCCGCTCCTGCGGGGTGCGCCGCCGCATCTGGCTGACATGGCGGCCGAGAGATTCCGCCTTATCTGCCTGGTATCCGGCAACGTCGATGAAAACGTCGGCATCCTCGGTGCCCCACAGCAAGGCCTCTTTTACCCGGTGGGGCTTTAGTCCTTCCTCCGTAATTTGCTCCGGGAAGCATAAATAGCTCCACGCATAGGAATAAGCGGCGTCAAGAGCCACCTGGCCGCTCATCCGGTGGTCCCGGTGGGTGTGGTTCTTTACCCGGAAGGGGTCGATGCAAAAAAGCAACTCGGGACGATGACGGCGAATTTCACGGACAACTTCGGAGCGGAAAACCCGCGAATCTTCCAGAGCGCCATCCGGGTGGCGCAGAAACACCACTTCCTTAACTCCCAGGTACGCCGCGGCATTAAGTTGCTCCTGTTCCCGGGTTCTGGCCAGCTCTTCCGGGCACAAAGCGCGGTCCGCTGTCCCCTTGTCTCCATTGGTACACAGCACCACGACGACTTCCGTGCCGGCCTCTTTAATCCACTTGGCCATGGTCGCTCCGCAGCCACCCTCGGCATCGTCGGGATGCGGCGTAACTACCAGGGCGCTTCGCGGTGGTTCGGTTCTGATTTCGATTGGCAACTTTCCCGGCCTCGTCTGAATTTTACCGGGTATTTCCACCTTCACCAGGTTGCTTCCGGCGCAACCCGGCCCCGGGCCGGCCAATTATCGCTGTGAGCAGGCCGGCCCGGGTATCGCGGTTAACCGTTATCGGCGCCCCCGGATGATTAGAGATGAAATACCACCATCTTCAACTCGGTCATTTCCTCGATGGCATATCCGGGGCCTTCCTTGCCCATACCGCTGTCCTTCAGACCGCCATAGGGCATCAAGTCAGCGCGCCATTGGGGGTGCGAGTTAATGTGCAGGTTGCCGGACTGTACCTCCCGGGCGAAGCGCATGGCCCAATCCACATTCTGGGTAAAAATACCGGCCGAAAGACCGAATCGCGAATCGTTGGCCATGGCGATAGCCTGGTCAATATCGCTGAAGGAACTTACGGCTACCGCCGGGCCGAACAGCTCTTCCCGGGAAATGCGCATCTCCGGAAGCACATCGGCAACCACTGTTGGAACATGAAGCGTTCCTTCCTGGTCGCCGCCGGCTACTACTCTGGCGCCCTGTTCCACCGCTTCACCAATCCAGCGGCTGACCCGAGATGCGTCCGCCTCGCGAATCATCGGCCCCATTCTCATTGATTCATCCAACGGGTTGCCGGTGGCGAAAGCCTCCGTAGGCCCTTTCAAGGCATCCAGGAAGTCGGCGTAAATGCTTCGGTCGGCCAATACCCGCTGGGTGGAAATGCACACCTGCCCGGCGTTGGCGAACCCACTGGCTACCGTGGCTGCCGCCACTTTTTCTATATCGGCGTCGGACATCACAATCAGCGGGCTGTTGGAACCCAGTTCCATGGTTACCTTTTTGATGCCCGCATTGCGGCAAATGCGGTCGCCCACCTCCATGCTGCCGGTGAAGGTAATTTTGCGAACTCGCGGATCGCTGGTTATTACATCGCCAATTTCCGCGCCGGAACCGGTTACACATTGAATTGCCTGGGGGGGCAGACCGGCTTCCAGCAGGATTTCTACCAGCATCAAGCCGGACAGGGGGGTATCCCCGGCCGGCTTCAGAATAACTGCGTTGCCGGCGGCCAGGGCCGGGCCAACCTTGTGGCACACCAGGTTAAGGGGGAAATTGAATGGAGCAATAGCCGCCACTACCCCTACCGGCACCCTGATGGTAAAGCCAAACTGAGTGGTTGCGCCTGGGGCGGCATCCAGAGGCACGGTTTCACCGTGCAGACGCTTGGCCTCTTCAGAGGATAAGGTTATAGTCTGAATTGCCCGCAGCGCCTCGCCCCTTCCTTCAGCAATTACCTTGCCTTCCTCCATAGTGATAGTTCGGCCCAGTTCCTCCACCCGTTCCGCCATAATATCGGCGGTTCGGCGCAGGATGGAATAGCGTTCAAAGGCGGGCAATTTAGCCATAGCCTCCGCCCCCCGCGCCGCACTGCTGATGGCTGCATCCACATCGGCAGCGTTGGCCCGCGGCACCGTATCAATCACCGTCTGGTCAAAAGGATTGTAAACGGGCATTGTTTCCGCCCGGTCAACCCACTCGCCGTTGATATACATTCTCATGGCTGGCTCATCTCCTTAGCGAAGTAACTTGGAGGATTTTACCATACAAAGCCACCGGCGCCGGGAAGGAATCGCCGGCGTCATGGCGAACCGGGGACTGCCGCCGTCGGGCCGGTTCCGCGCCGAGCGGGGCAACGGCAGCCACTGGCCCGACTTCGCCCCCTGATAGCAGCCGGACTGAGCCGGCCGGCCTGGTGTGCCGCAAGGGAAAATAACGGAGGTTTGACGAAAGGTTAGCGCCCCAGGGCGACTGAGCGGCCCACGTCGGTTACGGAATAGTGGCCGGCGCGGCCGGGTACACGTTCCAGCCAACGGAACTTGCTGCGGGCGGCATTGCGCAGGGTGTGGATGAAATTACTGGCCCGGGGCCATCCAGCCAGGTCAAACAGGCGGCCCAGGCCTTCGGCATCCACGCCGGTCATGCCCAGGAAACGGCTGGCCCCCTCGGCTGCCACCACCACCCGGCGCATATCGCCCAGGGGGTTGACCGACCGACAAAAGTCGATATAGTCCTGCTCCATGGCCGAATAAATCCCGCTCCTGGCGGCCGGCCCGGTAATTGACGGCTCCGACCGCATAGCCGTAGTCTTGCCAGCCCCGTTTTTGTTTCCGTCAAAATTAGCATCGCCACGATGCTGGTCTTCAAGGTTCGCCTCCGGAAAGAGGTCGGCGGTGGCTGGCCCAGCCGGCTCTGCGGCGAGGTAGGAAGGCCTGGGAAGGGCCGAAAGCCGGTGGGGGTCAATGCCATTGCCCTCGAAATCGGGGGCAGGGGCTTCCCCCCCCACGCTGACCGAACCGGGGGCGTTTCCGTCCTGGTTAAGGGCCAAACCGGCTGATGCGCCGGTCCCGCTGGCGGGCGGAGGCGTTGAGCCGCCAGCGGCAGCCGGGGCATTCAGCGGCAGACTTCGGGTAACTTCTGCCATTACCATGCCCAGAATGCGATCGATAATCGCCTCATCGTCAGATTCCAGGTTGACTTGAGCGTTATTTGGCAGGGTAATTGTCAGTTTCAGCATAGCCTGAAAGCCGGGCGTCTTGCATTCAGATGCGTTCCCGGGACTGATATGTCCCTGCCGGGGGCCGGTCAGCGTCCGGCAGCTATCGGCGGGCGCGGGGGCTACGCCTTATGTTACCCATCACCCGGCAAGGTTTCAAGACAAAGTCGGCAGCAAAAAGAACCGAAGGCGGCTAAATCATGCGAATGGGAGCGCTTAAAGGTAATCGGCAGTGCATCAACCATTAAAGGGTCTGCTTCAGCCGTACTGCCAGAGAACGGGTCAGGCCCGGAACGGCGGCAATATCGTCCAGCTCAGCGTCTTTAATACCCTGAATTGAACCGAAGCGGCGCAGCAGCAGCCGCTTGCGCTTGGGGCCAATGCCAGACACCAGGTCAATAGAGGAACGAAGGCTGCTCTTGCTGCGCAAGTTCCGGTGATAGGTTATGGCGAAACGGTGCGCTTCATCCCGTATGCGCTGCACTAAATACAACCCCTGGGAGTTGCGGGGCAGCTCAACCGGTTCCGGGGTGTGCGGCAGGAACAGCCATTCATTTTCTTTAGCCAGGGCCGCCAACGGAACATCGTCCAGTCCCAGTTCCAGCAGCACTTCCAGGGCTGCCGAAAGGTGCCCTTTGCCGCCGTCGATGATCACCAGGTCGGGTTCAATGCCCCAGGCGACGCCGGCGGCCGGCCGGCTTTCGGCATCCGGCGGTTCGTCCAACGCCGGGGCCGCCCCGTCCGGTTCCGGCCCCTGGGCCCGGGCATCGGCTAACCGCCGGAACCGACGCCGCAGCATTTCCTGCATACTGGCATAGTCATCCACCTTATCCACCGTCTTTATCTGAAACCGGCGGTAATGAGGCGTCCTGGGCCGTCCGTCCTGAAACACCACCATACTGCCCACCAGGTTGGTTCCCTGGACGTGGGATATGTCGTAGCATTCAATCCGGGCCGGCAGGGCGGGCAGGCTCAGCTCTTCCTGAAGTTCGCTCATAGCCTGATGAATGACATCAGAGTTGTTCAGCCATTTAATCCGGTGCTGGGCCAGGCCCTGAATGGCGTTCTCCGCAACTACGTCCATCAGTTTTTTATGCTGACCGCGTTGCGGACAAGTCAGGCGCACAGCGCCGCCCCGCCGTTCTTTCAGCCAGGCCCGAATCAATTCCCGATCCTCGGGCGCGTGCTGCAACATAATAGTGGGGGGTATCACCAGGGCGGTTTGATAGAACTGACGAATGAAATGCCCCATGACCAGCTCTGGCGAGTCATCCTGCGTACCTTCCATAAAAAAGTGATCCCGACCGATGAGCTTGCCCCGGCGGATGAAAAACACCTCAACCCAGGTCTCATTATTACCCTGCGCCATGGCGATGATGTCCCGATCCCCGCCCGGGTTAGCCTCCACCTTAACTTCCTGCTCTTCGGCCACCCGGTCAATGCCGCGTATCTGGTCGCGCAGAACTGCGGCGCGTTCAAACTCCAGGGATTCCGCGGCGGCTTCCATCTTGCTGCGCAGCTCCCGGGTAACGGCCTCGGTATTGCCTTCCATGAACATTATGACCTGTTCAATCACCCGGGCGTATTCCTCCCTGGTGGCGAAACCGGAGCAGGGCGCCACGCAGCGGTGGATGTAATATTCCAGGCAGGGACGGGGGTCCTTCCCGGTAATCACCTTGGTGCAGGAACGGTAGGGGAAGAGTTTCTTAACCAGATCCATAGTCTTGCGGACGCTGCTGGCGGTAGCAAAAGGCCCAAAGTAGCGCGCGCCATCCTGGGCCACCTGCCGGGTGATATAAACCCGTGGAAAGTCTTCCTTCAGGTCAATTTTCAGGTAGGGGTAAGTCTTGTCGTCTTTAAGCCGGGCGTTGAAGTGGGGTTTATACCGTTTAATCAGGGTATTTTCCAGAATCAGCGCTTCGGCTTCAGTATCGGTAACGATGAACTCAAAATCGCCAAGTTGGGCCACCATTCGCTGAATTTTGGCCGGCAGTCCCGCTGGCGCGCCGAAATAGGAACGGAGGCGGTTGCGCAGAACAACCGCCTTGCCGACGTACAGCACTTCATTCCGGGCGTTCTTCATCAAGTAAACGCCCGGTTTCTCCGGCGTTACTCTGAGTCGATGCTCAAATAGGGGCTTGACCATAGTTCTTTCCCGAAACGTCTCCCGTCGGGCCGGCAATGCAGCTTTTGCCTGCCGGCCCGGAATGACAGCCGGGCGTGGTGGACAATAAAGGAATGGATTGCAAGTTTGGCGCTAGAGGAAAAAGGAAAGGGTTACCAGAATAGCCAGCAGGCACCCGGACAAAATCAGGATGCGGCGCAGCTCTGAACCCAGGTGAGTATAGGCCATGGCCCGGTCGGAAACTGGCTGGGTTGTCCTGCTGGCCGGGGCAACCGGCCGGGCTGCCGTCCTTGCCGCTCCCGGCGGCGGATTGGCTGGCTGCGCTCCGCTGGGCTGAACGAGAGCGTCTGTCCCCATACTGCCGTCGCCGTGGGCTGGTTCCACTCCCACAGCGGGGATAACCGCTTCCAGCGGGTCAACATTACGGCGTTGTCTCCGCCGCCGATTCAAGGCAGCCTGGCGCGACGCGACCTTCTTACCCTTGGCTGGCATGGTTGCAAACCTCCTTTAAGCGCAAGCAACGCGAGAGCGGATGGCCGGCAGCGAGGCCCGGCCTGGCTGGAAGGCGCCGTCGCTTGTGTTGACCGAGTTTGTCGGTGGTTGATGAAACCGATAACAATTTTCTCATACATTATCCACCAAACCCTTCAGGTAAAGCAAACCGGGCGCTGCGGCTTTTCCCCGGCGCCCGGCAATCCGGTTGGCTGAACCCTTCGGCTGGCGGCCAGCAACGCCTCAGGGCCGGTTAGCGACTAAACCGCCCTGGGGTGGCTCTTCTCGTACTCATAGCGCATATGGCCGTTAGTCAGGTGGGTATAGACCTGGGTAGTGGATATGCTGGAATGCCCCAGCAGTTCCTGTACGTGGCGCAGCGAGGCTCCTTTCTGAAGCAGGTGGGTTGCGAAACTGTGGCGCAAAGTGTGCGGCGTTATTTTCCGGTTGATGCCCGCTTTCCTGCTGTAGGTTTTAAGGATGTTCCAAACCCACTGGCGGGTTAGTCGCTCCCCGCGATGATTGACAAACAAGGCTATCTCATCCTTCTTCTGACCCAGCAGAGACATACGCGGGCCTTCCACGTATTCTTGCAGGCCGTCCAGGGCCCGTGCATGGGCGTAAACAATCCGCTCCTTGGACCCCTTGCCCCAACAGCGGATGTAGGATTCCTGAAAGTCGATGTCCTGAACGTTCAGAGACACCAGCTCACTAACGCGGAGGCCGGTGGCGTAAAGCAGTTCCAGAATATTGGCATCCCGCTGACTTTCCGCAGTGCCGGGCTTGTCAGCCTCCCTGAGCAACAAATCAACCTCCTCCTCGCTCAGATACTTGGGCAAGGCTCGCCCCACCCGGGGAGACCCCAGGGATTCAGTGGGCGGTTCGTCGATTACCCCGTTCTGGGACAGGAAGGCAAAGAAGGATTTAACCGCGGCGACCTTGCGGGCCGCAGTAGTGTCGCGATAGCCTTTGCGCTCGCGCAAATCGCAAATGTAGTCGTTGAGCAGGGCCAGGTCTATCAGGTCCCAGGAACTGACTCTTACTGCATCCGCGCCAAGCCGCTCGCGCAAAAACTCAAAGAACTGGCTCAAATCGTTACGGTAGGCCTCCAGCGTATTCTGCGAAAACCCCCGTTCCACTACCAGATACTGCAAAAACTCTTCCAAAGACTTTTCCATGGCTTTGCCCCCTATATCTATAACCCCCCCGATTAGCAGCGGGACGGCTAAAATGGTGTTCTCATTGCCCTGAGAATGCCCGCCAGTCTAGCACCGGCCGGCAAAATGGTGAGCTATGCGGCATTGGCGAGTTACGGCCATTCCGGGGCTTCCGGAAAGGATGCCCCGCTCTCGCCTTCCCGCAGCGATGTTCCTTTGATACCATTAAGCCGGCAGCCAATCCGGCAGCCGGAACCGGTGGCGCAAGATACAGGGAAAGGATGCGAGGGCAAATTTGGTAGTTCCCCGGACGGTATGAGCATTGGCGCATGGCAAGGGCGGTTAACCCACTCAGCCAGCCCCGGCGCCCGCTGGTGGGCGGGAAAAACGGTGGGGCTGGCATTGCTGCTTTTCGCCCTGGCGTCCAGCGCGCCCGCCCTTGAAGCCTACTGCCCAACCGCAGCCGGGAACCCGGTTATTGACCGCATCGGTTCTCCGGCGCCGGCGCCTCAAGAGGGGCCAAACCAAACCCCCAACCCGTTAATCTACCTGGATGTGTGGATTTTCGGCGGCTTTCTGCTGCTGGTGATGGCGGCAGTAACCTGCCGTTACCTGTGGGACAAACTGCGGAGCCGGGGAAGCGCCGCCGAGGAAGAGTTGCAGCCGTGGGAAGACCCGGACGACTTTCCCTTCGATTAAGAAAAGTGGGTCGGCATCGGGGGAACCGCCCACGGAAACGGGCAATCCATGGTTCCCACTGCTCCCCAAAGTTTGAGATTTCCGGCTAAAATTGGTATAAGACAATAGACCTTGCGCCATAGATTTCAGGGACTGGCAGTCGGCCCGGCTGGAAGGGGCCATCATTTTTGTTTCGCTAATTGCTATCAGGAGGATTTTCCGTGTATCAAACCATCAGCAAGGAGACCATGGCCGCCCTGGCCCGAATCGATACTCCCAGCATTTGCAACGCCATTGAGGGTTTCAACGTACGCCCCAGGAACGAAGGGTTCATGCTGCCGGAAATTAAAGGCGTGTTCCGCTCTTTGCCCCCGGCCGTTGGCTATGCCGTTACCGGGGTAATCAGCGCCGACCGGCCCGAAGGCCGCAATGTTTCCCGGGAAGACTGGTGGGACTTAATCGTCTCTGTACCGGAACCCCGCTTCATTGTTCTTCACGACATCGACAACCCGCCCCTGGGCGCTTACTGGGGCGAGGTGCAGGGCAACATCCATAAAGCCCTGGGGGCAGTGGGCGTGGCGACCGATGGAACGGTGCGCGATATTGATGAAGTAGAAGCCTTGGGGTTTCAGTTCTTCGCCAGAGAGATTTCCGCCTCCCATGCCTACGTGCACCTGGTGGAAATCGGCATACCGGTAACCGTGGGTGGGCTAACCGTAAATACCGGCGACCTGCTTCACGGCGATAAGCATGGGGTTACCAATATACCCTTTGAAATTGCCGAGCAAATTCCGGCCATGGTTCAAACCATCGCCGACTATGAGCAGCAAACCATTGGCCTGTGTCAATCGTCCGAATTCACCCTGGAAGCCCTCAAGGAAGTCGCCAGAATTACCCGGCCTTACTAACCGCTGTATTGGCCTTTCCAATGACCAGGGGCGCCCCAGGGGCGCCCCTGGCCGGAAATCCGGACAACAAGGCGGCGATACCCGTATAAATACCCGAAGCGCCAAGACCATCAGAAACGGTCCAGGTTGAGCGGAGGCCTTTTGCCCTTTTCGGGCGCAGCCAGCCGCCAGCATTCCCAACTTAAGGAGCCCAGACCCGCATGAAGTTAGCATTATTATTCAGTCTGCTTATGGCCGCGCTGCTGTCCGCCTGCGGAACGGAACCCGCTGTACCTACACCGACGGCAACCCTGGAAGTGCTTCCTTCCTCCGGCATTGCCGATACGCCGACCCCGCCGGTAATTGGCACGGCAACGCCCCAAACTCTGGAGTCGGCGTCCGGACGTTCCTATAAGCAGTACCCGCAACCGCCGGAGCTGACCATTGATGTGGAAGGGACTTACACCGCTGACATTCAGACCAGCATGGGCGCTATTACCGTCGAACTGTACGCAGAGGATGCCCCGCTAACGGTCAACAACTTCGTGTTTCTGGCCGGGCAGGGGTTTTATGACGGCCTGCTGTTTCACCGGGTTATTCCCGACTTTATGATTCAGGGCGGCGACCCGACCGGGACCGGTTCCAGCGGGCCTGGCTACCGGTTCCAGGATGAGATTGTCCCCTCCCTGACTTTTGACCGCCCGGGGGTTTTGGCCATGGCCAACGCCGGGCCCAACACTAATGGCAGCCAGTTCTTTATTACCGTAGCGCCCACTCCTCATCTTACCGGCAACCATACCATCTTCGGCCAGGTTGCCGACGGCCAGGAAGTCGCCAACGCCATTTCCCTGGTTCGCAGCAGCCGGGAAAACCGTCCGATGGAGGACGTGATTATTCAGGCCATCAGAATCAAGACCTCAAATTAACCTCCCGTATGGGCAGCAGGGGGTAATCGTGCCTTTCGAAACCGTCATTTACGAAAAGCGGGGGCCAATCGGCTACCTGACCTTGAACCGCCCCGACCGCCTCAATGCGCTGAATGCGCAGCTGCTGGCTGAATTTCGCGAAGCCCTGGATGCGGTAGAGGATGACCCGGACATTCGGGCAGTAATTCTTACCGGCGCCGGCCGGGCCTTCTCGGCCGGCTTCGATATCAGCCGGGAACCCGGCGCCGCCGAGCCCCGGGAAATGTCGCCTGACCAGTGGCGGGAGCGGCTGAAAGGACATATAGACACCTTTCTGAAGGTTTGGCATTTGAGCAAACCGGTAATCGCTGCGGTAAACGGTTACGCTTTGGCCGGCGCCTGCGAACTGGTTCAGGTGTGCGACATTAAAATTGCCTCGGAGCAGGCAATAATGGGCGAGCCGGAAATTCGGGCCGGCGTAGGGCCGCCACTGCTGATAACGCCTTTCAGCGTTAACCTGGCTACCGCCAAGGAGCTGCTGCTGACTGGCGATACCATCGACGCGCATGAAGCCGCCCGGGTCGGTCTGGTCAGCCGAGTGGTGCCTCACGCTGAACTAATGGCTGAGTGTGAGCGGGTAGCCGGCAAGATTTGCCTGATTTCCGCAGTGGGCGTAAAAATGTCGAAAATTGCCGTTAACCGCGCCCTGGAGGGCATGGGGTTCCTCAACGCAGTTCAGCATAACCTGGAGCTGATGACCCACTTCGATACCAGTGTTACGCCGGAACAGGAGGAGTTCAACGCTATTCGGCAGGAACAGGGTTTGCGGGCGGCGCTTAACTGGCGCGATGCCCGTTTCCGGGAGTTGCAGCAGCGTTGCCAGTAAGGGCGCTCGCGACCCCGGAATAATGCGAAACGCCCGGCACGGTTCCGCTCGGCAAGCCAAAGGCCGGCCGTCTCAAGCCTTCCTACCCCCCCAGAATAGCGATAAAGACCCCGGCAATAACCGCCGAGCCAATTACACCGGCTACGTTGGGCCCCATGGCATGGGGCAGGAGGAAATTGCCCGGGTTGGCTTCCTGACCCAGGTTGTGCGCGGTACGCGCGGCCATCGGCACCGCCGAAACCCCGGCTGAACCAATCAGTGGGTTCACCTTGTCTTTAACAATAAGGTTCATCGCCTTGGCAAACAGCAGTCCGCCAACAGTGCCGCAGGAAAAGGCCACAATGCCCAAAGCCAGAATGGCCAGGGTTTTAACGTCAAACACTCGTTCCGCCGACAATTCAGCGCCAATGGTAAGCATCAGAAATACGGTGGCAATGTTCAGAATCTCGTTGGAAGCGGCGTTGCTCAGCCGGGGCACCACCCCGCTTTCCCGAAACAGGTTGCCAATCATGAACATGGCAATCAGGGGGGCCGATTCGGGAACGAACAGGATGATGATGAGCATGGCTCCCAGGGGAAAGAGAAGCCTTTCCAGCCGGGAAACCTCCCGTGGGGTCTTCATCTCAATACGTCGTTCCCTTTGCGTAGTCAGCAGCCGCATCAAGGGAGGCTGCACAAACACCACGCTGGCCATGTAGGAATAGGCTACCACTGCGGTAATCCCCAACAGGTCCGGAGCCAGTTTGGCCGAAGCGAAAATGGTAGTGGGTCCGTCGGCGCCGCCGATGATGCCAATTGCCCCGGCCTCTTCCAGGGTGAACATATCCGGCGAGGTGAAAAAACCCAGGGCCAGGGCCAGCCAGAAGGCCACAAAGATGCCTAACTGCGCGGCAGCTCCCAGAAGCAGCGTCTTGGGGTTGGCAATTATCGGCCCGAAGTCGGTCAGCGCCCCTAACCCCAGGAAAATAATCGGCGGCAAAATGTTCCAGGATGAGAGGGTAAAGTGAAAGATGATGCCAAAGATGCCTGAAGACTGCACCTCGCCGCCGTTGTTGAACTCCACCAGGTTGGTGCCGGGCAGGTTGCCCAGGATTATGCCCAGGCCGATTGGCAGCAGAACGTAAGGTTCCATGCCTTTGGCAATAGCCAGGAAGATAAACGCTCCCCCCAGAAGAAACAGGAGGGCGTTGCCCCAATTAAGGTTGGCGAAACCGGATTCTAAGAGAAACTCCATAGGCTCCTGCACAGTGGCTGTGCGGCCACCAGCGCCCCGCTGGTCAGGCCGTTGTACCGTCAGTGTTACCGGTCCCGCAGCCGGTGATAATCAAAAGCAACCATGCGGCCCTGGCCTCGCCAGCCGTCTCCATCTGACGCTGGCACCTCCGTTTGCTGCCGGGCGGCGGCCAGTCTTTCCCGCTGCTCGTCCTCAAGGGCCAACGCTACGGCGGCAGCGATGGCAGCGGCAATCTGCGGGTCGGCAAACGGCGCTTGCTCGGGCTGCTGGCAGCTAACGGCAGCGGCTGCTGCCGGTTCAGGCGCCTCGGAACGAACTGCGTCCGGTCGGCGTCGGCGCCAGGTTCCCCAGGAACCTACCAGCCAGGTATATACTATGAGGGTTCCCAATACTACGAAGGCCGCTCCTACACCCACATAGGTAAGAAACAAAGCTCGGTTCAAATCAAAGTCCAGCAAATTCGGTTCCTGTTCCCTTGTTCAGCATTGAAAACCGGGCGGTATTTGCCGCCGAACCCTCGAGGCGGCAAGATTATACCATTTCAGGGCCGGATGCCCGTGGCCGAAAAGATGCCGGAAGAGGGGCCCTCGAACCTTTAAGGGCCCGGCCCGCCAGACGCTGGCTCGCCCCTGCGCCCAGCCCCGACCACCGGGCGGGTCAACACCGGCGCCAACGGGCAAGGTCCGGAATCTGGCGTCAGACTGCCTGAAGCCGCCTTAATCCCGGCAGCCGGGAAAATAACGGATGTTTGGCAAGCAAGAACGTCCCGGTGAAATACGGAAGAGAGGAAACAATGCCACGGATTGAAGCCAGATTAAACGAACTGGGTTATCAACTGCCCCACCCTCCGGAACCGGCCGGCAACTATTTGCCGGCTGCTCGCAGCGGCAGCCTGATTTGGCTTGCCGGAGTAGGTTCCCGCCTGGCTGACGGCCGGCAAATCAGGGGCAAACTTGGCGCAGAACTGACTACACCGGATGGCTATCGGGCTGCCAGGTTATGCGCCTTGAATCTGCTGGCTCGCATGAAAGGGGAACTAGGCGATTTGGACCAGGTTGCCCGCATTCTCAAGGTAGTTGGCTTCGTTAACAGCGACCCGTCCTTTGACGAACAGGCCCAGGTAGTGGATGGCGCCTCCGACCTGTTTGTTGCCCTGTTTGGCGAAGCTGGCCGGCACAGCCGTTCCGCTCCCGGAATGGCCGCCTTGCCCGGCGACATTGCGGTCATCGTGGAGTGCGTGGTCGAAGCCAGGAACCCGGCAGGATAAACAGTTTCCGCCCTGCGCCGGCAACCGGCAGCCTTCACCCGGCAAAGTCTTGCCGGTAAAGGGCGGGCTGCCGGGCCGTCTCCGGCGACCGGCGACACCCTTCCCCGCCCCGGCGCTGCCGACGCTCGGGTATGGGCAAAGGGAGCGGGCCACCATCTCGTCATTGCGCCAGGAAACGCTAACCGCCCTGGCCGCCGCGCTTGACCTCGGTATTGGAAAGCTGCTCTACAAAGTGCAGAATGGCCGAATGATCCAGCTCCTGGTCACCATCATTGACCAGCGAACCCAACATCTGCTGTACCAGAGCGGTGGCCGGAAGGGGAACGTTCAGCTCTTGGGCCGCCTGCAAAACGTTGCGTAAATCCTTCTGGTGCAGGCGAATGCGGAAGCCGGCCCGGAAATTGCGCTCCAGCATCATCGGGGCTTTGGCTTCCATCACGGCACTGCCGGCCAAACCGCCCCGTATCGCCTGGAAGACCCGTTCCGGGTCCACACCGGCTTTTTGCGCCAGCACCAGGGCCTCACTCAGGGCCTCAATGTTCAGGGCCACGATAATCTGGTTGGCCAGCTTGGTAGTGTTGCCGGCGCCAATATCGCCGGTCAAAGCTACATTGCCGCCCATTACTTCCAGCAAACCGTAGCATTGGTCGAAAATTTCCTGCTTGCCGCCGACCATTATGGCCAGCGTGCCGGCAACGGCGCCCGGTTCACCTCCGCTGACCGGGGCGTCCAGCATCTCCACACCCTTCGTGGCGCATTCTGCCGCAATTTTCTGAGATACGATGGGAGAAATGGAACTCATATCGATAATCACAGACCCGGGGCGCGCGCCTTCCAGAACGCCGCCGGGGCCCAGAATTGCCCGTTCCGAATCCGCCGAATCGGGCAACATGGTAATTATCTTGTCCGTAACTGCGGCCACTTCAGCGCCGGACGAGGCCGGCTTCGCTCCTTCGGTAGCCAGTTCCTCTACCGGCTCCCCCACTATGTCATAAACGGTAAGCGCATAGCCCGCCTGCATCAGGTTGCGAGCCATGGGCTTGCCCATGATGCCCAATCCAATAAACCCTATCTGCTCAGCCATTTTCTCTCTCCCTGATCCGGCTCCCAGGTCAAAATAGCCCGGCGCGTATTTGGGATTGCCACTGTAACACATTTGTTTCAGCCAGACCACCCGGGATTAATATGGCCGACTGCTGCGCTAATCCCGTTGTGTTTGGCTGCGGCAAAGCGTATCATAATTAACGATTCTTGAAGCAGGGGCCAACATGGTCAAAATGAGTAAAGTCCTGGTTACCGGCGGGGCCGGGTTTATCGGTTCTCACCTGGTTGATCGGTTGTTATCTGAAGGTTACCGGGTGGCGGTGGTTGATGACTTGAGCGGAGGTTCGTTGAAAAACCTGAACCCGGCGGTTACTTTCTACCATACGGACCTTGCCCAGCCCTCTTTTCATGACATTTTCAGCCGCGAAGAGCCCGACGTAGTTTTTCACCTGGCGGCTCGGGTCAGCGTAACCGGTTCCATCGAGGACCCGGTGGACAACGCTGAGGTGAACGTGCTGGGAACCCTCAGGCTGCTGGAAGCCGCCCGCCGCAATGGAATCGAGAAGCTCATTTACTCTTCCACCGGCGGGGCAATCTACGGAAACCCCCAGTCCAACCCATGCAGCGAAGATACGCCGGCATTGCCCCTTTCCCCTTATGGTCTCTCTAAACGGATTGCCGAAGAATATATCGATTTCTACCACCACCATTTCCGCCTGAATCACACCATTTTACGCTACGGCAACGTTTACGGGCCGCGGCAGGATCCGCGCGGGGAAGCAGGGGTCATCGCCATTTTCAGCCAAACCATGCTGGAAGGCCGCCAGCCTATAATCTACGGAGACGGGGAGCAGGAACGGGACTTCATCTATGTGGACGATGTGGTAGAAGCCAATATGCAAGCTATCAACCGGGGGCATAACCAAATCTTCAACATTGGCGCCGGCGAGGGAGTCAGCATCAATCGTATTTTTCATCTGCTGCGGGAAGGACTGAATTACCCGCAGGAGGCAAAACACCGTCCCCATCGTCCCAGCGAGGTTCACAAGATTTTCCTGGACTGCGCCCGGGCGCGGCAGCATTTGCGCTGGGAACCCCGTACCAGTCTGGCCGAAGGCCTGCGCCAGACACTGGAGTATTTCCGCAATCTGGACGAGAATCAGGCGCGCTCCCTGTGCTGAAAACTGAATAACCCGCTACATTCCAAACCGCCAGACCGATAACCAGGAGGAAAGTACCGTAAATGGAAGCCGAGTATGATGCCATCATTCTGGGAGCCGGCGCCGCCGGCCTGGCCGCCGGTTTATATACTACCCGCGCGATGATGAAGACCCTGATTATGGAATCCCTGGGGCCGGGCGGTCAGTTGCTGATTACCGATGAAATTGAGAACTACCCGGGGTTCCCTCAAGGCGTGAAGGGCCAGGAACTAGCCCGGATGATGGCGGAACAGACTACCCGCTTTGGCGCTGAAATTGAGTACGCCGAGGTTGAGGGGGTGGATGACCTGGACCAACCGGTCAAGGCTGTGCGCACTTACGACAAGACCTATACTGCCCGCAGCATTATCATCGCTACCGGCGGCTCCCATAACAAGCTGGGCGTTGCCGGCGAGGACGACTTCGCCGGGCGGGGTGTGTCTTACTGCGCAGTTTGCGACGGCAACTTCTTCCGCGGGCAGGACGTGGTGGTGGTTGGCGGCGGCGACGCCGCTATGGATGAGAGTTTTTACCTCAGCGGCATTGTCAATTCGGTAACTATCATCCACCGCCGCGACGAACTGCGGGCTACCAGGGTGCTGCAGGAACGGGCTTTTGCCAGTCCCAAATACAAGTGGCTTTGGAGCCACGTGGTTGAGGAGTTCACCGGCAACGAGGCTCTGGAATATACCCGGGTGAAGGACTTGAAGTCGGGCGAGGTTTATAACTACCCTACCGCCGCCGCCTTTATCTACGTGGGCTTCCACCCCAATACCGAATACCTGAAGGGGCTGCTGGACATGGACGCCCTCGGACATATCTATACCGACATTCATATGCGCACCAAAGCGCCGGGCGTTTATGCCTGCGGCGATGCCCGCGCTGAATCTACCCGGCAGTTGGGGGCCGCAGTGGGCGATGGCATTACCGCCGCCCTGGCCGCCTATCATGACTTGAGCGCCTGACGGCCTGTCTGCGCCACAACCAAAGCAGCGGGGGCAAGGGCTGCCTTGCCCCCATTGCTTTGCCGCTAAATGCCAATCAGCCGGGCGGCTTCCCGGCCCAGCAATACCAGGCTGCCAGTGATGATGACCCCAAGGGCCACGTAGCGGAAGGCGTCTTCATTCAGACGTTTTGCCAGCAGAGATCCCATGATAAAACCGAAAATCAGGGAGGGAACCAGCATTCCGATGTTCTGAAGCGTATTTCGCTCCACCAGGCCAATGCGGTAATACAGGATGAAGGCCACTGCATAGGTACAAATGAAATAGAAAGCCAATGCCGCCCGCATCTGCTGACGATGCCACTGCTGAGCAATAACATAGGTGGCTGCCAGCGGCCCGCCAATGCTGAGGGTAGTGATGGATAGCGAAGTAAGAAAGCCTACCACAATGCCGGCTCCCGGCTTTTGCGCCAGAGGCAGTTGAATTCTGAACAGGTTCAACAGCCCCAGGCAAAGGATGGCCGCCCCGATTATCCAGCGGAGTAAGCCGGGGTTGGCCGATTCCAGAACCAGAACCCCCAAAGGCACGGCGGCCACGCCGCCCACAGCCATGCCCGCTAACCGACGCAGCTGTAAATGCCGCCAGGTGGTAAGCAGCACCATTGATAGTAGTATGGGGATGATGGCGTTGACGGTAACGATTGCTGCCTTGGGGTCCATGAACAGCAGCAAGACCGGCGCCACCATCAAACCCATGCCAAAGCTGACCGTACCCATGATGGTGGCGCCAACCGCCACGACCACAATAGCAATCAGCAGCTCTAAACCGGAAAGCAATACCCTTTCCTGAAGCCGGCGCCGCAGCGCCGGGAAGCCTTCTGCCGCATCAACCTGATGCCCGATCCGCGGCGGCCGGCTTCCAGAAATCCAGCAGGTACTCGAAGGTGGTTCCCATAGTGATGTAGTTGGACGGCCACCCGAAAATTCCCACCCGGTTCACAATATTGGTCCGGTCCCAGATGATGGTATTGCGCAACTCGTAACCTACGGAACGAAGGGCCTCTACCACCGCGGTATGGATGGTAATTCGCTGGTTATCCAGCCACATATCGGGCACGTCAATCACGCAATGCCCCCGCTCCTTAAGCAGCGGGAACAGGCGGCGGTAAATATCGGCCATCGCTGCCTGGTAAGAATCCAGGGAAAGGATGCCCAGGTCCCCGGGGTTCTGGCTATACTGCTCCGTTTTAAGGTACTGGCCGTTTTTGCGCTCATCCCCCCGCCGGCTTCGGTTCAGACGAGGGCGGTTAAGCAGGTTAGCGTAGGGGGGAGAAGTCAGAATCAGGCTGACCGATTCAGGCTCCAGGTAGTCGGGAATGTCTCTGGCGTCCCCGCAGACCGCTATCTGTTCGGCGCTTCCGCCGGGGGTTCCTTCGGCCAGGCGGGTTTCGCTCAATTCCACGTATTCCCGCTTCAGGTCGAAACCAGCCGCGTTGCGGTTCAGGTCCTGGGCAGCCACCAGGGTTGTACCGCTGCCCACAAAGGGGTCCAGAACCAGCTCTCCCTCGTGAGTAAACAGGGATATGCAGCGAGCCGCCAACGATATAGGAAAAGTAGCCGGGTGCAGGCTCTTGTCGCGTATATCCCGGCCTTCATAAAAGAACTGCCAGACTCCCAGTTGAGATTTAATCCACTCCTTGGCGGTGAGACAATTTATGTGTTTGGGCGGGCACGAGCAACTGCGCTCGTTTTGCAGACCCGAAACGCCCCGATATTCCTTTACTACCATATTCCCTGACCACCCTTCTGCCACCCGGTTAAATTGCTGTCTGAACTGATTAAGAAACTGCCCGGCGCCGCTACCAGCGGAACAGACCTCCTTCCGATGCAATAGTCAAGGCCCGTTCTATTTGCACTACCGGGGGGCCGTTCCGCTGCACCGAAACCTCTACGCGTTGCTCCGGCGTAACGGTAAAAGCCCGCTCTCCATCCAGAGCAACGCAACTGTAACGCTGGGACAGGGGAACCCGCTGACCTTCAGAAATCAGGTTCCACCTGGCAATGGGTACGGTCGCTACCACCCCCGGAGCAATGGGCGCCAATACCTGCATGGCGGCCGGTTCTATGACTGCCGGCGCCGAATCGACGTTTTTATCGCCGGCTCCGGCAACCACGTAATGCAAACCGCCGGCTTCACCCAGAGATAAGGGCTGCAGGCGCGCGCCTACCGAGGAGAGGCCGATGCTGGCTGGTTCGGCGCGGGTCAGGAAAACCTCATACAAAGTGGCAACATCCCAAATAGCACGGGTAGCGGTGAAGCGTTCCCGGGAGAAGGCTACGTCCACCAGGGCCATATCACGATATTCTCCATCCACGTAAACCGCCAGCGTCTTGCTGGGCAGAGAAACCCACTCGAATGCAATCCGGTTTCGGGCAATCAGACCGGCAACCAGCCCGGCCAGAGTACCCTCGGTCATGGTCGGGAAAACGTTGTTGGTGCCGGTGGAGATGGGGATAACGGGGATGGTGGAAACGCTGCGAGCCAGCGCGCGATTGGTGCCGTCGCCGCCCAGGGTAACGATACACTTGACGCCCATGGCTGTCATCAGAGCGCCGGCCTTCACTGTATCGCCTTCAGTATAAAGGGCCGGCATTTCCAGCAGGGACAGCCGCAGCTCAAGGCCGGCTTCATTAGCCGCCCGTTCACAGAGGTGGGAGCTGTCGGGCATTGCCACCACTCGCTCCACACCCGCCGCCTGCAAGCCCAACAGCGCCCTTCGGATAATATTCACTTTTTCCCAGTCAGGAATAACCCGACCCCGGGCCACCAGCCGGCGAATGTCTTTACTAGCCGCCGGGTTGGCCACTATCCCCACTTCAGCCACTTCTTCCGCCCCCATTCCACCCGACGGCCGTCGCAGAACACCCCGGTTACTCTGTTATAATTTCCTGCATTGTATCGGCAGAGTTTATGTAATTTCAACGGACATGGACTGCGTTTTAGCACCAGAATTATGTAATTCCCCACTGCTCTGAACCAGGGAGAAAGAAAATGAACCAGGAACTGGCCTTCGCATCGGCCATTGAACTGCGGCAGCTTCTGGGTTCCGGTCAGGTTTCCAGCGTGGAGTTGACCGAGCTGTTCCTGCAGCGAATTGAGGAACTTAACCCGCAGCTTAATGCTTATCTTGCCCTCTGTCCCGACCAGGCCCTGGCAGCCGCCCGGTCTGCCGATGCTGCGACCCAGCGGGGCGAAACCCCGGGTTTGCTGCACGGTATTCCCGTAGCGGTCAAAGACCTGGAAATGACTCGGGGAGTACCCACCACCCTGGGTTCGCTGCTGTTCCGGGACCGGGTTCCCGATATTGATTCAGTGGTGGTAGAACGGGTAAAGGCAGCCGGAGCGGTAATTCTCGGCAAGACCAATACCCCGGAGTTCGGGTTGTCGGGAACGACGGAAAACCGGCTGGGCGATGCTTGCCGCAATCCCTGGGATCCGGAACGCACCCCCGGCGGGTCCAGCGGGGGCGCCGGGGCGGCTCTGGCGTCCGGGCTTTGCACTCTGGCAACCGGCAGCGACGGCGGCGGTTCCATCCGAATCCCCGCCAGCTTCTGCGGCGTTTTTGGCATTAAACCGACCCAGAACCGGGTTCCCCGTTACGGCGGCTACGGCTCCCCGGCAGCCAACCACTTCTCCCAATCCGGGCCGATGTCCCGCTCGGTGGCCGACAGCGCCTTGCTGCTGCAAGTAATGGCCGGGCCAGACCGGCGTGACCCGCTTTCCCTGCGGGAAACACCGCCCGACTTTTCGGCCGGCTTGTCTGCCGGCGTAGCCGGCTGGCGTATTGCCTGGAGCCCGGATTTCGGTTACGCCGGCGTTGACCCAGCGGTGGCGCAGGTCGCTGAACAAGGCGCCCGCGTTTTTGAGGAATTAGGGGCAACCGTGGAAACTGCCAGCCTGGTCATCGAGGATCCTTTCCCGGCTTTTTGGGATATTTTCGCCACTGCTTCCTTCACCGCCTACGGGCATCTGCTGGCCGAGCGCCGCAGCGATTTCACCGGTTACGGGATGCGGGCTTTAGACCATGGTGCAGAAGTAACCGGCGCAGATTTTTCGCGGGCGCTGCTCCGGGTGGCCCAGCTGCGGCGACAGCTGGAGGTTTTCTTTGATGATTACGACCTGCTGCTTTCGCCGGCCATGGCGGTGGCGGCCTTCCCGATAGAACAGCGGCCGACGGTTATCGGAAGCAAACCGGTTGAACCCTTCTGGGGTTACTTGCCCTTTACCTTTCCCATCAATATGACCGGGCAAACCGCCGCCAGTGTGCCTTGCGGCTTCTCCAATGCGCCGGACAGCGCCGGTATGCCCATTGGGTTGCACCTGGTGGGGCCACGAGGGGCGGAAGGTCGGGTATTGCAAGCCGCCGCCGCCTTTGAACAGGCTCGGCCCTGGCAGGGCAAACGACCTCCGATTGCCTAGCCTTCCGCCCCAGGGCAGCTTTCCCGGCTGCTACTTCCACCGGCCGCCGGCCAGTCAGCGGGCTACCGGTCAGCTACTCGGGCAGTGGGTAGGCATGGGGAGCCTGGGTGGGCTGGCGCCGCTCCCGGTCGGCTTCCGGCTGGTTCTTCGCAGCGGCGGCGGCGGGAGGTTTTCCCGCAGCTGCCGAGTCGGCAGCAGCATCCTGCTGAAACTGTTGGCGAGCGGGGCAGCCGTGGGCGACGACGCATTCGCCGCAGCGCGGGCGTTGGGCTTTGCACACCCGCCGACCATGGTTGATGAAGGCCACGTGGAAGGGGTAAACCTGCTCCGGGGCCACCGCCGCTTCCAGCAGGTCATGCGCCTTGTCCGCCGAAACTTCAGGACCGATGAGAGCCAGCCGCTGACATACCCGATAAATATGGGTGTCGATGGCCATGGCCGGCATACCCAGCGAAAAACTCAGGATAATTCCAGCCGACTTGGGGCCGATTCCCGGCAGCTGCCGCAGCCAGGCTTTGGCTTCGTGCAACGGCATTTCCCTTAAGAAGGAAATATCCAGCGACCCGTTCAGCGCCAGAACACGAGCCAGCGCCTCTTTTATGCGAGGAGCTTTAACCCTGGCCAGCCCACCGATGCTGATAGCTTCCTCAATCTCTTGTATTGATCCCTCGGCAACGGCCTCCAGGGAGCCAAACCGGCGCATCAAGCTGCGGAAGGCACGCTCCGAGTTGGTGTCGGATGTATGCTGGGACAGGATGGTAAAGGTAAGCTCGTGAATGGGGTTAAGGCGCGGCTCCTCCGGGAAAGGGCCGTAAACGTCGGTCATCAACTGAATGGCTTCAGCTACCGGTATGGCTGGCGGGGCCGGGTTCCGGGCGCGACGCCGGGCGGGCTTCGCCGCCTTCCGGTTCGGCGTTCTGGCTCTAGCTGCCGTCGCTTTGGTGACCACAAACCAGCTCTACTTAACGCAGGATTATATGACCCGATGGAGCCTAGGTTCCCTGATTAAGGGGTTTCACCCGGGTTTCGCCTCTGCTCCGAGCGCAGAAACTGCTCCAGTTCCCGCAGCACATCGGCCGGTTCGGGAATGGAACTGGCGTCAGCCGACTCATCGTAGCGATCTTCCAGCTTCCGGACGTAGCTGGCCAATTGCTCATCATTGCCGATGGCCTGCACCACTTCCCGGTCAAACTTCTCGGCTGCGGAGCGTAATTCGCCCAGGTTAACCGGCAAATCCAGCAGGCGGCTCAAGGTTTGCGCCAGGGTATAGCTGACCCGGAAATTGGGCGCTGCCTGCAGGTAGTGGGAGGTATGCCCCCAAAGCGATGCATAGCCCATGCCCTTTCGGGTACAGGTCTCCATTACCGCTGTGCTAATGCCGGTGGGGCCCTGGTAGTTGGAAGCGACAATACTGGCCGAATTCAAGGCCTGTTGCAGTTCCGGTTGGGTGGAGGAACCGGTCAGGCGAATTTCCCGGGTATGAGGAACCGCATCCAGCAATGCCCCCAGATGAATCACCGTTTTCACGCCCAGGTTCAGCGCCAGGTCAGCAATAGTCTCAGAGAAGGTACGCCACTTCAGGTTGGGTTCGACGCCCACAAAGAACAGAATGCCCCGTTCTCCGTCATCCTGCGTCAGCCGGCTGGCGTTCCAGTAATGAAACTCGTTGGCCGGCCAGCGTACCCGCCGCCGTCCGTCGCGGGTACGGGTGGAACGGGGACGTTCCTGCGTAAAGTCGTAAAACTCTTCCGGGTCAATCTCGGCAAACCTGGTCGTATCCAGCAGCCGGGCCAGGTACTTAATGCAGGCGGTAGCGCTCTCGCCGGCATCGGGCCAGCCGGCAAAAGCCATTACCAGGTAGTCAAAGTTACCGTCCAGTTTATCGTTGCGGGAAAGGTAGTTCATCAGCCGGCCTGTTCTCCAAAAAATGCAGGCTACCAGTATAACACTGGTCAGCGGGATAGTCATTCCCCGGCTGGCGCCGTAACCGCCGGGCTTGCCATTGACGCGGAGAACCCGGCCCTTACATCGACCTTCCCGCAAGAACGCCGAGGTAGGCGGCCAGCACGCCGAGAGCCAGATTGCCCGCCACGTTCATTCCGGCGCGGGCAACATCACCCGATTCCAGCAGGCGCAGGGTATCGTAGCCAAAGGCAGAAAAGGTGGTGTATCCGCCCAGCAAACCCACTCCGGCCAGCGCCTGCCAATGCAGCGAAAGGCCTCCGCGGGCCTGGGCGTAAGCGACAAAAAAGCCGAGGGCAAAAGAGCCGGTAACGTTAACGGCCAGGGTGCCCCAGAGGGCGCCCGCGCCCAGGTAATGCAACGCCAAACGCCCCACGCCATACCGAAGCATGGAGCCGACCGCGCCGCCGGCAGCCACCAGCGCCCAGAGCATAAGCTACTGCCCGCCCTTTACGAAAAGCGAATTAACTGACCCGACGGCAAAATCGAAGGCAAGCATACTGCTGTAATGGTAAAGCTCCGGGCAGCCAACGCCGGCTCGGGCCGCCGAAGGCGTCCATCCGCCGCCGGCAAACCCGTGGCGGGCCGAGCCGCAGCCTTTTCGGCGTTCCGGGAACCGCGAACTATTCGGCGCCCAGTTCCCGGGCAACCTGCCCAATTACCCGGTCTATGGTAGAAACTATCTGGTCAATTTCCCTGGAGGTTACACACAGGGGCGGCATAATGTTCATAACGTCGCCGCCCCGAAGGAACAACCCCTCGTTGGCAAAACCCTGGGTAAGGCGGGCGGACAGGTCAGCGTCAGCGGGAAAATACTCTTTGGTTTCCCGGTCTTTGACCAATTCCAGGCCGCACATCAAGCCCAGGCCGCGCACATTGCCTACGATAGAGCGCTTTTCCCTGATTTCCGTCAGGCCGTCCAGCAGATAGCGTCCCATGCGCGCCGAGTTTTCCACCATCCCTTCCCGTTCCATTATTTCAATGTTCTTCAAGGAAGCGGCGGCGGCTACCGGGTGGCCGCCAAAGGTAATAACGTGCCGGAAAGCCGCCCTGGGGCCGCCGACGAAGGCATCGGCAATGGGCTTGCGCAGAATGGCGCCGCCCATGGGAATGTAACCACTGGTAATACCTTTGGCTACCGTCAGCATGTCGGGGACAATGCCCCAGTGTTCGCAGGCGAACATTCTGCCAGTGCGCCCGAAACCGGTAATTACCTCATCGGCAATCAGCAGACAGCCGTATTTGTCGCAAAGCTCGCGCAGTAGGGGCCAGTAGTTGTCCGGAGGCACCACTGCGCCCATGGGGCTGGAAATCGGCTCGGCGATTACCGCCGCCACTGTTTCCGGCCCCTGAAAACGGATAATGTTATCAATGGCGTCAATACAGCGTTCAGCGCATTCTTCAGGGGAACTGCTGTTAAACTCGCAGCGATAAAAGTTGGGCTGGGGAGCATGGAAAGCGCCGGGCATCAGGGGTTCATAATCGCTCTTGGGGTAAAGGAAGGAGCCGCCCAGGGCCAAAGCCCCGAAAGTGGCGCCATGGTAAGAATCCTTGCGGCTGATGAACTTGATGCGTTCCGGTTCGCCTCGCCGCTTGAAGTAAGCGCGGGACAGCTTGAGGGCAGTCTCCACCGACTCGGAACCGCCGCTGGTAAAAAAGCACCGGGACAGGTCGCCGGGGGTGATGGAGGCAATCTTCTCAGCAAGCAGCGCCGCCGGTTCGGTCGTCGTACCCAGCGGCATATAGGTTAACTTGAGCATCTGCTCGTATGCGGCGTCGGCGATTTCCCGCTGGCCGTAGCCAACGTTCTTCAGCCACAGGCCCGACATGGCATCGATGTAAGTATTGCCCAGGGCGTCGGTGACCTGGCACCCCTTGCCTTCGACAAAAATCTGCGGTTCCCCCTTTTCCGCCATGTCGCTGGGCTCCCGCAAATAGACCCATAAATGCTCCAGGGCGGCGCGCTGCAAACTCTGCACGCTGTCTTCAGTATGGGTTGCCATATCACCCTCCCTGTGCGCTGGAATGAGACAGGAAAACCGTTTCTGCTGGCGGTAAGTTTAACACCGGCAACCGGCAACCACAAACACAGCCGGCCAAATCTGCAATTGACCTCGAGGCGCACAACCGTAACCGCAAAATGCCGGTTGGCAGAGAACCTTGACGGTACGCTGTGTTAAACTGAACCGCAACCATTGCTGGCGCTGAAAGCGAGCGCCTGGAGGATGAAGGAATTATGGCTACCACCACGGCGGCGCAACGAATTCGTGGACGCGAGCGAACCGAATTGGCCGATGAACTAGCCAGACGGGTATCCGGAGAGGTGAGATTCGATACCTTTTCCCGAGTCCTCTACAGCACCGACGCCAGCATCTACCAGATGGAACCGGTGGGTGTGGTTATTCCCCGGAACGAAGAGGATGTGCTGGCCGTGCTGGAAGTGGCCCGGGATAATAAAGTGCCGGTTCTGCCCCGGGCCGGCGGCACCGGTTTAGCCGGCCAGTCGGTCAACCACGCCATTGTAATAGACTTCAGCAAATACCTGAACCAGGTAGTGGAACTGAACCGGGAAGAGCAATGGGTACGGGTACAGCCGGGCATTGTGCTTGACCAGCTCAACCGCTACCTGGCCCCATCCGGTCTGCAATATGCTCCCGACCCAACTACTTCTAATCGGGCCTGCGTCGGCGGCGGCATTGGCAACAATACCTGCGGCGCCCACTCGGTGATTTACGGCAAGACCCTGGACCATATCAAGGAAGTGGACGTGGTACTGGCCGATGCTTCCCGGGCCAGTTTCAGCGCGCTTTCTCCGGGGGAACTGGCGGCCCGGCTGAAGGGCGAAGGCCTGGAATCGGACATTTACCGGGGTGTGCTGCGCATCGCCCGGGAAAACCTGACCGAAATCGAAGCCCGCTACCCCCGGGTTATGCGCCGGGTAAGCGGCTATAACCTGGATTCTTTCCTGGGCGAGGAACCGGTTAACCTGACTAAAATGGTCGTGGGTTCTGAAGGCACTCTTTGCGTGGTTACCCAGGCTAAAGTAAATCTGGTGCCGCGTCCGACTATGACTTCGCTCTCCGTGCTGCACTTTGCCGACATTTTCGAGGCCAGTGAGGCCACGAAGGAGGTGCTGCTTCACGGCCCTTCCTCGGTAGAGGTGCTGGACAGGATGGTTCTGGACCGCTCCCGGGAATCTGTGGGCCAGGCTCGCAACCTGGCCTTTGTGGAAGGCGACCCGGGGGCAATGCTGCTGGTAGAGTTCTACGGCGAATCGGAGGCCGAGCTGCAAGCCAAAATGGAGCGGCTCAAGGCCGACATGGCCCATAAGCGGCTGGGCTATGCCTGTGTCAACCTGCTGACCCGGGCGGATCAGGATATGGTCTGGAACGTGCGCAAGGGAGGCTTGGGGTTGTTGATGAGCACCCACGGCGACGCCAAGCCTATACCTTTCGTTGAAGACCCGGCGGTGGACCCGGAAAAGTTGGGGGAATTTGTCCGCCGCTTTGATGAAGTGGTACGCAATCATAATACCCAGGCCGGCTATTACGGCCATGCCAGCGTCGGCTGCCTGCACATCCGCCCCCTGGTCAGCCTGAAAAGCGCCGAGGGAATCGAAAAGATGATTGCCATCGGTGAGGAAATCAGCGACCTGGTCAAAGAGTTCGGGGGATCCATGAGCGGCGAGCACGGAGACGGCATCGTCCGCGGGGTCTGGACGGAAAAGATGTTCGGGCCGGAGATTTACCAGGCCTTCCGGGACTTGAAAAGCGCTTTCGACCCTCAAGGCATTATGAACCCCGGCAAGATTATTGACTGCCCGCCCATGCGGGAAAACCTGCGCTACGGGGCCGACTATCAGGCCCAGCCTTTTCCGGTTCACCTGGACTTTTCGCTGGACACCAACTACGCCGGGGCCGTGGAAATGTGCAACGGTATGGGCGCCTGCCGCAAGCTGACCGGCGCTATGTGCCCCTCTTTTATGGCTACCCGCGAAGAGGAACACTCGACCCGGGGGCGGGCCAACCTGCTGCGGGCCGCCCTTTCCGGTACGCTGCCGCCGGGCGCGCTTGCCGACCAACGACTCTACGAAGCAATGGACCTTTGCCTGGAATGCAAGGCCTGCAAGTCGGAATGCGAATCCGGGGTGGACATGGCCAAGCTGAAGTACGAGTTTCTGGACAACTATTACCGGGTTAACCGGCGGCCTCTGCGCAGTAAGGCCTTTGCCCACATTCACCAGCTGAACCGGCTGGGCAGCCGGTTCGCTGCCCTGGCTACCCGGGGAGCCGCCAGCCCTTTGGGTCGGTGGATTTCCAGCTGCCTGCTGGGCATACATCCGAACCGGCAGCTTCCTTCCTTTGCTTCGCCCACCCTGGAGCAGTGGTTCGCCTCGCGGCCGGCCCCGGCTCCCGGCCGGCCGGCACAGGGTACAGTAGCTCTGTTCAATGACACCTTCATGAATTATAACTACCCCCAAATTGGCATTGCGGCAGTGGAGCTGCTGGAGGCCGCCGGCTACCAGGTGCAGCTGGTCAAGGCTGACTGCTGTGGGCGCCCCATGATTTCCAAAGGCTTGCTGGACAAAGCAGCCAGCTATGCCCAATACAACGTGGCCCAGCTGTACCCCTTTGCTGAACAGGGCGTGCCAATCATTGGCTGCGAGCCCAGCTGTCTGCTTACCTTCCGGGATGAGTACCCGGAGTTTTGCGGCGACAGCCGTTCCCGCAAGGTAGCTGAACACAGCTATATGATTGACGAGTTTCTGGTCAAGTTGCAGGAGAGCAACCAACTTCGCCTGGAGTTCTCCCGGTTGCCCCGGAAAATACTGTTCCACGGCCACTGTCACCAGAAGTCGCTGACCGGGACCGCCTCTTCCCTGGCAGCATTACGCCTGCCGCCCAATTACCAGGTAGAGCTGATTAACGCCGGTTGCTGCGGCATGGCCGGCTCTTTCGGCTTTGAAAAGGAACACTATGAAATATCCATGGCTATCGGCGAGCAGTTCCTTTTCCCGGCAATCAGAGACAAAGGGCCAGAATGGGAGGTGGCAGTAACCGGCGTTTCGTGTCGGCAGCAGGTGGAACACGGGACCGGGCGCCCGGCGCGCCACCTGGTAGAAATGCTCCGGGATGCTTTGCCATAGCCTTTCGCGTTGACCAAAGGCGCCGACGTGGGTCAGGGGGCGGTTATTTCCCGAAGGCCGGAGCCGAAGTTGCCGGCGGCAATGCTCAAGTCCAGGATGTCGATCCGGCCATCGCCGTTGGAGTCACCGTAAGGCAAGGTCATTTCCGGCAGCGTCAGTTCCTCGCCGGGGTTGACCGTCAGGCCGGTTATGCGCACCGGCAGGTAACCGGGCGCCCGAAAGTAAATGTTCGCCTGGCCGGCCGGAACGGACGCCCGGAAGAACCCATCCTTTCCGATAAAGTAAAAACCTTCGCCGGTATCGATATAGCTGCCCAAACTGCTTTCCCGGCCTTGCAGTTTCAACTTCCCTACCAGTTGGCCCTGTCGGAAGGGGTTCAGGAAAACCTGCCCCGACCGGAATACGGCTCCCGTCCCGCCGATGAACAGTTCTGTTTCCGGTCTTCCTTCAGTGCCAATCACCGGCTTGACGGTTATGCCCTGTCGCTGCGAACCCGAAGACCCTTTCCAGAAGTGGTCAGTTGACCTGGGCACCGTATTCAGCTTCGGCTTGGTCAAGTCCAGATTCCCTCCGAACTTTGCATGGGGCATTTGGAAATTATCAGGAAAGACGATCCTGGGCTTGGCCGGCAAGGACAGCGCGGGGGTCGGGGTTGGGGTAAAGGTTGCCGTGGCCGTAGGCGTTGGCGTGGCAACAGAGTTGGCGGGGGTGGGCATCGCCGTGGCAATAGGAGTAAGGCCAGGGGTCGGCGTTGCCGTGGGGGTAGCAGTGAGGATTATCGTAGCATCAAGGCCGGCGGGGGTGGGCGTCTTGAGGGGGTTAGCGCCGGGCTTGACAATCAGGATTGCATAACCCGGATTAAGCCCCGTGCTTACCCGGTTGTTGCTGGTATCAGTATCACCGGCCAGATATGCGGTAGCCCGCAGACTGTGGGGACGGGAATCCGGCGGCGGAGCGTCATCTTCATAGCTTGCGCCAGTGGTGTTCCAGGGAAGGGTCAGCGTTACCTTCTCCCCGGCTGCCAGGGTTACGGATACGGTCGTTATCTCCTTATCGTCCGTTTCATCCTCCAGCTTCACGGTAAACTCTTCCCGTCCCGTACCCAGGTTTTCGGCCACTACCTCAATGTTAATGGTCGTCCCTGCGTGGACAATCACAAAGGGAGTGCCTTCTTTGGCTATCGACAGCAGCGCCACATCGTGAACCGCCGCCGGAACCGGTACGGTCGGCGTGGGACTGGGGGTAGAGGTCGGCGTTGCCGTGGGGGTAGCAGTGGGGATTATCGTGGCATCAAGGCCGGCGGGGGTGGGCGTCTTGAGGGGGTTAGCGCCGGGCTTGACAATCAGGATTGCATAACCCGGATTAAGCCCTGTACTTACCCGGTTGTTGCTGGTATCAGTATCGCCAGCCAGATATGCGGTAGCCCGCAGACTGTGGGGACGGGAATCCGGCGGCGGAGCGTCATCTTCATAGCTTGCGCCAGTGGTGTTCCAGGGAAGGGTCAGCGTTACCTTCTCCCCGGCTGCCAGCGACACCGATACGGTTGTTATCTCCTTATCGTCCGTTTCATCCTCCAGCTTCACGGTAAACTCTTCCTGTTCAGCACCCAGGTTTTCGGCCACTACCTCAATGTTAATGGTCGTCCCAGCGTGAACAATCTCAAAGGGAGTGCCTTCTTTGGCTATCGACAGCAGCGCCACATCGTGAACCGCCGCCGGAACCGGTACGGTCGGCGTGGGTGTCGGTGTCGGTGTCGGTGTCGGTGTCGCCGTGGCGGTAGGCGTTGGCGTCAACATTGCCGTTGGCGTGGCGGTATAGGTAGGCGTCGGCGGGGCGGTAGGGGTAAGCGTCGGCGTTAAGGTAGCCGTCCCTGTAGCTGTGGGGGTATAGGTAGGCGTCGGCGTTGCCGTGGCAAGGGGGTTAGCGCCGGGTTTGACAATCAGGATTGCATAACCCGGATTAAGCCCTGTGCTTACCCGGTTGTTGCTGGTATCAGCATCGCCAGCCAGATATGCGGTAGCCCGCAGACTGTGGGGACGGGAATCCGGCGGCGGAGCGTCATCCTCATAGCTCGCGCCAGTGGTGTTCCAGGGAAGGGTCAGCGTTACCTTCTCCCCGGCTGCCAGGGTTACGGATACGGTCGTTATCTCCTTATCGTCCGTTTCATCCTCCAGCTTCACGGTAAACTCTTCCTGTCCAGTACCCAGGTTTTCGGCCACCACCTCAATATTAATGGTCGTCCCAGCGTGGACAATCTCAAAGGGAGTGCCTTCTTTGGCTATCGACAGCAGCGCCACATCGTGAACCGGCGTCGGCGTGGCCGTTGGCGTCGCTGTAATAGTGGGGGTAGGCGTTGCTGTTGCCGTGGCGGTGGGGGTATAGGTAGGCGTCGGCGTGGCGATGGCTGTTGCCGTCGGCGTGGCGGTGGAGGTAAGCGTCGGCGTTAAGGTAGCCGTCCCTGTAGCTGTGGGAGTATAGGTAGGCGTCGGCGTTAAGGTAGCCGTCCCTGTAGCTGTGGGAGTATAGGTCGGCGTCGGCGTTAAGGTAGCCGTCGCTGTAGCTGTGGGAGTATAGGTAAGCGTAGGCGTTAAGGTGGCCGTCGCTGTAGCTGTGGGAGTATAGGTAAGCGTCGGCGTTAAGGTAGCCGTCCCTGTAGCTGTGGGAGTATAGGTAGGCGTTGCCGTGGCAAGGGGGTTAGCGCCGGGTTTGACAATCAGGATTGCATAACCCGGATTAAGTCCTGTGCTTACCCGGTTGTTGCTGGTATCAGCATCGCCGGCCAGATATGCGGTAGCCCGCAGACTGTGGGGACGGGAATCCGGCGGCGGAGCGTCATCTTCATAGCTTGCGCCAGTGGTGTTCCAGGGAAGGGTCAGCGTTACCTTCTCCCCGGCTGCCAGGGTTACGGATACGGTCGTTATCTCCTTATCATCCGTTTCATCCTCCAGCTTCACGGTAAACTCTTCCTGTTCAGTACCCAGGTTTTCGGCCACTACCTCAATGTTAATGGTCGTCCCAGCGTGGACAATCTCAAAGGGAGTGCCTTCTTTGGCTATCGACAGCAGCGCCACATCGTGAACCGCTGCCGGAACCGGTACGGTCGGCGTCGGCGTTGGTGTCGCCGTGGCGGTAGGCGTCGGCGTGGCCGTGGCGGTAGGCGTCGGCGTGGGGGTGTAAGTCGGCGTCAATGTCGCTGTTGCTGTAGGCGTCGGCGTCGCGGTGGCCGTGGCCGTGGGGGTATAGGTCGGCGTCAGCGTCGCTGTTGCAGTAGGCGTCGGCGTCGCGGTGGCTGTTGCTGTTGCCGTCGCCGTGGGGGTGTAAGTCGGCGTCGGCGTCGCTGTTGCTGTAGGCGTCGGCATCGCGGTGGCCGTCGCCGTGGGGGTATAGGTCGGCGTCGGCGTCGCTGTTGCTGTGGCCGTCGGAGTGGGGGTGTAAGTCGGCGTCAGCGTCGCTGTTGCTGTGGCCGTCGGCGTCGCGGTGGCTGTAGGCGTCGCGGTGGCCGTGGCTGTGGCCGTCGGCGTCGCGGTGGCTGTTGCTGTGGCCGTCGACGTGGGGGTATAGGTCGGCGTCAGCGTCGCTGTTGCTGTAGGCGTCGCCGTGGGGGTGTAAGTCGGCATCAGCGTCGCTGTTGCTGTAGGCGTCGGCGTGGGGGTGTAAGTCGGCATCAATGTCGCCGTTGCTGTGGGCGTCGGCGTGGGGGTGTAAGTCGGCATCAATGTCGCCGTTGCTGTGGGCGTCGGCGTGGGGGTATAGGTCGGCGTCAGCGTTGCTGTTGCTGTAGGCGTAGGCGTCGCGGTGGCCGTGGCTGTGGCCGTCGGCGTCGCGGTGGCTGTTGCCGTCGCCGTGGGGGTATAGGTCGGCGTCAATGTCGCTGTTGCTGTAGGCGTAGGCGTCGCGGTGGCCGTGGCTGTGGCCGTCGGCGTCGCGGTGGCTGTTGCCGTCGCCGTGGGGGTATAGGTCGGCGTCAATGTCGCTGTTGCTGTAGGCGTAGGCGTCGCGGTGGCCGTGGCTGTGGCCGTCGGCGTCGCGGTGGCTGTTGCTGTGGCCGTCGACGTGGGGGTATAGGTCGGCGTCAGCGTCGCTGTTGCTGTGGCCGTCGCCGTGGGGGTGTAAGTCGGCATCAGCGTCGCTGTTGCTGTAGGCGTCGGCGTGGGGGTGTAAGTCGGCGTCAATGTCGCTGTTGCTGTAGGCGTCGGCGTGGGGGTATAGGTCGGCGTCAATGTCGCTGTTGCCGTCGCCGTGGGGGTGTAAGTCGGCGTCGCGGTGGCCGTGGCTGTGGCCGTCGGCGTCGCGGTGGCTGTTGCCGTCGCCGTGGGGGTATAGGTCGGTGTCAGTGTTGCTGTTGCCGTAGGTGTCGGCGTCGCGGTGGCCGTGGCTGTGGCCGTCGGCGTCGCGGTGGCTGTTGCCGTCGCCGTGGGGGTATAGGTCGGCGTCAGCGTTGCTGTTGCTGTAGGCGTCGGCGTGGGGGTGTAAGTCGGCGTCAGCGTCGCTGTTGCTGTGGGCGTCGGCGTGGGGGTATAGGTCGGCGTCAGTGTCGCTGTTGCCGTAGGTGTCGGCGTCGCGGTGGCCGTGGCTGTGGCCGTCGGCGTCGCGGTGGCTGTTGCTGTTGCTGTGGGGGTAGGCGTCAGCGTCGCTGTTGCCGTAGGCGTCGGCATCGCGGTGGCCGTGGGGGTAGGAGTCGGCGTCGCGGTGGCTGTTGCTGTTGCCGTGGGGGTATAGGTCGGCGTCAGCGTCGCTGTAGGGGTATGGGTCGGCGTTGCCGTTGCAAGGGGGTTAACGCCAGGTTTGACAATCAGTATTGCATAACCCGGATTAAGCCCCGTGCTTACCCGGTTGTTGCTGGTATCAGCATCTCCGGCCAGGTGAGCGGTGGCCTTCAGGCTGTGGGGGCGCGCATCCGGCGGTGGAAAATCATCCTCATAGCTTGCGCCAGTGGTATCCCAGGAAAGAGTCAGCGTTACCTTCTTTCCGGCTGCCAGGGCTGCGGATACGGTGGTTATCTCTTTATCATCGGTTTCATCCTCCAGCGTCACGGTGAACTTTTCCCTTTCAGTACCCAGGTTCCGGGCCACTACCTCAATGGCAATGGTTTTCCCGGCGGGAACAATCTCAAAGGGAGTACCTGCTTTGGCAATCGATACCAGGGCCACATCGCGAACCGCCGACTGAACCGGTACAGCAGGCGTTGCCGTGGCAGTGGCGGTAGGCGTCGGCGTTGCCGTGGCAGTGGGCGTCGGCGTTGCATCAGAGTTGGCCGGGGTGGGGGTTGCGAGGGGGCTGGCGCCAGATTTGACAATCAGGATTGCCCGGCCCGGATTAAGCCCGGTGCTTACCTCGTTGTTGCTGGTATCAGCGTCGCCGGCCATGCGCGCGGTGGCCTTCAGGCTGTGGGGGCGCGCATCCGGCGGCGGCAAGCCATCCTCATAACTTGCGCCAGTGGTGTCCCAGGAAAGGGTCAGCGTTACCTTCTCCTTAGCTCCCAGGGCCACGGATGCGGTGGTTATCTCTTTATCATCGGTCTCATCTTCCAGCGTCACCGTGAACTTTTCCCTTTCAGTACCCAGGTTCTCGGCCACTACCTCAATGGCAATGGTCTTCCCGGCGGGAACCGGCTCAAAGGGAGTACCCGCTTTGGCAATCGATACCAGGGCCACATCGCGAACCGCTGACTGAACCGGCGGCATGGCTTTGACCATGCCGTCAGGAATCAGCAAGGAAAGGGCCAGCGCCATCCCTGCCGGCAGCAGAATCATCGCCCTTATGAGGAGAGACAACCCGATTAGCGATGTCCTGCGGCGCATTGCTCTTCCTGCTTCCTGACCCAACCGGCCCTTTGCTCAGGTTTCTTCGTAAAACAGCATCAGCAGCACTCCACTGGCGCCCCAGTCTCCCCGGGTTTGCGTCAATTGCAAGCTGTGGGCCGTGGTAGCGGCAAAGGAACCTGCATCTACCAGGGCATGGTAGATACCTTTGTCGCAACGCTCAGTGATGAGAACCGCTCCGTCCAGGCTGACCGTGGCGCAGGCGGCCTGCGCGTGAACATCCTGGGTTACCCATAAGGTTACCGTCACCTCAGCTACTTCCAACCCTGACGGCACCGAAAAGGCCACTGAATCTTGCCCCTCTGCCCCCAGCGCAGCTCCCAGCATCAGAAAATTGTCGGTCTGCTGGTGTTCCCAGTGAAAATAGCCCAACCCTCTATCCGACAGCAGCACTTCCGGGTTCCCCAGCCCATCCCGCACCACCACGTTGATACCATCCAGCAGAGTATGCGAAAGACCGGCATCGGTCAGAACCGGGTTCTCCGGGTCCAGCGCCCTGGCTTGCCAGATTTGCGAAGACTCGGCTCCTCTTGGCAAGTAGGCGACGATCCACCCTTGATCGTCATAGTAGATATTTACCAACGAAGGCAGCTGATCTACGTTCTGGATGGTAAGCCCGGCTACGGTGTAGTTGGCCCCCATATCCTTCAGGGTCGCTGCGCCCATCAAGGGCGTTTCACGGCGAGCAGCGTCATCAGAAAATATATAGTTGTCCACTGCCCTTTTGTTCAGGCCCTCATTTCCTGGCGAACCTACCCGGTAGTAAGCTGAAAAGCCCACCTGGTCCGCCGGAAAAGCCTCGCCGGCCCGGCGCAAGGTTTCCTGGGCCTCGGCCGTCAGCCCCAGGGTAATCCCCCCGAAAGGTTCTTCTTCGGTTTCCTCTGGCCCCGAGCCGGTATGCAGGAGCCAGGCCGCCGATAGCGCCAGGAACACCATAGCGGCTATAAATGCCCGCAGAGTGAATGCTTTCGGTAACATATTGCCTTTTCAGCGTAAAAAACGCAGTATCCAATAAGAACTTTCAGCCTTTTATCATTCGCTATAACCTTATGTCAAGTTTTGGCCCGGATTTCAGGGTAACCTGACCGACTGCTCACTGATGACTGTCAGTAATCAACCGGCGGCAAAAATCGGCGGTATTCACCAAATCGGGGATCACCACGTACTCGTCCACCGTGTGCATTTCGTTAGTAGCCATGCCCACGACCACGCTCTGGATACCCTGACGGCGCATGACGTTGCCATCCGTACCGCCGCCGGAGGGCTTGATGTTGGGCGCCAGGTTCATCCCTTCCATAATCCGGCAAGTCATCCGAACTACCGCCTCTTCCGGGTCCAGGTTATACATTCGGAACAGCACTTCCAGGTCTTCTTCAATAGCGGCCTCCCGGTACTTCTCCCGAGCCTGCTCCAGGGTGGTCAAGAGCTGCAAGCGCAGCAGGTCGAAAGTCTCGGTGTTGCGGCTGCGGAACTCGCCGCCGAAAACCGCCTCGGCCGGCACTGCATTGCGCACCGTGCCGCCGGAAATCACCCCAACGTTAAAGGTGCTTTCCAAATCAAGGCGGCCCTGGGGCAACTCTCCGATGATTTCCGAGGCAATGCGGATGGCGGACAAACCCTTTTCCGGTTCCACGCCGGCATGGGCCCCCCGGCCTCTGACGGTAACGTCGAAACTCATGTAACTGGGGCTGGAGCCGGTGATGGTATTGACCGGGCCGTTGCCATCGAAAACGACTGCTTCCAATGCCCGAATCAGGGAATAGTCCAGGTTGGTTGCGCCCACCAGGCCAATCTCCTCGCCTCGGGTGAAAACCACCTGAAGCGGACGGCGCGCCAATCCATCTTCGGTTACCGACTCCAGTCCTTCCAGGATCGCGGCAATGCCGGCCTTGCAGTCGCCGCCCAGGATGGTGGGGCCAGCGGATACAATGCGGTCGCCCTCAATCAGGGGAACAATGCCCCGGCCGGGTTCAACGGTATCCATGTGCGCCGATAGCAGCAGCGGCCGCTCCCCGGGTTCCGAAGCTATAACGTTGCCATGGGCGTCCCGCGCCACGGTTAAACCCAACCGGGTCAGCCGGGAAGTCAAGTGCCGGGCAACCTCCTCCTCTTCATCGGAAGGGCTGTCAATCCGTACCAATTCACAGAAAGATTTGACCAGTCTTTCCTGGTTTATCACGGCTATCCTCCTCTACCGGGAGCTGATTATGAATACTGGAGCCATTATACCGCCTCTGCCGCCGGTTAAGGGTAACCCGCCTTCCGCAACCGCCAACGGGAAGACCCGACCTATGGCCCCATCAAGGCGACCAGGCGATGAATATCAATCCGACAATTATCAGACCCGACCCGACTAATCTGCCCCGGGCAAAGGACTCCTTCAGCACGATGATGCCCAGCAGGACGCCCATAACAATGCCCACTTCCCGCGCCGGGGCGATGTAGCTGACCTGAGCCAGCGAAAAGGCGGTCAGCGCCAGACCATAAGCCACAAATACCAATACCCCGGCCAGCAGGATGGACCACCGGTTGCTTCTGAATTCGTGAACAACCAGCGCCAGACCATACTTGCGCAGGATGTACGGGGCCAGACCCAAAGCTGTACCCAGGGTCATCAGATACATATACAAAAAGGGTTGTACGTGCTCAACTGCCTTCTTGTCCAGCAAAGAATAAACTGTAATCGTTAAACCGGTGAGCAGCGCATACCGAATCCCTCCACCGCGCATCAAGACGGAAGGGGCAGCCAGTATCTCCCGGACTCGTCCCCACCAGGCCACAACAAATATGCCGACAATTACCAGGAAGATGCCGCAAGCCGCCGGCCAGGCCACCTTTTCGCCCAGAGTAAGCACTGCCAGCAGCGGCACCAGCAGCGGGCCAATGCCCCGGGCAATGGGATAGACCAGGGACAAATCCCCCTGGGCGTAACCTCGTCCTAACAAAGTGAAGTAAAAGACGTGAACCACTGAGGTAGCCAGCGCAAACCAATAACCCGGCGCCGGAATGGGATACAGAACAATCAACGCTGCGCCCAGGGGAGCCAGCAGCGCCGCTCCGCCCAGCAGCAGGCCCCAGACGAATGCCTCCTTGTTGCCGGAGCGTTTAAGCAACAGGTTCCACGCCGCATGCAGCAAGGCGGAAAGCAGCACCAGGCTGAGAGCCAGAACAGTCATGGAGAGAGTATAAGCCGGGGAACAAACCGGCGCTGAGAGGCAATAAAAGGCCGCCAGAGACGGCGGCTTAAACTACACTAAAGGGGGGTTGGTAGCGCATAGGGGATTCGAACCCCTGATCTCCGCCTTGAGAGGGCGGTGTCCTGGGCCGCTAGACGAATGCGCCACACCAACAACCAGGGTATTGGCCCGAAAACATACCCGGCAAGGGGACTGTAACATAGTTGGCCGTCTTTGTAAACCACTGCACGCAGTTCAGGGCCATGTACCCTGAAAACACGGCGCAGCTGCCGCCGCTAAAGCAGTCTGATGCCGGAGTAACCGCTTCTTGTTCCGGAAACAGTGTCCCTAGTCGGTTCCTCGCCGGCTTGCCGCAAGGGTTCAGCCGGCCAAAGTGGCCTGCCATTGCAAGAGCGGCAAGTAGCAACCTGGCGGCCCTTGTGTTATATTTCTGGCAACTGACCGCAGCGCCTTTATGCGCCAGGTCAACCCCCAATACGGGTTCAGTGATGGTCAGCAGTTCTCACAGCGAAAGCGGGACGGCAAAGAACTTCGGCGGGCCGATGGAAGAAGGGGTCGTCATAATCGACTTTGGCTCCCAATACAGCCATCTGATTGCCCGCCGCGTCCGGGAGCTGAAAGTCTATTCTGAAGTTGTCAACGCTACTGCCAACTGGCAGCAGGTTACCCAGAGGCTTATTCCTCAGGGCGTGATTCTCTCCGGAGGGCCGGCCAGCGTTTACGAACCGGGCGCCCCTTCAGTGCCTCCCTGGGTGTTGGAGCGGGGCTTGCCAACGCTGGGCATCTGCTACGGAATGCAAGCATTGGCGCACCAGCTGGGGGGGAAAGTCGCCCCCGGAGAGAAGCGGGAATACGGCTCGGCCTGGCTGCGCCGGGATGAAACGGAAAGAGCCGGGCAAGACCTTTTTCACGACCTGCCGCTCTCTCTTGACGTTTGGATGAGCCACGGCGATCGGGTTCACTCCTTGCCCCCCGGCTTTGTCCCTTTGGCCGGCACCGAAAATTCACCCAATGCCGCCATTGGCAACGGAGCCGGCATTTTTGGCTTGCAGTTTCACCCGGAAGTGCAGCACACTCCCCGAGGCCGGCAAATTCTGGAGAACTTCCTGTTCCGGGTTTGCCGCTGCCAGCCAGCGTGGACGGCAGAGAACTTTGCAGCCCGCTCAGTGGAGAAAATCCGCGCACAAGTGGGCAGCGGGCGAGTAATCAGCGCCCTGTCCGGCGGCGTAGATTCCGCCGTAGCATCTTTGCTGCTGCACCGGGCCATCGGGGAACGGCTTACTTGCATCTTCGTTAATAACGGGTTGCTGCGGCAGGGCGAGGCTGAGCAGGTTCAGGAAACCTACCGCAAAAAGCTGGGGCTGAATTTGCTTTACGTTGACGCTGCCCAGCGGTTTCTCGCACGGCTTCAAGGGGTTACCGATCCTGAGGTCAAGCGAAAGGCCATCGGGGAAGAGTTCATCCGGGTTTTCGAAGAGGCTGCGGCGGAACTCAGCGAAACCCGGTTTCTGGCCCAGGGCACCCTTTATCCAGATGTAATAGAGAGCGAAACACCGGACAATCAGGCTTCGGCGCGCATAAAATCCCACCACAATGTGGGCGGGCTGCCCGAACATATGAACCTGGAACTGGTGGAACCATTGCGCTACCTGTATAAGGATGAAGTGCGCGCGGTGGGGCAGGAATTGGGCCTGCCCCGGGAAATCGTGCTGCGACAGCCTTTCCCGGGGCCGGGGTTAGCGATCCGAATTATTGGCGAGGTTACCCGGGAGCGCCTGGATATTCTTCAGGCGTGCGACCGGATCGTGCTGGAAGAGGTGGAGCAGGCCGACCTGTACGAAGAGATTTGGCAGAGTTTCGCTGTCCTCAGCGACAGCCGCACCGTAGGCGTCATGGGGGATTACCGCACCTACGGTTATGTGTGCGCCATCCGCGCCGTATCCAGTGTTGACGCCATGACCGCCGACTGGGCACGCCTTCCTTACGATGTGCTGGCCCGCATTTCCAGCCGTATCGTCAATGAGGTCAGCGGCGTTAACCGGGTGGTATATGATATTACCAGCAAACCCCCCGGCACTATTGAATGGGAATAAGCGCCGGCGCAGACCGGCCCGCAGCCGTTCCTGTTTAGTCTTCTGGCTTTAGTCCTCTGGCATTGGAGAACGTTTACCGTTGAAAGTTCTGCTGGTAGGCTCCGGTGGTAGAGAGCATGCTTTAGCCTGGCGGCTGTCCCGGAGCCGCCACCTGACAACCCTTTGGACGGCCGGCGGCAATTCCGGCACCGCTCAACTGGGCGAGAACCTGCCCATCTCCCCCGATAATGTGGACGCGGTTGTTGCCGCCGCCAGCCGGCTCGGCCCGGACCTGGTAGTAATCGGCCCGGAACAGCCTCTGGCCAATGGGTTGGCCGACCGGCTGCAGGCTCTGGGCATCCCTGCCTTCGGCCCCGGCAAAGCCGCCGCCCAACTGGAAACCAGCAAGAGCTTCGCCCGGGAGGTAATGGCCGAAGCCGCCATTCCGGGCCCGATGCACCGTACGTTCCATGACCGCGGCCAAGCCCTTGAGCACTTGGCGCAGAACCCGGGGCCGGTAGTGGTTAAGGCCGACGGATTGGCGTCCGGCAAGGGGGTTACCCTGTGCCAGACACTGCAACAAGCGGTGGCGGCAGTCAACGCTTGCATGACCGAAAGGGTTTTCGGCCCTGCCGGGGATACCGTGGTAATTGAAGAACTGCTGACCGGCGCCGAGGTCAGCGTTTTCGGCTTTACCGATGGCAAGCGCGTTTCCAGTCTGGTGGCAGCCTGCGACTATAAGCCGGTGGGCGACGGAGACCAGGGTCCCAATACTGGCGGGATGGGCTGTTTTACTCCGCCGGTTTTTTGGGACGAGCCGGTGGCCCGGGAAGTTAAGCAGGCCATAATGGAGCCGGTTGTGGCCGCTATGGCGCAAAGAGGGATCCCCTACCGGGGCATGCTTTATGCCGGGCTGATGTTTACTCAGTCCGGCCCCAGGGTTCTGGAGTTCAATTGCCGCTTTGGCGACCCGGAAGCCCAGGTGATTCTGCCCCTGCTGGAAAGCGACCCCATTGAGGTTATGACTGCCTGTATTGAAGGCAGCCTGACGGCCGACGCCGTTCAGTGGGCCAGGAAAGCGCATGTGGGCGTAGTTATGGTTTCCGCCGGTTACCCTGGCCCTTATCAGACCGGGATGGAAATCAGCGGCCTGGAGCGGCATGAGGCAGACACCCTGGTGTTCCACGCCGGAGCCCAATTGTCCGGGGATGGCAGCGGCCGGCCGCTGACCGCCGGCGGTCGGGTAGTTACCGTGGTGGGCCGTGGTGAATCGATCAGCCAGGCTCGGCAGGCTGCCTATCGACGCGTAGCGCAACTGGACTTTGCGGGGGCCAGCTACCGCCGGGACATTGGCGACCTTACGGTTGGCCGCCGGGGTGGCTGGTGATTAGTCAGGAAACCTCTCCGGATTTGAGCGGACTGGCCGCATCCTTTCGCGCAGCTGCAGCGGAAGGGCAGTTAGCGCGCTACTATGCCCGACGCTGGCAGCGTTCATCAGAAATGTCCGGCTGGCTGCGGGAAGATAACCTGGCCGGCCTTACTGCCAGCCAGGGGCTGGCCCTTTACCGGGCCTCCGGGGGAAGCCAAAGCAGTACCTTTGCCGCTAATCCGGTGGCTGAAGTTCGGGATACCCTGGACTTTTTGCTGTATGATAATATCACCCTGGAAGCCCGCTTCAACGAGTGCGTGGCCGCCGGGGGAGCGTACAAACTTCAGGGCGCCGGCAAAGAGTTTATCTCCTATTTGCTGTGCCTCAGCCAGCCGGGGTTGCTGGGTTGCTGGAACCTGGCTGCCGAGCGGGCGCTGCGTCGCCTGGGCCGGCGCCCGGGCAGACTGAGCCGCGGGCATTGGGGGCTGCGTTACCTGGACCTTATGGACGCCCTGCAACCGGTCCGGAGTAGCAGCGGGCTGACTCATTACCCGGAAGTGGACTGGTTCTGTTATTTTGTCAGCCGCCATAAAGCTGAACAAGACTGAAGCAAGAACGGCGCAGGGGCCATACCAGACTTGAGGGGGATTGCACAGGAGGCGTGGCCATGGCTTGGCGAGATACGCTGATTGAGATGCGGGACAAGGTGCGTCAGGCTAATCCGCCGGGGCAATTGCCCCTGGATAGTCAAGACCGGCAATATTGGCAGGACCATGGCGAACTGTATCGCCTGGCAGCCTCTCTGGGAATTGCCCAAATACTGCTGGACTGCAACGAAGTCTTGCTGGGCGGTATGGGCAAAGTGGAATCTACTTCCAACGTGGATTTCTACCTGGAAGAAGACGATGATTGGGAACCGGTCGAACTTGGGGAGCCCGGGGAGCTAAACGACCAGTCAGCGCAAGAAGCTGAAGACGACGGGGGGGCAGAGCTTTGCTTCTCTCTTTCCTGGGAGACGGAGATCTATCAATGCCATCTGGACATAGATTTGGGTATGACTCCTGAAGGTGAGCCATATCTGCTGGTCAATGGCGAGGAAATTCCCCGGCGCCGGGAAAACCTGGAAGATGCGCTGCTGGAAGCGTATCAGGAAGAAATAGATTTTTAGCGCGAGGCCAAGCTTCGCGGAAAGGATGCCGTTGTGCCTTTAGTCGGAGTAGTAATGGGCAGCGCCTCGGATGAGCCGGTGGTTAAAGAGACGCTGGACGTTCTGGAACAGTTGAATGTAGATTATGAAGTGCGGGTAATGTCTGCCCACCGGACTCCGGAACGGGTGCAGGAATACGCCACCACTGCCCGGGAGCGGGGCATTGAAGTATTGATTTCCGCCGCCGGCGGTTCCGCCGCCCTGGGCGGTGTTCTGGCCTCCTGGTGCACTCTGCCGGTCATTGGAATACCCCTGGCTTCCAGCGAGATTAAAGGGATGGACTCTTTGCTGGCAACGGCGCAGATGCCTCCCGGCATTCCGGTAGCCTGCATGGCGGTAGGCGCCTGGGGGGCGCGCAACGCTGCCTTCTTTGCCGCCGAAATTCTGGGATTGCGCCACGAGCATATCCGGCAGGCCTACGAGGATTACCGCCGGCAGCTGCGGGAGCGCTAGAAAGGAACCACCTGTTGCTGCCCGCCATTCTCACCGATTTTGACGATACCGCCGCCGTGCAGAACGTGGCGGAGATGCTGCTGAACCGCTTCGGGGATGCTTCCTGGCAGAAGGTGCGCGCCCGGTTCCGGGCCGGTGAGCTTTCGCTCAAAGACTATCAGGAAATTACCTTCAACAGCATCCAGGCCGACCGGGACGACATGATGTCATTCGTTGCGGGAAACGCTGCCCTGCGTCCCCGTTTCGCCGAACTCCGGGATTATTGCCGGCAAAACAATTGCCCCCTTGCCGTAGTCAGCCTGGGGCTGGACTTTTACATCCAGGCCTTGCTGGACAAGGAAGGCGTGGGGGAAGTGCCGGCTTATTGCGTCAATACCCGGTTTACCGGCCAGGGCATCCGTTACTACTACCACCATGCTTACCCGGAAAAACCGGCAGAAGGCAACTCCAAGGGTTTGATTGTGGAACGATTCCGTCAATTGGGCTACCACGTCATCTACGTCGGCGACGGCCGCTCCGACCTGGAAGGGGCGGAAAAAGCCGATACGGTCTTCGCCCATAGCTACCTGGCGGAAGAATGCCGGCGGCAGGGCCTGGCCTTCCATCCTTTTACCGATTTTGGGGACGTCCTGGCCGCTGCCAGAGAACGGGTAAAGGGAACCCTGGAATAGGCGCCGGTTTACGTTTTGGAACCTTTCGATGGCATATGGCTTTCACCGATACTGTTAGCCCTTTACTTTCTGCCGACGATAATCGTTCTGGTTAGAGGGCGGAACGACGGCTGCGGCATATTTCTGGTAAACCTGCTTTTTGGCTGGACTGTAATCGGCTGGGTTGTCGCGCTTATCTGGTCCCTCACTGGCCAGGGCCGCAGCTAGAACCACTACCCGATCGAAAGTCAATCGGCGCAGCAGCCAGGCTTCAGGAGAGCATAGAGATTGATTGAGCGATATTCCCGACCGGCGATGAAAAAGGTCTGGTCTGAGGCGAACAAATACCAGAAATGGCTGGCGGTAGAACTGGCGGTGGCGGAAGCCTGGACTGAGGAAGGGGTAATTCCCCTGGAGGATATGGAAAGGCTCCGGCCGGTGCGTTACAACCACCAGCGTATGCTGGAGATTTTCGATATCACCCGCCATGACGTTACCGCTTTTCTCAGTTCCATCACTGAAGGGATTGGGCCCGAGGGCCGTTGGCTTCACCTGGGCATGACTTCTTCAGATATGCTGGACACTGCCCAAAGCCTGCAATTGGTGGAGGCCGGCGCGCTCTTGCGAGAAGAACTGGCTCAGGCAGTCGCCGCTCTGGAAGAGCAGGCGGTGAATTACAAGAACACCATCATGATGGGACGTACCCACGGGGTACACGCTGAACCTATGACCTTCGGATTGAAACTGGCTCTATGGCGGGAAGAGCTGCGTCGTCAGCAGGCCCGCCTCGCCGATGCGGTGGAGAACATTCGGGTGGGGAAGATTTCCGGCGCAGTAGGCACGCACGCCACAATCCCGCCTTCGGTGGAAGAAAGGGTATGCCGGCGGCTGGGGCTGGCCGCGGCGCCGGTATCTAACCAGGTCATCCAGCGGGACCGGTACGCCCATTTCATAACCACCCTGGCGCTAATCGCCGCTTCGCTGGAGAAGTTCGCCACGGAAATTCGTTCCCTGCAACGTACTGAACTGCACGAGGTGGAAGAACCCTTCGGCCAGGGACAAACCGGCTCCTCATCCATGCCCCACAAACGCAATCCCGAACTGGCCGAGCGCATTTGCGGCCTGGCCCGCTTAATCCGCGGCTACAGCGTTACTGCCCTGGAAAACGTGGCCCTATGGGGGGAACGGGACATCAGCCACTCTTCGGCAGAACGGGTAATCCTGCCCGATGCCTGCCTGGCCCTGGACTACATCCTGTTCATCTTTACCCGTATAATCAAGGGGCTGCGGGTTAACGCAGCCCGAATGTGGGAAAATGTGGAAAGCAGCCGCGGCCTCATTTTCAGTCAGCGGGCGCTGTTGGCCCTGGTGGACAAGGGGCTGGCGCGGGAAACTGCCTACCAGGTCGTACAGCGCAGCGCTATGCGCAGTTGGGACACCGGAGAAGATTTTCGGGACTTGCTCCGCGCCGACCAGGATGCCCGGGAATGGCTGCCGGGGCCGGAGCTGGAAGAACTGTTCGATTACGGGTATTACACCCGCTACGTGGATGATACCTTCCAGCGCATTGGCTTGCTGCCGGCCGCAGCGCCGGCTTAACGCTGCCCGTTTATGTTAAGCTATTAATAACCGGCCCATTGGGCCGCCGGCATTTCACATACCAAAGGAAGAAGGAATGATAATCAACACCGCTTTACCTGGCATACTGCACCGGGGCAAGGTGCGGGATACCTATGCAATCAATGAAGATTTGCTGCTCATGGTAGCCACCGACCGGATTTCAGCCTTTGACGTGGTTCTGCCTACCGGCATTCCCCGTAAAGGCCTGGTGCTGAACCGCATTTCCAGTTTCTGGTTTGATCGGACCAAAGGCCTGATTCCCAACCACCTGGTTGCGTTGGCCGATACCGCCGGGGCAGCTACCCTGCTGCAGGAAAACCCGGACCTGGCCGGCGCTTCCCGGGAAATTACCAGCCAGGCCATGGTGGTTAAGCGGGCCGAGCGGATTGATATTGAATGCATCGTCCGGGGCTACATCACCGGCTCAGCCTGGGCTGAGTACCGGCGGCAGGGCACCGTTTCCGGCAAGCCAATGCCCGCCGACCTGATTGAGGGCGCCGAATTCCCGGAGCCGCTGTTTACACCTACCACCAAAGCGGAAGAAGGTCACGACGAGAATATGTCTGACCAGGAAGTGGTGGACATGGTGGGCGCAGAAATGGCGCGCCGACTGGCCGACGCCAGCAGGGAAGTTTACCAGTTCGCCAAAATCTACGCTCGGGAGCGGGGGATTATTCTGGCCGATACCAAGCTGGAATTCGGCCTGCTGGACGGTCAGTTAATCTTGATTGATGAGCTGCTGACCCCGGATTCCAGCCGGTTTTGGGACCTGGAAGGTTATCAGCCCGGTAAATCCCAGCCCAATTTTGACAAGCAGTTTGTTCGGGACTGGCTGGTAGAACAGGGTTGGAACCAGGAGCCGCCGGCCCCGGAACTACCCGATGATGTGGCAGCCCGAACTACTGAGCGGTACGTTGAGGCTTACCGCCGTCTGACCGGACAGGAGATTTAGCGGCATAGACCCAACCGGTTTGGGCAGCCGGGGCGGGCCGGTTCCTTCGGCATCCTGGCCCCGGCGCTGAACCAAACCGGAGACAAACTTTCGATCGCGCCGGCCCCGCCAAGCAGGGAGGTAATTCAATTGCCCGTTTCAAGGCACCGCCGACGCCGGCTCGCGCAGCGAGGCCGCGCCGCGGAAATGGCAATCCATCCCCCGCGCCGCAAGACTAATTACTGGTATCTGGCTGCTTCCGTCATCATTGCCATACTGGTAATCGGCGGGTTCGTAGCCGGCGGCGTTGTCGGCTTGTTTCCCAGCCAGTCTGGGCAGGCCGGCAGCAGTAAGGAATACGTGGAAGGCATCGGCGAAAAGCAGGATATTATGCCTACCCGCAATCACGTTCCCGAAGGGAATAACGTTAACTACAACACCATTCCGCCTACCTCCGGCGACCATTGGGACTGGTGGGCCAGGTGCGGCTTCTACGCCGAGGGGTTGCCCGACGAGCGCATAGTCCATAACCTGGAACACGGCAACATTATAGTCAGCTATAACCTGGCCTCCGGCGCTGAACTGGACCGCCTGGAGCAGTTCCTGGACGACTTTGAGCTGGCGCCGGCATGGGCGATTACCCGGTATTATGACAAGATACCTGAAGGAACGGTCGCTCTTTCCGCCTGGGGCGTCCTTGATACCATGCAAGGGGTAGATGAGGAGCGGATTGAGCGGTTTTTCCGCGCCTATGCCGGCACGCTGGGGCCCGAGTTCCCCAACGGCGCTCCCTGCACCAGCTCCGGGGTAATGAATTAGGCAATTCCCAATCTTGATTATGGCTGACGGTAAGCGCAGCTGTCTGACTATTTCCGTCAGCCAAACGGAGCAATACTATTGTATCTGGGAAAAGTCTATGTAACCCTGAAGCCGACGGTCAACGACCCCCAGGGCCTTACGGTCCTGGGGGGCCTGCACAGCCTGGGCTTTGAGGCAGTAAAGGACGTGCGAATCGGCAAGTACCTGGAGCTTTTGGTGGCGGAATCGGAGCAGGCCGAGGCCGAAAGGCTGGTGGCTGAAATGTGCGACCGGCTATTGGCGAACCCGGTGATTGAGAACTATCGCTTCGAGCTGGCAGAGACCGAAGATCCCCTGGGGTAAGCCCGGGGCGCGCACTCCCGTCCGGCCCGGCGGGTTTACCAAGGCCCTGGCCTTTCGCCCCGGGTTGGCACGGGGGGCATCCGGGCGCGCCGGGTGACCGGCTCAATCCGGTTTTCGGAACACATGCAGCTTCGGTAACTACGATAATGAGGCAATAAGGAGGTAATACCATCTTGATTCGTTTTTCCGTCTTTTGTAGATATGAATTAGAACGTGCGTTTCAAGGTTAAGTCCATTGAAGTGTATCCAGTTGGTTGGCGTTCTGTCCGAATAGAATGGCAAAAGGAATGGCAGAATTGGCATGGTGCCGGGTGAAAAGTCGGCCTTTCCTTTGGCTCTCCGGCATGCGTTTTCAGATCCCGCAATGGCCTTCGCACTCGTTGATGAAGCCGTTGGCTTCCACTGAGTTCCGGTCTTTTTCCAGCGCTTCCAGCAGCGGTATGCGGCAGTGGTGCAGGTAAGCCTGTTTGCGGAACATCTTTCCGGCATTGTGCTTTCCGGTTGGTAGCTGCCGATCCAGTTTTACCGCTTCGGCAAAGAGTTTGGGGTCCGATTCTTTCACGTCCAGCCATCTCTTTGAGCTGCGGAATGGGCATGCAATGCAGGCGCTGCGGGAGAGAGTCCGGTCAGGGTAGTTCTGCTGGAACCATTCGATGCAATCCTGCCGGGACATTGGGACATTATCCACCAGGGGGTAGCGGTGGCCGATCCACCAGTTGAGGCTGCTTTTGACCCGGGCGATTTCGTCGGTGGTAATGCCCAGCCACATTTCGATCCAGGCGCTGTCGGGCAGGTTTTCCCGGGGTTCGGCGCCGAGCAGTTCCCGGGATTTCCGGATGATCGGATCCAGTTTGTAATTCTTGGTGCACTCAGCATCAGTTCGATTGGCTGGCTTTTTCTTCCTTCTGCCATGTCAGCAGCCATCGGCATACCGGCGGCGAATGCCGGTAGGTCAGTCTTCTTTCTCGCTCTTCCCTTGTCCCGATGGGCTTGATCCCCGTTATTTCCGGCTGCTTCAGCAGCCCGTAGTGGGTCAATGCTGCCGCCAGTGGGTTGCGCTGCTGCCGCCGGATCAGGCGCAGTATCTCCGATGTGATGGTGAAGGTTGTCCGGTTTGAGCCCATTCTTTACTTCCTCTACAGTGTCAACAAGGTTAAATCCCGAAAGATCAGGTAAATGACCGCTATTCCCAGAGTCATCATGCCGGCCAGTTCAATCCCGTTTTCCACCCGGCGGATAAGCGTCTTGCCGCCCCGCATTGATTGAATCGTGTCTTTTACCATCCGGTATCCGTCCAATGGCGGGAAGGGTAGCGCGTTGATCAATGCCGCGCTCAGGTTGATTGTGGCCAGAATTAAAAGCCATACGCTCAATCCCATCTGTTGCACGTACTGCCCCGTCTGGTAGGAGGCCAGTACCGGCCCACTGAGGATCGGCTCCTGTCGGGGTTACGTTCTTCGCTCTTCGCGGATCATCCTGGCGGTGGTTCTGACATAGCTCAGGCTCAAGTTTTTAATCCGGTCCAGTATGTTTCCGCTGGTTCGTCCGCTGTATTCCGATGGGGTCAGCGTCAGGGTAATGCCGATCAGCCCGGTCGCGGCATCGGGAATTACTGCGATGCGCTGTTGTTCTCCGGTATTCTGCAGCAGGGTCAGATATATCGGTTCCCCGCTGTCGGCGGACTTGTCGGCTGCCTCCCGCAGTTGGGGGTGGGTCGGAAATGTCTTGTAGTTCATCTGAATGATCTGGAATCCCGGCTGTATGCCGGCCTGTTCTGCCGGACTGCCCGGATTTACCTGCATTACCGTCAGCAGGTATTCCGGCGTTTTGACCGGGAAGAAGGCTACTGCCAGCAGCGCCAGAATAAACAGCACCATGTTTGCCGTTATGCCGGCCAGATAGATGGTCATCTTGGTCAGCTAGGGCGCGTTGTTGATCGCGTTGTCGATTTTCCCCTGGGGTCTTCCGGCGCGATTACTCCGGCCATCAGCGGAATCAGCTTCAGCTTCCAGGCCATGTCGGCCAACTGAAACCGGTCCTTAGTGATCCTGGTGATTTTGCCGGTAATCTGCATGTGGGATTCATTGAATCTCCTGACTTCAGCCCATTCCTCCCGGGGCAGGGGTATCTTGTTTCCACAAGGGATAATTGCACTGGCGTGATACTGGGCGTCGGGGCCGTTGCCGGTTCGACATAGACGGATATGATGTCTCCCTGCCGGGGCGGCGGCGTCCGCTGGTTCAGTTGGACCGTTGCAGCGTTTATCGAACAGACAGTCCGGCCGGTGTAGCGCCGCAGCAGGGTGGGGCCGATGCCCACCTGAAAGCCGGATGTCTTGACCCGATGGAATCTGGCGGTGAGCAGATGCCCCAGTTCGTGGACGGTCAGGGCGATTATGATGATCGGGATAAAACTGAGGGAATAGATCCACAGGGTCATTGCAGTCTCTCCATTTGCCGGTATTGGCTGACGTAATCAGGAGGGGCGGTGTTGGACCCCGTTCCGCGGTTCAGGGAATGGCGGTTGCTTCCGGTTCCGGCTCCGGACAGTTGTCAATCGTTTCCAGGTCGATGTTGGAATCTTCCTGTCCAATCAGTTTCACTCTGAAGGGGGATTGGGGCGGCAGGTCGGGGTTGCCGGCGCTTTGCGCCTTCCAGCTGCGGGCGTTGCAGGCTTTCTCGTGGTTGTTCAGGGTTAGAATCAACGGCCAGCGGTAGCCCCGGAGTTGGACCGATTCCAGTTCCGGCAGCTGGGCGAAGAGGTGGGTTGGTATTTCCTGGTCCGGTTGACCGGGTTCGCTCTTTCGGAACAGGTAAACGTTTTTTATTCGGGGAGTCCGCTCCAGCGCTTTCGGGTCGATCCGCTGCAGGTAGTTCAACTGCAGGGTTTCCAGCGCCGGGAGGCCTTCCAGAGTGTTGTTTTCCACAATCAGGCCGGACCAGTTGTCCTGTGCCGTAATCCTGAGGGTTCGGAGTTTGTCCAGTCCCAGAAAGGATCCGGGAGGAATCAGCAGATAGTCCTGCCGGGCATAGGTGGGTTCCCGGGTCAGGTTGGTTTTCAGGTCCAGTCGAGTCAGGTTGGGCAGGTTGACCAGACTGCCCGGCTGAATCGGCTGCTGCAGGGCATGCACCGACAGGCAATCCAGATTCAGCATGCCGTCAAAATGATGGCTTCCCAGGAAATTGCGGCGGATGTTCAGCTGTCGGACGCGGGCCAGGTCCGGGTAGCCGATGGATTGGCAGGCCAGAGGCGATTTGGGGGTTCCGGTTCCAGCGCTTCGCAGGCCCAGGTCTGGATCCGGGTTTCCTGCCCCGGTGGAATGGGCGGAGTCGGAAAGGGCGTAGCCGTCGCCGTCGGTTCCGGCGTCGGCGTGTCCGGGACGGCGGTCGCCGTCGGTTCCGGGGCGGTATCGGCGCTGTTGTTTTCCGTTTCCTCCGTTTCTTCCAGTTCCTGCAGCAGTTCCAGACCGAGTTGGACTTCCTGAGCTACTCTGGTCCGGATCTCCGATTCCACCGTAGGATCCGGGGTGGGGGTGTTGAGCGCCGCCGCCGGATTGGGCGTCGGTGTGCCGCTGCCGCAGCCGACGGTTATCCCGAGTAGAATCGCGCTTAATGCGGTCGGCAGAAGCCGGCGGAGTTTGCTGGACTGCTTCAATGGTTGGCAACTCCGGTCAGAATTCTATGTCTTTGATTGGGGTGCGCCGGATTTTGGGGAGCAACTCGTCGATCCTGGGAATCTGGTTCATGTCCATCAGGACCATCCTCTGTCGGCGTTTCTTCTGTATCAGGGTTTCCTCCTCGGGGCCGCTTCGGGGCCGCTTCGGTCCGGTAGATCTCGTTCAGGGACATTTCCCTGATTTTTGGGGTCTGCTGCAGCTGCTTCAGGAATTTCCCCAGGTTTTCCAGTTTCTCGTTCATCGTCAATTCCTGCTCGGTGGCCGGAATGGGCGTTATCGGGCGCATGGCCCGGGGGGTTGACTGCCGGATCCATTCGGGAATGTCCTCGTAGGGCGGGAATACTCCGATGAAGATGTAGTGCTTGAGGTCCTGGGCGGCGTTGTACAGTTCCGGGCGTTCCGTTTGGATGGTCTCCGAGTCTTCGTCGACCGCGTAGATTTCTGCCAGGGTCAGATCTCTCAGGGCCGGATCGGGCTGCATTTCCACCATGAATTCCCGGAGATGCTTGAACTGAGCTTTCGGGCTGCGGTCACTAACCAGCATCCGGAAGTTCTTTGTGGGTTCGGTCAGGTTGCCGCAGATACGCTGCAGGTGCGTTTCCGAATCCTCGTAGGGGTAGGCCGTGGTGTCGGTCAGGTTAAGGATCTGTTCCACCGAGCGGGCTATGGTGGCCAGGTGGTAGTTTACCTGGCCCTGCAGTTCCTTCGGGGTGTTGACGACCATCCTGGACTGGTTCCGGTCCAGCTTGATCCGGAGCCGTCTCAGCTTTTCCAGGCTGAGGTTGATCTCTTTCGGGTTATGCCTCCGGTCCAGAGTAATGAGGTCTTTGACCGCGCTCAGGGTTGATCGGAGCCAATCGTATCCATCGGGGGCGTAGTCGATAATCAATCGGGTGAGTTCCTGCCGTTGGCGGTCCATTTTATAGACCTCGGCGCGAATCAGCTGGTCCATGTCGTTGTCTTTGATGCGGCTCAAGCTAATCATTTTTTGTTCTCCTTCGTTTGGTCAGGGTATCAGACATATTAGCAGGTGATTTTTCGGTCGGGGATCGGGGAAAGGTATAGGGGAAAGGTATAAAGGATTGTGTTGGAAACTTTGTTAGGGTTTTATCGGCAGGAGGGCATTGGATGTTCAAGAAATTCCTGGTATGGCCGTTGCTCCTTTCTCTTTTTCTGTTCAGCGCCGCCGGCTGCAGCGCCGTTGGGTTGGGCGGCGGCAGCAACGGAGAAATTGGACTGATTGAGTTCGAACCGGACCCCCCCACGCCGGTTCTGGAGGAAGTCATCGGATTGGCTTTGAGCATGAATCCGGATGTAATGCAGTTCGTCAGTACGATCTATGAATTGCAGTTGCTGTATGAATCCGTTGACGGGATGAACCGGGATCTGGTCAATCTGGTTGGCTCCGGCGAGGGGGATGATTATGGTCTGGAATGGGTTATTGAAGTCCATGCAGTTACCGAGGAAGCGGAAACTCTCTACCGGCGGGTTGCCGCCTTCCGGCTGCCGGAAAATCTCCGGTCCGAGTATGACAATACTTTTATCGACCTGCTGCAGGTAATTCAGCTGAGCAGCGTCGGTTCTGACCGGATTCTCTCCGCGGCAATACTGATTGGCCCGTCGGGTCGTTCGATGCGCAATCTGCGCGGGGCGGAACTCGAGCGGTTTGAGCGCCTCAGGCGGGAATCCCGTCTCTATCTTAATGAAGCCCAGTCCGCCTCCGATGCGGTCGGTTCGTCCCTGGAGTCGGTGGTTGGGCAGATGAGCTTGCGATGAAAAACCTGCTCAAAGGCGTCGGGTTTAAGCGGCGGGTCCTCAGCGGCGCTGCCGGATTGCTCCTGGTCGGTGTTGTTATCGGGGTGATCTGGTTTCTTTTTCTCCGGGGCGGCCCGGGGGACGGTTCTGATCTGGCCGGGGCGCCCCCGGTTGATCCCCAGGCTGAAGTGGCGCAGCGGGTGGAAGCGACGCTGACCGCCCTGCAGCCTACGCCCACTGACGTTCCTACTCCCGATATTCCGGCTACTTTAATTTCCGAGCGGGATGAGGCCCAGCGCAGTCAGCCGCTGGTTTTTGAGCGGAATCCACTGGAGGAGGAGTACGGTAATCGAAACCCCTACCTGGCTCCGGCGGACCTGGAAGCGCTGGAGGAGGCTGGCCCCCGGATGTGGACCTATATCCGGATCTGGCTGGAACTGGAGGAAATCGCTGCTGTCTCTACCCTGGATTGGTCGGAGGATCTGGTCAGCAATCGGCTGGCGATTATGGTCGCCTTCCGGGAGCGGGCCGGTTCCCGCTCCGGCAATTACGGAAATGTTGATCCGGTGGTTCAGGAGTACCTGGATCAGGTGGAGCAGGGGTTTGCCGAACTTAGGGATGCCATGGCCCTGCTGGCGGAGTTGGAAACCAAGTATGAGGAGGCCCGTCGGGAACTTGGCGGGGATGAGGAAGGGGTGGTGGTCGATCCGCTGCAGGTGCGGGAACTGATGATTAACGACCTGGACCGGGCTTCCCGGCAGATTATTGAGCATACCCGGGTTTATGAGGGAATAATGGCGAGCTACGGCTGTTCCATCTGCGGGGAACTCTTCCGGAGTCGGGCGCCATGATGCGCCGGGTCTGGCAGGGTGAACCGGTTCGGCCGGCAAAGGATATTCTGGATGATGAACGCAGGCGTCGGGCGGCCCGCAACCGGTTCCGCTGGTACTGGCCGGTCAGCTGGTTCCGGGGTCGCCGGGGCCTTTTTGTCGCGCTCGGCCTCTTTGTCGGTATCGGGATTTACCTCGCGCTGGACGGTTCCTTTGCCGGACGCTGGTTGCCGGGTTCGACCCCGGAAGTTCCGGTTGCCGGGGCGGATGTTCCCCTGGAGTTGGTGCCGGGTCGGAATCTGACCGCGGTGGAGTATGTCCGGGCCAGCCGGTTCGGCCGGCCGATGGGAATGGGCGCCGGCGGACTGCCCGTTATCGAAGTAAAAGGAACTTCCCAAATCCGGGAAATGACGCCGGTGGAAATGGCTTTTGACAGCCCTGAGTACGCCGAATGGTCCGGGTTCCGGGACGTAATGTGGCGGCCCGGTCCCCAAGGGTTGGGGCTATGGTGGCCGGATCAGACGGAGCGGACCGCGGTTCAGCCGGATGTCGGTTTCACCCGGGTTCGCTGGGCTGACAAGCAGAGTCGGGAATTGAACTACGCTCTTTCCGCATTGAGTTATTCCCTGGACGTTCTGGCCCAGGTCGATTTCGACCCTTGGCGGCCCGGAGTAGGGGAGCGGGCCCTTTACCCGCTGGCCGGTTTTTCAGAGCGGTATCCCCTGGTCAGGTACCGGCAATGGGCGCTGATTCCCGGGGAGTGGGTCTGTGACGTTGAACTGGACGCGGCAATGAACGAGGGAATTACCCTGGGGTGTCCGGGCGCTCCGGTATCGGATTTGCTCAGTGATTCCTGGCGGCAGGTGGGAACGGTTTATGACCGGATACGGCGCATTGGGCTTGTTCTGGCGCTGCTTGACGGGATGAACAGCCGGGAACGGGATGAGTCTGGGCTGGAGCAGGAAGTCGTCTTCCGGCTGGAGGATCTGCTGCCGGAAGTCCGGAAGCTGGATGCCGCAGTGGAACGGTTGTCGGTGGAGTCCCGGCGGCAGGGCAATCCGATCGATACCCGTTTTGATTGGTAAATCCGGGGGGGTGAAGATGATTCTTGCCGGAGGCCGCTTCAGGGCGGCTTTTCTTTTATGGCCGGGGGTTTCCCTGCTGCTGTTTTCGGCCGCCGGCTGCGGCGCCGTGCTGGACTATTTTAACCTGGGTTCCAATGCGCCGCCTGGGCCGGCTCCCCGGCGGCCGGCGGTTACGGTTCCGCCGGAAACTCCCGTATTTTCTCTGGTGGACGAATTCGGCCCCGGTTCCGGAGGCAATTCGGTGCTGGCGCTGGCCGAGCGGCAGGAATTGCAGCGGCTGCGGGCGGAGCACGCCGCGCTGATTGATTCCATTCCCACTAGGGTTCCCGAATCGGTCGATTCTCCGGATGACGGAGTGGTGGTTGAAGGCTCGGCGGAAGTGGCGGAAGTGGACGCCAGGGCGGATGCCGTCGTGGCCCGGGTGCTGGCGCATCCTGACGGCATCCCCTTGCCGAACGCAGTAGGGGAGAACTGGTTTGATCCCGACGCCGGAATTGATTTTTTCCGGGCCAGCGGCGGGGACTGGACCGAGCGTTCCGTACGGCGGAATCACACTCACCGGGGATTATTCTACTATGAGGATTACCCTGACGGGGTGCCTCATTTTGCCGATGAGAGCATTTACCCCCAGCTCAGCCGGGAACTGGCTTTTGCCGGCGCCCGGGTATTGCCCCTGCTGGGCGATCCGGTGCCGGAGATGATTGAGGAATTGACCGGAAGGCTGGGCTGGGAATTGCGGGATGCCCCGGGGCCGGTGATTAACCTGTGGAGCCGTATCCGCCGAAGTTCCGGCGGAGAACTGCAGGTTTATGTGATTGCCGGAGTGATGGAACTGCAGGTGGTTTCGCTGGGAGACCGCTACCCCGGCGGGGATGAGATTGAGTATCTGCTGCCCGGGCCGTGGATTGGCCCGGTCGTGGTGGAACGCGTGGATTAGTGATTTGCCGGGTTCAGGTCGTCGAATAATCGCTTTGTTCTTTCCTGTCCCTCCGGGGATTCATCATGCCGTACCAGTACCAGGATCAGGTCGTCGTTTTTCAGGTCCCGGCTGCCGGATTCGATGGTTTGTCGCACCGATTCCAGTCGGTTATGTCCGGTGAGTAGGAACAGTTCGGTGGTTGGGTTGAAGCGGAGTATGCCCATATCCATGGTATTGGGGGGGGGGGGGGGGGGAATATCTGGTCCGGTTCATCTATTTCCAGGGAAATGAATCCCGGGTTTTCGCCGGCGACCGCCACAATCAGGGGACTCAGGAATCGTTCGTCCTGCCGGAGATATTGGACCATTGATTCGATCCGTTCCTGGTCGGGTTCCGGCTGGAGTTCGCCCAGGGGTCTGAGGGTTTTCACTGCCTGCCCGGCTTTCATCGTGGTCAGGTAGTATTCGAGGTCTCCGAAACTGCCTTTGATTGCGGTGGTAAGGGTGATTCCGGTCATTCGGTTCTCCTTCCGGTTTTTTTTGCGGGAATTAGGGAATGGGGAATTGGCTTTGTGGTTTTACAGAGCTTTTGCCCTGCCTGAGCCGGATTTCGGGGGGGGGGGGGTCTAATACCTTAAGCTTCGGAAAATCCCTGTGTGTGTCTCTGGTGCAGTCAGGGTCGGGCTTCCGGCAGTCGGTGGGGTCGGTTTTCCGGGGTTTGCCCTTTGTCCCGGTCATGTCCCCGTGGTTCCGATTCTCCGTTTTCACGCTCGCCGGCGGGCGGCTAATCCCTGGTTTCAGGGGGTTACGGATCCGGGCTTTCCCGGGATTCCCGGGGGGTATCATGGGGGTGTGGAATCCGTATGCAATGGGCTGTCCGAACTGACTGAAATTTGCTCATTTTGCCAGGGGGGGGTACATGCAGGCATTTCTGCCGTTTAATGAGCGGCTGTAAATGACCAGTCGGCGGAAATCTGCAAATGCCGATTTCCGGTACTGGGCTGATACGGCAATCGGCGGCGGGAGTTGACCAATCAGGATTTTCAGAGGGGTTTCTCAGGGGTCCTTGTATAGAGAAATGAACCGGAATTCAGCGCAATTGGCGGCTCAAGGTGAAGTCGGGGATTTCGTGTTCACTGGGCAATTGCCAGGAGGATGGAGTAGTAGTCTGTCAGGACACTAGTAAGGGGGTAAGAGCGATGTTCAGGATAGCGCGGGGATTGGTGGATGATGGCTGCAGATTAATCTGGGGTGGAACAGTAGTGCTGGTCGGCTTGGCGGTCTGCGGCACAGGGGGTCTGTGCTGGCGCTGTTGTTGGGTCTGGTGTTTGAGCGGTGGTTGTGGTCGTGGTACTTCCGGGGGGAGTTGTGGGGTCTGATAGTGCTGTTGCCGGTGTTTGTTTGTTTTTTGATCCGGATGATTGGGTGTAATGAGTGGGTGGCGGCCGGCGCAATTGGCGCTGGCGGTGATGGAGTCGAAGGCTGGGGTTAGTGTATCGGCCGGTGCAGCCAAGGGGGGTATTGGTCTGGTGGGTGATTAGTTGGGTCGGTATCGCGATAGCAGGGGCGTTGATCATCCGGGGCAGGTTTGGCGGGTGATTGATAAGTTGCTGACGGTAATGGGAGTGTGCAGCTGTGGCCGGCTGACGGGATATTGGTACCTGCGTGGTCTTTTTCAGCCAGTCGGGGATTTTAACGGTTGGTTCGGCGATGCCCCTCTTCTTGTTATTTTTCAGGATATAGAGTTGCAGCGGGATAAAGGCGGCGAGCATGGCAAGTGGGATTAACCAAAGGGCCGGGTGAGGCCAGTGGAGTGCAGGCATATCGTTTAACTCCTTCAGATAAAGCTGCCGGAACCGGGGTTCCAGGGAAAGGTTCCGGCAGCCGTTGCTTCAGAGTTTTATGCTGCGGTTGGCGATGTACCCGCAGTCGGCGCAGCGCAGCTGGCGGGTTACCGGATCACGGCGATTTCTTCCCGGTAGGTGTCTGGCGACCAGTTTTCCGGGTCCGGGGTTGGGGGGCCAATCCCGATAATGCAATGGTCCCAGTCGGTTTTGATCAGTGCAGCATTTTCTCCGTTTACCAGGAATTGGGAGATTTGCCCGCCTGGGCCGGCACGGCAGAGCGCTTCGTAGTTGGCGAAGATAACCGAGGGATTCCCGTCGGCGCGGACTTCCCCAATGTCGGGGGCGCCGGCCAGGTTTAACGGTCCGGTCCATTCGGCAGCCCCGACGGTCAGGGAATCAAGCTTTGGCAGATGTATCGGGTCGGCCATTGTCAGCTGGTGGGCGTAAAGCTCCAGGGTTTCCAGGGTCGGCGGCAGTCCGGACTTTCCGATGGTTATTTCTTCAGATCCGTGTGCGCGCAGGTTTCTGAGCGAGGCAGGGCCGTCCAGCGAACCTGTTCCGATATGCCAGGGTTTGTCAGTCGTTACTTTCAGGGTCTCCAGCCTGGACAGGTCGGCAAAGGCTCCCGGCGGTGGGGTTTCGTTCAGTGTCAAGCTTAACCTGGTAAGCTCGGTAAGTCCTGCCAGGTCTTCGGGGCGGATTTGGGCAGCGGCGATTTCCAGTTCCTGAATTCGCACCAGGTCTTCGTCCGTTATCATCCGGCAGAATCCGCCGCCGTTGGGATAGAACCACCGGATAAGGGTTTGCTGAACGGTCGGCGTCCGGTTGCAGATATTCATGTGGAGTGATCCGGAAGGCGAGGGGTCTTCGTCCGGCACCGGGACGATTTGCCATTCCGATTCCGGTTGTTCGTCCCACAGTTCCGGTGGCATTTCCTGTTCCCCGGGCGGTTCGTTGCCCGACGGGTTGAAGGGTTGTCTTAAATCGCCGGACAATACGTTGTCAGCCCCCTCCGGGGGATCTGTTATGACCAATCTGCCGGGGTCGGTTTGTTCCACCGACGGCACTCCCGCCGGCCGGATGCCGTAGCCGGTGGCGCCCAGCAATGTCAGCAGGCCGATCAGAGCAGTGGTGGTTAACAGTGTCAGTTTGATCATCGGTTGACCTCCTTTGGTTGGCAGGAATCCTGGCAGGGCGGGTCAGGCGCACTGTTGTCAGAGTAAGCGGTAACGGAACGGCTTTGCCCACACAGAAGTGGTTGCGGTGGCGTGGGGGTGTCGGCGCGGGGATTCCGGGCATTGCTGATATGCCGGTGGGACATGTCGGGGATATGGGCTTAAGTGGCGGAAATGGGGTGATTCAGTTGGTCTGTGGGTAGTTCTGTCGCTCTGAGAGGCGAAATAAGGGCAATTCCCAGGATGGGGTAAAGTACCCCCGACTGCCCGGCTCGAAGGTCCGGGATTCTCCTTGTGTCCGCAGACAATGCGCTGGCGGCGCCGGGCGCGGGTCAGTTGCCGGAGCCGGTGATACTGGTAGGGGGTTGGAGCTTCGGGCGGCCGGATTTTCCTTGAGGGATAAGCTCCGGTGCATAGTCGGGATAGAACTGAAATGAGGAGTGTCCGGAGGTAGAAAGGGAAAAGGTAAAGTAAGTGGTAATGGAACCGTTTGTGGTGGTAGTGGCAACACTGTGGATATTGGGGGTATTGGATTTGGCGCCGTTGGGATTGGGGTTGCTGGGGATGCTGGGGATGGCAGTAGTAATCCGGCTGAAGGAAGCGGGTAATGGATAGGAGGATGGCTGCTCATAGTATTCTCTGCCCAATATCGTCAGTTCGATGTCTTTGCGGGTGGCGCTTTCGGCAGTCATTCCGTCTATGGCGGTTTCAATAGATCCGGCCAGCGTTTCGGCGGCTGTCCCGGTGTGTTATCACTGCCGGATTACCCCATCCGCCATGTCCGTTTGTTTCCTGAATTCATCCCATATCATCTCAATCTCGGCTGCAGCGGAATCCAGAATATCCCGCAATGTCTGCTTATAGTATTCCCTGTTTAATATCATTAGTTCGATATCTTCCCGGTTGGCGCCTTCGGCAGTCATTCTGTCTATGGTGGTCTCAATACATCTGGCCAGCGTTTTGGCGATTGCCCCGGTGTAAGGCATTTCCTGCCCCTGGTACAGGGCTGCGAGGATTTGTTGTCCGGTCATTCACTTTCACCTTTTGATTGCCGGGTATGGGCTGCCGGTAATCCGGCGCCGGTTTCCGGGTTTCACACCAGGCGCCGCCGGGCTTTGGCTCTCCGGGTTCACAGGGGGGTATGTTTCAGGTTGGTATGCCGAAGGTATTGCCGGGCCGGGCGCCGACGCTTACTCCTCAGGCTTTTTGCGCAAGGCTGCAGGCGGGTTAGCGGCGGGGTGGTTCCAGTTGGGCTTTAGCCGGGCAATTTCCCGGGCTAAAGCTTCGTCTCCGCCGGTTTCCCGGATTGCCCGAAGGCGGCGTTCTTCGTTCTTGATCCGGGTTACCCACTCCGGCTCAAGGTCATTGGGCGCTTTGCCGCTGGCATTGTTGGGTTCCATTATTGCCTCCGGGTTTGGGTTCTTTGGGTTCTTGCGGATTTGTGTTATCTGTTCCACCGGTTAATTCGTCAGGGGTGTGGCAAGGACATTATCCATTGTCCGGTGGGCGGTGGACAACGGCTTCCGGCTGGTGGTTTTTGACTATGCGTATGCCTTCCCAGATTGTTTTCCGTTTTCCCTGGCTTCTTTTGATTATGGATACCGCGTCGGGGTAAGTCTCAGCGATGATCCGGTTGAGTATCGTTCGGTGCACTTTGGCGCCGAGTTCGCTGGTGATTACCCGCCAGACCTGTTTCACCGGGGCTCTGCCGTTGGGGTCGGTGGTGAGGATGCGTCCGACAGTTCTCCGGATGTCGTCAGGGTCGGCGGTGGGGGCTTTATCCCAGTCGGGGTCATTCGGCTGTTTCCGGGTCAGGAGTGGAGGCTGCCAGGCTTCGGGCAGATGATGGATGGTCCAGGTCAGCGCCGGCTGGGGTCGGAAGGTTACCAGAGCTTTTTGGGGTTGGCAGTCCGGGGTGCAGGCGCCTTCGGCTTCGGCGATAACGTCGGCGTTGCCGGCGTGGCAGCAGTGGGCGCACTGCCAGCCGGTGATGCAGTCGGGCTGCCCCAGGTATTGGTGGATCGTGGCCAAGGGTTTGGCGCGGTCAGCGGGTATGCGGTCGGCATAGGCGGCGCAGATTATGCAGAGCAGGGGTTTCCCCGGGGTTGGGAGGGTTTCAGTGTATTTGACGGCGGTGGCGGATGTGTGTGGGAGCATTGCGGTTATTTCCTGCATTTGGGGGTAGGATTGCAGGGTTCGGGTTTTGCGGGATTCAGCGCGGGGGTGGTTGTTGTTGTTCCAGGTATTCCTTGACTGCCAGAATTTCGATAACTTGCTCGATCCGGTCCAATCGGCCTCTCAGGGTTTCTACCTCATTGTGGTCCTCACGGACGCCGGCGGCGTACATGTCGATCATTCTTTGTTCGTGGGTGTCCCAGGCGTCTTCGAGGGATAGCCCGGCCCTGGTTGCAGATTTCCTGTCCCAGGGTGCCGGTTTTCGTTTCAGTGGTTCAGCATTGAGGCGGCCGGTTCTTTCCTGCCATTTCCTGATTGCCCGGTATTCGATGTACGGCCGGAGTTCATAGGTGTAGGCTAATAAGTCTATTTCGTGATCGAAGTCCTCGCGGACTTTTGCGGTGAACTTGTCGTTCATAGCTTCCCGGTATATTTTCCAGGTGTAAGTCAGGTCTTCTTCAATGTTGCTCATAGAGGATTTCTCCCTGGTTATTGTAACGGGTTCCGTGGCTGGTTGGATTGAGCTTGCGGGGCGGCAATTTACGCAGCATCAGTCGGTTCGGTCGGGCGCTTCCGGGTTCAGGGATGCCGGCCCCGGGTTGGACCGGTTCTGCATCTGCCTTGCGATTTTGATGGTTCGGCGGGAGGCGGCCAGGCTGTGTTTGGCGGTGCGCAGGTTGGATACTGCGGTCTCCGGAGCGTCGATTTCCCGGTCGGTGAGGAGTTCATCCATTTTCGGGGTTTCTCTGGTGGCAAGGATCGACTGGGTGCAGATGACGCTGGACATGAGATCCTGGGCATCGCGGCACTGGGTCCAGGCCTGTTCCAGTGCTTTGAGGGCGGGTTCCCGGTTTTTCGCTCCCTGCCGGGTGGGGGTGATTCTGATGTCCATTCAGGTCTCCTTTTTGTGCCGTGATCCGGCGGGGTTCACGTCCATTCTGGCGGATGGAGTTGCGGCGATTTGAAAATTAAACGGAAATGACTTCAGGAAATATCAGTCTTATTTCCCGCCCGGGCAGTGGATTTATTACGATCGGATTGCCGTTTTTAAGCCTCTGGTGGAAGCCAGGGCTCAGGCGCTCACTTTATCCGGCCTGCCTTACTTCCCGCAGTTGATTGAGACCGTTCATGAGGAACAATTGCGTCTGGAGCCGTGGGGACTTCCCGTATTGAAGGCGTAGAGTTCAGCGTGCATGAACAAGCTGAAGTTTTCCTTTCTGATCCGGATACTTTCGTTGGTTTGACCCATTCACAAAGGCAGCTTCGGGCTGCCGACTCTACCTATCGCTGGTTGCGCTCTCAGCCGGCTGGGTGTCCGGTCAACGCTGCGTTTATATTTGAGGTCTCCCGGCGTATTGTGTCGGGTTGTGATGACGGACATTGTGAACCGGGGTTTTTGCGACCGGATGGGTGGAACGTTACCTTCGGAGAGCCGGTATGCCGGGGTGTTTCAGGGGACGGCGATTGCGTTGCTGCTTTTGCCGGTCTCTGCGATGCCGTTGCCGGTGAGTTTTTCCGGCACGACCCTGTTATTCAGGCGCTTGCTCTTCATTATCACATTGGGGCTATGCACGCCTTCGGCTATGGTAACTGACGTACCGCCCGGGCAGTGGAATCCTTCATGCTGCAAAAGGCCGGTGTCAGCAGTCTGATTATGGTCAGCCTGTCCAACTATTACTACACTCACCGAGATGAGTACCGGGCTGCGCTGTATGAATCCCGTAGCCGGTGGCATGACCTGACTCCTTTTCTCTTGTTCGCGTTGCCGGCGGTGGCAGAGCGTTGTAGGGTCGTTGCCGGTGAGATCCTTGACAGCAACAAGCGAATTCTGTTCCGGCAGTTTGCCGTTTCATTGTTTGGCAAGCTGCTTACGCCCCGCCGCAGGGCTTTGGGCGAACGACAGCTGGCGATACTGGAATTTCTGCTTGATGCCGGCGATACTGAACTTTTAGAGTTGATCCGGCGCACTGAAGGCGCCTACTCGCATCTGAAAATCGACTACAGGGCACAAGTCCGGGACATTGGAAATCTGCTGGTATTGGGAGCTATTTCTCTAGGTACAGGTGGGATCGTCTCGGTCAATCTGGACTGGCCGCAGCAGACGTCCGAGACGGACGGACTGCATATTATTGAAAAGATGCCTTCGGCGGTGTCGCACAATCATCCGTTCTTTGCGGATTTGTCGCAGTTGCTGAGACGACGGTGTTGATTGACCGTTATGGCCCTGTTGCTGTTCGGAAGTTGGCTGGCGGGTTTGGAAGAGTTGCTCTTGGTCGGTGGGTGTATTACGTTTGGACTGCCGTTTGTTAGCATTTGAACGGAAACTGTGAGGACTTCCCAATTATTGAAGGCGTAATTTCGGCGTGTGCAAACAGGATGAAGCTCTTTTCCCCGGTGTGGATATTCTCGTCGGTTTGACCTAACTTCATAAGGTCAACTTCTGGCCATCTGCTCTACTTATTGGTTGGCTTGTGGGAGACGTGTTAATTCCTTCCGGATGGAGGAGCTAAACGTGCAGTTTCCCTTTATTGGTACATTTTAGCCTAGCTGAACTTTCCGGAGCGCAAGTTATTCATCAGTTGGTTTGCAGCCTCAGCCAATAGTACGCGGCGTCTCTCCAAGAACCCTTCGTAGTTATCGATTCTCCATAGTTCCCGGTCACGTGGGATGCAGTGGGCGTTAAGCATGGTTCCCCCATCTTTATCAATTTCCGCTAGGTAATCTTCCGGAGGACGGTCCTTAAGTTTCTGGTTCGTTTCCCCGGTGATAAGTGCTATGTTGGCGATTGACTCAAGGTCATCTTGTTTTGTTTGGCGGGTCTGTAGATGTATCCTGGGGAAGATGTGGTGTTGTTCCAGATCCTTTGGTTCGTAGCTTCTGATTTTATGTCCGGTGAGCCAGTCGCAGACCTTCGGCTGCTTCTGTAGAACGTGGGCAATCGCGAAGAATCTGCCGCCCCGACGGTTCATCTCAAATCTCACGGGGGCGGCTTCAGGTTCTCCGACCTTCGCCCTTGCGCTGTTGTAAAGTTCTTGCCAAGGGTCTTCGGTATCCGCACATTGGATGTCGGAATCTATCTGGCTCTCTGTTGATCCATGGTATACACCCCATCCGGTTGCCGTTAAGTGGTAGGCAAGTGCTTTTGCTTCCTCAGCTGCTGTGGGGAACTTGTCATTGTTTCTGCTGAGATACCTGGCGATTGCAGGAAGCGTAGCAACTGTTGGGACAGCCCGTTTATCGTGTATGGCAAGCCGTTCTGTCAAGCTCTTTGCCAAAGTGTCATTGGCCTTGGCTGTGTGCTTGAATGCTGCTTCCAAGTCTGATGAACTTGCTTCACCCAAGCCGGTCTTCAGGTATCTTCCGGTGTGTACGGCGGTCATCGTCCTGATGATAGCATCTTCTGTCAGAGCTTTTTCGAGGATGGCGTCCTCCCATTTTCTGCCTTCGGCTCTAATCATAGATTTGGCTTGGTTCCAAACCAGGCAGATTCTGGCCATTTCCAGTTCGCCTCGTTGCACTGTTTTGCCCAGCTGGTTTAATCGCAGGAAAATACCGACTACTTCATTCGGGGTAAAGTCACCGCTCAAATCATCAATCAGGATGTCTCGGTAGCTGATGTTGCGGACTCGCGCTATTCGGTCTGCGTAATCTTCCTCTCGGTCTGCGACGTGTGAAGTGCTTTTTCTTACCTGTTTTCGCCAGTCTACTGAACGGTCAATGATCTGGCTGACACTCACCCATCTAGGGTCGCGCAAATCCCTGCGTGTGGGGAACTTGAACTCTTCTGTGCCAACATTGAAGTGAAGGCCGGTGCGGGGTTTCTTCTCTTCGTCGTTGTAAATTGCTGGTGCTTTGTCGGTGTAGCAAGCATAGATACTGGCCATCCGCTGTTGTCCGTCCACAATCAGTTGTCCTTCTTTCGTCTCCCAGGTGGTGACTACCCCGACTGGGTACTCACGGTACAACGAATCCATTATTTAGCAGCTGTTGTTGGAAGCCAGACATAGCCTCTCTGGAAAGTAGGCAGGTGCAACCCGCCGTTCTGGATTCGGCTAATAAACTGATGGATCCTCATGATGTCTCCCTGCCTTTCAGTTGTATCAGATCCCGCAGAGGCCTTCGCATTCCTCCTGCATACCTTCTTCCTGTGGCCCCTGGACATTGAACTCTACCTCGTTTAGTGGCACACGGGCTTTGTGCAGGTATGCAGTTCCAGTTAGCGCTCCCCTGCTTTGCGGGACATTCTGCATTGCCCATTCGACGTTGACCGCGTCCTGGAAAGACGCAGGGTCGTTTGCTTTCATGTTGGCCCACATCTGGTCCGTGTGGTAAGGACATCCGATACAGGCGCTTTTTAGGAGGTTACGGTCTGGATAACGTTCCTTGAACCACTGGTACAATTGCGCTCGCGACATGTCCCTTTCTATGAGCGGATATAACAGCGTGATCCAGTCTTGCTTGCTTGGCTTCACTCGTGCTATCTCGTCCCGGCTGAGGCCCAGCCACATATCCACCTGTTGATTCCTAGGTGCTTTTCTCCCATTTTCCAGGCCCAGATACTCTCGGAGGTGCCGGTGAATCGGCTTCAGCTTGTATTGTTTAGTGCACTGTCGGGTGCCCACGTATTGTTTGCCGTCTTCTTTCACTACAAAGACTGGTATATCGATGAATTTTCGGCCTACGGGGTTAATTCCCCGAAGGATGTCCTCTTTGATGTTGCCATTGCTAACTCGGACGATCCGATAGCTCAGCTGCTGCTCCAGCCAGTCAAGGTGTTCGTAAACTGCTTTTGGTTCCCAGCCGGTGTCGGCAAAGATAGCAAAGTCCGGTTTGGTAAAACCCTCGTATCCTTGATCTGCCATCAGAGCCATCACTGTTGATTGAACGCCGGCACCCAGGCTCAATACTTGGAGATTCCTGCGTCCGCGGAGTTTCCTCCGGTCAGCGACGTAATTGACATCGCGCATCAGTCGATCTACTGCCGGTGTAATGATGTCGCGGATTTCCTTACGGGAAAGAGAGTCCAGCAGGCGAGCTCCGGCTGCACGGTTCAATTCTCTGGCGAGTTCTCTTGAACCTTCACGGTTAATTCCTTGCGCGTCAGTCATTAGCGCCCGTATGTACTCAGCCAGTACGGTCGCAGACCGCATGACATAGTACGATGTGCAATTGTGGTAATCTTCCGGGTTATTGGAGAAGTGTTCCAATACCTGATCAGCGGTGAACGATTTTCCGTTGGCGGCTACGCGTTTTGCGGTTTCCGCGACCCAGAGTGTCCTTCCGGCTACACTCGCATCAGTAACTGGCCGGCCGCTTTCCGGCAGGTAGTGGTCCAGAACGTGCTTTGTTAGGTTTTTGCTTTCTCGGGGGGGGGGGGGGGGGGTAGGCCACCTGGAGATACCGAACTCCAGCAGGTGGAAACAGCTCAGATAGGCTAACATTTGGGGATCAGCCATGTGCGCGGGTGTGATATTCGGGATGTTTCCCAGGAACTTCAGTGCGTGCCGGTCTCCTCTTGCCTTGGCGGTCTGGCTATACTGCGCAGCTGATGGCATCGCTATTTCGTCTTGGGACAACAGTCCAGTCTCTTCGAGGTATTTAGGAATATTGAGCGATTCGAGCAGTGCCCCGAAGTCTGTATCCGGGTTTTGCCATATCTCCGGGTTTTGTTGGGCCTGCGACCGTAGTGCGTCCATCGCTTCGGTCGTAAGCCGCATGATCTTCACAGGGGTAGGCATCTAATTTTCGCTCAATTGGAGGGCAGATGTTAGAGCAGTAATTCGGGTGAGGGGGTTTTCCAAGATTTGCTGGGCGTAATCCAGCGCTTGTGCTTCCAGGATGTCGGAGTCGTCGGTAACCAGGTCGTGTTCTCTTAGTTTGTCAGCAATTCTGTTTGCCCATCTTTTGTCGGTGTGTTCATCCTTGCGATGATACCGGACTGCCTCTTCAATTGCTCTCTGGTACATAGATGGGAACAAAGTCTGGAGTGAGTTCTCATCGCGACGCATCCGGTCAATGTCCGGTTTGTCCTCGGGATTGATCAGGATGACGATTCTTTGACCGGACAAGTCGATGTTGAATCTTCCTTGTTTGACAGTCTGCGCCGGAGTGATCTCTACATAGCTTTCCAAGCTGGTTGTTGTGTCCATATCGAAGCTTTTTTCAGATCCTATGGCCAGTATGGCGGCTTTAGGTACTGATGTCCCATTAGGCAGAAGTTGCCTTACGTCGGGGCCCCAGTCATCATTTGCGATATTTTCAATGGCTTGAGATGCAATCACGAAAGGACGGATTAGCACCTGTCCGGAGTACTGCTTTGCATTCAACCGTATGGTATGGGCATCTTTATTGGAAAGGTGAGACTCTCTACGCTTGGTATGAGTGCACTCAGTTAGTGTGTGATAGTGTGCCTGCTCTGTTTCGATTAAGGTTCTCAGCACGTTGCTGTTCAGATGGTACTTAAGCGCAATGCTGATTTCTTCGTTCTGGGCCGAGTGACGGATAGCTGCTGGCTCTGCCCTGAAGTGGATGTAATCTTCATAATCGTTGCGCCCCGGTTTGAGGGTTGGGTGTGGCAGGTTTCTTCGGTTGAATGTTGTCATGGTTTGTCAGTCTGCTGTTGAATCTGGGCAATTGAATAGCTGTAGTAAGGCGCAGTCTCATCGTCGAGCATGATTCTCAGTGTTACCGGGGTATCAGGCTGTGCTGTTACTACTATAGTGTCATTGTCTAGCGTTGCTTTCACCAGCAGGTTGTCGGACTGTTTAATACAGGCGATTGGGATGCTGTTTTCGTGCTTCTGGTATTGTTCGCCGGTGGCTTTGATTTCAAGCCTGATCAGATCAGTTGGCTGCGATGGAGTGGTAAACGTTATTGCCAATTCATTGGGCGCGACACGCATTATTCTGGTGTGGCGTATCGCGTGTTCACTTGGCTTAGGATTTGCCTTGCGTATCTCCGATTCGTTGAAGTTGTCGTCCCCGTTTCCACTGCTTCCTTTGCCATCGTCGTTATCATCGCTGTCGCCGCCGTCCTTGTGTTCTTGCCTGTTTGCGATCTCGATTTCTAATTCGCCTTCCAGTTCCTCGACTTTCTCTTTTTCATCAGACAAATCAACTAGATCTACAGAGTCGTTGGATCGTTCAGTGTGTTGTATTTCGCGCCATTTAAGGGAGTGTGTCCCTTGACTAAGGTCCGGTATGTCCGGGAACAGTTGAGCTAACTCGTCGATGTTGTTGCTGGCTTCCAGTAAAGCGTTGTCGATCCGAGCTTTGACGATTCGGGTAATCTCATCTCTTTGAGCCCTTAATTCGATCTCCGCGACCTGTTGTCGGTCTCGTTCACGGAGTTGTCTAAGATGGATGGCGTCATGAGCTGGCGGCTCCATTTGTCGGATGAATGCCTCGGCAGGTTCATCATGGGCCATGGTTACGGCACACCAGTCAGGCCATCCTACTCCTCCACTGGGGTAAAAAGGGTTGGTGCCGAATAACCTGGCATCGGTGATGAGCATACCACGTCGATTGATGTGTGCCGTTTTGCGGGGAGCTCCTTTGGCGGTGCTGACCCAGATCTCCAGTTGTCCCATCTGGTCAAGGCGACCGGACGGTTGCGTCAGGACTGGTTCGCTATCTGCAATGGCTTGCCAGTAATGGCGTGTTGGATCATCCGCTGGACAATTGTCCAGTTCTACCGGCAGGGTGTCGTGGTCAATTATTCGTGGAGCAGATCCGTGGCTCTTGTCGATGATGACTACCAGCTTGCGGGCATGGATGGCGTAGAAGAATTGTGTTACGGTCGCGCGTGCAGTTTCTTCAGCCCAGTGGGGGTAATCTCCTGTTTCAAACCCGATGATAAATATCCCTGTTCCTGGCTGATTGAGCCTGAGCGGTTGTGGGATGTCTGGCCCTTCCACCGGCTGGTTGAGTTTGTCCGAGTGCACTGCCCAGAAGCCGGTCTGTTGCAACCTCATATCTGGGTGGCTGGGATAATCAGGGTGGGTGTGGGAGACCAACTGGGAGCGTCCTGCTAGGTGTTCCACACGTCCCTTTCTGGCTACACTTACGTAGCGAGTGCTGTATAGAACAGTGTTGCAAGCGGATAGATTGAAAGGGGCGTTCTTGCCAAAACCATAAGACCCTCCTTTGGTCTGGCCTTCAGTGTTGGTCGGCGTTCCCTCTCGGAAAATCAGGTTTCGCCAGTTATTGCCCTGCAAGCCAATGGTGCCGCTGTCTATCATCGCCAGGCAAGGGATTACTGGTTTAGTGACAGTTTCCATCATTCGCTCGTAGCGTTTGATAGCGTCTTTGTCATTGTCTGCTGTTACTTCACGCAAAGAAGACTCGATGTGTCTCTTGAGTTGGGGCATGCCGACGTCGTCTGGTGAAACTTGGATCAAACGGCATGTTAACTCAACGCAGTCTATGCCTGAGGCTGGGTGATCTATAGAATTCTGCAACACCTCGCGTACTGTCTTGGTCACTGCATCGTTGACGAAGTAGTGTTGACCAGCACTGCTCCCGTGCTCGGCGCCACCGCCTGTAGGTGCGAAATTCCAGCTGGGTTTGAGCATGTTTTTATCCATAGAGCGTGAAATCCGCAAGATTATAGCCCACATGGAGGGAGTTTGTATAGTGCGCATTGGAGCATTTGCCCGATTCAGTTCTATAGCGTTAGCGTCCAAAGTGCTGGCAGGGGGAGTAATTTACCTTGATTCTGATATTTCCATCGGTTTTATTCACCTGTTCGTGTCTCAATCGCGCTGGTTAATATTAAATGGGTATCCCATACAAGGATTTATTCCGGTGGCAGCGGTAGGGCGGAGATATCCTCCGCGTATCCTCCGTTCGTTTTCGTTCCAAATCCGATCACGCAGGGAGCGCTCCAGTCGTATCGCCTGGTTACCCTGACCGGAATGTTCTCCACCGTCTCGAGGCAATGGAGTTTTATGGTTTGGGGCATCCGGTGATTGTGGGGTAATGGAAAGCGCTGTGGAGCAATTTCCAGGCCTTGGGACACCTCATCCCCTCTCTCAGTACCTTTTGAGGTATTAGTCGGCGGGTCTGCCACAGGTGGGGCAGTCGGGATGTACTGGCGGTGGAGGGTTGATCCGGTTCTGCAAGGCGTCATAAAGCATGTTCATTTCTCCTTCCGTAAGAGGGTCTGCCGGGTGGTGGGATTTCCCGGCGGATCAGGGGTTATGGGGTCTCCAGCCAAGTTTCGCCGATAAAGCCGCAGTAGACGCAGCGCAGCTGTCGGTCGCCGGGCGGGCCATCCGGGATTGGTCCGATTTCGGCGGGACGGAGGCAGTGTTTCGTCAGCCGGGCGTACCAGGAGCGGATGTCTTCCTGATGTAGCAGCATTGGGCAGGCGCAGCTGCCGTAGTTCCGCTAGTCGGCGGTGGGGCAGCAGGGATGCGGGTTCTCCGCCAGCCAGTCGGCCTAGCATTGGCCGTAGCAGAAGCTCAGCCGGGGTTCCGCGGTCATTTTTTCCTCCTTCGGAGGCGTTGGGTCTGCTGAAGTTCCGGATTTCACGGCAGTCCATGCCTGGGCCTATTCCGGCGGCAAAGGCAGGGCGTCAGTCTCTTCGGGGTATTCTCCGTTGACCGGTTTCCCGATTCCAATGCGGCAGGGCTGGGCGTCGTGAGGCCGGTTGATTACCGTCGCCGGGATGTCTCCCACCGTCAGTTGGTGGTTCCGCCAGGTTTCTTGCTCTGCGAGGTAATGACCGCCTTTGATACTGCCGATAGTGCAGACCACCCGGTACGACGCCAAGTCAACGGTCGCTGTCTGGGTGAACTGCTCCAGCAGTAGTATGCGGAGTTCCGGGCTGCCGGCCAGGTTGAGTGGTCCCGGGAAATAACCGACGGCGCCCAGTTCCAGCCGCCGGAGGCTGCTCAGGGTTTTGAAAGCGTCCACGCCGAGGTGCAGGCGCGCCGGCGGGATGCGCGTCGGGGTTCCGGTTTCGTTGAACGGCCCGGTTCGTCCTTCGGCCTGCATTTCCAGGTCGGTCAGTCGGGTCAGCCTGTGCAGGGATTCCGGGTCGGCATAGATGTTGCCAGCCCGCACTATCAGCGTCATCAGGTTTTCGGTCCGGCTGAAGGCGTCATTCCGAAGGTGAACGATCGGGGTTCCGGCGCTGCGTGAATGCCTGGTCAAATCAATGATTGACAGAGTTTCCAGGGATTCAAGGCCCTTCAGCGTGTTTTTGCCGATGGGCCAGGGGATCGACTTTTCCGCTTCGTCGCTGTTGAAATTGACCTCCAGGGCTTTCAGGCTGCGCAGGTCCCGGAACGCTTCTTCAGGCGGGGGGGCCACCAGGGTCAGGCTCAGGTTTTTGAGGTTGTAGAGGCCAGACAGGTCCTGGTTGGTGATGTATTCGGCCTGTATTTCCAGGCGTTGGATCCGGTATAGTTCGGGTGTTCCGGCGCTCTGGCAGGATGTGGAGTTCAGTGCGTTGAGCAGTGCGGTCTGAACCTCCGGGGTGCGGGCGCAGATGTCGCTGCGGTCGGCTGGGGGATCCGGACGGTCGGGCCGGGCGCGGACGGTCTCTTTGTCGGTTCCGTTTCCGTTTTCCACCTGGCTGGCCCGGTTCCGGCGCTTGGTCAGGATCAGGGCGGCGGTGGCAGCTATGGGGGGAATCAGGCGTTGGAGTAGGGACATAGTTCGACTCCTGGCACGGTTCCGGTTTCGGTCTTCGGGATTGATTTTAAGGGTTCCGGGTGCCGGAGGGTTTTGGGTTCCGGGGCGGCCACCAGCGGTGCTGGGGATGTCCCCAGATTATTGGTGATTCGGCCACGCTGGCACCCTGATCCGGCCCGTTTTGCCCCCGGCGGCTATGCTGCAAATTGCGAATACGGTTGGGCTGTGGGCTTAGTCCTGCCGTTTTCCTTATATAGGAAAGAAATATCTACCTACGAATTCACCACAAGGTCGCGGCAGTCTTAGTCATATTTAACAATTTAATGAAGGGTAATTTCTCGTTAAATGAATTCCGTTCTAATTTCTCTCTTTTTCAGATATAAATTCAGGGCAAAATTAGAATGTTTAACGATTTAATGAAATAGCGGGAAATTTCGAAAAAATTCATACCCCCTATTTTCCCCCATGTAAGGAGAAACGGCGATTTTTGCCGGGCGTGGGCCCCAGGGCCGGTGGATGGCGCTGTGGTCCCGATGGGCGGCGTTCCGCCCGGTCGGTCGGCTTTCTGCCGGAAGTCTCAATCTCTCCGGGGTTCTTTGGTTATCATTCCGCGTTGTTTATCCTGCCGTGGGTCGCTGCCGGCCGGCGTGGGAACCGGACCGCGTGCAGCGGCGGTTTCAGTATCAGGCGGATTGGGGAGCCGATTGGTTGGTCTTCCGATGGATTCCGGGCTGCCTGTTTCCCACTGGGGGGCGTTCTGCCGGGGGGATGGTCCTGTTTCGTGGGGTGTTCGGGGGATCTGCCGTGGGTCGGCGCATTTCGCGATGCGGGGCATTTTGCGATGGCAGTTCCCGCGGCGTGGCGCAGGTCGGGATGCTCCGGTTGCCGGGCATCAGCCCGGGCATCTTTCCAGTGGACTGGAGATTGCCGGGGGGCGGCGGCAGTTCCGGGTCTCTCCCGGAGCGCCTTTATTTCGCGTTGAGAAGCGTTTTGCGGGGGTTGACGGTTGTTCTGTGTCCCTTTTTCCTGCTCTGCCGGGCATGGGGCTGTTTTCGCTCCGGCGTGGTTTTTGGAGTACTTGCCGTCCTGGGGCGGAGGTTCTACCCCTTGCTCTCCCGGACTTCTCTCGCCCGGTCAATGATTCTTTGAGCTTCGTTGACCGTGCTGGCGAAGTAGTCGGGGAATTCGGTCAGCCGCGGCTGGGTTCTCCCGACATATTCGGGACTGCCTTCGTAGGCGGAATAGACGTCCGGGGGTATGGACAGGGCGAAGTCCCGCATTGCCGGGTCGTAATGCCGGATTGTTCCCAGCAGATGGCCCAGGTTGTGGTTGTGCCGGTAAGGCGCTTGCAGTGCTTCCAGGAGCGCCTTCATGCCGTGTTCCAGAGCGTTCTGCGCCTGCTGTCCCTGCAGCAGGTCGTCCCGTCCCAGGGTTGCTGCATCCTGAAATCCAGTGAGGTGAACTTCCGCGTGGCGCAGTCGTAGTTCGTATATTTTCCAGTCATATGCAGACTCGGTGGATTCGTCTTCGTAGCGGCAGGATCCGTATTCCTCGGAATTGCGGGGCATGATTACTCCGTCGTGAACCGCTCTGGTTTCCAGGCTGTTCCGGTAGCGGCGATTGAAGCGGAATTCCTCCACTGTCCGCCAGATCAACTGGGTTTCCACCGGCCGTTGGTATTCGGCTTCGGCGGCTTTGAGCGCGGCGCTTTCGGCTGCTTCTTTCCGTTCAGTATTCGGAATGGCTGGTTGAACCAGCATTATGTCGATGTCCGAGTATGGTTCCCGGTAATCGCCTCTGGCCCGGGAGCCGAACAGAATCGTCAGTTCCGGTTGTTCTCTCCGGTGGATTGTCCTGGCAACGGCCACGGCCCTGGGGTCGGCCTTCAGTGCGGTGGTCAGCATGGCGGGGTTCTCCCCGGTCGGTCAGGGTCGTTGATGGATCTGTCTATGGGCAGTTGTCTGTCCCGGGGGAGCAGGCGGTCCAGCTCGCGCTCTTCTTGTGTTATGCCCAGCAGACGAGCCAGCCGGCGCTGTTCACTGTCGCTGCGGAGGGTGAAGGTTGCAGGAGGGTTATTCTGAAATGTCTCCAGTTGGGTCAGCAGGTATTCGGCGGCGGTTTGGGCTTGTTCTATCTCATCCCAGTCCCGCTGGTTCTCATAGAAGTTGGCGTGCATTGCCTCTACAGCGTTAAAGCGGTCCATGAATCGGTTGATACGGTTCTGTCTGGTTCTTCGCGACGCGGATGACTGGTCTGCCATTACGGTGGCGGCGTGGCGGGCGATGTCAATGAGGTCGCCGTGTTTCCGGTGGTTCCAGCCTTGCTGGGCGCCGACGGCTTTCAGGGCGTGGGCCACGGATGCCCAGATCTTCTCTGACGCCTGGAGGCGGTCGCGGTTGGCGATTTCGATTGGGGTATGTTCCCGGAATCGTTTGCTCATTGTCCTGTGGGCTGCCTGGTCGTTTCTGCCGGGCTGGGGCAGGGGTGTTTCAGATGATTGCTTTGGCATCATTTCTCCGCTCCCGGGTGTTGTTCATTTTATTGTCTTCCGTACTGCATGGTCAATTTTGACTTTCCGCCGACCTTTGGTATCAGGGTCGGGATGTTCCCGGGGCGCCGGGACGGGAACATATCCCGCTGTGCGATAATGGTCCAATATGGCGAACCGACTTTCCCCGTGAGGTTCCGATATGGCACGCGCTGAGTTGATTCTGGACCTGGTGCAGTCCGGTTTCTCCGGGAATCGGGTTCGGTTCCGCAAGGTCGTTGCGGCGCTGGCTGCGGAGGAGCGGGCTAAAGGGCATACGGCGCTGGCGGATCGCATAATCGGCAGCATCCCGCCTGATGGCAATGGGAAGCGGGAATCCGCCGTTTTCTCCGCATCCGGCAGAGATCGGGAGTCGGGGGAGTTGGTCTTCGAAAAGACTCCGGCGTTCCGGTTGGATGATCTGATACTGCCGGAGGTGGTCGGGGAGGCTGTGTCCGGGTTGATTGAGGAGCAGCTGCGGGCCGATTTGCTGCGTTCCTGCAATCTTGAGCCCAGGCATCGCGTTCTTCTGACGGGAGCGCCGGGGAATGGCAAGACCTCGCTGGCGGAAGCGCTGGCGGATGCGCTGGCCGTCCCTTTTCTGGTGGTTCGTTATGAATCGGTGATTGGAAGTTACCTGGGTGAGACGGCGCAGCGGATTTCCCGGGTTTTCGATTACGCGCGTTCCCGCCGCTGCGTTCTGTTCTTTGATGAGTTTGACGCAGTAGCGAAAGAGCGGGGGGATGCCCAGGAAACGGGGGAAATCAAGCGGGTGGTGAGCTCGCTGCTGCTGTAGGTTGATGCGCTGCCCAGCTATGTTGTGGCAGTGGCGGCCAGCAACCATCCGGAGTTGCTTGACCGGGCGGTTTGGCGTCGTTTTCAGGTTCATCTGGAACTGCCGGCGCCGGGGGTGGAGGAGATCCGGCTGTGGCTGCGCCGGTTTCAAGGGCGTACCAGTCTCGGAGTTATCGATTCCGTTGACTGTCCGGCGGAGCAGTTGGTGGGCTTGAGTTTTGCCGAGGTTGAGGAGTTCGGGTTGAGCCTGGCGCGGCGTGCGGTATTGAAGCAGGCGGACGGGGATCGGGTAAAAGCCGGATTTGGTTGTGTTCCGGATGCCCGGGCGTCGGCAATGGGCGATCCCGGCGGAGCCGTAGTTGGCCAGGGACTATTGGACTGGGATGGTGGCTGATGCAGTTGTGGCGCGGGAGGATTTCCTGGCGGGGGTGATGGCAGCCATTACGTCCGGGGGGATGGCTTCCGGCACGATAGCAGCGGAGCTTCCGGTGTTTGTTCTGTGATTGCTGGCGGGTTCAATGGCATCCAGCCTTATGTTTCGGCTGTGGTTGGAATTCCGCGGCTGATGATGTTCGGTTCTGTCAGGTTCTTGGTGGATACAGGAGTTGCTGTTACTTGTATTCACCCGAAGGATAGTATTCTATTGGGATTACCCTTTGATCGGTTGCGACATGGTGGATATGTTGCTGGAAATTGAAGAAATCTGGCAGCAAAACCCCGTTAAGGCCTGTTATGAAGGCTGCATGGGTTGCTTGAAAGGCATTATTGCCTTATGTCTGTTGGTGGTACTAGTAGCGGTGTTGCTGGCTTATCTGCAATGGTTGGATTGGCCGCCTTGGTCTTGGTAGCTGGATATTCGGGGCCGGACACAGAGGAATACTCCATGTAATCGGGATGGACAGGCAGCAATATTGCGGAACTTTCGAGGCTTTGTTGTATTCCAGTCATCCTGTTTTTGGGTTCTTGCTTTGTTGTGGTTCTTGTGGTTAGGGGATTTTGCTCCTGCTGTTATTCCATCGCCGGCAACCTATGGGAAATGAAACGGAAACAAAATGGCGTTTCCGGGGGTTATTCAGATACAAAAAAAAGTGAAATGAAACGGAAATGATTTCCGGAAATGGCGGTTGTTGTTTCCGGGGTTTACCCCCGTTTTCACCGGGGGGACGCTTCTCCCCCCGGTTTCTCTGCTGAGTCGGTTTTCTTCCTTGCTCCCGGCCTGCTCTCCCTTTTCCACGGGGGCATCGGAAGGGAAGTCGGCGGTTCTTCCGATTTTACGGATTTCACAGGTTGTTTTCCGGCTGAAATCCCCTTTTTGCTGATGCTGGCGTTACGGATTATTTCGGTTTATGCGGCGAAATATGTCGTTTTCCTTATATAGGGAAGAAATAACGATCTACGCATTCACCACAGGGTCGCGGCAGTCTTAGTCATATTTAACAATTTAACGAAGGGAAATTTCTCGTTAAATGAATGCCGTTCTAATTTCTCTCTTTTTCAGATATAAATTCAGGGTGAAAAATTAGAACGTTTAACGATTTAATGAAATAGCGGGAAATTTCAAAAAAATTCATACCCCCTTTTTTCCCATGTTAAGGAGAAACGGCGTTTTCTGCCGGGGCCGGGGCCGGGGCGATGGTTCTCCGGCGTTCCCGCCGGTCAGGGGTTCTCCCGGGTCGGTGCTGATGGGTGATTTCCCGGGGGGGGGGGGGGCCAGAGTGAGTTGCCGGCGGATGTCCGTGGCGGGAGTGGCGCGTTTTTCCTCCGGCGGGGGTTTTCGGCCTGAGCGGCATTTTCCGGGCGATTCCGCCCGGGGTGGATACCAAAACTATCCTGATGGCGCGAAAACCTGCCGGAAAATGTTTCTCAGAAGGTTTCCGGGGCGTTTTCCGACGGTGTCGGTGGTTCGCCCGGTGGCAGTGGGCGCCTTCAGGGGGGACCTGCTTTTACCACAGCCGGGGCGTTTTTTGTGGTGCGGCAGCAGGCGCCGGGTGGACGGTGGGTGTTTTCTCCTGGTCATCTTCGGTTTCAAGCTTGGATGTCCTTGTTTTCACAGGGGTCGGATGGGCAGGCTCCCCTGCATTTTTCGCAGTCGGGTTCTTGGCATGCGCCGCAGTCGGGGCATGGGTCTCCGGCGCAGCTGCCGGCTTTCCGGCATTGGGGTTTGCAGCAGGTTGGTGTCAGGGTATCACCGATTTTGTCCATTTCGGGCCATCGGCCGCACCGGGCGGTGCAGGGCGCCTGCAGAAACCAGTATCGTCCGTCCTGGTCCAGCTGCAGTCGGGCGAGCCTGCCGGCTGAGAGTTCCGTCCTGATTACTCCGATCAGTTCTTCCAGGCAAGTCAGTTCCCAGCAGTATTTTCTTTCCAGTGGGGTTTCGGGGTTCATTATTCGACTCTCAGGTCAGGGTTGCAGCTTTCTGCGCTGTGGGGAGCAGCTTAATGCCGGGAGATTTCACATGCCCCGCAGGGGCAATTCCGCCGGATCATTATGCTGTCGGCAAAGAGTATTTCTCGTTTGCATGTGTGTTTCCCGGTATAATCGTGACACGTTTAAACGTTTACCTGCGGATGTTCATTCCTTCAGGTTTGGGGCGCTGTGTTATTCTGGCCATCATTCTGACAATTGTCTCAGGTATGCTTCTCGCAGCGGGGATTTTCCTCGCTGGCTGTGCTGTAGTGGTGAAGGTCCGCCAGTTTCGCGGAGATTCCAGGGACGATAGCAAAGTTGCCGGGAGTCCGTCAGTATCGTGAGGTAGTTCGTTCTATTCGCCGGGCTTTCCCTGCCTGGCGGCTTGGTTCGGCTTCCGGTTCATTCGTCCGTTCCGGCGATGGTCATGCAGATTACCTGACTGGTCCTCAGGCTTTTGGCGCAGTTGGGGCAATAGATGGTGTGATAGATTTTATACCTTCTGGCGGCGTTTTTTGATAGCCGTCCGAGTGATGACAGAGCGTGGTGCTGCCTAATCGGGCAGCTGCAGTAGAAGCAGTTTCCCTGGTCGTCGCTGTGGAGGGCAAACCATTTACTGATTTTCCTGCTCTGGACTTTCGTAACTTTCCCGTTGGCGGTTATGTCGGCCATCGGATCAGCATCCTTTGCAGCAGTCGGGGATCAGTCCGGCGCCCGGGTTGGTCGGGTCGGACAGCAGGGATTCGACCCAGGCTCCACAGCCGTTGGCGCAGGGCATTCGGCCAGCCAGCGGCTGCCTCGCGGGGTTGGTCGCTGGGCCAGTCGGGCGGGGTATCCGGCTTTAAGCTCGGTGGATATTGCGGTCATGAGCCATTCGACCTGGATGGCGGATATTCGCGCTTCCCTGATTTGAGTTTCGCGGGTTGGGGCTGCCATGCTTTTTCTCCTGCTGTAGTTGGTTCTGTTGCCGGTTGGGATGGAGTTAGTTGTCGCCGGAGCGATGCCGGTGGAGTTGTTCCGCACGGCTTTGCACCTGACTTTGCAATCCTGCGGGCTGTATTGCAGGTTGATTGTGTATGGGGGGTATTATTTGTATAGTGGTACAGTCGGATCTGAGCAGCCGGTTAAGAGGCAACTGAGATGGCAAATTCCCTTACTTTCATAATAAATCCGGTCGATGACCGTTCTTCTCTCGACCTCCTCTACAAATCTTTGGAGAACATTCGGCAGCTGCTGCGGGACGTGGACTATGCTCTCCATAATCGCGGCTCCGCGCCGGGCTGGACGGTTCATAGTATCCACGCAAGCGCTCCAACGTTAACTTTAATTCCCGGGGTTAGTGGGGGAGACTCGGTAAGGATAGTTGCAGAAGGTATTAAGTCGGTTACCGGCGGAACGGATAATCCGCCGGAATATTTCACTGAACTGGTTGTTAAAGATCTGCTAAAGATGCGGCGCCTTTTCAAAGGGGTGAGTAAGGCTTCGTCTTTATTGGTGCAGATGGATAATGAACAAGTTGCCTGCATAGACGGGAATATCGAGCAACAAGCCAAGCGAATACTCTCGTCCGGATACCATTGCCTGGGGTCTCTGCAGGGAAAGCTGGATGCCATCAATATTCATAAATCTTCTAATGCCACTATCTGGGACGAGGTAAGCAATGCCCCTGTACGCTGGTCTTTTGCTCGGGAGGAGGTGAGTCGGGTTAGAGAATTGTTGGGGAAATCCGTTTTGGTCTCGGGAGATATTTACTATTTTTCCAATGGGGTACCTCGATCAATTGCTCGGGCAATCCATTTTGAGGATCTGTCCAGTACGTACCATCGGGTTAGAGCCGGGTTTGGCTCCATTCCGGATGCCAGAGTGAGGGAAGTTGGCGCTGCGGCTTGGTTGCGCTCGATAAGGGAACCAGAGGAGATGTAATTATGTCTGCGCAAAACAGACTGTGGGATTCAAGCGTAATCATTGGCTATTTAGTTGGTAGGCAGGAATTAGCAGACCCTTGTGGCGACATCGTAAAAATGGCAGAGCAAGGGGGGGGGACGAATCTATGTTTCAGCTATGGCAATGTCTGAAGTAGCATATTTGGAAGGGTACAATGATCAGGACTCCGAAGAAAAAATTAAGGAATTCTTTGATAGAGATTACATAGTACGGGTTGCTGCAGACTCTCAAGTAGCAACTATGTCCAGAAAACTAATCAGGGAAACCCGAGGTAGCTCTAGTTCCAAGCTAAAACCGGCAGACGCAATCCATCTCGCGACAGCCGTGTTTTGGAATATACCGATATTGGAAACAACTGACAACGATTTATTACGATTTGATAAGCAGCTAGGTACTCCACCTGTTTCAGTGCGTCGTCCCTTATACGAAGGTCAGAGACGCATTTTCCATTGTTAGATTAGTGCAGGAAAGTTGGTCAGACTGATATTATTGCATGCTATCTGAAGCTGACCAAAGTACTCTGGTCAGCTTCCCAGGAATGAGAATGCAGTCTTCAACCAATGCCTTAATTAAGTATCCTGATTACCTTTTCGATGTTGGTCAGCGTGTCTTTTTAAGGGTTTCCTTGTGTGCAGACTGGGCACTGTTCCAGTAGTAGGCAGGCAACCGGGTTCATTCGGGGGGTTCGTTGTCCTTGGCGAGTTGTTCCTTGAAGTGTTCTGCGTCTCCCACCAAGAATTCGGCGGTGCTTTCCATTCGTTCTTTTATTTCCTCTCTTTCTTCTTCGAGTGTTGAGTATTTCAGAGTATCCAGGTCTTCTTGCAGATCTTTCAGATGAGTTTCTACTGAGTCCAGGATTTCCATTGTTTTCTCTGATGGAACGTTCATTGTTGTTCTCCTTTGCCGGTTTCAGGCGTTGGTTTTTTCTCCGGATTTCGGGCAGCGGCGCCTGGTGTGCGGAGAGCGGCGTAATCTCCCTCCGGGGCCGGGAATTTCGGAGATTCATTCCGGGTGTAGTCGTCTTTCCGGACGGGCCAGGGGCCGGTTTTTCGTGGTCCGGGGCTTCACGGACTGCGTGCCGCGGTTTCCCGGTGCAGCCGGGATTTCAGCGGGCTCTCCTGTGGTAGCATCCGTTCATCTCTCCGATGAGGGTTGGGATGCACAGCCGGTTAATCAACGATTGGATTATCATTGTCTCCGTTTTTTGCGTTGTCTCGTTGGGGTTCCTGGTCGGCTGGGGGCTGCTGGGCTGAGTAACGATCCCGACTGTTGTCCTGAATGGGGGAAACTATGGACGTGCGCGATTATCGATTTCTTTTAGCGGATTGCGCCGCTCTGCGTCAGTTGATCGCAAACTGTGGTTCCGGCGATGTGATTGTTCGGGCCGGTTTTGAGGAACGGCCCAGGGAACAGGAGGAGAAACTGGCTGCTTACCAGGGGTATGCATCCGGTTTGAGTAATCTCTGCCTGAATTGGCGGCTGCGGTATGGAGTAGAACCTGCCGGGTAAAGGTTCAGGGTTCATCGGGCAGGATGTGGTCAAAGTACCGCTTGGGGCGGAAGTGGATGAATGTCGCTCCCGATAGTTCGGCTCCGGGATTGGGCGGTTCTTCTTTAATGCCGATGACGTAAGCGAAGGTGGGGTATCCGGTAATCATCTTTAGCAGTTCGGCGCATTGTTTGGCCCGGATTCGGTGTTCGTCCTGGATAACGATCGCGATTTGGGCCAGTGCGCAGCAGGTGTACCCGTTATCCTGTTCGTATCGGACGACGCAGCCGGAGTTGTATATTGCGTCGGCCTGTTCTTGGGTGATCCGGCCGGCGCGCGTTGCGGGGAGCAGGATTTCTTCATCTAGTTCTTTTTCGCCGATCAGGTGCGTCTCGCAGGATTCTATATTGAGCGCTTTGCGCATCAGCGAGCGGGAGTAGCGAATTGCATTGTCCTTATAGTACATCCGCTCGTGCCAGTCCCGGATGTATTCATTTGTGTCCTTTTCGTTCATTTCTTTCACCTTTCTTTTGATTGTAGCCGGTCCTGGTTTGGGTGCGGCTTTTCTGCTGAGTCGGGGGAGTCCTGTTGCGCTTTTGCGATCCGGTGGGGCTGGGGGTGAGTTCCCGTGGTCATATCTTATTCGGCTCCGGCTGTATTACGGGTAAAGGAATGTTGCTTTCGAATCATCCGGATTACTTCATCGATGTTGGTCAGCGCTTCCGCTTTAGTGCCCCCCCCCCCCAAGTATAGGCTGCATGTTCTTCCAGTGCCGGGCAGGTAACGAGCCAGCCGTTTTCGTCGGGGGCTAATTCCACTGTGAAAACTCGGTTTTTCATGCCGTTCTCCATGCTTCGTCAGTTTTGCCTGCGGTATGCCATACGAGTACTTTTCTGCCGGCAGCTTCCGGATTCTTATTCAGCGATGGCCGGGATCGGCAGCGCTTATGTAATAGTCCCTTCTTACTGTACTGAACGCGTCATTCTGCGGGTATTCGGTTTTGAGGTCCTCTTTGCTTTTCGATGAGGTGGGGCGCGGCGGCGTTGTGCGTCGCTGCCGACAACGTGGATTCATCCTCGCCCGGAAAGTAACCCTCCGATGGCAGGAATTCCGTGTCTTCAAGTGAGCCGTCTTGCAGATGCAGTTCCAATGGTTGGTCCGGCGCAGCGCCGTCGTAGGTAAGGTACCAATGGTCGTATGGGTTCTCAAGTAACAGGCTGCGTAAGTCGATCCTGCCCTTTTCCAGGTCGCTTATACGTTCCGGCGTAGCGCTTTTCACCAGGTAACGGTCGATCCCGTCGGTGGTGTCTATGATGGAACCTACGTACTGTCTGCTATTGGAGTCCTGGCCTGTGAATACCCAAACGCCATCGTAGTAGTCCAAGACTTTTGTCGCCCGTATCGTCCGGTTCATTTCATTGCCTCTCAAACATCAGGGCTTCGAGAACGCGGCATTGTGTGTTGCTGCGTTTTCCGGAGGCAGATGCTTTTCTGCGCCTTCCGGTTGGGTTTGGGCGGTATCAGCGGTCATTACGTAATAATCCGTTTCCAGCAAATCTGCCTGTTCCGTGATGGGGGTAGGCTGGCGGATCAAGGGTATTGCCTCAGCATCCCCTCCCGGTTCCGTGATATACCACTCTCCGTCCGGCGCCGCGAGGAGCAGGTCGCGCAGTCCGATCCGGCCAGCCTTGAACGCGGTCAGATTTGCGCGGGTCTCCGGGGCGACAATGTATTCGCAATCCGTTTGGCAGCCGTCATGGACTGCGATGTAACCTCGACCATTTTCGTCCACGGCTTCGAAAAGCAACTCGCAGTCGTAATAAAGTATAGATTCGCTGAATGCGACTTTCATGGCATCACCTTGCAGTTTTTTACCTGGTCAAACCTTTTTGACGGCCACCAGGTTTGATGTTCGTCAGGTTCAATTGGGTTGAATTTGCCGGCTCCGGCAAGTATGGTCAATTCGCCGACAGCCTGCCAGCGGCGGTTTTTGTTGAGGCCGCTATTCATCATGCGCAGGGCGGCCTCTGGTGATGCAAACAGTGAGACGCCGTTTTGCTCGCAAGTGGTCCTGCGGATTCGCCGGTTTACCCGTCCGTTCCTCTTCACGTAGGAGTCGAAGTCTTCCGGTTTGGGAGTAGCGTTCTCCAACAGTCGATAACGCACCGTCCGCTCTGTAATGTCCTGCGCGATGAGCGGAGGGCAATCCGGCGGCAGGGGTTCGCGGTACTGCATTTTGCGTTTCATCCAGGGATAGATCAGGGTCGGGGGCGTTCAGCACGCGGCGGCTGGTTTCTTTGTTCCCCGGCTTTATTCATCGGCGGGTCGGCGCCGGGGGGCGTCTTCTGCTGCCTGAGTCTCCAGCGCCCTGATTTCGGCGGAGGCATCGGTATTTCCGCCGATGGAAAGATGGATGGTTTGATGTCCGGTCCTCGGAACGGTTTCTTTCTCTTGAACATATTCGGCATGCCGGGTCCTTAGGCTGTGCAGAGTGGGCCGGATCAATCCTGCCGGTTCTCCTGATCCCACTGGTATTCCAGGAACCTTACCGGGCTTTCGCCGGATTCGGGCGGATCCTGTTTGGTTCCTGCGACGTAGGGGATGGTTGGTATCCCGGTGGCCTGTTCCATTATTCCGGCGCGGCGAACCGCTCTTTCCCGGTCGTGTTTCTGAACCGTGATGGACATTTCCACTACGGCGTAGATGATCTGTCCGTCAGGGTTTTCACACTGGATAATCCCGTCGGCGTTTTCCAGGTCTTCCACCTGGTTCTGGTTGATCCGTCCGGCGAGTTTGGCGGGGGTCAGGATTTCCTTCTTGAATTTTGCCGGGATTCCTTCCTGGTTGGGATGGATCAGGTTTGAGTCTTCCATATTGAGTTCATGCCGGATCGTTCGGCGTGCCTGGTTGACTGCCCTGGTTTGGTAATCTTTGCCGTTCAGGCGCGCCAGTTCGCCGGACATACGGATCTGCTCCTGGGTCAGGTGGGCTATCTGGCCGGACATTCGTTCCTGGCCTTGTTCCAGGTGGTCAAATCTATCCTTGACTTCTACCATGTCCTGCTTGAGTTCGGTTACATCCTGCTTGATTTCCTCTACGGTTTCCTCCAGACGTGTGAACCGCGCCGGGAGTTGGAGCAATTCCTCGGTCAGGATCTCCTTTCGAAGTTCCTCACGCAGTTCGCTGTCGCTCCTGACCGCGGAGACCAGGTGTTTGTGGAATTCCCGCTGCAGGTCCGGGTTATTTTCCAGCGCGTCCAGTATGTCCTGCAAGGTATGGATGTTCTGCTGCGTCATGTCATTCACCCTGCCTTGATTGTAGCGGTTCGGGGGTTGCGGTGAAAGAGGGGTTGGCACGGTGGTATGGCTGTGGTCAAGGCCGGGTTCAGATCGTATTGTCGGAAATTCACCCCGGCGTCTTCGGCGCTGGCAGGATTTCGGTTCTTGCCGATCGCGCAGGGTAGGGTATTCCGTCCGGCGGATTGTTTCCGTGAGCGGGCATTCCTGAGTTGCTTGGCCTTACGTTTCGGTGTTCTTTTCTCCGAGAAAGTAATTCTCCGGCGGCAGGAAGTCCTGAGCGTCAAGGGGGGGGTGTCCTGTGGTAGAAGTTCCAACGGATGAGACAGATTGGTGTCGTCGTAGGTCAAATACCAACGGTCGTGTGGGTTCTCAAGCAGCAGGCTGCGCAGGTCGATCCTGCCGCTTTCCAGGTCCTAGATTCGTTCCGGTGTAGTACCTTTCACCAGGTAACAGCCGGTTCTGGCGATGATGTCTATGATGGAAGCGATGTGAATGATTGACAGTAGAGTTCTGGCCGGTGAATGTCATTGGGCGATCGTAGCCCTTCAGGATTTTTGTTGGATCTTATGTTTTGCTGTTGACATAATAAATGCAGTATCGTAAATTGATTTATGTAAAGTTGTTAATAGCTATTCTTGAGGATGTTTTGGAGGAGTATATGAACCACCAAGTAGTTTTGGGGAATGTATCTGATAAGGAAGTGCTGAGACTCGAAAGGCCCATAGGGTGCGTTGTTCATGAAGAGAACACTCCAAGTTTGGATTCTGTACGTTTTCGCCTAGATGGTTATTCGTCAACTACAGCCGGTCGTGTTGTGGCGGTGGAAGTAGGAGAGTGCTTTGTGCCCAATATGTCAGAGAGAGTTTTTCTCTTGTTGATGGTGAATGGAGTGCGGGAGGTTAATCCTCACGAGACTGCTGAAGGTGCAACTGTACGTGAGGTTATACCGATTCCGATCAAGTACGCTCCTGAAGGGCGTTCGACAGTGATTTACCGAGTTGTTGATGCGGAGCCTCTCGAGGAGGTTGTTTTAGATTGCCAATACTGCTACGTGAAGCGAACTCAGCCCCCTCAGTCTATTGCCCGTGCCGGTTCCCCTGTTTTTGGTGCTGATAGCAAGTTGATTTCTGCTGCATTCGGTTTTGAAGACAGGGCCAATATTGCGTTGGAGATTGGCGAAATGTCGGGTATTGGTGTTCCAGTTAATTTGTCTCGCAATGTGGCCCAACGGCACATATTTATCGCCGGGGGTATCGGTAGTGGGAAGAGTTATACCAGGGGTGTCCTTGCTGAAGAACTTGCACGTTTGGGAGTGCCGCAAGTGAACATTGACGTGAACGGGGAGATGGTGGATTGCGCTCGCGATTTAGGAGGGCGGAGTCTGTCCGTGGAACGAGGTGAGTTTACTTTGCCACTCAGTGCATTGACAGGTCAGGATGTGATTGATGCTGTCCCGGCAATCAATCGCGGTACAAATATTGAGACGCTAGTAGCTCACGCTCAGGAACAATTGATCAAGGAGCGAGTGTTCCGGTTAGGTGAAGACTTTGGGATTCAGGATCTCCGTGATGCGATCGTACGCTTGGCTCCTACTCTTGATATGAAAAGTCAAACTTCCAATCCAGCAGCTGCTCGCGTTGAGAGTCTGAATAAGTTGAGTTACATAGGTGCTCCCTTTAACTGGGAATCTGAGTTGCAGCCTGGGACTTTTATCAATATTGACTGTCGTCGGATGTTGGTGTCGGATTTACGGTTGGTAACAGCCTCAGTAGCACGGGATTTGCAACGGCTGGCGCTGGCCGGCAATCTCCCATTCTTGGTTTTCTCTGTGGATGAATTTCATCTAGTGGCTCCTAGAGATGAAGAAGCAGTGACCAAGCAAGTCTTACGTGAAATCGCCCGCCTGGGACGTCATTTGCGGATAGGTTTGATTCTAACTACGCAGAGCCCTGCTGACGTGGACCGCTCCATTTTGAAGCGTCTGTTGACGAGGTTTCTCCACGCGATTGAGCCTGATCAGCTGGAGGCCTTGCGGGGGGTCTTCTCCGATGCTTCAGACTCTTTGGTCAGGGGGTTGCCTAAGATGCCGGTTGGTCGTTGCGTGGTTACTGGCGCGTTTGAAACCGTGAAACATGCGGCGGTAGTAGACATACGTCGTCGTGTAACAACGGATGGTGGTGGTAGTCCACCGATCTGGGATGAACTTGCTGAAAAAGGGTGGAGTGGCAAGCTTCCACTGGAACATTTTCATGGACGTGAGAACAGTGAATAAGATTACATCTAAGGACCGCGAAGCTGCAGTCGTGCGTTACGTTCATCTCAACGGTGGCTCGCTAGGAGTCACTGTCAGGGATGTATGGGAGGCACTGCAAGCTCCGGAGGAGTTGGGAGACCGTGTGACGGTGCAGGCCTATCAGGGCGTAGTGCGGCGGCTTGTAGAACGTGGGGTACTGGTTGATGTGCCAAGTCAGACTGGTGAGTCTAGTCGCTTTCTAGTTTCAGAAAATTGGCGTATTTCGTTGGAGGATATTAACGATGGATTGCGCCTTGAGTATGGGTTGTTTAGCGGTGCTTTGGGAATCGACCCGTCTCGGATGTTGGACCCAGACGCTTATGCGGAATATCTAAATGGTCAGTTGGTCTTTAGTAGTGAAGGGGCAAGAGTGTTACGGCTTGCTGTCCTTGGGCTGTTGCAAGAAGACCCCGTTATGCTGGTTTTAAGGATGTTGCAGGATAAGGTTAATGACTTCAATGCACTTGTACGTAGATATCGGATTGATGGGAACCCATCGCCAGATGGGTTAAACAGCATAAAGGCTGCTTTTAGTGCGATGAGACTGCTAGCACACTCGTATTATGGCTTGTCCTGTGTGGACATGCCTACTGGCAGTGTTGACGATGCTTTAAGTGGTAAATTGGTTAATCCTGATTGGGGTATTGTCGAGGGTGCTCTGAGGCGAAGGGTTTTTGGTGAGTCTGTTCTCTTCTGGATGAAGGCAGGGAATACTGAAGAAGACGTTGAGCGTCCTTTTGTAATTGGTGGTAGTGATGGTAGTTCTCACTCTATGAATGTTTCGGGTTTTCAAGGGACTAATTTTTCAGATAACCACGCCGGTCTGGTGCTGACATTTAACAATGCTTTGGCTGCTTTACAGTTGCCAGAGGGAATAGCAGGTCGTTTTGAGTACCCTTACCATTCTGTACCTTTGAATCGTGCGGCTCTCAGTGATCCGGAGAATTTTGCCATGGTATTGGCTCGTATTTGGTTTCCTGATTTGACAGATGCTGGCTACGAGCATTTGAAGCAGGCTGCTTTGGAGCTAGTGCAGTGTCAAGTGGATCAACGGGTAGTGTTGGGGATCGCGAATATCCTCGGTGATGGATCAGTATTGGGTCGAGGGCGCCGTATGGTGCTTCCAAAACCGGTAGTTCACTTCCGGGACGGGCCAGTTACCCCACAGGTTCGGGAATTGATGTGGCATTTCTATAGTGATGATAGTGTTTCCGGAGAAGTTTATCGGAAGACTCTGAATCTGTGGTGGAGTATGTTGCAATCGGTGTCTGGATCAGAGCGTCAGGTTTTAGCTGGTGTTGTCAAAAGTACTCAAATGAGAGCTTTTGCCGAGTTAGTTAACTGGTATGTTGTTCGAGGGTCTGCTTGCAGCATCATTCCAGGTAAGGAAGATGGGTGTGCTATTGCTTCGGATTGGATTCATTCCGGTTTTTCGCGTTTGAGTGATCACCAGGTCATGACGCAACTAATGGTTGCTGCTGATCTGGAATTGGATAGTGGGGCCCGGATTAAGTCTGGGGATTACCTATGTTCCTTTGCAATCCTTAGACCTTTTCCGCAACTGGATGGAGAGTTGCGTTACCTAGGGGTGTTGGATGAGGATTGGGTGAATTACTTCGAGCGATTACGGGATGATGCTAAGAGTAAGCGAGATTCTTTTGGTGGTGACTTACACTATTTGGAGACTGTCACTGTAGCTGATGAGCCGTATGTTCAGATGTGTCGAAAGGCGGATTATGTCTCGTTTTATGTCGGACATACGGCGGGCGACCCAGCACCTCAGCTACCGCGTTACGAGTTTCTGGATTCATTGCGTTGTCTCGGTTCTTCGGATTCTATGCGGGAACGAATATCAAGCCGCATGCGATTGATAGTGGAGGCTTTGCACGACGGTCAGTTTGCGCAAGACCGTGACCATAATTTTATGGTAGATCGTCCGGTAGTACGGCTATTGCCATTTGCAGTCTATGATGCCCATGAGAAGAGTAAAGTCTGGGGATCTCATCTAAGTGCTGAGTTTCGTGCAGCAGTGTTTGAGAGACTGGCTGAAATTAGGCGCGGTAGCGGCAGTCAGCGTGATTTGGTATTTGATCCAATACCGGCTAGAGAGAATATCAAGCGGATTGCTAAGGCTTTGGGATCAAAGGGAGCGGCTGAGCAACTGCAGTTGTTGTGATGTGTTCGCGTTGTTGCGATGCACTTGAGTTCTACAGCTATGTTGTCTAGCTTGCCAGTGCAGGTTAACGAAATCACTTTGTGACCGTAATTGATTGTAGTAGGAATTCCCGGCGCCAATCTTTCCAATCGGAGATCCTTCGAGATCTAGGAAGTAGCCATCGTCTTTTCCACCATTCGGCTAACCGATGAAAAGGAATGTCGTAGTAGTCAGGTTCTTGGTCTTCTCCGCTAAGGTATTCCCAAGCGTTTCTGGCCAGCGGGATGCTCCAAGCTTGGCGGGGTATACCATGATTCAATCTCTCATGGCTTATCCCTAGCATAGTAAGGGTTTTGCTGATGTTCTGCCATACCGGCTTTGGGCCGCGTCCGTAGCCTTTATTCACGTCCTCATAACCTTGATCAGTCAGGAAATTCTTGATGTCTTGGTAAACCTGGTGCAAGTGAAAATTGCCATAGCCTTTGGTATAACCCAATTGTTCCGCTAATGGGCGGCGGTGCCCCTTATCGTTCTCGTAGAAGACTCGGTTGTATATACTGCTACGTCCAAAGGCGCTGGTAGTGGTTATCATTACCAATTGTGGGGGCAGTGTTTCTCTGTTCAGCCAGGTGGTGGCTTCTGCGTATTTTTCTTGGTAATCTTTTACAACTTCTTTGCTAGCAGCAGCACAGATGATCAACTTTCCACCTAAAAGTCGATTGTAGGGTGGTACTGCCCCTAGAGTGAAAGCGTCCATGGTCTGGTTTACCATTTCCACTTTTAGTGTTTCCGGGTAGCGGATTTTCTCATCCCTTGGCAAGAAATTGATAGGTGGAGATTGCAAGCCAAGGATTCCGATTAGTTTGTCATGCTCCTCGTCTTTTATTAGGAAACGGAGTCTTCTTCCATAGCCCCGGGAGTAGGGCAGGGACCAAGTGTAACGGGCCAGGCGGAACAGGTCTTTCTCCTCGGTTGTTTTAACAAGTAGGAGCTGGGGTGCAATTTTCTCTGGGTTAATGTCTTTGCCGTTGGCGAACCAGTGGTAACGTTTTGCCCAAGCATTCTGAATCCAGGGTTGCGCTTGTTGCAGCCAGGCATTTCTGGCTTCTGTGTGCATCTCGCGAAACTGGCCTTGTTCTTTGAGCTCAGACATTCTGTTACTGGCTGCCCTGATGCGGTTAGCTAGTGATTCATTGGTATAGGGAGTAGTGGCGGAGACAGTGGATCCGCATTGCATGTTGGTTTCTTTAGTTGTTATCTCCTGATTTGTTGTGGTGCTCAATGACATTTACTGCCTCACGGTTGAAACAGTCTTGCCGAGTCTAAGACTAGACTCGGCAGCAAGTGTTTCTCTTTATGTCTCCGTTCCCGGCTACCAGTCCCAGTCTACGCTGTCCAGTTCGAAGTAGTCCCACACGTTCGACCCCGGCAGGTGATACTCCGTAGCCGACAGATGCCTCGGGAACGGGAATTCGGGTTCGGTCCAAAGGGGGACGGCCCCGTGCGGGGCGTCAGAAAGTCATGCTCCGTTTCGAAGATGACATTCTCCGGAATAAGTACCCTTCTGCCCCGTTAGTTTAGCCCATAGGCTTCTTTGCCTTCCAGCGTAGTCATCTCTATCCGGATGTCGGCGTAATAGTCGCTCAGCTGTTCGGTGGTCAGGATGGGGCCTGGGGCCGTCCACTGGGTGAGGCGCGGGGTATGGCTGTATATCCCCGGTTCCAGGACGTCGGACTCGATGACTTCGGTTACTACCGGGCCGATGATGCTGTGGGGCATGTAGTCGCTGGGATGCCAGTAAAAGGGGAACAACTCCCAGTGTTCCGGGTTGGTCAGTCCGTATGCTACTGGGTTACTTGTACTATATCGCGTGCTTTTGTTTGTGAGGTGCAACCAGGGAGGGTACTTATTTTTGACCTTGGCTGTTTGGTTAATGGTAAAGCTGATTGCATTCTTCTCGTAGTAGTCTCCAAACTCGTAGTAAGGGCGGAACCAGATCAGGTGGCGGTTGGTATCGGTAAAGGAATCCCAGCGGTTCTGGAAGGCAACTACGGTGGAAGTTCTGAATGTGGTGGGGTGTTGATCAGACAGATCGGTTCCCGGTGTGGTCAGGGGCAGCAGGGTTTCGTATTCAGCGGTGATCCGGATGATTGGAAGTTCCGGGTGGACGAACTCCCAGCTGATGTCGGGGCGGGCGAATACATATCTGATACTTCTATATTTGCCATATATTTCTTTGAACTGGGATTTTAATCCTTCCTTTGGATAATCGGCTATTACTGAGATGTATTCTTCGATTGTAAGATTCAAGTCGATTGTATCTTCCCATGGCATAATCATTTTCTCAGAGCCGGGTTTTACTGCTTGTTCCAGAGTGTTGGCAACTGATTGCAGGAGTACTCCTTTGAGGGAGTTATCTCCGAACCAGCGGTACCCTATACCTTCTGCTGCACTTAGCTTCCGATAGTTGGATTCATTTCTTTGAATATACTCGGTCGTATGGTTTTTATATCGGAAGTCGTTAATGGGGAATGCTGTTTGTCCCAATGCTATAGCAGAATTAGTATATTGGGGATTATATGCTTCTTCGAACCAAGGATGGAGGATGAAGTAAGTGACGGGGGATCTGTCTGCCAGTATTCCCTTGTCGCTGCCGTAATAAGGCATGCTGTCTCCCAGTATTTCCCTGTTGCTGCCGTAATAAGGAGTGCTGGCTACTTGTACATGAGGAATGAGAAAAATGTATGGGTGTTCCCTCTGTTGTTGCCAAAATCTTCTCTCATGTCCTGGATTTTGTCTCTCTTTGTCTATGTATTGGAACTCTCCTGCTTCGGGAAGTGCGTCCGGATCCAGGGCGTACTGGCTTAAGTCCGTGAACTGATAGATGTCCTGCACCCTGACTGAATCATCCAGCTGGGGGTTTTCCGGTGCTGCCGGGATGCCGCTCGCTTCGTCAGCCGGTCCGGTGGGCATCATTTCGGTCATGTGCGGCTCAGCCACTTCTTCCGGTGTGGCCGTGGGAGTATTAAGCATGGCTTTGGTAGGGGTCGGTTCGGGAGTATTGGTAGGGCTGACGGCGGCCATGGCGTCGGTCAGATCCAGCCGATGGGGGCGTTCCCGGGTCGGGAACAGGGTCGGCCGGTTTTCCAGTATGACGGTGGTTTGCGCCGGCTGATTGACGGGTTGGTTCCGGTCAGTAACCGGTGGGGTTGTGGCGGTTGGCTGAGTTCCGGTGGCAGGTATCTCTCCGATTGGGGCAGGTTCCTCCGAAGCGGAGCAGGCCGTACTCAGGGCCGGTATTGAAAGCGCGACAGCGCTGAATATTCGGGTGATGGTCTTCTTCACTGGTTGGTCCTTTTAACTGATCATTTATGATTTAACTCTGGGTCTGCCGGGGCAGCCCGAAATTATTTTCGGAGGGCGCCCCGGCTTTTCTCTGCCCTGCCAATTATAAAACTTGTGTCAACATCTTGTTTTATCCTCTTGACTATGAGTGTGCTGAATAGATTCAGGTTGCGGGCAGTTATCTTCGCGGTACTGCTGGGAGTGCTTCTCCTTTTCATGGGTCCTGATGATGTGGCGCAGGCGGATGATCGATTCGCCTGCGTTACGACAGGAGAAGTCGAGTTTACGCTGGGGAACTATGGCTTTGGCAGTGAGAATTACTATGCGGTGGATTTCAAGGATCTGGGGTTCCGGCTGGAAGACTTTGGTGATTATGCGGTGTCGGACTCGGTAATTGAGGATGTGAATGCTCCTGCCCTGTTCTCCAGCGTGCGGGAACTGGTAGACCTTACTTTCTATGCGGATCACGGGAATCCGGATATTACAGATTATCTCTCTCCTGACTTTCTACTGAAAGCTTACGGGCACAAGTTTCATCCCGGAAGTGTGGATCCACCGGAAGGCTATGATGCGGGATGGGTTCCGGCGAATAACGTTGCTGATCTTTTTAATAGTCGCCGGCAGATGGCGCTGGCCGATGAGGAAGTGGTGCAGACCTTTTCGGCCCGGTGGGATGATCCTGTCCGTCCCGGCGGCGGGGCCGGAGATGATTCGGTGGCCCGGTTGCAGGAGGCCAGAAGCGCGCAGGCCGATCTGACTGTGGCTACCTGGAGTTCCGCCGGCGGGGGCAATCGGGTTATTACCGGGACTACCGAGCAGGTGGCATCCGAGACTACTTACCAGTATTCAACCAATTGTCCTGGCGGTTCCGGTACTGTCTGCACCGGTCAGGGGACTCTGACCCAGACTCCGACTACGGTAACTACCCAGCATCGGTCAATCGATCAGAATAACGGGGAGCAGTTCGGGAATAACCTGGCGCCTGGTATTAGGATGGTAAGGGATTGCGAGCCGGTAGATCCTGCAAATCCTGGTGATGAGCAGAGGTGTGGTTCTCCCCGGGAGGTTCCGGTTTTACCGGGAGAAATCCCGGAGAATAACCTGGCTGAAATGGATCGGTATGGCTCCGGCAGCTTTCTTGACCGTAAAACCGTTGACCGGTCGGATGATGTGATTTCCGTTCATATAGTGATGCCTGACAAGCATCGGAAAGACCTGCAGTTTGACTTCGGCGGGTTGACGGATGATGAATCGCTGCAGCGGTTTGGATTCGGTGATTCCGGCTGGACGATGGATGCCCGTACTGATTTTTCGTACGACCCTGGAAGCGAGCGCGAGCGTGATGATTTTATCCCCGCTCGTGGACGTATGGAGGATGGTCTCTGTAGTACTTCTTCCGGTGATGAGTGTCTTCCTACTGATCTTGAAGAATCTTTGCGTCAACACACCGGTTATCGAACGCCGCGGTTGGAGAGTGTTCATTGGGATGAAAACACCTCATTCGGTTCCGGGAACGGCGAAATGGCGGATATCCGGTGGCAGGTGCATTTCGAGGATATGAACTGGTATCTGTACGAGTTGCCCGGAGCCGGATATGAAACGGGATCCAAATCCGAATGGCTTTTCTGGTTGTATCCGTATGCCGGGGAGCGGCTGGTGCAGAGTTTCTGGGCGGAAAATGCTTTTGCTGATGGGGGTTTGCCTGAATGTTATATCAAGGGTTCCCCCGGAGATGATGCAGATCAGACTGAAGATAGCGATGCTCCGGTTCTTAAGGACCTGATTGCCTGCAAGGTTGGAGATGCAAACTATGCTAGTGAGGGATTTTCGAATGCGGATTTTAATGGCGGTTATGAAAGTTACTGGGTTATAGGGGATGAAAAAGCGATACTTCCTTTCGATGCGAGCGATTCCGAAGGTGAGTTGAGTGATACGCAGCTGGTTCGGAGGGGGGTAGCGCGGGCGCTGGATGCGGATGAACGGATCGGGGCGCGGAAGCTCAACGTTTTTTCCTTTGATATTCAGGAGGGCCAGGCTGGCAGCAGTTTGAACGTGGTGCGAGAAGGGGAAGATGCCCTGCGTCGGCATGGGTTTCCAAAAGACGTTGATTCTGTTGTTGCGAATTCATTTCTTCCTGATAATCGAGAGACAGTTATTAAGGATTCGGTAGGCCTTTGGCCTGAAGATGGGGAGATTGACCCCAACCGTCCTTATCTGCTGGTAGTAACGTTCTACAGCGTTAAGCATGGTGGCGACAAGGGGTTTGACATTGAAAACCCGGTTGCATCATGGAAATCCGTCGGCAAGTTTGAACTGCCGAAGCGGAAGGTGCGGCGGGTAGTCTGCCGGATGATGGTTTATCCCAACGGCTTTGAGCCGGCTGAACGGGAGAATTTTTTCGAAAGAAGCGTCGGAGCAATCAAGGAAAAGCTCAGTTTCGATTTTGAGTGGCTGAAGAATCTGGCTCTATCCGTCATGGGCGGAATCAGCGGCGGGATGAGGAACGCCTTTGTAAAAACTACGCAGGTCGTTTGCGATGGGTATGCGCGGTTCGATTCTTTCGCTCAAGGGGATGCAGTCCCGACTGCTTCCACTTATGTGGACGAGAATGGCATATTGCAGTCCAATGCGGCGTTGAAGTCCAGGGAAGTCGGGAAGGGGGTCTGCGGCCCTGCCGCAGACCCGGCACCTGACCTATGTAATGAATCCTTGAACTTCTACCTGGATGACCGGTGCGCGGAAGTGCCTTCGGTTGAGTTGACTCCCCGGGAAGTGGAGTGGGTGAATCCGGGTAGTGGAGATATAGTGATTCCGGATGTTCGTCGTTCCCCGGATGTGGAACGGCATTTCCAGGAGTTTAATGCGGGAAGCGATATTACTCCCTACAACGCCGGATTGACGGAAGTGGCGCTGGAGTTTGACTTCCTGTGGGATGATCTGCCGATGGAGTCCCAGCGGGCGATTGACGGGTACGAAGTGGTAGTTTATCCGGATCCCAAGGTTTACCGGGATTATCCGACGGGAAGTTATGCGCGGTTTGCCCTTCCCAAGTATGTTGGTTTTTATCAGGAAGATGATGATTCAGGTTGTGTTCCAGATGGAGATAAAACTTATAATGCTAGAGTAACGGGAATCTACTTCGGGACTGCCGGGTGGAGTCGGCATCCGCACTATTCTTTTGTTAGTGATGATGCAGGTTTGGCTCCTGAAGGCGATGCAACTTGTATCGGTGAAACTTTTATTAGAAATGTTCCTGATGGATTTGAGGAGTTCTCAGAGTTCGTTGGCGGTCTTCCGGTAGCTCCGGGGTATGTGCATCAGTTTGAAGTGCGGGCTTATGCCGGCACTCCCGGTGTTGATACTCTGGTTTACGGCAATCAGTCGGCATCCTTTATCGTCAACGGCAATCAGGCTGCATGCGATGCTGAAAATCTGGATCCGGCACTGCGGGCCTTCTACGAATGCGATGGGCTGAGCTCCTCGGAGGATATTCCCGGTTCTGACTATGCCCAATCGGGCCTGCTTGCCCTTGCCGGGTCGAATCTCTGCACCGACCTCTTCACCGCCACGCCTCCCGCTCTTACCTGGGATAACTCCGGCGTCCGCGGCGCCTGGGGGTTGGTCTGGTTCATCGCCGGCGCAGTTCTGTTCGTTCTCCTGGTCTGGCAGGGGTTGAAAATGACCTATGACGTCTGGCTGGATCCTCAGCCGGCGGTAGGGTTCCGGGAACTGATTCCCCGGTTCGCGCTGGCGCTGTTCCTGGCCGCGGCCAGTCTCTACATCTGCCAGTATGTGCTGATGCTGGCTTCGGACCTGACCTGCTTCGTTTCCCAGACTACCAGCATTACTATGTGGGGCGTGGTCGGCAAGGTAACCGGCTCTATCTGGTCCCTTTTCCAGGCGTTCTGGGGTGATACCTTTGGCGGCCTGGCCAATGGCGGCATATCCGGGTTGCCAACTTTTGTTACGGGCCTCCTTTCAACCGGAGTCTGGGTTTCTCTTATCCTGATTGCCTATATTCTCATTGCCATTCTGCTGGGGATGGTGGGCTTAGCGATGCTGCTCAGGCTGCTGCTGCTGGCGGTGCTGATCGCGGTTTCTCCATTAGCTTTTGCGTTTTATGCGTCCGATTCTACCGCCCACTAGACCAAGTGCTGGGTCAGCATGTTCCTCGGAGCGACTTTCCAGCAGGTAGCGGTGCTTCTGGTATTGTACCTGGGGTTTATGGTGATTGAGGGGTATATCGACTGGGAGGGCCCGGCGCCTTTCGTGAACCTGATTATGGGACTGGTAGCGATGGGGCTGGTGCTGGTAATGGCGCTGAAAGTTCCGTCAATCGTGAATCCGGGCGGCAAGGGTTTGTTCGATTCCTTCGGACAGATTGCGATGATGAGCGGCGCGGCGGCGATTGCGATTGGTTCGGCGGGATTAGGCGCGGCGGCTGGCGGACTGGGCGCGTTGCGGGGCGGCAGTGGGGTGGTTACTGCATTGGGCGGCGGCGGCGTTTCGGGGTCTGCCGGCGCTGGCGCGGGGAGTTCGGGGGGCTGACGGGATGTCCGGTTCCGGCGCCGGAGGCGGGGGCGTCGGCAGTTCGGGAACCGGGGGATCCGGCGCAATGGCGGTTGCTCCCTTTGCCGGACTGAATCAGTCTTCGTTCAGTGGAACCGGGGCTGCCGGCAGGGCTGGTACGCCGGCGGGTTGGGGAGTTACTCCTGCCGGCATTGTGGCGCCGGGGGTTGGTTCCGGCACTGCCGGCGTTGCCGGGTCTCCGGTTCCCGGAGTTCCGGGAACTCCTTCCAGCGGGGTTCCGCCGTCCGGGGTGCCGTCCGGCGCGGCTGGCGCCGGAGTTACGACCAGTGGGCCGGGCAGCGCCGGCGCCGGGCGGAGTTCAATTCCCGAAGCCAGCCGTCCGGGGTTCTGGAGTGCGGTGCGCAGCGGCGCCCAGGCCGGCTGGCGGCGGGGTACCGGGTTTAACGTTAGGGCCCATGATTTGATGACCGGGAATTCTTTCTACCGGCACAGTTCGAGATCCGATGATACTGCCCGGCAGTATGAGAAGGGTCGTGCGGATCGGGCGCAGCAGATTCGGGTGTTCGACCGGCTTGCGGAAGCTCTGGAGCAGCGGTCCGGGAATACGCCATAAAGGGGGATGTGTCTGATGCCCACCGGTTCTTACGATTCACCGACTTTTCTCAGTCAGAAGGACAAGCTCTTCCTGGGCTTGTCCCTGCCCGAGTTCGTGTTGTCCATGAGGGTGGCGCTGGGGCTGTTGATTGTGGGATTGGCCTATGTAATCTGGCAGGCTTTCGGAGATATGGTCTTCGGGGATTTGTTCCGCTGGAGCTTTGACCGGAACCAGCAGTTCACGCTGGATTAGGGGCTGGTTTTAGCTTTTTTCACGTAATGGCAGAGTTCCCGGTTCAGAGCGGCTGCTCTTCAGCCTGTCTTCTCCGCAGTTCCTCAAGGGAGTTGTTCTGTTGGTAAGTATCTGGAACTAGATTTCTTTAAACAATTGTTTGCTTTACAATTGCAAATTTCTAATATAGACTTGCAAAACCATGCTTTAGTCTATCGGTGAGGCAGAGACTAGTTAGTGTTATTTAGGAGGCATTAAGAAGGTGGAGAGTAAGGTTGCAACTAAGGAGCAGTGGCTTGTAACTAGGGAGCAGTGGTTGCTGGTAGATTTCTTCGAGGATTCTGATTACGTGGAGAGGGCTCTTAAAGGTATGCATAGGTATCATAAGGGCATTCCAGGGGTGTCTCTTGAGGAGTTGGTGCAGATGCGTGAGAACTACCTGAACAATAACAAGGTGGATTCCAACGTTGCCTAATCGGTTGGAGTTTGATAGTTCGTCTGATTTGTTCAGGTTTGTCTTTGATCTGACTGAAGGAGAGTTTGGAAGTCTGAGGCAGGCATTAGAGAGGATCAGGCAGTCTCCTTTGGCAGATGGGGCGAATATCATTGCTGTAGATATGCCGCCAGTAGTTATATATCATTACAGAGATGACAACTGGCGTGTTGCTTTTAATTACAGCTATTCCCGTGATCGGAATGAAATGGATATTCGTGTTGTTACCATTGCTCGTCTGTGATAGATCGTTTTTCGGTGCTTTTCGCCCTTGTCTTTGAGACGAGGGCGATTTTTTCGATCGACTAAGGACATCTGGGTTTGATATTCACTTCCCCTTTGAGTTCAGGGATAGCCGGTTTCCGACTCCTGTCTGCCCACTGTCCTGCTCTCCATAGTTCCAGGATCAATGAACGGGTGAAAGCTCCCGGCGGTCGCTCTGCGGGGCTGGTCAGTTCGTACCGCACCCGTTTTTCGGTCAGGTATTTCCCGATTTCTGCCGCGTTATCGCCGAAGCTGTGAATCAGCGCGGTGGCAGCTTCGTCCATTCCCCGCAGCGCTTCGTCCGGTGTTGCGCCATAGGCAATAATCCCGGGCTTGCGACAGATTGCTGCCCACCGGTCGTCTCTCTTTTCCAGGGTTCCTTCAAGGATCAGGTTCAAGGTCTTCATGGTCTTTCTCCCTGCCGATTGAGCGCCTCTGCCAGTTGTTCCCATGCCTCCGGCGCGTCCAGGCGGATTGCGCCGGGCAACGGATTTCCTTCCGGACCTTCAGGCCAGGGCTCGAACCATCCAAGGCGTTTTTCGGCGTCGATGGTCAGCGTATGACACTCGGTGTCGGACTGCCAGGATGCAATGAAGTATCCGTCCTCCAGGTCGAATCCGATGAAGGGCTGGAGCCTGGGCGGTGGCCAGCAAGCGGTCATAATTCTCTTCAGCCAGGCGGCCTGGCAGCGGCGGTGGGCCAAGAGTTCAGGACGGTTCGGCTCTGCCAGTACTAACTGGTCAATGCGGTCGTCCACGGGAGTTTGAGGAACGTAGTATTGTTCAGTCGGCATATGGCCCTCTACTCCATGAAATCCAGCAGTTTTTCTGCTACGGATGGTTTCCTCAGTTTCTCCAGCGCTCGGTTTCCGATCTGCCGGACTCTTTCCCGGGTAATCTGGTACTTTTCTCCTACTTGTTCCAGCGTAAGTTTTTTCCGGTTGTTCAGTCCGAACCTTAACCGGATTATTTCCCGTTCTCTTTGGTCGAGTCCCTTCAGCGCTTCGGTGATGTGGTTGTTCAGTGTTTTGTGCATTATGTGTTCCAGCGCTGCTTCGCCATGGGGGTCTTTGGTAAATTCCATTATGCTGGTGTAGCCGTCTTCCCCCGCCGGCTGATCCAGGGAGAGGGGTTCCTGGGCTATTTTCAGCAGTTCTTCGGCTTTGGCCGCGCTGATGCCGGCGGCCCGGCTGACTTCCTCCCTGGTCGGTTCCCGGCCATATTCCTGCAGCAGGCGTCTGCGTTGCTGCATCAGCTTGTTAATCAGGTCGACCAGGTGTACCGGGATTCGGATGGGGCGCCCACGATCTGCCAGGGACCGGGTAATAGCCTGCCGGATCCAGTAGGTGGCGAAGGTGCTGAACTTGTACCCCAGGCGGTGGTCGAACTTTTCCACTGCCCGGAGCAGGCCGATGTTGCCTTCCTGGATCAGGTCCATGAGGCTCAGCCCGCGGTCCTGATGCCGCCGGGCGATGCTGACCACCAGCCGCAGGTTGGCCTCGGCAAGCCGGAGCTTGGCCTGGTAGCCTTCGGCGTTGATCCGGCTGAAGTGACTCCGGCAGTCGGTTTCACAGTGGGCCAGTTGGGGCAAGTATTCGGTTTCGTTCAGGTCGGCGTCCAGTTGGTAGAGGGTATATTCCGCCAGCCGGTCGGTGATGGCTGGGGGAATCAGCTGTCGGTTGACAGACAGATAAATCAGCTGGCTTTGGACGGATTCCGGGTCGGAGTTCAGGCTCTGGGCCAGGGATTCCGGGAGGGTTGGTTCCATTTTGCAGTCGATGGCGTGGGCGATTTCCAGGCCGTTGTTCAGTTGGGACAGTGTGGGGTTGGCGGGCAGTTTCAGGTGTCCGGTCAGGACTTGGATCAGGGGAATGGAGCGGGTCAGATGGCGCAGGATCAGGTGGGTGAGGCAGAGGTTGAGATTCTGCTGATTGATGGCGGCGAGAGTTTGGGGGTCCGCTTTTTGCTGACCCAGGAGTTCTCCGGCGGCGGTCAGGAGGCGCTGCCGGAGTTCGATACGTCGGGACAGTTGTTGTTCCTGTTTGGCGGTAAGCAGTTTGATCCGGCTGATTTCCTTGAAGTATAGCTCGGTGGGATTCTGGCTGATCTTGCGGGGATCCGATTCTTCGGCCCCGGGTTGAGGACTGAGGTCGTCGATGGGGGAAGCGGTATCTGACATGGGCAATCCCGTATTGTGGAGTTGGGGGAGTGGTTGATGCCGATTATTATATTCCGGGGGCTGGGGGGATTGATTTCGGAATGTCGGACAGGGATAAAAAAACAGAGACCGCTCCCAACAGAGCGGTCTCGACCCGGCCAACGAATTGATCGGGGGGGGGGGGGTGTTATACGATAGGTTTTTAATTAAGGGGCCATCCCTTTCAAGGGGATGACCCCTACCCTGCCGACGAATCAACAGGGAGCTGCATAATTATTCTACCGGATGCTAGCGTTCTGTCAAAGGGAAACCTGCAGGGGTGGTTACAGAGCTTAATCTGCGTCTCAGCGCGATTCCGGGGGCATTCCTGAGCAGGGGTGGCATCAGTAGTCGGAGTTCCAGGGAAGTCCCGGTTTTTGGGTGGCTGTTCGAATTCCGGCGCAGGATCGGTGAATTCCCGGTTTTCCCGTTCTGCTACTGCTTTGCGCCGGTTCCAGTCGGCCCACAGCGGGCGCTGCCAGTGCCGGCCGAGTTCCGGCCCGGTATAGTAACCGGCCAGGTAACGGCGGTTTCAGGTATTGTTCGGCAATCATTGTTTTTTGGTGGTAGGGCAGTAACAGAACACCCTGAAGATTAACTTCGGAGTGCTCCGTGCGAGGAAGGTATTGCTTATCGAATAAGACTGGTGTTCAGGTCGCCAGAGTCGCCAAGCATAGCCTGGCACTGCGGTTTGCCTGTGCTACCTTTTGCCTACCACAGTCATTCCATCCTATTCTGTCAGTACTGAATATACTACGTGCCGGCGTGTCAAGGATATTGGCGGGCAACTCATTTTGTAGCTGCTAATGTTCTGCAATCTCCCGGAATATGGGCCGACCGCCCCGTTTGTCGGTAGCGGTCGGCGCCGCCGTGAGTCGGCAACATGTCCATTATGTCATTTACACGGATGTTCACGCTATGGGCAAGTGTCACTGGCTCATGGTGTTTTGTGCCTGTGGTAGATCCGGTGGGAGTAAACGTGAAGTGTAAAGACGTTGCTTGCATTGTTGCAAGCACTGGTGAACAGAAACGATCGCGTGTTGAGTATGACAGTGGCAGATTCTGTTGGATTATCAGGCTCTCACTGATTGTCCCCTAGGAACTGCCTCCAGTTTTGAGGGTTGATTTCCTACTGCTGCTTGGTAAGTTTTTGCCAGAGGGAAGTCAGGTTTAGCTGGCTCTTCGTGAACCATGTACAGTAGCAGGCTTTCGGCCAGATGCAAGTTAGTGCGGTTCATGGCGTTTCTACTCGGGTCCCACATGACGTGAGACCAGGGAGCTTGATTTAGCATCAGTTGTGTGCTGGAGAGAACTTCAATGCCTTGTTGCATTGAGACTTTTCTGTCCAGCAAAGTTCGCAGCGCTCTGGCGAATGCCTCCTGGCCGACTGGCCGGAACAGGATGTGTCCACCATCTTGGTTTCTGTGTTTCCCAGCAATTCGTTTGGCTGGGTCTGAACCTAGTGATTCGTTCATTGCCGGTATGTGATCTCTCAACCCTTGCCAGAAATTTATGTGGTCGCTGTACATGGCATCAATCTTTTCCTGTGATGGCCTCGCCCGTTTCAGTTCTCTTCTTTTCGTTGTGTCCTGCCTGGGAATGGACAGTATTTCCACCAACTTGTAGAGCATCTGAATCGTAGTGATGCTGTACTGGTCTCTGGTTGGGATTTGGGCGCCTTCGAACTTTACCAAGCTGAGTTGCTTGTAACCCTCTTGAGTCGTCTTGTTCAGGCCTTCATACTGGTTCACTATCATTCGGGTAACGGCTGCGAAAGCGTCGTCCTCATCCAGGGCAATGATTTCATTTGTGGTAACCGGCTTTGCGTATTTGTTCAGTGTTGTGAATAAGCGCCGTGTTCTTGCAGTACCTTCCGGTGTTTCCCGGTGAGCTACAAACAGGACAGCTAGTTCTTCGGAGCCTAACTCCGGGTTTTCCAGCAGGGCCTTTTTGATGCCTTCTACTCGATGCTGACCGTCCACGGCAAATAGCCTCTCTTCGCCGGAAAGCTGGAGAATCCCCACCGATTCCCTGGCGCGATCCGATAAGTTGGTCGGCTGTGGCTCCCTGGTGTTGTCAATGTCGACCGGGAACCAATCGGGAGATCCTCCGTAGATACCTACAACGATGGCATTGAAAAACCTCTCGGGTTGTGTTTGGAGATAGGCCGCAATATCAGAAACCCGCGGCCTTAATTCCCGTTGGATCATGTTGTTGAGACCAGGATTACTATTGATTTCCTTCGCTCGCTGGATGCGTGATGCAACTTCATTGAATGATAGAACAGTGCTGTAATATACCCAGTCTCCCAGGTGGCACCGAACTGCAGGAAAACTGGCTGGCTTTGTCATGGGTTTGCCTCACGGTCCGGTGTCAAGGATTTTGAATGATCCTCTGACTCTTGCCGGGTACGACCGGCATACGGGCGGTTTGAAGGTTGCTATCAGTTCATCCTCAATGGACTTTACCATATCATGGTTGCTAACCGGCGCATAGTAAAATGCCAGTCGCCCGGGCCATGTCGTCAGCATTTGTTTAACCAAATGCCTTTTGGGTTCTTTATCCGATTGATCGGTCTTGTATTTACGGTATCTGGCGCGAAAATTCTCGGTGGTCTTGCCCACGTATAGTAAATACGCCAGGTTGAGACTGGCGACGTTCGGTTCCAACACGAAAGCGTAAACGCCAATTAGGTTATTCGGTATTTGTCTGGCCGGCGTCTCGTCGAAAGCAATTCTCCACCAGTTCAGTTCCTGCAGCAAGTTGAAACTATCCCAGAGGTCTGGTGCCAGTGTGAACGTCCATGTCTGCGAACGTAGTTGCCTCGCCGAGGCTAGGTCAATATCGTATGAAGAGGTGTGGCTTACCATTGTGTTAGCGCGCGGATCTTTTTAGCCTGTGCTGGCTTGATTGTTCGCAATGGGCGCTATGTCCCTATTGACAATAGACTTTTCAACGCGTTCCAGAAGGTCGTCAACGAGGGCGTTGATCTCGTGAAATTCGAGAACGCCTATCTCTTGGGATGCAGCCAGGTTGCTGAATCTCCGACGGGCGATGTCTAGAGTGGCGGCGGTCCGTAGTGGGGTATTCGGAGCTTGGCGAAACCGCTTGGCCAGACCGTTGATGAGGGCGGCCTGGGTGTCCGCTGAACCGAATACTGAACCGCGGGACACTATCATCGTTACCAGGTTTTCCCAATACTGCTGGTTTCGTCGGACTACTTCCAGTAGCGAAGCCCTGTTTTCCACAGCTTCGTTGCGCTCTATGATGGCGGAGACGATTCGTTCCCGCCACCAACCGCGTCCGAAAGTCGGGTTTACGAAGACGCTGCGGTTGCCTCTAGCGGCCGGCAGCCCACTCATGCGGAGGAACACGGTTCGTACGCAGTCGTCAACATTCTTGTTTCCTGCTTCGTCGTTAGCCAGGTGTAGAGCGCGGTCAATTCGCTCTTCGCCGGTTTCGGTGCGCCCGCCGTTAGCGGCGAGCCAGGTTGATTCCGGGATTTTCCCGGCGCGGATGTGTTCCAGCGTTACGCTGGCCCAGAAAGAAACTCGGCAAGCAGTTCGGGGAGGCGTGTCGCGCCAGAGGGCGTACATCCGGGCCTCTTGGTCCGCCGTCGGTTCCTTGAATGACGATTCGGTCAGCGCGTCGTCGAATATGGGCAATGTTTGACCATCGTTGGTTTGGACTTTATTTTCAACCAAGGCCACGAACTCCGCTGGGTCTTTGAGGGCTTTGAGGAACTCGTGTTGGCTGTCGCTGCCTTTGACCTTTAGCATGCTGTTTTGCATTCTGACGTACTGGTCAGCGTCCAGTTCTTGGTATCTAGTGCTGGTGGAGTTGGTCATGGTTGTGATCTCTCCGACGGGATCGTGTGCGGGTACAATTTGGTGGCGGCGAGCTCAGGCCGGAAATTTTCATCAGACCAGTGATGGATCCCGCTTTGATCGAGTAGGTTATCAAGTCCGATAAGGTTCGGATAAGACTGCCAGCCTTCGCCGGCTTCCTCGTCGTCCTTTGAGTAATCCTGCTGCAGTATTCTGAGAGCAACTGAAATTATGTGCACCATTATGTTTCTGCCGGCGATCTCGGCTCTGCGGTAACGCAGGTGCTGGTGAAGGTCTGATGCCAGAGCGACCTTGAACTTGAATCCGTCTTGTTCGCTTGGCTCCACTTGAAATTGTCCGAGATCGAGGCCTTCGTCCAGTTTGAAATCCAGGATCCCGCTGATGCCTGATTTGAACTTGAAAGTGTACCCGACTGCTACTCGTCCTCCCTTGGGAATCAGCAGTTCTCGTCCGTCCCAGACTCGATTGAGACCGTCGGTATCTGCGTTGACGTTGTGTTGAATGCATTGCCGGGCCACAATCATTGGCGTGAACATCGGGTACTCGCCCAGGTCCTGCTGTTGCCAGGCAATCAACTGCTCAGGTGTGTCGGATTTGTGGAGCATCCGGTACATGGAGCGGGGAGATGCTACGGTGCATACGAAGCTCAGCTTGTTTTGTTCTCTCCACTGATCCATGAGTGTTGCGCCACTTAACTGGTGGTGTAGCTCGAAGGACTTGCCGACTTCTTTGTCGTTGCAACTGACCGTGTATACACCATTGGGGAAACTGTTGTTGCCGGCTTCGATTACTGGCCATGGGAAGGCTCGGCTGCTGCTGCTGGGGTCAGATGCGCGTGTGCTAATTTCCTTGGTCTGCATCGGAGGATACCTCCCTGCCGTCGGCAACTGAACTTTTCTCTGAAGGCAGTGGGCGGTGTATTTCCAGTCGGAATACTGGTCTTTCTACAATATGAATCAAGTCTGGAGGGGTTTTGTACTCGACCTGCACTTCGTAGTTGGCGTTGGCAACTATGCCTTGAATTTTGACGAATTTGCCGTTTTCGACGATTTCATGCTCTGGCGCCTTACTGCCGTCCATCGGCACTATATTGAACGACTGTAAGGATATGTCCTCGTCTTGCCATACTCGGTTGCAGGTGGAATCAACGTTCTCATCCACGCGAATGGTCAGCCAAGCTTCCGGAAAATCATCCGCACTGCTGATAGAGCCGGTGAGTTTCCCATACCCATCGGGGATGACAGTTGAACGGAAAGGTAATGGTCGGGTGGGCCTCCGCTGTGACGGACGACGTTGCTTTCTTTGTTTACTGTGCTTGCTGTTGTTATCGGTCTCATTGTCGTCGTCTTTTTTATGATTCGGTGCTGGCCTGACTTGTGCGATGCTGCGCCTGGACACTGGGGTGGGAGTACCCCAGAAGGAGAAACTCTCATTTCCACTGGCGTCAGCACTGTCGTCGCCAGTGTTGATTGGCAAGAAATCGTCAACCGTATACTCTTCGGTGCTGATTAGCGGTACCTGCTCGTTAATATAGGCGGTGATTTTCTCAAAGGTCTGCTTTAGCTTTCCTTGCTCTGGGCCGGATAAGAGTTGCGTCGACAGTTTATCGTGCATCGGCCCTTCGGCTTTGCGGATCAGTCGGTGGAGTTCACCTCCTTCTTGGGCCTCCACTTCAATAACGGCGTGGAATGATTGGCGATTAGCGAAGTGAGCCGTCGATAGATCAGGAACACTGTCCGTAATCCACATACCATTGCGGAACAGGTCGATCCTGGTGTATTCGCTCAGCGAAGGCGTCAGCAAGTTGATCCGTGCGTTGTCTCCGTTCACGGTTACTTTTGGGCGCTTGCTGTCCGTGAGGGCTTTCATTATCGAGTATGCGTTTTGCCCGGATGGGCGGAGGCCAGCGAAGAATGAAACAGATCTGGCGGCCCGAACTCGGGTCTGTTCCTGTTCCAGGATGCTCTCTATCGATTCTGTATCCAGATGCTGAGGTTCGCCCTTTTCTTGAACAACGATAGCAAGCTTGCCTTGGTGGATAGCTGGGGCGAAGTTGTAAGCGGCGACTTTGGACACGATTTCCCAGAGTTGTCTGCCGCCACTTCTGAAGTTATTGAATGCTGGAACTAGCACAACGCAGCCATGTCCATGCTCTTTGCTGAGTGCGTCAAGGTGTTTGGCAACCAGTTTGGGATGTGCTTTCGGGTCCAGAAAATCGTACAGGTTGCCGTCCAGTCCACTTTTGAATCCATTGATGAGGTAGCCTTTGGCGTCGTTGAGCTTATTATTGCCGGGGTGCGCGGCCAGAATGGTCTTGCCGCTGGCGATGCGTTTCCCATCCGATGTCAGGCCGCCGTAGAGCATATAACGGATGTCGGAGAGGGCCATTGGCGCCAAATGGCCGACGCCATATGAGCCGGAGGCGGAAGTGGACTTTCCACTGGCACCGTCAGCTAGTAGCGAGTTCATTCTCTTGATGTCGAGACCGATTCCGTTATCCGATACCGCCAGGATGGTGGCTTTCCCTGCTTTGATTGATTTCAATCCGCTTTCGATACGGTCGGCGACTTCCTGGGCAGCGTCAGGGAGTTGTCCACCATTGCTCTTCGTCTGGTGTGCTACCGCCTTTTTGAAAGCGTTGGCGTAACCCTTCAGGTCGGGGATGTCCCCTGGCCGGATGTTGTCGACTTGGAACCGCATCTTTGCGGTGGTTTCACCGGCTTCTGCTGCCGCGTCCAACGAGTTTTGGATGAGTTCTCTAATGATTCGTGCCGGTGGCAGATCGTTGAAGGACGCTGTGCTGAACGAAGTAAAGCCGTCGTTGGATGTTGCGGCTCCGAATTTAAGCGTAACCAATGGTCAGCCTCCTGTGGCAAGGTTTTGTACAGCTCGGACCAGGGACTGGCAAGCTGCGCTGATTTCATCGTCGGTGGTGAATCGTCCCAAGCTGATCCTCACTCCGGTCGCTGCTATTTCCGAATCAAGTCCGAGTGCCATCAATACGTGGGATGGTTCCGGCGAGCCGGTAGCGCAAGCCGCTCCTGTGGAAATTGCTACTTCACTGGATACGGCTTCCACTAACGCTTCTCCCAGGATACCGGGGAATCCTAAATTCAGGTTGCCTGGAATTCGCTGTTCTACGTGTCCAAACAGTCGCAATGCGGGGAAATGCGTTATCAGGTTTTGCCGTAGCTTTTGCTCGAGTTTTGAGATGCGTTTGGTATCATCTTCCATCTGGTGGTCAGAGATAGTGCAGGCTGTTCCCATGCCAACTGCCAGGGGAACTGGCACGGTGCCAGGTCGAATGCCTCGCTCTTGGGATCCTCCGGTGACCATGGGCGAGATTCTTAAGTCTGGCCGGTTGCGGACGTACAGTGCGCCGATTCCGTTAGGTCCGTAAATTTTGTGGGCAGACAGGCTCAACAAGTCAACGCCCAGTTCGTCCACGTCAATCTTGATACGTCCTGCTGCTTGGGTAGCATCAGTGTGGACGAAAGCGCCAGCGGAGCGGCATAGTTGGGATATTTCCGACAGTGGTTGAACTACGCCGATTTCGTTGTTCGCCAGCATTACGGATACGAGCAGAGTTTGGTGCCCCAATGCTGATTCCAGGACTCGGAGGTCCAGCATTCCGTCTGATTTTACCGGAAGCACTGCAACATCATAGCTATGCTGGCTCAACCAATGAGTGGTTTCCAGTACTGCTGAGTGTTCAGTAGCCAGTGTGATAATTTGCCGGCGACAATCGCTTGGGGGGGCAGCGGCGGCTATACCTCGGAGTGCAATGTTACATGACTCAGTAGCGCCCGACGTAAAGATAATTTCGTCGTCGTCCGCTCCGATGAAGTCAGCGACTTGAGAGCGGGCGCGTTCTACTGCTTGGCGAGCGTTCCAACCGTAGGTGTGACCTTCTGAGTGTGGGTTCCCGAAATCTTGCGCCCAGTACGGCTGCATGGCATCTAGCACACGTAGATCAACCGGGGTAGTGGCTTGGTAGTCCAAGTAAATGGGTTTCATTTGTGTTTACTCGGTGCATTCGCAGGGTAGCACAGTGCTGGCGAATCGCTCCAGGTCGTTGTCGTTTTGGGCGCTATCGGCTAGTACGTCGTATGAAAAGCCGCTGGTAGAGCCGAAGAAACCGATGAAGGACGGTGCATCGGGATTGGTGCGTTCCCGTTTTTCTGCCTCCAGATCTCGCCCGTACAGATGTTCCTTATCAGTCCACCAGTCGATGTCGCATGGAGTGCCGACGGTTGATCCGAAGCCGTCTATCGGTGTCTCTTTCTGACTTTGCATCGTCGCGTGAACTTTTCCCAAGTTGCTTGCGCCTTTGAGAAAACAGTACACGCAGTTAGAGAGAACGCCGTTCTGTGGGAGGTTCAGATCCCAGTTTTGTTGTCGCCAGAAAGCGTCTACATCTTTCTTGCTAATGTGCATTGTCGCCAGCGGCATATAGACGTGTTCACCTTCGTACCCAACGTTGGTGTGGGGGTTGGAGGAGCGGGTTTCCACCCGCGCGACTCGAAGTTGCTCGTCATTGCGTAATCCAATGAAAGCAACATACTCTATTCCGCCTTCTCCGAACCAAGCTTTCTGCCCAAAGACTTTTTCATTGAGTGTCTCATTGTCAAAGGGGTTTGCTGAAGCTGAAAAATCCCGGTATGTCTGCTTGAGGCGGTTAGGGGCGCAGTCCAAAACGAAACGCTTTTTCGCTAGGAGGATTTCTTTAGGTATACCTCCACCGTTACGGATGTGGATTCTGTGCATCTGTTCGGGATCTACTTTGGATTCGCTGAGACCGTGTCCTTGGTGTGGAATGCTTTTTTTGTTGGCAAACCAATCACGCAGGAATTGACGGGTCACTTCCAGCTTGAGCAACTGGGTGCATACGCGGCTGAATTGATTGGGCAAATAGCCTTTGTAGGCAATCATTTCTTCGAAGACCTCGCCGCGCCACTTGAAGCCTTCTGGATTACTGTCTGAAAATGGGCTTTCGTTAACTAGCCTATAGGACGCGAGACGTTTCCATTCCCCTTGACGAGCGTCTTCGTAGGTTTGAAACTCTATGAAAAAGAATGGGATTGCTGCGGCTTCTATTCGTCGCTTGCACTCCGCAACGAATTTGTAGGTTTCCGGGTGCTCACACGACGTGTTGTTGAATACTACGACGTCTCCGCGCTCCTGTTTCAGAAATCCGTTCTCCATCAACGTGAAGAGCAGCAGTCCACTAGAACGTCCACCAGAGAACTTAACCACGTGCGGCAGGTCTCGGTGGTGTTTAGCCCGATAGCGGAAAGAATGGATTTTGTCCGGGTCGTAGCACTCAAGCATTTCCAGATCTCTGGATATGGAAAGTTTGGGCACTGCGAGGAGGTCATTAGGCACTTCGTGCACGTTCTCCTTTGGGAAATTCTTATTGTTGTGGGTGTGAACCTCTGCGCTGTTTTCTGGCACTAGCACGGCGACGTGGATATCCGTTGGATGTTCGTAGGCTTGTTTTGGCTTTTATTGTATGGCATAGTGGAACCTATCCTTCAAAGGTAATCGTCTGGTGATACCGGCAGGGGTTTCAGTTGCAACAAGCTGATCAGATCTTCTGCTGTTGCGCTTGAGAGGTATGCTGTTTCAATTGCCCGTTGGTACGGGTTTCTGTCGTCGTAAACGCCTACATCCAGAGTCCCGTCAATGGGCAGTTCAGCCAGCATCCGTAGTCCGTTGGACAGCCTGAGGTCTATGGACAGCGCCCCGTCATCATCCAGGGAAAACTCCGGGGCGCTGGTGCATTGCAGGGCAGGCGCCGTGATGCGGCCTGCGGTATCGATTACTTCGCTGGTTGGCCGTTTGTCGTCCAGGCCGGTGGCGAATTTCCGGACAACGGGATGGATGGTCATTTCCGTTTTGATCCTTTCGGTTGAGGCGGCGGCTCAGTAAATGGTCGGTTTTCACGTTCCGCCTGCAGGCGGCGTTCGTTCCAAGATTACCCAGCGTTGCTGGTTCTCTCTCTTTCCCCGTTCTTCCCGTCGGCGCAGAAATTGTTCTGCCAGCATGGGTGTGCCTTCAAAGGTTACTTTCTTTCCGCCGGTTCCAGTTTTGGCGGCGGCTCGGTGAATGGTCGGTTTTCGCGTTCCGCCTGCAGGCGGCGTTCGTTCCAAGATTCCCATTCTTTCTGGTTTTCTTGTTGGCCTTCCCGCCGGCCTTCCTGTTGACCTTCCTGGTAGCGTCTTTTCAAGTATCTCTCTGCCAGCATCGGTACACCTTCTACAATCAGGATTGTGTTAGCGGTTGCTATGATGATCAGCGGCGCTGCGAGCCGCATTACGTCAACTTTCTCAATTCCCCCGAACCAATTGCTCCAGCCCATGCCGGTTAGTATGATCAGGCCGACTGCGTATTGAATCAGGAATATAATCAAGTACCATGGTTATCTTCCCGTGGTTATTGGTATCATCGGTTACTTCTTGTTTTTCGGATCGGTGAGGAGGGGGGGTAGTTAAAGCTGGGTCTATTGAGTAGTCCTACGGGAATGGGCGTTCCAAAATTATTCCATTTCCGGCGCTCTTTTTCAACCCTCCGTTGGTCCGTCTCCGATGGCGTAAATTTCCACGCGCCGCTTTCCCTTATTCTGTGGATAGATTTTATCCGCTGAATGGAGAAATTCTTCCCGTTTTGGACCTGCTGTGGATCGGGTTGTTTGGCGTTGTGGTGGCTGCTTTCGGGGTTTCCCTGTTCCGTACGGGATTAAGTCTGTTTACTTGGTTGATGATTCCCCTCGCTGCGCTTTTCGCCCTGCTCTATCTGCTGTAGCTCTTTGGCCATTCTTTTTCATCTGCGGGTAAGCAGGAGGTTCTTCAATGTCCGCTGTCGGAACTCCCGAAAAACGCCGGGGCGGGCTCTTTGGCCGCCGCTCTGACACTGAAAATGCTGCTGATGAAGCAATCCCTTCCCTTGAGGAATCTATAGCCGTTCAGTCGGAGTCCCCGCCGGCTGACGAGGCCCCCCACGGCTGAGCCGCAAGGAGCGGAAAGCCGCTAAAAAGGCCGCCAAGGTTATTCCGTCGCTGAGCATGCTCACCCGGATCCGCCGGGTGGTGGATCAATGCATCGAGGATACCAGCGGCAACCGCTATGCGGTCTGGTCCGTTGAAGGACTGGATTCTACCAACGATCAGGTAATCAGCGGCTGGTTGACCATGCTCAATTCCCTGGAGTTTCCGGTGCAAATTCTGATCCGGCAGCATGCTCCGGATACTCAGCCGATTCGGCGGAAGTTCGTCGAGTCCCGTCCTGAAAACATGTTTCAGGGCCGGGTCGGTGAAGTCGCTGATTCAGCGCTGGATATGTTTCAATCCTTTGAGCAGGGCAGCCGGGTGGTGGAACGCTGGTGGTACGTGGTCGCTGGTGAGTCCAAAGTGTTGGAGCTCAGTTCGGTAATGGCCCAGGCCGGTTTTACTGCGGAGCGGCTGGGTACGGCGCGGTTGCAGCAGTTTCTGAGCGGCTGCATCAGCGGGATGGGGGAGGGGCACAGTCAGCCGATCTTCCAGGTGCAGGAACATAGTAAGAGCTTGACGCTCAATGAACGCTGCATGGCGGTACGAAGTCCACAAGTGGCCCCGGCGGATTTCCCTGATGTTCCTGGAGCATCTGCTCCGGAGCGGTGAGGAGATGGATCTGTCCATGTGGATCTGGCCGGTAAGCGCCCGGGAGTCTCACACGCGGCTGCAGACGCAGCGGGCCAGGTTCGAGGGTTCCCGGCTGGCTTCATTGCAGAAGGGCAAGCTGGTATCGCCGGAAGTGGAACTGGCGATTTCGGACATTGTGCGGATTTCCGAGGAGGTGGAGCGCGGTGTCAGCCGGCTTTTCCGCCGTACTCTGACCCTCGCGATTTACGCTCATACTGAGCAGGATCTCCGCCGGGTGGGGGAAAAGGTTACCGGGCATTTCCGGTCTTCGCTTGCCGGGGCGCGGTTGATGCGCTTCCGGCAGGGCAAAGGGTATCACAGCATGATGCCGGCAGTGCGCCGGGGTCTGGGTTCCATGGATCTGACCGACAGCGGCACTATGCTCAGGCTGTTCCCCTTTGGCCCGTAGGATTTGAATGACGGTGAAGGCACCCTGCTGGGGCTGGATCTCCGTTCCCGTACTCCCGTTATGTTCGATCCCTTCAGTCCGAAGGCGATGAACAGGCATATGGTGGTAATGGCCCGGTCGGGGGCCGGCAAGTCGTTCTTTACCAAGCTCAGGGTGCTCAGGGAGTCGCTGCGGGGCATTCCCATTTACCTGATTGATCCGGAAGGAGAATACGGGGTAATCACCCGCGCGCTGGGGGCGATGTATTTGTTCCCGGCGCCAGCGGGCATGGGCTTAATCCTTTCCTGGTCGGTTATACCGATGAGAATGACCTGACCAACCGGATTCAGGGCTTGGGTTCGCTGGTTGGCGTCATGCTGGAGGGGGAACTGGACCAGAGCCTTAAGGCCAGCATTGATGAATGTCTGACCGCTTTTTATGCCCGGGAACTGGTGTCGGTTTCCGGGTGGGATCAGGACGGCCCCCGGATTCTGAGCCAGGGCGGGATGCAGGCTTTCCATTCTTTCCTGGAATCGCCGGACGCCAAAGACCTGGGCGGCGGGCGGCTGAGCCATCTGCTTTCCCGGTTTGCCACCGGGTCTTCCCGGTTTCTGATGCGGGGGGATGCCCGCAGCCTGCTGGAGTATGAGGCGCCGGTTACTTCCTTTAACCTGAAGCACTTGAGCGGGCCGATGAAACCGGTGGCGACGTCAGTCTGTTCGGAAGTGGTGTGGGCGCTGGCGGTCAGCCGGCCCCGGCCCCGGCTGCTGGTGGTTGACGAGTGCTGGACGGTTCTGGCTACGCCGTCCGGGGCTGAGTCTTTGATCAACATAGTGAAGCGGGCCCGGAAATACCAGTTGGGGCTGATGACGATTACTCAGGACGTGCAGGATTTCCTGGCGGAGAATCAGGGAGCCAGTTTGATGGGGCATCATGCCGGGCGTTCTCTTTTGCAGAATTCGGCTACCAAGTTGGCTTTCAGTCAGGATCCGGCGGCTTTGCCCCAGGTGGTAGAGGCGCTAGGGCTGAGTGAGGATGTGAGCATGTTTCTGGCCGGCGCTCTGCGGGGTCAGGGCGTACTGGTCGGGGAGAGTGGAACCTGTTATCCGATTGATGTTATTTCCACCGATCAGGAGCGGGAACTGATTACGGATGAAAGCTGGCGGCAGGACGGTGAACTGCTGCCGATGCCGGAAACTGAGGCGGAGGATGGTGTCCGGGATCGGGAACTGGCTACGATGCTACATCGGCATGTTGAAATTACCAGGGAGCGGGTAGCCCGGTGATTCTGCGAGCGGTTCTGGTTGTAGTGGCTGCTGCCGCTTTAAGTGCTGGCGGTCTGTGGGTTTATCTGACCTGGTTTGCCGGGAATCTGAACCTGGATGGGCGGCGGCAGTGGGCAGTGGTTCGGGTTCCTACCGCGACTCCGGCGCCGACCCGGGTTCTGGTGCTGTATGCCACCCGGGTTCGTCCTGATTTCCCCACGCTGACGCCGACGCCTACTCCTACCCCTTGGCCGACTGAGGCTTTTGTTCCGTTGGCAACTGCAACGCCGGTGGCGGTTCGTCCGGTTCTGGACATTGCCGCTGTTCGCGCGGCGGAACTGGATCCGGGGCAGTTGGGTTGCACGGACTATTACCGCAGGATGCTGATCGACTATCAGGGCCGGGAGTCTTTCGGCCCTTCAGTAGCGTATAGCATTTCCGACCGGCTGGTGGCGATTCGGGATGATTGCGCTGCCGCCGGCTGGGCTCCGGAGTTCAGTTTCAACCGGGTGTGTCTCGGCTATGAGGTTGCCGGGATAACCCTGTCTTCCGGGCTGGTAAGGACGGTAGGAGAAGTGCCCCGGGAGGAAGCTCGGGGCACCGGCCGGGATGAATCGGGGAATATCCTGGTGCATTTTGCGCGGATGTCATTGGCTGATGGACTCGGCTGCTGGTATTACCAGGCAAGCAGCCAGCAGTGGGCCTGGGTAGTGTATGGTGAGGGAAATGGAGTTGATCTTCCGCAGTTTCCGGCGTGTAATGGCTTGCTGCGGGATTTGTTGGCGGAGCGCCGGGAATATGCTGGCGGCGGCGCGGCCGGTATTGCCCGGGCGATTGACCGGACCAGGTTTGACGGCTATGGAGTTTGTTCTGATTCCTTGTGGAATCTCTTTCCGGTGAAGTCCGGCAGTAAGCTCTGTGGCGTTCAATCAGATACGGGGATAACGGCTGACGGTTCTCTTGTGGTGAACTGGCATGCGGAGTATCCGCCGGCGGGCGGAGACGTGTGCTGGGTGCTGCGTTCCGGTCGGTCCGAGTGGGAGGTTTATCCCTATGGTGGATAGGCAATGGCGGTATTTCCGGGTCGGCTGGCTGCTGGCGGCGCTGGCAGTCCTGTCAGTTCCGGCTGCCGGCTGCGGGTCGGGTAATCCGACTTCCGCAGAAGCGCCGCTTTCTCTGGCCGAACTTAATTCACCGGAGCATACGCCGGTGGTTACGGTGATCCGACCGCCGACGGCGACGCCCTGGCCTACTTTTACGCCGGTTCCTGCTGCTACGTCAACGGCGGTCCCCGCAGTTGCGGTCGATGCGGCGGCGACTGCCACAGCGGCGGCGGTTGATGCGGCCCCGGTATTTGCGGAGCCGGCGCCGGCTGAGGCCGATGTTTATTGGGGTATTGGCACAGTCGGCCCGCCGGATGTTGGCGTAAATGGAAATGCGAATCCTGACGCTGCAATGGCAGGGCCGGATGTTGCGGTGGAAGTTGAGGCGGATCTCGTTCCCACCCCGACTCCTTACGGGATGCTTTACCGGGGTGGGGTGAAGTTTGTCCGGCAGAGTCTGTTTCCGGTGCAGGAGGACATCCAGCCTACTTTTATCCTGGAGCGGAACTGGGACGATATGCCGGGGAGTTACGATTTCGTTCTCAGCGGCACGCATCACGTTTACTGGGTGGTTATATTTGATGTCGGGGAGGCTCCGCCTGATTTTGAGTTTCCCGGAGTAGTCCGTTGGGTGGATATTACTCCCGGGTTTCAGCAGCTGGTAATGCATCAGACTCCGGTATTGATTTCCCGGGAGCAGTTTTTCTTTCTGGCGGGAGTTGGGGATGAGTTCGGTCAGGTATGGTCCCGGCCGGGTCGGTATCGGGTCGAGTTTCTGGACGACCGGAATTACCTGGTTCTGGACTGGGAGTTTGAGGTGCGGTAATGCTGGCAAAAGGCGCGCTGGCGCTGCTGTTCGGTTTTGTGGCCTTCCTGGGCGGGATGGGAGTCCAGGAGGTTTGCGCGGATCCGGACGAATGTCCTGAGTTGATAACTGATTACTCCAGGAATTGCGCGGACTGGAGTACGGATTGCAGTGCTTTCTGCTATTACCCCAAGTGTCTTGACTGTACTAATGCCAGGCATCGGGATCATGGCCGCCACCGGCATTGCAGTACTAACAGTGAAGGAGAGCGCAGCTGCCGGCGGCATCGGGATCATACGAGACATACTTATGAGAAGTCTCCCTGCATTGAGTGGGAGTGGCTCTATTTCGAGGAGCCGGATGGAGAGCGGACCGACAGCTGGACGGTTGGCGGGCCGGATACGATTCTTTCTTACGGCCAGTTGCGGCCCGGGGCAGTTCCCCGGTCATTTTGCAGTATTGACGGCGCCGGGGAATATGATATTCAGGAAGCCGGGGACGTCGGGGTTCCGGTGATGAAAAGCTGGACATTGAACCGGAATGGGACGCAGGTTCCGATAACGCCGGGACCGATAGTTAACCGCAAGGCTGTGGAGAATTTTGACCTGCTGAAGGATCTGGTCGTCAGAGTTTGGCGGTCGACGGAATCCGGTTCGGAACTGGTAGCGTTCACCGGGGATCCGGAGGGGCCGCGTATCGATGCGGTGGAACTGATCGGGGATCGTCATGTCCGGGTTCGGGCGGTGGATCCGGAGGGGCGGGTTCTTCAGTACCGGCATTGGCTGCATAACGGTTTTGTGCCTTCGGAGGAGGATGTTCCCTATCGCTGGTCCAGCCCGGAGTTTATGTTTCCCGACGAAGTCGGCATTTACGCATTCCAGTCCCGGGCCGTCAACGGCGATGGCAAGTACAGCGGCGGTTCCAACGTAGGGTTTCAGGCCGTCGGGATGGAGGCTTTTGGCCTTGCCGGAGGTAGGCTCTTTGCGATGAAGGATGTTCCCACCGCTACGTTCCTGCCGGTGGTAGAGGGCATTGTTCGTCCGGCGCGGCCGCGGATTACGGGAATTAACCAGGTGCAGTTGGCGCTGGATGAGGTGGAGGTTAGCGTTGCGAACATTTCTGCCGGACAGGTGCAGTATCGCTGGTGGCCTTTTGACGGATTCGGGGCTGGCGACTATGCCCGGGCGGTTGATGCCGATGGGAATGTTGTTCCGGGGGAGTATGTGGATCGCTGGCAGAATGTTTCGGTTGCCGGAGGTAAATTCCGGGCAGTATTGCCGGGCAGTCCCGGCTATGTCTGGAATGAGGCCAAGCGTTTTTCCGGTGGGCAGCCGCTGCCGCTGTACGTAACTTTTGAGGTAAGGGTCATCAGCCCTTCGGGGGTATTGGGAGATCCTTCGGCTCCCTGGACCATACTGCTCTGGGGCGGAACCGATTGGGAGTGGTAAGCATTAAGGGGTAAATCGTCGGGTGGGTATTATGGTAGAATATTTCTGTGGGCCGGGAGCTTCCGCCCCGGCGCCAATTCTTTTCTGAGGTGAGGTATGGCGGTAGTTGAAGAAATGGCCCAGGCGCCGGTGGAATCTCCGGTAGAGGATGAGGTGGAGGATGTGGATGGGGATGCCGACGATTCCGATGAGTCGGACGACGATGTGGACGATGAGTCGGATTAACTGATCAGTGTAATGGGCAAATAAAGGCCGAAAGAGAGGCCCTTTCCCCGATTTCCGGGGAAGGGGCCTTGCTTTTTGCCTGCCGGTTATTCCTCCTGCAGAAAGGAATAGCCGGCGATAACCAGGTGGATCCCGGTGAACAGTACCGGTCCGGCTTCAATCGGCGCAGAGCCGGGGAGTTTCAGTCCGCTGTTGGCCGTGATGCCGGCGGTGGTATAGAGCATGACCGATGGCAGCAGTCCGGCCAGCAGGTGGGCGCCCACACTGGGGCGGTTCCGGATGGCTTTGAGAAAGGTGAATACGGCTGCCAGGGTAATCATTACCGGGATGGTAAATGCGGCGATGCTTGCCAGCAGGTTTTCCTGAAACAGTACCGTCCGGGCAGGGTCGGTAATTGCGGCGGCCATGATTTGCGCCGCAGTGGACGGGCCGGTGTTTCCGTTCAGGTGCAGCCAGGGTAGTAGGGACAGGGAGAGGAGTGAGATCAGAATGGCGATCAGCCGGTAGGGCAGGTTGGGCAGCCGGTTCAGCCGATTCTTGATTTCCGACTGGCCGGTGCGCTTTTTGATGTTTTCCCGGATCCGGGTTATGACGCTGACGGTCCGGGTAATCGGTGGGAATTGGCGGGTCATTTTATAGCTTCTCCTTTCGGGTCGGGTCGGGCTAGTTTACCGACGGCCCGAAGGTGCGCTGGATGTGGTCCGATTCGGCCTGGAATCGCTCCAGTTCCTGATGCAGTTGGGTAATGGCCGGCGGGATGGTCTGGAATTCGTCATAGACTGCGGCGAAATTCGCGCTGAGCCGCTGCTTGGTTATGACGATGTTCATGTTGTGCAGTTTGTCCATAATCAGTCTGGCTTGTCCCAGGGTCTGAAAGGCCTGTTCCCGCCAGTCCATATAGATTCCCCGTTCCGCGATGTCAATCCGTTCCCATCTTTCTCTTTCCTGCGTGTCGGTGATGTGGCTGGTCAGGTTGTTCTGGATGGTGAAGTATTCGTTGGCCATGGCGTCGGCGTGGTCAATCCTATAGGCGAAGCGCTTGTATTCCTGCACTGCCTGTTCGTAACGCGGTTCCCAGGCTCGCTGCAGTTGCTCTACGGCCCGGATATATTCGGTGGGTTGGGGATTCAGCTCGGTTTGCAGAGTGTTCAGGTATTCCATGGCGTCCCGGACCGCGTGTTCGCTGGGATGGGCGTAAGCGGCGTAAGGGTCCGGGGTAGGTTCTGCATTGGGGTCTTCCTCGCCGAAGTCGGCGCTGGTTGACCCGTCATCCTGGGGGTGCAGCGGTATGCCGCTGGCATTGCCGGGGCCCGGTCCGGCCGGCGCCGGGGGGATCACGTCGGTAAAGGAATCGTTCAGCGCGTCTGCCTGATTGTTGGTCTTCTCGGTGGCGTTTACCAGGTTGGCGGCGGCGTTGGGCTGATTGCCCAGGCTTGACAGCAGAGGCCATAAAATCAGCCCGATGCTGGCAATGCCGGCGGCCAGCAAGCCGTACTTGAGCATGATCTTTCTCCTTAATGGTTGTCGGGGGTATCGGTCCTTCGGTCAGGGCGGTAACGGGGGCTATGGCTGTGCCGGGGAATGGGTCCGTTTAGACGGTGATTGTCGGGTAAGGGGTGAAGGATGCCTGGGTGATCTCCATTTGTTTCCCCCTTAGCGGGTAGCGGCGGATGAAGATGCTTTCCCTGACGCTGACGGGGGGATGCTCGTAGCGGTACTTTTTCCGTTCCGCGTTGAAGGTCATTACCAGGTCGTGCATTTCCTTTTCGGTGGCGTGTTCCCGGGCCGCTCTGGAGGTTTTCCAGGTCAGGCCGTTCAGGCTGTGGGTTTCGAGGTAGCCGACGGGTATTTCCTGATATTGGTCGGTTTCAGGCATTTTTCTATTCCTCTCCGGTCAGTTCCAGTTTGGTGTGGGTAGTGCTGTGGATGCACTCAATTATGTGTTCCTGGGTTTCCAGCCAGTGCTGGGCCATTATCCGGGCGGACCCGCTTTCCTGCAAGCGGGTCAGGTCGGCCCGGTCCTGGCATTTGAGGTAGTCGCTGGCGAAATCCCTCAGCCCTTCGTTGTTTTCCACGGTGGCGTCCAGCCCCCGGTTCCACGCGATCTGGCGGGAGATCCGCTCGGCTGGACTGAGCGTGTTATACATCGTGAGGAGGCCGTAGTTCAGCCGGGCTTCCTTTTCCGTTGGCGTTTCCTGCTGCCAGCGTTCCCAGTCAGTGTCCGGCATTCTTTTCCTGGCGCATTCTACTAGCTGTTCCTTGGTTTGCACAACTCCTTCGTTGGCAATCATCTGGTGGTAGAACCGGATGCATTCGGTGGGATGCTGAAGGTAGAGGATCCGGTGAAACCGTTCCGGTTCGTCCTGGGCAATAGTATCAGCGGTCAGCAGCCAGATCAGTTGGGTCTGGTATTTCATTACCCGCTGGTTGATCTGTTCTGCGGTAAGCGTATGTTCCGCTTTGCCCTGCAGGGGTGCGGCGGTCAGATCGGTAATGTTCGGTACTTCGGGGGACTGGTAGGTTATGGCACGGATTAACCCCAGGATCAAGAGCAGGATAATGACGGCGGCGGCCGTTTTCAGAAGGCGCCGCCGTTTCCCGCTGCCTGGCTGCGCAGCGTTTTCTTTCCGTCGGAAGGGGTTGCTGATGCGGATTCCTGATTTCACGGAGAGATTCAAGCCGTTTGGTCAGAGAATTGACTTGGGAAGTCGGCGGCGGAAGCGCGCCTGGGCGATCGATTCGGAGGCTTCGCCGGCAGTCAGGTTGGGGGGAACCATCGGTTCGTCCGGGTGTAAGGTCAGCCACTGATCGCGCTGTTTGGGAGTGGCCGGCTTTTGACGCCAGGCTGCTCGGCGTTCCAGTCTGGGCGCCTGCTGGCCCATAGCCGCTCTGACCAGGTTGATGGCTTCATTTTCGGATGCGGCCAGACTCTGGTTTTTTGTGATCGGGCTGATGCCGCTTCGGTTGAGGGTAATGCGGGTAACGCGGTAGCGGTAGTCCGGAGTCGGTTCAACGGTGATGAACCGGTCGGCCCGGTTCTCGCCCGGGCTGAGGGGCAATGCGATCAGGGGTTTGCCCGGGTAGGGTTGAAACCAGCAGTAGTCGATTTTCAGTTGGCCCAGGCGGGATATTTTCTGGGGGAATCCGGTGGCGAGCCGCCGGAGTTCTTCCGGCGGCGCTTTCGGACTTCGTTCTTTGGGAGTATGGGCCCCGGGGTACTGGGGCGTGTCCAGCCGCCAGTAGTGGATGATGTCGTCCATGTCGGAACGCTGGGTATAGTCGATTACCAGGCAGTCCTTTTTGCCGGGGAAGTTCCGTAGCCCCCTGCCGATCATCTGAATGATGGTGCTTTCGGACGCCGTGCTGCGTCCGATGATGATGCAGTCCACGTAGGGCAGGTCGGTTCCTTCGGTAAGGGAGAGATAGTTGATCAGGACGGTGGGGCCGCTGGCTGCCTTGAAGTGGGTCAGGGCCGCCTCCCTTTGCCGGTCGGGGATGGACTGGTTGATCGTGTCGGTCTGGATACCGTCCTTCCGCAGCAGGCGGTTCGTGTTCTGCATGACCTGCCTGGGCGGTTTGGTGGCCGTCTGGGTGACGTAGAGCAATATTCGCCGGCGGTTGCCGGCAATCGCGTAGCGTATTGCCTGCCGGTAGATCTGCTCCGGGTTTTCCGCCTGGTTGATCGGCTGGGGCATCCCGCTGCGGTCCTGCAGGACCGGGGACAGAATCCGGGCCGGACACAGGTAACCCTGTTCAATCAGGAACCGGGGGGTTATCGGCCGGATGATCTGCTCAAAGGGCGTCGGGGACAGGGGTTCCCGGTCCTGCCGGAAGGGAGTAGCGGAGAATCCGATCAGCTTGTGGAACTGGAGCCGGCTGATGGTGTTCAGCCAGCTGGGAGCGACGGCGTGGTGGGCTTCGTCTACAATGAATGTGTCGTAGGCTTTATGAGGGGGGAGTTCCTCGCCGGCGATGGTGTCCTGGGCAATAATGGTAAAAGGTTTGCTCCAGTCCCGGTTCTGTTTCCAGACGATGCCGGGGTGTTGTCCGGTCTGTCTGAGGATTGCCTGTTCCGACTGTTTGATCAGTTCCTGGCGGTGTACCAGCAAGGCTGCGGAGCCGCCCCGTTCCAGGATACGGGCAGCCAGTTCCGCCAGCATAATGGTTTTGCCGGCGCCGGTGGGCGCGGTAATCAGGAGGGAATCCTGCTCTTTCAGGATGTCGTTGGTCTGTTGAATAATCCTGATCTGGTAGTCCCGGAGGGGCAGGGGTGTTTGCTGTGTTGGTTTCAATGGCTGTTTGGCTGTTCGGTTGTTCAGTTAACGAGTTGGCCGTAAATCACCAGGGACAGAATGATCAGCCCGATAATGATAACGGTCAGGATTGGGGACAGTTTTCGGTTTTTCCTGGCCCGTTGCCGGCGCCGATAGTCGGTTGGATGTTCCAGCTTTCTCTGTTTCCATATTCCCTTGCGCTGGCTTTGCGCTTTGGCCTGGGCCAGTTCGTACTTTGCCCGGTCGGCCGGTTTGAGCAGGTAGCAGTGGGCTTGGCCGTCGGCGACCATCCGGTAGTTGAAGGAATCGGCAGCGTTTTTGTCCGGATAGAGGATGGCGACGGATCGGCCGTACTGGTCGGTGTCGATCAGTTCGATCCAGATACTGGAACGGCCGCCGACGAGCTTTTGCAGGTGTTTGGTGGACTGGGAGCCGTTTTTCTGGCTTTGTTCGGGAGCGTCGATGCCGTACAGCCTAAGGCGCTGGATGCTGCCGGAGCGCAGGAAGCCTCCGGTATTTACCTCGATGGTATCGCCGTCGATGATCCGGCCGATTCTGACTTTTGTCCGGGGCTGGCGGCTCATATTTCCTTGGCTTGGGGCGGCGCAGTTACCGAATACTGGTTGATGGTATCGCCCAGGGCATCGATAAAGCGGCAGGGTACCGCCTGCCGGTCGCTGCCGCTGCGGGTCGAGTAATAGTAGAACAGCCGGTTGGTAGCTCTGGTGGAAGCTACATAGAAGATTCGCTGTTCCTGGTGCAGGGCTGAATCGTTGTTGCTTTCTTTGGCGCTTCGTTCTCCGGGCATGATATGGTCGGCGGCGTCGACCAGCCAGACGATTTTCCATTGCAGCCCTTTGGCGCCGTGAATGGTGGAAAGGGTAATGCCGTGCCTGGGGTCGAAGGGGTCGTCATTTTCCAGGCTGCGATACTGGTGATAGGGCGCGGTGGCGATCAGTTCCAGGAATCGGGCCAGGTATTCCCGGTTGGGTTCTCTTTCCAGTCTGGGGGTGCTTTGGGCCAATGCCAGCAGGCGGGCGACTTCCGGGTTGTCGATGATGTGGGGATTGTGCTGGGTTTGCTGGTAGATGGTTGCTGCCCGATGGCAGAGATCGTAGAGCAGTATATCTTCCCGGTTCAGCATTTCGCTGATTTCCAGCCAGGTGTTGATGCCGTTGATCAGATTGTTGTGAATGGGAGTTTCCGGTCGGTATTCTTCCAGCAGAGCCTGGGCCGATTCCACGGCGTTCACCTGGTGGTTGATCGCGTAGTTACGGATATTCCGGACCGTCTCGATGTTCAGTGAGCGGGGCTGCCCCGACTGGGTATAGCAGGCGGCCTGGGCAAAGCTCTTGACATCGGTCGGGTTGAGAATAGAGGCCATCAGGCTGGTGATGGCCCGGGCATAGCTCTGTTTTTCCCGGCGGTCGTCGCCCAGAGTGTGGAAAGGAATGTCCATGTTGGTGAGAGCGTATTCCAGCCGGTCGTTGGTCGTTTTCTGCCGGTAGATGCAGGCCATATCCTCCCAGGCGTAGCCCTCTTCAATCAGGTTGAGGGCGTGGTAAACCAGGTGGGTATCCATTGCTCTGGGGGATTGGTCGAAATGATAAAGCTCCGGTTTGGGGCCTTCGGGCCGGATGGCCCGCTGATGGTCGTGCTGCAGTCCTTTAAGTTGCGGGCTGGTAGTCAGGGTGGTAATCATCCGGGTCAGCGTGGCGCTGCTGCGGTGGTTCACCTGCAGCAGGTGCTGGGTTACCTTCTCGTGGTCCAGGACGAACTGGCGGATCAGCTGAGGGTCGGCGTTGCGGAAGGCGTAGATTGACTGGTTGGGGTCGGCGGCGATGGTTACATATTGCTTGGCGCCGGAGATCAGTTTGATCAGCTCGTACTGAACCGGGGTGATGTCCTGATATTCGTCGATGAAAAGGTGTCGGGACCGGGAGTTCTTCCAGGTGGATTGCAGGGCAGGGTTAAGCTGCATGGCGCGGATGGCGCCGGGAATTAGATCGTCCAGGTCCATGGCGTTCTGACGGTGTTTTTCGGCTTCGTAGAGGTCGATGATGCTGTCCCAGCTGGGGTATCGGGCGGGGATCCGGTCGTTGCGGCGTCGTCCCAGATTATTGCTGTGCCAGTTCAGGATCTGGTCGATCTGGTCCGCGCCGATTTTCCGGATTCCGCCGGACTTCCGCTCCCGGGGGTTGGCGTTCTTTTCTTCCATTTCCCGGGTCATGGCGTCCAGCATTTCCTGGAGAACTTCGACCGACTGGATGCGGTCCCACAGAGTGAAGTGGGAGGCCAGGTTGATTTCTCTGGCGCCGGCGCGGCGCAGAAACTGACTGCAGTACATGTGAAAAGTGCCTACGAAGATATGGGGAGCGTGTTCGGCGGTATCGGTGCGTTTTTCGATGATGCGCCGGGTGTCTTCGGCGTTCCGGCTGCTGAAGCTTAAATAAGTTATGTGGTAGGGGGACACGCCGGATTGAATCAGCCGCGCGATGCGGGCGATCAGGGTATGGGTTTTGCCGGTGCCCGGCCCGCCCAGAATCACGGTGGGGCCGGGCGGTGACTCCACCGCCGCTCTTTGCAATGGGTCTAAAGCGGTTCTGGGTTGGCTCCGGACGGTGGTCATGGCGTCCTCCTGTTTCAGGTCAGGGAGACTTTGGCTGTCTTCCGGATCCGGTTAGTCTGCAGGCACTGGGCGCAGGTATGAATGCGATTGCCGTAATCGTCCTCGCCGTCCTGCGTCAGGTTGTGCCATGGCGCCTGGCAGTTCCAGCAGGATCCGTAGCGGTCGATGAATTCCTTTTCCATCGGCGGACTTTCATCGCTGTTGTTAATATCCACCAGGTTATCCTGGGAGCAAACCTGGCAGTGCATGATCAGGTTCCCGAAAAAGTCGCTGCCGTTGTGATACAGATGAGTCCAGCTGGCCCGGCATTTCCCACAGGAGCTTTTTGACCCAATGAACCGGGCCGGGTCCGGCCTGGGCGGTTCGGGTTCGGTTTCCGCCACGTCGATGGGGCGGATGCGCTTGTAGGCCCGGATGTCTTCCCATCGTTTCAGGTTCTGGTCCATAATGTCCTGAGCGGCGGTTTCCAGCCGGCTGAGCATTGCCCAGGGGCAGTGGGAATGTCTGGGTTCCGGGTTGGGCCTGGCGCTGATCAGCTCGGTCAGGGTTCGGTGGGATACCTTCAGGTGCAGCGCGAGATGGTTATTGGTAATCTCCTTCCGGTCCAGAATTTCCTTGACCCTGGCCTTGAAGCGATTTACTGCCTGCAGGTAGGTTTCCTTTTTCGGGTACTGGCTGAGTTGCATGATCACGCAACTGTAGATGGCGGTGATGTGGTAGATGCTGGTCTTGTCCATGGTCTGGCTGAAGGGGAACCGGTTGATCTTGAACCGGGTACAGATTTCCGGGTTGATGTCCAGGCGTTCCGCGGCGTCCTTGAAGTAGATCATGGGCAGCCGTTTCCGGGTGAGGTCCGGGGCGACGCTGTAGAGATATTGGGTCATGGCCTGGACGTTGAGCGTTACGGCTTCCTGGCTGATCTGATCGAAAGTCAGTTGGGTATAGGCTGGATTGGCCGTCTTTCTTCGGGACATTGCTTCGGACCTCCGCGGTATTTTCTCAGCGTAATAGTTATTTTAGTGATTGGTCATGCAGGCTGTACCGGCAGATTGTCACAATTCCGGAATTTCCGGGGCTGATTTATTGAGTGGTCCTATGGGAATCGGCGGTTGAAAATGACTGCCTGCGCGCGCTAGAGCACGAACAGGGATTTCATGTCGTGGACTTTGCAGGTTACGTCTGTTTCGGCGGGGGTTCGGCCCTGCATGGGAACCAGTTTGGTGGCGTATGCCCCCAGGTTGACCCGTTTCTGGGAGGTCAACACGCCTACCGGCGTATCGTCCTTTGAGCAGGTGGCGAAGATCTTCAGGAAGTAGTAGTTTTTGGCGGTGTTGTTGGTGATGCTCACGGTCCAGTCGGCGTTGACGGATGGTCGGGCGAAGTTGGTAGCGCGAACGTTTACGTCCTCGCTGGTGAAATCCGGCGTGTTGCTGACTGAGACGCAGCCGGCGGCCATGGCCATGGTCAGCACAATCAGGGCAAACGGGGCAGAAAATTTCTTCATCGTTCCAGTTCCTCTTCGCTAGGGTTTGGGGCTGATGCGATCGGTGTATAAATACCGTGATGTTGCATTGCCATAGCGATGATGTGCCGGAAGTCCGGCGGATTTTACCGCCGGACTTCCGGTTTTCGCTTAATCCGTGTCGTCCTCGTTATCGTCATCGTCGTCGTAGAGGATGTCTTCCTGGTCATCCTGGTCGGCCGGGTCTTCGTAGGAAAGTTCTTCGGGTTTCTCCGGATCTTCCTCTTCCCGGGCGCTGGTCCGGCAGCGGAACAGGTCCCGGACGGCTACGTCGTGGCTGAATCCTTCGGAGCCGTCCTGCCGGGTGTATTTGCGGCGGTTGTAGCGTCCGCTGACATATACCTGGGATCCTTTGGTGCAGTGGTTGGCGATGCTCTCCGCCTGATAGCGCCAGAAAGTGCAGTTGAAGAAGTGGGTATCCGGTTCCCGGTCGGGGCCGCGCCAGTTATTCACTGCCACGCTAACCTGGATATAGGGTGCGCCGGTGTTCGGGGTGTATTTGAGTTCCGGATCCCGGGTCAGGTTGCCGATAAAGTTGATAACGGGTCCGTTCATGCGCGGTTTCGCCTCCTGTAAAGTAGTGCCGTGGTTGTTCCGGTTTTTTCATCTAATCATCTTTTGATGTCCGGTTTTCTAAAGTCCCGGTTTTCTAAAGTCAGGGATACCGGTTTGCCTTGCGCTTTAAATCTGTGAAGCTCCGGTTGATATAATCTCTGGTGAAATGTGGATTTAGCTCTAAATCGGGTTCGGGAGGTGGTGCATGCAGGCGGTAGCCTTTTGTTCCCTGAAAGGAGGCACCGGTAAAACCACGCTGGCGTACAATCTGGCGGAGCGGGCGGCGGCGGATGGGAAAAGGGTCTCCCTGGTGGATTTCGATCCTCAGGAGGGCTGTATCGGACTGGCCGACCTGCGGGACAATCCGCCGGAATGGTCCGTATCCCGGGGCCAGGTTAATAAAGCCGCCGCCGATGCGGTGGACCGGATGCGCCGCGCTGACGAAGTTGATCTGCTGGTGTGCGACCTGCCGGGGGTGGACAGCATGGCGCTTGGCCTGATTCTGGGAGAGATGGATCTCATCCTTTCCCCGGTGGGCATTGGCGTTTCCGACCTGCTGGCGGCAGCCAACTTCGCCGCCATATCCGCCGGATGAAACTGCCGGTGATTTTCGTGCCCAATAATGTGTCGCTGGCCGGCAGTGGGCGGATTGATCTGCTCAGGGAGGAGTTGATTGGAATGGGAATGACCGTTGCTCCGTTGATGTTGGGGCGTCGGGTGGCGCATGTCGATGCGCTGCGGCGGGGTCTTGGAGTCTGCGAA